>NZ_CP136336.1:545000-3069590 GCF_032681285.1 Piscinibacter gummiphilus
CTAAACAAACTTGGAAATAGCTGGTTCTCTCCGAAAACTATTTAGGTAGTGCCTCAAGTATTACCTGCGGGGGTAGAGCACTGTTTAGGCTAGGGGGTCATGGCGACTTACCAAACCTTGGCAAACTCCGAATACCGCAGAGTACAGCTTGGGAGACAGTGCACCGGGTGCTAACGTCCGGACACAAGAGGGAAACAACCCAGACCGCCAGCTAAGGTCCCCAAAATTGGCTAAGTGGGAAACGAAGTGGGAAGGCTAAAACAGTCAGGATGTTGGCTTAGAAGCAGCCATCATTTAAAGAAAGCGTAATAGCTCACTGATCGAGTCGTCCTGCGCGGAAGATGTAACGGGGCTAAGCCAGTTACCGAAGCTGCGGATGCATAGCAATATGCGTGGTAGGAGAGCGTTCTGTACGCCTGTGAAGGTGGCTTGTGAAGGCTGCTGGAGGTATCAGAAGTGCGAATGCTGACATGAGTAGCGTTAAAGGGGGTGAAAAGCCCCCTCGCCGTAAGCGCAAGGTTTCCTACGCAACGTTCATCGGCGTAGGGTGAGTCGGCCCCTAAGGCGAGGCAGAGATGCGTAGCTGATGGGAAACAGGTCAATATTCCTGTACCGATATGTAGTGCGATGTGGGGACGGAGAAGGTTAGCTCAGCCGGGTGTTGGATGTCCCGGTTCAAGCGTGTAGTCATACCCTTTAGGCAAATCCGGAGGGTTTAGATGAGGCGTGATAACGAGGCGGCTTGCCGCTGAAGTGAGTGATACCCTGCTTCCAGGAAAAGCCACTAAGCTCCAGCTACATACGACCGTACCGCAAACCGACACTGGTGCGCGAGATGAGTATTCTAAGGCGCTTGAGAGAACTCTGGAGAAGGAACTCGGCAAATTGACACCGTAACTTCGGAAGAAGGTGTGCCTTTAGTAGGTGATCCATTTACTTGGTGAGCCCAATGAGGCCGCAGAGAATCGGTGGCTGCAACTGTTTATTAAAAACACAGCACTCTGCAAAGACGAAAGTCGACGTATAGGGTGTGACGCCTGCCCGGTGCTGGAAGATTAAATGATGGGGTGCAAGCTCTTGACTGAAGTCCCAGTAAACGGCGGCCGTAACTATAACGGTCCTAAGGTAGCGAAATTCCTTGTCGGGTAAGTTCCGACCTGCACGAATGGCGTAATGATGGCCACACTGTCTCCTCCAGAGACTCAGCGAAGTTGAAATGTTTGTGATGATGCAATCTCCCCGCGGAAAGACGGAAAGACCCCATGAACCTTTACTGTAGCTTTACATTGGACTTTGAACAGATCTGTGTAGGATAGGTGGGAGGCTTTGAAGCGGTGCCGCTAGGTGTCGTGGAGCCAACGTTGAAATACCACCCTGGTGTGTTTGAGGTTCTAACCTTGGCCCGTTATCCGGGTTGGGGACAGTGTATGGTGGGCAGTTTGACTGGGGCGGTCTCCTCCCAAAGCGTAACGGAGGAGTTCGAAGGTACGCTAGGCACGGTCGGAAATCGTGCTGATAGTGCATAGGCATAAGCGTGCTTGACTGCGAGACTGACAAGTCGAGCAGGTACGAAAGTAGGACTAAGTGATCCGGTGGTTCTGTATGGAAGGGCCATCGCTCAACGGATAAAAGGTACTCTGGGGATAACAGGCTGATACCGCCCAAGAGTTCATATCGACGGCGGTGTTTGGCACCTCGATGTCGGCTCATCTCATCCTGGGGCTGTAGCCGGTCCCAAGGGTATGGCTGTTCGCCATTTAAAGAGGTACGTGAGCTGGGTTTAAAACGTCGTGAGACAGTTTGGTCCCTATCTTCCGTGGGCGCTGCAAGATTGAGAGAGCCTGCTCCTAGTACGAGAGGACCGGAGTGGACGCACCTCTGGTGTATCGGTTGTCACGCCAGTGGCATTGCCGAGTAGCTATGTGCGGAAGAGATAACCGCTGAAAGCATCTAAGCGGGAAACTCGTCTTAAGATAAGTCTTGCCGGGGCCTTGAGCCCCCTAAAGAGTCGTTCGAGACCAGGACGTTGATAGGCTGGGTGTGGAAGCGTAGTAATACGTTAAGCTAACCAGTACTAATTGCTCGTGAGGCTTGACCCTATAATTTTGACGAATGTCGAATGGGTAAGCTGTTATGTCAGTCTTCAGATTGAAGTGGCGCAATCATATTGCTGATCACAGGTAAATACTGTGCGACTCTACAAATTGGCCGCTTTGAGTTTCAAAGCGGTGATCGGTTAAGCCTGATGACCATAGCGAGGTGGTCCCACTCCTTCCCATCCCGAACAGGACAGTGAAACGCCTCAGCGCCGATGATAGTGCGGATTCCCGTGTGAAAGTAGGACATTGTCAGGCTATTAATAGAAAACCCCCGTCACGTTCGTGGCGGGGGTTTTTGCTTTTGTGCGCGGCGCGGGAGCCCTATGCCCTAAAAAGCGCTGCCTCTTCTCTGACACAAAAAAGGTCGCTTGCTTGCGACCTATTTTGGAGCGCTGACAGCTTCTCTACGCCGTCGTGGGGCGCAGCTCTCGCCGAAGAATCTTGCCAACGTTGGACTTTGGTAAGTCGTTTCTGAACTCGATGTGCTTCGGACGTTTGTAGCCAGTGAAATTCTGGGTGCAATAGTCGAACAACGCCTCCTCCGTGAGCGTTGGGTCTTTTCGAACCACGAAAAGCTTGACCACTTCCCCGGACTTCTCGTCCGGGACGCCGATCGCGGCGCACTCGAGCACACCAGGGTGCAACCCCACAACCTGCTCGATTTCGTTCGGGTAGACGTTGAAGCCGGACACCAAGATCATGTCCTTCTTGCGGTCGACGATCTTGGTGTAGCCGTTCGCATCCATCACTCCCACGTCGCCGGATTTGAAGAAGCCATCCGGCGTCATGACCTTCGCGGTCTCGTCCGGTCTGTTCCAGTAGCCCGCCATGACCTGTGGGCCGCGGATGCAGATTTCGCCAGGTTCTCCGTATGGGACGTCACGCCCGTCGTCATCTCGAATGGCGATGTCGGTCAGTGGCACCGGCAGGCCGATCGATCCAGTGAAAGCAGAGATGTCGAAACGATTGATCGTGGCCACGGGCGATGTTTCGGAAAGGCCGTAGCCTTCGACCACCGGACAGCCCGTGATCTTGAGCCAACGCTCCGCCGTCGCCTGCTGAACGGCCATGCCGCCGCCATTCGAGATCTTCAGACCCGAAAAATCGAGCTTCGGAAAATCGGGATGGTTCGCGAGCGCATTGAACAAGGTGTTCACCGCGGGGAACATGTGGACCTGGTGCTTGCGCAAGGTGTCGATGAAGCCTGGGATGTCACGCGGATTCGGGATCAGCAGGTTGAGAATGCCCAACCGCGCGCCCAGCATGTAGCAGGCCGTCAGCGCGAAGATGTGATAAAGCGGCAGCGCGCACACGGCGACCATCTGGACATTCGCGTCGATCGTCGCCAATCGCGGCTGGAACCACGCTTCGGACTGCAGGATGTTGGCGACCACATTGCGGTGAAGCAAGGTGGCCCCCTTTGAAACGCCGGTCGTCCCACCCGTGTACTGCAGGAACGCCACGCTCTCGGGTGTCAGTTTCGGGCGCTGCAAGGTCTGACGTGAACCTTCGGACACCGCCGTGTTGAAACGGGTGACCGTGCGCCCATCGCCCACCGGCAAGCGGAACGGCGGCACCATCTTCTTGACGTTGCGCACGACAAGATTGACCAGCGCTCCTTTTGCCGCGCCGAGCAGGTCACCCATCGAGGCCAGCACGACGTGGCGCACCTTGGTGTTGCCGATCACCTGCTCCAGCGTCTTGGCGAAGTTCTCCAGGATAAAGATTGCTTCGGCGCCGGAATCCTTGAGCTGGTGCTCCAGTTCGCGCGGCGTATAGAGCGGGTTGACGTTCACGACCACGAAGCCGCCGCGCAAGATGGCGGCGATGGTCGGCATGTACTGGAGCACATTGGGCATCATGATCGCCACGCGCGCGCCCGGCTGCAGGCCTTTGGCCTGGAGCCAGGCGGCCAAGGCGGTGGACATGCGGTCGATGTCGCGGAACTTGAGCGACGCCTCCATGCAGATCGCAGCGGTGCGCTCGCCGTACTTGGCGTAAGACTCCTCGAGCAACTCGACGAGCGAGTTGTACTGGTTGAGGTTGACGTCGGTCGGGACGCCGGGGGGATAGCTCTTCAGCCAGGGTTTTTCCATGCTGTTCACGCCGAGTTTTGACCGCGCGGATGATCCAGCCGCCGAAGAAGGGCGGCTACGGTAGTTGTCCTAGCGCCTTCAAGGCGGCCGCATCTTCTGCGTCAAACAGTGCACTCAGCAACGCATGCTCGCGGGTACTCACCGTGCCGAGGAACTCTTGTGCGCCTCGCATCGCGAGAAACGTGTCGAACCCGCTTTCCAGAAAGCCTTGCAAGGCGGACAGACCCGCCGCGCGTGCGGGCCCACGCATCATCCGAAGACTGTGACGCAGCAGGGGCTTGCGGGTAAGGGTGTCGAGCTCGCGGCCCACGTCGAGGGTGAGCGCCACCTGCTGTTCTCGTTCACGCGCGTGCCCGACGGACCGCCAGGCCGCCACGTAGGCCAGCGCATCGACTTCGGGGCCGTCGAGCGCATGTGCCATCGCTGAATCGAGTTGCTCCGACAGTGCATGCAGGCCGGCGAGCGTGGCCACGGTCGCGACCACGTCGCGCGGAAACAGGCGCACCAGGGCCGGCACCACGCGTGCGAACTGCGCGTCGCGGTGGCTGAAATCGCTCGGACCGTACAGCTCGTCGAGGAAGAACCGCGCTGCCGCGCCATAGCGCGGCGTCGCCAGCAGGTCCGCATAGGTGTGCGCGAAGCGACGCTGCTGATAGGCCTTCAAAGCCTGCACGCGCATGTGCAGCTCGGGTGAGGCTGCCCGCAGGCGCCGTTCATGTTCGACGGTTTCCAGGTGGCCGAGGATCAAGGCAGCAGGTGTAGACATCGTTCAAGCGCGGGTTTCTCTGGGCGCCGAGTAGTCGTGTGTCTCTACGGCGTTGCGGGGGAATGATGCAACACTGACCGCCACATGGAACGACGCAGCCTTCTGAAACTCGGCGTGGGCGCCGCTGCGCTGCTCGCACTGGCCGGTGGCGGCGTGGCCTTGTTCCAGCCCGGGCTGGCCGCTGGCCGGCTGACCGACTCGGGAAAGCGGGTGTTCGAAGCGGTCGCCCGCGCCGTGCTCGACGGCAGCCTGCCTCGGGCCGCCTCCGAACAACGCGCAGCGCTCTCCGCGCAGCTCAAGCGCCTGGACGACGTCATCCTCGCGTTCCCCGCCGCCGTACAGGCCGAACTCTCGCAACTGCTCGCGATTCTTTCGAACGGCGCCGGCCGCCGCCTGCTCGCCGGCCTGTCGACCGACTGGCCGGACGCGAGCGTTGCCGAGATCCAGGCGGCCTTCGATGACATGCGCTTGTCGGGCCTCGCTGCGCGTCAGCAGGCGTACCACGCCCTGCGCGACCTCACCAATGCCGCCTTCTATGCCGATGCCTCGGCGTGGCGGCTGATGGGCTACCCGGGGCCTCGGCCGATATGACCAGCACGACCGCCAGCACCATCCCCGACCCGATACGCAGCGGCCTTCAACGGGGCTGGCGCGTGCGCGGCGGCGCGCACGGGCCCTTGCCCGCTCGCATCACCTGCGACGTGGCCATCATCGGCAGTGGCGCCGGTGCCGGCATCACCGCCGAGCTGCTCACGCACGCCGGGCTGCAGGTCGTGCTGGTGGAAGAAGGCCCGCTCAAGAGCAGCAGCGACTTCCGCCAGCTCGAGAGCGAGGCCTACCCGAGCCTCTACCAGGAGTCCGCGGGCCGCAAGACCGCCGACAAGGCGATCACCATCCTGCAAGGCCGCTGCGTGGGTGGTTCCACCACGGTGAACTGGACGAGTTCCTTCCGCACGCCGCCCACCACGCTGGAGCACTGGCAGCAGCACTTCGGGCTGACCGACTACACCGAGGCGGCGCTGGCGCCGTGGTTCGCCCAGGCCGAGCAGCGCCTCAACATCGGCCCCTGGCTGACGCCGGCCAACCGCAACAACGAGGTGCTGCGTGCCGGTGCGCGTCGCCTGGGCATCTCTGCGGCTGGCATCCAGCGCAATGTCAAAGGCTGCTGGAACCTCGGTTCCTGCGGCATGGGCTGCCCCACCAACGCCAAGCAGTCGATGCTGGTGACCACGATCCCGACCGCGCTCGACCGGGGCGCCACGCTGCTCGTGGAGACCCGCGCCGACGCCTTCGTGGTGGGCCACGGCCAAGTGCAGGCGCTCGTGTGCACGCCGGTCGCGGGCAACGGCGCGCCCGTTCACGGGGCCGCTCCGACACGCATCGTCGCCCGCCATTTCGTCGTCGCCGGTGGCGCAATCAACAGCCCGGCGCTGCTGATGCGATCGGGCGTGCCCGATCCGCACCGCCTGCTCGGCAAGCGAACCTTTCTCCATCCGGTGGTGATCTCGGCCGCCACCTTCGACGAGCGCGTCGAAGCCTGGAGCGGCGCGCCGCAGACGCTCTACAGCGACCACTTCCTGCACAGCCAGCCGATCGACGGGCCGATGGGCTACAAGCTCGAAGCGCCGCCGATGCATCCGGTGATCGTTTCGACCACCCTCACCGGCCACGGGCAGGCGCAGGCAGACCTCCTGAAGCAGTTTCCCCAGACGCAAGGCCTGCTCGCCCTGCTGCGCGACGGCTTCCACGCCGATTCCCCGGGGGGCACCGTGCAACTGCGCGACGACGGATCGCCCGTGCTCGACTACCCCTTGAACGACTACGTGATGGACGGCGCCCGTCGTGCGTTCCTGAGCATGGCCGAGATCCAGTTTGCCGCCGGGGCGCGCCAGGTGTCGCCGGTGCACGAAATGGCGCGCCAATACACCAGCTGGGCACAGGCGCGCGAGGCGATCCAGGCGCTGCCGATGAAGCCGCTGCTGACGCGCGTCGTGAGCGCGCATGTGATGGGCGGCTGCGCGATGGCCGGGCACGAGCGGCAGGGCGTGGTGCGCCCGGACGGCGTGCATTGGCAACTGGCCAATCTGTCGGTGCACGACGGCTCGCTGTTCCCCACGAGCATCGGCGCCAACCCGCAACTCTCGGTGTACGGCGTGGCCAACCGGCTGGCCACCGGCTTGGCCATGTCATTGACGGGAAGAGACGTACAGCTGGTCGCGTAGCATCGCCGCATGCTCGCCAGGCTCCAGCAGTTCATCACCCTCGGGCTCCTTGCCACCGCCGTCGCATGGGCCCTCTGGTGCGTGCAACGCGGCTACACGACCTGGGCGTGGGCGGGCGCGGCGCTGCTGGTGTTCGGCTATGCGATCTTTCTCGCGATCGAACTCGTGCTCGTCTGGTTCGTGCACGGCAACGATCCCGCGCCCAAGGCATCGGCCGCGCAGCTTTTCAAGGCGTGGTGGGCCGAAGTCCTGGCGGCGCCGCGGGTCTTCTGCTGGCAGCAACCCTTCCGCTCTCGCCGTGAGCCTGACCATCTGCCCCCCTCATCGGGCCGCCGCGGGGTGGTGCTGGTGCACGGTTTCGTCTGCAACCGCGGCTTCTGGAACCGCTGGATGCCGCAGTTGCGCGTGCGGGGCGTGCCGTTCATCGCGGTCAACCTCGAGCCCGTGTTCGGCACCATCAGCGACTATGTGCCCATCATCGAAGACGCCGTGAAGCGCCTCGAGCACAGCACCGGGCAGGCGCCGGTGCTCGTCGGCCACAGCATGGGCGGGCTGGCGATTCGTGCGTGGTACGCCGCCAGCGGCGCGGGCCGGGTGCACCGTGTTGTGACCATCGGCAGCCCGCATCGCGGCACCTGGCTCGCGCGGTTTGCCAGCACGCAGAATGCGCGCGAGATGGCGCTCGGCACCGACTGGCAGCGCGCGCTCGAAGCGCTGGAGCCGGCCCAGCACTTCGAGCGCTTCATCTGCTTCTACAGCCACTGCGACAACGTCGTCTTCCCGGCTTCCACGGCCACGCTGCCCGGTGCCGACAACCGCCATCTGGTCGGCATGGCGCACGTGCACATGGTCGACCACCCGCTGGTGCTGCAGGCGGTGCTCGGGACGGTCGTCCCGGAGTAGGGCCTCAATAGACGCGGTCGCTCGGCAGCCGCGAGTCGGCGGCGAGTTCGCCTTCGCGCGACACGCGTTCGTAGAGCGGCGTGAAGTCGGGCGCCGTGGCGTCGAAGAGCTGCTCGAAGCCGGTGATGACGAAGTAGGTGGTCTGGTAGTCGTCGATGCGATAGCGGGTGCGCATGATGCGTTCGACGTCGAAGCCCAGGCGTTGCGGTGCTGGGCTCTGCACGCTGTGGCGCAGCTCGCCGGCCGACGAGAGGATGCCCGCGCCATAAGCGCGCAGGCCCTGCGGCGTGGCGATGAGACCGAACTCCACCGTGTACCAGTAGAGACGCGCGAGGTACTCGCAGGCCTGCAGCCGGCTGGCCTTCAGCCCCCCCGCGCCATAGGCCTGCATGTAGTCGGCGAAGACCGGGTTGAAGAGCAGCGGCACGTGGCCGAAGAGGTCGTGGAAGACGTCGGGCTCGACCACGTAGTCGAACTCTTCCGGCTTACGGATCCAGCCCGTGACGGGAAAGCGCCGCTGCGCCAGCAACGCGAAAAAAGCCTCTTCCGGGATGAGGCCGGGCACGGCGACCACCTCCCACTTCGTGGCGCGGTGCAGCCGCTCCGACAACGCATCGAAGCGCGGGATGTGATGCGGCTCGCCGAGCTGCGCGACGGCGGCGATGAATTCCTCGCAGGCCAGGCCCGGCAACTGCGCGGCCTGACGCTGGTAAAGGCGCTCGTAGAGCGCGTGGTCGTCGGGGGTGTAGCGCGACCACTGCTGTTCGCAGGTGTAGTCGGCGCGGGCGGAGGCGTAGTCGCCGCGGGGTGGGCGGGTGCCGGTGCCGTAGGTGACCGGCGCGACCCCCTGGTTGACTGCCTTGTGAGCGTTGGCCATGGCGGTTCGTGCAGACGAGAGAGCCGTAGGTTCCCGCGTGTGGCCGGTTTTGGCAAGCGGCGCCGTTCCCACCTCAGCTTTCGATGTCGCGCACGAACTGCAGCGTGGCCGGCTCGGAGAGGTTGAGCAGCTGCGCCAGCGCCGTGATGTCGTCGGGGATCGCCGGGTTGTCCCAGCTCTCGGCGCTGTGGCGGGCGAGGCGCACGGCCAGCATCACGTTCTGAACCGACGGGTGGCGGGCGTGGCGATCGTCGGTGATCCGGATCAGCAACTCGGGCAGAGCCCAGGCGCGCATCAACGCCTGCTGCAGGTCGAAGAGCTGGATGTTGAGCACCTGCTGCTGGACCGCATGCGAGCGCAGCGTCGGGTCGGCCTTCTGCGCGCTGCGCATCTTGAGCGCGAGCGTCGGGGCATGGCACCACAGCAGCATCTCGGCGAAGTCGTGCAGCAGCGTGGCCTCGTAGATCACGGCGGCGTCGTGGTCCATGCGGTGCACGGCGAACGACAGCGCGAACTGCGCGGCGCGGTGTGCTCGGCGCAATACCTCGCCCACGCCTTCGAGCGCCTCTGGCTGGTCACCCAGCCAGTCTTCGATGGCCGGTTGCCGGCCGAAATTGCCGAAGAACGGCGAAATGCCCATCATCACCACGGCCGCGGTCACGGTTTCGACGTCGGTGATGAGCCGCGGCGGCCGGTGTGTCGAGGCATAGGCCAGCACCTTGAGCGTCATCAGCGGGTCGTCGGCCACCATCTCGCCGATGAGGTTCGCGTCGACGTCGTCCTCGTTCGCCCGCATCGCTTCGAGCGCGTCGGCCGTGCTGCCCAGCACCGGGATCTCGGCATCGCGGAAATGCCTCACCCAGGCGTCCAGGTCACGCAGCGCTTGCGTGACGAACGAAGGGGGCGTTGCGATCGGGTCCACGTCGGCTCGTCGAAAAGGAGGTACTTCTTACCGTGGTTATCGGCCGCCGCCGCGGCCGACTTGAGCCTCAGCGCCCGCCAAGCTTGGCCTTCTGGTCGAGGCCCACGCGTCTGTTCACGAATTGCAGCGCCGCCACCTTCGACAGATCGACCTCGCCCGCCTTGTAGAGGCCGGCCTTGACCATCTGCGCATGGAAGTCGTTGATGCGCGCCTGGCTCATCGCACCAATGCCTGCGGCAAGCGACTCGCCCGAGTCGACGATGCCCTGCTGCTTCATCAGCGCGACCGAGGCTTCCATCTCGGCCTCGGTCATCTCGGGGTTGTCTTTCATCATCAGCGCCGCCGCGGCCTTGCGGTCGCCGTAGAGGTAGTTCACCCAGCCGATGATGGAGGCGTCGACGAAGCGCTGTACCAGGTCCGGTTTGGCCTTGACGGTCTCGGCGCGCGCTTCGATCAGCGTCGAGTAGGTCGAGAAGCCGTGGTCGGCCAGCAGGTGCACCACCGGCTTGAACTTGCCCTGGTTCTGCACGTAGATCGGCTCGGCCACCGAATACCCCTGCTGGATGGACTTGGGATTCGCCAGGAAGGGGCCGAGGTTGTAGTTGTAGGGCTTGAGCACTTCGTCCTTGAAGCCGTGCGTGACCTTGAGCCACTGCCACCAGCTGAACTGGCCGTCTTTCGCGATCAGCGCGACCGGCGCGTTCTTCAAGGCCGCGAAGTTCTCGTAGCCCTGGCCCGGGTGCGCGATGAGCGCCTGCGGGTCTTTCTGGAACATTGCGGCGACCACCACGGTCGGCACGCCGTTCTTCACGTTGTCGAAGCTGTGCAGCAGGTTGCCCGTCATCAGGAAGTCGATGCGTCCGGCGGGCAGCAGCGGCCGGTTGTTCACCTGCGGGCCGCCTTGCTGGATGGTCACGTCGAGCCCGTACTTCCTGTAGGTGCCATCGGCCACGGCCTGGTAGAAGCCGCCGTGCGCGGCCTGAGCCTTCCAGTTGGTCGCGAAGGTCACCTTGTCCTGGGCGACGGCGGTGCTGCAGGCAAGGGCGGCCAGAGTGGCGAGGGCGAGTGTGCGCATGAAGGCTCCAGAGAAAGGTCAATCGGCTCTGGAGGATTCCACGGCATGCCAGCGCCCGAGCAGGGCACGCGACAGCGCATTGAAGCTCCAGAAGATCAGCACGCCGGTCAGCACCAGCAGGGCCAACGCGGCAAACATCTTCGGCGTCTCGGTGCGGAAGCTCGCTTCGAGGATGCGCGAGGCGAGGCCCGTTTCGCGGCCCGCGGCGCCGGCCACCATCTCGGCGGTGACGGCGCCGATCAGGCTCAGGCCGCCGGAGATTTTCAGCCCCGCCACGAAGTAGGGCAAGGCGCTCGGCACCAGCAGCCAGCGCAGGCGCTGCACCCGTGTGGCGCGGTAGAGGCGGAAGAGATCGCGCAGTTGCGGGTCGGCCGCGCGCAAGCCGATCACAGTGTTGGAGAGGATGGGAAAGAAGGCGACGATCCAGGCGCACAGCAGCAGCGCGGCGGTGGTGCTCTCGACGTAGATGAGGATCAGCGGCGCCACGGCCACGATGGGTGTCACCTGCAGCACCACGGCAATCGGAAAGAGCGCGTGCTCGACCGGCCGCGAGAGCGCAAAGACAGCGGCGATCAACACACCGCCAGCACACGCGAGCAGCAGCGCGCCGAAGGTGATTTTGAGCGTGAACCACCAGCTCGCCGCCAGCGAGCCGAAGTTGGCCACCAGCGTCTGCACCACGAGGCTGGGTGCGGGCAGCGTGTAGTGGGGAATGTGGGCGAGGCGCACCAGCGCTTCCCACGCCGCGACCAGCGCCAGCAGGGTCAACACCGGCAATGCGCGCCGCATCAGCTGGCCACCTGTGACGCTTCGAGCGCCTGGCCGATGCGCTGGCAGATGTGGAGGAAGCGATCGGAACTGCGAAACGCCGGGCGGCGCGGGTAGGGCTCGTCGACCACCACCTCGTCGACCACCCGCCCGGGCCGTGCGCCCATCACCAGCACGCGCTGGCTGAGGTACACCGCCTCGTAGATGCTGTGCGTCACGAAGAGCACCGCCAGCGTGCTTGCCTGCCACCAGTGCAGCAGGTCGTCGTTGAGTTTCTGGCGGGTGAACTCGTCGAGCGCGGCGAAGGGCTCGTCCATCAGCAGCACCCGCGGTTGGGCGACCAGTGCGCGTGCGATCGAGGCGCGCATCTTCATGCCACCGGACAGTTCGGCCGGGTGGGCCTGGGCGAAGTCGGCGAGGCCCACGAGGCGCAGCACGGCGTCGACACGCTCCGCCGCCTGTGCACGCGACTGGCCGGCGATGCGCAACGGCAGCCACACGTTGTCGAACACGCTGGCCCAGGGCATCAGCGTGGCGTCCTGGAAGACGCAGGCGGTGTCGGCCGGGGCGCGGCGCTCGAGCGCCGGGGCGGACACGTTGCCGCGTGTGGCCCCGTCGAGCCCTGCGACGAGCCTCAGCACGCTGCTCTTGCCGCAACCCGAAGGCCCGAGCAGCGACACGAACTCATGCGGGCCCACGGCCAGCGACACGTCGTGCAAGGCCAGCACGCCATTGGCGTAGCGCTTGTCGACGTGGTCCAGCGAGAGCAGGGGCGGCATGGCCGCGAGTGTGCCCTAGGGCCTCACAGGCGCCTCACGCCCGGCAGGTGGCCGATCAGGTGCCCATCGAGGTAGAGCGCGCCTTCCGGAGCGCCGGCGTCGGCGTAGAACTCCAGCGTCTCGGGCAGCACCGGCGGGGTCGCGATCCTGGGTTCGCCCACGCGCTGTGCCATGCGCGCCAGCAGGCGACTCGCGCTTCGCAGGACGGCGGCGGCCAGGCGCCGCAGGGGGTGGGCGGGAGGGCGGGGCGTGGCCTCGGCGGGGGTCCACGTCACGAGTCTGAGATGGGTCATGGTGAGGTCTTTCAGGCATTGCCCGCACGTGGCGGGCAAGGGTCATGGGCTGTCCTTGCGGGGGTCGAGCTGGGCCAGGGTCTGGCGCACTTCCTGGCGCGATCGTTGGCGCTGCGCGCCGGTGCCAAGTCGGTGGCTGCCGGCCCGGCGGCCGCGTGCGGCGGCGGCAAACGGGTTGCGTGGCTTTGGTTTGGCGATGACGAACTTCATGAGGCGCTCCTTGGCGGACGCGTGTCCGCACGACGAAAACAAAACGGCCCGGGGCGTCTGACGCATCCCGGGCCGTGCGGCGCTCTTGGGGCAAGAGCACTCAGGTGAGCAACGGCCCTGGCGGCGCCACCACGACGATGGCTGCATCGACGACGCACGATCGGCGTGGGGTCGGCAGGCAGGCGAATGTCGGCATGGCGTTCCGGGTGGATGTGAATCGGTGGGGTGTCGCTGCGGTACGAGCAGGCGCCGCAACTTGCGCAAATGATAAACAGTTGATTATCTTGCGCAAGAGGTGTTGCTCACCTTTTTCTAGGGGGTCAGCGCTTTCGCTTCAGCGGCGCCACGCCGGCCTGGGTGCTGAGCCAGAGCGTGTGCGGGTCGTCGGTCGGAGCGGGTTTCTTCGCTGCCGCAGTCGGCGCGGGCGGCGCTGGGGCCAGCACTTCGCCGAGGAGGTCGAGCAGGCGCGTGCGGGCGCGTTGCGGGTGGCGCCGGTAGTAGGTCAGCACGAGACCGACGATGAAGCGTTCGTCGTCGTCCTGCGGCATGGTGGGTGCGGGTTCCGGATCGGCCTGCAGGGCGCTTGCGCCCGGGGTGCCGGTGCCATGCGGCTCGTCCATCCAGCCCACGGGTTTGTGGCTCAGCTGCTCGAACTGGCGCGCGAGGCGCTCGCCGATCTGGCGCGAGCGGCCCTTGATCTGGCTCCAGTAGCTGGGCTGGATCTGCAGCCGCTCTGCAAAGCGGCGCTCCAGGCCGCGCAGGGTGGCGGCATCGGCATGTTTGACGGTGGCGTGCACGAACTCGTCGAACAGCGCCATTGCGTTGTCCAGGCGGATCTGCGCCACGTCGTGGTGGGCGGACGGCATGGGCCGCGATGATAAATCTTTGTTGAGCATCGTCTTTCTAGAATGGCGCCTCGTTCAGCACTTCAAGAGCTCCTATGACGACCCTCGGCACCCCCCTGTCCCCTTCGGCCACGAAAGTCATGCTGCTGGGCAGCGGCGAGCTGGGCAAGGAAGTGCTGATCGCGCTGCAGCGCCTGGGCGTAGAGACGATCGCCGTCGACCGCTACGAGCACGCCCCCGGCCAGCAGGTGGCGCACCATGCCCGCACCATCACGATGAGCGACCCGGCGCAGCTCAAGGCGTTGATCGAGGCCGAGCGGCCCCATCTCGTCGTGCCCGAGATCGAGGCGATCGCCACGCCGATGCTCGAAGAACTCGAGGCCGCGGGCACCGTGCGTGTGATTCCGACGGCCCGCGCCGCGCGCCTGACGATGGACCGCGAAGGCATCCGCCGCCTGGCGGCCGAGACGCTGAAGCTGCCGACCAGCCCTTATGTGTTCTGCGACTCGCTGCAAGAGCTGCAAGCCGCCATCGACAAGGGGATCGGTTACCCCTGCATCGTCAAACCCGTGATGAGCAGCTCCGGCAAGGGCCAGAGCAAGATCGACGGCCCGGCCGACGTCCAGAGGGCGTGGGACTACGCGATGGCCGGTGGCCGCGTCAGCCACGGCCGCGTGATCGTCGAAGGCTTCATCGATTTTGACTACGAGATCACCCAGCTCACCGTGCGCGCCCTCGGTGCGAACGGCCAGGTCGAGACGCATTTCTGCGACCCCATCGGTCACATCCAGGTCAGCGGCGACTATGTGGAAAGCTGGCAGCCGCACCCCATGTCGCCGGTGGCGCTGCAGCGCTCGCGCGACATCGCCAAGGCCGTGACCGACAACCTCGGTGGCCAAGGCATCTTCGGCGTCGAGCTCTTCGTCAAAGGTGAGCAGGTCTGGTTCAGCGAGGTCAGCCCACGCCCGCACGACACCGGCATGGTCACCATGATCACGCAGTGGCAGAACGAATTCGAGCTGCACGCCCGCGCCATCCTCGGCCTGCCGGTCAACACAGCGCTCAAGAGCCCGGGCGCGAGCGCGGTGATCTACGGCGGCGTCGACGCGGCCGGCATCGCCTTCGACGGTGTCGACGAGGCGCTGCGGCTGCCCAACACCGAGCTGCGCCTCTTTGGCAAGCCTGAAAGCTTCGTGAAACGCCGCATGGGCGTGGCGCTGGCCTTCGATGCCGACGTGGAGGTCGCACGCCGGAACGCCAAGGCCGCCGCCGCCAAGGTGAGGCCCCGGCGCGCCTGAGGTGCTGCCTTGCAACACGGATTTGCAGGTCAGCGCGCACTTTGTCACGGCGCCATGAGCCATCGGGCCTGACAAGTCGGCACAGCCTCGTTACGCTCAGGGTCTTGCGCAGCGACGCCCGCCCCCGACGGCACGCGCTGCGAGGGAAGGGGCGACGATGGACGTGATGGGAATTGCAACGGCACTGAGCGCCGGCCTGGTCGGTGCTGCGCTGGGCGCCGCCGTGACGTGGCGCGTCATCGGCAGCCGAGCGGCGGCCCGCCATGCCCGGCTCGTGGCCGCGGCTCGCGAGCAGGTCGCCGCCAGCACCCAGAACGCGCGGGCTGTGAACGCGCGCCTCCAAGCCGAACTGGAAAAGGAAAAGCTGTCGGCCCGTGAACGCCAGGCTGCGTTTGCCGCCGAGCAGCGCTCGTCCGTCACGCGGCTGGAAGGCCAGTTGCGTTTCGCCTATGCCGAGATCGATCGCCTGAACGCCGCCGCGCGTGGCACTGGCGCGATGCCCGCGGACGGCGTCACCGATGGCAGCGGCTTCGCGCTGACGCGCCCGTTCGAGCGCTGACGCCCCGCGTTTTCACCCGTGTGGGCGGGGCGATTGCCATACCCCCGTTTGATAAACTCCGACCCCCGCCGAACCGGGCCTGCGCGCACCCGCGCCACGGCCACCACCCACCGATTTCACGCATGACTTCCACCCAAACCGAGCTTCAGCGCGAAGTGGCCGCGCTGCTCGTCGAAGCGCTCAACCTCGAGACCGCGCCCGAGACGATCGACCCGCAGGCCCCGCTCTACGGCGAAGGCCTAGGGCTGGATTCGATCGACATCCTCGAAGTCGCCCTCGTGGTGTCGCAGCGCTACGGCTTCCAGCTGCGCTCGGACGACCAGGACAACGTGCGCATCTTCACCTCGCTCGCCAGCCTGACGGACCACATCGCCGCCAACCGCACGAAGTGAGGTGAGTGGCATGCAAGCCCGCATTGCCTTGCGCGTCGGCCTGGTGCTCGGGGTCGGCCTGCTGTACGTGCTGGCCTCGCACTGGCTGATGACGCAGACCGAAGCGTCGGCCTGGAACGTCGTCGGCGTGCTGTCGCCGATGCTCGTGATCCTGATCCTGGGCACGTGGCGCAGTGGTCACCGGGCTGTGGCCCTCTGCGCGGCGCTCGTGCTGGCGACTCTTTGCGTGCTGGCGATGCTCGGCATCCAGGTCCCCTCGCATGTGCTGTACCTGCTGCAGCACGCCGGCATCAATTTCTTCCTCGCGCTCTTCTTCGGCAGCACGCTTCGGCCGGGCCGGATTTCCATCATCACCGCCGTGGCGCAGCGCGTGCATGGCAAGGATCTGCCGCCGGCGCATTTCGCCTACACCCGACAGGTGACGGCGGCCTGGACGATCTTCTTCCTCGTGATCGTCGCCATCTCGCTGGTGCTCTTCTTCGGCTTCAGCTTCGACACCTGGGCCGTTTTCGCCAACCTGATCACCCCCATCGCCACCGCCACCATGTTCATCGGCGAGTTTTCGTTGCGCTACCGCCTGCACCCCGAATTCGCGCGGTCCACCGTGGCCGATGCGATCAATGCCTACATGAACACCAGCAAGCCCGCGGCGCCGCGGGTGCCGCAGTGAGCGCCTCGCCGCTGCTGTGGGCGGGTGACCTCGAGGCACCCCTCGCCTGGCGCCACGGCCAGCCCATTTCGCGCCGCCAGTACCTTGCCGACGTGGAGGCCCTGTCCGCCCGCCTGCCCGAGACCGGCGCGATGCTCAACCTGAGCGGCGACCGCTACCGCTTCGCGGTGGGCCTCGGCGCGGCGCTGCTGCGCGGCCAGCGCAGCCTGCTGCCGCCCAATTTCACGCCCGACATGATCGAGCGCCTGAGCGCGCTCTTTCCCGGCACCTACGTGCTCACCGACCACGTGGCCGGCAGCACGGGGCTGCACACCGTCTGGCACGCCGAGGCCCACGCGCCCATCCCGGCCGCCCAGGCCGTTCCCGAGGTCGACGACGCCGCCATCGCGGTGCAGGTGCTGACCTCCGGCTCCACCGGCGCGCCGGTGCCGCACCCCAAGGCCTGGCACTACCTTCGGATCGGCGTCGAAGCCGAAGCGCAGCGCCTGGCCGAGCAGATGGGCTTGCCGAGCTTCACCGGCGTGACCCTCGTCGCCACGGTGCCGGCGCAGCACATGTACGGCTTCGAGTCGAGCGTGCTGCTGTCGCTTCTGGCCGGTGCCACGATCGACACCGAGCGGCCGTTCTACCCTGCCGACATCGCCGCCGCCCTGGCCCGCGCGCCACGGCCGCGCATGCTGGTGACGACCCCGTTCCACCTCAAGTCGCTGGTCGAGTCGGGCGTCGAGCTGCCGGCGATCGACCTCACGCTGTGCGCCACCGCGCCGCTGTCGCCGCAGCTGGCCGCGCGGGCCGAGGCCGCGCTCGCCGCCCCGCTGATGGAGATCTACGGCTCCACCGAAACCGGCCAGGTGGCCACGCGACGCACAGTGCAAGGCGCCGAATGGACCACCTTCAGCGGCGTGCACCTCACCGGCGACGCCGAGGCCGCCGTGGCGCAAGGCGGGCACGTGCCGCAGCCCACCACGCTCGCCGATGTGCTCGAAGTGCTGAGCCCCACGAGCTTCCGCCTGCTCGGCCGCTCCAACGACCTCATCAACATCGCCGGCAAGCGCAGCTCGCTCGGCCACCTCAACTACCACCTCAACGGCATCGAAGGCGTGCGCGACGGCGCCTTCTGGCTCCCGCACGACGCCCCCGATGGCGTGGTCCGCCTGGTCGCCTTCGTGGTCGCGCCCGACGTGTCGGCCGAGGAGATCCACAAGCGCGTGGTCGCCGAGATGCGCCTGCGCGTCGACACGGCTTTCCTGCCGCGCCGCGTGGTGCAGGTGCCCGAACTGCCGCGGGTGCAGGGCACGGGCAAGCTGCCGACCGGCGCGTTCGCCGCCTGGGCCGAGCAGGCGTTGGCCGCCGCCTCGCGCCGCTGAGCCCTCCCATTCCTTTCGCGAGCGTTTCGGTGGACGTTTTCATTCCCCTCGACCATCCGGCGTTTGCCGGCCACTTCCCCGGCCAGCCCTTGCTGCCGGGTGTGTCGTTGCTGTCCGAAGTGCTGGAGGCCGTGCTGCGCGATCCGGCCCTGGCGGCTGCGGTCGGTGCCACGCCGCGCCTCGGGGCGGCCAAGTTTCTCTCGCCGGTGCGCCCGGGCAGCACCTTGTCGATCGTGTTCAGCGAGAGCGCGAGCGCCGTGCGCTTCGAGGTGAAGGTCGGTGAGCGAGCGGTGGCCTCGGGGCATTTCGAACGCACGCCATGACCGAGCCATCCAAGGCGGGCGCCAAGGTGGACTGGTCCACCGAGCCCGAACGCAGCCACATGTGGGCGCTGACGCTGATCCGTCTGATCGCGGTGGGTGCCGGCCGCACGCTGACGCGCCTGCTGCTGCACCCGATCACGCTCTACTTCGTGCTGGCCAACGGCAAGGCCCGTCGTGCATCGAAAGACTATCTCTCGCGCGTGCTCAAGCGCCCGGCGGGCCTCGCCGACGTGTACCGCCACGTGCACGCCTTCGCCTCCACGGTGCTCGACCGCATCTACTTCCTGCGCGAGCGCTACGAGCTCTTCGACGTGACGACCACGAACGGCGAGGTGGTGCACCGGCCGCTGCGCGAGGGCGAAGGCGTCATCACCATCGGCGCGCACCTCGGCAGCTTCGAGGCCATGCGCGCGGGTGGCGAGGCGCATGGCGAGCGAGTCGCGATGCTCATGTACGAGAACAACGCCCGCATGATCAACACCATGCTGGCGGCGGTGGCACCCAAGGCCAAGCTGCACACCATCGCACTCGGACAGGCCGGCGCGATGCTGGCCCTGCGCCGCTTCCTCGACGGGGGCGGCATCGCCGGCATGCTGGGCGACCGCACCCTGCCCGGTGCGGCTGGGCGTTCGCACACCCTCTGGTTCGATTTCCTCGGCAAGCCGGCCCCGTTTTCCGATGGCCCTTTCCGCCTGGCGGCCATGCTCAAGCGGCGCGTCGTGTTCAGTGCCGGCCTCTACCATGGCGGCAGGCGCTACGAGCTGGTGTTCGACGAGCTGGCCGACTTCCGCGGCCTCTCGAACGAGCCCCGCGAGGTGGTCGACCGCCTGGTGCGCGAGGCCCTGGAGCGCTATGTGCGCCGGATCGAGGCCGCGTGCGTTGAGTCTCCGTACAACTGGTTCAACTTCTACGACTTCTGGGCTGCTGCCGATGCGACTCCTCCCTCGCCGTGAGTTCTGGCCGACCGTCGGTCTTCTTGCGGGTCTCCTGCTTGCCCTGGCGCTGCCGCTGCATGCCCGGGCCTTCGACCTGCCCGAACTCTCGCGCCTGATGTCGCAGGTCAAGAGCGGCGAGGCGGTGTTCACCGAGAAACGTTCGGTGGCCATGCTCGAGCGCACGCTCGAGTCCTCGGGCCGCCTCAGCTTTTCCGCACCCGACACCTTCGTGCGCGAGACCCTCAAGCCGCGCCCGGAGAAGGTTTCGGTGGTGGGCAACATCCTGACCCTGACCTCTGGCAACCGCACCCGCACGCTGCGGCTCGACGCCGTGCCCGAAGCCGCCGTGATGACCGAGGCGATCCGCGGCACCCTCACCGGCAACCGCCAGGCCATCGAGCGCAACTTCATCGCCAACGTGTCGGGCCAGCCGCAGCGCTGGCTGATGGAACTCGTGCCCATCGAGCCGCAGGTGCGCGACCTGGTGCGTTCGGTGCAGATCGCCGGCCAGCAGTCGTGGGTGCGTGAGGTGACGGTCGTGATGGCCGATGGCGACCGCTCGGTGATGAGCATCGAGCAGGTCTCGTCCGTGCGCGCGGCGAGCGCGCCGAATTGAACCCCGAAGAGGGCAGCCCGCATCGCGCCTCGGCTTTGCTTCGCCGAGGCGTGCTGGTGGTATGGCTGGCCTGCGTGGCGGCCGCGATTGCCATTGCCGCGCGCACGCACTATGTGGCCGACCTGTCGGCCTTCCTGCCATCGACCCCGAGCGCTGAACAGTCCGTGCTGCTCGACCAGCTGCGCAGCGGCGTCGCGGCGCGGCTGGTGCTGATCGGGCTCGAAGGCGGCACACCCGCGGCGCGGCAGACTGCTTCGAAGCAGCTGGCGAAATCCTTGCGCGGGAGCGGTGCGTTCGACGCCGTCCACAACGGCGACACCTCGCAGTTCGAGGCCACCGGCAAGTTCCTCTTCGAACACCGTTACCTGCTGAGCCCCGCGGTCGATGCGCAGCGTTTCAGCGTCGAGGGGCTCAAGGCCGGCATCGACGAGACCACCTCCCTGCTCGGCACGCCGGCCGGCTCGCTCATCAAGCCGGTGATCCTGCGCGACCCGACGGGCGAGACCATCCGCATGGCCGAGGGCATGTTGCCCGCGCAGTCGCCGCGCATGGAAGGTGGCGTGTGGGTGTCGCAAGACGGCAAGCGTGCGGTGCTGCTCGCCACCACGCACGCCGACGGGGCCGATCTCGACGGCCAGGAGAAGGCGCTGGCGCAGGTGCGCGAAAGTTTCGGCGCGCTCAAGGCCGAGGGTGTGAGCCTGCTCGTCACGGGACCGGCCAGTTTCGCCGTCGGCTCGCGCGCCAAGATCAAACACGAGGTGGAACTGCTCGCGCTCGCCGGTGGCGTGGCGATCGTCGGCATCCTCCTCTTCTCGTTCGGGGGCTCGCTGCGCACGCTGCTGATCGCGGTGCTGCCGGTGGCTTGCGGTGTGCTCGCCGGCGTGGCGGCGGTGAGCCTGGCCTTCGGCAACGTGCACGGCATGACGCTCGGCTTCGGCACCACGCTCATCGGCGAGGCGGTCGACTACGCCATCTACTACCTGATCCAGGCCCGCTCGCGCCCCGGCGCGCCGCCGGGCGATGGGGCACGCCGCTGGACGCTCGACAGCTGGCCCACCGTGCGCCTGGGCCTGTGGACCTCCATCTGCGGCTTCGCGGCGCTGCTGTTCTCGGGCTTCCCGGGCCTGGCGCAACTGGGTCTCTTCTCGGTGGCCGGCCTCGCCGCCGCGGCGCTCACCACCCGCTACGTCTACACCGTGATCGCACCCGACGGCGCACCCGGTGTCGGCATGCGGCGCCGGCTGGGCCAGGCTGTGGGCGCCTGCAGCGCGGTGCTGCCGCGGCTCCGGTGGCCGCTGGTGGCGGTGACGCTCGTGGCCGCCGCCGCGCTGGCCTGGTGGCCCTCGGCGTGGCACGCCAACCTCGCCTCGCTCAACCCGGTCGGGCCTGAGCAGATCAAGCTCGACGAAGAGCTGCGCCGGGAGATCGGGGCCTCCGACAACGGCACCATCGTCGCGGTGGCCGCGGCCGACGAGGCAGGCGTGCTGATGCAGGCCGAAGCCGCGGGCCTGCGGCTCGACAAGCTCGTGGCCTCGGGCGCGATCGGCGGCTACGAATCGCCGGCCAGGCTGTTGCCGAGCCCGGCCACGCAGCAGCGCAGGCGCGAGGCCCTGCCCGAGCCGGCGGTGCTCGCCGCCAACCTCGCGCAGGCCACGGCCGACGGCCCTTTGCCCGCGCGCCGCCTGGGCGCCTTCCTCACCGACGTGGAGGCTGCCCGTGCGCAGCCGACGCTCACGCTCGCGTCGCTGAAGGGCACGCCGCTGGCCGCCGCGCTGTCCGCGCAGGTGCTGCCGGGCGACGCATCGGGCGGGGGCAGCCGCCCCTGGCGCGCGCTGCTGCGCGTGCAGCCGGTCGACCCGGCCGGCACCGTCGAGGTCGCCGCCCTGCGCGCCGCACTGGCCGACCTGCCCGGCACCCATGTGGTCAACATCGCCGACGAGGTGAGCTCGCTCTACGCCCGCTACCTGAAGGAAGCGCTCGTGCAGGCGCTGCTGGGCGCGCTCGCGGTGTGTGTGCTGCTGGGCGTGCACCTGCGCTCGTGGCGGCGGCTCCTGCGCATCGCGCAGCCGGTGGCCGCCTCGGTGGTGATCGTGCTGGCCGTGATGACCGGCCTCGGCGTGGCGCTGGGCATCCTGCACCTGGTGGGCCTGCTGCTGGCGGTGGCCATCGGCTCCAACTACGCACTCTTCTTCGACCAGATCCGGGCCCAGGAAAAGGCGCAGGCGCCCGGCACCCCGTTCGTCGTCGACACCGACACGCTGGCGTCGCTGGCGCTGGCCAACATCACCGCCGGCATCTCCTTCCTGCTGCTGGCGTTTTCGAGCATCCCGGTGCTGTCGGCGGTGGGGCAGGTGGTGGCGCCCGGCATCGTGCTGAGCCTGCTGCTCTCGGCCGCGTTCATCCCCCGGCGCAAGCGTTGAATCTGCCCTGACCCCAGGCCGGTGCCGGAGGGGTCCCTGTGCAAAAATCGCGGCCCGGCTGCACCCTCGGCGGGCGGGCCCCTTGCACACCCTCTCCCCACGCTTCCCACCCGCGCTACGCGCTTGTTTCCCATGCAGTCCTCCACCCCCTTGACGCACCCGGCCCACGCCGTGCGCTGGCACGCCCCGGTGCTGGTCAAGGCCAGCCTGGTGTGCCATGTGGGCGCGGTGCTGGCGGTGGTCATCGAGTCGGCGCTGTGGCCCTGGGCCGTCGGGTTGGTGGTGCTCGACCACCTGCTGCTCGTGCTGGGCGTGCTGAGCCCGCGCTCCAGCTGGATGGGCCCCAACGTGCGCCGCCTGCCCGAAGCCGCCGTGCGGCGCCGCGAGGTGGCCCTGACCCTCGACGATGGCCCGGACCCGGAGGTCACCCCGGCGGTGCTGGACCTGCTCGACGCCCACGGCGCCCGCGTCACCTTCTTCTGCATCGCCGAACAGGCGGCGCGCCACCCAGCGCTCGTGCGCGAGATCCTCGCGCGCGGCCACAGCGTGCAGAACCACACCCATCGCCATTCGCACACCTTCTCCTTCAACGGGCCTCACAGCATGGCCGACGAGGTCGACCGCTCGCAGGACGCGCTGACCCAGCTCACCGGACAACGGCCGCTGTACTTCCGCGCGCCGGCCGGCTTTCGCAACATGTTCCTTGCCCCCGTGCTGCAGGCGCGCGGCCTGCAACTTGTGAGCTGGACGCGCCGCGGCTTCGACACCGCGCGCCGCGACCCCGCCGATGTGCTCAAGCGCCTCACCCGCAACCTGGCCGCCGGCGACATCCTGCTGCTGCACGACCGCGGTTCGGCCATTGCCGCCACTGGGCGGCCGGTGGTGCTCGAGGTGCTGCCGGCGCTGCTGAAGCGCTTCGACGAACTGTCCCTGAAGTGCGTGACCCTGCCGCAGGGCATGGGGGCCGCCGCATGAGCGCGGTGCTCCACGCGGCGGCTACCGAGGCCTGGCCGGCGCTGCTCGATGCCGCCAGCCAGCCCTACCTCCGGGACGGCCGTTTCGCCTGGGGTTTCGCCCGCGGCAAGCTGGGCCGCGACCCGGTCTTCCGCCACCTGCTGAGCCAGGGCCTGATCGCCCCGCGTGCACGCGTGCTCGACATCGGCTGCGGCCAGGGCCTGCTCGCCAGCCTGCTGCGCGCCGGCCAGCAGCTTCATTCGCAAGGGCTGTGGCCGCAGGGATGGGCCGCCGCGCCGGCCGGCGTTCGCCTGACCGGCATCGAACTCGTTCAGCGCGACGTCGACCGCGCCCGCACGGCGCTCGGCGACACGGCCGAGTTCGTCTGCGGCGACATGCGCAGCACGCCGTTTCCGGAGGCCGACGTGGCCGTGCTCCTCGACGTGCTGCACTACGTGAGCGCGCCCGACCAGGATGCGGTGCTCGCCAAGGTGCGGCGCGCGCTTGCTCCGGGCGGCGTGCTGCTGCTGCGCGTGGCCGACGCAGCGTACAGCCGCCGTTTCGCTTTCAGCCGGTGGGTCGATGCCGCGGTGATGCTGGTGCGTCACGGCCGCGTGCTGCCACAGTGCGGGCGCACGCTGCCCCAATGGATCGCCCAGCTGGAATCGCTGGGTTTCGAGGTGCGCAGCCAGCCCATGAGCCAGGGCACACCGTTCGCCAATGTTCTGCTCATCGCAAGGGTCGCGTCCCGATGAATCCTGTTGCCATTTCGGCCTACACCGTGACTTCCGCGCTCGGGCTCGGCCTGGAGGCCACGCTGGCGGCGCTGCGCGAAATGCGCAGCGGCCTGGCGCCGGTCAAGTTCCTGGACCTGCCCCTGCCCACCTGGGTGGGCGAGGTCGCCGGCGTCGATGCGGCGCACCTGCCGGCCCCGCTCGCCAACTTCGATTGCCGGAACAACCGCCTCGCCTGGCTCGGGCTGCAGCAAGACGGCTTTCTCGAGGCGGTGGCCGCGGCGCGTGCCCGCTGGGGCGCCGACCGCGTGGGCGTCTTTCTCGGCACCAGCACCTCGGGCCTGCTGCAGACCGAGCTGGCCTATCGCCGCCGCGAGGCCGACGGGTCGCTGCCGGCCGACTTCCTCTACGGCCCCACCCAGAACACCTACTCGGTCGCGGCCTTCGCGGCCCAGGCCCTCGACCTGCAGGGCCCGAGCTGGGTGGTGTCGACCGCCTGCTCGTCGAGTGCCAAGGTCTTCGGCACCGCGGCGCGCCTGATGCAGCTCGGCCTGATCGACGCGGCCGTGGTGGGCGGTGTCGACAGCCTGTGCCTCACCACGCTCTATGGCTTCAATTCGCTGGAGCTGCTGTCCGACGAGATCTGCCGCCCGTGGGACGGGGCGCGCAAGGGCCTGTCGATCGGCGAGGCCGCGGCCTTTGCGTTGCTCGAACGCGAGTCCACGCACCCGCAGGGCTGGCTGCTCGGCGTCGGTGAAAGCAACGACGGCTATCACATGAGCACGCCGCACCCCGAAGGCGCGGGCGCCATCGCGGCGATGCGCGCTGCGCTCGCGTCGGCGGGCCTGCAGCCGGGCGACATCGACTACATCAACCTGCACGGCACCGCCACGCCGAGCAACGACGCGGCCGAAGACAACGCGGTGCGCCAGGTTTTCGGCACCGCCACCCCGGCCAGCTCGACCAAGGGCGCAACCGGGCACACGCTGGGCGCGGCGGGCGGGGTGGAGGCCGCAATCTCGCTGCTGGCTCTGCAGCACGGCCTGATGCCGGCCGGCCTCAATGTGCAGGACCGCGACCCCGCGCTGCAACTCGACTACCTGCTCAGCAACCGCGAAGGCCCGGTGAAACGCGTGCTCTCCAATTCCTTCGGCTTCGGCGGCTCCAACGCCAGCCTCGTGTTCGGGAGCGCCGCATGAGCACGAACCACAAGGGCCTGCAGGTCTGGATTCAAGGCGTGGGCCTGCTCGGGCCGGGCTTGGCGACCTGGGCCGCCTCGCAGGCGGTGTTGCGCGGCGAGCAGCTTCACGCCAGCACGGCCACCGTGCTGCCGCCCCCGGCGCGCCTGCCGGCGGCCGAGCGCCGCCGTGCCGGCAGTGCGGTGAAGCTCGCGATGGCGGTGGCCGACGAAGCGGTGGCCGCCGCGCAGGTCGATGCCGGCACGCTCGCCACCGTCTTCACCTCGTCGAGCGGCGAGTGCTCCAACTGCCATTCCTTGTGCGAAGCGCTGGCCACGCCTGCACCGGTGGTGTCGCCGACCCGGTTCACCAACTCGGTCCACAACGCGTCGTCGGGCGCGTGGCACATCGCCGTGGGCAGCCGTGCATCGTCGACCAGCTTGTGCGCCTTCAACGGCAGCTTCGGCGCCGGGCTGATCGAAGCGGCCGCGAGTGTGTGCCTCGACGGCCAGCCCATCCTCCTCGTGGCGAGTGATTCGCCTTACCCCGAACCGCTGAACAGCGCCCGGCCCTTGCCCGACCACTTCGGCGCGGCGCTGCTGCTCTCGCCGGCGCGCACTGCGCAATCGATCGCTTCGCTGACGGTGCACCTGGCCGGCGATGGGCCGCAGGCCGCGCCGATGGCCGATGCGTCGCTCGATGCCCTGCGCCGAGTCATCCCGGCTGCGGCGGCGCTGCCGCTGCTGGTGGCGCTCGCCCAAGGGCGGGCGCAGCAGGGCCTGGTGCTCGACTACTTGCCGGGCACGAGCCTGCGGCTCGATCTCGAGCCGGTGGGCGCCTCCTGAGTCACATGCATCAGACGCTCGACCGCGCCGGCATCGCCGCGCTCATCCCGCACAGCGGCAGCATGTGCCTGCTGGCACGGCTGAAGTCCTGGGATGCGCAGCGCATCGTCTGCGTGGCCACCAACCACCGCGACGCCGACCACCCGCTGCGCACCGCCAGCGGCCTGATGTCGCCCTGCGCCATCGAATACGCCGCGCAGGCGATGGCCTTGCACGGCGCGCTGATCGGGCAGGACGCCGGCACCGCGGCCAGCCCCGGCTTCCTGGCGAGTGCGCGCGGCGTGCAGCTGCACGTGCTGCGGCTCGACGACCTGCCGCCTGCTGGGGTCGACGAATTGCAGGTCGAGGCCGTGCGCCAAAGCGGCGATGCGCGCCAGATCCTCTACAGCTTCACCGTCAGCCACGATGGAAAGCCGCTTGCCGAAGGGCGGGCCGCCGTCGTGCTCAACACTCCCTTGCCCGCATGAACACTCCTGCCCGCAAACGCGCACTCGTCACTGGCGGCAGCGGCGACCTCGGCCGTGCCATCGCGCTGCGCCTCGCGCGCGACGGCCTGCATGTGATCGTGCACGCCAACAGCCGCCTCGCCGTCGCGCAGGAGGTGGTGGCGCAGATCGAAGCGACCGGAGGCAGCGGCGAGGCCGTGGCCTTCAACGTGGCCGACCGCGAGGCCGCGCAAACGGCGCTGGCCAAGCTGCTCGAAGGCGGGCCGGTGCAGGTGCTGGTGAACAACGCCGGCACGCATGACGATGCGGCGTTTCCCGCGCTGAGCACGGCGCAGTGGCAGGGGGTGATCGACGTGTCGCTCAACGGCTTCTTCAACGTCACGCAGCCGCTCACGATGCCGATGATCCGCACCCGCTTCGGGCGCATCGTCAACATCTCGTCCATCGCCTCGATCACCGGCAACCGCGGGCAGGTGAACTACGCGGCGGCCAAGGGGGCGCTCAACAGCGCGACCAAGGCCTTGTCGCTGGAACTCGCGAGCCGCGGAATCACCGTCAACGCGGTCGCGCCCGGCATCATCGATTCGGGCATGGCCGAGGGCACCTTCGACAAGGACACGATCGACCGCATGGTGCCGATGAAGCGTGCGGGCCGAGCCGATGAAGTGGCCGCGCTGGTGTCGTTTCTGGCCAGCGCCGAAGCCGGCTACATCACCGGCCAGATCATCTCGATCAACGGCGGGATGGCCTGAACCCGATCAAGCGCGCTGGAACAGCAGCACCGCGTTCGAACCACCAAAGGCAAACGAACTGCTGATCGCCGCTTCGAGTTGCGGCGCGGCGAGGCCGTTTTCGGCGACGAGGTTCAAACGGCAGGCGGGGTCGGCCTCAGTCAGGTTCGCATTCGGCGGCAGTTGCCGCTGATGCAAAGCCAGCACCGTGAGCATCGCTTCGAGCGCTCCCGCAGCCCCGAGCAGGTGGCCATGCAGCCCCTTGGTGGAACTCACGCGCAGGCCGTCGAGGTCGCTGCCCCAGACCTGCGCCAGCGCTTCGCATTCGATCGGGTCGCCGATGCGCGTCGCAGTGCCGTGCGCATTGCAGTAACCCACGTCGCCCGGCTGCAGGCCGGCGCGCTTGAGCGCGGCGCGCAGCGCGCGGGCCTGGCCCGGCGCGTCGGGTTTGGTGAGGTGGGTGGCATCGGTGCTGATGCCCCAGCCGCCGAGCGTCGCGTAGCGCCTCGCGCCACGCGCCTTGGCGCGGGCTTCGGATTCGATGACGAGAAAGGCCGAACCTTCACCCAGCGCGAAGCCGCTGCGGTCGGCCGAGAAGGGGCGCACCGAACGGGCTGCACCCTGCGGGTCGGCCGGGTCGAAGCCCGCGAGCGTCTGCATGGCCTGCCAGGCGAGCACCACGCCGGGCACGATGAGTGCCTCGGTGCCCCCGGCGATCGCCATGTCGACCTCGCCGGCCTGCACGGCCTTGGCCGCTTCGGCGATGGCGATGGCCGAGGAGGAACAGGCCACCGAGTAGGTGAGCACCGGGCCCAGCACCTTCTGGCGCATCGCGATGTGCGAGGCCGGCGCGTTGGGCATGAAGGCGGGCACGGTGAGCGGCGGCACGCGGTTGCTCGCGCCGCGGTAGGCGGCTTCGAGCGAGCCGGCACCGCCCATGCCGCAGCCGACGTAGATGCCGATGCGCTCGGGGTCGCAGTCGGTGGCGTTGGCGTCCTTGATGGCCAGATCGGCGGCGGCCACGGCCAACTGGCTGACACGGTCGACACCGGCCAGCTGCAGCTTGTTGAACCAGCGGGTCTGGTCGAAGGAGGTGGTGGCCGCGGCGGTGGGTTTGGGCAGATCGGGAAAGACCGCCTGCACCGCGGACTCGCCGCGCATCACCGCGGCAAAGATCGCCTCGGGGCTGTCGCCATGCGGCGCGACGGCACCCAGGCCGGTGATGGACAGCAAACCCGTCATGCCGGCGTTTGCGCCGCCCTCACCTTGTCGACCACGAGGGCCAGCTCGGCCAGCGTGTCGACGTTGGAGTCGACGTCAGGCAGGTTGATGTGGAAATGGTCTTCCACGGCAAAGAGGAACTCGACGAGCGCCAGAGAGTCCAGGCCTTTTTCACGCATGGAAGTGGTGGGGTCCAGCTCCGATGGGTCGATGCCGTACTTCTCGTGAATCAAATCCTGCAGTTCCTTCAGCGAACTCATCGTCAAACCCCTGTGTGCCTCGGTCTCCCCCGGTGCGGGTCGCTGCCCGACACCCCTCCTCGGGGACCGATTCATGTCAAAACTACTGTCGTCGGATGATATCCGCTGCGCCTGTGCCCACCGCGTCGGCCGACCACCCTCCCGGGCGCCAGCGCAGGGAAAAGAGTGCAAAAGTCGCCCCCAGCAACACCCCGGCCACGGCGTCGAGCGCCACGTGTTGCTTGGTGGCGAGCGTGGAGTAGACGATGGCCGCGCACCAGGCAACGTTGAGCAGGCGCAGCCAGCGGGGCGCGCCGATGCCGCGCAACAGGCTGTGCAAGCCGATGGCGGTGAACACCGCCACCGCCACATGCATCGACGGGCAGGCGTTGCCCGGCGCATCCACCCCCTGCAGCAGGGCGAAGCCGGCGTAGCCCGACGCGTCGAACGCGCGCGGCGGCACCGCGGTGGGCCAGAAGTAGAAGATGGCCAGGCCGGCCACACACAGGGCCGCCGCCCAGGCGCCGTGCACGATCAACTGCCGAAAGCTCGGGGTGAGCGCCGCCACGATGCCCACGTAGAACCACAGGGTCAGGTAGGGCCACAGCATCACCGGCTGGAAGGGCACGGCCCGGTCGAGGGCGGTGAGTGGCATGAGGGTGACGGGATACGCGGGGTGGCGCAGCACCCAGAAGTAGCCGATGAAGAAGACCCAGATGAAGGCGGTGATGCCGACCGTCTTGAGGATGAAATGCAGGCGGATCCGCGCCACCAGCTCGGCGGCCCAGCCGGCGGGCCGGGTCTGCGCGGGAGCGACGAGGTCGGCGGGCAGGCTCATGGTGGGGCGTTGTGTCAGGGCGCTCAGGGCTGGAACGGCGGGAGTCGCCGTGCACGCCGCCACAGGAGGCTGGGCAGGCGCAGCCCGAACTCGATCATCAGGCGCAGGTGCATCCAGCTCAACAGCACGTTGTCGCGCCCGTAGCGGAAATGCGAAACCCCACCTTCCTCGGCCGACAGGTACTTGACGGGTGCATCGAGGTTGACGGGCTTGGCG
Source organism: Piscinibacter gummiphilus (assembly GCF_032681285.1). Classification (NCBI taxonomy): domain Bacteria; kingdom Pseudomonadati; phylum Pseudomonadota; class Betaproteobacteria; order Burkholderiales; family Sphaerotilaceae; genus Rhizobacter; species Rhizobacter gummiphilus. The sequence continues at coordinate 574,838 of NZ_CP136336.1, forward strand.
CCGCGCCAGGCCAGCCGCACCACGGCCTCGGTGTCGAAGTCGAAGCGGCGCATCCAGGGCTGGCCGCGCATCACAGCGATCAGGCCCTCGACCGGGTAGACGCGAAAGCCGTAGAGCGAGTCGCCCACGCCGGCGCCGAGCGTCTCGAGGTTGGTCCACCAGTTCGACACCCGCCGGCCACGCACGCGCAGCAGCGGCGCTGATGCATCGAACACCGGCCGGCCGAGCACCATGGTGTCGGGCCGCTGCTGCGAGGCCCGCATGAATTGCGGGATGAGCTCGGCGGGGTGCTGGCCGTCGGAGTCCATCGCCAGCGCATGGGTGAAGCCTTCGGCGCGCGCCGCCTCCAGCCCGTGCAGCACGGCGGCGCCCTTGCCGCCGTTGGCCGGCAGCACGATCACGCGCAGGCCGGGGTCGGCGGCGGCCATGGCCTGCAGGCCGGCCGGCGTGCCGTCGGTGCTGCCGTCGGTGACGACCCAGACCGGGTTCCATTGCGCGCGTGCGGCCTTCACCGTCGCATAGACCTGCGGCCCGGTGTTGTAGCTCGGGATGAGCACGAGGTGGGTGGCCGAAGGCGACAGGCTCACGCGCTCAGCTCCTGGCGGAAATAGGCTTCGAGCCGCTTCGACAGACCCTGGTGGTCGGCCTCGGGCGCAAACCGCTCGCCCAGGCGCACGTGGTAGATCATCGGGAAGTGCGGTGGTTTCCACACCGGCCAGCCCTTGCCGAGGTAGCCGGTGGTGGTCTCGACGATCACGGTCTGGATCGGCACGCCGGCCTTGTGCGCGATGAGCGTGAGGCCGGGCAGGAAGGGGTTCACTGGCGGAGTCACCGTGCGGGTGCCTTCGGGAAACATCACGAGCTGGCCCCCGGCCTGCAGGTTGGCCACCGCGCCGCGCACGAGTCCGCTCGGCGGGTCGTTGCGGATGTAGCGCGCAAGGCGGGCGCCGGCCCCGAGGAAGGGGTTCTGCATGAGGCTTGCGCGCATGATGCACACGCCGCGCGGCACACGGGCCACCACCAGCAGCGCATCGAGGGCGGTGGGGTGGTTGGGGGCGATGATGAGCCCCGCGTCACGGTTGAGCTCGTCGATGCCGTCATAGCTCAGCCGCATCACGCCGGTGAGCTGCAGCCACCACCAGAAGAGCCGGTAGCCCCCGGCGATGGCGGCGCGGCCGATGTCGCGCCCACGCTCACGCGGCAGGAAGGGGTAGAGCACCCAGCTGATGAGGTTCCAGCTCAACGACCCGATGCCCAGCAGCAGCAGGGCGAGGTAGAAGAAGAAGCCGGCGACGACCTGGTGCAGCAGTTTCATGACGGCCGAGGTCCGGCGCCGGGCCGCCCCAAGCCGGACGGTGCCCCTTGGGAGCAGGAGCGAAGCGACTGGGGGGCCATCATCAATAGCGGCTCTCGACCATCGTGCCCGATGTGGCGAGGATCCAGGACACGCCGAAGCCCACCGTCAGCGACGAGTTGCGCTTCACCAGCGGGCTGTCGGCATACACCGCACCGTTCAGGTTTTCCAGCCGCGCGAACGCGCCGAACCAGGTGTGCCCGAAGCGCTTGGAGGTGGAGGCGATGGTCTGCCAGCCGGCGTAGCCGCCTTCGGCCTGGTAGGCCGGGCGACCCGGGCGAGCGTAGGCGGCGTCGACCTGGTAGTACTGCTCGTGGTAGCGCCGGTTGGCGAAGAGCGGGCCGGTCAGGAAGCCGACGTTCCAGCCGTGGGTCGGGTCTTTCAGGTCGAAGTTGAGGTTGGGCGAGAAGGTGGCGCCGCCATAGCGCGGCGACCCTTCGAGCGTGACCACCCCACGCAGTGGCAGGCGCAGATCGAGCGTCCAGCGTTTGCGCACTTCCTGGTCGAGGGTGATGTTGAGGCTCGGGCCCACTTCCACGTTGCCGGGCAGGTCGGGCATGCCTTCGCGGTCGGGGTTGTCACCCCGTGACGGGGCGGCCGCACCGAAGCTGACGTCGAGCTTGATGCGAGGCGAGTCGAAGAGCATCGCGCGTGTGCCGTCGCGGTCTGAGCGCAACCAGGTGCCACGGTAGATCACGTAGGGCAGCGGCAGCAGGTAGTTGTGGCTGACGCGGGAGCCGCGGTAGTCGGGCAGCCGCAGCCCGGAAGCGCCCAGGCCCAGTTCCCACAGCGGCTTGAGGTTCTTGACTGGCGCCTGCGCAGTGGCGGCCGGCGGAGCCGCTTCGGGCTCGGCAGCGTCTGCGGCGGCGTCGGCCGCCTGGCTGCCCACGCCTGCCACGGCGAGGGCCGTGGCGACGAACCACGCACGCCAGGCGCGCCGGCTCACGTGGCGCTCCGTGCGGCGGGCTCGATGAACCCGTGCGCTTCGATCTCCACCAGCAGCTCGGCGCGGCAGATGTCGGCGTTGAGGTAGATCGCGTCGCGCGCGGCCGGGCTGCCGGGGCCGACGGCGCGTTCGAAGACCTCGCGGATCACCGGCAGGTCGGTGGCGTGGCGCACGTATACGGTGTAGACCATTTCGCTGGCGGCGATGGGCCGCCCTGCGCGCGCAGTGGCGGCGTCGCGCACGGCGGCGAGGTTGGTGAGGCTTTCCTCGGTCTGCCGGCGCACGTCGCCCAGGTGCATGCTCTGGTGGCCGACGATGCTGGCCGTGCCCGAGATGAAGAGCGCCTGGCGGCCGTGGCCCACGTCGGCCAGGGCCGCGCGCGAGAAGGTCGGCGCGCGCGGGCCGTAGGTGTCGGGGTAGCGGTAGGCGCTGACCTGGCGCGGGTTCTCGATCGCCACCGGCGGCATGCGGCCGGCGAGGAAGTACACGCGCAGCGGCCCGCCGTGCGTGCCCAGCGCGCAGGCGGCGGGTGAGCCCTCGAAGGCGCTGCGCTGCACGTCGAGGAAGGCCTGCTGGCGGCCGGCGTTGAACTGCCGGTAGCGCTCGCTGCCGTCGGCCTCGAGGTTGATGTCGGCGAGGTAGTTCCACAGCCGCAGCAGATGCGTGCAGGGCTGGGCGGCGAGCACGGCGAACACGTCGGCATAGGCGCGCTGCGTGGCCGCATGCACGCCGCCGTCGCGGTCGTCGAGCACGGCGCAGCCGTGCAGCCAGTGGCCGTTGGTCACGTAGTGCACGCTGCCGTGCTGTTGCGACTGCAGCGTGCCGTCGCTCAGCCAGGCATCGAGCAGCGCCTCTTGCGGGCCCAGCGCGGGGGCGAGGACCGGCGACGCCACCGCCTCGGCCGACGCGCCGACCCCGCGGCCGCCCAGCGAGCCCGGCAGCGCGGCGCCCGCAGCCAGCCGCAGGCGGCGGAAGCTCAGGGGCGGGGTGTCGGAGGAAGGGCGGGCCTGCGAAGCAAGATCAGTGGAGGCAAGCGGATTCATGCAACTGACGTCGGGCTTCGAGGGGCGGAAAGGCGGGGTGCGAGGCGGGGCGAACAAGCTGCCAGCGCGCGTGTCGGCACGAGTACTTGCGACCCCCGGAATGCGGCGGAAAAACGACGCTCATTGTAGCCGCCGCCCCTGTGCGCGCCGGGCGTAACACCCTGTTATGTGGACCTTTGCACGATGTGCGCGAGGCGTGCCAGCCGGGGCGTGACCATCGGCGTGGTCAGCATCGTGCTGGCCACGGCCATCAGCAGCAGCGCGGTGAAGGTTTCGCCGCTGATGAGTTGTTTGTCGAGCAGCACGTTGGCGAAGATGATCATCACCAGGCCCTTGGTCTGCAGCAGCCAGCCGATGAGCGCGCCTTCGCCCGGCGCCCATTTCAGGATGCGGCCGGCGAGGCCGGTGGCGATCAGCTTGCCGATGACGGCCGCCGCGAGCATCGCCCCCGCGGCGATGAAGACCGACGCGCCACCCACCGTCCATTGCGTGCGCAGGCCGGTGCTCAGGAAGTACACCGGCGCGGCCACCAGCAGCACGTTGTGGCGCAGCGCGTCGAGCTGGTCCTGGTCGAACCAGTGGGTGTCGATGATGGCGCCCGCGAGGAAGGCGCCCACCATGAAGTGCAGCCCGGCCCAGTCGGCGGCGAAGCCGCACACGCCGAGCCAGATCAGGCCCACGTACCAGCGGTCGCGCGGCGGGATGCGCTGCATCAGGCCGCGGAAGAGCACTCCCACCGCCGCAAACCCGGCGAGGAAGATCGCCTGCCGGCCGACCCGCTCCCAGTCCATCACGATGATGGCGAGCACGCCCCAGATCGCGATGTCGTCGAGGCTGGAATAACGCAGGATGCGCTGGCCGAGGGGCTTTCGCAGGATGTCCATCTTCTCCATCAGCAGGATCAGCACCGGCAGCGCGGTCACTGCGCACGCCATGCCGACCCCGAGCACGAACTGCCAGCTCGACGCCTTCGCCCCCAGCCAGCCGGGCCACAGCAGCATCGCCGCGGCCACGCCGCAGCCCAGCACCAGCGGCACCCCGAGCGCCAGGCCCGCGGTGATGCCGCTTTCGCGGCGGTGCTGCCAGGCCTGCTTCAGGTCGAGCTCGATGCCGGCGATCCACACGAAGAGCATCACCGCCCACCACGCCAAGCCGTTGAGCGACTGGATCACCGGCGCGCTGAAGACGGTGGCGTGGAAATCGGGGAAGGCCGCGCCCAGCACGCCCGGCCCGAGCAGGATGCCGGCCACCGTCTGCACCACCACCAGCGGCGCGAAATAGTCGGTGCGCGCCAGCCGCCAGATCAGGTAGGGCACGCTGAAGATGATCACCATCGCGATCAGGTAGTACTCGGTGGTGGTCATGCGGGGTGAGGGGCGTCGGGCTGAGGCGGGCGGCAGTGTGCCACGCTGAGAATTGCGCTTCCGCGGCGGGCCGCACTCGCTACACTGCGCCGGTTCAGCTTTTGCATACAGGATTCGCAATGACACCCCAGCAGTTCACTGGCATGTGCCCGGACGTGGTGGTCATCGGGGGTGGGCCTGCCGGCTCGACCGTGGCCGCACTTCTGGCCGACAAGGGCCACGACGTCGTGATGTTCGAGAAGGCGCAGCACCCGCGCTTCCACATCGGCGAATCGCTGCTGCCGATGAACATGCCGCTCTTCGATCGCCTGGGCGTGCGCGTCGAGGTCGAGAAGATCGGCATCATGAAGCTCGGGGCCGAGTTCGTGTCACCGTGGCACGATCACACCAGCCGCTTCTTCTTCGCCGAGGCGATGGACAAGTCCTTCCCCTACGCCGTGCACGTGCGACGTTCGGAATTCGACGAGCTGCTGTTTCGCCATGCCGCCAAGCTGGGCGCGCGCACCTTCGAGAACCAGCGCGTGCTCAAGGTCGACATGGACGCCGGCAAGGGCTCCGACATGCGCGCCCTGGTGAAGGTGAAGAACGCCGACGGCACCGAGACCGACTGGCGCCCGCGCTACGTGATCGACGCGAGCGGGCGCGACACGCTGCTGTCCAACCAGTACGACGCGAAAGAGAAGAACCCCCGCCATGCGAGCGCGGCGATCTTCGGCCACTTCCGCGGGGCGCAGCGAGCCCCGGGGCGGCTGGAAGGCAGCATCAGCCTCTTCTGGTTCGACCACGGCTGGTTCTGGTACATCCCGCTGCGCGACGGCACCACGAGCGTGGGCGCGGTGGCGCACCCCGGCTACTTCAAGGAGCACCGCAAGGGCGCCAACCTCGACGACTTCCTGATGCAGACCATCGCACTCGCGCCGAAGCTGGCCGAGCGGCTGAAGGACGCCGAGATGATCGAGCCGGCCACCACCACCGGCAACTACGCCTACAACAGCAAGTTCTGCCGCGGCGACCGTTTCATCATGGTGGGCGACGCGTATGCCTTCGTCGACCCGATGTTCTCGTCGGGTGTGTTCCTCGCGATGAACAGCGCCTTTGAGGCTGCGGCCGGCGTCGACCTCTGGCTCAAGGGCGAGGCGCGTGCGGCCGAGAAACAGTTCAAGCGCTTCGAGAAGGTGATGAAGCACGGCCCGGCGATGTTCTCGTGGTTCATCTACCGCATCACCTCGCCGGCCATCCGCAACATCTTCATGAACCCGCGCAACATGTGGCGCATGCAAGAGGCGCTTCTGTCCATCCTGGCGGGCGACCTTTTCCGCGACACGCCGGTCGGGCCGCGGCTCCTCGGGTTCAAGGCCATCTACTACGCGAACTGCCTGGCCATCCTGCCGCAGGCCATCAAGACCTGGCTCTGGCGCCGTCGCAACGTGAAGAAGGCCGCGGCCGACCAGGTCAGCGGGGCCCTCTACCTGCAGGACCAGGGCGCTCGGTCGGAATCGGTCTGAACGCTCAGGCCTCGCGGCGACCGTCGGTCAGAGCGAGGCCTCGCCGAACACGCTGTCGCGCCCCTGGGCCTTGGCGCGGTACATGCGGCTGTCGGCCAGCCGCAGCAGCGCCGACAAGCTGTCGGCCTGCGACGGGAAGGTGGCCACACCGAACGAGGCCGTGAGCCGCAGCACGATGCCGTCGGCCAGCACGCTGGTCGAGGCGAGCGTGGCGCGCCAGGTCTCGGCGCGGGCCAGCGCGGTGTGGTGATCGGTGTCGGTCATCAGCACGGCGAACTCTTCGCCGCCCAGGCGGCAGGCCAGGTCTTCGGCGCGCGTGGTGGCCACGAGCATGGTGCCCACGGCACGCAGGGCCACGTCGCCCACCAGGTGGCCGTGCGCGTCGTTGATCATCTTGAAGTGGTCGAGATCGATCATCACGAGCGACAGCGCACCACCGTCGCGGCGCACCCGGTCGAGCTCGCGCTCGGCCACGTCGACGAAATGGCGGCGCGTGTGCACGCCGGTCAGCTCGTCGCGGATCGACTGCTCGTGCATCTGCGCATGCAGCTCGTGGATGCGCTGTAGCTGCGCTTCCAGGCGCTGGTTGGCCTCGCGGAGGGCATGTTCTGCGTGCTTGCGTTCGCTCACGTCGCGGGTGATGCCGAAGTAGCCGATGTGGGCGCCGCCGTCGTCGAATACCGGCACCGACACCGTCTCGATCCACAGCCGCGAACCATCCTTGCGGAAGAACTCGCCTTCGTGGCGGATCGGCTGCGTGTGGGCCAGCGGGTTGTCGCCCTGGCTGCGCGATTGCGCCATGAGCACGATCTGCGCGCGGTACTCAGGCGTCATGAAGTCGACCACCGAGCGGCCCATCAGCTCCTCGCGCGGGTAGCCCATCATGCGGCACATGTTGTCGCTGACGTGCACGAAGCGGCGCTCCACGTCGGACTCCCAGAAGCTGTCGCCGCTCGCGTTCACCATCGCCAGCAAACGGGCTTCGGTGATCGGGCGCGGCTCGGGAGGGGCGGGGCGACTGCTCATAGGGCTTGAGGGAGGCAGGGGGCCTGGCCGCAAGTTGCGGGCCACGGCGTCGGTGCGCAGGGCGTGAGTCTAGGCGGGCTTGGGGCGTGGATGTTCAGGGGACTCCCTGAGGCACCCTGAAACCTCCTGAATTCACACGATGTGAAGAAACACCTTCGCGGCAGCCAAGGTTCTTTACCCGTGTGGTCGTCAGCCGGGCCGGCGCGGCCGTCGTTGAATGGCCACGGGCGTCACCTTCGAGGCCCGCTCAACGCAAAGGAATCCCCACCATGCTGAACCTCAAGACGCTCGTTTTCGGTGCCCTCATTGCCGCCGCCTCGGCCGGCGCGATGGCGCGGCCGATGGGTCACCCTGTCAGTGCCACCCCCCAGGTGGATGCGCGCCAGGCCCGCCAGGAAGCCCGCATCGAAGCGGCTTTCCATGAAGGCCGCCTGAGCCGCCGCGAATTCCGCCATCTGCGGCGCGAGCAGGCCGACATCCGCCACTTCGAAGCCCGGGCCAAGGCCGATGGCGTCGTGACGCGCGACGAGCGCCGCACGCTCGACGAGATGCTCGACCGCGCCAGCCGCAACATCCGCCGCGCCGCGGCCTGAGCGTGGCGGTCAGGGCCGCCCCGAGCGGCCCTCGTCCTGGCCGTGGTCGAACCAGTGGTCGAAGGCGGCGTCGTAGTTGGTGGCGCCGAAGGCGCGCTGCAGGTCGGGGTATCGCGCGAGGTAGGCCTTGATGGCGAAATCGGCGCTGCCCTGCCGGCCTTCTGCCATGCCGTGGTTGACCCAGTGGTCTAGCGCGGCGCCATAGTCGTGGGCGTAGAGGCGCTTCAGGTCGGGATAGCGGTCGAGGTAGTACCGCATGTCGAACTCCAGGCTGGCGCGCCGGCCCTCGTTGAAGCCGTTCGAGCGCCAGTGGTCCACGAAGTCGACCTTGGCTGCGCGCAGGTCGGCATAGGCGTCGTAGTAGTAGTCCCAGTCGAACACCGACTGGTCGAAGCGCAGGTCGGGCTTGGATTTCTTCTTTTTCTTGCCGCCGCCGAAGGCCCGCTTGATCGCATTGCCGGCATCGGCCATCGCGCGGCTGGCGTCGTTGATCGAGTTCTGCGCCTCGTGGCGGGCCGCGTTCTTGATGCGGTTGTATTCGGCCTTGGCTGCGGCTTCCTGCCGCGCCAGTTCTTCGTTGGCCGCCTTCGCGGTGTAGCCCCCGAGGCTGCTGCCGGTGCTGCCCACCCAGTTCAGCGCCTTCTTCAGGTCTTCGCCGATGCAGTTGTCGAGCTTGCTCGGGTCGACGTTCACGCCGGGCAGGCTGTCCATGACGTGGGCCACGTCGAGATCGGGCCTGAAGTCGATCTTTTCCGAGATCTCGAACGGCGTGGCGCAGGTGGCCGGGCTCACGATGGAGAGCTTGTAGGGGTTGAGGTTCAGGTCGAGCGTGCGGCCGATCACGTTGCCGTGCAGCAGCATGTCCTGCTTGCCTTTGTTGATGTCGACCTTGGTGGACATCGCGATGCCCTGGCGCCCCAGCGGCCCGAGCTTGAGGTTCATGCCGGCGGAGGCCTTGGCGCGCAGGCCGCTGATGCCCAGGCGCACGTCCATGCTCGCCAACTGCTGGCCGAGCACGGTGGCGTCGCCCATCGTCTTCAGCAGCGGGCCCTGGATCGTCTTGCCGTCGATGTCGTCGGTGCTGGCCAGCGGCCCGAGCAGGAGGATGTTGAATGCGTTGAGTGGCGGGAAGGGTTTGCTCTTGTCGCCGAACCTGTATTCGCCGATGGGTCGCGGGTTGCGCAGCTGGAAGACCGCGAGCGGCTTCGTCACCTGCTTGAGCTCATCCTGGAACTTTGCGATGTCGCGGATGAAGTTGCCGCCGGGCACCTTGGGCGTCGCAAAGCCGAACGCCGTGTTCACGTAGTCTTCGAGCGTGATCTTCTGCGCCGCGAGGCCGAACCTGAAGTCCAGCAGGTCCATCGCGCCGGCCGGGTTGAGCGGGGTCTCGAAAAAGGTGATGAACTTCGGGCCGTTGTTGAGCGTGACGTTGCCCTTGAAGCCCACGGTCAGCGTGTTGGTGATCGAGAAGGTGGCGTCCGACAGCGTCATCGCGCTCATGCCGAGCGGGCTGCCGATGGTCTTGCCGGGCGCGAGTTGCAGCTCGACGAAAAACTCGGGCAGGTCCTTCACCGTCTTGGCCACGTTTTTCATGTCCGACAGCACCGCGGCCGCAAGCGCGGCACGACCGTTCATGTCGGTGGGCACGGGCAGGACGGTGCCCGCGCGCAGGGTGAAGCTCTGTGCGGGCACGCCCATGCCGAGCTCCAGCACGGTCTTCATTGGCCCGCCGATGTCGGCGCGCATGGCGGTCTGGAAGCCGCTGGTGAAGTCGAGGGTGGGCACGCCGAAGTAGCTGTCGGCGATGACCTTCTGGAACTCGGGCGGCATCTCGTTCACGTTGAGCGAGAACTCCACCGTCGAGAGCGAGAAGATCGGCGCGGCCGCCGCGGTACCGCTGCCGATGAACTTCCACGCCCGGTTGTTGAAGACGCCGGGCAGGCTCAAGCGTTTGTCGACGACCAGCACGACCGCCTGCCGGTCGGCATCGCCCATGAAGTAGAGCTGCAGCGGGATGTCGCCGACGCCGGGCACTTGCGGCACCGTCGCCTTGGCCATGTAGACGCCGTGGCCCGCCGGCTTGAGCGCGCCGAAGAGTTCGTTCACTGCCTTCTCGATGCCCGGGATCGGGATCAGCGTGGCGGCTTCCTTCAGCGCGGCGTTCACCGGCTGGGCTTGCGCGGGCACGAGGGCCGCGGCGATGGAGAGGAACAGCGCGGCCAGGAGCTTCTTGTGCATGTGGGTGCCTCGGGTCGGTCAGTAGTAGAGGAATTCCAGGGCCTGCTTCAGCCGCTCTCCGGTGCTGTGCAGGCGGTCCCACTGCTCGAGCGACACGTCGCCCTGGCGGAACTCGCGGAACAGGCGCGTGGTCTTCAAGTGGTTCAAGATCGATTCGACGTTGGCCGGCGTTCGGCCCGAGAAACCCATGCGTTCGCGCAGGGCCCTCATGCTGTCGCTCGTGCCGCCCGCGGCGGCGTGGTCCAGCTTCGAGGTGTAGACCGGCTGGCGCGGCGTGATGAGGATCAGCACCGAGCGCTGGAAGTCGAGATTCGTCTTCCTGGCGAAGAGATACTGCACGCCCGGCACGTCCTGCAGCAGCGGCACGCCGGAGCGCGAGGCCGAGGCTTCCTTTTCCGACAGGCCGCTCAGCACGAGCGTGTCGCCGAGGTTCATCACCACGTTGGCATTGGCCGAGGTCTCCGAGATCTCGAGCCGGTAGGCGAAGCCCGCGTTGTCGACGTTGGCGTTGAGGAAGGTGCGCAACGCGTCGACTTTCAACTTCACCATGCCGTTGGGCAGGAAGCTCGGCGTGATGCCGAGCTTGACGCCGAAGCGCTTGTCGATCGGCACGGCCGAGGGGCTGCCGAGCGAGTTGGTCGACACCACGGCGGCATTGAGGTTCGTGCCGGAGAAGAACTCCGAGGGCACGCCTTCCATGGCGGCGAGCGTGGGGCGTGCGAGGACTTCGTTCTGGCCGTTGGTGGCGTTGGCGATGTTGAGCGAATAGGACAGCGCCGGCACGGTGATCGCGCGCGTGATCACGTTGCCCATGCCCGTCGAGCTGTTGAAGCTGCGCGAGAAGGCCGGTGCGCTCGACGAGCCGAACTGCAGCGACAGCGCGTTGAGCAGGTTGATGCCCTTGGAGGTGGAAACGAGCTCCTCGGTCGCCACCATCACCACGTCGACCAGCACCATGCGCGGGGTGCCATCGTTCGGGTCCGGGCGTGGCGACGTCGGCCCAAGTGCAGGGGCAGGGGCAGGGGGCGCGGCTGGTGGCGCCTCGTCTTGCGGCGCGACGTTGAAGGCGGCGGCCACGCGCGGGTTCTCGGCGGCCGGTGTGCGATGCACCACCTTCCACTGCGCGAGGCGGCGGTCCACCCGTTCGATCTCACCCGGATCGCGCTTCGTGTCGACCATCAGCGCACGCATCTGCTCGGCCTTGCCGAACTCGGCGCACGCGGCGTACACCGAGACGCTGGAGCGCAGGAAGGCCGGCGTTGCCGGCGCAGGCGTCTGGCGGATCTGGTCGGCCATCGCGCAGGCGGCTTCGGCATCGCCCGTGAGGTAGGCCGACACCATCAGCCCGTGCATCGAGGGCACGCTGTCGGGCGAGAGCAGCAGGGCCTCGGCGAAATGGTCTCGCGCCTGGTTGAACCGCTTCTGTTCGAGGAAGGCGAGGCCGAGGAATTCCTGCGCGATCCAGTTGGCAGGGTCCAGGCGCAGCGCCTGCTGGTAGCCCTCGACGGCGAGTTCGTTCTTCTGCGCGTCGCCCTGGCGGGCCTGCAGGTGGTAGATGAAGCCGTTGAGAAAATGCAGGTACGAGTTGCGGGCGTCGAGCTGCAGCGCTTCGTTGATCGCGCGGCCGGCTTCTTCGAGTTCCACCCGCTTGAGCAGGCCGATCGCCTGACCGGCTTTTTGCAGCATCTCCGAGTCGGGGCGTGTCGGCAGCGCGAGCGAGGCCTTCTGGACCATCGCTTCGAACGAGCGCTCCAGCGGCGTCGCCGGCGTGGCGGCTCGGCTGGGCGACAGTGACAGGAGGCCGAGCATCGCAGCGATGCCCAGCTGCGTTCGCATCTGGCGACGGCGGGAGGTGTTCATGGTCGGCGGTCCGGCAGGAGGCGGACGACCTTTCGTCCGCCGTGCTCACCGCCTGTGCAGAACGAGCCACAGTGGTAGGCCGCCGCAGTATCCGGAAGCGCCCACTTGCCCGATCCCGACAAGTGCCCCGTGTTTCCCGGCCTGTTCGGCCGTCGCCGGCTTCGCCCGGCGGTCAGCGAGCGGGGGCGTGGCTCCAGCCGGTGTGCTGGTCGCAGCCGGCGGCCAGCATGATCTCGTCGACCGTCACCTGCTCATCGTCGCTGTCGGCATCCACGCTCACCACAACACCGCCGCGGCGCACGGTTTCCTCGAAGGCCGCGGCGTCGTGGGGTGACGAACCGAAGTCAAAGATGCCCTGGAAGAGGTCGAGCAGGTTGGTGATGAGGCCACCGCTGATCTGCTCGTCGGCCTTGCGGCCGAGCGATTCTTCGTAGGGCTCGTGCATGTGCACATGCACGGCGGCGGGCGAGACGCCGCGGTCGATCAGGCGGTCGGCGGCGCGCTGGCCGGCGTCGCGGTCATCGAAAGCAAAGAGGGCGTTGGACATGGCGGCCTCACAGGTTGATGACGACCCTGTTGGCTCGGCAATCGATGTACCGCGGGGTGCCTCCCGGCACCCCGGGCGCTTGTGTCAGCGCCTGCAGGTCAGCGCCAGATCGGTCTGCAGTTGTTGCCGCAAATGGATCATTGCGTTGTCGAAGGCGGCCTGCACTTCGCTTTCCGAGTTCGACCAGTTGGTGCTGCCGTCGACGCCGCGGTAGAGCTTGCTGCGAAGCGCGCCATCCGGCGTGCTCATGTGTACCCGCACGACGAGGTTGGCCGATTTCATCGTGCTCAGCGCGTGGATGTAGGCGCGCAGCACCTCGACGCGCAGCGTGACGGGAGCCCCCTGGGCCGCATGGCCCGGGGTCGCCTTGAGGCCGTCGGCAAACCAGCTCGGAAAACTCTCTTCCCCGTCGACCCGGGTGCGGTACAGCCGGCCCAGGCCTTTTTCCTCGCGCCGGTCGTCGATGGCCACGATGGTGAACGGGCAAGCGCCGCCCGCAGGCGCGGCCAGGGGCGCGGTCGTGGCCCGCAGGCCCTGCACCCGGTCGGCGACGCACCCGGCGAGGAGGGCGCACACCGCCGCCGAGGCGGCCAGCGTGCGCAAGCAGGCCGGCTTCACCGCGCGGTGGCGGTGGTGGCGGCCGGTGCGGCGGGCGGGGTGGTGGCCGGCGCCTGCGCCGTGGTGGTGTTGCCGCCTGGCGTGGTCTGGAAGTGCAGGGCGCCGGTGGGGTAGCGCAGCAGCTTGCCGCCGTGGCTTTCGGCCACCAGGTCGGCCTGCTGGCGGTTTTCGACCTCGACCTTGCCGAGCGACGGAAGGGCCGGTGCGTCCGGCGCACGCTGGATGTCTTCCACCAGCAGGCGACCCAGGTGCGCCATGCCGTCGTTGAGGCTCGTGCGCAGCAGGCGGCCGTTGTCGGCCTTCCAGGCGGCCAGGTACTCGCCGGGCTCCTTGGCCTGCTGCGGCAGCTTGGCGCGGTAGACCACGAGGCTGCGGTAGGCGGCGTTCTTCGGGTCGATCACCGAGGCGGGCTGGTTGGGCGCGGCGGGTGCGTTGATGTCACCCGGCAGGCCAGCCGCAGTGCGGGCCGCGGGGCTGCGCGGGTACAGCAGCGCACGGGCCGACATCTGCAGCGTCGAGAGATCGATCGACATGTGGTAGTCGACGTTCACGAACATCACGCCGCCGGCGGTCGAAGCCTTCAAGGCCTCCTCGTACTTCGCGTCCGTCGTCTCCTTCGTGACGACGACGCCCGAGAAGCTCATGCCCTGCACGTTCGTCAGCGCCTTGGTGATCGCGTCGTTCATCGCCTGGTCGAACTTCAGGTCGATGATCTCGTCTTTCAGCGGGCGGATGACTTCATCGGCCGCCTTCGCACGCGAGGCGTTGATGGTCGCATCCATCGCCCCGGCGGCCGCGCCGCAGGCCGCGGCCAGCAGGATGCCGAGGCCCGGCACCGCACCGCAGCCCGCGGCCGCGGCCTGGCCGGCGCGCGAAGGCTCGAAGGCGCCATAGAGCTCGGGCTGGCGGATGCCGACCTTCACTTCCACCGGCTGCGCAGCGGCAGCGACAGTGCGGTTCAGGGGTTGCGTGAGCGGCGTGGCGCAGCCGACGAGCGCAAGAGCACTCAGTGCCGACAGCGCGGCACGATGAAAAGCGGACATGGATTCCCTCCGGTATGAACGTTGACGTGATGTCGACCTTGCAAGGCCATGTGGCCGTCCGGCGGGTGCCGGCTCTTCTTCGAGAGTGCTCGGGTGGTCGAAACCGGCCGAAATCGTAGTGGAGGAGCGTGTCAGCCGCTGCCCGGGAAACCCGGGGCCGCGCATCCCACCCTTGGGTGGGTCAGGCCAGGCGCGTGTCGTCGAAGGCGAACGGGTCCAGCATGCGCTGCACCACTTCCGACCAGCGCAGGTGCCGGCGCGTGGACACCCGCGGCGCGTGCAGCGCCTGGCGGATCGCCTGCACGATCGAGGCGGCGTTCCCCGGCTCGTAGCCGAAGCGGTTGCTGCAGGCGTTGACCGTGGCGTGCGGGCACACCGCGGGCAGCTTGAAGTGGTCGTACTGGATGAGCTTGAGCGAGGTCTCGCCCAGGTGCGGCGGCAGGCCTTCCGCCCGGTAGGGCGCGATGCCGATGCTCGCGTGCTTGATGTAGGGCAGCGTGAGCCGGTGCGGCATTTCGTCGTAGACCCGCACGTTGTCGCCATAGCCTGGCCGTCGCCCGGTGCCCGAGCCGATCACGTGGAACTGAACCTGCGGAAACTCGCGGGATGCGGCGGTGAAGAAGTCGGCGTCGAAGAGCATCGAGCCGACCGACACCGCATGCAGCCCGGCCGGGTAGGGCGAGGGGTCGGCGTGCTCGTCCACCGAAAAATCGAAGCCGTGCGGAATCACGCAGACATTCGGCCCCTTGGCCACCGTCGCCGACATGCCCGGTGCCTTGAGGCAGATGGTGCCGATGCTCGGCGCGACCCGCGCGAAGGTGCGCTTCACGAAGTTGGCGGCGCGGATGGAATCGAGGTCGTCGGAGGCGATGTAGATCGTGCGCGCCTTCGGGTTGTGGCGGCGCACCTGGTCGAAGAAGACCGGCGCCATGCCGCTCTCGAAAAAGATCACGTCGGCCTCGCGGATCCACTCCACCAGCACCGGGCTGGGGCGCGCGGTGTAGTAGCGGAACATCATCGCTTCCAGAGGCGCGAGCGCCGGTGTGCGCAGGCTGAACGGGTGGATCAGCGTGCGCCACAGGTAGCACTCGACGCCGTCGGGCGCGATGGCCTTGCGGTTGGCCAGCGTGTCGAGCGACTGGCGAGGGTCTGACTTCAGCTTCGACAGCTGGCTGTAGTGCAGCGAGAAAAAACGCGTGGTGCCGAGCTTGGCCAGCTCTTGGGTGACGAAGTGGATGCCGGCCCGGCGCGGCGATCGGTAGTCGTGTGCGGAGAGGATCAGGAAGTTCATCGGCTCTTCTGACCCTCTCGCGAGGGCTGTTTATTGGAAAGCGACTTCCGCGAAGCTCCGGAGCTTGCGGCTGTGCAACTGGTCGACCCCTTGTTCACGCAGCAGCTCCATCGCACGGATGCCGATGCGCAGGTGCTGGTCCACCCGCTCGCGGTAGAAGTGATTCGCCATGCCGGGCAGCTTGATCTCCCCGTGCAGCGGCTTGTCGCTCACACACAGCAAGGTGCCGTAGGGCACGCGGAAGCGGAAGCCGTTGGCGGCGATGGTGGCGCTTTCCATGTCGAGCGCAATCGCGCGCGACTGCGAGAAGCGCTGCTCCGGCGTGCTCTGCGGGTGGGTGAAAGGCAGGAGCTCCCAGTTGCGGTTGTCGGTGCTGGCAACAGTACCCGTGCGCATCACGCGTTTCAACTCATAACCCTTCAATTGGGTGACCTCGGCCACCGCGTCTTCGAGCGCGACCTGGATCTCCGCCAGCGGCGGGATCGGCACCCACAGGGGCAGCTCTTCGTCCAGCACGTGGTCCTCGCGCACATAACCGTGGGCCAGTACGTAGTCGCCCAGCGCCTGCGTGTTGCGCAGGCCCGCGCAGTGGCCGAGCATGATCCACGCGTGCGGGCGCAGCACCGCGATGTGGTCGGTGATGGTCTTCGCGTTCGAGGGGCCCACGCCGATGTTGACCATGGTGATGCCGGTGCGGTCTTCGCGCACCAGGTGGTAGGCGGGCATCTGCGGCAGGCGCGGCGGGGCCACGCGCAACTCGTCGTCGGGCTGGGGCCCGAGGCCGGCGCGGCGCAGCACCACGTTGCCGGGCTGCACGAAGGCGCTGTAACCGGAGTTCGGGTCGGCCATCATCTCGTGGCCGAGCTGGATGAACTCGTCGATGTAGAACTGGTAGTTGGTGAAGAGCACGAAGTTCTGGAAGTGCTCGGGCGCGGTGCCGGTGTAGTGGCGCAGGCGGTGCAGCGAGTAGTCGACGCGCGGTGCGGTGAAGAGCGACAGCGGCAGCCGCGGCTGACCATCGTTGCCCAACGCCGGCACGTGGGTGCCGTTGGCGATGCCGTCGTCCATCGCGGTGAGATCGGGCAGGTCGAACTGGTCGCGCAGCAAGAGGCGCCGCTCGGGCGGCATGCTGCCTTCGAGGTGGTCGTTTTCCGCGAGCGAGAAGTGCACCGGGATCGGCTGGCTGGACAGGCCCACCTCCAGCGTGACACCGTGGTTCTTCAGCAGCAGCGTGAACTGCTCCAGGTAGTAGTCGTGGAAGAGGTCGGGCCGCGTGAGCGTGGTCTCGTAGGTGCCAGGGCCGGCCACGAAGCCGTAGGCCAGGCGAGAGTCGGCGCGGGCCACGGTGTCGGTGTGCACGCGCAGGTAGGGGTAGCAGGCGCGCACGTGCTGCTGCAACTCTTCGCCGGCCACGAAGCGCACCAGGCTGTCGCGCAGGTGCGCGATGCCCATGTCGTAGATGGTGGTGGCGTGCGCCAGCGCGGCGGCAGCGTCGTTGAAGGAGCGGGCGGTGATCTGGGTGGGAGAGGCCATGGGCCGCATTGTGCGTCCACGGCGGCTTGTCGCAGCGGTGTCATGGGCGGCCGCACGCCGCCGCTACAGTGCCCGCCAAACCAGGAGACAAGCCCAATGTCACAAGCGTCGATCAAGGCCCCGATGGCGGGCACCGTGGTGCAACTCGCGGTGGCGCCCGGCGAGGGCGTGCGCGCCGGCCAGCTGCTGCTGGTGCTCGAGGCGATGAAGATGGAGCACGAGATTCGCGCCGAGGCCGACGGGCAGGTGCTGCACATCACCGTGGCCACCGGCGACACCATCGGCGAAGACGAGCTGCTGGTCACGCTGGGCGCGGCGCAGGCGGTGCCTGCCGCCGTGGTGGCCCAGGCCGAGGCCACGGCTGCCACGCCGGCGTCGGCCGTGCGCGCCGACCTGCAGGAAGTGCTCGACCGCCACGCCCTCACGCGCGATGCCAGCCGCCCCGAGGCCATGGCCAAGCGCCACGCGCTCGGCCTGCGCAGCGCCCGCGAAAACATCGCCAACCTGTGCGACGACGACAGCTTCCTCGAATACGGCGCGCTCGCGTATGCGGCGCAGACCCGCCGCCGCGAGCTCGACGACCTCATCAAGAACACCCCGGCCGACGGCCTCATCACCGGCATCGGCAGCGTCAACGGTGCGCAGTTCGGCGAAGAGAAGTCACGCTGCGTGCTGATGTCGTATGACGCCACCGTGCTGGCCGGCACGCAGGGCATGCGCAACCACGAGAAGACCGACCGCATGCTCGGCATCGCGCTCGAGCAGAAGCTGCCGGTGGTGCTGTTTGCCGAAGGGGGCGGAGGCCGCCCGGGCGACACCGACTCTGCCAAGGTGGCCGGCCTGCACCTCACCACGTTTGCGAACTACGCGCGCCTGAGCGGCCAGGTACCAGTGGTCGGCATCGTGGCCGGCCGCTGCTTCGCCGGCAATGCCGCGCTGCTCGGCTGCAGCGACGTCATCATCGCCACCCGCGACAGCAACATCGGCATGGGGGGCCCCGCGATGATCGAAGGCGGTGGCCTGGGCGTCTACACGCCCGAACAGATCGGCCCGAGCCAGGTGCAGCACGCCAACGGCGTGATCGACGTGCTCGTCGACGACGAGGCGCAGGCGGTGGCGGTGGCCAAGCAATACCTCGGGTACTTCCAGGGCCGCTTGAGCGAATGGTCGGCTGCCGACCCGAAGCAGCTGCGCGATGCGCTGCCCGAAAACCGCGTGCGTGCCTACGACGTGCGCCAGGTCATGCGCGGCGTGGCCGACACCGGCTCGCTGCTGGAGCTGCGCGCCGGCTTCGGCCACGGCATCCTCACGGCGCTCGCCCGCATCGAGGGCCGGCCCGTCGGCCTGATGGCCAACAACCCGGTGCACCTGGGAGGCGCGATCGACGCCGACGCTGCCGACAAGGCCGCGCGTTTCATGCAGCTGTGCAACGCGCATGGCCTGCCCATCGTCTCGCTGGTCGACACCCCGGGCTTCATGGTCGGCCCCGAGATCGAGGAGAAGGCCCAGGTGCGGCATGTGAGCCGCATGTTCGTGACGGCCGCGCACCTGCGCGTGCCCTTCCTCGCGTTGGTGCTGCGCAAGGGCTATGGCCTGGGGGCGATGGCGATGGCCGGGGGCGGTTTCCACTCGCCGGCGATGACGGCTGCGTGGCCCACCGGCGAGTTCGGTGGCATGGGGCTCGAAGGGGCGGTGCGCCTGGGCTACCGCAAGGAGCTGGCCGCGGCGGCTGAAGGCGCGGAGCGCGATGCGCTGTTCGACAAGCTCGTGGCCGCGCAATATGCGCGCGGCAAGGCCATTCACATGGCGGCGATGCTCGAGATCGACGCGGTGATCGACCCGGCCGACACGCGCCACTGGCTGGCGCGGGGGCTCGCGTCGTCACGCGTGTCGGAGCGCCGCAGCGCCCCGATCGACACCTGGTGAGAGCGGTTCAGACCGGGCGGTTCTCGCCCCGCACGCTGGCCGCGTCGGGCCAGTGCCGGGCCTGCAGCGCCGGGTGCGCGGCTTCGTAACCGAGCTCGACCGGCGTGGCCGCATTCGCGTCGACGTCGGCGGCTTCGGCCGCGGGCGGGCTGCCGCCGTAATACCAGCGACGCACGTCTTCCAGCCATTCATCGTTCGGCATGATCTCGCTCCTGCAACCCCCGCGGCCCCATTGGCACGGCTGGGGGCCATCGTGCAAGGGGGTGCTTGAAGCCGCCATCAGGCGACCGAGCGAAGCGCTGTAGGCCCACACCTACACCTGTGTGCAGCTGCAACGCCGCGGCTTTTCGTCCTACGCCACGCTGCGGCCGGGGCGGGCAGACGCCAGCCCGCCGACCCTGGACGATTCAGCTCCGTGAAGACAGCCCGAGGAGCGGGCCAGGAGCACGACATGCAACACCACACTCATCACAAGCATCCCGTCGACCGCATCACCGCGTCGCTCGCCGCCGGCTCGCTGGCGTGCCTGGTCGTCCTCGGCGGTTGCGGCCCGCAAGACGGCAGCCCCGTGAAGGCAAACGGCGCCCCGGTGCCGAGCGCCAACACCACGGCCCGCGCCGTGCCCGAGCGCCCCGCCGCCCCGGTGGCGCTGATGGGCGAAGTGCGCCACATCGAAACCCTGACCGAGCGGCCCAAGGGCACCGGCGTGGGCGCGGCCACCGGCGCCGTGATCGGGGGCGTGCTCGGCTACCAGGTGGGTGACGGCAATGGCCAGAAGGCCGCCACGGCGGCCGGTGCCATCGGCGGTGGCCTGCTCGGCAACAAGATCGAGCGCGACCGCAAGGAACGCGTCGTCGGCTACAACGTGCAGGTGCAGCTCGACAACGGCCAGACGCGCACCTTCCGCCGCGAATCGCTGAGCGGCCTGCAGGTCGGCTCGCGCGTCAAGGTCGAGGGCTCAAGCCTCCAGCCAGCCTGATGACAAAGCCCGCAGCCGCGCCGCCCGGCGCGGCCCGGTGCGACACTTCGATGGCCTGACCGGCCCAACGCCGGCAGGCCTGCAGCATGGCCATTGGTTGGATGACCGCCCTCAAGGTGATCCCGTGGGGCGACGTGATCGAAGCGACCCCGGGCATCGTCAAGAGTGCCCGCAAGATCTTCACCCGCTCGCAGCAGGCCGAAGAGGCCGCCACCGCGGCGGCGACGAGCCCCGGCGACCTGTCGGCACGCGTCGCGCAGCTCGAAAGCAGCGTGGCCCAGCTGGCCGAGCAGCAGAAGGCCTCGGCCGAGCTGATCGAAACCCTGGCCGAGCAGAACGCGCGCATCGTCGAAGCGGTCGATGCCTTGCGCGTGCGCACGCGCCTCCTCATCGTCGTCTCGTCGTTGCTGTCCATCGCCTGCGTGGGGCTCGTGGCCTGGAGGCTGGTGTGAGCCGCATCTACACCGGCATCGGCGGCTGGACCTTCGAACCCTGGCGCGACAACTTCTACCCCCAGGGCCTGCCGCATGCGCGCGAGCTGCAATACGCAGCGAGCAAGCTCACGGCCATCGAGGTCAACGGCACCTACTACAGCACCATGAAGCCGGCGACCTTCGCCAAATGGCGCGACGACACGCCCGAGGGTTTTGTCTTCTCGCTCAAGGCCAACAAGTTCACCACCAACCGGCGTGTGCTGGCCGAGGCCGGCGAGTCGATCGAGCGCTTCATTGGCAGCGGCCTCGCGGAGCTGGGCGACAAGCTCGGGCCCGTGTTGTGGCAGTTTGCGCCCACCAAGAAGTTCGACCCGGTCGACTTCGAAGCCTTCCTCCAGCTGCTGCCGGCGAAGGTGGGTGGGCTGCCGCTGCGCCATGTGATGGACGTGCGGCACGACAGCTTCAAGTCGCCCGAGTACCTGTCGCTCGCACGCCGCTACAAGGCCGGCACGGTCTTCACCGACTCCGACGACTACCCCTCGTTTGCCGACATCACGAACGACTTCGTCTACGCCCGCACCATGCGCTCGCAAAGCCACCTGTCACAAGGCTTCGAGCCGCAGGCGCTCGACCAGCTCGCCGCCTGCGCGCAGCGCTGGGCGCAGGGCGGGGAGCCCGATGGCGTGCCGCGCGTCGAGCCGCCGCAGCCGGCGGGCCCGCGTGACGTGTTCCTCTTCTTCATCAGCGGCGCGAAAGAGCGCAACCCCGCGGCCGCGATGGCGCTGCTGGAGCGACTTTCGTCTGCATGACGGAGGCAGGCCGGGGGCCCGATGCTCAGGTCTTCGGGCGACCCACGGTCTGCGCCAGCAGGAGTTGTTGGTCGTTGCCCAGGCCCATCGCCTTGGCCAGGGCCTCGCGGTCGAACCACGCGCGCACCACCGTCGCCAACCCCGCGGAAGCGCAGAACAGGTAGACGTTCTGCGCCATGGCGCCCGCCGCCGCGCTAGCGTAGGCGGTGCGCTGCGCCGCCGGCACCATGCCCATGCGGCCGTGATCGGCGACATAGACGAGGTCCAGCGCCGCGTCGTCGACGAAGTCCTGGTAGCCAGTGACGCGTCGCACGTCGCTGGTTTCGACGAGCTGCAGCGCGTGTGACACCGGCTCGTAGCGGTACAGGCCTTGCGGCATGGCGGCGTAGAGCAGCACCTCCTGCGCGTTCATCGCGCTCGGCACGGTGCGCCCCCCCAGCGCCCGGCGGTTGACGCCCGCGGCGGCCCACAGCAGATCGGACAAGGTCTGCTCGTCCAGCGCCGTGGGCGCGAACTCGCGCAAGGACTGGCGGCGCGCCAGCGCCTCCATGAGCGGCAGCCCGCCTTCGCGGTGCGGTGGCGGCAGGGCGAGTGTCTGCTTCGTATCACCCACCGCCGGCCGCGGCGGGTTGTGGCCCATCAGGCCCAGGGCCAGCTTGGTCAGCGTGTTCATCGTGGCTACCTCCGGTCGATCAGGTGCAGCCTAGGCGCAACACGCCGCAGCGGATTGATGAGTGTCAAGGTCGTCGCTCTGTCGATTTGGCTTGCCGTCGTTCGTCGTGGGAGACGGGGTGCCCTGACGGGGGTGCACCGAACGCCCAACTTCACAGGAGTGCAGACATGTCCTACATCGACGGTTTCGTGATCGCGGTTCCCACCGCCAACAAGCAGAAGTTCATCGACCACGCGCGCCATTTCGACGCGATGTTCATCGAGCTCGGCGCCATCCGCGTGATCGAGGGTTGGGGCGACGACGTGCCCGACGGCAAGGTCACCGATTTCCGCCGCGCAGTGCAGGCCACGGCCGACGAAACGGTGGCGTTTTCGTGGGTCGAATGGCCCGACAAGGCCACCCGCGACGCCGGCATGAAGAAGATGATGGAAGACCCTCGCATGGATCCGTCCAAACCCGGCAACCCGCCGATGCCCTTCGACGGCAAGCGGATGATCTTCGGCGGCTTCGAGCAGGTGGTCGAAGTGAAGGCTTGAGCGGCCCGGGGGCGGTGACAATCACCGCCCCGGATTGCCCATGACCCACGCCCCCGACCCGACCCTGCCGCAGTGGCCCAGTGCTTATCCGGCCAGCGGTGCCACCGCCTTCCTGAAACGCCTCAACGAGGATTTCAGGGTGACCGAGTTGCCGCTGCAAGTGCCCTCCGGGGAAGGTGAACACCTCTGGCTGGACATCGAAAAGGACGGGGCCAACACCGCCTTCGTGGCCCAGCGGCTGGCCGAGGCGGTCGGCGTGCAGGAGCGCGACGTGGGCTATGCCGGCCTCAAGGACCGCTACGCCATCACCCGTCAGTGGTTCAGCCTCTACCTTCCCTATGGCAAAGAGAAACGCGAGACGCCCGACCTGACCCAGCTTCAGCACCCGGAATTCAAGGTGCTGGGCCAGCGCCGCCATGTGAAGAAGCTGCGCCCCGGTGATTTGCAGGGCAACCGATTCCGCATCGTGCTGCGTGACGTGAGCGGCGATCGCGACGCCATCGAGGCCAACCTCCAGGCCGTGGCATCACAGGGCGTGCCCAACTATTTCGGTGCCCAGCGTTTCGGCTTCGACGGCGGCAACGTCGAGCAAGGCCGCGCCATGCTGGCGCGCGAGATCCGCGTGCGTAACCCGAAGAAGAAGGGCCTCTACCTCTCGGCGGTGCGCTCCTTCGTCTTCAACGAAGTGCTCGCGCTGCGAATCCAGCAGGGGCTGTGGGGCAAGGCCTTGCCCGGTGACGTGATGGACGAGGCTGGCCGGCCCACCGGGCCGCTCTGGGGTCGCGGCCGCGTGAGCACCTCCGATGAGGCGCAGGCACTGGAAAACGCAGTGGCGCAGCGCCACGCCACCTTGTGCGACGGCATGGAGCACGCAGGTCTCGACCAGGAGCGCCGCGCCCTGGTGGCGAGCCCGGCGGACATGTCCTGGGAATGGCTGCAAGCCGATCAACTGGTGCTCATGTTCTCGTTGCCGGCGGGGACCTACGCCACGTCGGTCCTGAACGAAATCCTCAGCACCACGGAACCTGACCGGCACACCGAGAGCGATTCTGCGGCCCTGGGTGACGCTGCCGAGCCTCTCTGATATTTCTTCAACGCTGTCACAGCGCCTTCGCGTCAAACGTCTTGTGAGCAGGAGGTCGGCTTCGGCCTCCGTCCACCATTCACATCGAAGGAAGCTGATTCATGAATCGCGCTGTTTGGTTCCAAGCATCGCCTGAGGGCGCCAAGGCTGTCGGGGCGCTGCACCACTTCGTCACCAAGAGCACCGGCCTTCCGAGCTTGCTGACGCACCTGGTCTTCCTGCGCGTGTCGCAGATCAACGGCTGCGCACATTGCATCGACATCCACACCCGAGACCTGATCGCCGAAGGCATGTCGGTCGAGAAGGTGGTGCTCGTTCCCGTGTGGCGCGAAGCTGAATACCTCTTCTCCGAGCAGGAGCGCGCCGCGCTGGCGTGGTCGGAGGAGGTGACGCTCGTGAGCCAGACCCACGCCTCCGATGACGCATATGCGGCCGCATTGGCCGTGTTCGGCGAGAAGGATCTGGTGGAGCTGACGCTCACGATTGCCGCGATGAATGCCATCAATCGCATGGGCATCAGTTTTCGCATGAAGCCGCGCGCCAAGGCGTGAAGAGTGGATGGCCGCGCGCTGCTTGCGATCGACCGTCACCACTGCAAAGCGGCTCTCTACGGCGGCCCGCTCGCCAGCAGTTCCGCCATGTCGCGCTGCCCCGGGAGCCGCGCCCGCTTCGGGTCGGGGTGCACCCGCCGGATCCACACGCCCAGGACTCGCGCACCGAAGCGCGCCTGCAGCTCCGCATAACTCTCGGGGTCGCGCTCCCCGTCGTCGCCCAGCAGGGCGAAGCGGGTCTGCGGGAAGGCCTCGAAGATGGCGCTCGCGCGCCGCACCTTGTAGGCCTGCTGGTCGGCGAGCGGGTCGGTGCTGGCGGCGCTCACTTCCTTCAGCTGCAGCACGCCTTGCGGGAAACCGTGTTGGCGCAGGAAGCGGCGCACGCTGTCGGTGAGCTGGCGCGGCGAGGCCGAGATGTAGAACACCGGCGTGGCCTCGGGGCGCGGGTTGCGCTTGGTCCACGCGGTGAGCAGTGCGGCCATGCCGCCCACCGGCTCGCGTGCCTCGGGCGGCACGGTGAGGCTGTTGCGCAGCAGGCGCGTGGTCTGGTTGACCTCGCTCACGAGCAGGGTGTCGTCGAGGTCGGAGATCACGCCCACGGTGTTGGCCGGGTCGTGCACCAGCAGGTGGGCCGCGCTGCTGGGCGCGGGCTCGCTGTCGATGCGGTGCCAGCCCGGCGCCGGTGAACCCGGCAGCAGCGGCTGGCTCGCGCGCAGCTCCCAGTAGCCCTGGTCGTCGGCGCGTGTCTGCCAGCGCAGGCCGCCCACCGTCCAGCGCACCGAGCCCTCTTCGCCGCCGGTGAAGAGCAGCCGGCTGTTGCGGTAGAGGCTGCTGCGCACGCCGCTGTCGGCCCGGGGGCCGCGGCGCTTCTCGACCAGGCGGCCCGAGAACACCACACCCTGGGTGGTGGCCCAGGCGTCGTCGACGATGTTGTGCAGCGGGTCGTCGTCTGCCTGCGCGGCCCAAGGCAGGCCGAGCGCGATCAGCGGCGCGAGGCAGAGGCGGCGTCGGCTGAGCGTCATGCGCCGAGAGCCGCGACCAGCCGGCGTGCCACGTCGATTGCCGCCTGCGGGCGGGCGATGCGCTCGGCGTTGGCGCGCATGTCGGCCATGCGCTTGGCATCGCCGAGCCAGCGCGCGAGGTGCCAGGCGGCATCGGGCTCGTCGTGCAGCCGCACGGCCGCGCCTTCTTCGAGCAGGTAGTCGCAATTGCGCTGCTCCTGGCCGGGGATGGGCGCGACGAGCGCCATCGGCTTGCCCTTGGCCAGCACTTCGTTGGTGGTGAGGCCGCCGGGCTTGGTGACCACGAGGTCGGCCGCGTCCATCAGCTGGTGGATGTTGGTGACGAAGCCGTGCACGGTGACGGGCAGCTTCAAGGTCTTGGCCCGCTCGCGGCAGGCGGCTTCGAGTTCGGCGTTGCGCCCGGCCACGACCACCAGACTCAGGCCACAGTCGTCACCGGCAAACGAGTCGAGCATGGCCACCAGCGGCCCCACGCCGAAGCCGCCCGAGAGCAGCAGCACGGTGGGCCGCTCGGGCAGGCCGAGCGTGGCGCGCATTGCCGCGGCGGGCGTGCGCTCGGCGAACACCGGGTCGATGGGAATGCCGCTCACGCTGATGCGTTCGGCCGCGATGCCCTTGCGTTGCAGCTCGCGCGCACCCACCTCGGTGGCCACGTGGTAGTGGTCGATGTGCGGGTAGACCCAGAAGGCATGCGGGCTCACGTCGGTCACCACGGCGTGCACCGGGGTCGCGAGCTTGCCGCGGCCTTTCAGGTCCGACAGCAGCGCCATCGGCAGGAAATGCGTGCACAGGATGGCGCGCGGCTGCGTGGCGGCCAGCAGGTCCTTGAAGCGGGTGCTGTTGGCCTTGTCGAAGGCCAAGCGCGCGCGGGTGGTCTTGCTGCGCGGTGGCTTCACCACGTCGTAGCGGTCGTAGAGGTGCCCCCACAGCTCGGGCGCACGCTGCACGAGGTCGATGTAGGCCTGCGCGTAGAGCTTGCGGAAGAGGCTGCTGGTGCAGGCGAGCGTGTCGACCGTGTGGTGCGCGGGGGCACCGAGCTGGCGCAGCGCGGCCGAGACGGCCTGCGCCGCACGGGTGTGGCCGGCACCGGCGGTGGCGTGGAGCAGCAGCAGCGGCGCGGGGGTGAGGTCGTTCATCGTGAAAGCTTGTGGCGGGTCAGGGCTCGCTGCGCTTGAGTTCGAGTTCGGCGAACGCGAACTCGCGGTAGGGCGTGGCCTGCAGGTCGACGGTGCGGCGGAACATGCGCTTGGCTTCCGACGTCTTGCCCGCGAGCAGCAGCTGCTGGCCCATGTAGAAGTAGGCCTCGCTCAGGTTGAGGCGCTCCATCGACTTGTTTTCCTTCGCGCGCTCGATCACCTCGTCTTGCGAGGCCTCGCCGGCGAGGTAGTGCACCAGCACGCCGGGCCAGCTGCCGCGGCTCACGTCGGGCAGGTGCGGCAGCACCACCGAGCGGCCTTTGCCGCCGGCCTTCTGCGACGCGATGTAGAGCCACGACAAGGCGAACACCCGGTCGTTGCCCGAGGACTCCTGCACCGCCTGGTTGAAGTTGCGCTCCGCGTCGGCGAGCTCGCCCTGGTAGTACTGCGCGTTGCCGAGGCCCATCGCCAGCGCGGCGCGGTTGTTGGGGTTGGTGAACTGCTGCATGGCGCTCAGGGCCTCGCCGCCGCGGCCGAGCGACATGAGCGCGAGGCCGCGGGTGTAGTGCGAGTAGCGCGCCTCGGGGGCGCTCGCGAGCGCACGGTCGGCGTCGGCGAGCGTGGCGTCGTGGTCGGCGAGGTTGCTGTTGGCGATGGCGCGGCGCTCGAGCAGCTGGCCCACCAGCGGGCCGCTGTCGCCCACCTGGCGCAGCAGCTCGCTGGCGAAGAGCCGCTCCACTTCCTGGCGCACGACCAGCTCGCGCAGCGTGTCGGCCTGGCGGCCAAGCTTCTGGGTCACGCGGCGGTCGATCTCGTCGAACTGCGCGCGCAGCGGTTCCATGCTCAGGAGCGGCAGGCGCACGCTCACGCCGCCGAGCCGGCGCGCGGTCTGCAGCTTCTCGCGAAAGCCGTTCAGGTCGGCCGGCTGCACCTCGTCGCTGCGGCGCTCGTAGGTCAGCAGGTAGTCGAAGCTGTTGCCGTTGACCTCGTAGCGGCTGGCCACGCGGAAGTGCTTGTCGACCACTTCCGAAGGCGGCGGTGGAGGTGCCGTGAAGCGCTGCGGTGCGATCGCGCGCAGGCGCTGCCGCACCTGCACCGGCTGGTCGACGAGGAAGGGCATCTCGCGCCGCAGCTCGCGCGGGCCGACCAGGCTGTCGAGCAGCTCGAGCGCCGGCAGCTCGACGGCGAGCGCCCCGCGGTCGTACTGGCCGAGGCCCGGGGCTTCGTACTTCAGCTCCAGCTGGAAGATGTTGGTGTCGCGGTTGTCGCGCACCGTGGGCGAGCCCACCGCCTTCAGCCCCGGCAGCATGCGCGCATATGCGCCGGCGATGGCACCGGCCAGCCGCTCGGCGCCACCCGCCTCCACGCCGGCCCGCCAGCCCTCGGCCGCGAGCCCGCGAGCGCGCAGGGTGGTGGTGAAGGTGGGCGTGCGCTTGAGGTCGGAGGCATCCCACACCGAATCCCACTCGAGGGTGTAGGCCTGCGAGGGGCCGGGGCCCACCCTCACGAGCCCGGTGGTGCTCGGGCTCACCACCAGCCCCATGCCGTAGGACGCAACACCGCGCGTCTGCAGCTGCCGCCCTTGCTTCTGCATGGTGGGGTCGATCCAGTAGACGGTGCCGTCGAGCGTGAGCTGCGTGATGACGTGGTCGAACTGGTCGTGCGCGGGCAGGTAGTCGGCGACGCCGCGGTTGCGGCCCACCGAGATCAGCACCGGCCTGGCTTCGAAGCCCAGGCGCTGCAGGATGGCGTTGAGCAGCGCGGTCTTGTCCTTGCAATCGCCCAGGCGCTCGGCGAGCGTGCGTGCAGGCGGCTTCGGGCGGTGCGAGCTTTCGCCCAGGCTCACGCTGAAGTAGCGCACTTCGTCTTGCACGAACTCGATCACCTCGGAGGCGAGGCGCTCGCGCGGCAGGCCCTTGGCGCGCCAGGCCTCGATGCGGCCCTGCAGCTCGGCGCCAAGGTCGCCCGGGGTGGCGAAGAGGTCTTCGGCCCAGGCGGCGACCTGCTGCCAGTCGGCGTAGTCGCTCACGTGCAGCGCGGGGTAGACCTTGAACCACGGCGGCGTCTGTTCCTCGGCGATGACGGGCGGGATGTTGCGGCGGGTGAGCGTGAGCACCTGGCGCCCACCCTGCGTGCTGCGCTCGAAGGTCGCATCGCTGCGGATGCCACGCGTGTGCAGCGTGCGGCCAGCGGGGGCTTCGAGGCGCACCTGGAGCTCGTCGACGGCGGCCGGGTGGCCGAGCTGGAAGGTGTCGGCGTAGTGGCCCTTGTAGATGGGGTTGGTGCCGTGCACGGTGTAGGCCACTTCGACCGCATCGCCCACGCGCACGTCGTTGAGCAGCACCAGCAGGGTCTGCACGCCGGTGAGCGTCATGCGCTCCAGGCCTTCCTCGCGCCGCAGCAGCTCGATGCGGGCGTCTTTCAGGCGGTCGAGCCGCGCGCCGTTGCGCAGCACCACCGCTTCGTGCAGCGAGACGGTCTGGAAGGCGGGGTTGAAGTAGACCTGGACCTTCGACACCGCCTGCACGCCCGCCGAGTCGCTGATGGCCAGGCGCGTGTGGGTGTAGGCATGCTCGCCGCCGTCGGCGGTGAGCTGCGTCTGGTAGTCCATCAGCGTGATGCGGTAGCCAGGCGAGGTGGTGGTCGGCGCGGCCGCTGCGGCGGAAGGCTTGATCGGCTTCACCCAGGCCGGTGTGCGCTCGATCTTGTAGCCCGCACCGCTGCGCGCCGGGGCCTTGCTGGAGGTGGGCGATTGCGCCGAGGCGGTGGCGGGCAGCAGCGTTGCGGCCAGGCTCAGTGCCATGATGGCGAGGTGACGAAGAAGCGGAATGTGTGCAGCGTGTGGGCGTGGTGGCATGGGCAAACCTCGGGGCTGCGGCCATTATGGGGAGCGCATCTGGGTCGCGGGCTCGCACGTTCGGGGGTGTCGTGGCGTTTCGCGTGACGATCTTGGGCACCGGCCTGCATTTCGAAGCCGTGCCTGGCGAGACGCTGCTGGCGGCGGCCCGCCGGCAGGGCGTGCTGATGCCGAGCGCATGCCGCAACGGCACCTGCCGCGAGTGCCGCTGCCGCGTCGGCCAGGGGCAGGTGCGTCACACCATTGCGTGGCCCGGCCTCAGCGCCGACGAGAAACGGGAAGGCTGGGTCCTGCCCTGCGTGGCCGAGGCCGAGAGCGACGTGGAACTCGACGCGCCGCGGGCGAAAGCCGCGCCCTGAGCCGCTCAACCGCCCGAGAGGCTCTTCGCGTCGTGCGCGATCTGCGCGTCGAGGTGGCGCGTGCAGTCGACCAGCTCCAGCGCATGCGGCGGTGTGGCGCCGCAGATCGTGACCGAGGTGTTGCCCACGCGCAGCGGCATCGCGTCGGTGCCGAGCGGCAGGTGCTGCGCGAGCAGCGCGCGGATCACGAGGCCGTGGGTGACGACGGCGAGGTGGCCGTCGACGCGGCCGCGCAGCTCGACCATCTGCGCGAAGGCCTGCGCCACGCGCTGCTGGAAGGCCGCCACCGATTCGCCACCGGGGGGCGCTTCGGTCATGGTCAGCGGGTTGTAGGGCAGGCTGTCGTAGGGCTGGCCGCGGAGCGCGCCGAAATTGCGCTCGTGCAGCAGCGGCGTGGTCGTGACGGGCGCGCCGGTGGCGGCGGCGATGGCCTGCGCCGTCTGCAGGGCGCGCGGCAGGTCGCTCGTCAGGATGGCGGCGATCTTCAGGCCGGCGAGCCGCTGTGCCACCGCCTGGGCCTGCTTGAGGCCGGTCTCGCTGAGGGGCGTCTCGGCGGGCTGCAGGGTGCGCGCCACGTTGAGCGGCGTTTCGCCGTGGCGAACGAGGATGATGGACATGGGGGTCTGCTGCAGCTCGGGAGGCCCGATTCTGCGCACACTCGCGAAACCCGTGCAGCCACCTTGGCGACGCACGTGAATGGCGCGGGAATGCGAGACTGTGCAGCGCGATCCTCCAGGCTCACAGTGCTGCCATGACCTCCCCCGACGTCGCTCCCCTCGACCACAGTTCAGCCGGCAAACCGCCGCGCGCCGCCGCCACGCTGGTGGTGGTGCGCGACACCCTCGGCGGCCTCGAAGTGCTGCTGCTGTGCCGCGCCGAACGCGGCGATCACAACAGCGGCGCCTGGGTCTTCCCGGGCGGCACGGTCGACAAGACCGATGCGCAGTGGCGCGGCCTCTGCGACGGCCCCGACGACGCGGCCCTGAGCGCCCAGCTGGCGCTGACCGAAGGCGGGCTCGACTACGCCATCACCGCCATCCGCGAGTGCTTCGAAGAATGCGGCCTGCTCTTCGCGCGCCGCGGAAGCGAGCTCGTGGGCGACGTGCAGCACCTGGTGCCTTGGCGCGACCCGCTCAACCGCGGCGAGCGCACGCTCGGCGAGTTCTGCGCCGCCGAAGGCTTCCGGCTCGCGGTCGACGAGCTCGCCTACTTCAGCCACTGGCTCACGCCGCTCGGCCGCGCCAAGCGCTACGACACGCGCTTCTTCGTGGCCGTGGCGCCCGCCGGCCAGACCGCCCTGCACGATGGCAGCGAGATGGTCGGCATGCACTGGCTGCGCCCGGCCGACGCACTCGCCCGGAGCGACTCGCTCAAGCTCATGGGCCCGACCCGCGCCACGCTCACCGCGCTCGGCGCGTTCGAGACCACCGCGGCGCTCATGGCGTATGCCCGGGGCCCGCGCACCGTGAGCCTCATCAACCCGCGCATCGGCGCCGGCAGCCAGGGCCTGCGCCCGGTGATGCCGCACGAGTACGCCTGGGCCGAGATGGGCCGCATCGACCCGCTGGGCCACGGCACCGCGTCTTACGAGATCGTGCCGGGGCGGGCGGTGAAGCTGTCGCCGCACGTGATCCGCGTGACCGCGCCCAACCCGAGCGTGATGACCGGCCCCGGCACCAACACCTACCTGGTGGGCGGCGGTGCGCACAACGAGTGGGCCGTAATCGACCCCGGCCCCGATCTGCCCGAGCACGTGGAAGCGATCCTGCGCGCGGCGCCGGGGCCCATCCGATTCATCCTCGCCACGCACACCCACCACGATCACTCGCCCGCCGCGGTGTCGCTCAAGCAGCACACGCACGCGCCGGTGATGGGCCGTGTGGCGCTGCACCCGCACAAGCAGGACGGCACGTTCGCACCCGACCGCGTGCTCGAACACGGCGAGCGCCTCGCCATCGCCCCCGGCGTGACGCTGCGCGTGCTGCACACGCCGGGCCATGCGTCCAACCACCTCTGCTACCTGCTCGAAGAAGAGAAGACCCTCTTCACCGGCGACCACCTGATGCAGGCCAGCACGGTCGTCATCAACCCGCCCGACGGCGACATGGCCGCCTATCTGCACACCCTGCGCTCCCTGCTCGACGAAGACATCGAGTGGCTCGCCCCGGGCCACGGCTTCCTGATGGCGCAGCCCCACCAGGCGGTGCAGGCGGTGATCGAGCACCGGCTCAAGCGTGAAGCGAAGGTCGTGGCGGCCTTGCGCGCGCACGGGCCGGCCACGCTGGAGCAGCTGCTGCCGCATGCGTACGACGACGTCGACCCGCGCATGCTGCCGGTGGCGGCGCGCTCGCTGCTGGCGCACCTGGGCAAGCTGCGCAGCGATGGCCGTGCCGGTGAGTGCGCGGGCGTGTGGTCGCTCGCGGCCGAGGCTTGAGAAAAGGCAAAGACAGCCTGGCCGGTGGCGCGCCCAATGTGCCTGTCACCACGACAGGAGTTTGACGTGCATGCGCTGAAGGATCTCTTCACTTCCGATGTCGGCCTGATGAGCCTGGCCGGCCTCACCTTCATGATGGGCATGGCCGTGTTCTTCGTGCGCTACTTCGTGCGCCACATCGAGGAAGACGCTCGCAAGGCGGATTCGCTTCCCCGCCGCTGAGGAGGTCGCCGCATGATGACGCCCAGCTTTGCAGGCGCGGCCGCCGAGCTGTCGCCTGACGATGCAGAACGCCGGCAGTGGATCGTCACCACCGCGGCAGCCGGCGGTGTGGCCGCGGTGGCTGCCGCCGTGCCCTTCGTGTCGTCGCTCGCGCCCAGCGAGCGTGCCAAGGCCGCAGGCGGGCCGGTGGAGGTCGACCTCGCCGACATCCCGCCCGGTGGCATGAAAACGGTCGAATGGCGTGGCAAGCCCGTGTGGGTGGTGCGGCGCACGCCGCAGATGATCGCGGCGCTGCAGGGCCACGATGCCGAGCTGGCCGACCCCGCATCGCTGCGCGACCAGCAGCCCAAGCTCGCGCGTAACCCGGTGCGTGCCGTGAGGCCCGAGGTCTTCGTGGCGGTGGGCATCTGCACGCACCTGGGCTGTTCGCCCACGGCGGTGCCGCAGGGGTCGGCCAACCCCAGTCTGCCCGCCGACTGGCCGGGCGGCTTCTTCTGCCCTTGCCACGGCTCGACCTTCGACGGTGCCGGCAGAGTGTTCAAGAACAAGCCGGCGCCCACGAACCTCGAGATTCCGCCGTATCGCTTTGCCAGCGACACGCGGCTGGTGATCGGCGACGAGACGGCGTAAACGGCGTTAACGCCTTTAACGCGCCTCAACGCTGCACCCAGCCCCCGCACACGGGGAACACCTGCCCCACGAAGCAGTTGGCCGCGTCGCTACACAGGTAGGCCGCGAACTCGGCGTCTTCGCGCGCGCTGACCAGCCGGCCGAGCGGCACCTCGCGTTTCAGGCGCTCCTGAAAGCGCGGGTCGGCCTGCACCTCGGGCGGAAAGTAAGTCGGGTTCTCGACGAAGTTCTGTGCGATCGCGTTGACCTGCACGTTGTGCGGGGCCACTTCCACACCCACCGCTTGCACGTAGGCGAGCTGCGCGCCGCGCGCAGCGCTGTAGGTCGACGTGCGCTTCATGCCACGCAGGGCAGATGAACTGCCCATCACGAGCACCTTGCCGGCCCGCCGCGCGATCATCTGCGGCAGCACCGCGCGCACCAGGCGCGGCAGCGGGTCGACGAGCGCGGCGAAGGTGTCGCGCCATTCGTTGTCGGCCACGTCCTTGGCCGCGGTGCTGGGGGCGGGGTGGGCGAGGTTGACGAGCAGCACGTCGAGCTCGCCGGCTGCGGCCACGACGGCGGCCGGCGCCTGCGGGGCGCGCAGCGGGTCGACGCTTTCGATCACCGTGGCGCCGTGCGCCCGAAACACGTCGCACAGCGTCGGCCCCATGAACCCATCGGCGTGGGTCACGAGGATGCGCTTGCCGCCGAGCAGTGGCCCGCTCATGAGGCCTCGCGCGCGGCGGCTGCGCCGCGTTCCACGTTGACGGGCAGCAGCAGCAAGAGCCCGCCGATGAAGAAGAGCGCGGTCGACAGGATGGCCAGCCGGTGGTTGCCGGCGGTGGCCACCGTCACCAGGCCGTAGGTCACCGGCCCGAGGATGGCCG
This sequence comes from Piscinibacter gummiphilus, assembly GCF_032681285.1. NCBI lineage: Bacteria > Pseudomonadati > Pseudomonadota > Betaproteobacteria > Burkholderiales > Sphaerotilaceae > Rhizobacter > Rhizobacter gummiphilus. The sequence goes on from NZ_CP136336.1 coordinate 608,320, forward strand.
CCAGGCGCACGGCGAAGGTCCACAGCCCGTAGAACTCGGCGCGCTGCGCCTCGGGGGCGAAGAGCCCGGCGATGGCACGGCCGGCCGACTGGCTGGAGCCCATGCACAGGCCCGCGATCACCGCGGCCACCCAGAACGGGCCGGGTGTCGTGGCCACGATGGCAAGCACCGTCATCACGACCCAGCCCACCAGCGTGACGGCGAGTGCGCGCTTGTGGCCGATGCGGTCTTGCCAGTAGCCGAAACCGAAGGCGCCGAGTGCGGCGGCGATGTTGACGAGGAAGACCAGCATCATGGTTTGCGCCTGCTTGAAGCCGAGCACCTGCTCGGCGTACACCGCGGCGAGTGCGATCACCACTGCGATGCCGGCCTGGTAGCACACGGCGCAGACGAGCAGCCAGGAGAAATCGCGGTACAGGCGGGCGCGCCGGATGGTGGCGGCCAGGCGCTGCAGCGAGGCGGTGATGCCCGCCGTGTGCGCCACCTGTGGCTGCGGCACCGCCCGCTCGCGCAGCAGTGCGAAGGTGGCCAGAGACGCCACGCCGTAGACGCCGGAGGTGATGAGCATCGTGACCGGCACGAACGAGGTGGCCGGCTCGCCGCGTGCCTGTGCCGCGAGCACATAGGCGAGGCTCAGGCCCAGCGACAACATGCCGCCGAAGTAGCCGAAGCTCCAGCCCCAGCCCGACACCCGGCCCATCGCCTCGCGGCGCGCGAGTTCGGGCAGGAAGGCCGCGGTGAGCGCTTCGCCGAACGAGAAGAAGGTGTTCGACAGCACCACCGCCGCCACCGCCCAGGCCACGTCGCCGCGGTCGGAGAACGCGAGCATCGCGGTCGAGGCCACGCACAGCACGGTGGTGACGGCCAGCAGCTTCTTCTTGTTGGCCCGCAGGTCGGCGTAGGCACCGAGCGCCGGCATCACCAGCATCACGATCACGCTGGAGGCGGCGAGTGCCAGCGTCCAGGCGAGCGTGCCCCAGGGCGCACCATTGGCCACCACGCCGACGAAGTAGGCGTTGAAGACGGCCGTCAGCACGACGGTCGTGTAGCCCGAGTTGGCGAAGTCGTACATCGCCCAGCCGAAGACCTCGCGCTTGCGCACGCCGTCGTTGAGGGCATCTTGGGGAAAGAAGGCCATGGGGGCTCCAGTGGTGGGAGCCCGAGTGTGCCGGGGGATGCGTGACAACGCATCGGGTGCGATGCGGCCCGGCGGCCGCGTGTGGCGAGGCCGCGTCAGGCGTGGCCGTGGCGCCTCGGTTCGGCGCGTGACTTCAGCGTGTGACGTCGAACGGCTTGCCGGTGCGTGGCTTGCGGCGGCGCTCCACGAAGCGGGGCTCGGGCACGGTGTTCATGGCCTGCATCAGGTCGGCCGCCACATCGGCGCCGCTGGTGAACTGCACCGTGCCGCGCCGCGGGGCTGCGGCGGGCGTGGCAGGCGTGGCGGGGCGGGGGCCGGAGGCGGAAGCCTCGAACAGCTCGCGGGGCAGGAAGAGGTCGCTCATGGGGCAACTCGCTGGCGATGGTGTGTCGCCACTGTCGCAGGCCGCTGTCAACCGGGTGTTTCAGCGCCGGGGCCGCTGTGTTTCATTGGTTGCGCGTCAGCGTGTTGGCCGGCGCAGGGCGAGGTGGCCACCCGCCAGTGCGGCGGGCACGCTCACCAGGAAGGCCAGGGCCTCGAACCAGAACGGCGCTTCGCCACCCATCACGAGCCCGAGCACCAAGCCCACCAGGCCGACCGCCAGCGCGTTGAAGTAGGGGTGGCTGCGCGCCACCCGTGCCGCGACGAATCCGCCGAAGACGGTGGTGGCTGTGCCGTAGAGCAGCGAGGCGAACATGAAGCCGTCGGTCGCGGTGACGGCCTCGATGGCGGCTTGCGTCTCTTCCGGCGTCATCTGCGCAGTGACCTGCACGCCGAAGCCGGCCACGAGCGCCACGCCGCCCACCACGTCGAGGGCAAGCGAGAGCAGCATGGCGATGATGATCGCCTTGGGGTCGAAACGGTTCATGGGGGCCGGAGCATAGCCGGCCCGGCTTGGTCAGGTGGCCGTCTTGGCGTTCTCGCGTTCCTGCAGCTCGCGCCACTGCACCTTGCCCGTGCCCGATTTGGGCAGCGCATCGACGAATTCCACGATGCGCGGGCTCTTGTAGGCAGCCATGTTGTCGTGGCCCCACTTGACGATCTCGTCTTCGGTGACCTGGCCCTTGAAGCCGGGCTTGAGCACGATGAAGGCCTTGACCGTCTCGCCGCGCTTCGCGTCTTTCGCCGCGATAATGCAGGCCTCTTGAATGGCGGGGTGCTGGTACAGCAGCGCTTCCACCTCGGCCGGCCAGACCTTGAAGCCGCTCGCGTTGATCATGCGCTTCAGGCGGTCGACGAAGAAGAAGTAGCCCTCCTCGTCGGTCTGGCCCAGGTCGCCGGTGCGCAGGAAACGCTTGCCGTCGAGCTCGATGAACGAATCGCGGGTGGCGTCGGGGTTCTTCCAGTAGCCGAGCATGACCTGCGGGCCGCTGACGATGATCTCGCCCGTCTCGCCAGGGGGCAGTTCCTGGAAGGTGGTGGGGTCGACCACACGCGCGTCGACGTCGAAAGCGGGGATGCCCAGGCACTGCTTCTTCGATCGGTCGGGCGGGTTCATGTGGGTCGCCGCCAGCGTTTCCGACATGCCGTAGCCCTCGCCGTATTTGAGGCCGAGCTTGTTCTCCAGGATGTCGGCCACCGCCTTGGGCATGGCGGCACCGCCGCCGCCGATCTTGCGCAGGCTGCTCAAGTCGTAGCTGTCGAGCTTGGGGTTGGAGACGAAGTCGACCACCATCGCGGTGATGAGGCCAAGGCCTGTGACGCGGTAGCGCTGAATGCACTCGGCCGCGGCGTCGCGGTCCCAGCGCGGCAGCAGCACGACGGTGGAGCCGCCGTAGATCACCGCGTTCATGTTGCCCTGCATGCCAGTCACGTGGAAAAGCGGCAGCACCGCCATCGACACCGTGCCCTGGTTGGTCTGGCCCCACACGCCACCCGACACGGTGTTGTACATCGCGGTGCGGTGCGTGTGCATGCAGCCCTTGGGGTGACCGGTGGTGCCCGAGGTGTAGGGCATCACGCACAGGTCATCGGGGCCGGTCGTGAGCGGGCCGGGCTTCAAACCCTTGGCCAAGGCATCGACCCACAGCGTCACGCCCTTGTCGGCGATGGGCACACGCGGTGCGGCCACGAAGTCCGGTAGGGCGAGCGTTGTCTTCTCGCGCAGGTAGTCGCTGTAGGTGCCGACGATCACGTGCTCCAGCGTGTGCTCGTCGCCGCCCGGTTGCAGCAGCGGCTTGAGGCGCGGGTAGAGCTCCTGCGTGGTGATCGCCACCTTGGCGTCGGCATCGCTCACGTAGTGCTTGAGCTCACCCGTGAGGTTCATCGGGTTGACCGGCACCACCACCGCGTTGGCACGGAGGATGGCGTAGTAGCCGATCATGAACTGCGGGCTGTTCTGCGTGTAGAGCAGCACGCGGTCTCCCTTCTTCACGCCGCACACCTGCTCGAGATACGCCGCGAGCGTTTCCGTTTCCTGCTTGAACTGCGAGAAGGTGAAGGGCGTGTCGTAGAAGATGAAGAAAGGCTTCTTCGGAAAGCGCGCCGCCGAGACCTCCACGTTGAAGTAGAGGTTGGTCTCGGGCACGTAGAGATGGCGAGGCGCGTGCTCGGGCCAGAAAGCGAAATGACGGTCGGACATGGTGCAGCGCCTCGGGTTCGGCTAGGTGGTCAGGCTTTTACTTTGGGTGCCATGTACTTGGCAAGTTCCGACTTGCCGATGGCGTTGAGGTGCACCTCGTCGGGCCCGTCGGCGAAGCGGATGGTGCGTGCGCTGGTGTAGGCCGCGGCGAGCGGCGTGTCTTGCGAGACCCCGGCGCCACCATGGATCTGGATCGCCCAGTCGATCACCTGGCAGGCCATCTGCGGCGCGACGACCTTGATCATCGCGATCTCGTTCTTCGCGCCCTTGTTGCCCTTGGTGTCCATCGCGAAGGCGGCGTTCATCGTGAGCAGGCGGGCCTGGTCGATGAGGATGCGCGAGTGGGCAATGCGCTCGCGCCACACGCCCTGGTCCGACAGCAGCTTGCCGAAGGGCTTGCGCACCAGCGCGCGCTTGCACATGAGTTCGAGCGCGCGCTCGGCGCCGCCGATCAGGCGCATGCAGTGGTGGATGCGGCCCGGGCCGAGGCGGCCCTGCGCGATCTCGAAGCCGCGGCCTTCGCCGAGCAGCAAATGGTCGGCCGGCACACGCACGTTGGTGAAGCTGATCTCGGCGTGGCCGTGCGGCGCGTGGTCGTAGCCGTACACCGACAGCCATCGCTCGACCTTCACGCCCGGCGTGTCCATCGGCACGATGATCATCGACTGCTGCTTGTGCGGGCTCGGGTCGTCGACCGTGCCGGTCTTGCCCATGAAGATCAGCACCTTGCAGCGCGGATCGGGCGCGCCGGAGGTCCACCACTTGCGGCCGTTGATGACGTAGTGGTCACCGTCGCGCACGATGCGCGACTGGATCTGCGTGGCGTCACTCGACGGCACGTCGGGCTCGGTCATCGCGAAGCCCGAGCGGATCTCGCCGGCCAACAGCGGCTTGAGCCACTTTTCCTTGTGCTCGGGCGTGCCGTAGCGCTCGAGCAGCTCCATGTTGCCGGTGTCGGGTGCGGAGCAGTTCATCGCTTCGCTGGTGAGCGGATAGCGGCCCATGATCTCGCACAGGGGCGCGTACTCGAGGTTCGTGAGGCCTGCGCCGTGCTGTGACGCGGGCAGGAACATGTTCCACAGGCCCGCCGCACGGGCCTTGGCCTTCAGCCCATCCATCACCTCGTGCGTCGGGTTCCACTGGTTGCCCTTGGCACGGTTGGCTTCCATTTCCTTGCGGAAGAGCGGCTCGGCCGGAACGACGTTCTCGGTCACGAATTTCATGAGCCGCTCTTGCCATTCGAGCATCTTCGGGGTGGGGGCGAAGTTCATCCAGGGTCTCCTTTTGTCGTCGGTATGACCCTAGCCTACGAACATACTTGTTTTTCTGCAAGCCAGGGTTCTCACCTGGGAACTACGCCATACCGGGACGGAGATCTTTCCCGTTCTGCCCCTCGGATCAACGGCCGAGAACCACCCCGCCGTCGACCACCAGCGTGTGCCCCAGCACGTAGTCACCCGCACGCGAGGCCAGGAAGATCGCGGCGCCCGCCATGTCTTCATCGCTGCCGATGCGCTTGGCCGGAATGCGGGCGGCCACCGCCTCTTCATGGTCGCGTGCCGCGCGGTTCATCTCGGATGCGAACGCGCCCGGAGCGATGGCGGTGGTGACGATGTGGTGCTGGATCAGGTGCGTGGCCATGCGCTTGGTCAGGTGGATCAGACCGGCCTTGCTCGCGGCATACGAATATGTCTCCAGCGGGTTCACGGCGATGCCGTCGATCGAGGCCACGTTGATCACCTTCGAGGGCTTCTCGGCCGTCGCGCCCTTGGCGAGCAGTGGCTTCAGGGCCTGCGTGAGGAAGAAGGGCGACTTCATGTTGAGGTTGACGACCTTGTCCCAGCCGCTTTCCGGGAACTCGTCGAAATCGGCGCCCCACGCCGCACCCGCGTTGTTGACGAGGATGTCGAGCTGGCTTTCGTGCTGGCTGTAGGCGGCGACCAGGCCCTGGATGCCGGCCATGCCCGACACGTCGGCTGGCAGCGAGACGCAGGTGCCGAGCGCCGAGAGGTCCTTCGCAGTGGCGTCGCAGGCCTCGGCCTTGCGCGCCGAGATGTAGACCTTCGCGCCTTGCGACAGGAAGCCTTCCGCGATCATGCGGCCGATGCCGCGCGAGCCGCCGGTGATGAGGGCGGTGCGGCCCTTCAGCGAGAAGAGTTGGGTGGTGTTCATGCGCGCGGTCTCCTGGGCTGTGGGATGGAAGCCGGCAAGACTAGCCAGTCCCGCGCGCAAGGTCAGTCGCTTCGGTGTCAACCCTCGCCGGTGAATTGCGGTGCGGGCTCGGGTGGCGACCAGCGCAGCGGGAGTGCGTGCGCGCGCCACCAGCCGTTTTGCACGGTGATGCGGATCGCGCGCAACTCGCCTTCCCACAGCAGGTGTGCGTCTCCCGTGAGCTGCAGCAGATGGCCCGCGTGGTAGTCGACGAAGAGCAGGCCGGCGCGTGGGTTCACCACGAGGTTGCCGAGCGTGTTGAAGAAGCGGTTGCCGGGGTAGTCGGGGATCGTGAGCACGGTGCGGCCTTCGTGCGTGCCGACGTGCACGAAGCCGGGCGGGCCGCCGCGGTGCGAAACGTCCACGCCCTCGGCACCGGCATGTGCACGCGGCGTGTGCGAGGCCGTGGCGATGAAGAGCGTGTCGGCGTGGCGCACGAGTTCGAGCGCGGTGTCGCCGAGCAGCGGGCCCTCCGCGCGCGGCGCGGCCGGGGTGCGGTGCACCGTGTACGGGGTGCGCGCCTGGATGTATTTCGGGCAGTTGCCGAAGCTCTGGTCGACCTCGATGGTGAAGCCGTCGGCGTCGAGCGCGACCACGCTGCCGTTCATGCGGTTGCGGCGACGTGTGTGCGGCTCCAGGCCGAGGAGCCCGATGGGTGTGTCGAGCGCAGGCTGCCACGGGTCGTCGGGAGACGGGCGCGCCGCGATGTGCAGGTGGCGCTCGTCCGGTGCGCGGATGAAGCCCGGCGCGCCATGCAGCATCGAGGCCCAGGGCCGCCCGTGGGCATCGAGGCTGCCCACCAGCAGCGTGGGCAGCTTGCCGAAGAGCTCGCGGTGCTGCTCGGGCATCCAGGTGCGCACCACCTGCTCCATCACCTCGCCCATGCGCTCGTCGACGCCCAGGCGGCGCTGCACCGTGGTTTCGCCTGCGTGGCGCATCTCAGGCCAGCGCTTTCTGCCGCACCATCGACACATACCCGGGCAGCGCCTCGATGCGCGCCAGCCAGGCCCGCAGCTGCGGATACGGTTCGAGCGACACGCCGCCTTCGGGGGCGTGCGAGGTGTAGCTGTAGAGGGCGAGGTCGGCGATGGTGGGGTGCTCGGCGGCGAGGTAGGGTGAGGTGGCGAGGTGCGCCTCCATGCGCTGGAAGAGCTGGGCCGCGATCTCGCCGCAGCGCTCGTCACGCGGTCGGCCGAAGAGCACGGCGATGCGCGCGTTGCCGGGCCCGTTGACGAGCTGCCCGGCCGCAACGGACAGCCAGCGTTGCACGCGCGCCGCGCCAACGGGGTCGCGCGGCAGCCAGCGGCCGCTGTCGTCGTAGCGCAGTGCGAGGTAGGTGAGGATGGCGTTGCTGTCGGCGAGCGTGATGTCGCCGTCCTGGATCACCGGCACCTGGCCGAAGGGGTTGAGCGCGAGGAACTCGGGGTGGCGCTGCTCGCCCTTGCTGACGTCGATCAGCTGTTCTTCGAACGGCAGATCGAGCATCGAGAGCAAGAGCTTCACGCGGTGGGCGTGGCCCGAGAGCGGGTGTTGGTAGAGGTGGATTGGTGTCATGCAGGCTCCTCGTGTTGGATGCCTCGCATGGTGAGCGTGCCGAGGCCGGCGCGGAATCACCGTGTCGCGCATTTGATAATTCCGCGCCCAGAGGTGAATCAACGAAAGAGAGCGATGGACAAGCTCGAAGGCATGCGCATCTTCGTCGCCGTGGCCGACGCAAAAGGTTTTGCGCCGGCCGCGCGCCAGCTCGGCGTGTCGGCGCCCGCGGTGACCCGCGCGGTGGCGGCGCTCGAAGCGCGCATCGGCACGCAGCTCCTGCGCCGCAGCACGCGGCAGGTGGCGCTCACCGAGGCGGGAGCGCGCTTCCACGCCGACTGCAAACGCATCCTGTCCGAGATCGACGAGGCGGAGTCGTCCGCCAGCGGGGCCCACGTGGTGCCGCAGGGCCTGCTCTCGATCACGGCGCCGGTGATCTTCGGCCGCCTGCACGTGGCGCCGGTGCTGCAAGACTTCCTTGGGCTGCATCCGCAGGTCAGCGCGCGCAGCTTCTACACCGACCAGATCGTGCACCTGCTCGACGAGGGAATGGACGTGGCGCTGCGCATTGCCCACCTGCCCGACTCGGGCCTGGTCGCGGTGCGGGTCGGCGAGGTGCGGCGTGTGGTGGTGGCGTCGCCGCAATACCTGGCCGAGCATGGCGTGCCGCGCACGCCGGCCGACTTCTTGCAGCACCGCGGCATCGGCTTCTCGCAGCATGGCTCGGTGAGTGCGCCGTGGGTCTTCTACCCGCCGGGCGCCGGGGCTCGCAGCGAGGGTGTGGTCGCGCACCCGCGCTTGCGCCACGTGACGAACGCGGGCGATGCGTCCATCGCCGGCGCGCTCGCGAACCAGGGCCTGGTGCGCGCGCTGTCGTACCAGGTGGCCGAGCCGGTGCTGGCGGGGCGTTTGCACATCGTGATGGCCGACCACGAGCCGCCGCCGATCCCCGTGCAACTGGTTTATGCCGAAGGCCGCCGTGCGGCGGCGAAGGTGCGGGCCTTCGTCGACTACGCGGCCGAGCGGCTGCGGGCCGAGCCGGTGCTCAACGGCTCGCTGCAGTGGCCGGCGCTGCCGTGAGGGCGAAAAAAAGCCCGGGGCAAGCCCGGGCTTCAAGTTGAACCGAAGGCAGGATCAGTCCGCGGGCGCCGTCACCGTGCAGTTGCGGATGCCGTAGATGTCCAGCGCCAGCTTGGCGGTGTTGCGTGCCGTGATGCCCCAGATGGTTTCTTGCGGGTTGAGGCCAAGGCTGGTCGGGAAGACCGACGCGTCGTGCACCGACAGGTTGGTGATCTGGTGGTGGCGGCCGTTGCCGTTGACCACGCCCTTGGTTGGGTCGGCCGACATGCCGCAGCCGCCCATCTGGTGTGCCGAGTTCAGGCGCACGCGGCCGCTGACCATCGGCAGCGCATCCGCAGCGGCCTGGAACGAGGCGTTGTCGGTGTAGCCCTGGGTCGCGGCGTCGATGTGGCCGATGAAGACGCGCTGTGCCCCGGCCGCGAAGTGCACGGCGCCCTGCGACTTGATCGACTGGCGGATCGACTCCAGCACGGTGGCGCTGAGCGGGTAGTCCAGGCCCGGCGAGCCATCGGCACGCAGGACCACGGAACCGCCGACGCTTTCCGACATGAAGCCGTCGCGCACGAAGGAGATCGTGACGCCGTACTTGTTGAAGTTCTTCATCAGCGAAGCGTGCTGCTCGCCGAAGTAGGTCGGGCCACCGGCCACCAGCACCGGGTGCAGCGGCGCCACTTCCAACTTGTAGCCCGGCGTGCCGGTGAGGGGCACGTTGTCGAGATAGTGGTCGGAGTAGACGGACTGCGGCAGGCCGGAGTGCGCGGCGATGTCGTTGTTGTAGAAGCCACCCACCGAAGCGCTCGGATGCAGGAAGGTGCGCTTGCCCAGGGTGCCGTGCGGATCGGGCGCGCCCGAGCGCATCAGCAGCGCGGGGCCGTTGATGGCGCTGGTGGCCTGAACGTAGTGGCGCGCCTTGATCGTGACCTTGCGGCCGCTCGGACGCAGGCCCGACGGGTCGAGTGCGTCGCAGACGATGCCGGTGATGGCCGTCTTGGCGGTGTTGAAGGTGTAGTTCTGGGCACGCAGGCGCGTGTAGAGCGTGGCGCCTCGCGCCATCGCGACGGGCAGCGAGGTCACCAGCATCGACTGCTTGGCGTTGATCGGGCAACCCAGGCCGCAGTAGCCGAGTGCGGCGCAGCCCTTCACGTTGGGCGAAATGATGCCCCACGACAGGCCCAGCCGCGACAGGCCGGTCGACAGGATGCCGTTGTTGGCGTTGATCGCGCCGGTCCAGGGCTTGATGCCCAGGCGCTTTTCAACGGCCGCGAACCACGGGTCCATCTTGGCCTTGGTGTACTCGGTCAGGCCATACACGCGCTGCCAGTGTTCGAGCACCTGCGGGGCCGTGCGGAAACTGGTGGCCCAGTTGACGGTGGTGCCGCCACCGACGGTGCGACCTTGCAGGATGCCGACGCCACCGTCGATCGTGCGACGGGCCAGGTTTTCCTGGTACATCGCGGGGTAGGCCTCGGACTCCTTCATGTTGAAGTCGCTCGACGACTTCAGCGGGCCCTCTTCGATCAGCACGACCTTGAGGCCGCTGGCGGCGAGCATTTCGGCGGTGAGGCCACCGCCGGCACCGGTGCCGATGATGGCGACGTCGAAGGTCACCGATCGGTCAGCGGTCAGGGTGGAGGCGTCGATGATCTTCCAGCCGGCGCGCTTGCCGACGACCCACGGGTCGGTGGGTTTCTTGGTCGGGATGGGAATGACTTGAGGAATGGGCATGTTGGCGTGCCTCTCAGTTGAATTTCGGGGGGCCGGCATAACCAATGGCGGGCCAGTTGATGGGGTTCGAATAGAACGCGTTGGGGATCAGGCCCATGAACGCGCTGAAGATCGAACGTTGGCTGGCGACCTGGCTCACGCGCAGGCCGTCGAGCAAGGCCGCCAGCAGCGTGGCGGGCATGGCTTCCCAGGTGGCCGGGAAGGCGGCATTGAAGATCTGCGGGCCGCCCTTCAAGGTGTTGAACAGGCCGACGATGCCGGCCTGGTTGAGCGGGGGGTAGTTGCTGACGATTTCGCCGGCGCGCTGCGCGCACAGGTCGATCGCGGCGGTGCGGGCAGTCGGGTCGGTCGGCAAGGCGCTGTTGCCCAGGATCACCGGCACCCAGACACGCACGATGGCGAGCGACGCTGCATCGAGCGCCGAAACAGGCGGAACAACTTGCGCTTGGGCGGGGTTCAGGGCCGCGCCCCCTCCCAGCGCAAGCGCTGTGCTGCCGGCCACACCTGTGGCCAACAGATCTCTTCGGTTCATCATGGCTTGTTCTCTCCTTGGTGGTCACGCGTCCAGTAACTGCACGCTCGTGCAAATGTGAGCCAAAAAAGTGACAGAACAGTGAGGGAAAACGCCAGACCAGGGCAGGAATGAGGCGGAAATAAGACATATGTCTTAAAAGACACGTGTCTAAATTGCAAGAGGGGCTGCCGTGCGCCGTCTGCGGGTGGCTTGGGAAAGGCGTTAGCCGACGCTCACATTGGGCTGCGGCGCGGCGTCGGGCGTGGTCTGGCTCTGCACCTGGTTGCGCCCGTTGCGCTTGGCCTCGAGCAGGCGGTCGTCGGCCACCTTGAGCAGGCTCTCCACCGATTCGGCTTCGCTGGAGGAGTCGGCCACGCCGGCCGAGAAGGTGTTGGCCGCGAGCGACCCGGTCTCGAAGTGGAAGGCGCGGCGCCGCCAGGCCTGCAGCAGCTTGAGCACCTTGCGCTGCGCCAGCTCGGCAGAGCTGCCCGGCATCAGCAGGCAGAACTCTTCGCCGCCGAAGCGAAAGGCGACATCGCTCTGGCGGGTGTTCTCGTTCAGCAATGCGCCGAAGGCCGCCAGCAGGGTGTCACCGGCCACGTGGCCGTGGCGGTCGTTGACGGACTTGAAGTGGTCGAGGTCGATGATGGCCACGGCCAGCGGCTGGCCTTCCCGCTGCGCGAAGGCCAGCATCTGCGGCATCACGTCGTTCAAGTGCCGGCGGTTGAAGAGGCCGGTGAGGAAATCGCGTGTCGCCTGCCGTTCCAGGCGCGACTTGAGCGCCTCCACCTCGTCGATCTTTTGCGAGAGCTGCTGGTTGATCGCTTCCAGCTCGGCGCGGGCCTTCTCGGTGGCACGGCGGCGCGCTTCGGTCTCGTCGAGGTGCTGCTGCAGGCGGCGCAGCTCGGTCTGCAGCGACGCTGCCTGGTAGCGCGCCCGCGAGGCCTGGTGGCCGCGCGCCACGTGGCAGCGCTGCCACTCGCGAAGCGCGGCCAGCGCGCGATCGGGCTCGCCGAGCTGCTGGCAGGCGTCGGCCAGGGCCGCGTGGTAGAGGCAGCGCACGCGCAGGCTCAGCCCGGCGTCGGCCGCGTGCAGCATGGATTCGGCACGCTGCAGGTGCTGTGCGGCTTCGGCAAGTTTCGCGTCGGCGCGCAGCACCTCGGCTTCGGCCACCACCAGCGTGAGCGCCTCGTCGGGTACGTCGACCTCGGGGCAGTTGCCACGGGCACGCGCCGCGAGCTCGCGGCCCAGCGTCGGGTCTCCGGCGCGCAGGGCCGCGAGGGCCATCGTCTCGAAGTGCGCGTTGGTCGGGCCGCGGCCGGTCTCGTCGGCGGGCAGATCGAGCAGCTGCTTCACGTCGGGCAGCGCTTCGGGCGCGCGGTCCAGGCCCATCAGGCAGATGATGCGGTTGATGAGCAGCACGCTCAGCAGGCGCGGGTTGCGCAGCTGGTGGCTGCGGGCGATGCCTTGCTCCACGTAGGCAAGCGCCTGGTGGAAGTCGCCGAGCTGGATCAGCTCGTGCGCGAGGTTGCAGTACAGCACCACCTCGAAGCCGTTGCTGCGTGTGGGCTTGGCCTCGTGCAAGGCCTGGTACATGTAGGCGAAGGCCTGCTCCGATTCGCCGAGCGACGAGTAACAGCCGGCGATCACGTTGAGCAGCATGCCCAGCTCGTCGCGCTTGAGCACCTGCAGGCCTTCGGCGCGCAGCGGGAGGATGCGCTCCAGCGACTCCTGGTACTTCGCATCGCGCCACAGGCAGCGGGCAATGCCGACTTCGGCGAGCAGATGGCCGGGGCGGTTGCCCAGCGCGGCGAAGCAGGCCTCGGCCTGGCCCAGCTCATGGGCGGCGGTCTGCGGCGTGGAGTACCAGATGAGGTGCAGCCCACGCACGAGGCGGGCCCAGCCCTCGGCCAGCGTGTCGCGGTCTTCGAGCGCCCGGGCCAGTGCCTGGTCGGCGAGGGCGATGCAGCGGGTGGAGTCCTGGTACAGCAGCTTCCATGCGCGGCGCGCGGTCGCCAGGGCGGGCGAGGCGGGCGGGTGCTCGGGCGGCTGCGGCATGCGCGCGATTTTCGCTGCATTCCTTCCCCGCGCCCGGGCCGGCCCCGCCGGGGCGGGTCAGGCTTTCAGTGCGCCTTCGGCCGAGTACTTGTAGAGCAGGTGCACCGACTGGTGGCCGACCTGGCGTTCATCGAAGCGGATCGGCAGGCCGCCAAGGTTCATCTGCTTGCCGCGCAAGGCTGCGGCGAGGGCAGGGCGCGTGGGCGAGGCCTTGGCCTTCATCTCCACCAGCGTGCGGGTGATGACGCTGCCGTAGACGAAGCCTTCGAAGGCGCTGAACGAGCGGGTGAGGGCGTCGAGGTCGCGGTCGATCATCGCGTCGCGGAAGCGCACGGCGATCTCGGTGCGCGACAAGGCCGGGTTGCTGAACGGGCTGGCCACCCCCAGGCCGTTGAGGGCCCGCTCGCGGCTTTCGGCGAAGGGCCGGCTGATCACCTGCGACAGCGTGCACACCGGCGCCATGTAGGCGTTGCCGCGGCCACGCAGCTCCATCATGGTGTCGACCACCGCTTCGGTCGGCAGGAGCAGCAGCACGCTCTGCGTCCCCGGTGTGGCGACGACTTCGCGCGCGGCGGCGGCGAGCTTGTCGGCGTTGCTGGGGTCAACCGCGATCGCGCGCGCGATGCTCGCGCCTGAGGCCTGCATGTGTTTGAGCAGCTCCCGGTTGCCGGGCTCGTCGACATAGAGCACGCCCACACGCGGCAAGCTCATGTTGGTGAAGGTCTTGAGCACGGCGCTCAGCTCGTCGGCGTCACTCGCCTTGAGATGGAAGGCCCAGGGGTTGTCGCCGCGCCGCAGCTCGGCGGCGCTCGAGCGCATGCCAACCACGGGCAGGCGCAGGCGCGCCGCCACCGGCAGGGCCGCCTGTGCGTGGGCGGTGGACCAGAGGCCGCTGATGGCGACCACATCCTGGCGGGCCAGTGCCTCCACGTTGGCGGCCGCCTGCTCGGGCTTGTAGGCGTCGTCGAGTTCGATCACCTCGATGGGCTGCCCGCGGCGCTCGGCCGCCACCGCTTGCTGGAAGCCGGCGAGGAAGTCGAGCCCCACATCGGCGGTCGCGCCGGCCTGGATGGCGTTGCGCACCGCCGGCGCTCCGCTCAGCGGCAGCGTGAGGCCGATCTTGATCGTGGGCTGCGCGCGCAGCCAGGTCGGTGTGGCCAGTGCGGCGCTCGCCGCCAGGGTGGTGCTGACAAAACGGCGTCGATGGAACGCGGGCATTGGAAATGTCTCCTCGCAGGGAAGCCAGCGACACTGGCTTCTTGAAATCGTTTTCAGACGCGAGGGTAACGAGATGGAGCAATAGCGTCGACTAGGGAAACCGCGCGCGGATGTGCGGTTTGACGCGACTCACATGCTGCGCCGGTACTGGCCGCCGACTTCGAAGAGCGCGCTCGTGATCTGGCCGAGCGAACACGCGCGCACCGCCTCCATCAGCACTTCGAACACGTTGCGGTTGTCGATCACCGCCTGCTGCAAGCGTTTGAGCATCGCGGGCGCTTCGCTCGCGTGTTGTGAGTGGAAGTCGGCCAGGCGCTTGAGTTGCGACTGCTTCTCGTCGTCCGTCGAACGTGCGAGCTCGATGTGCTGCGGCACTGGGTCGCCATGCGGGTTGCGGAAGGTGTTGACGCCGATGATGGGGTACTCGCCGGTGTGCTTGAGCATCTCGTAGCGCATGCTCTCTTCCTGGATTTGGCCGCGCTGGTAGCCGGTCTCCATCGCGCCCAGCACGCCGCCGCGCTCGGCGATGCGCTCGAATTCCTTCAGCACCGCTTCTTCGACGAGATCGGTCAGCTCCTCGATCACGAAGGCGCCCTGGTTGGGGTTCTCGTTCTTCGCGAGGCCCCACTCGCGGTTGATGATGAGCTGGATGGCCATCGCACGCCGCACGCTGTCTTCGGTGGGCGTGGTGATGGCCTCGTCGAAGGCGTTGGTGTGCAGGGAGTTGCAGTTGTCGTAGATCGCGATCAGCGCCTGCAGCGTGGTGCGGATGTCGTTGAACTGGATCTCCTGCGCATGCAGGCTGCGGCCGCTGGTCTGCACGTGGTACTTGAGCTTCTGGCTGCGCTCGTTGGCGCCGTACTTGTCGCGCATCGCCACCGCCCAGATGCGGCGCGCGACACGGCCGAGCACGGTGTACTCCGGGTCCATGCCGTTGCTGAAGAAGAAGCTGAGGTTCGGCGCGAAGTCGTCGATGTGCATGCCGCGCGCGAGATACGCCTCCACGAAGGTGAAGCCGTTGCTGAGCGTGAAGGCCAGCTGGGAGATCGGGTTCGCGCCCGCTTCGGCGATGTGATAGCCGCTGATGCTCACCGAGTAGAAATTGCGCACGCCGTGGTGCACGAAGTACTCGGCCACGTCGCCCATCACCTTCAGGCTGAACTCGGTCGAGAAGATGCAGGTGTTCTGGCCCTGGTCTTCCTTGAGGATGTCCGCCTGTACCGTGCCGCGCACGTTCTGCTTCACCCAGGCGACGATCTTCTGCGTCTCGTCGTCGCTCGGCTCGCGGCCGTTGTCGGCTTTGAACTTGTCGAGCTGCTGGTCGATGGCGGTGTTCATGAACATCGCGAGGATCGTGGGCGCGGGGCCGTTGATCGTCATCGAGACAGACGTGCTCGGGCTGCAGAGGTCGAAGCCGGAGTACAGCACCTTCATGTCGTCGAGCGTCGCGATGCTCACACCGCTGTTGCCGACCTTGCCGTAGATGTCGGGCCGCAATGCCGGGTCGTGGCCGTAGAGCGTGACGCTGTCGAACGCGGTCGACAGGCGCTTGGCCGGCATGCCTTCGGAGAGCAGCTTGAAGCGCCGGTTGGTGCGGAAGGCATCGCCTTCGCCGGCGAACATGCGCGTCGGGTCTTCGTTCTCGCGTTTGAAGGCGAAGGTGCCGGCGGTGTAGGGGAAGCTGCCCGGCACGTTGTCGAGCAGCAGCCACTTGAGCGCCTCGCCGTGGTCTTCGTACTTCGGCAGCACCACCTTGCGCACCTTGGTGCCGCTGAGCGTGGTGGTGGTGAGCGCGGTGCGGATCTCCTTGTCGCGGATCTTCACCACGTACTCGTCGCCCGCGTAGGCCTTCTGCAGCTCGGGCCATTGGGCGAGCAGTTTCTTCGCATGGGGGTCGAGCTTCGCCTCGCGCTCATCCGCCAGTGTGTTCACCGCACGCACCGCGTTGCTCTTGTCGGGGTTGTCTTCGCTGAGCATGCGCCCCGATTCGCGCAGCTGCTGGATCTGGCGGGCGAGGCGCGATTGCTTGAGCGCTTCTGCCTTGTAGTGGCGCACGCTGTCGCTGATCTCGGCGAGGTAGCGCACACGCGCGCCGGGCACGATGGGCACCTGGTGCGTGCTGTGGCGGGTGCTGACCTTGGGCAGCGTGCTCTTGGTGGTCTTCAGGCCCAACTCGGCCAAGCGCGGCAGCAGCGCCTGATACAGCGCCGTCACGCCGTCGTCGTTGAAGCGGCTGGCCATGGTGCCGAACACCGGCATCTCGTCGGGTGATTGGCCAAACGCCTCGCGGTTGCGCATCACCTGCTTGGCCACGTCGCGCAGCGCATCGGCCGCGCCCTTGCGGTCGAACTTGTTGATGGCCACGAACTCGGCGAAGTCGAGCATGTCGATCTTCTCGAGCTGGCTGGCGGCGCCGAACTCGGGCGTCATCACGTACATCGGCAAGTCGACCAGCGGCACGATGGCCGCGTCGCCCTGGCCGATGCCCGAGGTCTCGACGATCACGAGGTCGAAGCCGGCCACCTTGCAGGCCGCCAGCACGTCGGGCAGGGCCTGGCTGATCTCGCTGCCGAAGTCGCGCGTGGCGAGCGAGCGCATGAAGACACGCGCACCGTGCTGCCAGGGGCCGATGGCATTCATGCGGATGCGGTCGCCGAGCAGCGCGCCGCCGCTCTTGCGGCGAGACGGATCGATCGAGATCAACGCCACACGCAGCGCGTCGCCCTGGTCGAGACGCAGGCGGCGGATCAGCTCATCGGTGAGGCTCGACTTGCCGGCACCGCCAGTGCCGGTGATGCCGAGCACGGGGATGCGCGTCTTCTGGGCTGCGTCGTGCAAGGCGGTCTTCAGCGATGCCTCGGCCGCGCCGTTCTCCAGCGCCGTGATGAGCTGCGCGAGCGCACGCCAGTGCGCTTCGCCGTGGCCCTGCACGGCCGCGAGCGAGGTCGGAGCGTGCGACGACAACGCCTGATCACAGCGCATCACCATCTCACCGATCATTCCTTGCAGCCCCATGCGCTGGCCGTCTTCGGGGCTGTAGATGCGCGCGACGCCATAACCCTGCAGCTCGGCGATCTCGCTCGGCACGATGACGCCGCCACCGCCACCGAAGACCTGGATGTGCGCACCCCCACGCTCGCGCAGCAGGTCGACCATGTACTTGAAGTACTCGACATGACCGCCCTGGTAGGAGCTGATGGCGATGCCCTGCACGTCTTCCTGCAAGGCCGCCGTCACCACCTCGTCGACCGAGCGGTTGTGCCCGAGGTGGATGACTTCCGCCCCTATGCTCTGCAGGATGCGCCGCATGATGTTGATGGCCGCATCGTGGCCGTCGAAGAGGCTCGCGGCGGTGACGAAGCGCACCTTGTTCGTCGGCCGGTAGTTCGCCAGGGCCTTGTGCTCGGCGGAGAGGTCGGTCATGTCGTGTGTCTCCTGGGCGGGGTGGGTTCAGACCACCTTGAGGTTCTTGAGGCTCGCGTCGTCGGGCGGATACCGCAGCTTCAACGACTCGAACACCTGCTTCATCACGCTGGCGATCATCAGGTTGCGGTGCGTTTTCGAATCGGCCGGCACCACGGTCCACGGCGCCCAGGGTGTGCCCGTGGCCGAGATCGCGTCGGCATACGCCCGCTGGTACTGCTTCCACTGCTTGCGCACCTCGAGGTCGCCGGCGGAGAACTTCCAGCGCTTGGTCGGGTCGTCGAGCCGCTCCTGCAGGCGCTTGCGCTGTTCGTCTTTCGAGATGTGCAGCATGAACTTCACGACGACCGTGCCGGTCTCGGTGAGCATGCGTTCGAAGTCGTTGATGTGGGCGTAGCGCTCTTTCACCTGCGCGGGGGTGATCCACTTGTTCACGCCCGGCACGAGCACGTCTTCGTAGTGGCTGCGGTTGAAGACAGTGACTTCCCCGTTGGCCGGCACCTGCTGGTGGATGCGCCAGAGGTAGTCGCGTGCGCGCTCGGGCTCGGTGGGCGCTTTCCACGCGACCGTGTGCACACCCAGCGCGCTCATCTGGCCGAAGACGCCGCGCAGCGTGCCGTCCTTGCCGCTGGTGTCGGTGCCTTGCAACACCACCAGCAGCTTGAAGCGGCGGTCGGCATAGAAGAGGTTTTGCAACTCGTCGAGCTCGCGCGCGAGGGTCTCGACGGCGGCCTTGTCGGCGGCTTTGTCCCCGCTGGAGTAAGGCTTGGCTTGCGGCGAAACCTTGTCCAGATCAAAGCGTGCGGGTTTGGCGCCTGCCTTCGCGTGCTGGTAGGGCTTGAGGTTCGGGGTGGGTCCGGGCACGTCGCCTCCAATTGACGTATACGTCAATTGGCAGTGTATCCCCGTCGGGGCTGACACCCCTGTCCGCGGGGCGGTCTCCAGGGTCCGGGCGGGTTTTCGGGCGCTCTCGAAAGAAGGGTTTGGCGTCAAAATCCCGGCCACAACGGGTGCTGGAGGGCGCCCGCAGAGAAAAGCAGTCCGAGGAGTGTTGCCGTGCCCACGCCATTTGTCCCCGTCAAGACGTCTGAAGCCGTCCAGGAATTGCAGAGCCGCCAGCGCAAGCTGAGCCAGCGCCACCGCACGGTGCTGCTGCTGGTCGACGGGCGCCGGCCGGAAGATGAAGTACGGCAGCTGGCCCAGGCCGCGGGCTCGCCCGACACCTGCTACGACGAGCTGGTCGACCTCGGCATGATCTCGCGCCCGGCGCCGCTCGATTCGGCGCCGATGCCGCTGGAGGCGGTCGATGTGGAAGTCGACGTGGCCGACCCCGTTGCCGCGGCGACGGCGCAGCACATGGCGTCCGACGCGGCGCCGGTGGCCGACTCGGTGATCAGCAGCTTCCTGCCCGCCGCGGCCAGCCTGCAACCCGAGTCGCATCTCGACTCCTCGCTCAATGAGCTGTCGGGGGTGTCGGGCGCGGCGATGGACGCGATCGAAGCCGAGCGCCAGTCGGGCGGCGTACAGGACGAAGCGCTGGAAGAAGCGCGCGACATCCTGCTGCGCGCCGTGAAGGCCGAAGCCCCGGTGGCGGGCTCATTGACCATGCTCCGCTTGCGGCGTGCCCGCACGCGCGAAGATCTGGAGGCCTTGCTCGAAGAAGTCGAGGGCCGTATCTTCAAGCCGTTCAAGGGCCTATGGGCCTCGCAGACCATGGCCCGCGTGCGCGAACTCCTGGCCACCCAACCGCCTTTGTCCATTCCGTCTTCCTGATGACCTTTCTCGCCATCGACGTCGGCAACACCCGCCTCAAATGGGGCTTGTACGCCTCGCCACAGCCGGGTGCCGCCTTGATGGCGCATGGCGCGGTCTTTCTCGAGACCATCGACCACCTCGCCGACCACGACTGGAAAAAACTCCCCGCGCCCACCAGCATGCTGGGCTGCGTGGTGGCCGGCGAGAGCATCCGCCGCCGCGTCGAGGAGCAACTGGAGATCTGGGACATCGACCCACGCTGGGTCGTGTCGTCCGCCCACGCCGCCGGCGTGACCAATGGCTACGAACACCCGGCCCGCCTGGGCCCCGACCGCTGGGTCGCGATGATCGGCGCGTGGCACTACGTGTGCTCGCGTGGCGCGCCGCGGCCGGTGCTGGTGGTGATGGTGGGCACGGCGGTCACGGTCGACGCGGTCGACGAGTCCGGCCACTTCCTCGGTGGCCTGATCCTGCCCGGTTTCGGTGTGATGCAGAACGCGCTGGAGATGGGCACTGCCGGCCTGCGCGTGCCCACCGGCGAAGTCGTGGACTTCCCCACCAACACCAGCGATGCGCTGATGAGCGGCGGTGTCAATGCGATGGCGGGCGCGGTGGAGCGCATGTACCGCAAGCTGCGCGCGAAGACCGGGCAGGAGCCGGTGCTGCTGATGTCGGGCGGTGCGTCGCCCAAGCTGTCACCCGTCACCGACCTCAAGATCGAGGTGGTGGAGCGCCTGGTGTTCGACGGTCTCCTGGCCCTTCAGTCGCACCGACTGGCCCTTTGACGCCGGGCCCCGCCAGCAGATCGCGCCGCAGCGCGGCGATCTCCTCGTGCAGCGAGCGCACCTGCCGGTGCAGGTCGTGCAGGATCTCGTGTTCGATGCGCCGCTCTTCGGTGTGCACCCACATGGCGGCGATCGATGCGGTGACGAGCGAGAGCACGCCGAACCCCATCAGCACGACGAACACCGCGAAGATCTTCGCCGCGGGCGTGCTCGGCACCATGTCGCCGTAGCCGACGGTGGCGGCCGTAGTGAACGCAAGCCAGAGGCCATCGCCGAAGCTGCGCACGTGCGGATCCAGCCACCAGAAGCCCAGCCCGCACAACCCCAGCACGGCGATCGCCAGCACCAGCAGATAGGGCAGGCTCCCGCGCCAGAACCACAGGCGCATCGACTCTCCCCAGCGCCCCACGATCAGGGCGGCGGTGAAGAGGCGCACGCCGAGCACGGCGACACCGTCGCCCTGCGGGAGCGCACCGGACAGCACCAGACCCACCACCAGCGCGACGCCGAGCGTGCGATGCGCCTTGACGGTACGTGTGGCCATGGCCTGCGTGCGGGCGGGGCGCTCGCGCCACAGGACCACCGCACAACACAGGGCCGCGCCGAGGTAGAGCGCGGCCACGAGCGCGCCGTGCACCGACAGCAGTGCCATGTAGAACGCGGGCACCGTGGCGGCCAGGGCGGCGACTTCGAGCCGGCGCCATGCGCTCAGCGGCGACGGGCGGGCAAGAGGGCGGTCCATCGCCCGAGCCTATCGGGCGACGACCAGGCGCGCTTGACCGGCGTCAAGCGTCGCGGCGCCTCAGAGGATGTAGCGCGAGAGGTCTTCGTTCTTTGCCAGGTCGCCGAGCTTCGCGTCCACCTCAGCCGCACCGATCGACACCGCCTGCCCCGACAGTTTGGGAGCGTCGAAGCTCACGTCGTCGAGCAGGCGCTCCATCACCGTCGACAGGCGCCGCGCGCCAATGTTCTCGGTGCGCTCGTTCACGTCGTAGGCGATCTGTGCGAGGCGGCGGATGCCATCGGGCTTGAGTTCCAGCGTCACGCCCTCGGTTGCGAGCAAGGCCTGGTACTGCTTGACCAGGCTCGCATGCGTCTGCGTGAGGATCGCCTCGAAGTCGTCGACGCTCAGCGAGCCCAGCTCCACGCGGATCGGGAAGCGGCCTTGCAACTCGGGGATCAGGTCGCTCGGCTTGCTCAGGTGAAAGGCACCCGAGGCGATGAAGAGGATGTGATCCGTCTTCACCATGCCGTACTTGGTGTTGACCGTCGTGCCTTCGACCAGCGGCAGCAGGTCGCGCTGCACGCCCTGGCGCGACACGTCGGCACCGCCGGTTTCCTGGCGTGACGCGACCTTGTCGATTTCGTCGAGGAAGACGATGCCATTCTGTTCGGTGTTGGAGAGCGCGCGGGTCTTGATCTCGTCTTCGTTGACGAGCTTGGCGGCTTCTTCTTCGGCGAGCAGCTTGAGTGCTTCGACGATCTTCACCTTGCGTTGCTTGCGCTTGGCCGCGCCGAGGTTGGCGAACATGCCCTTGAGCTGCTCGGCCATCTCGTCCATGCCCGGCGGGCCCATGATCTCGAGCGTGGGCTTGGGGTCGGCGACCTCGATCTCGATTTCCTTGTCGTCGAGCGCGCCTTCGCGCAGGCGCTTGCGCATCACCTGCCGGGCGGTGTTGTCGGTGGGCTGCGAAGGCGAAAGGCCAAAGTCGCTGCGCGGTGGTGGCACCAGCACGTCGAGCACGCGGTCCTCGGCGGCGTCTTCGGCGCGTGCGCGCTGGCGGCGCATCGCGTGCTCGCGCTCCTGCTTGACGGCCATCTCGATGAGGTCGCGGATGATGGTGTCGACGTCCTTGCCGACATAGCCCACCTCGGTGAACTTGGTGGCTTCGACCTTGATGAACGGCGCATCGGCGAGCTTGGCCAGGCGGCGCGCGATCTCGGTCTTGCCGACGCCGGTCGGGCCGATCATCAGGATGTTCTTCGGCGTGATCTCGCCGCGGAGAGCTTCATCGACCTGCTGGCGCCGCCAGCGGTTGCGCAGCGCGATGGCGACGGAGCGCTTGGCAGCGGCCTGGCCGACGATGTGGCGGTCGAGTTCGGAGACGATCTCCTGGGGCGTCATGTTGAAGCTCATGCCGTGTCCCCAAGCGTTTCGATGATGTGGTTCTGATTCGTGTAGATGCAGAGGTCGCCAGCGATTTCGAGCGAGCGCTTCACGATGTCCTTCGGCGCCAGCGTGGTGTGCTCCAGCAATGCAATCGCCGAGGCCTGCGCATACGATCCGCCCGAGCCGATCGCGACGATGCCGCGCTCCGGCTCGAGCACGTCGCCATTGCCCGTGATGATGAGCGAAGCTTCCTTGTCGGCCACGGCGAGCATGGCTTCGAGGCGGCGCAACACGCGGTCGGTGCGCCAGTCCTTGGTCAGCTCGATGGCGGCGCGCACCAGGTGGCCCTGGTGCTTTTCGAGCTTGGCCTCGAAGCGTTCGAAGAGGGTGAAGGCGTCGGCGGTGGCGCCGGCAAAGCCCGCGAGCACCTGGTCGCGGTAGAGCTTGCGCACCTTGCGGGCCGTCGACTTGACGACCACGTTGCCGAGGGTCACCTGGCCGTCGCCGCCAAGGGCAACCACATTGCCCCGGCGCACGCTCAGGATGGTCGTGCCGTGATATTGGTCCATGGGGAAGTCAGATTCGGGCAATGCCCGAGGGTTCAAGCAGAGGGTCGCAGAAAAAGTCGCGCGATCAGACGACGCGGACTTTCACCTTCGCGTGCTCGTTGATGCCCATCGCGCCGAAGAACAGGGCGACCAGACGGTGCGAATCGGCGAACTGGACCGAACGGTTCTCGCTGCGGCGTGCCAGCACCCAGTTCAGCAGGTCGCCGGCCGCGATGAAGTCGACGCGGATCAGCTTGGCGCACGAGACGGTGACGATGCTGGCCGTGCCGAGCTCGTTGTTCATCTTCGTGAGCGTGGCGCTGATGTCGCCCACCAGTTGGCCCGACAACTCGACGCGGGCCACTTCCACCACGCCAGGCTCGTCGATGATCTGCGATTCCTGGAAGGTGGTCGACACATCGCTCACCACCGACATCGGCGGCGACTGCGTGCTCACCGACGCCCCGCTGATGCGCGCCTGGCAGGTGGCCGGCTCCCATGACGGGGGCGACACCTCATAGGTCACGCAGTAGTCGATGGCAGCTTCGTCGAACTGGTCGGGGCGGTTGGCGATGCGCAGCACATCGAGGCGCAGCTGCCAGTACACGGGGTCGGCATCGCGCACGCCGGTGGGCGCTGCGTCCTGGATCACTTCGAGCAGGCGCTCGCCGCTGAGCCAGCGCATGTCGAGCTGCTGCGGCATCCAGGTGCGGAAGAGTTCGGACAGGCGCGCCGCGCCTTCCACGTCGATGCTCTTCAGGCCGCTCCAGTCGAACACCCAGGGCAGCGGCATCTGCAGCGTCTGCGAGCGCAGCTTGGCCACAGCCTCGGCATCGAGCGCGGCGGGGCAGACCCAGCCGACCTGGCCGTCGACGCGGGTGCGCGGCTGGCGCTCTTCGCTCGCGGCTTCGGCCACCATCTTGGGCATCGAGAACCACTGCGGAGCCGACCAGCCGAAGGCCTGCGCGTAGTCGATCGCGAGGCTTTCGAACTTGTGCTGCTGGCCGATCGCGCGGTAGAGGTCGAAAAGGGCGAGCCAGGTTTCGGCGTGCTGGGCGCGCGGACCACCCTGGCCCGTGAGGCTGGCGAGGGACTGCTCGCACAACTCGAAGTCGGCATTCGCAAATGCGATGACGGCTTCGTCGAGCTCGGGGTCGTGGGCCACCTCGCTCAGCTCGGCGAACTGGCTGCCGGTGCCCGCATCGAGGTCGAGCGGCGCCATCGTGGGCTGCATCGGGGCGGCAGCCGCCACCGGCGCGGCGGCCGGGCGAGCGGGGGCGGGGCGCGGCTCGGCAGTGCGCGGCGTGCTGCCTTCATCGGGCTGTGTGCGGGCATAGCCCATCGCAGCCGGCTGGGTGGGTGCTTCGTAGAACTGGGGCGTGCGGCGAGGCGAGGGCGATGCGAGCCCGTCGCCCACCATCTGCTGCTCGATCTCGTCGATCTTGGCCTTGACGCCGCTGTCCTGCTTGGCGCCCGACTCGGGCATGCGGGCTTCGGAGTCGTCGAGGCGCGAGGAGCCGCCGAGCGCGGCGAGCTGCTCGCCAGTCAAGCCTTCGCGGCGCACCTTGCGCAGCATGTCGAACTCGCGCTTGCGGACGAAGTCGTTGCGCCGCTTGCGCTCGATCATCGCCTTGAGTTCGGACTTGGCGTATTCGCTTTCGCGAGCGTCTTCCGCAGGCGTGCCGAGTTGCGCCCAGTCAGTGGCCGGGTTGGCCACGAACTTGACTACCTTACGGAAGAAGCTGTTGCTGTCTTTCGAATCCGCCATGAGAAAAGACTGTCGCGCGGCGAGGTCAGTCGCCGAACATCTTCTGTTTCAGCTCGCGCCGTTGCTGGGCTTCGAGGGACAGTGTAGCGGTCGGGCGGGCGATGAGGCGGCCCAGGCCGATCGGCTCGCCGGTTTCGTCGCAGAACCCGTAGTCGCCGGCGTCGATACGCGCCAGCGACTGTGAAATCTTCTTCAGGAGCTTGCGCTCGCGGTCGCGGGTGCGCAGTTCGAGGGCGTGCTCTTCTTCGATGGTGGCACGGTCGGCCGGGTCGGGCACGATGGTCGTGTCTTCGCGCAGGTGCTCGGTGGTTTCACCGGCGTTGCTGAGCAGGTCGTCCTTGAGCGTCTGCAGCTTCACGCGGAAGAACTCCAGCTGCTTCTCGTTCATGTATTCCGTGTCGGGCATGGCCAGCACTTCGGCCTCGGTCAGCTCGCGGCCCGACTTCGACTTCCAGGCGTTGGCCAGCTTGGGGTCGGACTTCTGAGGTGCCTTGACGGCATCGGCCAGGATCGGGTCGACCATGCGGGCCGGTGGGCGCGGGGGCGCGAACCGATCTGCGAAGCGAGACGTGGCGGGCGGCACCGGGGCCGGGGTGGAAGCTGCGGCGGAAGCCCGTGCAGCGGCCGACATCTTGGGCTGCGCTGTTCTGGCGGGCTTGGGCGGTTCGGCGGGAGGGGCAGGTACGGCTGTCTTGGTCACGGTGAGGGGTTTGACGGTTTCCGGTGCTGCAGAGGCCTTGGCCGCCGGCTTGGCGGGCGCGACGGTCTTCGCGGGGGCCGGCTTCGGCGCTGGGGTCGCAGCTTGTTTTGCGACGGACTTGGCGACGGGCTTTGCTGCAGGGGCCGGAGGGGTCTTGGTGGCGGGTTTGAGAGTCTTGGCGGGAGCCTTGGCCGGGGCCTTGGATGTCTTGCTGGCCTTGGAGGGAGCGGCCGGTTTGGCGGAGGTCTTGCTCGCGGGTGCCGCGGCTTTCGAGGCCGGCTTCTTGGCGGCCGGCGCTGGCTTTTTGGCCGCTGGCTTGGTGGGAGTGGGACGCTTCACCGGGGTCTTGGTCACTGAAGTCTCCTCGCAACGGCGGTTATACCCGCTCTGCAGGGCCCTGGGTTGGCCAGTAGCCCCGTTTTGGGCGCCGCGGATTGTAGCCACGTTGTTTGCCGGTCAAAGTGCATCTTCGAGGCCCCATCTATTCGAATCTTGCGAGTCGGCCACCCCCTGCTGTCGCCAGCCTGACGGCATCAGGCGAGGCACTGCTCCAGGCCCTGCTCGAGGATCTCGCGCGGGAGGTCGACCCCGATGAAGACCAGCTTGCTCTGTTTCTTCTCGCCCTTGGCCCAGGCGGGGCCGAGGTCGCTGCCCATCAGCTGGTGCACGCCCTGGAAGATGACCTTCTTGTCCGACCCCTTCATATAGAGAACACCCTTGTAGCGCAGCATCTTGGGGCCGTAGACCTGCACGATGGCGCCGAGGAAGTCTTCCAGCTTGGCCGGGTTGAAGGGCTTGTCGGAGCGGAACACGAAGGACTTCACGTCATCGTCGTGCGCATGGTGGTGCGGGTGGTCGCAGTGTTCGCCATGCTCGTGGTCATGGTCGTGGTGATGATGGTGGTGGTCGTGCTCGCCGGCCTTGAGGAAGTCGGGGTCGATGTCGAGCTTGGCGTTGAGGTTGAAGCCACGCAGGTCGAACACTTCGGCGATCGGCACCTCGCCAAAATGCACCTTGCGCTGCGGGGCGCGCGGGTTCATGTGCTTGATGCGGTGGGTGAGGTCATCCACCGCCGCCGCGTCGACCAGGTCGGTCTTGCTGATGAAGATCTGGTCGGCAAAGCCGATCTGGCGGCGGGCTTCCTGGCGCGCATCGAGCTGGTCGTTGCCGTGCTTGGCATCGACGAGCGTGAGGATGGAGTCGAGCAGGTAGCTCTCGGCGATCTCGTCGTCCATGAAGAAGGTCTGGGCGACGGGGCCCGGGTCGGCCAGCCCCGTGGTCTCGATCACCACGCGGTCGAAGCTCAGCTCGCCCTTGCGGCGCTTGGCGGCCAGGTCGGAGAGCGTGGTGCGCAGGTCTTCGCGGATGGTGCAGCAGACGCAGCCGTTGTTGAGCTGGATGATCTGCTCGTTGCTGTCCTGCACCAGGATCTCGTTGTCGATGTTCTCGTCACCGAACTCGTTTTCCACCACGGCGATCTTCTGGCCGTGCGCTTCGGTGAGCACCCGCTTGAGCAGGGTGGTCTTTCCGGAGCCAAGGAAGCCGGTGAGGATGGTGGCGGGGATGAGACTCATGATGAAACCCGGAGTTGGCGATGGGAAACGCCCCACGTGGGGGCGACCTGAAAGGGTTCAAGGTACCAGATGTGTCAAGCATCTGCCGGCGCCGGCCGTGGCTTCAGTTAAGCTTTTGGGGTCCGAACTTCTCCCAAAGCGGCCTGATGGCTGACCCTCACCCGAGTCGATACCCCAAGGGTGCTGACAAACACGCAGCTCACGTCGACAAGCGCAGCCTGTTCGAGCGCCTGATCGAATTTGTCTCCCCCGGCCCCGACTCGAAAGACGAACTGATCGAAACGCTGGCCGATGCCGAGCATCGCGAGCTGATCGCGCCCGAGTCGCGCATGATGCTCGAAGGCGTGATCCGCATGGCCGACCTCACGGCCGGCGACGCGATGGTCGCAGCACCGCGCATGGACGTGCTCGACATCGATTCCCCCTACGACGAGCTGCTCGAAGTCGTCATCGACACCGGCCACTCGCGCTTCCCCGTCTACGAGGGCAAGCGCGAGAACATCATCGGCACGCTGATGGCCAAAGACCTGCTCAAGCTGCAGCGTGCGCCCGAACTCAACCTGCGCACCCTCCTGCGCCCTGCGGTCTTCGTGCCCGAATCGAAGGGCCTGAACGAGCTGCTGCGCGACTTCCGCGTCAACCGCAACCACCTCGCGATGGTGATCGACGAGTTCGGCAACACCGCCGGCCTCATCACCATCGAGGACGTGCTGGAAGAGATCGTCGGCGAGATCGAAGACGAGTTCGACGACAAGAACAGCGAAACCGGCATCTACACGCTCGCCGACGGCAGCCACCGCGTGGCGGGCGATGCCGAGATCTCGGCCGTCAACGAGGCCTTCGTCGTCAGTCTGCCCGAAGACGAGTTCGACACCATCGGCGGCCTGGTCGCGCAGGCGCTCGGCCGCGTGCCGCGGCGTGGCGAGTCGGTGCCGCTGGGCAGCCTGATCTTCACCGTGATGCTCACCCGCGGCGGCGCGGTGCGCTGGTTCAAGGTCACACGGGCGCCGGAAGTCGCGGTGGGCACCGATGGTGCGTGACCGCTCGCCCCGCGCCCCGGCACCTGGCGCGGGCCGGCGCAAGGGCCTTCGCAGTTCCGGCTCCGACGCCCTGCTGCTGGGCCTCGACATCCTGCTCGCCGGCCTGCTCGGTGCGGGCCATGCCCTGCCCACGGCGTACCCGGCCGTCTGGTGGCTGCAGCTGCTCTGCGTGGCCGGCCTCGCCTGGCAGGTGAGCCGCGCGAGCCCGCGCCGTGCCGCCCTCGTGGCCTGGGTGTTCGCCATCGCCTGGGGCTCGACGGGCACCTGGTGGCTCTACATCAGCATGCACCAGTACGGCGGGCTGCCGTCGTGGATGGCGGCCCTGGCCGTGCTGGCACTCAATGCGGTGCTGGGTCTGTACCTGGCCGTCGTGATGGCGGTCTTCGCCAGGCTGCGCCGCCATCGGCCGCTGCTTGACGCCCTGCTCTTCGGCGCCTGCTGGCTGCTGGCCGAGCTGGCGCGTGGCGTGATCTTCACCGGCTTCCCCTGGGCCGCCTCGGGCTACGCCCACATCGAAAGCCCGGTGGCAAATCTTGCGCCGTGGATCGGTGTCTACGGCGTGGGCTTCGTCTGCGCTGCATTGGGCGCTGGCCTGGTGCTGGGCATGCGCATCACGGGCCGCGGCGGTGCCGGTGCGGTGCTGGGCCTCGGTGTGAGCGTGACGGCGCTGGTGGCGCTCGCGCTCATCAAGCCGGTGCCCTTCACCCGCCCGACCAGCACCCTCACCCTCACGCTGCTGCAGAGCAACGTGCCGCAAGACCAGAAGTTCGCCGAGACCACCCTCCCGCAGACGCTGGAATGGGCGCAGCGCCAGCTGCTCGCGGCCAAGGGTCAGCTGGTGATCGGCCCCGAGACGGTGGTGCCGTTGCTGCCCGAGCAGCTGCCGACCAACTACTGGAAGCCGCTCGCGCTGCACTTCCAGGGCGAGCAGGCCGCCTTGATCGGGCGCCCGCTCGGCAGCTTCGAGGCGGGCTACACCAACTCGGTGGTCGGCCTCTCGCGCGACACGCTCAAGTGGCCCGGCGGCTACTACCGCTACGACAAGCACCACCTGGTGCCCTTCGGCGAGTTCATTCCCACCGGCTTTCGCTGGTTCACCGAGATGATGAACATCCCGCTCGGTGACTTCAGCCGCGGCCTGCGTGTGCCGCCCTCGTTCGCCTTCAAGGGCGAGCGCATCGCGCCCAACATCTGCTACGAAGACTTGTTCGGCGAAGAGCTGGCGGCGCGCTTCGCCCAGATGGACGAAGCGCCCACCATCTTCGCCAACATCAGCAACATCGCCTGGTTCGGCGACACCATCGCCGTCAACCAGCACCTCGGCATCTCGCGCATGCGCGCGCTCGAGTTCCAGCGGCCGATGGTGCGCGCCACCAACACCGGCGCCACGGTGGTGATCGACCACCACGGCGTCGTGACGCACGCGTTGCCCTACTTCACCCAGGGCGTGCTCGAAGCACAGGTCGAAGGCCGGCAAGGGCTGACGCCGTATGCGTGGTGGGCGTCGCGCTATGGCCTCTGGCCGCTGCTGGCGCTGGCGATCGTGCTGATGCTCATGACGCTGCCCCTGCGCCGCAAAGAGTGACGGGCGAGGGCGGGGCGGCCCCTAAAATCGCGCGTTTCCGTCGCGAATGCCACCCATGCTGACCTTCCAGCAAATCATCCTGCGCCTGCAAGACTACTGGGACCGCCAGGGCTGCGCCCTGCTGCAGCCCTACGACATGGAAGTCGGAGCCGGCACCAGCCACACCGCCACCTTCCTGCGCGCGCTCGGCCCCGAGCCCTGGAAGGCCGCCTACGTGCAGCCCAGCCGCCGCCCGAAAGACGGCCGCTATGGCCAGAACCCCAACCGCCTGCAGCACTACTACCAGTACCAGGTGGTGCTCAAGCCCGCGCCCGACAACATCCTCGACCTCTACCTCGGCTCGCTCGAAGCGCTCGGCTTCGACCTGAAGAGCAACGACGTGCGCTTCGTCGAAGACGACTGGGAGAACCCCACGCTCGGCTGCTGGGGCCTGGGCTGGGAGGTGTGGCTCAACGGCATGGAGGTCACGCAGTTCACCTACTTCCAGCAGGTCGGTGGCATCGAGTGCAAGCCCATCACCGGCGAGATCACCTACGGCCTGGAGCGCCTCGCCATGTACCTGCAGGGCGTCGACAACGTCTACAACCTCAAGTGGACAGACACGCTCAGCTACGGCGACGTGTACCTGCAAAACGAGATCGAGCAGAGCACCTACAACTTCGAGCACTCCGACGTCGACTTCCTGCTGCAGGCCTTCGCCGCGCACGAGAAGCAGGCCAAGTATTTGATGGAGCAGCAGCTCGCGCTGCCCGCCTACGAGCAGGTGCTCAAGGCCGGCCACACCTTCAACCTGCTCGATGCGCGTGGCGCGATCAGCGTCACCGAGCGCGCGGCCTACATCGGCCGCATCCGCAACATCTCGCGCAGCGTGGCGCAGAGCTACCTCGACAGCCGGGCCCGCCTGGGCTTTCCGATGGCACCGAAAGCTTGGGCCGATGAGGTCATCGCCAAGCTCAAGAAAGACGACGAGAAGAAGGCCGCCTGATGACCACCAAGAACCTGCTGGTCGAACTCTTCGTCGAAGAGCTGCCGCCGAAAGACCTGAAGAAGTTCGGGGCCTCGTTCTCGTCGGTGCTCGCCGACAGCCTGAAGGCCAACGGCCTCAGCACCGAGCATTCGGCCGTCACCTCCTATGCATCGCCACGCCGTCTTGCCGTGCACATCAGCGCGGTGCGGGTGCAGGCGGACGACAAGGCGGTGTCGCTCAAGCTCGTGCCGGTCAGCGTAGGCCTCACCGCCGATGGCCAGCCGACACCGGCCTTGCTCAAGAAGCTTTCAAGTGTCGGAGCCGACGCTTCGGTCGTGCCGCAGCTGCGCCGCCAGGTTGATGGCAAGGCCGAAGCGCTCTTCTTCGACAGCACCGCCAAGGGCATGACGCTCGCCGCCGCGCTGCAGGAAGCGCTAGACAAGGCACTCGCCCAGTTGCCCATCCGCAAGGTCATGCAGTACCAGCTGGCCGACGGATGGAGCAGCGTGAACTTCGTCCGCCCCGCCCACGGGCTCGTCGCGCTGCACGGCGCCGATGTGGTGCCGGTGAGCGTGCTCGGCCTCAGCGCCGGCCGTGCGACCCACGGCCACCGCTTCGAGGCGAAGGTCGACCCGGTGGTGGTGCAGGACGCCGACCACTACGCGAAGCAGCTCGAAGAGCAGGGCGCGGTGCTCGCGAGCTTCGAACACCGCCACGCCGAGATCGTGCGCCAGCTGCAGCACGAGGCGGGCAGGCTGGGGCTGACCCCCATCGACGACCCGGTCTTGCTCGATGAAGTCACCGCGCTGGTCGAGCGGCCCAACGTGCTGCTGTGCGAGTTCGAGAAAGAGTTCCTCGATGTGCCGCAGGAATGCCTCATCCTCACGATGAAGGCCAACCAGAAGTACTTCCCGCTGCTCGATTCGCACGGCAAGCTGACCAACAAGTTCCTCATCGTCAGCAACATCCGCCCCGAAGACCCGGGCCGCGTGATCGGCGGCAACGAGCGCGTGGTGCGCCCGCGTCTGGCCGACGCCAAGTTCTTCTTCGACCAGGACCGCAAGAAGACGCTCGCCTCGCGCGTGCCCGGCCTGGCCAAGGTGGTCTACCACGGCAAGCTGGGAACGCAAGGCGAACGCGCCGAGCGTGTGCAGGCCATCGGCCACGCGATCGTCAACCTGCTGCGCCTGTCCACCGTGCCGTACTCGGTCGACGACAAGGACCACTTCGACGTGCTCGACAGCAAGGTGCGCGAAGCCGCGCAGCTGGCCAAGGCCGATCTGCTGACCGACATGGTGGGCGAGTTCCCCGAGCTGCAAGGCGTGATGGGCGGCTACTACGCCCGCCACGAAGGCCTGCGCGACGGCGTGGCCATCGCGATCGAAGACCACTACAAGCCGCGCTTCGCGGGCGACTCGCTGCCGCGCAACCACACCGGCACCGTGCTCGCACTGGCCGACAAGCTGGAGACGCTCGTCGGTCTCTTCGGCATCGGCCAGCTGCCCACCGGCGACAAGGACCCGTTCGCCTTGCGTCGCCATGCGCTCGGGGTCATCCGCATCCTGATCGAAAAGCACCTGCATCTGTCGGTGGAAGAACTGGCCAAGGCGGCGGTGCCGGCCTTCGGCACGCTGATCGACGACCCGACCGATGCGCTCGCCACCTTCATCTACGAGCGCCTCGCCGGCACGCTGCGCGAGCAGGGCTACAGCGCGCACGAGGTCGACGCAGTGCTGGCGCTGCGCCCCGCACCGAGCGAGGTGCCCAAGCGCCTGGCGGCGGTGCGCGCGTTTGCCTCGCTGCCCGAATCGGCTTCGCTTGCCGCCGCGAACAAGCGCGTGGGCAACATCCTGAAGAAGGCCGAAGGCACGGTCGAGGCCAAGGTCGACGCTGCGCTCCTGCAGGAGCCGGCCGAGGCGGCGCTGTACGAGGCGCTGCAGAAGGTGAAACCGAAAGCCGATGCCGCGTTCGACGCGGGGGATCAGACCGCGTCGTTGCAGGCCCTGGCGGCGCTCAAGGAGCCGGTCGATGCCTTCTTCGACAAGGTGATGGTCAACGCGGAAGACGCCGCGCTGCGGGCCAACCGTCTCGGCCTGCTCGCCACCCTGCACGCGGCCATGAACCGCGTCGCCGACCTGTCCCGATTGGCCACGTGATGCGACACGAGCAGGGTGCGATGAACCTCATCATCCTCGACCGCGACGGCACCATCAACGAGGACCGTGACGACTTCGTCAAGTCGGTCGACGAGTGGGTGCCGCTGCCGGGCGCGCTCGAGGCCATCGCGCGGCTCAACCAGGCCGGCTGGCAGACCGTGATCGCCACCAACCAATCGGGCCTCGGCCGCGGCCTCTTCGACATGGCGGCCCTGAACGCAATGCACACCAAGATGAATGCCGCGCTCGCGCGTGTGGGCGGCCGCATCGGCGCGGTCTTCTTTTGCCCGCACGCCCCAGAAGACCAATGCGGCTGCCGCAAGCCGCTCCCGGGCCTGTATGAACAGATCGGCGAGCGCTACGGCGTCGACCTGCGCAAGGTGCCGGTCGTGGGCGACTCGGCCCGCGACCTCGAAGCCGCCGTCGCGGCCGGCTGCCCGCCGCACCTCGTGCGCACCGGCAAGGGCGCGGCGCTCGGCGACGCGCAGATCGCGTTGCTGGAGCAGCAGATCCCCGAGCTCCAGGTGCACGCCGATCTCGCGGCCTTCGCCGAATACATGATCCAGCGCGAGCGCACGGCGCGCACCGGCAAGGTCGATTCCGGCTTCGGGAGGCTCGACTGATGCGCACCCTCTGGTATGCGTTGCGCTCGGCCTTCTTCGTGCTGTGGATGGCGGTGACGGTCATCCCGTGGGCCATCGCGGTCATCATCTATTCGGCCTTCGTGCGCGGCGACAAGATGTACTGGGCCTGCGCTGGCTGGCTGATGCAGTCGATGTGGATCTGCCGCGTGGTCTGCGGCGTGAAGCCGCGCGTCACCGGCATGGAGAACCTGCCCGACACCGGCGTGATCCTGCTGCCCAAGCACCAGTCGACGTGGGAGACCTTCTTCTTCCCCTCGCTGATGCCGCACCCGCTCGCCTACGTGTTCAAGCGCGAGCTGCTCTACATCCCCTTCTTCGGCTGGGCGATGGCGCGCATGGACATGATCCACATCGACCGCAGCAAGCGCAACGAGGCGTGGAGCAAGGTGGCCGAGCAAGGCAAGCGGCTGATGGACGCGGGCAACTGGGTCATCATGTTTCCCGAAGGCACGCGCGCCGCGCGCGGCCAGAAGGGCACCTACAAGGCGGGCGGGACGCGCCTCGCCTGTTCGACCGGCCGGCCGGTGGTGCCCATCGCGGTGACCTCCGCGCGCTGCTGGCCGCGCAAGTCCTTCCTGCTGCGGCCGGGCATCGTCGACGTGTCGATCGGCAAGCCCATTCCGTCCGAGGGCCGCGAGCCCGACGAGCTGATGCGCGAGGTCGAGGCGTGGATCGAGACCGAGATGCGCCGGCTCGATCCGGAAGCGTATCCAGGCCAGAGCGCCGGAACCTAGAACCTAGAATCGCGGCTCATGACCCGTGGCACGCCGGCTCCATCGACCTCGCAGCTTTCGCTGTTCGATGAAGCGCCGACTCCGCTGGAGGCCGCGCCTCTCGCGGTGCCTGCACCCAGGGTCGAGCCGCCACCCGCCCTTCCTGCGCCGCCTGCCGTGCCCATCGCCGACGTGCTGGCCCCTGCCGTTTTCCGCCACCCCAACGCCCAGCGCGAGATCCGCCTGCGCGAGCACACCGTCGCCTATGCCTTGCGCCGTGCGCGCCGCAAGAGCATCGGCTTCGTCGTTGGCATGGAAGGCCTGAGCGTGGCCGCGCCCAAGTGGGTGGGCCTCGGCGAGATCGAATCGGCACTGCGCGAGAAGGGCGACTGGATCCTGCGCAAGCTCGCCGAGCAGCAGGAGCGTGCCCAGCGCCTGCAGGCCGCCAAGGTCGACTGGCGCGACGGCACCGGCATCCCCTTTCTCGGCGAGACCGTGATTGTCGTGCTCGATGTGCGCGCCGGCCTCACGCGTGGTGGCGCGGTGCTCAATGCCGATGGCGACGCGCTGCCCGGCGTGCCGCGCCTCACGCTGCACGTGGGCCTGCCGCACACCGCCACGCCGGAGCAGATCCGCGACGTGGTGCAGAGCTGGCTGCAGCGCCAGGCGCGGCGGGTGTTCGAGGAGCGTCTCACGCACTTCGCGCAGCAGCTCGGCGTCCGCTACACGCGGCTCTCGCTCTCGTCGGCACAGACGCGCTGGGGCAGCGCCGGGGCCGACGGCTCCATCCGCCTCAACTGGCGCCTGATCCATTTCGCGATGCCGCAGATCGACTACGTGGTCGCCCACGAGCTGGCCCACCTGCGCGAGATGAACCACAGCCCGCGCTTCTGGGATGTGGTGCGCTCGGTGATGCCCGACTACGAGCAGGTCCGCAGCACCCTCAAGGACGACGTGTTACCCGTGTTCGACTAAGGTCGGGCCCCGTGCATCGCTACTCCTTCCGCCAGCTGCTGCTGGTCGCCTTCCTGTTGATCGCCGCGCTGCTGAGCGCCGCCTCGCTGCGCGGCCTCTTCACGCTCGAGAAGCTGCTGCGCCAGAGCAGCGACGGCGCGCGCCGTGCCGTCGCGCACACCGCCGACGCGCAGTTGCTGGCCGAGCGCACGGTGGCGATGGAGCGCTCTGCCCGCCAGTACCTCGTGCTCGAAGACCCGGTGCTGCGCCAGCGTTTCGAAGAAGCCGGCCGCGATGCGCGCGACGCGCTCAAGCGCCTGGCCGACAACCTCGTCTCGGCCAACCTCGCCGCCGAGTGGCAGGCACACGAGTCGGGCATCGAAGATCAGCTCAAGGGCACGCCAGCCGACCTGCGCGAGCGCGAGGCCTCGATCACCAATGCCTTCCGCGAACTCGAAGGCATCAACGACACCATCGCCAACCAGGTGCGCGTGACCACCGAGCAGCGCAACCAGGTGCTGATGAGCGAGCTGGAAGCCGGGCGCGCCGAGCTGGGGCGGCAGATGCTGATCGCGATCGTCGTCGCCGTGCTGCTGGCCTTCGTCTTCGGCCTCTGGCTCGCCCGGCCGCTCAAGCGACTGGAGCAGGCGGTGATCGGCCTGGGCGAGAACCGCCTCGACCAGCCGATCGAAATCCGCGGCCCGTCCGACGTGCGCCTGCTTGGCCGCCGGCTGGAGTGGCTGCGCCTGCGCCTGGCCGAACTCGATTCCGACAAGTCGCGCTTCCTGCGCCATGTGTCGCACGAGCTGAAGACGCCGTTGGCCGCGTTGCGCGAAGGGGTTTCTCTGCTGGAAGAGGGCGTGACCGGCACGCTCAGCGACGACCAGAAGGAGGTCGCGCGCATCCTGCGGCAGAACACGGCGCTGCTGCAGAGCCAGATCGAAGACCTCCTGCGCTTCAACGCCGCTGCGTTCGAAGCGCGCAAGCTCGTGCGCCAGCGGGTCGAGCTGACCGGCCTGCTGAAAGGCCTCGTCGCACGCCAGCGCCTGCAATGGCAGGCCCGCCAGCTGGCGGTGAAGGTCGAGGGCGACGCCCTCTGGGCCGAAGTCGACCCCGACAAGCTGGGAACGGCGCTCGGCAACCTGCTCTCCAACGCGATCAGGTTCAGTCCCCCGGGCGCTACCATCCGCCTCTGCGTGACCCGCGTGCCGGGTCGTGCCTGCATCGACATCGTCGACCAGGGCCCTGGTGTGGCCGCCGTTGACCGGGCCCGTGTGTTCGAGCCCTTTTACCGCGGCGAGCGGCAGCCGAGCGACGCGGTGCGCGGCACCGGCATCGGCCTGTCGATCGTGCACGAGTACATCACCGCGCATGGCGGTGTGGTCGAACTGCAGGACGACGGCCCCGGGGCCCACTTTCATATCGAATTGCCGCATGCGCGTTAAATCAGTCCTGGGTCTGTCTGTCCACACGGTGTCGAGCGTGATGGGGGTGCTGCTGCTGCAGGCCTGCATGTCGCCGCCGCCCAAACCCATGCCCGCCGCGGCCCCGGTGCCGGCCGAGGCCCCGGCGCCGAAGGTCGTCGTCGTGCCCGCGCCCCCGGCCCAGCCCGAGCCGGCCGACGTGGCGGCCCGACGGCTCCTGGCCTATCACGAACAGATCCGCCAGATGTCGCCGCAAGACCTGGCCAACGAGATCAACCGCTTGAATGCCGCGGTGTCGGCCACCCCCACGGCCGCGCCGCCCGATGTGGTGCTCGAACTCGCGCTGGCACTCGCGCAGCAGCACAACGGCGGCGACGTGGCGCGTGCCGTGGCGCTGTTGGAGCCCATCACCAAGTCGAGCGCACCCGAACTCGCGCCCTGGCAGCCGCTTGCGCGCCTGCTGCTCGGCCGGGTGCTGGAGCAGCGCCGGCTCGAAGACGCGCTCAACCGCGAGGCCACGCGCAACCGCGACCAGCAGCGCACCCTGCAGCAGCTCAACGAGAAACTCGAGGCGCTGAAGGCCATCGAGCGCAGCATGGCCAACCGCCCCACGGGTGGCGGGCCGGCACCCGCCACGCCGCCGGCCGCCCCGCCCGCGCCGCCTCCCGCCGCGCCGAAGGCGCCCTGAGCCCAAGAGGCGCGACGCCATGGCCAACCTGCTCCTGGTGGACGACGACCCCGACCTGCTGAAGCTGCTGTCGATGCGGCTCACGGCGGCGGGCCACCGCGTCACCTCGGTCGAGTCGGCCGAAGCCGCGCTCACGCAACTGGCCGTGGCGCGCCCGCAGCTCGTGGTGAGCGACGTGCAACTGCCCGGGCGCGACGGCCTCGCGCTCTTCGACGAGATCCACTCGCGCCACCCGGCGCTGCCGGTGATCCTGCTCACGGCGCACGGCACGATTCCCGACGCAGTCGACGCCACGGCACGCGGCGTCTTCAGCTACCTCACCAAGCCGTTCGACGGCAAGGCCTTGCTCGACAAGGTCAACGAAGCGCTCGCCCTCGCCGCCCCGGCCGTCGACACCGCGACCGGCAACGACGGATGGCGCGAGTCCATCGTCAGCCGCTCCAACCGCATGGCCGAGCTGCTGTCGGAGGCGAAGATGGTGGCCGCGTCCGACGCCAGCGTGCTCATCCGCGGCGAGAGCGGCAGCGGCAAGGAGCTCCTGGCGCAGGCCATCCACCGCGCGAGCCCGCGCGCGGCCAAGCCCTTCGTCGCCGTCAACTGCAGCGCCATCCCCGAGGCGCTGCTCGAGTCCGAACTCTTCGGCCATGTGAAGGGCTCCTTCACCGGCGCGGTCACGAACCACACCGGCCTCTTCGTCGCCGCCGACGGGGGCTCGCTCTTCCTCGACGAGATCGGCGACATGCCGCCCGCCCTGCAGGTGAAGCTCTTGCGCGTGCTGCAGGAGCGCTCGGTGCGCCCGGTGGGGGCGACGCAGTCGGTGCCGGTCGACGTGCGCATCCTCTCGGCCACGCACCGCGACCTGGATGCGCTGATGGCGCAGGGCCAGTTCCGCGAAGACCTGTACTACCGGCTCAACGTCGTCTCGCTGCACCTGCCCACGCTGGGCGAGCGGCGCGAAGACATCCCGCTGCTGGCCAACCACTTCCTGTCGAAGCTCACGGCCAAGTACGACAAGCGCCTCACCGGCTTCGCGCCCGATGCGATGAAGGCGCTCACCACGGCGCCCTGGCCCGGCAACGTGCGTCAGCTGCACAACGTGGTCGAGCAGGTCTGTGCGCTGACCACCACGCCGCTGATCCCGCTGACGCTCGTGCAGCGTGCACTGCGCGTGCCGAGCGTGGAAGTGCTCACCTATGCGCAGGCGCGCGAGCGTTTCGAGCGCGACTACCTGGTGGGGCTCTTGAAGCTCACCGACGGCAACGCGGCCGACGCCGCGCGGCTGGCCGACCGCAACCGCACCGAGTTCTACCGGCTGCTGCAGCGGCACGGGCTGACCCCGGGTCAGTTCAAGGCCGAGCCGCCTGTCGCTGAGTAGAGACAGGGCGCAGGCCCAGCAAAATCAAGCACTTGCAGCGGCTTGCGTGAGGAGTTGTCGCCATGCGGCGACAAAAAACGCGGTTTCTGCGCCCTTTGGCGCGGCCGCGCAGTGCGGGCGGCCGACGCTTGCACGCAAGTGATTGATCTACAAGACTTTTAGTGAATTGGCACGGGCGTTGCCCTAGGAAGCGTGCAGCCCACCGTCGGGCTGTGCTTCTTTCAACAACACCCCGCGCCTTTGTTCCTCGCCCTCACTCTTCTTGCGCCCACCGAGTCCGTGGTTCGCCGCACGGCGACACGTGGCCTGCTGCTCTTCGTGCTCGCCGTGCTCTGCGTGTGGGACGCCCGCGCCTTCGGCTTCGACGACGTCGCCGAGCGCGCCCGCCAACTTGCCACCAAGCCCTACGTCGCGCCGAAGGAGCAACTGCCCGCCGAGCTGAAAGCCCTCGACTACGACGGCTACCGCGACATCCGCTTCAAGCCCGAGCGTGCGCTGTGGAAGAAAGAGGGCCTGCCCTTCGAGCTGGCCTTCTTCCACCTCGGCAAGTTCCAGACGCTGCCGGTGCAGATCCACGAGATCACGCCGCAGGGCGTGCGCCACGTCGCGTTCGACAAGAACGACTTCGACTACGGCCGGAACAAGCTCTCGCCGTCGACATGGGGCGACCTCGGCTTCGCAGGGTTTCGCGTGCACTACGCGCTCAACAACCCGGCCTACAAGGACGAGCTGGTGGTCTTTCTCGGCGCGAGCTACTTCCGCGCCTTGGGCAAGGGCCAGCACTACGGCCTCTCGGCGCGTGGCCTCGCGATCGACACCGTCGGCGGCAGCGGCGAGGAGTTCCCGCGTTTCAGCGAGTTCTGGATCGAGCGGCCCGCGCCCGGTGCCACCTCGCTCGTGATCCACGCTCTGCTCGACTCGCCGCGTGCGGCCGGCGCTTACCGCTTCACGCTGCGCCCGGGTGACAACTCCGTGGCCGACGTGCAGGCGCGTCTCTTCCTGCGTGCCGGGGGCTCGCCCATCGCCACGCTCGGCATCGCTCCGCTCACCAGCATGTTCCACCACGGCGAGAACACGCCGCGCGTGGCCGACTTCCGCCCCGAGGTGCACGACAGCGATGGCCTGATGGTCGCGAGCGGTGACGGCAAGGGCGGCGTCGAATGGCTGTGGCGCCCGCTCATCAACCCCAGGCGCACGCTGGTGACCTCGTTTGCATCGAAGGAGCCCAAGGGCTTCGGCCTGATGCAGCGCGACCGCACCGCGGCCAACTACGAAGACACCGAAGCGCAGTACCACCAGCGCCCGAGCGCGTGGGTCGAGCCGGTGGGCAACTGGGGCCCCGGCCGCGTCGAGCTGATGCTGCTGCACACGCCCGACGAGACCGATGACAACGTGGTCGCCTACTGGGTGCCTTCGACGCTGCCCGCCGCCGGCCAGCCACTCGATTTTGCGTACCGCCTGCACTGGCAAGGCGAACAACAGCAGCGCCCGCCCGCGGGCTGGGCGGTGCAGAGCCGCCTCGGCCACGGCTTCATCGACCGCAAGGCCAAGCGTGACCCGAACGAGCTGCAGTACGTCGTCGACTTCGACGGCCCCGCGCTGCGCAACCTGCCGGCCGATGCGCCGGTGAAAGCGGTGGTCAGCAGCAATGCCGCCGGCCGCATCGTCGAGCGCAATGCGTACCGCAATCCGCTCACCAACACCTGGCGCATGACCGTGCGCGTCACCCGTCTTCAGCCCACCCAGCCGGTGGAACTGCGGGCCTTCCTCCAGAACGGCGACAGCGCCCTGACCGAAACATGGACCAACATCATTCAGCCGGATTGAGCGCTGCGCCCGGCCGCAGCACGCCCGCCATGCTCCGCGGGTCCATGGTCGCCCGACCCTGGCGCGGGTTCTGGGGCAGCCTGGCCGACCGGCTCCTGGGCCGACCGTCCGACATCCCGGCGCCCGTGGCGCGCGAGCCTCAGGCTTGGGAACGCGCCGCCAGGCTGCGCCGCCGTGTGCTGATGCTGCTCGTGCTGGCGTCGGCCGTGGGGGCCACCACCCTGCTGTCCAACATGCTGCCGAGCGACCAGACCGGCCTCGCCCGCGCGGTGCAGATCGGCCTCTACGGCCTGCTCTTCGCCTGGGTCTCCGCGGGCTTCTACACCGCGATGATGGGTTTCTGGGTGCTGTGGCGCGGCGACAAGCACGCGATGTCGGCCGCCTCGGTGGGCCACGCGCCCATCCACCGCGACGCACGCACCGCCATCGTGATGCCCATCTGCAACGAGAACGTGGCCTCCGTCTTTGCCGGCTTGCGCGCGACCTGCGAGTCGCTCGCCGCCACCGGCGCATCGAGTCTGTTCGACGTCTACGTGCTGTCGGACACCAGCGATCCTGAAATCCGCGCGGCCGAGCTGGCCGCGTGGGGCCAGCTGCGCCACGAGTGCGGCTCGGCGGGTCGCATCTATTACCGCTGGCGCCAGCGCCGCACCAAGCGCAAGTCGGGCAACGTGGCCGACTTCTGCCGCCGCTTCGGCCGCCTCTACCGCTACATGGTCGTGCTCGACGCCGACAGCGTGATGAGCGGCGATTGCCTGGTGAAGCTCGTGCGCCTGATGGAAGCGCACCCGAGCGCCGGCATCATGCAGACCGCCCCGCAGGCCTGCGGCCTCGACACCGTGCACGCCCGCTCGCAGCAGTTCTCGGGCCGTGTCGCTGGCCGGCTCTTCACCGCGGGCATGTCGTACTGGCAGCTGGGCGAGTCGCACTACTGGGGGCACAACGCGATCATCCGCATCGAGCCCTTCATGAAGCACTGCTCGCTGGCGCCGCTCAAGGGCCACGGCGGCCTCTCGGGCACGCTGCTGTCGCACGACTTCGTCGAGGCCGCGCTGATGCGCCGTGCCGGCTACCACGTGTGGCTGGTGCAAGACCTGCACGGCAGCTACGAGCAGCAGCCGCCCAACCTGCTCGAAGAACTGCAGCGCGACCGCCGCTGGTGCCAGGGCAACCTGCAGAACGCCCGCCTGATCGCCGAGCCCGGCCTGCACCCGGTGCACCGTGCGATGCTCGGCACGGGTGCGATGGCTTATCTCTCGGCACCGCTGTGGCTGGCCTCGGTGCTGGTGGGCGCGGGGCTGTGGCTCTTCGGCGAGCGCCCGCTGATGGGCGGGGCGCTGCCGATCGAGATCGCCGGCCTCTGGCTCGTCACCGTGTTGATGCTGATGCTGCCGCGGGTGATGGGCGTCGCCGTGATCGTGGCGTCGAAGCAGCAGCAGCGCTATGGCGGCACCCGGGCGCTGATCCGGGGTGCCGCACTCGAAGCTGGCCTCTCGGCCCTGCAGGCGCCGGTGCGCATGCTGGCCCATACCATCTTCGTGGTGGTCGCCCTCACGGGTCTCAAGCTCGACTGGAAATCGCCTCCG
Organism: Piscinibacter gummiphilus; assembly: GCF_032681285.1. Classification (NCBI taxonomy): domain Bacteria; kingdom Pseudomonadati; phylum Pseudomonadota; class Betaproteobacteria; order Burkholderiales; family Sphaerotilaceae; genus Rhizobacter; species Rhizobacter gummiphilus. The sequence goes on from NZ_CP136336.1 coordinate 650,000, forward strand.
CGCGAAGCCAACGACATCGGCTGGCGCGACGCACTGCACCGCTTCGGCCCGACCACCGGCGTGGTGGCGGCCGGTGCGGCGGCCGTGCTGGCGCTGCAACCCGAGATCACGCTGTGGCTGGCGCCGATGGCGCTGCCGCTGATGCTCGCCGTGCCGCTGACCGTGCTCACCAGCCGCTCGGCTCTCGGCCAGCGCCTGCTGGCGAACCGGCTGCTGCTGATTCCCGAGGAGCACAGCGCACCGCAGGTGCTGCGCCGCGCCTGGGCCTATGCCAAGCGCGCCAACCCGGCACCGCAGTGGCGCGACGCGCTCACCGACCCGTGGCTCTTCGACGTGGTACGCGGCGCCATGGGGCCGCGCAACACCAGTTGGGGTTCGCGTGGCAAGGCACGCAAGCTGATGCTGAGCGGCCTGCTCGCCAACCAGGACGCGGAGCAGCTGAGCGCGGAGCACCGCATGCGCCTCCTGAGCGAGCCGCAGAGCATCGTGCGTGTGCGCGACCAGCTCGCGGCCGCGAATGCGAACCAGATGCGCGCCAGCTGGCGCGATGGCGAGCAAGTGGAAGCGCTGCGCGCCTAAGACGAGAGACGCGCCGCGCGTGGTGTGCCGCTGAAATGGCGGCCCCAGGCGCGGCGCAGCTGCAGGTCCGACGTGAACCCCGCCGCCTCGGCCGCCCGCGTCACGCTCGCCCCGCGCTGCAGGGCCTGGCGCGCCCGCTCCAGGCGGATCTTTTCCACATAGACCATCGGCGACACGGTTGCATGCTCGGCAAAGAGCCGCAGCAGGTGGCGGCTCGTCACGTGCGCGGCATCGGCCAGCGACTCCAGCGTCCACTCGGCCTCGGGCCGTTCGCAGACCGCGTCCTGCGCCCGGTGCAACGCGGGGTGCAGGTGATGGCGGTGCGCGAGCAGCGGTGAGAGCTCCGGGTCCTGCGGCGTGCGGCGCAGGTAGACCACCATCGTCTTCGCGACCGCCGCCGCGACGGCATCGCCGCAGGCGTCGGCGATCAGGTGCAGCGCGAGGTCGATGCCGGCGGTGACGCCCGCGCTCGACGCCACCGTGCCGTCGACCACGAACACGCGGTTGTCGACCACCTCCGCCGCAGGGGCGAGCGTGCGCAGCATCGCCAGGTAGTCGTGGTGCGTGGTGCAGCGCCGGCCGTCGAGCAGGCCGGCGCGAGCGGCCATCAGCGTGCCGGCGCACACCGTCAGCAGCCGATGCGGTGTGTCGCGCTGCGCCAGCAGCGGCCGCATGTCGCGCTGCAGCCAGTCGATCGTCGCGCGGCTCGCCGCATCGGGCGTGCGCAGCGTGTCGCTGCTCTGGCCGACGAGCAGCAGCCAGGTCGGCCGCGGCAGCGTCTTGGGCAGCGGCTCCAGCTGCGCGAGCGGCAGGCCGACCGAGGTCGTCGCTTCCGCGCGCGGGCCGGCGAAGCGCAGGCGGAAGCGTGCGGCTTCGCCTTGCCGTTCGAGCTGCTGGTTGGCCAGCCGGAACGCCTCTGCCGGGCCGGCCACGTCGAGCAGCAGACTGCGCGGCGGCACGACGATGAGGACGTCGATCATGGCGTCACGCGGCACGGGCCAGCGCCTGCTCCACGGTGCAGATGGTCGCGAAGCGGCCGGTCAGCACGGCGGCCGTGCGGGCCACGACGTCGGCGCTCTTGAACGTCGACCCGTCGCTGTGCGTCAGGTCGAAGGTCAGCGTCGCTTCGGGCACGAAGTCGACCTCGTAGCCTTCGTCGTTGGCGTGGCGCGCGGTGGTCTCGCAGCATTGTTCGGTGCGGATGCCGCTCACGATGAGGCGATGGATGCGCTGCTGTTGCAGCCACACCGACAGGCCGGTGCCGACCAGCGCGCTGTGCCGATTCTTGTGGAACTCGGCCGCGGCGTCGAAGCGGGCCAGGCCGTCGAGCGGGCGCACGTGGCCCGAGGCGAGCGAGAACGACGCGTCGCCGTCGACATGCAGGATGCGCACGATCGGAATGCCGCGCGCGGCGCAGCCGTCGATCAGCGCATTGCTGCGCGAGAGAAAGGCCTCGAGGTGCTCGCTCTGCCAATAGGGCCGGTGGCGAAACGACTCCTGCACGTCGATCACGAGAAGGGCGGTGTTCATGGTCAGCGGGCCTCCGGCGCGATGCCTTCGAGTTGCGCGACGAGCTGCGCATGTGCGGCGAGGTCAACGGGCCGGTGCTTGACCTTCGTGGTCGCCGGGTAGGCGCCGAGGAAGTTGCCGCCCTTGCGTTCTTGCGCCGGGCGCACCGGCCGCGCGGTGAAACCGCCGCCGCAGTTGGGGCAGACGTTGTGCAGCAGCCCCGTCGCGCAGTCGCGGCAGTAGGTGCATTCGAAGCTGCAGATCATCGCGTCGGGCGCCGCCGGGGGCAGGGCTTTCGCGCAGTGTTCGCAGACGGGTCGCAGGTCGAGCATCGATTCCTCCAGAAGTGATGATGCCTGCAAGCGTAGGGGCAGGCATCAGTTCTGTCGCCGCGGCAGGCGACGAGAACCGATCAGTTCCGGACAGGTCTGGGCGCCCGCTTCGGGCACGCCTGCGTCAGGCCCGTGGCGTGGCCAGCCACTTGTGCGCGAGCCGCACCCAGAGCGTCGCGCCGAGCGGGATCAGCTCGTCGTTGAAGTCGTAGCTCGGGTTGTGCAGCATGCACGGCCCGAGGCCGTGGCCGCCGATGCGGTGGCTGCCGTCGCCGTTGCCGATGAGGAAGTAGCAGCCGGGTTTCTCTTGCAGGAAGTAGCTGAAGTCTTCGGCGCCCATCGTCGGCTCGAACTCCTCGACGCCTTCCGGCCCGACCACCTCGGCCATCACCTCGCGCACGAAGGCCGTCTCGGCCGGGTGGTTGATGGTGGGCGGGTAGTTGCGCACGAACTCGAACTCGCACTCGGCGCCGAAGGCGGCACAGGTGTGCTCGGCCACCTCGCGCATGCGCTGCTCGAAGAGGTCGAGCAGCTCCAGCGTGAAGGTGCGCACCGTGCCTTCCATCACGCACGAATCGGGCACCACGTTGGTCGCTTCGCCGGTGTGGATCATCGTCACCGAGATCACGCCCGGGTCGATGGGCCGCTTGTTGCGCGAGACGATGGTCTGGAAGGCCTGCACGATCTGGCAGGCCACCGGCACGGGGTCGATGCCGAGGTGTGGCATCGCCGCGTGCGAGCCCTTGCCGCGGATCACGATCTTGAATTCGTTGCTGGAGGCGAAGCAGGGCCCGTTCTTCACCGCGAAGTGGCCCACCGGCATGCCGGGCCAGTTGTGCGCGCCGAAGATCGCTTCCATCGGGAACAGCTTGAAGAGCCCGTCCTTGATCATCTCGCGCGCCCCGCCGCCGCCTTCTTCGGCAGGCTGGAAGACAAGGTAGACAGTGCCGTCGAAGTCGCGGTTCTTCTCGTTCGAGAAATGCTTGGCCGCGGCCAGCAGCATGGCGGTGTGGCCGTCGTGGCCGCAGGCGTGCATGCGGCCGGGGTGCTGGCTCGCATGCGGGAAGGTGTTGTGCTCGGTGATGGGCAGCGCGTCGATGTCGGCACGCAGGCCGACGGCGCGTTCACTGTGGCCGCGCGTGCCCTTGACGATGCCGACGACGCCGGTGGTGCCGAGGCCGCGGTGGATGGGGATGCCCCAGTCGGTGAGCGCCTTGGCGATCAGGTCGGCAGTGCGCTTCTCTTCGAAGCACAGCTCGGGGTGGGCGTGGATGTCGCGCCGCAGGGCGGTGACGGCGGCGGCGTCGGCGAGGATGGATTCGATCAACTGCATGCCGGGCTCCTTGGGGATCGGATCAGTGTACTGACCCGACCATCTTGAGGAGCCGGCCTGGATTTAGCGTCGAACCTTGCCGTCCTCCGTCAGCATCGACAGTTCGACGAAGTGCGAGGCCACGTGGTCACGCGCGCCGAAGTTGACCGGGAAGCCACCCAGGTTCAGGTTCTGGATCGACTCCATCGCGGTGATGAAGCTGTCGCGGGTGGGGTTGCGGCCGGCGCGCTTGAGGCCTTCGGCGAACACCTTCGCCGCCACGTAGCCTTCCATGCTCGAGTAGTTGGCGGTGGCGTCGCCACCGGCCTTGGCCACGGCGGCCAGGTACTCGCGCGACAGCGCCGAGGTGGTAGAGAACGGCGAGGGCATCACCTGGCTGATCATGATGCCGCGCGCTTCGCGGCCGAGCTCATCGGCCAGCGCCTGTGTGCCCACGAACGACACGTTGTAGAAGGTGCCGCCGTAGCCAGCCTTGCGCGCTTCGCGGATGAACGCGGCCGACGACTTGTAGGCGCTGATCTGCACCACCGCCTCGGGCATGGCAGCGGTGATGGTCTTGACCGCCTGGGCCACGTTGACGGTGTTGCGCTCGACCGTGCCGGTGGCCACGGGCGCGAGGTTGGCGGCCTTGAGCGCGCGGTTCACACCGGCGAGGCCGGCCTGGCCGTAGGCGTCGTCCTGGTAGAAGACGGCGATCTTGGTGAGGCCGATGGAGAGCAGCTGCTTCACGATCAGCCCGGTCTCGTCGAAGTACGAGGCGCGCACGTGGAAGACGTTGCGGCTGAAGGGCTCGCGCAGCGACTCCGCGCCGGTGAAGGGCGCGAAGAAGAGGGTGCGGTTCTCCTGCACCAGCGGCATCGCGGCCAGGCAGGTGGGCGTGCCCACGTAGCCGAAGAGGCCAAACACGTTGTCCTTGTCGATGAAGCGCTCGGTGTTGGCCTTGCAACGCTCGGGCTCGTAGCCGTCGTCCAGCGTGCGCAGCTCCACGGTCTGGCCGTTCACGCCGCCCGTCGCATTGAGCGCGTCGAAGTAGATCTTGGCGCCACGGTTCATCTGCGTGCCCAGGTAGGCCGCCGGGCCGCTGAAGGCGGCCGACTGGCCGAGCACGATGCGGCGCTCGGATTGGGCAAAGGTGGAGGGGAGGGCGAGGGTGGCGCTCGTGGCGGCCAGGTGCTGGAGCAGGTGTCGGCGTTTCATGGAGTTGTGGAGTCCGAAAAAGCGAAACCCGGCGGATCGCGCCAGGCGAACTCAGTGTAAACCCTAGGTTTTGCCCGACCTAGCCCCGCGCGACGCTCTGTGGAGACCCTTGTGCAATAGTTCCTCGCATGAGCAGCACCACCGCGTTCGACCGAATCGCCATTCGCACAATCCACGCCGCCTGCCCGCACGATTGCCCCGACACCTGCGCGATCCGCGTGACGGTGGAAGACGGCAAGGCGGTCAAGGTGCAAGGTGACCCCGACCATCCGCCGACGCACGGCGCGCTGTGCACCAAGGTCTCGCGCTACCCCGAGCGCACCTACCACCCCGAGCGTGTGCTGCACCCGATGAAGCGCGTGGGCCCCAAGGGCAGCGGGCAGTTCGTGCGGGTGACGTGGGAGGAAGCGCTGGCTGACATCGCCTCGCGCCTCAAGGCCATTGCGGCCCGCGACCCCGAGGCCGTCGTGCCCTACAGCTATGCCGGCACCATGGGCCTCTTGCAAGGCGAGAGCATGGACCGCCGCTTCTTCCACAAGCTCGGCGCCTCGCAACTCGACCGCACCATCTGCTCGGCGGCGGGCGGCGACGCGCTCGCCGCCACCTACGGCGGCAAGGTCGGCATGCACCTGGAGCACTACGCCGACAGCAAGTTGATCCTCATCTGGGGCAGCAACTCGATCGCGAGCAACCTGCACTTCTGGACCTTCGCGCAGAAGGCCAAGCGCGAGGGCGCGAAGCTCATCTGCATCGACCCGCGCAAGACCGAGACGGCCGACAAATGCCATCAGCACATCGCGCTGCTGCCCGGCACCGATGGCGCGCTGGCGCTCGGCCTGATGCACGAGCTGATCGTCAACGACTGGCTCGACCAGGACTACATCGACCGCCACACCGAGGGCTGGCCCAAGCTGCGTGAGCGTGCGCTGCAATGGACACCCGAGCGTGCGGCCGAGGTGTGCGGCATCAGCGCGGAAGAAGTGCGCCAGTTGGCCCGCGACTACGCCACCACGAAACCCGCCGCCATCCGCCTCAACTACGGCATGCAGCGTGTGCGCGGTGGCGGCAATGCGGCGCGGCTCATCGCCATCCTGCCGTGCCTCGTCGGCGCGTGGCGCCACCCGGCGGGCGGGCTGCTGCTGTCGGCCTCGGGCTGGTTCCCGCGCAACGCCGCGCACCTGCAGCACCCCGAGCTGATGCCCGCCAAGCGCCCGCGCATCATCAACATGAGCACCATCGGCGATGCGCTGCTCGAAGACAGATCGCCGGCCTTCGGCCCGAAGATCGAAGCGCTCGTCGTCTACAACAGCAACCCGGTGGCGGTGGCACCGGAGTCGCCCAAGGTGGTGAAGGGCTTCCTGCGCGACGACCTCTTCACCGTGGTGCTCGAACACTTCATGACCGACACCGCCGACCACGCCGACTACGTGCTGCCCGCCACCACGCAGCTCGAGCACCTCGACGTGCACACGAGCTACGGCCACACCTATGCGATGTTCAACGAGCCGGCCATCGCGCCGCTCGGCGAGGCCAAGCCCAACACGCAGGTCTTCCGCGAGCTGGCCGAATACATGGGCTTCACCGAGCCGTGCTTCCGCGAGAGCGATGAGAGCATCGCCCGCCACGCGTTGAACGGGGTGGACTTCGAGACGCTGCGCGCCGTCGGCTGGGTCAAGCTGCCGATTGCCGACGCGCCGTTTGCCCACGGCGGCTTCAACACGCCGAGCGGCAAATGCATGATCGACGCCCCCGGCCTCGGCGTGCCCGACCATGTGCCGAACTACGAGTCGGTGCAGTCGTCGCCCCAACTGGCGCGTGACTACCCGCTCGCGATGATCTCGCCCCCGGCGCGCAACTTCCTCAACTCCACCTTCGTCAACGTGAAGAGCCTGCGTGACATCGAAGGTGAGCCGCTCGTCGAGATGCATGCCGACGACGCCTCGGCGCGTGGGCTGCGGGGCGGCGAGATGGTGCGGGTCTTCAACCAGCGCGGCGAGTACCGTTGCCGACTGCAGGTGAGCCCAAGGGCGCGGCCCGGTGTCGTCAACGGCCTCGGGGTGTGGTGGCGGAAGCTCGGCCCCGACGGCACCAACGTCAACGAAGTCACGCACCAGCAGCTCACCGACCTCGGCCGTGGGCCGGCGTTCTACGACTGCCTGGTCGACGTGCGGGCGGTTTGAAGCGCTGGCTGCTGATGGGGCTGGCGAGTCTCGTGGGCATCGCGGCCGTGGCCGCGGGCGCCGTGTGCCTGACCAGCGGCTGCAGCAGTCTCGGCTACTACGCGCAGGCCGCGGGTGGGCACGTCTCGCTGCTCAACAAGGCCAGGCCGGTGCCCGAGTGGCTCGCCGATGAAACGACCGCCGCGCCCCTGAAGGAGCGCCTCGCCCTGAGCCAGCGCATGCGCGACTTCGCGGTGAGCGAACTCAAGCTGCCCGACAACGCGAGCTACCGCCGCTACGCCGACCTCGGCCGCAACGCAGCCGTCTACAACGTGGTCGCCGCGCCCGAGCTGAGCCTCACGCTCAAGACCTGGTGCTTCCCGGTCGTGGGTTGCGTGGGCTACCGCGGCTACTACGACAAGGCAGATGCCGACGCGCTGGCCGCCGAGCTGCGCACGCAAGGCTACGAGGCGGTGGTGCAGTCCATTCCAGCCTATTCCACGCTCGGCAAGCTGCCCGGCGACTACTTCGCCGACCCGCTGCTCAACACCTTCCTGCGCTGGGCCGAGGGCGACCTCGCGCACCTGATGTTCCATGAGCTGGCGCACCAGATCGCCTATGCCAAGGGCGACACGATGTTCAACGAGTCCTTCGCGACGGCAGTCGAGCGCATCGGCGGCCGCTTGTGGCTGGAGCGGCATGCGAGCCCGCAGGCGATGCAGGAATCGGCCACGCTCGATGTGCGCCGGCAGGAGTTCCGCCGCCTGGCGCTCTCGGCCCGCGCCGACCTGGAGGCGATCTACACGAACAGCACGCTCACCGACGAGGCCAAGCGCCGCGCCAAGGCCGACCGCCTGGCGCGCCTGCGTGCCGACCATGCGGCGCTGAAGGCCGGCCCCTGGAACGGCTACACCGGCTACGACAACTGGTTTGCGACCGCCAACAACGCGTCGCTCGGCGTGATGGCCGCCTACAACGAGCTGGTGCCGCAATTCGAGCAGTTGTATGAGCGCGAAGGTCGAGACTTCGAACGCTTCTACGCCGAGGTCAAGCGCCTGGCCGCCTTGCCGATGGCCGAGCGGCGGGCGACACTCGCGCGCTAAGGAGAACGCACATGCCCGACATCAAGATCCACCGCGAGCACACGCTCGGTCTCGCCAAGGCGCGCAAGGTCGCCCTGAAGTGGGCGGAAGACGCCGAGAAGAAGTTCGACATGGAGTGCACCATCCTCGAAGGCGAACTCTCCGACACGGTGGAGTTCAAGCGCAGCGGGGTGAATGGGCAACTCATCGTCGCCCCCGATCACTTCGACCTCACGGCCAAGCTCGGCTTCCTGCTGGGTGCGTTCAGCAAGACCATCGAGAGCGAAATCGAGAAGAACCTCGATGCGCTGCTCGCGGCCGGTGGAAAACCGGCGGCCAAGAAGGCCGCCAAGAAATAGTTACTTCAGGCTTTCGATGAGGTCGATGTACGCCTGCATCGCCTCTTCCTTCGACTTGCCCTTGGCCATGGCCCAGGCGTCGTACTTGGCGCGTTCCACCATGTCGGTGAAGCCCGGGCGCTTGCCTTCCACGTCGCCCACGCTGCCCTGCTTGTACAGCGCGTAGAGCTGCAGCAGCGTCATGTTGTCGGGGCGCTCGGGCAGGTTCTTCGACTCCTCGCGGGCTTTCTCGAAGCGGGCTTGCAGATCGGACATGGCGGTCTCCTATGAGGGTTCGGTATTAGCGGGCATTGACGGGGCGGATGTTACCCAGCATCGTGCGCCGCATCACTAGAAGAAGGGCTCCAATAATGGCTGCAGCAGCAAGCGCCGAACGCATGTCGCGGGTCGACACCGCGTGGCTGCGCATGGACAACGACGTCAACCTGATGATGATCGTCGGCGTGTGGCGCATCGAGCCCGGCATCCGCCATGCGGCGCTCATGGAGCGGGTGCAGGAGCGGCTGCTCAAGTACGGGCGCTTCCGCCAGAAGGTGGTCGAAGACGCGATGGGCGCGCTGTGGGTCGACGTGCCCGAGGTCGACCTCACGCACCACGTGCGGCTGGAGAAGCTCAACCGCAAGCCCGGCCAGGGCGAGCGCGAGGCGCTGCAGGAGCGGGTGGGCGAACTCTGCACGAGCCCGCTCGACCGCACGCGGCCGCTGTGGCAGTTTCACTTCATCGAGCACTACGACGGCGGCAGCGCGCTCATCGCGCGCATCCACCATTGCATCGCCGACGGCATCGCGCTGATCTCGGTGCTGCTGTCGATCACCGATGGCGGCAGCGACCCGCCGCAGCGCAAGAAGCGCGAGAAGGAAGAGGGCGCCGAGTTCGACTGGTTCGCCGAAGCCATCATGCGACCGCTCGCCGACGTAACGGTCAAGGCCATCGGCCTCACCGGCAGCGGCATGGCGAAGTCGGTGGAGATGCTGGCCAACCCGCAGCAGCCGCTGCAAGGCACGGTGGAGTTGGCGCGCATGGGGGCGCAGGTGGTGTCGGACGCCGCCTCGATGCTCCTGATGCCCGACGACTCGCCGACGCAACTCAAGGGCAAGCCCATCGGCACCAAACGCGTGGCCTGGGGCGAGCCGATTCCGCTCGACGTGGTGAAGGCCATCGGCAAGGGCCTCGGCTGCTCGGTCAACGACGTGCTGCTCGCCTGCGTGGCCGGCGCCATCGGCGGCTGGCTGCGCGAGCAGGGCGAAGACACGACCGGCAAGGAGATCCGCGCCATGGTGCCGGTGAACCTGCGCCCGTTGGAGAAGGCCTACAAGCTCGGCAACCAGTTCGGCCTGGTGCCGCTCGTGCTGCCCATCGGCATCGTCAACCCCATCGAGCGCGTCTACGCGGTGCGGGCGCGCATGCAGGAGCTCAAGGGCAGCTACCAGCCACTGCTGGCGTTTGCGGTGCTGGCGGTGGCGGGCCTGCTCATCAAGCCGATGCAGGACGCGCTGCTCAACCTTTTCGCGAAGAAGGCCACCGCCGTGATGACCAACGTGCCGGGGCCGGGGACACCACTCAAGATCTGCGGCTCGACACTCTCGCAGGTGATGTTCTGGGTGCCGCAATCGGGTGAGATCGGGGTGGGGGTGTCGATCCTGAGCTACGGCGGTGGGGTGCAGTTCGGGCTCATCACCGATGCGCAGATGTGCCCCGATCCGCACAAGATCATCGAGCGCTTCGAGCCGGAGTTTCAGCGGCTGCTGCTGGTGACTTTGATGTTGCCTTGGGAGTGATGCTGGGGCTGGCTTGCGTCGTTCTTTGCGGCGCCAAGGGGATGGGGTGGGTGAATTCCTCCGTGTCCCCCGCCCGTTCACCACTCCCGTGGTGAACGGGCTCCTCCTTTACCTGCGGAATTCACCCACCCCATCCCCTTGGCGGGACGCACCGTGCCGTGCGTGTGGGTGACGGCGAGGCACAGTGATTGACTACAAGGGCCAGGGGCAAGCGGATTCCGCAGGTAAAGGAGGAGCGTTTGACTGCGGGAGCAGTCAAACGCGGGGGACACGGAGGAATCCGCTTGCCCCTGGCCCTTGTCTGCTCAGGCCGGCGAATAGGGCGCAGCCAGCCCCGCATACACCTTCGGCAACGGCGATGCATAGTCCCCACGTTTGCTGGTTCCCAACCCGAGCGAGACCAAGCCCTCGGCCAGCTTCACCCCCGCCGCCACGCCATCGATGACGGGCACCCCCAGTTCGCCTTGCAATCGCCTGCACAGGTCGGCCATGCCCGCACACCCCAGCACGATGGCGCTCGAGCGGTCGTGGATGAGGGCCTCGCGCGAGGACGCCAGGATCCGCGCATAGGCATCGCTCGCCGGGTCGTCGAGTTCGAGCACCGCGATGTCGGTGCCGTGGATGCCGCGGCAGCGGCGCTCGAAGCCGTAATGCAGGACAAGGTGCTCGGCGATCACCACCGTGCGGGTGAGCGTGGTGACGACGGAGAAGCCGGTGGCAAGCATCGAGGCACAGTGGAAGGCGGCTTCGGCCACGCCGATCACCGGCCCGCGCGAGAGCTCGCGTGCGGCGTGCAGGCCCGGGTCGCCGAAGCAGGCGATGACGTGCGCGTCGGCGCCCGCCGCTTCACCTGCGCGCACCTGCTCGGCCACCCCGGCGGCGGCCCAGACGTCGTCGTGGTGCCCTTCGATGGAAGGCGCGCCAAAACTGGGCTGCACCGCGTCGATCGCGGTGCCGGGCGCGGCCACGGCGCGTGCGGCCTCGCCGATCTTGGCCGTCATCGCGGCCGTGGTGTTGGGGTTGATGACTTGAATCTTCATGGGGCGTCTCCTGCGTCTCGTCGCACCACTTTGTATACAAAGTTGGAGCGGGGCCTGAGCTTCAGCAAGAGCTGAGCCCAGGTTTGCTGCGGCCATTGCCCCAAAGAAGGGCGATCGAGGGGCCGCGAGGCATGGCACATGCATTGCATACAGGTCGCCGCATGAAACCCGCCGTCGACTCGTCCCTGGTGCTGACCTCGCTCGTCAAACGCTATGGCAACACCGTGGCGGTCGATGGCATCGACCTCACCATCCCGTCGGGCAGCTACTGCTGCCTGCTCGGACCCTCGGGCTGCGGGAAGACCTCGACGCTGCGCATGATCGCGGGCCACGAGCTGGCGAGCGACGGGCAGATCCTGCTGGGCAACAAGTACATCACCTACAGCGCCGCCGCCGACCGTGGCACGGCGATGATGTTCCAGAGCTACGCGCTCTTCCCGCACCTCTCGGTGCTCGACAACGTGGCCTTCAGCTGGAAGATGCGCGGCAAGCCCGTGCCTGAGCGCCAGGCGCGGGCGAAGGAGCTGCTGGCGCTGGTCTCGATGACGCCCTACCTCGCGCGCCTGCCGAGCGAGCTCTCCGGGGGGCAGCAGCAGCGGGTGGCACTCGCCCGCGCGCTGATGACCGAACCGCGCGTGCTGCTGCTCGACGAGCCGCTTTCCGCGCTCGACCCTTTCCTGCGTGTGCAGATGCGCGCCGAGCTCAAGCGCTGGCAGCAGGAGCTGGGCTTCACCTTCGTGCACGTGACCCACTCGCAAGAAGAAGCGATGGCGCTTGCCGACCAGGTGGTGGTGATGAACCACGGCCGCATCGAGCAGACCGGCTCGCCGCGCGAGGTGTTCAATGCGCCGCGTTCCGAGTTCGTGGCGCGCTTCATGGGCGCGCACAACGTGATCGCCTCCGAGGCGGGCCCCATCGCCGTGCGTGCCGACCGCATGCAGCTGACGCGCAGCGCCAGTGGCACGACGCGGCCCGCCGCCGTGAAGGCCATCGAATACCAGGGCACCTACGTGCAGCTGAGCCTGGTGCCGCAAGGCGCACAGGGTGAGAAGGCCGATGCGCAATGGACGGCCACCTTGCCCGATGCCGAGTTCGACGCCGCGCCCTGGCAGCCGGGCGACACGGCGCATGTCTCGTGGCTGCCGCACGCTGCCCATGCGCTGCAACCCAGCGCCTGACCTTTCTTCCCCCACATCCCGATCAAGGAGCCCTGACCATGTCCGACCCGCAAGACAAGACTGCCCAACCCGACGCCACCCGCCGCACCCTGCTCAAAGGCGCCGTGGCTGCAGGCGGCGCGATGGGCTTCCCCTTCGTGCACGCCCAGGAAAAGATCACCTTGCGCTACCTCGGCACCGCGGTGAACCAGGACAAGGCCATCGCCGAGAAGTTCGAGAAAGACACCGGCATCAAGATCCAGTACATCCCGGTCACCACCGACGACGTGACCAAGCGCGCCGTCACCGCGCCCAACAGCTTCGACCTGATCGACACCGAGTACTTCTCGCTCAAGAAGATCCTGCCCACCGGCAACCTGCTCGGCATCGACACCAAGCGCATCAAGAACGCCGACAAGATCACCACGCTCTTCACCAAGGGCGAGGTCGCGGGCAAGAAGGTGGGTGACCAGGGCACCGCGCCCAAGAAGGTGATGTACGTGGAGAAGCCCGATGCGAAGACGTTCGCGGCGAGCCCCACGCAGTTCATGACGCTGATCCCCACCGTCTACAACGCCGACACGCTGGGCATCCGCCCCGACCTCATCAAGCGCCCCATCGAGTCGTGGAGGGAGCTCTTGAACCCTGAGTTCAAGGGCAAGGCGGCGATCCTCAACATCCCGTCGATCGGCATCATGGACGCGGCGATGGTGGTCGAGGCCGCGGGCATCTACAAGTACCCCGACAAGGGCAACATGACCAAGAAGGAGATCGACCTCACGATCAAGACCTTGATCGACGCCAAGAAGGCGGGCCAGTTCCGCGCGCTGTGGAAGGACTTCAACGAGAGCGTGAACCTGATGGCCTCGGGCGAGGTGGTGATTCAGTCGATGTGGTCACCGGCCGTCACCGCGGTGCGCACCAAGGGCATCGCCTGCACCTTCCAGCCGCTGAAGGAAGGCTACCGCGCCTGGGCTGCGGGTTTCGGCGTGCCCAAGAGTGTGACGGGCAAGAAGGCCGACGCCGTCTACGAGTTCATCAACTGGTTCCTCGACGGCTGGGCCGGTGCGTACCTGAATCGCCAGGGCTACTACAGCGCGGTGCTCGAGACGGCCAAGGCCAAGATGGAGCCGTACGAGTGGGCCTACTGGATGGAAGGCAAGCCGGCCACCAGCGACATCAAGTCTCCCAACGGCGACCTCCTGGCCAAGGCCGGCAGCGTGCGCGACGGCGGCAGCTATGAGCAACGCATGGGCGGCATCGCCTGCTGGAACGCGATCATGGATGAGAACGCCTACATGGTCCAAAAGTGGAACGAGTTCGTCGCAGCCTGACCGTCGCTCCGCTCGCCCCAAAAACATCATCACCACAAAGTACTTCTTGAGGGAACCATCGTGCAATCCAACATCGCTCGCTCCGCTCTCACCGTCGCGGCCTTCGCCGCCTGCGGCCTCGCGCAGGCGCAATCCAGCGTCACCGTCTACGGCATCGTCTCCACCGACTACGTGCATGCCACCAACACGCCCACCGGCAAGGTCAACAAGATCGAGCCGGGGCGTGTGAACCCGGCCCGCCTGGGCTTCAAGGGCAGCGAAGACCTGGGTGGCGGTCTGTCCGCCGTGTTCAACCTCGAATCGGCCATCGGGCCTGACACCGGCGCGGCTGGCGCGCCGTTCTGGGGTCGTGGTGCCAATGTCGGCCTCTCCAGCAGCATGCTGGGCACGGTGACGGCCGGCCGCCACTGGAACATCAACGACGACATGCTGGGCAACTTCTTCGTCTTCGGCGGCTTCGCGGTCTTCAACTTCACCGGCTTCGGCTTCACCAGCGACCTGGTGAACAACTCGGTGAAGTACGTGTCGCCGAACCTGGGTGGCTTGACGGTCGAAGCCCTGGTCGGTGCAGGCGAAGGCAGCTCCACCACGCCGCGCACCGTGGAGGTGGGCGGTGTGTACGCCATAGGCCCCGTCAAGGCCGGGCTGACCTACCACGAGGCCAAGCGCGTGGGCCTGGTCAACAAGCTGACCAGCGGCGGTGTGGCCTACAGCATCGGCTCGGTGACGGTGCGCGGCGGCTACTCGAGCGCCGACAACGAGTACGACGACTACTCGCTGGTGGCCGGCGCGTACAAGGCCGCGGCCTACGACATCGGCGCCGACTTCGGCTTCGGCCCCGCTGCGGTGTCGGTCGACTATGTGGCGCGTGACCTGAAGAGCTCGTCGAACGACTCGCACTTCTTCCGCGTGCTCGGCAAGTACAACCTCTCGAAGCGCACGCAGGTGAATGCCAACGTGGTGGCGATGAAGAACAAGGGCACGGCCACCGAGAGCTTCTATGGCCTGGCCGCGGGCGCCAAGAGCCAGAACGTCTTCACCCTCGGCCTCAGCCATTCGTTCTGACACCTGACACGGCGGGCCTGATGAGCACCCCTACCTCACCGCCCCAAGCCGAGAGGCCGCGCGGCGGGCTCTCGGCCTGGGCGCAGGCCACGCCGTTCACCCTGGTCTTCGTGCTCTTCCTCGTGCTGCCGCTGGTGCTGGTGGCGATCGTCAGCTTCTGGCGCGCCACCGACTACGAGCTGATCCCCGCCTTCACCGCGCAGAACTACATCGAGGTCTTCAACGGCTGCGGCTCCACCTCGGAGCTGTGTGTCACGCTGAAGACCTACCTCTCCACGCTCAAGTTCTGCTTCCTCGTCTGGCTGATCACGCTCGTGATCGGCTTCGTGGTCGCGTACTTCCTCGCCTTCCATGTGCGCTCGGTGGGCGCGCAGACGCTGCTCTTCATCCTGTGCACCATCCCGTTCTGGACGTCCAACGTGATCCGCATGATCTCGTGGGTGCCGCTGCTCGGGCGCAACGGCGTGGTGAACCAGGCGCTGATCGGCGCCAACGTCATCGAGACGCCCATCGAGTGGCTGCTCTTCAGCGACTTCTCGGTGGTGCTGGCCTTCGTGCACCTGTACACGATGTTCATGATCGTGCCCATCTTCAACTCGATGATGCGCATCGACCGCGCGCTGCTCGAAGCCGCCCGCGACAACGGCGCCACCGGCTGGCAGACGGTGTGGAACGTGATCGTGCCGCTGTGCCGCACCGGCATCGTCATCGGCTCCATCTTCGTCATCACCATCGTGATGGGCGACTTCGTCACCATCGGCGTGATGGGCGGGCAGCAGATCGCCTCGGTCGGCAAGATCATCCAGGTGCAGACGAGCTACCTCCAGTTCCCGATGGCGGCGGCCAATGCGGTGATCCTGCTCATCGTCACGCTGATGATGATCTGGGGGCTCACGAAGCTCGTCGACATCCGAAAGGAGCTGTGATGCAGGAAGGCAAGCGCCCCGGCAGCTTCTACGCCCTCGCGGCCGTGTTCGGCGCCTTTGTGCTGTTTCTCTACGGCCCGATGTTCACGATCTTCGTGCTGAGCTTCCAGGGTCCGGAGGGGGGCCTCACCTTCCCGATGCGCGGCGTGTCCTTCCACTGGTTCGCCAAGTTGTGGGAAGGCATGGGCGTGGTCGACATCGCCGCCGCCTTCCGCCGCTCGGTGGCACTCGGCATCGTGGTGATGCTGTGCACCGTGCTGCTCTCGCTCGGCGCAGGCCTCGCGTTCCGCAAGAAGTTCAAGGGCTCGGGCCTGCTCTTCTACACCTCGGTGGCCAGCCTCATCATGCCGTCGATCGTGGTGTCGCTCGGCATCGGCCTGCAATTCCGCCTGATCGACACGCTGCTCAAGAGCGGGCTCGAAACCATCGGCCTCGGCAGCTGGCTCGAAAGTTATGGCACTGCGATGGGCCTCTATACCTCGGCCCTCGGCGCGCACCTCACCTGGACGCTGCCCTTCGGCCTGCTCATCATGCTGGCCGTCTTCAACCGCTTCAACCCGGCCTACGAAGAAGCGGCTGACGACCTGGGCGCCACACCCTGGCAGAGCTTCCGTCACGTGGTGCTGCCGCTCATCGCCCCGAGCCTCGTGGGCGTGGGCATGTTCGGCTTCACGCTCAGCTGGGACGAGATCGCCCGCACCTCGCAGGCCATCGGCGACGTGAACACGTTGCCGCTCGAGTTGCAGGGCCTCACCAGCACCGTCACCACCCCGGCGATCTATGCGCTGGGCACGGTGACGACCGTGGTGTCGTTTGCGGTGATGGGTGGCACGCTGCTGCTCATCCGCCTTCTCAAGCGCCAGCCCGTGCGCGCGTGACAATGCCGCATGCCCAGCCGTCCGCGCAAGACAGAGACTGACGAAACCGGCCCCGTGATGGCCGCCGACCGCGTCTACGACGCGATCTACGCCGCCGTGGTCGACCACCGCCTGGCCCCCGGCACCCGCCTGCGCGAGGAGGAGCTGGCCGAGACCTTCGCCGTCTCGCGCACCCTGGTGCGCCAGGCCCTGCACAAGCTCGCACAAGACAACGTGATCGTGCTGCGCCCCAACCGCGGCGCACAGGTGCCCGAGCCCACGCGCCGCGACGGCGAGCATGTGTTCGATGCACGGCGTGTGGTCGAGTGCGAGGTCGCGCGGCGGCTCGTGGGCAGGTTGAGCGCGGCGCAGCTGGCCGAGCTGAAGCAGATCGTCGAGGCCGAGGCGCGTGCCACCAAGTCGCAAAACAAGCAGGAGGCCATCCGCCTGTCTGGCGAGTTCCACCTGAAGCTCGCGCAGATGAGCGGCAACCCGATCTTCGTGAGGCTGCTCGAAGAGCTCTTGCCCACGACCTCGTTGCTGATGGCGCTCTACAAGGCCCCCGGCGAGCCGATGTGCGTGGCGCACAGCCACAAGAGCCTGTTGCAGGTGATCGGCAAGGGCGACTCGGCCGCGGCGGCTGGCACCGAGATGCGCCGGCACCTCAACGAGATCGAACGCTCGCTCTCGCAGCCGGCCTCGCGTGCGCCGGTGCCGCTGCGCGACGTCTTCAAGCCCTACCGCCCGGCGGCCTGAACGCGGCGCGCTTGGTATAAGAAAAACATCGTCGAACGAAAGACAAATAAGATTTCCGTGATCGATGCGGCGCCGCTACCGTGCGGGCCTTCTATCCATCACGGGGTGTTTGTCGATGAAGGCGGTGCTGAAGTGGGTGATCGGCGGCGCTGCCGTGCTGGCGGCTGGTGCCGCCTTTTTGGCCTGGCAGGACCGGCCGCTGGACCCGGCCGCCGTGCCGGGCCTGGCCGACGTTCCGGCCGAGTGGCCGGTGGCGCGCCCACCGAAGGGGCTTGCGGTTTCGGTGCTGCGCACGGGGGAATCGGCCGGCACGCTCGAAGCGCTGGTCGTGGCCGGCGGCAGCTGGTTCACGCCGCGCCGGCCGGTGCACTCGGCGGTGCTGGTGCGCCACCCGCAGGGCACGCTGCTCTTCGACACCGGCCTCGGCCGCCAGGTGGCGCAACAGTTCGCCGTCAATGGTGTGATCGACCGCGAGTTCTTCGGCTACCGCGCCGAGGAGCCGGCCGCCGATCAGCTCGCCCGCCACGGCGTGGCGGCGGCCAGCCTCATGGCCATCGTGCCTTCGCACATGCACTGGGACCACGTGAGCGGCCTGCCCGACTTCCCCGACACCGAGGTCTGGATGCAGCCCGCCGAGCGCGAACACGCGGCGCTCGGCCACCCGCCGGCGTTCATCCAGAGCCAGTTCAGCGGGGTGAAGCGCTGGCGTGAGCTGAGCTTCATCGCCGAGCCGTACATGGGCTTCGCTGGCCGGCGCGACGTGTTCGGCGATGGCTCGGTGGTGCTGGTGCCGCTGGCCGGCCACACCGCGGGTCATGTGGGCCTCTTTGTCCACCTGCCCTCCGGGCGGCGCTACTTCTTCACCGGCGACGTGACCTGGACGCTCGAGGGCCTGCAGCGCGCCGCCGACCGGCCCTGGATCACCCGCAAGGCCGTGAAGCTCGACCACGACAACGCCGACAACCGCCGCGCCATCGTGCAGATCCACCGCCTGATGCAGCGCCACCCGCAGCTCACCGTGGTGCCGGCGCACGACGAGCATGTCGCGCGCACGCTGCCGCGCTTTCCGGCCGTGCAGGAGTGACGGGGCGATGCTGAGCCTGCGCAACCTGCGCTACTTCTGCGCCGCCTTCGAAGAGCGCAGCACGGTGGGTGCGGCGCGCGTCTGCTTCGTCACGCAGCCGGCGATCTCGGGTGCCATCGCGCAGATCGAAGAAGAGCTGCAGGTGCGCCTCTTCCTGCGCCAGCACCGCGGCCTGGAGCCCACGCCCGCGGCGCAGCGCCTCTACCGGCTGGCGCGCAAGCTGCTGGCCGACACCGAGGCCATCAGCGCGAGCTTCCGGCCGGGCGGCGAGTTGCCCTTTGCCCTGCGCGTGCTGCCGTCCTTGAGCGTGGAGCGCACCGGCGCGCTGCTGCGCCAACTGCGGCGCGACATCCCCACGCTCGCCCTGAGCCTGGCCGACGACGAGGCGCCAGCCGATGCGGCGCTCACCGCCGCCACCTGTGCCGACGAGGGCACCGAGTTCGTCACGCTGTGGGAAGAGCAGTACGTGCTGCTCGTGCCCGAGGAGCACCCGCTGGCGGTGAAGGAAGCGCTGCAACTCGCCGACCTGCACGGCCAGGCCTTCGTCGAGCGCACGCACTGCGAGATGAGCGACAGCTGGCAGGCGGCGCTCGGCCGCGGCGCAGTGCAGCCCGAGGTGCGGGCGCGCGTGCACAGCGAGGAGTGGGCGCAGGGCCTGGTGGCGGCCGGCGTGGGCGTGACGATCGCGCCGCTGCACGCGGTGCAGGCGCAGCCTGGCGTGGTGGTGCGTGACGACTGCGCCGAGCTGCGTGACGTGCGGCGCCACATCGGCCTCGCGTTCCACGCGCCGGCCGCTGGCACCTTGCAGCAGGTGCTGGCGGCGTGCCAGCGCTGGGTGGTGTCGGCGGCCGGCGTCAGGCCGGGCTGAAGCGCAGCACGCCGTCGGCACCCAGCCGGCGCACCAGCTTGCCGGCGTGCCACAGCGCGTGCAGGTGCGCGATCGACTCGCCCATCGCAAACGTGGTCTGGTGCAGGTCGAGCTTGCGCTTGAAGAGCACGCCGAGCAGGTCGGCCGCGCTTTGCGGCGCCTTGGCGCAGGCGTCCATCACCTCGGCCAGACGCTCGTCATGGTGCTGCTGGAGCTGGTCGATGCGGGTGTGCAGGCCCTTGAACGGCCGGCCGTGCGAGGGCAGCACCAGGCTGTCGGCGGGCAGGGCGCGCATGCGCTCCACCGAATCGAGGTAACGCTTGAGCGGGTCGCCTTCGGGCTCGTTCTCGTGCACGCCCACGTTGGTGGAGATGCGCGGCAGCACCATGTCGCCGGAGATCAGCACGCTTAAGCTGGGGCAGTGCAGCGAGATGTGCTCCGGTGCGTGGCCGTAGCCCACGTGGCAGTGCCATTCGTGGCCACCGATGCGGATCACGTCGCCGTCGACCATGCGGCGGAACCGATCGGGCACCTTGGGCACCATCGTCGCGTAGTGGCCGCCGCGGGTCTGGATCATCTGCAGCGCTTCGGGGTCGGTGATGCCGTGGCTCTTGGCGAAGACGGGCGTGATGACACTGGCCTTCGCGCTGGGGTTGCTCGACATGCGCGCGCCGTTGTAGTCGGTGCCGCTGATCCACAGGCGGCACTCGTGCTCGGGCGTGGTCCAGCGTTCGGTGAGCCAGGCCGAGAGGCCGATGTGGTCGGGGTGCAGGTGGGTGACGATCACGCGCAGCACGGGCAGGCCTTGCAGTTCGTTCGCGAACACCTGCTCCCAGCACGCGCGGGTGGCGTCGTTGGCGATGCCGCAGTCGACGATGCTCCAGCCCTGAACCTTGCCCTTGGGGCCGTCAATCTCGTCGCGCAGCAGCCAGAGGTTGATGTGGTCCAGCGCGAAAGGCAGGGTCATGCGCACCCAGCGCACGCCGGGGGCCACTTCCATCGTCGTGCCCGGTTCTGGCAAGGTGTCGCCGAACGGATAAGTCAGCTCGTGTTCGAGAGCATTCATGGCAAGGGCCTGCTGGCATATGAATCATCCCTGCGCCGGGGCTGCAAGGGGTGCAGCGCTAGGCGCAGGCCGCCGGCCGGGGTCGCCCCCCGGCCAAGGACTGCAACGACGCGATGCGCCCCTTGCAGCCCCGGCCCTTCGGGTAGCGCCCCCAGGCGGGCGCACTCGTCGTTGCAAATGCTCACCGGGGCCCTACCCCGGTTCCGCTTTGCGCCTAGATTGCGCCCGCTTGGGGGCGCTACGAAGGGATGATTCATATGCCAGCAGGCCCTTAGCTACACTTTACGTATACGTCAATTGATCGCGCATTCTAGGAAGCCATGTCCGCCTCTGCTGTCGCGCAGGTTTCAAGCCCTTCCGCAGGGCAGACCACCACCTACACCATCGGCGAGCTGGCGAAGGAATTCGACCTCACCACCCGCGCCATCCGCTTCTATGAAGACTGCGGCCTGCTGCAGCCGCAGCGCCAGGGCCGCAACCGCGTCTACAGCCCGCGCGACCGCACGCGGCTCAAGCTCACGCTGCGTGGCAAGCGGCTCGGCCTCACGCTTTCCGAGGTGAAGGAGCTGGTCGACATGTACGAGTCGCCGCGCGACACCGTGCCCCAGCTCAAGAAATTCCTCACCGTGCTGGCCGTGCACCGCGCCCAGCTCGAGCAGCAGATGGCCGACCTCAACGTCACGCTCGACGAGGTGCGCAGCCATGAGAAGGAGGCCAAGCGCCTTCTCGCCCAGAGCAGCAAGAGTTAACAGGAGACCCCCATGAACCTGCCCGGCCTCAATTTCCAGCTTGGCGACGACATCGACGCCCTGCGCGAGAGCGTGCACGACTTCGCGCAGGCCGAGATCGCGCCACGCGCCGCCGAGATCGACAAGAGCGACCAGTTCCCGATGGACCTGTGGCGCAAGATGGGTGCGCTCGGCGTGCTCGGCGTGACGGTCGGCGAGGAATACGGCGGCGCCGGCATGGGCTACCTCGCGCACATGGTGGCGATGGAGGAGATCAGCCGCGCCTCGGCCAGCGTGGGCCTGTCGTATGGCGCGCACAGCAACCTGTGCGTGAACCAGATCCGCCGCAACGGCAACGAGGCGCAGCGCAAGAAATACCTGCCCAAGCTCATCAGCGGTGAGCACGTGGGGGCGCTCGCGATGAGCGAGCCCAACGCCGGCTCCGACGTCATCAGCATGAAGCTGAAGGCGGAAGACAAGGGCGGCTACTACCTGCTCAACGGCAGCAAGTTCTGGATCACCAACGGCCCCGATGCCGACACGCTCGTCGTCTACGCGAAGACCGAGCCCGAACTCGGCGCACGTGGCGTCACCGCCTTCCTGATCGAGAAGGGCATGAAGGGTTTTTCCATCGCGCAGAAGCTCGACAAGCTCGGCATGCGCGGCAGCCACACCGGCGAGTTGGTGTTCCAGAACGTGGAAGTGCCGGCCGAGAACGTGCTGGGCGCGCTCAACGGTGGCGCCAAGGTGCTGATGAGCGGCCTCGACTACGAGCGCGCCGTGCTCGCCGCCGGCCCCATTGGCATCATGCAGTCGGTGATGGACAACGTGGTGCCCTACATCCACGACCGCAAGCAGTTCGGCCAGAGCATCGGCGAGTTCCAGCTCATCCAGGGCAAGGTGGCCGACATGTACACCGTGCTGCAGGCCGCACGCGCCTATTGCTACACCGTGGGCAAGAATCTCGACGCGCTGGGCAGCGAGCACGTGCGCCAGGTGCGAAAAGACTGCGCGAGCGTCATCCTCTGGTGCGCCGAGAAGGCCACCTGGATGGCCGGCGAGGGCATCCAGATCTTCGGCGGCAACGGCTACATCAACGAGTACCCGCTCGGCCGCCTGTGGCGCGACGCCAAGCTCTACGAGATCGGCGCCGGCACCAGCGAGATTCGCCGCATGCTGATCGGCCGCGAGCTCTTTGCCGAGACGATGTGACAGACTGGCGGGTCTTTTGGCGCACTGCAACATATGAGCAACGAACTTTCAGAACTCTTCGGCAACAACCTGCGCTGGGCGCGCGACACCGAAGCGCGCAGCCCCGGCTTCTTCACCAGCCTGCTCAAGCAGCAGGCGCCGCAGTACCTGTGGATCGGTTGTGCCGACAGCCGCGTGCCGGCCAACGACCTGGTCGGTCTCCTGCCGGGCGAGCTCTTCGTGCACCGCAACGTCGCCAACGTCGTCGTGCACTCCGACCTCAACTGCCTGTCGGTGATCCAGTTCGCGACCGACATGCTGAAGGTCAAGCACATCATCGTCGTGGGCCATTCCAACTGCGGCGGTGTGGCCGCGGCCCTGCGTGACCAGCGCGTCGGCCTCGCCGACAACTGGATCCGCCACGTGCAGGACGTGCGCAACCGCCACCAGAACTGGCTCGACATGGTCGACGCGAGCCAACGGGTCAACGCCCTGTGCGAGCTGAACGTGATCGAACAGGCGCTCAACGCCTGCCAGACCACCATCGTGCAAGACGCCTGGGGCCGCGGGCAGGAGCTGGTGGTGCACGGCTGGGTCTATGGCTTGCACAACGGTCTTCTGCAAGACCTGCACATGACGGTCTCGGGCCCCGACGAGGCGGTGCCCGCGTACGAGAAGGCCATCACCGACGTGCGCCTGCGCTACACGCCCGACTCGGCGTCCGACCTGGCCCCCGTCACCGCGCACGGGGCCCTATGAAGCGCATGGCGGTCTTCCCGCAGGAGCTGAACGACCTGCGCGCTTTCGACATCGCCAACGCGATGCTCGACGGTTTCGACCGCCACTACACGCTCTTCCGCGAGACGAGCGCCCAGGCGAAGAAGCGCTTCGAAGCCGCCGACTGGCACGGCCAGCAGCGCGCGCAACGCGAGCGCATCGAGTTCTACGACATGCGCGTCGAGGAATGCGCCGAGCGCTTGCAGACCGAGTTCATGGCCAGCACGCTCTCGATGAACGTGTGGCAGCAGGTCAAGCTGCACTACATCGGCCTGCTCACCAACCACCACCAGCCGGAGCTGGCCGAGACCTTCTTCAATTCGGTCACGACCAAGATCCTGCACCGCAGCTACTTCCACAACGATTTCATCTTCCTGCGCCCGGCCGTCAGCACCGAGTACATCGAGAACGAAGAGCCCACCTTCCAGCCCACCTACCGCGCCTACTACCCCACGAAGGAGACGATGCGCGACACCTGGCTGCGCGTGGTCAACAACTTCCAGCTGGCGCGCGACTTCGAAGACCTGGGCCGCGACGTCGACCACGTGCTCACCGCCGTGGCGCGCGAGCTGGGCGACTTCCGCCCGCGCGCCAACTTCCAGGTGCAGGTGCTGAGCTCGCTCTTTTTCCGCAACAAGGGCGCCTACATCGTCGGCAAGATCATCAACGGCTTCAACGAGACGCCGTTTGCGCTGGCCATCCTGCATTCGCCGGCGTCGGGTTTGTTGGTGATCGACACCATGCTGTTCGGCGAAGACGAGCTGCAGATGCTGTTCAGCTTCGCGCGCGCCTACTTCCTCGTCGACATGGAGATCCCGTCGGCGTATGTGCAGTTCCTGCGCTCGCTGATGCCGAGGAAGCCCAGATCCGAGATCTACAACGCGCTCGGCCTGCAGAAGCAGGGCAAAAACCTCTTCTACCGCGACTTCCTCGCGCACCTTCGGCATTCGTCCGACAAGTTCCGCATCGCGCCCGGCATCAAGGGCATGGTGATGCTGGTGTTCGACCTGCCCTCGTTCCCCTTCGTCTTCAAGGTCATCAAGGACTTCTTCCCGCCACCGAAGGAAACCACGCGCGAGCTCATCATGAGCAAGTACCTGCTCGTGAAGACACACGACCGCGTGGGCCGCATGGCCGACACGCTGGAGTACAGCAACGTGGCCTTCCCGCGCGCCCGGTTCGAGGAAGAGCTCGTCGCCGAGCTCAAGCACTTCTGCCCGAGCCTGCTCGAAGAAGACGGCGACGACCTCGTGATCCGCCACGTCTACATCGAGCGGCGCATGATCCCGCTCAACATCTACCTGCAGGAAGCCGAACCCTCGCGCATGGCGCATGCCGTCATCGAATACGGCAACGCCATCAAGGACCTGGTGGCGGCCAACATCTTCCCCGGCGACATGCTCTGGAAGAACTTCGGCGTCACGCGCAACGGCAAGGTCGTGTTCTACGACTACGACGAGATCGAGTACCTCACCGACTGCAACTTCCGCAAGGTGCCCACGCCGCGCAACGAGGAAGAAGAGATGTCGGGCGAGATCTGGTACCACGTCGGCAAGCACGACGTCTTCCCCGAGACCTTCGGCCCCTTCCTGCTCGGCAACCCGGCGGTGCGCGACGTCTTCATGAAGCACCACGGCGACCTGCTCGACGTGGCGTTCTGGCAGGGCCACAAGGACCGCATCCTGGCCGGCCACGTGCACGATGTGTTCCCCTACGACCCGGCCAAGCGCTTCAAGAACCAGCGCCGCCTGCGCGATGGCGTGCCACCCGACGGGCAGGAGCGGCGCCGCTCCGAGTTGCAGCCCGAGAACCCCTCGGCGCTCGACAACAGCCTCGCCTAGCCTGAGTTCGAGCCATGAACTTCCGTGACTTCTTCGAACTCGCAAGCTTCGTGGTCACGGTCGTGGGCCTGCCCTTCGCCATCGGCGTCTTCCTCTTCGAGCAGCGGCGCGAGCGCGAAAACGAAGAGGAAGAGGGCTACCAGCTGCTGTCGGATGCGTACAACGATTTCCTGAAGATCGTGCTCGCGAATTCCGACCTGCAGCTGCGCACCAACACCGCGCTGCCCAACCCCACGCCCGAGCAGAACGAGCGCATGCTCGTGATCTTCGACATGCTCATCTCGCTCTTCGAGCGCGCCTACCTCGTGGCCTGGAAGGACGACATGTCGACCACCGAGCAGCGCCGCTGGAACTCGTGGGACGACTACATGCGCGAGTGGTGCCGCCGCGACGATTTCTTCAACGCCCTGCCGCTCTTGCTGCGCGGCGAGGACCCGGGTTTCCAGAGTTACATCAAGCGTGTCGCGCAGGAGGAGCGCGGCGCGGTCATCCTGTCGTGAAGGAGCAGTTCCATGTCCACCGAATCCATCGTCATCGTCTCCGCCGCCCGCACGCCCATCGGCGGCATGCTGGGTGATTTCAGCAACCTCGCCGCCCACGAGCTGGGCGCGGTCGCCATCCGGGCCGCGGTCGAACGCGCCGGCATTCCAGGTGATGCCGTCAACGAAGTGCTGATGGGCAACTGCCTGATGGCCGGCCAGGGCCAGGCGCCCGCGCGCCAGGCGGCGCTCGGCGCAGGCCTGCCGCAGTCGGCCGGTGCCGTGACGCTGTCGAAGATGTGCGGCTCCGGCATGCGCGCGATGATGTTCGCGCACGACATGCTGAAGGCCGAAAGCGCCGACGTGATGGTGGCCGGCGGCATGGAAAGCATGACCAACGCGCCACACCTCATGTTCGCGCGCAAGGGCGTGCGCTACGGTGCGGCGCAGATGTTCGACCACATGGCGATGGACGGCCTGGAAGACGCCTACGAGCGGGGCCGTGCGATGGGTGTCTTTGCCGAGGAGTGCGTGGCCAAGTACCAGTTCAGCCGCGAGGCGCAGGACGCGTTTGCCATCGCCTCCACCCAACGCAGCAAGGCGGCCAATGAAGACGGCAGCTTCGACTGGGAGATCGCGCCCGTCACGCTCAAGGGCAAGGCCGGTGACACGGTGGTGAAGCACGACGAGCAGCCCTTCAAGGCCAAGCTCGACAAGATTCCGGGCCTCAAGCCCGCGTTCAAGAAGGACGGCACCATCACCGCCGCCAACGCATCGAGCATCTCCGATGGCGCGGCGGCACTCGTGCTGATGCGCGAGTCGACGGCGAAGCAGATGAAGCTCGCGCCGGTCGCCCGCATCGTCGGCCACACGGTGCATGCGCAGGCACCGGCCTGGTTCAGCACCGCGCCGGTGGGCGCGATCGACAAGCTGCTCAACAAGAACGGCTGGGCGGCAAAGGATGTGGACCTGTGGGAGGTCAACGAAGCCTTCGCCGCCGTCACGATGGCGGCCATGCACGAGTTCAAGCTGCCGCACGAGATCGTCAACGTGCACGGCGGAGCCTGTGCGCTCGGCCACCCGATCGGCGCGAGCGGCGCGCGCATCGTGGTCACGCTGCTCGGGGCCTTGCGCAAGCAGGGCAAGAAGCGGGGTGTGGCGGCGCTGTGCATCGGCGGCGGCGAGGCGACGGCGCTCGGCGTGGAACTGCTCTGAATGAACATCCTCGTCATCGGCGCTTCCCGCGGCATCGGCCTCGAGTTCGTGCGCCAGTACCGGGCCGACAAGGCCCAGGTCACCGCCACCGCACGCAGCGATGAAGGCCTGAAGGCCTTGCGCGAGCTTGGCGCCACGGCGCTGCAGCTCGACGTGGCCAGCACCGAGAGCGCCTCGCGCCTGGGCTGGCAGATCGAAGGCGCGGCCTTCGACGTGGCCATCGTCGTGGCGGGCGTCTACGGGCCGAGCACGCGCGGTCTGCAACCGCCCACCGAGGCCGATTTCGACACGGTGATGCACACCAACGTGCTCGGCCCCATGCGCGTGATCCCGCAGATCGCCGACGCGCTCGCGCCGGGCGCGAAGCTCGCGGTGCTGTCGTCGCGCATGGGCGCGATCGGCCCGCGCAGTTCGGCGAGCGGCTGGCTGTACCGCGCGTCGAAGGCGGCGGTCAACTCGGTGCTGAAAGACGCGTCGATCGTCCTGCAAGACAAGGCCACCTGCGTGAGCTTCCACCCCGGCTGGGTGCGCACCGACATGGGCGGCGCGGGCGCCGACCTCGCAGTCGACGTGAGCGTGGGCCACATGCGCCGCGTGATCGCCGGCCTCACACCCTCCGACAACGGCCAGTTTTTCGACCACGACGGAACCCCCATCGCATGGTGAGCAGCCCTTTCTGGAGCCCGGTGGTCCACGGCCTCGTCCCCTACGTACCGGGCGAGCAGCCGCAGGTCGCCGGCCTCGTCAAACTCAACACCAACGAGAACCCGTACCCGCCCAGCCCGCGCGTGCTGGCGGCCTTGCGCGGCGAAGTCGGCGAGGCGCTTCGCCTGTACCCCGAGCCGACCGGGCGCACGCTGCGCGAGACGATCGCCGGGCACCACGGGCTGGCGCCCGACCAGGTGTTCGTCGGCAACAGCTCCGACGAGGTGCTCGCGCATGTGTTCATGGCGCTGCTCAACCACGCGCCGCGCCCGCTGCTCTTCCCCGACATCACCTACGCCTTCTACCCGGTGTATTGCGGTCTCTACGGCATCCCGTATCGCGCGGTGCCACTGGCCGACGACCTGAGCCTGCGCATCGACGACTACCTGCACGCCGGGGCGGGTGCGGTCATCTTCCCCAACCCCAATGCCCCGACCGGCCGCGCATTGCCGCGCACGGAGATCGAACGCCTGCTCATGGCGCGCCCCGACACGCTGGTCGTGATCGACGAGGCCTATGTCGACTTCGGCGCCGACTCCGCCGTGCCGCTGATTGCGCAGCACCCGAACCTTCTGGTGGTGCACACGATGTCGAAGTCACGCTCGCTCGCCGGCCTGCGTGTGGGCTTCGCCATGGGCCAGGCGCCGCTGATCGAAGGCCTGAGGCGCGTGAAGGACAGCTTCAACTCCTACCCGCTCGACCGGCTGGCCACGGCCGGTGCCATCGCCGCCATCGAAGACGTCGCCTATTTCGAGCACACCCGCGATGCGGTGGTGGCCACCCGCGAATGGCTCGTGGCCGCGCTGCACACGATGGGTTTCGAGACGCTGCCCTCGCAGGCTAATTTCGTCTTCACCCGCCACCCGCAGCGCCGCGGCGAGGCGCTGGCCGCCGCGTTGCGCCAGCAGGGCGTGCTGGTGCGGCGCTTCGCGCAACCGGAGCGCATTGCCGATTACCTGCGCATCAGCGTCGGCGACGAGGCGCAGACCGACCGCCTGCTGGAAGCGCTGCGCAACATCCTCGCCGACGACTGAAGAGGGCCAGACCATGCTGCTGTCCGACGACCACCGTGCCATCCAGGACGCCGTGCGCGCCTTCGTGCAGGACCGCATCGCCCCGCAGGCCGCGCAGTGGGACAAGACGCACCACTTCCCCGCCGACGAATTGAAAGGCCTGGCCGCACTCGGCTGCTACGGCGTGGCCGTGCCCACCGAGTGGGGCGGTGCGGGGCTCGACTACCTGAGCCTCTCGCTCATCCTGGAGGAGATCGCCGCCGGCGATGGCGCCACGTCGACGGTCGTGAGCGTCAACAACTGCCCTGTCTGTTCCATCCTCATGGCCTGGGGCAGCGAGGCGCAGAAGGCGCAATGGCTGAAGCCGCTGGCGAGCGGCGCGCTGCTCGGTGCCTTCTGCCTCACCGAGCCGCACGTGGGCTCGCAGGCCGATGGCCTCAAGACCACCGCCACGAAAGACGGCGGCGACTACGTGCTCAACGGCGTGAAGCAGTTCATCACCAGCGGCAAGAACGGCGACGTCGCCATCGTGATGGCGGTCACCGACAAGCAGGCCGGCAAGAAGGGCATCAGCGCCTTCCTCGTGCCGACCTCGACGCCCGGCTACACCGTGGCGCGCCTCGAAGACAAGATGGGCCAGCACGCGAGCGACACGGCGCAGATCCTGTTCGAGAACTGCCGCGTGCCGGCGGCCAACCTGATCGGTGAGGAAGGGCAGGGCCTCAAGATCGCGCTCTCGGGTCTCGAAGGCGGGCGCATCGGCATCGCGTCGCAATGCGTCGGCATGGCGCGCGCCGCCTTCGAGGCGGCCCTGCGCTACGCGAAGGAACGCATCGCGTTCGGCGTGCCGATCTTCGAACACCAGGCGGTGCAGTTTTCTCTGAGCGAGATGGCCACGCAGATCGAAGCGGCGCGCCAGCTCATCCACCACGCGGCGAGTCTGAAAGACGCCGGCCAGCCCTGCCTGAAAGAAGCCGCGATGGCCAAGCTCTTCGCGAGCGAGATGGCCGAGCGCGTGTGCTCCGCCGCGATCCAGGTGCATGGTGGGTATGGCTACGTGAGCGATTTCCCGGTCGAGCGCCTCTACCGCGACGTGCGCGTCTGCCAGATCTACGAAGGCACGAGCGAAGTGCAGAAGATCCTGATCGGGCGTGCGCTCGCCTGACGGTTTTCTGACCCAGGCTGGCGCATGGTGCGCTGCGGCTACGTAGTTCCCACAGGGTTGCGTCCGCGGGTTTGTTCCAGCAGCGTCGAGGGGGCTGCGGTCCCTAGGATAGGCCTTCACCCCGCACCGAGTGGGCGGGTATCGAACGGTCCACAGACCCCATCCGAAGGAGACATCACGTGAGCTCACCCGCACCGCAACGTCGTCGCTTCCTCAAGACCGCCACCGCTGCCGCCGCAGGCGCCGGCGCACTCGCCGCCCCGATGGTGTCGAACGCGCAGACGACCTCGCTGCGCTTCCAGAGCACCTGGCCGGCGAAAGACATCTTCCACGAGTACGCCACCGACTTCGCCAAGAAGGTGAACGACATGGCCGGCAGCCGCCTCAAGATCGAGGTGCTGCCCGCAGGCGCCGTGGTGCCTGCCTTCCAGCTGCTCGAAGCCGTCAACAAGGGCACGCTCGATGGCGGCCACGGCGTGGTGGCCTACCACTACGGCAAGAACTCGGCGCTGGCGCTCTGGGGCTCGGGCCCGGCCTTCGGCATGGACCCGAACATGGTGCTCGCCTGGCACAACTACGGCGGCGGCAAGGCGCTGCTCGAAGAGATCTACAAGTCCATCAAGATGGACGTCGTCTCGTACCTCTACGGCCCGATGCCGACCCAGCCCTTCGGCTGGTTCAAGAAGCCGATCGGCAAGGCGGCCGACGTGAAGGGCATGAAGTTCCGCACCGTCGGCCTCGCGGTCGACATGTACACCGCGATGGGCGCGGCGGTGAACCCGCTGCCCGGCGGCGAGATCGTGCCCGCGCTCGACCGTGGCCTGATCGACGGCGCCGAGTTCAACAACGCCTCGAGCGACAAGGTGCTCGGCTTCCCCGACGTGGCCAAGAACTGCATGCTGCAAAGCTTCCACCAGAGCGGCGAGCAGTTCGAGATCCTCTTCAACAAGGGCAAGCTCGACGCGCTGCCGGCCGAGCTGCGCGCCATCGTCGACTACGGTGTGCAGGCCGCGAGCGCCGACATGAGCTGGAAGGCCATCGACCGCAACTCGAAGGACTACGACGAGCTGAAGAAGATGGGCGTGAAGTTCTACAAGACGCCCGACGCCATCTTGAAGGCCCAGCTCGACGCGTGGGACGACATCATGAAGAAGAAGGGCGGCGAGAACCCGCTCTTCAAGAAGGTGCTCGACTCGCAGCGCGCCTTCGCGCAGCGCGCCAAGGCCTGGCAGAACGACTACATGGTCGACTTCAACATGGCCTACAGCCGCTACTTCGGCAAGGGCGCGAAGAAGACCTGACCGGCCGGCGCCGGCCTCGGGGGCGCTGCACACCGCGGCGCCCCTGCTCGTGTTTTTCTGGCAGGGACGACGGATGCAGCGCTATCTCTTCGCGGTGGACAAGCTGTCCACCTGGTTCGGCAAGGTCACCGCTTGGGCTGCCGTCGCGCTGACCCTGCTCATCTCGGCCGAGGTGTTCTCGCGCTACGCGCTCAACCGCCCGCATGCCTGGGTGCTCGACGCGCAGATCATGCTCTACGGCACGCTCTTCATGTGTGCCGGGGCCTACACCCTGGCCAAGTCGGGCCATGTGCGCGGCGACGTGCTCTATGGCTTCTTCCGGCCGCGCACGCAGGCGAGCATCGACCTGCTGCTCTACATCGTCTTCTTCCTGCCCGGCATCGTGGCGCTCACCTGGGCCGGTTGGACCTACGCCAACGACTCGCTCGCCATCCGCGAGCAGACCTTCAACGCCGACCCGCTGCCGGTCTACCCGTTCAAGTTCGTGATCCCGGTGGCCGGCGCGGTGCTGCTGCTGCAGGGGCTGGTGGAGATCGTGCGCTGCGTCGTGTGCCTGCGCGACGGCGCCTGGCCCGCGCGTGAGGAAGACGTGGAGGAGGTCGACGTCGACAAGCTCAAGGAGATGGTCCACGCGACCGACGGCGACGACGCCGACCCCGCGGCCCGGCCGCTGCCTGCGGCCCAGCGCCAGGAGGGCGCATGAAGCTGCGCAAGGAGTTGTGGTTCGGCCTCTCGCTGATGGGCGTGATCGTCGCCGGCGTGCTGTACATGCTGGCGAGCGCGCCCGAGATCACCAACGGGCACATCGGCCTCGTGATGCTGGCGCTGGTGGTGGTGGCCATCATGCTGGGCTTTCCCACCGCGTTCACGCTCATGGGCATGGGCATGCTCTTCGCCTACTTCGCGTACCACTCGGGCGGGCAGACGGCGAGCGGCGCGATGACGCAGACGCTCGACCTCATGGTGCAGCGCGCCTTCTCGGTGATGGCGAGCGACGTGCTCATCGCCATTCCGCTCTTCGTCTTCATGGGCTACCTGGTCGAGCGCGCCAACCTGATCTCCAAGCTCTTCCACAGCCTGCACCTGGCGCTCGCACGCGTGCCCGGCTCGCTGGCGGTGGCCACGCTCGTGACCTGCGCGATCTTCGCCACGGCCACCGGCATCGTGGGCGCGGTGGTCACGCTGATGGGCTTGCTCGCGCTGCCGCCCATGCTGCGGGCGGGCTACGACGTGCGCATGTCGGCCGGGGCCATCACGGCCGGCGGCTGCCTGGGCATCCTCATTCCCCCATCGGTGCTGCTCATCGTCTATGGCGCGACGGCGGGTGTCTCGGTGGTGCAGCTCTACGCGGGTGCGTTCTTCCCCGGCGTGATGCTCGCGGGCCTGTACATCGTGTACGTGATCATCCTGGCCAAGGTGAAGCCCAAGCTCGCGCCGCCGCTCACCGCCGAGCAGCGCCTGGTGCCGCTGCCGCCGCAGCTGCTGGCCATCGGCGCCATTGGCGAGCGTCATGCAGTGCCGGCGCTGCTGTCGGCCATCAAGGGCCGTCGCAATGCGAGCGTGCCGGTGCGCTACCTGCTGCAGCAGCTCTTCGTCGCCCTCCTGCCCCTGCTGCTCTTTGTGGTGGTGGGCGTGATGAGCTACCGCACCGCCACGAGCGTGGACGCTGCACCCGACGACTCGGGCCTGCAGCAGATCGGCGATCTCTCGAGCAAGCGCGCGACGGGTGGGCTGAGCGAGCCGCCGTCGGCCGACGAGCCCGCGCAGGGCGGGCTGTCCGAGCCGCCGTCGTCGGATGGCGGCTTGGCAGAGCCGCCGGCCGAGCCGTCGGATGGGGCCAGTGCGGCTGGCGCGGTGCAGGAGCCGCCGGCCGCCCCGGCGGCGTTGGCCGAACCGCCGGGCGCTTCGGCGAGCGCGGCGGAGCTGCCCAGCTCGAAGCCCGCTCCGGTCGGCTACTGGGTCGGCCTGGCCATCGGCGCGCTGGCGCTGCTCGTGTACTACGCGCTGCTGAGCTTCTCGCGCCTCGAGATCTTCAAGATGCTGCTGGCGTCGTTCTTCCCGCTGCTCATCATGATCCTCGCGGTGCTGGGCTCCATCGTGTTCGGCCTGGCCACGCCCACGGAGGCGGCGGCGGTCGGGGCGCTGGGCGGCTTCGTGCTCGCGGCGGCCTACCGCCAGCTCAACCTCACGATGGTGAAGGAGTCGGTGTACCTCACCGCCAAGACCTCGGCGATGGTGTGCTGGCTCTTCGTCGGCTCGGCCATCTTCTCGGCTGCGTTTGCGCTCCTGGGCGGGCAGGCGCTGGTCGAGCACTGGGTGCTGGGCATGGACCTCACGCCGGTGCAGTTCCTGGTGCTGAGCCAGATCATCATCTTCGTGCTCGGCTGGCCGCTCGAATGGACCGAGATCATCGTGATCTTCATGCCGATCTTCGTGCCGCTGCTGCCGAAGTTCGGCGTCGACCCGCTCTTCTTCGGCCTGCTGGTCGCGCTCAACCTGCAGACGGCCTTCCTGAGCCCGCCGGTTGCGATGTCGGCCTTCTACCTGAAGGGCGTGGCGCCCAAGCACGTGACGCTGAACCAGATCTTCGCCGGCATGCTGCCCTTCATGGGCATCCAGGTGATCGCGATCATCCTGCTCTACATCTTTCCGCAGATCGGATTGTGGTTGCCGCAGTTGCTCTACAAATGAGGGTCATGGGCCGCGCACCGATCGAGTTCTACTTCGACTTCTCCTCGCCGTATTCGTACATCGCGTCGGAGTGGATCGGCGCGCTGGCCGCGCGGCATGCGCGCACCGTGCGTTGGCACGCCATCCTGCTGGGGGCGACCTTCCAGGCCGCCGAGCTGAAGAGCCCGGTGTCGCACCCGATCAAGCGCGAGTATTCGCTGCTCGACTTCGAGCGGTCTGCACGCTTTGCCGGGGTGCCGCTCACGATGCCGCAGCCTTTTCCGATCGCCACGCAAAACGCTGCGCGGCTTTTCTGGTGGTTGAACGCGCAGAACGAGAGCCGCGCCATCGCCTGGGCCCGGCATGCGCTGCGGGCCTACTTCACCCGCGGCGTCAACCTCAACGACCCGTCGGCGCTGGCGGGGCTTGCACAGGAATTCGGATTGCTGCAAGGTGAGGCCGAAGCCGTGTGGAACGACCCGGTCTGGAAAGCCCGGCTCAAGCAGGAGAACGAGCAGGCGATCGCCGCGGGGGTGTTCGGTGCGCCGTTCTTCGTGATCGACGGCGAGCCGTTCTGGGGCAACGACCGGCGGGCGCAGATGGAGCGCTGGCTGGAGAAAGGCCCGTTCTAGTCCTCAATCTTCTGGAGGCAAGCGCGATGAAGAAAACCGCCAAGGCCCTGGTCGATGAAACGATGGCCCGCGTGACGACCTACACCGCGGAGCAGGCGCGCGAGATGCACGGCCAGCCGGGCGTGCAGCTGGTCGACGTGCGAGGCGTGCTCGAGCTGGAGCAGGAAGGCGTGATCCCCGGCCAGCCTCCCGACCCGGCCGCCGACACCGAGTTCGTGCTCTTCGGCGATTCGGGCTGGCATTCGGCGCAGACCACGCAGGTGCTCACGGAAACCGGCGTGGCCCACACGCCGGCGCGCAAGGGCGCCGGCTGATTCTCCAAAGCCGCGATCAGGCGGCCGTGCCTTTGACCTCGGCGCCGCACCAGGCGGCATGCGGTGCCTTCGGGCCCTCGGCCCCGCACCACGCGGCGTGTTTCGATGAGGCGCCCTCGGCACCGCACCAGGCCGCAGTTTTCGGGCTGATGCCCTCGGCACCACACCACGCGGCCTTCTGCTGCGGCGCATCGGCGCCGCACCATGCGGCCTGCTTGGCAGGGCCGTCCGCGCCACACCAGGCCGCCTGGCCCTGCGCGCTCTCGGCACCGCACCAGGTGGCCTGGCCGGCGCTCGACTCGCCGAACTCGCGGGCGTAGAGCGCCTGGGTCATCTCGAAGGCCGACTGCAAGGCCTTCGCATCGTCTTCCCCGCGCAAGCCGAAGTAGGGGTAGTGGTGCAGGAAGTAGCCGAAGGTCGCCTCGCAATCGGCCGCGTACTTGCGGGTGTCGAGGATGTGCAGGTGCCAGAAGTGGTCCACGTCCTGATCGGGCGCGAGCATCAGGTCGGGGTACTTCGCGTGCAGCGTCAGGTAGCGCTTGTAGGCCAGCTCCATGCGGTCTGCGTGCTCGGGCGTCCAGCCGTAGCCATCTTCCTGGCGCATGGCCTTGAATTTGATCGGAGTGAGATCGAGCGCGGCGATGGCCGAGATCGTCTGTTCGAGTCGCTGAGAGTTCGATGCAGTCATGTGTCCTCCATTGGCGATGTGTCCCACGTCATCGACGCGATGGCGTGCGACCGGACCATGATGCGCCGCCTCGCGCCGCGGTGGCCACCCCCTAGAATTGACGTATACGTCAATCAGCGCCACGGGAAGGTCCATGCCCGCACTCACTTCCAAGCTCAGCCCACGCTCCGAGGAATTCAAGGTCAACGCAGGGGCCATGCGCGTTCTGGTGGACGCTCTCAATGCCCACCTTGCCGAGGTGGCCTTGGGGGGCGGCACGGGCCCGCGCGTGAAGCACGTGGCGCGCGGCAAGCTGCTGCCGCGCGACCGGGTGGAGATGCTGCTCGACCCCGACACGCCCTTCCTCGAAGTGGCGCCGCTCGCCGCGCATGGCCTGTACAACGGCGACGCGCCGGGCGCGGGCGTGATCGCCGGCATCGGCCGCGTCTCGGGGGTCGACTGCATGATCGTCTGCAACGACGCCACGGTGAAGGGCGGCACCTACTACCCGATGACGGTGAAGAAGCACCTGCGCGCGCAGGAGATCGCGCAGGCCAACCGCCTGCCCTGCATCTACCTCGTCGACTCGGGCGGTGCCAACCTGCCTAACCAGGACGAAGTCTTCCCCGACCGCGACCACTTCGGTCGCATCTTCTTCAACCAGGCGCAGATGAGCGCGCAGGGCATTCCGCAGATCGCGGTGGTGATGGGCTCGTGCACCGCGGGGGGTGCCTATGTGCCGGCGATGAGCGATGAGTCGATCATCGTGAAGGAGCAGGGCACGATCTTCCTCGCCGGCCCGCCGCTCGTGAAGGCCGCCATCGGTGAGGTGGTGAGCGCCGAAGACTTAGGGGGTGGCGACGTGCACACGCGCCTCTCCGGCGTGGCCGACCACCTCGCGCAGAACGACACGCACGCACTCGCCATCGCGCGCAACGCGGTGGCACGCCTCAACTGGAAGAAGCCACAGCCGCTCGCCTGCATCGCGCCGCGCGAGCCGCTCTTCGATGCGGCCGAGCTGCACGGCGTGATCCCCACCGACACGAAGAAGCCCTTCGACGTGCGCGAGATCATCGCCCGCATCGTCGACGCGAGCGAGTTCGACGAATTCAAGGCGCGCTACGGGCAGACCCTCGTCACCGGCTTCGCGCACATCGAGGGCATGCCGGTGGGCATCGTCGCCAACAACGGCGTGCTGTTCTCCGAGTCGGCGCAGAAAGGCGCGCACTTCATCGAGCTGTGCTGCCAGCGCAAGATCCCGCTTGTCTTCCTGCAGAACATCACCGGCTTCATGGTCGGCAAGAAGTACGAGAACGAGGGCATCGCCAAACACGGCGCCAAGATGGTGACGGCGGTGGCCACCGCGAATGTCCCGAAGTTCACCGTGATCATCGGCGGCAGCTTCGGCGCCGGCAACTACGGCATGTGCGGCCGTGCCTACGACCCGCGCTTCCTCTGGATGTGGCCCAACGCACGCATCTCGGTGATGGGCGGCGAGCAGGCCGCCAGCGTGCTCGCCACCGTGCGGCGCGACGGCATCGAAGCCAAGGGCGGTCAGTGGAGCGCCGACGAAGAGGCCGCGTTCAAGCGGCCCATCCGCGAGCAGTTCGAGCGCCAGGCCGATCCGTACTACGCAACGGCCCGGCTCTGGGACGACGGCATCATCGACCCCGCCGACACGCGCCGCGTGCTGGCGCTGGGGCTGAGTGCCAGTCTCAACGCGCCCATCGCCGACGCGAAATTCGGCGTGTTTCGCATGTAAAGCAAACCTGCAAACCAAAGAGAGGGAGGAAAGAGAAATGGCTGTCATCGTCAACGCAAGGCAACTGGTGCGACTCGCGAGAGTCGCCGTGGCGGGGCTCGCGGCACTGGCCGTGGGGTCGGCCATGGCCGGTGTGCAGATCCAGTCGCCGGTGCTCTTCGCATCCGAGGCGTCGTTCGTCGACCATGTGCGCAAGGAGTGCGGCATCGACCGTGTGCTGAGCGACTACATGCTGAAGGAAGCGCAGGAGAAGATCGCCGACGTGAAGACGGCGACCGAGGTCACCCGCGTGGCGGCCGAGCCCTATGTGCGCATCACGGTCACCAATGTGATCGGCGTCGGGGGCGGCGGCTGGTCGGGGCCGAAGATCATGAGCATCCGCGCCGACCTGCTGGAAAACGGCCGCATCGTGGCAAGCAAGAGTTTCCGCGACTCCGGCCGCGGCGGCCCCTTCTCGGGCACCTGCCGCATCCTCACCAACCTGGCCGAGAACCTGGCCAACGACATGACCGACTGGCTGATCGAAGTGGCCGACGTAGATGTGTCGCCCGCCCGCCTCGCCAAGGGTGCAGGCACGCGCAAGCACGCGAAGCCGGTGCCTGCGGCCAGCGGCTTTGCCGCGGCGACCGAGGTGAAGGCTGTGCCCGTGTCGGAGGCCGGCAAGGCGCGCTACCAGCACTACCTCAGCCTGCCGGCGCCCAAGGCGTTTGCCATCGCGGAAGACGGCCTCTGGCGCATCGTGGCCAACGACGCCAAGGCAGTGCCGCGCGTGCTCGAGGCCTGCGTGTCGCGCGGCTACGCCTGCTCGCTCTATGCGGTCGACGACCAGGTGGTGTGGCACGAGGACGCGGCCAAGCGCGTGAGCCTGCCCGCGCCGAGCAACGCCGCCGAATTGCGCAACCCCGCCGCGGGTGTCAAGCCGGCCGCACCAGCGGCGTCCGACAACGGCAGCCAATGAACCGATTCCGCATGACGACGGCAGCTTTGAGGGCCGGGCGCTTCGGCCTCGTGCTCGGGCTGGCCGCCGGGGCCTTGTCGGCCGCGGCCCGCAACACCGAGCACCTGTTTCCCATCCAAACGACGCTGGCCACGCCCGAGGCGCGCGCGGCCATCGGTGACGACGTGAGCTTCTTGTTCGGCGGCACGCTGCCCGACGGCTTCGTCATCACCGACGACAACCTCAAGGCCCGCGGCAAGGCCGACCCACGCCCCTCGGTCCTGCGCCCGGGCACGCTTCAGCTGAGCGACGAAGAAGCCTGTCGCATCGCCTTCATCAACGCGATGGCCGATCTGGCCAGGCAGGCGCGCAAGGCCGGCAGCAAGACGGTGCTCGGCATCGTCAGCCACTACGACGACAAGGTGCGCGACGACAAGGAGCGCTACGAGTGCCACTCGGGGCAGACACGCTCGGTGGTGGACCTCAAGGCGATGCTCGCGACCCCGGGCCGCCCCGGCATGGTGACGCTGATCGGCAAGGGTGCCGTCTCGGCCCAGCACCGAAGCCCGGTGCCGCCGGCGTCGGGCTTTGCGGAGGCCGACGACGTCAACGCCGTGCCGCTCACCGACGCCGGCCGCGATCGATATCGTCACTACCTGAGCCTGCCCTCGCCCAAGGCCTTCGTGGTCTTCGAGGGCGGCCAGACCTGGCGCTTCTATCACAGCGACCCCGACGCGATGACCAAGGCGCTCGACTATTGCCAGAGCCACCAGAAGGTGTGCTGGCTGTACGCAGTCGACCACCGCGTGGTGTGGCAGTCCGACCCGGGCCGCCGCATCGGCCGCAGCCTGCAGCTCGGCAACGAGTAACACCCCAGGAGAGCACACGCCATGAGTCTTCTCGACATCCAGCGGCAGGGCCACGTGGCGCGTGTCTTCCTCAACCGCCCCGAGGTGCGCAACGCCTTCAACGACGCGGTGATCGCCGAGCTCACCGCCGCCTTCACCCAATTGGGCAGCGATGAAAGCCTGCGCGCCATCGTGCTCGGCGGTCACGGCAAGGCCTTCTGCGCCGGGGCCGACCTGTCGTGGATGCGCGCGATGGCCGACTACAGCTGGGAGCAGAACCGTGCCGATGCGCAGGCGCTGGCCGACATGCTGTGGACCCTCTGGCGCTGCCCGGTGCCCGTGGTCGGCCGCATCCACGGTGACTGTTATGCAGGTGGCGTGGGGCTGGCGGCGGTGTGCGATGTGCTGGTCGCATCCGACGCCGCGGCCTTCTGCCTGAGCGAGGCGAAGCTCGGCCTGCTGCCGGGCACGATCAGCCCGTATGTGATCCGCGCGTTGGGCGAGCAGGCCTCGCGCCGCTACTTCACGACGGCCGAGCGCTTCAGCGCCGCGCAGGCGCACGCGCTCGGTTTCGTGCACGAGCTGTGCAGCGCCGAGGCGCTCGATGCCAAGGTCGACGAGATCGTGGCCGCGCTGTGCGCCAACGGGCCGATGGCGGTGCGGGCCTGCAAGCAGCTCGTGCAGGACATGGCCGGTGCGCCCCTCGACGAGGCCCTGCGCGCCGAGACCGCACGCCGCATCGCCGACATCCGCGCGAGCGACGAAGGCCGCGAGGGCGTGCAGTCGTTCCTGAACAAGCGCAAGCCTTCGTGGCTTGACGGCGTGTGAGCGGCTTGGACACCACGCAGCTGTTTGCGGTGGCCGCCGCGCTCGGGTGGGCCAGTGGCCTGCGCCTCTATGCGGTGGTCTTCCTCACCGGCCTGGCCGGCACGCTCGGCTGGGTGCAGCTGCCGGCTGGCCTGCACGTTCTTCAGAACCCGCTGATGCTCGGCGCGAGCGCGCTGATGATGGCCACCGAGTTCTTCGCCGACAAGATCCCCGGCATTGACACCGTGTGGGACGTGCTGCACACCCTCGTGCGCATCCCCGCTGGTGCGGCGCTGGCGGCCGGTGTGTTCGGCATGGACCAGGCGTCGACCGCCGCCGTGGCCGCCGTCCTGGGTGGCCTTCTCGCCGCCACGAGCCACGCGGCCAAGGCCACCACCCGTGCGGCCGTCAACACCTCGCCCGAACCGTTCTCGAACTGGGGCTTGTCGCTCGCCGGTGACGGCGCGGTGCCGCTGATGCTGTGGCTCTCGTGGGTGCACCCGTGGGTGTTCTTCGCCGGCCTGGCGGTGGCGGTGCTGGTGATGGGGGTGCTGATCTGGGTGCTGGCGAAATTCCTGCGGCAATTGCTGCGGCGCTTCGCCCGCGCCATTCCGAACTGATCGCCGAGCTGAGCGGCCTGAATGGAGACACGATGTTCAAGAAGATCCTGATCGCCAACCGGGGCGAGATCGCCTGCCGCGTGGCAGCGACTGCGAAGCGCCTGGGCATCCGCACGGTCGCGGTGTATTCCGATGCCGATGCGCGCGCGAAGCATGTGGCGGTGTGCGACGAGGCGGTGCACATCGGGCTCTCGTCGCCGAAAGAAAGCTATCTGCGCAGCGAGCGCATCCTCGCCGCGGCGAAGGCGACGGGCGCCGAAGCCATCCACCCCGGCTACGGCTTCCTGAGCGAGAACGAAGACTTCGCTCAGTCGTGTGCCGAGGCCGGCCTCGTCTTCATCGGCCCGCCCGCGTCGGCCATCCAGGCGATGGGCCTGAAGGCCGAGAGCAAGCGCCTGATGGCCAAGGCCGGCGTGCCGCTCGTGCCGGGCTACCACGGCGCCGACCAGGACCCTGCCCTCTTGCAGCGCGAGGCCGAAGCCATCGGCTACCCGGTGCTCATCAAGGCGAGCGCGGGCGGTGGCGGCAAGGGCATGCGCATCGTGACGGCGGCCAGCGAGTTCGCGCAGGCGCTGGCGTCGTGCCAGCGCGAGGCACAAAACAGCTTCGGCGATTCGGCGGTGCTGATCGAGCGCTACGTGACGCGGCCGCGGCACATCGAGATCCAGGTGTTCGGGGACACGCACGGCCATTGCGTCTACCTCTTCGAGCGCGACTGCTCGGTGCAGCGCCGCCACCAGAAGGTGCTGGAAGAGGCGCCCGCACCCGGCATGACCGAAGCGCTGCGCCGGCAGATGGGCGAGGCCGCGGTGGCCGCTGCAAAAGCCGTGGGCTACGTGGGTGCGGGCACGGTCGAGTTCATCGCTGAACCGACCGAGGACGGTGGCCTGCGCTTCTACTTCATGGAGATGAACACCCGCCTGCAGGTCGAGCACCCGGTGACCGAGGCCATCACCGGCTTCGACCTCGTGGAGTGGCAGCTTCGCGTGGCGAGCGGCGAGCCGCTGCCGGTGAAGCAGGAAGACCTGCGCATCCACGGCCACGCAATCGAAGCGCGCATCTGCGCCGAGAACCCCGACAAGCAGTTCATGCCCGCGACCGGCACATTGCAGGTCTATCGCACGCCGCCCTCATCGAGCTTCGAACGCTCCGACGTGCGCGTGGATGCCGGCGTGCGCGAAGGCGACGCGGTGCTGCCGTACTACGACTCGATGATCGCCAAGATCATCGTCTGGGGCGCCAACCGCGAGCAGGCGCTGGCGCGGCTCGATGCCGCGCTCGCGCAGACGCACATCGTGGGCCTGCACAC
Source organism: Piscinibacter gummiphilus (assembly GCF_032681285.1). NCBI lineage: Bacteria > Pseudomonadati > Pseudomonadota > Betaproteobacteria > Burkholderiales > Sphaerotilaceae > Rhizobacter > Rhizobacter gummiphilus. Next base: position 691,462 of record NZ_CP136336.1, read on the forward strand.
CAACGTGGCCTTTCTGCGGCGCGTGGTGGCGAGCCGCTCGTTCGCGCAGGCCGACCTCGACACCGCACTCATCGAGCGCGAAAAGGCATCTCTCTTCAACGCCCCGCCGCTGGCAGCCGAGGTGGCTGCGGCCGGCGTGGTGGCACATGCGATCGAGGCCGAGCAGGCGCTGCAGGGCGACGACCCGTGGTCGCGACGCGATGGATGGCGTCTCTTCGGCGGGGCGCGGCGCCGCTTCGAGCTCGAGATCCAGGGCCAACACCGCACGGTGGTGCTCGAGCGCGCGCACCGCGGCGGCGCAATGACACTCATGATCGGCGAACAGCGCTGGCCGTTTGCCGCTGCGTCGGCGGGCGGCGGCCGGCACGAGGTGCAGCTCGGCGAGCGCCGCCTGCCGCTGTCGGTGTATGCCTTCGGCGAGAAGGTGAGCGTGTTCGCGCCCGAGGGGGCGGCCACCGTGTCGGAGGTCGACGTGCTGGCCCACGCGGGCGAAGGCGCCGCCGAGGGCGGCCGGCTGACCGCGCCGATGCCGGGCAAGGTGATCAGCTTCCTCGTGCAGCCGGGGCAGTCGGTGAAGCAGGGCCAGGCCCTGGCCCTGATGGAAGCGATGAAGATGGAGCACGCCATCGTGTCGCCACGTGACGGCAAGGTCGAGGCGCTCTTGTACGCGCCGGGCGATCAGGTGCCCGAAGGCGGCGAGCTGCTGAAGCTCGTGTGACGCGCGTGTGGTGCGATGCGTCAGCGTGTGATGGCGCGCGAGCCGCGGCGCAGCCACTGCGTGGCGCTGCGCCAGCTGCTCTCTGCCGGCTCGGGCGGCCGCGAGATGCCGAAGCCCGAGCTGTGGCGGGCCCAGGCCGCGTCTTGCGGTGCATCGGCTTTCACCGCGACCTCGGGCGCGGCCAGCTTGCCGGCGTGCACGAACTGCCGTGCGAGCGAGACCAGTTCGCGATTGCCCGAGGCCTGGCAGACGAAGAGCACCTCGCGCGCTTCGTCCGGGTCGGACAGCATCGCGGGCACGTTGATCCCTTCACCCAGGTCCCGCTTGAGGATGAAATGGATGCGTGCTGCGATGCGCAATTGAACTTGGTTGGACACGGTCTCACTCCGGCAGTTGGAGTATCTTCATCCTTGCTCGGAGGCCCGCCCATCCCTATACGAGGGGGTGCGTGACTTCGGTCACCAATGTTGAGGATTTGGTCATGTTTCCTAGCCATGTGACGCTGGTCGAGGTGGGTCCGCGAGACGGTCTGCAGAACGAGAAGCAGCCCGTCGCCGCAGTGCACAAGATCGAACTCGTGCACCGCCTGCAGGCGGCCGGCGTGCGCGAGATCGAAGCCACCAGTTTCGTGAGCCCCAAGTGGGTGCCGCAGATGGCCGACAACACCGAGGTGATGGCGGGCATCGTGCGCCAGGGCGGTGTGCGCTACTCGGTGCTGGTGCCCAACATGAAGGGGCTCGAAGCGGCGTTGCCGACGAAGCCCGATGAAGTGGTCGTCTTCGGTGCGGCGAGCGAAGCCTTCAGCCAGCGCAACATCAACTGCAGCATTGCCGAGAGCATCGAGCGCTTCGCGCCGGTGGTGGCCGCGGCGCACGAGGCAGGCCTCAAGGTGCGTGGCGCGATCTCGTGCGCGCTCGGCTGCCCCTACCAGGGCGAGGTGAGTGCCGACGAGGTGGAGCGGGTGGTGAAGCTCATGAAGCAGATCGGTGTCGATCACTGCGGCGTGGCCGACACCATCGGCGTGGGCACGCCGCGCAAGGTGCAGCTCGCGATGGAGCGGGCGTTGAAGCACTACCCGCTGGTCGAGGTGAGCGGGCATTTCCACGACACCTACGGCCAGGCGCTCTCCAACATCTACGCCTGTCTCGAGATGGGCGTGCACACCTTCGACGCGAGCGTGGCCGGCCTCGGTGGCTGCCCGTATGCGAAGGGCGCCACCGGCAACGTGGCGACCGAAGACGTGCTCTTCATGCTGAACGGGCTCGGCATCTCGACCGGCATCGACCTCGAGGCGCTGGTCGACGCCGGGGCCTACATCTCCGGCGTGCTGGACCGCCCGCCGGTGTCGCGGGTGGGGCGCGCGCTGTTGGCCAAACGGGAGAAAGCAAGCGCATGAGTGACCTCGATCTCAATGACAAGCCCGAAGGCTTTCGCCGCGTCGCGGCCTTGCTCGCCGAGCAGGGCCATCCGCACGCGCCGGTCTACCTCGACGTCACCGCACGCACCGCGCAAGAGGCCGCCGATGCCCTCGGCGTGCAGCTCGGCCAGATCGCCAAGAGCGTGATCTTCAAGCGCAAGCTCGACAGCGCGCCGGTGCTGGTCGTGACCTCGGGCGACTTGCGCGTCGACGTGGAGAAGGTCGCCGCGCTCACCGGCCCGGTGGGCCGCGCCGACGCCGAGTTCGTGAAGGCCGCCACCGGCTATTCCATCGGCGGTGTGTCGCCGGTGGGGCACCTCACGCCGCCGGTGATGCTGATCGACCGCGAACTCGGGCGTTTCGAGGAGATCTGGGCCGCCGCCGGCCACCCCAACGGTGTCTTCAAGCTCACCCCGGCGCAGCTGCAGGCGATGACGGGTGCGCCCATGGCCGATGTCACGCCGTCCTGACATGCCGGCCGTCGTCGCCCCGGTGCCTAGCCCCTGCATCAGCGTGTGCCGCATGCATGCGCCAAGCGGCCTGTGCGAAGGCTGCCTGCGCACGCTCGACGAGATTGCCGCCTGGTCGACGCTGGGCGACGACGCCAAGCGCCTGGTGTGGCAGCGCATCGAGCAGCGCCAGGCCGAACAACCCTTCTTCGACACGCCCACCTCCTGAAGCCCCCCGCCATGAGACACCTGCGCTTCAGCTTCGACCCGATCTCGCCGTACGCCTACCTCGCGTTCGAGCGGTTGCCGCAGGTGCTCGAAGGGCTGAGCTACAACGTGAGCTACGAGCCCATCCTGCTCGCCGGCCTGTTGCAGCACTGGGGCCAGAAGGGTCCGGCCGAGATCGTGCCCAAGCGCGACTGGACCTACCGCCAGGTGCTGTGGCTGGGCCACAAGCTCCAGCTGCCCTTGCAGATGCCGGCCGCGCACCCCTTCAACCCGCTGGCGTTGCTGCGCCTGCTGCTGGCCACCGCACCGGCCGGCGGCACCCCCAACCGCTGGGCGAGCGAGCAGGTGCTGCACCACGTGTGGCGCGGCGGAGCCGATGCCAACGATGCCGAGCGGCTGTCGGCGCTCACCCAGCGGCTCGCGCCGCAGCGCGACGTGTCGAGCGCCGAAGTGAAAGACGAGCTCAAGGCGGCCACCGCCGCGGCCGCCGCACGCGGCCTCTTCGGCGTGCCCACGGTCGAGGTCGACGACAAGCTCTTCTGGGGCCTCGATGGCCTGGAACTGCTCTCGGCCTACCTGCGCGGCGACCCCTGGTTCGACGGCCCCGAGTGGGCCTCGGTGTCAGCCTTGCCGGCAGCCGTTCAGAGAAAACACTGATCTCGCAAGCCCTCGGGTTCTCGCATGAAGAAATGAAGACTCAGGGTTCCACCTGAGTTTGTCAGCTTCGTATCAGCCTCGTGTCAGGGCAGGGTCAGAGCCCGCCGTGACACTGCCGAATCCTCATCAATCGGGTGGGGTTCATACGAGGAGATATTCATGGCAGCTGCAAGCGCATCGACCGCGCCGATGACTGGAGAGGAAAAGAAGGTCATCTTCGCCTCCAGCCTCGGCACGGTGTTCGAGTGGTACGACTTCTATCTGTACGGTTCGTTGGCACCGATCATCGCCAAGCAGTTCTTCGCGGGCCTGGACCCGACCTCTGCCTTCATCTTCGCGCTGCTCGCGTTCGCAGCCGGCTTCCTGGTGCGACCCTTCGGCGCGCTGGTGTTCGGCCGCCTGGGCGACATGATCGGCCGCAAGTACACCTTCCTGGTCACCATCCTGATCATGGGTCTGGCGACCTTCATCGTGGGCGTGTTGCCCACTTACGCCTCGATCGGCGTGGCCGCGCCGGTCATCCTGATCGGCCTGCGCATGCTGCAGGGCCTCGCACTCGGCGGTGAGTACGGCGGTGCCGCCACCTACGTGGCCGAGCACGCGCCACACGGCAAGCGTGGCGCCTACACCTCGTGGATCCAGACCACGGCGACGCTGGGCCTCTTCCTGTCGCTGATCGTCATCCTGGGCACCCGCACCGCGATGGGCGAGCAGGCCTTCGGTGACTGGGGCTGGCGCATTCCGTTCCTGGTGTCGATCTTCCTGCTGGCCATCAGCGTGTGGATCCGCTTGAGCATGAACGAATCGCCCGCCTTCAAGAAGATGAAGGAAGAGGGCAAGACCTCCAAGGCGCCGCTGACCGAATCGTTCGGCCAGTGGAAGAACCTGAAGATCGTGATCCTGGCGCTCGTCGGCCTGACCGCCGGCCAGGCCGTGGTCTGGTACACCGGCCAGTTCTATGCGCTCTTCTTCCTGACGCAGGCGCTCAAGGTCGACCCGGCCACCGCCAACATCATGATCGCGGTGTCGCTGCTGATCGGCACGCCGTTCTTCATCGTGTTCGGCACGCTGTCCGACAAGATCGGCCGCAAGCCCATCATCATGGCGGGCTGCCTGCTGGCCGCGTTGACCTACTTCCCGCTCTTCGGCGCGCTGACGAAGGCTGCCAACCCCGACCTGGCCGCGGCGCAAGCCAAGACCCAGGTGGTGGTGACCGCCGACCCGAAGGATTGCTCGTTCCAGGGCAGCCCGATCGCCCGCGAGATCGACTTCCACTCGTCGTGCGACATCGCCAAGCGCTACCTCGCGCAGAGCTCGGTCAGCTACGAGAACAAGGCCGGCAGCGGCCCGGCCACCATCACCGTCGGTGACAAGGTCATGACCGCGCCGGTGGGCACGGTCGTCAACTCGAAGTTCGACGAGGCCAGCAGCAAGGCCATCGCCGCCTTCAAGAAGGACGTGTCCGACACGCTGAAGGCCGCCGGCTACCCGACCAAGGCCGACCCGGCCAAGATCGACAAGGTGCTGGTGGTGGCGATCCTCACGCTGCTCGTGATCTACGTGACCATGGTCTACGGCCCGATCGCGGCGATGCTGGTGGAGCTCTTCCCGACGCGCATCCGCTACACCTCGATGAGCCTGCCGTATCACATCGGCAACGGCTGGTTCGGCGGTCTGCTGCCCACCACCGCGTTTGCCATCGTGGCGGCCACCGGCAACATGTACAACGGCCTCTGGTACCCGATCATCATCGCGCTCATGACCTTCGTGGTCGGCGTGCTGTTCGTGAAAGAAACCAAGGACGTGGACATCTACGCCAAGGACTGATGCCGGACGTGGGCCCCGACCTGCGTCGGGGCTCACGCCTGCTGACTTTTTCAATCAAGCAACTGGAACTGGATATGTGGAAGCTCGTAGTGGGATTCGTGGTGATCGCGGCGGTGACCGTGTGGCTGCTCAGCAAAGGTGGTGACATCGACATGAGCGGTGAGAAGCACGGCATCGACACATCACATGCCCCTGCGGCGGCTTCCGCTCCCGCTTCTGCCCCCAGCACGGCCGCGTCGCAGTAACCAGAGAGCGACGCGCGCCTTCGGGCTACGCCGGCCAACCCACAAGGTTGTGCCGGTTTTTTGTTGTGCCGGCCCGTCTCACGACGGCGCCGGCTTTTTCATGTCGGCGCGCGCGGCGTCGAGGGGCATCGCAGCGATCTCGCGCAGGCAGGTCAGGCACAGGCAGGTGGTGTAGCGCTCGCGCAGCAGCTGCAGGGTGTCGGCGTAGAGATCGATCGTGCCGCACGGGCAGGGCGCGGGGTCTTGCGCGCCGCAATGGAAGCTGCCGCCGCAGCGAGGGCAGCGGTCGCGGGTGTCTGCGCTCAAGCGCGGCGACGCGCCAGCGCCGCGGTGGCGAGCGCGAGGCCCGCCAGCCACACGAGACCGAGGCCGCCACCGCCGGAATCGCCGCCGCCGCCGCTGCTCGGGGGCGGCGGCGTGACGGCCACCTGGCCGCTCAGCGGCAGCACGCGGGTGAAGGTGGTCATGCTGCCCTGCACGCGCATCGTGAGCGTCAGCGAAGCGGTGTAGGCGGCGGTGGTGGGCGCCGAGAAGCGCACCGATACGCGGCAGCTGCTCAGCGCGGAAGTGGTGCTGGCGGCGATCGTCTGCGAGGTGCAGGTGTCGGCGGTGACGTTGAAGCGCGCCGCGCCGGTGCCGGAAATGGCCACGCTGGTGATGGTCAGCGTGCCGTTGGTGACCGCATTGCGCAGGTCGACGTCCTGCGACAGCGTGTTGGTGTTGATGGCGCTCGGGCTGAAGCTGAGCGAGGCGACGCTCAGCTTGGGCGTGTCGGCAATGTAGGCCGCGATGTCGGCGAACTGCGTGTTGTTGAGCGCGCTGAATTGGCCCATCGCGCCGCCGTAGTTGGCGGCGATGGCCGTGCCGAAGCGGCCGGACGCGCTCGTGAAGCTGACCGCCGTGAAGATGGGCGTGGCCGAGGCGGTGCCGGTGGCGATGCGGTTGCGCCGGTCATGGATGGTGTGGCAGTTGGTGCAGGAGCCGAGCTGGCCGATGCCGGTCTCGCCGGGCGTGTCTTCGAAGAGCAGCTTGCCCGCGACGGGGTCACCCGACGTTGCCTGCGCCCACCCGGGCCCGGCCCACAGCACGAGACAGGCGAAAGCGGCGCCAGTGATCAACCAGCCGGTGGGAATGCGTTCGAGGAAGTTCATGCGAGCGGCGCTGCGGCCCGGAGCGAAACGGTCTGCGGATTTCATCGCGCGCGTGCAGGCGCGTCTGCACCAGGTTGTTACGCCGTGTTCGGGGTGGGGCGCCCGCGGCCGTTGCCGCGTGTCACGCCGGGATGCGTCTGCTTACCAGGAGTGGCGGGGTGCCAACGCCGCCGTGCGCTCTGCTCGGGCTTTGTGCCGGTTTGGCGGCGCGGGCTGCGTAAGCTTCTGATCCGCTGCGGTCGCGTCGACCCGGCGGCGCTTTCTCCCAGGAGTCACACACATGAACAAGATTTCGCTCGCTCTCACGGCGCTCGTGGCCGGCCTGGTCGTGGCCAGCCCGGCTTCGGCCCAATCGTTCGCGCCTTCGTGGGCGGGTGCCTCGATCGGCAGCACCGACTACGGCACCGGCCTCAAGGTCTACCTCGGCGGCAAGGTCACGCCCATCTTCGGGTGGGAAGGCCAGGTGGTGAGCCACGGCTCGGAAGACTTCGCCCCCGGCCGCAAGCACTCGGCGGTGTCGCTGGGCGGCTCGGCTGTTGCGCGCTTTCCGCTCAACTCGCAGTTCACGGCCTTCGGCAAGGCCGGCCTGCACTACCTGCGCGTGAAGCGCAGCGGGCCCGGCGTGAGCTCCGACAGCGACCTCGAACTCGGCCTCGGCGCGGGCATGCTCTTCAACATCACGCACACGACCGCGCTGCGGCTGGAGTACGAAAACATCGGCGGCGGCGATGGAGATTTCTTCTCCATCGGCCTCCAGTTCTCGTTCTAATGACTGCCCCTCGCCCGGCGGGTACGCCGGGCGATCCCCCGAGGGGATGCGGGCCGGCTTGGGAGCGGCCCGGCGCTCGGCCCGCTAGGCGAACAGCTCTTTGTGCTGGTCGCGCAGCACGTTTTTCTGCACCTTGCCCATCGTGTTGCGCGGCAGTTCGTTCATCACGAACACCCGCTTGGGCACCTTGAAGTTCGCGATGCGGCCCTTGAGGGCCTGGAGCACCGTTGCATCGTCGAGTGATGCGCCGGGCTTGGGCACCACGAGGGCCACGCCCACCTCGCCGAAGTCGGGGTGGGGCACACCCACCACCGCGCTCTCGGCCACGCCGGGCATCTCGTTGATGAAGCCTTCCACCTCGGCGGGGTAGACGTTGTAGCCGCCCGAGATGATGAGGTCCTTGCTGCGGCCGACGATGGTGACGTAGCCGCGCTCGTCGATGCGGCCCACGTCGCCGGTCTTGAACCAGCCGTCGGCGGTGAACTCTTCCTTCGTCTTCTCGGGCATGCGCCAGTAGCCGGCGAAGACGTTGTCGCCTTTCACCTGGATGCCGCCCACCTCACCCACCGGGCAGGCACCGCCCTGGTCGTCCTGCACGCGCAGGCCGATGCCCGGCAGCGGGAAGCCGACGGTGCCGCCGCGGCGCTCGCCGTCTTCGGTGCGGTAGGGGTTCGAGGTGAGGATCGAGGTCTCGCTCATGCCGTAGCGCTCGACGATGGTGTGGCCAGTGCGCTCGCGCCACTCGTTGAAGGTTTCGATCAGCAGCGGCGCCGAGCCGGCGGTGAAGAGGCGCATGTTCTTGCACGCGTCGCGCGTGAGGCCCGCCTCGGCCAACAGGCGCACGTAGAGCGTCGGCACGCCCATGAAGACGGTGGCCTCGGGCAGGCGCGAGACGACGAGCTTGGGGTCGAACTTCGCCATCCACAGCATCTTGCTGCCGCTGATCAGCGCCGCCTGCGCGGCGACGAAGAGGCCGTGCACGTGGAAGAGCGGCAGCGCGTGGATGAGCACGTCGCGCCCGTCCTGCCAGCCCCAATACGCCTTCAGCGTCAGCGTGTTGGAGAGGATGTTGCCGTGCGTCAGCATCGCGCCCTTGCTGCGCCCGGTCGTGCCGCTCGTGTAGAGGATGCAGGCGAGGTCGTCGGCTTGGCGCGCCACCGGCGTGTGCTGGTCGCTGTGGTGCGCGGCGCGCGCGAGCAGGCTGCCGGTGCGGTCGTCGTCGAGCGTGTAGACGTGCGTGGTGCCGGCCTTGAACGCGAGCTGGCTGATCCAGCCGAAGTTCTTGCTGGCGCACACCACCACCGCCGGCTCGGCGTTGCCGATGAAGTACTCGATCTCCGCCGATTGATACGCGGTGTTGAGCGGCAGGTAGACGAAGCCGGCGCGCAGCACCGCGAGGTAGAGCATCAGGCCTTCGACCGATTTCTCGGTCTGCACCGCCACGCGGCTGCCCTCGGGCAGGTTGAGCGAGGCCAGCAGGTTGGCCATCATGGCGCTGCCACGTTCGAGGTCGCGCCAGGTGTAGTAGCCCGGCGTGTCGAGCGTCTCGATCGCGGTGCGGTCGAGGTCTTGCGGAAAGCCGCCGCGCACGGCGGCAAAGATGTTGTGGTTCTGGCTCATGTCGTCTTGCAGGTCATTCGAGGGTCGCGCCGGACTTCTTCACCACCTCGCCCCAGCGCTTGATCTCGGCGCTGACGAAGCGGCCGAAGGCGTCGCCATAGAGGTTGGGGGTGTCGGTGCCGAGGCCGTTCCAGGTCTTCTTCAGTTCATCGGACTGCAGCGCCTTCTGCATCTCGGCGCGCATCGCCTCCACCAGTTCCTTCGGCGTGCCCTTGGGCGCCCACAGGCCGTACCAGGTGGCGACTTGATACGTGGGCACGCCACCTTCGCCGCTGGTCGGCACATCGGGGAAGCCGGGCGCGCGCTTGTCGCTGGCCACCGCGAGGGCCTTGATGCGGCCGCCCTTGATGTGCGAAGCCGACGAACCCAGCCCGTCGAACATCAGGTCGACCTGGCCGGCGATCAGGTCCTGCAGGGCCGGGCCCGCGCCCCGATACGGGATGTGCGTGATGAAGGTCTTGGTCTGCAGCTTGAAGAGCTCGCCCGCAAGGTGGTGCGACGTGCCGTTGCCGGCCGAGCCATAGTTGAGCTTGGCCGGGTTCTTGCGCACGTACTCGAGGAAGCCCTTGAGGTCGTTCACCGGCACACGCTGCGGGTTAACCACGATCACCTGCGGCACGCTGGAGATCAGGCCGACGGGGATGAAGTCGGCCTCGAGGTTGTATTCGAGCTTCGGGTACATGGCCGGCGCGATGGCATGGTGCACCGCGCCCATGAAGAAGTTGTAGCCATCGGGCGCGGCCTTGGACGAGATCGTCGCGCCCACGGTGCCGCCGGCGCCGCCCCTGTTGTCGATCACGAACTGCTTGCCGCTGTTGCGGGTCATCACGGCGAAGAGCGGGCGTGCGAACGCGTCGGTGCCGCCACCGGCCGGGAAGGGCACGACGATGGTGACGGGCCGGCTCGGCCAGCCGGCCGACTGCGCGCGCACGAAGGGTGCGGCGAGCATGGCGCCGGCGCCGAGCGAGCCGAGGGTGATGAGGCGCCTGCGGCGCAGCACGGGGTGCTCAGGGTGGGTCATGGTCGTCTCCGATGTGTGGTTGTGGGCGAGAGATAGAGATCAGATCAGGGCGGCGACGGCGCGCGAGTGCGCCACCTCGCCGTGCACGAACTGCTCGTGGCTGGCTTCGATCTTCTGAAGGTCGTAGAGGTAGTTGACCATCATGCCGAAGGATTGCTTCAGGCCCTTGCGCGACATGTCGCCCAAAGGGTTGAGCCGCTCCAGGCGTGCGCCGTTGTCGAGGTGGAAGCGCGCCACCGAATCGCCGTGCGGCGTGGGCGCGTGGTGCACGAGGTAGGAGGCGCACAGCCGCGACAGCGCATCGCGTGCGGGCTCGTCGAGTGCTTGCAGCTTGGCGGCGTTGGCGAGCGTCGACAGGTCGCCGCCGGTCGCCTCGAGCAGCAGCTCGCGAGCGTCGGCCAAGCGCTCGGCCACGCCGCGTTTCAGGCCTTCGGGCGGCGGTGTGCCGGCCTGCAGCCATTTCGCAAAGCCGGGAATGGGCGAGAGCGTGCAGAAGCGGCGGATCTGCGGCAGCTCGCGGTGCAGCTGCTCGGCCACCCGCTTGATGAGGAAGTTGCCGAGCGACACGCCGCGCAGGCCCGGCTGGCAGTTGCTGATCGAGTAGAAGGCGGCGACCTTGAAGTCGCTCGGTGGCAGCGGCTGCGCGCGTTTGTCGATGAGCGGCGCGATCGCATCGGGCATCTCGGGCACCAGCGCCACCTCCACGAAGATGAGCGGCTCGTTGGGCAACTGCGGGTGGAAGAACGCGAAGCAGCGCCGGTCGGGCTGCAGGCGGCGACGCAGGTCGTCCCAGCCGTCGATCTCGTGTACGGCCTCGTGGCGGATGATCTGCTCCAGCAACTCGGCCGGCGAGCGCCAGTCGACCTGCTGCATCTGCAGGAAGCCGGGGTTGAACCACGAGGAGAGCAGGTGGTGGAAGTCGCTCTCCAGCGCGCTCAAGCCCGGTTGTGCGGGCAGGCGAGACAAGAGCTTGCGCCGCATCGCGACGATCTGCGCCGTGCCGCCCGGCGTGCGGTTGATGCGGCGGAGCAGCTCCTGCCGCGGCGGCTCGGCCAGGCGCGTCAGGCGGATCAGGTTCTCCGGCGTGGGCTCCTGCGCGTAGGCCTGCGCCACGCTGAGCACGGCCTGCGGGTCGGGGCTGAAGTCGGTGGAGAGCTTGTCGAAGAAGCCGGCCTGCTGCTCTTCGGGCAGGGCGCTGAAGCGCGAGACGAGCTGGCGCGCGATGGCCACGCTGTTGGCTTCGCCGCGCTCGGAGAGCAGGCGGTGGCAGTCGAGCAGCAGGCTGCGCAGCTGGCGGCCGTCGCTGGCGCGGCGGGCGGCGGTCTTCAGTTCTTCAAGCATGGTGCTTCGCCTCTTCTTCATGGGCGCGCAGGGCCTTCAGTGCGCTGAGTTGCGCCATCAGGTGGTCATGCATCAGGCGTTCGGCGCGTGCGGCATCGCGCTGCTCGAAGGCGGCCATCAGCACCCGGTGTTCGTTGATCGAGTCCTCGATGCGGCCCGGCCAGTTGAGCTGCCGGCCGCGCAGGAGGCGCAGGAACGTGCGCAGCTCGTTGGTCGCGCGGTCGAGCCAGCGGTTGTCGGCCAGGGCCTGCACCGTGCTGTGGAAATCGTGGTTGGCCCGGTAGTAGCCGTCGATGTCGTGCGCGGCGGCGTGGCGCTCCAGCGCCTCGTGCAGCTGGCGCAGCCGGGCGATGCCGGCCGGCGTGGCCTTGCGCACCGCCTCGAAGGCGCACCGGCCTTCCAGCAGCGCCATCACCGGGAAGAGCTCGTCGGCATCGTCTTCCGACATCTGTGTCACGCGGCAACCTTGCCGGGGCACCAGCTCGACCAGGCCTTCGGCGGCCAGGACCTTCAGCGCTTCGCGCAGCGGCGTGCGGCTGATCTGCCACTGCTGGGCCAACGCCAGTTCATCGATCCAGTCGCCCGGCGCCAGCTGCCGCTCGAACACCATGTGGCGAAGGCGAGTGGCTACTTCTTCATGAAGTGATAGCCGGCGCAGCGGAGTGACATCGACCATGGGGGTTGCCTGGCTGGGTGAAAGAGGTGGTGCCGAGCAATCTACGCCTAGAAATTAATAATTACAACGAGCCGAACCCTCAAAACCCTCCTTCAGCGTCAGTTGGGCTTGTGCTCTTCCTTGTGAGTCCTATGCTTGGTGCACTGCAACAAAAGAACGGCTTCACATGGACGACGCGCGCGTGACCGGCCCTGATCCCCAGGGCACCGTCCTCTACATCGAAGACCAGGATCTGAACTTCCTGCTGGTCCAGGCACAGCTCGCGGCCACGCTGCCCGGGGTGCAACTGATCCGCGCGGCCACCGGCGCCGAAGGCGTCGAGAAGGTGCGCAGCGAGCACCCGCAGCTGGTCTTGCTCGACATGCACCTGCCCGACACCGGCGGTCTGGAGGTGGTGCGGGCGCTCAACGTCGAGATCTCGCAGGGCCTGAAGGTGGCGCTGCTGACGGCCGACCACCTGTCGATGGACATCCTCAAGGCCATGAGCCTGGGCGCCTACGAGTACTGGGTGAAGCCGATCAGCGCGACGCAGCTCGAGAAGGGCGTGCGCCGCGGGCTGGCCGCGGCGGCCGGCATCGACGCGGCCACCGGCGCGCGGCGCAACGGCGCCTCGCAGGGCGGCAGCGCGTCACGCTATTGAAGAGCTGACGAGGCGCTGCCTCAGCGCAGCAGCGAGGTCTCGAGCCGCGTCACCATGTCGATCAGGCGCGGCCGCACCTCGTTCAACAGGAAGTCCTTCGACAGGTTGAACGACGGCCCACCGCAATTGATGGCCATCGGCGGCAGCCCGCCGCCCGGCTGGAAGGCACGGGCGATGCCGTTCACGTCTTTCTGCCAGTCGCCGAAGGAACAGGTGACGCCCAGGGTGGCGTATTCGTCCATCGCGCGGGCGATGCCGTCGCGGATGTCGGGCCAGGCCACCTCGTCCAGTTCCTGCACCCGTTCCATGAAGTCCTGGCGCTCGCGCTCGGGAATGGCGGCGAGCCAGGCGCGCCCGATGGCCGAGGTGGCAACCGGGATGCGCGAGCCCACGTCGAGGCTGAGCGTGAGCGCGGCAGAGCTGCGGCAGTTCTCCACGTAGATCATCGACAGCCGGTCGCGCGTGCCGAGCGACACCATCGAGCGCGTGGCATCGGCCAGCTCCTGCATCATGGGCCGGGCGATCTGCCGCACGTCGAGCCGCGCCAGCATCGCGCTGCCGAGCGACAGCGTGGCCGTGCCCAGGCGGTACTTGCCGCTTTCTTCGACCTGGATCAGGTAGCCGAGCTTGGTGAGCGTGGAGGTGAGCCGCGACACCGTCGACTTCGGCAGCCGGCAGCGGGTGGCGATCTCCTGGTTGCCCAGCGCCTTGTCGCCCGAGCGGAAGCAGGCCAGCACCTCCAGCCCGCGCGCCAGCGCCGTCACGAAATGGCGATCTTCCTTGGGCTTGGGTGCGGTGCGGGGGCGCTCGACCCGGGCGTTCTTGGTGAGTGTGTCCATCATGGTCTGTCAGTCGTCGTGCGGAAAGCGTCCAAAGTGGAACACAAATCCGAAAATCGGAGCATCTGGGATTCCCCAGTCCACCCTGCCTTGGGGGCTGTCCCGAGGGGCGCTACCCGGGTGGTGAATCGTTTTACCTCGGGAAAGACCGCAAGTTGACAAGTCTGCCAGGGAGAATGAACAATCCCGACTCTGTTTTTACTTGCGGAATCAAGTTCCGCATTGCAGCACAAAGTGACGCCTTGCGCAAGCGACGTCGCTGGCTGCCTCCCATCGAGAGATGCCCGCATGGACCTGACCTTCACCCCCGAAGAACAAGCCTTCCGCGAGGAGGTGCGCGCCTTCGTGCGCGAGAAGCTGCCTGCCGCGCTGCGCCACAAGGTGGTCAACAGCCTGCGCCTCACGCGCGACGACCACGTGATGTGGCAGCGCACCCTGCACGAGCGCGGCTGGGGTGGCCCCGGCTGGCCCAAGGAGCACGGCGGCCCGGGCTGGAACGCGGTGCAGCAGTACATCTTCGAAGAGGAATGCGCGTCGGCCGGTGCGCCGCGGCTCATCCCCTTCGGCATCAAGATGGTGGCGCCGGTCATCATGGCCTTCGGGTCGCCCGAGCAGCAGAAGCGTTTCCTGCCCGACATCAGCAGCGCACGGAAGTGGTGGTGCCAGGGGTACTCGGAGCCGGGCTCCGGCTCCGACCTCGCGTCGCTCAAGACCCGTGCGGTGCGCGGCCTCGACAAGGACGGCGACCACTTCATCGTCAACGGCCAGAAGACCTGGACGACCCTCGGCCAGCACGCCGACTGGATCTTCTGCCTGGTGCGCACCGACCCGCAGGCCAAGGCGCAGCGCGGCATCAGCTTCCTGCTGATCGACATGAAGTCGCCTGGCATCACCGTGCGGCCCATCATCACGCTCGATGGCGCGCACGAGGTCAACGAGGTCTGGTTCGAGAACGTGCGTGTGCCTGCCGAGAACCTGATCGGCGAAGAGAACAAGGGCTGGACCTACGCCAAGTTCCTGCTTGGCCATGAGCGCAGCAACATCGCCGGCATCGGCATCAGCAAGCGCGAGATCGAGCGGCTGAAGCGTGTGGCCGCCACCGAGAAGAAGAACGGCAAGCCCTTGCTGGAAGACTCGCTCTTCTCCGCCAAGATCGCGCAGATCGAGGTCGACCTGATGGCACTGGAGATGACCAACCTGCGGGTGCTTTCCGACGAAGCCAACGAGAAGGCGCCCGGCCCGGCCGCGTCGATCCTCAAGATCAAGGGCACCGAGATCCAACAGGCCATCACCGAGCTGCTCGTCGCGGCCGTCGGCCCGTATGCGCTGCCGTACAAGGCCGAATCCGAGAGCGACGAAGAGGGCGACATCGGCCCGCGCTACGCCGCTGGCCTGGGCGCGCACTACTGCAACATGCGCAAGCTCTCGATCTTCGGCGGCTCCAACGAGATCCAGAAGAACATCATTTCCCAGCAGCTGCTGGGGCTGTAAGAGGCAACCATGGACTTTTCCTTCAGCGAAGAGCAGCAGCAACTGCAAGACGCCATTGCCCGCTTCGTGCAGGGCGACTACAGCTTCGAGCGCCGCCACAAGATCCTCAAGAGCGCCGACGGCTGGAGCCGCGAGGTCTGGCAGGGCCTGGCCGATCTCGGTGTGCTGGCGATGAACATCCCCGAGGCCGACGGCGGCCTGGGCTATGGCCCGATCGAGGCGCTGCTCGCCATGCAATCGGCCGGCCCGGCGATGTTGTGCGAGCCCTTGCTCGACAGCGCAGTGATCGCCACGGCGCTGGTGCGCGACTTCGGCTCGCCCGAGCAGCGTGCCGAGCTGCTGCCGGCGATGGGCAGCGGCGAGCGCATCGTCGTGCTCGCGCACACCGAAGCGGCCGGCCGCGGTCAGGCGGTGTGGGTGGAGACGAGCGCGAAGAAGAGTGGGGATGGCTACGTGCTCAGCGGCCACAAGGCCGTGGTGTCGCTGGCACCCGCTGCCGACGAGCTGCTGGTCTCGGCGCGTGTGAGCGGCCAGCCGGGCGATGCCGAGGGCGTGGCCGTGTTCCGTGTGGCGAAAGACGCATCGGGCCTCGCGCTCAAGCCCTTCAAGACGCTCGACGGGCGCCGGGCCGCCGACGTCGTGCTGGCCGACGTGAAGGTGCCCGCGTCATCGCTGCTGGGGGCGCCCACCGTGAGCGCCAACGTCGCCATCGACCGTGCGCTCGACCTCGGCCTCGCTGCCGTCTGCGCCGAAGCGCTGGGCGTGATGGAAGCGACCGTCAACGCCACCATCGAATACTTGAAGACCCGCCAGCAGTTCGGCCAGCCCATCGGCCGCTTCCAGGCACTGCAGCACCGCACCGCCGACATGCTGCTGCACCTGGAGCAGTCACGCTCGATGGCATATCTCGCCGCGATGCACTGCAACGTGGCCGACGACACCCAGCGCCGCAAGACCCTCTCGGCCGCCAAGGTCGTGATCGGCAACGCCTGCCGCTTCATCGGCCAGCAGGCGGTGCAGTTGCACGGCGGCATGGGCATGACCGAAGAGCTCAACGTCAGCCACTTCTTCAAGCGGTTGATGGCGATCGAACTCAGCTTCGGGGACACTGACACCCACCTTCAACGGTTTGCCGCGCTCACCCAGCGCGACATCCCGCTCGCCGCCTGAACACCTCCGGAGACACACATGGCCACCACCAAAGCCGCCTTCCAGTGGGACGACCCCCTGCTGCTCGACCAACAACTCACCAGCGACGAGCGCCAGATCCGCGACGCCGCGCGCGACTACTGCCAGGGCAAGCTCGCGCCGCGCGTGCTCGAAGCGTTCCGCCACGAGAAGACCGACCCGTCGATCTTCCCTGAGATGGGCGAGCTGGGCCTCTTGGGCCCGACCATTCCCGAGCAGTACGGCGGTGCCGCGCTCAACTACGTGTGCTACGGCCTGATCGCCCGCGAGGTCGAGCGTGTCGACTCCGGCTACCGCTCGATGATGAGCGTGCAGAGCTCGCTCGTGATGGTGCCGATCAACGAGTTCGGCAACGAAGCGACCAAGCAGAAGTACCTGCCCAAGCTCGCGAGCGGCCAGTGGATCGGGTGCTTCGGCTTGACCGAGCCTGACCACGGCTCCGACCCCGGCAGCATGGTCACCCGTGCCAAGAAAGTGGCCGGTGGCTACAGCCTCACTGGCGCCAAGATGTGGATCAGCAACAGCCCCATCGCCGACGTGTTCGTGGTGTGGGCCAAGGACGATGAAGGCGCCATCCGCGGCTTCGTGCTAGAGAAGGGCTGGAAGGGCTTGAGCGCACCCGCCGTGCACGGCAAGGTCGGCCTGCGCGCGTCGATCACCGGCGAGATCGTGCTCGACAACGTGTTCTGCCCCGAAGAGAACGCCTTCCCCGAAGTGCGTGGCCTCAAGGGCCCGTTCACCTGCCTGAACAGCGCGCGCTACGGCATCGCCTGGGGCGCGCTCGGCGCCGCCGAAGACTGTTGGCACCGCGCACGCCAGTACGTGCTCGACCGCAAGCAGTTCGGCCGCCCGCTCGCCGCCAACCAGCTGATCCAGAAGAAGCTCGCCGACATGCAGACCGAGATCACGCTCGGCCTGCAAGGCTGCCTGCGCCTGGGCCGCATGAAGGACGAGGGCACGGCCGCGGTCGAGATCACCTCGATCATGAAGCGCAACTCCTGCGGCAAGAGCCTCGACATCGCCCGCCTGGCGCGCGACATGATGGGCGGCAACGGCATCAGCGACGAGTTCGGTGTGGCCCGCCACCTCGTCAACCTCGAAGTCGTCAACACCTACGAGGGCACGCACGACGTGCACGCGCTGATCCTCGGCCGGGCGCAGACGGGCATCGCCGCGTTCGCGAACTGAGCACGTCGCCCTCCTGAAAAAGCGGACCTTCGGGTCCGCTTTTTATTTGTGCCCTCCGGGTTTGACAAAGATAACTATACGTTCGTATAGTTATCGCCATGCCACGCCCTTCCCAGAACGTCGACCAGGCCCTGCTCGATGCCGGCCTCGAGCTCCTGCCGCAGACCGGTTGCGCCGGCCTGTCGGTGCGCAAGCTCGCCGACCACGCCGGGGTCAACCTCGGCATGTTTCACTATCACTTCAAGAACAAGGACACCTTCATCCGCGCCGTGCTGCAGCGGGTGTACGAAGAGATGTTCTCGGCGCTCACGCTGAAGGTCGACCCAAAGCGGCCAGTGCTCGACAACCTGCGCGCGGTGGTGGCCACGCTCGCGCGATTCGGCCGGGAGCGGCAAGCTCTCTTGCTGCGCATGGCGGCCGATGCGATGGCGGGCGAGGTGGCGGTGCTCGAGTTCTTCCGTGCCAATTTGCCGCGCCACGTGGCCGTGGTGGCGGGCCTCATCGCGCAGGCGCAGCGCGAAGGGTTGATGGCCAAGGCGCCGCCGCCCGAGGTGGTGGCCTTCCTGTTCGGCGCCGTCGGCGCGCCGGTGTTGATGGGCGGCGCGGTGCAGGCACAGGCCCCCGACGCGGTGGCCGGCGTGATCGAGCGGCACGTGCTCTCGGATGCCGCAGTGGCACGGCGCATCGACTGGGCCTTGCGCGGCCTGTCGGCAGGAGGAGGTTCACGATGATCTGGCTCTTCAAGCATCTGGCGAGCGGTGTTGCGGTGGGTGCCATCGCGGCCTGCACCGCCGCGCCACCCGCAGGATTCGCGGGGTATGTCGAAGGCGAGAGCGTGCGGCTGGCCGCACCCATCAGCGGCACCTTGACCCGGCTGCATGTGCAGCGTGGCGATGCGGTGGCGGCGAGTGCGCCGGCCTTCGTGCTCGAACAGGACAGCGAACGCGCGGCCCGCGAAGAAGCGCAGGCACGGCTGCGGCGCGCCGAGCAGCAACTCGGCAACCTGCAGGCGGGCAAACGCCCCGACGAGATCGCTGCCCTGCGCGCGCAGCTGGCGCAGGCACAGGCCGCGCTGAACCTGTCGACCCGTGAACTGACGCGCGCCAACGAGCTGGTGGCGCAGAACTTCACCTCGCCCGCGAGTCTCGATGCGGCGCGTGCCGCCGTCGCGCGCGACCAGGCGCGGGTGAACGAGCTCAACGCGCAGCTCCGCCTGGCGGGCCAGGGGGGCCGCGTGCAGGAGATCGGCGCCGCGCAGCAGGAAGTGCTCGCCGCCCGGGCACAGCTCGCACAGGCCGAGTGGCGCGTGCAACAGAAGACGCAGCGCATGCCCGCCGCCGGCCAGGTGACCGACGTGCTCTACCGCGAAGGCGAGTGGGTGCCACAAGGCAGCCCCGTGCTCACGCTGCTGCCGCCGTCGCAGGTGAAGGCGCGCTTCTTCGTGCCCGAGCCGGTGCTCGGCCGCTTGCAGCTCGGGCAGGCCGTCACGCTGCATTGCGACGGCTGCCCCGCGCCGATCACGGCGAAGGTGAGCTACATCGCCCGCGAAGCCGAGTTCACCTCGCCGCTCATCTACAGCAAGGAAAACCGCGCGGCACTCGTCTTCATGGTCGAGGCACGGCCGTCGGCAGACGATGCCAGGCGCTTGCACCCCGGCCAGCCGCTGGAAGTGCGTCAATGAACGAAGCGGCGGTCATCGATGTGCGCGGGCTGACCAAGCGCTTCGGCGACCGGGTGGTCGTGAACCACTTCGACATGCGCGTGCCACGCGGCCGCATCTACGGCTTTCTGGGGCCCAACGGCAGCGGCAAGACGACCACCATCCGCATGCTGTGCGGCCTGCTCACGCCCGACGAGGGCGAGGGCACCTGCCTCGGTCATGACATCCGCAAGGAGGCGCTCAAGATCAAGCGCGAGGTCGGCTACATGACGCAGCGCTTCGGCCTCTATGACGACCTGAGCATCGAGGAGAACCTCGACTTCGTTGCCCGTGTCTACGGCGTGGCCGACCGCCGCCGCAAGGTGGGCGAGACGCTGGAGCGCCTGGGCCTGGCCACACGCCGCGAGCAGCTGGCCGGCTCGCTCTCGGGTGGGTGGAAGCAGCGCCTCGCGCTCGCCGCCTGCCTGATCCACGCGCCGCAACTGCTGCTGCTCGACGAGCCCACCGCCGGTGTCGACCCGGCCGCTCGACGCGATTTCTGGGACCAGATCCACGAGCTCGCCGCGCAAGGGCTCACCGTGCTCGTCTCGACGCACTACATGGACGAGGCCGAGCGCTGCCATGAGCTGGCCTACATCTCCTACGGCCGATTGCTCACGCGCGGCACGGTGGCCGAGGTGATCGCGGGCGCCGGCCTGGTCACCTGGGCCATCCACGGCGCAGGGCTGGTCGACGTGGGGCACCGGCTGCGCTCTGCGCCGGGCATCCGCACCGTGGCGCCGTTCGGGGCCACGCTGCATGTGAGCGCCGACAGCGAAGCGGCGCTGAAGGCCGCCACTGCACCGCTCGCGTCGCTCGGCCAGAGCCTGCACATCACGCCCATCGAGCCCAGCCTCGAAGACGTGTTCATCGCGCTGATGCAGCAGGCGCAAGACAACTTCGCGCCGAGCCCGCCATGAGCTGGGCCCGGCTCATGGCCATCCTGCTGAAGGAGCTGCGCCAGGTGCGCCGCGACCGGCTCACCTTCGGGATGATGGTGGCGGTGCCCATCGTGCAGCTCATCCTCTTCGGCTTCGCGATCAACAGTGACCCCAAGCACCTGCCACTTGCCGTGGTGGTGATGGACCACAGCGAGCACACGCGCAGCTTCGTGGCGGGGCTGGAGAACTCGGGCTACTTCCAGGTCACCGAGCGGCCGGCCACGGTGCAGCAGGCCGACGCGCTGCTGGCCAACGGTGCGGTGCAGTTCTCGCTCGTGGTGCCGAGCGACTTCTCGCGCCGCATGCTGCGCGGCGAGCGCCCGGCGCTCCTGCTCGCGGCCGACGCCACCGACCCCTCGGCCACCGGCAATGCCATCGCGGCGCTCACCCTGATCGGCCGCCAGAGCCTGGCTCGCGACCTCACCGGCCCCTACGCCGCGCTGCGCGCCACCGAGCCGCCCTTCGACCTGCGCGTCCAGCGCCGCTACAACCCCGAAGGCGTGACCGCGTACAACGTGGTGCCCGGCCTCATCGGCGTGATCCTCACGATGACGATGGTGATGATGACCTCGCTCGCGATGACGCGCGAACGCGAGCGCGGCACGATGGAGAACCTGCTCGCCACCCCCGCCACGCCGCTGGAGGTGATGCTCGGCAAGATCGCGCCCTACATCCTCATCGGCTACGTGCAAGTGGCGGTGGTGCTGGTGGTGGCGCGGCTGCTCTTCGACGTGCCGATGGTGGGCAGCCTCTGGCTGCTGTCGGCGGTATTGGTGCTCTTCATCGCCGCCAACCTGGCGGTAGGTTTTACCTTCTCGACCCTGGCGAAAAGCCAGCTGCAGGCGATGCAGCTCACCTTCTTCTTCTTCCTGCCCTCCATGCTGCTGACGGGTTTCATGTTCCCGTTCCGCGGCATGCCCGGATGGGCACAGGCCATCGGCGAAGCCTTGCCGCTCACTCACTTCCTGCGGGTGGTGCGCGGCATCCTGCTCAAGGGCAACGGTGCGGCACAAATCCTGCCAGAGCTGTGGCCGATTGCGCTCTTCATGCTGGTGGCCGGCGCGGTGGCGCTGACGCGCTACCGCCAGACGCTGGACTGAGCGCTCTATTTGGATGAAAAAGAACGATCGTTCGCTTCCGTTATCATGCCGCGCGCTGTCCGCGGGCCCTGGTACACAGAAGGTGCGGCACCCACCGACAAACAATCACACCAACGAGGGTTCCAAGAAGCATGCATCGGATCGTGATCGTGGGTGGCGGGGCGGGAGGCCTCGCGCTCGCCACACAGCTCGGCAAGAGGCTCGGGCGCAAGAAACTTGCTGAGATCACGCTGGTCGACTCCGCGCGCACCCATGTGTGGAAGCCGCTGCTGCACCAGTTGGCTGCCGGCAGCTACGACACCCACGCCGAAGAGATCGAGTTCCTCGCGCAGGCGCGCTGGAACTGCTTTCGCTTCCGCCTGGGCAGCCTCGTGGGTGTCGACCGCGCCCGCAAGACCATCCAGCTCGCCGCCAGCTACGACGAGACCGGCATGGAGATCACGCCGGCCCAGGAGCTGGCCTACGACACGCTGGTGATCTCGGTGGGCAGCCAGACCAACGACTTCGGCACGCTGGGCGCGGGCGAGCACACCATCAAGCTCGACAGCCCGCAGGCCGCCAAGCGCTTCAACAACCGCCTCATCAACGAGTGCATCCGCGCGCAGAGCGTGCCGCGTGTGCCGGGCATGGGGCGCCTCACCGTCACCATCGTGGGCGGTGGTGCCACCGGTGTGGAACTCGCGGCCGAGCTGCATGCGGCGGCGCGTGTGCTCGCCAATTTCGGCCTCGACAACATCCACCCCGAGAAGGACCTGCAGATCGTGCTGGTGGAGGCCGCGCCGCGCCTGCTGTCGCAGCTGCCCGAGCGGCTGAGCGACTCGGCGGTGCGAGAGCTGCGCAAGCTCGCCGTCGAGGTGCACACCAACGAGAAGGTGGTGGAAGTGACGGCCGATGCGGTGAAGATGGCCAGTGGCAAGGTGATCCGCTCCACGCTCACCGTGTGGGCCGCGGGCGTGAAGGCGGCCGACTTCCTGAAGACGCTCGGAGGCGAGAAGCCCCTCGAGACCAACCGGCTCAACCAGCTCATGGTCAACGGCAACCTGCAGACCACGCAGGACGCCGACATCTACGCCTTCGGCGACTGCGCCGCCTGCCAGCAGCCCGACGGCACCTGGGTGCCACCGCGCGCGCAGGCGGCCTATCAGCAGGCGATGTACCTGGTGAAGGCGCTGCCCAAGCTGATGAAGGGTGAGCCGGTCACGCCCTTCGTCTTCCGCGACCAGGGCTCGCTGGTGTCGCTGTCGGAATATTCATCGGTGGGCAGCCTGATGGGCAGCCTGACGCGCGGCAGCCTCTTCATCGAAGGGCGCCTGGCGCAGCTGATGTACTGGTCGCTGCACAAGCAGCACCAGCTGGCGCTGGGTGGGCTGCGCAAGACGGCACTGATCACGCTGTCGGAAATGCTCGACCGCACCTACCGGCCGCGCATCAAGCTCCACTGAAGTCCCGACTCAAACGAGCCGTCAGGCCATCCAGCGCTTCGTCGCGTCTTCCACCACGGCCGAGAGCGGCACGCCGCCCTTGCGCCGCGAGCGCAGCCACTGCGCATCGTTACCTTCGAAGAGGGTCTCTCGGATCAGGTTGCTCGCCTCGAGCGCCTGAAGGTCGAGCGCGTGCTCGTCCACACGCGCGAGCGTGCGCAGGATGTCGTCGCGCAGCTTCTGGCGTGTCTTGGTCTTGGGGTCGACGATCTCGCCGTCGAGCCCGAAGCGGCAGGCCTGGAAGCGGTTGAAGGTGTAGACGAGATAGTCGTCTTCGGCGGGCTCGAAGGGCTTTTCTTCGCGCAGGTAGCGGCAGATGCACTGCAGGTAGCAGGCGAGCGCCGCCGCCTTGTCGACGGTGAGCGGCGTGTCGCACACGCGCAGCTCGATGGTGCCGTACTCGGGCTTGGGGCGGATGTCCCAGTAGAAGTCTTTCATCGACTGCACGACGCCGGTGCTCGTCATCTTGTCGAAGTACTGGCCGAACTCGTCCCACGAGCGCACGAAGGGCGCGCGGCCGGAGAGCGGGAAGGCGAAGACGGAGTTGAGGCGGGCCGAGTCGAAGCCGGTGTCCACGCCCTGCACGTAGGGCGACGAGGCCGAGAGCGCGATGAAGTGCGGCACGTAGCGCGAGAGGGCGTGCAGCAGCCACAGCGCGGTGTCGCCGTCTTCGCAACCCACGTGCACATGCTGGCCGAACACGGTGAACTGCTTGGCGAGGTAGCCGTACAGCTCGCTGATGTAGTGGAAGCGCTCGGTCGGGTAGATCTGCTGCTCGCTCCAGTGCTGGTAGGCGTGCGTGCCGCCACCGGCGATGCCGATGTTGAGCTTGCGTGCCGCGCGCGAGAGCTGCTGGCGCAGGTCGGTGAGCTCGGCCACGAGCGGGGCGTGCTGGCGCTGGATGGAGGTGCCGATCTCGATCATGCTGCGCGTGATCTCGGGCTTCACGTCCCACGCGCCGGGGTGTTTGTCGAGCTCGCGCAGCAGGTCGTCGGCCTGCGGCGAGAGGTCGTGGTCGTACATGCTGACGAGCTGCAGCTCGAGTTCGACGCCGAGCGTCAGCGCTTCGGATTGAGTGAAGGTGGCGAGTGACATCTCAGCGTTCTTTCGTGGCCGGCTGCGGGCACTCGTCGGCCAGCGACTTGAGCGAGAACTTGGTGAGCACCGGGCCGATGAGGTGCGACACCGTGGTGGCGATCAGGAGCGCCTGCAGCACGCCGCCGGCCACGCCGGGCATCTGCGAGGCCCAGCCGAAGGTGTTGCCGGCGAGCAGCACCGCAAGACTGCTCATCGGCTGCAGCGTGAGGGTGAGTGCGGCGGCCTGGCGCCAGCTCAGCGCGCTCAGGCGGGCGAGCAGCGCCACCGCCACGCCCTTGCCGACCACGCGGGCGAGGAGGATCGCGATGACCCAGGGCCAGAGCGTTGCCATGCCGTCGAGGGTGAAGAGCATGCCGAGCGCGATGAAGAGCAGCACGGTGAGCACCGCGCCGGCCGAGCCGAGTTGCGGCTCGACCGTCAGCATGTGGCCCATCTTCGAACGCGCCGCCATGCCGGCGATGAGCAGCGCGAGCAGCGGCGACAGTTTCCATTGCGCCGCGACCATCGCCGCGAGGATCACGAGCGCGATCTGCAGCACCGGGGCGGCGGCGGCGTCGCGCAGCGGTTGGTGCAGCTTGGCGAGCAGCCAGCCAGCGAAGACCCCGAGCAGGAAGGAGCCGCCGATCACCACCACCGCATCGGTGACCACCGGCAGCAGCTCGTTGCCGATGTTGATGCTGCCGGCAGCGGCCACGACGTTCCAGGCCTTCAGCGCCAGCATCGCGAGTGCGCTGTTGATGGCGGTGGTGATGAGCAGCCGCTCGGTCACCTGGCCGCGCGAGCGCAGCTCGTGCACCAGCACGAGGGTGATCACCGGCGAAGTCGACATGGCCACGGCGCCCGCCAGCCAGGCCGAGGGCACGGGCGCATCCAGCCACACGAGCGTGACGGCCACGCACAGGCCGGCCAGCATGCCTTCGAGCACGCAGGTGAAGGCGAGCCACGGGTTGTCGAGGAGCCAGCGCGGGCGGATGCGGCTGCCGAGTTCGAACACGAGCACGCCGATGGCGAGGTCGATGATCGGCTTCCACGGGTCGAGGTCGGTGCGGTCGAGCAGGCGCAGCGCGAGCGGGCTCGCGAGCGCCCCGGTGATCATGTGGCCCAGCATGCGCGGGGCGCGCAGCTTGCGGTGCAGCAGCTCGGCGAGCGCCACGGCGGCCAGCATCACGAGGGCGAAGCCGAGCACGGGGTCGGCGCCGCGCAGGCCCTCCAGCGTCCACAACGGGGCCGCAGAACCGGGTGAGCTTGAGAGCCAGCTTTCCAATGCAGTCATGCGGAGGGGTGGCAGGCAGGGCGCCCGCTCTTCTTGGAAGGAGCGGCGGATCGTAGCGGAGCACTGCGACACGCCCGGCTGGTGTCCAAGCGCGCCAAAGGGGCTTGTCGAGGGCTTGTCCTTATGATCCCCGCCCGCTCTTGAAAACAGCCACCGCGACCCTATGTGCTCGCGCGGCCGATTGGTCAGAACCTAAAGCGTCTTCCCGAACACCATGGAAAAACAAACCCTTTCCTTCCAGGCCGAGGTCAAGCAGATCCTGCACCTCGTCACGCACTCGCTGTACTCGAACAAGGAGATCTTCCTGCGCGAGCTGGTGTCCAACGCGTCCGACGCGTGCGACAAGCTGCGCTTCGAGGCCCTGAACAATGCCGGCCTGTATGAAGATGCGCCCAACCTCGACGTGCGCGTGAGCTTCGACAAGGCCGCCAAGACCATCACCATCCGCGACAACGGCATCGGCCTGTCAGCCGAAGAAGCCGTGGCCAACCTCGGCACCATCGCCAGGAGCGGCACGCGCGAGTTCATGGCCAAGCTCGAAGGCGACCAGAAGAAGGACGCGCAGCTGATCGGCCAGTTCGGCGTGGGCTTCTACTCGGGCTTCATCGTGGCCGACCGCATCACCGTGGAGTCGCGCCGTGCGGGCGCGAAGGCGGAAGAGGGTGTGCGCTGGAGCAGCGACGGCAGCGGCGACTTCGAGGTCGAGACCATCACCAAGCCCACGCGCGGCACCGACGTGATCCTGCACCTGCGCGAGGGCGAGGAAGAATTCCTGAGCGGCTGGAAGCTGCGCTCGATCATCAGCAAGTACTCCGACCACATCTCGCTGCCGGTGCTGATGCAGAAGGAG
Source organism: Piscinibacter gummiphilus (assembly GCF_032681285.1). Taxonomy (NCBI): domain Bacteria; kingdom Pseudomonadati; phylum Pseudomonadota; class Betaproteobacteria; order Burkholderiales; family Sphaerotilaceae; genus Rhizobacter; species Rhizobacter gummiphilus. The sequence goes on from NZ_CP136336.1 coordinate 717,369, forward strand.
GAGTGGGACCCGGAGAAGAGCGAGCAGATCGTCAAGGACGAGTGGGCGCCGATCAACAAGGCGGCGGCCCTCTGGACCCGCAGCAAGAGCGACATCACGCCCGAGCAGTACGAAGAGTTCTACAAGCAGATCAGCTACGACACCGAAGCGCCGCTGGCCTACACGCACAACCGCGTGGAAGGGCGTAGCGAATACACGCAGCTGCTCTACATCCCGGCCAAGGCGCCGTTCGACCTGTGGAACCGCGACAAGCGTGGCGGCGTGAAGCTTTACGTGAAGCGCGTCTTCATCATGGACGACGCCGAAGCGCTGATGCCGGTGTACCTGCGCTTCGTCAAGGGCGTGATCGACAGCGCCGACCTGCCGCTCAACGTGAGCCGCGAGCTGCTGCAGGAAAGCCGGGACGTGAAGGCCATTCGCGAAGGGTCGACCAAGCGTGTGCTCTCGATGCTCGAAGGCCTGGCCAACAGCGAGGACGAAGCCGAACGCGCGAAATACGCGAAGTTCTGGAAGGACTTCGGCTCGGTGCTGAAGGAAGGCGTGGGCGAGGACCACGCCAACCAGGAGCGGCTGGTGAAGCTCTTCCGCTTCGCGTCGACGCATGCGGATGAAGGTGTGTCGCTGGCCGACTATGTGGGCCGCATGAAGGAAGGCCAGGAGGCGATCTACTACGTGACCGCCGACACGCTGGCCGCTGCGAAAAACAGCCCGCAGCTCGAGATCTTCCGCAAGAAGGGCATCGAGGTGCTGCTGCTCACCGACCGTGTGGACGAGTGGATGCTCAGCCACGTCTACGAGTTCGAGGGCAAGCCGCTGCAAAGCGTGGCCAAGGGCGCGATCGACCTCGGCAAGTTGCAGGACGAGGCCGAGAAGAAGCAGGCCGAAGAAGCGGCCACCGCCTTCAAGCCGGTGCTCGACCGGCTGAAGGAGGTGCTGAAGGATCGCGCGAAGGATGTGCGCGTGACCACGCGCCTCGTCGATTCACCGGCCTGCCTGGTGGTGGAAGAAGGCGACATCAGCGGGCACCTCGCGCGCATGCTGAAGCAGGCGGGCCAGAGCGCGCCGGCGCAGCAGCCCACGCTGGAGGTGAACGCCGAGCACGCGCTGGTGAAGCGCCTCGACGGGAGCGCGCATTTCGACGATCTGGCGCACATCCTCTTCGACCAGGCGGTGCTGGCCGAGGGGGGGCATCTGGAAGATCCGGCGGCCTACGTGCGGCGTGTGAACGCCTTGCTGACCGCCTGAGTCAGAACGCGGAGCCGCCGAGCGGCGGCTCCCGCATGGCATCGAGCTGGTCGCGCAGGCGGATGATCTGCTCGCTCCAGTAGTTGCGGTCGCCGAACCAGGGAAACGCGACCGGGAAGGCCGGATCGGCCCAGCGGCGCGCGAGCCAGGCGCTGTAATGGATCATGCGCAGTGCGCGCAGCGCTTCGATCAGGCGCAGCTGGCGCCAGTCGAACTCCATGAAATCTTCGTAGCCGGTGAGCAGCGCAGTCAGCTGCTGCTGCCTTTGCTGGCGCTCGCCGGAGAGCAGCATCCACAAGTCCTGCACCGGCGGGCCCATCAGCGCGTCGTCGAGGTCGACGAAATGCGGGCCGGCGTCGGTCCACAACACGTTGCCGACGTGGCAGTCACCGTGCAGGCGGATCGGGTGGTAGGCGCCCGCCGCATCGTAGCTGCGTTGCACTTCGTCGAGCACCTGGTCGACGACCTGCTTCCAGGCGGTTTGCGTCTCGACTGCGATCAGGCCCGAGGCGAGCAGCCAGTCGCGTGGCGTGGTGCCGTGGCTGTGGGCATCGAGCGTCAGGCGATGGATGAACGGCTTGCGTATGCCGACCGTGTGGATGCGCCCGATGAAGCGGCCGATCCACTCGAGGGTGGCGGTGTCTTCGAGTTCCGGCGCACGGCCCGACTGGCGGGGCGTGATGCTGAAACGATAGGGCTGCCCTTCGATAGCGAACGACGGCAAGGTCGTGCTGCCCAGCCTGCGCGGTGCGACCACCGGGATCTCGGCCTCGGCCAGCTCCGCCGCGAATTCGTGTTCCTCGAGGATCTGTGCATCGCTCCAACGACCGGGCCGATAGAACTTTGCCACGACCACGGAGCCGTCTTCCAGGAAGACCTGGAAGACGCGATTTTCATAGGAGTTGAGCTGGATCAGCCGGCCATCACCGCGCAGGCCGACGCTGTCGAGTGCATCGAGCACGGCGTCCGGCGTGAGGCCGGCGTAGGGGGTGTCGCTCGCAGGCGTCGAAGGGGAAGGCATGGGCGCATCGTAAGCGCCCGGGGCTGCGGCCGTGGCTCAGCGACGCGGGGCGTTCCCTGGGCCGTCGACCACCACGCCGCCGATGTCGTCGCTGCCAGCGAGCGAGGAGGGCCGGTCCGACAGGCCGACGAGGTCGCTGGCGGTGAAGGCGTCGAGGCGGCTGTCAGGCGCAAAGAAGGAGTCCTGGAACAGCGACGAGTCCTGCCACAGCGCGGTGCGCTCGGCGCGGCGGTGCGCCACCGTGCTGGCGAGAGAGCTGCGCGCCTGGTTCAAGGTGTGGGGCGGCATCGGCTCGGGTGCGCGCGCGGCGGCACCACTGTGCGGCACCAGCAACTGCAACTCAGCGACCGACGGCATGCGGTCGACAGGGCAGCGCATGTAGCGCACTCGGCATGTCGACAAAACTGCCTGCTTGACCTGCTGCGCGCGGTGCGAATGACCTCGCTCGACGTCGAGGTCCACCGCGGCGAGCACGCGCCCGTTGGCGCTGCACACGGCAAAGGTGACATGGGTCGTGCCCAGCAGCTCATACCAGTAGCGCACCTCGCTCGGGTCGGTCGGCTGGCAGAAGCGCACCAGCGGCAGCTTCGACAGGATGATGTGGTGCGGCAGGGCTTCGCGCAGCAAGCGGTAGATGCGCCGCTCGTCGGTGCTGAAGACGGGGCGGCCGGTCAAGGCCCACTCCAGCGGCAGAGGTTTCGGCCGTGGCTTTCGGCCGCGTAGCACGATGACGATCAGGGCCAGGACAAGCAGCGCGGCGATGGCGCCGAGTGCAAGAGCCCAATAGGTGTTAGGGAGATTCAGCATGAGTGTTCAGGTCATGCTAACCGTGGCCCCTGAGGCCTCCCATCCCCGACATGGGTGTGGGAAAATGCCGCAAACCCAGCAATGGCGCGGCTTGGCGGCCGATTCGTTCAAGACTATTCCGATGCCGTTCGGTCGGTCTCCACCGTGTGAGTCTTGACTTCCGGCGCCCCCTTCAGCCAAGTGCTGAGGCGCTGGGCGTGCAATTTAAGTTGGTAGTCGAATTCCGCGACCTGGTGGCCGACGAGTTCACCAACCTGCGAGGAGATGCTGTCGGGCGGCAGCTTCAACCACGCTTCCGATTCGGAGCCGTCGCGCTCCACGCTCGCGCCTGCGTTGCGCGCAATCTTCAGCATGGCGGCGTTTTCGCTCAGCGCGTGGATGAAGAGACGTTCGCAACCGCGATTGCGGGCATGCAACACCGCGTGCTCGAACAGGCGGGCCCCGTAGCCCCGGCCGCGGGCACGACCGATGACCGAAACCCCGAATTCAGCCGTGGCCGGTGCTTCGGGCTGCGTGGGCACCGGCAGGTACGCCAGATGCGCCATGGCGATGAGTTCGAGGCGGCGATTGAAGATGCCAAACACCTCGTCGCGCTCGAAGTCGATCGACTCCACGTAGCGCTGCACCTGCTCATCAGTCGCGGGGTAGCCAAACCGGAGATAGCGATCACTCTCGCTAAGACCAATAATATGGGTCGCAATGCGTGTGCGGTGGCGTTCCGCCAGGGAGCGGATCGGGACCCAGGACAGGCGTTCTGGGGCCGGCTTGGGAGCCGTGTGAAGTTTGGAGGTGGTGCTGGAGACCATGCAGACCTCGTATTGGTGGAAACCCTAATTCTACCGACTTCGGTTGGGGACACGGTTGCGATGGTGCTACCGAGGCCGCCCTGGTTCGGATACACTAGAAAGCTTTCCCGCTCGGCTCCGGGGAAGAACCATGCCGTCGATCGTTTGAGAGGTTGCCTCGATAAGCAGCACCGAGAACACCGACGGCTCGACATTGAGCCACATCCCGCCTCGCCCCACCAGGGCGGGCACATCGAAAGATCCTCATGAAGACCTTCAGCGCCAAGCCGGCCGAAGTGACGCACGAGTGGTTTGTGATTGACGCCACCGACAAGGTGCTCGGACGTGTTGCCAGCGAAGTGGCACTCCGTTTGCGCGGCAAGCACAAGGCCATTTACACGCCTCACGTCGACACCGGCGATTTCATCGTCGTCGTCAATGCAGACAAGCTCCGTGTGACGGGCAACAAGGCCAACGACAAGGTGTACTACCGCCACTCCGGTTTCCCGGGCGGCATCTACGGCACCAAGTTCAAGGACATGCAAGCCAAGCACCCCGGCCGCGCGCTGGAGAAGGCCGTGAAGGGCATGCTGCCCAAGGGGCCGCTGGGCTACGCGATGGTGAAGAAGCTGAAGGTGTACGCCGGTGGTTCCCACCCGCACGCCGCCCAGCAGCCCAAGGCGCTGGAAATCTAAGGAGCGGTGATGATCGGAAATTGGAACTACGGAACCGGCCGCCGCAAGTCTTCGGTGGCGCGCGTGTTCATCAAGAAGGGCACCGGCCAGATCCTCGTCAACGGCAAGCCCGTCGACCAGTACTTTGGCCGCCAGACGTCCATCATGGTCGTGCGCCAGCCGCTGGTGCTGACCGCCAATGACGCGGCGTTCGACGTCAAGGTCAACGTGCACGGCGGTGGCGAGTCCGGCCAAGCCGGTGCGGTGCGCCACGGCATCACCCGTGCGCTGATCGACTACGACGCGGCGCTCAAGCCGGAACTGAGCCGTGCTGGCTTTGTGACGCGTGATGCGCGTGAAGTCGAACGGAAGAAGGTCGGTCTGCACGGCGCCCGTCGCCGCAAGCAGTTCAGCAAGCGCTGACTTCCTGCCAGCTCGTGCAAAAAGGCCGCTATCGCGGCCTTTTTCGTTTCCAGAGCCGCTTGCACACACCTGCAAGCTTTCGACACAGGCCGCACCAAAAGGTGGCTCCTACAATCGCGCCTCCTGTAGCCGACCTGCCTCCCAGAACCCTTCCAATGCGCTGGAAATTGCTACGCCGACGGTTGTCGATCAGTGCCCCGCGCATGATCGTTCGCAGCCATCTGCCGTGGCCGCTGCGATGGGCGGTGGTGGCGCTGGTGTTCGGCTTCTCGGCAGCGCTGTCTTTGTGGGCGTTCGAGTTCGGCAAGAGCATCGCCGGCCTGGACAAGGACGCCAAGGCCGAGTTGGCCGAGTTGCGCATCGAAGTGGCCAAGCTGCGCGAAGAGCGCGAAGGCGCGCAGTCCATCGCCAATACGGCACAGAGCCTGCTGAAGGCGGAGAAGGTCGCCCAGGAGCGCCTCGCACAGCAGATCAAGCAGGTCGAGTCGGAAAACCTGTCGCTGAAAGCGGACCTGGGGTTCTTCGAACGGCTGCTCCCGGCGAGCGCCTCCGGGCTCAATGTCAGGGCCCTGCAGGCGGAGGCGGCGGGTCCGGGCCAGGTGCGCTTTCAGGTTCTGATCATGCAAATAGGCAAGAATCCACCCGAGTTTGCCGGCCGCTATGACATCGTGCTGTCGGGCACACTGGGTGACAAACCTTGGACGATTTCCCAGCCCGGCGGGCCCAAGCCACTGCAAGTGAAGCAGTCGGCCCGCCTCGAAGGCACCGTGAGCTATCCGCAAGAGGCGGTGGTGAAGACGGTGCAGGTCAAGGTGACCGACAACCAGGGCGGGGTCCGGGCGACCCAGACCGTCAAGTTGTGACCTTCCTCCGTCAATCTCTACCAGGAGCATCACCATGTTCGCGAAGAAAAAGCAGCCTCCCATTCGCACCCTCATCGGCGAGGGCACGGTGATCCGCGGTGAGCTGCAGTTCTCCGACGGCCTGCGCATCGACGGTGAAGTCCAAGGCGACGTGATCGCCAGCGAGGTGGACACCAGCATCCTCGTCATCAGCGAGAAGGCCCGCGTGGTGGGGCGTGTGAAGGCCGGTCACGTGATCATCAACGGCCACGTCACAGGCCCGGTGCAGGCCGACGCGCTGCTCGAGCTGCAACCCAAGGCGGTGATCGTGGGCGACGTCAAGTACGAAGCGCTTGAAATGCACCAGGGCGCCACCATTGAAGGTGAACTGCGCCCGCTGAAGGCGGAAGAAAAGCCCGCAATGATCAAGTTGGCGGCATCCAACGCCCAGTGAGGTCTTGTCCGGGGCGTGGATAATTGAGCCCTCGATAGGAAGGAAGTCCCCATGAGCGCCCTGGCACACGAAGTTCAAACCCCCGCAGCCGATGCCCCCCCGGTGCCGCTGGTCTTCACCGACAGCGCGGCCAACAAGGTCAAGGAACTGGTCGACGAGGAAGGCAACCCCGACCTGAAGCTGCGCGTCTTCGTGCAAGGCGGTGGCTGCTCAGGCTTCCAGTACGGCTTCACCTTCGACGAGATCGTCAACGAAGACGATACGCAGATGAACAAGAACGGCGTCACGCTGCTCATCGACGCCATGAGCCTGCAGTACTTGGCGGGTGCCGAGATCGACTACAAGGACGACCTCCAAGGCGCCCAGTTCGTGATCAAGAACCCCAACGCGACGACGACCTGCGGCTGCGGGTCGAGCTTCTCGGTCTGACCGGGACGCCGTTTCGCCAAAAGGCCGCCGCAAGGCGGCCTTTTGCATTCAGGCGGGGTACCAGGCCCCCAGCACACGCGGGCCGCTGGCGCCTGTGACGGCGCTCAAGTTGCCCGGCAAGCTGTGGGCATGCCTATAGGCGAGCCATGCGAAGGCGGCAGCTTCCACGTGCTGCGCCGGCAGGCCGCGCGCGTCGCTCGGCCGCACGGCCATGCCGGGCAGGTGATGGGCCAGGCGCCCCATCAGGTGCAGGTTGAGGGCGCCGCCTCCGCAGACCAGCAACTCGCTCGCATCCGACGCGTGAGCCTTGACCGCATCGGTGCAGGTCACCGCCGTGAGTTCGCACAGCGTGGCCTGCACGTCGACGGGATGACAGGGCCCATGCGCCCGCAGGCGGCTCTCGAGCCAAGTGACGTTGAAAAGATCGCGGCCCGTGCTCTTGGGTGGTGGTTCCGCGAAATAGGGTTCCTGGAGCAGCAGGTCGAGCAGGCCGCGTTGCACGGTCCCTTGCGCTGCCCAGGCGCCATCGGCGTCGAAGCGCTGGCCGGTGTGGCGCAGGCACCAGAGGTCCATCAGCACGTTGGCCGGGCCGCAGTCGAAGCCGGTGGTGTGGCCATCGGCGAGCAGGGCGGTGAGGTTGCTGATGCCGCCGAGGTTGAGCACGGCCCGCGTCTCACCCGCCTGGCCAAAGAGCGCGCGGTGGAAGGCGGCGACAAGCGGCGCGCCCTGCCCACCGGCGGCCACATCCCGCGTGCGGAAGTCGGCCACCACCGCGATGCCGCTGCGTTCGGCCAGCAGGCTTGGATTGTTGATCTGCCATGTGTAGCCGAGGCCGGGCCGGTGACGCACGGTCTGGCCGTGGCTGCCGATGGCGCGCACGGCGCGCGCATCGACGTTCGCGTTGGCGAGCAATTCGGCCACCACCTCGATGTAGAGCGCGGCCAGCGCATTGGAGGCGAGCGCCGAGCGGTGCAGCTCGTCGGCGCCGGAGGTGTTGAGAGCCAACAGCTCTTCACGCAGCGCTTCCGGGAACGCCCGGTAGGCGTGCGAGACAACCCTCGGAAAGCCGCTGGCCGAGAACTCGGCCAGCACGCCATCCACCCCGTCGAGCGAGGTGCCCGACATCAGCCCTGCAAACAATTCAGCCATCGCCGAATTGTGCAGCGGCTCACTCGGCTTGGGCGAATCGGTAGGGGTTGGCCTTCGCCACTTCGAGCTGCTGGCGCAGCCCCCGCGCCACGGCGGTGAACTGCGCGCGCGATTCGGGCGCGAGTTCGACCGCCTCCGAGGTCTTGGCGATGACCAGCGGATCCTGGTGCTGGCCCTTGACCTTCACCTCGAAGTGCAGATGTGGGCCGGTGGCCCAGCCGGTCGCGCCGACGGCCCCGATGCGTGCGCCCTGTTCGACGCGCTCGCCCTTGCGCACATCGATGCGGCTCAGGTGACCATAAAGCGTGGTGCGCTCGTTGCTGTGGCGCACCTGCACGACGTTGCCGTAGCCGTTCTGCCAACCGGCGAATTCGACGACGCCATCGCCGACGTTGCGCACCGGCGTGCCGGTCGGCGCGCCGTAGTCCACGCCGAGGTGCTGGCGCCAGACCTTGTGGATCGGGTGCATGCGCATCGAGAAACCCGAGGTCACACGCGAGAACTCCATCGGGCTCGCGAGAAACGCCCGGCGTTTGCTCTGGCCATCGAAGCCGTAATAGCCGCCCTTGCTGTGCGCATCCTGGTACCAGACAGCGGAATACGTGCGGTTGTCGTTGACGAATTCGGCGGCGAGCACGCGGCCCGAGGCCTGGTTCCACGTGATCGGCTCGCCATCGGCGGTGAGCGCTTCGTAGACGACGTGGAAGCTGTCGCCGCGGCGCAGCTCGCGGCGGAAGTCGATGTCGGTCGAGAACATCTCGGCCAGCTGCGTGGCCACGGGGTCGGGAATCTTGGCTTCGTCGGTCGCGGCAAAGAGCGAGCTGCGGATCGTGCCCGTCCCGGTGCGCACTTCGCTTTCGAGCTTGGCCGTTTCCACACCGGCGAGGAATTTGTCGCCGACGCGGGTGATGCGCAGGCGCGAGAAGTGGGTGCCGAACTGGTCGCTGTTTTCTGCGGGGTAGCGGGCGATCAACTCCTCCAGCACGCCCGACTCGTCGATGCGCACCCGCACGATCTTGCCGGCGCGGCCTTCGAGCAGCTTGCGCGCGGTGCGGTCGCTGCGGATGAAGGCGGCGGCGGTGACGTCGGCCACGCTCAGGCGGGCCAGCAGGCTGTCGGCGGTGTCGGTCGGGCGGGTCAGGTCGTTGCGATAGAGCTGCAGCGTGTGGCTCGCGAGCGCTTCCAGCTGCGACGAGATGTCTTCGGGAGTGACGATTTCCGTCACCATGCGCCGCGGCAGGTCGGCCGCATCGGGGGCCAGCGGCGCGATGCCGAAGGCGGTCACGCCAAAGCCCATCAGGCCGGTGACGATCAGGGTGGTGAGGGTGCGCGGGTGGCGACCGATGAACTGGGTGAGGCGCGAACCGGCCGCAACCGCGTCGCGCTCAAGCGTTTCCAACGAACTCAATTTTGATCGGGGGGCACAAAGGCCCCGGGCTGCAAGCGCCGCGCGAGCGATGCTCTGGTTGATCTTCTCGTCCTGGGGCGTCCACTAGAATCGCGGTCGCCGTTGCGGACCCCATTCACGGGGTGTTCCGTCGGGTGCGGCGCAGTATAAGCGGCACCCTTTTCGTCCCCCGCATTGCCTGACTCCCGGAAAACCCCTGAGGTTCCCTTTCTCCTATGTCTTTGTCAGAAGAAAAGACCTCCCCCGCGCCCAAGTACCCCGTCACCGACAAGGTGCTGGAGGCGCTGGCCATCAGCCGCCGGGGATGCGATGAGCTGCTTCCCGAGGCCGACTGGCTGGCCAAACTCGCTCGTTCAGAAGCAACGGGCGTGCCACTGCGCATCAAGCTGGGCCTCGACCCGACCGCGCCCGACATCCACGTCGGCCACACGGTGGTGCTCAACAAGATGCGCCAGCTGCAGGACATCGGCCACCAGGTCATCTTCCTGATCGGTGACTTCACCTCAATGATCGGCGACCCCTCGGGCCGCAACACCACCCGCCCGCCGCTCACGCCCGAGCAGATCAAGGCCAACGCCGAGACCTACTACAAGCAGGCGAGCCTGGTGCTCGACCCCGCCAAGACCGAGATTCGCTACAACAGCGAATGGAGCGACCCGCTCGGCGCACGCGGCATGATCCAGCTCGCGGCGCGCTACACCGTGGCGCGCATGATGGAGCGCAACGACTTCCACGACCGCTTCAAGGCCGGCACGCCGATCAGCGTGCACGAGTTCCTCTACCCGCTGATGCAGGGCTACGACTCGGTGGCGCTCAAGAGTGACCTCGAGCTCGGCGGCACCGACCAGAAGTTCAACCTGCTGATGGGCCGCACGCTGCAGGCCGAATACGGGCAGGAGCCGCAGTGCATCCTGACGATGCCGCTGCTCGAAGGGCTCGATGGCGTCGAGAAGATGTCCAAGAGCAAGGGCAACTACATCGCGATCACCGAGCCGGCCAACGGCATGTTCGCGAAGATCCTGTCGATCAGCGACGAGCTGATGTGGAAGTACTTCACCTTGTTGAGCTTCAAGCCCGAAGCCGAGATCGCGAAGCTCAAGGCCGAGGTCGAGGCGGGTCGCAACCCCAAGGATGCGAAGGTGATGCTCGCCAAGGAGATCACCACACGCTTCCACAGCGCTGCAGCGGCTGACGCGGCCGAGGCCGACTTCAACAACCGCGCGCGTGGCGGGGTGCCCGATGACCTCCCCGAGGTGTCGCTCAGCGGTGCGCCGCTCGGCGTTGGCGCATTGCTGAAGCAAGCCAACCTCGCCCCTTCGAGCAGCGAAGCCAACCGCTTGATCGACGGCGGCGGTGTGCGCATCGACGGGAGCGTGGTCAGCGACAAAGGCCTGAAGCTCGATGCTGGCACCTACGTCGTGCAGGTGGGCAAGCGCAAGTTCGCGCGGGTGACGCTGGCCTGAGCCCGATGCGGCGTCGCGCTTTGCTCGGGGTGTTGCTCGCAGCAGCGTGCGCTGCAAACGCGGCACCCAACGCCGCCGAGCAGGCCCGCATCCAGCGCCTGATCGCCTATGTCGAGGCGCAGACCACCATCCGCTTCGTGCGCAACGGCTCGGCCTATTCGTCGAAAGACGCCGCCACCTTCCTGCGCAGGAAGTTCGAGAAGATGGGCGAGCACGTGACGACGGCCCAGCAGTTCATCGAGCAGATCGCGTCGAAGTCGAGCACGACCGGCGAGGTCTACCAGATCCGTTTTCCTGACGGCCGACAGGTCCCGGCCGCGCGCTTCCTCGGCGATGAGCTCAAGCGCATGGACGACGGCCGATGATCGCGTTGATTCAGCGTGTGCGCGGCGCGCGCGTGGAAGTGGCGGGCCGCATCACCGGCCGCATCGAGCAAGGCCTCCTGGTCTTCGTGTGCGCGGAGCCGGCCGACACCGAGGCGCTCGCCGACAAGCTCGTCGCCAAGCTGCTCAAGCTGCGCGTGTTCTCCGACGAGGCCGGCAAGATGAACCGCAGCGTGGCCGACGTGCAGGGCGGCCTGCTCATCGTCAGCCAGTTCACGCTCGCCGCTGACACCTCCGGCGGCAACCGCCCGAGTTTCACCAACGCCGCGCCGCCCGAGCTTGGCCGCCGCCTCTACGAGCGTGTGCTGGCCACGGCACGCGCGCAGCACCCGACGGTCGGCGAAGGCGAGTTCGGCGCCGACATGCAGGTGCACCTCGTCAACGACGGACCGGTCACCATTCCGATCACGCTGCGTGCGTAAACGAAAAGGCCGCCCGAAGGCGGCCTCGTCACGAGCGGCAAGAACCGTTCAGTCCGCGTACTGGCCCGCCGCCTTGATGATCGGCGTCCACTTGTTGATCTCGTCGGAGACGAACTTCTTGTGCTCGGCCGGGTTCGCGCGGGCATCCGACACGATCACTGCGCCGAGCGACTCCTGGTTCTTCACGAAGGTCGGGTCCTTCAGCGCCGCCTTCAGGGCGGTGTTGAGCTTGTCGATCACCGCCTTGGGCGTGCCCTTGGGCGCGTAGACGCCGTGCCAGATGGTCACGTTGAAGCCCTTCAGGCCTGCTTCATCCAGCGTGGGCAGCTTGGCCAGCGCCGGGGTGGCCAGGCGCTTGGTCGTGCTCACCGCAAACGCCTTGATCTTGCCCGCCTCGATCTGGCCGGTGGTGTTGGTGGTCTGGTCGCACATGATGTCGACCTGGCCGCCAAGCAGGTCGTTCATGGCCGGCGCGGTGCCCTTGTAAGGCACCGGGGTCATCTCGACCTTGATCGTGCTCTGGAAGAGCAGGCCGCACAGGTGCGAGGCCGAGCCCAGGCCGGCGTGGGCGAGGTTGATCTTGCCCTTGTTGGCATTGATCCAGGTCGACAGCTCGCTGTAGTTGTTGGCCGGCAGGGTGGGGCGGCCCACGAGCGTCATCGGCACTTCGTTCACGAGGCCGACGTACTCGAAGTCTTCGAGCGGCTTGAACTGCAGGTTGCGGTACAGCGCCACCGAGGTGGCCATGTTCACGTGCGTGAGCAGCAGCGTGTAGCCATCGGGGGTGGCCTTAGCGACCTTCGAGTTGCCGAGCGTGCCGCCGGCACCGGCCACGTTGTCGATCACGATGGTGGCATTGCCCAGCGGCTTGCGCACGGCTTCGGCGAAGTCGCGTGCCACCTTGTCGGTGGGGCCGCCCGCGGCGAATGGCACGACGATGGTGATGGCCTTCTCGGGGTAGGCAAACACACTGGTCGCTGCGAATGCTGCAGCGCAAGCGATCAGGAGCTTCTTCATGGCGGGGTTCCCTTCGGGGGTTGATCGGACCCGGGAATGCTAGAAGCGCCGCGCCCGCCGGGCATGGCGGGAACTACGTAATGGTTCGGCCGTAGTGGGCTTCAACCCACGCTGCGTGTGTCGTCGATCACCTTGCCGTCGTTGGGCAGGCTGCCGGGTGCGCACAAGGCCACGTCGCCGCGCAGCTTGGTCACCTCGCGTATCGCTTCGGCCATGCGCTGCGTCAAGGACTCGGCAGACGAGGCGGTCTCCACCTGCAGCGTCATCTGGTCGTTGGCCATCTCGCCGCTGATCACGAGGCGCCCACGGCCGGCTTCGGGGAAGCGCTTCAGCACCTCGGCCACCTGGCCCGGATGCACGAACATGCCGCGCACCTTGGCGGTCTGGTCGGCGCGGCCCATCCAGCCCTTGATGCGGGTGTTGGTGCGGCCGGTGGGGCAGTGGCCGGCCAGCGTGGCCGAGAGATCCCCGGTGCCGAAACGCACCAGCGGGTAGTCGGCGTTGAGAACGGTGACCACCACCTCGCCCACCTCGCCGGGCGGCACCGGGTCGCCGGTGCCGGGGCGCACGATCTCCACGATCACGCCCTCGTCGAGCACCAGGCCTTCGCGCGCGGCGGTCTCGTAGGCGATGAGGCCCACGTCGGCCGTGGCATAGGACTGGTACGCCTCCAGGCCGCGTGTGCGCAGCCAGTCGCGCAGGGCGGCGGGAAAGGCCTCGCCACTCACCATCGCCTTCTTCAGCGAGGGCAGCGAGATCCCCGTCTCGGCCGCTTTCTCGAGCGCAATGCGCAGGAAGCTCGGCGTGCCCGCGTAGCCGTCGGGCCTGAGTTCGACCATCGCCTGCAGCTGCAGCTCGGTGTTGCCCACGCCGCCGGGGAAGACGGTGCAGCCGATCGCATGCGCGCCGCTTTCCAACATCGACCCCGCCGGCGTGAGGTGGTAGCTGAAGCTGTTGTGCATCAGGTCGCCCGCGCGAAAGCCGGCCGCCCAGAGGGCACGCGCGGTGCGCCAGTAGTCGCGTGCGCGGCCTTCGGGTTCGTAGATGGGGCCGGGCGACTGGAACACTCGCTGCGCCCCATTGCGCCCATGAAGGCTCTGCCAGCCGATGGCCGAGAAGCCGCCGAACGGGTCGTGTGCGCGCTCGGCCTTCTGGCGCTCCAGCAGCTCGTGCTTGCGCGTCACGGGCAAGGAGGCGAGCGCTTCGCGCGAGGTCACACCCGCGGCATCGACGCCGGCGAAGCGCTCGGCGAAGGCGGGCGTCTTCAGCGCCGCCGCCACCTGATGCGGCAGTGCCGCCATCAGGCGGGCTTCGCGCACGGCCGGGTCTCGGTGCTCCAGCGCGTCGTAGAACTCAGTCATCGCGATCGCTCCAGCCCGCCAGTTTCTTTTTCAAGGCCGCCACGTAGTCGCGCAGCTCGGCCGCACTCTTGAAGCATTGCACCTGCCAGTCGGGCGAGCGGGCGGGCTGTTTCACCGTTTCGACCTTCAGCTGTGCGCCGTCGACGGCAGCACGGGCAATCGCGGTGCCGCGCCTTTCAAACACGCCGCCTCGTTCGGTCAGGCCCGCCTCGCGCAGGTCGCGCTTCAAACGCTGCAAGGCCTCGTCGGGCTTGAACGGCGGTGCCGCAAAGCCCCAGCCTTCGTCTTCACTCATGCCAGCCCCTTCATGCCAACCAGCGCTTGCGCCGCTTGTAGCTCTTCACGTCGCGGAAGCTCTTGCGGTCGCCGCCACCCACGCCGAGGTAGAACTCCTTCACGTCCTCGTTCTCGCGCAGCGCCTTCGCTTCACCGTCCATCACCACACGGCCGTTTTCCAGGATGTAGCCGTAGTCCGAATACTTCAGCGCGATGTTGGTGTTCTGCTCGGCCAGCAGGAAGGTCACGCGCTCCTTGGTGTTGAGGTCTTTCACGATCTCGAACACCTCGCTGACGATCTGCGGCGCAAGCCCCATCGAGGGCTCGTCGAGCAGCACCATCTTCGGGCTGGCCATGAGCGCGCGGCCGATGGCACACATCTGCTGCTCGCCGCCCGAGGTGTAGGCCGCCTGCGACGTGCGGCGCGTCTTCAGGCGCGGGAAGTAGGCGTAGACCTTCTCCAGCGTCTCGGCGACCGCGGCCTTGCCGTCCTTGCGCGTGTAGGCGCCGGTGAGCAGGTTTTCCTCGATGGTGAGGTGGGCGAAGCAGTGCCGGCCTTCCATCACCTGCACCACGCCGCGGTTCACCATCTCGGACGTCGACAGCTTCTCGATGCGCTCGCCGCGCAGTTCGATCGAGCCCTTGGTCACCTCGCCACGCTCGCCGGCCAGCAGGTTGCTGACCGCGCGCAGCGTGGTGGTCTTGCCGGCGCCGTTGCCGCCGAGCAGCGCCACGACCTTGCCATCGGGCACCTGCAACGAGACCCCCTTCAACACGAGGATCACGTGGTTGTAGATGACCTCGATGCCGTTGACGTTGAGGAAGACGTTGCTCATCGCGTTGCCGCCGTCAGCTCTGGCAGTCGGCCGGGGGGCGGCGGGTCAGCTTCTTTTCGCCGGCGTACTTCTCGGCCGAGTTCTTCACCAGCGGCCGGATCAGCGCCTCGTCGGCCTGCAGCCAGTCGGAGGCCCAGGTGAACTTGGCGCCGTCCCAGGTGTGCACCCGCGTCCAGGCCGAGCCCATGTGGTCGACACAGCTGGTGGAGACCGGCCGCAGCACACCCTTGAAGCCGAGCGCGTCGAGTTTGGCCTGCGTGAGGTTGAGGTTCTCGTAGCCCCAGCGTGCCTGCTCCCCGCTCATCACCTTGCCCTTGCCGAAGCGCTCTTGCGCCGCCCGCACGCCCTCGACGGCCAGCATCGCGCCGACCACGCCGCGCATGTAGAGCACCGAGCCCACCTCTTCCTTCGGGCCCGTGCCCTGGCCAGGGCCATGGACCTTGCTCAGGATGTCTTGAACGACCGTCGATTGAGGCTCGGCACCGTGTTGCATCATCACCGCGCTGTAGCCCTTGGCCGCGGCGCCCACGTCGCGCAGGTCGGGCTCGGCGCCCGACCACCACGTGCCGAACATCTTCTCGCGCGGGTAGCCGGTGGCCACCGCTTCCTTGATGGCGGTGGGCGTCATCACGCCCCAGGTCTGCATCACCACGAAGTCGGGGCGCTGCTGGCGCACCTGCAGCCAGATGGCCTTCTGCTCCACGCCCGGCGCGGGCACGGGCAGCAGCAGCAGCTCGAAGCCGTGCATCGCCGCACGCTCCTGCATGATGGGCAGCAGCTCCTTGCCGAAGGGGCTGTCGTGGTAGACCACGCCGATCTTCTTGCCCTTCAACTTGTCCCACCCGCCTTCCTTCTTGGCGATGTGCTGAAGCACCGTGTCGCCCGCCACCCAGTAGTGGCCGATGAGCGGGAAGTTCCACTTGAAGATGCCGCCGTCGGCCGAGTCGCTGCGGCCGTAGCCCGAGGTGATGAGCGGCACCTTGTCGTTGGGGGCCTTCTCGGTGAGCGCGAAGGTGATGCCGGTCGACAGCGGCTGGAAGACGGTGGCGCCACCGTGCTTGCCCTTCAGGCGCTCGTAGCACTCGACACCCTTGTCGGTGGCGTAGGCGGTTTCGCATTCCTCGACCAGCGTCTTCACGCCATTGATGCCGCCACGAAGGTTCACGAGCTTCATGTAGTCGGCGTAGCCGTTGGCAAACGGCGTCGCGTTGGGCGCAACGGGCCCGGTGCGGCCGGTGAGGCTCGGGAAGAACTGGACCTTGTCTTGCGCCAGGGCGGGCGTGGCGAGGTGGGCGGCCACGAGGGCCACGGTGAGAGCGATGGGCTTGAGGCGGTTCATGGTGCTGTCTCCTGCTGTTGTCGGTGGGTCAGTGAGCGTCAATGAGGGAAAGGCCAGAGCCTGAGCTTTTCTTTCGCGGTGGACCACAGGCGTGCCAGGCCGTGCGGCTCCACGATGAGGAAGAAGACGATCAGGGCGCCGAAGATCATGTAGGTGAGGTGCGCGGCGAGCGCGGTGTCGATCGGGATGCCGAACCAGTACGGCAGGTTGTCGAGCACGATGGGCAGCACCACGATGAAGGCGGCGCCGAAGAAGCTGCCCATGATCGAGCCCAGCCCGCCGATGATCACCATGAAGAGCAACTGGAACGAGCGGTCGATGTTGAAGGCCGCCGGCTCCCACGAGCCCAGGTGCACGAAGCCCCACAGCGCGCCGGCCACGCCCACGATGAAGCTGCTGACCGCAAACGCGCTCAGCTTGGCGTAGACCGGCCGGATGCCGATGACGGCGGCGGCCACGTCCATGTCGCGGATGGCCATCCACTCGCGACCGATGTGGCCGCGCACCAGGTTCTTGGCCAGGAGCCCGAAGACGATCAGGAAGGCCAGGCAGAAGAGGTACTTCTGCACCGGCGTGTCGATGGGCAGGCCGAACACGTTCATGCCCGCCACGCTCACCGAGCCCGACGACGAATCGTTGGTGAACCACTTGATGCGCAGGAAGGACCAGTCGATGAAGAACTGCGCGGCCAGCGTGGCGACCGCGAGGTACAGGCCCTTGATGCGCAGCGACGGGATGCCGAAGAGCACCCCCACCACCGTGGCGCACACACCGCCCATCAGCAGCGACACGATGAGCGGCATGCCCTCGATGCGCACCTGGAAGTTGTAGGCCGCATACGCTCCCACCGCCATGAAGGCACCGGTGCCGAGCGAGATCTGCCCGCAGTAGCCGACGAGGATGTTGAGCCCGAGCGCGGCCAGCGACAGGATGAGGAACGGGATCAGCACCGCGCGGAAGAAGTACTCTGGCATCACGAGCGGCACCACGGCGAGCGCGAAGACCAGCAGCAGCGCCATGACGACGCGGTCTTGCGCGATCGGGAAGATCTGCTGGTCGGCGCGGTAGCTGGTCTTGAACTGGCCGTTTTCTCTGTAGAGCATGTTCAGACCCGATCAATGATTTTTTCGCCGAACAAGCCCTGCGGGCGGACCAGCAGGAACACGAGCGCCAGCACGTAGGCGAACCAGATCTCGATCCCGCCGCCGAACATCGGCCCGATGTAGACCTCGGAGAGCTTCTCGCCCACGCCGATGATCAGCCCGCCGAGGATGGCGCCCGGCACCGAGGTGAGGCCACCGAGGATCACCACCGGCAACGCCTTCAGCGCCACCAGCGACAGCGAGAACTGCACGCCGAGCTTGCTGCCCCAGATGATCCCGGCGACGAGCGCGACGAAGCCCGCGATCGACCACACGATCACCCAGATGCGCGAGAGCGGGATGCCGATCGACTGTGCGGCCTGGTGGTCGTCGGCCACCGCACGAAGGGCCCGGCCGGTGGCCGTCTTCTGGAAGAAGAGGCTGAGCGCGGCCACCAGCACCCCCGCGATGGCCGCGGCATAGAGGTCTTCCTTGCTGACGAGGATGCCGCCCTGGAACGTGCTCTCCATCAGGAAGAGCGGGTCCTTCGGCAGGCCGATGTCGATCTTGTAGATGGCGTTGCCGAAGAGCGTCTGGCCCAGGCCGTCGAGGAAATAGGCGATGCCGAGCGTGGCCATCAGGAGCGTCACGCCTTCCTGGTTGACGAGCTTGCCGAGCACCAGCCGCTCGATCACCCAGGCCACCACCACCATCAGCAGCATCGCCGCCACGATCGCCAGCAGGTTGGCGAGCAGCTTGCTGTCCAGCGCCAGGAGCTTCGGGAACCATTCCGAGAAGCGCGCCATCGCGAGCGCGGCGAAGAGCACCATCGCGCCCTGCGCGAAGTTGAAGACGCCGCTCGCCTTGAAGATCAGCACGAAACCGAGCGCGATCAGCGAATACAGCATGCCGGCCATCAGGCCGCCGAAGAGGGTTTCGAGGAAGAAGCCCATGTCAGTGACCCGCTCCGAGGTAGGCGTTGATGACGTCGGGGTTGCGGCGCACGTCGTCGGGCGTGCCGTCGCCGATCTTCTTGCCGTAGTCGAGCACCACCACGCGGTCGCTGATGTCCATCACCACGCCCATGTCGTGCTCGATCAGCACGATGGTGGTGCCGTACTCGTCGTTCACATCGAGGATGAAGCGGCTCATGTCCTGCTTCTCTTCCACGTTCATGCCGGCCATCGGCTCGTCGAGCAGCAACAGCGAGGGCTCCATCGCGAGCGCCCGCCCGAGGTCCACGCGCTTTTGCAGGCCGTAGGGCAGGCGGCCGACGGGCGTCTTGCGGTAGGCCTGGATCTCGAGGAAATCGATGATGCGTTCGACGAACTCGCGATGCGCGATCTCCTCGCGTTCGGCGGCACCCCAGCGGATGGCCTGCTGGAAGAGGTTGCTCTTCATGCGCAGGTTGCGCCCGGTCATGATGTTGTCGAGCACGCTCATGCCCTTGAAGAGCGCGAGGTTCTGGAAGGTGCGCGCCACGCCCATCTCGGCCACCTGGCGCGAGCTCATGTGCTTGAACGACTTTCCCTTGAGCGTGATCGAGCCCTGCTGCGGCGTGTAGACGCCGTTGATGCAGTTGAGCATGCTGCTCTTGCCCGCGCCGTTGGGCCCGATGATGGCGCGCACCTCGTGCTCGCGCACGTCGAAGCTGATGTCGGTGAGCGCCTTCACGCCGCCGAACGACAGCGAGATGTTCTGCACCTCGAGGATGACCTCGCCGATCTTTCTCATGCGGCCCTCCGCATCGCGGGGAAGGTCTTCACGTCGGCGATCTTCAAGGTGGCGGCCACCATGCCGCTGCGGCCATCCTCGAACTTCACGGCCGTCTCGATGTACTGCTCGCTCTTGCCGCCGTAGAGCGCATCCACCAGCACGTTGTAGCGCTCGCCGATTAAGCCGCGCCGCACCTTGCGCGTGCGGGTGAGCTCGCCGTCGTCGGCGTCGAGCTCCTTGTGCAGGATGAGGAAGCGGCTGACCTGGCTGCCGGCGAGCTTCTCGTCGGCGGCGAGGTCGGCGTTGACCTTCTCGATGCAGTCGCGCACGAGCTCGTACACCTCGGGCTTCTGTGCGAGGTCGGTGTAGCCGGCATAGGGCAGGTTGCGTCGCTCGGCCCAGTTGCCCACGGCTTCCATGTCGATGTTGATGAAGGTGCAGACCTTGTCGCGCCCGTCGCCGAAGGCCACCGCCTCCTTGATGTAGGGGAAGAACTTGAGCTTGTTCTCCACGTACTTCGGGGCAAACATCGCGCCCGCATTCGGCCCACTGCCGATGCGGCCCACGTCTTTCGCGCGGTCGATGATCTTGAGGTGGCCCTGCGCGTCCATGAAGCCGGCGTCACCGGTGTGGTACCAGCCTTCGGCGTCGAGCACCTCGGCGGTGGCGGCTTCGTTCTTGTAGTAGCCACGCAGAAGGCCCGACGAGCGCACGAGGATCTCGCCGCTGTCCTTCACCTTGATCTCCACGCCTTCGATGGGCACGCCCACGGTGTCGGCACGCGCCTGGTCGTCGGGCTGCAGGCACACGAACACGGCGGTCTCGGTCGAACCGTAGAGCTGCTTCAGATTGACGCCGATCGAGCGGTAGAAGGTGAAAAGGTCGGGGCCGATGGCCTCGCCCGCGGTGTATGCCACGCGCACGCGCGAGAGGCCGAGCGTGTTGCGCAGCGGGCCGTAGATGAAGAGCGTGCCCAGCATGTAGCGCAGGCGGTCGAGCGCGCCCACCGGCTTACCGTCCATCAACGCGGGCCCCACGCGCCGCGCCAGCGCCATGCAGCGCTGGAAGAGCCAGCGCTTCGGCGCGCTCGCATCTTCCATGCGGATCATCACGGTGGTGAGCAGGCCCTCGAAGACGCGTGGTGGCGCGAAGTAGTAGGTGGGCCCCACTTCGCGCAGGTCGATCGACACGGTGTTGGCCGACTCGGGGCAGTTCACCACGTAGCCGCAGGCGAGCCACTGCGCGTACGAGAACACGTTCTGGCCGATCCACGCGAGCGGCAGGTAGGCCAGCACCTCTTCGGCTTCAGTGAGCTTGTCGAAACGCGCGCCGGCCACGGCGCGGTCGATCAGCGAGAGGTGCGTGTGCACCACGCCCTTCGGGTTGCCGGTGGTGCCCGAGGTGAAGAACATCGCGGCCACGTCGCTGGGCTGCACCTTGGCCACCTCGGCGTCGAAGAAGCCGGCATGCGCCGAGTTGAAGCTCTCGCCCTCGTGCACCAGCGCGTCGAGCGAGGCAAGGCCCGGCTCGCTGTAGTGGCGCAGCCCGCGCGGGTCGTCGTACCAGATGCGCTGCAGGGCCGGGCACTGCGGGCGGATCTCGAGCAGCTTGTCGACCTGCTCCTGGTCTTCGACGACGGCGAAGCCGATCTCGGCGTTGAAGAGCGGGAACACGAACTCGGCGGCCACCGCGTCTTGGTAGAGCGGCACCGGGATGGCACCGAGCGATTGCGCCGCGAGCAGCGTGGCGTAGAGGCGCGGCCGGTTGTCGCCGATCACGACCACATGCTGGCCCCGCTGCAAGCCCGCCGCCGCAAGGCCACCGGCCAGGGCCCGCACGAGGGCGGCGAGCTGCTGCCACGAGAGCGTCTGCCAGATGCCGAATGCCTTCTCGCGCAACGCGGGCGCCGTGGGCCGCTTGGCAGCGTGCTCCAGCAGCAGGTGCGGAAAGGTGGTGTTCGCCACAGCAACCTCGTCTCTCGGGGAGTGGGTGTGAGGCGGACTGTAGGAAGAAGTTTGACGTCAGGATGTCGTTCTGACGACAATCCTAGGGACTCTCCCCTTGGTTCTTTCCCGATGCCTTTTCCGATGCGCACCGCACCCGAGGCCTCGTCATCCGCACCGCCGTTGCATGCGCGAGCACGCGCGGCCACGCCGGCCGAGCGGGCCGACATCCCCTGGCTCAAGATGCTCGATGCCGACGAGCACGCGCGTGCCATCGCCGACCTCAAGGTGGTGAACGTCGAGACCGGCGAGCTGCTGTGCCGCGTGGGCCGTCCGGCGACCTTCTGGTTCGGCGTGGTCGACGGCCTGCTCAAGATGAGCAACGACAGCGCGAGCGGCATTCCCATCACCTTCACCGGCGTGCCGCCGGGCGGCTGGTTTGGCGAAGGCACGGTGCTCAAGCGCGAGAGCTACCGCTACAACATCCAGGCGCTGCGCAAGAGCGTGGTCGCGGGCATCTCGGTGGAGACCTTCCACTGGCTCATCGACCGCAGCATCCCGTTCAACCGCTTCGTGATGCAGCAGTTGAACGAGCGCCTCGGCCAGTTCATCGGCGCCCGCGAGATCGACCGCATGAACGACCCCGACGTGAAGGTGGCGCGCAGCCTCGCGGCGCTCTTCCACCCGACGCTCTACCCGGGGGTGGGCTCGATGCTCAAGATCACCCAGCAGGAGCTGGGCTACCTCGTGGGCCTGTCACGGCAGCGGGTGAACGAAGCGCTGCACGCGCTGCAGGCACTCGGCCTGATCCGCATCGAGTACGGCGGGCTTCGCGTGATGGACCTGGAAGGGCTGCGCCGGCAAGTCGCGCCGTGAGGTGGCGCGTTCAACCCGAGCCGGCCGAAGTGCCTGACGTTTGACGTGAGAGGCGTCGGGCCGCACTGTCTACTGTGTGGGACCTCGTACCCTTACTGCGGCGAGCAGTGCGAGAGCCAGCCCCGCGACTCCAGCAACCGTGCGAACGCCATGCCAGTGCCACCACGTATCTCGTAGCTCTGCCCAGTTGGCTGCGGGGGACTGCGGGTTCCATCCGATGACGATCGCATTGATGGGTTGGTTGGCAAAGCGCGTTATCAGACCCGCCGCAACGAGGCAGAGCGTGGCGACAACCAACAGATGGAGAGAGCGCTTGTCATCCTTGGTCAGCACCGCCAGCGTTGCCGTGGAGATGATGCAGACCAAGCCAAGAATTGGCAGCGAGACATTGAGAGAACGAATGGAGTTCTGCTGCATCTCGACATAGGCTGCGGCAGAGAGCGCTGCTGGATTGAAGCCGAGCCAAATGCCGAACATGGTTCCCACAAGCAGTGACGTCAGCAGAAGGCTGATGAAGCGTATTGATGCAATCACAGGACTCTCCTTCAGCGCAGCCGCTTGTGCGCTTGCAGTTGCTCTGTTTGGCCAACCATTCGGGTGGTGACGTCGACACTGACGAGAGCATTCGTGTCAGTCGAGCGCGCTCACCATGACGTAGTAGCCATCAGGATCACGAAGGGCGAACTCCAGGGTTCCGGTGGCGGGATTGGTCTGAGGTTCCTCGGCAAGCCGATCGACCAGATTCCTGGCTCTCGCCAGCGCCTCGTGAAAATCATCGACGCGGAAGAACAGCAGCAGCCCGTTGCCGGGTTCTGCTCGCTCGGGTGTGCTGAGCGTCGGGTGCTCGTGGTCTCCCCATCGATGGAGGCAAAGCAGGACCGTTCCGTCGGCGTCCAGGACCTGACCGAAGTAGTCATGTGCAGGCTCAGCCATGGGTAGCCCCAGGAGCTCCAGATACCAGCGAAAGCTGTGGGGCACATCCGCGACCCCGATGATCGTCCACGTGCGCTTCATGGCTGCCTCCTGAGGCCTGACAAGCAGTAGACGGCCTGCATGTCGCTTCACAACGTACCGTCGGCCGCATTGGAGAGCACCTTGGTTGATACGTCCATCCCGGCAACCCAAAGACAATGTCTTGTGTCGGAGTAAGGCTCGATGACGGTCAGTCGTCAACGACAGTCCACCTCGCGCACCATCTATCCAGTACTCCCACGAGGGACCTTCCACATGCCTTCATTGGATTTCGAGCAGGAGAAGGCTCGCTTCCGAGCGTTCTACGAGCGCGAGCTGCCTTCACTGAGACAAGCCTGCGAGCTGCACCAGGCCCGCATCACCGCCATCCTCGACGAACGCAGGATCGCCGTGGCCAAGATCGACGCACGGGTGAAGGACCGTGAGGAAAGCATTCGAAAGTTCGTGCGCAAGTACCTCACGCGGCTCGAAGACCGGCAGGTCGCCTACGAGATCGCGCCGCACGTCTCGGACCTCATCGGCCTTCGGATCGTCTGCCTCTACGAAGACGAGCTCGACCCCATCGCCGATGTGCTTCGCGCGCACTTCGACGTGCTCGGCGTGAGCGACAAGGCCAGTGAAATGGAGAGCACCGAAGGCCTCTTCGGCTACAAGGGCCTGCACCTGGACCTTCGCGCGAAGGCAGACGAGACCGCGCTCACGGCATGCGCCCAGATGCCGTTCGAGATCCAGCTGCGAACCATCATCCAGGACTCCTGGAGCGTGCTCGATCACAAGATCAAGTACAAGAAGTCGATCCCGATCGAGCTGAAGCGCCGCATCAATCGGCTGGCGGCGTTGTTCGAGCTGGCAGACGAGGAGTTCCGGTCCATCCGCGTGGCCACCACTGAGGCCCTGCAGGAGGAGGCCCTGGTGCCGGAGCCGGCCGAAGCGGAGGCCGAGGCCGGTCAAGAGGCCCAGACCCCTCCCGTGCCGCGCACCGATTCGGTGGAGGTGGCGGCCAGCGCTTCCAAGAAGTTGAACGTCTTCAACTTCCTGCGGGTCGCCCAGCACTACTTCCGCGGCTATGAGTTCGAAGCCCACAAGGTCGACGGCTTCGTGCAGGACGTGGTCGGCTGGCAGCCGGGCATCACGAAGGGCCAGTTCAACGAACACATGCGCGCGGCCTTCTGGCGCGTGAAGCAGTACAAACAGCAGTTCGAGAACGGCGGCGAGGCGAAAGCCACGATGAACCCGTTCACGGTGATTCGCCACTGCCTGTACCTCGCCGACAAGGAGCATTTCGCCCGGGCCTTGTCGAGCGGTGTCCGGCGCAATTTCGAGGCCTGGCTCGCGGCCAACCCGTTGCCACCTGCCTAGCGCGAGGGGGCAGATATCCTCGGAGTTTTGAACGCCTGCCGACCATGACTTCCGAGTTCACCGACGACGACACCCCCATCAAGCAAGACCGCCTCTGGCGCGACAACGGCTGGACGGCCCGCGTCGTCAAGAACGAGGAAGACGACGGCTGGGCCGTCGAGATGGTGAAAGACGGCGAGCCCGAGCCGGCGCTCGTGGGGCCGTGGACGATGGGGCGCGACAAGAAGAACCCGAAGCCGCTCGACGTGTCGGCGTTCAACACGCTGGTGAAGACCGCCTCCGAGGTGATCCGCCGCCACGAGCAGCAGCTGCACGCGAGCCTGCACAAGAGCGTGTATGTCGACTCGGCCGACGGCCGGTTGGAGGTCACGCTCGACATCGTGCCCGACGAGGACGACCCGCATGCGCTGCTGGCGGCGTATGACGTCGCGAGAGCCCAGCTGGCGCAGCAGCGCGTGGCGCCGACGTTCAAGCTGAGCCTCGCCCGCGCAACGGCTTGGGTGGAAGGCGGCTTCGGCAAGCCCGACTGACGCCGTCGCCAGCGCCGGGGCCCGAAGCACTTCAGTTCGTGATCAGGTCGGCCGGTCTGCCGAGGCGGCGGTAGGTGTCGATCGCGTTGAACACCTGTGGCGCGAGGCGCTTCTCGCGTGCGCGGGCGTACACGTCGACCTCCGGCGAGGCCAGCTCGCCGAAGCGGCACTGCGTGAGCCGCTCCAACTCGGCCACCGTCGTCTGGTAGCCCTGGATGCGCTCCGGCACGTCGTCGAAGTCCACCGCCAGGGGCCGCACGCCACGCTTCTTGAGCAGCGCGGCCACGGCCTCGTCCTGCTTCACGAGGAAGGCGAGCGAGCGCAACGCCGGCTTGCGCTGCACCGTCACCACCCAGGCGGCGACCTTCCAGAACGCGAGCGGGATCTGCACGCCGCGCAGGCGTGGGTCGTCGTCGGTGAAAACGCAGCCGCTGAACACCGAGACCTTCAGGTCGCGTGCGTTGGCGGTTTCCAGCACGTGGTTCTCGATGTGCAGCCACCACTGGGTGTTGAGCTGCGGCATCTGCGGTGAGCAGTTGGTCCAGTGGAAGGTGTCGGCCTCGCCGCGGCCGGAGTGGGCGTCGCTCGCGCCCCAGGCGGGGTCGAGGCGGCGCACCAGGTGCCCGCGCTGGAAGCCCGAGCCCGCGTAGAAGGCGCCGCCGACCTGCAGCTTCTGTGGCAGACGCTCGTCGAACCACCACTCGTCACGCTTGCGGTCGCCAAGGTGGCGCTCCTGCTGGCCGTCGATGTTGACGGCGGTCCAGAAGGCAAGGCGCCGGGCCGGGTTCATCAGGATGCTGAAGTGCTGGTACGGCAGCACCGGCCCCTTGGCGAGCGCCGCGAGCGCTGGCGTGAGCCGGGGCGCCGGCACCGCGAGGCCGAGGAAGCCGGCGTCGTAGCCGGGGCGGTTGGTGTAGTCGGGGTCGAGTGGCACCCAGGCGCTGGGGGCAATCTTTGGTGTGGTGGTCATCCCTGTGCATTCTTCCGCCCGAGGGCAGGCGGGTGGACGAGAATACGACGCGACATGAACGACCACGACCCGGCGCTGCAGCGCCTCATCGACCAAGTGCACGCGGCGCGTGCCGACGGCCGCCACTTCGACATCCGCGGCGGTGGCACCAAGAGTTTCTACGGCGAGCCTGCGCAAGGCGAGCCTTTGCACCTGCGCGAGCTGAGTGGCATCTCGAGCTATGAGCCGAGCGAGCTCGTCGTCACCGCCCGCGCCGGCACGCCGCTCGCCGAGCTCGAAGCCGCACTCGCCGAACGCGGCCAGTGCCTGCCTTTCGAGCCGCCGCATTTCATGGCCGGTGGCACCGTGGGCGGCATGGTGGCGGCGGGGCTCTCGGGGCCGTCGCGCGCCTCGGTGGGCGCGGTGCGCGACTACGTGCTCGGCGCCTCGATGCTCAACGGCAAGGGCGAGGTGCTTAGCTTCGGCGGCCAGGTGATGAAGAACGTGGCGGGCTATGACGTCTCGCGATTGCTCGCGGGCTCGATGGGCACGCTGGGCGTGATCCTCGAGGTCTCGCTCAAGGTGCTGCCCATCGCGCCGGCCACCGCCACGCTGCGCTTCCAGATGGAGCAGGTGGCCGCGCTCGACCAGCTCAACCTCTGGGGCGGGCAGCCGCTGCCGCTGAACGCCAGCGCCTGGTGGGACGGCACGCTGCTCGTGCGCCTGCGCGGCGCGCTCGCCGCGGTGCAGGCCGCGATGGTGTCGATGGGCGGCGACGTGATCGAGCCTGCGCTCGCCAGCCCCTTCTGGGACGGCCTGCGCCACCACACCGACGAGTACTTCACCAAGGCCCATGCGGCGGTGAACGGCGGCACGGTCTCGCTGTGGCGCGTGTCGCTGCCGCCGACTGCCAAGCCGCTCATCCTGCCGGGCGAGCAGCTCATCGAGTGGCACGGCGCGCAACGCTGGCTGTGCACCTCGGCCTCGGGCGCCAAGGTGCGCGAGGCGGCGCTGCGTGCAGGGGGGCATGCCACGCTCTTCATGTCGCAACACAAGCAGGCGGGCGTGTTCGCGCCGCTCAAGGCGCCGCTCGACCGCATCCACCGCGAGCTGAAGAAGTCGTTCGACCCCGATGCCGTGTTCAACCGCGGGCGTCTCTACCCCGAGCTCTGACGACCATGCACAGCGCCACCGAACTCGACCTGCAGCGTTACTACGCACAACGCGCCCACGAGTACGAGCGCATCTACGCCAAGCCCGAGCGGCAGGCGGACCTGGCGTCGATCAAGGCCTGGCTGCCGGCGCAGTTCGATGACCGGCGCGTGCTCGAGATCGCCTGCGGCACCGGCTACTGGACGCCGCACGCCGCAGCGCGCAGCCGCTCGTGGCTCGCGACCGACGTGAACGAAGAAGTGCTCGCCATCGCGCGCACCAAGGCGCTGCCGCACGGGCGGGTGCAGTTCCAGATCGGCGATGCCTATGCGCTCGACCACGGGCGGGAGTTCGACGCCGCCTTCGCTGGTTTCTGGTGGTCGCACGTGCCGCGGCAGCGTGCGGGCGACTGGCTTGCCGGCCTGCACCGCTGCCTCACGCCGGGCGGGCGCGTCGTGCTGCTCGACAACCGCTATGTGCACGGCAGCAGCACGCCGATCTCGCGCACCGATGCGCACGGCAACACCTACCAGCAGCGCCGGCTCGACGACGGCTCGACGCACGAAGTGCTGAAGAACTTCCCCGACCCGAACGCCTTGCGCTTCTTCCTCGGCAACCGCAGCTTCGGGTTCCAATGGGTCGAGTGGGACCATTTCTGGGCTTGCACCTACCAGGTCATGTGAATGCAGACGAAGCTCGCCCCCGAATTCAAAGACACGCCCGACGGTGACGCGGCCGAGGCCATCCTGCGCAAGTGCGTGCACTGCGGCTTCTGCACTGCCACCTGCCCCACGTATCAACTGCTCGGCGACGAACTCGACGGCCCGCGTGGCCGCATCTATCTGATGAAGCAGGTGCTCGAAGGCGAGCCGGTCACGCAGAGCACGCAGCTGCACCTCGACCGCTGCCTCACCTGCCGCAATTGCGAGAGCACCTGCCCCTCGGGCGTGCAGTACGGCCAGCTGGTCGACATCGGCCGGAAGATCGTCGAGGCCAAGGTGGCGCGCCCGCCGAAAGAGAAGGCGGTGCGCTGGCTGCTGAAGGAAGGCCTGCCCTCGCCCCTCTTCGGCCCGGCGATGAAGCTGGGCCAGATGGTGCGCCCGCTGCTGCCCGCGTCACTCAAGGCCAAGGTGCCCCCGAAGGCTGGCGAGCGCGCCCACCAGTGGCCCACGCGCGAGCATCCGCGCAAGGTGCTGATGCTGATGGGCTGCGTGCAGCCGGCGATGATGCCCAACATCAACAGCGCGACCGCACGTGTGCTCGACGCGGCCGGCATCCAGACGCTCGTGGCCGACGACGCTGGCTGCTGCGGCGCGATCCGCACGCACCTGGCCGACGTGGACGGTGGCCGCAACGACATGCGCCGCAACATCGACGCCTGGTGGCCGCTCGTGAGCGCCGGCAAGGTCGAAGCGATCGTGATGAACGCGTCGGGCTGCGGCGTGACGGTGAAGGACTACGGCCATGCGCTCGCCGCCGACCCCGCGTATGCCGACAAGGCCGCCCGCATCAGCGACCTCACGAAAGACCTGAGCGAGCTGCTGGAAGACATCGCGCCGCGGCTCAAGACGCGCCTGCGCAAGCCCAAGGCGCGGCGCCTCGTGTTCCACCCGCCCTGCACGCTGCAACATGGGCAGCAGCTGCGCGGCGGCGTGGAGACGCACCTGGCGACGCTGGGCTACGAGGTGCAGCTGGCAGGCGCCGAGAGCCACCTCTGTTGCGGCTCGGCCGGCACCTACTCGGTGCTGCAACCCGAGCTGGCCACGAAGCTGCGCGATCGCAAGATCGGCCACCTGATCGCGAGCGAACCCGAGGTGATCGTCTCGGCCAACATCGGCTGCATCCAGCACCTGCAGACCGGCACGTCCACGCCGGTGCGGCACTGGATCGAGGTGCTGGACGACGCCCTGACCTGATCAGGCCCTGGCCGGCACCCTGCCACGGCGAGGCGCAGCGTGGTGCGCGTGTGCCCGCCCGGTGGTGGGTGCCGCTGAGCCGACGAGAACACGGCGCAATGACAAGGGCATGACATGCCCTTGCGCTCGGCTGGCGCTGTCGGCCCGTGCCAACGCATCGCGTCGTGTCACGGATCTGTCGTCAAGACACGGGGGGTGGCTTGGTGGAATCGCCGCAGTCTTGAACCGCAAGACGGCATTCCTCAACTCGCAGTCCACATCCCATGAAGAAGACCCTGCTCGCCCTCTCGCTGCTCGCCGGTTTCGCCGGCGCCGCTTCGGCCCAGACCTCCACTGTCACGCTGTTCGGCATCGTCGATGCCAACCTGCGCCAGATCGACAACAACGGCACCAAGGTGCGCCAGCTCGGCACCGACGGCCTGTCCAGCAGCCGCCTGGGCTTCCGCGGCACCGAAGACCTCGGCGGCGGCCTGAAGGCCGGCTTCTGGCTCGAAGCCGCGCTCAACCCCGACGACGGCACCATCAACAGCAGCGGCAAGTTCTGGCACCGCCGCTCGACCGTGAGCCTCGAAGGCGCGTTTGGCGAAGTGCGCCTCGGCCGTGACTACACCCCCACCTACACCGCCCTGAGCGCCTACGACGCCTTCGGTGACAACGGCGTGGGCAAGATCACCAACCTGCAGTCGAAGCTGACGGGCACCGTCAACACCACTAGCCGTGCCGACAACGAAGTGCAGTACTTCGCGCCCAAGGACCTCGGCGGCGTGTACGCCAACCTGGCGGTCGCCGCCGGTGAGGGCACGGTCGGCAACAAGTACGTCGGTGGCCGTGTCGGCTATGCCGGCGGCCCGGTGGATGCGTCGGTGGCGTATGGCACGACCGAAGCCAATGCCACGGCAGACAAGTACAAGGTTGCGACCGTCGGTGCCGGCTACAACTTTGGCTTCATGCGCCTGCTGGCCTCGTACTCGCAATTCAAGTTCCTGGTGCGTGAAGAGAAGCTCTTCAACATCGGCACGACGGTGCCGGTCGGTCAGGGCGTGATCCGCGCCTCGTACGGCCGTGCCGACCTGTCGGGCGGCGCCGCGGCCAGCAACACCGCCAACGATGCCGACGCGACGCTGCTCGCCCTCGGCTACGTGCACAACCTGTCGAAGCGCACCGCGCTCTACGGCACCTACGCCCAGATCGACAACAAGGGTGCACAGGCCATGAACGTGGGCGCCACCACGCCGGCCCTGCCGGGTGGCAAGAAGTCGACCGGCATCGAGTTCGGCCTGCGCCACTCGTTCTGATCCCGGGTTTGCATGAAGTGTGTTGAGCCGGCCTGCGGGCCGGCTTTTTTCATGGCGCGGCCGGGTGGCACGGGCAGGCGTGCTCGGCCGGCGCGCTCATGAACGAATCGATGATGGCGCAGGCGCGCTCGCGGGTGGCACCTTCGCATTGCCGACGCAGGGCGACGAGTTGCCGCTCCAGCGACTGGAGCGCCGCGACCTGGCGGCGCACACGCTCGATGTGGTCGTCGAGCAGCGCATCGACCGCATGGCACGACTGGTAGGGCGTCTGGGCGTATTCGATGAGCTGGCGCACCTCGGCCAGCGGGATGTCGAGCGCACGGCAGTGGCGGATGAACTGCAGCCGCGCGAGGTGCCGCGGCGCGTAGTGGCGGTAGCCCGACGCGAGGCGCTCCGGCGCGTCGAGCAGGCCTTCGCGTTCGTAGTAGCGGATGGTCTGCACGTCGCAGTTGGCGGCGTGGGCGAGTTCACCGATCTTCATCACAAGACCCCGGGGTTGACCTTGCAGCGACTATAGGGTTTCCAATGGAGGCATCGCGACTTCCCGATGTTTGCCATGTCCGCTTCCTGCTGTGCCCCCACCCCGCCTTCGGCCGACCCGCGCGTGCGCAAGGTGCTGTGGATCGCGCTCGTCGTCAATGCCGCGATGTTCTTCGTCGAGGTGGCGGCCGGGCTGTCGGCCGGCTCGGTGTCGCTGCTGGCCGATGCGGTCGATTTCTTCGGCGATGCCGCCAACTATGGCGTCTCGCTCGCCGTGCTGGCGATGGCGACCCGCGTGCGGGCTCGCGCCGCGCAGCTGAAGGCGGCGTGCATGGCGGCCTTCGGCGTCTTCGTGCTGGCGCGTGCAGCGTGGGCGCTGCAATCGGGCGCGGTGCCCGAGCCGGTGACGATGGGCGCAGTGGCCATCGCGGCGCTCGTGGCCAACGTGTCCGTGGCGCTGCTGCTCTTTCGCTACCGTGGAGGTGACGCCAACATGCGCTCGGTGTGGATCTGCTCGCGCAACGATGCGCTCGGCAATCTCGCGGTGGGCGCGGCGGCCCTGGGCGTGCTGGGCACCGGCACGGCTTGGCCCGACCTGCTGGTGGCCGTCTTCATGGCGGTGCTGGCCATCACCGGCTCGGTGACGGTGTTCCGGCAGGCGCGCGCCGAGCTGAACGGCGCTGCCGCCGCTACGCCATCACACGCTTGCCATTGAGCCAGAGCCCGACCCAGGTGCGCCGCACCGCGAGGTGGTAGCTGGCCACCAGCAGCGCGGTGGCCACCACGTTGATGCCGATGTACTTGATCGACCAGTGCAGCGGCGAGAGCATCACCGCCGCCTGCAAGGCCATCACCAGCGGCAGGTGGGCGATGTAGATCCAGTACGAGGCATCGGCCAGGTAGCGCACGGTGGGGCTCGGCTTCGAGAAGAAGCGCAGGCCGAGGCCGACGAAGGCCAGGGTGCTGGCCGTGAGGCCGATGCCGTAGGCGATGGCGTAGCCCGCCTTCGGTCCGAGGTCGGTGATGGGCGCGAGGCCCGGGTGCGTGGTGGCCGAGAGCAGGGCCACGAAGCCGCCGGCGATGCCGAGCAGCCCGTGCCCCACCCAGCGGCGGGCCAGCGTGTCGAGCAGCGCACGCTGCCGCCCGAGCGCCCAGCCGAGCGCGAACACATACGCGTAGACGAAGAGCGGGCCGGGCGGCGGGATCAGCGTGTAGCCCGGCGTGGGCACGCCGAGGATGACGATCCAGTCGGGCGTGAGAAAGAGCGCCAGCGCGATCGGTGCCGCCAGCAGCAGCGCACCGGCCGGGGTGGCGAGCACGCGCCGCAGCAGCGCATCGAGCTTCGCGCCCTCGGCATCGACTCGCCGCCATAGCGCACGCGCCAGCAGCGCCAGGCTATACAGCCAGAGCAGCAGATAGAGGAACCACAGGTGCATGAAGTTGGGCTTGCTCTCGCGCATGAAGGGCGGCAGCGGGTCGGGCAGCACGCCTCCGTGCTGGCGCGTCACCGCCCAGATCACCACCGCGACGATGGCCACGAAGCAGACCGCCCAGCCCACCGCGAGTGGCCCCGCGATGCGCTTGGCGCGGTTGCGCACGAAGCCGGCCACGCCGCGGCGTGCCAGCAATTGCTGCGCGAAGAAGCCGGCGACGAGGAAGAACACCGGCATGCGGAACACGTGGATCGCATACATGAGCAGCGAGGCGACCCGGCTCTGCTGCGTGTCGGCGATGGGCCACAGCGTGGGGGTCTGCTCCACGCCGGGGATGAACGACAGCGTGGCGTGCAGCACGATGCCCAGCAGCAAGGCCGCTGCACGCACCGCGTCGAGGGCGTGCAGGCGCGAGGCCGGCGCCGCCGCGCCCTCAGGCGGCGCTGTCATCGAGGCGGCGGGTGCCCGATGCCGCGCCCACGGCGCCCAGGATGCCCGCCACCATCAGCACGTACCAGAGCGGCAGCGTGCTGGTCTCGCCATTCACGAGCGACGCCGCGCGCAGCACGAGCCCCGCCGCCGAGGCCAGCGCGAGCGCGAGCAGGGCCCATGAGATGAGCTGCGAGAGGCCGCGGATCTGGGCCGTCTTTGCGCCGATGACGAAGAGCACGAAACCGGCAATGCTCAGCAGCGGGAAGAGCACCCACAGGGTGGCGTCGACTGTGCCGGCGACGAGGCCGAGCGGCGCCGCGACGAGCACCCCTCCCGCGAACAGACCCAAGGCGACCATGAAGGCGCCCGCGATCAGCAATGCCATGTTGTTCTCCCCTGTGGCTGTGGTCGCGGAATCTTCTCACAGGGTTTTCTGGCCGCGGTGCTACGACGCGTGCCCCTCTGCTGCCAGCGGCTCGGGCCGCGTGCGCAGCGCCCACAGCACGCCCGCCACCAGCAGCGCGATGCCGGCCAGCGTCTCGGGCGCCGGCCACTGCCGGCGCAGGAGGAACGCGTAGCAGAGCGCCGCCAGCGTCTCGAACACGATCAGCTGGCCGGCCAGGCTCGGCGGCAGGCGCTGGCTCGCTTCGTTCCAGCACACGGTGCCGAGCCACGAAGCAAAGAGGCCGATGGCGAACATCAGCAGCAGGAAGTCGCCCGGCCGCGGGCCGAAGGGCATGGAGAAACGGTCGCCGCTCAGGGCACTCCAGACCCACACCGACGCGTAGCCGATCACCGCCAGCGGCAGGGTCGCGAGGCCTTGCGCGGTGGCCCAGCTGCGCGGGTTGCGGTCGGGGTGAGCGCGCAGCCATTCGGCATTGCGGATCGGGTACCAGGTCCAGCACACCACGGCGCCGATGGCCAGCAAGGCCCCGAGTGCGTAGCGCGCGATGTCGGCGCCCGGGTCCTGCCGCAGATGGGTGATCTCGACGTGGTTGACGAGCGCGATGCCCGCGGCGATGAGCGCCAGTGACGGCAGCATCCGCCCCCATGGCAGCTTGGCCTCGCGGCTCCCGCTGCGCAGGTTGGCGGTGATCGCGATCACGACCGGCAGCGTGCCGATGATCATGGTCGGCAGCGGCCCGCCGGCGCGCTGGATGGCACTCGCGAGGAAGAGGTAGTAGATGACGTTGCCGACGGCGGCGAGCTTGAGCGCCTCGACCCAGTCGCTGCGGGTCAGCTCGCGCAGGCGTGCACGGTCGAACCACGCGAGCGGCAGCGCGATCAGGCCGAAGGCCAGGTAGCGGCCGAACGACTGCAGCGTGGCCGGGTACTCGGCCAGCATCAAGGGCCCCACGAAGACGAGGCCCCACATCAGGCCGGCGGCCAGGGCGAAGAGGAATCCAGCGGTCATCCGGCCAGTGTCGGTCAGGCGCGCGGGCGGGGTCTTGTCTCTAATTGCGCCTGGTAGCGCGCCGGTGTGACGCCGTGCATGCGCGCAAACCGCTTGGTGAGGTGCGCCTGGTCGGCCAGGCCCACGGCCGGCGCCACTTCGGCGGGCGGCATGCCCGCGGCGAGCAGGTGCTTCGCACGCGCGAGGCGCACGGCCATGAGCATCTGGTGCGGCGTCGCGTGGTAGCGCAGCTTGAAGCGTCGCAGGAAGTGGAAAGGGCTCAAGCCGGCCTCGGCCGCCAGGCGGTCGAGCGTCAGTGCGTTGGCGTAGTCGTCGTGCATCAGCGTGAGGCTGCGCGCGAGGGCGGTGTCGTGGGCCCTGTCGTGGGCTGTCAGGCGATCGTTCGCGGGTTGGTCGACCCTGGCGTGCGGGCGCAGCGCGGCCAGCAGCTCGGCCAGCGCGCTGTCGCTCGCGAGTGAATCGGGCGCCTGCCAGAGCGCGGCGAGCTGCGCGCTCAGCCGCCGGGCGGTGGCCGGGTCGTGCGCCGTCGCGTCGGCAAACCACCAGCGCTCGCCGGTCACGGCTTCGAGCAGCGCCTCGTCGAGGTAGACCATGCGATAGCGCCAGCCCTGCGCCGTCTCGGCGCGGCCGGTGTGCAGCTCGCCCGGGTTCATCAGCACGAGCGTGCCCGGCGTGGCCAGGTGCTCGGCACCGCGGTAGCGGAAGCGCTCGACCCCAGCGTCGATCACGCCGAGCCCGAAGGCTTCGTGCAGGTGCGGGTCGAAGGCATGCCGCACGATCTGCGCCCGGTACAGCTCGACCCCGCCGCGCGCCGTGCGCTTGAACTCGGCGGCATCGAGCGGGCTGTCGAAGGTGTCGGGGACGGCGTTCATGGTCAGGCGACGATGATCGCAGCCCGCACGCGCTTTGCCCAGGCGCGCCGGGCGGGCATCAGCCCAGCAGCGTGGGGTTGTGGCGCCAGAGCCAGAAGTTGAGCGCCGAGGCGAAGCTCACCCACGCGAGGTAGGGCAGCAGCAGGCCAGCGGCGCCGCGCCGCACGCGCCAGAAGGCGGCGACGGTGGCCACGATCAGCAGCCAGAGCAGGGCGATGTCGGCCATCGCGAGCGCACCCTGGTGCCAGGCGAAGAACAGCCAGCTCCAGAGCACGTTGGGCACCAGTTGCACGACGTAGAAGGTGAGCGCGATGCGCCGGGCCGAGGTCGGCGGCGTGCGCCACACCCACCAGGCCGCCACCGCCATGGCCGCGTACAGCAGCGTCCACACCGGCCCGAAGAGCCAGGCCGGCGGCGCCCAGGCGGGCAGCGTGAGCTGGCGGTAGAAGCTGCCGGCGTCGGCCGACGCCACGCCGCCGATGGCGGCCACCGCCGCGCTCAGCGCCAGCCACGCGGCCAGGGCCGCCCACGGGTGGCGCGGTGAAGGAAGAGGGAGGCTTGTCATCGCTCGAGTGTCGGCCGAGGCGAACACCCGTGCCCGCGGTGCGGGCTCCCCTCGCCGTTCGCCTCAGGTGGGCCGCAAGGCCTGGGCGCGCTGGCCGAGGCGCTGTGACCAGGCGCTGCGCGGCCGTTGCGCCAGCCGCTCATGCGCGAGGCCGCGCGCCAGCGCTACGTCACCCGAGCGCAGGGCCGCCTCGACGAGCATGAGGTCGATCAGGTCCCGCTGCGCATGGCTGCCGCCGAAGCGGTGCGCCTGCGAGCGGATGCCGCGCAGCAGGCGGGTCGCGCGCGCGTGGTCACCTTCGGCGAAGGCCTGCACCGCGAGCACTGCCGGGTGGCCCACGTCTCGGGTGAAGCTCGCGTTGTCGCCGTCGCTCGCCATCGCCGACTGCTGCGCGTCCAGCAGCTGCCGCTGCGCGGCCTTCATGCCCGCGCCGGTGAAGGCGAGCATCGCGTGCAGGTCGTTGAAGGCGTAGTGGCCGCTTGCCGCATGCGGCACCCAACGCTCGGCGAGGGCCTGCCAGCGCCGGCCGACGTCGACCCCACGCAGGTTCAGCCGCCACAGCATCGCGCTCGCGTCGATGAGGTCGAGCACCACGCCCGAGCCGGTGCCACCGATGCTGCGGTCATACAGGCGCAGCACCTCGGCGTGGTCGTCGAGCTCGAGGTGGAAGAGCGCGAGGTGCCACCAGTTGTGCGTGGCGAGGAAGCTCCCGTCGGCCCAGGTGTCGCTCGTGGTCTGCAGCCAGGCGATGCCGGCGCGCGGGTCGTGCCGCATCTCGTGCACGTGCGCCACCGCGTGCCAGCCCCAGCTGTCGTGCGGCTCCAGCTCCACGCAGCGCCGGCCCTGGCGCTCGGCATCGACGTACTGGCCGCATTCCTCCAGCCCGAAGGCGTGCATGCCCAGCACCGCGGGCCAGCCGGGCACGGCGGCGTCCCAGTCGGGCAGGGCGCGGGCGATGCGGTCGCGCAGCATGCGGCTGTCGCCCCGGAAGAAGTCGAGCTGGTGGCCCACCTGCAGCGCGAGCGTGTCGCGCGGGTGGCGCAGGCTGAGGTCTTCGAGCTGCAGCGCGGCCTCGCGCCAGCGGCCGTCGCACAGGGCACGGGCAGCGGCGAGGTGGCGCTGCTCGCGCTCGTCGGCCGGCAGATCGGCGGCGGCATCGAGTGCGGCGCGTGCAGCCGGCAGCGCGGGGGCTTCGGTGCCGAGCAGCAGCACCCAGGCCTTGAAGGCGTGGGCCATCGGCATCTCGGGATTGATCGCAATGGCCTGTTCGATGGTGGCGAGCGGGTCGCCCACCATGCACAGCAGCTCGCGCGCGGCGCGTTCGTAGGTGTCGAGGCTTGGCGGCGTGGCGTTGCTCACGCGGTGGCCTTGGGGATCGATGAGGTTCATGTCGGTTCTCCTGAAGGGCTCAGCGGCGGGTCGACACGTCGCGCAGCATCAGCATGTCGAGCACGCGCGCCGAGGCGCCGTGCCAGAAGCCGTTGTCGCGCGCATGGTGCGCCGGGTTGCGGAAAGTGCCGAACACCATGTCGATGACGGGCAGGTCGGAGTAGTTGAAGCGGTGCACCCCTTGCGCGTGGTGCAGCGAGTGGCTCTCGGGGCGCTGCACGAAGAAGCCCAGCCACTGGGGCGTGCGCAGGTTGGCGTGCTGGAAGGTCGCCAGAAGGGTGATGAAGAGGATGGCCGGCGTGGCGGCTGCGGGCGGCACGCCGATCACGGTGAAGGCGACGCTGTTGACGAGCGTCCAGCCGGCCATGTCGAGCGGGCTGAACCAGAAGGCGCTGCTCACGTCGAGCCGCTCGGCGCTGTGGTGCATCTGGTGCAAGAGGTGCCACAGCGGCGTGTAGCGGTGCATCGCGCGGTGGTAGGCATAGCCCAGCAGTTCGTAGGCCAGCACGCCGGCCGCTGCGGCTGCGAAGGTGGGCCAGGTCGACAGGTCGAAGAGCTGCAGCGGGGCCAGCGTGTCGGCCCACAGCAGCGGCAGGTACGACGACAGCATCAGGTAGCCGACCAGCGCGGCCGCTGCGCGTGGCCACCAGCCACGCACGTGCGGCATGGGGCGCGCGGGCGCCAGGCGCTCCCACAGCAGGAGGCCGATGAAGAGGGCCATGACGCACAAGGTGATGGGGTCGATGAGAATGTCGATCGGGGTGGGCATGGCGACGTGGCTGAGGTGTTGTGAGGGTCGCCATCGTCTGCCGCTTGCGCCCATCACACCAAAGCCGAACCGGCCAAAACACGGCGAAAACTGCCATGCCACTGGACAGACCCATCACCGTCGCCCTGCTGGGCACGCCGGCCGTCAGCGCCGCCACGCTCTATGGGTTCTACGATTCGCTGCACAGCACCCGCCGCGACTGGCAGATGCTGCACGGCGGGCCCGACACGCCGTCGCCCTTCCGCCCGCTGGTGGTGAGCGCCGACGGCCAGCCCTTCGAAGGCGGCAACGGCGTGCGCATCACGCCCGATGCCAGCTTCGCCGAGTGCCCGCACCCCGACGTGGCGGTGATCACCGACCTGATGATCCCGCCCGGCACGCCGGTGCAGGGCCTCTACGACGCCGAGGTGGCGTGGCTGCGCGATGCCTACGACCATGGTGCGACGCTGGCCTCGGCCTGCTCGGGTGCGCTGCTCCTCGCACGCACCGGCCTGCTCGACGACCAGGAGGCCACCTCGCACTGGGCCTACTGCGACCTGCTGGCGCGCGAGTACCCGCGCACCCGCTGGCACGCCGAGCGCGGGCTCATCGTGGCCGGGCCGCAGCAGCGGCTCATCATGGCAGGCAGCGGGGTGGCGTGGCACATGCTGGTGCTCGCGCTGATCGCGCGTTATGCCTCGCCTGACGAGGCGATGCAGGTCGCCCGCATCAACCTGCTCGACCTCAACAGCACCAGCGCCACGGCGTATGCGTCGCTCACGCGTGGCCCGCGTGCAGCCGACGAACTGGTGGCGCGCTGCCAGCTCTGGGTGGCGTCGAACTACCGGGTGGAGTCGCCGGTGGCGCAGATGATGACCTTGTCGGGCCTGCCCGAGCGCACCTTCAAGCGCCGCTTCACGCAGGCCACCGGCATGACGCCGCTCGACTACGTGCACACCGTGCGGCTCGAAGAAGCCAAGCAAATGCTCGAGTCGACCGACCTGCCGGTCGAAGAGATCGCACTCGAAGTGGGCTACCAGGACGCGAGCTTCTTCGGCCGCCTCTTCCGCCGCAAGGTGGCGCTGACGCCGGCGCAGTACCGCAAGCGCTTTGCGCCGCTCGGCGCACAGTTGCGGCGCGCGGCGTCGGTCTAGGCCTGTCTCAAGCGCCAGAGCACGTCCAGCACGTGGGCCGTGGAAGGCTCGAGCGCGCCCGTGCGGTGCGCGATGCCGAGCGGGCGCCAGAGCTTGGGTTTGAGCGGCAGCATGGCGATGCGCTTGTCGGCCTGCGCGGCAGTGGCCTCGTGCGGCAGCAGCGCCGCACCGTAGCCGGCCGCGACGAGGCTCTTGATCGCGTCGTTGTAGTTGAGCTCGATGCGGGCGCGCGGCTGCTCGCCGGCTTCGGCGAACCACTCGCCGGTGAGGCGCGAGAGCCGCGTGCTCGCGTCGTTCAGGATGAGCGGCTGCTGTGCGAGCCAGGCGGGCGTGGCGTGGCTCGGTGCCTTCCATGACGCAGGCACGAAGGCCATCACCGGGTCGCGCCGCCAGGGCTGCACCTTGAGACCCACGCTCGCCGCCTGCGGCAGCGCGACGAGGCCGATGTCGACCGTGCCGCCGGCCAGGCGCGCCATGGTCTCCTGCGAGGTGAGCACGGCCACCTGCACGTCGATGCCGGGGTGGTCGCGCGACAGCACCTCCACCGCCTGCGGCAGCAGGTGCGCCAGCACGCCGGTCGACGCGCCCACGCGCACGCGGCCGGTGCGGCCTTCCACGAGGCGCTGCACTTCGTCGAGCGCGGCGTCGGCATCGGCCAGCAGGCGGCGCGCGCGCTCGATCAGTGCGGCACCGGGCCCCGTGGGGGCGACCTGGCCGCGGTTGCGCAGCAGCAGCGGCGCGTTCAGGCGCGACTCCAGCTCCGACACATGCAGGCTCACCGTGGGCGGCGCGAGGTGCAGCGCGCGGGCGGCAGCGGCAAACGAGCCGAGGTCGGCGATGGTGACGAGAGTGCGCAGGCGGTCGAGGTCGAGTTCACGCATGGTGCATGGATTCTGAATCCCGGCGTCATGAAATACAACTTTTCTTAACTCCGCTTGGCGCTGAAGATGCAAGCCCTCACGCCACGCTTTCGGAGATTTCCATGCTCCCCATCGTCTACATCGACGGCGACCAGGGCACCACCGGCCTGCAGATCCGCGCGCGCCTCCAGGGGCGCACCGACCTGCGGGTGCTCACCCTGCGCGCCGACCGCCGCAAGCGCCCGGGCGCCCGCGCCGAGGCGCTCAACCACTGCGACATCGCCATCCTCTGCCTGCCCGACGACGCGGCGCGCGAGGCGGTGGCGATGATCCACAACCCGGCCGTGCGCGTGATCGACGCCAGCTCCGCGCACCGCACGCAAGCCGGCTGGGTCTATGGCTTCCCGGAGATGACCGAAGGCCAGGCCGAGCGCATCGCGCAGTCGACGCGCGTCACCAACCCCGGCTGCTACCCGACCGGCGCCGTGGCGCTGCTGCGCCCGCTGGTCGACGCGGGCCTGCTGCCACGCGACCACCCGCTGACGATCCATGCCGTGTCGGGCTACTCGGGCCGGGGCCGTGCGGGCGTGGACGAACACGAAGGGCCGGACGCCGCGCAGGCGCTGCCCTTCCAGGTTTACGGCCTCGGCCTGCAGCACAAGCACGCGCCCGAGATGGCGCTGCATGCGGGCCTGGCGCACCGGCCGGTGTTCGTGCCGGCGTATGGCGCCTATCGCCAGGGCATCGTGCTGACGATCCCACTGCACCTGCGCATGCTGCCGGCGGGTGTCGACGCACAGCGCCTGCGCACGGCGCTGGCTGCGCACTACAGCGGCTCACGCCATGTGGAGGTGTTGCCGGCTGAAGCGTCAAAGGCGCTGGCGCGGCTCGACCCGCAATTGCTCAACGGCACCAACGACCTCCAGCTTGCGGTGTTCGACAACGCGGCCGAGGGCCAGGTGCTCTTGAGCGCGGTGTTCGACAACCTCGGCAAGGGTGCTTCAGGCGCGGCGGTGCAGAACCTCGACCTGATGCTGGAGCAGATGCAGATGGCCGGGCTTCAGCTCAATGCTGCGTGACGACGATCGGGGCACCCTTGGTGATGATCATCGTGTGCTCGTACTGCGCTGAGAGGTTGCCGGGCACACCCCCGAGCGTCCAGCCGTCGTCCGTCTCGGTGACGCGTCGGCTGCGAGTGGAGAGGAAGGGCTCGATGGTGATGACCATGCCCTCCTTCAGCACGCGCTTGTCGCTCGGATCGTAGTAGCCGGCGATGTGCTCCGGCTCCTCGTGCAGCGAGCGGCCCACGCCGTGGCTGCCCAGGTTTTCGATGATGCGGAAGCCGTAAACGCGCGCTGTGCGCTCGATGGCCGCGCCGATGCGGTTGATCCGCTGGCCGGCGCGCGCTTCCTTCATCGCGGCGTCGAGCGCCATGCGGGTGGCGTGGCACAGGCGGGTCTTCTGCGCGTTGGTGGGCGGCACGACGCGCGTGCCGCCGGTGTCGGCCCAGTAGCCGCCGAGTTCGGCCGACACGTCGATGTTGAGCACGTCGCCGGCGCGGATCAGGCGGTCGCCGGGGATGCCATGGGCCGCTTGCTCGTTGATGCTGATGCAGGTGTGGCCGGGGAAGTCATACGTCAGCTTGGGCGCCGAGCGCGCGCCGTGCTCGGCGAGCCAACGCTCGCCCAGCGCATCGAGCTCGCGGGTGGTCATGCCGGGCTCGGCGGCGTCGAGCATGCGTTGCAGCACGAGCGAGACGATGCGGCCGATGCGTTGCAGGCCGGTCAGGTCGTCCTGGGTTTCGATGGTCATGCGGTTCTCCGGGGAAGGTCGGAATGCTATCGCTGCGGCGATGCCCTCACGCCTGGCCCGACGCGGAAGGTGAGGGTGACGAAGCGGCTGTCCCAGGTGTTGGGCACGCTCGGCGAGAGTCGTAGGTCGGTGCCGCGCAGCAGCCACTGGCCCTCGATCGGCACCAGGAAGCTCACGCGTCCCTCGGCATCGGTCTTCTTCCAGAAGCCGAGCGGGCTCTGGTCGTTCTGCAGCTCCACCGCCAAGCCGGGCAGCGGCTGGCCGTCACGCAGCACCTGGAAGCGCACGGTGTCGCCAGCAGCGAGCGGCTGCAGGCCGCTCTCCATCAGCACGTCCATCGCCATCGCGGTGGGCGTGGCCGTGTCGGAGCTGCTGTGCCGGCCGGCCAGTTCGATGCGTGCATGCTTGGCATACCGCTCGCGCCACGGCAGCCCGCGCGCTTGCAGCTCGGCCCAGGCCGCGCGCACGTCGGGTGAGGCATTGACCTCCTTCAAATACACCTCGACGGTGGCGGGCGCGATCTCGATCTCGAAGGGCTGCTGCTGCGCCCAGCAGGTCACCGGGCCCACGCCACCCGGTCGCGCCGCCAGCGTCAGCGCCTGCACCGTCTCGCCGGTGACCCGCAGCGGCACGGCCTTTGCCGCAGCGCGGCGGCACCCCTGTTCGCGCAAGGAGGCTTCACCCACGGTGAACTCGTGGCGCGGAAAGCGGTTGCCGGTGCCGAGTGCGAGCCGCACCTCGCCGGGCCGTGCCGCGGGGAGCGGCTCGAACCAGGTGTCGTGGGCCCACGCGGCACCGGCGAACAGCAGGCTGGTGGCGATCAACGAAAGACGAAGAAGGAGCGTGGCCATGAGCGAAGGCGATTGTCGGGGGGAGGCAGGTGGTTCTTACGCGCAAGCCGAGCGACTGGATGCCGCCGTTTTCAAGGGTCTCGACAGCATCGCGCTGCACGACGACCCGATCGAACCCAGCTGGGTGCTCGAAGGCCAACCCCATGCGCGCAGCGGCTGTCATTCGACCAACACCGACGGCTGGGCCGCCACGCACGTGTGGGAATGCAGCGGCGGGCGCTTCCGCTGGTTCTTCGGCGTGGAAGAGACCGTGCTCATCCTCGAGGGCGAGGTGCGGGTGACCGATGCGCATGGCCGCATGCAATGGCTGGTGCCGGGCACGCTGGCGTATTTCCCCACCGGCACGTGGTGGGAGTGGCATATCCCGCAGCATGTGCGCAAACTGTCA
Organism: Piscinibacter gummiphilus; assembly: GCF_032681285.1. Classification (NCBI taxonomy): domain Bacteria; kingdom Pseudomonadati; phylum Pseudomonadota; class Betaproteobacteria; order Burkholderiales; family Sphaerotilaceae; genus Rhizobacter; species Rhizobacter gummiphilus. Next base: position 759,891 of record NZ_CP136336.1, read on the forward strand.
TTCAACCGGCGTACGGTGTTGCCGCCGGCGCGCTTCCTGAGCCGGGCCCTCGGCGTGCTGCTCAGGCCCTTCACTCGACCGATGCAACCCCCATTTCAACCATCCATCAAGGAAATGCCATGAGCTTCTTCAGCAAGATCCTCGACAAGCTGGGCCTCAAGAACGCTCAGTCGGTGCCGGCCGATCCGGCCGCGACCGTGCCGTCGGCGGTCGCCGATGCCCCGGTGCCCGCCGCCGTCGCGCCCGCCCCGGCGCAGGAGGTGGTCAACCCGATCGCGGTGGTCGACGTGGTGGCGCAGCTGGAAAAGCGCGCCGCCGCCAACCCGCAGAAGCTCAACTGGCGCACGTCCATCGTCGACCTCTTGAAGCTGCTCGACATCGACAGCAGCCTGGAGGCGCGCAAGGCGCTTGCGAAGGAGCTCTACTGCCCCGACGAGCTGATGGGCGACTCGGCCAAGATGAACATGTGGCTGCACAAGAACGTGCTGGCGCACATCGCGGCCAACGGCGGCAACATCCCGAAGGAACTGACGGACTGAGCCGAATGAAAAATGCCCCCGGCGCGTGAGCGTCGGGGGCATGAAGAGCGGCCCACCCGCGGGCCACTCGCTTCTGGACGGTGCTTACCGAACCTTGCCAGCCTTCCAGGCGTTCAGCAAGGTGTCATACGCGATGGTTTCGCCCTTCGGCTTCTCGTTCGCGAGCTTGGCCCAAGGAGCACCCTTGTCGCTCAGGTACTTCTTCGGGTCTTCCTTCTTGTTGAGCTTGGGCGCGCAACGGGCCATGCCAGCGCGTTCGAGGCGGGCCATCACCTGGTCCATCTCTTCGGCGAGGTTGTCCATGGCCTGCTGCGGGGTCTTCTCACCCGTCACGGCGACGGCCACGTTCTTCCACCAGAGCTGCGCGAGCTTGGGGTAGTCGGGGACGTTGGTGCCGGTGGGCGTCCAGGCCACGCGGGCGGGCGAGCGGTAGAACTCGACCAGGCCGCCCAGCTTCGGGGCCATGTCGGTCATGGCCTTGCTCTGGATGTCGCTCTCGCGGATCGGGGTCAGGCCGACGATGGTCTTCTTGAGCGACACGGTCTTGGCCGTCACGAACTGCGCGTAGAGCCACGCAGCGGCGGTGCGGTTTTCATCGTGCTTGTCGAAGAAGGTCCACGAGCCCACGTCCTGGTAGCCGTTCTGCATGCCTTGCTTCCAGTACGGGCCGTTCGGGCCGGGGGCCATGCGCCACTTGGGCGTGCCGTCGGCGTTGACCACCGGCAGGCCGGGCTTGGTCATGTCGGCGGTGAAGGCGGTGTACCAGAAGATCTGCTGCGCGATCTGGCCTTGGGCGGGCACGGGGCCGGCTTCGCCGAAGGTCATGCCGGTGGCTTCCTTCGGGGCGTACTTCTTCATCCAGTCGACGTACTTGGTGAGTGCGTAGACAGCGGCGGGCGAGTTGGTCGCGCCACCACGGGAGACAGAAGCGCCGAGCGGCGTGCAGCCGTCGGCCGAGGCGCGGATGCCCCATTCGTCGACCGGCTTGCCGTTGGGGATGCCGATGTCGGCCGTGCCGGCCATCGAGAGCCACGCGTCGGTGAAGCGCCAGCCGAGCGACGGGTCCTTCTTGCCGTAGTCCATGTGGCCATAGATGGGCTTGCCGTCGATGGTCTTCACGTCGTTGGTGAAGAAGTCGGCGATGTCTTCATAGGCCGACCAGTTGAGCGGCACGCCCAGGTCGTAGCCGTACTTCTTCTTGAACTTCTCTTTCAGGTCAGCACGGGCGAAGAGGTCGGCGCGGAACCAGTACAGGTTGGCAAACTGCTGGTCGGGCAGCTGGTAGAGCTTCTTGTCGGGGCCGGTGGTGAAGCTCGTGCCGATGAAGTCCTTGAGGTCGAGGCCGGGGTTCGTCCACTCCTTGCCCTTGCCGGCCATGTAGTCGGTCAGGTTCATGATCTTCCCGTAGCGGTAGTGGGTACCGATCAGGTCCGAATCGGAAATCCAGCCGTCGTAGATCGACTTGCCGGACTGCATGGAGGTCTGCAGCTTCTCGACGACGTCACCTTCCTGGATCAGGTCGTGCTTGACCTTGATGCCGGTGATTTCTTCGAAGGCCTTGGCGAGCGTCTTGGACTCGTACTCGTGCGTGGTGATGGTCTCGGAGACGACCGAGATCTCCTTCACGCCCTTGGCCTGCAGCTTCTTGGCCGCTTCGATGAACCACTTCAATTCGGCCGTCTGCTGGTCCTTGCTCAGCGTGGACGGCTGGAACTCGCTGTCGATCCACTTCTTGGCTTCGGCTTCGCCGGCCCATGCGCTCTGGCCGATGACCAGAGCAGCAGCGGCCAGGGCCACAGCGTTCAAGCGCAATTTCATGTCTGTCTCCTGAGATGCTTCCCATTGCTCAAGTTGGCACGCCGGCTGGGAAGTGATGGCCGGATGCCTTTTCGAAAAGACTTGTGCCTAACCTTTCCTCATGATCAAGGCCAGCAGTGCCATCGAGATGACAAAGCTGATCCAGATCGAGGGCTCGTTCTCCAGGCTCAGCCACGTCATCAGCTTCTCGCTCACGGCGACGAACGCCAGGTTGACGTAGGCAGCGCTCAAGAGGCCGATGAAGAGGCGGTCGCCTCTCGTCGTCTCCATGGGGAGCCAACCCTTGCGCATGGTTGTCGGCGACTTCAACTCCCACACGGTCATGCCGATCAGCATGAGGACGATGCTGGTGAAGAAGATCGCGACGGGGGGCGTCCAGGCCATCCACTCGAACATTTTGTTAGCGCTCCGTGTGCGTTGTTGTGGTGCGGGCCGGGAGCGACGGGTACCGGGCTCCGTTCGTGTCCCCCGAAATGGGCTGCGCCCATTTCTCCTCCTTTACTTCACTGCGCCCGGTACCCGTCGCTCCCGGCCAGCCACCGGGGTGACATGCCGAGAAAGAGCGCCGCATGCCACGGCTGGTGCTGGTCGTGCCGGTGGGGTGCCCTGCGCAGCGAAGTAAAGGAAGGAATCGATGAACGCGGGAGCGTTCATCGAGGAGGGACATGAGCGGAGCAGGGCGCCCCGCCGGCACGACCCCGCGCCGATCGATGAATGAAGAGGCAACAGCGAACATCACACCCGCCCCATGGCGAAGCCCTTGGCGATGTAGTGCCGCACGAACCAGATCACGATCGCGCCCGGCACGATGGTCAACACACCCGCCGCGGCGAGCACACCCCAGTCCATGCCCGATGCGCTCACAGTGCGGGTCATCGTGGCGACGATCGGCTTGGCGTCGACGCTGGTCAGCGTGCGTGCCATCAGCAGTTCGACCCAGCTGAACATGAAGCAGAAGAACGCCGCCACGCCCACGCCGGCCTTGATGAGCGGGATGAAGATCGTGAGGAAGAAGCGCGGGAAGCTGTAGCCGTCGATGTAGGCCGTCTCGTCGATCTCGCGCGGGATGCCGCTCATGAAGCCTTCGAGGATCCACACCGCCAGCGGCACGTTGAACAAGAGGTGCGCGAGCGCCACGGCGATGTGCGTGTCCATCATGCCGAGCGTGGTGTAGAGCTGGAAGAAGGGCAGCAGGAAGACCGCCGGCGGCGTCATGCGGTTGGTGAGCAGCCAGAAGAAGACGTGCTTGTCGCCGAGGAAACGGTAGCGGCTGAACGCATAGGCCGCGGGCAGCGCCACCAAGAGCGAGATCACCGTGTTGATGGCCACGTAGATCAGCGAGTTGATGTAGCCCGAGTACCAGCTCTCGTCGGTGAAGATCGTCTTGTAGTGCTCCCAGGTGAAGTCGCGCGGGAACAGGCTGAAGGTCGAGAGGATCTCCTCGTTCGTCTTGAACGACATGTTGACCATCCAGTACACCGGCAGGATGGCGAAGAGCAGGTACAGCAGCAGGAAGACGCTGCGCTTCTTGAAGCGGCGCTCATCCATGTTGGGCTCCTTCCTTGCTGGCGGTGCCCACGCGCTGCATCCAGTTGTAGAGGATGAAGCACAGCAGCAGGATGATGAGGAAGTAGATCAGCGAGAAGGCGGCGGCAGGCCCGAGGTCGAACTGGCCGACGGCTTTTTGCGTGAGGTACTGGCTGAGGAAGGTGGTCGCATTGCCCGGCCCGCCGCCCGTGAGCACGAAGGGCTCGGTGTAGATCATGAAGCTGTCCATGAAGCGCAGCAGCACCGCGATCATCAGCACGCCCCGGAGCTTGGGCAGCTGGATGTAGCGGAAGACGGCGAACTTGCTCGCGCCGTCGATGCGGGCGGCCTGGTAATACGCGTCGGGGATGGCGCGCAGGCCGGCGAAGCAGAGCAGGGCGACGAGCGGCGTCCAGTGCCACACGTCCATCACCAGCACGGTGAGCCAGGCGTCGGTGGCGTAGCCGGTGTAGCTGTAGTCGATGCCGAGCGCGGCGAGCGAGGCGCCGAGCAGGCCGATGTCGGTGCGGCCGTAGATCTGCCAGATGGTGCCGACCACGTTCCACGGAATGAGCAGCGAGATGGCGACGAGCACCAGCACGGCCGATGACTTCCAGCCTTGTGCCGGCATCGAGAGTGCGAGCGCGATGCCGAGGGGGATCTCCACCAGCAGCACCGAGAACGAGAAGCCCATCTGGCGCAGCAGCGCGCCCTGCAGGTCTTCATCGCGCATCACCGCCTTGAACCACTCGGTGCCCACGAACACGCGCCGCTCGGGCGAGATGATGTCCTGCACCGAGTAGTTCACCACCGTCATCAGCGGCAGGATGGCCGAGAAGGCCACGCACAGGATGACCGGCAGGATCAGGAACCACGCTTTCTGGTTGATCGGCTTCATGCCACCAACTCCTCGTTCTTGTAGTAGCAGGTGTGCGTGCCCTTCACGCCGAACCAGGCCGCGTCGCCGATGGCCGGCGGCGTGGTCTCGGGTGAGAGGCGGGCGCGGATCACGCTGTCGCCCGACTTCGCGGTGACGAGCCAGTAGGTGCCGACGTCCTGCCGCTGCGTCACCACCGCTTGCAGCGCGCCCGCCGCGCGGGGCTCGGCGAGCGTCACGTATTCGGGGCGCACGCCCAGCGTGTCGGCGCCTTCGGGGGCGCCGGGCACGATGGCCGCTGGCAGGAAGTTCATGCCCGGCGAGCCGATGAAGTGGCCGACGAAGGTGTGCTGCGGGCGCTCGAAGAGCTGGTCGGCCGAGCCGATCTGCACCGCACGTCCGCGCGTCATCACGACCACTTCTTCGGCGAAGGTGAGCGCCTCGACCTGGTCGTGCGTCACGTAGATCAGCGTCAGCTTGAGTTCGTGGTGGATCTGCTTGAGCTTGCGGCGCAGCTGCCACTTCAGGTGCGGGTCGATCACGGTGAGCGGCTCATCGAAAAGCACGGCACTCACGTCTTCGCGCACCAGGCCACGGCCGAGCGAGATCTTCTGCTTGGCATCGGCCGCAAGGCCGGCCGCGCGGGTGTCGAGCTGGTGGCTCATCTCGAGCATCTCGGCGATCACACCGACACGCTGCTTGATCCTGTCGGGCGCAACACCCCGGTTCTTCAGAGGGAAGGCCAGGTTCTCGGCCACGGTCATCGTGTCGTAGATCACCGGGAACTGGAACACCTGGGCGATGTTGCGCTGTTGCGGCGTCTGCCGCGTCACGTCATGGCCGTTGAACTTCACCGTGCCCTGCGAGGGCGTGACGAGGCCCGAGATGATGTTGAGCAGCGTGGTCTTGCCGCAGCCCGAGGGGCCGAGCAGCGCATAGGCGCCGCCGTCCCGGAAGGTCATCTTCAAGGGCAGCAGCGCGTAGTCCTCGTCCTTCTGGGGATTCGGGCGGTACGAGTGCGCGAGGTCGAGGTCGATGCGGGCCATCAGGTCATCCCTCGGGTCGGGGCGACGAGCAGGTCGCCGTTGGCATCGAACACGTAGACCTGCGCCGGGTGCAGGTACAGGGTGATGTTCGAGCCGAGGTCGAAGAAATGCACGCCGGTGAGCTGCGCGACGAGCTCGCCCACCGCCGTCTCCACGTGCACGAAGGTGTCGGAGCCCGAGATCTCGGCCAGCTCCACCTTGCCGGGCAGGGCCACGTCGCCAGGGCGTTGGTCGACGTGCAGGGCGCTGGCTCGGATGCCGAGGGTGACGGGGTCGGCCCCGCCCACGCGGGCATCCTGCGCTTGCCGCAGGGCTTCGACCAGTTGCGCGCGAACGGCATCGGCGCCCACGCTCTCCACCAGGTTCATCGGTGGGTCGCTGAAGGCGCGCGCCACGCGGATCGATTTCGGCTTGTGGAAGACCTCGGCCGTCGGCCCGTATTGCAGCAGCTCGCCCGCGTCCATCACCGCGGTGTAGCCGCCGAGCAGCAGCGCTTCGGTGGGCTCGGTGGTGGCGTACACCACGGTGGAATCGCCGGCCGCGAAGAGCTGCGTCAGCTCGTCGCGCAGTTCCTCGCGCAGCTTGTAGTCGAGGTTCACCAGCGGCTCGTCGAGCAGCATCAGCGGGGCGTTCTTCGCGAGTGCGCGGGCCAGGGCCACACGCTGCTGCTGGCCACCGGAGAGTTCGGCCGGCAGGCGTTTGAGGAAGGGCTCGATGTGCAGCTTGGCAGCCAGCTCCTGCACGCGGTTGGCGATGCTCTTCTCGCCGCGCAGCTTGAGCGGCGAAGCGATGTTGTCGAAGACGCTCATCGACGGGTAGTTGATGAACTGCTGGTAAACCATCGCGACATTGCGCTCGCGCACCGGCATGCCGGTCACGTCCGCGCCGTCCACGCGCACCTGGCCGTGGCTTGGCGCGTCGAGCCCGGCCATCAGGCGCATCAGCGTGGTCTTGCCCGCTTGCGTGGCGCCGAGCAGCACGGTCACCGCGCGCGGGGCGAGCGTCAGGTCCAGCGGGTAGAGGTGGGTCTCGGGGCCCACGATCTTGTCGACCCGCTCCAGGGTCAACTCCATGTCGTCGTCCTCACGTTGTCTCCGGTCGTCATCGTTTCGTTCGGCCAGCGCGCGGCCCACCAGCGGGCCACGGCCCGGCGCTCCGCTTCGGTCATGTGCAGGCCGAGCTTGGTGCGGCGCCACAGCACGTCGTCGGCACTGCGCGCCCACTCGTGCTCGTGCAGGTAGACGAGCTCACCTTCGTGCAGGCCGGGTGCGATCTCTTCGCCGAGACCCTGGGCGCCGGCCACCATCTCGATGCGCGAGCCGTAGCAGCGCGCAAGGCGGCGGCGTGTCGCGGCGGGCCATTGGGGGTGGCGCTCGGCGAGCGCGGCGTCGAAGCGCTCGAAGTCGGTGTCGGGGCGCTGCGGTGGGCCGATCCAGGCCGAGAGGTCGCCCCCGGGCAGGTAGGCGTTGGCCGTCCACGCGGGCTGGCGGTTGTGCAGGCGTTTGCACAGGCCGTCGGCGGCTTCCTCGGCGAGCTTTCGGAAGGTGGTGATCTTGCCGCCCCAGACCGTGAGCATCGGGGCGCCCTGCATGTCGTAGTCGAGCATGTAGTCGCGCGTCACGGCCGAGGCGTCGCTGCGCTCGTCGCCCAGCAGCGGGCGCACGCCGGCGTAGGTCCACACCACGTCGGCCGGCACGATGGGCTTGGCGAAATAGCGGCTCGCCTGCTCGCACAGGTAGCGGATTTCGCTCTCGTCGATCTGCGCCTTGCCGATGGGGCTGTCGCTCTCGACGTCGGTCGTGCCGATCAGCGTGAACTCGCCTTCGTAGGGGATGGCGAAGATGATGCGGCGGTCGGTGTTCTGGAAGATGTAGGCGTGGTCGTGCTCGAAGAGCTTCTTCACCACGATGTGGCTGCCCTTCACCAGGCGCAGCGATTTGGTGTCTTTGAGGTGCGCGTGTTCGCGCAGGAACTGCGCGGCCCAGGGGCCGGCGGCGTTGACGAGCGCACGGGCCTTCCACGGCTGCGTGGCGCCGGACGCATCGGTCAGCGTGATCTGCCAGCCCTCGGCTTCGCGGCGCGCGTCGGTGCAGCGCCAGCCGGTGAGCACGGTGGCGCCGTGCGCGGCGGCGTCGATGGCGTTGAGCACCACCAGGCGCGCATCGTCGACCCAGCCGTCCGAGTAGACGTAGCCCTTCTTGAACTGCGGCTTGAGCGGCACGCCGACCTTGTGCCGGCGCATGTCGACCGTCTCGGACCCCGGCAGCACCTCGCGGCGCGCGAGGTGGTCGTAGAGGAAGAGGCCGGCGCGGATCATCAGCGAGGGGCGCATCGACGGGTCGTGCGGCATCACGAAGCGCAGCGGCCACATGATGTGCGGCGCGCTTTTCAGCAGCACCTCGCGCTCGGCCAGCGCCTTGCGCACCAGCGAGAACTCGTAGTACTCGAGGTAGCGCAACCCGCCGTGGATGAGCTTGGTCGACGACGACGAGGTGTGCGCCGCGAGGTCGTCTTTCTCGCACAGCACCACCGACAGGCCCCGCCCCGCGAGGTCGCGCGCGATGCCGACCCCGTTGATGCCGCCGCCCACGATGAGCACATCGCAGTCGCGTGGGGCGGAGGTCTGGGCAGCGGGCGCGGCCGTCTCGGTCGCGCCCGGGTGAAGGTGGTTCAAGGCGGCTGTCTCCGTTCGATCAGAAAAGGTGACCGTTCGCGTCGTGAAGTGCATTCAAAGCCACGCGGTCTTCATGGAGACGCGGACTATCTCACAGACGTTTTCGGTTTGTGTTCGTTTGTTTTCCTCTTTTTTCTTTTTAGCGGACAAACGAACTCTGCGCAAGACCGGACATCCACCCACTCGAAAGCCCGCATGTGCCGGTACGCTCGCGCCCCAGACTTGGCCCGACCTGCGCTCGCATGACCCCCAACCCTCGACAAGCCCTGCTGATCCAGGAAGTGCGCAACCGCGGCGCCGTCTCCGTGGAAGCCCTGGCCGAACAGTTCGGCGTGACGCTTCAGACCGTGCGGCGCGACGTGAAGCAGCTCGCCGCGGCCGGCCTGCTCGCGCGCTTCCACGGCGGGGTGCGGTTGCCGACTTCGACGACGGAGAACATCGCCTACCGGCACCGGCAGCAGCTCAACGAGCAGTCGAAGCAGCGCATTGCGCGGGCGGTGGCGGCTGCCGTTCCCGAGGGGTGCTCGTTGATCATCAACATCGGCACGACGACCGAGGCGATTGCGCGCGAGTTGCTGCACCACAAGGGCTTGCGCGTCATCACCAACAACCTCAATGTCGCGGCGATCCTGTCGGACAACCCGGCTTGTGAAGTCATCGTTGCGGGCGGCGTCGTTCGCTCGCGGGATCGCGGGATCGTGGGGGAGGTGACCGTGGACTTCATCTCTCAATTCAAGGTCGACATCGGGCTGATCGGGATTTCGGGCATCGAGGATGACGGGACCTTGCGGGACTTCGACTATCGCGAGGTGAAGGTGGCGCGGGCGATCATCGAGCACTCGCGGCAGGTGTGGCTGGCGGCGGACCACTCGAAGTTCAATCGGCCGGCGATGGTGAAGCTGGCTGGGTTGGATGAGGTGGACATGCTGTTCACGGATGAGGCGCCGCCGGAGCCGTTTCCTTCTCTGCTCGCCGAGGCGGGGGTGCAGTGCGAAGTGGCTTCGTGAGATCTTCACTGCGTGGTGGCTTGCCGGGATTTCGCCCCGGCGGGCGACCTTCTTTTCTTTGCTTGCCCAAAGAAAAGAAGGCAAAAGAAAGGGCACCCCGTTCGCCGGTCGGCCTAGGGCCGACTGCTCTGCGCTGCTCGGACTTTGTGGGTCGGACAGAACTCACTCCGCGAGCTTCGCTCGCTGCGTTCAAACAGCTGCCCGAAGTCAGTTCACGAAGCGCGCTGTCGCGCGCCCCACAAAGCCCTGCGCTGCTCGACGGCTCTCAAGGGCCCCGGGATACCCTCGCCCGCTGCGCGGGCCTCGTACTCTCGGCTCGCTTCGCCTCGTGCTTGAAGGGTCGGGCGCAAGGCGCCCCCGCCATTGGAGGCGATGCGAAGCGAGCCGTATCACACCGCTTCCCGTGGGTGGCGTCGAGGAGCGCAGGGCTTGAGGGGCGCGCGCGCCAGCGCGCTTCGTTGACTGACTTCGGGCGGCTGTTTGAACGCAGCGAGCAACGCTCGCGGAGTGAGTTCTGCCCGACCCCTCAAGGCCGAGCACCGCAGAGCAGTCCGGCCACAGGCCGGACCGCCACCGTCGGGTCGCCTTTCTTTGCCTACTTTCTTTGGCGAAGCAAAGAAAGTAGGTCGGCCGCCGGGCCGAGACCCGGCATGCCGCCACGCAGTGAGGAAACCAAATGACCTACCTCCTAGCCCTAGACCAAGGCACCTCCAGCTCCCGCAGCATCGTTTTCGACCAAGACGGCCACATCGTCGCTATGGCCCAACGCGAGTTCCGCCAGATCTACCCCCAACCCGGCTGGGTCGAACACGACCCCAAGGAAATCTGGGACACCCAACTGGCCACAGCCAGAGAAGTGCTCCAGAAAGCCAAGCTGCAAGCCAAAGACATCGCCAGCATCGGCATCACCAACCAGCGTGAAACCACCGTCGTCTGGAACAAGACCACGGGCGAGCCCATCTACAACGCCATCGTCTGGCAAGACCGCCGCGCCGAGCCCACCTGCGCCGAGCTGCGCCAGCAGGGCAAGGAAAAGACATTCCAGCAGAAGACCGGGCTCATCCTCGATGCCTACTTCTCCGGCACCAAGCTGAAATGGATCCTCGACCACGTGCCAGGTGCGCGTGAGTCAGCGCAAAAGGGCGAGCTCGCCTTCGGCACCATCGACACCTGGCTGATGTGGCAGCTCACCGGCGGCCAGGCCCACGTCACCGACGTGAGCAACGCCTCGCGCACCTTGCTGCTCAACGTCAACACCAACACCTGGGACGAGGAGTTGCTACAGATCCTCGGCGTGCCGCGCGAGATGCTGCCCGACGTGAAGCCCTCGGCGCATCTCTTCTGCCACACCCGGGCCGACCTGCTCGGTGCTTCGCTGCCCGTGGGCGGCGTGGCCGGCGACCAGCAGAGCGCGCTCTTCGGCCAGGCCTGCTTCAAGCCGGGACTCGCGAAGAACACCTATGGCACCGGCTGCTTCATGCTGATGCACACCGGCACCAACTTCCAGCTCTCGGCCAACGGGCTCGTGACCACGAGTGCCGCGCAGCCCACGGCCACGCCCGAGTTCGCGCTCGAAGGCAGCGTCTTCATCGGTGGCGCGGTGGTGCAGTGGCTGCGCGACGGGCTCAACGCCATCAAGGCCAGCGGCGAAGTGCAGCAACTCGCCGAAAGCGTGCCCGACGCGGGCGGCGTGATGTTCGTGCCAGCCTTCACCGGCCTGGGTGCGCCGTACTGGAAAGCCGATGCGCGCGGCGCGATCGTCGGCCTCACGCGTGGCACGACGGTGGCCCACATCGCACGCGCCGCGCTGGAGAGCATCGCCTTCCAGAGTGCCGCGCTGCTGCAGGCGATGAGCCGGGATGCCGTTGCCGCAGGCGGCTCGCCGGTGGCCGAGCTGCGCGTGGATGGCGGGGCCTGCGTCAACAACCTGCTGATGCAGATCCAGGCCGACCTGCTCGGCATTCCCGTCGTGCGGCCCAAGGTGATCGAGACCACGGCGCTTGGCGCGGCCTACCTCGCGGGCCTCTCGTGCGGCGTCTACAAGAACCTCGACGAACTCTCGGCGCAGTGGCAGGTCGACCGCACTTTCCGCCCCACGCTGCCGCGTGCGCGGGCGCAGGAGCGCATGGCGCAGTGGGAGCACGCCGTGCGCATGACCACGGCGCCGTGACGCCTATTCGCCGGTCACCCTGAGCGCGGAAGGTGCATCGCCCACGCGGGCGAGCGGGAAGTGAATACTCCGCTCGCTGTGCCGCAACAGGAGACACCGATGCTCGATGGACTGAAACGCGTCGCTGGCCGCATCGCCGACAAGGCCGGGCGCCTTCACGGTGTGACCGCGCAAGACCGCGCGCTGATGGCGCGCATCCGCGCCCAGAACCTCACCTACCTCTCGGACAAGAAGCTCGCCAGCCTCGTGAGCACCGCGCGCGCCATCGAAGAGGCGGGCCTGCCCGGCAGCTTCATGGAAGCGGGCTGTGCCCTCGGCGGCTCGGCCATCCTGCTGGCGAGCGTGAAAAGCAACGAGCGCCCGCTCGAGGTCTACGACGTCTTCGGCATGATCCCCGCGCCCACGCAGGACGACACGCCCGACGTGCACGAGCGCTACCAGATCATCCTGCACGGTGAATCGGTGGGCATCGGCGGCGACCTCTACTACGGCTACCAGCGCGACCTCTACGAGACGGTGCAGCGCAACTTCGCGAGCTTCGGCATCCGCCTCGAGCCGCAATCGGTGTCCCTCATCAAGGGCCTGGTGCAAGACACCCTGCAGCCGCGCGGGCCGGTGGCGCTCGCGCACGTCGACGTCGACTGGTACGAGCCCGTGATGACCTGTCTGGAGCGGGTGTTCCCGCAACTCGTGGTGGGCGGCAGCATCATCCTCGACGACTACCACGACTGGGGCGGCTGCCGGAAGGCGACCGACGAGTTCCTGCGCCGCGTGATGGGCTCGTTCACGCTCGACGACCGCGCCGGCTCGCTCAAGATCACCAAGGTCGATCTCCGCCATTAGGGCTATTTGGCGGGGTGGCCCGGCATCACTGTATATTTGTACAGTGAACACGCAGTTGAAGCTCGCCATCCTCGCGGACGCCGCCAAGTACGACGCCTCCTGTGCCTCCAGCGGCACCGAGCGGCGAGATTCGCTCGGCGGGCGCGGCCTCGGCTCGACCGAAGGCATGGGCATCTGCCACAGCTACGCGCCCGATGGCCGCTGCATCTCGCTGCTGAAGATCCTGCTCACCAACTTCTGCCAGTACGACTGCCTGTATTGCGTCAACCGTGTCACGAGCAACGTGCCGCGCGCCCGCTTCAGCGTCGATGAAGTGGTGCAGCTCACGCTCGATTTCTACCGGCGCAACTGCATCGAGGGTCTCTTCCTCAGCTCCGGGATCATCCAGAGCCCCGACTACACGATGGAGCAGGTGGTCGAGGTGGCGCGCGTGCTGCGCGAGGAGCACGACTTCCGCGGCTACATCCACCTGAAGACGATTCCCGATGCGGCGCCCGAGCTGCTGGCCCGTGCGGGGCGTTATGCCGACCGCCTGAGCATCAACATCGAGCTGCCCACCGAGGCGGGCCTCGCCACGCTCGCGCCGGAGAAAGACGCGCCGGCCATCAAGCGCTCGATGGCCCGCCTGCGGGTGCACATCGACGACGCGAAAGAAGCCGCGCAGGCCAGCGAGGCCGTGGTGTCGATGCCCCGCACAAAGCCGAAGCGCGCGAAGGCCGAGCGCTTTGCGCCGGCGGGGCAGAGCACGCAGATGATCGTGGGCGCCGATGCGGCCGACGACCGCGCCATCCTCGCCACGAGCGCGCAGCTCTACGGGTCGTATCGCCTGCGGCGCGTGTACTACTCGGCCTTCAGCCCGATCCCCGATGCGGCGTCGTCGCTGCCGCTGAAAGCGCCGCCGCTGGTGCGCGAGCACCGGCTCTACCAGGCCGATTGGCTGATGCGCTTCTACGGCTTCGGGCACGAGGAGATCGTGGCCTCGGGCGATGGCCTGCTGCGGCTCGATGTCGACCCGAAGCTCGCCTGGGCACTGGCGCACCGCGAGCGTTTCCCGGTCGACCTCAACCGTGCGCCGCGCGAGCTGCTGCTGCGCGTGCCGGGCCTGGGCGCCAAGGCGGTCGAGCGGGTGCTGGCCGCGCGCCGTGTGCGACGCCTGCGCAGCGACGACCTCAAACGCCTGCGCGTGCCGCTGGGCAAGGCATTGCCCTTCCTGCTCTTGCCCGACCACAGACCGCGTGCGATCGACGATGCGCAGCTGGCGGCGAAGCTTCAGCCGGCGCCCGTGCAGGGCGCTCTCTTCGCGTGAGGCGCTGGCATGTCGCAGATCCATATCGCCCTCGAAGGCGAGATTGATTGGGACGGCTTTCGCGCCGCCGCGCGCCGCCTGCTCGCGCAAGGTGTGGCGCCGGATGAAGCGAGCTGGTCCACCGGCACGGAGGCCGATCTGTTCGATTCGTCGGCAGCGGGTGCACCGCCGGCCGGTGATGACGGCGCCCACGCGACGGTGCCGGCCGCGTTCATCGACCTGTGCGAGCGGGTCCGCCTGCATCGCGAGCCCTCGCGCTTCGCTCTGATGTACCGCCTGCTGTGGCGCCTGCAGCACGAGCCGGCGCTGCGCCACGACCCGCTCGATGCCGACGTGCTGCGCGCGCAGGCGATGGCCAAGGCCGTGGGGCGCGACCTGCACAAGATGCGCGCCTTCGTGCGCTTCCGCCCTGTGCACGACGGGCAGCCCGAGCCGCTGCACGTGGCGTGGTTCGAGCCCGAGCACCACATCGTCGAAGCCAACGCGCCCTTCTTCATGCGCCGCTTCACGCACATGCGCTGGGCCATCCTCACGCCGCGGCGCAGCGTGCGCTGCGATGGCACCTCGCTCACCTTCGGCCCCGGTGCGGCGCGCAGCGATGCGCCACCCGCCGATGCCGGCGAAGCGCTGTGGCTCACCTACTACCGCCACATCTTCAACCCCGCGCGCCTGAAGCTCGACCAGATGCGCAAGGAGATGCCGCGCCGCTACTGGCGCAACCTGCCCGAAGCCGAGCTGATCTCGGAACTCACGGCACACGCCTTGCCGCGCACCGGGCGCATGGTCGATGCGCCGGCCACCGTGCCGCGGCGACGCATTGCACTCCTGGCGATGGAAGACACCGTGAGCCGCAGCACCGCCTCCAAACCCCTGCCGAGCGACCCCGCCAAGGCGCTCGCGGCCCTGCGCGGCGCGACCGACCGTTGCCGCGAGTGCCCGATCGGCGAGCACGCCACGCAGTCGGTGTTCGGCGAAGGGCCGGTCAAGGCGCGGCTGATGGTGGTGGGCGAGCAGCCGGGCGACAAGGAAGACCTGCAGGGCCACCCCTTCGTCGGCCCGGCGGGGCACCTCTTCGACAAGGCCATCGAAGACCTGAGCTGGGACCGTTCGCAGATCTACGTCACCAACGCGGTGAAGCACTTCAAGTACGAACTGCGCGGCCAGCGGCGCATCCACAAGACACCCACGCAGCGCGAGGCCGCGGCCTGCCTGCACTGGCTGGAAAGCGAGATCGAGCAGGTGCAGCCGCAGGCGCTGATCGCCCTCGGCTCGACGGCCACCCGCTCGCTGATCGGCCACGCAGTGCCGGTGTTGAAAGCGCGCGGCACCTGGCTCACCGGCCAGCACACGCTTCCGGTGCTGGTGACGGTGCACCCCTCGGCGCTGCTGCGTGGCGACCCGGCGCTGCGCGACGAGGCCTACCGCCAGTGGCTGGAAGACCTGTCGCAGGCGGCTCGCTACATGGCCGGCGCCGCACGCGGCTGAAGGGCGGTTTCGCTGGCGCGGGCTCGTGCCTTGCGCTTGCGTGCCCAGATCAGCACGCCCGTCACGCTGAGCGTCGCGATCGCCACGCCCATGAACGACATCAGCGCGCGCCCCGTCACGCCGAGGATGCGCCCCGAGTGCAGCGGGAACATGCTCTGCATGAAGATGTCGCCGGCCGTGCCGGTGCCCGGCGCGCTGTCGCCCGCGAAGGCGCCGGAGCGCGAGTCGTAGTAGAGCCAGGGGTTGCCGAGGCCGCCGTCGCCGTGGCTGTTGTCGCCCTCGTAGAAGCCCACGCCGACGATGCCGAAATCGACCGAGACGAACACCCCGCCAGCCGGCGCCTGCCAGCCCCGGCGCTGCGCTTCGGCGCGCGCCTGCTCGAGCACCTGCGGGATCGCCACCGTGGGCACGATGGGCTGCTCGGGCGGTGCCGGCGTGCGGCTGGCGAACGGTGAGGGCGTGAGCTCGGAGAACCACGACACCACGGGCCGCATGACCTGGTTGCCGAGGTTCATGCCCACCGAGGTGATGGCGAGCATGAGCACCAGCGCGTAGACCCACATGCCGCCCGAGCGGTGCAGGTCGAAGGTCAGCTTGTGGCTCCCGCCCTTCACTCGGAACGCAAACGAGCGCCGCCAGGCGCGCCAGTTCGGGAACGAGATCCACAGTGCGATGAGCGTGTCGAGCACCCACACGATGGCCACGATGCCCATGAAGAGCAGGCCCAGCTCGACGCCGAAGCCATCGGGGATGTGCATGCTGTAGTGCAGCTTGTAGAGAAAGGGCAGCAGGTTCTCGCGCGTGAGCGACACCTTGCCCCACTCGCGCCGGCCCTGCACCTCGCCCGTCACCGGGTCGAGCGCGATCTGGTTGTAGCCCGGTTCGAAGAGCTTGCCGGTGGCCGGGTCGACGCGCGGCTGCACCGAGGCCACGAAGGCGTGGCCCGGCTCGATGCTGAGCGGCATGAAGCTCACCCGCACGCGCGGGTCGGCCGCCTCCACGCGACGCGCGAGCTCGAGCGGCGGCAAAGGCGTGCCACCCGTGCCGCGCGCTTCGTAGAGCTGGGGGTTGAGCCACGCGTCGAGCTCGTGGTCCCACGAGATCACGGCGCCGGTGGCCCCGGCGATGAAGAGGAAGACCGCGGTGGCGAGGCCGAACCAGCGGTGCAGCAACACCAAGGTGCGTCGAAGCATGGCCTGCCTCGCTCAGTAGCGCCAGTTGAGCGAGACGCTCGCATGGCGCGGTGCGCCGTAGTAGCCCTGCGTCCAGTACAGGCTGGCGATGTACTTCTCGTTGGTCACGTTGCCGACGTTCAGCGTTGCGCTCAGGCGCTCGTTGAAGTCGTAGCGCGCCATGAGGTCGAGCAGGGCATAGGCCGGTTGACGGATCACGACCCCACCGGGTTCGTCGCGGTGGGCGTCGTCGCGCCAGCGCAGCGAGGCGCCCACTTTCAACGCATCGAGCGCGCGCCAGGTGGCGGAGGCGCTGAACTGGCGGCGGGGCACGTAGGTGCGGGTCGCGGCACCGGCCGCATCTTTGATCGAGAGCTGGGTGAAGCCGGCCAGCACGTTCAGCCTTGGGGTGATGGCGCCCGCGATTTCCAGCTCCATGCCTTGCGAGCGCGTGTCGACGCCGGCGTAGATCTGGTTCGGGCCGACGGTGGCGACCCAGTCCGCGAGGTTGTTCTGCCGCGCGGTGAAGAGCGAGAGCGAGGCCACGAGGCGGCCGTCGAGCCACTCGCCCTTCAACCCCGCTTCGCTCGACCGGCCTTCGGCGGGCCGCAGCGGCTGCAGGTCTGCGCCGAGTTCGCTTTGCGGCTTGAAGATCTCGGTGTGGCTTGCGTAGAACGACCAGGCCTCGCTGATGTCGAACACCGTGCCGAGGTAGGGCACGACCTTGTGGTCGTCGCGCGCACGGGGTTCTCCGTAGGCGCTGCCGCTGCCGGTGAGCCAGGTGGCGTTGGCTCCAGTGATGAACTTCAGCGTGTCGGTGATCTGCAAGCGGGTGGCCGCATAGACGCTGTGCTGGCGATCGCGGAAATCGCTACCGCCGCCGTCGGCGGTGAAGGCCGGCTCGGGGAACTCGCCGTTCCAGGTGTTGAGGTCGGGCAGGGGCGCCCCGATCGGGCCGTAAGTCGACACCTCGTGTCGTTTGGCACGCGCGGTGCTCGCGCCGAGCACGGCTTCGTGTCGCCGGCCGGCCAGGGTGAAGGGGCCGGTGGTGCGCAGGTCCAGCACCTGCTCGCGCTGGTCCAGCGTGTAGAGCGAAGGCCAGGTTTCCAGGCCCGCGCCGGTGCCGCGGTCGGGCGTGCCATAGACGTAGAAGAGCTTCGAATCGGCCTGGGTGTCGGTGTGGGTGAAGCGCGCCGTGGTCGTCCAGCCGTTGTCGTGCTGGTGGCGGCCTTCGAGATATGTCTCCTGGGTGTCCGTCTTCCAGTAAGTCCACGACGGTGACGTGCTGGTCGACACGTCGTAGTCGGTGGGCGAGCCGTCGCTGTAGAAGAGCGGCAGCGCGCCCCACATCACGCCGCGGGGCCGGTTCTTCTGCACGCTGTGGCCGAGCGTGAGCGTGGTCGTGGGTGCGAGGTCGAGGGCCAGCGCGCCGTGCAGGATGCCTTTGCGGTGGTGGTAGCGGTCGAGGTAGGAGTCGCGGTCCTGCCCGGCGGCGATGACGAGGCCGCGCAGGCTGCCGTCGGCGTTGAGCGGGCCGGAGACTTCCGCCGACAGGCGGTGGTCGTTCCAGGAGCCCACGCTCAGCGCTCCCGCCGCTTGCAGCGTCTCAGTGGGCCGCTTGCGCACGAGGTTGATGGCGGCCGAGGGGCTGCCCACGCCGCTCATGAGGCCGTTGGCGCCGCGCACGACCTCCACCCGCTGGTAGAGCACGGTGTCGAGGTCGCCGTCACGCACGCCGTACATCAGCGGCAGGCCGAGGCCGTCGACCTGGAAGTTGGTGACGGCTAAGCCTCGCACGGTGTAGTAGGTGCGGTCGGTTTCCACTTTCTCGACCGAGAGCCCCGGGGCGAGGGCGACGGCCCGGTCGATGTTGTCGAGGCGGAAGTCGTCGAGCAGCGTGCGCGTGAGTACGGAGACCGACTGCGGCGTGTCGCGCGGGGTCAGCGAAAGGCCGGTCGATGCGCTGACCATCGGCGGCGCATAGCCCTCGGGATTGCTGGCGCCGGCCTTCACGCGCACGGAGGGCAGCGTGACGACCGCGGGCGCGCTCGCGGCGCTGGCCGCAGGGGCCGCCGCGTCCTGCGCATGGGCGGCCCACGACGAGAGGGCCGCCATCACGCCCAGGGCGATGGCGGCCAGCCGGTGGAAATCCCCCGGGTGGTTCTTGGAGTTCATGGAGAGGCTCTTCTTCAGTTGGCAAAAAGGGATCAGGCGGGCGGTGACTCGACCACCGGCACCAGCGAGCGCAGCGCGCGCTTGAGGCCGGCCGTGCTCGGCGTCTCGACGAAGACGCAGCGTTTGCCGGTGCGTTTGCAGTGGTCCTTCACGCGCCAGTACGCGTCGTGGCTGATGCATCCGGTCTGGCAGATCACGAGGTCGGCGGCGGCGAGCGTGGCGTCGAGCTGGGCGGGGTTGTCTTCGTCGCCGCCGTCGTGGTGCAGGAAGCGGCCGCCGGTGCGCTCGACCAGGTGGCGGTAGACGGGCACGCTGGCCGGGCGGCCGCCGACGCAGAGCACCGCGCGGTCGGCGAGCGCGGTGGGGTCGTGCTGCGCAGGGGCGGCGGTGGGGGCTTCGGGTTGCGGCAGGCGTTGCAGCGCGAGCGTGAGTTCATCGGCGCGGGCACGTGCACGCTCCAGCTCGTGCTGGGCCTGCATCAGCGTGCGCTCGGTGTCGTGCAGGCGGCGCAGCAGGCGCTCGTTCTCCTGCCCCAGCGCCTGGCGCGTCTTGAGGCCGGGCACGGCGTCTTCGAGCGATTGAAGGTCGTGGCGCAGCGAGGCGATCAGCGTGTCGCGGCCGATCAGCTGTGCGCGCAGCTGCACGATGTGCGACTGCTGCGCGTCGTGGCGCTGGCGGTGCTCGTCGGCCTGGCGGGTGTTGCGCTGCTGCGCGGCGGCGAGCTCGCGGGCGAGCACGCCGTTCTCGTGCAGCACCTCCTCGAACTGCTTCAGGTCGACGCGGCGCGCCACGCCCACCTGGTGCTGGAGCATGTGCACGTCGCCGAGCACGCGGTGCTCCAGCTCGGGCGTGCAGCGCGGGTGGGTGAGCGTGGCCCAGAAGGCACCGGCGAGGTCTTGCCCGGCCGAGGCCGCCTGCCACCACGCGGCGAGGCCCTCGGTGGTCTTGGCAAGGGCCGCCTGGCGCAGCGCGATCATGCAGCGGCGGTCGAGCTCGCGCTGCAGCGCTTCGGCGATGGGCGTGCGGCGGCGGCACTCGGCGATCACGCCGCAATGGAGCTCGTAGTCGTTGGCGAGGGCCTCGCCCGAGAGCACCTTGTCGACGATGCGGCGCAGCGCCGGCAGTGGCAGGCACACGCCGATGACGGGGCAGTGGGCGTGGGCGTCGAGCTCCCACAGGCGGCGCCGGCGCGAGCCGGCTTTGGCCGTGGCCCTGGGCAAGGACAGCACGGTGGCGCCGGTGGCGGCGGCGGCCTGCATCACCAGGGCGTCGAGGCCCGGGTCAGGGGTCTGGCACATCGGGGGCTCCGGTCAGTCGGTGTCGTGAAGAGCACGGCTGGCGCGGGGCTGGCGGATGCGAGGTTGAACTTTAAATGCGAATAGTTCTTATTTGCAAGTGAAGAAAAGAAAACCCGCCGGCCTCAGGGGCGGGCGGGTGGGCTGTCGAGCGGTCGTGTGGTCAGTCTTCGAGTTCGGCCTTGGCCATCTCGACGTCGAGACGTTCCATCGCATCGAGCGGCTCGCATTCGGCAGCTTCGGCGTAGAGCTTCTCGGCTTCCTTCATCTTCTTGTCGCCGTCGAGCATCACGAGGCCGTTGGCGTACTCGACGCGGGCGATGGCCGAGGCCGGGTTGAGCTTGAGCGCGGTCTTGAAGGCGGTGAGGCCGGCGTCCTTGCTCGCGCCCTGAGTGCGGGCGAGCAGCGAGCCCACCTTGTCGATCACCTCGGCGTGGAAGGTGCCGAGTGCGATGTGCGCGTCGGCGTGCTTGGGTTGCAGCTTGATGGCGGTCTCGAGCGCCGTCTTGACCTTGGCGCCCAGGCCTTGCGTCAGCGCCTTGGCAACGCTGATGCCCTGGCTGTAGCGGCCGATGGCGTAGGCGGCGAGGTAGAAGGCGTTGGCGTTCTTCGGGTCTTCGGCCATCTGTGCCTCGGCGCGCTCGGCCGCTTCGAGAAAGAGCGCGAGCTTGGTCTTCTCGCTCTTCTCCAGGTAATTCGCGTAGATGCACTGCGCCTTGTTGGCCACCGTGATGCCGGCGCCACCGGCCTTCAAGCCCGCCTCGACTGCCTTCTGGAAATCGCCCGCGTGGTACAGCGCCCAGGCGGCGAGCACCTTGTCGTCTTTCGGCAGCGGCTCGGCGTCGCCTGCATGCAGGCGGGCCCATTTCTTCTTCAGCGCGGCGGCGTCATAGGTGTACTCGGCGGCGTCGTAGGGGAAGGCGGTCCACTTGGCCATGAGGCGTCTCCTGTCAGGGCTTTTGATAAGGGCCCACCAGGCCGAGCAGGTGCTCGCGCTGGCCGGGTTCGAGGTAAGGCATCAAGAGGCTGAGCACGTGGAAGGCGCCGCGCAGCAGGGCGGGGCCGGCGCTGTCGGGCTCGAGCGCGTGGCGCGGGTCGCGCACGTATTCGTAGGAGAGCCAGTAGGTGAGCACGACCACCATCGCGGTGGCGGTGGGGTCGGCGGCGCGGCTGTCGAGCTTGATCGCGCTGCCGCGCGAGAGGCCGTCGAGCACGGCCTTCACCGCGTGGGTCTTGTTCTTGAGCACCGCCTGGAAATGCGTTTCCAGCTTGCGGTTCTTGCTAAGGAGGTCGTTGAGGTCGCGGTAGAGGAAGCGGTAGCGCCAGATCAGCTCGAAGAGCATGTGGAAGAAGAGCCAGGCGTCTTCCACGTTGCGCACGTCGTCGGCGGCGTGCAGCAGCTGCGTGAGCGCTTCTTCGTAGCGGCCGAAGAGCGCGTTGATCAGCTCGTCTTTGGCGGGGTAGTGGTAGTAGAGGTTGCCGGGGCTGATGTTCAGCTCGGCCGAGATCAGCGTGGTGGAGACATTGGGCTCGCCGAAGCGGTTGAACAGCTCCAGCGTCACTTCGAGGATGCGCTCGGCGGTGCGCCGCGGTTTCTTCGGGGGTGGGGCCATGTCTCGGGAAAGCCTCTTTGCGGTGTGCCGGGGAATCTAGCACCGCGCGGGGCGCGAGTGGGCCGCCGCCAGCGAGAAAAGAGCGGCCTGCCTACAATCCGCGCCCTCATGTCCGCCGTCTCGTTCCAGAACGTCAGCAAGGTCTACCGCACCGCCGGGCGAGAGCTCAAGGCCCTCGACGGTGTGAGCTTCGACATCCAGCCCGGTGAGTTCTTCGGCCTGCTCGGTCCGAATGGCGCAGGCAAGACCACCCTCATCAGCATCCTCGCCGGGCTCACGCGGGCAAGCGGCGGCAGTGTCTCGGTGCTGGGCCACGATGTGGTCAACGATTTCGCCGCCGCGCGCAAGGCGCTCGGCATCGTGCCGCAGGAGCTGGTGTTCGACCCCTTCTTCAGCGTGCGCGAGACGCTGCGCATCCAGAGCGGCTACTTCGGCGTGAAGAACAACGGCGCCTGGATCGACGAGCTGCTGCAGGGCCTGGGCCTCGCCGACAAGGCCGACGCCAACATGCGCCAGCTCTCGGGTGGCATGAAGCGGCGCGTGCTGGTGGCGCAGGCCCTGGTGCACCGGCCGCCGGTGATCGTGCTCGACGAGCCGACGGCGGGGGTTGACGTGGAGCTGCGCCAGACGCTGTGGCACTTCGTCGCGCGGCTCAACAAGCAGGGCCACACGGTGCTGCTGACCACGCATTACCTCGAAGAAGCCGAGGCGCTGTGCGGGCGCATCGCGATGTTGAAGCTCGGCCGCGTGGTTGCGCTCGACCGCACTTCTGCGCTGCTCGCCGGCACCGCGAGCACGATGATGCGCTTCAAGATGGACCAGGCGCTGCCGGCTGAACTTGCGTCCCACGCGCGGGTGACCGGGCGCATCGTGCAGGTCACCGCGCACGACACGGCCGAGGTCGAGCGGGTGCTGCAGATCCTGCGGGCCAACGGCTGCCAGCCAGAAGACCTGGAGATCGGCCGCGCCGACCTCGAAGATGTGTTCCTCGAAATCATGCAGGGCGCGCCACGCTCTCTCGACCAGGTGAAGGTGGCGGTATGAACATCGTGTTGGCCGGCGCACGCACGCTGCTCTACAAGGAGATGCTGCGCTTCTACAAGGTGAGCTTCCAGACGGTGGCTGCGCCCGTGCTCACGGCGGTGCTGTACCTGCTCATCTTCGGCCACGTGCTCGAAGGGCGTGTGCAGGTGTTCGGCGAGGTCGGCTACACGAGCTTCCTGATCCCCGGGCTCGTGATGATGAGCGTGTTGCAGAACGCGTTCGCCAACAGCAGCTCCTCGCTGATCCAGAGCAAGATCACCGGCAACCTCGTGTTCCTGCTGGTCACGCCGCTCAGCCATTGGGCGTGGTTCGTCGCCTATGTCGGCGCGTCCATCATCCGCGGCGTGGTGGTGGGGCTGGGCGTGCTGCTGGTCACCGTGTGGTTTGCGCCGCCGCCGATCGCCAACCCGCTGTGGATCGTGGTCTTCACGCTCTGCGGCGCCGCGATGATGGGCGCGCTCGGGCTCGTGGCAGGCCTCTGGGCCGAGAAGTTCGACCAGATCGCGGCCTTCCAGAACTTCATCGTCATGCCCATGACCATGCTCTCGGGCGTGTTCTATTCGATCAAGTCGCTGCCGGCCTTCTGGCAGGGCGTGAGCCACCTGAACCCGTTCTTCTACATGGTCGACGGCTTCCGTCATGGCTTCTTCGGCACGAGCGACGTGTCGCCGTGGATGAGCTTCGGCATCGTCGGCGTCACGCTGGGGGTGGTCTGCGCGCTGTGCCTGCACCTGCTGCGCATCGGCTACAAGATCCGATCCTGAGCCTGAACGCTTGCAGCGATAATCCAGCCCCTATGGCCGACCCCACCCCCGCCGACGTCGAGCGCTACATCGCGCAAGGCCTCGCCTGCGACCACCTGCAGGTGGAGGGCGACGGGCGCCATTTCTTCGCCACCATCGTGTCGGCCGAGTTCGAGGGCAAGAGCCGCGTGATGCGCCATCAGCGGGTCTACCAGGCCCTGGGCGATAGAATGCGCGAGCAAATCCACGCGCTGTCCATGAAGACGCTGACCCCGGCCGAGTGGGCTTCCAACGCCTCGTCGGTTTCCAACCACCACCATTGAATCCCGCCGCAGTGTTCACTGCGGCTGGCGGGCCTGCTGCCTGCGGGTCCGTGAGCCGGGTGGGCTTGGCGGCTGAAAGCCCCACATGGACAAACTCCTCATCAAAGGCGGCCGGCCCCTCCAGGGCGAGGTGGTGATCTCGGGCGCGAAGAACGCCGCACTGCCCGAACTCTGCGCCGCGCTGCTCACCGCCGAGCCGGTGACGCTGACCAACGTGCCGCGCCTGCAGGACGTGAACACCACGCTCAAGCTCTTGCGCATGATGGGCGTGCAGGCTGAGCGCAGCGAGGCCGAGCCCGACACGGTGGCCATCAACGCCTCCAACGTCACCTCGCGCGAAGCGACCTACGACCTGGTGAAGACCATGCGGGCGTCGATTCTCGTGCTGGGCCCGCTGCTCGCGCGCTTCGGCGAGGCCAAGGTCTCCCTGCCCGGCGGCTGCGCCATCGGCTCGCGGCCGGTCGACCAGCACATCAAGGGCATGCAGGCGATGGGCGCCGAGATCACCGTCGAGCATGGCTACATCCACGCCAAGACCCGTCGCCTGAAAGGCGCCCGCATCACGACCGACATGGTCACCGTCACCGGCACCGAAAACCTGATGATGGCCGCCGTGCTGGCCGAGGGTGAAACGGTGCTGGAGAACGCGGCGCAGGAGCCGGAGATTCCCGACCTGGCCGAGATGCTGATCAAGATGGGCGCGAAGATCGAAGGCCACGGCACCAGCAAGATCCTCATCCAGGGCGTGGAGCGCCTGGGCGGCGTGGCACACCGCATCGTGCCCGACCGCATCGAGGCCGGCACCTTCCTCTGCGCCGTGGCCGCTGCCGGTGGCGACGTGACCCTGCGCCGCGCACGCGCCGATCACCTCGACGCGGTGATCGACAAGCTGCGCGACGCCGGCGCCACGATCGAATCGGGTGCCGACTGGATCCGCGTCAAGAACGACAAGCGCCTGCGTGCGGTCGGCTTCCGCACCAGCGAATACCCCGCCTTTCCAACCGACATGCAAGCGCAGTTCATGGCGCTCGACTGCATTGCCGAAGGCACGGCCCGCATCACCGAGACCATCTTCGAGAACCGCTACATGCACGTGAACGAACTCGTGCGCCTGGGCGCGAAGATCGAGGTCGACGGGCACACGGCGGTGGTGCAGGGCGTGCCGCAGCTGTCGGGTGCGACGGTGATGGCGACCGACCTGCGCGCCTCGGCCAGCCTCGTGATCGCGGGCCTCGTGGCCGACGGTGAAACGGTCGTCGACCGCATCTACCACCTGGACCGCGGCTACGACCAGATGGAAACCAAGCTGCGCGGCATCGGCGCGGACATCCAGCGCATCAAATGATTACTCTTGCTCTGTCCAAGGGACGCATCTTCGAAGAGACCCTGCCGCTGCTGAAGGCCGCGGGCATCGAGGTGCTCGAAGACCCGGAAAAGTCCCGCAAGCTCATCATCGGCACCACGAAGCCTGATGTGCGCGTGGTGCTGGTGCGTGCGACCGACGTGCCGACCTACGTGCAGTACGGCGGTGCCGACCTGGGCGTGGCCGGCAAGGACGTGCTGCTCGAGCACGGCGGCCAGGGCCTCTACCAGCCGCTCGACCTGAAGATTGCCAAGTGCCGCATGAGCGTGGCCACGCGCGACGACTTCGACTACGCCGCGGCCGTGAAGCAGGGCTCGCGCATCCGCGTCGCCACCAAGTACACCAGCTGCGCCCGAGACTTCTTCGCCGACAAGGGCGTGCACGTCGACGTGATCAAACTCTACGGCTCGATGGAGCTCGCGCCGCTCACGGGCCTCGCCGATGCCATCGTCGATCTCGTGTCGACCGGCAGCACGCTCAAGGCCAACCACTTGGTCGAAGTGGAAGAGATCATGAAGATCTCCGCCCGCCTGGTGGTCAACCAGGCCGCGCTCAAGACCAAGCGCGAGCCTCTGCGCCAGATCATCGACGCCATCGCGTCGGCCATTCCCGAGTAAACGACCATGAGCGTCAACGTCCGCCAGCTCGTCACGACCGCCGCCGACTTCGAAGCCGAATTCCAGCGCGTGCTGCACTGGTCGGCCGAGACCGACCATGCGATCGAAGAGCGGGTGGCGGCGATCCTCGACGACGTGCAAAAGCGCGGCGACGCCGCGGTGCTGGAATACACCCAGCGTTTCGACGGGCTCGCAGCGCCGTCCGTGGCGGCGCTCGAGATCACACGCGACGAATTGCAGGCGGCCGTGTCGGCGATCACGCCGAATCAGCGCGAGGCCCTCGAAGCCGCCGCCGCGCGGGTGCGCGACTACCACCAGCGCCAGCTCGAAGCCTGCGGCCGCTCGTGGAACTACCGCGATGCCGATGGCACGCTGCTCGGGCAGAAGGTGACGCCACTCGACCGTGTGGGCATCTACGTGCCGGGCGGCAAGGCGGCGTATCCCTCGAGCGTGCTGATGAACGCCGTGCCGGCCAAGGTGGCCGGCGTCGGTGAGATCGTGATGGTCGTGCCCACGCCCAAGGGCGAGCGCAACGCGATGGTGCTGGCCGCGGCGGCCATCGCCGGTGTGGACCGTGCCTTCACCCTTGGCGGCGCGCAGGCCGTGGCGGCCCTGGCCTTCGGCACGGCGACCGTGCCCGCCGTCGACAAGATCACCGGCCCCGGCAACGCCTACGTCGCGAGCGCCAAGCGCCGTGTTTTCGGCAAGGTCGGCATTGACATGATCGCCGGCCCGAGCGAGATCCTGGTGCTGGCCGACGGCACGACGCCGCCCGACTGGGTGGCGATGGACCTCTTCAGCCAGGCCGAGCACGACGAGCTGGCGCAGAGCATCCTGCTGTGCCCCGATGCGGCGTATATCGCCAGGGTGAAGGCCGAGATCGAGCGCCTGCTGCCCGGCATGCCGCGCCGCGACGTGATCCGTGCCTCGCTCGAAGGCCGCGGCGCGCTGATCCACACGCGCTCGATGGAAGAAGCTTGCGCGATCAGCAACCGCATCGCGCCCGAGCACCTGGAAGTCAGCTCACGCGAACCGGGCAAGTGGGAACCTTTGCTCAAGCATGCCGGCGCGATCTTCATGGGCGCCTTCACCAGCGAGAGCCTGGGCGATTACTGCGCCGGCCCCAACCACGTGCTGCCCACCTCGGGCACCGCGCGCTTCTCGTCGCCGCTGGGCGTGTACGACTTCCAGAAGCGCAGCAGCCTCATCGAGGTGAGCGAGGCGGGCGCGCAGAAGCTGGGCGTGATCGCCGCTGAACTCGCCTATGGCGAGGGCCTGCAGGCTCATGCGCAAGCCGCGGAAATGCGGCTCAAGCGCGGCGGCTGACTATTTCCTTGGTAACGCCTGCTGCATCGTGACCAACGCGCGCAAGGTCCCCTTCACCTCGGCCAGCTCACGCTGCTGCTCGAGCAGGATGCGCTGCATGCCTTCAAGCACCTTGTCCTGCTGCGCGACCTTCTCGCGCAGCGCGGCCACCCCAGACAGCCGGTCGACGATTTCTGCGACCAGGCTCATGACGGAGACCCAGCCTTGATCGCCTCGATCTCCGCGAAGAACGCCTTCGCGCGGCGCTGGCCGGCGTCGAGCGTGGCGAGGGTCGCATCGAGGTCGTCTTTGGCCTTGCGGGTGGCGAAGTCGAGCAGCTCCAGTTCGGCCATCGAGTCGACGCCGGCGCGGTACAGGTCGATCGACGAGCGGACCTCGGCCGACACATTGGTGCCGCGCAGCTTGGCCTGTTGTTCCAGGAACTCGCGTTGCGCGGGTTGCAGATGCACGTGGGTCGGGATGGTGGCCACCAGAGGCTCCGTCGGACGAGATGTGCAATATCTTATGTAATGGGCGCTGAGTTCAAGACTCCTCCTGCCAATCCCATGTCATCCAAGCTCGAATCGGTCATTGCGCGCTTCATCCGTCAGGACGTCCAGTCCATGCACGGCTACGCCATCCAACCGAGCGTCGGCATGGTCAAGCTCGATGCGATGGAAAACCCGTTCCGCCTGCCGCCGGCCCTGCGCCAGGCGTTGGGCGAGCGGCTGGCCGAGGTGGCGATCAACCGTTACCCCGGGCCGCGCATCGATGACCTGCGCGCCGCCTTGGCGAAGCACGTGGGTCTGCCCGAGGGCTTCGGCCTCATGCTCGGCAACGGCTCCGACGAGCTCATCAGCCTGCTCGCGATGGCCTGCGATGTGCCGGGTGCCAGCATCCTCGCGCCGCTGCCCGGTTTCGTGATGTACGAGATGTCGGCCAAGCTGCAGGGGCTGCGTTTCATCGGCGTGCCGCTGCGGGCCGACTTCGAACTGGACGAAGCCGCGATGCTGGCCGCGATGGCCGAGCACCAGCCGGCCATCGTCTACATCGCCTATCCCAACAACCCCACCGCCAACCTGTTCGACGACGCCATCGTCGAGCGCATCGTCGACGCTGCGCCGGGCCTGGTGGTGATCGACGAGGCCTACCAGCCCTTCGCCTCGCGCAGCTACATCGACCGGGTGGCCAAGCACGAGCATGTGCTGGTGATGCGCACGCTGAGCAAGTTCGGCCTCGCCGGCATTCGCCTCGGCTACATGCTGGGGCCGAGGGCGCTCATCGACCAGGTCGACAAGGTGCGCCCGCCGTACAACGTGAGCGTGCTCAACGCCGAGGCGGCGCTCTTTGCGCTGGAGCATGACGACGAGTTCGACCGCCAGGCGAAGATCCTGCGCAGCGAGCGCTCACGGTTGATCGCCGCGCTGTCGGCCATGCCCGGCGTCAAGCCTTACCCGAGCGAAGCCAACATGATCCTCGCCCGTGTGCCCGACGCCGCCGCGCTCTTCGCCGAGATGAAGGCACGCAAGGTGCTGGTGAAGAACGTCTCCAAGATGCACCCTCTGCTGGACAACTGCCTGCGCCTGACGGTGGGCACGCCGGAAGAGAATGACCAGATGATCGAAGCCATGAAAGCCAGCCTGTCATGACCATGCGCACCGCGGACGTGACCCGCAACACCAACGAGACGCAGATCCGCGTCGTGGTCAACCTCGACGGCACGGGGCAGGCCAAGCTCGCCACCGGCATCGGCTTCTTCGACCACATGCTCGACCAGATCGCCCGCCATGGGCTGATCGACCTCGACATCGACTGCAAGGGCGACCTGCACATCGACGGCCACCACACGGTCGAAGACGTGGGCATCACGCTCGGCCAGGCCGTGGCCAAGGCGGTGGGCGACAAGAAAGGCCTGCGCCGCTACGGCCATGCCTACGTGCCGCTCGACGAAGCGCTGTCGCGCGTGGTGATCGACTTCTCCGGCCGGCCCGGGCTGCACATGCGCGTCAACTTCAAGAGCGGCATGATCGGCGCCTTCGACACCCAGCTGGCCTACGAGTTCTTCCAGGGCTTCTCCAACCATGCCGGCGTGACGCTGCACATCGACAACCTGGAGGGCGACAACGCCCACCACCAGTGCGAGACCATCTTCAAGGCGTTCGCACGGGCCTTGCGGATGGCACTGGAAATCGATCCACGCGCGGCCGGCGTTATTCCGTCCACCAAGGGTAGTCTCTGACCATGAAACGCACGGTGGTGGTCGTCGACCACGGCAGCGGCAACCTGCGATCGGTTTCGCAGGCGGTGATCCACGTCGCACAGAATTCCGGTTTCGATGTGTTGGTGAGCGCACGCGCCGAGGATGTCCGCGCGGCGGAACGGGTGGTTCTGCCGGGGCAGGGCGCGATCCACGACTGCATGCGCGGCCTGGAGGATGCTGGCCTCACCGAAGCGGTGCTCGAAGCCGCCGCCAGCAAACCGCTGATGGGCGTGTGCGTGGGCATGCAGATGCTGCTCGACCGCAGCGAAGAAGGCCCCTGTGAGGGGCTGGGCCTGATCGCCGGCGACGTGCGCCGCTTCCAGCTCAAGGGCCAGTTGCAGCCCGATGGCAGCCGCTACAAGGTGCCGCAGATGGGCTGGAACGAAGTGATCCAGGCTCAGCCGCACCCGATCTGGGCCGGCGTGCCCGACCGCGCCTACTTCTACTTCCTGCACAGCTACTACGCCCGCCCGTCGGACCCGCGCCACAGCGTCGGCGAAACCGAGTACGGCGCGCGCTTTACCAGTGCCGTGGCACGCGATAACATTTTCGCCACCCAGTTCCACCCTGAGAAAAGCGCCGAGCATGGCCTCGCGCTGTACCGCAACTTCCTTCACTGGAACCCCTGATCCGCTGCTGAAGCGTCATCTGCGATACACCCTCAGGCACCCCTCCTCCTCTTCCTCCACCACCACTGCCTTCGGCCATGTTGCTGATACCTGCGATTGACCTGAAAGACGGCCAATGTGTGCGCCTGAAACAGGGCGACATGGCCGAGTCCACCACCTTCGGCGAAGACCCGGCTGCGATGGCGCGGCGATGGGTCGACGCCGGCGCGCGGCGGCTTCATCTCGTCGACCTCAACGGTGCGTTTGCCGGCAAGCCGGTCAATGAGCCGGCGATCAAGGCGATCCTGGCCGAGGTGGGCGATGAGATCCCGGTGCAATTGGGCGGCGGCATCCGCGACCTCGACACCATCGAGCGCTACCTCGACGACGGCCTGAGCTTCATCATCATCGGCACCGCCGCGGTGAAGAGCCCCGGCTTCCTGAAAGACGCCTGCAGTGCCTTCGGCGGCCACATCATCGTGGGCCTCGACGCGAAAGACGGCAAGGTCGCCACCGACGGCTGGAGCAAGCTCACCGGCCATGAAGTGATCGACCTCGCGAAGAAGTTCGAGGACTACGGCGTCGAAGGCGTGATCTACACCGACATCGGGCGCGACGGCATGCTCTCGGGCATCAACATCGACGCGACGGTGAAGCTCGCGCAGGCGCTGTCGATCCCCGTCATCGCGTCGGGCGGCCTGTCCAACATCGCCGACATCGAGAAGCTCTGCGCGGTGGAAGGCGAGGGTGTCGAAGGTGTGATCTGCGGCCGCGCCATCTACACCGGCGCGCTCGACTTTGCCGCGGCCCAGAAGCGCGCCGACGAACTCAACGGAGCCGACTGAGCTCTCCCTCCCATGCTGGCCAAGCGCATCATCCCCTGCCTCGACGTCACCGGAGGCCGGGTCGTCAAGGGCGTCAATTTCGTCGAGCTGCGCGATGCCGGTGACCCGGTCGAGATCGCGGCCCGCTACAACGATCAAGGCGCCGACGAACTCACCTTCCTCGACATCACCGCCACCAGCGACGACCGCGACCTGATCCTGCACATGATCGAGGCGGTGGCCTCCCAGGTCTTCATTCCGCTCACGGTGGGCGGTGGCGTGCGCACCGTCGACGACGTGCGGCGGCTGCTCAACGCCGGGGCCGACAAGGTGAGCTTCAACTCCGCCGCGGTGGCCAACCCCCAGGTGATCCGCGATGCGTCCGACAAGTACGGTGCGCAGTGCATCGTGGTGGCGATCGACGCCAAGGGCCGTGAAGATGGCTCCGGCTGGGACGTCTATACCCACGGCGGGCGAAAGAACACCGGCCTCGACGCCGTCGAGTGGGCCAAGAAGATGGTCGACAACGGCGCTGGCGAGATCCTCCTGACCAGCATGGACCGCGATGGCACCAAGATCGGCTTCAACCTGCCGTTGACGCGTGCGGTGAGCGATGCCGTCGAGGTGCCGGTGATCGCCT
The DNA here is from genome assembly GCF_032681285.1 of Piscinibacter gummiphilus. NCBI lineage: Bacteria > Pseudomonadati > Pseudomonadota > Betaproteobacteria > Burkholderiales > Sphaerotilaceae > Rhizobacter > Rhizobacter gummiphilus. The sequence continues at coordinate 791,165 of NZ_CP136336.1, forward strand.
CGGGCGGTGTCGGCAACCTCGAGCACCTGGTCGAAGGCATCCAGCAGGGCCACGCCGATGCGGTGTTGGCCGCGAGCATCTTCCACTACGGCCACCACACCGTCGGCGAGGCGAAGGCGCTGATGGCGCAACGCGGGATTCCCGTTCGCCTGTGAAGCCTGCCCGGGCGCCTCACGAGGTGCGGATCATCGGGGGGCAGTGGAAGCGGACGAAGCTCCCCGTCGCCGATGCGCCAGGGCTGCGGCCCACGCCCGACCGGGTGCGTGAAACGCTCTTCAACTGGCTGGGTCAGGACCTCGAAGGCTGGCGATGCCTCGATGCCTACGCCGGCAGTGGGGCCCTCGGCTTCGAGGCTGCGTCGCGCGGGGCCGATGCGGTGGTGCTGGTCGAGCGCGATCAGCGTCTCGCCCACGGCTTGCGCGCGGTTCAACAGCGGCTGAAGGCTGAGACCGTGCGCATCGAGGCGGCCGATGCCTTGGCCTGGATGGCCCGTTGTGCGCCCGAAAGCTTCGAACTGGTCTTCATCGACCCGCCCTTCGATGCGAACGTCTTCGAGCCGGCCCTGAAAGCCGCCGCGCGGCTGGTCGTGCCCGACGGCTTCATCTACCTGGAAGCCGATCGTGCCTTCGATGACGCGTCACTGGGCCCCGGCCTGCGCCTGCACCGTCATGGCAAGGCGGGCGCCGTGCATTACCACCTGATACAACGCGGTGTGCCCGGCTAAACTGCCCGGGCACTCGCGAAAACGCACGCCACGGAAGGAAGCGCCTTGACGTCAGCCACCCGCCTCACCGCCGTCTACCCGGGGACCTTCGATCCCATGACCCTGGGCCACGAAGACCTGATGCACCGGGCGAGCACGCTCTTCGAGCGCCTGATCCTCGCGGTGGCGGCCGGCCACCACAAGAAGACGATGTTCTCGCTCGACGAACGTCTGGAGATCGCCACCGAACTGGCGGCGAAGTACCCGAACGTCGAGGTCATCGCTTTCGACGGCCTCTTGAGCGATTTCGTCACCCACCACGGTGGCAAGGTGGTGGTGCGCGGCCTGCGCGCGGTGAGCGACTTCGAGTACGAGTTCCAGATGGCCGGCATGAACCGGCATCTCATGCCCAAGGTCGAAACCGTGTTCCTGACGCCCAGCGATCAGTTCCAGTTCGTCTCGGGCACCTTCGTGCGCGAGATTGCCACCTTGAAGGGTGATGTCTCCAAGTTCGTGTCACCCTCGGTGCTCAAGCGGCTCAAGGTGCGTGTGAGCGCCAAGACCTGAGTTCCGCTTTCTCCCAGCAGTACCCGCCATGGCCCTTCTCATCACCGACGACTGCATCAACTGCGATGTGTGCGAGCCCGAGTGCCCGAACCAGGCCATCTCGCTCGGGCCGGTGATCTACCAGATCGACCCCAAGCGCTGCACCGAGTGCGTGGGCCACTTCGACGAGCCGCAGTGCGTGCAGGTGTGCCCGGTGGCGTGCATTCCGGTCGACCCGGAACACATCGAATCGAAGGAGTCGTTGTGGGACAAATACCGGCGCCTGCAGGCGGCCGGCACGCCTCAAGAGCGGGGCGCTGATACCGCCTTGTAGCGGTCGGCGTGCTGCGAGGCCTTCGGCTTCTTCTTCGACTTCACGGTTTTCTTTGCCGCCTCGGCGTGGGCCACGCGGGCAAAGCCAATGCGGCCATCGATCTTGGCCATCCCGGCGCGCGGTCTGGCTTCGCGCGTGACGCGATCCTCTTCAAGCGAGTCCGCCAGGGCACGGTCGCGTTCGGCGACGTCGAGCGCCTCGCGCCGCTGCTGCGTGCTGCGTTCGTCGTTTACCTCGATCGCACGGCCTTGCGCGCACGGGGTCTGTGAGTAGCTGCGGCCCTCGGGCCCGCATCGGTAGACGGTTTGTGCGTGCACCGAGGCAGACGTGAGCGCGGCGGCGATCAGCAGAAGAACGGTTCTCATGGCTTCGGGGGCAAGCCTTCGGGGCGCGGCGGCTTCGGGCGCGGTGGCTTGGCGTTGATCTTCATGGTGGCGCGCTCCATCTCGCCCGCCAGCAGCAGGTCGATCGCTGGCAAGGTCTTGTGGATGCAGTCGTGGATCGCGTCGCGCGCTTCGGGCTTGGGCTTGCGCAGCACGTAGTCGGCCACCTCGGCCTTCACGCCAGGGTGGCCGATGCCCAGGCGCAGGCGCCAGTAGTCGTTGGAGCCAAGCTGGGCGTGGATGTCGCGCAGCCCGTTGTGCCCGGCGTGGCCGCCGCCACGCTTGATCTTCATCTGGCCGGGCAGCAGGTCGAGCTCGTCGTGCGCGACGAGGATTTCATCGGGTGCGATCTTGAAGAAGCGCGCCAGCGCCGCGACCGACTTGCCCGACAGGTTCATGTAGGTCTGCGGCTCCAGCAGCCAGAGCGGCCCCTGGTCGCCAGGCCGGTTCACGCGGGCCACCAGGCCGTGGTAGCTGCGCTCGGGTTGCAGCGAGGCCTTGAGTTCGCGCGCCACCGCGTCGATCCACCAGAACCCGGCGTTGTGGTTCGTGGCTTCGTATTCCGTGCCCGGGTTGCCCAGGCCTACCAGCAGTCGAATCATGATGGGGCGGATTATCCAGAGCGGGCCAGAAGATGCGATCCCGCGGGAGGCTGTCGTCCAAAAGGAGGGACGAAAAAAAGCCCCGCATCGCGGGGCTTCCTCATGCCTTCGGGGGAAGGCATTACTTCTTGTTCTGCTTCTCGCTCTTCTTCGCCTTCGGAGCCGGTGCGGCGGCGGCGACCACGACCGGCGCCGCTTCTTCTTCCTCGGCCACGACCGAGGTCGACACGATCACGGGGTTCGGCTTGCCTTGCGTGACGACGGTGATGCCGGCGGGCAGCTTCAGGTCGCTCACGTGCAGAGACTGGCCCTTGGTCAGCTCGCCGAGGTCGATGGTGATGTACTCAGGCAGGGCCGAGGCCAGGCACTGGACGCGCAGTTCGGTCACGACGTGGTTGACCAGGCACTTGTCGGTCTTGACGGCCGGCGAGTTTTCCTCGTTCACGAAGTGCAGCGGGATCTTCTTGGTGATCTTGGTGGTGGCGTCGACACGCTGGAAGTCGATGTGCAGCACGATCTGGCGGAACGGGTGCAGCTGGTAGTCGCGCAGCAGCACTTGCGAGGTCTTGCCGGCGAGTTCCATCTCGAGGATGGTCGAGTGGAAGGCTTCCTTCTTCAGCGCGTGGAAGAGGGCGTTGTGATCGAGTTCGATCATCGTGGGCGTGCCTGCCCCGTAAACGATGCCGGGCACCTTGTCGGCGTTGCGCAGGCGGCGGCTCGCTCCGGTCCCCTGCTTGGTGCGCTCGAAAGCGACGAATTTCATAATTGCTCCAATGATGGATGAGTGCCCGCGACCAGGCTCCTCGGGGTAGACGGGCCGAAGCCCGCGGCTAAGAAGGGTTCCGCAAGGAACCCGCTCTCGTTCTAAAAGTTATTGTTCTGCTCGGCGAACAGCGACGTCACCGACTCGCCGTCCGAAATGCGGCGGATCGTCTCGGCGAACAGGAAGGCGACCGACAGCTGGCGAACCTTGTCGCACTTCTTGCCGTCGGCGCTCAGCGGAATGGTGTTGGTGATCACGACTTCGTCGAGCTGCGAGGACTTGATGCGCTCGATGGCCGGGCCCGAGAACACGGCGTGCGTGCAGTAGGCATAGACGTTCTTCGCACCCCGCTCCTTGAGCACCTCGGCCGCCTTCACGAGCGTGCCGGCGGTGTCGATCATGTCGTCCATGATCACGCAGTTGCGGCCTTCGATTTCGCCGATCACGTGCATCACTTCCGACACGTTGGCCTTCGGGCGGCGCTTGTCGATGATGGCCAGCTCGCAGCCGAGCTGCTTGGCCAGCGCACGGGCGCGCACCACGCCGCCCACGTCGGGCGACACGACCACGAGGTCACGGTAGCGCTTGTTCTGCACGTCCGACAGCAGCACCGGCGAGGCGTAGATGTTGTCGACGGGAATGTTGAAGAAGCCCTGGATCTGGTCGGCGTGCAGGTCCATCGTCAGCAGGCGCTCGACGCCCACGGCCTCGAGCATGTTGGCCACGACCTTGGCGCTGATGGGCACGCGGGTGGAACGGGGGCGGCGGTCTTGCCGCGCGTAGCCGAAGTAGGGGATCACCGCCGTCACACGCCGGGCCGACGCGCGCTTGAGCGCGTCGACCATGATGCACAGCTCCATCAGGTTTTCATTCGTCGGCGCACAGGTGGGCTGAACGATGAAGATGTCGCGTGCGCGGACGTTCTGCTGGATCTCGACGTCGACTTCGCCGTCGGAGAAGCGGCCGACGCGGGCCTTGCCGAGTTCGATGCCGAGGTTGCCAGCGATTTCCTGCGCAAGCGCCGGATTCGCATTCCCGGTGAACAACACGGTGTTGAAAAGCACGTTCCCTCCGTCGAGGCTCATTGGGTCGTCGCCATTGTGAACGGCGCCCTTGCACATCAGCCCCGGCGTGCCGCCTGATCTGGTCTGCTGACCTGCCCGCGGCACCGGGAATCAAACACAGAAAATTTGGCAGGGGAGGAAGGACTCGAACCCTCGCATGTCGGAATCAAAATCCGATGCCTTAACCAACTTGGCGACTCCCCTACACCGGCTGGCTGCTTGCGCAGCCCACCTTCAACTTGTCTCAGCTGAAGCCCAGCCCTTCAAGGGATGCTGCTCCAGACTGCGGCACATCCGCCCCACCCAGCCCGACGGAAGATCCGCCGGAAGCGTCGCCATGGGTGCAACGTCTGTGCCTGCCCTCGCAAACACCGCACTGCCTGAACCCGTCATGCGGCTGTTGCCGAAGCGGGCCTTGAGCAGGGAAGCGGCTTGCGCCACTTCGGGGCACTGGTGCTCGGCGGGCGGCTGCAAGTCGTTGTGACCGAAGCCTTCCAGCAGGGCATCGATGCCGGCCTTTGCAAGGAAGCCCGCGACTATAGCAGCTTCGGTATTCCGGGCCAACAGGGGGCTCGTGAAAATCGCGCGGGTTTCGATGCTGGCGGCGGGCTTGACCACGGCCAGCCACTGCCGAGGCAAGGCCAGCGGGGTGAGCAGTTCGCCGATGCCTTCGACCCAGGCGTTGTCGCCGCCCAGGAAAAACGGCACGTCGGCGCCGAGTGTGAGCCCGATGTCCAGCAGGCGCGACAGCGGCCAGTCGAGGCCCCACAGGCGGTTGAGGGCGAGCAGGGTGCTGGCGGCGTCGGAACTGCCGCCGCCCATGCCCGCGCCCCAGGGCAACTGCTTGTCGATGGAGATGTCGGCGCCGAGGGTCGTGCCCGAGGCGGCCTGCAGCGCTCGGGCGGCCTTGAGGCAAAGGTCTTCGGTCGGCAGGGCGGCCGTGAGGTCGCGCCGGGCGATCTGGCCGTCGTGGCGGCGCTCGAAATGCAGCGTGTCCGCCCAGTCGATCAGCGTGAAGACCGATTGCAGCAGGTGGTAGCCGTCGGCCCGGCGGCCGGTCACGTGCAGGAAGAGGTTGATCTTGGCCGGTGCGGCCACGTCGTACAGGGCGTTGAGCGGCATGGTCAGGACGGGTCGACCTTGGCGCGCACGAGCACGGCAGGCGCTTGCGCGCGACGGGCGGCGACCCAGCCTTCGCCGAAGCGGGCCAGGTCGATGGTCCAGCCGAGCTGCTCGAAACCGCCTTCGACGGCACGGCTCGCGGTGCCAGGCCACGGCCGGCCGCGCAGCCAGTCGAAGAGCGCCGCCACCGGCAGGCTTTCGCCGAGCATCTCTTGTGTGAGCGTGTCGAGGTCCGGGTAGGCCGTCTCGCCCTGCGAGGTGGCCAGCCAGGCGCGGTTGCCGGCCCAGCGGGCCTGGGCCATCACGGTGCCGAGCGGGGTCGACAGGTTCAGTTGCCCGGCCTCCGGCGTGCCCTTGAGTTCGAAGCTGCCGCTCTCGCTGCGCGAGGGCGTGGTGGCGGTCGCGTCGACGCGCACCGACAGCTTGCCCGACAGCGTGGCACTGTCGGGCGGTGCCTTCTGGCCGACGGTGGCGCAGCCGGCGAGCAGGCTGCCCGCGAGCAGCCCCACGAAAGCGAGATGCCTCACAGGTCGACCCGCAGACGCGCCAGCGTTTCCTTCAGCACCTCGTTGCCCTGGTCGCGGTTGTGCGACTCGCGCAGCACACGCCGCGCCTCGTCGCGCTGGCCGCTCATCCACAGCACCTCGCCAAGGTGGGCGCCGATCTCGACGTCGGGCCGCGACCTGTAGGCCTGCTGCAGCAAGCGAAGCGCTTCGTCGCGGTTGCCCAGGCGGTACTCCACCCAGCCCAGGCTGTCGGTGATGAAGGGTTCGCCGGGCGCGAGGTCGAGCGCCTTCTTGATGAGCTCGCGCGCTTCGGGCAGGCGCTGGTTGCGCTCGGCCAACGAATAGCCGAGCGCGTTGTAGGCATGGTGGTGGTCGGGTTTGAGCGCGATCACCTTGCGCAGCAGGCGCTCCATCTCGTCCATGCGGTTGAGCTTCTCGACCATCATCGACTGCTCGTACAGCAGGTCAGGGTCGTCGGGGAACTTCTGGTTGGCTGATGCGAGCACGCGGTTCGCCTCTTCCCACTGCTTCACCTCGCGCAGCATCTGCGCTTCCGCCAGCAGCTTGGCGCGCTGGTCGTCGGGGCCTTTCTCGGGAACGTTCCGGATCAACTCGCGTGCCGCTTGCACCTTGCCCTGCTTGGCGAGCAGCGAGGCGCGGCGCGATTGCACCTCGAGCGCACGCTGTGCATCGGTGACCTTCGCGAGCCACGCTTCGGCGCCCGCGTAGTCGCGCTGCTGTTCGGCGGCTTGCGAGAGCAGCAGGTAGGCCTGCGTCAGGCCGCGATCGGTGGCGGTGGCGGGGTTGTCGTCATCGTCGTCCTGCGGGGCCGATGCCGGCGCGGCCACCGGCGGCGGCGCGTTCTGCGCACGCTGCACATACTGCAGAAGCGCTGCCGTGCCTTCACGCGGATGCTTCAGCTCCAGGTGCAGGGCGCCGAGCGTCAGCCAGGCATTGAGCGGTGCGTTGTCGGAGCGCGTGACGGCTTCGAGCTGCGGCACCGCATCGGCATACCGCTGTGCGGCGCTCAGCACCCGCGCATACACCATGCGAATTGCCAGGCTCGACGGCTTGGCCTGCAGGTGCGACTGCACGAGGCTCTCGGCCGCGGGTGTCGTGGCCATGAGCTCCAGCGCCAGCAGCGCCGGCAATTCGGCCGCCGGGTCTTGTGCGTGCGCGGTCTTGGCGAGCTCGTTCGCACGGGCGCTGTCGCCCGCGGCCAGCCAGGCGCGCGCGATCGCCACCTGCGCCGCCACGCGGGTGTCGGCGCTGCCGAGCGATGGCTTGAGGATCTCCTCGAGCCGCTTGGCGGTCTGGGCCTTGTCGCCACTGCGCTCGAAAACGCGCGGCAGCGCCGTGATGGCCGCCGAACGCTCGGCCGCGGGCGTGAGGCGCAGCAGCGTGCGCAGTGGCTCCACGGTTTCGTTGGGCCGGTTCATCACAATGAGCAGCTGCAGCTGGTAGCGCGCGGCTTCCAGCGAGTCGGGCAGCGTGGCGCGCCAGACCTGCGTCGACTGCAGTGCGAGCTCGATCGCGCGCTGCTGCAACGCCGCTTCGGTGGCACGGCGGAAGAGTGCCTCGTCGCGTGTGCGCCGTGCGGCGTCGATCAAGGCCTGGTGGCCTTCCACCACCTGGCCCGAGCGCAGCTCCAGCTCGCCGCGCAGCAGTTGGTAGAACAAGGGGCCGTCGAGCGCGGAATTGCGCACCGGCTCGGCGGGCTCCTTCGGAACTGTGTCGTTCTGGGCGTGGGCGCCATGCATCAACATGAGCGCGCAAGCCAAGGCCAGGCCCGCGCGAGGGAACAGGGGAGAAGACGGCATGCAGGGCTCCTTGGGCTCGAAAGATTCTAGGTGTCGCGTCGATTCGTCGCCTGTTCCGATTCGTTCCGCTCGTGATAATTCCCGAATGCCAGAACTTCCCGAGGTCGAGGTCACCCGCCAGAGTTTTGCCCACCGCATTTCGGGCGCCCGCGTCACGGCGGTGCGCTTGGGCAAGCCCTTGCGCTGGCCACTCGGTTGCGAGCCCGAAGGCCTCGTCGGCCAGACCGTGGGTGACGCCCTGCGGCGCGGCAAATACCTGTGGCTGCCGCTCAGCCAGGGCGGCCTTCTGATGCACCTGGGCATGTCAGGCTCGCTGGCGTTCCAGGACCAGGCCCCACCGCACGGCACGCACGATCACTTCGACCTGTCGACCACACGCGGCCTGCTGCGTTTGACCGATCCGCGCCGCTTTGGCGCCGTTGTCTGGTCGCCCGCGCTCGACAGCGGCATGGCCGGACAACTCCTCTCGACCCTCGGCGTCGAGCCCTTCGATGCGGCCTTCAACGGCGCCTACCTGCACGCCGCGCTCAAGCGCCGCCGCGTGGCGGTGAAGCTTGCGCTGCTGGCGGGCGACATCGTCGTCGGTGCCGGCAACATCTACGCCTGCGAAGCGCTCTTCCACGCCGGCATCGACCCGCGCACGCGCAGCGACACCGTGAGCCGCCCGCGCGCCGAGCGGCTGGCCGTGGCGGTGCGCGAGACCCTCGCCCGCGCGCTGGCGCTCGGCGGCTCCACGCTGCGCGACTTCCGCGATGCCCACGGCATGGCCGGTGAGTTCCAGCTGCAGGCCCAGGTCTACGGCCGCGAAGGCTTGCCGTGCCACGTCTGCGGCACGCCCATCCGCCGCATCGTGCAGGGCCAGCGTTCGACTTTCTTCTGCCCGCAGTGCCAGCGGCGCTGAGGGTCGGGCCCGCGGCCTTCTGACAAAGCGCCAAAAACCTCACATCTCGTCACCTGCCTGGGCAACGAGTTGTTTCCGCTGCGCTGCGTCAAAACGATGCTGCGCTACCATGCCTGACGCTCTTTTGCGGGCCCGCGACCACCCCCATGGCGACTTCCTTCGCAAGCAGTCTTGACGAACTCTCCCAGTGGCGTGCGGTGCTGGGAGCGCGGCTCGACGAGTACAGCCGCTTCCTCTCCGAGCACGACGTCGCCGACCCGTCCGCCCACGAATCGCTCGACGCGCTGCGCCGCCGCCTGTCGGGCGAGAAGCTCATCGTGGCCTTCGTCGCCGAGTTCTCGCGCGGCAAGTCCGAGCTGATCAACGCGATCTTCTTTTCCGATGCCGGCCGCCGCGTGCTGCCGGCCACGCCGGGCCGCACCACGATGTGCCCGGTCGAACTCGGGTTCGAGCTGGGCGAAGAGCCCGCGCTCGCGCTGCTGCCGATCGGCACTCGCCTCGAAGGCCTGTCGCTCGGCGAGCTGCGCGGCCAGCCCAAGATGTGGACGCACCTGCCGCTCGACGTGAGTTCCCCCGACAAGCTGTCGAGCGCGCTGCAGGAAGTGATGCGCACGCAGTGGGTCAGCATCGAAGATGCCAAGGCCCTCGGCTTTTGGGACGACGAGCACCCCGAAGACAACCCGCCCACCGACGACCAGGGCCGCGCCGAAGTGCCGGCCTGGCGCCACGCGATCATCAACTACCCGCACCCGCTCTTGAAGCAGGGTCTGGTGGTGCTCGACACCCCGGGGCTCAACGCCATCGGCGCCGAGCCCGAGCTCACGCTGAGCCTGCTCCCGTCGGCCCACGCGATGGTGTTCATCCTCGGTGCCGACACCGGCGTCACCAAGTCCGACATGGCGATCTGGCGCGACCACCTCGGCTCGCCGGCGCAGACGAGCTTCGTGGTGCTCAACAAGATCGACGCGCTGATCGACCCGCTCGCCACGCCCGAGCAGGTGCGCGAGCAGATCGAATCGCAGCGCCAGGCCACCGCCCGCACGCTCGACATGGACGCTGCGCGCGTGTTCCCGCTGTCGGCCCGCCAGGCGCTTGCCTCGCGCATCGAGAAGAACCACCAAGGCCTGGCCGAGAGCCGCCTGCCCGCACTCGAAGCGGCCCTCGGCGCGCAACTGCTCCCGCAGCGCCGCGACATTCTTCAAGACCTCGTCACCGACGCCATCGCGCGCATGGAAGCGCAGGTCAACCGTGGCCTCGCCGATCGCCGCCGCCAGATGGCCGAGCAGATGCTCGAGCTGCGGGGCCTGCGCGGCAAGAGCAGCGCCAAGACGCGCGTGATGATCGAACGCGTCGACGCCGAGACGGCCGAATTCGAGCAGTGCACCTCCAAGCTGCAGGCCATGCGCATGGTCCACAGCCGCATGCTGAAAAACGCGCTGGTCGACCTCACCAGCGACCGCCTGCGCGAAGAAGTCAACGAGATGCAGAAGGCGATGAACGCCTCGCTGCTCAACCTCGGCGCGAAGAAGGCTTTCCTCGCCCTGTGCGGCCGCCTGCGCGAGCTGCTCGAAGCCTCGCAGGTGCGCGCGGGCGAGATCCGCGAGATGCTCAACGCCTCGTTCGGCAAGCTCAACGCGGAGTTCGGCTTCAGCCTTTCGGTGAACAAGGCGCCCGACCTGCAGCGCTTCATCAACGAGTTGTCGCTCATCCAGCGCAGCTACGTGCAGTACCTCGGGCTGACGCAGGCGCTGCGGCTGTCGCAGCCGAAGTTCATGGAGCAGTTCCGCCGCATGCTCGTCTCCAAGCTGCGCGTCGTGTTCGAGAACGCCAGCAGCGAGATGGAGCTGTGGAACAAGATGGCCTCGTCGCAGGTCGATTCGCAGCTGCGCGAGCGCCGCCGTGGCTTCCGCCGCCGCCGCGAGGCGCTCGAGCGCATCCAGGCCGCGTCGGGTGAACTCGAGCAGCGCATCGCAGAACTCGAAGCGCAAGACGAGCAGCTGCAACAGCTGCAGGCGCGCTGCCACGAGATGGCGATGCGCGTGAAGGAGCAGGCCCGCGCCGATGGCGCCCCGGCCGAAGCGCAGAACAGCGAAGCCGGCATGCTCTACGCCGCCCAGGCTTGAGCGCTGCAACTCCGCAAGACCGCTTCGCCACTCCTCTGATCGCGTGGCAAGCCACGCACGGGCGCCACGACCTGCCGTGGCAGCGCACGACCGATCCCTATCGCGTGTGGCTGTCCGAGATCATGTTGCAGCAGACGCAGGTGAGCACCGTGCTGGCCTACTACGAGCGTTTCCTGCAACGCTTTCCGGATGTGCAGGCGCTGGCCGCGGCCTCGCAGGACGATGTGCTCGCGCTGTGGAGCGGCCTCGGCTACTACAGCCGCGCGCGCAACCTGCATGCGTGCGCCAAGGCGGTCGTGGCCGAGCATGGCGGTGAGTTTCCGAAGACGGCCGAGGTGCTGCAGGCGCTGCCTGGCATCGGCCGCTCCACCGCCGCGGCGATCGCGTCCTTCTGCTTCGGCGAGCGGGTGGCCATCCTCGACGGCAACGTCAAACGCGTGCTGACGCGTTTCCTCGCCTTCGACAAAGACCTCGCCGTGCCACGCCATGAGCGCGAGCTGTGGGCGGCTGCCACCGAACTGCTGCCGCCCACCGACATGCCGGCTTACACGCAGGGCATCATGGACCTCGGCGCAACAGTGTGCCTGGCACGCTCACCGCAGTGCCTGTTGTGCCCAGTGCAAGCCGGGTGCGAAGCACGGCGAAGCGGTACACAGGACAAGTACCCGATCAAGACGCGCAAGCTCAAGCGCAGCAAGCGTGAGAACGCGTGGCTGTGGCTCAGCAAGGGCGACGAACTCTGGTTGTGCCAACGGCCTGAGACCGGCGTGTGGGCGGGGCTCTGGAGCCTGCCGGAGTTCGCCTCGCCCGAAGAACTGACTGCACTCGCCGAAACCTGGCCCGGCACGTCGACCGTCCTGCCCAGCTTCACCCACGTGCTGACCCATCTGGACTGGACGCTGCACCCTTTGCATGTGGCCCTGTCGCCTCAGGTGACGAAGACGGCATTGGCTGCGATCACCGCGCTGCTGCCGGCAGGTGGCTGGTACCGCCTCGACGAGGCGCTCGCGATGGGCCTGCCCGCGCCCCTGCGCAAGCTGCTCCTGTCGCGCGCTACTTGACCACGCCCTTGGTGCGCAGGAACTCGTTGACGAGCTGAAGCCGCACCTGCGGATCGGGCAGCTCCATCAGCTTCTGCTTGGCGGCCACGGAAATCGGCAGGATCTCGCACCAGCGGTTGGCCACCCAGCCGGCGCTCTCGAACTTGAAGGGCTTCAGGAACGGCTCGGTGCCTTGCTGCTTGAGCGTGGCGATGGCGTTGGCGAGGCCCCGCACGCTTTCGAGATACGCCCCGACGGGTGCGACGTTTTCGTCGTCATCGTCGATCACCCGTGCGCGTGCGAGCCACAGCCCGTCGGGTTGCTGCTCGCGCGACTGCACCTTGAAGCGATGCAGCCCGCGGCAGCGCACCTGCAGGATGCCGGGCTGCGTGCTGTCGACGTCGAGCAGCTCGGCCGTCGTGCCGATGTCTTCCAGCACCACCGGCTCGCCCGCCTTGCGCACCTCGCTGCCTTGGCGCAGCGCTACCACGCCGAAGGGCTTTTGTTCGCGCAGGCTTGCGCTCACCAGATCCAGATAGCGGGCCTCGAACACCTTCAGGCTCAGGAGCCCGCCAGGGAAGAGAACGGCTTGCAACGGGAAGAGGGGAAGAGAAATGAGCGCTTCAGTCTCGGGCATCAAGCTCTCGATGGCGAACCAGCGCGATGCCGCGGCCGGCAAAGCGTTTCGCAAGGGTTTCGACCAGGTAGACCGAGCGGTGCTGCCCGCCGGTGCAACCGATGGCGACGGTGAGGTAGCTGCGCTGGTCGTTCTCGAACGACGGCAGCCAGCGCGCGATGAAGGCCTCGATCTGCGACAGCATCTCCAGCGCTTCGGGCTGGGCTTCGAGGTAGGCGATGACCTCGCGGTCGCGGCCAGTCTGCGCACGGAGCTCGCGCACGTAGTACGGGTTGGGCAGCACGCGCACGTCGAACACGAAATCGGCATCGAGCGGCACGCCGTGCTTGAAGGCGAACGACTCGAAGACGAGCGTGAGCGCACGCGCTTGCGCCCGCACGAGGTCGCGGATCCACACCCGCAGTTGCGCCGGGCGCAGGAGGCTGGTATCGACGACGGTCGAGGCCTCGCGCAGGTCGGCGAGCAGCTCGCGCTCCATCTCGATGGCATCGTTGAGCGCGCGGTGGCTCACGGTGTTTTCGTCGTCGCGGCGCCGTGCGGGGGACACGGGCGGCAGCTCCTGGCTCAGCGGGTGCGGGCGGCGTGTCTCGGAGAAGCGGCGCACGAGCGCATCGGTGCTCGCATCGAGAAAGATCGAGCGCACCGTCACGCCTTCCTGCCGCAGCTCGTGGATGAGCGGCAGCAGGTGCGGCAACGAGCCGGCGCTACGCACGTCGACCGCGATGGCCACGCGGCGCTGCTGGCGCTCGTGCTCCAGCCGCAGGAACTCGCGCAGCAGCTCGGGCGGCAGGTTGTCGACGCAGAAGAAGCCGGCGTCTTCGAGCGCATGCAGCGCGACGGATTTGCCCGAGCCGGAGATGCCGGTCACGAGCACGATCTCGTGCGGCACCGCAGGCGGCGCGGCCACCGTCGTGGGCAAAGGGTCGGGCAGGGTGGTCATGATCGTTTGCGGCTGCCGCTTCGGCCGCTGGATTCGGCGGCCACCGACAGCAGCTCCTGGGCATGGGCAAGCGTGGTGCCCGTCTGGCGCTCGCCGCCCAGCATGCGGGCGATCTCGGCCACACGCGCCTCGCCGCCCACCGGCTGCACATCGCTGCGGGTCGTGCCGTCGCGCAGCGCCTTGCTCACCACGAAGTGGTGGTCGGCACACGCCGCGACTTGCGGCAAGTGCGTCACCGCCATCACCTGGCGGTCGCGGCCGAGCTGCTTCATGAGGCGGCCCACGGTGTCGGCCACGGCGCCGCCGACGCCCGCGTCGACCTCGTCGAAGATCAAGGTGCCGGCACCGTCACCCCCTTGGGCCAGCTGGCTCGTGGTAACGGCGATGGCAAGCGCGATGCGCGAGAGTTCACCGCCCGAGGCCACCTTGCCCAGCGGTCGCGGCGTGCTGCCGGCGTGGCCTGCGACCAGGAACTCGGCCGACTCGACCCCGAACGCCTGGCGCTCGTCTTGCGGGTTCAGTTGCACCTCGAAGCGGCCACCGGCCATGCCGAGCTGCTGCATGGCTTGTGTGATGGCGGTCGCGAGCTTGGGCGCCGCCGACTTGCGCTGGGCCGACACACGCTTGGCCTCGGCGTCGTAGGCGGTCGCGGCCTCTTTCAAGGCGCGCTCCAGGCCGTCGAGATCCGCCGCGGCGTCGAGCGCCCGCAACTCGCCCTTCCATTGATCGAGCAAGGCCGGCAGCTCGGCCGGTGGACGACGGTAGCGCTTGGCGAGGCTCATCCAGGCGGCGAGGCGCTCGTCGAGTTCGCGCAGGCGCTCGGGGTCGAGTTCGGCATGGCCGAGGTAGCTGGTGAGCGTATGCGCGGCGTCCTGCAGTTGCGTCTGCGCGCTCTGCAGCACCTCGGCCACGTCGGCCAGGCGGCGGTCGTAGTCGGTCACGTCTTGCAGCGCGTCGATGGCACGGCCGGTGAGGCCGTCGGCGCTCACCTCGGCTTCGCTCACCGCGTCGAGCGCGGCTTGGGCGGCATCCATCAGCGATTGCGCGTTCGACAGGCGTTTGTGGTCGGCTTCGAGCTCGTCCCACTCGTCGGCGCCGGGGGCGAGCTTGTCGATCTCGCCCACTTGCCAGGCCAGGCGCTCACGCTCGCGTTCGAGGTCGGCCTGCTGCGTGCGCGCCTTGGCCAGTGCATCGCCCGCCGTCTTCCAGCTTTGATAGGCCGCGGCGAGCGCAGAGGTGTCGACGCCCGCATAGGCATCGAGCAGCCCGCGCACCGAAGCCGCACGTGTGAGGCTCTGCCAAGCGTGCTGGCCGTGTATGTCGACCAGGTGATCGGCCGCCTCGCGCAACTGCGCGACGGTGGCCGGGCTGCCATTGACCCATGCGCGACTCTTGCCTTGCGCGTCGATGACGCGGCGCAGCAGCAGCGTGTCGGCGGGCTCGAAGCCCGCTTCGTCGAGCCAGCCGGCCAGGCTTGCAGGCGAGTCGAACTCGGCGCTGATCTCGGCGCGCGCAGCGCCTTCACGCACCACACCCGCATCGCTCCGGCTGCCGAGCGCGAGTTGCAGCGCATCGATCAGGATCGACTTGCCGGCGCCGGTCTCGCCGGTCAGCACCGAAAAGCCACCCGCCAGTTCCACCTCGAGCGAGGTGACGATCACGAAATCTCGCAGCGACAGACGGCGCAGCATCTCAGTTCACCCCGGCGTTCCAATGCAGTTTGCGACGCAGCGTCGCGTAGTAGCTCCAGCCGCGCGGATGCAGGAAGCGCACCTGGTGCTTCGAGCGCCGCACCACGATGCGGTCGCCCGGCATCAGGCTCGCCAGGCTCTGCATGTCGAAATTGACGCTCGCGTCGCGGCCGTTCACCACCTCGATCTGGATGTCTTGCGTGTCGGGCAGCACGATGGGCCGGTTCGACAGGTCGTGCGGCGCGATCGGCACCAGGAGCCAGCCGCCGATGCCCGGGTGCAGGATGGGCCCGCCGGCCGAGAGCGCATAGGCCGTCGACCCCGTGGGCGACGCAATGATCACGCCGTCGGCCCGCAGGTTGGCGACGAATTCGGTGCCGATGTCGACCTTCACTTCCAGCATGCCGGCGGTGGCGCTGCGGCTCACCACCACGTCGTTCATCGCGAAGCCATCGAAGATGCGCTGCTCGTCGCGCACCACGCTGCCTTCGAGCATGGTGCGGCGCTCTTCCTCGTAGTCGCCCGCGATGATGGGCGCCAGCGCCTCGGCGTAGTGGCCCACGGGGACGTCGGTGATGAAACCCAGCCGGCCCTGGTTGATGCCCACCATCGGCAGGTCGAAGCGGGCGAGCTGGCGGGCGATGCCGAGCATGGTGCCGTCGCCGCCCACCACGATGGCCATGTCGCACTGCTTGCCCAGTTCGGCCGGGTTGAGCGCGTTGAAATCGGTGATGCCGGTGTTGAGGGCGGTCTCGCGTTCCAGTGAGACTTCGAGACCCTGCCGCGAGAGGAAATGCGCGATCTCTTCGAGCACCCCACGGATGCCCCGGGCCTGGTATTTGCCCACGAGAGCGGCATGTCGAAAGCGTGACGGCATGCGAAGGATTACACCACAGGGCCTTCGAGAAATGAGGTGTCAGGCGGGTGTCAAACGCCCCGCGTCCTACAATGAAAAACCATGTTGGACGAGCGAGCCAGAACCCTCCTGAAAGCGCTGGTCGAGCGCTACATCGCCGACGGGCAGCCCGTCGGCTCGCGCACGCTGTCGAAGGCCTCCGGGCTCGACCTGTCGCCCGCCACCATCCGCAATGTGATGGCCGACCTGGAAGAGCTGGGCCTGATCGCCAGTCCCCACACCAGCGCGGGGCGCATCCCCACCGCGCGGGGCTACCGGCTCTTCGTCGACACCATGCTCACGGCGCAGCCCATCGACCTGAGCGTTGCCCATGCGCCGATCGAAACCCAGCTCGCGCCCGACCAACCCCAGCGCGTGATCGCCAACGCGGCGCAGATGCTCAGCAGCCTCTCGAGCTTCGTCGGTGTGGTGACGGCGCCGCGCAAGGCCAGCGTGTTCCACCACATCGAGTTCCTGCGCCTGAGCGAGCGCCGGGTGCTGGTGATCATGGTGGCGCCCGATGGCGACGTGCAGAACCGCGTCATCATGACCGCGCACGACCACACCCAGAGCGAGCTGATCGAGGCCAGTAACTACCTCACGCAGCAATACGCCGGCCTCACCATCGAAGAAGTGCGCGAGCGGCTGAAGCGCGAAGTCGATGTGCTGCGCGGCGAGATCGCCACCCTGATGCAGGCCGCCGTGCAGGCCGGCAGCGAGGCAATGGCCGACCAGCAGGAGCAGGTCGTCATCAGCGGCGAGCGCAACCTGCTCACCGTGCAAGACTTTTCCAGCGACATGGGCAGCCTGCGCAAGCTCTTTGACTTGTTCGAGCAGAAGACGCAGCTCATGCGCCTGCTGGACGTGAGCAGCCGCGCCGAGGGCGTGCGCATCTACATCGGCGGCGAGAGCATGGTGGTGCCGTTCGAGGAACTCTCGGTCGTCTCGGCACCGTATGAGGTCAACGGCCAGATCGTGGGCACGCTGGGCGTCATCGGGCCCACGCGCATGGCGTATGACCGCATGATCCAGATCGTCGACATCACGTCGCGGCTGGTGAGCAATGCGCTCAGCGTGAAGTAGCGACGGGCTGCCTACAATCGCGGCTCTTTCGAGAGGGGCCGTTAGCTCAGTTGGTTAGAGCAGAGGACTCATAATCCTTTGGTCGCTGGTTCGAGCCCAGCACGGCCTACCAAGTCTTCGTGTTGTTGCCAAGGTATCGGCAGATGGCCGCATGACGGGAGCCTTGTGGGCGCTTAGTCCCACATGGCTCGCAACTTGGCACCGACATCGACCGTCGGCACGTGCGACGACACGCGCGTGTCACCCCGCGCCGACATCGGTGCGACTTGCTCGAACAGCCTGGCCACCTTGCCGGGGATGAAGCGCGTGAGCGTCGCGTTGATGTAGCTGTCTCCGCCTCGACGCTGCTGGCGAACGTAGAAGCGCTGCGGCGTGATCAGTGCCAGGTGATGCTTGGCCCGTGTCATCGCCACGTACAGGAGGCGCCGCTCTTCTTCGATGTCTTCTTCGCGGCCTGTTGCCATGTCAGACGGCATGCAGCCGTCCACGACGTTGAGCACGTAGACCGCATTCCACTCCTGGCCCTTGGCCGAATGGATGGTCGACAGGATCAGATAGTCCTCGTCGAGATGCGGCGCGCCTGACTCGTCGCTGCTCGCCTCGGGCGGGTCGAGCGTCAACTCGGTCAAGAAGCGCTCGCGGCTGCTGTAGCCCTGCGCAATGCGCGCCATCTGCTCCAGGTCGGCAAGGCGCACTTCGGCGTCATCATGCATGCGCTCCAGGTGCGGCTGGTACCACTCGATCGCACGCTCGAGGTCGCCTGGCCATTCGCTCTGCTGACTCATGCTCTCGATCAGCCCGGCGAGCTTCGCAAATTCCTCCGAGGCAGCCTTGGGGGGTGTGAAGCCCCGGATCGCCGTCATCGGATCGGCCTCACGCTCCATCTCGTCGAGCAGCTTGCCTGCGCTGACCGGGCCGAAGCCAGCCAGCAGTTGCGAGACGCGAAAGCCCGCCAGCCGGCCGCGGGGGTTTTGCGCCCAGCGCAAGATGCTGAGCACGTCCTTGATGTGCGTGCTCTCCAGGAACTTGAGCCCGCCAAACTTGCGGAACGGGATGTTGCGGCGGGTCAATTCGAGCTCCAGCGGTGCGCTGTGGCTCGACGTTCTGAAGAGCACGGCCTGCTTGATGAGGCGGATGCCTTCCTCTCGCCGCAGCAGCACCTGATCGGCCACCCACTGCGCCTGGCTGGCCTCGTCCGGCATGGCGGTGATGCGCGGCAATTCGCTCGACGCCTGGTTCGACCACAGATCCTTCGCATGGCGCTTCTTCGACAGACCGATCACCGCGTTGGATGCTGCAAGGATCGGCTGGGTGGAGCGGTAGTTCTGCTCCAGCGCCACGATGCGTGCGGGCGGAGTGAATTGATCCGGGAACTCCAGGATGTTGCCGACGTCCGCCGCCCGAAACGAATAGATGGCTTGTGCGTCATCACCGACCACCGTGAGGTTCTCGCCCTGTGGCTTGAGCCCGAGCACGATCGAGCCCTGCAGGCGGTTCGTGTCCTGGTACTCATCGATGAGCACATGGTCGAAGCGCTGTCGAACGTCGGCTGCGATGCCGGCGTCCATCATCATGTGAGACCAGTACAGCAGCAGGTCGTCGTAGTCGAGTACTTGCTGTTGGTGCTTGGCCTGGGCATACGCCTTGAACAGCTTCTTCAGCCCGTCGTGTGCCGCGAAGCACCAGGGGTAGTGCGTCTGCAGCACCTGGTCCAAGCGCGATTGGCTGTTCACCACGCGTGAGTAGATCGCGAGGCAACTCCCCTTCAGCGGGAACCGCTCGACCGTCTCGGCAAGCCCAAGCTCCTGACGCACGATGCCCATCAGGTCTTCGGCGTCGGAGCGGTCGAGGATGGTGAAGTTGGGCGCGAGACCGATGCGGTCCGCGTAGTCGCGCAACAGGCGCGCTCCAACGCTGTGGAAGGTGCCGCACCACGGGAAGTGCGGCGGCGCCTGGGTGGTGCCGTAGCCGAGAAGGCGGTGCAGCATGCGCCCGACGCGCTGCTCCATCTCGCCAGCGGCACGGCGGGCGAAGGTGAGCAAGAGGATGCGGTGCGGGTCGGCGCCCGTCTGCACGAGACGCGCAACGCGGCTGGCCAGGGTCTTCGTCTTGCCGGTGCCGGCGCCGGCAATCACGAGGAGCGGGCCGCGGTGGGACCCGTCGGCCACGCCATGTTCGACGGCAGCGCGTTGCCGTTCATTGAGATCCGCGAACACGTCTTTCGCCGTACCTGGCCTGGACAACGGCGACGGTTCTGGAATTGCGGAAGGTTCGCCCATGGCTGACTCTCGGGCTGGATCATATACTGTATGAATCCACAGCTTCTCGCCTGTCTGCCATGAGCATCCGGATCGGCACCGCCTCCTGGTCGCACCCTGCGCTCATCGACACCGGGCGCTTTTATCCATCGGCGCAGATGAGTGCGGAGGAGCGCTTGCGCTTCTATGCCACGCAGTTCCCGTTGGTGGAGGTGGACTCGAGCTTCTATGCGATGACGCCGCCCGGCATGGCGCAGCAATGGGCCGAACGGACGCCCCCGGACTTCGTGATGAACGTGAAGGCCTTCCGCCTCTTCACCGGGCACCAGACCTCCCCGCAGGCGCTCCCCGCCGACGTCCGCCAAGGCTTGCCTGCCGCTTTGCGCGACAAGTCCATCCTCTATTACCGCGACGTGCCGCCCGAGCTGCGTGATGTGCTGTGGGAGCGGTTCGTCGGCGGCATGGCGCCGCTCCGGCAGGCAGGCCGGCTCGGGCTGGTGCACTTCCAGTTCGCGCCGTGGGTCGTGCGCAACCGAGCCGGGTTGGCACACATCGAGCACTGTGTCGAGCGCATGCGCGGGCACACCGTCAGCGTCGAGTTCCGCAACGTCAGCTGGTTCGACGGCATGAACGCGCGGGAGACGCTCGCGTTCGAGCGCGAACTCGAGGTGGTGCACACGATCGTCGATGAGCCGCAGGGGTTTGCGAACTGCGTTCCGTCGATCTGGGACGTGACCCACCCCAGCCATGCGCTGGTGCGCATGCACGGCCGAAACGAGCACACCTGGAACAACAGAGACCGCTCTTCGTCCGGCCGCTTCAACTACCAGTACGACGACGCAGAGCTGGAGGGCCTGGCGGTGCAGATCGCCAGGCTCGACAGTCCGTCGCTGAATCTTCACGTCGTGATGAACAACAACGCGGAGGACTTCGCGCAGGCCAACGGCAGACAGCTGTTCGATACCCTGCGAACGTATCGCGCCAACGTCGTCGTGCCCGCTGCAGCATTCCCGGCGCGACAGGCCGCATAGCCCGGTAGGACATGGACGACGCGAAGATCACCGATCGGCGAGGTGACAACGTGAGCCCATCGAGAAAAGATCGTGTGCCAAATCGCTCCTGCATCGGAGGACAGCATGCGCAATCCCTGGTTGGCCAAGAACCCCTTCATGAGTGCCTGGCTCAGCGCCGCGAATCGAACGACAGGCGCCGCTCGCGGGCACGCCACCGCAGCGGCGAACCGACAAGCCGCAAGCCTGCAGGCCGACGCCACCCGCCAGATCGTCGACTTCTGGGCCGGCAACTGGTTGGCAACGCCGGCCCCGTCCCGTCGGCGCAAGAAGCGGTGAAGGTGCTCGGAACGAAGAGACGTCCACCGCCCCGGCGCCCTCGTGCCGGGCGGGAATTGCAACGCGTCGAGTGACGCCGCGGTCGTAAGGCTTGCCGCTTCGGTGTCCACAGAAGCTGTGGACAAGGCTGTGGGCAAGTGACACTGGCAAGCCGATGAGGCTGGCTTGGGCTGGCGCGGCCTTGGATTGCCCATTGATCGGGCACACGCGCGGCACATGCCTTGCCGAGCGTCGGTCATTGCCTTTGCCGCGTCCACAGCCATGCAGCCGTCCGCTTCCGGAACCAGCGCCTTTCAGGAGTCCGACTTCGCTGGCGTGGAGCCACGGCAGCGCCGTGCGCTGATCGACTCCCTCAATGGCTTGAGCGAAGAGGTGCGGCGGGCCGATGCGGCGCTGCACCGCACCGCCGCCGGCGTGCCTCAGGCAGCGCTGCCCCCGGGGAGCGCCTGCTGTCACATGCGTTCACATCAGGGTCAAGTTCCCGTGGCTACCATCCCTCGCCCAGAGGCGAGCCACGAGCTGGCCCACGGGCCCGTCGGGCGCTGACCCGAGATGCCTGACCACCGTTGGGAGACCGTTCTGAAGCCCTCGATCGCGACCGCCACCGGCCCTGCGTTGCCTGCGCCGATGAGCTTGCCGACACAGATCGCGTGCCCGGCCGCCGAGACCGGCGGCGCGCAGGTGCTGCTGCATGAGGAGCCCGTCTTCAGGGCACCCCGGCGTGTCAAGGTGCCCACGCAGCCTTCGCTGCTGCAGGCGCTCATCGGGGCCGAGAGTGCCGACGAACGCCGCCGGATCGTCACCACGCTGCTGCACGTGCTGGGCTTCGAATGGCTGGGCTACGGCCGCTTCGCGAGCCGCAGCGAGCCCGGCACGCCAGTGAGCTTCTGCACCACCTACGTCGACTCGCACTGGGCCGAGCGCTACTTCGGCGCGCGCCACTACGAAGTCGACCCGCGCCTGCCGCGCGCGTTGCAATCGTGCCTGCCGGTCGTGTGGACGCTGGATCACCTGCTTGCCGTCGCGCAGCCCGACGACGGCCGCCTGCAGCGCTTCGTCGACGAGCTCGCCGGCACCGGCATGCGCAGCGGCGTGATCCTCGCGCTGCCGGGCGCCACGCACACCGATCGCCAGATCGTGAGCCTGCTCTCACGCACGCCCGGCAGCGGCTGGATGGGCGACGGGCTGCTGGGCCAGGTGCTCACGCTCGCGCTGTGCCTGCACGAGTTCTACACGCGCTATGCCACCCCGCCCGAACCGGCCGGCGGAACGATCGCGAGTCCACGCGCGGCCAGTGCGGGGCTCACCCCGCTGCAGCGCGAGATCCTCGCGTGCGTGTCGCAGGGGCTGGGCGACAAGGCCATTGCCGCGAGGCTCGGCATCGGCCTGCACAACGTCGACTACCACATGCGACAACTGCGCAAGCGCTTCGGCGTGCGCAACCGTGTGCAGTTGCTGCAGGCGATGCAGGGCGACGACGCTCTCTGAGCGCCGCGCGCCTCACGGGCAACCAGCCCCGAGCAGCTCCACCGACGCGTTGACCAGCTGCACCCGGTTGCGCGCCGAGAACCGGCGGCGCAACTGGCGCATGTGGTAATCGACGGCGTGCATCGTGAGCTGCAGGCGGTAGGCGATCTCCTTGTCGCTGCGGCCCTGCTGCAGCTCCTCGAGGATGTGAAGCTGCGTGGCCGACATGTCGCCGAGCGCCGGCTTGTGCGGGTCGTCGGGCAGGTGCAGGTGATGCGACAGCACCTCGTGCAGGCTCAGGCCCAGGGTCAGCGCCTGGCCCAGCACGCCGTCGACGATCCAGGCACGCCCGGGCCGCGACGACATCAGGCTGATGACCGTGTGCTCGTGCGCTCGCACCGGTGAAGCGAGGCGGAAGAACACGCCGCTTCGGATGCCGCTGTCGCGGAAGTCGTCGAGAAAATCGCGCTCACGGCCGCTCGGCCGATGGCCCGTGTGCAGGCTGCCCAATTCGTCGATGTCCCAGATCAGGGGCAGGCTGGACGTGGGCGCGTCCTGGTGCCGCGAATCGACCTCGTGGTAGCGCTGCGCGAAGTAGCGCTTCAGCCAGGCTTGGTGCGCATAGCTCGTGAGAAAGCGTGTAGGCACGGCACGCCCCTGCTGCTGCACCACGGTGCCGTAGCCCAGCCACTCGAAGCCGAGCGCCAGCAGCGCGCCTTGCACCACGCGCTTGCGCGCGTCGGCGTTGCCCGCGGAAAGCAGCTCGCCCGCGAGGCCCGGCAGCGGCGCCGAGGGCGGCATGGCCTCGTGCGCCAGCAGCTGCTCTTCCGCATAGAGCCGCGGCTCGGCCTCTCTCCTCATCATCATGTCGGGGTGGCACATGGTTCAGCCCTGCTGGCCACGGGCCACGATCGACACGCCATGGTCGGCGAGATAGAGGCTCACCGGCGCCCCCGGGCTGAGCGGCTGCTTCACGTCGGGCGAGACCACGAAGATGTCGCCGAGCGGGCTGCCCAGCGTGTACTCCATGACGCTGCCGACGTAGGTCTGCTTGACCACGCGCGCCGCCAGCCCAGAGCTCGCTACCGGGCGGATGAGCCAGGCCTCGGGGCGCACCGCGATCTTCACCGGGCCGGGCTCGATGTCCTGCTGCGCAGGGATGCTCAGCGCGCCCAGCGACACCCGGCCCTGCGCGTCGCACATGCCGTCGAACAGCATGGCCTCGCCCATGAACCCTGCGACGAACTCGGAGTTGGGCGACTCGTAGAGCTCGTGCGGCGTGCCGCGCTGCGCGATGACACCCTGGTCCATCACGATGATGTGGTCGCTGACGGCGAGCGCCTCGCTCTGGTCGTGCGTCACGTAGGCCACGGTGAGCGCCAGGCGCTGCTGCAGCGCGCGGATCTCCTCGCGCATCGAGCGGCGCAGGCGCGCATCGAGGTTGGAGAGCGGCTCGTCGAAGAGCAGCACCGCCGGCTCCAGCGCCAGCGCGCGGGCGAGTGCCACACGCTGCTGCTGGCCGCCCGAGAGCTCGCTGGGCATGCGCTCGTCGAGCCCGTGCAGGCCCACGGTGGCGAGCATCTGCGCCGCCTTCTCGCGCGCCTGCGGCCCACGCTGACCCGACATGCGCAAGCCATAGGACACGTTCTCGATCACGCTCATGTGCGGGAAGAGCGCATAACTCTGGAACACCAGGCTCACGTTGCGCTGCGCCGCGCCGAGCGCCGTCACGTCCTCGCCGTTGATGAGGATGCGCCCGGCGCTCGGGCTCTCCAGCCCCGCGATCATGCGCAGCGTGGTCGTCTTGCCGCAGCCCGACGGGCCGAGGATGGTGGTGAGCGTGCCCTTGGGCACGCCGAAGCTGATGTCTTTCACCACCAGCGGGGCCGTGTCGTCGCTGCCGTAGCGTTTCGAGACATTCCGGAATTCGATGCCGTACATCGGTGTGGTTCCTTGAAGCGAAGAATGGGTCATCGGGATCAGAGAGAAGTGGCCACCGGGCGAGCCACCGTGTCGTGCGGACGGGGTGCTGCCGCATCGCGCCGGCCGAGCTTGCGGTCGCCCACCAGCCACTGGATGGCCGCGGTGGCGAGCGCCATCAGCACGATGAGCGCGGTGCTGTACGCGAGTGCCACGCCATAGTCGCCCTGGCCCACCCGGCCGATGATGAAGGTGGTGGCGAGGTCGGTCTCGGCGGTCACGAGGAAGATCACCGCCGAGACCGTGGTCATCGAGCGCACGAAGCTGTAGATGAGCGACGCGGCGACTGCCGGCTTGAGCAACGGCAACACCACCGTCCACAAGGTGCGGGCGGTCGAGGCGCGCAGCATCAACGCCGCTTCGTCGAGCGACTTGTCGAGCTGGCGGAAGGCCGCCGAGCCGGCCCGCACGCCCACCGGCAGGTTTCGGAACATGAAGCACAACACGATGATGAGCCCGGTGCCCGTCATCTCGAGTGGTGGCACGTTGAAGGCGAGGATGTAGCTCACGCCCAGCACCGTGCCCGGAATGGCGAAGGCCATCAGCGCCGAGAACTCGAACACGCCCTGCCCGCGGAACTGCACCCGCGCCAGCAGCCACGCGATCAGGAGCCCGAGCCCTGCCGTCAGCGGCGCGGCCGCCGCGGCCAGCTTCACCGTGGTGAAGAGCGAGTCCCACGCGATGCCGGCCCACTGCAGTGCGCCGCCTTCGGCCGTGATGGCAAAGGCCGTGCGGAAGTGATCCAGCGTGGGCGTGTAGTTGCGGCCCCAGGTCTGCACGAAGCCGCCACTGAAGGCGAAGACGTAGACGACGAGCGTGAAGAGCAGCCAGGGAATCGCGATCGCCAGCGCCACGCGCCGCAGGCCCGTGGGCAGGCGCATCGAGATGCCGGCGTCGCCCTTGCCCGAGACGGTGGTGAAGTTCTTGCGGCCCAGCACGCCGCGCTGCAGCGCGAACACGCCCAGCGCGAAGAGCGTGAGGATCCACGCCAGCGCGGCGGCGCGGCCCTGGTCGAACTGCGCCCCGACGATGGCGAAGAAGATCTCGGTCGACAGCACCGAGAACTGCCCGCCCGCGACGATGGGGTTGCCGAAGTCGGCAATGCTCTCGATGAAGCCGACGAGGAAGGCATTCGCCAGGCCCGGCAGCATCAGCGGAAAGGTCACGTGGCGAAAGGTGCGCGAGGTGTTGGCGCGCAGCGTCTGCGAGGCTTCTTCCAGTGAGGGGCTGATGCCCTGCACCACGCCGCGCACGATCAGGAAGGCGATGGGCGTGAAGGCGAAGAGCTGCGCCAGCCACACGCCGAACCAGCCGTAGAACCAGCGCCCCGGCTCGATGCCGAAGGCCCACTCGAGGAACTGGTTGACGAGCCCCGCGCGGCCGAACAGCAGCACGAGCCCGAGGCCCACGACGAAGGGCGGCGTGATGATGGGCAAGGGCGCGAGCAGGCCCAGCGCGCGCCGCACGCGCGAGTCGCTGCGGTCCTCGATCAGCGCGAGCAGCGTGCCCAGCACCGTGGTGCTCACGCCGGTGAGCGTGGCGAGGAAGAGCGTGTTCCAGGCCACGCCGCAGCTCGTGCCCGAGCCAAGGCAGCCCAGGCCCCAGATGCGCTCGTTCGCCACACGCTGCAGGCCCGCCATGACACTCGGCTGGCCCGCTTCGTCGAGAAAGGCACCCGCGAGGGTGCGCAGCACCGGGAACGCGACGAACACCAGCAGCAGCCCGGCGCTGACCACCACCGCGGCGGCAACGAAGAGGTCACCCCGAAAGGCGCCGAGCCGAGCCATGCCGAACGCGGCCTGCGTGAGCAGTGCCGCGAGCAGCACGACGGCCCCCCAGCCGAAGCCGGGCTGGCCGACGGCCGCCGGGTCGAGCAGCTGCGACAGCACGCCGGCCGGCACGTTCGCGTCAGCGTTCGGCAGGCCGATGAGGAACCCCTGCGCCAGCACGATGGCCACACCGAATGCGCCGCTCAGCGCGAGCAGCCAGCCCTGCGCCCGCGAGGGCACCATGGCCGTGGCCGCGAGCCCGGCCAGGAGCGGCAGCGCGCCGAGTGCGAGCCACGGGCGGCGGTGCAGCAGCACCTGCGCGAGTGCGGTCGAGCTGTCGTGGCCGCCGAGCAGTTCGGCCGGGCCGCGCAGCGAGAAAAGGCCGTCGGGCAGCGCATACCACGGCAGCAGCGCGAACGCGACCAGGCCGAGCGCGGCCCAGACCACGATGCTGCGGTTGTTGATGTCGAAGCTCATGGCGTGTCAGCGCGGCAGCGAGTTGACTTCGCGCTCCCAGCGGTCGATGAGGCGCTTGCGCTCGCTCGACTTGCCGTACTTCGCGTAGTCGTACTGGATGAACTTGATCTTGCGGAAGTCGGGAATGCGCGCGTCGAGCGGCGCCGCCTTGTTCGACGGCAGTTGGAACTGCTTGGCCGCCACGCCGAGCTGCTGGGCGGCAGGCGTCAGGGCCCATTCGTAGAACTTCTTCGCGTTGTCGAGGTTGCGCGCCCCCTTGACGATCGACATCGAGCCGATCTCGGCGCCGGTGCCTTCGCATGGCGTCTCGGTCGCGATGGGGAAGCCCTGCATCTGCTCGCCCGGCGCGTCGTGCACGAAGCTGATCGACACCGTGGTCTCACCGCGCGCCGCCGCCTTGATGGGCCCGGTGCCCGAGCGGGTGTACTGGCTCACGTTCTTGTGCAGGCCCTTCAGGTACTCGTAGGCCTTGTCTTCACCCATGAGCTGCACGATGGTGGCGATCATGGTGTAGGCCGTGCCCGAGCTCGCCGGGTTGGCGACCTGCACCTCGCCACGCAGCGCGGGCGAGAGCAGGTCCTTCCAGCACTTGGGCACCGGCAGCTTCTTCTTCGCCAGCAGCTCGGTGTTGTAGCCGAAGCCGAGCGGCCCCGAATACACGCCCACCGTGCGCCAGCCCGATTGTTGCGCCTGGTCCTGCGCCCACGAATGCAGCTGCGGCAACGAGGGCGACTTGTACTCGAGCGTGAGGTCCTGCTCGGCGGCCTGCAGGTGCGGGTCGCCGGTGCCACCGAACCAGACGTCGATCTTGGGGTTGGCCCGTTCGGCGATCAGCTGCGCCAGCGCCTCGCCGCTGCCGCGCTTGAGCACGTTGACCTTGAGGCCGCTGCTCTTGGCGAAGGCGCTGCTCATCATCGAGCACCACTCGTCCTGGACGGAGCAGACGATGTTGAGCTGGCCGCTGCCCTGGGCTTGCGCGGTGGGCGCCGCGGCGGCGAGCAACAGCGTGAGGGTCGAGAGGGTGAAGGTGCGTCTCGTGGTCATGGAATCGTGTCTCCTGTCTGGCCGTGATGGCGTTGTCGGGCGACGGCCATCCCACGCGGCTGCATCGGTGCGCCGCGGAGAAGGTCCGCGTGGGGAAAGGCCGAGCCGCAGGGCTCAGGCGGAATCGGTTGGCGTCAGGGTCCCTGTCCCCAGGTCACCACTGCGTCGACGCCGATCACGCGGCCGTCGTCGATGCGGTTGTAGAGGCCCATGCTCGCGCCCATGGCGTCGGCGATCTGCCGGCAGATCGACAGGCCCAGGCCCACGCCGCCCTTGGCGGCCGAGAAGGCCTGGAAGAGGCGCGGCCGCACCTCGTCGTCGAGGCCGGGGCCGCTGTCCCACACCACGAGTTCGGTGGTGCCGGCATAGGCGCGCAGCAGGATGCCCACGCGGCCGGCCTGCGGCGTGTGGTGGATGGCGTTGGCGAGCAGGTTGCGCAGCAGCTCGCCGAGCATCAGCGCGTCGGCGCGGGCGAAGAGCGCGTCGCCTTCGAGCGCGAAGTCCAGGCGCTTGGCGGCGATCAGGGGCGACAGCTCCATCACCGCATCGCGCGCCACTGCACGCAGGTCGATGGGCTGCAGCTCGCCGGCGCGCTTGATCTGCTCGAGCTTGCTCAGGCTCAGCAACTGGTTGGCCATGCCGGTCGCGCGGTCGACCGTGTGCAGCATCTGCGGCAGCACCTCAGCCGGTGCCACGTCGCCCGCCAGCGCCGACTGGAGCTGCGCACGCAGCACCGACATCGGCGTGCGCAGCTGGTGCGACGCGTCGGCGAGGAAGCGCCGCTGCTGGTCGACCCATTCGCGCTGGCGGCGATGCAGCTCGCGCATGCGGTCGACCGCGGGCCTGAGTTCGGCGGGTCCGTCGTACGGCGCGTCATCGCCGTGCGTGATGCGCGTGGCGCCAAAGGCGAGGCGTGCCCGGTCGAGCCAGCGCAGTGCGATGGTCACGCCGCTCCAGATCACGAGCGACATGGCCGCCGCCAGGCCGTACACCCAGCCGAGAAGTTCCATGGGCAACTCGCGCCACACGGCGAAACGGTCTTCGAGCGGCTCGGCCACCTGCACCAGCACCGCACCGGCCGGGTCGCTGGCACCCGGCACATGGCGCAGCGCCGCCGCGGCGCGCACCGGCGCGTGCGCGAGGTGGGTGACGTAGAGCTCGGGCAGCCCCGAAGCAGGCAGCATGGCGCGCCACGGGTAGGCCGCGAGGGCGCGGTCGCCGGCCAGCCAGTCACCGTTCATGGCACTCACCCTGAAGCGGATCGACGACACCGCGTTCACCGGCTCGGCCGCGCCCTGTGACATGTCCTGCACGACGTGGGAGACGGCGGCCAGCAGCCGCGCGTCCTGCGCCTGCGCCACCTGATCCCAGGTCGCGAGCACGTGCCACAGCGTGACCGCCGCCACCGACAGCCACAGCCCGCTCAGCATCCACACCAGCAGGAAGCGCCGCAGCGAGGCTGCACGGGAGAGCCAGTCGTTCCATGGCTTCACCGCGCTGCCTGCTGCGCCGCCATGCTGGCGTCGTCGCACAACAGATAACCCACGCCGCGCAGGGTGAGGATCTCGACGTTCGCGCCCACGAGCTTCTTGCGCAGCCGATGCACGATCACCTCGATCGCATCGACGTGGGTGCCATCGTCGCTGCCGAAGACGGCGTCGCGCAGCACCTCTTTCGGCACCGCATGCTCCACGTGCGACATCAGGCTCTTGAGCAACTCGCCTTCGCGCGGCGACAGCTCGAGAGGCGACTCGTCGCGATAGAACGCACCGGCGCCCGACTCGTAGCGCAGGCGCCCGCAGCGCAGGTCGCCGTCACGCCCGAGGCGGCGGGTGAGCGCCCCCAGGCGTGCCACCAGCTCTTCCAGGTCGAAGGGCTTGGCGAGGTAGTCGTCGGCCCCGGCGTTGAGGCCCGCGATGCGCTCGCCGACCGCGCCACGCGCGGTGAGCACGAGCACCGGCACGGGGTTGCCGTCGCTGCGCAGGCGTTGCAGCACCTCGAGCCCGTCGAGCGTGGGCAGCGTGAGGTCGAGCACCACCACGTCGAACGACTTCTTGCGTGCGGCCGCCAGCGCCTCGGCACCGTCGGCGCAGCGCAGCACTTCGTACCCCCGCGAGGCAAGGCTGTGGCCCAGCACCCCGGAGAGATCGAAATCGTCTTCGACCAGCAGCAATTTCATGCGGTGCATGTTGCCAGCCTGACCTGCCTTGCAAACCCGGGCTTGCACCACGCCGGAATGAAAGCTGGCCGAAAGCCTTTCAACTTGAAAGCTAGCTTGCAATTTGCTGGCGTTGCTTCAACGGGTAGTTCCGTTTGTGAGGCGAGGTCACCGCTCGAAGAATTTGCCGGGCGCCAACGAGAGCGCGACGCCGGACCCACGCACATGCGCGTGGTCCGCATCGGGACCAGTCCCGCCATCTGCAGCGGGCTCATCAACGGAGACTTCATGCGATTCACCTTCACCTCTCTCACGCTCGCCATCGCCGCGCTCGCCGCCGCCAGCGGCGCGCAGGCGCAGCAGTACACGATCTACGGCCGCGCCAACCTCGACTTCGAGAAGACCGAACTGCGCGGCACACCCGCGGCCGAGGCCTTCTCGGGCAACCAGCGCGTGTCGAGCAACTCGTCGCGCCTGGGCGTGCGCGCGTCGACCCAGTTCGAGGGCCTCACGGTCTTCGCGCAGGTCGAGTCCGGCGTGAGCTGGGACGCTGGTGGCGACACCCTCGCGGGACGCGACACGTTCGCAGGTCTCGAAGGCACTTTCGGGAAAATCCGCATCGGCAAGATGGATACGCCGATGAAGGACCTGGGCGGCCTCACCGACCGCTTCAAAGGCACCGGCATCCAGGACGACGGCGGCATCGCCATGCTCGGCGGTTCGTCCAACGGCTTCGGCCGCCGGCAGAGCAACTCGCTGCGCTACGACACGCCCGAGTTTTCGGGCTTCGGCGCCTCCCTGCAATACGGCCTCGACAACGA
Organism: Piscinibacter gummiphilus; assembly: GCF_032681285.1. Lineage (NCBI taxonomy): Bacteria > Pseudomonadati > Pseudomonadota > Betaproteobacteria > Burkholderiales > Sphaerotilaceae > Rhizobacter > Rhizobacter gummiphilus. The sequence continues at coordinate 821,641 of NZ_CP136336.1, forward strand.
AGACAAGGGCTCGTCGGAGCAGAAGAAGCTCGTGAGCCTGTCGTTCAACTACCGCCTCGACAAACTCAAGGCAGCGCTGGCCGTGGAGCAGCACCGCAACTTCAACGAGCCCGGCTTCAAGGATCACGCCTGGCGCATCGGCGCGAACTACGACTTCGGCTTCCTCAATGTGGGCGCGGGCTACAACGAGCTCACCTACAAGGTGGCCGCCGGCACGCTCAAGCGCAAGTACGCCGCGCTGAGTGCCGCCGTGCCGGTGGGGCCCAAGGGCGCGATCAGTGCGCGCTTCAGCAAAGCGGGTGCGGTCGGTGGCTCCGCACCCGAAGGCACGACCATCGCCGGCGCCGACGGCAACCAGCTCTTCCGTGGCGCCGACTCGGGCGCGCGCTATTACATGCTGGGCTACGAGCACACCATCTTCAAGGGCGCGCAGCTCTACACCTACTGGACGCGCATCGACAACCAGGCCAACGCCAACTACCGCTTCGGCGTGAACCCGCTCAACGTGACGGCCGCGGACCGTGGCGCCGACCCGTCGGGCATCGTGGTGGGCATCCTGTACGACTTCTGATCCTTGCCGCCTCGTGAACACGGGCCGCCACGAGGCGGCCCGTGTCGTTTTCAGGCGGCGGTGCTCCAGCGGTCACCCACCTTCACCTGCCAGCCATTCAGCAAGGTGTCCGGGTCGCCGTTGGCGTTGGTGACCTGGCCATCGTTGAGCTCTGGCTTGTACTGCGGGTTGAAGTTGAGCAACTGGGCCAGCGCGGGGTTGCCCTGCTGGTCGGCCCCGGTCTCGATGCGCGTCTGGAACGAGGCGGGGTCGGCAAACAGCGTGTCGGTGTGCTCGCCCGCGATGCCCCACAGGGTGCGGGTGCCGGCCCGGCTGCCGTCCACGGTGACGTACACCGGCACGAGTCGTGGCAGCTCCTCGGCCGCCACGCGCTTGTCGGAAACGTGCTGTGGGTCGCCGGCATGCGTGTCCGGGATCGTCCACGGCAGGCCGCCGTTCTTCTCCACCGGCGTGTGGTCGGGAAAGAGCTTCTTCCACAGCTCCTCGGCGTAGCTCTCACGTTTCTCGCCCGCGGGCTGGAAGATCTTCGTGATGGCTTGCGACACGAGGGGCACCAGCACGATCGCGCCCGCGGTCGTCCATTTGGCGATCTTGGTGAGGTTGGGCAGCGTACCGTTGCGCAGCGGCTTGATCTGCTGCAGACCCACCCAGCCCATGGTCAAGGTGCCCTGCGCGAACGAGGCCCCGACCAGCGTGCCCTGGATCAGGCTGCCATTCGGGAGCGCGCTGAAGTCGAGCTGCATCATCAGCGCGCCTTGGCCATAGGCCCGCAGGCCGCTCGTGATGCCGGCGAAGTCGCGGTACTTGTTCCAGTTGTTCTTCGCCGTCTCTGCGTCGGTCACCAGCTTGTCGGCGGCGGGGTTCTGCTTGCGGTACTCGGCCTCGCTCAGCTTGGCAGCCTGGGCTTCTGCCTTCACTTGCGTCTTGGCCGCGTCCAGCTTCTCGACCTTGACGTTGTAGATGATGTTCATGCCCGCCGTGCCGAGCGTGAAGCCGTCGGCCGCATTGGCGAAGTTGGTGACGAAACCGTCGCCCGCCGCCCGCGCCTTGAAGCCGGCGCCGATGGCCAGGTTCAGGTTGGTGAGGATCACCGCGCGGCGGCTGAACTTGCCGAGCTGCGTCGACGGCGCGTTGGTGCTGCCACCCAGGCCTTCGGCCTTGGTCATGCTCAGCTTGCCGTTGTCTTCCACCATGCCCATCAAGGTCTTGAAGAGCTTGTCGTGGGCCGTTCGCAGGTTGGCGCGTCCGTCGGCAGTGCGGCTGAACCGGTCGTAGACGCCTGGGAACTTCTGCAGCAAGCGGGCTTCCGGCCGGCCAGACGTGTCGCGCGCGTGCTGCAACTCGTCGGCACTCATCGCATCGAGCCGCTTCAGCAGCGTGTCGCGCGTCTCGGTGCGGGTCTTCCCCTCGAACTCACCGCCGCCTTCGGTGCGCAGGCCGAGCAGGAACTTGCGCATGCCCGGCACCGTCAGGTAGTCGCCGTACAGGGTGGTCACCGCATTGGCCGGGTCGTCGAGCGTGTGCAGGCGGAAGTGCTTGTCCGAGGGCGCGTCGGCGCCCATGTCCTTCAGCGCCTGCTGCACGTCCTTGCCGGCCGTGCCGACCGCCTTGATGTTGAGCTTGAGCTGGTTGGCATCGGCGTCGCTCATGACCTTGTCGCCACGGAAACCCATGCCGTTGATGACCTTGTTGATGAGCTTGTCGGCCTTGTCGGTCTTGCCCACGGTGGCAGCGGCCAGCGCTTCCTTGCCTCGCTGCGACGACGACAGGTAGGCCCAGCGCCCGAAGCTCGACAGCGGCCCCGGCGCAATGCTCGCCACCCGCCCGCTGAGCCAGCCGCCGTCGATCACCATGCCGGTGGAGGCCCGCACGACCTCGCTCGTGAGCCGCATGCCGGCGCCGATGCTCATCATCTGCAGCGGGTTGATGCGGGCGTTGGACGGCGTAGAGGAGAGGCGCCCCTTGAGGCCATCCGTGACCGTGGGTTCGCCCGTCTTGAGCTTTCGCAGGTCGCCGATCTTCGTGTTGGGAATGGCGTAGGGCAGCGCATCGCCGTTCTTGTTGACGTGGATCGACCCCACGATCTCGTCCGAACGCACGCGCACCCGCAGGTGCAACGGCACGCGGTCGGTGTGCGGCTGCACGCGGTTGACCCACGCGCCGCCCTGGCGCGCGGCAGCCGCGCTCGCGTCGGCGAAGTTGTCGTAGGTGTCGCTGTTGCGGGCTCGCACGCCGCCGCTGTGCCCAAAGACCGTGTCGGTCGGCCCCAGGCGGCTGACCACGAACACCGTGCCCGAGCCCGCCGCCGGGTCCGAACGCAGGAAGTTGAAGACCGTCGTCTCGCCGGCCGAAGGGCTGAAGGGCTTGACGGTGGCGCCGGGCTGGCCCGCCGCTTGGTGCCGGTCGATCAGGGGCTGCACGTTCGCCGCCACGTCCTCCCAGCTGCGGCGGCCTACGGTGCGCGGCACGATTCGGTTGCCGTCGAGCAGCGGGTCCGCCACCACGGGTTTGGCACCGGTGGTGGTGTTGGTGGCCTGGGGGTCGGCCTTGGTGTGGAGTGCCGGGTGCATTGCGACGTTGAGCGCGGTGCCAGGCAGGGCCTGCAGAGATGCCGTGAACAGCTCGCCGCCGTTCATGTGCCGGCCGTAGTTCATCTGGGCGCTCAGCTCGCCGGTGGCCAGGCTGCCCACCGCATCGTTGCCGAATTGCGCCACGAGCTGCGGGCTGAAGACCTTGTTCGGGTTGAGCGGGATCGCGGCCGAGGCGGCGCCCGTGAAGGGCGCGGTGATCAGGCCCGCCAGCGAGTTGGTGACGGTGACGCCGATGCGCTGTTGCCCTTCCTCGGTGCCGAGCTTGCCGTCCAGGCCCACGTGGAGCGTCTCCACCGCCACGCGGCCGGCACCATCGACGCCCTGCGCGGCCATGCCGGCCCGCGAGCCGACCCAAGCCCGGCTGCCCATCTTGAGCGTGCCGTCGGCAAGGCCCTTCTTTGCCACCGTCTTGGCCGTGAGCGACGCGGCCGTCTTGAGGCCCACACCGGCGCCGGTGCCGGTGACGGCTGCGCTCGCCACGTCCACCGCGTCGTCCTTGAGCGTGAACATCGTCTGCTCGTAGGTCAGGTTGTCGTGGCCGAACGCGGTGCGTGCGCCTCGCACGCCGAGCGTGAAGAGCGACGAGTGCCCGTCGGCGTAGATGTCGTGCCCGTTCGCCGCCGCATAGGCATCGTTGCTGGTGTCCCAGAGCTGGTTCACGGCCACACCCACCGCGATGCCGGCCGCGATGTTGCCGCCGGTGGCGATGGTGGTGGCGATGCCGGCCGCCGCGGTGACGGTCATGCGCACCGCGTCGTCGACCACCGCCCAGGTCTCGTTGCTGTCCTGCAGGTCCTGGCCGATGTCGATGGACTTGAAGCCGTAGCTGTCCATCAGCGCGTCCTGGTCCTTCGTGTACTGCGTCAGCGTGATCCTGCCGGCCGCGAGGTCGTCGCGCAGCTGCTGGGCCTTGTCGCGCTGCTCCTGGGTCCAGTGCTGCGAGTCCTCGGCCTTGTCGGAGAACACGTCGCGCAGCCAGGTCTGGCCTTCGACCGTCTTGTCGATGCCGTCGAGGTCCTTCTGCACCCTCGCCACGTCGGCATCGCCGATCTGGGTGAGCCGGTACTGGGTGTCGTACTTCATCGCCAGCGCGCTCTTGAGCTGCCGGCCCTCGTGCGAGCCGTTCAGCAGCGCTTCGCGCTGCTCGATCAGGTGGTCGGCCATGCGCACGTTGCCGGCCTTGGTCGTCTCGAGCGTCGTGAGCTGCGACTGCAGGGCCGGGTTGTCGCGAGCCCACTGTGCGATGTAGTCCTCGGAAACCTTGGCGCGGTTGCGCAGCCCGGCCATCTGCAGGTCGTTGATCTGCTGGTCGAGGCCTTCGAGGTCCTTGGCGTACTTGTCGCCATACGCCTGGTTGGCTTCTTCCAGTTTCTTCGGGTCCTCGCGCTCGTCGATGGACAGGCCCTTCAGGTAGTTGTTGTACTTCTGGCCCTTGGCATCTTCGAGCTGGCCGACCTTGAGCTGCGTGAGCTGGTCGTTGAGCTGGTCGAGCTCCGCCTGCCCGCCGTGCTCGCCCTTCACGCCGGGGAAGTTCTCCGAGAAGTCCTTCGGGTTCGCTGCGACCCAGGCGTCCTTCTTCACCTGCAAACGGTCGAGGTCGCCCTGGATCACGTGGGCGTCGGCCTTGCCCTTGTCGATCGAGACGGTGTAGTAGCGGTCGTTGGCATCGAGCTCGGCGGCGCCGGCCTGGTTGCGCTGCAGCCAGGCATTGCGCGCGGCCTGCTCCTGGGGGGTCGAGCCGTCGTAGCCGTACTCGTCCCACTGTTCCTGCTGGGACTTGAAGGCCTCCCAGGCAGCCTCGTTCTCCTGGTCGCTGCTGCCGAAGACACGGTGGTTCGGCCGCAGCCCGTCGGCCTCCAGCCGCTGGCGCGTCTTGTCGTCGACGTTCTGCCACATCCACACCTCGTCCTTCCACTCCTGGAAGGCGTCCTGCAGCTTCGTGTCGGCCTCGGTCTTGGCGGTGTGCTTCTGCTGGCGGTCGAGGTTGGCGATCAGGAAGGTGACATCGACGTCGGCCGACTTCACCAGCCGGTCCACCTTGTCGGTGAGCGCGAGGATGTCGTTCAGGGTCTGCGTGGCGTCTTTCTGCTCCTGGCTGCCGGGGCGCGCCACGAACTGCCGCTGGTAGGCGTTGGCGGCGATCTTGTCGAGCTGCACCTGCTGCTGCTTGAGCTGCGCCGAGGTGGCCCGCGCCTGCGCGATGTCGGCTTCGCCCTTGGCGGTGTCGCGCTGGGCCACGAGCTGGCGGCGCTGCTCCAGCAGCTCGCTGGTCGGCTCGCCCATGCGCGTGTACTGGCGGATGGTGTTGTCGAGGTCCTTGATCTGCTGGTCGAGGTCGCCCACGCGGGCGCCCTGGTCGTCGGCCAGCTTCTGCATGTAGCCCACGCCGCCCGCAACGTTGGCCATCACCCACTGCCCGCTGTCGGCGTCGTACTGGCGGACCTTGAAGACCGTCTTCTCGTCGATGACCTGGCGCGAGCTGCTGTCGTGCTGCCAGTCGTGCGTCTCGACGATCACCTTGTTGGTCTTGGGATCGAAGATCGTGCGGGTCTCGACGTCGCCGTTGTCCGAGGTGGGCTGGGTGACGTGCACCGTGCCGGCGGGCAGGGCCGCGAGCACCTGGTCCTCGCTCAGGCCCATTTCCTTCGCCATCTGGGCGACGGTCTTGTTCTCTTCGAACAGGCCCTTGCGGATCTTCTCGCCAGGGCTGTTGTCCACCTCGGGGTCGCCCATCAGCGTGATGCGGCGCCCATCGGCGGTGGTGGCCACCACGTGCATGGAGCCGTCGCTCTCGACGGTCTTCTCGAGCTTCGTGCCGTCCTTGTTCGTGGTGACGGTGGTGGTGCGCACGCCCGAGACCACCATCTGCTGGCCTTCCTTGAGCGGCTTGCCGTAGTCGATGTCGGGGTTGAGCGCGAGCAGCTGCTCGGGCGTGAGGCCGGCCGCCTTGGCGACGTCGAGGTAGTCCTCGCCGGCCTTGACCGGGCGGGTGACGGTGGCGCCGGTGAGGTCGGTGGTGGTCTCGACCTTGCTGCCGTCCTTGTGCACGACGATGTCGGTGCGCGTGCCCTTGTTCGGGTCGATGATGTGCGTGGTGGTGTCGCCGGTCTTGTCGTCCTTCACCGTCTGGATGAAACGGCCGTCCTTGTCGCGCGTGGCCTCGATGGTCTTGGTGCCGCCGGGCGCCTTGGGGTCGGCGAAGCTGCCCTTGACGGTCAGCGAGTTGTCCTGGGTGTTGCGGGTGTAGACGAGCGTGGCGTCACCGCGCTTGACCGTGGTGGCCTGGGTGTCGCCCTCGGGCTTGCCGGCCTCGATGGTGACGCCGGCCGCCTTGGCCTCGGCCACCACCTCGTCGGTGGTCATGCCGCGGTCCTTGGCGATCTGCTCCACGGTCTTGCCGTCGGCGATGCCGCCCAGGGTCTTCGTCACGTCGGGCGTGAGCTGCGGGCCGAGCGTCGGGTAGACCAGGGTGCTGCCGGGGCTGGACCCGAGCGGCGGCGTGACCTGCAGGAACTGCAGCAGCGGCGAGTGCAGCGGGTCGTTCGCGAGGTTCTGACCACCGGGCACCTGCGTCGCCGGCTGCCCCGTCTGCGGGCCGTAGAACTCGATCGGTGCTTCGGCGCCGACGTCGTTCATGAACTTCGTCTTGGCCGCATCGGCGTCGGCGCGCAGCGTCTTCGCCTCGTTCTGCGCGGCGGTGAGCTTGTCCCACTCGGCCTGGGTCACGGTGGACTGCGGCCGGCCCGCCACCGGCGTCAGCTCCTGCACCTTGGCCTCGGCGGCCACGGCCTTGGTCTCCTTCTCCTGGTAGTCGAGGTAGTCGTTGCTGAGCGTGCTGGTGCGCTTGGCCGCGTCGAGCTCGTCCTGCGCGGTCTTCACCTTCTTGTCGGTCTCGGCAGAGGCGGTGCCGTCGGCGCTCTTCTTCTGCTCCTTCTTCTGCGCGACCTGGGCCTTGGCGAGGGCGATCTCCTTGTCCTTCTGTTGCACGTCGGCGTTGGCCTTCTTCATGCGCGCGTCGGCGAGCTTGTAGTCCTGCTCCGCCTTCTTCGCGGCCAGTTCGTCGGCCATGGCCTTGGTCTTCTCGGCTTTTTCACGGGCCGCCTCGGCGGCCTTGCGCGCGGCCTCGGCCTTCTGCTGCGCTTCGAGCGCACGCTTGCGCGCCTCGGCGGCCTGGCGCTGCATCTCGCGGATGCGTTCCAGCAAGGCCTCGATCTGGCGCTGCAACTCGCGGGCACGCTCCGCGGCGTCGGACTGCGTGCTGCCGCCGTTGTTCGTCGAGGGCGGGCGTTGCGTGGTGCTCGGGTTGACGGTCGGCACCACGGTCGGGCGGGATCCTCCGCCACCATCGGCAATCAGCATGGCTGCATCCTTTCTGTCGTCGTGTTCATGGTTCGCTGCCCTGCGCCCAGCGCAGCAGCGTGGCCACCGGCGCGTAGAGCGCACGGGGGATGGCCTGGTCTTGCGGCACTTCCTCGAAGATCCGCTCGGCGAGCGCCGGCTCGAACTCCATCGGGATCAGCCCTTCGCTCGCGAAGCGCCGGATCTGCGCGGCGATCTCGCCTTCGCCGCTCGCGATCACGCGCGGCAGGTCGTGCTCGCCGAGGTATTGCAGGGCGACCGCCACCCGCGCCGAGTGGATGACCGCCGAGGCCGCGCGCACGCGGTCGGCCAGCGAGAAGTACACCGCCTCGAAATAGGCCGAGCGGCGCCGCGCGGCGTGCGTAGGGTCGCCTTCGTTTTCCTTGTATTCGCGGCGCACCTCCTCGATGGACATGCGCTGCTGCTTCATGAACTCGTAGTGCTCGTGCGCGTAGTCGACGAGCGCCATCACCGCGTAGATCACCACCGCCCACGCGAAGGTGACGAGCACCATGTGCGAGGCCGCCACCATGATGGCCGACGGCCGCGCGTAGCCGAGCTTGAGCGCGGTGTCGAGGTAGGCCCGGATCACCACGAACATGAGCGCGGCGATCAGCACCGTCTTGACCACCATCTTCAAGAGGTTCACGAGGTTGCGCGTGGAGAAGATGCGCTGGAAGCCCTCGGCCGGGTTCAAGCGGTTCACGTCCGGCTTCAGGCGCTGCCACGCCATGAGCCCGCCCACCTGGAAGAGCGAGCCGGCGATGCCCGCCACCGCGGCGATCGCCATCACCGGCACCGTGCCCCACAGCAGCGTCTCGCCGGTGTGCACCATCAGCTCGCCGAAGCGGTCGTCGGGCCGCGCGAGCAGGGTGCCGCTGGTGGCGTGCAGCCACAGCTCGCGCAAGAGGCTGAAGAGCGTGGCGCCGCCCAGCCACACCGACACCAGCACGACCGCGAAGACCACCGTCGACGAGACGTCGACACTGAAGACGACCTCGCCGCGATGGCGCGCGTCGCGCAGCCGCTTGGGGGTGGGTTTCTGGTCCTTCTCGGCCATGGTCGTTCGCCTAGAGCGTCGTGCGAAGGAAGTCGAGCACGCCGTTCTCCGGCCGCAGGAATTCCTGCAGCGACTCGTACACGAAGAAGAGGAAGAGCAGCATCATCAGGTGCGCGATCAGGCTCTTGAGCGGCTGCGAGAACACGAACACGTTGAGCTGCGGCGCGATGCGCCCGACGAGCCCCATGCCCAGCTCCACCAGCAGCAGCACCACGATCACCGGCGAGGCGAGCTTCACGATCCACAGGAAGAGCGTGTCGCCCTGGCGGATGGCGAACTGCTCCAGCACCGCGCCGAGGTTGGGGAAGAACGAGCCCACCGGCCACAGCCGGTAGGAGTCGACCACCACGCCCAGCATCGCGAGCAGCCCGCCGGCCGAGATGAAGAGCGTGATCACCGTCCAGCCGAGGAATTCGGCGGTGGGCCCGTTCTCGTGGCCGGCGACCGGGTCGAAGAACGAGGCGTTGCTCGAGCCAGTCTGGAAGTCGATCAGGTCGCCCACGCTGTGGATGGCCCAGATGAAGATGCCGAAGCCCAGGCCCAGCATCAGCCCGATCAGCGCCTCCTTGGCGGCGATGAGCACCCAGGTGCCCATGCCCGCCTGCGGCAGGTCGCCCGCCACCGGCGACATGAAGATCGCGAGCATGAGCAGCAGCCCGTTGCGCACGACGCCGGTGATCATGCCGCCCGAGAGGAAGGGCACGACCGCGAAGATCGCAAAGAGGCGCGGCATCGTCAGCGCGACCGCGGTGAAAAACTTCTCCAGGCTGGCGACTTCGAGCGTTCCCATCGTGCGACCCCGTGTCAGGCTCTCGCGCGGCGCGACAACCACGCCTGCGCGGCGGCTTCTTCGGTGGCGGCATCGAGGCGCTGCTCGCGCTGGCGGCGTGCCTCGCTGCGGGTGCGCTGCTGCATCTGCTGGGCTGCTTCCAGCTCGCCGCTGGCCGCGCGCAGCTTGAGCCGGCTCGCGTCGAGCACCTGCTGACGCTGCGCGTGAGCCTGGCCGGCCTGGGCGGCCGCTTCGCCGGCCTGCGCGATCTGCGCGTCGAGCGCGCCGCTCCAGGCGCCGGCCTGGCGCAGGTGCGCCACCTGGCATTCACCCCCCGAGAGCGCGCCGGCCGTCGCCTGCCAGTGCTGCAGCTTGGCGTTCACCTGCTGCTGCTGCCGCGCCTGCGCCTGCTGCCACGCGGCCAGGCTCTCGGCGGCAGCGCGGCGCTCGCGTGCCACGAGCTCAAGCGCACTCGTGCGGCGGCGCTCGCGCACCTCGACCAGCAGCGTCCAGTCGATGCTCATGTCCTCTGCCCCTGCGGTGCGAAGCCGCGCAACGTGGCCACCGTCTGCTCATAGGCGTGGCGCGTGTCGGGTGCCTGCGAGAGGAAGTCGAGCGTGGCGGCGCGCGTGCGCATCGCTTCGTCGGCCAGCGCGTCGGTGCCCGGCTGGTACTCGCCGATCTGCACCAAGAGCTCCATCTCGCGGTACTTGGCCATGAGGCTGCGCAGGTGCGACGCGGCAGCGCGGTGCTCGCGTGTCGTCACGAGCGGCATCACGCGGCTGAGGCTCGCCAGCACGTCGATGGCCGGGTACTGGTTGGCCGCGGCGAGCTTGCGCGAGAGCACCACGTGGCCGTCGAGGATGGAGCGCACCTCTTCGGCGATGGGGTCGTCGTCCTCGTCGCCTTCGGTCAGCACCGAGTACACCGCGGTGATGGAGCCGGTGCTGCCTTGCCCGGCCCGCTCCAGCAACTGCGGCAGCATGGAGAAGATCGACGGCGGGTAGCTGCGCCGGGTGGGCGGCTCGCCGCTGGCGAGACCGATCTCGCGCTGCGCGCGCGCAAAACGCGTGAGCGAGTCCACCAGCAGCAGCACCTTCTTGCCCTGGTCGCGGAAGTGCTCGGCGATGGTGGTCGCCACGTAGGCCGACTTGATGCGCTCCATCGGCGGGCGGTCGGAGGTCGAGACCACCATCACCGTTTTCGCGAGGCCCTCGGGGCCGAGGTTGTGCTCGAGGAACTCCTTCACCTCGCGGCCGCGCTCGCCGATGAGCGCGATCACGTTCACGTCGGCCGTGGAGCCTCTCGCGAGCATCCCCAGCAGCGTGCTCTTGCCGACGCCCGGCGGCGAGAACACACCGATGCGCTGGCCTTCGCCGATCGTCAGCAGCCCGTCGACGGCGCGGATGCCGGTGGCCAGCGGCGCGTCGATCATGCGGCGTGCAAGCGGGCTCACCGGGTCGCGGTGCACCGGCATCTGCAGCCACGCGTCGAGCGGGCCGCGCCCGTCGATGGGCGTGCCCAGCGCGTCGAGCACCCGGCCGAGCAGACCGTCGCCTACGGGGCAGACATGGCCGCGGCCGGTGGGCAGCACTTCGGTCAAGGTGGAGATGCCGGTGGTGGGGCCGAGCGGCGTGAGCACCGCGGTGCTGCCGTGAAAGCCCACCACTTCCGCGAGCAGCGGCGGTTCGCCCGGCGTGACGAGCTCGCAGAGCTCGCCCACGTGGGCCTGGATGCCCGAGGCATCGATCAGCATGCCCACCGCCTTGCTGACGCGCCCGCGCATGCCCACCGGCGTGATGCGGCCGATGCGCTGGTCGAGCTCGGCCACGAGGCCGAGTGCCGCTTCCGACACGGCGGCCTGGCGCACGATGGTGGCGGTGGTGTCCATCAGGCCGCCCCCCGAATCAGGCCGCTGCCGCTGCGTTCGAGCGCGCGGCGGAAGGCTTCGATCTGCGCCGCGATGCCGATCTCCAGCGTGCCGGACGCGGTCTGCACCACGCATTCGCCGTCGGGCAACGCGGGGTCGGGCACCACCGCCGCGTTCAGCCCACCCTGCGACCCACCTCCGAGCCGGGCCAGCGCCTGCCGCAGCGCGGCCTCCTGCGCCGGCGCGACGCGCATGGTGATGAAGGGTTCCTGCCGCACGAGCGAGTCGACGCGCTGGAGTGCCGCTTCATAAAGTCCGGCCGGATCGGCTTCGGCGACGAACTGGCCGACCGCCTTGACGACCATCTGTGCCATGGCCGTGCGCAGCGCATGAAGCTGGCGCTGCGAGGCCAGCGTGTCGGCCGCGAGGCGCTGCGCGTATTCGGCCTTGGCCTTGCGCAGGCCTTCCTCGAAGCCTTGCCGGCGGCTGTCGTCGGCCTGCTGCTGCGCCTGCTGCACGATCCGGCGCGCTTCCTGGCGCGCGGTGTCGACCACGGCCGACGCATCGAGCAGCGCCGCGTATTCGGCCTCCTTGAGCACCTTGCGCTCGCTCAGGAGCTGCAGGTTCTCGCTGGTGATCAGAAAAGCCAGTCCCATTGCGGCAGCCTTTCGGGGACGATGCACAGCAGCATCAGTTCATGGAGTTGCTGCAGCTGTCGGGGCTGCAGCACGGGCACGCCGAGTTCGGAGACTCGGCGCGGCAGCTTGTGCTGCAGGCGGCGCAGCACGGCCTCGCCTTCCGGTGCCGCAGCCGCGAGCAGCAGCCGATGGCCACGCTGCACGGCCACGCGGCCGGCGCACAGCGGGCGCTGCAACAGCGGCTGGTGGTCCATCTGCAGCTCGCTCAAGGGCGGCACGCGGTCGAGCATGAAGTCGACCGCATCCTCGTCGTAGCGCCGGGCCTGGCGGCGCAGCTGCGCGCCGGCGCCGCCGCGCTGCTTGAAGAGCGGCAGGTGCACGCTGAAGCCCATGTAGGCCGCGAGCCGCCGCAGCGAGGCGGCGTCCATCAGCACCAGGCGCTTGAGACGCGAGTCGAACTGGAAGTCGAGGCCCGATGCATTGTTCGCAGCGCCGGCCTGGCGGCGCTGCAGCAGCTCGGCCAGCACGGCACGGCCGGCCGGGCCGTAGCGCGTGGGCACCCGATGCCGCGCCGGCCACGACGCCGGCAGCCAGCTCGGGTGCAGGCCGTTCTCCGGGTGCAGGTTGAAGCGCGTCACCAGGCGCACGAGGTCCATGGGCCCCGGTTGGGCGACGGTGGGGGAGGCCGTGGCAGCAGACATCGCTCGCCTGAAACCTCAGCGCCGGAGCACCTGGCGGCGCACCCAGGTGCGCCAGTCGAGGCCCTGGCGGCGCAGGAGCGTGGGCAGCGCCATCACGCACACGGCGGCGGCCAGCAGCAGGACGAGCAGCACCACGGCCGTCTGCGTCGGCATGCCCAGCACCTGCCGCTCGCCCGGCACGGTGCCGGGCGCCGCGTCGGCCGTGCGGCGTGCTTCGAAGAGCGAGAGCGACACCTGCTCGTGCGTCAGCCCCTCGATGCTGTGGGCCACCATCTCCTTCACCGCGGGTGCGAGCAGGCGCAGGTCCACGTCGGGGCGGTGCTTGATGAAGACGGCGGCCGACGAAGGCCGGATCTTGTCGCTCAGCGGGTCGTTGGCCGGGATCACGACGTGCACGCGCGCGGTGACGACACCGTCGACCTTGCGCAGCGTCTGCGACAGCTCCTGCGACACCGCATAGATGTAGCGCATGCGCTCCTCGGCGGGCGTGGAGACCAGGCCCTGCTTCTGGAACACGTCGCCCATGCTGGCGTAGCGGTCGTGCGGCAGGCCCTGCGCGCGCAGGATGTCGAGCGCGCGGCCGAGCCGGCCTTCGTCGACGAGCACCTGCCAGTTGTTGCCCTCCTGGCGCTCCTTGGCGGCGTCCACACCATCGGCGGCCAGGGCCGCGACGATCTCGTTGGCCTCCTGCTCGTTGAGGTTGGAGTAGAGGCCGACCTTGCAGCCTGCGAGGCACAGCAGCAGCACGAGCGCCGCCAGCCCGCGATGGAAGAAAGATGCGGGGTGCGTCACGGCCAGCCTCACTGCTGGTTCTTGAGCAAGGTGCCGAAGAGGCTCGTGGCCGCGCTCGCGAGACCCGTGGAGATGTGCATCTTGGTGAACATCATGTGGGCCTCCAGCGAGTGGTCGGTCATCAGGAACATGGTCTTGATCGGGTCGCGGAAGTCGACCGACTCGAGCATGCTGCGGCGCATGTCCTCGAACGAGCGCACGTTGCCGCTGAGCTGCGCGGCCATGGCCTTGGCCGCGTCGGAGATCGAGCCGGTGTCCATCGCCGTCATCGTGGGCGCCGGCGCACCCTGCATGAGCTTGGCGAACATCTGCGTGTCGCCCGGCGCGAAGCGCGAGGCGGCAGTGGCCTGCTGCTGCGCCGGACCGGCGATCTCGGGGGTGGCCGCGGCGGCGGCGCCCGAAGCAACGGGATCTGTCATGGTTCACCTCCTGCTGAAAGGCATGGGCATCGAGAGGCCCGCGCGGGCGGCCGGTGCCCGGCCACCGCGCGCGGACGGACTCACGACGACTTGGCCGACTGGCGGATGTCGTTGCCGGTCGACTTGGCGACTTCGCCGCCGGCCGCGGCCGCGCCGTTCATCGTGTGCGCGGTGGACGAGGCGGCCTGGATGCCGACCGACACCGTGGTGCTGGTCGCCATCAGGTCGGCGTTCAGGCGCATGGCTTCGAGCATCTGTTGCTTGGAGTCTTCGATGGGTGAGGGCATTTCTCTCTCCTGTGGGATGTGTGATGCCGTGCGTCAGCACGGGCGGTGAAAGTCCCGTCCGGTTGGACGGGGGCATTCCCCGCGGCTCGCGCGCCGCCGCGTGGAAATCGGGGAAGCGAACCGGGGGTTCGCAGGGTGTCGGGTCGTGTTCATCGGGTGGCCTTTGCGGCGCCGTTGGGCGCATCGGGGCTGGCGCCGAGCACCAGGCCGTCGGCACCGATGCGCTTGAGTTCCTGGCCGGAGCGCAGCACGGCGCCTTCGTAGTAGCGGCTGCCGTTGGCGAGCTGGATGTGGCGCAGGCCGTTCTCGTCTTCGGTGATGCTGACCATGCGTGCGGGCAGCACGCTCTGCCAGCCGTCCCATTGCTGCTTCGCGTTGCTCGCCTCGGTGACGGGCTTCTCGCGGTACTGCACCTTGTCGGAGACGAGCACGTGGGGGTGCAGGTCCTCGCCGAGGCGGCGGATCTTCTGGCGCACGGCGCTGTCTTCCACCGTGCCGCTGAGCACCAGGCGGCCCTGGCCGGCGTAGGTGACGGCGACACCCGGGTCGCCCACGTAGCGGCGGGCCTGCTCGACCATGTCTTCGGCGGCGTGCACGTTCACCGTCACCTTGGGGCCGAAGCGTTGCAGCGCCTGTTGCAGCGCCTCGCGCCGCTGGCGCGATTCGACATAGCCGCGCACGGTGACCTGCCCACCCGGCGCCCCGACCACCTGCGCCTCGGGGAAGGGCACGAGCGCCTGCTCCACCTCGGCGAGGTTGACGCTGCCGGCCCCCGCGTGCGAGCCGAGCGCATTGCCGCCCAGGCCGACCGCTGCCAGGCTCACGAGCGCGAGCGCGGCCACCACGCCGCCCACCAACAGGCGCAGCGAGGGCGTGCGGCTCGGCGCGGCCGGCGCGCCGGCGCCAGGGTCAGACGGCACGGCGTGCAGCGGCGCGAACATGCGGTCGTCGTGTTCGCTCGCGGGGTAGCTGCGGTCGAGCTGGAAGTCGATCGCGCCCACGCTCACGATGTCGCCGGCGACCACGCTCTTGCGCGGCTGTGTCATCTCTTCGCCGTTGAGCCGGGCACCGGCGGTGCCGACCTTCTGCATCGTCACCACCAGCTCGCCCACGGTGAAGACGAGGTGGCGCGGCAGCACGTCGCCACCGGGCAGCATCACCTCGCACTCGCCGCCCGAGCCCAGCACGTTGGCACCCGGCTTGAGCACGATGGTGCGGCCCTTCACGGCACCGCTGAGGAAGCGCAGGCACCAGTGCGCCGTGGGGGTGCGGGGCTGCAGCGCGTCGGTGAGAGGCAAGGCGCTCATGTCAGCCTCCAGCGGCAGATGCGGCCGCCGCGGCCGCGGCAGCAGGGGTGACCAGGCGCGGCGTGAGCAGGTAGAAGCGCTCCATGTTCACCTGCTTCTTGTCGCTGTATTGGAAGAGCTTGCCCACCAGCGGGATGTCCGACAGCAGCGGCACGCCCGAGCTGACGTTGCTCTTTTCCTCGGACGAGTAGCCGGCGATCAGCAGGCTCGTGCCCTCGTCGACCAGCGCCTGCGTGTTGACGGTGCGCCGGCGCACGATGGGAATGCGGTCGACCGAGGCCGCGCTCAGGTCGCCGTCGACGATGTCGATCGACATCAGCACGCCGCGCGCGCCCTTGTCGTCGACGATGAGGGGCGTGACACGCACCGCGGTGCCCGCCGTCACGCTGAAGAGGCCGGCGTCCTGGAAGCCGTCGACCCGCACGTAGAACTCGCTCAGGTTCTCGAGCACCGCCTCGGTGTTGTCGAGCGTCATCACCTTGGGCCGGGCGACGAAGTTCGCGTCGCCCTTGGTGGCGAGCGCGCTCACGCGGGCCAGCAGGTAGTTGCGGATGTCGTTGCCGATGGCGGCGGTGAAGACGAGGCCGAGCGGCGTGGTGGCGCGGGTGGTGCCGCCTTCGGTGGTGGCATTGCCCCAGGTGAGCGGCGGCGCGTCGCCACGGCCGGTCTGCACGTCGGCATGGCGACCGTTGGCGCGCCAGTCCACGCCCAGGCTTTGCAGCCGGTCGGTGCTGATGTCCATGATCGTGACCTCGATCTCCAGCAGGCGCGGGCGCACGTCCATCGACTCGATGAGGCGCGCGTACTGCGCCATGCGGTCGGGCGTGTCGCGCACCAGCACGGCATTCATGCGGGTGTCGGCCTGGAACTGCGGCAGCTCGCCGCTCGCGCTCATCGACGACACGCCGCCGAGGGTGTCGTCACCACCCGCGGGTGACACGCCCGGCAGCTCGAGCTTGGGCGCGTTGACCACGTCGCCGCTGCGCATCTTGATCTGCCGGTTGGGCCCCACGCCCAGGGCCGAGCCCGACGAGCGGCCGCCCGAGCCGCCGGCCGCACCCGCGTGGCGCCCATAGAGGCTGCGCAGCACGTTGGCCACGCCGGGGATCACCGTCTCGCGGCCGCTGCGGTTGATCTTGAAGTCGGCCGCCCAGGCGTACTTGAGCGGGAAGAGGCGGATCTCGGCGCCGTCGGCGAGCGCGGTGCGCTGGTCGACCAGGCGCACCGCCTGGCGCACCATCTCGACGTAGCGCTTGGGGCCCGACACGTGCACCGTGCCGTCGTCGCGGCTGATGGTGAGCGGGTAGCGGCTGTCGGCGATGCGCAGGCGCGCGAGTGTCTCGGAGATGCGCGCCGCGTTGGCGCTCGCGATCGGCAGCACCTCGCTGCGCGCGTCGGCGGCCAGGTCGACGTAGAGGAAGGCGCCGTCGTAGTACCAGGTCAGCCCGTTGGTCGTGCACAGGTTGTTGAGGATGGTCAGCGCCGACACGCCGGCGAACTTGCCGCTGATGACACCCGACACCTTGCCGTCGATCACGGCGGTGGTGCCTTGCGAGGCGGCCAGCTCGCGCAGGAAGTCGGGCAAGGGCTTTTCGTTGGCGACGATCTGGAACGGCTTGCCGCGCCACGGCAGCTCGGCCGCGCCGCTGTGCTGCGCGAGCAGCAGCAAGGCAAGGCCGAGCAGCGCAAACGCGTAGCGCTGGAAACTCGACTGAACCATGCTGGCGCTCACGACAGCAACCCCAGGCTCTGGAACGCCCGCTCGGCGAAGCGCATCACGTCGCGCCCCAGCCAGCCGGCGGTGGCGACGATGGCCACCATCACCGCGATCAGGCGGATCGACTGGCCGATGTTCTGGTCCTGCACCTGCGTGACCGCCTGCAGCACGGCCACGAGCAGCGAGGTGACGGTCGACACCAGCACCACCGGCAGCGAGACCCACAGCACGATGAGCAGGCCTTCGCGGGTGAAGTCGAGGATGTTCTGGGGGGTCATTCGAATGGTGAGGTTCAAATTGCCTGCGGGTTGGTGACCCAGCCCACGGGTTGCAGGTGGACGTCTTCGTCGAGCTCCTGGTACGAGAGCACCGGCAGCAGCGGCGCCACCGGCTCGATCAGCGTCTTGACGTAGCGCCGCACGTCGGACGAGGCGATGGCCACCACGCGCCCGGCGCTCGCGCCGAGGATGCGGCGCACCTGCTCGCGCACGTCCTGCGCGGCGGCGGGGCTCAGCAGCAGCAGGTTGCCGCGCGGCGATTTCTCGATCGCGTTCTGCACCCGCTCAAGCAGGGCCGACTCGAACATGATGGTCTCGAGCTGTCGGCTCGCGCCGACGTAGCGGCTGGTGATGTAGTGGCCGAGGTCAATGCGCACGAGCTCGGTCAGCGCAATGGCGTCGGGCTCCTTTGGGCCCCAGGTCGCCAGGCTCTCGAAGATGGCGTGCAGGTTGCGGATGGGGATGCCCTCCTGCAGCAGGCGGCGCAGCACTTCGGCGATGCGCTGGGCCGGCACCACGCGCGACACCTCGGCGGCAAGCTCCGGCGCATCACGCTGCACCCAGTGCAGCAGGCGCTGCACTTCCTGCAGTCCGATGAGCTGGCGCACGTGGCGGCGCACGGTGTGGTCGACGTGCAGGCCCACCACCTCCTCTGCGCGCCAGGCCTTCGTGCCGGGCTCGGGGCTCGCGGTCCACACCACGCGCGGGAAGGGACCGAAGGGCTCGGCCACCTCAGCACCGGCGGGCGGCGACACGGCCTGCGCCGGGTCGATGAGCCACCAGCCCGGGCGCAGCACGCCTTCGGACACCACCACGTCGTGCACCAGCACCTGGTAGCCGTGTTCACGCACGGCCTCGGCGTGTGCCACCTGCAGGCGCGGGAACACGGGGCCGAGGTCCGACTCGACCGACGCCTTCACGGCGGTGAGCTGCTGGTCGAGCGCGAAGCGGTCGAGCGCGACATGCAGGCTGCTGGACAAACGCACCGCCAGCGGCGCGGCCACGGCGTGGTCGCCTTCGGTCTCTTCCGACACGGCGGGGTCGCGGTGCGAGATCCAGGCCGGTGTGCTGCGCCGTGCGCCCGCCCAGCGTGCGGCGAAGGCCGCGCCGAGCAGCGCCAGCGCCAGCAGACCGAACACCCACTTCGGGAAGCCGGGCACGAGCAGGAAGCTGCCGACAGCCAGGCCCGCGATCATCAGCGCGCGCGGGTGCGCCATGAGTTGCTCGCCGATCTGGCGGGCGAGTTGCGTGTCGTGCTTGCCGCCTGTGGTGACGCGCGTGATCACCACGCCGGCCGCGATCGACACCAGCAGCGACGGAATCTGCGACACCATGCCGTCGCCCACCGTGAGGATGGCGTAACGCTGCAGCGCGGCGCCCACGCTCATGTCGTGCATCAGCGTGCCGATGGCGATGCCGGCCAGGATGTTGACGAGCGCGATCACGATGCCGGCGATGGCGTCGCCCTTCACGAACTTCATCGCGCCGTCCATCGCGCCGTGAAGCTGGCATTCCTGCTCCAGCAACTGGCGGCGCTTCTGCGCCTGCGCGGTGGAGAGCGCGCCGGCACGCACGTCGGCGTCGATGCTCATCTGCTTGCCCGGCATCGCGTCGAGCGCGAAGCGCGCCGCCACCTCGGCCACACGCTCCGAGCCCTTGGCGATCACGATGAACTGGACGATGGCGATGATGAGGAACACCACGCCGCCGACCACCACGTTGTTGCCGACGATGAGCTTGCCGAAGGTGTCGATGATGTGGCCGGCATTGGCCTGCAGCAGGATCAGCTTGGTCGACGCGATGTTGAGCGCCAGGCGAAAGAGCGTGGTGAAGAGCAGCAGCGACGGGAAGGTCGAGAGCGAGAGCGCCGACGGCACATACATCGCCACGATCAGCAGCACCAGGCTCACCGCTAGGTTGCAGGCGATCAAGAGGTCGAGCAGCGGCGTGGGCAGCGGCAGCACGAAGAGCGCCACGATGGCCACGAGCATGCCGGCCAGCACCAGGTCGTGGTGCCGGCCTGCGCTTCGCATCAGGTCACGCAAGCCACTGCCGGTGGGCTGGAAGCTGGTGCTCGTGCTGGCCATGGATGGGGTGCGGGTGTGGGTTGAAGGCGTGTCGCCGCGCGCACGGACCGTGAGAAAAGCCCGTGAGAAATCGCACGATCGGGCGGACTCTAAGTGGCGCATCAGGCCCGCAGCAACCACGAGTTCTCGTAGCCACGTGTTCCCTGATGACGCACTGCTGACTACGAATTTGCGTACTTTCTCGACGCGGATCGTTTGGGTACGCTGCGTCGCCCCGACCCCCTCGACACCACTTGCGAAGGGATGGCCCTGACACGCGGATGTCACGTTGATGGAGTGAGTGCAGAGATGGTGGCCACGCTGGTTCACGACGCGGTGACGGAGCTCGGCGCGGCGACGCTTCTGCCGCGGGCCGACGAAGCGACCGTGCGTGCGCTCAACCGTCTCTACGCGAGCGCGGCGCTGCACGCGGTGACGGCAGGCGGCAAGAATTACCGGCTCGCCTGGCGGCTCGATGGCGCAGCCGAGGGCGGCCTCTACGAACGCTACCGCTTCAAGCTCGGCCCGCACGTCGGCCACCTCGGCCTCGATGCGCCGAGCGTCGAGGCCCTGCTCGGCGAGCCGCGCGGCCACCTGCTGCCGCGCGACCTGCGCTACATCCTGCTCGCCGACGCGTTGCACCCGCTGGTCGACACGCTGGAGAAGACGCTGCGCCTGCACTTCGAATGGCAGCCGCCTGATGGTGACGCGCGCGAGCCGCGCGGGCCGCTCGACGATCCTCAGCGTGCCGCGGTCTTCACCGCCGCATCGGAAGACGGTGCCACGCGGCTGCGCGGCTTCATCCAGCTGGAGTCGCCCGCCGCACTCGACGCGCTGGTGCCGCCGCACGTCCGTGCTCGATCACCCGCCGGCCCCACGAGCCCGATGGTGGACGCGCTGTTCGAGCGCCTGCGCTTTCCGCTGGCCTTTCGCATCGGCACCACGCCCATCCGCTTGCGCGAGGTGGCCAGCATCCGGCCCGGCGACATCGTCAGCATCGAGCAGTGGGCTTCGTCGGGCGCGGCCATCGTGCTGACCGCCGAGCTGGGGGGCCACGCGGGGCGACAACTCGTGGCGCACGCCGAAGGCTCGCGCATCACCGTCCAGCAATCGAAAGAACCTGCCATGAACCGAGACATGCCCCTTGCCGCCCCCGCTGCGGCGGCCGACGCCGCCGAGCCGAGCGCCCATCTGCCCATCGACCGGCTCGACGCGCTGGAGGTGGCGCTGCGCTTCGAGGTGGGCGACCTCTCGCTCTCGCTCGGCGAACTGAAGAACATCCGCCCCGGCCATGTGTTCGACCTCGGCCAGCCGCTCAACCGCTGCACGGTGCGCATCGTCGCGCACGGCAATGTGCTGGGCAAAGGGCACCTGGTCGCGGTCGGCGACCGCCTCGGCGTCAGGGTGTCGGAGTTCGCGCCCAACGAGATCTGAGGCGCCGCGCGCATGGAATCCGGACTGCCCGACCCGCTCACCCTCGTCGCGCTCATCGTCGCCTTCGGCATCGCGCCCTTCGTGGCGCTGATGGTGACGAGCTACACCAAGCTCGTGATCGTGCTCGGCCTGCTGCGCACCGCGCTTGGCCTGCAGCAGACGCCGCCCAACATGGTGCTGAACGGCATCGCGATCATCCTGTCGGTCTACATCATGGCGCCGGTGGGCATGGACGTGTCGGACGCGCTGCGCAACCGCAGCTTCGGCACCAAGGGCGAGGGCCTCAACGACATCATGGCGGTGGTCGATGCGGCGAAGGCGCCGCTCAAGGAATTCCTGAAGAAGCACACCCACGAGCGCGAGCGCCAGTTCTTCCTGAAATCGGCCTCGTCGATCTGGCCGCAGGCGCGTGCCGAGAAGCTGCAGTCGGACGACTTCATGGTGCTGGTGCCGAGCTTCACGCTGAGTGAGCTGACCCGCGCCTTCCAGATCGGCTTCATCATCTACCTGGTCTTCGTGGTGGTCGACCTCATCGTGGCCACCGTGCTGCTCGCGCTCGGCATGTCGATGATCGCGCCCACGACCATCTCGCTGCCGTTCAAGCTGCTGCTCTTCGTGATGCTCGACGGCTGGACGCGCCTCGTGCACGGGCTGGTGCTGTCGTACCGCTGAGGCGGCTCACTCCACCAGCTGCAACTCCCGCCCCCGCGCCACGGCGCTGGTGCGGCTCGTCGCGTCCAGCTTCATGTAGAGATTTCGCAGATGCCACTTGATGGTGTTGAGCGCCATGCCCGACGCGCGGCTGATCGACTTGTTGCACAGCCCCTTCGACAGCAGCTGCAGCACCTCCAGCTCACGGTCGGTCAGCGGCTCGCGCGCCGGCACGGCAGGCGCCGCAGCGCCCGCCACCTGATGCGCCTGCGGTGACACCGGGGCCAGCGCCGTCAATCCCAGCCACTGCCGGAACGGCTTCGCCGGCAATGCGATCTCGAGCTTGCCCGCCGCAAACGCCGAGCGGATGAAGGTCGAGAACCGCGGCACGTCATCGAACACCGCCCGCGAGAAGCCCGCCTTCTGGTCGTGCATGAGGCTGCGCTTGAGCACCTCGTAGGCCAGCTTGTCGCGCCCCGCGCTCCAGTGGCACACCGCCAGCGCGAAGTCGAGCGACATGCGCCGTGCCACGCGCCCCGCGCCGTCGGCACTCTCGCGGATCACCTGCAGCAGCGCCCGCGCGCGGTCGTGCTCGCCGCCCTGCATCGCCAGCAGCGCGGTCGCAAAGCCGCAGCGTGCCCACGCCTCCTCGTAGCGGCGCGGGGCCGACCATTCGCCGTGGCCTTCGCGCTCGCGCAGGCCGAAGCTCGCCGCCGTGGTGTCGGCCAGCGCCACATCGTTCGACTCCAGCCCGAGCCGCACCTTCTCGTAGCAGATCTCGGCGAGGTAGCGCGGGTGGCCCACGTCGTCGAGCACGCTGTGGGCCACGTCGAGCAGCCCGATGGCCTCGTCGAAGCGGCCTTCCATCGCCTTCAGGCGCGCGAGCACCACGTGGGCCGCGCAGTACACCCAGGGCGTGGAGCACATCGCCACGTGGGGGATGAGCTCCAGCAGCAGGGCGCGTGCGCCATCGAGGCGGCCACGCTCGTAGCGTGCGCAGGCGAGCGTGACGGCGGCGTTGACCCACGCGGGCGACTGCGGTGCGCTCTTGAGCGCGGCGTAGTTGCGTGCCGAGATGCGTGCGGCGCTGCGCAGGTTGCCCTGCTGGTACTCGGCAGCGCACAGCAGCGTCTCGGTGTGGCTGGTGAGGTAGGGCGTCACGCAACGCACGCCGATGTCGCGCGCGCGCAGCGCCATGCGGCGCGCTTCGTCGAACTGGTTGCGGCCGAGCAGGCTGGTGGCTTGCGCCGCGATGAGGATACCGGTGAAGAAGGGGTCGGGCATCTGGTCGCCTTCAAGGTAGCGCTCCACCGACTCCTGCTTGCCGAACACATCACCGCAGATCAGCCGGTGCAGCACCCGGAAGCGGTACTGCACCACCTCGTTGTGCTCGCGCCCCGGGTGGTTGCGCGCGAGGTAGAGGATGCGCCGCGCCTCCACCAGCCGGTGCGCGAGCACGAGGCTGAGGATGTAGGCGCAGCAGATCTCGTCGCGGCTCACGATCTCGTCGCTGCTCAGGTGCGCGAGCCAGCGCATCACCACCAGCGGGTCGCCTTCGCGGATCCAGTCGACGGCGCAGGTGTCCATCGCGTCGACCAGCCAGGCGCGGTCGTTCGAGGCCAGCGCATGCTTGAGTGCTTCTTCCTTCAGCCCTTGTGCGAGGAACCAGCGGCTCGCCTTCTGGTGCAGCGAGGGGATGGCATCGGGCTCTTCACGCGCCAGCCGGTCACGCGCGTAGCCGAGCAGCAGCGCGTGCAGGCGGTACCACTGGCGCTGCTCGTCGAGCGGAATGAGGAAGAACTCCGACTGCTCCAGCCGGTCGAGCAGCGCGTAGCCGCCTTCGTCGCCGGTGAGGGCGTTGCACAGCGCGCCGTTCAGCCGGTCGGCGATGGCGCAGCGCACGAGCAAGCGCTGTGTCTCGGCGGGCAGGTCGCGCAGCAGCACCTCGTCGAAGTAGCGCACCACGCCGCGGTGCGCGCCGTTGAAGTTGTCGGCGCTGGCGGGCGCTTGCGCGCCGAGGGCGCGGAACGCGAGCTTCACGCCGGCGCACCAGCCTTCGGTGGTGGCCATCACGCTCGCGATCTCAGCCTCGGCCCACGTGCGGCGGTGCAGGGTGAGGGCGAGGGCGCGGACCTCCTGCGCGTTGAACGCAAGGTCTCGCGCGCCGAGCACTTCGCACTGGTCGCTGAGCTGCAGCTGGCTCACGCACAGGCCCGGCGCGCAGCGGCTCGCCACGATCCAGTGCACATGGGCGGGCGAGTTCAGCACGAGGTATTCGACGGCGCGGATGAGGCCTTGGCCATGGCCGTTTTCATGCAGCGCTTCGAAGCCGTCGACCACGATGCACAGCCCCTGCGGCGCGCGGTCGAGCGTGTCGAGCAGCATCGCCACGCCCAGCGAGTCGGCGGTGGGCAGCGCCTCGGGCAGCGTCACGCCCGCGGCCTGCAGCGCCGCATGCAGGTAAGTGAAAACGCGAGCCTGCCGGACGATGAGCGCATCGAGCGACAGCCAGGCCACCTGCCGCTCGCCGCGCACGCTGTCGTGCCACTGCGAGAGCGACGTGGTCTTTCCCGAGCCGGCCGGCGCCACCACGGCGAGCAGGCGCGCACGCGAGGCGGCGTCGATGCGCGCCACCAGCGCCTCGCGGCGCACGGCCGAAGCCGGCAGCAGCATGGGGCGCAGCTTGGCGGCACAGACAGGCTGACCTGTCGACAACTCAGCAGCAGCCTGCATCAACGCTCGCACCTCTTCCTTCACCGCATGACCGCGGTTCGCCGCGAAATCTAGGCCTCACCCCGGGCAACGCCTATTAGGTGCAGCCCCGAGCCGGCGGAGGGGGGCGGCCCACCCTTTTGAACGTTGATCCGCGTGGCCCTCGGGGGATACCGTCCGCGCCTTTGTTGCAGCCAGCTAGAGGAGACAAGGCATGAGTGCTCATAACAGGTTCAGAGGATTCAGCGGCTTGCGGTCACGCCTCGCGGCGATGCTCGCAGCACCGCTGGTGCTGCTTGGCGCCGTGCAGGCCCAGGCCGCGATCACGTTCGACAGCGGGCCGGTGCGGCCGGTCGCGATGTCGCCCGACGGGCGCAAGCTCTTCGCCGTCAACACGCCCAACAACACGCTCGAGGTGTTCAACGTGGCCGCCACGGGCGCACTGACGCTCGCATCGCGCATCCCCGTCGGCCTGGAGCCGGTGGCGGTGGCCGCGCGCAACAACGACGAGGTGTGGGTGGTGAACCACCTCTCCGACAGCGTGAGCGTGGTCACGCTCGCCGGCGTGCCGCGCGTCACGCGCACGCTGCTGGTGGGCGACGAGCCGCGCGACATCGTCTTCGCCGCCAATGGCCGCGCCTTCATCACCACCGCCCACCGCGGCCAGCACCGCAGCGATTCGTCGATCTCGGGCGTGCCCGGCGCCGGCGACCCGCAGCTCACCACGCCCGGCGTGGGCCGTGCCGACGTGTGGGTCTTCGACTCGGCCTCGCTCGGCACCACCTTCGGCGGCACGCCGCTGAAGATCATGACCTTCTTCTCCGACACGCCGCGTGCGCTGGCGCTGAGCCCCGACAGGAACACCGTCTACGTGGCCGCCTTCAAGTCGGGTAACCAGACGACGGTGGTGCCGGGCGACTACATGTGCCCCGACTTCTCGCCCAACCCCTGCGTGCGCAAGGGCGTCACGGTGCCGGGCGGCCAGCTCGGGCCGGCTACCAACTACGAAGGCCATCGTGCGCCGGATGTCGGCCTGATCGTCAAGTTCGACAACACCCGCCGCCGCTGGCTCGACGTGGCAGGCCGCGACTGGACGGCCGCGGTCGGCTTCAACATGCCCGACCTCGACGTCTTCTCGGTCGATGCCAACGCGCTCACGCAACGCGCTGCCATCCCGCACGTGGGCACCACGCTCTTCAACATGGTGACCAACCCGGTGACCGGCAAACTTTACGTGTCGAACACCGAGTCGATGAACCACATCCGCTTCGAAGGCTCGGGCGCCTACGGCGGCAGCACGGTGCAGGGCCAGATCGCCAAGACCCGCATCACGGTCGTCAACGGCAGCACGGCCACGCCGCGCCACCTCAACAAGCACATCGACTACACCAAGCTCGCCGGGCAGGCGGGCTTCGACCCCACGGCCAAGGACCACAGCCTCTCGACCCCGCTCGACATGGTGGTGAGCCGCGACGGCCGCACGCTCTACGTGGCCGCCTTCGGCTCCAGCAAGATCGGCGTCTTCGACACCGCCACGCTGGAGGCCGACACCTTCAACCCGCGCACCCAGAGCGCGCGCTACATCACCGTGAGCGGCGGTGGCCCGAGCGGCCTGGTGCTCGACGAGACGCGCAACCGCCTCTACGTCACCACCCGCTTCGACAACGCGGTGAAGGTGATCGACCTCGCCACCAACCGCGAGATCGCCGCCGCGGCGATGCCCAACCCCGAGCCGTCGGACGTGGTGGCCGGCCGCCCCATGCTCTACGACGCCAACCGCACCAGCGGCAACGGCGAGTCGGCCTGCGCCGCCTGCCACACCTTCGGCGGCAAGGACGAGCTGGCCTGGGACCTCGGCGACCCGAACGGCAAGGTCGAGAAGAACCCGATCCCGATCAACCTCAACCCAGAGATCGGCACCGTCACCTTCAAGATCACCCACCTGAACGGCACGAAGAACGCCGACGACTTCCACCCGATGAAGGGCCCGATGACCACGCAGACGCTGCAGGGCCTCAGCAACTCGGGCGCGATGCACTGGCGCGGTGACCGCTCCAACGGCTTCTTCGGTGTCGACGGCTACATCGGCTCGGCCGACAACAACATGAAGCGCGCCGCCTACGGCGACAACGAGGTGCTCAACTTCCGCAACTTCATCGTGGCGCTCGGCGGCCTGCTCGGCAAACCCACGCCGACCAGCGGCCCGACACCGGAGGACGTGGGCATCATGGACCGCTTCACCGCCTTCCAGCTGCAGGTGCAGCTGCCGCCGAACCCGGTGCGTGCGTTGAACAACCAGCTCAGCGCCTCGCAGCAGCGCGGCCGCGACATCTACTTCGGCCCGCGCAACCTCGATGGGTCCATCCGCCCGTTCGACGGCCTGCCCGGCCTGCAGCCGCTGGCCGACCTGCGCGGCACCGGCCGTGCGTCGTTCACCTGCGAGGGTTGCCACAAGATCGATTCGGCCAACGGTCGCTTCGGCACGCAGGGCGAGTCGAACTTCGAAGGCGAGACGCAGATCTTCAAGGTGCCGCACCTGCGCGACCTCTACACCAAGGTCGGCATGTTCGGCACCAAGGAGTTGACGACGGTGCGCCTGCCCGGTGCGCCGTTCCAGGGCGATCAGATCCGCGGCTTCGGCTACATCCACGACGGGTCGATGGACACGCTGTTCCGCTTCCTCAACCTGTTCCAGTTCAACGACCCGCTGATCCAGTTCGACCGCATGCACCGCGGCACTTCGTCGGAGCTCACGGCGTTTGCGCTGATGTCGACGAGCTTCTTCCAGATGGGCTTCCCGGTCGACAACAGCCGGGCGCAATCGATGCAGCGCGACGTGGAGCAGTTCCTGCTCGCGATCGACACCGACCTCGCACCCATCGTCGGCCAGCAAGTGACCTACAGCCGCGCCACGGTGCTGAGCGCCGGTGCGCGGGCCGACCTGCTGAAGGCGCGGGCGGCGGCGAACTTCACCTCGAAGATCCTCGGCGGGACGGTGAAGGAATGCGAGCTGGTGGCGCGTGCGGTGAGCAACGGGCGGCCGGTGAGCTACCTCTACCGGCCGGCCTCGGGCAACTTCGCGAATGCCTCGGGTGCGGTCGTCTCCGACACCACGCTGCGCTTCAACGCCATCACCGATGGCACGGAGGTGACCTACACCTGTGCGGTGCCGGGCACCGGCGTGCAACTGGCATTCGGTTCCTGACGTGTCGTCCTGATCGACTGACCTCAACCCCTCGCGGCGGTCGGGCCTGCTGGGCCCGCCGCCGCTTTTTTCATGGGTTCATCCGCCATGCAGTACTCCGACGTCGACGCCTCACGGCTTCTCTTCGGCTTCACCGCGGCCTACCACTTCCTCTTCGTGCCGCTGACCATCGGGCTCATGGCCCTGATGGCGGCCTTCGAGGGATGGTCGCTGCTGACGGGCAGGCCGGCGCTGCGGCAGGTGGCGCGATTTCTTTCCTGGCCCTTCGTCATCAACTTCATTTGCGGCGTGCTGACGGGCTACCCGCTGCGCTCGCAGATCGAGCTGCACTGGGCCGGCTATGCGCAGGTGGTGCAGGGCATCGTGGGGCCGGTGTTCGCGTTCGAAGCGCAGGTGGCGCCCGTGCTCTTCACGCTGGTGGCGGTGGTCGCGCTGGGCTGGCACCTGAAGCCGATGCTGCATTTCCTCGCGAGCACGGCGCTGGCGGTGGTGCTGGTGGTGCAGTCGACCGCCATCCTGATGATCAATGCGTGGATGCAGTGGCCCGAGGGCGCCGAGTTCGTGGGCGGCCAGGCGCGCATTGCGTCGGTGACGGACCTCGCGGGCCACCCGCTGGTCGCGCCCAAGGTGCTGCACACCATTGCGGGCGCGTGGGTGCTGGCCGGCATGGTCGCGGTGGCGATCTGTGCGTGGTTCCGCCTGAAGCATCGGCACGCCGAGGTGGCCAGTGCGGGCCTCAGGGGCGCGGCGGTGTTCTGCCTGGTCTCGCTGGTGATCACCGCGCTGGCGGGGCATTGGAGCGGCGAGCGGCTGGTGCGCTACCAGCCGATGAAGTTCGCGGCGATCGAGGCGCTGTGGGAGACGGACGGGCGCAATGCCGACTTCCTGGTCGCCGCCGTGCCCGACAGGTCGGCGCAGCACAACCGCTTCGAGCTCGCCGTGCCAGGCGCGCTGGGCTGGGTGGTCGACACCCGCGAGACGCCGCTGCAGGGCTTGAAGGCTCTCGCCAGGGACTCGACGGCCGGCCTGCCCAACGTCGGCCTCGTCTTCTGGTCGTTCCGGGCCATGCTCGTGGCCTGGGGCTTGATGACGGTGCTGGTGCTGCTCGTGCTGTGGCGCACGCCCGACCCGCAGCGCCGCGTCGGCCGCACGCTGCTGCGCGCCTGCGTGGTGGCCCTGCCGCTGCCGTGGATCGCAATCGAGGCGGGCTGGATCGTCTGCGAGTCGGGCCGGCAGCCCTGGGTCATCACCGGCGTGCTGACCACGGCGCAGGCGGCGGGCAAAGTGCCGGCGGCCGAGGCGATGCTGCACCTCCTGCTGGCGGTGGAGCTTGGCGCGGTGATGCTGTGGGTCAACGTGAAGCTCCACCTTGCGCATGTGCGGCGGGGCTTGTCGCTGGTGCCGCAGGAGGTGCCGCAGGAGGTGCCGCAGGAGGTGCCGGCGGGGCTGGCCGCGGCTGGACGAAGGTCACATCCGGCCGTCTTAGGGGGCTGAAAACCACCGTGGCACGCCGGGCCGGCGCTAAGCTCCGCGCAGACCAGGAGGTGCCCCATCATGTCTCTGCGCTCCAGCATCCCGCCGCTGGCTCTTCTTATGGTCTGCGCGCTTGCGCAGGCCCAGAGCAAGACGCCACCCCCATGCCCCGACGACAAACGCGGTGAAGACTGCGCCGCCGCCGAAGAGCAGGACCGGCGCGTGCGCAACAACGAGGCTGCGGCGCCGCAGGTCGTGGGCGATGCCCCGCTCGGCCCGGCCGGCGGCCCC
This sequence comes from Piscinibacter gummiphilus, assembly GCF_032681285.1. Classification (NCBI taxonomy): domain Bacteria; kingdom Pseudomonadati; phylum Pseudomonadota; class Betaproteobacteria; order Burkholderiales; family Sphaerotilaceae; genus Rhizobacter; species Rhizobacter gummiphilus. The sequence continues at coordinate 850,832 of NZ_CP136336.1, forward strand.
GGGGGCCCGGCGCCTTCGCTGCGCTTCGAGCGCGGCCCGCTCAAGGTGCGCAACTTCGGGGTGAGCCTCGCGGTCGACCATGCGCTGTCGCCGCAGTGGGTGCTGGGGGGCGTGGTCAACGTGTCGAAAGGCAAGCTGCAGCGCCAGCAGACCGAGTTCGACTCCACCAATGGCACGCCGCCGAACGTGATCCGCAGCGACACCACCGTCGACACGCGCAGCACCTCGCTTGCGGCCTCGCTCAGCTACTTCACCCGCGATGCGATTGCCATCGACGGTGCGTTCTCGCTCATGCGCACGCAGCTCGAGACGCGCCGCATCAGCAACGACACCGACCAGTTCACCGGCGAGAACGTGAGCAACGCCTGGGGCCTGTGGCTGAGCGCGAGCCGCATCTGGCGCTTCGGGCCACGCGCCGTCGTGCCGCAGGTCGGGCTCGAATACACCGACACCCGCACCGGCGCGCTCACGGCGATCTACCAGGACCTGTCGGACCCGCTGAACGGCGCCAACGGCACGGTCGGCTTCCGCGTGGGTGAGCAGAAGCAGCGGGTGCTGGCGAGCGTGCTCAGCGCGCAGCTGCAGCAGCCGATCAGCATGCGCTTCGGCACGCTCACGCCCTATGGTCGCGTCACCTGGCGCCAGCGCCTGTGGAAAGACGCCGACCCGATCCTCGGGACGAACAGCAACGGCCTCACGCGCGAGCTCGACCCCGACAGTGCCGAGAGCCGCAGCTCGATCGGCCTCGCGGCCGGCGTGGTGCTGCAGCTCACGCGGGGCATCAGCAGCTTCGTCGACGTGTCGCACCGGCGCGGCTCCAACGATCTGCAGGAAACGCGCGTGGGGCTGGGTCTGAAGTTCGAGATCTAGAGATGAGAACGCTCGTCGCGCTCGGCGCACTGGCGCTGGCCGCCTGCGCGAGCGGGCCGGCCACGGCACCGGCCAACCTGTCGGAAGAGCAGCTGATGATCGTCGACTGCCTGCTGCCGGGGCAGGTGCGGCAGCTGGGCAACTTCGCCACGTCGCTCTCGGCGCGCCGCCCGCAGAAGCTGCCAGCGCACGAGTGCGCGCAGGCGGGGGGCGAGTTTGCGCTGGCGTCGAAAGACCCGGCGCGTGCGCTCGCGATCTGGCTGCCGTTCGCGCAAGCCGGCCAGGCCGAGGCGCAGACGCAGGTGGGCGAGATGTATGAGCGCGGCATCGGCACCGTGGCCGACCCCGCCACCGCGGCCTCGTGGTACGCCCGTGCGGCGGCGCAGGGCGACAGCCGCGCGCTCATCAACCTCGCCTCGCTGCACGAGCGTGGCCTTGGCGTGAAGCGCGACCCGGTGCTGGCCGCGCGCCTTTTCCGGCAGGCGAGCGGGCAGGTGGGGGTGCCGGGGCGCATCACCATCGACCTGGTCGACCCGGTGATCGTGGTGCCCACGCCCGAGGCGGAGGGCGCATCGCCGCTCGTGCCCTTGCGTGGCGAGGGCGTGCGGCGCGAGATCCGCGGCAAGGTGAGCAGCGATGCGGGGCTGCGCCAGCTGATGTTCAACAACAAGCCGCTGGCGGTCGATTCACAAGGGGTGTTCCGCGCGGAGATCGATCTCTCGCAGGGCGGCTCGGAGGCCCGCTTCACCGCGGTCGACCGCCAGGGAGGCCAGGCCTCGCTCAACTTCCGCGCCGTGCCAGCCGGCAACACGCCGCCGCCGACCCGGCTCAACCACGGCCTGCCCAACGCGCGTTTCCACGCGCTCATCATCGCCAACCAGGCCTACCGCCACTGGCCGAGGCTCAACAACCCCGTCAACGATGCGCAGGACTTGAAGCGCATGCTGGAGCAGCGCTACGGCTTCGAGACCACGCTGCTCCTCGACTCGACACGGCGCGATCTCTTCGCCACCTTCAACACGCTGCGCACCAAGCTCAAGCCCGAGGACAACCTGCTCGTCTTCTACGCCGGCCACGGCGACATCGAAGAGAGCACGCAGCGCGGCTACTGGGTGCCGGTCGATGGCGAAAAAGGCAACCGCAGCAATTGGGTCTCGGTGGTCGACGTCACCGACCAGATCAACGCGCTCGGCGTGCGCCAGGTGCTGGTGATCGCCGACTCGTGCTACTCGGGCACCATGGCGCGCACGGCGCTGCCGGTGGCCGATGCCGACCTCGTGGGCGAGCGGCGCTGGGAGGCGCTGCGCGCGATCTCGCAGCTGCGTGCGCGTGTGGCGATGACGAGCGGCGGGCTGGAGCCCGTGGTCGACGGCGGTGCGGGGCGCAACTCGCTCTTCGCGAGCAGCCTGCTGGAGGTGCTCGATGCGGTGCACGAGCCCATCGAGACACGCCGCCTCTTCGATGCCGTGGCCGCGCGTTTCAGCCTGCGTGCGCAGCGCCTGAAGGTGCAGCAGAAGCCGCAGTACGCGCCCATCCGCTTTGCCGGCCACGAGGCGGGCGACTTCGTCTTCGTGCCGCGCCGCTGAGCGGGCCGAGCCCCTAGCGGCGGAAGCTCTCGATGTCGTCGGGCCCGGCGTCGTAGTCGCGCACCAGGCGCACTTCGCCGTAGCTCTGGATCTGCCCGTTGCGGCCGTAGGGTGTGTGCGCGGTGAACTCGGCCGAGCGCCGCTTGATGCGGTATTCGAGCCGCCACTCGCGCGACAGGCGCTGCGAGATGCCGAAGGTCGACATCCACACCCCGCGCTTGAGTTCGATCTCGGGGCGCGGGCCGTAGGTGCGTCCCTCGATCAGGTAGTTCGACGCGACCGCCGCCACCTGGAACTGCGCGAAGAAGGTGCTGCGCCGCAGCTCGCCGGCCGCGAAGTGGTTCTGCCGGTTGTTGAAGTCGACGGTGAAGAAGTCACCTTCGTCTGGCGCGCCGAAGACCCGCGTCTTCTCGCCGGCCACGAAGGTGATGCCCGCGGCCACCAGGTTCTTGATCGTGCCGACGGTGGCGCGGCCGTGCAGGTGCACCGCGCCCCAGTGCGGCAGGGGCGACTGGTCGAAGTAGCGCTGCGTGTGGGTGAAGGTGCCCTGCAGCGCCAGGCGCGGCCGCACCTGGTAGGCCCAGCCGTTGGGCAGGCCGTCGTCGATCAGGCGGTGGAAGCCCGACTGCACCTCATCGCCCCCCGCGGCCGGGCCGACCACGCCGATGCGGATGTCGAGCGCGCGGTGGTGCTGGCCGCGGTAAGCGAAGGTGCCCATGCCGTAGGACAGCAGCGCCGCGTAGGGCCGGTCGTGGATCTGCGGCGTGCTCGGGTCGACGTCGTTGGGCGTGTAGATGTTGTGGCCGAGGAATTCACCCGCCGTCGCGGCCTGGCCGCCTTCGCCCTCGATGCCGAACCAGTCGCGCCCGAGCTCGCGCACCCGTTGCAGCGGGCGGTGCACCGGGCGGCCCTGGCGGTAGCTGTGGGCGTAGTGGAAGCCGTTGGTGTACCAGCGGTCGGTGCTGATGGTGGCGCGGCCGAAGAAGTCGTTCTCCAGCGCGAAGGCCCAGCCTTGCAGGCGGCCTTCGTGTCCTGGCTCCTGTGCCAGCGCCGTGGGGGCACCCACGGCCAGGGCGCCCAGCATCACCGCACCGCTCATCAACGCTCGCATGTCGTCTCTCCTCCCTGTTCTGGCAGCCCGCGACCATATCCCGTGGCGGGCAGGGGGCGCATCCTGCCGACGGGCGATGCGGGCGCTTGTGTTGTATAGATGCGGGGTCGAGGCTCCCCGTTCTGCTCATGCCCACGCTCCACCTGCTCACCCGCCGCGCTGCGACCGCGGCCCTGGCCGCCGTGCTGTTCATGCCGGCGCTTGCGTCGGCCGCGCCCGCGTATGCCGGCCCGCTCTTCGATGCGCACCTGCACTACAACGTGGAAGCCGTCGACCCGCACCCCATCGACGATGTGCTCGGCCGCATGCAGCGCAGCGGCGTGCGCGCCGTCATCGCCAACAGCCGACCCAACGACGGCACCAAGGCGCTCGCCGCGGCGCGCGAGGCCACGAAGAAGGCCGGCGTCACCGTCGTGCCGTTCGTGCGCCTCTACCGCAACCGCGCCGACTACACCGGCTGGCCCACCGACCCGAGCATCGTCGACATGGTGCTGCGCGAGCTGGCCGCCGGCACCGCAGCCGGGCCGTATCGCGGGCTCGGCGAGTTCCACCTCTACGACAGCAAGAACGCCGACGGCCCGACCGCCAGACGCCTGATGCAGCTCGCGCAGGAGCGCGATCTCGTGGTGCTCGCGCACGTGGACGACGTGGCGGTGGAAAAGCTCTTCGCGCATGCGCCGAAGGCCCGCATGATCTGGGCCCACACCGGCATCGGCGGCGTGCCCATCGAGCGGGTGCGGGCGCTGCTCGACAAGCACCCCACGCTGTACGGCGAGCTGTCGTACCGGCCGGGCCTGACGGTCGACGATGGAAAACTGAGCGCCGCGTGGAAGGCGCTGCTGAGCGAGAAGCCCGAGCGATTCTTCGTCGGCTCCGACACCTGGACCAACGGCCGCTGGCCCGAGTATGAAAACCTGATGCGCGAGGCGCGCGCCTGGCTGGGCGGCCTGCCGCCGGCCGCGGCCCGACGCATCGCGTGGGAGAACGGCGCGGCCATGTTCGGGCTGACGTCGCCTTGAGCTTGCATGCAGCCGGGCCTCTTCGCCGACCTGCCGCCTGCGCTGCCCGACGGCGCGGCGTATGAAGACGACTTTCTCTCGCGCGACGAAGAGGCCGCGCTGCTGCCGCTGATCGGCACGCTGCCGCTGCAGGAGGCGAAGTACAAGGACTACACCGCACGCCGCCGCGTGGTGAGCTACGGTGGGGTGTTCGACTACGACACCATGGAGCTCAAGCCGGCCGGCGAGCTGCCCGCTTCATTCCACTGGCTGCGCGAGCGGGCCGCGCGCTGGCTCGGTGTCGAGCCGGCCGATTTCGTGCATGCGCTGGTCGCTGAATACCGCCCGGGCACGCCGCTCGGCTGGCACCGCGACGTGCCGCAGTTCGAGTGCGTGGTCGGGATCTCGCTCGCCGCGCCGACGCGCCTGCGCTTCAGGCCGTATCGGCGTGACACGCCGGAGAAGGTGCAGCGCGCCGACATCGTGACTGTCGAACTGCAGCCCCGCTCGATCTACAAGCTCACCGGCCCGGCGCGCTGGGCCTGGCAGCACAGCGTGCCGCCGGTGGAGGCGCTGCGCTACTCGATCACCTTGCGCACGCCGCGTGGGGTGATGCCGCGCGGGTTCAAGCCCACGCTTCGCTGAGCACGCTCGCCACCCGCTCGGGCGCGAGGCGGCTGGTGCCGGGCCGGCCCTCCACGCGCGCGAAGGGCGAGAGGTTCAGGCGCCGAGGCGGCGGAACTCGCGCTGCTTCATTGCGAGGTATTCGCCGCGCTCCACCTCGTGTAGCTGCCGGGCGTATTGCTCGGTGGCGCTGAACCAGCGCTCGAGCCGTTGGGCCCGCTGCTGCGGTGCCGGGGCGGCCAGCGAGGCGAGGTACGCCTCGATCGCGAGGTAGTAGCGCATGGTGTTGCGCTCGATCGCGCCGCGCATGCCGCCGATGTAGGCGTCGCCACCGGTGCGGGTGAAGCCCACCTTGCCGGCACCGGCCGTGGCGAAGTAGCCCTGCATCGCGAGCTTGGCCGCCATGCCCATGCCGTAGGAATAACCCAGGTGCAGGTAGGTGCGCTTGCCGCCGTCGAGCGGAATGGCCTGGAGCTGGATGCGGAAGTCGCGCGTCGAGAAGGGGCCGCTGTCGGCGCCCAGGCGCAGGCTCATGTAGTCGTCGGTGCTGGCGAGCGGCTTGAGGTTGAACGCGACGCGGTAGGCGTCTTCGAGCGGCTGGTCGTTCTTGCGGCCGATGTGCACCACGAGTTCCTGGCCATTGACCACGCACTGCTTGGTGTTGACCTGCAGCATCAGGATCTCGCACAGCGCGCCCGGCTGCTGCAGGTGCTCTCGCGCCAGGGCGAAGGGCTGCGGCATCACCGCGTCGACGCTGCCGCTCAAGGCGTTGCCGCCGTCGCTGCTTTGCACCACCAGCGGCCGCTGGAAGGGGCTTTGTTCCATCTGTGCGGCGAGCTGGGCGTGGCGCTCGCGCAGCGCCTGGGCCGATTCGGGGGCCGCGTGGGCCGCCGCGGCGAGGGCGGCGAGCGCCGTGACCAGGAGCGACCTGCCGAGCAGGAACATCGATTGCAAGGGCTGCGCAAAAGGTGCCAAACGGGTCTCCCGGTACTGCTGAGGATCGCGTTTTGAGGGGCTTCGCCTGCGGCAGTTCCCACTTTCGTGCCCCCGGGCCGTGAAATGCTGCCGCTGCCCCTCGCTGGTTTGCACTAGGCTCTGCGGTTTGCACACACAGACGGAGACGGTTTTCATGGGCAGCAGACTGCAGGGCAAGGTGGCGGTGATCACGGGCGCGACCAGCGGCATCGGCGAAGCGACGGCGCGCAAGTTCGCGGCCGAAGGCGCTTCGGTGGTGATCGCCGGGCGCAGCGTGGAGCGCGGCGAGGCGCTGGCGAAGGAGCTGGGTGAGCGGGCACTTTTCAAGGCGGCCGACGTGATGCGCGAGGCCGACATCGCCGCCCTGGTCGACACCGCCGTGCAGCGCTTCGGCCGACTCGACTGCATGTTCAACAACGCCGGTGGCAACACCCCGGGCACGCTCGACGACGTGACCGAAGCGCAGGTCGACTACGCGATGAAGCTGCTCTTCGGCAGCGCGCTCTTCGGCATCAAGCATGCCGCGCGGGTGATGAAGGGGCAGGGCGGCGGCAGCATCATCAACAACTCCAGCATTGCCGCGCACCGGCTGGCGCAAGGCGCGATGCTGTATTCCAGCGCCAAGGCGGCGGTGAGCCACCTCACGCGATTGATGGGCGTGCAGCTCGGGCCGGACAACATCCGCGTGAACTCGATCTCGCCCGGGGCGATTGCCACGCCCATCTTCTGGGGTGGCGCCTCGACCGCCAGCGAGGAAGTGAACGCCAAGCGCCTGGCCAAGCTGCAGCAGAACCTGGCACACGCCACGCCCACGCCGCGCGCCGGCCTGGCCGACGACATCGCCAACGCGGCGCTCTTCCTCGCCAGCGACGAAGGCAGCTTCGTCAACTGCCACGACCTGGTGGTCGACGGCGGGCGCATCTGGCAGTTCAACGAGCGGCCCCGCGAGGCCGCCGCCGGCTGATGTCCGACGAGTACCAGATCGAGATCCCGCCCTCGTTCATCGCGCTCTTCGTGCCCGAAGGGCGCCTCAAGCCCACGGCGTCGTTTCGCGAGATCCGCGAGCGCTACGAGTACTGCGAGGATCTGGCCAACATGCTCACCGAGACGGCGAGCACGAAGCTCTGGCAGCTGGGGGTGGCCGAGTCGGATGTGCTGGAGCGCGTCGGGCAAGGTCTGGCGGGCGGGCAGGCCGGCGTCAACGAGGCCGAGGCGCAGTGGGTGCTGCGCCGCCTGGCCGAGCTGCTGGGCTGGGGCGCGCCCTGACGGCGCCTCACATCGCGAGGTCGAAGCTCAGCTCCTTCTGCTCGCCATCGGTGTTGCCCGCCAGGCGGCCGCGGCCGGCGGCCTTGGCCTGGTAGAGCGCGGCATCGGCGCGCAGCAGCAGGGCGTCCATCGTGTGGTCGTCGGGCTGGCGCACGGCGATGCCGGCGCTGTAGTCGATGAGCTCGCTGCCGGTGTCGCGGGCGAACTTGACGAGCCAGCCGCGCAGGCGCTCGTCGAACCGCAGTGCGTCGGCGGCGCTCGCGCGTGACATCAGCACGCAGAACTCTTCACCGCCGTAACGGCAGACCAGGTCGCCCCCACGGGTGCAGGCGCGCAGGCCTTGCGAGACCGTCTGCAGCGCCGCGTCGCCGGCTGCGTGGCCGTGCCGGTCGTTGATGCGCTTGAAGTAGTCGATGTCGAGCATCAAAAGTGTCAGGGGCTCGTCGTAGCGCACGGCGTGGGCGAGCAAGGTGTGCGCCCGCTCGAGGAAAGCCTGGCGGTTGAGCAGGCCGGTGAGCCCGTCGGTCTGTGCCTGGCGACGCAGCTCACGCTCGGCTTCTTCGCGCCAGGCGGCCAGCAGGCCCAGCGTGCACAGCGAGAGCGCCACATGGTTGAAGAAGACCGCGGCCACGTTGACCGGGTGCGTGGCCCGGTAGAAGGGGTAGGCGTCGGTGAAGAAGGCGCCGAGCACACCACGCCAGAGCGTCACGACCATGAGCGCCGCGAAGCTTGCGAGCACCAGGCCGCGCCAGCGGCGGCCGATGTGCGCTGCGGGCCAGGCGAGCGCCACGCAGATCGTCAGCATCTGCAGCGCGTAGAGCGCGTTGGAGGTGCCCACGCGGACCGGGTAGCTCGGGTAGGTGAGGAAGTAGACGGCCGGGATGGCCGCCACGAGCGCCCACATGAGCCGCTGCCCGGGGCGTGGGCCGAGCCAGTGCTGCAGGGCCGACCACAGCATCGCGAAGCTCAGCGCCAGGAGGCCCAGCGCGACCGACGTGAGCGCGCGGTCGTGCAGCTTGGGTGCGATGAGGAAGACCGCCCAGCTCATGCCCTGCAGCACCATGCTGCCTTGGAACAGCCGGGCAGCGCTGCTCACCTGCCAGCCCATCAGCAGGGGCAACGCGAGGGCCGTGGCCCACACGTTGGCCAGCAGCACCACGAGGATGGTTTGGATGTCGAGATTCATGCAGTGCAGCACTGCATTCTGGACCCGGGCGCGAGGGATGCGCTGGAGGCCCTGTGCGCAAGTTGGAATCCGACTGACCTGCGTCAGTCGGCGAGCTTGAGGGTGATCTCGTCGATGCGCTGGAGCACCTCGGGCGTGAGCTTCGGGATGACGTCGGCCGCCGCCAGGTTGCTCTGCAGCTGGCTCAGCTTCGACGCGCCGGTGATGACGGTGCTCACACGCGGGTTCTTCGCGGCCCAGGCGATGGCGAGCTGCGCCAGGCTGCAGCCGAGATCGGCGGCCACGGGTTCGAGCTTCGCTACCGCAGCGTTTTTCGCTTCGTGCGTGAGGCCTTCGACCAGGAAGGCCATGTCGCGCCGCGCGCCGCGGCTGTCGTCGGGCACGCCTTGCTTGTATTTGCCGGTGAGCAGGCCGCTTGCGAGCGGGCTCCAGGTGGTGAGGCCCAGGCCCATGTCGTCATAGAGGCGCAGGTACTGCTTCTCGACGCGCTTGCGGTGGAAGAGGTGGTACTGCGGCTGCTCCATCACCGGCTTGTGCAGGTGGTGGCGCTCGGCGATCTCGTAGGCGGCACGGATGTCGCCTGCGCTCCACTCGCTCGTGCCCCAGTAGAGCGCCTTGCCTTGGCTGATCATGTCGTGCATGGCCCACACGGTTTCTTCGATCGGCGTGCCGGGGTCGGGTCGGTGGCAGAAGACGAGGTCGACGAAGTCGAGCTGCAGGCGCTTGAGCGAGCCGTCGATGGCCTGCATCAGGTACTTGCGGTTGAGGGTGGCGCGGCCGTTCAGGGCCATGCGGTCCTTCGGCGACGCGAGGCCGAGGTAGAACTTGGTCGACACCACGTAGTTGAGGCGCGGCCACTTCAGGGCCTTCAGCGCCTCGCCCATCACCACCTCGCTCTGGCCGAGGGCATAGGCCTCGGCGTTGTCGAAGAAGTTGACGCCGGCGTCATAGGCGGCGGCCATCATTTCCTTGGCGGCGTCGATGTCGACCTGGTTGGCGTAGGTGACCCAGGAGCCCAGGGACAACTCGCTCAGCTGCAGGCCGCTGCGGCCCAGACGGCGGTAGTTCATGTGTCGTGCCTTCTTGGTATTGGTGTGAGCTGGCCGTTATACCGAAGCGCTTCGCGCGGCCTGGTGCGCAAGACAGAACACCCTCCTGCCGTCTCTTCACCTGATAAGGTGCCGGCCATGCCCCGTTTTGCCGCCAACCTCAGCTTCCTGTATGGGGAGCATGCGTTCCTCGACCGCTTTGCCGCTGCGCGCAAAGACGGCTTCGCGGCGGTGGAGTACCTCTTTCCCTACGAGCACACGCCGGCACTGCTTGCCGAGCACCTGCGCGAGCACGGGCTGCAGCAGGCGCTCTTCAACGCGCCACCGGGCGACTGGGCGGCGGGCGACCGCGGCATCGCCTGCGTGCCGGGGCGCGAGGCCGAGTTCCGGCGCGCGATCGAGCAGGCGCTGGAGTACGCCGCCGCCTTGCAGTGCCCGCGCGTGCACGTGCTGGCCGGCCTCTTGCCCGCCGGGGCCGAGCGTGCGCCGCTGCAGGCGCTCTATGTGCGCAACCTCGCGTGGGCGGCGCAACGCGCGGCCGATGCGGGGGTGAACCTGTTGATCGAGCCGATCAACCGGCGCGACATGCCGGGTTACTTCCTCAACCGGCAAGACCACGCGCACGCGATCGTCGACGAAGTGGGCGCGCCCAACCTGCAGGTGCAGATGGACCTCTACCACTGCCAGATCGTCGAAGGCGACCTGTCGGCGAAGTTGCGCCAATACCTGCCGACGGGGCGTGTGGGCCACCTGCAGGTCGCCGGCGTGCCCGACCGGGGCGAGCCCGATGCAGGCGAGGTGAACTACGCGTATCTCTTCGAGCTGATCGATGCGCTCGGCTACACCGGCCACGTGGGCTGCGAATACCGGCCGCGTGCCGGCACCACGGCCGGCCTCGGCTGGCTTAGGGCTTTGTCGCCAAGAGGTTCGTGACACCGGCCGCCACGTGGCCCGAGGGCACGTGGGGCAGGGCGTTCTCGATGTGGCCGGTCTGGTCGTCGAAGAAGAAGTCGGGCTCGAACTCGCGCAGGAAGGCACCCTTGGGCAGGCCGCCGAGGAACATGGCCTCGTCGATGTCGATGTCCCACTCCATCAGCGTGCGGATCGCGCGCTCGTGGGCCGGCGCGCTGCGCGCGGTGACGAGCGCAGTGCGCAGGCGCATGGCGGCCGACTCCTGGTTTTGCAGGGTCTTCAGCGCTTCGAGCAGCGGCTTGAAGGGGCCGGCGGCGAGCGGCAGGTTGGCGCGGTCGCGCTCGTGGGCCTGGAAGGCGTCGAGCCCGGCCTGCTGGAAGACACGCTCGGACTCGTCGGAGAAGAGCACTGCGTCGCCGTCGAAGGCGATGCGCACTTCGTTCGGGTGGGCATCCGATGCACGCGCCGAGTGCGGGTAGACGCGGGCGGCCGGCACGCCGGCACCGAGGGCCGAGCGCACGTCGGCCTCGTTGGTCGAGAGGAAGAGGTGCGCGTTGAGCGGCTTGAGGTAGCGCCAGGGCGATTCGCCGCGGGTGAACACGCCGCGCTGGATCGGCAGCCCGTAGTGCTTGGCCGAGCGGAAGACGCGCATGCCCGAGACCGGGTCGTTGCGCGACAGGATCACCACCTCGACCGCCGGCGACTTGGCGTTGAAGGCCAGCAGCTTGTGCACGAGCGAGAACGCGACGCCCGGCTTGGCGGGCACGCCCACGCGTTCGAGCTGGAGCTGCATGTAGGCGCGGTCGTCCTGCGCTTCGAAGAGGCGGTTCTCTTCCTCGAAGTCGAACAAGGCACGCGAGGAAATGGCGACGACCAGCTGGCCGGCGAGGGTGACGGGCATGCGGGGGATCATAAGTTCAGCCCGGTGAAACAAACGAAACACGGCCGCCACCGTCGTGAAATGCACGCGACACGCGGGCTTGCCACAGTCACGGTCAACACCTCGCCAGAACCTTCAGGAGCCTGCCATGACCGAACTCGTTGCCCAGACGCTGCACCGCATCTTCCACCGCACCGCCGCCCCGGCCACCGAGTTCGACAAGGCCGTCGCCCTGCGTGCGGCGAACGACCGCCCGCGCCGCCCCGATTTCGCCGAGACGCGGCCGGTGGTGTTCCGCAGCGAGGCCTTTGCCGAAGACCTGCTGCAGCCGCTCGCCGCGTGAGTGCGGCCGTGAGCGCCTTGCCCACGCGCCAGTGGCTCGCCGCCGTGCTGGCCACGGCCGGCCAGGCCGGTGCCGGCACGCATGCCAGCGCCGAGCGCGGCCGATATGATCCGGCCCTGTCACAGCACAGGGGAGCACGACCCATGACCGAGGGCGATGCGAGCGTGGCCACCAGCGTGCTGGTGGTGGATGACGAGCCCGAGTTGCGCTCGCTGCTCGGGGAATACTTTGGCCGCCACGGCTTCACGGTGCGTGCCGCCGCCGATGCGCTCGCCGCACGCCAGGCGATTGCCGAAGCGGCGCCCGACCTGGCCATCCTCGACGTCAACATGCCTGGCGAAAACGGCCTCTCGCTCGCGCGCTGGCTGCGCGATGCGCACCCGAGCGTGGGCCTGGTGATGCTCACCACGGCAGGCGAGTCGGTCGACCGCGTGGTCGGCCTGGAACTCGGCGCCGACGACTACATGCCCAAGCCCTTCGAGATGCGCGAGCTGCTCGCACGCTGCCGCGCGGTGCTGCGGCGGCTCAAGCTCTCGCAAGGCGTGGTGGCTGCCGCCGCCGCCGCGGCAGCCGAGTCGCAGGCCAGCCGGTGTGTGCGCTTCGGTGCCTGCCAGCTCGACCTCGACGAGCGCCGCCTCTTCGGTGCCGACGGCCAGGAGATCGACATCAGCGCCGCCGAGTTCGACCTGCTCGCGCTCTTCGCCCGCAACCCCAACCGCCCGCTCAACCGCGACCAGATCATGGAGCAGGCCCACAACCGCGGCTGGGACGTGTTCGACCGCTCCATCGACCTGCGCGTGATGCGCCTGCGCCGCAAGATCGAAACCAACCCCGACAAGCCGGAAGTCCTGAAGACCGTGCGCAACGTGGGCTACGTGTTCGTGCCGGCCGGCGGATGAAAAAACTCGAGCGGGAGTTTGCTTGGACGGGCCAGTCTCATTGGGGACTGGAACGATCCGCACTCCCGCCGCTTGCGCCCGAGCTGATGGGCGCCTTGCTCGACAACATCACCGCGCGTGTGGCGGTGGTCGGGCGTGACCACTGCTTCCTCTACGCCAATCGCGAAGCCCTCGCTTTCTACGGCCTGCCGCCCGAGCAGGTGATGGGCCAGCACCTGTCCAAGGTGCTGGGCGACACGGCCTACGCCGGCTACCTTCCGTGGGCGGAGCGACTCTTCAGCGGTGAATCGCTGCGCTGGCAGGGCTGGGTCGAGTACCCCACGCATGGCCGCCGCTTCCTGCAGGAAACGATGGTGCCGTTTGCGTCCGATGGCCGTGACGTGCAGGCCATCATCGTCTTCGGCCGCGACCACACCGAGCTCAAGTTGCGCGAAGAAGAGCTCGCCGAGCAGATCGGTCAGCTGCAGGCGAGCGAGGCGCTCAAGGCCGCCATCGTCGACCACGCGCTGGCAGCGCTGATCTCGACCGATGGTGAAGGCCGCATCGTCGAGTTCAACCCGGCGGCCGAGGCCATGTTCGGCCGGCTGCGCGCCGACGTGATGGGGCGCCTGGTGAGCGAAGTCATCATGCCCGAGCGCTACCGTTCGGCGCACGAGGCGGGCATCCGCCGTATGGAAAACGGTGGCGCCCCGCGCGTGCTCGGCAAGCGCATGGAGATGCATGCGCTGCGCGCCGACGGCAGCGAGTTCCCCATCGAGATGGTGCTGTGGCGCACGACTGTTGGCGGCACCGGCTACTACACCGCCTCGCTCGTCGACGTGACCGAGCGGCACAGCGCCGCGCAGCAGATCGAGCGCCAGCGCGACGCGCTGCGCCAGAGCGAAAAGCTGAGCGCGATGGGCAGCCTGCTCGCAGGCGTGGCCCACGAGCTGAACAACCCGCTCGCCATCGTGATGGGCCGTGCCAGCCTGCTCGAAGAGAAGTGCGACGACCCGGCGCTGCTGGCCGACGTGCAACGCATCCGCGAAGCTGCTGAGCGCTGCGGCCGCATCGTGCGCACCTTCCTCAACATGGCGCGCAGCAAGCCGGCGACGCGCGAGAACGTGTCGCTCAACGACCTCACGCGGGCGGCGGCCGAGATGCTGAACTACAGCTACCGCAGCCACGGCGTGGAGATGCGGCTGCAACTGGCCGACGAGTTGCCGAGCGTGAAGGCCGACGGCGACCAGGTCGGCCAGATCGTGTTGAACCTGCTCGTGAATGCGCAGCAGGCGCTCGCCGCGTGCGAAGGCGAGCGGCGCGTGCTGGTGGAGACGGGTGTCGAAGCGCGGCGCGAGAACCGCGAGCCGCGCGTGTGGCTGCGCGTGTCAGACAACGGGCCCGGCGTGCCGGCCGAGTTGCGCGGCAAATTGTTCGAGCCGTTCTTCACCACCAAACCCGAAGGCATCGGCACCGGCTTGGGCCTGGCGATGTCACGCTCGCTGGCGCGTGACCACGGCGGCGACCTCACGCTCGAACCCACCTCGCATCACGGAGGCGCCAGTTTCCGGCTGAACCTGCCGATCAGCGGCGAGCCGGTGCACGAGTCGGCGCCGGTGCCGCTGCAGGCGACGGATGCCGCCTTGCAGACACGGGTGCTCGTGGTCGACGACGAGTCGGAGATCACCGAGCTGATGCGTGACATCCTCGAAGCCGCGGGCTACGAGGTGGCCACGGCCGAGTCCGGCGAGGTGGCGCTGGCGCTGCTCGAGACGGCGCGCTTCGACGCGATCGTCTCCGACCTGCGCATGCCGGACATGGATGGGGCGACGCTCTGGCGAGAGGTCGACCAGCACCACCCACGCCTGTCGCGCCGCATGCTCTTCGTCACCGGCGACACCCTGTCGCCGGGAGCGCGCGAGTTCCTGCGCAAGGCGCGTTGCGCGGGCTTGGACAAGCCCTTCTCCAAAGGCGACCTGCTCGCCGCCGTCGCCAAGCTGGTGGAGTAGGGCCGGCAGGCCCCGTTGCGATTAAGCGGCTTGCGCTTCCGTCGCGGTGCGCGACGCTTCCATCATGGTGGTGCTGACGACGCCATACAGTGCCACCCAGGCCGCGTGCACGTCATCGGTGTAGGCCTCACCGAGACCTTGCCTCAGCGTCTTCAGCAGCGCCGCACCGACGGTGGCGTAGTGCTCATCTTTGACGCCGTAGTTGACGTGGCGGCTACCAAGCTTGCGCAGCGCGGGGATGAGCGCATCGGGTGCTTCCAGCAGATCAACCGCCGTCGCAATCATGTTCATCAGCCGCGCACCTTGCTGCGCCATGTTGCCCTGGAAGAGGCGCCGTAGTTGAGGATCGGCGGTGAAGAGGTTGTCGTAGAAGAGCGCGGCGGCTTGCTGGGCGATGGGTTCGATGAGGGTGAAGCTGCGGCGTATGTGTGCGATCTGGGTGGGGGTCATGGGATCTCCTGGTTCGTGGGACAAAGCCCTTGTGAATCGGAGGCCGCATGTTGATCGGAGCTTGATGCAGTGCTGTTTCAGCGACAGCTTGCGCGTGTTTCGTTGGTTTCGCTCTCTGGTGGGTCTCAGATCCGAACTACCTGCGTGAGAGGAGCACCTCACTCGCAGAGTCTCCCTCCTGGCTCTGTTCAGAAAAGGCCGGGCGGCCCTAGCGACTCATAAAGCCGTGGCCGAGCACCGCTGCTGGCCCGTACGCAGAAAGCAACCTACTTGCTCAACGGCCGACCGGTCTTCGGATCTAGGCCCTTGGCGTGGGCCATTTCGGCGATTCGCTCTTCAGTGGGCAGTGGCGGAGGAATGTTTGCCTCGAACGCCTCAAGCCACTTGAATTTCCCATCCCAGGCAGGTAGCGGTGCAGGAGGTAGCGGAACAATGTTGTCAATCTCGGGAACCGCGGCATTGAGGTAGTCGTAGCGATGCAAGAAATCCGCGATCGCCCGATATCGACGCTCCCGCTCGGCATCGACGGCTTGGCCAAGGCCAAAATTTGGATCGGCGTGGTCTCGAACCGAAAATGCATCGGCAAGCGAAGAGGCCGACACTGATCGACCGACAGCTGCGGCGATCTGGTAGTAGCGCATTGCGTCGGTGTGTTGCCGCTCAAGCTGCAGATGGATCGCGTAGCGTCCTGCTGCTTCAGCATGCCGTTGATCCGCCGCACAGCGCCACATGGCCATTCCGATATCGGCAATCTGCCGCCCATGCTCAAGATCTCCCAGCTTGTCACCCACAAGAAACTGTCCTTCCGGGCTACCCAGATCAGCTGACTTCCGGTAGTACTTCAGTGCTAGTTCCGGGTCGGCTTTCACGCCATAGCCGCGCTCCACATACCAGCCCATGGCGTAGTAGCCCGAAGGGATGCCACGCGCGATGAGCGACTCCGTGAGGTCCAGCACCTCTTTGCGCCGGTCGGCGCTGATGGTCTTGCCCGACTGGATGAGTTGGCGCAGTTCGATGTTCGCCTTGTCGTGGCCGTAGGCGTTGGCGATGCGCACTAACCGCTCAATCTTGAAGAACACCTCCTGCTTGGGTTGTAGCTTGTTGCCCTTGACCAGCCAGCGGGCATGCATGTACAGCTGATCGGCTTCAGCGTCGCGAGGCGGAATGCGCTCGCTCTCGTGAACGCAGGTAAACGCCAGCTGCGCCTTGATGGTTGAGGGAATGTCCTTGACGTCATTCATATGGGAGTCCTTGGCCTGGCACCCGAGAAGGGCCAGCCCCGACAGAAAGGCAAGCGTCGCTCGGATCGCGAAGTGCAGCAAGCTCAGTCCTTGTTGCTGATTTCGGGACTGGCGCGCAGGAACTCGCACAACTGGGCCGTCGGGCGGTGCTTGTACTTCTTCGCCGCAGCGTTCTGCTCCATCAGCTTCTGCCACTGTTCGAAGGCGAGGTTCAGAGACATTCCCGCCGTCACCCGTCCGGCTGTATACCTCTCCCATTGCGCATGCCGCACAGGCGCGGTGATTTCCGGCCGATGATGGGCAATGTTTATCTCGCTGTCGGCCTGCATGCTGCGAGTGTTGATGTTGGCGCTGCCGAGGGTCATGAAAGCGTCATCGATGAGCATCAGCTTGGCATGTATGTAGACCTCGGGCCACGAGTTACCGGGGGGCGTGTCAGGCGAAACAAGGGTGGCGACGTGCATTCTCAGGCCTGGCACATCGACAGCCTGGATGGTCTCACCGCCACCATCGGCCTCAAGTTTGGCCTTGGCCTCCAAGAGCTCACGCTGCTTGACCTCCAGCGGAGCCAGCTGCGCATTGATTGGTTCGTAGCGGCGGTTCAGGCCAGGGTTGGGTATGCCTTGCAGCATCCTCGCCTCGTTGTCCAGCGCTTTGCGCTGGTCTAGCAGCGGCTTCATTGCATCTTCATTTGCCTCGATCTGCGCCTCGAGCGACTCCATGCGCTGTTGGCGCGCCACCTGCGGAATGCGGTCGGCGC
Source organism: Piscinibacter gummiphilus (assembly GCF_032681285.1). Taxonomy (NCBI): domain Bacteria; kingdom Pseudomonadati; phylum Pseudomonadota; class Betaproteobacteria; order Burkholderiales; family Sphaerotilaceae; genus Rhizobacter; species Rhizobacter gummiphilus. Next base: position 867,970 of record NZ_CP136336.1, read on the forward strand.
GGCCCAGGCTGTCCAGCATTCGATAGGTGTTCACAGTGCCGACACCCATGCCGGCGTCAGACGAATTAGTGATCACGAACACGTACAGCGACCCGTGCTGCTCTGGCCTCCGCCCCCATTGAGACATCTTGGCTGCGCTGGCCTTGATCTTCTCTGCTAGGGGAGGCCACCGGAAGTATTGGTTCTCGATATGAATGTACTGACCGGCGTTGCTCACAGCCTGCAGATAGCACTTCATGATGTCTTGCCGACCATACTGCGGCTGGGTGCGCAGGATCTGACAAACCGCGCGCGGGTCTTGCCCACGCGGCTGATGCTTGGAGAAGTCTGGTATCGACAGGGATTCGCCAGTTTCTCGGGTCCACGCTGCTGCGAAGTTGCGAAAGACATCCCCAACTATGGTGCCGGTAACGCGTGAGGAATAGTCGTGTAACGGTGTCGCACCGTTGCGCCCACGGTTGGGAGCATGGCGAGCGTAGCCATGTTCGGTCGTGTCCCAATAGCCATCTAGCATGTTGTGGCCCATTACGAAAGCCAGGGCCAACTGTGGGTCTTCGTGATCTATCACCACGGTTTTCTGGTGATGGCTGGTCGTCGCACTTACGAAGGCCTTGGTGGTGGCAGAAGCCCCTTTGTCCAGAAAATTCGTGCCGGCGATCCTGGCACTGTCCAACACCCCAAAAGCACGGCTAAAGAACCTCAGGCGGTCTCGGGGCAGGTTTTCATCGCCTCCGATGAACCTGGCTGCTGCGTCGATGGCCAAAGGGTCACGGTCGTAGTTGAGGTACCACCAGCGATCGTATTGATGTTGCTCGTCGCTGCTGGAGTCAGGCTTGTCAGCGAACGGAATCCAGCGTCTGCCAGGAGTGTTGTTCTCTCCGATGGCCAGCTTGCTGGAATTAGCCGCGGTAACCGGCTTGTTAGACCAAGCCCAGCCCAACACGCGCACCATTACGCCTTCTCGCGCTTTCTTTTCTAGCAGCGCCCCGATGCAGAGGGCTCGCCCGTCACGCACGAAATACATGCTGGGCTGGAAGCCCCAGCAGATGATGCTGATGCTCGTCTTGGCGGCTTCGATGGCGCGGTAGACCTCGCCGAAGGCTTCCTCTCCATTGATTAGCAGCTTGAACGATGCAAGCTTGGGCACGTATTCGCTCTTGTCTACGAACCACGGCGGAGTAATGGTTGCGGCGTACTGCCCCCGCTGAATAGGCACCGCGTGTTTGCTGGAAGCTTCGCTAGTTTCTGCCATGGTGTTCTTGACGGGGACGAAATCGAATGAGTGTGACAACTATGGTTCGTTGGGTCTCAGGCCTTGAATGACTGCTCATAGAACTCACGAAGTGATTCGCCTGTCCGCGTTTCACCGGTGTCCGGCGGAGCCAAGCCAGGTTCGTGTTTCAGAAACCCCTTGTTTGCAAGCGTGCCCCGCTTGGCACTGCGATATGAGTCGACCACCGGCATCTCATACCGGACGCCGTTTGCCAGCTCGACTTGATAGGCCTGAACCGTCGGCGAATGCATCACCAGCACAGTCCCTGTGTCATCGAGGACGTCCTGCTTTACCTGTGCACCATCTGCAAATAACTTGTACGGCATGCCCGCCCACCCGGACTTCACGCCGGCAGGAGCGTTGTCGAAAGTCAGCGTCATTGGAACGACCAGCGTCCCTCTCGGAAATTCCGACATGTCTTGGTTGAGACTCGCTGGCCCTCCAAAACTCTTCGTAGCCGCCCTGACCGTGATCTGCCCCGGACACTGCACCGTGATGCCCTCCGACCCAATGACGATCTGCGCGCCTCCGGATGTCGTGAGCGTGATCTTCTTCGCCGCCGCCCAATCGATGTGCGCATTGGCACTCTGCACATTCACGAGCCCCTTCGCCGCCACCTCCGCCTGATCGGCCTGGGCCTGCATCTGCACCGGCCCCTTGCCCGCGATCATCGTGAGGCCTGTGCCCTTGGCGCCTTGCCCGGCCTGCACCGCGCCGGCGAGGATGCCCAGGCTCTGCCCGGTATGCAGTCGTGCCTGCTGGCCGCCGGCGAGTTGCAGGTCCTGTCCGGCCTGCCAGCTGATGGCCTCGCCACTGGCGATCTGAATGTCTTGCCCGGCCACTGTTGCGAGGCCTGCCTTGGCGGTGATCGCGACGATCGGGTCTGCGGTGTGCGGCAGCTTGCCGTCGCTCGCCTGCGTGCTCTTCTTCCCCGCATCCGTGACGGCGGCGTCGAGCGAGGCGTTGCTCACCATGCCGCTGGCGGACTGGTGCAACGCCTTCATCGGTCCCAGCGTGTCGGACAGGCTGCTCTGATTGGCCTTGAGCGTGCCGATGGCGCTCGCCAGCGCGGTGGCCTGATGGGTCTTGGCTGCTTTGCTGAAGCTGTCGGCCAGGGTGGCCGCCTGCTTGAGCAGTGCCATGCCTGGGGCGTTGTCTCCGGCCGGGTCGGCCTCGCGAGTGCCGAAGCTCGTGATCAACAGCCCGTTGGTGGCGCGCACCGCGCCATAGGCATCGGTCCTCAGCTCGAAGCCGAGCCCGCGGTAGTGGCCGCGGTGGTTGTCGGCCTGGTGGATGAGGTGCCCGAGGTTCAGCTGCGTTGCATGCTGCGTGGTCGCGAGCTGCACCCGCAGCTGCCCCGGTGTGTCGTCGAAGACGAGTTGGTTGAACCCTTCGCCGCCGAACTCCTTGCTCTTGAAGCCGCTGAGCGCCGCCGCGTTGTTCTGCGCGGCAGCGTCCTTCGTGGCTGTGCCGGGGGCGCCGCCGTGCCAAGCCGGGCTGTGGCCGCCTGAGCCACCGGCGATCAGGTTGCCCTGCGCGCTGGGCCCGTGGTTGTGGCTGGTCGTGTAGGCGCTGGGGTCGGCTTCGGCGGCAGCGCCACCGGGTGTGGGTGGCAGGCCCGCTTCGCCCCGGCCGTTGTAGAGGCTGCCCAGCACGATCGGGCGCTCGATGTCGCCTTCGATGAAGTCGAGCAGCACCTCCTGCCCGATGCGCGGGATGTGCTGCAGCCCCATCCCGGCCCCGGCCCAGCGCTGCGCGACGCGCACCCAGCAGCTGCTGCGGTTGTCGGCGCGGGCATCGGCGCCCGGGGCGGCTTGCCAGTGGAACTGCACCCGGATGCGGCCGAGCGCGTCGGTGTAGAGCTCATCGGCCCCTTGGGGGCTGGTGCTGCCGTCCGGGCCGACGACGATGGCGGTCTGCGCACCGAGGGCGGTGGGCGCCGTGGCCGGCAGCGGGCGCCAGGGGATCAGCCGTCGCAGCGCCTCGAAGCGGTTGGCATAGCCGAGCTGCGCGGCCTGCTCGCCGAGCATCGGGTCGTGCGCCAGGGTGTCGAGCAACTCGCTTGCGGGAGCGCCGTCGAGTTCGGCGAAAGGGTCGGCGGCGGGCTTGCGCATCAGGCGCTCACCCAGCTCCTTGGGCAGGTTGTTGACGCCCAGGCCGTGCACGCTGTGCACGCAGAACTCGCGGTCGGCTTTGCCTTGCAGCTCGGAGAGGGCATCGAGCGTGCTCTGTGTGAGCGCGAAGTGCTCGCCCGCGCGCAGACTGCGCACGGTGCTGCGGCCGAGCCAGGTCTTGTGGCGCGCTTCGAAGGCCTGCTGTCGGCAGGTGGCGCGGTGCAGCAGCTCGGTGCTGCTGCACGTTCCGGTGTCGGCGGTGGCGCCTGCCGGGTCGTAGTGCTGCAGCCAGGAGGCCATGTCGCGCAGGGACTCGCTGGTGTAGTCGTAGGCGGTGGGCGCTTCGGCGGCGATGGCGCGCTTGGCTTGGTAGTCCCACTGGAGCACGGCGCTGGCCGCAGGGCTCAGCTGTCGCCATCCGCCAAAGCTCTGGATGGCGTCTTGTTCTTCGGCGGCCGAAGAACGGTGGAAGCGGATGCCGGCACCTCCGACGGCGCTCTTGGAGGTCGCGTTCTCGGGCCAGCGCGCGCTGTCGGCGAAGAAGACGACACGGTGACCGCTCGGTGCGTCGTCGGCTTCTTCGACACGCCAGCCCAGGCCTTCTTCGGCGAGCAGGCGCTGCAGGAAGGTGAGGTCGCTCTCGCGGTACTGCACGCAGTAGGAGCGCACGCCGCCGTTGGGTCCGCGAGCGAGGAAGGCTGCGAGGTCTTCGGTCTCGCCGTCGGCGCTGGTCTCTCCCCAGCGCCACGCGGCATGGGCTTGGTAGGCCTCGGCGCCGAGCACGTCGTCAAGGATCTGGATGACGGTCTTGTCTTGCCACACGCGGCTCGCGCGGGTGTGGCCGAGCAGGGCGAGCCAGGGCTGGATCAGCAGCTCGTGGCGCACGAGGCCACCGTCGGCACCGCCGTCACGCGCTTCGAAGACGAGGCCGCTGCGGCGGTGGCGGGTGCCGTCGGCCAGCGTGGCCAGCAGCGTGATGCGCTGGCCCAGCAGCCCTTGCAGGCGGATGCGGTTGTGCACGCACAGGGTGTGCAGCTGCAGCTGGAACGGAGTGCTGACCGTGTCGACGAGGCTGAAGCGCTCGACCATCAGATCGCTCAGCTGCCCTTCGCCTTCCAGGTTGTAGAGGCGTTGTGCGCTCGTCCAGCTGGCGAGCAAGGAGTTCAGTGCGCTGTCGAGGCCACTGAGCACGCTCCCCACGGCGCCTTGCATGGCGTCGCTGAGTCGGTCTCGCATTCTTGTGTCTTCCCTGTGCCGATTTCGAGCGGGAATTTTGCAGCGCCAGCTTCCTCGCGGCGCGCGGCACACAAAGCGTTACAGCCCCCTGTAAGAGGGATGGAACGCAGCCCCCTGGAGCAGGGGGTTACTGCACGAAACCGATGCTGGATTTCTTGAAGCCGGTGTCGGGCAGATCCGCCACCTCAACGCGGTCGCGTCGTGCGAGTTTGGCGTTGCCGAAGGCCGTCATCCAGGCGCGGCGCATCTCGCGTGGCGCCATTTCGCTCATGCGGTCGAGCACGTCGGGGCTGGGCTCGGGGGCGAAGCGGCTGCCCCAGTCGTGGTCAGCGCGGATGCTGCGGTAGAGCTTGGCGGCGATGTGGCGGGCAGCGTCGCGGTCGGGCGCCTGCACTTCGTACACGTTCATCCGGTTGAGGATGGGCTCGGGGATGCTGCGGCCATCGTTGGCGGTGGCGACCCAGATGACCTGGCTCGCGTCGATGGGCACCTCGGCAAATTCGTCGGTAAAGCTTCCCGCCGTGTCGTGCTCGAGCAGGCTGTACAGCGCGCCGAGTGGGTCGTAGGCGTGCTCGCCGCCGGCCTTGTCGATCTCGTCGACCACGAGCACGGGGTTGGCGTACTGGCCGTCCACGAGTGTCTCGAAGACCTTGCCGGGGCGCGCCCCTTTCCATTGGCTCGACGCACCCGAGAGCACCCAGCCTGCGGTGAGCGAACTCATCGAGATGAAGCCCATGCCGGTGCCCAGCAGCTTGGAAAGTTCACGCGCGAAATGCGTCTTGCCGACACCCGGCGGGCCGAGCAGCAGCAGCGGCGTGATCTCGAGTGCATCGCGGCTGTCTTCGCAGAGCGCGATCTGGCGCTTCACGTCGTCGAGCACGTCCGAGAAGTTGGGCAGGTCGTCGTAGAGATGGTCCATCGCCGGCAGGCCCGACGGCTTGACCTGGAAGCGCTCGGGCCCCTTTTCCAGCATGCGCTCGTAGGTGGAGCGCAGGTGTTCGTGCTCCTTGTCAGGCAGCTTGTCGAGCTTGCGGCCGACGTCGTCGACCCGGTAGAGGCTGCGCATGCGGGCGATCGGGATGCTGCCGCCCCGAGCCGACACGGTGACCAGGTCCTTGGATGCGCTCATACAACCTCCAGAAAACGCAAACCTTCGGTTCATTGAAGCAAACGACACCGTCGTATAGCCATCAATAACAACCCGAATTCCTGCGCATTTCTTCGCAAGCCGCGTGCCAGCGCGCCTGCAAAGCCCGGCGCCCATCAAGCCACGCCCAAGGCACGGGTTTCCCGGGCCGATGGGTGGCGCGCCTCGGGGGCAGGAGCGAAGCGACTGGGGGCCTTACTTGACCCAGGTGTTCAGCTGAATGATCGGCATGAGCACTGCGAGCACGATCAGCATCACCACCGCCCCCATCACGACGATGAGCAGCGGCTCGAGGATGGTGGCCATCGCGAGCGCGCGGCGTTGCACCTCGGTGCTGGTCTGGGTGGCGGCGCGCTCGAGCATGCGCGGCAGCTGGCCGGTCTGCTCGCCCAGGCGGGCGAACATGGCGATGATCCCGGGGAAACGCTTCTTGCCGGCAAGCGCAGATGCGAGTGGCGCCCCTTCACGCACCTGCACCAGCGCATCCATCGCATCGGCTCGCATCGCGCGGTTCGAGAGGGTTTCAGCCGCTGCTTGCAGGGCCTTCAGGATGGGCACACCCGCACCGGCCAGCATGGCCAGCGTGCCGGAGAAACGCGCCGCGTTGTAGCCGCGCGCGAGCTTGCCAATGAGCGGCACGGTGAGCATCGAGGCGTCGAACTGCTCGCGGAAAACCTCGTTGCGTAGCATCAGCTTCAAGCCAATGCCGCCGCCGATCAGCGCGAGCAGCATGAACCAGCCGTAGTTCCGCACGAACGCGCTGATGGCGAGCATCGCCACCGTCAGCGCGGGCAGTGCACGCTTGGAGTTGGTGAACACCGACGCCACCTGCGGCACCACGTAGGTGACGAGGAAGATCACGATCACGACGGCGATCAGCGACACGATCGCCGGGTACAGCGTGGCGCCGATCAGCTTCGCCTTCAGCTGTTGGCGGCTTTCGAGGTCGTCGGCCAGGCGCTCGAGCACGGTGCCGAGCGCGCCGCTTTGTTCACCGGCGGCCACCACGCCGCGGTACACGTCGTCGAACTCGCGCGGCATGCTGCCGAGCGCACGGGCGAAGGGCGAGCCGCCGTTCACTTCGCTGCGCAGATGGGCCACCAGCTCGCGCTGGCGTGGGTCTTCGGCTTCGTCGCTCAGGGCGGTGAGGGCGCGCTCCAGCGGCAGGCCGGCACCGACGAGGCCGGCAAGCTGGCGCGTCCACACCGCGAGGCTGGTCGAGCTGAACACCTTGCGCGAAAGGTTGAGACCCTTGGTCTCGGTGCCCGCCGAGGCGACTTGCGTGACGTCGAGCGGCACCAGCGCCTGCGCGCGCAGTTGCGAGCGGGCGGCCTTGAGGTTGTCGGCCTCGACCAGGCCGGTCGTCGTCTTGCCGGCGGCGTTGAGCGCTTCGAACTTGTAGGCGGGCACCGAGCCTTACTCCTGCTTATTCCCGTGTGACCCGCATCACTTCTTCCGGCGAGGTGATGCCTTCCATCACCAGCCGCTCGCCGTCTTCGCGCATCGAGCGCATGCCGTTGGCTTCGGCCGCCACGAAGATCTGCGATTCGGCGGCACGGCCGTGGATGAGCGCGCGCACCTTCTCGTCGGCCACCATCAATTCATACACGCCGGTGCGGCCCTTGTAGCCGCTCTGGCCGCATTCGGGGCAGCCCACCGGGTGCCAGCGGCCGCGCGCATCCTGCTTCTTGCAGTGCGGGCAGAGCTTGCGCACAAGGCGCTGCGCGAGCACGCCCAGAAGCGACGACGACAGCAGGAAAGGCTCGATGCCCATGTCGGTGAGCCGGGTCACGGCGCTGGGGGCGTCGTTGGTGTGCAGCGTGGCGAGCACCAGGTGGCCGGTGAGCGAGGCCTGCACCGCGATCTGCGCGGTCTCGAAATCGCGGATCTCACCGATCATGATCACGTCCGGGTCCTGGCGCAGCAGGGCGCGCAGGGCCTTCGCGAAGGTGAGGTCGATCTTGGCGTTGACCTGCGTCTGGCCGATGCCGGCGAGTTCGTATTCGACCGGGTCTTCCACCGTCAGCACGTTGGTTGTGCTGGTGTCGATGCGCCCGAGCGAGGCATAGAGCGTGGTCGTCTTGCCGGAGCCGGTGGGGCCGGTCACGAGCACGATGCCGTGCGGCTGCTGCACGAGCTTGTCGAAGTTCTTGAGCGTGTCGCCGCCCATGCCCAGGCCTTCGAGGGTGAACTTGGTCTCGCCCTTGTCGAGCAGACGCAGCACCGCACGCTCGCCGTGCGACGAGGGGAGCGTGGACACCCGCACGTCGACCGCACGGCCGCCGATGCGCAGCGAGATGCGGCCGTCTTGCGGCAGACGCTTCTCGGAGATGTCGAGCTCGGCCATGATCTTCAGGCGCGAGATCAGCGCGGCGTGCAGCGCCTTGTTGGGCTGAACCACCTCGCGCAACGTGCCGTCGACGCGGAAGCGCACCGACGAGCTGCGCTCGTAGGGCTCGATGTGGATGTCGCTCGCGCCGTCTTTCGCGGCCTGCGTGAGCAGGGCGTTGAGCATGCGGATGATCGGCGCGTCGTTGGCGGCTTCGAGCAGGTCTTCCACCGCAGGAAGGTCCTGCATCATGCGGCTCAGGTCGACCTTGCTCTCGACTTCGCCGATCACCGTGGCTGCGCTCGACTCGCCGCCCGCATACGCGGCGGCAATGCGGTTGCCGAGCGTGCTGGCCGATTCGCGCTCGAGCTTGTCGATCGAATACAGCCGCAGCACTTCGCTCAGGGCCGGCAGCGAGACCGTCTCGGGCGCCCACAGCACGAGGTGCTCGCCGTCGTCTTCGAGCAGCAGGTTGTGGGCCTTGGCGTAGGCGTAGGGGAGAGGATGGCGGGCGCCCATGTGCGTCTCGGCCGATCAGTTCGTGCGCGGCGGCGTGGCCGACGGCGCAGAGGCCCCCGCCGGCGGCGAAATCAGCGGCGCGGGCACCGGCTGTGGCGGCGTTGGGCTCGGAGGTGGTGTCCGTGTGCCCGAGTCGCGCAGTCGCTGCGACTGCTCGCTTTCTGCGGGCGTGCGAAGCGGCGGCACCACGGGCGCGCCGTTGGGCAGCACGATGCTGTAGCCGGGTTGGGCATCTTTCTGCGTGGCGCGGATCAGGTCGTAGCGGTCGAGCGAGAAGTTGTTGACGGCCGCAGCGTCGCGCATCACCACCGGGCGCAGGAAGACCATCAGGTTGGTGCGGCGCTTTTCGCGCGTCTCGCTGCGGAAGAGGGCGCCGATCAGCGGGATGTCGCCCAGCAGCGGCACCTTGTTCTTGGTTTCCTCGAAGCGGTCTTCGATCAGGCCGCCGAGAACGATGATCTGGCCGTCGTCGACGACCACGTTCGACTCGATCGAGCGCTTGTTGGTGGTCGGGCCGGCGTTGGTGGTGCCGGGTGCCACGTCGCGGCTGAGACTCGACGACTCCTGGTAGATCGTCATGCGCACCGTGCCGGTCTCGCCGATCTGCGGCTTGATGCGCAGTGTGATGCCGACGTCCTTGCGCTCGACCGTCTGGAACGGGTTGGTCGTGGCGGTGCCGGTGTTGGTGAACTGCCCGGTGATGAAGGGCACGTTGCTGCCGACGATGATCTTCGCTTCTTCGTTGTCGAGCGTGATCAGGTTCGGCGTGGAGACGATGTTGGTGTTGGTCTGGCTCTGCAGGAAGCGCGCGATGGCGGCCAGGCCATAGGTGCCGGCGAAGTCCTTGATGATGCCGATGTTGAGGCCTTCGCCCAGCAGTGTGGCGCTGGCACTCGTGACCGAGCCGCCGGCGAGTGCCGCGGTGATGCCCAGCAGGTTGCCGGTGGTGCCGAAGTTGGTGCCGCCCACCACACCGACCTTGTCGCCTTCCTTGCCGGAGAGGCCCTGCCACTGGAAGCCGAAGTCAGCGGCGTTGTTGCCCACCACCTCGACGATCATGCTTTCGATGTAGACCTGCGCGCGGCGCGAGTCGAGCTGGTCGATCACGGCACGCAGCTGACGATAGACGGGCTCGGGCGCGGTGATGATGAGCGAGTTGGTGGCCGGGTCGGCCTGGATCATGCCGCCGGTCGACACCGCTGCGGCCGGGGTGATGGGGCTGGCTGCGGCGGCACTCTGCCCTCCGGTGTTGCCTGCCGCCTGCCCGCCGATGCCCACGTTCGCCGCGGCCTGGGGCTGCGCCGCCGTGCCACCGCCGCCGAGGCCACCCCCAGCGCCGGTGGCCGAGGTGTTGCCGGCGCTGTAGGCCGCGCGCAGCACCGTGGCCAGGCGCGTGGCATCCGCGTTCTTCAGGTAGACCACATAGATGTTGCCCATCGGGTTGTCGCCAGTGGTCGGCCGGTCGAGCTTCTCGACGATGGTCTTGATGCTGGCCATGCGCGCCGGGGTGGAGGCGCGCACGATCAGCGCATTGCTGCGCGGGTCGACCATCACCGACGAGGTGGCGGCGCCCACGCCGGGCACGCCCGGGGCGCCCGCGGTGGCGCTGCCGTCGCTCAGGCGCTGCACCAGCGTGGCCACGTCGGCCGCGACCGCATGCTTGAGCGGGATGATCTCGACGTCGCCGGCGCTCGGGGTGTCCATCGCCGCGATGATCTTGGCGATGCGCGCGAGGTTGTCGGCGTAGTCGGTGATGACGAGCGTGTTGTTGCCCGGGTTGGCGTTGATGGTGTTGTTGGGGCTGATCAGCGGGCGCAGCACCGGCACCAGGTTGTTGGCGTTCTCGTGGCTCAGCTTGAAGATCTGCGTGAGCACCTGGTCACCCTGGCGGGCCACGCCGCCCACTGAGACCGTGCTCGACTGCAGCTTCGCGTCGGCTTCCGGCACCACCTTGAAGAGGCCACCCGACTCGACCACCGTGAAGCCCAGGCCGCGCAGCGCGGCGAGGTAGTTGAGGTAGGCCTCGCGCGGCGACAGCGGCTCTTCGCTGTAGAGCGTGATCGTGCCCTTGACGCGCGGGTCGACCACGAACTGCTGCTTGAGGATCGCCCCCATCGCACGCGACACGCCTTCGATCTCGGCGTTCACGAAGTTGAGCGTGACGGGTTCGCCTTTGAAGCGCGAATCCCGCGCCTGCGCGTAGGCGAGAGGCGGCAGGACGGCCGTGCCGAGCAGCACGGCGGCAAGTGCTGCGGCGAGCGGGCGCAGCGACTTGTGGAGGGGTGCATTTTTCATGCTTATCCGATCGAGATGACTGACACGGCGCCGTTGCGCCGGCCGATGATGTTGAGCAGGTTGTTCAGCGCGGATTCATCGGCTTCGGTGGCGGCGCGCGCTTCGCCGCGGAAGCGCACGCCATTGGGGCCGGCGGTGCCTTCTCCATTGAGTTGCAGCGCGCCTTCGAGGGTGGACAGGCGCAGTTGCGACGAGCCGCCGGCCGCGCCGATCAGGCTGAAGCGGTAGCTGCCCAGCGGCTCGAGCGTGGACACGCGCGACGAGGCCTGCAGCATGTCGATCTCGGCCTGGCCGTCGACGATCCAGCGGCCCTGCACCAGTTCCATCTTGAGGCCCGACGACATGAGGCGCAGCGAGCCGCCGAGTTGCAGCGTGTTCCACGGTGTGCCCAGGCCGCCAAGGAAGGCGCCCGGCCACTGGCCGATCCAGTCGGGTTTGGGGGCGAGTTCGACCGACATGCGGCCGAGGCCCGGCTTGAGGTGCACGCTCACGGTGTCGTTGAGGCAACAGGCGTGCCGTGCACGCAACTCGAAGCCGAGGCCCTTGAGGCGCAGCGTCCATTCCAGTCGGCCGGGCAACGAGCTGGCGTCGCGGCTGCCGGGGCCGCCGGTGAGCACGGCGATGGCGCTGCCCGACCACACGGTGCCGCGGGCATCGGAAAGCAACACACGTTGGCCGGTGGCGCTGGCCACGGCGCTGGCGAGCCACGCGGCCGGCGCGAAGAGCACGAGCCCGAAAACCACGCCCAGCAAGGAACCGAACACGGCCCAGCGGGTGGCCGCGCTGCGCGACTTTTCCCAGGCGATCTCGGCGTATGACGACTCCTGCCATTGCGTGGGCACCGCGCTCGACGCGAAGCGGCGGCGCAGGCCGCGGCGGGCGGGTTTGCGAACGGCGGCCATCAGTTGCCTCCTCCCAGGCTCACGACGAGGGTGCCGGCATAGCCTTGCGGGCCACGCGTCAGCTGCGCCTCCACCGGCCGGGCGCGTGCGCCGCTGCGGGCTTCGGTCAGCCAGGCGCGCAGGGCTTCGCCGGTTACGCCGCTGAGGGTGAGGGTGGCGCGGTCGCCCATCACGGCGAGCTTGCCTTTGTCGCCCAGCCGCTCGGTGGCCGATTTCAGGGCCTGCGCGGCCTGCGTGGCCGGCACCGGCGCCGCGCCACGCAGATCGCGCGCTTCGGTGGCCATGCGTTGCATGGCCTGCAGCTGCAAGTCGAGCGAGTCGATCTGGGCGGGCGCCTCGCGCAGGGTGCGCAGGGCAGGCGCGACACCGATCATCCAGACGATGGCGATGCCGATGGCGATCCCGGCGAGGGTGAGGCCCATGCGCTCGCGCGGCGGCATGGCAGCCCAGCGCTGCAGCGCCTCGGTGCGCAGGGCCTGGATCGGGGCGGGGAGCTTGGCGGTGGGGCGGGTCACAGCGGCCTTCCTGCGGCAAGGCCGGCGGGAGCACGGCTGAGGGTGAGGGTGCCGTCGCGGGCGTCGACTTGCCAACCGCGCGGGCGCAGCTGGTTGCGGAACTGCTCGATCTGGTCGGGGTTCCAGCCGGCCGCCGAGAGCGTCAGGCGGCCTTGCTCGAAGCGCAGGTTGTCGACGGGTGGGCGGTCGCCCGGCCAGGCGTTGGCGGCGGCTTGCAGCATGGGTTCGAGGTCGTTTTCGCCGGGGATGCCCGCGGCGGCACGGAGCGTGTCGGTTTCGCGGCGCATCTGGACCGGGGCGTCGAGCACGCCCGAGACGTGCGGGTGGGTCTGCTTCAAGAGCGCGACCATCGCGTCGCGCTTGGCCTTCATGGTGCGGCTCTGGTGGCCGGCCCAGAGGTTGAGGCCGATCAGCTGCACCACCACGAGCGTGGCGAGGCCGTAGCGCGCGGGCTTCCAGGCCGGGGTGAGGAACTGACGCCACAGGTCGCGCAAGGCGCGGGTGCCGCGGTTCTTGCGGGCCAAGGTGAACTGGCGCAGGTTCCACAGCGAGCGCGAGGCCTGCAGGGCGCGCTGGGGCCAGTCCATCACCGTCATGGGCACGCCGAGCCAGCGTTCGGCCGCGGCGGCGGTGGCCGGGGTGGCGCTCCAGCGGGCGCCTTCGGGCAGGGGGTTGGGGAGCAGCGAGCGAGCCAGCGTGCCTTGCAGGTTCATCTGCACCACCCCGTCGGGGTGGGCCCAGGTCAGCGTGGCGCCTTGAGACGGATCGCCCACCTCGGCAAAGTGGCCGGAGGGTGGCTCGTCGGGCCACGACATCGGCACGACACGGTCGATGAAGATGTTGGCCTTCTCGAGCGTGGCCAGCTCGGCGGTCAGCCAAGCGCGGTCGACGACGGCCACCCACGTGGGTTCACCGGCGCTGGCGCCCGGTGCCACGGCGATGTGCACGGTGGAGGCTTCTTCGAGCAGGGCATCTTCGAGCACACCGACCAGCGCCGCCTGCAGGCGCGCGGCCGGTGCCTTGGGCAGTGTGATGCGATGCCAGCTCACATCGGCATCGGCGAGCACTGCAACGGCGCTGGCCGCCTTGGGCACCAGGGCCACCGGGGCGCGGCCTTGGGCCGACGTGGCCAGGCCATCGGGCGTCAGCACATAGTCGTATTCCGTGCTGAGGCCGCCCTCAGGGGCAGGCGCGGCTTCACGGGCCTGCAGGTGCGGGCGCGGAGGGATCTGGACGACGAGCGTGCTCATACAGGGTGCGAGAGTAACGGAATTAAAACTGCACGACCGTACAAACCTACCCGAATCAACAGCTTGCGCCGCTTTGTTGTAGTGATTCCTGCAACTGCCATTCAGCGCTCGCGATCGGTGGAGTTGATGCGTTCGGTGCTGAGCACCGTGATGGTCCGCTGGTTGCGTTCGACGAGAGAGCGTTGCTCCAGCACACGGTCGTTCAGGCGCAAGCGGCCGCGTACTTCGAAGTAGTTGGTGGCGAGGGACACTCGGGTGATCTTGTCGGGGGATACGCCGGGCAATTGCGCCAGCAGGTCCTGCTGCTTCTTGAACGGGGTGCGTTGGCGATACTGGATCAGGCGCTCGGCGTCGCCCACGTTGAGGCCCGGAATGACCGCGGCGATGACTTCCCGCGAGGCCGTGTTGACGTTGATCGACGTCTCGGTCGGCAGCAGCACGACATATGGCTCGAGGCGCTGCAGTGCCTGCGCGTCGACGCCGAGCCAGGTGAGTTGCGAGATGCGCTTGGGCTGCAGCGGCGGGTTGGCCACCGCAGTGGCGGCGCCGGGCGGCACAATGGCGGCCTTCATGCCGGTGGCGAGGGTGTCGGCCACGCTGACGGCGATGTTGACGTTCTCGCACAGGCGGCGCAGCGCGTTGAGGTCGTTGGGCGAGACCTCGAACTTCGCATCGATGAGGTTGCGCAGGTTGAAGCGCGCCTGGGCATCGGTGATGGAGCCGGAGAGAAACGCTTCGGGCCCGTCGTCGGCGTTGTTGTCCTTGTCGGAGGCGAGGAAGGTCGAAAGCCGCGCCTCCGCAAGCGGCACCGCCCAAGGCTCGCCGAGGTGGTCCACCTGGCCTGCCGAGGGGCGTGCGTCTTCTTTCAGGATGAGGCCGGCCCAGTCGAGCGCGCCGGAGAGGATCCACGCCGACTGCGCCCGCGAGCGCTCGGCGGTCTCGACCTGCACCGCACGCCACTGCTGCCAGACCATCGACACCGCCAGCGTGGCCACGAGCGTCACGATGATCATGGCGAGCAGCAGGGCTGCACCGCGTTGTTGACGACGGGAGGGCTGTTTCATTGCGGGCCGAGCGCGATGTCGCGCGTGATGCTGCCGGCAAATCCGCTGCCTTCGGCGAAGCTCAACACCACGCGCAGGGCCTTGAGCGGGTCGGTCTGCACGGGCGCCGAGGCGGCACCGGCTGGCGGTGTGGCACCGTCGGTCACGGTGTTGCCGCTGCTCGACTGGCAATTGCTCCACGCGTTGTCGCGGAAACAGTAGGCCTGCCACTCGGAGAGGCCGGTCACGGTGCGCAGCTGGCCCGACTCGTTGCCGATGAACTGCTGGCTCGTCATCCACTGGTCCTGCAAGGCCTGGGTGGTGGTGACCGGGTTGCCGGCCCAGCGCAACCAGGTGCCCCCGCGCAGCGACCACACCACCAGCTGCAGGCCGGTTTCGGCGCGGCGGGTCAGGCGCAGCGAGATGCCGTCGAAGGAGGGCATGGGCTGCGGCAGGGCGCCGCTGTCCTGCATGGCTTCGAGGTCCTGCTGGAACTGCGCGAGCACGGTGTTGAGCTTGAGCAGCTTCTCCATGCGGTCCTGGCTCGCGTTGCGCGTACTGACGATGCTGTCGACACCTTGCCACGCCATCACGGCGAGGATGGCCATGATGAACATCGCAACCAGCACTTCCACCAGCGTGAAGCCGGTTTGGCGTGGGAGGCTTCGGCGTTGCACGTGGTGCATGCTTCAGCGCCCCAACACGGTGGAGATCGTCAACACGGGCTGGCCTGCTTCGGTGAAGACCTGCGCGTCGGCGCGCAAGAAGTTGGGGTTGGGTGTGCGCTTGGACACCAGCTTGCCCTTGTAGAGCGCCCCCATCTGCTCGCACTGGAACTCGAACTCCGTGGGCACCTGGAAGAAGCGGGTCAGCTTCAGCTCGGTGAGCTGGTTCTCGGCGCACCACTGCGCCGCGGTCACCTCGACGATGCGCTGCGAGTTGTCGGCCAGTGCGCCAGCCGCCTTGATGCCCGCACCGAGCGTCACCGCGACGATCGCCAGGGCGACCATCACCTCGATCAGGGTGAACCCGGTGTTGGGGCGACGCATCATGGTGGGGTGTTGGCGCTGTCGTTGTCGATCACGGCGAAGGGGCCGAGGCCGTCGGTGGCCAGCGCGAGGCGCTGGTTCTCCAGTCTGAGCACGATGCGTTGCGGCGGGATGAAAGGCTCCGGGCCGAGCGTGATCGCCGTGGCACCGACGATCTCGGCGGAGACGCCGTCGCCCATCCAGTTCGCAGGGAATTCACCCGGGTTGGTGAGCCCCTTGAATTCGAAGCCTTCGTTCTGTGCTTCGTGGCGCGGCTCCCAGCGCACCGGGATGCCGGAGGCGCGCGATTCGGCGCGCGCCGATTCCAGCAGGGCCACGAGGCGCGCGGCCTCGTTCTCGAGCTGGGTGCTGGCCGGGTCTCGAAGCGACAGGCTGATGAGGCCGGCGGCGATGGCGATCAGCGAGATCACCACCATCAGTTCGATCAGGGTGAAGCCGCGGGCTCCCCTGAAGCGGGCTTTACTGCCAGGAGCCGATCTCGGCGTCCTTGCCTTCGCCGCCGACCTGGCCGTCGGCACCAAAGCTGTAGACATCGATCTCGCCTTTCACGCCGGGGTTGGCGTATTGGTACGGACGGCCCCAGGGGTCGTTCTGGAGCTTGGGAAGGTAGGGCCGCCAGTTGGGGGGCACGGCGCCGGTGGTGGGCTTGGTGACCAGTGCCTGCAGGCCTTGTTCGCCAGTGGGGTAGCGCTGGTTGTCGAGCTTGTAGAGCTTGAGTGCCTGCATGATGTTGCCGACGTCGGTGCGGGCCGCGGTCACGCGCGCATCGTCAGCGCGGTCGAGCACGTTGGGGGCAATGAGCGCTGCCAGCACGCCGATGATCACGAGCACCACCATCAGCTCGATGAGGGTGAAGCCGCGTACGCGGCGTGGCGTGGATGACGAAGCGGAAGATTTCATGTCTTGCACGGATGGCTTGCAAACGGGGCGTTGAATCATAATCGTCCGATGATGGCGCGATTGTCAGCTTTCGTGATCTGGGCTTTGGTGGCTGCGGCCCTTGTTTTCTGGGGTATGCGCCTCGTGGTGCGAGCCGACCCGGTGCCGCTGAACGCGGCCGTGGTTGGTGAAAGTACCAGTGCGCGTGGCGACCTCTCGCGTCTCTTTGGTGCCGAACCTGTAGCACAAGTTGCAGCGGCGCCCGCCGCCAGCACGCGTTTCCGTCTGCTGGGGGTGATGGCAGCAAAACCCGCTCCCGAAGGCATGACTCCCGGTGTGGCGCTGATCTCGATCGATGGCAAGCCGGCGCGGGCCTTCAGCGCCGGTGCTCGCATCGAAGATCAACTGGTGCTGCAAAACGTGAGCCTGCGCACGGCGTCGATCGGTGTCGACAAAGGCCCTACGTCTTTCGTCCTCGAGTTGCCGGCCTTGCCGCCTCCGGCCACCGGAACCTTGCCCCGCGCGACGATGGACTCTCCGGGCGCAGCGCCACTAGGGCCCCCGATCTCGGTGCCGGGGTTTCCCGCGCCGGGCGCCCAGGTGCCGCCGCCCGCGACGCCGCGGGCCGTGCCTTCGCGCGGCGTCCCTGGCAACGCCCGATGAACCGCGGCTCGCGCTGGCGAGCCTCGCGTCAGAGTTTGCCGGGCCCCGAGTTGGGCATGTCCGCAGGCTGAGAGGGCCCTGCGTCCTCACCCTCGGCCACTTCGGTGAGCAGCGCGGCCGAACTCAGCAACAGCGGGAATGACAGCGTGGCGCCGGTGCCGTCGGTGCTTTCCATGCCCAGCTCCAGCAGGGCCAGGGACTTGAACAACCCGAGCGCCACCGTGAGTCCCGGGTGCCCGTGGCTGCGCGAGAAGACGCAGTATTCAGTGACCGTGGGCGCGATGCGCGCGGCCACCATCAGCGCAGCGCAGGCCGGCATGCCGTCGACCATGATGAGACGCCGCTTGCTCGACGCGACGAGCATCACGCCGACCATCATCGCGATCTCGAAACCGCCATACGCGGCCAGCACTTCGACCGGGTCGCTCAGGTCGCGGTGCCGCACCTGGGCCGCCTGCAGCACCATCATCAGCCGGGCCTCGTCTTCCGGCACCATGATCGGCGTGGTGACGAGGTTGTGGATCGGCTCGTTGGCCAGTGCCGAGAGCACCAGCGCGGCGCTTTCGTGCGAGCCGACGCCGACACCGGCGCACGCGATCAGGTTGCCGGTCATCGCGTCGGCGATTTCCATGCCGGCGCGGATCGCCGCGTGTGCCTGGTCGAGCGTCATCGCCATGTTGACCCGGCAGTTGCGGGTGCCGTGGGCGATCTTGCGCGACATCAACCGTGGGTGCGGGGCCACCGTTTCGGCCACGCCGCAGTCGACGACGTTCAGGTCCATGCCCTGGATGCGCGCGAACACCGCCACGGGCAGCTGCGAACTCAGCAGGCCCTGCACCAGCTTCGCCGTGGAGGTCTGGTTGGGCGCTCCGATCCCGTCGACCGCCAGCCCGTGATCCGATGCAAACAACGCGATCTGCGGCGCCCGGAAGCGTGGCTTGAGCGAGTTCTGGATCAGGCCGAGGCGGATCGCCAGAGGCTCCAGTTCACCGAGCTGGCCGACGGTGTCGCTGCGCCGCTTCAGCTTGTCGCGCAGTGCCCGCTCGAGCAACGGGTTGGCGGTGGGAGCGATGAGCGATCGGCTGACGGGCATGGCAAGGTCGGCTGGAAAGTCGATGCGGCCGGAAGGGTTGTGTCGGGATTGTGAGGCTTCAGCCCAGCCTTACCGCAGGAAGAGCCGGTAGGCCGGGTTGTCGGTCTCGTCGACCCACGGGTAGCTCAGCCCTTCCAGGAAACCCTTGAATGCCTTTTTGTCGCCGCGGGGCACTTGGATGCCGACCAGGATGCGGCCGTAGTCCGCGCCCTGGTTGCGGTAGTGGAAGAGGCTGATGTTCCAGCTGGGATGCATGCTCGAGAGGAATTGCATCAGGGCGCCGGGCCGCTCGGGGAAGACGAAGCGGTAGAGGCGTTCGTCGCGTGCGAGTTCACTGCGTCCGCCCACCATGTGGCGCAGGTGCTGTTTGGCCAGCTCGTCGTGCGTGAGGTCGACGGTGGCGAAACCGTGCTTCGTGAAACCGCGGGTGAGCTTCTCTGACTCTCCGCGGTTGCTTGTGGCCAGACCCACGAACACGTGCGCCTGCTTGTCGTCGGAGATGCGGTAGTTGAACTCGGTGACGCTGCGCGGGCCGATGAGTTCGCAGAAGCGCTTGAAGCTGCCCCGCTCCTCAGGGATCGTGACGGCGAACACGGCTTCGCGTTCCTCGCCCACCTCGGCGCGTTCGGCCACGAAGCGCAGGCGGTCGAAGTTCATGTTGGCGCCGCAGGTGATGGCGACCAGCGTCTTGCCCTTCAGCTTGTGGGTCTCGGTGTACTGCTTGATGGCGGCGACACCCAGGGCGCCGGCAGGCTCGAGGATGCTGCGCGTGTCCTGGAAGACGTCCTTGATGGCGGCGCAGACGGCGTCGGTGTCGACGATCACGTAGTCGTCGACCAGGGCGCGGGTAAGGCGGAACGTCTCCTCGCCCACGAGCTTCACGGCGGTGCCGTCGGAGAAGAGACCGACCTCGGCAAGCTGTACACGCTTGCCGGCCCTGACCGAGCGCACCATGGCGTCGGAATCGGTGGTCTGCACGCCAATGACCTTGATCTCGGGGCGCACCGATTTGATGTACGCCGCCACGCCAGACACGAGGCCTCCGCCGCCGATGGCGACGAAGACGGCGTCGATGGGCGTTTGCAGCTGACGCAGGATCTCCATCGCGATCGTGCCCTGGCCCGCAATGACGTCGGGGTCATCGAAGGGGTGGACGAAAGTCAGGTGTTGCTTGCGCTCGAGTTCGAGGGCGTGGAGGTAGGCGTCGGAGTAGCTCTCGCCGTGCAGCACCACCTCGCCGCCGAGTGCACGCACCGCGTCGATCTTGAGCTTCGGCGTGGTCACCGGCATCACGATCAGGGCCTTGCAGCCCAGGCGATGGGCGCCAAGTGCCACACCCTGGGCGTGGTTGCCCGCCGATGCGCAGATCACGCCCCGCTTGAGCTGGGCCTCGTTCAGCCCGGACATCTTGTTGTAGGCCCCCCGCAGCTTGAAGCTGAAGACGGGCTGCGTGTCTTCCCGTTTGAGCCACACGTGGTTGCCCAGGCGCCGTGAAAGATTCTTCGCGGGCTCAAGCGCCGATTCGATGGCGACGTCGTAGACGCGCGCGGTCAGGATCTTCTGCAGGTAGCCGGCCAGGCCGATGTCGTCCCTGGGCGCCTTGGTTCGGCGTTTGGACGTGGGGCGAACGGGGCCGGTCATGGCTGCTCCTGGGAGATACGGCGGGGGAAGAAAGGGCGCCGGATCATAAGGCAGGGCCTCCGCGCTGCCGCCCCAAGAAAAAAGCCCAAGGCATTGCTGCCTTGGGCTGAATCCACCAATGGAGGAGGTGGAGGAGACAAACGGTGATGTGCGCCTTGCGGTACAGGGTTCACATCGATGGACAAGAGTGTACTCGTGCGCATGTTGCGCTGCAATAAATTTTGCCCACCCAATCGGGTGAGGCGAGGGGCCGCACAATCTGCGGCTTCGACGACTGAGAACAGTGGAATTCAGCATGGAATGCACGATCAACTGGGTGCCCTCTGGGGGCATGACGTTCGTGGCCGAAACCGGCAGTGGCCACGTGCTCGCGATGGACGGCGCCCCCGAAGGCGGTGGTCGCAACCTGGCGCCGCGGCCCATGGAAACGGTGCTGGCCGGGACGGGCGCATGCGCCGCCTATGACGTTGTGCTGATCCTCAAACGCGGCCGGCACGACGTGCGAGGCTGTCAGGCCAAGCTGACCTCGGAGCGGGCCCAGACCGACCCCAAGGTTTTCACGCGCATCAACATGCACTTCGTGATTTCAGGCAAGGCATTGCCGGAGCAGGCGGTGCAGCGTGCCATCCAGATGTCGCACGAGAAGTACTGTTCGGCAAGTGCCATGCTGGCCAAGACAGCAAACATCACGACCAGCTACGAGATCGTCGAGGCCTGAGCTGCCGACGATCAGAGGTGGTGCGCGGTGGACGTCATGACCTTGGCGGCCGCGCGCATCGCCCACCGGACCGGTGCGGGCAACTGTGCCGCACCGGCTTGACGCGCTTGAGCGCCGTGCTGGGCCTCGTCGAACTTCATTTGCTCGACGATGGCACGCGAGGCGGTGTCTGACTCGGGCAGGCGGTCGAGGTGAGACGCGAGGTGCTGCTCCACTTGCGCTTCAGTTTCGACCACGAAGCCGAGGCTCGTGGCGTCACCAATGCGGCCGGCGACGAGCCCGATGCCAAAGGCGCCTGCGTACCACAACGGGTTGAGCAAGCTTGGGCGAGCGTTGAGTTCTCGCAGGCGCTGCTGCGTCCATGCGAGGTGATCGGTCTCTTCGCGTGCGGCCTGCCGAAAACTCTCGCGCAGGGCGGGGTGGCGGGTGGCCACCAATTGGGCGTTGTAGAGCGCCTGGGCGCAGATTTCCCCAACGTGGTTCACGCGCATCAGCGACGCCGACAGCTTTGATTCGTCCGCACTCAAGGGCTGAGGGTTTTCCTTGGGGGTTGGCGTAGGCCGCGCTGCCGTATGAGCTCCCGAGAGCGTCCGCAATGCGTTGTCGACGGCGTTGATCCAATCGTCAATCCGGGAGCGAGGGCGTGCGGTCTGTGTGCGCGTCATGCCCCCGAGATTACCCTAGGCAGGGCGACGTTTTTCATGCGTCTTTTTGACGTGGATTCATGGGTGATTCCATGGTGTTTGCAGGCTCATTTTTCTCGTTGTTCGGGGACAACATTTGCCTCTGATTTGCGGTTGTCACGCTTTGCAGCGAATGGGCCCTCTGGTGGAATACGCCAACTTCCGCTGAGGAGTTCGGCCCGGTGCACCCAAGGGGGAGAGACCGGGACCACTTGTGTTCAACCTAGGAGATAGTCGCAATGAAAAAATCTCTTCTCGCTCTCGCACTGCTGGGCGCATACGCCGCTGGCGCATACGCACAGTCGTCGGTGACGATCTACGGCATCATCGACGAAAGCGTCGCCAAGGGTAACGGTGGCACGGCCGGTTCCGGCGGCGTTGCCGCCTTGGGCACCAGCAAGGCATGGCAAGTGCGTGACGGCGGCCCTGGCTCGCGGCTGGGTTTCCGCGGCAATGAAGATCTCGGCGGTGGCCTGTCGGCTCAGTTCCTGATCGAGCATCGTTTCTCGCCTGATACCGGCAACACCAACCCGGGTACTCAGCCGGCGGCTTCCAACACGTTCTGGTTCGGCGGTTCCTACGTCCAGCTGACCAGCAGCATGGTCGGTAGCGTGTACCTCGGCCGTTGGTACTCGCCGGCGTTCTGGGTCAGCCTGAAGACCGATCCATTCGGCTACGGTGGCATCGCCCAAGTCGGCGCTCTGACTTTTGCCAACTACACCAATCCGTCGGCTGTCGGCCTCGGTGCCCGCACCACCAACACGGTCGGCTACAAGACCCCGAACTGGGGTGGACTGACCGCCAACGTTGCGGTTGGCCTTGGCGAGGGCGGCACGGCTGGCCGGGACACTGGTGTGAACATCGAGTTCACCTCGGGCCCGATTTACGCCGGTCTCGCATATGACAAGATTAATAGTGGTACCCCAACGTTCTCGGCGACTTCCGGCGCGGTTGACGGGAACTCGCTGATCGTGGCCGGCTTCGCCTACAACTTCGGCTTCATCCGCCCGATGATTTCTTACGCAACGAGCGAAACGCGTACCGGCAGCGTGGTGGACACCGATGCTCTGTCTTTCGGTCTGACGGCTCCGGCTGGTCCCGGCCTGATCAAGGCTCAGTACACGATGCGCAACACCGACGCTGCCCCGCTGGCGGGCGTGCCGGTTGACGTCAAGCTGAAGAAGCTGGGCATTGGTTACGACTACTTCCTGAGCAAGCGGACGAAGGTCTACGCTGACTACACCGCGATTCGTGAAACCAATCTGACCAACCACTCGGCGTTCGCGCTGGGTGTTCGTCACGATTTCTGATCGAGTGTGATTTCTGCGCGGTCAGCGCAGATTTCGACAGGCCACCTTCGGGTGGCCTTTTTGTTGGTGTTGCGAGGCAGGCGTCGTCTCGTTGTACAAACTCGCCGAGATGCTCGTCTTCATCCTCCGCCGACTGGCCCAAGCCATCGCCGTCATGCTCACGGTGGCGTTCATGGCGTTCATGCTGTTCCAGTACGTTGGCGACCCCGTCACGCACCTGCTGGGGCAAGACGCGACGCCCGCGCAGCGTGAGCAGCTTCGTGAAGACCTCGGGCTGAACAAGCCGTTCCCTGTCCAGTTCGCGCGCTTCGTCGGGAACGCAGTTCAGGGCGAATTCGGATTGAGCCTGCGCCAGGGCCAGAAGGTGTCGCGCCTGTTGATCGAGCGCTTCCCGGCGACGCTCGAACTCGCCGTGGTGGCCGCGCTAATGGCCTTGCTGGTGGGGGTGCCGATGGGTGTGTACGCAGCGCTGAAACGTGGCTCCGTGATGTCTCAGGTTCTGATGACAGTCTCGTTGCTCGGTGTGTCCTTGCCCACCTTTCTGATCGGCATCTTGTTGATCCTCGTCTTCGCGGTTCAATTGCAGTGGCTCCCGAGCTTCGGCCGAGGGGAGCTGGTGTCGCTGGGCCCTTGGACGACGGGGCTTGCGAGTCTCGACGGCTGGAAGCATCTTGTGCTGCCGGCCACCACGCTGGCGATGTTCCAGCTCACGCTGATCATGCGATTGGTGCGCGCCGAGATGCTGGAAGTGTTGCGAACGGATTTCATCCGCTTCGCGCGCGCGCGGGGTTTGCCCGACAGGCTGGTCTATTTCGGCCATGCCTTGAAGAACACGCTGGTGCCCGTCATCACGATCACCGGCCTGCAGCTGGGTTCGCTGATTGCGTTTTCCATCATCACTGAGCAGGTGTTCCAGTGGCCCGGGATGGGCTTGTTGTTCATCCAGGCCGTTGCGTTTGCAGACGTGCCGGTGATGGCTGCGTACCTCTGCTTGATTGCGCTCGTGTTCGTCTGTATCAACCTGGTGGTGGACCTGCTCTACTTTGCGGTGGACCCACGGCTGCGAATCGAAAGCCCAGCCGCAGGGCGTGCTGCGTAACTCGCGTCGGAGAACACACGATGAAGACCCGTCACCTCGTCTCCATGGGACTCGCTTTTGCCCTGTCGGCCGGCACCGCGCAGGCGGTCACGCTTCGTGTGGCCAACCAGGGCGATGCGCAGTCGATGGACCCGCACTCGCTCAACGAGTCGCTGCAGCTCACGTTCACCGGCAACGTGTACGAGCCCTTGGTGGCGCGTGACAAGGAACTGGGCCTCACGCCTGGGCTGGCCACGAGATGGACGCAGCCCAAACCCACTGTCTGGCGCTTCGAGTTGCGGCGCGGCGTGAAATTCCACGACGGCACGCCCTTCACGGCAGACGATGTCGTCTTCTCGTTCAACCGCGCGGCTGGCGCGGGCTCTGACATGCAGGGCTACACCAACACCTTCAAGGAGGTGCGCAAGCTCGACGATCACACCATCGAAGTCGAAACGCTCACGCCGTTTCCGATCCTGCCGGATGTGCTGACGCAGGTGTACGTGATGAGCAGGAAGTGGTGCGAGGAGAACAAGGCACTCACCCCCGTCGATCGTCGCAAAGGCATCGAGAATGCTGCGAGCTTCGAGGCCAACGGCACGGGCCCGTTCCGGTTGAAGGAGCGCCGGCCCGGTTCGCGAACGGTGCTCGTGCGCCACGCCGCCTATTGGGACAAGGTCGAAGGCAACGTGACTGAGGTGGTCTTCACCCCGATCGGCAACGCCGCCACACGCGTCGCGGCCCTGCTGTCCGGCGAGGTCGACGTGATCGAGCCGGTGCCATTGCAAGACGTCGAGCGCATCAAGGCCTCGCCCAAGTTGAAGGTGATGCAGGGCCCTGAGCTGCGCACCATCTTCCTCGGCATGGACCAGAAGCGGGATGAACTCCTCTTTTCCAACGTGAAGGGCAAGAACCCCTTCAAGGACAAGCGGGTGCGCCAGGCCTTCTACCAGGCCATCGACATCGAGACCATCAAGAGCCGCGTGATGCGCGGCGCGGCGCTTCCGATGGCGCTGATGGTGGGACCAGGCATCCGCGGGTTCTCACCCGATCAGAACAAGCGCCTGCCCTACGACCCCGAGGCCTCCAAGAGGCTGCTGGCCGAAGCCGGGTACCCGAGTGGTTTCGAGGTCGCGCTCAACTGCCCCAACGATCGCTACGTCAACGACGCCGACATCTGCCAGGCCGTTGCCGCCAATCTCGCGCGCGTCGGCGTGAAGGTGAACCTGCAGACCGAGACCAAGGTGACCTACTTTCCGAAGATCCTGCGCCGCGACACGAGCTTCTACCTGCTCGGGTGGACACCCAGCACCTACGACGCGCACAACGCGCTCTCGGCGCTGATGGCCTCGCCCACCGACAAGGGCCAGGGGCAGTTCAACCTCGGTGCCTACAGCAATGCGAAGGTCGATGAGCTCACGCTCAGGATCCAGAGTGAAACCGACCAGGCTAGGCGCAACGCGATGATCCGAGAAGCGTTCGAGGCCCACGCCGCCGACATCGGCCACCTGCCGTTGCACCAGCAATCGTTGGCGTGGGCGATGAAGAAGACCGTCACGCTCGTGCAACTGGCAGACAATTTCATGCCCTACAAGTGGGTGACCCTGAGCGAGAAGGCCAAATGAGAGAGAAGGTCGCGTGAGCGCTGTTTTCAGCGGGCGCTTCTTCGACAGCGACGTCTGGCACAGCTTCAAGGGCTCGCCGTCGGCGATCGTGTCGGCGGCCGTTGCATTGGTGTGCGTCTTCTGCGCGGTTTTTGCCGACTGGGTGGCGCCGCACAACCCGATGGACCTCGCCTCGCTGGAGCTGGCCGATGCCTTGCTGCCACCTGCGTGGCTCGCCGAGGGCAAAGCGCGTTATCTCCTGGGCACCGATGCCCAGGGCCGCGACATCCTTTCGGCCTTGATGTATGGCACCCGCATCTCGCTGATGGTGGGTGTGGCGTCGGTGGTCGTGTCGGTGGTGATCGGCGTGGCGCTCGGGCTCATCGCCGGTTATGCCGGCGGCAAGACCGACGCGCTCATCATGCGCGTGTGCGACGTGATGCTGTCCTTCCCCGCCATCCTGGTGGCCTTGCTGGTCGATGGTGTCGGACGTGCGATCTTTCCGGCGGCGCACGACAGCCTTGCCTTCGCCGTGCTCATCGTCGCGATCTCCTTGACCGGCTGGGTGCAGTACGCGCGCACGGTGCGAGGCTCCACGCTGGTCGAGCGCAACAAGGAATACGTTCAGGCGGCTCGCGTGATCGGCGTGCCGCCGTTGCGACTGATGCGCCGGCATGTGCTGCCCAATGTGCTGGGGCCGGTGACCGTCCTGGCCACGATCCAGGTGGCCACCGCGATCCTGATCGAGGCGACACTCTCCTTCCTGGGTGTGGGCATGCCCGTCACCTCACCCTCGCTCGGCACCTTGATCCGCGTCGGCAACGACTTCCTCATGTCGGGCGAGTGGTGGATCACGATCTTCCCGGGGGCGATGCTGGTGCTGATCGCCTTGAGCATCAACCTGCTCGGCGACTGGCTGCGCGATGCGCTCAACCCGCGCCTGCGCTGAGGCATGAATCCAACTGCATTGCTTGAAGTCGATCGGCTGAGGGTTGAGTTCCCATCCCGCCGCGGCACGCTGGTCGCGCTCGACGAGGTGTCGTTCAGCATCGCGCCGGGCGAAGTCCTCGGGGTGGTGGGTGAGTCGGGCGCTGGCAAGTCGCTGACGGGTGCGGCCATCATCGGGCTGATCGAGCCCCCGGGGCGCATCGCAGGCGGCGAGATCCGTTTCGACGGCCGCCGCATCGACAACCTGCCGCACGACGAGATGCGCAAGCTGCGTGGGCGCCACATCGGCGCCATCTTCCAGGACCCGCTCACCTCGCTCAACCCCCTCTACACCGTGGGGCGCCAGCTCACCGAAACCATCCGCGTGCATCTGCCCATGAGCGAAGCGCAGGCGCGCCAGCGTGCGATCGCGCTGCTGCAAGAGACTGGCATCCCGGCGCCTGAGCAGCGCTTCGATCATTACCCGCATCAGTTTTCCGGCGGCATGCGGCAGCGCGTGGTCATCGCGTTGGCGCTCGCCGCGCAACCGCGCCTGGTGGTGGCCGACGAGCCGACGACCGCGCTCGACGTCTCGGTGCAGGCGCAGGTGATCGCCTTGCTCAAGCGTGTGTGCAAGGAGCATGGCACGGCCGTCATGCTCATCACGCACGACATGGGCGTGATCGCCGAGACCTGCGACCGTGTGGCCGTGATGTACGCCGGCCGTGTGGTCGAAGTCGGGCCGGTGCAGTCGGTCATCCACGAGCCGGCGCATCCCTATACGGCGGGGCTGATGGGGGCGATTCCGGCGCTCGACCAAGACCGCGACCGGCTCCTGCAGATCGACGGTGCGATGCCGCGCCTCGATGCGGTGCCGCCAGGCTGCGCGTTTCACCCACGCTGCCCGCAGGCGATGCCGCGTTGCCGCGTGGAGCGGCCGGTCATGTTCGCGGTGGGCAGGGCGCAGGCCGCCTGCTGGTTGCACGATCGGAGCGGAGCCACATGAGGACGCTCGTCGAAACACGCCACCTCAGCAAACGCTTCGATGTCTCGCCGCCGTGGTTGAACCGGGTGATCGAAGGCCGTGCCCGCCAATGGGTGCACGCGGTCGACGACGTGAGCTTCTCCATCGCGCAGGGCCGCACGCTGTCGCTCGTCGGCGAATCGGGCTGCGGCAAGAGCACCGTGGCGCGATTGCTCGTGGGCCTGCATCGGCCGACCGCGGGCGACGTGTTGTTCGACGGGCAGAACATCGCGCAGGCGCTCGCGGGGCGGCAGGCGCTGCCATTGCGTCGCCGCATGCAGATGATCTTCCAGGACCCCTACGCCAGCCTCAACCCGCGCTGGACCGTGCGCGATATCGTCGCCGAGGCCTTGACGGAGCACCGTCTCGTATCGGGGCGGCACGAACTCGACGAGCGCGTGGCGCAGCTGCTCGGATCGGTCGGCCTGGTGGCGGGTGACATGCGCAAGTACCCGCACCAGTTCTCGGGCGGGCAGCGCCAGCGTGTGTCGATTGCGCGCGCGCTGGCCACGCAGCCCGAGTTTCTCGTGTGCGATGAGCCGACATCGGCGCTCGATGTGTCGGTGCAGGCGCAGGTGCTCAATCTGATGAAGGACCTGCAGCAGCGGCACGGGCTCACCTATCTCTTCATCTCGCACAACCTCGCGGTGGTGCGGCACGTGAGCGACACGGTGGGCGTGATGTACCTGGGGCGTCTGGTGGAAGTGGCGGAGAAGTCGGCGATCTTCATCGCGCCTCGCCACCCGTACACCCGCATGCTGATCGATGCAATTCCCGACATCGGCATGACCGGCAGGGCGCGCACGCCGGTGCAGGGCGAAGTGCCCAACCCGCTCGCGCCGCCGCCCGGGTGTTCATTCCACCCGCGTTGCCCGCATGCGAACGAGCGCTGCCGCGTCGAGCGCCCAGTGCTGCTGAGCCTGCGCGGCATCCAGGTGGCTTGCCACGCCGTCGAGGAAGGGCGCCTCTGAAGCTGCTGCTCAGCGTGGCGCCGAGGCGGCCGGTGCGCTGGCGGCTGCCGGCGTTTTCGGCAGGGTCAGCGGGCCCTTCTGGCCACAGGCCGACAACAGCACCAGCGTGGTGAGTGTGCCTACTGCAAGCCGACCCATGGCACGCACCGCTAAACTGAATCGTCTGCCCGCCATGCGCTGAACTCCTTGTGATCATGACCGTTGAACTTGTGCCCACCCCGCTCACCGACGCCCAGTTCCATGCGCTGACGGGTGCGGTCCTGTCGTCGATCGAGTCCACGGTCGATAGGTGGCTGCAAGACGACGTGGTCGACATCGACACGCATCGTACCGGCGGCCTGCTCGAGTTGAGCCTGCCCAACGGCAGCAAGCTCATCGTCAATACCCAGCCGCCGCTGCACGAGCTGTGGCTGGCGGCTCGATCGGGCGGCTACCACTTCAAGCACGTCAACGGCCAATGGATGGACTCGCGCGAAGGCCAAGAGTTCTTCGCCTTGCTCTCGGCGTGCGCCAGCGAGCAGGCGGGTGTGGCGCTCAGGTTCGCACCGCTGGCCTGAGCCGCTCGATTGCGCTGTGGCTCAGCGCTTGAAGAGATCGAGGATGCTTTTCTTTTCTTCTTCGGTCGGCGCGGTCGGCAGCTTGTCGTCGAGACCGAGGCTGCTCACGCCCTTGCCGTGCGTGAACTCGTCGTAATACCACTCGCCGCCGAGGTTGACCACGCCCTCGGGCGCTGACGCTTCCTCGACCGGCACGCCCTTCAAGGCCTGGCTCATGTAGTCGACCCAGACGGGCAGCGACAAGCCTCCGCCGGTTTCGCGGTCTCCCAGCTTGCGCGGGGTGTCGTAGCCGATCCAGACCACCGCCACCACGCTGCGCTGGTAGCCGGCGAACCAGGCGTCCATTGAGTCGTTGGTGGTGCCGGTCTTGCCGTAGATGTCGGGTCGCTTGAGCGCACCTTGCGCGCGCGCCGCGGTGCCCGAGCGCGTGACTTCCTGCAGCAGGCTCGTCATCACGAAGGCGTTGCGGGCGTCGATCGTGCGGGTGCTGTCATCGCGCGCCTGTGGCTGGGCTTCGTTCAGCGTGCGGCCCTTGTTGTCGGTGATCTTGCTGATGAGAAAAGGGTTGAGCCGGTAGCCGCCGTTGGCGAACACGCCGTAGGCCGTGGCCATTTGCAGCGGCGTCACCGAGCCAGCGCCGAGGGCCATCGTCAGGTAGGCCGGGTGTTTCTCGGGCTCGAATCCGAACCGTGTCACCCACTCCTGTGCATAGGCCGGCGTGATGGACTGCAGGATGCGGATCGACACCATGTTCTTCGACTTGGCCAGGCCGCGGCGCATCGACATCGGGCCATCGAAGCTGCCGTCGTAGTTCTTGGGCTCCCAAGGTTGGCTGCCCGTCGTGACGGCATCGAAGAAGAGGGGGGCGTCGTTGACCACCGTGGCGGGGGTGAAGCCCTTTTCCAGCGCGGCCGAGTAGATGAAGGGCTTGAAGCTGGAGCCCGGCTGCCGCCAGGCCTGGATCACGTGGTTGAACTTGTTCTTGGCGTAGTCGAAGCCGCCCACCATCGCCCGCACCGCGCCTGTGCGGGGGTCGAGCGACACGAAGGCGCCTTCGACTTCCGGCAGCTGCGTGACCGACCAGTCGCCCTTCGGGCCCTTGACCAGGCGGATTACCGCACCGCGGCGGATCTGCGTCTTGGGGTTGCCCTTCTCGGCAAGACCAGAGGTGACGGGCTTCAGACCCTCGCCGGTGACGGTGATCGTCTCGCCGTTCTGCAGCACCGCGACCACCTTGCGGGGGCCAGCTTCCAAGGCCACGCCGGCCCGCAGTTCGTCGTTGTCGGGGTGGTCGTCGAGCGCCTCGGCAACACGGGCGTCGATGTCCTTGGCGTTGCCGGGCAGGTTGACGTAGGCCTCCGGGCCCCGGTAGACCTGGCGCCGTTCATAGTCGAGGATGCCCTTTCGCAGCGCACGGTAGGCGGCCATCTGCTCCGCGGCGTTGATCGTGAGGTGGACGTTGAGCCCGCGGGTATAGGCTTCGTCACCGTACTGGCTGAAGATCATCTGCCGGGCGGCTTCGGCGACGTACTCCGCGTGCACCGCCACTTCGGACGGCGCGCGGTAGCGCAGCGTCTGGTTGCGCGCGGCGTCATGCTGTTCGGGCGTGATGAAGCCGTTTTCCAGCATGCGGTCGATGATGTACTGCTGGCGAACGGTGGCCCGGCGCGGGTTCGTGATCGGGTTGTAGGCCGAAGGCGCCTTGGGCAGCCCGGCCAGCATGGCCGCTTCGGCGACGGTGATGTCCTTCAGTGGCTTGCCGAAGTAGATCTCGCTGGCGGCGGCAAAGCCGTAGGCGCGCTGGCCGAGGAAGATCTGGTTCATGTAGACCTCGAGGATCTGCTCCTTCGTCAGCAGGCTCTCGATCTTCAGCGCCAGCAGCACTTCATAGATCTTGCGGGTGAAGGTCTTCTCGGTCGACAGGTAGAAGTTGCGGGCCACCTGCATCGTGATGGTCGACGCGCCCTGGCTGCGAGATTCCGCGAACTGCGCCACTGCCGCCCGCAGCACACCTTTGTAGTCGACGCCACTGTGCTGGTAGAAGCGCGCATCTTCGATGGCCAGCACCGCCTGCTGCATCACCTTGGGCACCTGGGCGATGGGGGTGAAGTTGCGCCGCTCCTCGCCAAACTCCCCGAGCAGCACCCCATCCGATGTGTACACCCGCATCGGCAACTTGGGCCGGTAGTCCACCAGGCCGCTGATTTCAGGCAAGTTCGGGTATGCCACCGCAAGGGCCAGGCCCGCCAGCATCAGCCCCATCAGCGCCAGAGCGGCCAAGCCTCCCAACGACCAGGCCGTCACTCTGGCCAGCCAGCGCGCCCACGGCGGCAATGACCCGAAACGGCTTTGTGGGCTGGCGTCTGGTCGATCGGTTTCGCTCATGGAACTCCAACGAAGTGGGGGCTGATTATAGGAATTGCCCCCGTCCGCCCGGAGGTGTGAACTGCTTCTCAAATAAGCGACAAAACGCGCTCAGGGTTGACCCGAAGTTGCCGTTTTTTGGCGCTTTTTTGCGTCAGAGTTTCGCAACGAGCTGAGGTTGTGAAAATTGGAAATTTCTTTGTTGTACAAAGACTTTACTGCTAGCATTGAAGTAACTTCTTAACAATCCAGCGCCCATTTTTGAGCGCGTTGGGAGAGGGTCTCGTGAGCTTCCTAGACATGTTGTTGGGCCGCAAGCATCCACCGATGATCGGCTTGGACATCAGCTCGTCCAGCGTCAAGCTGGTCGAGTTGGGGCAGAGCGCGTCTGGTGAGTACGTACTCGAGCGCTTTGCGGCGGAGCCCTTCGAAAAGGGCTGGATCGCCGATGGGCAGATCGAGAAATTCGACGAAGTGGCCGAAGCCGTCCGTCGTGTGGTCACCAAGAGTGGCACCAAGACGCGGCAGGTGATCATGGCCATGCCTCAGTCCGCGGTGATCACCAAGAAGATCATGCTGCCGGCAGGTCTGCGCGAAGAAGAGCTCGAACTGCAGGTCGAGTCCGAGGCCAATCAATACATTCCCTTCTCGTTGGACGAAGTCAGTCTTGACTTCTCGGTGATCGGCCCGAGCCCGACCTCGGTTGGCGACGTCGAAGTGCTGATCGCCGCGTCTCGCAAGGACAGGGTGCAGGACCGGCAGGGTCTCGCCGAGGCGGCGGGCCTGAAGCCCGTGGTGCTCGACATCGAGTCACACGCGTCTCGCCTCGCCATGGGCCGACTGATCGAAGCCCTACCGAACGAAGGCAAGGACGCACTCGTGGCGCTCTTTGAAATCGGCGCCGACACGACGAGCCTCAAGGTGCTGCGTGACGACGAGATGCTTTACGACCGCGATCAAGCGTTCGGTGGCGCCCAGTTGACGCAGCTCATCTCCCGTCAGTACGGCTTCTCCTTCGAAGAAGCCGAGCAGAAGAAGCTGGCGGCCGATCTGCCGGAAGACTACGAGACCTCGATCCTGGCGCCGTTCGTCGACAGCCTCTCGCAGGAGATCGGTCGGGCGCTGCAGTACTTCTTCACCAGCACGCCTCACCACAAGGTCCACTACGTGATGCTCGCAGGTGGCACGGCAACGCTGCCCGGCCTCAAGGACCGCGTCACTGAGCTGACCGGCTTCGCGTCGATGGTGGTGAACCCCTTCGACAACATGAAGCTCGGGTCTGCCGTGCGTGAAAGCAAGCTGCGCCGTGAGGCCCCGTCGTACCTGACGGCCTGTGGCTTGGCGATGCGGAGGTTCCTGCAGTGATCTTGATCAACCTGCTCCCGCATCGGGAAGAGAAGCGCAAGCGCCGCAAAGCGGCCTTCTTCGTGGGCCTCGGGCTCGCCGCCGCGGCGGGTTTGGTGGTCGTAGGGCTTTGGTATCTCGTGCTTCAGCAGATGACGGTGAGCCAGCAGGAGCGAAACCAGTTCCTGACCACCAAGATCAAGGAGCTCGAAGTCCAGATCAAGGACATCGCGAACCTTCGCTCGGAAATCGAAGCCCTCAAGGCTCGCCAGAAGGCCGTCGAAGACCTGCAGATCGACCGCAACGTCCCGGTGCATGTGCTCAACGAACTCGTGAAGCAGACGCCTGAAGGCATCTACTACCGCACCATCAAGCAGGACGGGCAGGTGCTGACCCTGTCTGGCGTGGCCCAGACCAATGAGCGTGTTTCCGAACTCCTGCGCAACACGGGCAACAACTCGGAATGGCTGGTGCGCCCCGAGCTTGTCGAGATCAAGGCCGCAACGGTTCAGGCTGCGTCGGGGCGTGAACAGAAGCGTCTGTATGACTTCGCCATGCGGATCAGCATCAAGCGCCCGCAGGATGTGGACGCGAAGGCCGCTGCAGGTGCAGCGTCGGGCGTGGTTCCTGCGCCGGCTGCTGGCGGAGCCGCTGCTGTGAAGCCGAAACCCTGAAGGCCGCACGCCATGGCAACACAAGGCAAATCCCTCAACGTCGACCTCAACTCCGTGTTTGGGGCGGCGGCTTCTCAATTCCGTGGGCTGAATCCCAATGAGCCCGGCCAATGGCCGATGCTGCCCAAGATCGCGGTCTGGATCGCTCTAGCCGTCTTCATGGTGGTGGTCGGGTGGTTCCTGCTGCTGTCCACCGCAGCGGAAGAGTTGGAGACCGAGCGCGGCAAGGAGCCGACGCTCAAGCAGGACTATCGCGGAAAGCTGGCCCAGGCGGTCAACCTCGAAGAGCTTCGCAAGCAGAAACTGCAGGTCGAGGAGTACGTCACCCAGCTTGAAAAGCAGCTGCCGGGTAAGGCCGAGATGGACGCCCTGCTGTCCGACATCAATCAGGCCGGCCTAGGCCGTGGCTTGCAGTTCGAACTGTTCCGCCCTGGCCAGGTCGTCGTGAAGGACTACTATGCCGAACTCCCGATCTCGGTGCGTGTCTCTGGGCGGTATCACGACATTGGCAACTTCGCTGCGGACGTGGCTAACTTGTCCCGCATCGTGACCCTTCATGGCTTGACCATCGGAGCGGCCACCCCAGCTGGCAAGGACGGCGCTGGCACTGGCTTGTTGGCGATGGAGGCGACGGCGCGTACCTACCGCTACCTTGACAGCAACGAGATCGCGGAACAACGAGCGGCTGCCGCGAAGGCCAAGGCGGGGGCCAAGAAATGAGCAAGAGTGTTGTGCATTCAGCTCGCGCGATCCTTATGGTGCTGCCGGTCTCGGTTGTGTTGGTGGGGTGCACCGGCGCGCAGGAAGAGCTGCAGCAGTGGATCGAGCAGCAGCGCCGAGAGGTGAAGCCCAATGTCCCCCCGCTGTCGGCGCCGAAGAAGTTCATTCCGCAGGCCTACTTGGCAGGCAATGCCGTTGAGCCCTTCAGCGCTCAGAAGCTGACGGTTGCCATCAAGCAGGAAGCTCGGCAGTCCAACTCGCTGCTTGCCGCCGAAATCAATCGGCGCAAGGAGCCTTTGGAGGCCTACCCCGTCGACAGCATGAGCATGGTCGGCAGCGTCACCAAGCAGGGGCGGCCGTATGCCCTGCTGAGAGTGGACAACCTGCTGTATCAGGTCAAGACGGGTGACTACCTCGGCCAGAACTACGGAAAGATCACCAAGATCACCGAGACCGACATCTCGTTCCGCGAGATTGTTCAAGACGCAGCAGGCGAATGGATCGAGCGCACCAGCTCCCTTCAACTTCAGGAGAAGGCGCGATGAAGAACATGCAGGAGATACAGACCATGGGGAAATTGCGGGCAGGACTCTTCGCGCTCGCGTTGTTCTTCGGCGCTTCCGCGGCGACTCACGCGCAGAACGCGATCCAGTCGATCAACAGCGCTCAGCAGGCCGGATCGGAAGTCGTGCGGATCGAATTGTCCGAACCGCTGTCGGCTGTGCCGTCTGGGTTCACGGTGCAGACGCCTCCGCGCATCGCGCTCGACCTACCTAACGTTGGCAACGCGCTGGGTCGCTCCAACATCGAAATCAACCAGGGCAACCTCCGTTCGGTGAACGTTGCGCAGGCGGGGGATCGCACGCGACTCGTGCTGAACCTGAAACAGGCAGCGAACTATCGTGCTCAGCTGCAGGGCAAGGTGCTGCTGGTGGTCATGGAAAGCACGGCTTCTCCTACGGCCGGCGGATCGTCGACGAGCAGCGAGCCGGTGCACTTTGCTGAAAGTCAGAACCCGTCCCAGCTGCCGCTGAAGGGCATCGATTTCCGCCGCGGCCAAGACGGTTCGGGTCGTGTTGTCGTGGATCTGCCGAACAACCAGGTCGGCGTCGACATCCGCCAGCAAGGCCAGAGTCTTGTCGTCGAGTTCCTTCGCTCGAACTTGCCTGAGAGCTTGCGCAAGCGGCTCGATGTCACCGACTTCGGAACGCCGGTGCAGTCGATCTCCGCGTTCCAATCGGGTGACCGCGTACGCATGGTGGTGGAGCCCCGCGGTGCTTGGGAGCACAGCGCTTACCAGACGGACAATCAGTTTGTTCTAGAAGTGCGCACACAAAAGGTCGATCCGAACAAGCTCGTGCAGGGCCCTGGTTATGCCGGCGAGAAGCTGTCGCTCAACTTCCAGAACATCGAGGTTCGGGCGTTGCTTCAGGTCATTGCCGACTTCACCAACTTCAACGTGGTCACGAGCGACACGGTGACAGGAAGCGTGACCTTGCGGTTGAAGGATGTCCCCTGGGACCAGGCGCTGGACATCATCCTGCAGGCCAAGGGCCTCGGCCTTCGCAAATCGGGCAACGTGATTCTCATTGCACCGAAGGATGAATTGGCGGCCAAGGAGAAGGTCGAACTTGAAGCCAAGGCCCAGATTGCCAGCTTGGAGCCCGTGCGCACGCAGTCCTTCCAGTTGAACTACACGAAGGCAGAAGACGTTGCAAAGGGGCTGGCCGGGCAGAGCAGCGGTGGGGGTGGCGGTGCGTCTTCTCGCATCCTGTCTTCGCGCGGCAGCGTGATCGCCGAATCGCGCACTAACCAGCTGTTCATCACCGACATCCCGTCGAAGCTTGAAGAGATTCAAGCAATGATCGCAAAGATCGACATTCCCGTTCGCCAGGTGCTCATCGAAGCTCGCATCGTTGAGGCTGGCGACACCTTTGGACGTTCATTGGGCGTAAAGCTTGGATCCACCGACCTTCGCGGGCTGCGAGGGGGGGTGGCCGGATACGGCACGCCAGAGGCGAGCGTTGGCATCGGCGGCAACATGAATGCGATCGGGCTGCAAACGGGTCAGGTCAGCGGGACCACCATCCCATTCAACGATACGCAATTCATCAACCTGCCCGCGGTTGGGCAAAACAACTACAACGCTGCCACGTTCGCCGTGTCACTGTTCAGCGCGGCAGCGAACCGCTTCCTTAATCTTGAGATCTCTGCGCTCGAAGCCGATGGCAAGGGCAAAGTGGTTTCCAGTCCTCGTGTCATCACCGCGGACCAGGTCAAGGCGTTGATCGAACAGGGCGAAGAGCTGCCCTACCAAATGGCCACTTCCAGCGGGGCGACAGCGTTGCAATTTCGCAAGGCCAATCTGAAGCTCGAAGTGACGCCGCAGATCACGCCGGAAGGCAACGTGATCTTGGACGTGGATGTCAACAAAGACAGCGTGGGGCGCAATACTGCTGCGGGCTTTGCCATCGACACGAAACATGTCCGGACACAGATCCTCGTTGAGAACGGTGGAACGGTGGTAATCGGCGGCATCTTTACACAGAACGAGCGCGATGACGTGACCAAGGTGCCACTGTTGGGCGATATTCCGGTCCTGGGAAATTTGTTCAAAACCAAGACGCGCACGACAGCCAAGACCGAACTTCTGGTGTTCCTGACCCCCAAGGTCATCACGGACAGGACGGCTGCGCGCTGACCCGAGATTGCGACGAGGTAACGTTGCTTGATTGAGTGCTGAAGATTCGAAGACAGGTGGGCACAGATATGAAGTCGAAGACAAGAAAGCTGGTGATGATTCCGTTGGCGGGGCTCGCCCTGCTGTCCGCCTGCGGCGGGAGCTCAGACGATACGGCAGGCCAAGTTGGGTCATCGTTCCAGGTTAGTCCCGACGAGGCGGGCTATGCAACTGGCACAGCCCTGTGCCCTGGTGCCAATACACGCGTTGCGGACATCACCGTGATTGGAGGGACAGCGCCGTACCGCGTACTGAGCCCCGAACACACGAGAATTACGTTCGGCCCGCCAGGCAGCACGACGCCTACCCACATGGGTGAGTACATTGTTGCCAATCGCAATCAGCAATTTGCAGTGTTCGCGACTGGATGTTTAGAAATGACTGTCACTGTGATGGATGACCTGCGGCGTGTTGCGACAGTCACGGTCACGGCTGCTTCAGGGTCTGGCAGCTAGTCAAGCACCGCTCTAATCTGGCCATGAGTGCTGCCGGCATAAGGGGGCTGGCTCTCGTCGGCATGCCTGGTGGTGGAAAGTCCACTGTGGGCCGGCAACTCGCCAAGCGTCTGGGTTGGACCTTTGCCGATTCCGATGTCCTCATTGAAAAGCGACTCGGCAGCTCTATTCGCGCCTTCTTCGAACGCGAAGGTGAAAAAGCCTTCCGAGAGATCGAATCCACAGTCATCGACGAGCTGACAAAGTCCCAGGGTTTGGTGATCGCGACGGGTGGAGGGGCGCTTCTCAGAGCAGACAGCAGGGAGCGGCTGCACCAACGCTATCGCGTCGTCTATCTTCATTCGTCTCCCGAGGAACTGTTTCGGCGCCTACGGCACGACAGCTCTCGTCCGCTGCTTCAGGTCGCCGATCCGTTGGCAAAGCTGCGGGAGTTGTACCAAGAACGGGACCCCCTCTACCGCCAAGTCGCTCATTTCACGGTGGAAACGGGTCGTCCCTCGGTTGGCGCCTTGGTGAACAACGTCCTGATGCAACTCGAACTGGCGGGCGAGATCGACCCTGGGCTCGCTCTGTCCCCGGTAGACCCCTTTATCCCTTCCCGAGAGGGCTGAGTGCTCGCCGGTACACTTGCTGGCATGGTTCCAAAGACTGAGTGCGTCGGTATAGAGCTTTCCGATCGAAGCTATGACATCGTCATAGGGACTGGCCTGCTGGACGACGGAGCAAGTCTTGACAAGCTTCCGGCCGCCACCACGGCGCTGGTCGTCACCAATCCCGCCGTGTCGAAGCTCTATGCCGCCCGTACTCTGGCGCTGCTGCAGCGCAAATACAGACCGGTCCTTCTGATCGAACTGCCAGATGGCGAAGCCTACAAGGACTGGACGTCGCTCAATCTGATCTTTGACAGACTCCTGGGTGCCGGCTGTGATCGCAAAACTTTGATCTTCGCGCTCGGCGGGGGGGTGGTCGGTGACATCGCCGGTTTCTCCGCTGCCTGCTACATGCGCGGCGTGCCCTTCGTCCAGATCCCCACAACGTTGCTGGCGCAAGTCGATTCCTCGGTCGGCGGCAAGACCGCGATCAACCACCCGATGGGAAAGAACATGATTGGCGCGTTCTACCAGCCCCTGCGTGTCATCGCCGATCTCGACACGCTGGATACTCTGCCCGAGCGCGAACTTTCGGCCGGGCTGGCTGAGGTCATCAAATACGGTCCTATCGCTGACGACGCCTTCCTGCATTGGATCGAAGCCAATCTTGACGCCTTGCTGGCACGCGACAAGGCGGCCTTGGCATATGCCGTGAAGCGCTCCTGCGAGATCAAGGCCTGGGTCGTCGGCCAAGACGAGCGCGAGACGGGGCTGCGAGCGATCCTCAACTTCGGCCACACGTTCGGCCACGCCATAGAAGCCGGCCTCGGGTATGGCGAGTGGCTGCATGGCGAAGCGGTGGGCTGCGGCATGGTGATGGCCATCGATCTGTCGCAACGACTCGGCTTCGTCGATGCGGCCTATGCCGAACGGCTGACGCGGCTCATCGAACGCGCGCGTCTCCCGATCCGCGGCCCGGCGCTGGGCGCTGAGCGTTACCTCGAGTTGATGCGCGTCGACAAGAAGTCGGAAGCCGGCGAGATCCGATTCGTCGTGATCGAAGCGCCTGGCCGCGCCGTCATGCGGCCCGCACCTGATGCCATGGTGCGAGACGTGATCGCCGCGCACACGGCCTGACGACAGCCTCGCGTTTCCCCGCATGCTAAAGCCCTACGCGTGCGACCCCGCCTTCACGCGCGGCCGGCGGCATGCAGAGCCGCCCGCTCCCACGCGCAGTGACTACCAGCGAGACCGCGATCGCATCGTGCACAGCACGGCGTTCCGCCGCCTGGTCTACAAGACCCAGGTCTTTCTCAACCATGAGGGCGACCTATTCCGCACCCGACTGACGCACTCCCTTGAGGTCGCCCAACTGGGCCGTTCGATCGCCAGGACACTTGGGCTCAACGAAGACCTGGTAGAGGCCATTGCGCTGGCGCACGACCTCGGCCACACCCCGTTCGGCCACGCGGGGCAGGATGCGCTGGACGACTGCCTGCGCGAGGCCGATCCGGAGGGTGGTGGTTTCGAACACAACCTGCAAAGCCTGCGGGTCGTCGACACGCTGGAAGAGCGCTACCCCGAATTCGATGGCCTCAACCTCACGTTCGAGACGCGCGAGGGCATCCTCAAGCACTGCTCTTTGCGGCATGCCAAGGCACTCGTCGCAAACGAGCCCGATGGTGTGGCGCGGCGATTCGTCGACCGCACGCAGCCGAGCCTCGAGGCGCAGTTGTGCAACATCGCCGACGAGATCGCCTACAACGCGCACGACGTGGACGATGGTGTGCGCTCCGGCTTGATCGACATGGAGCAGCTCGACGAGGTGCCGCTTTTCGCGCGCTTCCGGCGCGAGGCCGTGGCACAGCACCCGACGCTCGCGGGCCGGCGACTGCTGTTCGAGACCATCCGGCGCATGCTGTCCGCGCAGGTCTATGACGTGCTCGAAGCGACCTCGCAAGCGCTCGACGAGGCTGCACCTACAAGCGTCGACCAAGCGCGACGCTCGCGGCCCCTGGTGTCCTTCACCGAGCCGATGGCCACCGACAGCCAGGCGCTGAAGCGCTTCCTGCGAACGAATCTGTACCGCCACCCCAAGGTTGTCGCCACGACCGACAGCGCCAAGCAAGTGATCCGCGACCTGTTCCAGGCGTACCGCACCGACTTTTCGGAATCGGCGCAAGGGCGCTTCGAGCCCTCGCCCCGCGGCATTGCCGACTACATCGCCGGCATGACCGACCGCTACGCCCTCAAGGAACACGAGCGCCTTACCGGCCGTCGCCTCTTCGATTGACGCCATGGCCCGGCTGACGCGCTTGTGCATTCCCGGCTGGCCGCACCTCGTCGTGCAACGGGGCCACGATCGCGGGCTGGTCTTCGTGGATGACCTCGACCGCGCGCTCTTTCGCGATCTTCTCCAGGAGGCGGCGCTTCAGCATGGCGTTCAGCTGCATGCGTATGGACTGCTGGAGCACGAGGTGCGCCTGCTCGCCAAGCCGATGGCCGCCGATGGCCTCAGCAAACTGATCCAGGCAATCGGCCGCGGGTATGTGATCCGCTTCAACCGCAGGCACGGCCGGCGTGGGGCGCTGTGGGAAGGGCGGTTTCGGGCGACGGTGGTGGAGCCGGAACAGCACTTGCTTGATTGCATGCTGTTCGTGGAAGGCGCGGCTGACGGTGGGCCGAGCGGGCAGCAAGAGAACGCTTGGTGCAGCGCGCCCCACCACCTCGGGGCAAAGGTGGACCCGCTGGTGACGGAGCCAGCCCAATATTGGGCGCTGGGCAACACCCCATTCGACCGCGAGGCAGCTTATCGCCACCTGTATGAGCAGGCGCTCACAACCAAGAAAATCGAAGAGATTCGCGGGGCGCTGAGCGCGGGCTGGCCTCTTGGAACGCCGGCATTCCGGCACGCGCTGGAAGATCAGACGGAACGACGTTTGACACCGCTACCCCGCGGTCGTCCGCGAAAACTTGCCTGATTGTTCTGTCCCTAATTTTTGCATACCTGTTTGAGGTGGATGTTAAATTGGGGACAGACACCCTTTATTTCGATTGAACGGTCTGCTGCGCCGCAGTATTCTCGGGACATCCCCGTTTCGAGATGGAGTGCGCCATGAACCAGGCCGCCAAGGGTGTTCCTACCCCTGCAGAACTTCAAGACAGCGCCGAACACGGCCTGTACAACCCGGCCAACGAGCATGACGCCTGTGGCGTCGGCTTCGTCGCCCACATCAAGGGCCAGAAGGCCCACCACATCGTCGAGCAGGGCCTGAAGATCCTGGAGAACCTCGACCACCGGGGTGCCGTCGGCGCCGACAAGCTGATGGGCGACGGCGCGGGCATCCTGATCCAGATCCCCGACGAGTTCTACCGCGCCGAGATGGCCGCCAAGGGCGTGGAACTGCCGCCGCCCGGTGAGTATGGCGTCGGCATGATCTTCCTGCCCAAGGAACACGCCTCGCGCCTTGCTTGCGAGCAGGCCGTTGAGCGCGCGATCAAGGTCGAAGGTCAGGTGCTGCTCGGCTGGCGTGACGTGCCGGTCGACACCGACATGCCGATGTCGCCTACCGTGCGCGCCAAGGAGCCGATCATCCGCCAGGTCTTCATCGGCCGCGGCCCCGACGTGATCGTGCCCGACGCGCTCGAGCGCAAGCTGTACGTCATTCGCAAGACGGCCTCGAGCGCCATCCAGCGCCTGAAGCTCACGCACAGCCACGAGTACTACGTGCCCAGCATGAGCTGCCGCACGATCATCTACAAGGGCCTGCTGCTGGCTGACCAGGTCGGCAAGTACTACAAGGACCTGCAGGACCCGCGCGTGACTTCGGCGCTTGCGCTCGTGCACCAGCGCTTCTCGACCAACACCTTCCCCGAGTGGCCGCTCGCCCACCCGTACCGCATGGTCGCCCACAATGGCGAAATCAACACGGTGAAGGGCAACTTCAACTGGATGCGTGCCCGCGAAGGCGTGATGAAGTCGCCGGTGCTGGGTGACGACCTGCAGAAGCTCTATCCGATCAGCTTCGAAGGCCAGTCCGACACCGCGACCTTCGACAACGCGCTGGAACTGCTCACGATGAGCGGCTATTCCCTCGCGCATGCCGCGATGATGATGATCCCCGAGGCGTGGGAACAGCACACGCTGATGGACGATCGCCG
This sequence comes from Piscinibacter gummiphilus, assembly GCF_032681285.1. Classification (NCBI taxonomy): domain Bacteria; kingdom Pseudomonadati; phylum Pseudomonadota; class Betaproteobacteria; order Burkholderiales; family Sphaerotilaceae; genus Rhizobacter; species Rhizobacter gummiphilus. Next base: position 909,838 of record NZ_CP136336.1, read on the forward strand.
CCGTGCCTTCTACGAGTACCACGCCGCGATGCTGGAGCCGTGGGATGGCCCCGCCTCGATGGTGTTCACCGACGGCCGCCAGATCGGCGCCACGCTCGACCGCAACGGCCTGCGCCCCTCGCGCTACATCGTGACCGACGATGACCTCGTCGTCATGGCTTCGGAATCCGGCGTGCTGCCGATGATCCCCGAGAACAAGATCGTCAAGAAGTGGCGGCTGCAGCCGGGCAAGATGTTCCTGATCGACTTCGAGCAGGGCCGCATCATCGAAGACGAAGAGCTGAAGAACCAGTTTGCGCTCGCCAAGCCCTACCGCCAGTGGATCGAGAACGTGCGCGTGCGCCTCGACTCGATCGAAGCCATCGGCAGCGCTTCCGAATTCAGCGAATCGCTGCTCGACCGCCAGCAGGCCTTCGGCTACACGCAGGAAGACCTCAAGTTCCTGATGAGCCCGATGGCGCAAGCCGGCGAAGAAGGCACCGGCTCGATGGGCAACGACTCGCCGCTCGCGGTGCTGTCGGACAAGAACAAGCCGCTCTATAACTACTTCAAGCAGCTGTTCGCGCAGGTTACCAACCCGCCGATCGACCCGATCCGCGAAGCGGTGGTGATGTCGCTCGTGTCCTTCATCGGCCCCAAGCCCAACCTGCTCGACATCAACGCGGTCAACCCGCCGATGCGGCTCGAGGTCTCGCAGCCGGTGCTCGACTTCGCCGACATGGCCCGCCTGCGCGAGATCGAGAAGACCACCAACGGCAAGTTCAAGAGCTACGAGCTCAACATCACCTACCCGCTGTCCTGGGGTGACGAAGGTGTCGAAGCCAAGCTCGCCTCCCTGTGCGCCGAGAGCGTGGACGCGATCAAGAGCGGCCACAACATCCTGATCATCAGTGACCGCCGCATGGACCGCGACAACGTCGCGATCCCCGCGCTGCTCGCGCTCTCGGCCGTGCACCAGCACCTGGTTCGCGAGGGCCTGCGCACGACCGCCGGCCTCGTGGTCGAGACGGGCTCGGCGCGCGAGGTGCACCACTTCGCCGTGCTTGCTGGCTACGGCGCAGAAGCCGTGCACCCTTATCTCGCGATGGAGACGCTGACGTCGCTCCACAAGGAGCTGCCGGGCGACCTGTCGGCCGAGAAGGCGATTTACAACTACGTGAAGGCGATCGGCAAGGGTCTCTCGAAGATCATGTCGAAGATGGGCGTGTCGACCTACATGTCGTACTGCGGTGCGCAGCTCTTCGAGGCCATTGGTCTCGAGAAGTCGCTGATCGACAAGTACTTCCGCGGCACGGCCAGCCAGGTGGGCGGCATTGACGTGTTCGACGTGGCGGAAGAAGGCATCCGCATGCACAAGGCCGCCTTCGGCGACGACCCGGTGCTCGCCGGCATGCTGGACGCCGGCGGCGAGTACGCCTGGCGCACCCGCGGCGAAGAGCACATGTGGACGCCGGATGCGATCGCCAAGCTGCAGCACAGCACGCGCGCCAACCGCTACGACACCTACAAGGAATACGCCCAGATCATCAACGATCAGTCGCGTCGCCACATGACCCTGCGCGGCCTGTTCGAGTTCAAGCTCGACCCGAGCAAGGCCATCCCGCTCGACGAGGTGGAGCCGGCGGCCGAAATCGTGAAGCGCTTCGCCACGGGTGCGATGTCGCTCGGCTCGATCTCGACCGAAGCCCACGCGACCCTCGCTGTTGCGATGAACCGCATCGGCGGCAAGAGCAACACCGGCGAAGGCGGTGAAGACCCAGCGCGTTATCGCAACGAGCTCAAGGGCATCAAGATCACCGACGGCACCAAACTCTCCGACGTGGTGGGTACGAAAGTGGTCGAGGCCGACTACGACTTGAAGGCCGGCGACTCGCTGCGCTCGAAGATCAAGCAGGTGGCCTCGGGCCGCTTCGGCGTCACGACCGAGTACCTCGCCTCGGCTGACCAGATCCAGATCAAGATGGCCCAGGGCGCGAAGCCGGGCGAGGGCGGCCAGCTGCCGGGCGGCAAGGTGTCCGACTACATCGGCTTCCTGCGTTACTCGGTGCCAGGTGTGGGTCTCATCAGCCCGCCGCCGCACCACGACATCTACTCGATCGAAGACCTGGCGCAGCTCATCCATGACCTGAAGAACGCCAACCCGCGCGCCGACATCAGTGTGAAGCTCGTGTCCGAAGTGGGCGTGGGCACGATCGCGACGGGTGTGGCCAAGGCCAAGTCCGACCACATCGTGATCGCAGGCCATGATGGCGGCACGGGTGCGTCGCCCTGGTCGTCGATCAAGCACGCCGGCACGCCGTGGGAGCTGGGCCTCGCCGAGACGCAGCAGACGCTGGTGCTCAACCGACTGCGCGGCCGTGTGCGCGTGCAGGCCGACGGCCAGATGAAGACCGGCCGCGACGTCGTGATCGGTGCACTCCTGGGCGCCGATGAATTCGGCTTCGCCACCGCACCGCTGGTGGTCGAGGGCTGCATCATGATGCGCAAGTGCCACCTCAACACCTGCCCGGTGGGCGTGGCCACCCAAGACCCGGTGCTGCGCGCCAAGTTCCAGGGCCGGCCCGAGCACGTGGTGAACTACTTCTTCTTCGTCGCCGAGGAAGCGCGCCAGATCATGGCGCAACTGGGCATCCGCAAGTTCGACGACCTGATCGGCCGCGCCGATCTGCTCGACACGAAGAAGGGCATCTCGCACTGGAAGGCGAAGGGCCTGGACTTCAGCCGCGTCTTCCACCTGCCGGCGGCTCCTGCCGAAGTGGCCCGCCGCCATGTCGAATCGCAGGACCACGGCCTGGCCCGTGCGCTCGACGTCAAGTTGATCGAGAAGTGCAAGCCTGCTATTGAGCGTGGCGAGAAGGTGCAGATCATCGAGCAGACGCGCAATGTGAACCGCACCGTCGGCGCCATGCTGTCGGGCGAGCTCGTGCGCCACCATCCCGAGGGCCTGCCTGACGAGACGGTCTTCATCCAGACCGAAGGCACTGGCGGACAGAGCTTCGGCGCCTTCCTCGCCAAGGGCATCACCCTGTACCTGATCGGCGACGCGAACGACTACACCGGCAAAGGCTTGTCGGGTGGCCGCGTGGTCGTGCGCCCGAGCATTGACTTCCGTGGCGATGCAGCGCGCAACATCATCGTCGGCAATACGGTGCTTTACGGTGCGACGAGCGGTGAGGCCTTCTTCCGCGGTGTGGGCGGCGAGCGTTTTGCCGTTCGCCTCTCCGGTGCGACAGCCGTTGTCGAAGGCACGGGTGACCACGGTTGCGAGTACATGACGGGCGGCACCGTCGCCGTGCTCGGCAAGACCGGTCGCAACTTCGCAGCCGGCATGAGCGGTGGCGTGGCCTACGTGTACGACGAAGATGGCCAGTTCGCCAAGCGCTGCAACACGGCGATGGTGTCGCTTGAAAAGGTGGTGCCGTCTGCTGAACAGGAAGCCGCGTCCGACAAGTCCGTGTGGCACCGTGGCGAAACCGACGAGGCCATCCTCAAGAAGCTGCTCAACGACCACCACCGCTGGACCGGCAGCCTGCGCGCACGCGAGATCCTCGACCACTGGGCCGACGCTCGCGGCAAGTTCGTGAAGGTCTTCCCGAACGAATACAAGCGCGCATTGGGCGAGATGAGCGCGGCCAAGGAAGCCGGCGACACGATCGCCCGCGCCAAGGGCAGCGACGCCAAGTCCGGCGGCAAGAGCCGCGCGAAGGCTTGAGCGTTCAGTAGCAATTCGAACGAGACACGATCATGGGAAAAGTCACCGGCTTCATGGAATACGAGCGTCTGGAAGAGGGCTACGAGCCCGTCCAGAAGCGCCTGAAGAACTACAAGGAATTCGTCATCGGCCTCAAGGAAGACGAGGCAAAGGTCCAGAGCGCACGCTGCATGGACTGCGGCACGCCGTTCTGCAACAACGGCTGCCCGGTCAACAACATCATTCCGGACTTCAACGACCTCGTGTACCGCAATGACTGGCAGAACGCCTGGGCCGTGCTCGACTCCACCAACAACTTCCCCGAGTTCACCGGCCGCATCTGCCCCGCACCGTGCGAGGCCGCCTGCACGCTGAACGTGAACGACGACGCGGTGGGCATCAAGAGCATCGAGCACGCGATCATCGACCGCGCTTGGGCGGAAGGCTGGGTGCAGCCGCGCCTGCCCAAGGCGAAAACCGGCAAGAAGGTGGCGGTGGTCGGTTCCGGCCCGGCCGGTCTCGCGGCTGCGCAGCAGCTGGCACGCGCCGGCCACGACGTGACCGTGTTCGAGAAGAACGACCGCCTCGGCGGCCTGCTGCGCTATGGCATCCCCGACTTCAAGATGGAGAAGTCGCACATCGACCGCCGCACGGCGCAGATGGAAAAGGAAGGTGTCGTCTTCAAGACCGGCGTGCTGGTGGGCAAGCTGCCCGAAGGCAGCAAGGTCACCAATTGGGCGAAGGAAACGATCTCGGCCGAAGAGCTGCAGCAGCAGTTCGACGCCGTGCTGCTGGCCGGGGGTGCCGAGCAGTCGCGCGACCTCCCCGTGCCGGGCCGCGACCTCGATGGCGTGCACTTCGCGATGGAGTTCCTGCCGCAGCAGAACAAGGTCAACGCCGGCGACAAGCTCAAAGACCAGCTGCGCGCCGACGGCAAGCACGTCGTCGTGATCGGCGGCGGTGACACCGGCAGCGACTGCGTGGGTACGAGCAACCGCCACGGCGCGAAAAGCGTGACCCAGTTCGAGCTGATGCCGATGCCGCCCGAGCAGGAAGACAAGCCGCTCGTGTGGCCCTACTGGCCCATCAAGCTGCGCACGAGCTCCAGCCACGAAGAAGGCTGCGAGCGCGAGTTCGCCATCGCCACCAAGGAATTCATCGGCGGCGAAGGCAAGGACAAGGGCAAGGTCAAGGCGCTGAAGGCCGTCCGTGTGGAATGGCAGGGCGGCAAGATGACCGAGGTGCCTGGCTCCGAGCAAATCATCCCGGCCGATCTGGTCCTGTTGGCGATGGGCTTCGTGAACCCGGTGGCCAGCATGCTGGAGTCCTTCGGTGTCGACAAGGACGCGCGTGGCAACGCCAAGGCGACGACCGACTTCACTGGCGGCTACGTGACGAACGTGGCCAAGGTGTTTGCGGCGGGTGATGTGCGCCGCGGGCAGTCGCTCGTGGTGTGGGCCATCCGCGAAGGGCGCCAGGCGGCGCGGGCTGTGGACGAGTTTCTGATGGGGGTGAGCGACCTCCCGCGTTGAGCACCTGTTCTCCATTTAAAAAGGCGGGCATGTGCCCGCCTTTTGTCTGGAGCCTTCCCAGGCCCCGGGGTTGTCGATCAATTGCTCAGTGTCTGGATCTCGCGCCAGTTAAGGCGGCCAGGCGGCTTGCCTGGGGGCGGTGCGCTTCGGACTTGGCTGAGACCGCCTCGGTCATCGCCGAAGATGATCTCGCGCTTGCCGTTCACGCTCAGGTCCTTGATGTCGGTCACGTTGCTGGCGATCTGCACGAAGGGCAGACGCTCGTTGGTCACCGACGAGAGCAGCAGCGACTGTGCGTTGTAGAAGTCCACGCCAATGATGCGGCTGGTGCCGGTGGGACTGCAGGGGTCGTTCACCAAAGCAACTGCCACGAAGGTCACCGTACCGTAGAAGGTCGACGGAACCGTGACCACCCGGTACGGCGGGCCAGACGCCGTGGCCGCATCAAGTTCGTTGATGTTGATGTACCAGCCGCGCCGGGTCGAATAGTCGATGGTCGGCGGGTTCACCGGGTCGGTGGTCCGGACCAAGTTCGACTTGCTGACCGGCGCCGAGATGGGGGCGAATCCACCATCTCGCCCGTTACCGTCGGTGATGGCATAGAAGCTTTGATATTGGGTCGAGCCGATGTCGGTCGTGTCGAGCAGCTTGCCCGTGCCAACCATCACGAAGCGGGTGTTGGTGCGCGGGTCTACTTCGATGACGGGGCGGGCGGTGATGGGTTGCCGAGCGCCGTTGTCGTCGGTGGCGATGGCAAGCAGCTCCGGTGCAGGGTAGTTGCCAGTGAGGCCGGTCAAGTTCACACGCCAGACGTTTCCGTCGAGGTCGACGGCATACAGCGTGTCCATGATGTTGGCGTCGTAGCGCTCGACATAGCCATTCACCTGTGCCAAGCCGTTGCTCGACGTCGGCGTGGCAATCTTTTCGAGCAATTCGCCGGTGCGCGGGTTGACGAGGTAGATGTAGCCGAAGCTGCTGCCGTTGTTGTAGCCCGACGTCAGCACAACCACCCAGCCGTACTTGCGGGTCTTGCCGATGAGCGGGGCGCCGTAGCTGTACCCCATGTCCGGGTCGGTGAACTCCCAGAGGACTTTGCTGACGAGATTGCCCTCGCTGGTCGCATTGAAGTCCGGGTTGGTCACGTCAAGCGCGTAGAAGCTCTTGCCGCCTTTGCCGAGGCCGCCGACGAGAATGGTCCGCCAATCGGGGGCCGTGACGAGCGGGTCGGGGTTGCGGGTGTTGTGGAAGTCGACGTCGAAGGTGACAGGGGTCGCGTTCACGAAATACTTGTGCACATAAGGCGAGCGGCCCAGGGCCGCCAGCCCGTTGACTCCGGGGGTGTTGGTTGCCCCGTTGAGTAGTACGGAGGGTACGTAGGCGAAAAGTTCGCTCCCGCCGGCGGCGGTGAGCGTGCCGTCGATCGCGTGCAGCATGCCGTCGTTAGAACCGACGTATACCACGGTGCGGCGGCTCTGGTTCGCGACCTTGAAAGCGCCGTAGCCCGGGTTGTCGGCATCCGAGAACGGATAGTCGGGTTTGCCGACCGGCACGGCCTTCGATCCTTCGATGTCGCCGACGAGCGTGGAGCGCGTGCGGTAGGCACGGGTGCTGCCGGTCGCCGTCGAGTTGATCTCGTTGGTGCGATCACCGCGGAGATAGTTGAGGTAGTTGGCGCTGTCGTTGTTGGTGTCGTAGGCGGTGTCGAGCGTGGCCAGCTGTGCATTGGTCAGGCGGGAGCCGCCCGTCGCACGGAATGCCACGGCGGTGCGCGAAACCGGGTCCCAGCTTGCGATGCGGCGCCCGGTGTTCCAGCCCCCGCTGCTGGCCTGGGTTTCGAGCCGGTTCGAGAAGTACCAGACGGGCGGCTGCTCCAGCACCGGGTTTCCAGTGACGGTATCGAAGTTCAGGACATTGGCCTGGACTTCGCCGGTCCAGCTCTGCGAGTCATAGAGCGTGCTGTAGCTAGCGTTCCCGGTCTGCGCTACCTGGGGCAGCGTGGTCGAGAACGAGGTGGTGTAGGCGCGGATGCGCGACGCGATGTCAAAGAAGGCCCGTGTTAGGCCGGCGATCATCTGGTCCGGCGCGCCTGCGGTGAAGTAGTTGTCGGGGCGTGGCCCGCCCCCATCCGGCAGGGTGTCGGCGTTGGTGTGCCACCAGGCCTGAGGCAAGGCCGTAGTGCGCGTGGCAGGGTTGAAGCCGTCCGGCACCTCGAAGCCACCGTACTTCGCGGCCAACAGGAACTGGTTGTTCGGCTTCAGTGTCTGGTACTCCATGACGTCGAGCCAGTAGGTGGAGATCGTCTGCATGCCAAGCGTATTCGGCTGCGAGTTGACGTCAGGACGGATGTCGCGGGTGTGTACGTCGTAGGCAATCCCCGCCATCAGCGCGCTGTTGTTGGTGCAGCAGCCGTTGTAGGGGTTGACGGTGCCCAGCGATGCCCCCAGCCCTTCCATCACGCCGATGCGATTGGTCGCGGTGACGGCATTGATCGTGTCGCCAAAGCTCGGCTTGGCCGGCTCATTAGCGGTGAGGGACCCCGCGCCCGGGACGTTCTTGTCGGCGTGCGTGTTGGTATCACCGATCCCCAGGATGAAGTTGCGCTGGCAGGAATATTGGATGGGATCGTCCCAGTTTGTGATTACCGGGAAGTTGTCCACCCACTGCGCCCGCATGCCGGGGCCAGCGTTGCCCACGTTCGTCCAGGTGTCGATGTTGCCGAGATTCTTAAAGTAACGTACGGCAGCGTAGTAGAGCTCGCCGACCGGGTCATAGGTCTTGTAGGACCCCGAAGCGCCGAATTTATTAAGGTAGTTGATGACACCGCTGTTGGCAACCGGGGTGTTAAAAATGGTCGCTGTGGTGGCGGCGTCAGCGGCGTCAGGGTTGAGATTGAAAACCCCTGTGGTGGCACTCCACTCGCGCACCGGGTTGGCAGTGGGCGGGGATCCCACGACCGGCTGGGTCGGTCCGACGAACTTCTGCCGGGCGCGCAGGACGCCACCGTCGCGCTGCACATTGCCGTCGTTGAGATAGCCAAAGGCGCTGTAACGAATGCGGTCGGAATACTGCTGGATCAGCCCTTCGGGCTTGTAGTTCGAGGCGTACGCCCTGCAGTTCGATTCGATGCCGACGGCGCTGTCGCAGACCTTCACCCGGCCGAATACTTCATAGACGACGTTGTTGGCGCCGGTCGTGTTGTTGTAGTGAACCGGAGTCGTGCCGTTGGTGAGGTTGCTTTCGTTGTTGCTGAAGCGCAGGCGATTGCCCATGCTTTCCACTCGCATGTAGATCCGCGACAGTGATGTGAGCGGCGTGGCGCCCGTGAGCACGGTGCTGTTCGTGATCGAACGATTCGGGAAGTTGCCGGTGCCGCCTTGGCCAGAGGCCCAGGCCTTTTCAAGGACCGTGAGCGTCGCGGTGTCGATGACGCGCGATCCGCCCGTCAGCGCCCAGCGGAACGGGTCGATGGTCTGCATCGTCGCCCAGTTGAGGAAGTTGCCGCTCCACTGGCCGGTGCAGGTGTGCGTAGCCGACGCCATGGCCACCGGATAGAAGTAGCTGTCTGGGGCGGCGGTGTTGGGCGCGGTGGTGCTGTCCGTCGCGCTCGAGCGATAGCTGTAGCACTTGGCGGGGTCGAAGTAGCCGAGGTAGGTCCTGGCGTTCGAGTAGTTGCCGATGTGGGCAACGCTCACCGCGGTCGGGAACTCGACCGACAGAGCCAGCGCCAAGTTGCCGGGCACTGGGTTGTTGGTGAAGAGCGGTTGGTCGGCGAGCGGCGTCTGTGCCTGCACGATCGAACCCACCGCAACCAGGGTGCTGGCGCCAAGGGTCACGAGTGACCGACGCAGCGAGCTAAGGGTGTACTGGAACATGGGGTGCCTCACTGAAGCGTGAAGGTGGTTTGATAGAACGCCAGGGTGCCCTTCGGGCCGGTGGCGCGGATCGACAGCCTGTAGACCGGCACGACTGTGAGCGCGCCGGAGCCGCCGCTACTGGCGTTCTCAGCTTTAATCGGCGTATCGGCACGGCCGCCTGGAATGCCTGGATTGCCCGTCACGCAGTTGTCGAGCGATGGGGCTCCGTCTCTGTCGCACTGCCGGTCGATCACATAGCGCAGTCGCACGTCATCGCCAGTGATCACGATGTCGTGGCTGCTGTTGGCGAGCCCGGAGCTGTTGAAGTCGGCGTCGTTCATCAGCAGCAGATTGGGAATGCCCTGGTGGTTGTAAGCCAAGATCTGCGGGCTGTAGTTCATCGTCAGGTACCGCGCCGCAGAAATGGTCGGGTTCGCAAGGTTGGTTGGCTCCTTGGCCATCGCAATGACCCGGGCGATCGCCGCTTCGTTGCGATGGACGAGGTCTTTCTTGAACGCGAGACTCCCGGTGTTCAACAGGGAACTGTTGAAAGATCTGACAAGAGCCACCGCGCCCACCATCATGATGAGAACGGCAATGAGTGCGAACAGCAGCACGACGCCACGTTCGCGGCCGGGTGGGCGGCCAGTTTGAATTCGCGTAGGGCGGTTCTTCATGGCAATGGTGCAAATTGCATGTTGCGCAACGGGATGATGGTTTCGTAGGTGCGGTAGCGGAAATTCCGCTCATCGGCCGTCAGCGTTCTGACGTACTGCAGTTGGGCACCGCCCGAACTCGTGAGGCCAGGGAACAGTACGACCTGCTCGGGGCTGACGGGCGTGCCGTCGTCACGCAGTTTCTCCTGCACCGGAGAGCGCGTGATCAGGCCGAGGCGGATGGAGGTGATGCGCTTGAGGTCGGCGAGGGCAACACCCGACCCACTGGTCAGCTCGGCATATGTGAAGGGTGACGTGGCCGGGTCCCACCAAGTGTCGAGCATGTGATCGAAGTTGGCGTCGATGCCATACAAGGCGCGGACCTCGACCACGTTGTCAGACACTGGCTGTGGTTGGTTGGCTGCTGCAGTCGAGCCGGTCTTCAACAGGTCGAGCGCGAAGAGGGTGTTGTTGTCGCCCACGCCGAACATCTGGAAGAGCGGAGGATTCGGCGGGGTCTGCGGTGCAGGCAGAGGCGGTTGGCCTTTGCCGATCTGCGCCGCGTACACCACGCTCATGGTGGCGAAGTCGGCGTAGTTCACCGTGCTGCCGGTCGCACTGAAGTAGTCGCCGCCCAAAATCAGCGATTTGCCGGCGATGGCCGAGACCTGTTGCACCATGCATTCGCGCTGGCCACCGGCCGCGCGGTCCCCGCCGATGAGGACCAGGTCGCCGACGCTGTACTCGCCCGTGAACGGCAAGGAAAAGCTCATGGGCAGTGCGAGGTTGAACGATGTGGCCCGCATGGGCATTTCGCTCTTGCCGCCAGCGCCTGAAAGCACCGTGATGACGTCGCCGCGGGTTTGTCCGCCGGAGTCGGCGGCGTTTTTCTCGATCAGCACCGGGGCCAGACGCCGCATTTGCGATGCGGCTGCGAACGGAGCGTCGAAAGGTGCGGTGGCCGGCAGGAGCGGGCCCCCTGTGCTCACGCGCGCCGCATTGATGCGGCAGCCGAACAGTTCAGTCAGCTTCTGCGTGTAGCCCGTGCCGGCCTGCCGAATGGCGCGCTCTAGCACGAAGCTCGAATAAGCGCCCGACTGCACGGTATCGTTGAGTGCAGTCGACGTGCGCTTCTGGCCTTCTGACAGCATCAGCACGCGCGTGATCACAAGCGTCACCACGAGACCAATGGCCATGGCCACCAGCAGTTCGATGAGCGAGAAGCCTTTGGCAGCGGATGGGGCGGTCTTGTGCATGGCGGATCTCATAGGCCCACTTCCGTGGTGTAGCGGCGGGGCTGCGCGCCGCTGGGGGAATCCGGCGGGTTCCATGTGATCGTGATGCGGACCACCCCGGCGATGAGCGGGTCGGCGACGATCTCGCCCTCACCGTAGGGAAAGCCCACCACCGGGTCCTGGACTCGCTGCCGCCAGGCGTCGTAGGCCGACTGGCGCAGCGGCAGCGTTCCCTGGTCCTGGATGGCCCAGACCGCCTCGTCTACCAGACGGGCGGCACGGGTCACGTCTTCCGCGCCGATCGAGTACTGCATGGCCCGCGATTGCAAGCCCACGAGCCCGAGCAGGCCGATGGAGCAGATGAGGATGGCCACCAGGACTTCGATCAGCGTGAAGCCGCCCTGTCGTGGTCTGGAAGTTCTGTGCTGCATGTCAGCATCCCTCGGGGGCGGTTGAAGGGCGGTTCGGGTCGCACATGCGCACCCGGCCGCCAATGTCGACGATCACGCGCAACGGGCGGTCGGTGGTGCCGGTGGCTTGCGAGATGTTGAAGGTGGTGACTGCTGCGTTGCAGTCGCCATTCGGAACGCCCGTCGTCGCGGCGGTCGCGGTGGTCATCCGGCCACTCGAGTTGAAGCAGATGGCCGTTACGTTGCCCAGCGAGTTGGTCGCCAGGGCCACGACGTTGTTGGAGCCCACTTCGCTCATCCGGCCGGTCTGCACGACGGGCTCAGGGGCCACCGGCATGTCGATTGCTGTCGGAACGTACTGGACGACCCAGTTGCGCCCGCCGAAGCCGGCAGGCGCGCCCACCATCGGTGTCGCATAGGTCAGGAAGAACACCACCGTGCGATTGCGGCGTACGGCTTCCTGCTGCGCAGTCCGCAGGGCGCTTTGCACGATCTCGGCGGTGCTGCGGATGTGGTTGTTGCGGATCCAGGTGCTCAACGATGGCAGTGCCAGGCTGAAGAGCAGGCCGAACAGCGCCAAAGTGATCACCAGCTCAATGAGGGTGACCCCGTTCGAGCGGGCCTTGCTGGCCATGTGCGTGTGATGCGCCAAAGGGCTCAGCACGTCTGCCCCCGCTTCATGATCCAGCAGCCGGAGTTCGGCGTGCCCCAGCCGGTGATGAGTGCCGTGGTGTCGCGTGCGTCGGCTTGGTTGAGGGTGAAGGTGAAGCCGGTGGCGGCATTTCGGCCGACGGCGGTCAGAACATAGGTCGAAGCGGTAGGCGCCGCGAGGCAGCTCACGGTGAACGCGTCGGTGGTACGTGCGGTCAGGCACGGCGGGTTGAAGCCTCCGGTCGACGCATAGGTGCGGTTGTCTTGAAAGTACCGCTCCATGTCGGCTCTCATCGTCAGCAGCCCATTCGTGCCATCGACGAGGTGGCCTCGCAGGATGTAGTCGCGATAGCTCGGGAGTGCTACCGCAGCCAGGATTGCCACGATGGCGACCACGATCATCACTTCGATCAGCGTGAAGCCACGAGCTAGACGGGAGGGGGCAGGGTGAGCGGTCGACATCTGGAGGCCCTTATTCATGGCGGAATGGGAGAAAACTGAGTGTGGCCAGCATAGTGACGGCCGCTGGGCCCGTCGCTGGTGTTTCGACGGGAGGCAGCTTGTGGCCGACGGACGGCGGCGCTGCTCATGTCGACGGCTCTAACGCCAGGTGGGGAAGGCGACGGGTTCGGACAGCATGTCGAAATCGAGCCGTGCGACGTCTTGCTCCTCGACGCGCACCCGTATGGGCGCATGGCGCAAACTTGGTGCCAGCCAAAGCGTCACCTGGGGGCCGAAGTAGAACTCGTTGGGGTACTTCGTGACGTATTTCTCGGTGCGCAGGTTCCCCCACGAGGTGGGAAGGTCCTCCTCAGCCTCCCGCACCAGGCTCAAGTGCAGGCTGCGCCCCGCCAGGCGCACGACGACGGGGTAGGGCTGCGATGCTTCTTCCTGCGGGCGCAGGTGCAGGTCGTTGCTCAGCTTCAGCAAGGCGCTCAAGGGGTCGAGTCTCGGGCCGGTGCCGGGCTCCTGCGCGGGGTTGTCCGAAAATTGCACGGCGCGCAACTGCTGGCCCTCACCCGTCGTGCGCTGTTCTTCTTCGTAGACATCCGGGGACATGCTTCCGCCGGATGAGCTGCCGCGTGTCCTGAGGTCCCATGCGAAGACGGTTTTGAACTGCCGTGATCCGGTCACCTGCAGCGACAAGAGGTATCCGCTTGGTTCGATCTTCCACTGCAGGGTGGCGCTGCCCCCCACGGCGTGGCCACCGAACTGGCCGCTCACGGCATAGAGCACCGCGGCTTCGCCTCCGGTGCCATCGAGTGGCGTTGCCGAAGGGGCGGGCGCTGGTTCGTCGGCCGCTGCGGGGGCTGGTGCGGCTTGTGGTGTTGCCGCGCGGGGGGCGGGCGGTTTGTGTGGGGCCGGTGCTGGCGGGGTGTCGCGCTTCGCCGCGACGATGGGTGGCGTGCGCAGCGTGTCGGGAGCGGTCTTCAACTCGACCAGTGTCACGGGCTCCTGCGGGGCCCTCGACGCGAACTCGAGCTGCCGGCTGCTGTATGGCATCAGCCATGGCAGCGACACATGGCCGACGGAGACGGCAACCACCAGAAGCGCCAGCGCCACAGACCGGCCCACCCTAGAGGAGTGTCGAAAGGAATCGCTCGAAGTTGCCATCCTGGTCAGAAATGCGCCGGTCCGCGTGCCCGGCGGCAAGGTCATGCGCGCCTGCGATACATTCTCTGCGCTGCGCCGGCCGATCCAATGCCGGATGTCCCGCTAGGCGGTCCGCCTGTCAGCGAGAACGCAGACCCCCAAACCTGCTCCAGGAGTCAACAGGCCCATCGCGATGATCGAACTGCGCAACGTCACCTGCGGCTACGGCGACCGGGTCATTCTCGAAGGCGTGAACCTCACCGTGCCCCGCGGCAAGGTTCTCGCGCTGATGGGCACTTCGGGCGGCGGCAAGACCACCGTCCTGCGCTTGATCGGGCGGCAGCTCGAGCCCATGAGTGGGCAGGTGATGTTCGACGGGGTCGACATGGCCACGCTCGATGCCAAGGGGCTGTATGCCATCCGTCGGCGGATGGGCATGTTGTTTCAGTTCGGCGCTCTCTTCACCGACCTCACCGTCTTCGAGAACGTCGCCTTTCCTTTGCGCGAGCACACCGATCTGTCGGAGGCCATGATCCGTGACCTGGTGCTGATGAAGCTCAACGCGGTGGGGCTGCGCGGTGCGCGCGATCTCCTGCCCTCTCAGGTGTCGGGCGGGATGGCCCGGCGCGTGGCGCTGGCGCGCGCCATCGCGCTCGACCCCGACCTCATCATGTACGACGAGCCTTTTGCCGGCCTCGACCCCATCTCCATGGGCGTGGCGGCCACGCTGATCAAGGACTTGAACCATGCGCTGGGCGTGACCAGCATCGTGGTGTCGCACGACGTCGATGAGACCTTCCTCATCGCCGACCACGTGGTCTTCATCGCCAACGGCCGCATTGCGGCGCAAGGCACACCGGCGGAGATGCGCGCCAGCGACGACCCGCTCGTGCGCCAGTTCGTCGGCGGCAGTGCCGACGGGCCGGTGCGCTTCCACTACCCTGCGGTGCCGGTGGCCGAAGATTTCGGCCTGGGGAGGCGCACATGAAGTGGCTGCATCCGGCCGAGCTGGGCCTGCAAGTGCGGTCCAAGCTGGTCGACCTCGGGGTGGGCGCTCGGCTCTTCGTGCAGCTGGTGGCGCTGGTCGGCGTCGCCTTCGCTCGCATGCGCCTGGTGGTCGACCAGCTCTTCTTCCTCGGCAACCGTTCCTTGTCGATCATCACGGTCTCCGGGCTGTTCGTTGGTTTCGTTCTTGCGCTTCAGGGCTACTACACCTTGCAGCGCTACGGTTCTGCCGAGGCCGTGGGGCTGCTCGTGGCGCTCTCGCTGGTGCGCGAGCTCGGGCCGGTGGTCACTGCCTTGCTCTTCGCGGGGCGCGCCGGCACCTCGCTCACGGCGGAGATCGGCCTGATGAAGGCCGGTGAGCAGCTGGCCGCGATGGAGATGATGGCGGTCGACCCGGTGAAGCGGGTGCTGGCACCGCGCTTCTGGGGCGGTGTGCTGGCGATGCCGCTGCTGGCGGCGGTGTTCAGCGCGGTGGGCATCGTCGGTGGGTGGCTGGTGGCCGTGCCGCTCATCGGCATCGACGAAGGCGCCTTCTGGTCGCAGATGCAGGGCGGCGTGGAGGTGTGGGCCGACGTGGGCAATGGCGTGGTCAAGAGCGTCGTCTTTGGGTTCACCGTAACCTTCGTCGCTCTGCTGCAGGGTTATACGTGCAGGCCCACGCCCGAGGGTGTGTCGGCCGCCACCACGCGAACCGTGGTGATGGCCTCGCTGGCGGTGTTGGCACTCGACTTCGTGCTGACCGCGATGATGTTTTCGATCTGACTGAAAGAGAAGCAAAGGGAGCGACGGCGATGCAGAAATCTCGTCACGATGTGTGGGTCGGGTTGTTCGTGCTGATCGGCGCGGTGGCGGTGCTGTTCCTCGCGCTCAAGGCCGGCAACCTGCTGAGCTTGAACTTCGACGAGACCTACCCGGTGACGGCGAAGTTCGACAACATCGGTGGGCTGAAACCGCGCGCGGCGGTCAAGAGTGCCGGCGTGGTGGTCGGGCGTGTCGAATCGATCGGCTTCGACGACAAGAGCTACCAGGCGAACGTGGTGCTGCAGATGCAGAAGAAGTTCGTGTTCCCGAAAGACAGCTCGGCCAAGATCCTCACTGCGGGCCTGCTCGGCGAGCAGTACCTGGGCCTGGAGCCCGGTGCGTCGGAAAAGAACTTGGCGCCGGGTGATGTCATCACGCAGACGCAGTCGGCCGTCGTGCTCGAGAACCTCATCAGCCAGTTCCTCTACAACAAGGCGGCCGACGCCGGCTCGGCTGCACCCGCACCGGCACCCGCTCCGGCTGGCGCGAAGAAGTGATGCGCAGACTGGCACTCGTGCTCGCGGCACTGTGGGTGCTGCTGCTCACCGGCTGCGCCACCACCGGCTCCACGCCGGGGCCCACATCGCGCTCCGAGCGCATCGACCCGTGGGAGCGCTGGAACCGCAAGGTCTACAAGTTCAACGACAAGGTCGACGAGACCGTGCTGAAACCCGCCGCCACGACTTACACCAAGGTCGTGCCCGAGCCGGTGCGTCGGGGCGTCAACAACTTCTTCGGCAATGTGTCCGACGTGTGGTCGGCGGTGAACAACATGCTGCAGGGGAAGTTCAGCAACGGCCTGCAGGACATGGTGCGAGTGGGCACGAATACCTTGTTCGGCCTGGGCGGGTTTCTCGATGTGGCCAGCGAGTTCGGTGCCGATCGTCAGGGTGAAGACCTTGGCCAGACGCTCGGCTATTGGGGCATGGCCCCTGGGCCGTATGTGGTGTGGCCGGTGATCGGCCCGTCAACGCTGCGCGACTCGATCGCGCTGCCGCTCGACGTGCAGGTCTCGCCCGCGCTCGCCATGCACAACAACACCGCCAAGCTCGCCACGGCCGGGCTGCAGGCCGTCAACCAGC
Source organism: Piscinibacter gummiphilus (assembly GCF_032681285.1). Lineage (NCBI taxonomy): Bacteria > Pseudomonadati > Pseudomonadota > Betaproteobacteria > Burkholderiales > Sphaerotilaceae > Rhizobacter > Rhizobacter gummiphilus. The sequence continues at coordinate 926,348 of NZ_CP136336.1, forward strand.
GTGCCAACCTGCTCGGGGCAACCGGCATGCTCAACGACATCGCACTCGACAGATACGTGTTCGTGCGCGATGCCTATCTGCAGCGCCGCCGCAACCTCGTGTACGACGGCGATCCGCCAGACGAGAAAGAGCCGGAGGACGACAACGAGCCGCCCGCCGAGGCCGCGCCGAAAGCGCCTGCCCCTGCCGCGTCTGCGGCTTCAGAGGCGGGCCGCTGAGCCGCATGTTGCTGTTGTGTAATGCTGCCAACCGCGGCGCCCGCTGCCGCGTTGATCGTTGAACTCGGCCACCGCACGTGTCTCCAACGTGATCCGTGCCGCATGGCCCGAGCCCTGAAAGGATTTCCAATGCTTCTTCGTCGACGTTTCATGACATGGTTTTCGGCGCTGGCCGTGGTGGCAGGCGCTTCAGGCACGGCGTTTGCCCAGCAGGCGCCCGATGCGCTGGTCAAGCAGGTCTCCAACGAAGTGCTCGAAGCCGCACGCGCTGACAAGTCCATCCAGGCGGGCGATGTCAACAAGGTGATGCAGCTGGTCGAACAGAAGGTCATGCCGCATGTGAACTTCCAGCGCATGACCTCCTCGGCCGTGGGCCGCTACTGGCGCCAAGCCTCGCCCGAGCAGCAGAAGCGCCTGCAGGATGAGTTCAAGACGCTGCTCGTGCGCACGTATTCCGGGGCCCTGGCCCAGGTGCGCGAGCAGACCGTGCAGCTGAAGCCGCTGCGCGCCGCCGCCGGCGACACCGAGGTGCTGGTGCGCACCGAGATCCGCGGCAAGGGCGACCCGATCCAGCTCGACTACCGCCTCGAGAAGGCCGGCGATGCCTGGAAGATCTACGACGTGAACGTGATGGGCATCTGGCTGGTCGAGAACTACCGCAACACCTTCGCGCAGGAGATCAGTGCGGGCGGCATCGATGGCCTGATCGCCAAGCTGGCGGAGCGCAACAAGGCTTCGGCCAGCGCCAAGAGCTGAACGCGATGCTGGTACTGCCCGCGACCGTCACGCTGCGAGAGGCCCGCGATGCGCAGCGCATGCTGTCGCAGGCCTTGCAGCAGGAAGCCCAATCGAAGGCGCACGAGTCGCTGGTGATGATCGACGCGTCGGGCCTGCAGCAGTTCGATTCGTCGGCCCTGGCGGTGCTGCTGGAGTGCCAGCGGCTCGCCAGCGGCTGGGGCAAGGGCTTCGCGGTGCGCAATGCGCCGAAGAAGCTGGCGGAGCTGGCGCGCCTCTATGGCGTCGACGTGCTCCTGATGCCGCCCGACGACCAGGCTGCTTGATGCACCTTCAGCCGGGCACTGCGTAGCGCTTGCTGCGCAGGTTGCGCTTGATGTCCTGCAGCATCGGGCGCAGCTCCTTGCCGAGCTTGAGCGCCACGCTGGTGGTGAGGATGTCGATCACCAGCAGGTGCAGCAACCGCGACACCATCGGGCTGTAGCGGTCGAAGTCTTCCGGGTGGTCGACCGGCAGCAGCACCTGCTGCGAGCCCGACTGCCCCATCGCCGCGAGCGGCGAGCCGCTGGTGGTGATGAAGATGGTGGTCGCGCCCTTCTTGCGCGCGATCTCGGCCACGTCGATCAGGTCGCGGCTGCGGCCCGAGTTGGAGATGATCACCGCGCAGTCGCCCGGTTGCAGCATGGTGGCGCTCATCACCTGCACATGGCTGTCGCTGATCGCGGCGGCGTTCACACCCAGGCGGAAGAACTTGTGCTGCGCGTCCTGCGCCACGATGCCCGAGTTGCCCACGCCGTAGAACTCGATGCGCCGGCCGCCCTTGCCGGCGGCCACGAGGGCGGCCACCGCACGGTCGAAGGCGAGGCCCGCCGCATCGTTGCGGTACTTGAGCAGGGCGCTCACCGCGTTGTCGATCACCTTGACGATGACGTCGTCGACCTTGTCGTCTTCATCGACCGCACGGTGCACGAAAGGCACGCCTTCGTTGACGCTGCCTGCCAGCTTGCGCTTGAAGTCGGCCAGCCCGTCGTAGCCCACGCTGCGGCAAAAGCGCACGACGGTCGGCTTGCTCACGTGCGCGCGTTTGGCCAGCTCGCTGACGGGCAGGGTGGCGAAGCTGCGCGAGTCGTTGAGCAGCAGCTTGGCCACGCGCTGCTCGGCAGGCGGCAGGGCGGGCAGGGAGGCGCGGATGCGGTCGAGCATGGGCTATCTCCGGGCTGCGGCGCCGGGCCGCTCCCAAGCAAGGCCCGATCCCCTTGGGGGATCGCGCCGTGTACTCACGGTGCGAGGGGTGGTCATCACTGTTCCTCTGACCAGGCGAAGCCGTCGCGGGCGACGAGTGCGCTCGCGGCAGCCGGGCCCCAGGTGCCCGCGGCATACGGGCGCGGCCCGGTGGTGTCTTTCGCCCACGCCTGCAGGATGGGCTCGACCCATCGCCAGGCCTGCTCCTGCTCGTCGCTGCGCACGAAGAGGTTGAGCCGGCCGGCGATCGCGTCGAGCAGCAGGCGCTCGTAGGCGCCCACGCGGTTCTCGGCGAATGCCTTGTCGAAGTCGAGGTCGAGCGACACCGGCGCGAGCATCTCCTGCTGGCCCGTGCCCTTCGCGGCGAGCAGGTGCAGTTCAAGGCCGTCTTCCGGCTGCAGCTTGATCACGAGCTTGTTGGGCTGGCTCACGCCCGGGAAGATGTTGTGCGGCGTGGGGCGGAAGTTGACGACGATCTGCGCGTCTCGCGCGGCGAGCCGCTTGCCGGTGCGCAGGTAGAAGGGCACGCCGGCCCAGCGCCAGTTCTGGATCTCGGTGCGCAGCGCGACGAAGGTCTCGCAGGTGCTGCCTGCAGGCACCTTCTGCTCCTGCTGGTAGCCGGGCACCGAATGCCCGCCCGCCGTGCCGGCGCGGTATTGGCCGCGCACCACGTCGCGCGCCACCGACTCTTCGGTGAAGGGCTTGAGCGACTTGAGCACCTTGAGCTTCTCGTCCCGGATCGCATCGGCGTCGTGGCTCGACGGCGGCTCCATCGCCACCATCGTGAGCAACTGCAGCGCATGGTTCTGGATCATGTCGCGCAGCGCGCCGGTGCGGTTGTAGAAGTCGCCGCGCGTGCCCACGCCGATCCCTTCGGCCAGCGTGATCTGGATGTTGGCGATGCTCTCGCGGCGCCACAGAGGCTCGAAGAGCACATTGCCGAAGCGCAGGGCCATCAGGTTCTGCACCGAGGGCTTGCCGAGGTAGTGGTCGATGCGGAAGGCCTGTGTCTCGCTGAACACCGAGCGCACCACGCGGTTGATCTCCTGGGCGCTGGCGAGGTCATGGCCGAGCGGCTTTTCGAGCACCACGCGGATGTGCGGGGCGTTGAGTCCGGCGGCGCCGAGTTGCTCGCAGATCTGCGGGAAGAGGTGCGGGCTGGTGGCGAGATAGAGCACCGCCGTGTCGGCATTGCGCGCCTGCAGCCAGGTCTTCAGCTTGGCGTAGTCGGCCGGCTGCGAGAGGTCCATGCGCAGGTAGTGGACCAGCTCGGCGAAGCGGGCGAACTCCTCGTCGCTCGGGCGCTTGGCGCCTTCCACGTCTTGAAAGCGTTCCTTGAGCCAGGCGCGGTACTTCTCGTCGCTCTGCTCGTCGCGCGCCACCGCGAGGATGCGCCCGCCGGCGGGCAGCTTTCCGTGGCGGAACGCCTGGAACAAGGCCGGCATCAGCTTGCGCCAGGTGAGGTCGCCGGTACCACCGAAAAAAACCAGATCGAAGGACATTTGCAGTGCCTAGCCTTGCGCTAGGATGTAACTTTGTTTCATCTCGGATGATGCCGCTGTTTCGTTGAGCCGTCAAACGTGCGGGGGCTTCGAGAACCACGTTGCTGGCTCGGGTTCTAATCATCCTCAACGTTGCATCAGGCCTACACCATGAACCAACTCGATCAGCTCAAACAGCACACCACGGTCGTCGCCGACACGGGCAATTTCAAGCAGCTGGGCGCGTTCGCGCCGCGTGATGCGACCACCAATCCCTCGCTCATCCTCAAAGCCGTGCAGCAGCCCGACTACGCGCCGCTGCTGGCCGAGACCGTGGCCGCGCACAAGGGCCAGCCGATGGAGCAGGTGGTCGACGAGGTGCTGGTGCGCTTCGGCCGCGAGATCCTGAAGGTGGTGCCGGGGCGGGTGTCGACCGAGGTCGATGCACGCCTGAGCTTCGACACCGCCTGCACAGTGCAGCGTGCGCGCCGCATCATGGCGATGTACGAAGCGGCAGGCATCGGCCGCGAACGTGTGCTGATCAAGATTGCCGCCACGTGGGAAGGCATCCAGGCCGCGCGCATCCTCGAGCATGAGGGCATCCACTGCAACCTCACGCTGCTCTTCTCGTTCTGCCAGGCCGTGGCCTGTGGCGATGCGGGCGTGCGGCTCATCTCGCCCTTTGTCGGCCGCATCTACGACTGGTACAAGAAGTCGGCCGGCAGCGCGTGGGACGAAGCGGCCAACGCGGGCGTCAACGACCCCGGCGTGAAGTCGGTGTCGCAGATCTACACCTACTACAAGAAGTTCGACATCGGCACCGAGGTGATGGGTGCGAGCTTCCGCAACGTCGGCCAGATCGTGGCGCTTGCGGGCTGCGACCTGCTCACCATCAGCCCTGAGCTGCTCGCGCAACTGCAGGCCAGCGACGCGCCCCTCGAGCGCCGGCTCGACCCCGAGAGTGCTCGCCAATCGGCCATCCACGCCGTCACCTACAACGAGGCGAGCTTCCGCTATGCCTTGAACGAAGACGCGATGGCGACCGAGAAACTCTCCGAAGGCATTCGCGCGTTTGCGGCCGATGCGATCAAGCTCGACAAGATGATCGAGGGCCTGAAGTGACCGCCTCTGCTCCCCGCTGCGACAAAACCGAAGCCTGGGCCGCACTGGCCGGGCACTTCGAGGCGCACGGCCGCGACCTCGACCTGCGCGAAGCCTTCGCCCGCGACCCCGGCCGCTTCGACTCCTTCAAGGTCGAAGCGCCCGAGGTGTTTGCCGACCTGTCGAAGAACCTGATCGACGTGGCGACGCAGCGCTTCCTGCTCGACCTCGCCGCCGAATGCCAGCTCGAAGCGCGCCGCGACGCGATGCTGCGCGGCGACGTCGCCAACCTCACCGAAGGCCGCGCCGTGCTGCACACCGCGCTGCGCGCCCCGCGTGGTCGCTCGCCCTTCAACGCCGAGGTGCACGAGGTGCTCGACCGCATGCTCGCGTATGTGGAGACGGTGCGAGACACCGCGAAGAGCGGCATCCGCCATGTCGTCAACATCGGCATCGGCGGCAGCGACCTCGGGCCGCAGATGGTGGTGCCGGCGCTCGATGCGTTCTGCCACCGCGGGCTCACCTTCCACTTCGTCTCCAACGTCGACGGTCACGACATCGCGCCGGTCCTGCGCGGGCTGAAGCCGGCCGAGACGCTTTTCATCATCGCGAGCAAGACCTTCACCACGCAGGAGACGATGGCGAACGCCCAGGTGGCAAAGGCCTGGTTCCTCGAACAGGGCGGCACCGACACGCACAAGCATTTCGTCGCCACCACGACGAACGTGAAGGCCGCGGCCGAGTTCGGCATTGGCACCACCTTCGGTTTCTGGGACTGGGTGGGCGGGCGCTACTCGATGTGGTCGGCCATCGGCCTGCCGATTGCGCTGGCGATCGGTGCCGACCACTTCCGCGCGCTGCTGGCGGGTGCGCACGCGATGGACCGCCACTTCGCTGACGCACCGCTCGCGCAGAACCTGCCGGTGCTGCTGGGGCTGCTCGACGTCTGGTATCGCAATTTCCACGGCTTCGCGAGTCGCAGCGTCGCGCCCTATCACCAGGGCCTGCGCCGCCTGCCGGCCTACCTGCAGCAGCTCGAGATGGAAAGCAACGGCAAGTGCGTCGACCTCAGCGGCACACGCCTGCCCTACGGCACGAGCCCGGTGGTGTGGGGCGAACCGGGCACCAACGGCCAGCATGCGTACTTCCAGATGCTGCACCAGGGCACCGACGTCGTGCCGGTGGAGTTCATCCTCGTCAAGCGGCCGACGCATGGCTTCACCGACCTGCACACCAAGCTGCTGGCCAACGGCCTCGCACAGAGCCAGGCGCTGATGCTGGGCAAGAGCACGCAGCAGGCGCTGGGCGAGAAGGCGCCGACCGCGTCGCGCGAGCTCGATGCCGCGACCGTCGCGCGCCACCGCACCTTCCCCGGCAACCGGCCCAGCACCACGCTGATGCTCGACGAGCTGACACCGCGCAGCCTGGGTGCGCTCATCGCGATGTACGAGCACCGCGTGTTCACGGCGGGTGTGCTGTGGGGCATCAACAGTTTCGACCAATGGGGCGTGGAGCTCGGCAAGGCCTTGTGCAACGACCTGCTGCCACGTTTCGCCTCGGGCGACACCGACGGGCTCGACGCTTCGACCGCCGGCCTGATGGAGAGGTTGCGTTCGTGAAGAAGCACGTGGTGTTCGACTTCGGCGGGGTGGTGTTCCAGTGGCGGCCGAAGGAACTGCTCAAGCGCACGCTGCCGCACCGCGCCGTCGACGAAGCCGCGGCACAGCAGCTGGTGGCCGACTTCTTCCAGAACTACGAGGGCGACTGGGGCCGCTTCGACCGCGGCACGATCGAGGTGCCAGAGCTGGCACCGCTGATCGCCGAACGCCTGGGTTTCGAGCTGGGCGAAGTGCAGGCCGTCATCGATGCGGTGCCGGGCGAACTCGAAGCGCAGAAGGAGACGGTCGAACTCCTGCATCGCCTGCATGAGAACGGCCACCGGCTGTACTTCCTGTCCAACATGCCCGAGCCCTACGCGGTGCACCTCGAGAGCACGCACGAGTTCTTCTCGCGTTTCACCGATGGCGTGTTCTCGTCACGCGTGAAGCTCATCAAGCCCGAGCCCGAGATCTTCGAACTGGCGACCAAGCGCTTCGGCATCGAGCCGTCGCAGACGGTCTTCATCGACGACGTGGCGAAGAACGTGGAAATCGCGCGGGCCCATGGCTGGCACGCCATCCAGTTCATCACGGCGGCACAGGTCGAGGCCGACCTGGAGGCGATCGGCTAAGAGCGCAATCTGCTGTGGCGAGGCACGCTCGCCAGCAGGAACTCCATCTGATCGGCAAGGATGCGCCGGCCGCGCAGGATCATGTCCTCGTGCAGGCTCGGCACATAGGGCAGGTACATCAGCGTCATGTTGGCCTCTTCGGGCAGGCGGTTGCCCTTGTGGCCGTTGCAGGCGCGGCAGGCGGTGATGCAGTTCATCCAGGTGTCGTGGCCGCCGCGCGACGTGGGCACGATGTGCTCGCGCGTCAAGTCGTCGGTGTGGAAGTGCCCGGCGCAGTAGGCGCAGACCTGGCGGTCACGGGCGAAGAGCTTGGGGTTGGAGAGTGCGGGCGTCTGCCGCCATGCGCGGCTGGGGATCGCGCCACGCACCGCGATGATCGGGTGCACCTCGATGCGCGACTGCAGGCCGGTGCGGCGTTGCATGCCGCCGCGCAGCACGTAGAACGCATCGCCGAGGGTCCATGCGATGCCGTCGCTGGCATAGATGACCGCCGCTTCCTTGGCCGAGATCCACGATTGCGGGCGGCCGGACACATCGAGTTGCAGCACTTCCACGGATCAATCTCCTTGACGGAGAGTAATCCATCCAGCGGCTTTCCCTCAACAGTGAGCACCTGCGCGGGTTGCGGCGCGGTGCGTGCGCCACAGTGTCATCGGCTCATCACGGTAGGTGGAGATAAGCGGCCTGGGTTCCTATGGTTACCAAGGGTTAACCCTCGAGTCCGGCCTTCGGGGTCGTCTCTTAGGCGACAACGCCTAGAAAAAGGTGACAAACAGCGCACGAAGGGCTCGCTTTCTTCCGGGGAGCTCGGTAAGAATAGAACGATCGTTCGTTTCATTTCTGTTGCACGACGCCCCATGAGTGCCAACCCCCGCTCGCTGCGCGACACCCCGCGGCAACTGCAGAAAGGCCAGCAGACCCGTGCCGCCATCCTCGAGGCTGCGCTGGGGCTGGCGTCCCACATGGGCCTGGAAGGCCTGTCGATCGGCGCGCTGGCCGACGTGATGCAGATGAGCAAGTCGGGCGTGTTTGCCCATTTCGGCTCGCGCGAAGAGCTGCAGATCTCGGTCATCCGCGAGTACCACGCCAAGTTCGAAGAGGAAGTGTTCTTCCCTGCGCTGCGCGAAGAGCGTGGCATGCCGCGCCTGCGGGCGCTCTTCGAGCGCTGGATCAAACGGGTGTCTGTTGAACTCGATTCGGGCTGCATCTACATCAGCGGCGCGGTGGAGTTCGACGACCGGCCCGGCCCGGTGCGCGATGCGCTGGTGGAAATGGTGCGCGCCTGGCACCTTGCGCTGGAACGCGCGATCCGCATGGCCATCGAAGAAGGCCACCTGCGCGACGACACCGATGCCCAGCAGATGCTGTTCGAGATCCACGGCCACATCCTGGCCGTTCACCATGACGCCCGTTTCCTGCGCCTGCCGGGCGCCCTCGACCGCGCCCGCATCGGCTTCGAGCGGGTGGTGAGTTACTACGCCACACCGCCGCGTCCGGTCTCAAAGGCGGCGCGCCGATAGCCGACCCGCTGTTCTTTCGTCCACCTTCCGTTCGATTCCAACATTCAAGGAGTTTCACCATGGCCCAGTACAACCCTCCTCTGCGCGACATGCAGTTCCTCATGCATGAGGTGTTCAACGTGGCGGGCGAGCTGCAGGCGCTGCCGGCGCACAAGGACATCGATGCCGACACCATCAACGCGGTGCTCGAAGAAGGTGGCAAGTTCGCGTCGCAGGTGATCTTCCCGCTCAACCGCAGCGGCGACGAGGAAGGCTGCACGCTGAACAAGGAAACGCACGAGGTCACGCCGCCGAAGGGCTTCAAGGAGGCCTACAAGCAGTACGTGGAAGGTGGCTGGCCGTCGCTCAGCTGCGACCCGGCTTTCGGCGGTCAGGGTCTGCCGGTCACCGTCAACCAGTGCATCTACGAGATGCTCAACTCGGCCAACCAGGCGTGGACCATGTACCCCGGCCTGTCGCACGGCGCGTATGAAGCGCTGCACGCCCACGGCACCGACGAGCAGAAGAAGACCTACCTGCCCAAGCTCACGAGCGGCGAATGGACCGGCACCATGTGCCTGACCGAGCCGCACTGCGGCACCGACCTCGGCCTGCTGCGCACCAAGGCCGAGCCGCAAGCCGACGGCACCTACAAGATCACCGGCCAGAAGATCTTCATTTCGGCCGGTGAGCACAACATGACACCGAACATCGTGCACCTGGTGCTGGCACGCCTGCCCGACGCACCGTCCGGTTCCAAGGGCATCTCGCTCTTCGTGGTGCCGAAGTTCCAGGTCAACGCCGACGGCAGCCTGGGCAAGCGCAACGGCATCTTCTGCGCCGGCCTCGAAGAGAAGATGGGCATCCACGGCAACGCCACGGCCCAGCTGGTGCTGGAAAACGCCGTTGGCACGCTCGTCGGCCAGCCCAACAAGGGCCTCGCCGCCATGTTCGTGATGATGAACGCCGCCCGCCTGGGCGTGGGCAACCAGGGCCTGGGCTTGACCGAAGTGGCCTACCAGAACGCCGTGGCCTACGCGAAGGACCGCATCCAGATGCGCGCCCTGTCCGGCCCGAAGGCGCCGGACAAACCCGCCGACCCCATCATCGTGCACCCCGACGTGCGCAAGATGCTGCTCACCGCCCGCGCTTACGCCGAAGGTGGCCGTGCCCTCAGCATGTGGACCTCGCTGCAGCTCGACAAGGAAATTGCCAGCGACGACGAAGACGTGCGCAAGGAATCCGCTGACCTGGTGGCGCTCATCACCCCGATCGTCAAGGCCTTCCTGACCGACAACGCCTGGATCTCCACCTCGCACTGCATGCAGGTGTACGGCGGCCACGGCTTCATCAAGGAATGGGGCATGGAGCAGTACGTGCGCGATGCCCGCATCAACATGATCTACGAGGGCACCAACACCATCCAGTCGCTCGACCTGCTGGGCCGCAAGGTGCTGGGCGACAACGGCGCCAAGCTGAAGAAGTTCGGCAAGATCGTCACCGAGTTCGTCGAGGCCGAAGGCACCAACGAAGCCATGCAGGAGTTCGTGAACCCGCTGGCCGACCTGGGCGAGAAGGTCGTGAAGCTCACCACCGAGATCGGCATGAAGGCCTTCGGCAACCAGGACGAAGTGGGCGCCGCCGCCGTCGACTACCTGCGTGTGGCCGGCCACCTGGTGATGGGCTACTTCTGGGCCCGCATGGCCAAGGTCGCGCTCGAGAAGCAAGGTTCCGGCGACCCGTTCTACACCGCCAAGCTCGCCACCGCGCGCTTCTACTTCGCCAAGCTGCTGCCCGAGACCGCCAGCCTCATCCGCACCGCACGCGCGGGCTTGAAGCCGCTGATGGAGATGGACGAGGCATTGTTCTAAGCTGGCCGCGCCTTCGTTTCCATCTACAAAAAGCCAGGAGAGACAAGCGATGAAGAAGCTGCTGGCGGCTGCGGCCGCGTTGATGGTCTCGGGTGTGGCGTTCGCGCAGAACGCAACCCCCGTGGGCCTGTGGAAGAGCATCGACGAGAAGAGCAAGGTCGAGAAGTCGCTGGTGCGCATCACCGAGAGCGGTGGTGTCGTGGTCGGCAAGATCGAGAAGCTGCTCGACCCGGCCGTCAAGCCCGATGCGGTGTGCGACGAATGCCATGGCGAGCTCAAGGGCAAGCCGATCGTCGGCCTCACCATCATTGCCGGCGCAAAGAAGAACCCGGAAGAAGCGGCGCAGTGGGACGGCGGCACCGTGCTCGACCCGGCCAACGGCAAGACCTACAAGCTTCGCCTGCGGCCCTCGGCCGACAACAAGAAGCTCGAAGTGCGGGGCTACATCGGCACGCCGATGATCGGCCGCTCGCAGACCTGGGTTCGCGTCGAGTGACGAGCCATGGGTGAGCTCGCAGGCGCCGGCTGGCAGAGCATCACGGGCGGGCGCTCCGGCGCCCGCTGGTGGTGGCATCGCCAACTGAAGAAGCCGTTCTTCGGCCGCTTCATGAAACCCTGGCGCTGGCCGCAGGGCGTGCCCGCCGAGGGCTGGCAGCGGGTGACGATCGCCAGCGGCAGCCATGCCGAACTCGCGGCCGTCGTCGCCGAGAGCGCGGCGAGCGTTCGTGGTGTGGTCGTCTGCGCCCACCCCATGGGCCTGGCGAGCAAGGGCTTCTGGTTGCGCAACGGCCATGCGCAGAGGCTGCTCGACGACGGCTTCCACGTCGTGCTGTTCGACTTCAACGGCTTCGGTGAAAGCCCGTCGACCAACTTCGACTGGCCCGCCGACATCGTGGCCGCCGGCCAGTGGGCACGCCGGCGTTTCCCGGGGCTGCCGGTGCATGCGATGGGCGCGTCTTTCGGCGCCATGCACGCGCTCAACGCGATGCACCATGCCGACTACCCGTTCGACCGCGTCGTGGCCGAGTCCTGCGCGGCCACCTTGCCGCTCTTCTGGAAGGCCTATCCGTTTGCCCACACGGTGCTGCAGGTCGGCCGTTTCTTCGCCCCCGCGATGGAGCGTGGCCTGCGCGCTGAATGGAACATCCAGCACCTGAAGCCGGGCGCCCGGCTGCTGCTCATCCACAGCCGTGGCGACACCTGGACGCCGGTGTTCCACGGTGATCGTCTGCAAGCCGCCGCGCCCCGCGGTGTGCAGCTCACCCGCCTGACCCTCGAACGCGCCGACCACACCCACGGCCTGCGCGACGAGCCCGATACCTACTGGCCTGCGGTGCGCGAATTCCTCGCCGCCGACTGAGCCGCGTCAGAACAAGAACAACCTTTCTCTCTCTCAACCGCTTAGAAAACCCGTTCCAAGGAGAAGACCGTGAGTCGATTCAATGTCCGCAAGGTCGCCGTGCTCGGCGCCGGCGTGATGGGCGCGCAGATCGCCGCCCACCTCGTCAACGTGAAGGTGCCGGTCGTGCTGTTCGACCTGCCGGCCAAGGAAGGCCCGAAGAACGGGATCGTCACCAAGGCCGTCGATGGCCTGAAGAAGATCAAGCCGTCGCCGCTGGGCATCCCCGAAGACGCCGCGCTGATCCAGCAGGCCAACTACGAAGAGCATCTCGAGTTGCTCAAGGACTGCGACCTCATCATCGAGGCCATCGCCGAGCGCATGGACTGGAAGCTCGACCTCTACACCAAGGTCGCCCCGTTCATCGCCCCGCACGCCATCGTCGCGTCCAACACCTCGGGCCTGTCGATCACCAAGCTCTCCGAAGTGCTGCCGGCCGAGATCAAGCCTCGCTTCTGCGGCATCCACTTCTTCAACCCGCCGCGCTACATGTACCTGGTGGAGCTGATCCCCACCCCGACCACGCGCCCGGAGATCCTCGACCAGCTGGAAAGCTTCGTCACCACCGCGCTCGGCAAGGGCGTGGTGCGCGCCAAGGACACGCCCAACTTCGTGGCCAACCGCGTGGGCATCGCCAACATGCTCTCCACGATGAAGGAAGCCGAGAACTTCGGCCTGTCCTACGACGTGGTCGACGACCTGACCGGCAAGAAGCTCGGCCGTGCGTCGAGCGGCACCTTCCGCACCGCCGACGTGGTGGGCCTCGACACGATGGCCCACGTCATGAAGACGATGCAGGACAACCTGAAGGACGATCCCTTCTACGCCGCCTATGAAACGCCCAAGGCCGTGGCTGCGCTGATCGAGAAGGGAGCGCTCGGCCAGAAGACCGGCGCCGGCTTCTACAAGAAGGTCGGCAAGGACATCCAGCGACTCGACCCGGCCAAGGGCGAGTACGTTGCCGCCGGCGGCAAGGCCGACGAGATCGTCGCGCGCATGCTCAAGAAGGCTCCGGCCGAGCGCCTGAAGCTGCTGCGTGAATCGACCAACCCGCAGGCGCAGTTCCTGTGGGCCATCCTGCGCAATGGCTTCCACTACGCCGCCGTGCACCTGGGCGACATCGCCGACTCGGCCCGCGAGATTGACCTCGCGCTGCGCTGGGGCTTCGGCATGAGCCAGGGGCCGTTCGAGTTGTGGCAACAGGCAGGCTGGAAGCAGGTCGCCGAATGGGTCAAGGCCGACATCGATGCCGGCAAGGCGCTCAGCAAGGCGCCGCTGCCTGCCTGGGTGTTCGACGGCCGCGATGGCGTGCACACCGCCGAAGGCTCGTGGAGCGCGTCGCAGAACAAGTACCTGCCGAAGAGCAACCTGCCCGTCTACCAGCGCCAGCACTTCCCCGAAGCGCTGTTTGGCTCGGGAGCGGTCGACCCGCTCAAGTCGGGCACCGAAGAGTTCAAGAACGACGAAGTGCGCGCCTGGACGCTCGATGGCGAGGTGCTCATCCTCAGCATCACCTCCAAGCTGCACCTCATCGGCGAAGGCGTGATCGACGGCATCGCGAAGGCCGTGGACGTGGCCGAAGCCAAGTACAAGGGCCTCGTGATCTGGTCGCCGGACGACGTGTTCTCGGCCGGTGCCAACCTCGAGTCGATGCTGCCGGTCTTCATGAAGAGCGGCGCCAAGGGCATCGCCCCGATGATCAAGAAGCTGCAGGACACCATGCTGCGCATGCGCTACTCGACCGTGCCGGTGATCGCGGCCGTTCGTGGCATCGCGCTCGGCGGCGGCTGCGAGATCGCCGTCTACACCACCAAGCGTGTCGCGGCGATGGAAAGCTACATGGGCCTGGTGGAAGTGGGCGTGGGCCTGATCCCGGGCGGGGGTGGCCTGACCTACATCGCCCGCCGTGCGGCCGAGATGGCCAGCGCTGCGAACGCCAACGCCGACATCCTCAAGTTCCTGACCGAAGGCTTCACCGCCGCCGCGATGGCCAAGGTGGGCACGAGCGCGATCGAGAACCGCAAGAACGGCTACCTGCTGTGGAGCGACATCGTCGTGCCCAACAAGGACGAGCTGCTCTACGTCGCCTCGCAACAGGCCAAGTCCCTGTACGAGAGCGGCTACCGCGCGCCGGCCAAGGCCGTGTTCCCGGTCGCCGGCCGCAACGGCATCGCCACCATCAAGGCCCAGCTGGTCAACATGCGCGACGGCGGCTTCATCAGCCAGCACGACTTCCACATCGGCGCGCTGATCGCTGATGTGGTGTGCGGTGGTGACGTCGATGCCGGATCACTCGTCAACGAGGAATACCTGATGACGCTGGAGCGCAAGCACTTCTGCAGCCTGCTGGAGCACCCGAAGTCGCAGGAACGTGCGATGGGCATGCTCTCGACCGGCAAGCCGGTGCGCAACTAAACAGCGGCCTCACAAGGAAACCACATCATGAGCAAGCAAGTTCAAGACGCCTACATCGTCGCCGCCACCCGCACGCCCATCGGCCGCTCGGGCCGTGGCTATTTCAAGAACACCCGCCCGGACGATCTGCTGATCGCCGCCATTCGCAGCGCGCTGGCGCAGGCCCCCGGCCTGGACCCGGCCGCGATCGAAGACGCGATCATCGGCTGCTCGTTCCCGGAAGGTGAGCAGGGCATGAACATGGCGCGCATCGCCGCCGGCCTGGCGCTGCCAAAGCCGGTGGGCGGCGTGACCGTCAACCGCTTCTGCGCTTCCGGCGTGACCGCCATCCAGATGGCTGCCGACCGCATCCGCGTCGGCGAGGCCGACATCCTGATCGCCGGTGGTGCCGAGTCGATGAGCCTCGTGCCCATGGGCGGCAACAAGCCCTCGTTCAACCCCGAGATCTTCGCCAAGGACGAGAACATCGGCATCGCCTACGGCATGGGCCTGACCGCCGAGAAGGTGGCGGCGCAGTGGAAGGTCTCGCGCGAAGCGCAAGACGCCTTTGCCTACGAGTCGCACATGCGCGCGCTCAAGGCCATCGAGAAGGGCGAGTTCAAGGACGAGATCACGCCGATCGACGTCATCTCGCGCACGCCTGACCTGGCGACCGGCGAGCAGATCGCGAAGAAGCGCACGGTGAGCATCGACGAAGGCCCGCGCCCCGACACCTCGCTCGAAGGCCTGGCCAAGCTGAAGCCCGTGTTCGCCGCCAAGGGCAGCGTGACCGCCGGCAACAGCTCGCAGACGAGCGATGGCGCCGGTGCGCTGATCCTCGCGAGCGAAAGAGCGGTCAAGCAGTTCGGCCTCAAGCCGCTGGCCCGCTTCGTGAGCTTCGCGGCGCGGGGCGTGCCGCCCGAGATCATGGGCATCGGCCCGATCGAAGCCATCCCCGCCGCGTTGAAGTACGCCGGCCTGACGAAGGACCAGATCGACTGGATCGAGCTCAACGAAGCCTTCGCGGCCCAGTCGCTCGCGGTCGTCAACACCATCGGCCTCGACCCGGCCAAGGTGAACCCGATGGGCGGTGCGATTGCCCTCGGCCACCCGCTCGGTGCGACTGGCGCGATCCGCGCGGCCACGGTCGTGCACGCGCTGCGTCGCCACAACCTGAAGTACGGCATGGTGACGATGTGCGTGGGCACCGGCCAAGGCGCGGCCGGCATCTTCGAGCGCGTCTGATCGCGGCGCCATGACACGCGGGCGCCGCATCGCACTGCTAGGCCTCGGGGCCGTGGCGGTCGGTGCTCCCGTGTTGTGGGTCGCTTCACGGCCGGCGGCGCTGCAGTCGCCGGCCTTCGATTCCACCGAGGGTGCGTTGCGCACCCTCGTTGCGTTGAAGACGCAGCCCTTGCGCAGCACCGGCGCATGGGACCTGGCGCACGTGCTGCATCACGCGGCCCAGAGCGTCGAGTATTCGTTGCAGGGCTTTCCTGCGCTGAAGCCCGGCTGGTTCCGCGCGAGCGTCGGCCCGGTCGCGGCCACCGTGTTCTCGGCGCGAGGCCGCATGAGCCACTCGTTGACCGAACCCATTCCCGGCGCCCCCGACATCGCTCAGGGCCAGCCGCTGGCGCCTGCCGTCGACCGTGCGATCGCGGCGCTGCAGGCCTTCGAGCGCCACACCGGCGCCTTGCACCCTCACTTCGCGTACGGCGAGTTGTCCAAGGACGACTACCGCCGTGCCCACCTCATGCATTTCGCCAACCATTGGCAAGAAGTCGTGTGACCCTCCAGGAGGAGCAGCAGATGGATTCTTTCGAGTTCAAGGCGGCTGATGGCTTTGTGCTTCAGGGCCGTCTCTACGGTGACCCAACGCAATGCCAATCGGCGCTGCTGATCGTGTCGGCGATGGGCGTGCCGCAGCGCTTCTACGGCGACTTCGCCGAGTGGCTGGCGGGCCAGGGCCATGTGGTGATGAGCTTCGACTACCGCGGCATCGGGGCCTCGCGACCGTCGCAGCTGAAGCATTCGCTGAAAGGCTTCGACACCGACATCGACACCTGGGCCAAGCAGGACACCTCGGCCGCGCTGGCGTGGCTCGATGCCCGCGTCTCGAAAGACACGCCGATCCACTGGCTCGGCCACAGCCTGGGCGGCCAGATCTTCGGCATGGTGCCCAACCGCGAGCGCGTGGCGAGCATCGTGACCATCGGCGTGGGCACCGGCTACTGGCTGCGTCAGGCGCCGCTCGTGCGCAGCTACGTGTGGTGGCTCTGGTACGTGGTGGCGCCGCTGTCGATGAAGCTCTTTGGCTACTTCCCCGGCAGGCGCTTGAAGAAGATCGGCGACCTGCCGCTGGGCGTGATGCAGCAGTGGCGCCGCGCCTGCCTCGACCGCGACTATCTCGTCGGCCAGGCCGGAGAGGAGACACGTGCCGACTACGCCGCCGTGCGCACGCCCATCCTCTCGCTCTCGTTCACCGATGACGAATACATGTCGGCCCGCAACACCGCCGACATGCATGCCTTCTATGCCAGCGCGCCGCGCGAGATGCGCCGCATCGCGCCGCAGGACATCGGCGCCAAGCGCATCGGCCATTTCGGTTTCTTCCGCGAGCGCTTTGCCGATAGCCTGTGGCCGCAGGTGTCGCGTTGGTTGACGCCGGCCACGGCGCGCTGACGCAGAATTCCCATTCCCCTTCGGAGACAGACATGACCATCAAGACTGCGCTGCTCAACGGCGTCTACACCATCGAAATCGCCCGCCTCGAGAAGAAGAACGCGCTCACGAGCGACATGTACCTGGCGATGGCCAAGGCGCTCAACGACGCGAAGGCCGACGGCGCCGTGCGCAGCGTGCTCATCACCGGCCAGCCTGGCATCTTCACCTCGGGCAACGACATCGAGGACTTCGCCAAGCGCTCCGCCACCGCGGCCGCCGTGTCGCCTGCTCGCGCCTTCATGGACGCGCTGATTGGCTGCGACAAGCCGGTGATCGCCGCCGTCACCGGCGCGGCCATCGGCATCGGCACCACGCTGCTGCTGCATTGCGACTTCGTCTACGTGTCCGACGAAGCCCGGCTCGTGATGCCCTTCGTGAGCCTTGGCCTGGTGCCCGAGTTCGCCTCCAGCCAGCTCATTCCGCAGCTGATGGGCCAGCGCAAGGCCGCCGAGAAGCTGATGCTCGGCGACCCCTTCACCGGTGCCGAAGCGGTGGAGTGCGGCATCGCCAACGCGGTGCTGCCAGCAGGCGAAGTGGCGCCTCACGCGCGCCGCGTGGCCGAGCGTTTCAATGCGTTGCCGCCGGGCGCCATCCGCGCCACCAAGAAGCTGATGCGGGGGCGTCTGGCCGACGGCTTCTTCCAGACCATCGACGCCGAAAACGCTGTCTTCGCAGCACAACTCCAGAGCCCCGAGGCGAAGGAAGCGTTCAGCGCCTTCTTCCAGAAACGAAAGCCGGATTTCAGCCAGTTTTCCTGATTCCGCGCACTTGAGCGGTGCCGGCCCGGGCGGCGTGCGGGTATCGTCGCGCGCATGAATTCCGGGCTCTTCAAAGCCATCAAGTTGCTGCTCGTGCCGGTGCTGCTGTGGCAGGGCCGGCAGGTGCGCCGCCATGCGCTGCGGCTGCCCGAAGCCGAAGGCCCGCGCGAGGGGGTGGCCGGCACCGGGCGCGTGAAGCTGCGCATCCTGATCGTGGGTGATTCGTCGGCGGCCGGCGTCGGCGCGAAGAACCAGATCCAGGCCCTGGCCGGCCGCCTGAGCGAAGCGCTGTCGCAGCGGCTGCACGGCGCGGTGGTGTGGCAGCTGATCGCCCGCAGCGGTGACTCGACCCGCAGCTCGCTCGCTGCCGTGCGCAAGCTCTCGCTGCACCCGGCCGACGTGATGGTGACGGCGCTCGGCTTGAACGACGTGATCGCGCAGGTGCCGGTCGCCACCTGGCTCGCGCAACTCGACAAGCTCGACCGTGCCGCCGCCCGCCGCGCCGGCATCAAGCACACGGTGCACACCGGCATCCCGCCGGTCCACGCGTTCCCGATGTTGCCCAACCCGCTGCGCTGGGTGCTCGGCACCGACGCCCAGGCCTACAACCAGGCGCTCAGCGCGTGGTCGGATCGGTGGTCGGAGCGCTGGTGGCTGCCGGTGCCCATCGAGCCCGACATCCCGCCCCCCGGCAACGACTCCAGCGTGCTGATGGCCGAAGACGGTTTCCACCCGGGCCCGGCCGCCTATGCGATGTGGGCCGAGCAGCTCGCCGGCCTGATCGTCCACGAGATCGTGCCGCGCCTGCCGAAAACCATGCCCACCCGGCGCAGCCGGCGCCTGGAAGCGCAGGACACCCAGCCGCTCGACCTCTGAGAGGCCGCCTCAGCGTTCAGTCTTGCGGCGGCAGCGGTCGTGGCTTGCCCTCGTCGTCGATGGCCACGTAGGTGAGGCTGGCCTCGGTGACCTTCACGACTTCGAGCTTGGCCGGGTTGCGCTCGGCGTAGACCTCCACATGCACCGTCACCGAGGTGCGGCCGATGCGTTCCACGCGGGCATACAGGCTCAAGAGGTCGCCCATCGAGACGGGCTGCTTGAAGATGAACTGGTTGACCGCCACGGTCGCGATCCGGCCCTTCGCGATGCGGTTCGGGAGCACCGAGCCGGCCAGGTCGACCTGCGCCATGATCCAGCCGCCGAAGATGTCGCCGTTGCCGTTGGCGTCGGACGGCATGGGCATGACACGCATGACCAGGTCCATGTCGGTGGGCAGCGTGACGGGCAGGGTGTTGGTCGCGGAATTCATGGGCTGCATTGTGAAACGCTTTGCGCTGGCACACTGAGGTGATGCGTCGAGAATCCGTGTCGTCTTCCATGCCTCCTGCGCCCATGTCAGCGGCTGCATCCACCGGCCCTCGCTCCGACTGGAGCACCTTGCGCAAGCTGCTGCCCTACCTCTGGCACTACCGCTGGCGTGTGCTGCTCGCGCTGGGCTTCATGGTGGGCGCCAAGACGGCCAACGTGAGCGTGCCGCTGCTGCTCAAGGAACTGGTCGACAGCATGTCGCTCAAGCCGGGCGACGTGCGCGCGGTGCTGGTGGTGCCCATGGGCCTGCTGGTGGCCTACGGTGCCCTGCGCCTGTCGACCTCGCTCTTCACCGAGCTGCGCGAGCTGGTGTTCGCCAAGGCGACCGAGGGCACGGCGCGCAGCATTTCGCTGAGCGTCTTCCGCCACCTGCACTCGCTGAGCTTGCGCTTCCACCTGGAGCGGCAGACTGGCGGCATGACGCGCGACATCGAGCGCGGCACGCGAGCCGTGCACTCGCTCATCTCGTATTCGCTCTACAGCATCGTGCCCACGCTCATCGAAGTGGTGATGGTGCTCACGCTCCTGGGCGTGAAGTTCGACGCCTGGTTCGCGTGGATCACGATCATGGCGCTGGTGATCTACATCGCCTTCACCATCACGGTGACCAACTGGCGCACGCAGTTCCGCAAGCAGGTCAACGAGCTCGACTCGACCAGCCACACCCGCGCCATCGACTCGCTGCTCAACTACGAGACGGTCAAGTACTTCAACAACGAAGACTTCGAGGCGAAGCGCTACGACGAGAGCCTGGAGCGCCTGCGCCGCGCGCAACTGAAGGCGCAGACCACGCTCTCCATCCTCAACACCGGGCAACAGCTCATCATCGCCGTCGGCCTGGTCGCGATGCTCTGGATGGCCACGCGCGGTGTGGTCGACGGCCGCATGACGCTCGGCGACCTGGTGATGGTCAACGCCTTCATGATCCAGCTCTACATCCCACTCAACTTCCTGGGCGTGATCTACCGCGAGATCAAGCAGAGCCTGACCGACCTCGACAAGATGTTCACGCTGATGGAGCGGGAGCGCGAGGTCGACGATGCCCCCGGCGCCCAGCCGCTGCAGGTGAAAGACGGCCATGTGAAATTCAGCCACGTCAACTTCGCCTACGAGCCGGCGCGGCCCATCCTGCACGACGTGAGCTTCGAGATCCCGGCCGGCAAGACGGTGGCGGTGGTCGGCCCGTCAGGCTCGGGCAAGAGCACGCTCGCGCGCCTGCTCTACCGCTTCTACGACGTGAACTCGGGCGCCATCAGCATCGACGGGCAGGACATCCGCACGGTCAAACAGGGCAGCGTGCGCGAGGCCATCGGCATCGTGCCGCAGGACACGGTGCTCTTCAACGACACCGTGGCCTACAACATCGCCTACGGCCGCACCGGCGCCACGCGCGAGCAGATCGAAGCGGCGGCGAAGGCCGCACGCATCCACGACTTCATCGTCTCCACGCCGAAGGGCTACGACACCGCGGTGGGCGAGCGTGGCCTGAAGCTCAGCGGCGGCGAGAAGCAGCGCGTGGCCATCGCCCGCACGCTGCTCAAGAACCCGCCGATCATGATCTTCGACGAGGCGACCTCGGCGCTCGACTCGGCCAACGAGCGTGCCATCCAGGCCGAGCTGCAGGGCGTGGCGCGCAACAAGACGGCGCTCGTGATCGCGCACCGGCTGTCGACGGTGGTCGAGGCGCACCAGATCCTTGTGATGGAGCAGGGCCGCATCGTGGAGCGCGGCACGCACGCGGAGCTGCTGGCGCTCGGCGGGCGTTACGCTTCCATGTGGCAGTTGCAGCAAAACAGCGCCGATGCCGATGTGGAGGTGGCCTGAGCGATGGAAACCAAGTGGCTTGAAGACTTCGTGAGCCTGGCCGAGACGCACAGCTTCTCGCGCTCGGCGCAGCTGCGGCACGTCACGCAGCCGGCGTTCTCGCGCCGCATCCAGGCGCTCGAAGCCTGGGCGGGCATCGACCTCGTCGACCGTTCGTCGTACCCCACGCGCCTCACGCCGGCCGGCGAGACCTTCCGCTCGCAGGCGCTCGAGATCCTGGGGGCCCTGCAGACCACCCGCAACATGATGCACAGCCACCAGGTGGCCGGGCAGGACATGATCGAGTTCGCCGTGCCGCACTCGCTGGCCGTGACCTTCTTCCCGCACTGGGTGATGGACCTGCGCCGCCGCTTCGGCGCCTTGAAGAGCCGGCTGATGGCGCTCAACGTGCACGACGCGGTGATGCTGCTCACCGAAGGCAGCTGCGACCTGCTGATCGCCTACCACCACCCGAGCCAGCCGCTGCAGCTCAACCCCGACCGCTACGAGATGCTCAGCATCGGCCAGGAGACGCTCGCACCCTATGCGCGCGCCGACGCCAGCGGCCAGCCGATGTTCCGCCTGCCGGCCAAGCCGGGCGAGAAGGTGCCGTTCCTGAGCTACGCCTCGGGCGCTTACCTCGGGCGGCTTGTGGAGCAGGTGATCAAGCTCTCGCCGGTGCCGCTGGTGCTCGACCCGATCTACGAGACCGACATGGCCGAGGGTCTGAAGGCGATGGCGCTCGAAGGCCATGGCTTGGCCTTCCTGCCCAACAGCTCGGTGGAGAAGGAAATTCGCAACAACCGCCTGGCGCGCGCCTCGGCGCCGGGCGCGTGCGAGCTGTCGATGGAGGTGCGCCTCTACCGCGAGCGGCCCGAAATGGCGCGGCACACCAAGCCGCAGGCGCAGGCCTTGTGGGATTTCCTGCGCGATGGCGGTGCGTCGGGGCCTTGAGGGCGGGCATTCAAGTTGCGGGCTTCTACGTGGTTCCACTCAGGCGGCCGTCCCTAGAATGCTTTTTCCGGCCAACCCGCCGCCCCGCTTGATTCCTAACCCGAAGGAGTTTCCATGAAGAAGACCCTGCTCGCCCTGGTTGCCGTGCTTGCCGTTGGTGTGGCGCATGCCGACACGCTGAAGAAGATCAAGGACAGCGGCTCCATCACCCTGGGCGCACGCGAATCTTCCGGCGCCCTGGCTTACACGCTGGGCGATGGCAAGTACGTGGGTTTCCACACCGAGATGTCGCAGCGCATCGCCGCTGACCTTCAAAAGCAGCTCGGCCTGCCCAAGCTCGACGTGAAGTTCCAGGTCGTCACCTCGCAGAACCGCGTGCCGCTGGTCCAGAACGGCACGGTGGATCTGGAGTGCGGCTCCACCACCAACAACGCCACCCGCCAGAAGGACGTGTCGTTCGCCGTCACCACCTACATGGAAGAGGTTCGCATCGCCGTCAAGGCGAACTCGGGCATCAACTCCATCAAGGACTTGACGGGCAAGACGGTCGCCACCACCACCGGCACGACCTCGGTGCAGACGCTGCGCAAGCACGAGCGCGCCAACAACGTCGACTTCAAGGAAGTCTTCGGCAAGGACCACGCCGACAGCTTCCTGCTGCTCGAATCGGGCCGCGCCGACGCGTTCGTGATGGACGGCCAGATCCTCGCCGGCAACATCAGCAAGGCCAAGAACCCGGCCGACTTCAAGATCGTCGGCGAAGTGCTGTCGATCGAGCCGATCGCCTGCATGCTGCGCAAGGACGACCCGGCATTCAAGAAGGCCGTCGACGACAGCATCAAGGGCATGATCAAGAGTGGCGAGCTGGCCAAGCTCTACGACAAGTGGTTCATGCAGCCCATCCCGCCGAGCAACACGAAGGTGGGCCTGCCCCTGTCGCAAGCCACGAAGGACGCCTGGGCCAACCCCAACGACCGCCCGATGGAAGACTTCGCCAAGAAGTAAGCGCATCGAGACAAGCCCTAGCGCCCGATGGCGCACGGCTTGCTTACATTCGGAGCGCGGCACGGGAATCCGGCCGCGCTTTTTCCTTGCACCCACGAGGTCGCAAGGGCCCGGCACATGACAAGAGGAGCGCGCCGTGGGGCAGACATGGGACTGGCAGATCTTCCTGCGCGATGACGGAGGAGGGCGGACGTACCTCGAGTGGATGATGTCCGCCTGGGGGTGGACGCTCTCGGTGGCGGTGCTGGCCCTGGTGGTGGCGTTGGTGGTGGGCTCGCTGGTCGGCATCCTGCGCACGGTGCCGCACAAGGGGCTCGCGTTCTTCGGCGAGGCGTGGACGGAGCTCTTCCGCAACATCCCGCTCCTGGTTCAGGTGTTCCTCTGGTACCACGTGATCCCGGGCATCTTCCTGTCGCTTCGCAACGTGCCGAGCTTCATCCTCGTGGTGTTTGCGCTGGGTTTCTTCACCTCGGCGCGGGTCTCCGAGCAGGTGAAGGCGGGCATCCAGGCGCTGCCCAAGGGCCAGCGCTACGCGGGCCTGGCGATGGGCCTCACGCTGCCGCAGACCTACCGCTACGTGCTGCTGCCGATGGCGTTTCGTATCGTCATCCCGCCGCTCACGAGCGAGAGCATGAACATCATCAAGAACTCGGCCGTCGCCTTCGCGGTGAGCGTGGCCGAGCTGACGATGTTTGCGATGCAGGCGCAGGAAGAAACCTCGCGCGGCGTCGAGGTGTACCTCGCGGTGACGGGTCTGTATTTCGTGTCCGCCTTCGTCATCAACCGGATCGCCTTGTTCATCGAGCACAAGGTGCAGATTCCCGGCACGCTGGGAGCCGGCCGATGATCAGCGCACTCGATTTCAGCTTCCTCAACTGGAGCGTCATCTCCAGCTTCGTCGCCAAGGGCTTCATCTATTCGATCCAGCTCACGCTGGTCGCGATGGTCGGCGGCATCGTCCTCGGCACCCTGCTCGCCCTGATGCGCCTGTCGGGCAAGAAGTGGCTGGAGGTGCCGGCGGCGTTCTACGTCAACACGCTGCGCTCCATCCCGCTCGTGATGGTGATCCTGTGGTTCTTCCTGCTGATCCCCATGCTGATCGGCCGGCCGATGGGTGCGGAGCTGTCGGCCATCATCACCTTCACGGTGTTCGAGGCGGCCTACTACTCCGAGATCATGCGGGCCGGCATCCAGAGCGTGCCGCGCGGCCAGGTGCATGCGGGTTACGCGGTGGGCATGACCTACCGCCAGACCATGCAGCTCATCGTGCTGCCGCAGGCCTTCCGCAACATGCTGCCGGTGCTGCTCACGCAGACGATCATCCTGTTCCAGGACACCTCGCTCGTCTACGCGATAGGCGCCTACGACCTGCTCAAGGGTTTCGAGGTGGCAGGCAAGAACTTCAACCGGCCGGTGGAGACCTACCTCGTCGCTGCCGTCGTGTATTTCGTCATCTGCTTCAGTCTGTCGATGCTCGTGCGTCGCCTGCAAAAGAAGATCCAGATCATTCGCTAGGAATCACCATGATCGACATCAAGAACGTGAGCAAGTGGTACGGCAGCTTCCAGGTGCTGACCGACTGCACCACCAGCATCCAGAAGGGCGAGGTGGTCGTGGTGTGCGGCCCGTCCGGCTCGGGCAAGTCGACGCTCATCAAGACGGTGAACGCACTGGAGCCCTTCCAGAAGGGCGACATCGTGGTCGACGGCATCTCCATCGCCGACCCCAAGACCAACCTGCCCAAGCTGCGCTCGCGCGTGGGCATGGTGTTCCAGCACTTCGAGCTCTTCCCGCACCTGAGCGTGACCGAGAACCTCACGCTGGCGCAGATCAAGGTCCTGGGGCGCAGCAGCGACGAAGCCAAGACGCGTGGCCTCAAGATGCTCGACCGCGTGGGCCTGATGGCGCACAAGGACAAGTTCCCCGGCCAGCTCTCCGGAGGCCAGCAGCAGCGCGTGGCCATCGCCCGCGCCTTGAGCATGGACCCGATCGTGATGCTCTTCGACGAACCCACCTCCGCGCTCGACCCCGAGATGGTCGGCGAAGTGCTCGACGTGATGGTGCAGCTGGCCCACGAAGGCATGACCATGATGTGCGTGACGCACGAGATGGGCTTCGCCAAGAAGGTGAGCCACCGGGTGATCTTCATGGACGCCGGCAAGATCGTCGAAGACTGCCCGAAGGATGATTTCTTCGGCCATCCGGAAGCCCGCTCCCCGCGCGCGAAGGACTTCCTCTCGAAGATCCTCCAGCACTGAACTGCGGGCACGCAAAAAAAGAAGCCCCGGCATGCCGGGGCTTCTTCGTTTCAGCGCCGACTTGCGTCGGGCGCTGACGCATCACGAGCAGCGTGCGGTGCGGAAGTCCGAGAAGCCGAGGGCGTTCGGGTTCGAGCAGGCGAACGAGGTGTAGCGGGTGTCGCCGTCGACGAAGCGCTTCATCCAGGCCACGCCCTTCAGGCCGACGGTGTCGTTGGCGTTGTTGAAGCAGAAGTGGTCACCCAGGGTCTTCTCCAGGTACTGCTTCGGGTTGCGCGTCATGCTGTTGTAGAACGGGATGGCGTGCGAGATCACCGGGGCGACGATGTCGCTCTGGCAGCCGAAGATCAGCGTGGGCACGGTCACCGACGAGAAGTTGGTCGAGGTGTTCCACGGGGCTTGCGGGGCCGCAGCCTTGATCGAGGGACGGTTCTTAGCCGAGATCAGCGAGCCGCCACCACCCATCGACCAACCCATGACGCCGGTGCGGGTGCCGTCGACCTTGCCGTAGATCGGGCTGCTGCTGGTGTTGCCCAGGGCCACCACCTGGTCGAGCGCGGCCAGCTGCTGGCGCGAGCGGCTGTCAGGCTGGTCGCCGGTGGTGTAGGTGTCGATGGTGATGACCACGAAACCGTGCGAGGCCAGGCGGGGGCCCCACCAGTTGATGCTGCTCTGGTACGAGAGGAAGCCCGGCACGATGGCGATCGCACCGACCTTCGCACCGGCGTTGGTGGGGTAGTACACGGTGCCCGCGCCGTAGCCGCTCGGGCGGCTCACATTGAACTGACTCACGTTGAACGGGCCGCGGTTGGCTTCGAGCGACGACTTGGTCGGGTTCGGGCCGATCTGCACGGCCGAGGCGCTGGCGGTGATCAGGCCGGCGCCAACAAGCACGGCCGCCTTGAGGAACTGCTGAATCTTCATTTTGTCTCCAGAGGTTTTCGGGGTGATGCCGGCGGACACAAGCTCTGGGTCAAATGGCCTGCTCGCTGGCGAACTGATTATTGAACCGGCGTGCAATCAAGGCCGTTCTCGCTTTCCTGATACCACTCGACTCAAGCTTGACGGGCGGTTTTGTGCTAAGCATTTCTTCCGCGGTGAATTTCGAGATAGTCCTTCTGTTTCAACGTGTTGCGACGGTTTTCCTGGGGTTTGCCCGAGCCTTCGGGTCTGCGCTAGCGGCTGGCGAAGGGTGGTGTGCTTTACTCGCCGACAGCGTTTTCAGCTCAAAAAATCACCATGCGTGCAATATTGCTTCTGTCCGGGGCTGCCTTGGTGGGTGCGGCTTGCTTGTGGGGCCGCTCCATTCCGGCTGACCCTGCCCCGGGCAATGTGGCCGGCGGGCCGCCTCAGTCCGGTGCCGCCGGCCGCATGGCGCCCGGCGCGGTGGGCAGCGGGCCGTCGGCCCAGGTGAGCCTGTCCGACGCGAGTGGCCTGACGCTCGACGCCGCACGCCTCTTCGAGCTGGGGTTTGGCGGCGGGCTGCTGCTCGACCGCGACACGCGCGCCTCGATCGAGGCCCTCATCAACACCATGCCTCTCGAGCCCTCGGCCCACGACATGGACCGCCTGCAGCGTGCGCTGCGCGCCGGCCTGCCCTACGAGGAAGCCGAGAAGGCCTACAAGCTCATCTCCAACTACCGCTCGTACAGCCGCGACGTGCAGCGCGAAATGCTGCCGATGGGCATCCCGAAGAACCAGGACGAGGCGCGCCAGCTCTACGACCGCATGGACGCGATGAAGCGCCGCTACTTCGACGAGTCGACCGCCAACGCGCTCTTCGGCGCCGACGAGCGCTACGCCCGCCTCACGATGGAAGCCGGCTTCATCCAGCAGGACGTGACCCTCACGCCCGAGCAGAAGACGCAGGCGATCGAAGCGCTGCGCGCCAAGCTGCCGGCCGAGCGCCGCGAGCTGATCCCGCCTTACGTGGCACCGGAGCCGGTGGACCCCGCGGCGTCCTTGCCCGCGTCGTAGCGGTGGCGCGTCACGACGCGCATGTACTTCGCGTTGCGGCTGTTCGACGGACTGAGCCCGTACCAGCGCAGGAAGGTGCGCGAGAACTGAGGCGAATCGCCGAAGCCGGCTGCGTGCGCCACTTCGGTCAGCGAGCGCCCGGTGGGCAGCAGGTCGAGCACGTTGCGCTGCTTGAGCCAGGTCTGGTAGTCGCGCAGCGAGATGCCGACCGCCGCCGAGAACTGGCGCGACATCATCTGCTGCGAGCGCCCGCAGCGCCGCGCGAGCGCTTCCAGGCTGATCCCCGGGTCGGCCTCGAGTTCGCGGATGCAGGTGAGCGCCATCGTGTCGGGCGGGGCCGTGGGTGGCAGCTGGCGCATCGCCTCCTGCGTGGCAGCCTCGAACACCGACTCGGCCACCGACAGGTCGGCGCTGCCGTCCATCAGGGCGCACAGGCTTGCATCGAGCGGCGCGAAGGCGTGCCGGTCGAGCGCCAGCACCTGCGCGCGCTGCAAGGTGCCGAAGACGTGGAAGGACTCGTGCGAGGGCATCACGTTGAAGCTCAGCAGCGCGGCCTCCCGCGCATCGAGCCGGCGCTCCACGCGTGGGGCCACGATGGCGGCGCTCGTCGTCACGCTGTGGCCGTTTTTCAATGTCAGCGTGAAGGGCTTGTCGTCGGCGCTCAGCAGCAGCACGGCCGGGGGGCGCACCGTCATGCCGCTCGCGAAGTGGCGGGTGGCGTAGATGAAGCCGTGGTGGCCGAGCAGGTAGCTCAGGGCGGGTGCCAGCGTGGTCGTCTTCATGGGGGTCAGGCTCATGGGCGTGGGCGCCTGCGAAAATCGGGCACATGACCTCCACCCCCACGACTCTCACCTTCACCCGCCCCGACGATTGGCACCTCCACGTGCGTGACGGCGCAGCCCTCAACGCAGTCGTGCCCGACACCGCCCGCCAGTTCGGCCGCGCGATCATCATGCCCAACCTCAAGCCGCCGGTGACCACTGCCGCGCAGGCCGTGGCCTACCGCGAGCGCATCCTGGCTGCCGTTCCCGCATCGCTGAAAGAGCAGGGTCTGACCTTCGAGCCGCTGATGACGCTCTACCTCACCGACAACCTGCCGCCCGACGAGATCCGTCGCGCGAAGGAGGCCGGTGTCGTCGCCTTGAAGCTCTACCCGGCCGGGGCCACCACCAACAGCGATGCGGGCGTGACCGACCTCCGCAAGACCTACGCCACGCTCGAAGCGATGCAGCGCGAGGGTCTGAAGCTCCTCGTGCACGGCGAGGTCACCAGCCCCGACATCGACCTCTTCGACCGCGAGAAGGTCTTCATCGACACGCAACTCATTCCGTTGCGCCGCGACTTCCCCGAACTCAAGATCGTGTTCGAGCACATCACCACGCGCGAAGCCGCGCAATACGTGCCCGAAGCCGGCCCGTACACCGCGGCCACCATCACCGCGCACCACCTGCTCTACAACCGCAACGCGATCTTCCTGGGGGGCGTGCGTCCGCACTACTACTGTCTCCCGGTGTTGAAGCGCGAAGAGCACCGCCGCGCCCTGGTGGCCGCCGCCACGTCGGGCAGCGACCGTTTCTTCCTCGGCACCGACAGCGCGCCGCACCCGGCGCACCTGAAGGAGCATGCGACCGGCTGCGCCGGCTGCTACACCGCGCTCTCGGCGCTCGAGCTGTACGCCGAAGCCTTCGAGGCGGCCAATGCGCTCGACAAGCTTGAAGCCTTCGCGAGCTTCCACGGCCCCGCCTTCTACGGCCTGCCGCGCAACAGCGGCACCGTCACGCTCAAGAAGGAAGCGTGGACGCTGCCCGAAGCGCTGCCTTTCGGCGACGCCGAACTCAAGCCCCTGCGCGGCGGAGAGAGCCTCGCCTGGAAGCTCGCCTGACCGCCGCGGGCAGTGGCCCGGCTGAATGGCAAAAAGACCGCGGCTCTTGCGAGCCGCGGCCATCAAAGGCATCACGCCTGATTGGAAAGGGTGGAACTCAGCTGCAGTTCGCGGTGCGGAAGTCCGACACGCGGGTGCTGTTCGGGTTCTGGCAGGCGAAGGTGGAGTAGCGCGTGTCGTTGTCCATGAAGCGCTTCATCCAGGCCACGCCCTTCTTGCCGATCAGCGCCTGGTTGCTGTTGCCGCTGTTGGCGCAGGAGTGCGAGCCGCCGTTGATCTCGAGGAACTGCTTCGCGTTGCGCGACATGCTGTTGTAGAACGGCAGGGCGTGCGAGTTCACCGGGGCGATGCTGTCGTTCTCGCAGGCGAAGATCAGCGTGGGCACGGTGACCGACGAGAAGTTGGTCGAGCTGTTCCACGGGGCCTGCGGCGCCGCCGCCTTGAGCGAGGGGTTGTTGGCCGCCGAGATCAGCGAGCCGCCACCGCCCATCGACCAGCCCATGACACCCATGCGCGCGGTGTCGACCTTGCCGTAGATCGGGCTGCTGCTGGTGCCGTTGAGCGTGGCGACCTGGCGCAGTGCGGCCATCTGCTGCGAGGAGCGGCTGGACGGCTGGTCGAGCGTGGAGTTGGTGTCGATGGTGATCACCACGAAGCCGTGCGAGGCCAGGCGCGGGCCCCACCAGTTGATGCTCGACTGGCGTGCGGTGTAGCCGGGCACCACGGCGATGGCGCCCACGGTACCGCCGGCGTTGGTGGGGTAGTACACGGTGCCGGCGCCGTAGCCGCTCGGGCGGCTCACGGTGAAGGAGCGCACGGTGAAGGGGCCGGAGCTGGCCTCCAGCGACGAAGCCGTCGGGTTCGGGCCGCGGGCGTAGGGGTTGGTCTGGGCGGTGGCGGCGGCCGACACGGCCATCAGCCCGCCGAGGGCGGCGGCCTGCAACAGGCGGGAAGCGCGGTGGAAGTTCATGTTGTCTCCTGGTTGTGTGTTCGAGCCTTGGGGGCCATCGCATCTTGGGTGCACACCTGTCTTTTTTCATCCGAACATGCGAGCTACAAGAACCATCAATCGCACGCGCCACTTTTGTGGTACGCGCGCGTCTCGGGCTGGCGCCCCTCGGCGGGCCATGCCCGGCGCGGCATTCCGGGCTTTGCCCGGGCATGGCGGCTGGTTATGCTGATGGCCTGTTCTGGATGACCGTGCACCCAAGCCCATGCCGCGCTTCAAGCCCCTTCCCGTCTTTCTTGTGTTGGCGGCCGCTTTCATGGCAGTGGCCGTGGGCTATCGCATGTGGGCGCCCGAGCCGTCTGATGCCGCCCCTCTGGCCGCCACCGCCCCCCAAGCCGTCGGAACCCCGCGCGGCCCGGCCAACGAGCCGTCCGGCGCGTCCGCAGCCGCCGCCTCGTCGTCGGTGATGGTGGCCGACGCCTCGGGCGCGACCCTCGACGCCGCACGCCTCTTCGAGCTCGGCTTTGCCGGTGGCTTGGTGATCGACCGCGACACCCGCGCCGTGATCGAGGCGGTGCTCAACTCCATGCCCGAGCATCCCTCCGCCGCTGACCTGCAGCGCCTGGAGCGCACGCTGCGCGAGGGCCTGCCGCGTGAAGACGCCGAGCGTGCGCTCAAGCTCTTCGGCTCGTACCGCGACTACACGGCCGACGTGCGCCAGCAGATGGAGCCGCTCGGCGTGCCGCGCAACCTCCAGGAGATGAACGCCTTCTTTGACCAGATGGAGGCCATCAAGCACCGCCATTTCGATACCGCCACCGCGCAGGCGCTCTTCGGCGCGGCCGACATGCACGCGCGGGTGTCGATGGAGGCGATGTTCGTCGACCAGGACCCGTCGCTCACGCTCGAGCAGAAGAAGCAGCGGCTCGACGAGCTCCGCGCCAGGCTGCCGCCGGAGCAGCAGTCGCTGATTCCCCAGCCGTCTCAGCCGGCGTCCTGAGGGGCGCCCGGCGGCTGGTTGCTGCCACCGTGGACGAACACCCGCACATGCTTGGGGTCGCGCGCGTTCGACGGCGTCTGCCCGTACCAGCGCTGGAAGGTGCGCGTGAACTGCGGTGAATCGGCAAAACCCGCGAGATAAGCCACCTGCGTGATCGAGCGGCGGGTGTAGAGCACGTCGTACACCCGGCGCTGCTTGAGCCAGTTCTGGTAGTCGCGCATCGACATGCCCACCGCCGACGAGAAGAGCCGCGACATCACCTGGTGCGAGTAGCCGAGCTTGCGCGCGAGCGCGTCGAGGCTCAGCTCGGGATGCGCGTCCAGCATGCGGATGAGCGGCAGCGCACGTGGGTCGGGCGCCGGGGCCGGGGGCAGCACCCGCTGCACTTCAGCCACGGCGCGCGAGAAGGTCAGTTCCGCTTCGATGATCGAAGCCCGCCCATGCAGCAGCGCGTCGAGCTCGTCGTTGAGCGTGTTGAAGAGGTGCCGGTCGAGCTCGCGCACACCGCCTTGCTGCATGGCGCGGAACACGTGGTACGACGCATGCGCCGGCATGATGTTCAGGCTGACGATGGGCACGTCGGTCGCGTCGAGGCTGCGCTCCACGCGCGGTGGCACCATGAGCGCGGAGGCCGACAACACCCGCCCGTCGGGCAGCGCGGTCTTGAACGGGCGACCGTCCACGCTCAGCAGCAGCACCGCCGGGTGGCGCAGCGTCATCGTCGTTGCGAGGCTTGCGCTCGTGTAGATGAAACCGTGGTGGCCCAGCACGTAGGAGTTGTCGAGCAACCCGTCGTCGGACGCGATGTGGGGAGTGGTGTCGCAGTGGTGTGGCGTGGAAGCGCCCATGGGCATGCCTTTCGGGGTGCCGACGCCCCTTCCCAGTACGTCGGCTGCCGACCATAGTGCGCTGCCCGGGGGTGCGTCTTGTAGCGAGTTGCCACATCGGCGCAGTGAAATCCCGCGGCACGGATAATGCCGCCCGTGAAGCGAGCCAGACCGCCGCTGGTGCATGTCCCGAAAGGGCGCACTGGAGGAAGGTCCGGACTGCACAGGGCGGCGTAGCAGCTAACGGCTGTCCACCGTGAGGTGAGGATCAGAGCAACAGAGACGAGCCGATTCAGTTCGGGTGAAACGGGCAATCTCTACGCGCAGCAACACCAAATAGGCCAGCGTTGATGTGGCTCCGCGGAGCTGGCGGGTAGGTGGCATCGAGCCATGCAGCGATGCATGGCCCAGAGGAATGGCGGTCAGGCCTGGGCAACCAGGTTCACAGAATCCGGCCTATCGGCTCGCTTCACACTTTTCATGTTCGGCGCTGCCGGGCGCTCGGGGCGGGCGCGCTGCTTGCGCGGCTCGCCGGCCGAGGTGGCGCGCGTGGCCGAGGTGGCCTTCGGCTTGCCTGGCGTTGGCATAGGCAGGCGCGGCCCGTGAACGAGCAAGGCCCCCGCCACGAAGCCGAGCAGCGCCAGCACCGGCACGATGCGCCGCAGGCTGGCAGGACGGTGTCGGGGCATTCGAACATTCACGATGCCTGCATTGCAGCAGCGAGCGCGTGCCCTTAGTCCGCGGAAAAAGAGGGCAAACCCCCGTCGCTACACTGCCTCGCTCCCATGAACCCCGACGCCCATACCCTCTGGCGCGCCCCTCGCTGGGCGCTGGCTTTTCTGCTCGCCTGCCTGGGGATGCTCGGGCCCTTCTCCATCGACACCTACCTGCCGGCCTTCACCGGCATCGCGCAGTCGGTGGGCGCCACGCCGGTCGAGATGCAGCAGACGCTCTCGGCCTACCTCTTCGGCTTTGCGCTGATGAACCTCTTCCACGGGTCGCTGTCCGACAGCCTCGGCCGCCGCCCGGTGGTGCTGTGGGGCATCGCGGTGTTCACGATCGCCTCGGCCGGCTGCGCGCTCGCCGACCACATCGGCTCGCTCGTCTTCTGGCGCGCGGTGCAGGGCATGTCGGCCGGCGCGGGGATCGTGGTCTCGCGGGCGGTGATCCGCGACATGTTCCCTCCTGCCGATGCGCAGCGCGTGATGTCGCAGGTCACCATCTACTTCGGCATCGCCCCGGCCATCGCGCCGATGGTGGGCGGCTTCCTCTTCGTGCACATCAACTGGCACGCGATCTTCTGGTTCCTCACCGCGATCGGCGTGGCGCTGTGGATCGCCAACTACAAGCTCCTGCCCGAGACGCTGCACGCCGAGCAGAAACAGCCCTTCAACCTGCGCAACCTGATGCGCGGCTACTGGACGCTCGGCTCCAATCCGCGCTTCCTCGCGCTTGCACTTGCGAGCGGCATCCCGTTCAACGGCATGTTCCTCTATGTGTTGTCGGCGCCCGTCTTCCTCGGCGAGCACCTGGCGCTCCGGCCCGAGCAGTTCTTCTGGTTCTTCCTGCTCACCATCGCCGGGATCATGGGCGGCGCGTTCGTCTCGGGCCGGCTCGCCGGGCGGGTGAAGCCGCAGCACCAGATCCGCCACGGCTTCGTGATCATGCTGGCGGTGTCGCTGCTCAACCTCGCGCTCAACCTCGTGTTCACACCGCATGTGTCGTGGGCCCTGTTCCCCATCGCGGTGTTCGCCTTCGGCTGGGCGCTGATGGTGCCGGTGGTGACGCTGCTCGTGCTAGACCTCGTGCCCGAGCGGCGCGGCATGGCCTCGAGCTTCCAGGCTTGCGTGGGCAGCGTGGCCAACGGCATCGTGGCCGGCGTGATCGCGCCACTCGTGATGCATTCCACGCTCGGCCTGGCCGTGGCCTCGCTCCTGATGATGAGCATTGGCATCGTGGCGTGGATCTGGGTCAAACCGCGTGTGACCTGATGCACAGGGCGCACATCCGCGCCCCTCGACGCTCAAGCAGCGTGGCCGCAGGCCGATATCCGGAGCAGATGCCCTGCGTCAGGGCCCTGCGCTGGAGAAAACACCGTCATGCACACCCCGCCTCGCACCCTTGCAGCCACCTTGTGTGCCCTGGGCTTGCTGGCCTGGGCGCTGCCCGCCCTGGCCGCTGACCCGGTCATCCGCACCTCACCCGGCCGCCCCGCGCTGATGCGCGACAGCACGGCCGATGCCGACGGCAAGGCCGCCAAGAAACCGCTGGCCAAGCCGACCGCCGAGGAAGACAACGACACCATCGATGCGCTGCGCGAGCGCCTGGCCCGCAAGCTCGGGGCCCGCGAGGCCGCCGAGCGTGCCAGCGAGAAGCCCGAGCCCGGCGTGCTGCGCGTGGTGGCGCGCTCGCCCGTGCCGGCCACTCCGGCCGCAGCCACCGCCACGGCGGTGTCGCCCGGCGGTGCGCCGGAGCCCGGCATCCATTGGACCGAGCCGCGCCGTGCAGCGGCGGCTCCCGCCAAGCCCGCGGCGGCGCCCAAGAAGAAGGCCGAACACTGGTCGTACCACGGTGAGGGCGGGCCCGAGCACTGGGGCGCGATGAAGTCGGAGTACGCGCTGTGCAGCAGCGGCAAGCGCCAGAGCCCGATCGACATCCGCGACCAGATCTCGGTGCAGCTCGACCCGGTGCAGTTCGACTACAAGGCCACCAACTTCCGTGTGATCGACAACGGCCACACGGTGCAGGTCAACCTGTCGCCGGGCAACAGCATCGAGGTGATGGGCCGGCGCTACGAGTTGCAGCAGTTCCACTTCCACCGCCCGTCGGAAGAGCGCATCAACGGCCGCCAGTTCGACATGGTGGTGCACCTGGTGCACAAGGACCTCGAAGGCAAGCTCGCCGTCGTGGCCGTGCTGCTCGACCGTGGCAGCGCGCAGCCGGTGGTGCAACAGGTGTGGAACAACCTGCCGCTCGAAAAGGGTGAGGAGCTGGCCGCCCGCTCGACCCTCGACCTGAACGAGCTGCTGCCCGCTGACCGCGGCTACTTCACGTACATGGGCTCGCTCACCACGCCGCCGTGCAGCGAAGGCGTGCTGTGGATGGTGATGAAGAACCCGGTCTCCATCGCCCCCAACCAGATCGACATCTTCTCGCGCCTCTACCCGATGAACGCCCGCCCGGTGCAGGCCTCGGCCGGGCGGATGATCAAGGGCTCGAACTGAGCCGCGCCGCGGCGCACCCGGAGAGTTCGCCGATGGGCGCCGCCCGACCGCTGGTCTCGTCTCGCCCCGCGCTGGCCGGCTGGCTCTTCGTGTGCGTCATGGCGGCCCTGGTGGCGGCCGTGCTCACCTGCGCGGTGCTCATCGACCGCTTCACGCGCGACGAGGCGCGCGAACAGGCTCAGCGCTACCTGCAGATCAACGCGGATGCGCTGCGCGACGCACTCGACCGCGGCATGGCGCAGCACTACGAGGAAGTGCACGTGATCGCGCGGCTCGACCAGGTCGCCCGGCAGCGCGACCTTGGGCAAGTGCGGCGCGTGCTCGAAGGCCTGCGTTCGAGCTTCCCGCAGTTCACCTGGATCGGGTTGACCGATGCGCAAGGCAAGGTGGTGGCCTCGGCCGACGCACTGCTCGAAGGGGTCAACGTGTCGGCGCGCCCGTGGTTCAAGGGCGCGATGCAGGCGAGCTTCGTCGGCGACGTGCATGCTGCCGTGCTGCTCGAGAAGCTGCTACCCAAGCAGCCGGAACCCTGGCGCTTCGTCGACATCGCGGTGCCGATCTTCAACGCACAGGGCGAGCTGCAGGGCGTGCTCGGCACCCACCTCAGCTGGGCCTGGGCGGGCCAGATCAAGCGCGAGCTGGTCGACCAGGTGGTCGAGCGCCACCAGGCCGAAGCGCTGGTGCTGGCGGCCGACGGCACCGTGCTGCTCGGCCCCGCCGCGCTGCAGGGCCAGAAGCTCGATGCGCCGGCCGGGCACCTGCTCGCCGAATCGAAGACCCGCGGCGCAGGCCGCTACCCCGGCCTCGGCTGGAAGGTGCTGCTGCGCCAGCCCGAATCGGTCGCGCTGGCGAGCTTTCGCGACCTCGAGCGGCGCATCGCGTGGGCCGCG
Organism: Piscinibacter gummiphilus; assembly: GCF_032681285.1. NCBI lineage: Bacteria > Pseudomonadati > Pseudomonadota > Betaproteobacteria > Burkholderiales > Sphaerotilaceae > Rhizobacter > Rhizobacter gummiphilus. The sequence goes on from NZ_CP136336.1 coordinate 962,134, forward strand.
CTCGGCCTGTGCCTGCTCCTGGCGCCGCTCGTCTGGTGGCTCGCCCGCCGCTTCTCGGTGCCGCTGATCGAGCTCACCGCCGCCCTGGAAGCCGGCCGGCCGCTGCAGCCCTCGCGCAGCCCGCTCTACCGCGAAGCCGAGGTGCTGGGCCATGCGCTGCGCGCCTACGCCGAACGCCAGGCCGATGACGCCGCGCAGCTGCAACAGATCAACGATTCTCTGCAGGAGCGCGTGGCCGAGCGCACCGCGGCCCTCGCCGCGAGCGAGCAGCGCCTGCGCGACATCGCCGACAACCTGCCCGCGCTCATCGCCTACTTCGGGGCCGACGAGCACTGCCAGTTCGCCAACGCGAGCGCCCTGCGCACGCACCACCTGACCGCCGACCGCCTGCACGAGGTCACGCTGCGCAGCGCGCTCGGGGCCCGCTACGACGAACACCGCCCGCACATCGAGCAGGCCCTCGCCGGCCGGCGCGCGAGCTTCAACGGGCATGTGGAGATCAACGGCCGCAAGGTCGATTTCGAGAGCCACTTCGTGCCCGACATCGGGCCCGACGGGCGGGTGCAAGGCTTCTACGTGCTGTCGTACAACCAGACCGCGCTCAAGGCCGCCGAGCGGCGCCTGCGCACGATCGCCGACAACACCCCGGCCCTCATCAGCTACGTCGACCGCGACCAGCGCTTCCAGTTCTGTAACGCGACCTACGGCCGCTGGCTGGGCGTGGACCCGCAGGTGGTGGTCGGCCAGCACATGCGCGAAGCCCTCGGCGACGAGATCTACGACCAGCGCACGGAAGTCATCCGCCGCGTGCTGGCCGGCGAACGCTGCGACTTCGACACCACGCTGAACCGCCTCGGCATGGTGCGGCACCTGCACTCCATCTACCTCCCCGACGTGTCGGTCGAAGGCACCGTGGAAGGCTTCTACGTGCTGTCGATCGACGTCTCGGCGATGAAGGCGGCCGAGGAGCAGCTGATGTTGATGGCGCGCACCGACACGCTCACCCACCTGCCCAACCGCCTGAGCTTCAACGAGAAGCTGGCCGAAGCCCTGGCGCGCAGCCGCCGCCACCGCCAGCCGATGGCGCTGCTGTTTCTCGACGTCGACAGGTTCAAGAGCATCAACGACACGCACGGCCACGCGGCCGGCGACGAGGTGCTGACGGCGTTTGCCGCGCGGCTTTCGGCCTGCGTGCGCGAGACCGACACGGTGGCGCGCCTGGCGGGCGATGAGTTCGTCGTCATCCTCGAAGGCCTGCACGCCGAGGCCGAGCCGAGGGTGGTGGCGCGCAAGATCCTCGCCGCCATCGAGCTGCCCTTCCATGTGGCCGGGCACGAGCTGCGCGTGAGCACCAGCATCGGCATCGCCTTCCATGCAGACGGGGTGGCTCTGCCTGAGCAACTGCTGTCGGCGGCCGACAAGGCGCTCTACGAAGCCAAGGCCGAGCGCAACACGTACCGCGTCGCCACGGCCTGACGCCGCACAAGGCCGGTGCACGCGGCGGGGCCAAACGCCCCAAGCCCGTGCCGAATCGGCGCATTCAGCCGCCCCAAAAAGGCACACAAATTGCTTGCCGATGGTGCTTGATCGCACCTTTCGAGGGAAACCGCGCCGGGTTGGTGCGGTTTGGGGGTGCGACGCTTCTCAAACTCGGAACGATCACATGGAGCAACTCAAGCAGGGCGCGGATGCGCTCTTCATCCTCCTGGGCGCCATCATGGTGCTCGCCATGCATGCCGGCTTCGCCTTCCTGGAGCTGGGCACGGTGCGCAAGAAGAACCAGGTCAATGCGCTGGTGAAGATCCTGGTCGACTTCAGCGTCTCGACCATCGCGTATTTCTTCGTCGGCTACCTCGTGGCGTACGGGGTGCAGTTCTGGAGCGGCGCCGAGACGCTTGCGCAGAAGAACGGCTACGACCTGGTCAAGTTCTTCTTCCTGCTGACGTTTGCAGCGGCCATCCCCGCCATCATCTCGGGCGGCATTGCCGAACGGGCGCGCTTCTACCCGCAGCTCATCGCCACCGCGGTGATCGTGGGTCTCGTCTACCCGCTCTTCGAGGGCGTGGTGTGGAACGGCAACTTCGGCATCCAGGCCTGGCTCAAGAGCGTGGCCGGCGCCGAGCTGCATGACTTCGCCGGCTCGGTGGTGGTGCACGCGGTGGGCGGCTGGCTCGCGCTGCCGGCGGTGCTGCTGCTGGGCGCGCGCGCCAACCGCTACAAGAAAGACGGCGGCATCTCGGCGCACCCGCCGTCGAGCATTCCCTTCCTCGCGCTGGGCGCCTGGGTGCTGGCGGTGGGCTGGTTCGGCTTCAACGTGATGAGCGCGCAGACGATCGACAAGATCTCCGGGCTCGTGGCCGTCAACTCGCTGATGGCGATGGTGGGCGGCACGCTCGTCGCCGTGCTCGCGGGCAAGAACGACCCCGGCTTCGCCTACAACGGCCCGCTCGCCGGGCTGGTGGCGGTGTGTGCGGGGTCCGACGTGATGCACCCGGTGGGCGCGCTCGTCACCGGCGGCATTGCGGGCGCGATCTTCGTGGTGATGTTCACCCTCACGCAGAACAAATGGAAGATCGACGACGTGCTCGGCGTGTGGCCGCTGCACGGCCTGTGCGGCGCCTGGGGCGGCATCGCCTGCGGCATCTTCGGGCTCACCGCGCTCGGTGGCCGTGGGGGCGTGACCTTTGGTGCGCAACTGATCGGCACCTTGATGGGCGTGGCGTGGGCGCTCGTGGGCGGCCTCGTCGTCTACGGCCTCATCAAGATGGTGATGGGGCTGCGGCTGAGCCAGGAAGAGGAATACGACGGGGCCGACCTGTCGATCCACCGCATCACGGCGACGCCGGAGCGTGAGGCGAACTGGTGAGGTGCTTTTGCGGATGGAGAAAGGCGGCCTGCGGGCCGCCTTTTTTTGTGCGGCGGGCGGAGCGGCGCCGAGGGGATGGGGTGGGTGAATCCCTCCGTGTCCCCCGCCCGCTCACCACTCCCGTGGTGAGCGGGCTCCTCCTTTACCTGCGGGATTCACCCACCCCATCCCCTCGGCGCGACACATCGCGCCATTCCTCTGGCGAAGTAACCCAGGTGCGTCTTGCGTGGAGGGCTTGGGGTCGCGGATTCCGCAGGTAAAGGAGGAGCCCGGTGATCGCGGCAGCGCTCACCGGGCGGGGGACACGGAGGAATCCGCGACCCCAAGTCCTCCACGCCGCTCCAACAGCAAAACGAAGCTGGCACACCCATTGCATGTATACAAGAAGGTGTTCAAAACCGGCCTCGTCTCGGTGCATGCCTGTGGGCACGGCTCCTGCGAAGGCTTCTTCAACCACTGCAACGTGCACAGGAGCGCAGCAATGTCTGGAACGGATATCAACCGTCGCGGGGTTCTGAGAGGGGTGGGGGCCGTGGGTGCCACGGCGGCGTTCGGCGGTTTGAGCGGGCTGGTGCAAGGCCAGGCGCCCATCACCGTCGGCTTCATCTACGTGGGCCCGCGAGACGACTACGGCTACAACCAGGCGCAGGCCGAGGCCGTGGCCGAGGTGAAGAAGCTGCCCGGCATCAAGGCCGTGGAAGAAGAGAACGTTCCCGAGACCACCGCCGTGCAGAAGACCATGCAAGGCATGATTTCGCAAGACGGCGCGACGCTGCTCTTCCCCACGTCCTTCGGCTACTTCGACCCGCACATGCTCGCGGTCGCGGCCAAGAACCCCAAGGTGCGTTTTGCCCACTGCGGCGGCCTGTGGAGCGAGGCCAAGCACCCGAAGAACACCGGCAGCTTCTTCGGCTACATCGACGAAGGCCAGTACCTCAACGGCGTGGTTGCCGGCCACATGACCAAGAGCAAGAAGCTCGGCTTCATCGCAGCCAAGCCCATTCCGCAGGTGCTGCGCAACATCAATGCGTTCACGCTCGGCGCCCGCTCGGTCGACCCGTCGATCACCACGACCGTCATCTTCACCGGCGACTGGTCGATGCCCGTCAAGGAAGCCGAAGCCACCAACAGCCTGGCCGACCAGGGCATCGACGTCTTCACCATGCACGTCGACGGGCCGAAGGTGATCGTCGAGACGGCGGCCAAGCGCGGCAAGTTCGTCTGCGGCTACCACGCGAGCCAGGCCAAGCTCGCACCGAACGCCTACCTCACCGGCGCCGAGTGGAACTGGATCACCGCCTACAAAACGATCATCGACGCCGCCCGCACCGGCAAGCCGCACCCCAACTTCGTGCGCGGTGGCCTGAAAGAGGGCTTCGTCAAACCGTCGCCCTACGGCGCGATGGTCACGGCGGCGGCGAAGAAGAAGGCCGACGAAGTGAAGGCTTCGATGATCGCCGGCAAGTTCGACATCTTCAAAGGCCCGCTCAAGGACAACAGCGGCAAGGAAGTGATCGCCGCCGGCAAGGCCTTCAAGCAGACCGATGTCGAACTCGAAGGCATGAACTACCTGGTGGAAGGCGTCGTCGGCAAACCGGCCTGAAGACGGCGCACAAAGACTGCGAGGCGAGGAGGAGGGAACCACCATGGCCTTGTCCACCCGCACCCAGGAGACGCTGGAGGCGATTGCACTTCCGGTGCTCGCGATGACGGGCGCGCTGTTGTTGTTCGGCGCCTTCATCTGGGCGGGGGGGAAGAGCCCGGTCGACGCGTGGGCGCTGCTATTCAAGGGCGCCTTCGGTGACTGGTTTTCATGGCAGAACTCGCTGCAGCGGGCGGCGCCGTTGATGCTGACGGCGCTGTGCGTGGCGATCCCGGCGCGGGCAGGGCTCATCGTCATCGGCGGAGAAGGGGCGCTGGTGCTCGGGGGCCTTGCCTGCGCCGGGCTTCCCTATCTCTTTGCCCCGCCGGCCAATGCGTTCGGCACCGCGATGCTGCTCCTCGCCGCAGCGCTGACGGGTGCGGTGTGGATCGCGCTCGTCGGCGCGCTGCGGCAATGGCGCGGTGTCAACGAGACCATCAGCAGCCTCTTGCTCGCGTACACCGCCGTGGCGCTCTTCAAGCATTTCGTCGAAGGGCCGATGCGTGACCCGGCCAGCCTCAACAAGCCCTCGACGCGCACGCTGGGCGATGGCCTGCTGATCGGCGGCATCGCCGGCACCGACATCCACTGGGGCCTCGTCTTCGGCATCGCGGCCTGCGTGCTGCTCGGCCTGTGGCTCTTCTTCACCACCTCGGGCTTTGCCACCCGCATCGTCGGCGGCAACACGCGTGCGGCCCTGCTGGTAGGCCTGCCCGGGGCGCGGCTGATGGTGGGGGCGTGTGCCATCGGTGGCGCGTGTGCCGGCCTCGCGGGTGGCATCGAAGTCGCCGCCGTGCACACCAATGCCAACGCCTCGCTGATCGCCGGCCTCGGCTACACCGGCATCCTCGTGTCCTTCGTCGCCCGCCACAACCCGTGGGCCGTGATCCCGGTGGCGGTGCTCTTCGGCGGCTTCGGCGCGGCCGGCAGCTTGCTGCAGCGGCGCATGGACGTGCCCGATGCCTCGGTGATGGTGCTGCAGGGCTTTGCGTTCCTGCTGATCCTCGCAAGCGAGGCGCTGCGCGGCAAGCTCTTTGCGCCGCGTGCGCCGAAGCCGGCGCCGACCGCGCAACCCACTCGCGTGGTGACGGAGGCCGCCACATGAGCACGACCGAGATCTTTCTCAACGTGCTGATCGCCGTGCTGGGTGGCGCCATCCGCGTGGGCACGCCCTTCCTGCTGGTGAGCCTGGGCGAATGCATCACCGAGAAGTCGGGCCGCATCAACCTCGGCCTCGAAGGCGTGCTCGTCTTCAGCGCGATGGCCGGCTTCGGCGGCGCGTATCTCAGCGGCAACGTGTGGGTCGGCGTGCTGCTCGCCGGGGGCTGCGGTGCGCTGCTCTCGCTGCTGCACGGCCTCGTGTGCTCATTGCCGCGCGTGAACGACATCGCCACCGGCATCGCGCTGATGCTGCTGGGCAGCGGCCTCGCGTTCTACCTCGGCAAGCCGCTGATCCAGCCGCAGGCGCCGCAGATTCCGTCTCTCGACCTCGGCGCCTGGAGCGGTTCGCCGCAGATCCGCTCGGCCCTGCAGATCAACATGCTCTTCCCCATCGGCGTGGCGCTGGCGGCGCTGCTCGCCTGGGGCTTCAAGGCCACGCGTTTCGGTCTCGTGCTGCGCATGGCCGGTGACTCAAGCGATGCGGCGCGCGCGCTCGGCTACTCGGTCAACGGCATCCGCATCGCGGCCACCTGCGCCGGCGGCTTCATCGCCGGGCTCGGCGGTGCCTCGCTGTCGCTCTACTACCCCGGCAGCTGGAACGAAGGCCTCTCCAGTGGCCAGGGTCTGATCGCCGTGGCGCTCGTGATCTTCGCGCGCTGGAGCCCGTGGCGTTGCCTCGGTGCGGCGCTGCTCTTCGGCGGGGCGGGTGCGCTCGGCCCCGCGCTTCAATCGGTGGGCATCAGCAGCGGCTACTACCTCTTCAACGCCGTGCCCTATGTGCTGACGCTCGCGATTCTGATCTGGACCTGCTCGCCCACGCGCAGCCTGAAAGGCGCGCCGATGGAGCTGGGCGTGACACGCTGAAGGAGTCGTCGATGAGTGGATTGGGTGGGTTGAACAAGTCGCCGAACGGCGTGGTGATGGGGCTAGTGCAGTTGCAGCTGCCGGTGGTGAAGACGAAGGCTGACCTGGCCGCACAGACGCAGCGCATCGTCGACATGGTCGCCAAGGCGCGACGCAACCAGTCGACGATGGACCTCGTCGTCTTCCCCGAGTACTCGCTGCACGGCCTCTCGATGGACACGAATCCCGAGATCATGTGCACCCTCGACGGCCCGGAAGTCGAGGCCTTCAAGCAAGCGTGCGTGGCCAACAAGATCTGGGGCTGCTTCTCCATCATGGAAGCCAACCCGCAGGGCAACCCGTACAACAGCGGCCTGATCATCGACGACCAAGGCGAGATCAAGCTCTATTACCGCAAGCTGCACCCGTGGGTGCCGGTCGAGCCGTGGGAGCCGGGCAATCTCGGCATTCCGGTGTGCGAGGGGCCTAACGGCAGCAAGCTCGCGCTCATCATCTGCCACGACGGCATGTTCCCCGAGATGGCGCGCGAGGCCACCTACAAGGGCGCGGAGATCGTGATCCGCACAGCGGGCTACACGGCCCCGATCCGCCATGCGTGGAAGATCACCAACCAGGCCAACGCCTTCTGCAACCTCGTCTACACGGCGAACGTCTGCATGTGCGGCAGCGACGGCACCTTCGACTCCATGGGCGAAGGCATGTTCTGCAACTTCGACGGCACCGTGATGGTGGAAGGCAGCGGCCGCCCCGACGAGATCATCACCTGCGAACTGCGCCCCGACCTCGTGCGCGAGGCGCGCGCAACCTGGGGCGTCGAGAACAACATCTACCAGCTCTACCACCGCGGCTACGTGGCGGTGAAAGGGGGCGCGCAGGACTGCCCCTACACCTACATGCAGGACATGGCGGCCGGCCGCTACGTGCTGCCGTGGGAAGCGAGCGTCCAGGTGACCGATGGCACGAGCTGCGGCTTCGAGGCGCCGACGCGCAGCTACGCCGGCTCGCAAGTTCCTCCTTTGAAGAAGGTGGCCTGAGATGAAAGAGCGCTACGTCGCCGCCGACCCCTACCGCTGGCCCTACGACGGCAACCTGCGGCCCGACAACACGGCACTCGTCGTGATCGACATGCAGGTCGACTTCTGCGGCCCCGGCGGCTACGTCGACAAGATGGGCTACGACATCTCGATGACCCGCGCCCCGATCGAGCCCTTGAAGAAGCTCTTCAAGGTGATGCGCGACGCCGGCTACACGCTGATCCACACCCGTGAAGGCCACAAGCCCGATCTTTCCGACCTGCCGGCCAACAAACTCTGGCGCTCGCGCCAGGCCGGCACCAACGGCATCGGCATCGGTGACCTGGGGCCGTGTGGACGCATCCTCACGATAGGCCAGCCGGGGTGGGAAATCATTCCCGAGCTGGCCCCGTTGCCCGGCGAGCCGGTGATCGACAAGCCCGGCAAGGGCTCGTTCTACGCGACCAACTTCGACCTCATCCTGCACAACCGCGGCATCCGCAACCTGATCCTCACCGGCATCACGACGGACGTCTGCGTGCACACGACGATGCGCGACGCCAACGACCGCGGCTACGAGTGCCTGATCCTCTCGGACTGCACCGGCGCCACCGACCTCGGCAACCACCAGGCGGCGCTGAAGATGGTGACGATGCAGGGGGGCGTATTCGGCGCGGTCTCCGACTCCAAGGCGGTGATCGAGGCGGTGACCGCATGACCGCGCCCCTCGACCCGGTGCCGCGCCCGACCGGCGCACTGGCCCTCGACACCTACGACCTGACCAAGCGCTTCGGCGCCTTCACCGCGCTCGACCACGTCTCGCTCAAGGTGCGGCCCGGCACCGTGCACGCCCTGCTCGGCGAAAACGGCGCCGGCAAGAGCACGCTCGTGAAGTGCGTGGTCGGCTACCAGCGCGCCGAAGAAGGCGCGGTGCTGCTCGACAACAAGGAGCACGACATCGCCACGCCGGTGGTCGCACGCGACCTCGGCATCGGCATGGTCTACCAGCACTTCACGGTGGTGCCCGGCATGACGGTGGCCGAGAACCTGCTGCTCGCCCGTGGCCACCTGCCGGCGGTGATCGACTGGAAGAAGGAGCGTGCGGCACTCGCCGAGTTCATGAAGACCACGCCCTTCAAGCTCGACCTCGACGCCACGCCGCAGGAGCTGTCGGCCGGGCAGAAGCAGAAGCTCGAGATCCTCAAGCAGCTGTTGCTGAAGCCGCGCCTGCTCATCCTCGACGAGCCCACCTCGGTGCTCACGCCGCAGGAGGCCGACGAGGTGCTGGGCCTGCTGCGCGACCGCGCGCATGCAGGCGAGTGCAGCATCGTCCTCATCACCCACAAGTTCCGCGAGGTCACGGCCTATGCCGACGACGTGAGCGTGCTGCGCAAGGGCAAGCTCGTCGCGGCGCACCGTGTCGACGAGACCACGCCGCAGCAGCTCGCGGCCGAGATGGTGGGAGGCGAGGGTGACGCGAAGCGCGAGTTCGCCGCGCCGCAGCGCGCGGAGCGCGAGCGCGGCGAGGCCATGTTGCAGGTGAAGTCATTGGTGGTCGATGGTGACCGGGGCCAGGTGGCGGTGGCCGGTCTCTCCGTCAACGTGCACGCGGGCGAGATCGTCGGCATCGCCGGCGTCTCGGGCAACGGCCAGCGCGAGTTCGCCGAGGCGCTCGTCGGTCAGCGCCGGCGGGTCTCCGGTGAGGTGTGGGTCGGGACGGAACGCTTCGCCGCCACCCGCGCCCAGAACCGCCGCCTCAAGGTGCGCAGCCTCCCAGAAGAGCCTTTGCGCAATGCGTGCGTGGGCGACATGAGCGTGTCCGACAACATCGGCCTGCGGTCCTTCGACGTGGCGCCCGCGTCGCGCCTCGGCTGGATGCGCGGCCGCACGTTGCGCGAGCGGGCGCGCAAGCTCATCGGTGAGTTCGGCGTGAAGACCCGCGGCGAGCTGGCGCAGATCCGCTCGCTCTCGGGCGGCAACGTGCAGCGTGCCGTGCTCGCGCGAGAGCTGAGCGATGACGCCGAGGTCCTGATCGTCTCCAACCCCGTCTTCGGCCTCGACTTCGCGGCCGTCGCCGAGATCCACCAGCGCCTGATGGACGTGCGCAACCGCGGCGGCGCGGTGTTGCTCATCAGCGAAGACCTCGACGAGTTGCTCGCGCTGTCCGACCGCATCGCGGTGATGAGTGGTGGCCAGGTCGTGCACGAAACGGACGCACACCAAGCCGACCGCAACCGCCTCGGTGCCTTCATGGGTGGGAGCGCACATTGAGCAGCATCACCGTCGCCGCCCAGCCGGGCCCGTTCAGCTTCGACCCGGCGCACACCGCGCTCGTGATGATCGACATGCAGCGCGACTTCATCGAGCCCGGCGGCTTCGGCGCCACGCTCGGCAACGACGTCTCGCTGTTGAAGCCGGTGGTGCCCGCCGCGGCCGAGCTCATCGCGTGGTGCCGCGAGCACGGCGTGCTCGTGATCCACACCCAGGAGTGCCACCAGCCTGATCTGTCGGACTGCCCACCCGCCAAGCGCCTGCGTGGCAAACCGAGCTTGCGCATCGGCGACCCGGGCCCGATGGGCCGCATCCTCATCCTCGGCGAACCCGGTGCCGGCTTCGTGCCCGAGCTGCTGCCGCAGGAAGGTGACCTCGTGATCGCCAAGCCCGGCAAGGGGGCCTTCTACGGCACGGATCTCGGTGAAGAACTGACGCGGCGCGGTATCACCCACCTGATCTTCGGCGGCGTGACCACCGAGGTCTGCGTGCAGACCACCATGCGCGAGGCCAACGACCGCGGTTACGAGTGCCTGCTGATCGAAGAAGCCACCGGCTCGTACTTCCCCGAGTTCAAGCAGGCGGCGCTCGACATGATCCGGGCGCAAGGCGGCATCGTCGGCTGGACAGCGACGCTGGGCGCACTGCGCTGACCCGCCGGCCCACGAGCGGGCCCGCAGCTGCGCTGGATCAAGGGCGATCCACGCCGCGTCTCTAGACTGCCGGCACCGCCATGAATCCGCGCGCCCGTCCACTTCCTTCCGTTCGCACCATCACCTTCGGCCAGCCGCTGGTGTGGCTCGTGCTCGCCTGGCGCGACATGGCGCGCATCGGCTGGCTGAGTTTTGCGCAGGGGCTCGTGCTGGCGCTGGGTGGCGGTGTGATCGTGGCGGTGGCGCATGACCGCTTCTGGCTGCTCGCCGGTGCCGTCTCGGGTTTCCTGCTGATCGCGCCTGTGCTCGCCACGAGCCTCTATGCACTCAGCCGCGCCCTCGAGCGGCGCGAGCCGGCCACGCTGCGCGTGGTGGTCGACACCTGGGTGCACTGGCAGCGCGACCACCTCGACAAGTTCGGCGCCGACTACTGGAGCCTGGTGCGCTTCGGCATCGGCCTCGCGCTCGCCGGCACGGGCTGGGTGCTGACCTCGGCGGCGCTGATCACGCTGTATGCGCCGGTGCCCATCCTGCAGCCGATGGACTTCGTGCGCCATGTGGTGCTCGATCGCGAGGGTTGGCTGTTCGAGGTGTGGCTCGTTCTCGGCGGCGTGATGGCCGCGCCCATCTTTGCGTCGAGCGTGGTGGCCATGCCCTTGCTGCTCGACCGCCGTGTCACCTTGATGCAGGCGGTGCTGACGAGCTGGCGCGCGGTGCTGGCCAACCCGCTGCCGCTCGCGGTCTGGGCGCTGTTGATCGCGCTCTTCACCGCGCTCGGCCTCGCCTCGCTTTTCATCGGCCTCGTCTTCGTGATGCCCATGCTCGGCCATGCCAGCTGGCACGCGTACCGCGACCTCGTCGACGTCGAGCACTGGCCGGCGCGCGAATCCGAGTGGCCCTCGTCGCTCACGAAAGAACGCTGATGTTCGGCTTCAGCGAAGAGCAGATCGCGGGCTTCGGCCTCACCTTCGGTGTCGGCGCATTCATGCTTTACATGGTGTTCATCATTGGCCAGCTCGCGTGGGAGTCGAAGGCCGGAAAGTTCGGCACCTTCGTGCTCTTCCTGGCGCTCGGCCTGGGCATGCTCGGCTTCGTGGCCAAGTTCGTCATCCAGTGGCTTCTCACGCCGTAGGCGTAGGTCAGGGCTGCCGGTAGACTGCGCCACTCCCTGCGCTGGAGCTGCCCATGACCCTGCTCGTCCTCGGACTCGTTCTCTTTCTCGGCATCCATTCGGTGTCCATCGTCGCCCCGGCGTGGCGCGACGCCCAGGCTGCGCGCAGCGAGATGGGCTGGAAGGGCGTGTACACCGTGGTGGCCATCGTGGGCTTCGTGTTGATCGTCTACGGCTACGGCGAAGCGCGGCAGACCACCCCGCTGCTGTACGCCCCGCCCACCTGGATGCGGCATTTGTCGATGCTCTTGCTGCTGCCGGTCTTCCCGTTGCTGCTGGCCGCCTACCTGCCGGGGCGCATCAAGACGGCGGCCAAGCACCCGATGCTCGCCGCCACCAAGCTCTGGGCGCTCACGCACCTGCTGGCCAACGGCACGCTGGCCGACGTGCTGCTCTTCGGCGGCTTTCTCGTGTGGGCGGTGGCCGACCGCATTTCGCTCAAGCGGCGCGTGCAGCGCCCGACCCTCGGCGCGCCGCCGAGCGCGGCCAACGACCTCATCGCGGTCGTCGGCGGCCTCGCGCTCTACGGCCTCTTCGTGTGGCGCGCCCATGCCTGGCTGATTGGCGTGTCGCCGTTCGGCAAGGCGCTTTGACGTTTGAAAGTGATCACCATGAGCCCTCACATCCAGCAAACCCTGATCGACGCGCGCGCCGCGCTCGACGCCCTGATCGCCAACGACGCCACGCTGCGCGCCATCGACGCGGCCGGCACCTTGCTCGCCGACACCTTCAAGCGTGAAGGCCGTGTCTTCAGCTGCGGCAACGGCGGCTCGATGTGCGATGCGATGCACTTCGCCGAAGAACTCTCCGGCCGCTACCGCCAGGACCGCCCCGCGCTCGGCGCCGCGTCCATCAGCGACCCCTCGCACATCAGCTGCGTCGGCAACGACTACGGCTACGAGCACATCTTCTCGCGCTACCTCGAAGGCCACGGCCGCAGCGGCGACGTCCTGCTGGGCATCAGCACCAGCGGCACCAGCCGCAACGTGGTGGCCGCCGCCGAGATGGCGAAGAAGAAGGGCATGAAGGTGATTGCGCTCACCGGCAAGCCGGGCGCCACGCTCGGCACGCTCGCCGACATCGAGATCTGCACCCCCGGCGGCAAGTTCGCCGACCGCTCGCAGGAGCTGCACATCAAGGTGATCCACATCCTGATCGAGTCGGTGGAGCGCCAGCTCTTCCCGGCGAACTACCGCTGAGCGCGGGCCTCAGCGCGGCAGCTTTTCGCCGCCGGGCAACGAGGCGAGCCGCTCGCTGAGGAAGTCCACCAGCACCCGCACCCGAAGCGGCTGATGACGGCGCGGCGCATACAGCAGATGCGCCACCTGCGCCGGGCCGGTGTGCCGCGGCAGCACCCGCACCAGCTCGCCGCGCTTCAAGGCGTCGGCCACGCTCCATGAGGGCGCGAGGGCAATGCCGGCGCCCTGCTGCACGCTCTCCAGCAGCGCCATCGCATTGCTGACGCGGTAGCGGCTGGTGAGCTCGACCCGCACCGGCCCGTCGGGGCCGTCGAGCACCAGCGTGTCGTCGCCGCCGCTGGCATACCGCAGGTAGTTGTGCGCGGCCAGGTCATCGGGCCGTCGCGGCTTGCCATGTGCGGCCAGGTAGTCGGGTGAGGCCACCAGCAGCCGCGGCCAGCGGCCCACTGCGCGCGCCACGAGGTGAGGCGGCAGCGGCCCGCTCAGCCGCAGCGACACGTCGATGCGCTCTTCCAGCAGGTCGACGAAGCGGTCTTCGAGCAGCAGGTCGATCTCGATCTCGGGGTGCTGCGCCAGGAACTCCAGCATCCAGCCGTTGAGCTTGGCCTGGCCGAGTGCGGCTGGTGCGCTCACGCGCAAGAGGCCGCGGGGCGTCTGCGACTGTTCGCGTGCGTCGGCCACCGCTTCGTCGTACTCCTCGAGGATGCGGCGAGCACGGTCGTGGAAGCGCTGGCCTTCGTCGGTCAGCGTGAGCCGTGTGGCGCTGCGCCGCAGCAGGCGCACGCCGAGCGATCGTTCGAGGCCGGCGACGAGCTTGCTCACTGTCGGCTGGGTCGTGTCGAGTGCGCGTGCGGCGCTCGAGAGGCTGCCGAGCTCCACGCTGTGCACGAAAGCGGCGAGGGCGCGAAGGGTGTCCATGGGCATTCGATTAAGGAATGGTGTGAATGCCATTCTGTCGTCTTCTCATCCCGATTGGAATTCGAGACAGTGGGCCCCAACGCAACCCGATGTCCTCGAGATGAACCCATTTCCGCACCCGCGAGTCCGCCGCCAACTGCTGGCCGGCGTCGTCGCCCTTTCAGCATGGGCCGCTGCCGCTCCCGCCGTGGCGCAGGCCTCGCCGACCTTCTGGCGCGACAGCTGGATGGCGAGCCCGCAGCCGCTGTGGTCGTCCGATTTCGTGCTGCCGCTGGGCACGCCGACGCAGTTCGAGCGCCAGACGCTGCGCCAGGTGGCCCGCCTGAGCGTGGGCGGTGCGCGGCTGCGCGTCGTGTTGAGCAACGAGGAAGGCCAGGCGCCGCTCGTGATCGGCGGCGCCCGCATCGCGCGCCATGCCGAGGGCTCGTCGGTGGTGGCGGGCAGCGACCGTGTGCTGCGCTTCGGCGGCCAGGCCGAGGTGCACGTGCCGCCGGGCGCGCGTGTCGTGAGCGATCCGGTGGACCTGGCGCTGCCGGCGCTCGCACGCGTGGCGGTATCGATCTATCTGCCGCGGGCCACCGCGCCGGCCGGCTTCCATTTCGATGCACGCCAGACGGCCTATCTCGCCAGCGGCGACCAGACCGCCGCGCGCTCGCTCGCCCGCGACACCACGAGCCTGAGTACGCGTGCCTTCCTCGCCGGCGTGATGGTCGACGGCGCGCAGCCGCCGGTGACGGTGGTGGCGCTGGGCGACTCGATCACCGACGGCAACGGTGCCACACCCGATGCCGATACACGCTGGCCCGATGCGCTGGCGGAGCGGCTCGCCCCACGTGGCGTGGCGGTGCTCAATGCCGGCATCTCGGGGGCTCGCCTGCTGCGCGACGGCATGGGCCGCAGCGCGCTGGCCCGCATCGGCCGCGACGTGTTCTCGCGCCCCGGTGTGCGCACGGTGATCGTGCTGCTGGGCACCAACGACATCGGCTGGCCCGGCGGCCCCTTTGCGCCGCACGAGGCGGCGATGCGACTGGACGACTTCACCCAGGGCTACCGCGCGCTCGCCGAGCTGGCCCGCGCCCACAACGTGCGGCTGATCGCCGCCACGCTGCCGCCGTTCGAGCGGGCGCTGGAAGGCACGCCGCTGGAAGGCCACCACAGCCCCGAGAAGGAGCGCCTGCGCCAGGCGGTCAACCGGTGGATCCGCGAGAGCGCCGGCTTCGACGCCGTCGTCGACATGGACCGCGTGCTGCGCGACCCCGCCCGCCCTTCACGGCTGAACCCGGCCTACGACTCGGGCGACCACCTGCACCCCAACGATGCTGGCTACCGGGCGATGGCCGCCGCACTCGAGCTCGAGACCCTGCTCCCACCGCCGAAGCCCCAGTCCCCCACGGCCTCTTGATCGATGGCCCAATTCGTCACGCCTCCCCACCCATTCCCCACCCACCACGCCATGTCGACTTCCTCTCCACGCCTCTTCCAGCCCTGGCAGATCGGCCCGCTGCGCCTGCCCAACCGCATCGTCATCGCGCCGATGTGCCAGTACTCCGCCCTCGACGGCAGTGCCACCGACTGGCACACGATGCACGTCGGCCACCTGGCGATGTCGGGCGCGGGCCTCTTGATCCTGGAGGCGACGGCGGTGTCGCCCGAAGGCCGCATCTCGCCCCAGGACCTGGGGCTGTACTCCGATGCGAACGAAGCGGCGCTGGCGCGCGTGCTCGCCGCCACACGCCGGTATTCGACGATGCCGATCGCGATCCAGCTCGCACATGCCGGCCGCAAGGCGTCGACGCTCGCGCCCTGGAAAGGCGGCGCCCAGATCGCCCCCGGTCAGCCCGAGGGCTGGAAGACCGTGGCCCCGTCGGCGCTGCCCTTCCTCGAACACTACGACGCGCCTCGTGCGCTGAGCCTGGACGACATGGGCCGCATCCGCGAAGACTTCGCCGAAGCCGCGCGCCGTGCCGCGCGCCTGGGCCTCGACGGCGTGGAGGTGCACTCGGCCCACGGCTACCTGCTGCATCAGTTCCTCTCGCCGCTGGCCAACCAGCGCACCGACGCGTATGGCGGCAGCCTGGAAAACCGCATGCGTTTCCCGCTCGAAGTGTTCGACGCGGTGCGTGCCGCCTTCCCGGCCGACAAGGCGGTATGGGTGCGGGTGTCGGCCACCGACTGGGTCGACGGCGGCTGGACGGTGGACGACACCATCGCCTATGCCAAGGCGCTCCAGGCCCGCGGCTGCGCGGCCATCGACGTGAGCAGCGGCGGCCTCTCAGCGAAGCAGGCGATCCCGCTCGGCCCGGGCTACCAGGTGCCGCTCGCGCAGCGCCTGAAAGACGAGGTGGGCATGCCGACCATGGCGGTGGGTCTCATCACCGAGCCCGCGCAGGCCGAGGCCATCCTCGCCCAAGGCCAGGCCGATGCGGTGGCACTCGCACGCGCCATGCTCTACAACCCGCGCTGGCCCTGGCACGCGGCCGCGGCGCTCGGCGCCCAGGTCAGCGCGCCGCCGCAGTACTGGCGCAGCGCGCCGCACGGCGTGAAGAATCTCTTCGCAGGGGCCTGAAGGCCTGGTCAGCCCGGGCTCGCCCCGCGCGCGCGGCGCGTGTGGCGGCGCCGGGCGGCCCACAGCGTGATCACGCCCGCCGCGGCCAGCGCCAGCGATGCCGGCTCCGGGATGGGCGCCACGTTGCCGAAGTAGAGGTTGTCGATCGACGGGCCGGTGCGCAGGAAGTAGAACGCACTCAGGTCGAGGTTCGAGATGCCGTTGGCGGCATGGAACGACACGTACTGGTTCGGCCGGTAGGGTGTGGACGTCGGCCAGCCGGCACCATCGGTGACGACGGTGCGCGCCCAGCCGCCGGGGCCGGTGGCGTCGACCGAGACTTGGTCCTGGTTGGGTGCGCTGACGTAGAGGCTCACGTAGGTGGGCAGCGTGCCGCCGATGAAGCTCAGGCTCAGATAGGGCGCACCGTACAGCGACTGGTCGGTGCCGGGCACGCCCGAGCCTGCCAGGTAGCCTTCGTTGACGATCAGGCCCAGCGAGGCGTACTCGTTGGTGACCGGGGTGCCGGCGAGCTGGCCGGGGTCGGCGGGCGGTGGCAGGTCGTCAAAGGTGATCAGCACCGCTCGCGCGGGCAAGGCCACCAGGCCGAGCAGGGCGGTTGCGGCCAGTGCATGGCGGATGAACGGCATGGAAGTCTCCTCGAGGAAGTGCGCCAGGGTGGACCTACCCAGCAATCGGTATTCCCCGAGGGTGCGACGCGGTGCCGCGCGGCGCGCCACGCGCCGAGGCCGATCAGCGCATCGGCTTGCGCAGGGCGGCCAGCAGCGTCTCGCGCTCGCGGCCGGCGTTCACCTGCTCACCCAGCAGCGCATAGAGCTGCTCCTGGGTCTGCGCCTTGGCGGCGCTCTTCTTGACCACGATGCTCGCGATCGGGCCGATGCTGGTGCTGAGCACGCGTGTGGCGTGCGCCAGCGTCTCGGCGGTGATCGCGCTGCCCACTGCCACGCCGCCGCTGCCCGGCTGCGTGGCCGGAGCCTGCGTGCGGGGGGCGGCGCCGGTGAGCTTCGAGCCGCCGCTCGCATGGGCCACGCGGCCGGGCGAGGTGACGGCGTCGAACTTCGCCATGAAGCGCTGGCGGTCCTGCTCGCTGCCGAGCTGGTCGCACAGGGAGGTCTTGAGGCCGGTGATGTCGTGGACGTCGCGCGCCGCCTTGCGCACCATCACCTTGGCCATCGGGCCGACGAAGGAGGCCAGCGCCAGCTCCACCTGATGCAGCGTGGCCGGGTCCCAGCCGGGGATGCTGGTCGAGCCGGAGCGCGGCACGCCGCTCGGCGGGTCGAGCACGCCCACGGGTGGCGCGGGCGGGCTGCTGTCGTTGACCACGATGATGGTCGTCTCGCCGGTGTCGGGCTCGGCCGAGAGGTCGCGCTTGGCGAGTGCCGCGCGGAACTCGGCCACGCTCTGGTAGCGGTCGGCCGGCTTCTTGGCCAGGGCCTTGGCGAGGATGGCGTCGTAGAACGCCGGGCGGCCCGAGTCGGGCACCTTGCTCGGCGGTGTGGGGTGGTCGTTCACCACCTTGTACATGACCGACTCGGCCGAGCCCTGAAACGGCGGGTGGCCGACCAGCATGCCGTAGAGGATGGCACCGGCCGCGAAGATGTCGATGCGGTGGTCGACGTTCTCGCCGATGTACTGCTCGGGCGCCATGTAGCCCGGCGTGCCGATGGTGGACGTGATCTGCGTCAGCACCACCGATTCGATGCGGGCGATGCCGAAGTCGGTGACCTTCAACTGCCCGCTGTTGGTGACGAGCAGGTTGGCCGGCTTGATGTCGCGGTGCCACACGCCGTGCTTGTGCGCGCAGTCGAGGGCAGCCAGTAGCTGGTCCATGATGGTCAGCACGTCGCACTCGGGTGGCCGCGGTGTGCCGTGCAGGATCTGCGAGAGCGTGCGGCCCTCCACGTACTCCATCGCGATGTAGGCGGTGTCGGCGTCTTCGCCGTACTCGTAGATCGCGACGATGCCCGGGTGCGACATGCGGCCCACCGCGCGGGCCTCGTTCTTGAAGCGGGCGGTGGTCGACGAGCCCGAGAGGTCTTGCCCGATCAGCGCCTTGTGGATGGTCTTGATCGCGACCGGCCGGTTGATGACCGGGTCGAAGGCCTTGTAGACGACGCCCATCGCGCCCTTGCCGAGCACACCCGTGATCGGATATTTGCCAAGTTGGGCCGGATGGGACATCGAACGATTGTCAGTCTCAAGAATCGAGCATCTTCATCGCATGGACCATGCTCTTGCGCATGCGTGTGAACGATTCCGCCAAAGTGCCGATCTCGTCTTTCGACTTCACGTTGAACTCGGGCGCATCGAGTTCGCCCAGGCTCACGCGGTCGGAGAGTTTCGACAGCTGGCTCACCGGGCGGATCACGAGCTGCCACAGCATCAGGTTGAGCGCGAGGCCGATGAGCAGGA
Source organism: Piscinibacter gummiphilus (assembly GCF_032681285.1). Classification (NCBI taxonomy): domain Bacteria; kingdom Pseudomonadati; phylum Pseudomonadota; class Betaproteobacteria; order Burkholderiales; family Sphaerotilaceae; genus Rhizobacter; species Rhizobacter gummiphilus. Next base: position 980,870 of record NZ_CP136336.1, read on the forward strand.
ACACGCCGGCGAGCAGGCCCATGACCACTTTGAAGTTGCGGTCGGCACGCTCCAGCGGCACCGACATCGGCACCGACACCACCTGCGCGCCCAGCACTTCGTTGAGGTTCCAGCCGAAGCCGTTGGCCGGGCCGTACTTCTCCACCAGCGGCTTCGGCGCCGCTTCCACCGTGCTGTGGCAACGCAGGCACTCGGGGTTGGTAATCTTGATCGGGCGGGCGATGTAGGTCACGAGGCCCGAGGGCGTGCTGCGCTGGCCGATGAATTCCTTCTCGTCGGGCGACTGCTTGAAGCGCGAGATCACGTCTTCCTCCCAGTCCTGCGCGCGGTCGCGCGGGTTGGTGGGGTTGAGCATCGCCGGCTTGTAGGCGTATTCGGGGTGGTTCTTGCGCAGTGCGTTCAACACCTCGGACGACGAATACGCCGGCACCGACTGCGGCAGGAAGGTGTAGGTCATCTGCGTCTGGAGGAGCGGCGCCACCTGCGTGGCCGTGTAGGTGCTGACGGCCATCGCGCTTTCCATCAGCAGGCGGGCGCGGTCGAGCACTTCTTCGTGGGCGCCGTCTTGCAGCATCTGGCGGGCGACGTAGCCCGAGGCGCCGAGGCCGATGGCGAAGACCAGCAGGAACACGAGGTTGAACTTGACGAGCAGCTTCATGGGGCGACTTTCGATGGATCGGTGTGCTGTGGCGACTTACGTGCCGCGCGGGCTCAGCGGATGCAGATCAGGGCTTCTTGTAGGCCGGGTCGGGGGCATGGCCCACCGGCATCGACGCAGCAGGCTTGGGCAGGTACTTCTCGGGGAACAGGATGCGGTCCCACTCGGGGTGGTTGGCCATGTTGGCGGCCAGGCCGTCGCGGAAGGCAGCGTTCTGCGCGAGGGCCTTCCAGCGGGTGACGAAATAAGCGCGCAGGCCTTCGGCGTCGAGCCAGGGTTCGGCCTCGGCGTAGGCGATCTCGGCCAGCGGTTTGGGCGGCACGTCGCGGCTGGCGAACGCGGCGGCGCGCGAGGGCAGGGTGTCCATGAAGGCGCGGGGCAGCTTCTGGATGAAGGGGCCGGTGGGGCGGGGCGTGGTGCTCGCCTTGCCGTCGGCACCGCGGCTGTAGAACTCGCTGTTCTTGACGGTGGCCTTGCCCGCCACCTTGCCGGCACGGCGCTCCTGAAGGGTGACCTCGCCCGACTCGGCAAAGACCTGCAGCTCGGGGCCCTGTGCGGCAAAGACGGCGCTCTTGGCCACGCCGGTGATGTCGGTGTTGGCGATGGTGAAGCTGCCGGCCGCCGGCGCGAGCGGCTTGGGCACGGTGAGCTTGGCGGTACCGCGCAGCAGGTGGAAGCGCGAGGCCTGCTTCGCCCGCTCGCCGCTGAACTTCGGGGCGATCAGGGCGCGCGACTCGGGGCCGAGGTCGAGGATCACGCCATCGGCGAACTCGATGCGCACGAAGCGGGCCTTGGCGGTCGTCTCGACGATGTCTTCCTTGGCCAGGCGCACGCCTTCGCTCAAGGCATGGCGGGTGGCCGCGCGCACCAGTTGCACCTCGCCATCGGCAATGGTGGCGGTGGCCAAGGCGGCCGCCCAGGCGGGCGCTGCCGTGAGCAGCACGCCCAGGAGAGCGAGAGCGGATTTCCAGACGACGAATTTCATGGGTTCTTCTTGGGAGCCAGACCCGCGGGGTGCGCAAGCATAGCGGCACCGCTGTGCACTTTGACCTGTCAGAAGCTCAGGGGTCCCGGCCATGGGGGGGCCGAAAAGCGCGACGAAAGTCACACAAGAACGCGCCAGTTGCGCGCACCGCCAGCTGGCTACAAATCGGTGGTGGCCGGGCGCGCGCTGTGCAGCTTGTGGATGGTGATCTTGCGCACCTCGGCCTTGCTGGCCTCGATGTGGGTGCGCAGCATCAGCTTGGCCGGGTCGGCCCGCCGCGCAAGGATGGCGCGCAGAATCTTCGCGTGCTCGTCGTAGGTGGCCGCCACGCGCGGCGGCTGGGTGAAATCGAGCCGGCGCACGATGCGGATGCCGTCGGTCACCTCGGCATGCACGCGCGCCATCTGCAGGTTGCCCGCGGCCGACACCAGCGTGGTGTGGAAGGCTTCGTCGAGCGAGGCAACCTCGGTGGTGTCGGTCTTGCGCTCTTTCTCGGGCACGAGCCAGATGGCCTTGAGCAGGCCCAGATCGGGCATGGGGTCTTGCGTGCAGAGGCGATCGACGGCGGCGCATTCGAGCATCACGCGCAGGTCGTACAGCTCTTCGAGCTTTCGGAAGTCGAAGGGCGCCACGCTCCAGCCGCTGCGGAAGGCCACCTTCACATAGCCCTCGAGTTCCAGCCGGAAGAGCGCCTCGCGCACCGGCGTGCGCGACATGCCGAGCCGCTCGGCCATGTCGCTCTCGGTGAAGCCATCGCCGGGCAGCAGCACGAAGTCGAAGATCGCGGCCTTCAGGCGCCGGTAGGCGATCTCGGAGCGCGTGAGGTCGCGCGGGTTGGCCGGCGGCGCCTTGGGCGCGGTGCTGGTCTTCTTGGCGGCCGGGGCTTTCATTTCAGTGCCGCCCGGCCGCCCGAAGGCAATGAACGCCCCCTCGGGGGGCAGGAGCAAAGCGACGTGGGGGTAGTGTCATCCCAGCAAGCTTACATGCGCAGATACCACGCGCCAGCCGTCGGCAGTCTTCATCCAGGTCTGGCTCTGGCGGCCCGGCCTGGAAGCGCCGATGCGCTGGAATTCGACGTTGGCGGTGGCGAAGCTGTCGCCGTAGGTGGTGATGACGGTGCGCAGCAGCGTGCGGGCCAGGCCGGTGGCGGGCCGGGACGCGCGGAACGCGGCGATCTCGTCGTAGCCGTAGAGGTTTTCGGTGGCGCCGTAGCGCAGGGTGTGCGGGCTGTTCCAGAACAACTCGTCCAGCACCTCGACCTTGTTGTTGACGAGTGCGTCTTCGTAGCGGTTGAAGGCGGCAGTGACTTCGGCCACGACGTCGGGTTTGTTGATGTCCATGTTGTTCTCAGATGCCGGCGATGGGCGAACATGCCGCGCCGCTCGCTTCGAGTGCGCGACCCACGCGCAGGGCGAGGTCTTCGCGCCACGGGGCGGCGATGAGCTGCACGCCGAGCGGCAAGGCATTGCGGCCTTCGGGCCAGAGCGGGGCGGCCACCACCGGACAGCCGGCAAACGAGATCGGCTGCGTGAGCAGGCCCATCGACGGCCGGGCCGGCACCTGCTGGCCATTCAGCTCGAAGGTCTCGGCACCGACCGGCGTGGCCTGCACCGGCGTGGCGGGGGCGATGAGCACGTCCCACTCGTCGAAGAGCGCCAGCACCTTGTCGCGGTAGACGCGGCGGAAGCGCTGGGCGCGCACGTACCAGTCGGCCGGCTGCAGGGCGCCTGCGATGAAGCGGTCGACCGACAGCGGCTCGAAGTCGGCCGCGCGCTCGCGCAGGCGGGGCAAATGCAGCGAGCCGCCTTCGCTCGCGGTGGTGATGAAGGCGGCGGCACGTGCCAGCGCCGCATCGGGCCAGGTCACGCCGGGCGTGGCCTTCAGCACCTCGGCGGCAATGGCCACGGCCTTGCGCGCGGTGGGGCTCGCGTGTTTGTCGAAGTAGCCACCGAGCACGCCGATGCGCAGGCCCGAGAGGCTCGCGCCGATCTGCCAGGCCGTGGGCTGGATGCGCGTGGCGTGGCAGCCCGGGTCCAGCGGGTCGGGGCCTTGCAGCGCGTCGTAGGTGGCGGCGAGGTCTTCGACGTTGCGGGCGAAGGGGCCGAGGTGGTCGAGGCTTGCGACGAAGGGGAAGCTGCCGCGGCGCGAGAGGCGGCCGAAGGTGGGCTTCAAGCCCCACACACCGCACAGCGACGAGGGCACGCGGATGGAGCCGTTGGTGTCGGAACCCAGCGACACCGGCACCTGGCCCGCGGCGACGGCCGCGCCGCAGCCGCCCGAGGAGCCGCCGGCGATGTGCTCCAGCCGCCTCGGGTTGCGGCAGGGGCCGTAGTGCGTGTTCTCGGTGGTGAAGCCGTAGGCGAACTCGTCCATGTTGAGCGCGCCCACCAGCACCGCGCCGGCCGCGCGCATGCGTTTCACGAGTTCGGCGTCTTCGTGCGCGGGCGGTGCGTCGTTGCGCACCTTGCTGCCGGCGCGCGTGACCATGCCTTCCACGTCGAATAGATTCTTCACCGCGTAGGGCATGCCGGCCAGCGGCGGCAGCGGCTTGCCCTTGATGCGCAACTGGTCGATGGCGCGGGCCTCGCGCACGGCGCGCTCGAAGCTGCCGTCGGTGAAGGCATTGACCTTGGGGTCGGTGACCTCGATGCGCGCGATGCAGTGCTCGAGCGCTTCTTCGGCCTGCATCTCGCCAGCGTGGACCGCGCGAACGATGGAAAGGCCGGGGGTCATGTCGTGGCTCCTTGCGAAACTCATTCGCGCCCTGGGGGGAAGGGCGCGGGGCAATACACCTCGGCGGGCTCGGTGTCGTCTGGCAGGGGGAAGGCAAGCAGGCTCTCGGCAAGCGCCTTGGTGCGCGCCAAGTGCACGGCGACGCGCTGCACCTGCGCATCGGCCAGCGGCAGCGAGGCCATCTGGGCCGCACTGCGCACGTAGTGTTCGATGTCTTCCTGTGTCGTCGTCGTCAACGTCTCACCTCGCGCTGGAAGATCTCGAGGCTCTGCTTCTTGGTGGCGATGAAGCTCGGCTCGGAGAGCGTGGCCACGGTGCGTGGCCGCGCATCACCGTAGTGCAAGATCTCTGCCACCTTGGTGGGCCGCTTGGTGAGCAGCAGCACCTGGTCGGCCAGGTACACCGCCTCTTCGAGGTCGTGCGAGACGAGCAGCATGGTGGTGCCGGTCTGCATGAACACCTCCTGCAGCTTCTCGCGGATGAAGAGGGTCATCTCGAAGTCGAGTGCCGAGAACGGCTCGTCGAGGAAGAGCACCTCGGGGTTGGGCGCGAGCGCCCGCATGATCGAGGCCGTCTGCTGCTGGCCGCCCGAGAGTTCGTACGGGTAGCGCTTGAGGTCGAACTTGACGTCGAAGGAGGCGACGAGTTCTTCCATCCGCCGGTCGACTTCGGCTTTCGACTTGCCTTCCAGCTTCAGCGGGTAGGCGATGTTGTCGATGGTGCGCATCCACGGGAACATCGCCTCGCGGTAGTTCTGGAAGACGTAGCCGATCTTGGTGTCTTGCAGCGTCTTGCCGTCGAAGAGGATCTGGCCGCTGTCGATGGGAATGAGGCCCGCGATCATGTTGATCAGCGTGCTCTTGCCGCAGCCGTTGGGGCCGAAGACGGAGACGATCTTGCCCTTGGGGATGTCGAGGTCGAAGTTCTCGTAGAGGGGCCAGCCGGCGAAGTATTTCGTCAGGCCTCTGATCGTGATGTGGGTGCCTTCCGGGCCGGGCTGGAACTTGGGCGCCGGCACGTCGGCATAGACGGGGCCGTTCAGGACTGCGTTCATCTTCCGCTCCAATGCACGATCTTGCGTTCGACCACCAGGAAGAGCACGTTGAGCGCATAGCCCAGCGCACCGGCGGCCAGGATGGCCGCGTACATCGTCTTCACGTTCAGCACCTGCTGCGCGTCGATGATGCGGTGGCCGAGTCCGTTGTCGGAGCCGATGAACATCTCGGCCACGATCACGATCACGAGCGCCATCGAGACGGCCGAGCGCAGGCCCACGAAGCTCGGCTGCAGCGATTCCCACACCAGCACGTCCTTGAAGATCTGCCAGCGGCTCGCGCCCATCACCTTCGCGGCCATCACGCGCTGCTTGCGCGCGTTGATCACGCCATAGGCGCTGTTGAAGACGACGATGAGGAAGGCGCCGAAGGCGGCGATGGCGACCTTGTTGATGTCGCTCACGCCGAAGATGAGCAGGAACAGCGGGATCAGCGCCGAACTGGGCGTGGAGCGGAAGAAGTCGATCAGGAACTCGACGCTTCTGTAGGCCTTCTCGTTGCTGCCGAGCAGCACGCCGAGCGGCATGCCGACCGCGGCGGCGATGAAGAAGGCCTGCACCGTGCGCCACACCGTCACCAGGAAATCGGTGAGCAGTGCGCCGCCGAGCAGGCCGGTGATGAGCGTCTCGAGCGTGGCCAGCGGCGGCGGCAGCAAGATGGCCTTGATGAGGCCGGCGCGCACCACCACGTCCCACACGATGAAGAGCACGAGCGGGCCCACCACCGGCAGCAGCTTGCCCCAGTTGAAAGCCTTGCGTGGCGCGGGGGCGGCCGTGCTCGGCGCCTGCCAGGGCGCCGCCGCAGCGGCAGACGAGGATTCAACGGCGGCCATGGCGCATCACCCCTTGTAGATGAGCGATTCGACGGCCAGCTTCTTCTCGAACACGCCCTTCTCGGTGAAGAGGTCGAAGAACTTCTGGAACGCGGCGATGTCGCTCGGCTTGAACTCGTTGTAAAGCATGTATGAGGCCAGGGGCACCTCGCCGGTCAGCGGCCCTTCGATGGCGGTGTAGCCCTTGAGGTACTGGCGGGCCTCGGCGGGCTTGGTGCGCACGAGTTCGATGCCTTTGGCGTAGGCGGCGATGTACTTCTTGGTCTCGGCCGGGTACTTCTTGATGAACTCGCTGGTGAGCGTGGCCGAGCCGCCGTGCCACGGGGCGAGCGGGTCGCCGAGGATGTACTTCGCGATCACGCCCGCCTCGAGCACCCGCGTGGTGCCGTTGAGCCTGCCCACGGTGCCGGTGGGCTCGAGCGTGTAGACCGCATCGACCTGGCCGGCCGCGAGCGCGGCCACGTGCTGGCCGATGGGCAGCTCGGTGACGCTGGTGCCGGCCGCACCGGCACGCTCGAGCACGGTGATGGCGAGCACGCGGTTCTGAATGCCCGGGCCGGAGGCCACCTTCTTGCCCTTCAGCTCGGCGATGCTCTTGATGGGGCTGTCTTTCGGCACCAGGAACTGGTCGAGCACGTACTTCTGGTTGCTCGGGTTGGTGGCGATGATCTTGAAGAGCCCGGGTGAGGCGATCTCGCCCACGCCGAGGTTGCCCGAGCCGGTGCCGTTGGAGCTGCCGTCGCTGCGGCCGGAGAGCATGGCTTCCATCACCTGCTGGGCACCGGCGAACTTGAGCGGCTCCACATCGAGGCCAGCTTCCTTGAAGTAGCCCTTCTCCACCGCGGCGAAGAAGGGCAGGCCGGCTGCGACGGGCCAGTAGCCGATGCGGATCTTGGGGCCGCTTTGTGCGCGCAGCACCGCAGGGGCACCGAGCGCGAGGGCGGCGCCGGCCTGGACGAGGCGACGGCGGCTGGAATCGAGGGGCTTCTGGCTCATGGGAGATCTCCGTGGTTGGATGCAGGGCGGGTCGGGTGGCGGGTTTCAGGAAGCAGGTTTCAGCGACGCGAGGTACGCCCGCCAGCCGCCGAATTCGGTGATGTCGCGCGCGCCGTCGAGCGCCAGCGCTTCGCAGACGAAGCCGTGCACCGAGGAGCCGTCTGCAAGCGTCAGGCTGCCGAGGCCAAGCGGTGCGGGAATGAGCGCGAGGAAGGAGCCGATCTGGTCGAGCGGCACGTCCCACACCTCGACGGCGATGGCGGCGCCCCCGCTGCCCACGCGTTGCAGGCCGGGTTTCGGGGGCACGGTGCCGGGCAGCGCGTAGAGGCGGTATTGCGGCGCGGTGGTGGTGGCCAGGCGCAGCGAGGCGCCGCGCTCGGTGAGCTGGCCGTTGAGCGGCAGGCCGCTGAGGTGGGCGCCGACGACCGCGATGCCGAGCGTGGGTGTGCTGGCGGGCGCGCGGGTGAGGGTGGGCGCAAGCGGCGCCTCGCGGCGCAGCGCGCCGAGCGGCAGCTTGAGCTGCGATTGCCATTCGGCGCCGAAGCGCGCGAGTGCTGCATCAAAACCGCCCGGCGCGATGAAGGTCACGCCGAAGGGCAGGCCGCGCACGGTGAAGTTGAAGGGCAGTGCGATGGCGCACCAGCCCAGCAGGTTGACGAAGTTGGTGTAGCTGCCGAGCTGTGCGTTGGCGCCGATGGGGTCGGCCGCCACCTCGGCCATCGTCGGGTGCGCGGGGGCGGTGGGCACCATCAGCACGTCGGCCTGCGACCAGAACGAAGCCGTCTCCGCCTGCGCGGCGCGCAGCTTGTAGAGGCCGCGGAAGGCATCGGTGGCGCTGAAGTGGCGGGCGCTTTCGACGATGCTTCTCACCGAGGGGTCGAAGGCTTCGGGTTGCTCGTCGAGCACACGCTCCACGGCGGCATGACGCTCCGCCACCCACGGCCCGCCGTAGAGCAGCTCGGCGGTGGCATGCAGCGGCGTGAAGTCGAGTGGCACCACCTCGTGCCCGAGCGACTGCACATGCGCGCAGGCCTGAGCGAAGGTCTCGCGGTAGCCGGCGTCGCCCTTGAACACCGGCACGGCCGGGATGCCCACGCGCAGCTTCGGCTTGAGCTTCGCAAGGCCCGGCGCGAAGCGGCTGTAGGCGTCGGTGGGGTCGGGCCCTTCCATCACCGCGAGCACCCGCGCCGCGTCGTCGGCGGTCAACGCCAGCACCGACAGGCAGTCGATGCTGCGGCAGGCGGGCAGCAGGCCGGTCGTGCTCACGCGGCCCGGCGTGGGCTTCAAGCCGACGATGTTGTTGAAGCCGGCCGGCACACGGCCGGAGCCGGCGGTGTCGGTGCCGAGCGCAAACGGCACCTGGCCGGTCGCCACCGCATAGGCGGAGCCCGAGCTCGAACCACCGCTCACGCGGGTGGGGTCGAAGCTGTTGGGCACGGCGCCATAGGGGCTGCGTGTGCCCACGAGGCCGGTGGCGAACTGGTCGAGGTTGGTCTTGCCGACCGGGATGGCACCCGCGGCCACGAGCTTGCCCACCGCGACCGCATGCGCCGCCGCAGGCCCGGCCGCGAAGCCCTTGCAGGCGGCCGTGGTCGGCAGGCCGGCGACGTCGATGTTGTCCTTCACGCCGAAGGGCATTCCCAGCAGCGGTTGCGTCGCGAAGATGGCGGCGCCCTGGCTCAGCAGGGCCGCGTCGCACGCATCGGCCTGGGCGAGCAGGGCGTCGTCGCCGGGCCGGGAAATCCAGGCCTGCGGCGCATGCTGCGTCTGCTCTTTCAGGAAGCGCAGCATCAGCTGCCGCACCGTGATGGTGCCGCTGCGCAAGGCCTGCTGAAGTTCGGCGAGGGTGCGGGGGTCGCTGGTCGTCATGGGTGCCCTGTCTTTGTGCATGCCATCTTGTATGCAAGATGCAAAGCAGGACACGTGCCAGTCGTTTTCGCAGGGCCGTCAAGCGCGAACTTGTGCCCGGAATTGGCCCCGGTAACCGCAGGTACACCGACTAACCTGTCGGGGTTGTTTTCTCCTCTGCTGTACCTCTCATGAACCTCATCGGTGTGCCGCTGCGCCGGCCCGGTTTCAACGAACTCACTGCCGCCACCGTCATGGGCTCCGGCCTGTGGGTGCTCGCGGTGGGCCTCGCCCACGTCGCCCGCATGGACCTCACCAAAGGTGATGCGGGCGCCCTGTTGCTGGTGATGCTGTGGGCTTGCGTGTCCACGCGCATGGGCATCCGCGTGGGCGCCGGTGGGCGCCACCTCGCGGCCAACCTGCTCGTGAGCGGCGTGCTGCTGGCGCTCTACGAAGTGGCGCGCGGCCTGTTCTGAGCTGAGCGATCCGCTTCCGTAGGCCGTCGCCTACGACCATTCGCGACCTTCTCCGCTCGTGTGTCCACGAGTCGGGCGTTAACTTGCCCGCACCTTGGACTTCACTGGAGAACAGTCATGAACTTCATCATCTGGCTCATCGTCGGCGGTCTCATCGGTTGGGTCGCCAGCATGATCATGCGCACCGACGCGCAACAGGGCGTCATCCTGAACGTGGTGGTCGGCATCGTGGGCGCCTTCCTGGGCGGCTTCCTGCTCGCCCCGCTGCTGGGCACCGGCACGATCAACAGCAACGACTTCAGCATCGCGGGCCTGGGGGTCTCGCTGCTCGGCGCCGTCATCCTGTTGGCGATCGTCAACCTCTTCCGTCGAGGTTCGGCACGCTGACCCGGCATGGCTGCCCAGCCGCACGTCGAACAGAAGTGGCCCCAGTGGCTCTACGTCGTGCGGCATGGGCAGAGCGCGGGCAATGTCGCGCGTGAGCGGGCCGAAGCGGCCGGCCACCACCTTATCGACATCGCCGCGCGCGACATGGACGTGCCGCTCTCGCCGCTTGGCGAGCAGCAGGCCGACGCGGTGGGGCGCTGGTTCGGCCAGCTCCCTGCCGGGCAGCAACCGAACGTCGTGCTGTGCTCGCCCTACGTGCGGGCGCAGGCCACGGCCGAGCGGCTGCTGGCCGCGGCGGGCATCCCACGCAGCGCCATCACCTTCGAGCGCGACGAGCGCCTGCGCGAGAAGGAGTTCGGCATCCTCGACCGCCTCACCGTGCTCGGCATCCGCCAGAAGTACCCCGAGCTGGCCGAGCAGCGGGCCCACGTGGGCAAGTTCTATTTCCGCCCGCCCGGTGGCGAGAGCTGGTGCGACGTGATCCTGCGCCTGCGCAGCGTGATCGAGATGATCACCCGCGAACACCGTCGCGAGCGCGTGCTCGTCGTCGCCCACCAGGTGACGGTGAACTGCATGCGCTACCTCATCGAGTGCAAGAGCGAGGCCGAGATCCTCGACATCGACCGCCAGGCCGACGTGCCCAACTGCGGCGTGACGGGCTATGAATACGACCCGGGCCAGGGGCCACACGGCAAGCTCGTGCCGCGGCTCGTCAACTTCGTCTCGCCGCTCACGCAGGCCGGCGCGCCGGTGACGGCCGAGCCCGACGTGCCGGTGGCGCCCAAGCCGTGAATCGCAGGCGACTGCTCGATGCCGGCCTGCTCCGCCAGTGGCCGCTGGCGCCGCTCGAGCCCGGCTGCGACAAGGAACTGCGTGGCCGCGTGCTGCTCATCGCCGGCAGCCGCGAGATCCCCGGCGCCGCGCTGCTTTCGGCGCAAGCGGCCTTGCGCGCGGGTGCGGGCAAGGTGATGGTCGCCACCGCGCAATCGGTGGCGATGCAGGTGGCGGTGACCATGCCCGAGTTGCGCGTCGTGGGCCTGCCCGAAACGCACAGCGGCGGCTTCGACCTCACCGGCCTCGCGCGCCTGGACGACGCGCTGAAGCGCGCCGACGTCGTGCTCATCGGCCCCGGCATGCAGGACGAAGACGCCGCCATCGCCTTCGCCCAGGCGCTGCGCAAGCGCCACCCCGACGTGCCCACGCTGCTCGACGCGGCGGCGATGGGCGCCGCCACGCGCGAGCCCATCGCCGGCCCTCCGGTGCTCCTCACGCCGCATGCCGGCGAGATGGCGCACCTGAACGGCCAGTCGAAGGACTCGGTGCTGGCCGACGCCGAAGGCGCCGCACGCGAAGCCGCGCGGTGGTGGAACTCGATCGTCGCCCTCAAGGGCGCCACCACCGTGATCGCCGAGCCGCAGGGCGACCTCTGGGTGCACGAAGGTGGCAACCCGGGCCTCGCGACCGCCGGCTCGGGCGACGTGCTGGCCGGGCTCATCGCCGGCTTCGCCGCGCGCGGCGCCTCGCTCGTGCAGGCCGCCGCCTGGGGCGTGGCGGTGCATGCCCGCGCGGGCGATCGCCTGGTCGGCCGCATGGGCGGCATGGGCTTTCTCGCGAGCGAGCTGCTCGCCGAAGTGCCGGCGCTGGTGCAAGGCCTCGCGCCCGCCGGGGCCGGGCGCTCTACGTGGGTCGACCTGCCGGGCGCAATGCCGGCAGCACCCGCTCGCCGAACTGCCGGATGAAGTCGGCCTGGTCGCCCGCGACCTGGTGCAGGTCGAGGGTGTCGATGCCGAGGCTGGCCCACTGACGCAGGTGCTCGACGTGCGCGTCGAGGTCGTGCGAGATGAATACGTGCCGGCGCATGTCCTCCGGCGTGAGCTGCTGCGTCAGCAGGTTGAAGTCTTCCGGATGGCGCGCCTCTTCGTCGGCATCGCCCGGCGCGGCGTTGAAGCGCCACTGCGCATGCGCGGCGTGCAGCGCCTCGTCGTCGCTCGCCGCCCAGCAGACGTCGACCTTCACGTGCACCGGCTTGCCCTCGCCGCCGCCCTCGCGAAACGCCTGCACGATGGCCTGCAGATCGTCGAAGCGCGAAGCCACGGTGAGCAGGCCGTCGGCCCAACTGGCGACCCAGCGTGCGGTGTCGGGGCTCGTGGCCGCGCCGACGAGCGGCACCGGGGCGTCGGGCCGCGTCCACAAGCGGGCGCGGTCGATGGGCAGCGGCGGCGGTTGCGACACCTGCTCGCCCGCCATCAGCGCGCGCATCGCGAGCGCCGCCTTCTGCAAACGCTGCTGCCGCTCCGACTTCACCGGCCAGCCGCTGCCGATGCAGGCCTCGTTGAGCGCCTCGCCGCTGCCGAGCGCCACCCAGGGCAGGCGCCCCGGGTACATCTGCGCCAGCGTGGCGATGGCCTGCGCCAGCACCACCGGGTGGTATCGCCAGCCGCCCGGCACCGTGATGGCCGAGAAACGCAGCCGCTGCGTGGCTTGCAGCGCCGCGCCGAGCCACGACCAAGTGAAGCCGGAGTGGCCCTGCGCCGGGCCCCAGGGCTGCAGGTGGTCGGAGCTGAAGGCGGCATCGAAGCCGGCAGCTTCGGCGAGCTGCACGAGGCGCAGCAGGTCGCGCGGCGAATGCTGCTCGTGCGAGACGTGGTAGCTGAAGCGGGTCATGGCTGCGTGGCGGCAAGCGCCGTTCCTTGCGGTGGCGTGTGACGGCGGCATGAGCCTTGCCGCAATGGCGCAGCACCACCGCACCCGAGGAGCCGCGCATGGCCGAGCACTGGTACAAGAACGCGCTGATCTACTGCCTGGACGTGAAGACCTTCGCCGACGGTAATGGCGACGGCATCGGCGACTTCATCGGCCTGCGCAACAAGCTGCAGTACCTCGCCGGCTTCAACATCGACTGCGTGTGGCTGCAGCCGTTCTTCCCGTCGCCGATGCGCGACAACGGCTACGACATCACCGACTACTACAACGTCGACCCCCGCTTCGGCACGCTGGGCGACTTCGTCGAGTTCTCGCGCACCGCGCGCGACAAGGGCCTGCGCGTCATGATCGACCTCGTGGTCAACCACACCTCGGTCGACCACCCGTGGTTCCAGGCCGCGCGGCGCGATCCGAAGTCGCCCTATCGCGACTACTACGTGTGGTCGGACACGCAGCCCGAGGACGCCGCCGAAGGCACCGTCTTCCCCGGCGAGCAGAACACCACCTGGACCTGGGACCGCGAGGCCAAGGCCTACTACTTCCACCGCTTCTACCCGCACCAGGCCGAGCTCAACATCGCCAACCCGGCGGTGCGCCGCGAGATCGAGAAGATCACCGGCTACTGGCTGCAACTCGGCGTGACGGGCTTCCGCATCGATGCGCTGCCCTTCCTCATCGAGCTGAAGAACCTGCCGACCGAAGGCCAGACCGACCCCCACGATTACCTGCGCGAGCTGCGCCACCACGCGCAGACGCTGTGCGGCGACGTCTGCCTGATGGCCGAGGCCAACCTGCCGCCCGAGGAGGTGCCCGACTACTTCGGCGATGGCGACAAGATCCACATGTCGTTCAACTTCTGGCTCAACCAGCACCTCTTCCTCGCGCTCGCGCGCGGCGAAGCCACGCCGGTGCGCGAGGCGTGGGAGCAGCTGCCGCCCCTGCCCGGCCTGTGCCAGTGGAACAACTTCCTGCGCAGCCATGACGAGGCCGACTTCGGCCGCCTCACCGACGCGCAGCGCGAGGAGGTGTTCCGCGCCTTCGGCCCCGAGCCCGACATGCAGCTCTACGAGCGCGGCGTGCGGCGGCGGCTCGCGCCCATGCTCGGCAACGATCGCCGCAAGCTCGAACTCGCGCACAGCCTGTTGCTCACCCTGCCGGGCACGCCGGTGCTGCGCTACGGCGACGAGATCGGCATGGGCGACGACCTCACGCTGCCGCACCGCGAGGCGGTGCGCACCCCGATGCAGTGGAGTGCGCAACCCAATGCGGGCTTCTCGGCGGCGGCGCGCGAGGCGCTGGTGTTGCCGGTCATCGACGAGGGTGAGTACGGCTACGAGAGGGTCAACGTCGAGCAGCAGCGGCACGACGCCGAGTCGCTGCTCAACTGGCTCGAGCGCATGCTGCGGCGGCGCAAGGAGTGCCCGGCCATTGGCCTCGGCGACTGTGCGTTCTTCGACAGCGGCGCGAAGGAGGTGCTGGCGCACCGCTGCGTGCACGAGAACATCGCGGTGATCGCGGTGCACAACTTCAGCGCCCGGCGCATTGCGCTGCGCCTGCCGGTGCTGGCCGAGGGCATCGAAGGCGCGTGCGTGCACGACATCCTCGCCGGCCGCCGCGACGACCTGCGCGACGACGGCCGCTACGACATCGAGCTGCCGCCGTATGGCTACCGCTGGTTCATGGTCGGTGCCGACGGCGCGTCGGTCACGCTCTGTTGACCGCGGCGCGCTAGCCGTAGCGGGCCGCGATCAGCACGATCACCATCACCGCGAGCACACCCGACACCACCTTCCAGAAGAGAACCGGGTGCCGCTCCACCAGCGGCGCGCGGGTGCGGCTCAGGAAGGCCTGGGTCGGCTGCCGCAAGTCGTGCACGAACTCCGAGAGCGCTTCGTAGCGCTTGTCCGGGTCGGGGTGCACCGCCTTGCGCAGCACGTCGTCGATCCACGCCGGGATCTCGCGGTCGGCCGCCAGCACGCTGTCGTAGCGCAGCTGGCGTTGGGCGCTGGCGCTGCGGGCGCGCGCGACGGTGGCGCCATACGGCAGGCGGCCCGAGAGCATCTGGTAGGCGATCACGCCCAGCGAGAACTGGTCGCTCTGCGCCGTGCCGGCCTCGCCGAGGAAGTATTCCGGCGCGGTGTACTGCGCGGTGCCGAGGATGTCGCCCCGCTCCAGCGGCGTGCCCATTTCGGTGATGCCGGCCACGCGCGTGGCGCCGAAGTCGATGATCTTCACCGTGCCGGTCCGGTCGATCATCACGTTCTCGGGGCGCAGGTCCTGGTGCAGCATCTCCAGCCGGTGGAAGGCCTGCAGCCCGCGCGCGATCTGCTCGACGATGCCGCGCACGGTTTCGACATCAAGCTTCGGGTGGTCGGTCATCCACTGCGCTAGCGTCTGGCCCTCGATGTACTCGGTGACGAGGTAGAGGCAACTGCGCGGGCGCTCGGGCGGGCAGGGCTTGAGCACGTGCGGGCTGTTCACACGCCGGGCCACCCATTCTTCGAGCAGGAAGCGCTCGAGCAGCGCAGGCTCGGCGTGCAGGTCGACCGACGGGGTCTTGAGCACGACGGTGGTGTCGGTCGCCACGTCGACGGCGAGGTAGGTGTGGCTGCGGTGACTCGCGTGCAGCTCGCGCACGATGCGGTAGCCGTCGACCACCGCACGGGCTTCGAAGATCGGGGCCAGTGGCAGCTGCGAGAGCTGCTGCGTCAGCTCGCGTGCGCCGTGCCGGGGCAGCGAGTCGACCGCGACGATCTGCACCGTGAGGTTGTCGGGGCTGCCCTGCTCGAAGGCGAGGCGCACGATCTCGTGCGCCGCGAGGTCGAGGTCGTGGCGGTGCGCAGCGAGCGTCTGCGCCATCGTCGCCGCATCGACATGGCCGTGCACGCCATCGGTGGCGAGCACGAAGACGTCGCCGGCGTCGAGCGGCAGCGCCTGGTAGTCGATGTCGAGCCGCGCGTTGAAGCCCATCGCGCGGCTGAGGTAGCTCTGCTGGCTGGAGACCTGCACGCGGTGGTCGGTGGTCAGCTGCTCCAGGGTGCCGCCCTGCCAACGGTAGACACGCGCGTCGCCCACATGGAACACATGTGCGGTGTGCGCCTTGAGCACCAGCGCGCTCAGGGTGCACACGTAGCCGCGGTCCATGTTGTCGCGGTAGGGGCTCTGCTGCGTGCGCGAGTGCAGCCACGAGTTGGTGGCGGCGAGCACACGTTCCACCGAGCGCTTGACCGACCATGCCTCCGAGGTGCAGTAGTAGTCGTCGAGGAAGCCCATCACGGTGAACTCGGCCGCGACCTGGCTCACCTCGCTGCTGCTGATGCCGTCGGCCAGCGCGATGGCGATGCCCTTCGCGCTCAACTGGGGCTCCTGCGGCGCCGAGACGCCGTAGAAGTCCTGGTTGATGTTTTTTCGGCCCTTGTCGGAATGCTGGCCGACGGTGATCTTCACGCCGGCTTGCGCTTCGCCCCGGTGCGCACGTGGGTCGAGTAGAGCGTGAGGCCGGTGAAGGCGAGGCCGCCCACGACGTTGCCGAGCACGGTGGGGATCTCGTTCCAGATCAGGTAGTCGACGATCGAGAACTTCGCACCCAGCAGCAGGCCCGAGGGGAAGAGGAACATGTTGACGATCGAGTGTTCGAAGGTCATGTAGAAGAACAGCATGATCGGCATCCACATCGCGATCACCTTGCCGGTGACCGAGGTCGACACCATCGCGCCCACCACGCCGGCCGACACCATCCAGTTGCACAGCACGCCGCGGATGAAGAGCGTGAGCATGCCGGCCGCGCCGTACTTCGCATAGCCGAGCGTGCGGTTCTCGCCGATCACGCCGATGGCGTGGCCCACCGCGTTGGGCTCGGTCGAGAAGCCGAAGGTGGTGACGATCGCCATGAAGACGGCCACGGTGAACGCGCCGCCGAAGTTGCCCACGAAGACCAGGCCCCAGTTGCGCAGCACGCCGCCCACGGTGACGCCGGGCCGCTTGTCGAGCAGCGCAAGGGGGCACAGCACGAACACCCCGGTGAGCAGGTCGAAGCCGAAGAGGTACAGCATGCAGAAGCCCACCGGGAACAGCAGCGCGCCGAGCAGCGGCTGGCCGGTGTTGACGGTGATCGTGACCGCGAACCACGCTGCCAGCGCGAGGATCGCGCCGGCCATGTAGGCGCGGATCAGCGTGTCGCGCGTCGACATGAAGATCTTGGATTCGCCCGCGTCGACCATCTTGGTGACGAACTCCTGGGGCACGAGATAGGCCATTTCACATTCCTCGAAAAGGTGCACACGGTTTTGGAAACGGTGCGGTTTCGCAAGAAGTGGGCCAATGATGTGCGTGCTGAGGCTGCGCCTGTGAAGCGCGTGGCCAACGCCTGATTGAAGCGTTGCGGGGTGGCACGCATGGGGTGCAATCCTTGAGCGGCCTTGGTGCCAATGGCACTGCAATGGCGCTTGCAGCACCGAAGTGGGAGCGAGCGCGCCTCAGAGCTCGAAGGGCGCCGGTTGCCGTCCGTCCACGTCGGTGAAGCCGTAGGTGCGGGCCAGGTCGCCCACGCGCAGCGCCTCGCCCGTGCGCTCCATCACCCGCGGGTCGGCGGCCAGCGCCGCCACGGCGCGGCCGAGGTAGCGGGGGGATTCGGTCCGCGCGAGGGGCGGCCGCTCGTGCCAGTGCGCCTCGTCGGTTTCATGGCCGAGCAACACGAACTCGGTGCGCATCCACCCCGGCGACAGCGCGACCGACGCCACGCCGTGCGGCTTGAGCTCCTGCGCAATGTCGAAGGCGAGCCTGACCATCGCCGATTTCGCGAGGTCGTAGAAGAGGTTGCCCTTGAGGTAGTGCCCGCGGTCCCAGTAGGTGGTGGTGACGATGAGGCCGCGCTGCCGTTCGACGAAGCGTGGCGCTGCGCAGCGGCTCGCGATCAGGTGGTTGCGCACGCCGCGGTCCATCATCGAATCCCAGTGCGAGAGCGGGTGCTGCCAGAAGGGGGCGTCGAACACGCCGTTGAAAGTCTCGTGGCCGCCCCAGGCGTTGTTGACGAGCAGGTCGAGCCGGCCCTGCTGCTCGCGCGCGACACGCTCGAAGAGCGCCTCGACCTCGTCTTCGCGCGTGTGGTCGCAGCGCACGGCGATGCCGCGGCCACCGGCACGCGTGACCTCCTCGGCGGTGTCGTCGATGCTGCCGGGCAGCGCCTCGGTCTTCGACAGCGCGAGGATCTGCCCGTAGCCCGCGGCGGCCTGCGTGCGGGTGCTGCGGCCCGTGACATAGACCGTGGCGCCGGCGGCGCCGAGTTCGAGGGCGATGCCACGGCCGGCACCGCGGCTGGCGCCGGTGACCACGGCCACATGGCCCGAGAGGGGCTTGTTCGACATGAAGGACTCCGATCCGAATGAGGTGTTGCCACCTTAGTCCCGGCCCGGGCCTCCTGTATTGGAAGAACCCGCAATCGCGCTGCGCCAGTAGTCGGCCGGGGTCATGCCGCACAAGGCCTGGAACTCGTTGATGAGGTGCGACTGGTCGTAGAAGCCGCATTCGTCGGCCAGTGCCGCCCACGCCGGTGCGCCGCCCGCGCTGCGCAGCCGGCGCAGGCATGCGTGCAGGCGCAGCAGACGGCGCCAGGTGCGGGGTGGCAGGCCCACGTGGGCATGGAAGAGCTGCTGCAGCCTTCGCTCGCTGTAGCCCGCTGCTGCGGCAAGGTCGCGCAGCCGCCCGCCGCCTGCGTGGCGTGCGGCGAGGTCGTGCAGGTGCGTGACCTGCGGTGTGGGCGGCGGCGCAGCCGACAGCCGGGCGAGCAGCTCGGCCTGCAGCAGCGCGGCGCGTGTGCTGTCGTCGGGTGCGCTCGCGAGGCGGTCGAGCAGCAACTCGCCAGCGTGTCCCCAGAGCTCGTGGACGCTCACGCCCTCTGCCGAGAACTCGCCGGCCGGTGCGCCGAGCAGGGCCTGCGCCGCGCCGGGCTTCAGGCCGATGGAGAAGGCGTGCACCCGCCCTTGCAGGCGCACCCGGGCCGGGGCGGCCGAAGCCCCGAGCACGCCGGCCACGAGGCCGGGTGCGTCGTCGCGGGTCGACGGCGCGTCGCCGAGGTTGACGACCAGGCGCATCGCGCCATCGGGCAGCACGTGCTCCACCACCGCCTCGGCGAAGCTCTCGCGGTAGAGCAGCAGGCTGCCGACGAAGGGCCGCAGCGCCTCGCAGGGTTCGAACGCGCGCAGCGTGCCCGCAGGCAGGTCGGCCTCGGGGCCGTGCAGCGGGTCTTCGTCCAGGCGCAGGAACAGGCGCTCGCTCATGCGGCGATCTTCGCTCAGCGTGCGGTGTAGCCCCCGTCCACCGCGTAGAAGGCACCGGTGCAGAACGCCGCCTTGTCGGAGAGCAGGAAGGCCGCCAGCTCCGCCACGTCGTCGCGGCTGGCGAGCCGGCCGAGCGGGTGGGCTGCGGCCAGGCCGTCCAAGGCCTCCTGCGGCATCTGCAGCATGCGAGGCGTGGCCACGTAGCCGGGGCCGATGCAGTTCACGCGGATGCCGTGCTGGGCGTACTCCAGCGCGGCACTGCGCGTGAGGCCCAGCACGCCATGCTTGGCTGCGGTGTAGGCCGAGATGCCCGCCACGCCGACGATGCCGTTCGCCGACGACAGGTTGAGGATGGCACCGCGCCCGGCCTTCAGCATCTGCTGCAGCTCGACCTGGAGGCAGATGAACATGCCGGTGAGGTCGGTGTCGATGACGGTCTTCCAGTCGTCCAGCGACAGCCGGTCGATGGGGGTCTCGTGCGGGCCGGTGAGGCCGGCGTTGTTGACCGCCAGGTGCAGCCCGCCGAAGGCCCGAACGGCCGTGGCCACGGCGCGCTCCATCGCGGCCGGGTCCCGCACGTCGGCCTCCACGGCCTGGCTGCGCTCCCCATGCGGATCGATTTCCTTCAGCAAATTCTTCAGGCCCTGCAGGTCGTGCCCACAGGCCACGAGGCGCGCACCGCCGGCGAAGAGACGCCGTGCGATGGCTTCGCCGATGCCGGTTGCTGCACCGGTGACGAGGGCGGTCTGGTCCTTGAATTCCTGCTGCTGCATGCGACACCTCCGAGTTGGAAAGGGATGTCCTGGCGAGGCAAGGTGTGTTCCGGCTTGCTGTCATCTCCCGCCAGCCGGATTCATGGCAAGCTCGCGCCCCCATGCGTTTCCTTGCCCACCGCTTCCACCGCCAGGCCGCGGTCGGTTTCATCCTCGTGAGCGCAGCGCTCGACATCGTGGCGCTCGGCATCATCATCCCGGTGCTGCCCAAGCTCATCGAGCAATTCGTCGGCTCCAACGCGCGGGCCGGCGTGCTCAACGGGCTCTTCATCGCGCTGTGGGCGCTGATGCAGTTCGTGGCCTCGCCGATCATCGGCTCGCTGTCGGATCGGTATGGCCGGCGGCCGGTGCTGCTGCTCTCGTCGCTGGGCCTCGCGGCCGACTACGTGCTGATGGCGCTCGCGCCCAACCTCTGGTGGCTCGCCGTGGGGCGGCTCATCGCCGGCATCACGACCTCGAGCTTCACGACCGCCTTCGCCTACCTCGCCGACATCACGCCGCCCGAGAAACGCGCGCGGGTCTACGGGCTCGTGGGCGCGGCATTCAGCGGCGGCTTCGTGGCCGGGCCGCTGCTCGGCGGCTTGCTCGGCGAGTGGTCGCCGCGGGCGCCGTTCTGGGCCGCGGCGGCGCTGGGCGGGCTCACCTTTCTCTATGGCCTTTTCGTGTTGCCCGAATCGCTGCCGCGCGAGAAGCGCATGGCCTTCAGCTGGAAGCGCGCCAACCCCTTCGGGGCACTCACGCTGCTGCGATCGCACCCCGAGCTCGCGGGCCTGGCGGGGGTCAACTTCCTGCTGCACTTCGCGCACCACCTGTTCTCCGCGGTGTTCGTGCTCTATGCCGGCTACCGCTACGGCTGGGGCGCGGCGCAGGTGGGTGGCCTGCTCGCCTTCGTGGGCATCCTCGACATGCTGATGCAAGGCGTGATCGTCGGCCCGGTGGTCAAACGCCTGGGCGACGGGCCGACGATGGTGCTCGGCCTCGCGTTCGGTGCAGTGGGCATCGCCTGCATGGGGCTCGCCCCCACGGGCTGGCTCTTCGTGGCGGCGATGCTGCCCAACGGGCTCTGGGGCCTGGCGATGCCCACGCTGCAATCGCTGATGACGCGGCGTGTCTCGGAGTCGGAGCAGGGCCAGTTGCAGGGGGCGAACAACAGCGTGGCGAGCATCGCGGGCGTGCTGTCGCCGCTCTTCTTCGGCGGGGTCTACTCGGTGTCGGTGGGCGAGGCGGCGTGGATGCACCTGCCGGGCCTCGCCTTCCTGCTCGCGGCGGCGGTGTTGGCCTCGGCCGCGCTGCTGGGCTGGCGCACTTCGGGGCGCGCGGCGCGTCATCTCCCTTAGGGATGGCTCCCACCGGGGAGCAGCGCTACACCGTGGGTGTCCCTGCCTACAAGGAGCGCACATGAAAGTCTGCATCGACCCCGGCCACGGCATGAGCAACCGCCAGATGGGGATCTTCGACCCCGGCGCGACCCATGTGGAGAACGGCTTCCTCTTCCGCGAGGCCGACATCGCGCTGCGCTACGGTCTGGCGCTCAAGGACGCGCTGCGCGCAAGCGGCGTCGAGGTGTTCATGACACGCGACGACGCGACCGACCACGCCCCCGTCGGCCGACGCGCCACGATGGCCCGGAACGCGGGCTGCACGGTGCTCGTCTCGCTGCACCTGAACGACTTCGACGACGACAGCGCGAACGGTCTCGAAGTGCTGTTCCGCGATGCCGACGACCGCAGCCTCGCGCAGCGGCTGCAAAGCGAGTTGCTGGAGGTGACCGGCCTGCGCGACCGCAAGATCAAGCAGCGCAACGACCTCGCGGTGCTCAAGTTCGATGGCACGGCGGTGCTGATCGAACTCGGCTTCATCGCCAACGACGGCGACCGCGCCAAGCTGCTCGACGCGCAGATCCGAGACGCCGCGGTGCACCGCATCGCCGCGGTGGTGATGGCGCACGCCGCGGCGCCGGCCTGAGGCCTAGGGCCTTGGCAGGCCCTAGTTCAGCATCGAGCGCGCTCGCTCGAGCAGGAACTCGCGCTCGCGTGCATTGCCCGCCAGCGCCGCGGCGCGCTCGAACTCGGCGCGCGCTTCCTCGCGCCGGTCGAGCTTGGCCAGGAGGTCGCCGCGCACGCTGGGTAGCCACTGGTAGGACCTGAGCGCCGGGTTGTCGCGCATCGTGTCGACGATGGCGAGCGCCTCGGCCGGCCCGTAGGCCATGCTCACCGCGACGGCACGGTTGAGCTCGACCACCGGCGAGGGCTGCACCTGCGCCAGCGCGTCGTAGAGCGCGGCGATCTGCAGCCAGTCGGTCTCGTCGGCCACGTGGGCGCGGGCGTGGCAGGCGGCGATGGCGGCCTGCAGCACGTAGGGGCCGGGCGTGCCCGAGGCGAGCGCCTCGGCGCGCTCGAGCGCCGAGAGGCCGCGGCGGATGAGGAGCTGGTCCCAGCGGCTGCGCTCCTGCGCCATCAGCAGCACCGGCTTGCCTTCGGCGTCGGTGCGGGCAGCGGTGCGCGAGGCCTGCAGCTCCATCAGCGCGATGAGGCCGTGCACCTCGGGCTCGTTCGGTGCCAGGCCCGCGAGGATGCGGCCGAGGCGCACCGCTTCGTCGCACAGGGCCGGGCGCATCCAGTCGTCGCCGGCGGTGGCGGTGTAGCCCTCGTTGAAGACGAGGTAGATCACCTCCAGCACCGAGGCCATGCGCGGGGCGAGCGTGTCGCCGCGCGGCAGCTCGAAGGGCACCTTGGCCGCGCTGAGGGTGCGCTTGGCGCGCACGATGCGCTGCGCGATGGTGGGCTCGGGCACGAGGAACGCGCGCGCGATCTCGGCGGTGGACAGGCCGCCCAGCATCTTGAGCGTGAGTGCCACGCGCGCCTCGGTGCTGAGCACGGGGTGGCAGGCGGTGAAGATCAGGCGCAGCATGTCGTCGCCGATCTCGTCGGCGCGGGCGGCGTCGAGGGCGTCGACGAAGTCCGGCACGATCAGGGCCTCCTGCGCTTCGAGCTCGTGGCCGATCTGCTCATGCTTCTCGGCCGCGAGCTTGTGGTGGCGAAGCTGGTCGAGCGCGCGGCGCTTGGCAGCGGTCATGAGCCAGGCGGCGGGGTTGTCGGGTACGCCGTCCTTCGGCCAGTGCTCCAGCGCGCTCACCAGCGCGTCCTGCGCCAGCTCTTCGGCCAGGCCCACGTCGCGCACCATGCGCGCGACGCTGGCGATGATCTTGGCCGCTTCGATGCGCCAGACGGCCGTGATGGCTTGGTGGGTCGTCTCGGTGGTCATGGCGCAGTGTTGCACGCGCCATCAGGCGTTGGGCGTGGCGCCGGGGACCATGTAGACGAGCCCCCAGCCGTGGCCGTCGAGGTCGTGGAAGCCGTGCGAGTACATGAAGCCGTAGTCCTGCTTCGCGTCGGCCACGCCACCCGCGGCCACGGCCTTGGCCACGATCTCGTCGACCTGCTCGCGGCTCGTGCACGAGAGCGAGATGAGCGTCTCGATGCTCGTGTTCGCATCGGCGATCTGCTTCTTGGTGAAGGTCTTGAAGAAGGGCTCGGTGAGCAGCATCGCGTAGATGTGCTCACTGATCACGCAGCAGGCGCCTTCGCTGTTGCTGAACTCGGGGTTGAAGTGGTAGCCCAGGGCCTCGAAGAAGGCGCGCGAGCGCGGCAGGTCCTTGACGGGCAGGTTGACGAAGATCATGTCGTGGGTCATGGAGGTGCTCCGATGCGGGTGGAAGGGGTCAGGCGCGCCAATCACGCACGTTCAGCCAGCGTCTTCAGGTCGGCCAGGCCCGCCTCGAAATCGGTGCCGAGCATCTTGTCCATGTCGAAGATCGTGTGCATCACCTTCGCGAGGAAGGGCGTGGGCCCGTGCATGGCCCAGGTGACCTGGGTGCCGCTGCCTTGCGGGCGCAGCGTGAAGTCGATCAGGTTGTGGCCTTCCATCGGGGCCAGCATGTCGAGCTTCATCGACACGGTGTTCGGGGCCGAGGGTTCGATGATCGAGATCGTGCCCTTGCCGACGTTGCCGTTGCCGTCGAAGTCGTAGGCCGCGCCCGGGCCGGCCTGCGGGCCGCGGTAGGCGGTCTTCATCGCGGGGTCCTTCTTGTTGTACGGGTTCCAGCTGTTGAAGCGCTGGAGGTCGTTGATCAGCGGGTGGATCTTCTCGGGGCTTGCCGCGATGGTGATCGAGCGTTCGAAGCGGAAGGTGTCGGGCTTGCGCGCGGCGACGGCGAGCAAGGTGCCGAGGGCCAGCACGAGAAGGACGCCGAGGGTGATGAGGATCTTGGCCATGAGAGGGCTCCTGTGGTGCGGGGGCAGTGGTGCGTCAGTGGTGTGTGGTGCGGGCGAGCACGTCGATGGCCTTGAAGCGCTCGACCGCGTCGCCGGGTGTGAAGTCCTCGGCCTCGAAGAGCTGGCGCACTTCGATGTGGCAGTCATGGCCGGGGAAGGGAGACGGGAAGCGGCGCGACCATTCCAGCGCCTCTTCGGCCGAGCGCACCTGGATCAGCGTGTAGCCGGCCACGTGCTCCTTGGTCTCGGCGAAGGGGCCGTCGAGGACCCGCTTGCGGCCCTGTGCGTCGTAGCCCACGCGCCAGCCGCGGGCGGTGGGGTGCAGGCCGGCCGCGTCGAGCAGCACACCGGCCTTCGCCAGCTGCTCGTGGTAGTCGGCCATCGTCGCCATCTCGGCCTCGGTGGGCATCGCGGCCGCGGCGTCGGCCTCCGGTGTGGCCTTGACGATGATCATGAATCGCATGTCGGCTCTCCTGGTTCGGGGAAGGAGCCGCGTGCTTGGCGGCTCTCATTCCCACGACGCCGGAGCCGGCGCGAATTCGACAGGGGTCGGCTAAGTGAAAACCCTAGGCCGCCGTGCCAGAGGCCAGGTCACTCGTAGCAGGGGGCGATGCCGCGCACTTCGACCGTGGCCCACTCGGCGGCGGGGCAGGTGCGGGCGATGGCGAGCGCTTCGTCGCGCGTCGCGACATTCAGCAGGAAGAAGCCGCCGATCATTTCCTTCGCTTCGGCGAAGGGGCCGTCGAGCACCGAGGCCTTGCCGTTGCGCACCTGCAGGCGCGCCGCGCTTTCGTCCAGCGACTTGAGCGACTCGCTCGCGACGAGCACACCGCGCTCCTTGAGCGCAACGCCCCACTTCAGCATGCGGTCGTAGACGATGCGGCCTTCGGCCTCGCCACGCTCCGCGCGCTGGCCGATGGGTTCGTGGATGAGGAGCAAGTAGGACATGGCGGCGAGGTCGTGTGCTGCGAGGCCCCGAAGAATACGGGAAGGCACCTCGCCATGCACACGGCCCGGCCGCCGTTTTGTCCTCACTTCAGCAGCAGGCCGGGGGCGGGCAGCATCGGTCGTCGATGCAGGGCTCGCAGCACTGGCGTGGCGGCTTCGGTGGCTCGCACGGCTTGTCATCGCAAGGCGGCTTGTCGTCGCAGCGCTGGTCGTCATTGCAGGGCTCGGGCTGCGGGCGGCAGCAGTCCTTGGCCGGTGGCCGCTCGCGGGCTGGCGCGTCGAGCTCGGGGTCGAGCCGGTAGCTCATGCCACCGACGACGATGCCGTTGGCCAGCACGAGCACGGTGATCGTGGCCGGGCCTTCGTCGGCCAACTCGCCGGGGCTGAAATCGCGACCGCTCACGAGCACCGGGCGGATCTCCCGTTCGCCGCGTGGGCCGAGCGTGAAGTGGCTGCCGCCGGGGTTGTGGAAGTGCATCGTCCAGCCGCGCGATTCGAGCAGCGCTGGCAGCACCGCGCGGACCTCCATGCGGGCCGTCTTCGCAAACGGGTTGTGCGCCCAGAACTTGCGATTGCAGAACGCCGCTTCGAGCGCACAGCGCCCACCGCCGCCGGGCACCGGGACCAGCGCGCGCATCGCGATGTTGTTGTCGGTGGGCACGAGGCGCCACGCCGGGGTGGGGCCCTTGGCCGCCGGCAGGCCGGTGAGCCGGTCGTTGTTGGCGCGGTCCTGCGGCGCGGTGACGCTCATGAACATCACTTCATGGCCGGGGTGGATCGGTGTCCATTCGAGCGGGCCGATCACCACCTCTTCACCCGGCTTGAGCGGCGGCAGGCTGAGCGAGGCGGTGGTCATCGGCTCGAAGTCGTCGGGCCACACCAGGCCGGCACCGGGGCGTGCATGCCAGCCGTGCACACGCCCGCCCTTGCTGGGCTTCGTGCCGCGGTTCTTCACGCGCACGTAGGCATGGTTCGGGCGGCAGACGATGGGCGTCTGGTGCCTGGTCTCGCCGTCCGTGTCGTGGCGGTTCCAGATGTCGCGCGTCTCCCAGAAGTGCTCTTGGAACTGATATTCGCCGTGGCGGCCGTCGTCGATGTAGAGGTCGACCTCGGGCGGTGGGCCTTCGGTGACCACCGGCTTCGGAGCGCCGGGCGGCTGGTAGGCGCCCTGCTTCTCGAAGGCCCAGCGCACCACCTTGCCGTAGACGCCGCCCACCATGTCTTCGCTCGTCCAGTTGCCGCGCTCGGCGGCGACCATGGCGGTGGCATACGCCTCGGCGTTCGACGGGTTGGTGGCCTGCGTCAGCGAGCCGATGGTGCGCAGCATCAGGTAGGCGGTGTAGCGCGAGGCGTACTCGCGCTGCTTCAGCTCGGCGCCGTCGCCCCCCACCGCGCGGTAGAGGCGGAAGTGGGTGGTGCAGAGGATCTCTTCCGACGAATAGCCGCCGACATCGAACACACCGCCCCAAGCCCAGCCGGCGGTCACGTCGCGGTCGTGTCGGCGGCCGATCACGTTGTAGACCCAGGGGAAGGTCTCGAAGCGGTCGGGCGCGCGCGAGTCGGGGTCGTTGAGCACCGCGGCGAAGCTGTCGCCCGCGCTGTGCGCGAAGCCGAAGTTGGGCGAGTTCACATGGTTGTAGAGGATGCCGTGGCCGCCCAGCTCGTGCAGCACCACGCGCCAGTCGCAGGCCAGGCCGATCGGGTTGGCCACGTCGCCCAGGTCGGCCAGCATGAAGGCGGTGCGCAGGATGCCGTAGCTGCCGTTGCCCGCGCAGTAGGCGTTGATGGTGTTGGTGCTGCCCCAGATGTTGCCGCGGTGGTCCACCGGCGAGGGGAAGGGCGTGCCGGTGAAATAGGTGGGCAGGTCGAAGCCGAGGTCGCGCACCAGGTGGAAGAAGCGGTCGCAGTGGTAGTAGGCGTTGACGGCGGCGAAGTGGTTGCTGCGGGCGTCGTAGCTGAACGGCGAGCCGGCCGGGCGTGTGGGCGGGGCGGCGGCCAGGGCTTCGAGGTCTTGCACCGCGACGTGCGGGCCGGTGAGCGACACGGTGCCCGCCACCGACACCAGCTCGGGCAGCTGCACGGTGGAGCGCAGCGGGTTGAGCTGCGCGCTGGTGGCGCTGGGGAGCGGGCCGCCGTTGAGCGTGATGGGATCGGTCTCGAACACCAGGCCGTTCACGTCGTCGATGAAGGCGCGCAGGTAGAGCACCGAGAGCGTGTCGACGTCGAGCAGCGCGACCCAGGCGAGATCGGCAATGCCGTTCCAGGTGACCGAGAAGGTGAGCTCGATCACCACCTGGTGGCGGCCGGCGCGCACACGCTCGCTGACCGGCGGCAGCGGCAGCGTGGCGTGCAGGTGGCGAGTGGGCGCCGTGACCTGCGCCGCCTGCGCGGTCTGCGCTGCCGTGGGCGCGGGGTCATGGTGCTCGCGGGCGAGCCGCTCGGCGGGGTCGTAGCGGTAGACCATCAGCCGCTGGCGCAGCACCTTGAACGTCGACGGGTCGCAGGCCTTGTCCTGGTCGATGCCGAGCTCCTTGGTGAGCCGCTTCTTGTCGAGCTTGGTGGCGCTCTTGAGCGCATCGGCGCTCGGCATGTCGGCGTCGACCTGCGCATGCCGCTTCGACTGCGCTGCCACCACGACGAAGGGGTCGCGCTGCAGGTGCACCGACACACCGGCCTGCCAGATCGGCAGGCCGAAGAGCGTCTGGTCGAAGACGACGGTGGTCGTGTCGAACTGTGGCTTCTCCTCGCTGTAGCGCAGCTCCACGCCGAGCGCACGCGGCTCGGCCTCGGGCGCTTCACTGAAGTGCGCCAGCTCGGCCGGGCTCACGCCCAGCAGCGCGCCGTGGCGCAGCAGGTACTCGTGCGCCGCGAGCAGCGGGCTGCCCGCGGTGCTGACGAACACCTCTTCGACATGCTGCACGTCGCGCACCGTGCCGTGGGCGTCGCGGGTGACCATCGCCTTCGCGGCGGTGTTGAACTCTTGTGACATGGAACCTCCACTGAACCTGCCGGCACACGCTTGTGCACGGCTTGCAATTCAGTCTAGGAACCGATGTCGGGATTGCCGCCCCCTAAGGTTTGGCTTCTTCCCTAACTCGAAGGCGGCCGCGTGCTATACCGCCAGCCGGGGTACACGGGTTCTGTGGAGTGAGCGGCATGTCCAGTCTGACGCCTTCGGAAATAGCGTTCTTGATGCTCGCGATGGTGCAGGCCGTCGCCGCGGTGATGTGGGGCCTGGGTGCCTGGTGGATCCGAGAGACGCGGGCCGCCGCGTTGCACTGGTCGGGCTACGCGGCGTGCAGCGCCATCGCCTTCGTCTACCTCGGCACCCACCTCGCGGCGCTGCCGATGGCCGGCGTGCTGCTCGCCATCACCGGGCTCGTGCTGCTGCAGCACGGCGTGTGGCACTTCACCGGGCAGAAGCGCCGCTACCTGCCGCATGCCGCGCTGCTGGCCGCCGCCGCGCTGGCCTCGTG
The DNA here is from genome assembly GCF_032681285.1 of Piscinibacter gummiphilus. Lineage (NCBI taxonomy): Bacteria > Pseudomonadati > Pseudomonadota > Betaproteobacteria > Burkholderiales > Sphaerotilaceae > Rhizobacter > Rhizobacter gummiphilus. The sequence goes on from NZ_CP136336.1 coordinate 1,009,289, forward strand.
GATCGGCGCCGACCCGGCCTGGCGCCGCGAGCAGGCGGTGGTGCACTACACCATCACCATGGTGCTCTACCTCTGGACGGCGTGGGACCTCTACCGCTACGCGCGCCACACGCTCGGCCTGCGCTTCCCGTGGGTGCTGGCCGTGCCGCTGCTGCTGGCGGGCCTGAACTCGGCCGGCCGTGCGCTGCGCACCGCGCTCAAGCCCGATGCGCTGGCCACCGAGATCGCCTCGCACAGCTCGCTCAACGTGGGCACCGCGATGGCGGTGGTGGCGGTGATCGCGATGCTGCACGCCATGCTGATGGCGCTGGTGGTGGCGCGCCTGATTCAGCAGCTGCGCTGGCGTGCGCGGCACGACGGCCTCACCGGCCTCTTGAACCGCCGCGCGATGCAGGAGGCCATCGACGAGCAGCTGCACCGCAGCCGCCGCGTGGGCGACACCTTCGCCGTGGTGATGGTCGACCTCGACCACTTCAAGTCGATCAACGACCGCCACGGCCACGCGGCCGGCGACCAGGCCCTGAAGCACACCGCCGCGCTCTTGCAGACCCATGTGCGCGAGGTTGACCGCGTGGGCCGCTTCGGCGGCGAGGAGTTCATCGTGCTGCTGCCCGGCGTGGGCCTCGCCCAGGCCGCGCAGACCGCCGAGGCGCTGCGCGCGCACTTGGCTGCGCAGCAGGTGCCGCGCGAGGGCGAGCCGCTCGCGCTCTCGGCCAGCTTCGGCGTGGCCGAATGGAAGGGGCCGAGCGAAGAGCCCTCGCGCCTCTTGATGCGCGCCGACGAAGCGCTCTACCGCGCCAAGCGCGCGGGCCGCAACCAGGTGCAGGCGACCAACGACGAGATGCCCAACGTCTTCCACGACGACACCGGCGCGGCGCCGTTCGACCCCGTCGCCGCATGACTTGACGGCTTATCAGTCGACCAGGCCCAGCGCCTTGCGCGCCAGCGCCACGAAGGTGGCCTGCTCGCGCGCGCTGAGCGGCGCGAGGATCTCGGCCTGCAGGCTCTCGATCACCGGCCGCACGGCGGCCAGCAGCTGCTTGCCTTCGCGGGTGAGCCGCAGCAGGCGCGCGCGGCGGTCGTGCGGGCTCACCTCGCGCTGCACCAGGCCCTTCTGCTCCAGGCGATCGACCACGCCGCCGATGGTGGCGCGGTCGAAGCTGATGGTCGCCGCCAGGCTCGCCTGGTCGATGCCAGGCTGCTGCGAGATCGCGTCGAGCGAGGCGAACTGCACCGAGGTCAGGTCGAAGCCCGCGGCCTGCGTCTGCGCCTGAAACACCTGCATCGATTGCTGGTGCAGGCGGCGGATCAGATGCCCCGCCATCTCAATTCGTTCCACCTGGGCCCCCTTGCGTCTTGATCGGCTCGATCGTCTTGGTGATCATCTTGACCAAGATAATATGTATACATATCATATGTGAACTTACAAAGTGGAAGGACACGGCATGCAATTCCACCGCAATGGCTTCCGCCCCGGCGACCCCGATGTTCACCCAGCTGCGGCAGGCCATCGCCGCGCGGGCGACCCGCTGCCCGAGACCGTCGACGTGCTGATCGCCGGCGCTGGACCGGCGGGCCTGTGTCTCGCGGCGCAGCTCGCGCAGGTGCCGCAGATCCGCACGCTGGTGGTCGAGCCCAAGCCGGGGCCGATGGAGAAGGGCCAGGCCGACGGCATCAGCGTACGCACCATGGAGATGTTCCAGGCCTTCGGCTTTGCCGAGAAGGTGCTGCGCGAATCGGTGTGGATCAACGAGACCACGTTCTGGTCGCCTGGCGACGAGGGGCGCCTCACGCGCGTGGCGCGCGTCGACGACGTGCCCGAGGGCACTTCCGAGATGCCGCACGTGCTCATCAACCAGGCGCGCGTGCACGACATGTTCCTCGACCGCATGCGCAACGCCCCCACGCGCCTTGCGCCCGACTACGGCCTGAAAGTGCTCGACCTGCACGTCGACCCGACGGCGCACGACCACCCGGTGCACGTGACGCTCGCGCACACCGCGCCCGAGCGCGAAGGCGAGACGGTGCAGCTGCGCGCCAACTACGTGATCGGCTGCGACGGCGCGCGCTCCAGCGTGCGCCGCGCCATCGGCGGTGCGCTGCACGGCGACGCCGCCCACCAGGCCTGGGGCGTGATGGACCTGCTGGCGGTGACCGACTTCCCCGACTGGCGGAAGAAGTCCTTCGTGCGCTCGCAGGGCGAGGGCACGCTCATGGTGCTGCCGCGCGAAGGCGGCCATCTGGTGCGGCTCTACGTCGAGCTCGACCGCCTCGGCGACGACGAGCGTGTGGCCAGCCGCGGACTGGGTGCCGAGCACATCGTCGCCAAGGCGCAGCGCATCTTCCGCCCCTTCGAGCTCGACGTGAAGGAGGTGGTGTGGTGGTCGATCTACGAGATCGGCCACCGCCTCACCGACAAGTTCGACGACGTGCCCGAGCACGAGGTGGCCACCCGCGCACCGCGCGTCTTGCTGGCGGGCGATGCCTGCCACACCCACAGCCCCAAGGCGGGCCAGGGCATGAACGTCTCGATGGGCGACACCTTCAACCTCGGCTGGAAGCTGATCTCGGTGCTCACCGGCCGCGCGGCGCCGGCGCTGCTGCACAGCTACTCGGGCGAGCGCCGTGCCGCGGCGCAGGCGCTGGTGGCGTTCGACCACACCTGGTCGCGCGTGGTGGGCGAGCGCGCCGAGCCGTGCGCCGCCGGCAGCCTGCCGCGCGTGGCGCGCGAGTTCGTCCACAACCTGCCCTTCACCTGCGGCCTGACGGTCCAGTATCCGGCCGGGGCGCTCACCGGCGCGCCGGCGCACCAGCAGCTCGCGGCAGGCTTCGAGCTGGGCAAGCGCTTCCATTCGGCGCCGGTGGTGCGCCTCGCCGATGCGCGGCCGATGCAGCTCGGCCATTGCATCGACGCCGATGCGCGCTTCCGTGTGTTCATCTTTGCGCCTGCCTCCGACACCGGCGCGCCGGGTGGGCCCGTCGCCTCGCTGTGCCGCTGGCTCGAGCGCGATGCGGCCTCGCCGCTGCGCCGCCACGGCGCGCCGGGCGAAGACCTCGACGCGGTGATCGACACGCGTGCGGTGTTCCCGCACGGCCACCGTGCACTCGAGCACAGTGCCATGCCGCCGCTCCTGCGCCCGCCGGTGGGCCGCCATGGCCTGTGCGACTACGAGAAGGTCTTCTGCGCCGACCCTCGGCCCGGGCAGGACGTCTTCGAGCTGCGCGGCATCGACCGGGCCGAGGGTTGCATGGTGGTCGTGCGGCCGGACCAGTACGTGGGCCACGTGCTGCCGCTGTCGGCGCGCGACGAGCTCGCGGCCTACTTCGCCGGCATCCTGCGCACCCGCGCCTGAGCGTGTCGCGCGACCTCAGGGCCGCGCGAACTCGGGAATGCGGAAGCGCTTGCGATACGCCCCCGGCGCCATGCCGGTGGTGCGCTTGAAGAGGCGGCGGAAGAAGGCCGCGTCTTCGTAGCCCACGCGCCAGCTGATCTCGTCGACCGAGGCATCGGTGCGCTCCAGCCGGCGCTTGGCGTCTTCGATGCGCAGGCGCTGCACGTAGGCGATGGGCGCCACGCCGGTGGCGGCGGTGAAGCGGCGCTTGAAGGTGCGCTCGGCGAGCTTCGAGCGCTTGATCATTTCCTCGACCGGGCTGGCCACCGAGAAGTGCTGCGCGAGCCAGCGCTGCGCGGCTTCGATCTCCGCGTCGCCGTGGTCGCTCTTGCCTTCGAAGGTGATGTAGGGCGTGAGGCCGTCCTGGTGCCACTGCAGCGCGTACATGCGCGCGAGCTCCTGCGCGTCGGTCGCACCGGCGAAGCGCGCGACGAGGTAGAGCACCATGTCGTGCCAGGTGGTCGAGGCGCCCGAGCTGATCAGCTCTTCGCGCCCGCCCGAGATCACGAGAACACGCTCCGGGTGGATGGGCACGCGCGGGTGCGCCTCGGCGAAGTCGCGCGCGTAGCCGAAATGCACCGTCGCGTCCTTGCCGTCGAAGAGGCCGGTCTCGGCGAGCAGGAAGATGCCCGAGCAGGCTGAGCACAGCACCGCGCCGCGCGCGTGCATGCGCTGGATCCATGCCACGAGCGCGGGGTAGCGGCCGAGGGCCCAGCCGCCGTCGCGCAAGAGCACCGAGGGCACGATGACGATGTCGGTGCTGTCGATGTCGGCGATGGCGCGCTGCACCGGCATCGGCACGCCGCTCGCAAGCGTGAGCGGGCCGGTGGCCTCGCCCACGATCTCCACCTGGAAGGGCGCACGCACCGAGTCGCTGGGCGTGCCCATCAGCGAGCGTGCGTTCATCACGTCGTAGATGCCGGCGAGCGTCGACACCACCGCATCGGGCAGCGCCACGAGCGAGACGTGGCGTGCGCCGGGTGTGCGCTGGGTGGGCGGTGCAGCTTTCGGCATGGCGCGCATCTTCGCTGAAGCGCTTGGTGTGTTGCAGCGGGTTGGCACAAACGGACCGTTTTCGGGCGAGGTCGGCACTGCCGCAAAATGCGGCATGCCAAGACGATGGGAACCCTCATCAACAGCTCCAACACGAGCTTGCAAGGAACCCGTCATGAAGCATTTCGACTCGCAGCGCCGCTCGTTTGCCATGCGCCTCGTCAGCACCGCGGTGCTGGTGGGCGCGGCCGCCTCGCTGACCGCCAACCCCCGCCCGGCCGAGGCCCACGCGCCGCAGCAACCCGCCCCTGCCAACGCGGTGCTGCAGTGGAACGCCGTCGCCGAAGCGGCCTTCACGCCCAGCCAGGGCACCAACCCGATGTCGCAGTCGCGCACGCTGGCGATCCTGCATGCCTCGGTGCACGACGCGCTGAACGCGATCGACCGGCGTTACGCGTCATACACGCCGGGCCTGCCCAAGTCACCGAAGGCGATGCCCGAAGCGGCGGTGGCCGCCGCCTCGCGCGAGGTGCTGGTGCGCTTGCTGCCTGAGCAGGCAGCGCTGGTGGAGACGGCCTACGGCCAGGCGCTGAAGGCCCTGCCCGACGGCGCGGCCAAGACCGCCGGCATCGGCCTCGGCCAGGCCGCCGCATGGGCCATGATGAACCGACGCCAGAACGATGGCGCCGACAGCGCGTTCATCCCCTACGTGCCGCGCCCCGGGGCCGGCGAGTACCAGTTCACCGCGCCCTTCGACTTCGCCGGCGCGCCCGGCTGGGGCAAGGTGACGCCTTTCGTCATCAAGCTGCAGGACCATGCACTCGACGGCCCGTTGCCGCTCACCAGCAGCCACTACGCGAAAGACCTGGCCCTCGTGCGCGAGATCGGCGACGTGAACAGCCGCACCCGCACGGCCGAGCAGACCGAGATCGCGAAGTTCTGGTACGAAGACTCGCCGCTCGGCTGGAACCGCATCGCCCACCAGGTGATGCGCGAGCGTCGCGTCGACGCATGGGAGGCCGCGCGTGCCTTCACGCTGCTGCACTTCGCCATGGCCGATGGCTTCATCGCCGGCTTCCACGAGAAGTACGAGCACCGCTTCTGGCGGCCCGTGACCGCGATCCACGCCGCCGAGACCGACGGCAACCCGCAGACGCAGCCCGATGCGAGCTGGCAGCCCCTGCTCGTGACGCCGCCGGTGCCCGACTACCCGTCCACGCACACGGTGCTGGGCTGGAGTGCCGCCGAGGTGCTGATCGAACTCTTCGGCGACCGCCAGCGCTACAGCCTGACCAGCCTCACGCTGCCAAACGTCACACGCCACTTCCGCGGCTTCTCGCAGGCCGCGCATGAGAACGGCAACTCGCGCCTCTACGCCGGCATCCACTTCCCGCATGCCATCAAGGAAGGGCGCCGCCAGGGCCGCAGCATCGGCCAAGCGGTCGCCGAAGCGCTGCCGCGCGTTCGCTGAGGAGCATGGACATGGACACCCCCGTGATCGATCAGGCCAGGCTCGAAGCCTTCGTCGGCCGCGCCATCGCCGACCTCACCACCGGCTACACCGGCGTGATGGTGAGCCTGGGCGCCAAGCTCGGGCTGTACAAGGCGATGGCCGGCGCCGGCCCGATGAGCGCGAAAGAGGTGGCGCAGCGTGCCGGCTGCGCCGAGCGTTACGTGCGCGAGTGGCTCAACGCGCAGGCGGCCGGCGGCTACCTGGCCTACCACCCGCGAAGCGACACCTACGAGCTGCCACCCGAGCATGCGATGGTGCTGGCCGACGACGAGAGCCCCGTCTACGTGCCGCCCGCCTGGGAGGTGCCGGCGGCGATGTGGGCCGACGAGCCCAAGGCGGTCGACGCCTTCCGCACCGGCCGCGGCGTGGCCTGGGGCGAGCACGATGCACGGCTGGCCTGCGGTGTGGCCGCCTTCTACCGCAACGGCTACCGCGCCGCGCTCGTGCCGCAATGGCTGCCCGCGCTCGACGGCGTGGTGGAGCAATTGCGCAACGGCATCGCGGTGGCCGACGTGGGCTGCGGCCACGGGCACTCGACGCTCCTGATGTCGCAGGCGTTTCCGAACTCGCGCTTCTACGGCTTCGACACGCACGCCGAGTCGCTCGCGCAGGCGCAGCACAACGCCGTGGTGGCCGGCGTGGCCGAGCGCACGCGCTACGCCGTCGCCCGCGCCACCGACTACCCCGACGAGCGCTACGGCCTCATCTGCTTCTTCGACACGCTGCACGACCTGGGCGACCCGGTGGCCGCGGCGCGCCACGCCGCCGAGGTGCTGGCGCCGGGCGGCACGGTGCTGCTGGTCGAGCCGTACGCGGCCGACAAGGTGGAAGACAACTTGAACCCCGTCGGCCAGCTCTACTACGCGGGCTCCTCGCTCATCTGCTGCGCGCACGCCATCTCCGAAGGCGGCAAGCTGGTGCTGGGCGCGCAGGCGGGGCCAAAGCGCCTGGCCGACGTGTTCCGCAAGGCAGGCTTCTCGCACTTCCGGCAGGTGGCGCAGACGGCGTTCAACCTCGTCTTCGAGGTGCGGCGCTGATGGCCACGGCGTGCCGCGTCGGGAAGGCTCCCACACAGGAGCCCGCCCGCCTCCTACAGACGACGCCCATCGCCACTTCTAGCCTTGAGCGCTCTGCAACCCCAGGAGCGAGACATGGCTGCACACGCGATACGGCTTTCGAAAGCGCGCCAGGCAGGCGGAGCCCGCTGACGTGTTCGACGCCATCACCACGCCGGTCTCGCTGCCGGCCATCGCGCTGCTCGGGCTGATGCTGCTGCCCGTGCTGCTGGGCCTGGTGATCTGGTCGATCCGCAGCCACCGCGACCCCAGCCTCTCGGTTGACTGCGACAACGCGGTGACCGAGTTGCTGCCGTCGATGGCCGGCCTGAGCCAGGGCACCGTCTACGAAGGCAACTCGGTGGAGTTGTTCGAGAACGGCGCCTTCTTCGACGCGATGTTCGACGAGATCGCCCGCGCCCTCGCCTCGGTCCACTTCGAGACCTTCCTGTGGAAGGAAGGCCGGCTCGGCGCGCGGCTGGTCGACGCCCTCGTCGAACGCCGGCGTGCCGGTGTCGCCGTGCGTGTGATGGTCGACGGCAACGGCGGCAAGAAGATGGGCGACGAGGCGAAGCGGCGCCTGCGCGAGGCCGGCTGCCGGCTGGTCTTCCATCACCCGACCAAGCTGCGGCACATCGGCGTGGTCAACGACCGCGACCACCGCAAGCTGGTCGTGGTGGATGGCCGGGTGGCGCTCGTCGGCGGGCATTGCATCGTCGACGGCTGGCTGGGCAATGCGGAAGACCGCGAGCATGTGCACGACCTCGCCGTGCGCCTGCGTGGCCCGGTGGTGCATGGCGTGCAGGCGGCCTTCAGCGAGAACTGGGTCGAAGACACCGGCGAGCTCTTCGTGGGCGATGCCTTCTTCCCGCCGCTCGAGCGCTGCGGCGAGGTGGCCGCGCATGTGGCGAGCGTGAAGGCCGAGGGCTCGCCGCCGGCGGTGAAGATCCTGCACCACCTCGCCGTGTGCGTGGCGCGGCGCCGCATCCGCATCCAGAACCCGTACTTCCTGCCCGACGACGAAGCCATCGAGGCGCTGTGCACGGCGGTGGCGCGCGGGGTCGACGTGCGGGTGATGGTGCCCTCGACGGATGCGAGCGACATGCCGCTCGTGCAGCACGCCGCTCACCGCAACTTCCACAAGCTGCTGCAGGGCGGCGTGCGCATCTTCGAGTACCAGACCTGCCTCCTGCACCAGAAGGTGATGACCGTGGACGGGAGTTGGTGCGCCATCGGCTCCAGCAACTTCGACGACCGCTCGCTGGAGACCAACGACGAGATCACGCTGAGCCTGTGCGACGAGCGGCTGGCGCGCCAGCTGGAAGAGGTCTTCGAGCGCGACGTGCGCCGATGTGTCGAACTCGATGCCGAGAGCTGGTCACGCCGCGGCCTGTGGCCACGGTGTCGCGACAACGTGCTGCATGTGTTCAACGAAGTGCTGTGACCCCCCGGAACGACGCTTGCCGGTGCCGGGCATGACCACTCGCCTCATTGCCCCATGGCCACCACACCCGAAGTGAACCCGATGCCTCGGCCCGGCCCCGACGTGGTGCCGACGCCTGTCGAGCCCGATGCCACGCCGCCGCACGGCCTGCCCGAAACCGAACCGGGACGCCGCCCGGACGAGGTGCTGGAGCCGGCCGCACCACCCGAGATCCAGCCGACGACACCCGGGCCCGAGGTGGACCCGGGCCGGGTGCACCAGCTCTGATCAGCCTTGCCGCAGGGCGCTGCCGCGCAGGCCGGGCAGCCCGCGTCGGTGGCTGCGTGTCGGGCCTGCGAAGGTCTCGATCTCTTGTTGCAGACGCTGCCGCAGCCCCAGCGCAAAGGCCGCCTCGGCCACGAGAAACAGCGGCCCGATCAGGAAGCCCATCAGGTCGTCGACGAACGCCGGCTTCCGGCCTTCGAAGCGGTGGCCGATGAGCTGGGCGATGAAGCCGAGCACGAGGCTTGCGATGGCGAGCACGAGCCACAGCGGGGTGGAGAGCGCCGCGGCCCAGGCGCCGGCGGCGAGCGATGCCGTCATCACGACCGCCATCGCGAGGCCGAAGCGCAGGTCGAGCACGAGGTAGTAGAGGACGATGCCTGCCGCAATCGGCACGGCGGGCGACAGCGGCCACCCGTCGACCGGAATCGCGGGCCGTGAGAGCAGGGCCGTGACCCCCAGCAGGATGAGCGGGATGCCCAGATAGTGCGTGGCGATGTTAAGCCGGTCGCGGTGGCAGGTGGCGTAGCCCGACAGTTGCTCGGTGAGCGTCTTCATGCGGATCTCCTGACGGCGTGGACGGGGTCGCGCACGCTGCGTGCGAGGCTGCCGGTGGTGTAGCGGCCCTCGAAATCGCGCCAGCGGTGCGTCTCGTAGTCGTAGAGCTTGCAGCGGCGGAACACGCTGCGGATGTTGCCGAGCGTGGGCTTGAGGATGACGGCGCGCGGGCCGATCAGGAGGTTCAGCTCGGCCTGCGCCGCGCGGGCGTGGTAGCAAGGGATGGTGGGCACGATGTGGTGCACCGGGTGCTCGAGCGAGTAGTGCATCACCGAGCCGATCCAGTTCGGCAGCGGCACGTGGGCCACCAGTTCCTCCTGGCCGAAGGCCTGCTCGACCGGGTCGTCTCGCGTGAACCAGGGAATGCGCGGGTGCGTGTGCTGCAGGAAGAGCACGATGGAGGTGAGCGCATGGAACACCAGCAGCGGCAGCACCATCACCAGGAAGACGTCGACGAGCGTGTCGGCCCATTCGAACTGGCGGCGCCAGCCGAGCAGCGCCGCCGTGCCGCCGAGGTAGGCGAGCGTGAGCAGCGTGTAGGGCACGGCCTGGCGCCGCACCGCCGCTGGGTAGACGCGCGAGAAGATCGTGACGCGCGTGAGCCGGTCGTAGATGAAGTAGATCGATTGCGCGAGCAGGCTGGGCGAGCGCGACGCGCGCACGCACAGTCGCTGCCAGGCGGGCATCGCGCGGTACTGCTGCAAGGTGAAAGGCTTGTGGATGTCGGGTGGGGCGCCGTTGGTCCAGGTGTGGTGCAGCGCGTGGTGGGCGTGCAGCCACAGGCGGTAGTTGAAGAGGCAGGGCGTGAACACCGCCACCGCGATCAGCTTGTTGAGGGCGCGCGAGCGGGTGAGCATGTTGTGCGCCGCGTCGTGGCCCAGCACCGAGAAGCCGCAGAGCTTGAGGCCGGCGAGCAGCGCGCCGGCGATGCGCAGCGCGGGGTGGGTGGCCAGTGCGGCGAGCGTCAGGCCGAGCAGGAAGAGCGTGTAGTCGGCCAGGGCGAGGCGCACGCCGGTGGCCGTGTCGGACCGCACATGGCGCGAGAGCGCCCGCACGAGGTTGCGCTGCCGTGCGCGGGCCTCGCCCGAGCGGGCGCGGTCGCGCGGGCCGGTGAAGCTCGTGACGGCGGTCGCGTCGACCGAGCGGGTGGGCGCGACGGCGCCGAGCACGGCAGAGGCCTTCATGCGCGGCGCCTTTCGTCGAGTTGCGTCACGTTCTGCGGCGATGTCTCGTGCCGCTCCGGCAGCGCGGCGAACCAGTCGAGCGCGTCCTGCCACAGCGACTCGGCCCCGGGGCGGAAGTAGCCCATGTGTCCGATGTGGCGCACGCGCAGATCCTGCGGCGTGATGTCGCGGCCCGTCCACGGTGCGTTTACGTAGCCGGCGCTCATGAAGGCGTCGCGCGAGGCGGGTGGCGCCCAGGCGTCGTCGGTCGCGTTGGCGGCGACGATGGGCGTGCGCACGTCCTTGAAGCGCGCGACCGTCTGCGCCATCTGCGGGTCGTCGAAGAAGTAGCGGGGGTTCTGGCACCAGCGGCGCCACTGGCGGTAGACCATCAGCGGCAGGTCTTCGCCCATGCCGATCGCGCTCCAGCCAAGGTAGCCTTTCCAGGCGGCGAGCAGCGGGGCGACGGTGTTCCACATCACGATGGCCTTGAGGCGCTCGACCGGGGTCATCCACCCGTGCCAGCCGGCGCCGGTGGCGAAGGTGTAGACGCCGCTCACCTTGTGGTGATTGGGCAGCAGGCCGAAGGCGTGCCCGCCGAGCGAGTGGCCCACCACGTAGAGCGGCACGCTGCCGTCGCCCATGTGTTCGACACCGGCGGCGAGGTCGCTCACCCAGTCCATCTGGTCGGCCGGGAAGCCCTTGAGCGTGGGCGGCTTCGAGAGGCCGATGCCGCGGTAGTCGAGCGTGAGCACGCTCACGCCGCGCCGCGCCATGTAGTCCGCCATGCGGCGGTAGAAGCGCTGCGGCACGCCGGTCGCGCCGGCCACGACGATGCGGGCCTGCTCGTTGCGGGTGGCGGCATAACGCAGCGCCGTGATGGCGTGGTCGTCGGCGGCGCGCAGGCGCAGGGTCTCGGGCGTGGTCTCGCTCATCGTCGCCTCAGCTGGGTTGGAGCTCGGCCATCTCGAAGCTCGCCTTGCTCACGCCGCAGTCGGGGCAGAGCCAGTCGGCGGGCACGTCGGCCCAGCGGGTGCCGGGCGGGATGCCGTGTTCGGGCATGCCGGCCGCTTCGTCGTAGATCCAGCCGCAGATGGCGCACTGCCAGGTTTTCATGGTCGTTTCCGTGTGGAGAGTGAGGGGTTCAGGCGATGGCGGTTTCGCGCGGCGCCTGGAAGCAGGCGAGGGCTTCGACGTCGCGCAGGCGCATGGGGCGGCCGGTGGCCTTGCTGATGAAGCTCACGCGCACCGAGCCGGTGACGGCGGGGGTGTCGCTGTCGGGCACGAAAACCGATTGCTGGAACTCGGCGGTGTATTGCTTGAGTTCGGCGAGCACGGTCTGCACGCGGATCTGGGTGAGGAAGAGCTCGCGCCGGTAGTTCACCTCGATGCGGGCGACCACGGGTGTCCAGCGCTCGTCGAGCGGGAAGCGGTTTTGCGTGAGCCAGTCAAAGCGGCCGAGCTCGAAATAGTCGATGGGCTTGGCGTGGTTGACGTGGCCGAACATGTCGAGGTCGGACGGGCGCACGTGGTGCGTCATCTCGGTGATGCGGTAGTGCGTGGCCGGCAGCAGGGTCATGCCGGCTCCTCCGCGCTCGCCTCGGCGTGCTCGACGTCGTAGCTGCCCGCCAGGTACTCGCCACGCGCCTTGGCCCGCTGCACCTTGCCGCTCGTCGTCTTGGGAATGCGGCCGGAGGGCAGCACCCGCACGTCGTGCAACGTGAGGCCCATCTCCTCGGCAAGCCGCTCGCGGATGCGCTCTTCGAGGCCGCGCTCCTGACCGCGCGCTTCGAGCAGCACCACCACCTGCTCCGTGGCCGCGCCCGGCACTGCAAACGCGGCGACCGCGCCGCTGCGCACGCCGGGCAGCGTTTCGACCAGCCATTCCACGTCTTGCGGGCAGACGTTGCGGCCGTTGACGATGATGAGGTCCTTCACCCGCCCGCAGATGTAGACCTCGCCGCCGTGCAGGAAGCCCAGGTCACCCGTGCGCAGCCAGCCGTCGACGAAGTTCCCGGCGCTGGCCTCGGGGTTGCGGAAATAGCCGCGGCTAACGCTCGGGCCGCGCACCGCGATCTCACCGATGGCCTCGGCGTCGAGGTGCTGGCCCTGTGCGTCGAGCACGGTGATCGCATGCTCGGGGAAGGCCGGGCCGCAGGAGACGAGGCGCAGCGCGCCGGCCGCCTCGCACGGGAGGGCGCGGCGTTGCGCCTCGCATGCGTGGCGGTCGATGGCCAGCGTGTGCCAGCGGCGGCTGAACGAGACGGCGAGCGTGGCCTCGGCCATGCCGTAGCTCGGCGCGATCACGCCGTCACGCAGGCCGAGCGGCGCGAAGCAGCGGCTGAACTCGGCCAGCACCTCGGGGTTGATCGGCTCGGCACCGCAGCCCAGCACGCGCAGGCTGCCCAGGTGCAGCGGCACCGGGCGGCGCAGATAGTGTTTGGCGACGTAGGCGAAGGCGAAGTTGGGCGCGAAGCTGATCGTGCCGCCGTGGCGCGAGATGGCGTCGAGCCAGAGGTTGGGGTTCTTGATGAAGGCCGAGGTGGAGAGATAGACCATCTCGGTGCGGTGGGCGAGCGGCGCCAGCACCTTGCCGATGAGCCCCATGTCGTGGTGCAGCGGCAGCCAGCTCACGCCCACGTCGCGCGGCGTGATCTGCAGGCCGTGTTCCATGATGGCCCGCGTGTTGGCGGCGAGGTTGCGGTAGCTGACGATCACGCCCTTGGGCGTGCCGGTGGAGCCCGAGGTGAACTGCAGGAAGCAGGTGTCGTCGGGTGTGAGTTCGGCCGGTGCGGGTGTGGGCTGGCCGGTGGGGGTGTGCAGTTCGTCATAGCCGAGCAGCGGCACGCCGGGCATGGCCTCGGCCACCAGGGTATGCAGGCTCTCGGGCGCGACGATCGCGTGCAGCTCGGCCACGCCGGCGATCTGACGCAGCAGCGCGGCGTAGCTCTGCTGGCGCCCGCCGAGGGGGGGCGGCGCGAGCGGCACCAGCACCAAGCCTGCGCGCACGCCGGCCACGAAGGTGGGGATGAAGCTCGACGCGTCGGCCGCGATCACCGCGAGCCGCTGGCCGGCACGCAGGCCACGTGCGTTCAGCTGGCCGTGCACCGTGAGGGCGGTGGCCATCAGCTCGGCGTAGCTGCGCTGGCGGCTCACGCCGCCCGAGGCCAGGTAGGTGTGGCCGCGCTCTTCGCAGCGCTCGATGGCGTCGAGCAATGCGTAGAGCGGCGTCGGCTCGGTGTGTTTCACCGCGCCGATCCCACGGCGCCCACCGCCACCGCAGCCGCTTGTGGCACGCCGCGTTCATCGCTGGAAGCCGGCGCCTGCGGAAGCTCGAAGGGGTCGAAGTCGTCGCCCTTGGCCGTGGGGGCATAGACCTGGAACAGCGGCTTGAAGGACTTGAAGAAGCCGCGCTCCACCGGCACCGGCACCGCCTCGAACACACCCTTCTCGCGCAGGATGCGGTGCACCTGCGGCAGCCGGTAGCAGGGGATGCCGGGGTAGGCGTGGTGCTCGTTGTGGTAGTTCGCGCCGAAGAAGAGGATCGTCATCAGCGGCGAGGTGCGGCTCCACGAATTGCGGAAGAGCCGGTCGTCGTCGAGGCCGCCGTGGTCGATGAAAATCTGGCAGGCGGCGATGAACTTCACGGCGAGCGTGGGGAGCGCCACCACGAAGACACCGGCGCGCCAGTCGATGGTGAAGATCGCGGCGTAGAGCGCGATCCACATCGCGGCAAAGAGGAAGTTGAGCCGCGCGAAGAGGATCTGGTCGGCCTCGGTGAACGCCACCTTGTACTTGAAGGCCGGAATCTTCCCCATCGCCATCGAGAAGGTGTCCTTCAGGTAGACGAGGTTGTAGTTGATGCGAGACATCAGGAGCCGCGACCACCAGGTCTTGAGGTTCTCCACCGGGTAGACGTTGGGGTCGTCCTTCTGGTTGGTGAAGCGGTGGTGGTTCCAGTGGCTGAGCGCGAAGCCCATCTCCATGTAGCTCACCACGGCCGAGGCGCTGAAGATGCCGATCACGGCCGAGAGCCGCCGGTTCTTCACGAAGTTGCCGTGCGTGCCTTCGTGGCCGATCACGCCGAGCAGGTTGAGCCCGTAGCCCGCGAGGATGGTGAGGAGGGCGATGGCCGGGATCTGCGCCCACAGCGGCAGCTCCGAGAGCGCCACCTGGTAGCTCAGGTACCCCGGCACGAAGAAGAGGGCGAGGGCGTAGACGAAGTGGGCCAGGGCCCACAGGTGAGACGGCTCGTACAGCGAACGGTCGAGCGCGGGACGCTGGATGTTGTTCATCGTGGGGCTCCTCAGGCAGCGGCAAGTTCCAGATCGGGCTGGGCGTGGGGGGTGACCACCGGTGGCGTCTGCTTGCGCATCGCGCGCACCATGTCGCGGCGAGTGAGGCCGATGGACTTGAGCGTGGGCATGATCCCGTGCAGCAGGAAGTCCTGCGACGAGATCGCCACGCCCTCGACCTGCAGGCGGCGCTCGAACTCGGGCACGAGCTTCTCGCCCGGCATCTCGAAGTTGGAGATGACGTAGGCGAGGTCTTGCGCGGTGCCCTCGGGGTCTTCTTCGTACTCGAAGCGCATGAAGTTGCGATAGAAGGCCGCGTGCGCTGCTTCGTCGCGCGCCACGAAGTCGAAGAGCTTGGCAAGCACCTCGTTGCCCATCTGCCGGTAGGCGTTGCGCTGCTGGATGTAGATCATGAAGGTGGCGATCTCCTGCAGCGCGCCGTAGCAGGCCATCTGCCGGTTCGACGCGAAGGGCAGCGTCCACTCGGTCTTGAGCACCTCTTCCTCGTAGTCCATGTACTGGTCGAGCGTGCGCAGGCCGGAGCGCAACAGGTACTCGCGGAAGACGAGGGCGTGCTTGCTCTCTTCATAGCCCCACGCGAGGTGGAACCAGGCCTGGCCGAAGATGTCGCGGCTCAAGTTCAAGCCGTTCTTCGTGTAGTCGGGGATGAAGAGCTCGACGCCGCAGAAGGTCTCGAGGCAGGTGGCCAGGCGCGCCTTGGCCTCCGCGCCCATCCTCTGGTCGACCTCGTCGTGGAAGCGCTGCGATTCGAGCTGCTCCCAGGGGATGTCGTGCATCGGGTTCCAGCGGCGGTGCTTCTCGGCGTGCTCGAAGAACGTCATGTATTCGCGGTACATGCGCTCTCGGCGGCGCAGGCGCGGCGATGCGGATTGCAGGGCGGTGGGTGTCATGGCGGTGACTCCTTTGCAGCGTCAATGGCGCCGGTCGAGGTGCTTGCGCATCAGCGTGGCGAGGTCGCGCATGCTGCGGATGGCGACGAGCTCGTCGTCCTGGAAGTGCAGGTCGAGCTCTTCTTCCACGAAGCCCGACATCTCGAGCGCGGCGAGCGAGTCGATGCCCAGCGACTCGACGGTGGAGTCGAGCGTGAGGCGGCCCGCCGCGTCGGCCTGCTCGGGCTTGGCGAATTGATAGGCGCGCTTGAGCAGCGCGACGATGGCCTCGTCGCTGAGCGCTTTGTCGATGACTTGTTCCATGGTGATTCCTTTTGATGCAGTGAAGAGAATTTGGGAGAGGGCTCAGTCGTCGAGCCGGCGCAGCGCGAATTGCGCGAGGGACTGGTAGCCCTCTTCGAAGGCCATCACGCAGGCGCGCAGGTAGCGCTGGTAGTCGATGAAGACCTGCTCGCCGAAGCGCTGGCAGATCGTGTCCTTGTTCTTCTCCAGGCGCAGCAGCCACTCGGCCGTGGTGCGGGCGTAGTGGTCGCGGCGGGTGTGCAGCTCCATCACCTCCCAGTAGGGCGACGCGGCGGCGAAGATGGCCTCGGGCCGCGGCGAGATGGCGCCCGGGAAGATGTGCGTGGTGGTCCACGCGATTTCCTTCAACGCGGTGCCGCGCGGGATGCGCGCGCCGATCACCGACTGCAGGCTGAACCAGGCGCCCGGGCGTGTCCACTCCCAGGCACGACGGAAGTATTCGCGGTAGATGCCGATGTGGTCGCCGCGTTGCGTCTGCTGCGGCGTGGCCACGTGCTCGAACATGCCGATGCTGATGACGGCGTCGAACTTCTTCTCGGGGGCGTAGTCGCGGTAGTCGACGAGCTTGACGGTGGTGTTGGGGATCTTGCGCGCGAGGATCGCGTCGTACTGGTCCTGCGACAGCGTGATGCCCACCGCCTCGCGCACGCCTTTGTGCACGGTGAGGTACTCGAGGTTGGCCCCCCAGCCGCAGCCGATGTCGAGCACGCGCGACTCCGGGCGCACGCGGGCGGCGCGGAAGTGGTGCTCGTGCTTGTTGAGCTGCGCCTGCTCGAGCGTCTCGTCGCCGGTCTGGAAGAGGGCGCAGGTGTAGGCCATCGATTCGTCCAGCCAGAGGCGGAAGAAGTCGTTGTCCACGCCGTAGGTCACATCGATCTCGTCTTTGGTCGACACGGTGGAGTCCTCAGGGTTCGTTGTTGCAGTGCAAGGTCGCGTGCATGATCCCGGCGGCGCGCCGGCAGCGGCAACCCCCTAGACCCCACGTTTGCGATTAGTGCGAAATGGCCCGCCAGCCCGCTCCGGTATGGGGGCTTTCAGAGCGAGTGGCACACTGCGCGACCGATCACCACAGGGGGTTCACATGACTGCGACGACGACGTCTGGCGAGTTGACCGAGGTGCTGGGCCAGCTGATGCAACGTGCCAAACCGGGCCAGCAACAGCTGCTGATGGCCACGGCCGAGCGCATGGCCGCCGCACGCTACCGCGCCTGGGCGGATAACGAGTCAGGCGAGCGTCGCATCGCGCTGCTGGCCTGTGCTGCGCGCGAGGAAGAAGTGGCGCGGCGCATCGAGGGCCTGCACACCGATGCTGACGCGGTGCAGGCACAGATCCGTGAGCAGAACCCCGACCTGGGCACGCTGGCCGGTGAGTTCTTTGCCCGCTTTCCCGTGGAAGAGCAGTACCGCCTGCAGGCGCAGGCCGAGCGCCTGGGCGCGGCCACCTGGCGCTCGCTCGCCAAGCGCGCCGAAGGTGGCGCGCTGCGCGATGTGTTCCTCACCTGCGCCGCGCTCGAGGAAGAGAGCGCGGTGGTGCTGGAGTCGTTCTAAGGCCGCTCGGCCGGCGCCAGCGCCGCATACGACGGCAGGCGGCTGTCGCGGTTGGCCTGCTGGGCCAGTTCGCGCTCGGCGGGCGAGGCGAGTTCGGCGTCCCACCTCGCCAGGCGCGGCGCGGCGAAGCGGCGCCACAGCGGCGGCGCCATCGACAGCAGGATGTGCGCCACGTAGCCGTAGGGCAGGTCGGGCGCTTCCGCGGTGGGCTTCAAGGCCGAGTAGGGCAGGCGTGCGTCGAGGTGGTGGTGCGCGTGCCGCGGCAGGTTGTACATGATGTGCGAGGCGGCACGGCTGCTGCATTCCCAGCTGTGGTGCGACTCGATCTTGCCGCCCGGCGTGCGCACCAGGCCGTAGTGCTGGATGTACTCCACCGCTTCGAGCAGGAACTTCGAGGTGGCGGCCACCATCGCGAACGCCGCCACGCCCCGCCACCCGGCCGCCGCGTAGAAGGCGAGCGCGATCAGGCCGCTCATCGCGACGCCGGTCGTCACCTTGTTCGTCAGCGCCCGCAGCAGCCAGGGCCGCTCGCGCAGGCGACGCATCTCGATCTGCCACGCATCGCGGTACTGGCCGCGCACGCTGCGAAGCGCGAAGGCATAGAGGTTCTCGCCACGCTTGGCGGTCGATGGGTCGTGGGGCGTGCCCACGTGCAGGTGGTGCACGTACACATGCGTGATCGAGTACTGCGCGTCGCCCACGGTGGCGAGGATCCAGCGGCCCAGCCACACGGCGAAGGGGCTCGCGGTGCGGTGCACGAGCTCGTGCGCGGCGATGGTGTTGGTCGACATCACGAAGCCGAGCGTCACCGCCGCGGCCACGAGCGAGCCCCAACCGGCCGGCTCGCTGCGGGTGGCGAGCGAGGCGCCGAGCAGACTGTCGAGCCCCAGGCCATCGAGCAGCTGCCCGATGCCGAGCAGGTCGCCCGGTGCGGCCATCCACGCCAGCATCAGCAGCGCGAACGCCGAGGTCGGGATGTGCACATACGGCACGGCGTTGATGAGCCAGGGGTGTCGGTACTCGGGCACCGCCAGCTCGCGCGGCGTGGCCACGTCGACGGCGATCTGGTAAGCGACCAGAGCCAGCGCGCCGGCCAGGCCCCACATCGGCACCACGGTGGCGAGGATCGCGAACGTGGGCATCACCACGAGGATGAGCGAGTGCTTGAGGTAGTGGGTCATGTCGTCTCCTCGGAGGGCGATTGGTAGCGGTCGAAGCGGATGCGCTCGGCACCGAAGCCCATGTCGTGCAGCACCGGCAGGCAGGCGTCGACGAAGCCGCTGGGTCCGTAGAGCAGCACGCGTGCGTCGTGGGTGGCTTGCGAGGGCGTGTGCGACCACGAGGCGGCCCAGGCGCCGATGGCGTCGAGCCCGAAGGGCGCACGGCCACGTGCGGTGCCGCTCGCGGCGGTGGGCGCGTGTTCGGCCCAGGCGAGGCTCAGGTGGCGTGCGCCGTGTCGCCGCGCGCTGGCGGCGAGCGCGTCGGCGCCGTAGAGGTCTTGCAGTTGCGCGCCGTAGGCGAGCAGCAGGGTGGGGCGCGAGGGCTGCCGGGCGTGGCTTTCCATCAAGGCGCCGCAGGCGGCGCCGATGCCGCTGCCCGCGCCGGCCGCGGCGAGCGGCGCGGCGTCGCTGCCCGCCACGCAGTCGCCGAAGGGGCCGGCGAGCTGCACCGCTTGGCCGATGGCGTCGGCGCTGGTGAGCCAGGTCGACATGCGCCCGCCGGCGTGGCGTGCGACGTCGAGGTGCAGCAGGCTGCCGTCGAGGTGCGGTGCGAGGCTCACGATCGAATAGGGCCGCAGCCACGCCGGGTTCTCGCCCTGCGGCACGCGCACGCCCACGTACTGGCCGGGAGAGGCCTGCAAGGCGCGGGCGGTGATGAGCGAGACGCGCCACACGCGTGGCGTGAGCTGCGCCTGACCGCTCACCTTGGCGGTTATGCCGCTTTCGGGCCGGTGGCCCATCTCCCAGCGCAGCACGAGGTCGGACAAGGGCTGCGTCTGGCACGCGAGGTAGGCGCCGCGCTGCAGGTCGTGCGGCTCGAGCACGTAGGCGCGGTCGACCAGCGAATTCGCCTTGCCTTCCACTACCTCACAGCGGCAGGTGCGGCAAGCACCGACCCGGCAGTTGTAAGGGGCATCGAGGCCCGCGGCGAGCGCGGCGTCCAGCAGTGTTTCCCCGGGGCGCACACGAAAGCGCGTGCCGTCGTGAAGGCGGACTTCGCACTCGGTGCGAGAGCGCGTTTTGAACAGCGACAGCAGCATGCGAAGGGCCGGTCCGGAGGTCGAAAGAGTGGCGGCCATGATCGGCGGCGACGCTCTCGCGCATCAACCCTTCGTGCAGCGCACTTGTATTAGTGACAAGCCATCGTGGCGTGGGGCCCACCATGAGTCGACAAAGTTAGGGGGGCAATGCGCATTAGGGATTTTTTTGCACGACCATTCACCCAATAGTGATGCTTCGGGTGGGGTGGGTCTCGTCCGCGCTCTTGTCCGCATCGAGCTCAAGCTGTACGGGTGTGCCTCATGGATATGTCGATTGCTCCTCTTCCGGCCGAGACTGCCTCGCAGTCGGCCCAAGGGCCCATCGTCACCAAAGGAACGTTCTGCGGCCAGCGCTACCGCGTGCGCTCGCTCGACCTCTCGGCCATTGAGGTGCCGCATGCCGACGACGGCTTCGTCGACACACTCGGGGTGGTGGCCGACCGGCTGCGCACGCGCAAGCTGGCGCCCATCCTCACCGAGCTGGCGCGCCAGCACGGCTTCGACTGCATCAGCTACACCTGCTGGATGCCGCGGCTCGGCGGCGAGTCCACCTACTGGGTCTACGGCCCGCTGCCCAACGAGACGCGCGTGGCCTACCACTCGCGCAACCTGCTCGAAACCGACGAGGTCGTGCGCCACTGCAAGACCTCGCACGTGCCGGCGGTCTGGCGTGTCGACCAGGCGGGCCTGAAGACGCAGGCCCCCGACCTGCACCTGGCCCTGTCCGACAGCTACCGCAGCCGCATCAGCTTCCCGGTGCATGGTCCTTATCGCGAGTGGGGCGCGGTGTCGTTCAACAGCCGCCTGCCCGACGTGTGGGCTGCGTTGCAGGCGCGCCGTTACCAGGTGCTGTGCGAAGGGCAACTGCTCGCGCAGTACATTCACCAGTGGGTCACCGCGAGTGGCCTGCTGTGGGACTTGTCGGAGCTGGGCGCGGTGACGCTCAAGGACAAGGAAAAGGAAGTCCTGCGCCTGGGGGCGCTCGGCTTCGAGTCGCACGAGATCGGGCCGCTGGTGGGCCTGTCCAAACGCTCGGTCGACTATGTGTTCCAGCAGATCTCGCGCAAGCTGCAGGTGACGAACCGGCAGGAATCGATCACCACGGCGCTGGAACTCGGGCTAATTGCCCTCTGACGGTCCTGCGGCGGGATGCCGCTCGGACGAACCCCCTGACCTTTGCTCGCTAACCCGAACCGCCTCGGCCGAGAGCGGCCGGGAAGCTCAGGCATCGCTTTCACTGCCCCTCGCAAGTCCTTATTTCATAAGCAGTTTTTCACACAGTTTCACCCTTTCAACTTCCGTCGCTAAGTCCTTGATTCCATTGATTTTTCTTTGGAATTGCCGTTGACCCTGGCTCTTCTGATGAGCTACAGTGCAGATAAGTGCACTTCAGTGGGTTTTTGTGGCAAACATTGTGTTCCAGGGTCCAGCCGCGCTGACGCTGGACGGCAAAGGGCGTATCGCCATGCCGTCGCGTCATCGCGAGGTCCTGTCCGCGATGGGCGTCAACCAGCTCACCATCACCAAGAACCCCCACGGGGGCTTGCTGGTGTTCCCGCGGCCCACGTGGGAGATCTTTCGCGACAAGCTCGCCGCGCTGCCGATGGAGGCCGCAGGCTGGAAGCGTGTCTATCTCGGCAACGCGATGGACGTGGAAATCGATGGCTCGTCGCGCGTCCTCATTGCACCTGAACTGCGTGCGGCCGCCGGCCTGACGCGCGACGTGATGCTGCTCGGGATGGGCAGCCACTTCGAGCTGTGGGACACGGCCCGCTACGCCGAGCACGAGGCCGAGGTGATGCAGTCACCGATGCCCGAGTCGCTGAAGAGCTTCAGCTTCTGAGCGAGACCTTCATGCCCGCCCCGGCCGCCTCTGCGTTTGAACACACGACGGTGCTTCTTCATGAAGCCGTGGATGCGCTCGTCACCGACACGAGCGGCACCTACCTCGACGGCACCTTCGGCCGCGGCGGCCACTCGCGGCTGCTGCTGTCGCGGCTTTCCGACAAGGGGAGGGTCGTCGCCATCGACAGGGACCTGCAGGCCGTTGCCGCCGCCACGACAGGAGCAACGCGGGTCGAGGACCCGCGTTTTTCCATCCATCACACGAGCTTTGCGCACATGGCCGACGCCTTGGCCGCGCAGGGCATCTCCAAGGTCAATGGGCTCCTGCTCGATCTGGGTGTGTCTTCCCCACAGATCGACGACCCGGATCGCGGGTTCAGCTTCCGCCACGACGGCCCGCTGGACATGCGCATGGACACATCGCGGGGTGAGAGCGCCGCGGATTTCCTGGCCCGCGCCGACGAGCGCCTGATTGCGGAGGTGATCAAGAACTATGGGGAAGAACGGTTTGCTCTACAGGTTGCAAAGGCGCTTGTTGCTCGGCGCCAAAGCGGGAATCCAGTTCGAACCACTCGCGACCTTTCCGAAGTCGTGGCTGGTGCGGTCAAAACCCGCGAGCCGGGCCAGAACCCTGCAACGCGCACATTTCAGGCTCTTCGGATTTTCGTCAACGCCGAGCTTGAGGAACTCGAACAAGCTCTGAACGTGGCGATCGACCTCCTGCTGCCCGGTGGGCGGCTGGTGGTCATCAGCTTCCACTCGCTCGAAGACCGCATCGTGAAGACCTTCATCGCCAAGGAGAGCAAGGAGGTCTACGACCGCCGGGCTCCGTTTGCGGCGCCGAAGGCGATGCGTCTGAAATCGCTCGGACGTGTGAAGCCGTCCGATGAAGAAGTGAACGCCAATCCGCGTGCCCGCTCGGCGGTCATGCGCGTTGCTGAAAGAACGGAGGTCGCAGCATGAAGATCGTGCTGTGGAACAGGAAGGCGGCATGACCCGCCTGAACGTCATCCTGCTGGTGGCGCTGGTGTTGAGCAGCGTCTATCTTGTACGCGTGTCCTACGACTCGCGGCGCCTCTTCGCGCAGCTGGACCGCGCGCAGAGCGAGGCTCGCCAGCTGGAGATCGAACACGAGCGGCTGATCGCCGAGAAGCAGTCGCAGGCCACGCCGCTGCGGGTGGAGAAGGTCGCGCGCGAGCGGCTGGCCATGCGTGGCGCCACGCCCGCGGTGACGCAGTACGTGCCGTATTCGCCGCCGGCGTCGGCCCCTGGGAGCGCGCAATGAAGCTGCCGGGTAGCAAGTCGCAGAAGAACCCGAAGGCCGGCGCCGTCAACGTACGCAGCGTCATGTATTCGACGAGCCCGCTGCTCGCCTCGAAGACGCCGCCGTGGCGCTCGAAATTCCTGGTCGGCCTGGTCGGGCTGGGCTTCTGCGTGCTCGCCGGCCGTGCGGTCTATGTGCAGATCGTCGGCAACGACTTCTTCCTGAAGCAGGGCGAGATCCGCTACGCGCGCACGCTGGAGCTGGCCGCCAGCCGCGGGCGCATCACCGACCGCAGCGGGCTCATCCTCGCCTCCAGCGTGCCTGCACCGTCGCTGTGGGTCATCCCCAAGGACTTCGAGGCCGACAAGCACCAGCGTGCCAACCTCGCCAAGCTCTTGGGCATGACGACCACCGAGCTGGCCAACCGGCTCGACGACAGCCCCAACTTCGTGTGGCTGCGCCGCCAGGTCGACGACGCCGTGGCGAAGAAGGCGCTCTCGCTCGGCATCAAGGGCCTGTATCAGGTGCGCGAGTTCAAGCGCAAATATCCCGAGGGCGAGGCCGCCGCGCATGTGGTTGGCTTCACCAACGTCGAAGAGCGCGGCCAGGAAGGCATCGAGCTCGCGTTCCAGAAGGACCTGCAGGGCCGCAACGGCACGCGCCGTGTGGTGAAGGACCGCCTCGGCCGCGTGGTCGAAGACATCGGCGAGAGCGTGCAGCCGGTCGACGGCCGTGACATCCAGCTCTCCATCGACTCCAAGGTCCAGTTCTACGCCTACCAGCGCATCCGCGACGCGGTGGCGCAGCACAAGGCCAAGGCCGGCAGCGTGGTGGTGCTCGACGTGCAGAGCGGCGAGGTGCTGGCGCTGGCCAACTTCCCGAGCTACTCGCCCAACGACCGGCAGAACCTGACCGGCGGCCAGCTGCGCAACCGCGCGTTGACCGACACCTTCGAGCCCGGCTCGACGATGAAGCCCTTCATCGTGTCGCTCGCGATGGAGACTGGGCGTGTGTCGCCCAAGACCGTGATCGCCACCGCCCCCGGCTCGATCAACATCACCGGCTCCACCATCCGCGATGCCCACCCGCACGGCGACCTGACGGTGGAAGAGGTGATCCAGAAATCGAGCAACGTGGGCACCGTCAAGATGGCGATGCAGATGCAGCCGCGCGAGATGTGGGAGCTGTACACCCAGGTGGGCCTGGGGCAGCGCCCGCAGATCGACTTCCCCGGCGCGGTGAGCGGGCGTCTGCGCCCCTACAAGACCTGGCGGCCGGTCGAGCAGGCGACCATGAGCTACGGCTATGGCCTGTCGGCCAGCCTCTTCCAGCTCGCGCGTGCGTACACCGTGTTCGCGCGCGATGGCGAGCTCGTGCCGACCTCCATCCTCAAGAACCACAACGTGCCGAGCGACGTGCTGGCGCCCGGCGTGCGCGTGATGTCGCCCAAGACGGCGCAGGCCGTGCGCCACATGCTGCAGATGGCGGCCGGCCCCGGCGGCACCGCGCCCAAGGCGCAGACCATCGGCTACTCGGTGGGCGGCAAGTCGGGCACTGCGCACAAGCAGGAAGGCAAGGGCTACGCCGACAAGAAATACCGCTCGTGGTTCGTCGGCATGGCGCCCATCGACAAGCCGCGCATCGTGGTCGCGGTGATGGTCGACGAGCCGAGCGACGGCAAGTATTTCGGTGGCGACGTGGCCGCGCCGGTGTTCAGCGAAGTCGTGCAGCAGACGCTGCGCTCGATGAGCGTGCCGCCCGACATCGAAGTGAAGCAGCAGATCGTGACCAACAAGCTGCCGACGGTGGAGGAGAGCTTCTGATGACGCTCACCACCTTGCATGACGTCGGCAGCGCCATCGCGTGGCTGAAGAGCCGCGGCGTGAAGCAGCTGCGCACCGACAGCCGCCGTGTGCAGCCGGGCGACGCGTTCATCGCATGGCCGGGCTATGCGAACGATGGCCGGCAGTTCGTGCCCGCCGCGCTGGCCAAGGGTGCGGTGGCGTGCCTGGTCGAAGCCAAGGGCGCAGAGGCCTTCCGTTTCGAGGGCGCGAATGTCGGCGCGCTGGCAGGCCTCAAGGCAGCGACCGGGCCGCTCGCGAGCAACTGGTACGAGCAGCCCAGCAAACGCCTCGACGTGGTGGCCGTCACCGGCACCAACGGCAAGACCTCCACTGCCTGGTGGGTGGCGCAGGCGCTGTCACTGCTGGGCAAGCGCTGCGGCGTGGTCGGCACGCTGGGCGTGGGCGAGCCGCCCTCGGCGGCGGCGGCACCGGGGTCGTCGATCCAGTCGACCGGGCTCACCACGCCCGACCCCGTCACGCTTCAGGCAGGCTTCAAGGGCTTCGTCGACCAGGGTTTCAAGGCGTGTGCCATCGAGGCCTCGTCGATCGGCATCGTGGAGCACCGCATGGCGGGCACGCAGGTGGCGGTGGCGCTCTTCACCAACTTCACCCGCGACCACATCGACTACCACGGCAGCATGGAGGCCTACTGGGCCGCCAAGGCCGAACTTTTCAAGTGGCCCGGCCTGCGCGCCGCCGTGCTCAACGTGGACGACGAGCGTGGCGCCACGCTGGCGCCCGGCTTGCAGGCTGCGCTCGACGTGTGGACCTACAGCACCCGCGGCCCGGCGCGCCTGCGCGCGAGCGACATCGCCTACCGCGACGGCGGGCTGATGTTCACCGTGCACGAGGGCGAGTCATCGACCGGCGTGCGCACCGGGCTCATCGGCGACTACAACGTCTCGAACCTGCTGGCCATGATCGGCGGCCTGCGGGCGCTGGGGCTTGCGCTGGCAGACATCGCGCGTGTCTGCGCCCAGCTCACGCCCGTGCCCGGCCGCATGCAGCAGGTGGGCGGCGGCGAGCAGCCGGTGGTGGTGGTCGACTACGCCCACACGCCCGATGCACTGGAAAAAGCACTGCAAGCCGTGCGCCCCTTCGCGCAGGAACGACAGGGCACGCTCTGGTGCGTGTTCGGCTGCGGCGGCAACCGCGACGCGACCAAGCGCCCGCTGATGGGCGCCATCGCCGAGCGCGAGGCCGACCAGGTGGTGGTGACCAGCGACAACCCGCGCCTGGAGCCGCCCGCGCAGATCCTCACGCAGATCACCGCCGGCATGGCGCGCCCCGATCGGGCGCTCGTGATCGAAGACCGCCGCGCGGCCATCGTGCACGCCGTGACGAACGCGAAGCCGCAGGACGTGATCCTCGTGGCCGGTAAGGGCCACGAGGCCGAGCAGGACATCGGCGGTGTGAAGCATCCCTTCTCCGATGTCGACGAGTCGCGCACGGCGCTTGCCGCGAGGGTGTCGACATGATGATGACGCTCGCCCAGGCCCACGCGCTGCTCCCCGGCTCCACGCTGGTGGGCAATGGCGCGCTCGCGCTCGGCCGTGTGCATTCCGACACCCGCTCGCTGCAGGCGGGCGACTTCTTCGTCGCGCTGCGCGGTGAGCGTTTCGACGCGCATGATTTCCTCGCGCAGGCCAAGGCGGCCGGTGCGGTGGCGGCGCTCGCCGAGCGCGGCCTCATCGAAGCCGGTATGCCCGGCCTGCAGGTCGCCGACAGCAAGCAGGCGCTCGGTGCGCTGGCCGCCGCGTGGCGCGCGCGCTTCAACCTGCCGCTGATCGCCATCACCGGCAGCAACGGCAAGACCACCTGCACGCAGATGACCGCTTCGGTGCTGCGCGCCTGGCAAGGCGAGGCTGCGTTCTGGACCGAAGGCAACTTCAACAACGACATCGGCGTGCCGCTCACGCTGCTGCGGCTGCGCGATGCCCACCACGCGGCCGTGATCGAACTCGGCATGAACCACCCGGGCGAGATCGCCGGGCTGGCGACAATGGCCGGCCCCACGGTTGCACTCGTCAACAACGCCCAGCGCGAGCACCAGGAATTCATGGCGACGGTGGAAGCCGTGGCACGCGAGAACGCCACCGTGTTCGACGCGCTCGGCCCGACCGGCACGGCCGTCTTCCCGGCCGACGATGCGTATGCGCCCTTGTGGCACCAGCTCGCCGGCTCGCGCCCCACGCTGACCTTCGCGCTCAAGGGCGCCGCCGACGTGACCGCCGATGCCGAGTGGGCGGTGGACCACTGGTCGCTGATGCTGCACACACCGGCCGGTTTCGCCGCTGTGCAACTGCGCATGCCTGGTTGGCACAACGTGAAGAACGCGTTGGCCGTCACCGCCTGCGCACTCGCCGCCGGCGCGCCGCTCGATGCGATCGTGCGCGGCCTCGAAGCCTTCGAGCCGGTGAAGGGCCGCTCGCAGCTCAAGCGCGCGCAGGTGCAGGGCGTGCCGGTGGCACTCGTCGACGACACCTACAACGCCAACCCCGACTCGGTGCGTGCCGCGGTCGAGGTGCTGTCGCAACTGCCCAGGCCGCATTGGCTGGTGCTGGGCGACATGGGTGAAGTCGGTGACCAGGGCCCGGCCTTCCACCGCGAGGTGGGCGCCTATGCGCGCACCCACGGCATCGATGCGCTGTGGACGGCCGGCGCGCTGTGCCGCTACGCCGCCGATGCCTATGGCCCCGGCGCACGCCACTTCGACACCGTGGCCGAGCTGCTGACCGCGCTGCCCGCCGCGCCCGACTGCGCCTCGGTGCTGGTGAAGGGCTCGCGCTTCATGAAGATGGAACAGGTGGTGGCGGCCTTGACGGCAGCCACTCCTTCAAAACAACAAGGACACTGACCCACCATGCTGCTGAGTCTCACCCAGTGGCTGCAGAGCCTCTACCCGGAACAACTGGGTTTCCTGCGCGTCTTCCAGTACCTCACCTTCCGTGCGGTGCTGGCGGCGATGACCGCCTTGCTGATCGGCCTGGCCTTCGGGCCGTGGGTGATCCGCCGCCTCACCGCGCTCAAGATCGGCCAGCCCATCCGCGAATACGGCGTGCAGCAGCACATCGCCAAGAGCGGCACGCCCACCATGGGCGGCGTGCTGACCCTGATCGGCATCGGTGTCAGCACGCTGCTCTGGTTCGACTGGAGCAACCGCTTCGTCTGGATCGTGATGATCGTGACCATGGGCTTCGGCGCCATCGGCTGGGTCGACGACTGGCGCAAGGTCGTCAAGAAAGACCCGGAAGGCATGCGCTCGCGCGAGAAGTTCTTCTGGCAGTCGCTGATCGGCCTGGTGGCCGCGATCTACCTCGCGTTCAGCGTGTCGGAGACCTCCAACCTGCGCGTGCTCGAGCTCTTCATCCGCTGGGTGCAGAGCGGCTTCTCGAACGACCTGCCGCCCAAGGCCGACCTGATGATCCCGTTCGTCAAGACGATCAGCTACCCGCTGGGTGTCTTCGGTTTCATCATCCTCAGCTACCTCGTGATCGTGGGCGCGAGCAACGCGGTGAACCTGACCGACGGGCTCGATGGCCTCGCGATCATGCCGGTGGTGATGGTGGGCTCGGCGCTCGGTGTGTTCGCCTACGTGGTGGGCAGCTCGGTGTATTCGAAGTACCTGCTGTTCCCGTACATCCCGGGTGCCGGCGAGCTGCTGATCTTCTGCGCCGCGATGGCCGGCGCAGGCCTCGCCTTCCTCTGGTTCAACGCGCACCCGGCGCAGGTCTTCATGGGCGACGTGGGCGCGCTCTCGCTCGGCGGTGCGCTCGGGACGATCGCAGTCATCACCCGCCAGGAGATCGTGCTCGGGATCATGGGCGGCATCTTCGTCGTCGAAGCGCTGTCGGTGATGCTGCAGGTGAGCTGGTTCAAGTACACGAAGAAGAAGACCGGCACCGGCCGGCGCATCCTGAAGATGGCGCCGCTGCACCACCACTTCGAGAAATCGGGATGGAAGGAAACGCAGGTCGTCGTGCGCTTCTGGATCATCACGATGCTGTTGTGCCTGGTCGGTCTGGCCAGCCTGAAGTTGCGTTAGAGAAGAAATGAACCATCTGAAAGACGCTCATGTGCTGGTGCTCGGACTCGGTGAGTCCGGCCTCGCCATGGCGCGCTGGTGTGCGGACCACGGCGCGCGTGTGCGCGTGTGGGATTCGCGCGAAACCGCTCCGCAAGACGCGGCGCTGAAAGAGCAGGTGCCGTCGGCCGAACGCCTGAGCGGCACGCTCGACGCCGCGCTGCTGCGCGAGGGTGTGCAACTGGTGCTGAAGAGCCCGGGCCTGGCGCCGGGCGACGAGCGCATCGCGCCGCTGCTCACGCTCGCGCGCGAGACCGGCGTGCCGGTGCAGGGCGAACTCGACCTTTTTGCGCGCGCGCTGGCCGACCTGAAAGCCGAGCGTGGCTACTCGCCCAAGGTGATCGCCATCACCGGCACCAATGGCAAGACGACCACCACCTCGATGACCGGCCAGCTGGTCGAGCGCACCGGCAAGCGGGTGGCCGTGGCCGGCAACATCGGGCCGACGATGCTGCAGACGCTCGCCGATGCGCTGGCGCTGGAGCCGGCGCCGGCGGCGCCTGTGGCGGAGTCAACCGACGTCGTGCCCAACGAGCCGGTGACCGAGCCCCCCGCGCCGGTGGACGACGACGTGATCGCCGCAGAAACGGAAGCCCTGGGGGCGCAGGAAATCTCGGCCGAGACCGAAGCGGCTGCGATGGCGGCCGAGCCTGCTGCGGCCGCGGCCGAAGTGCCGCCTGCCGACGACGAACCCACCGGCGGCGGCCCGCCGCCCCACCTGATTCCCCCGCCGCCGCCCGGCCCGGTGTTCGAGCACCTGCCTGACGTGTGGGTGCTGGAGTTGTCGAGCTTCCAGCTCGACGGCGTGCAGGGCTTCGAGCCCACCGCCGCCACCGTGCTCAACGTCACGCAAGACCACCTCGACTGGCACGGCTGCCTCGAGTCGTATGCCGCCGCGAAGGCGCGCATCTTCGGCAAGGAAGCGGTGATGGTCATCAACCGTGACGACCCGCTGGTCGAGAAAATGATCCCGCCGCCCGTGCCGGGCAAGGGCCGCTTCGCGAAGCCCGTCGAGCGCCACGTGGTTCGCTTCGGGCTCGATGCGCCGCAGCGCCCGGGTGACTTTGGCCTGATGGTCGAGAACGGCATCGCCTGGCTGGTGCGTGCACTGGAGCCCGATGAATCCGGCGTGAAGAAGCCCAAGAAGGGCGCCGCGGTCGAAGAGGAAGACCTGATGATCCAGCGCCTCATGCCGGCCGATGCGCTGCGCGTGCGGGGCCGCCACAACGCCGCCAACGCCCTGGCCGCACTCGCATTGGCGACGGCTGCAGGTTGCCCGCTGGCACCCATGCTGCACGGCCTGCGCGAGTACGCGGGCGAGCCGCATCGCGTGGAGTTCGTCGCCGCCGTCAACGGCGTGGAGGCCTACGACGACAGCAAGGGCACCAACGTCGGCGCCACCGTAGCCGCGTTGAACGGCCTGGGCGAAGACAAGTCGCCGAGCAAGCTCGTCGTCATCCTCGGCGGTGACGGCAAGGGGCAGGACTTCACCCCGCTCGCCATCCCCGTGCAGCGCCATGTGCGCGCGGTGGCCACCCTCGGCCGCGATGCCGAGGCCATCGAGCAGGTGTTGCTTCATAGCGGCGTGCCAGTGCAGCGGCACGCGTCGCTCGAAGAGGCCACGCGCTGGGCCTTCCAGCGCGCGCATGCAGGCGATGCGGTGCTCTTGAGCCCGGCCTGCGCGAGCCTCGACATGTTCCGCAACTATGCGCACCGCGCCGAGGTCTTCGTGGCCGAAGTGCAGGCCATCGCATCCGCCAGTGGGGAGGTGGTGTGACGACGCTTGCCGGACGCTTCGCCTTCGTCGGTTCGCTGAAAGAGCGGCTGCTGTCGCTCGTCAAGCGCGACGGCAGCAGCAGCGTGCCCATCCGCGACTGGACCGGTGCATCCGGCCAGCCCACCAAGCTGCATGGCTTCGACCTGCAGCTGATCTGGGTCGTGCTGGCCTTGATGGCGCTCGGCCTCGTGATGGTCTATTCGGCCTCGGTCGCGCTGCCAGACAACCCGAAGTTCGCGCGCTATGCGCCCACGCACTTCCTCGTGCGGCATGCGCTGTCCATCCTCGTGGCATTTGTCGCAGCGGTGATCGTGATCCAGGTGCCGGTGAACGTGTGGGAGAAATTCGCGCCCTGGGTGTTCGTGGCGGCACTCCTGCTGCTGGTGCTGGTGCTGATCCCCGGCATCGGCAAGGGCGTGAACGGCGCGCGCCGCTGGATCCCGCTGGGCTTCACCAACTTCCAGCCGTCCGAGCTCGCCAAGCTCGCGATTGCGCTCTACGCCGCCAACTACATGGTGCGCAAGATGGAGGTGAAGGAGAACTTCTTCCGGGCCGTGATGCCGATGGCGGTGAGCGTGGCGGTGGTGGGCCTCCTGCTGCTCGCCGAGCCCGACATGGGCGCCTTCATGGTGATCGCGGCCATCGCGATGGGCATCCTCTTCCTCGGCGGCGTGAACGGGCGCATGTTCTTCCTGATCACCGCCGTGCTGGTGGGCGCCTTCGTGCTGATGATCACCTTCAGCGAATGGCGGCGCGAGCGCATCTTTGCCTACCTCAACCCGTGGGACGAGAAGTACACGCTCGGCAAGGCCTACCAGCTCTCGCACTCGCTGATCGCCTTCGGCCGCGGCGAGATCTTCGGCCAGGGGCTGGGCGGCAGCGTCGAGAAGCTGCACTACCTGCCCGAGGCGCACACCGACTTCCTGCTCGCCGTGATCGGCGAGGAGCTGGGCTTCATCGGCGTGGCGGCCGTGATCTGCGCCTTCTTCTGGCTCGCACGGCGCATCTTCCACATCGGCCGCCAGGCGGTGGCACTCGACCGGGTGTTCGCCGGGCTCTTCGCGCAAGGCATCGGCATCTGGATCGGCGGCCAGGCCTTCATCAACATGGGTGTGAACCTGGGCGTGCTGCCGACCAAGGGGCTGACGCTGCCGCTGATGAGCTTCGGCGGCTCGGGCATCCTGATGAACCTGGTGACGCTTGCGATCGTCTTGCGCATCGACATTGAGAACCGGCAGCTGATGAGAGGGGGCCGCGCATGAGCGCCAAGCACCTCGTCATCATGGCGGCGGGTACGGGGGGGCACGTGATTCCCGGCCTCGCGGTCGCGACCGAAATGCAGAAGCGCGGCTGGACCGTCAGCTGGCTCGGCACCACGCATGGCATGGAGAACAAGCTCGTGCCGCCCTCGGGCATCCCGATGGACAACATCGCCTTCAGCGGCCTGCGCGGCAAGGGCCTGCTGCACACCGCGACCGGCGGCTTCCGGTTGCTGCTGGCGTTCTGGAGCTGCCTGCAGATCCTGCGCAAGCGAAAGGCCAGCGCGGTGCTCGGCATGGGCGGCTACGTGTGCTTCCCGGGCGGCCTGATGGCCTCGCTGCTGAGCAAGCCGCTGATGCTGGTGAACGCCGACGCGTCGCTGCTGATGAGCAACAAGAGCCTGCTGCCGGTGGCCGACAAGGTGGCCTTCGGCTTCGACGGTGAAGCGGCGCACAAGTTCAAGCAGGGCATCGTCACCGGGAACCCGGTGCGACCCGAGATCGAGAGCCTGCCGCCGCCGCTGGAGCGCTTCGAAGGCCGCATCGGCGCGCTGCGCGTGCTGGTGGTGGGCGGCAGCCTCGGCGCGAGCGCGCTCAACGACGCGCTGCCGCGTGCCATCGCGCTGCTGCCGTTGCGCGAGCGGCCGGTGGTGACGCACCAGACCGGCACGGCGAACTTCGAGAAGGCGCGCGCCGACTACGCCGCGCTGCATGTCGATGCCGAGGTGCTGCCCTTCATCCACAACATGAGCGAGCGCCTGGCCGAGTGCGACGTGATCATCTGCCGTGCCGGCGCGGTGACGGTGAGCGAGCTGTGTGCGGCTGGCGTGGCGAGCGTGCTGGTGCCGCTGGTCGTGAGCACGACCAGCCACCAGCGTGACAACGCCGAATGGATGGCGCGGCAAGGCGCCGCGATCCACCTGCCGCAGAGCGAGCTGACGCCGCAGCGATTGGCAGACCTCTTGAAGGGCCTCACGCGCGAAGCGCTGATGAGCATGGCGACCAAGGCGCGTGCCCTGGCGCGTGTGCACGCGGCGGCCCGGGTGGCCGATGAACTTGAAAGATTGGTGGCCGCATGAAGCACGCGGTGAAACACATTCACTTCGTCGGCATCGGTGGTGCCGGCATGAGCGGGATCGCGGAGATCCTGCACAACCTCGGCTACACGGTGTCGGGCTCGGACCAGAGCGACAGCCCGGTCTCGCGCCGGCTCGCGTCACTCGGCATCAAGGTGTTCGTCGGTCACGACGCCAAGAACATCGAAGGCTCGCAGGCCGTGGTGACCTCCACCGCCGTGAAGGGCGACAACCCCGAGGTGCTGGCCGCCCGCGCCAAGCGTGTGCCGCTGGTGCCGCGCGCGGTGATGCTGGCCGAGCTGATGCGCCTGAAGCAGGGCATCGCCATCGCCGGCACGCACGGCAAGACGACGACCACCTCGCTCGTGACGAGCGTGCTGGCCGAAGCGGGCGTCGACCCGACCTTCGTGATCGGCGGGCGGCTCAACGCGGCCGGTGCCAACTCGCGCCTGGGCTCGGGCGACTACATCGTGGTGGAGGCCGACGAGTCGGATGCCTCATTCCTCAACCTGCTGCCGGTGATCAGCGTCGTGACCAACATCGACGCCGACCACATGGACACCTACGGGCACGACCTGACCAAGCTCAAGGGCGCGTTCGTCGAGTTCCTGCACCGCATGCCGTTCTACGGCGCGGCCATCCTGTGTGGCGATGACCCCGGGGTGAAGTCGATCATCCCGATGGTGTCGCGGCCGGTGGTGACCTACGGCTTCGGGCCTGACAACCAGGTGCGTGCGGTCAACGTGAAGGCGCTCGAAGGCGGCCAGATGCGCTTCACCGCGCAGCGCCGCAACGGCGTGGTGATGCCGGATCTCGACATCACGCTCAACCTGCCGGGCGAGCACAACGTGCTGAACGCCTTGGCCGCGGTGGCGGTGGCGACCGAACTGGAATTGCCCGATGCACCGCTGGTGAAGGCACTCGGCGAGTTCCACGGCGTGGGCCGGCGCTTCCAGCGCTATGGCGATTGGCCGGCGAAGGACGGCGGCAAGTTCACGCTGATCGACGACTACGGCCACCACCCGGTCGAGATGGCGGCGGTGATCGCGGCGGCGCGCGGCGCCTTTCCCGGTCGGCGCCTCGTGATCGCCTTCCAGCCGCATCGGTATACGCGCACACGGGATTGCTTCGAAGACTTCGTGAAGGTGATGGGCACGGCCGACGCGGTGCTGCTGGGCGAGGTCTATGCCGCCGGTGAGGCGTCCATCGTCGCGGCCGACGGCCGCTCGCTGGCGCGCGCGCTTCGCGTGGCCGGCAAGGTCGATCCGATCTTCGTCGACGAGATCTCGCAAATGCCGGCGGTGATCGCCGAGCAGGCCAAGGGTGGCGACGTGGTGATCGCGATGGGTGCCGGCACGATCGGTGCGGTCGCAGGGCAGGTGGCGGAGATGTTGAAGGAGGCCACATGAGCAGCATCAACGTGAAGGCGCTGGGGAAGGTCGCGGTGCTGATGGGCGGGACGTCGGCCGAGCGCGACGTGTCGCTGATGTCGGGCGAGGGCGTGTTGCAGGCGCTGCAATCGCAAGGCGTGAACGCGCATGCCTTCGACCCGGCCAAGCAGGACCTCGTCGAACTGAAGAAGCAAGGCTTCGACCGCTGCTTCATCGCGCTGCATGGCCGCCATGGTGAAGACGGCACGGTGCAGGGTGCGCTCGAACTGCTGGGCATCCCCTACACCGGCTCGGGCGTGATGGCCTCGAGCATCGCGATGGACAAGGTGATGACCAAGCGCATCTGGCTGGCCGAAGGCCTGCCGACGCCGCGCTATGTGGTGCTGCCGGCGAACCGCCAATCGCGCGAGGACGTGCGCGCCGTGCCCGACGAGCTGGGCCTGCCGCTCTTCGTGAAGCCGCCGCATGAAGGCTCGTCGATCGGCGTCAGCAAGGTGAGCGGCTATTCCGAGATGGCCGATGCGGTGGCGTTGGCGGCCAAGTACGACCACGAAGTGCTCTGCGAAGAGTTCATCGATGGCGACGAGGTGACCTGCCCGGTGCTGGGCCAGGGTGCAAATGCGGTGGCGCTGCCGGTGGTGCGCATCGCCGCGCCGGAAGGCGACTACGACTACCAGAACAAGTACTTCACCGACGTCGTGAAGTACCACGTGCCGAGCGGCCTACCGGAAGCGGAAGAGCGCGAGATCCAGCGCATCGTCGTCGAGGCCTACCGCACGCTGAACTGCCGCGGCTGGGGCCGTGCCGATCTGATGATCCGCAAGAGCGACCGCAAGCCGTACCTCTTGGAGATGAACACCTCGCCGGGCATGACCTCGCACTCGCTGGTGCCGAAGTCGGCCGCGGCGAACGGCATGCCCTACGAGCAGCTGTGCCTGCACCTGATCGCCAACGCGTCACTCGACAGCAGCAAGACCTGAACATGCGCGCCCAAGCCGCCACGCCTCGCTTCAACCCGGCCGCCGTCGAGCTGCCGGGCGAGGTGCGCCTGGTCAACATCACCGCCTCGATGCTCTTCATCGTGGGCGGCGTGTTGATGGCGGCGCTGGCGCTGATGTGGCTGATCCGCCAGCCGGTGTTCAACATCAAGTCGGTGAAGGTGGAGGGTGAGGTCACGCGCAACAGCGTGTCGACCATCCGCGCCAATGCGCTGCCGCAACTGGCGGGCAACTACTTCACGCTCGACCTGTCTCGCGGCAAGCAGGCCTTCGAGGCGGTGCCATGGGTGAGGCAAGCCATCGTGCAGCGCGTGTGGCCCAACCGCCTGCGCGTGCTGCTCGAAGAGCACCATGCGGTGGCGCTGTGGGCCATGAAGGACGGCGACGACCAGCTCGTGAACCAGCAGGGTGAGGTCTTCCAGGCCAACCTCGGTGACGTGGAAGACGAAGCACTGCCCACGCTCAAGGGACCAGATGGCAGCTCGGCCGAAGTGCTCGCGATGTACCAGCGGCTGGTGCCGGTGTTCGAGACGCTCGAGATGCACATCGACCAACTCTCGATGAGCGGGCGCGGCTCGTGGCATGCCGAGTTCGACAACGGCGCCGAGATCGAACTCGGCCGGGGCACACAAGACGAACTGGTGGCACGCAGCGTTCGCTTCGTCGCCACCGTCACGCAGGTGATCGAGCGCTACCAGCGTCCGCTGGTCTACGCCGATCTGCGACACAACGAAGGTTATGCCGTGCGCTTGAAGGGGATCACCACCACGACGGTGGCCACTCCGCCCGGCAGGAGAAATTGAGGGAACACATGGCCAAGGAATACAAGGACCTGGTCGTCGGCCTGGACATCGGCACCGCGAAGGTGATGGCGGTGGTGGCCGAAGTCTTGCCCGATGGCGAGCTGAGAGTCGCCGGCCTCGGCATCGCGGCGGCACACGGGCTCAAGCGCGGCGTGGTGGTCAACATCGACGCCACGGTGCAGAGCATCCAGCAGGCCTTGAAGGAGGCCGAGATGATGGCCGACTGCAAGATCACGCGCGTCTACACCGGCATCACCGGCAGCCACATCCGCGGGCAGAACTCGACGGGCATGGTGATCGTGCGCGACAAGGAAGTGACGCCGGTCGACGTGACGCGCGTGGTCGAGACGGCCAAGGCGATCAACATCCCGAACGACCAGCGCCTGCTCTTGGTGGAGCCGCAGGAGTTCGTGATCGACGGCCACGAGGTCAAGGAGCCGATCGGCATGAGCGGCGGGCGCCTGGAGGTGAAGGTGCACATCGTGACCGGCGCGCAGAGTGCCGCCGAGAACATCGTGAAGTGCGTGCGCCGCTGCGGGCTCGAAGTCGACCAGCTGGTGCTCAACCCGAGCGCCAGCAGCCATGCGGTGCTGACCGAAGACGAGAAGGACCTGGGCGTGGCCCTCGTCGACATCGGCGCGGGCACGACCGATGTGGCCATCTTCACCGACGGCGCGATCCGCCACACGGCGGTGATCCCGATTGCCGGCGACCTGATCACGAGCGACATCGCGATGGCGCTGCGCACGCCGACGAAAGACGCGGAAGAGATCAAGGTGGAGTACGGCGTGGCCAAGCAACTGCTGGCCGACCCGAGCGAGCAACTCGAAGTGCCGGGCCTGGGCGACCGCGCGCCGCGCATGCTGAGCCGCCAGGCGCTCGCGGGTGTGATCGAGCCGCGTGTGGAAGAGATCTTCTCGCTGGTGCACCAGGTGATCCGTGACAGCGGCTACGAAGAGCTGCTGTCGAGCGGGATCGTGCTCACCGGTGGCGCGGCGGTGATGCCGGGCATGGTGGAACTCGGGGAAGACATCTTCCTGAAGCCGGTGCGCAAGGGCCTCCCCACCTACCACGGCTCGCTCCACGACATGGTGGCCAACCCTCGCTCGGCCACCGTCATGGGCCTGCTCGAAGAAGCGCGCCTCGGCCGTGCGCGTGGCATCAAGGCCGCGCAGCAGGCGGGGTCCGTCAAAACACTGTTCGGCCGGGCCAAAGACTGGTTCCTCGGCAATTTCTAAAGACTGAATCTGGAATACAGGGAGTTCACATGACACGCCATCCACATCTCAACGATCGTCTCCAGCGGGCGCACCACCTGGGCCATGACCCACCAGGCGCTTGGCCACCTCAGACCGCGGGCCCACCCGCAGCACAGCAAGAAGAGAAGACGAGTTTTTCAACACACACGGCAAC
Source organism: Piscinibacter gummiphilus (assembly GCF_032681285.1). NCBI lineage: Bacteria > Pseudomonadati > Pseudomonadota > Betaproteobacteria > Burkholderiales > Sphaerotilaceae > Rhizobacter > Rhizobacter gummiphilus. Next base: position 1,046,740 of record NZ_CP136336.1, read on the forward strand.
TGCAAAGAATTGGAGTCAGACATGGCAATCGAAATGATCGAAGAGTTCGACCTGGGCACCCAGATCAAGGTGATCGGCGTGGGCGGCGGCGGCGGCAACGCGGTCGACCACATGATTGCGCAGGGTGTGCAAGGCGTGGAGTTCGTCTGCGCCAACACCGACGCGCAGGCGCTCAACCGCTCGAGCGCGCACCACCTAATCCAGCTCGGCACCACGGGCCTGGGCGCCGGCGCCAAGCCGGAAGCCGGCCGCGCAGCCGCTGAAGAGGCGGTGGACCGCATCCGCGAATCGATCAAGGGCAGCAACATGCTCTTCATCACCGCCGGCATGGGCGGCGGCACCGGCACCGGTGCGGCTCCCGTGATCGCACGTGTGGCGAAGGAGATGGGCATCCTGACGGTGGGCGTGGTCACCAAGCCCTTCGACTTCGAAGGCAACCGCCGCATGAAGGCCGCCGACAACGGCGTGGCCGAGCTCGAAGCCAACGTCGACTCGCTGATCGTGATCCTCAACGACAAGCTGCTCGACGTGCTGGGTGACGACGTGACGCAGGACCAGGCCTTCGCGCACGCCAACGACGTGCTGAAGAACGCCGTGGGCGGCATCAGCGACATCATCCACGTGCCGGGTCTCGTGAACGTCGACTTCGAAGACGTGAAGACGGTGATGAGCGAGCCCGGCAAGGCGATGATGGGCACTGCGATTGCGAGCGGCCCCGACCGTGCGACCAAGGCGGCCGAATCGGCCGTGGCCTGCCCGCTGCTCGAAGGCATCGACCTCTCGGGCGCGCGTGGCGTGCTGGTGCTGATCGCCGCTGGCCGCAGCACCTTCAAGCTGTCGGAAAGCCGCAATGCGATGAACACCATCCGCCGTTACGCGGCCGACGATGCGCACGTGATCTACGGCACCGCCTACGACGAGAGCCTGGGCGACCAGCTGCGCGTGACGGTGATCGCCACCGGCCTGTCGCCCGCCAAGCGCCAGCAACAGGCGCCGATGACCGTCGTGCACAACACCGTGGCGCAACGCACCGGCACCGACAACATCCCGGTGCTGACCCAGCCGGTGCACACCACGCAGACGGCGCACGACTACAGCAGCCTGTCGGTGCCGAGCGTGTGGCGCAACGGCCGCACGGCGGCGGCGAAGGTGGACGCGCTGGCCTCGAACGGGATGGACGAGATCGAGATCCCCGCTTTCCTCCGTAAGCAGGCGGACTGAGTCGCGACGCGAGGGCCGGTGTGAGCCGGCCCTCGCTATCGCCGTGGTAGGCATCCTCAAGCCTGGGGAAAACCCAGGCCACCTAAAATCATGGCCATGCTCGCCCAACGCACTCTCAAGTCCATCACCCGCGCCGTCGGCGTGGGTGTGCACGGCGGCCAGCGGGTCGAGTTGACCCTGCGGCCGGCCGCTGCCGACAGCGGGATCATGTTTCGCCGCGTCGACCTGCCATCGCCGGTCGACATCCCGGTGAAGGTCGAAGCCGTGTGCGACACGCGCATGGCCACGACCATCTCGCCCGCCGGCGACCCGGGTGCGCCCAAGGTCAACACCATCGAGCACCTGCTGTCGGCCTGCGCCGGCCTCGGGCTCGACAACCTGGTGGTGGACATCACCAACGAAGAGGTGCCGATCCTCGACGGCTCGGCCGCCTCGTTCGTGTTCCTGCTGCAGAGCGCCGGCATCGAGGTGCAGAAGGCGCCGAAGCGCTTCCTGCGCATCAGGAAGCCGGTGGAAGTGCGCGAAGGCGAGGGCAACACGCTCAAGTGGGCGCGGCTCGACCCCTACGACGGCTACAAGCTCACCTTCGAGATCGAGTTCAAGCACCCGGCGGTCGACCAGACCGGCCAGCAGTTCACCTTCGACATGGGCTCGGGCCAGTACAAGCGCGACATCGCCCGCGCGCGCACCTTCGGCTTCACGAAGGACGTGGAGATGATGCGCTCGCGCGGCCTGGGTCTGGGCGGCAGCATGGACAACGTGATCGTCGTCGACGACTACCGCGTGCTCAACAGCGAAGGCCTGCGCTACGACGACGAGTTCGTGAAGCACAAGATCCTCGATGCGATCGGCGACATGCACGTGCTCGGCCACCCGCTGATCGCCGCCTACACCGGCTACAAGTCGGGCCACGCGCTCAACAACAAGCTCTTGCGCGCCGTGCTGGCCGATGCCTCGGCCTACGAGATCGTCACCTTCGAAGACGAGCGCCAGGCGCCCGCCGGCCTCGCCGAACTGGCCCCCGCCTGGTGACCGTGCCGCCGGGCGCCTACCAGACATCTGGTAGTTCGTAGAAGTTAGGGGGTGCCCCGGTCTTGGGCTGCCATCCGCCGATGGTATGGTTCGGGGGTCGTCAACCCCCCAATCGCATGGTTATCTTTGGCTGGATCATTGCCGGCATCGTCGGCTTGTTGCTCGCGTTCAGCGCGGTTTGCTGGGGCATCTTCATCGCAGCCGACAACAGCGACTGGAAGCGCCTTGGCGTCAAGGTCTTCCGGATCGCGATGGTTTTCGTGCTGCTGTACATCAACGTGTACGTATACGCCCACATCTTCGGCGTGATGAGCGGCACGCAGAAGCCGGTCACCGAGGTCGTCGCCGAGGAATAGCGGCTGTCAGGGCTGGACCCAGCGGGCGCGGCCGCCTTCGAAGATCGCCCGGCGTTGGCCGTCGGGGTGAAGCTCCAGCCAGTCGAGGGCCTGCACTTGCGCGTCGACCACGGCGAAGTGGGCCAGTGCCTCGGGGTCGCGAGGCGGTGCTTGTTCGCATTCGTCGAGCTCCGTGCCCGGGGGCAGGGGGGAGAGGTAGTCCTGTGCCGCCGGCGAAAGCTTGATCCGCGCCCACCGCGAGGTGACCGACAAGCCCGAGGTGTCCAGGCTCAGCGCCACCCGGCAGCGCAACTGCCAGCCAAGCGCCGGCGACCACATCACGAGCGTGCCCCACGGGTGCAAGGCCAGCTGGGCCGCCTTGGCGCTGCGCCGGTCGGTGTAGACCAGCACACGCTGCTGTTCCGGCACCACCTCGCGCAGCACGACGATGCGGCCATCGCCCAGCTCGCCGTCGGTCGTGGCCAGCACCGGGGTGCGCCAGGGGTGCGCTTGTCGCGTACGCAGGCCGCGAGTTCACGCCACACCGCCGCCTCGATCTCCGTCAAGGACTCGAGCCGCGGCGTGCCCATCTCAGCCTTCCTTGCGCAGCGACGGGAACAGGATCACGTCGCGGATGCTGGGGCTGTCGGTGATCAGCATCATCAGGCGGTCGATGCCGATGCCGCAGCCGCCGGTGGGGGGCATGCCGTACTCGAGCGCGCGGATGAAGTCGGCGTCGTAGTACATCGCCTCTTCGTCGCCCGCTTCCTTGTTGGCGGCCTGCGCCTGGAAGCGCGCGGCCTGGTCTTCGGCGTCGTTCAGCTCGGAGAAGCCATTGGCGTATTCACGGCCGGTGATGAACAGCTCGAAGCGCTCGGTGATCGACGGGTCGGTGTCGGAGGCGCGGGCGAGCGGCGACACCTCGACCGGGTAGTCGATGATGAAGGTCGGGTCCCAGAGCTTTTCTTCCACCGCGGCTTCGAAGAGGCCGAACTGCAGTTCCGGCAGCTTCCAGTGGGCCGGGGCTTCCTCGCCCAGGTGCTTGAGCTTGTCGCGCAGCACCTTCGCATCGCCCGCTTCGGCCTCGCTCAGGCCGGCGAATTCGACCAGCGAATCGCGCACCGTCAGGCGCTTGAAGGGCTTGTCGAGGTCGACCGTCTTGCCGCCGTAGGTGACGACCGCCGAGCCGGTCGCATGGCGCGCGGCATGGCGCAGCACCTGCTCGGTGTAGTCCATCAGGTCGTGGTGGTTCCAGTAGGCCGCGTAGAACTCCATCATCGTGAACTCCGGGTTGTGCCGGACGCTGATGCCTTCGTTGCGGAAGCTGCGGTTGATCTCGAACACACGCTCGAAGCCGCCCACGATCAGGCGCTTGAGGTACAGCTCGGGCGCGATGCGCAGGAACATGTCCTGGTCGAGTGCGTTGTGGTGGGTGACGAAGGGCTTGGCGTTCGCGCCACCGGGGATGGGGTGCAGCATCGGCGTCTCCACTTCCATGAAGTGGTGCTCGACCATGAACTGTCGGATCGACGCGAGCGCACGGCTGCGCGCGGCGAAGCGGGCGCGGGCGTCGTCGTCGGTGATGAGGTCGACATAGCGCTGGCGGTACTTCTGCTCCTGGTCGGTCATGCCGTGGAATTTGTCGGGCAGCGGACGCAGGCTCTTGGTGAGCAGGCGCAGCGTGGTTACGCGCACCGAGAGCTCGCCGGTCTTGGTCTTGAAGAGCGTGCCTTCGGCGCCGAGGATGTCGCCCAGATCCCAGTGCTTGAAGGCGTTGTAGACCTCCTCGCCCAGCGCGTCTTTCGTGACGAAGAGCTGGATGCGCGCGGTGCTGTCTTGCAGCGTGCCGAAGCTCGCCTTGCCCATCACGCGCTTGAGCATCAGCCGGCCGGCCACGCTCACCTGGATGTTCTGCGGCTCCAGCGTTTCGTTGTCGAGGTCGCCGTGCTTGCGCGCCAGGTCCAGCGCGTGGTCCTTGGGCTTGAAGTCGTTGGGGAAGGCCACGCCCTGTTTGCGGATCGCCGCGAGCTTTTCACGTCGTTCGGCGATGAGCTGGTTGTCGTCTTGTTCCATGGCGGGGCGGGGAAATGAAGCGGTTGAGCGAACCGGCAATTCTAAGTGGGCCACCCCTAGAATCGCGGCCCTATGAGGCATGTGGCCGATCAGCTCTATTTCATCGCCTTGGCGCTGATCAACACCGTGCACGGCTGGCTGCCTTTTTTTGCGCGTCCGGTGCTCTACCGCCTGTGCGGTTTTCGCATCCACCGCAGCGCCACGCTGCAGGGCGGCATCCGCTTCTTTCACGTGGGCCGGCTCACGGTGGGGGAAGGGTCGCTCGTCAACCGCGGGGTGTACCTCGACAACCGCGGCGGCATCACCATCGGGCGGCATGTGTCGATTGCCCATGACGCAAAGCTCTACACCATGGGGCACGACCCGCACGACCCGACGTTTGCGACCAAGGCTGCGCCGATCCGTCTCGACGACCACGCCGTGGTGTTTGCCGGTGCCATGCTGATGCCCGGCGTGCACGTGGGGCAGGGCGCGGTGGTGATGGCCGGTGCCGTCGTGACCAAGGATGTGCCGCCCGGGCGCATGGTCGGCGGCAACCCCGCGGTCGACATCGGCGAGCGGGGCTGCGTGCCCGCGTACACGCTCAAGCGCCGCTTCTGGTTCGCGCATTGAAACGCATTGCCATCGTCGACCCGGGCTCCTTCGTGCTGCCCTACGACTTTCACTTGGTGAAGGCCTTGGCGGCGAACGGGCGGCTGGTCGATTTCTATGGCTCGACCACTCGCTACAACGGTGAGTTTCTGGAGGCGATGCGTGCGCTGCCCGGGGTGCAGGTGGTAGCGCGGGCGATCTCCAGCTCGGTCGCGTCCCGCCTCGGGGGCGCGTGGGCCTACGCGCTTCAGCTTGCCAGCGTGCTGCTGCGCGCCGGCCGGTACGGCACGGTGAACCTGCAGTTCAGCGGCTTCTGGCCGTTGGAATGGCTGGTGTTCGCGCTGATGCGCGGCAGGTTCGTCTTCACCGTGCACAACGCAGTGCCGCATGGTTTCAGCGGTGCGCAGCATGCGCCGACGCGGCGCTTGGCGGACATCGCGCGCGAGCTTGTCTTCGTCAGCGAAGCGACGCGCGACGACTTCCTGCAGCGCTACGGCGAGCGTTACCGAGCCAAGTCGACGGTGCTGCCGCATGGACTGTTGCCGGTGACGCCGCAGGCCGAGGCCGTTCCTTACGACCGCCCGCTCCATGCCGAGGCGCTTGTGTTCTGGGGGCGGGTGCAGCCCTACAAGGGCGTGGAGCTGTTCCGTGCGCTGGCGCAGTCCACCGAGATCCGGCGCCGCGGCCTGACGCTGGCGGTCTACGGGGCCTGGTCACCGGAACTGCATGAACTGCAGGCGGAGCTGCGCGGCGCGGGCGTGGCCCTGCACGACGGCTACCTCGACGACGCACAGCTTCTCGCGCTGCTGGCGCAGGACGCCGTCTTCCTCCTCCCCTACCAGCGTGCCTCGCAGTCCGGCGTGCTGTACGCGCTGCTCAACCACGGCCGTGTCTTCTTCTGCACCGACACCGGCGACCTGGGTGCCTTCATGCGCCGCCACGGCCTCGAAGGCTTGCTGCTGCGCGACCGCACGCCCGAAGCCGTGCTCGCCTGCCTCGATTTCCTCGCGGCGCACGGCGACGAGGTGCGGCAGAAACTGGCCGCCGCCCAGGCCGCTTTGCGCTGGGAGCGGCTGGTGGCCGAAGCCGGGCAGGCCTACCGCGTCTAGCGCCAGCCGGGTGCGACAATCCGCCGCTTCGATCCGCGGCCCCTTGCCGCCCTGATCGACCCGCTCACATCCCATGAAAAGACTCCTCAAAGCCGCCCTGGCGCGCGCCGGTTGGGAACTGGCCCGCACCGGCGACCGCGACGCCCAGGCCTTGGCCGACCTGACGCCGGCCGACCGCCAGATCATCCAGCGTGTCTCTCCTTTCACGATGACGAGCCTGGAGCGCCGCGCCAGCCTCATCGGTGCCGTCGACCACATCGTGAAGCACCGCATCGCCGGCGACGTCGTCGAGTGCGGCGTGTGGCGCGGCGGCAGCATGATGGCCATTGCCCTCGCGCTGATGGCGCGCGGCGACACCTCGCGCCACCTCTATCTGTATGACACCTTCGAGGGCATGAGCGAGCCCACCGAGCACGACAAGGCCTTGAGCGGCGAGCTGGCGCAAACCCAGCTGCAGCGCACCGACCGCGAGCACCCGCTGTGGGCCGTGGCCGGGCTGGACGACGTGAAGGCCAACCTTGCCTCCACCGGCTACCCAGCCGAGCGCATCCACTACGTGCAGGGCAAGGTCGAAGACACCATCCCCGCGATGCTGCCGAAGCAGATCGCCCTGCTGCGCCTCGACACCGACTGGTACGAGTCCACCCGCCACGAGCTGCAGCACCTCTACCCGCTGCTTGCCAAACACGGCCCGCTCATCATCGACGACTACGGCCACTGGCAAGGCGCGCGGCAGGCGGTGGACGAGTACTTCGCCAACGCCGCCGAGCCGGTGTTCCTGCACCGCGTGGACTACACCGCGCGCCTGCACATCAAGGCATGACCAGCGCAGCACCGAAGCTCTCGCGAACCCTGCCGGCGGTCTATGCCGCCGCTGCGGTGCGCCTGCTGCTGCCGGTGCTGGTGCTCCCGCTGATGGCCACGCGCATCGGGCCGGAAGAGTTCGGCCGCCTGAGCTTCGTGCTGGTGTGGAGCGCGTTGCTGGCGATGGTGGTCGAGGGGGGCTTTCTCGCTGCCGCCACGCGCCTCGCCGTCAATGCCGATGCGCCGCGCCGCTGGCAGCTGGCCCAGCAGGTGTTCAGCGCGCGCTGCGTGCTGTGCGTGCCGGCGGTGTTGCTCTCCATCGTGGCCGTGCAGCTGGCCGGTCATGGCGGCGAAGCGTGGGCCGACACGCTCGCGATCGCAGCGCTGGCCTGCGCCCTCGGCTGGCCGGCCACCTGGTACCTGCAGGCGACACAGCAACTGGCGCGCTGGGCGCAGGTCGAGCTCTTGGTCTATGCCCTCCTGATCGCAGCGAGCTGGGCGTTCGCCCACAGCGCGATCGTCTACCTCACGCTGCAACTCGTCGCGTCGACCGCGCTGGCCGCGCTCGGCTGGTGGTGGCTGCGCCGCGACCTGCCCGGTGAGCATGGCCTGTGGAGTGCGCCCGCCGTGCGCCCCGGCCTGCGCCTGGGCTGGACCATGATGCCCGTCTCCATCGCCGGGGCCGCCTACTCCTACGCCTTGCCGGCCGCCGCCTCGCTGCAGATGAGCAAGCCCGATCTCGGCACCTACTTCATGGCCGATCGTCTGGTGCGTGCGGTGCTCAACGCCGCGGAGCCGGTGTTCGCGGTGGTCTACCCGCGCATCGTCACGCTCTTCCAGCAGGGCGCGCGTGTGGCCTTGCGCTACGCGACGCGCTGGAGCGTGGGTGGTGTGGCGGTGGGCCTCGTGCTGTATTCGACCGGCGTTGTGGGATGGCAGCTGATCGAGCCGCTGGTGCTGAGCCGTGCCGCCAACATCGACCTCGCGACCTTGCGCGCGACGATGCTGGTGCTGGGTGCCTTGCTGCCGCTGCTGCTCGGCTGGAAATTTATCGGCTACTGGATGCTCGGCAGTGGCCGCTTCGACACCGCCTACCGCAGCTGCGTGGTGATCGGCGGCATTGCCGGCACCCTGGGCGCGGCCACCTGGGGCGGTGCGGCCGGTGCCGTGGGCCTTGCGTGGGTGGCGATCGGTGTCGAACTGCTGGTGATGGCGGTGGCGGTGGGCGGCATGTGGCTCACCGTGCGCCGCTGAAGACGAACGGAACACACGACGTGGGCATCGACATCCACAACCTCAATCTCCTCGCGCACGCGCAAGACCTCGGCGTGCGCTATGAGCGCACGCTGGCCATCGGCCGGCAGGCGCTCTTCATCGAGCCTTTCGAGCTGGAAGACCACCGCCGCCTGCGCGGCCTGCCGCCGCTTGCCGAGCCGGCTCGTGCCGCCGGTGCGCCGCGCTACTTCGAGCCGCTGATGCAGCAGTGGCTCGGGGCACGCGAGGCCGAGTCGGTCGACGCCTCCAGCTACGAGCAAGCCACGCACCTCCACGACATGAACCTGCCCTGGCCCGAGCCGAGCGCGCAGCGCGGCGCCTACGACGCGGTGCTTGACTTCGGCTGCCTCGAGCACGTCTTCAACTTCCCGGTCGCGTGGCGCAACGTCGTCGACCTCTGCAAGGTCGGCGGCCACGTCTTCCATTCGCTGCCGGCCAACAACCTGTCGGGCCACGGCTTCTACCAGTTCTCGCCCGAGCTCTTCTTCAACCTCTACCGGCGGGAGAACGGCTTCGAACTGCTCGGGGTGTGGTTCGCGGTCAAGGGTGATCGCCGCCACTGGTGGAAGGTGGCCAACCCGATGGACGTGAAGCGGCGCGTGAACCTCTGCAACAGCCATGAGGTCTACATGCTGGTGCTCGCGCGCAAGCTGCAAGACATCGGGCCGCTGCCGGCACCGCAGCAGTCGGACTACGCCCAGGACGAGTGGGTCAAGGGCCCGTCGGCCGCGGGTGCTGCCGCGGCGCCCACGACCCGGCAGCGCTTCGTGCGGCAGCTTGCCGAATGGGGGCTGATCGATGCGCTGCGCGCCGGCCGCGAGCGCCTGCGCGCCATGCAGCGTGCCGGCCTCTCGCTCCCCGAGCCCGACTACCAGCAAGTGGACGTGCACGCGCTGATCCGCAAATCACGATGACACGATGAGCCGACCGCTGCGCGTGCTGCTGCTCTGCGACCGCCTGGACATCTCGGGTGGCGTGGAGCGCTTTGTGTGCGCGCTGGCAAACCACCTGTCGCGCGAGGGGATGGACGTGGCCGTGGGCAGTGTCGCGACGCCGCGCGATGCGGTGCGCTACCCGCTTGCGCCGGCCGTGCGCGTGCTGGCCGGCGCCGGTGCGTGGCGGCAACACGAGGCGCGTTCACGGGCCGGGCGGGCCTGGCAACTGCTGCGCAGCCAATGGCGCATCGGCCGGGTGCTGTCGCGCCTCATCCGCGACGACCGGCCCGACGTGGTGCTGCTCAACGGCCTGACCACCGCCTGCTCGACGCTGCTTTTCAGCGGCCGGTACGCGCCGCGCATCGTCTGCTGCGACCACAACCACTTTGCCGCACGCTCCCGGCTGTGGCAGCGTCTGCGCGAGCGTTTGTACCCGAAGGTGGCTGCGGTGGTGAGCCTGACGCAGGCCGATGCCCCGCGCTTTCGCGCCATCAACCCGCGCACCGAGGTGATCTACAACTGCTCCACGCTGCAGGCCGACGCGCCCGCACTGCCGGCGCAACCGGTCGTGCTCGCGGTGGGGCGGCATGTCGCGCAAAAGGGCTTCGACCTGCTGCTGCGCGCCTGGGTCGAGGTGGTGCGACGGCTGCCCGAAGCGCGGCTGCGCATCGTCGGCGACGGCCCGCTGCGCGCCGAACACGAGGCGCTGGCGGCGCAGCTCGGGTTGGCAGGCCGCATCGAATGGCTCGCGCCCACGCCGCAGATCGAGCGGCTCTACCGCGAGGCTGCCGTCTTCGTGCTGTCCTCGCGCTACGAAGGCATGCCGCTCGCACTGCTGGAAGCGCAGGCGCTGGGCGTGCCGGCCGTCGCCTTCGACTGCCCGACCGGGCCGGCGGAGATCCTGGGTGATGACACCGGCCGCCTGGTGCCGGCGGAGGACACGGCCGGGCTTGCTGCCGCGTTGACCGAGCTGCTGTCGTCCGCACCGCTGCGCGCTGCCATGGGCCGCGCGGCCATTGCGCGTAGCCGCGCTCTTTTCAGCCCGCAGGAGCACGAGCGGCGGTGGGCGATGCTGCTGCGTGAAGTCGGCGTCAAACAGGCCTACAGCCAGGCGGTGGCGGCATGAGCGAGCGTGTGGTTTCGGTGATCGTTCCGTGCCGCAACGAGCGGCGCTACATCGAGCGTTTCTGCGCGGGCGTGTTGAGCCAGCAGGTGCCGTCGGGCTGGCGCTTGCAGCTGGTGATCGCCGACGGTGACAGCGACGACGGCACGCGCGAACTGCTGCAGCAGCTGAACGCGAGCGACTCGCGCATCACCTGGATCGCCAACCCGGCACGCATCGTCTCCCCCGGTCTCAACGCTGCCCTGAAGGTCGCCGCCGGCGAGATCATCGTGCGCATGGACGTGCACACCGACTACGCACCCGACTACATCGCGCAGTGCCTCGCGCTTCACGCCGAGACCGGCGCCGACAACGTGGGCGGCCCGTGGCACGCCGTGCCCGACGCCGATGCCGGCGCCATGCAGCACGCCGTGGCCGCCGCATTTCAGTCGCGCTGGGTCGCGGGTGGGGCCTCGTCGCGCCGGCTCGACTTCAATGGCTGGGTCGACACCGTCTACCTCGGCAGCTGGCCGCGCCAGACCTTCGAGCGCTTCGGCGGGTTCGACGAGCAGCTCGTGCGCAACCAGGACGACGAGCACAACCTGCGCATCGTCAAGGGCGGCGGCAAGGTCTGGCAGTCGTCGCGCATCCGCAGCACCTACCGGCCGCGTGCGACGCTGTCGCAGGTGTTCCGGCAGTACCTGCAGTACGGCTACTGGAAGCCGTTCGTGATGAAGAAGCATGGGCAGGCGGCGTCGCTTCGCCATCTGGTGCCGAGCCTGTTCGTGGCGGCGCTCGCCGTGCTGGCGGTTCCGGCCTTGTTCGGGGTCGTGTGGCCGTTGCTGGGCTTGCTTGCGCTGTATGGCGCCGCCGTGCTGGCGATGACCCTCGCCGTCTGGCAACAGCAGGCCAGCCCGGTGCCCGTGGTGCTGCGCATCCCGGCGGTGATCGCGGCGTATCACCTGGGCTACGGGATCGGCTCGCTGGCCGGCTGGTGGGACGTGCTGCGCGGCGCCACTGGCCGTGCGCGGTTTGCCACCTTGACGAGGTGAACATGGACGACACCTCCAAGGAATCGGCGGAAGCCCAGGCGGTGCGCGAGCGCTACGCGAGGCGCACGGCGCAGGATCCGCGCTACAGCCTGCTCAACCCGGCCGCGCTGTGGCCGATGCAGGAGCGGCAGCGCGCGATGCTGGCCTTGTTTCGCCGGCTCGGGTGGCACGACCTCGCGGCCTTGCGCCTGCACGAAGTCGGCTGTGGCAGTGGCAGCAACCTGGTCGAGCTCGTCCAGCTGGGCTTCGACCCGGCCAGACTGTCTGGCGTGGAACTGCTGCCCGAGCGGCATGCGCAGGCCCGCGAACGCCTGCCGCAGGCCGTGTCTTTGTCGCAGGGCGACGCGCTCGGGCTCAGCCCGGCAGCCTCGAGCGTGGACATCGTGCTGCAGTCCACCGTGTTCTCGTCGCTGCTGGACGATGCCTTCCAGCAGCGCCTGGCCGACGCCATGTGGGCCGCCGTCAAGCCCGGCGGCGGGGTGCTCTGGTACGACTTCACCGTCGACAACCCGCGCAACCGCGACGTGCGCGGCGTGCCGCTCTCACGCGTGCGACGGCTCTTCCCGCAGGCCCGCGTGACGGCGCAGAAGCTGACGCTCGCGCCACCCATCGCCCGCGCGGTCGTCCGGATCCACCCTGCGCTCTACACTCTGTTCAACACCGTGCCGCTGCTGCGCACCCACGTGCTGTGCTGGCTCGCCAAGCCCTGAACCCATGACATCCGAGAAGCTGCCGTTCCTGCCGTTCGCCTTGCCCGACATCGGCGAAGAAGAGATCGCCGAGGTGGTGGACACGCTGCGCTCGGGCTGGGTCACCACCGGCCCGAAGACCAAGCGCTTCGAAGAGGATTTCACGGCGTTTCTCGGGGACCCGTCGTTGCAGTCGCTGGCCGTCAACTCGGCCACCGCCGGCCTGCACCTCGCACTCGAAGCGCTGGGCATCGGCCCGGGCGACGAGGTGATCACCACCACGCACACCTTCACGGCCACCGCCGAAGTCGTGCGCTACCTCGGCGCCGATGTGGTGCTGGTCGACATCGACCCCGCCACGCTGTGCATAGATCCCCAGGCCGTGGAGGCCGCCATCACGCCACGCACCAAGGCCATCATGCCGGTCCACTACGCGGGACTTGCGGCCGACATGCCGGCGCTGCTGGCCATCGCGAAGAAGCACGGCCTCAAGGTGGTGGAAGACGCTGCGCATGCGTTGCCCACCACCTGCGGCGGCAAGCTCGTCGGCACGCTCGATTCCGACGTCACGGTCTTCAGCTTTTACGCCAACAAGACCATCACCACCGGCGAAGGCGGCATGGTTGTCACGCGTCATGCGGAGTTGGCCAGCCGCATGAAGGTGATGCGCCTGCACGGCATGAGCCGCGATGCGTTCGACCGTTTCACCGCCAAGGTGCCGAGCTGGTACTACGAGATCGTGGCGCCGGGGTTCAAGTACAACTTGACGGACATTGCGGCGGCGTTGGGGTTGCAGCAGTTGAAGCGGGCCCGCGCGTTCCAGCAGAAGCGCGAAACGTTGGCGCAGCAGTTCAACGCGGCCTTGGCCGACCTGCCGCTGATCACGCCGCCGCTTCCGGCACAGGGCGACCTGCACGCCTGGCATCTGTATGTGGTGCGCCTCGCGGACGGTGTGGCGCTGCACCGTGACCGCTTCATCGAAGCGCTTTACGAGGCTGGCATTGGCTGCAGCGTGCACTACATCCCGCTGCATCTGCAGCCGTATTGGCGAGACCGCTACAAGCTCAAACCGACGGACTTTCCGCATTCGCAGAAAGCCTTCGAACGCATGGTGAGTCTTCCGCTGTACACGCGCATGACCGAAGCCGATGCGGACCGGGTCGTGCAGGCGGTGCGCCGCGCGCTGGGTTGAAGACGGTCACGATGGCCAAGCGTCTCTTCGACCTCGTGCTGTCGGCCTGCGGCCTGCTGCTGTTGTCGCCCCTGCTGCTAGCCATCGCGGTGTGGGTCAAGCTCGATTCGCCGGGGCCAGTGTTCTTCCGCCAGGAGCGCATCGGTCGTCATGGCGTGCCGTTCCGCATCCACAAGTTCCGGACCATGGCGCATGGCGGGCAAGGGGCGCTGATCACCGTCGGCGCGGATCGAAGGATCACGCGTGCGGGCGCCTTCCTGCGGCGCGCCAAGCTCGATGAGCTTCCGCAACTGATCGACGTGCTGCTCGGCGAAATGAGCCTCGTCGGCCCTCGCCCTGAGGTGCCGCGTTATGTGGCGATGTATCCGGCGGGGCTGCGCGACAAGGTGCTCAGCGTGCGCCCTGGCATCACCGATGTGGCGTCGCTCGAGTATCGCGATGAAAGCGAGCGTCTGTCGAAGGCTGACGACCCTGAGCAGGAGTATGTGAACGTCGTGATGCCGGCGAAGCTGAGACTGGCGGCCCAATACGTGGACCGGGCGTCGCTCGCGTTCGACCTGCAGCTGATCCTGCGCACCATGAAGTTGGTGTGGTGGCGATGAAGCAGGACCACGCTGATCGCGGCCTCACCGTCTGGCACAAGCTCGACCGGGTGTTGGCCCGCATCCGCCCGCGGCGCCAGCCGCTGTCGCTGGTGATCGACGGGCTCGTCATCGCGCTGTGCTGGAACATCACCTACCTCTTCCGCCTGGGCTTCGAGCGCTGGATCAGCGCGCGGCCTTCCTACGATCCGTATGTGATGGTGGGCGTGGTGGCGGTCTACCTGCTGGCGTTCCTGCTCGGCGGGATTCCGCGCGGCATGTGGCGCTTCTCAGGCTTCGAAGAGGTGAAGCGCCTCACCATCGCTTGCCTCGGCGCCGGCGCGGCCTGCGCGGTGATGGTGTCAATGGCGCGCCTGGCCGAGGTGCCGCGTGCCGTGCTGGCCTTGCACCCGTTCATCGCCTTGATGGGTGTGTGTGTGGTGCGAATTGCCTACCGCATGCTCTACGAACATGCGCGGTCGCGGATCACCGGCAGCGACGTCGAGGTGCGCCGGGCGATCGTGATGGGCGCGGGCGAGGCGGCTAAGCGCCTGCTGGCCACCATCCACCAGCAGGGCTGGATCGTGCTCGGTTTGCTGGACGACGACAAAGCCAAGCAGGGCGGCCGCATTGGCGGTGTGCAGGTCCTGGGCTCACTGGCCGATGTGGCGCGCGAGGATGTGCGCGCCGGTGCCACGCATGTGATCGTCGCGCTGCCCGGCGCGACCGCGGCGCAGAGGCGGCGTGCGGTCGACCTCGCGTCGACCGTGGGCCTGCCGGTGCTCACCGTGCCTTCTGCCAGCGAACTGCAGAACGGGCGAGCACACATCGAGCGCGTGCGCAGCATCGAGCCCGAGGATCTGCTGGGGCGAGAGCCCGTGGTGCTCGACGAGCCTGGGATCGCCGAGCTGATCTCGGGCAAGACGGTGCTTGTGACGGGGGCGGGTGGGTCGATCGGCTCGGAGCTGTGTCGGCAAGTCGCCCGGTATGGACCCTCGCGCATGGTGCTCTTCGAATTGAGCGAGTTGGCGCTTTATCAGATTGAACAGAGCCTGTCCGAGGCCTATCCTCATTTGCAGCTGATCCGTTTGATCGGTGACGTGAAAAGCCCGCAGCAGATCGAACACGCCTGCATGACCTACCGGCCGCAGATCATTTTTCACGCTGCCGCGTACAAGCATGTGCCGCTCATGGAGGAAGAGAACGCCTGGGTGGCCCTCCGCAACAATGCGCTGGGAACCTGGCACGCGGCCAACGCCGCCGCGCGGTGTGGGGCAGAGCGTTTTGTCCTGATCAGCACCGACAAGGCGGTGAATCCGACCAATGTGATGGGCGCCAGCAAGCGGGCTGCCGAAATGCTCATCTCCCACTTGGCGGCACAGACCTTCTCCACGCAGTTCGTGGCCGTGCGATTCGGCAACGTTCTGGGATCGAGCGGCAGCGTGATCCCGAAGTTCAAGGAGCAGATCGCAAAGGGTGGCCCGCTGACGGTGACCCACCCCGACATCGTTCGATACTTCATGACCATTCCTGAGGCTGCGCAACTCGTGCTGCAGGCAGCCGCCCTTGCCGACAGTGGGCAGGTCTACGTGCTCGACATGGGCGAGCCGGTGAAGATCGTGGATTTGGCGCGTGACTTGATTCGTCTCTCCGGCCACGGTGAAGGTGAGATTCCGATCGTCTTCACAGGCTTGCGCCCGGGAGAGAAGCTGTTTGAAGAGGTGCTCGCCGATCAAGACGCCACCGTGGCATCCCGGCATCCGCGATTGAGGATCGCGAAGCTGCAGACGCAGGTCGACCCGGATTGGACGTCGAGGCTGCTGTCTTGGCTGAATGGGATCGAGGTCGGGGAGTCGTCGCTGTCTCAACGGCGTACCCTTCAGGAATTCATTCCGGAGTACCGGCCTTCTGGCTCGCGCTCTGCTGCTCAATAGCCGTTCATCTATTTCGGATCTGCAATGCCACGCATTCTCCTCACGGGCGCTACTGGCTACATCGGGTCTCACACCTGGCTCGCCTTGCTGGCTGCAGGCCACCGCGTGATCGGTGTCGACAACTTTGCGAACAGCTCGCCCAAGGTGCTGGAGAGGCTTCACAAGCTGTCGGGTCAGGCTCCGGTGTTCATCAAGGCTGACGTGTGCGATGGTGTCGCGATGCGACAGGTGTTCGACGAGCATCGCATCGACGCAGTCGTGCATTTCGCGGCCTACAAGGCGGTGGGGGAGTCCACCGAGAAGCCGCTGGAGTACTACCGCAACAACCTTCAAGGCTTGATCAATGTGGCGGCGGCGATGCAGGTGCATGGGGTGCAGCGCCTCGTCTTCAGTTCGTCCGCCACGGTGTACGGCCGGCCGCAGAGCCTGCCGCTGACCGAGGACGCACCGCTATCGTCGACGAACCCCTATGGCACGACCAAGCTCGTCGGCGAACAGTTGTTGCGTGAGATGGAGGCCTGTACGCCCGGCTGGTCGTTGGCTTACCTGCGGTACTTCAACCCGGTGGGTGCTCACCCGAGTGGAGAGATCGGCGAGGACCCGAGGGGCACCCCGAACAACCTGATGCCTTACGTGGCACAGGTGGCATCGGGAGCGCGCCCTGAGCTGCAGATCTTTGGCAACGACTACGACACGCCTGACGGAACCGGCGTGCGCGACTACATCCACGTGATGGACTTGGCCGCCGGGCACGTTGCAGCCCTGTCGCATCTGCTGGGGGGGAGCGCCTCGTTCACCGTGAACCTGGGAACGGGCCGCGGTTACAGCGTGCTCGAGGTCGTTCGGGCTTTCGAGCGCGCGAGCGGTCGCCCCGTACCTTTCAAGGTAGTTGCTCGGCGCGAGGGCGATGTTGCAGCCTGCTACGCCGACCCGACGCTGGCCCGTGATCTCATCGGCTGGTCAGCCCAGAGGGGCCTCGATGAAATGTGCGACGACACCTGGAGATGGCAGCGGCTCAATCCGCGCGGCTTCGGCTAGTAGGGGTCCGCGGGAAGACCAGCCACTTGGGCGTCTTGAACCTCACGATGCTCCGGTAGAGCAGGATGTACATGAGCATGAACGCCAGGATGAACCAGCCAAGAACCCGGCTGTTGTCCCACCAAAGCACGGCCGGGATCACCGACAGCAAGCACAGCACCCACAGGTACGGAGACGTCATCGAGTTGCGTGAGGTCTTCCGACGGTCGGGTGTGGCACCGAGCATCACCCGCATCAGGCGTTTGTAGACCAGCATGTGGAGGTGCACGCCGTCTGGCACCCCCGGCGACATGCCTCGAAGCCACCGCTTTCTGTAGATCGAGAAGATGGTTTCGAACACTGGATAGCCGCAAAGCAGCAGCGCGAACAAGGGCGATACCTGCGGGTTGCGATGGACCAGCAGGATGCCCAGTTCTCCCAGAAGGAAGCCGAGAAGATACGCGCCGCCGTCACCCAGGAAGATCAAGCCAGCGGGAAAGTTCCAGACGAAGAATCCGAGGATGGCTCCGGCGACGACGAGCGTGGCCGTGAAGACGAACGTGTCGCCGACCTGGAAGGCCACGTAGCTCAGCCCGAGCAGCATCATGAGCACGCACATGGACGCGAGGCCATTGAAGCCGTCGATGATGTTGACCGCGTTGGCCACGCCCGTGACGATGAAGATCGTGAGCGCCACCGAGAACGGCGTCCACACGATGAGCTGCTCGAAACCGGGAACGTGCGTGCGGGAGACCACGGCACCCAGCAGCCAGATGCCGATGGCCGCCGAGATGGCGGTGGTCAGGAGCCGGCGGCGGGGAGAAACATTCTTCGTGAGGTCTTCTGCAATTCCGCCCACGAATGCGGGCAGGCTGCATAGGAGCAGCAGCCAGAGCGAGCTGGCTTCTTTCGCGTGTGTGAACTGGGCGAGTGCCGTGCCCGCGACGAGCGCCACCATGATGCCGATGCCACCGACCCTCGGCACCGGCCGGGAATGGAATTTCTGCACGCCTTCCAGGTCGTGGTCTCCCATCAGCTTGGTGTGCCGGATGGAGACGCGCAGGATGAACGCCGTGGCCACGAGCGCGGTCAGGAAGGCGACGACAAGGTAGGTCATTGCAAGAGGGTGAACGGGAAAACACGAGTACGTCGGTCTATCATCGCCGACCTCTGCTACGAAGCGATCGACAATCAGCGCGACCCTGCAGATTACAACGGCGAAGTGTCCAGCATGCATGCATCGAAAACTCTTACTCAATGCTTGGCGTTCGCCACCGTTCTGCTCGGTGCGATTGTCTCGCAGGTGGCCGTCGCTCAGGCTCCGCAAGGCTCGCTGTCGCCGGCGCAGCGGCTCTTCGGTGCGCCCGGGCTTGCTGGTGACGAAGGCGACGACGAGCGGCAGTCCAGGGGGGCGTCAAGGCCTCGTGATCGCGACTTCAACTTCAAGCGACGCCTGGACGGTTCTAACTGGACCGAATCAGGGGATCAGCGCCCGGAAGATATCCCGGACGACGCCCACGAGTTCGAGGACGATGCGCCGCTCTACGAGGACTTTTCGCGCTACATCCGTGACACGACCGGCAAGCAGGTGAGCGATGCCCTGCCCCTTGCCCGGAGCAAGGCGCGCAGCCCCAAGTTGCCCGAGACCTATGTCATCGGGCCCGGAGACGAAATCGAAGTCCAGGTGTGGGGGTCACTCAGCGCGCGTTACAAGTTGCGGGTTGACGAGGCGGGAAGGGTGTTCGTTCCTGAAGTCGGCAGCGTGCAGCTCGAAGGGGTGCGCGCCAGTGACCTTACCAACGTCATGACCGGCCAGTTCAGGCGACTTTTCAAAGGGTTCGAGCTGCGAGCCTTCATCGTGAGTTCCCGAGGCGTGATGATCCTGGTGACGGGTCACGCCGCCAGTGTGGGCCTCAAGAACATCAGCGCCACGCACACCCTGCTGAGCGCCACGCTCAGCCAGGCTCGGCCCTCTCCGGGTGGCAGCCGTCGCTTTGTCGAATTCAGGCGCGACGGCAGCCCTGCGAAGCTGATCGACCTGTATTGCTTCTTCCGCACCGAGTGCGAAGCGATGCCGGGGGCCCTCAAGGACAACGACGTCATTCGGGTTCCTCCGCGCGGCAAACTGGTGGCCGTGAGCGGGGGCGTGTCCCGGCCGGGCATCTACGAGCTGACCGAGTCTGAAGGCGTCAACGATCTCCTTCGGTATGCCGGCGGGCTGTCGGTGGTGGCCGATGCCAACCGCATCAACCTGTATTCGTTTGCGGAGTCGACGCGGGGAGACCGCACGCTCCAGACCACCGCGGTGGGTGGCATATGCCCCGGCCGCGGCGGCGTGGCCCCCGTGTCGTGCACGTCGCTGCGCGATGGCGATTACCTCGACGTCCAGTTGCACCTGGCGTTGGTACGAGGCTCCATCACGATCGTGGCGCCCGGCGTCGACCCCATCAAGCTGGAGCATCGGCCTGGTATGAAGCTGCTGGACGTGCTGTCTCCACCGTTCGACCGGCTCATTCCGCGCAAGACGCTCAGCACGATGAACGCCGGTGCTTTTGCGACGCTGCAGGACCTGGACGACCGTCTGCGCAGGCTCGACCTGGAGGCCTTGACCCTCTACCGCCGAGATTCGGACAAGCGTGAATACGCCCCCATCTCCGTCAACTACCGCGCCGCTGCCACGGATGGCCGCACAGGTGCAAGCAACATCGAGCTGCAGGAGGGTGACGTCCTGGTGATCGAGGACCAGAGCGAATGGAAAGCCCGGCGCAGCGAATTGCCGATGTCGGTGCGTGTGCTGGGAGAAGTAGGCAAGCCCGGCCGGTACAGGTTCGTGGGCCTCAAGACACTGGAAGACGTGCTTATCATGGCCGGGGGGGTGACGCCGGATGCTGCTGTCTGGAACGCGGTGATCCTGCGGCAGAGCGACGGCCGCACGTCGGTTGGCCGAGAAGTGCTGGATCAAGCCCTGAAGACCATCACGGCGCATCAGCTCAGACAGGAAGCCATGAACAGCGACAGGGTCGTCGGCGCGACCGCGATCACCAAGGACGACAGGAAGTCCGGGACGGTGCAGACGCTCGGCAACCGAGCAAAGGCCGAGGTGCTCGAGCTGATGAAGGATCGAGAGCTGATCTACCTGTCATCGCGAGGGGATCCGGTCTCGCGAGACATCAAGCTGGCGCCGAACGACATCGTGCTCATCCCGCCGGTGCAGGACACCTATTCATGCCAGGGCGCATTCTTCAAACCTGGCGAGTTCATGATCGGCAAGGGGGCCGTTTCGGTGAGCGGCGCCGTCAAGCGTTGCGGCCTGATCGACGAGATGAGCCCGAACATCTATCACTTCGTGTCGCGTCAGAACCGCATCTGCCGTGTGGGCTGGTTCAGCTCCTGCCCGGACGTGGAAAGCGGCGATGTGGTGGTGGCCGTCCCTGAGGTCGTCACCAAGCGCGGAGCGGCTGCCTTCCTCGAATGGATGGACATCGTCATCAAGCCGCTGACGGCGCTCGCCACGCTCAAGGTTCTGACCGATTGAACAACAACGTGCGGGGCAGCTTGTTGCAGCTCTTTGGAGCGCGCGTGGGCGTTGCTGCACGATGGGCGGTGCTCAGGGCACTGCCCTTGATGCTGCTCCTGCAGCTCGACATCGGGCATGCGCAACAGCTTTCCAGGCCCTCGAGCATCCTGAGCCAAGAGGTGAGTTTCAAGCGCTTCGACAAGGTTGAACTGGGGCCTCGTGAACCATGCCCCGCGTGGCTCGCCGTCGGAGACGAGGCGGTCTGCCGGCTCCTGCAAGTGGTTTATCGAGATGTCTACCTGTCCGGTTTCTTGCTGACTCGGGCCGTGCCTAGCGATCAGCTCGTGATCTACCACGCCGGGCACGAGGCCGGGGCGGCATTGGAGGGGTTGGCACGGTCCGATGAACTGCTCATCCTGCCGGATGCTGCGTCGTTCGTGGGGCGCCTGTTCGCACAGGACGCCGATGTGCTGGTTCTGTTCATGCCCGGGACTGGCTTTGCACCGCGCGACCAGCCTCCTTCGGTGCAGCGGATATTTCAGGTCGTGAGCAACCACAGCGCTTTCGCCTTGCTGGATTCTCAGGGTGACAGCGCTGCGGCCTATTTCATTGCACATGTGCGCGGGTTTCTCGACCGGTTTGCCGCTCCTTATCGATCGATCGTGATGGTCGGCCGCAGCGGGGGGGGCTACAGCACGACGCTCGCCGCGGCTCACGACACGCGAATCATGTGCTCCGTGTCGTTCTTCGGCAGCCTCCCCATCCGGCTTCGTCTTCCGACCGAAGCAGACCTGCGCGATGACCTGGGTGACTTCGAGCAATACGGCCTGTACCTCTTCAAGCGCATGGACTACACGGACCTCTATGCGCTGGCCACCCAGCCGAGACGCAGGCACGTGCAGGTCTACAACGAAGAGGACAACTGCTGCTTCTCGGGGTTTGACAAGGGTCGTCGTGTGGCAGAGCTGTTCCGGCGCCAGTACCCTGCGGTGCGAGGGTTCGACGTGGAGTTCCTGCCGAAGCGCTCCGAGGCGGATCACTACAACCTTGATGAGAGCGCCTTCTCCGTGCTGCAGAGCAAGTGCAACCTGCGTTAGGGAACGAGCCGGTCGATGGTTGAAAGATAGTTCTGCACCACGACACGCTCGTCGAACGTCTTGGCGACGTGGTCCAGGCCTTGAAGGCCCATTGCCGTGAAGGCTTCGTCGGCCAGCGTTGCCGCGTGGAGCATGGCGTCCGCAAGCGACTGCGCATTCCTCGCCTCGCACAGAAAACCCGATACCTCCGGCAAGACCACATCGCGGCACCCCGGCACGTTGGTGGCGACCAGCGGCCTGCCCATCGAGGCCGCTTCGAGCAGGCTGCGGGGGGCGCCCTCGCGGTACGACGGCAGCACCACACAGTCGGCCGCTGCGATGCTGGGCCGCACGTCTCTGACCACCCCCAGGTACTCGACCACTCCCTCCGCCACCCACTCGTCGACCTGCTTCCGGGAAATGGCCGTCGGATTCTCATCGTCAGCGGCGCCCAGCAGCTGGAACCTGGTAGTGGGGCAGGCCTTGTGGACACGGCGTGCCGCCTCGACGAACTCAAGCACGCCCTTGTCGCGCAGCAGGCGCCCGATCATGAGGAAGGTACGTCCGGCTGCCAAACTTCCGGGCAGGGGCTGCAGCGCGAAGTGATTCATGTTGACACCTTCGCCGGGCAATCGGCGAACGCGGGTGCCCTCCACGAGGCCGAGCGACTGGAAGGTTTCTTCGTCGTCGGCGTTGAGAAACCAGACCTCTCTCGACCAACGCAGCGTCCGCGCGTAGAGCGCTCTGGCAATCGAACTCACCCAGCCTCGATTGAGAAAGACGTAGCCCAGCCCGGTGATGACCGACACCGTGGGCACACCGGTGCGGCGGGCTGCGATGGCGCCGTAGATCACCGACTTGATCGTGTAGTTGAAGGCCAGATTCGGCTTGACCTTGCGGTAGATCGCGGTCAGCTCGTTCAGGGCCGACCACTCGCGCAAGGGCTGCGTGCTTCGGCCTGAGAGCGACCAAGCGATGCACTCGGCACCCATGTCGCGAAGCACGCCCATGTAGACACCATCGTCAGGGGCGACCACCACCACACGATGGCCTTGCTGGATCAGCGTGCGAATGACGCCGGCTCGGAAATTGGCAATCGCGAATGCGGTGTTGCAGCAGAAGGTGATCGTCAGGCTTCGGCTCATGGGCGATGCTCCAGCCAGGCCTGAAGCATGAGAACCGTCCACAGGTGCTGCTGCCAGTTGCGCTCTCCGCTCACATGCTCGTGCCACCGGCGGCGGATGAGGTCGACGTTGAGGACGCCCGCCCCGCGCAACGCTTCCGGCGCCAGCAGCGCTTCGGCCCAGGCGCGCAGCGGCCCCTGGAGCCAGCCGTCCACCGGCAGCCCGAAGCCCTGCTTGGGCCTGTCGAAGAGGGGGCGCGGCACGTAGCGCTCAAGGACCTGCTTCAGCAGGCCCTTGCCTTCCGCCAAGGGTGCCTTCTGGCTGAGGCTCAGCCCCCACGCGTACTCCACCACCCGGTGATCGAGAAAGGGCGCACGGCATTCCAGGCTGTAGGCCATGGCAGCACGATCCACCTTCACGAGCAGGTCGTCGGGCAGGTAGCACAGGGTGTCGGCCAGCATCATCTGTTCTACGAGCGTGGGGGCAGGTGGAAGCTCCTGGCTGAAGATCGATTCGTTTTCGCGGACGGAGGGCATCACCTGGGTAGGCTCCCACAAGGTGATCAGCCCCCGGTGCAAGGCTGAGGCATCGGGGCTGGCCAGCACTTCGGCGATTTTGCGCAGCCGGTCGGCGGGGTTGCGCAAGCCGCCTGGGTTGCCGGCCAGCCGCATGGCGCCGTTCAAGAGGCTCAGCGGCATGTGTCTCAGCAGGGCAGTGGCAGCTCTCCGCGCGGGCATCGGAATCCTGCCGATGCGGGCCTGGCCTTGTGCGACACGTTGGTAGCGGTCATAGCCTGCAAACAGCTCGTCACCCCCATCGCCCGTGAGCGCCACCGTCACCTGTTGACGGGCAAGTTTCGACACCAGCAGGGTGGGCACTTGTGAAGAGTCGGCAAAGGGCTCACAGAAGACTTCGGGTAGTCGAGGCACGAGATCGAGTGCATCTTGCGCCGTGACATACAACTCGGTGTGCTGTGTGCCCAGGTGCGCTGCGACACGCCGCGCATGGGGCGCTTCGTCGGTGGCCGCGCCGGCAAAGCCGATGGAAAAGGTGCGCACAGGCTGTGTCGCCTGTGCCTGCATGAGGCTCACGATCAGTGACGAGTCGATGCCGCCCGACAGCAGTGCGCCGAGCGGCACGTCGGCCACCATCTGGCCTTTGACAGCCGTTCGCATCACGGCGTCAAGGCCGTCGGCCGCCTCCCGCATGCTGAGCGTCGCCGCGTGGCCAGCGCGCACTTGCACGATGCGGCCCAAGTCCCAGTAGGGCTCGGGCTGCGGCAATTGCGCCTGCGAAAGGCTTGCCTGCGAAACCGTGATCAGCGTGCCCGGGGGCAGGCGCAGGATGCCGTCATACACCGATTGGGGCCCGGGGATGTAGCCCAGCCGCATGTAAGCCGCCAGTGCTCCGCGATGAAGCGGGAGGGGGCTGGGTGCCACGGCGCGCAGGGCCTTCAGTTCAGACGCGAAACACAGCGCCCCGGCGATGTAGCCGAAGTACAGGGGCTTCTCGCCCAGCCGGTCGCGCGCAAAGCTCAGGCTCTGCTCGGCGCGGTCGTAGAGCGCCAACGCAAACATGCCGGCACAGGCTTCGATGGCCGCGCGCAACCCCCAGGCCGAGATGGCCGCGAGCAGCGTCTCGGTGTCGGAATGCCCGCGCCACGACGGCGCCACGCCTTCCGCAGCCAGTCGTGAACGCAACTCCAGGTGGTTGTAGATCTCGCCGTTGAATGCCACGGTGTAGCGGCCATCGGCGGAGTGCATGGGCTGTGCGCCGGCGGGCGAGAGGTCCACGATGGCGAGCCGGTAGTGCTGCAGACCGACGCGGCCGTCTGGGCTCGACCAGGTGTCGAAGCGGTCAGGCCCGCGGTGCGTGAGCAGGCCACCCTGCGCGAGCCGGTGGGCTGGATGGGTTTCGGTGGGCCGAGGGAGGGCGAAGCCGGTGATGCCGCACATGACGCGTCAGAGGATGGGAGTCAACGGGAGGCGCCGGTTCTCTGCGGTGACGAACGCAGTAATGCTTTCGCGGTAGTGATCACCGCCGCCAGCGCCCACTTGGCACCAGCACCCGCCACGAAGTTGCGGTACTGCGAAGCGGCCATCGAGGCGTAAGCCCATCGCGCCTTGCGCGCGGTGCCGACGCCGATCACTCGGTATCGAAGGCACACATGGGGCAGGTTGGCGAAGACGACACGCGGGTCGACCGCCAGCCGGGCCCAGAGGTCATAGTCCTGCGCATAGATGCCGCCCAGGTAGCCGCCGACTGCCAGCACTGCGTCGCGCCTGAACATCACGCTTGGATGGCAGAGGGGGTTGCCGCGCAGCAATGCTTTGCGAATGTCTGCATCATCTGTGGGTAGGCTGACGGTCGCGAGGGGATTCCCGGCTGCGTCGATGCGCTCGTAGTGGCTGCCCAGCACCACGACGTCCGCGTGTGACTGCATGAATTCGACCTGACGCGCCAAGCGGTCGGGTGTGGCGATGTCGTCGCCGTCCATTCGCGCCACCAGCGGGGCGCGGGCATGGTGCAGCCCGAGGGCGAGGCTGAAGGTGAGGTGTCTAACGTCGGTGGTGTAGACGCGCAGCCGCTCTTCTTGACCGTGCCAGTTTCGGATGGTGTCAGCGACTGCGCTGGCGTCTTTGCCGTTGGCGACAACCACGCACTCGAAGTCAGCATGGGTTTGGGCAAAGCATGAAGCGAGGGCCTCGCGTAGCTGCTCATCGGCGACGTGTGTGCAGAGGAGCCAGCTCACTGCCGGGGTGGGGCGCCCGATCATGGCTGAACAATCCAATGGGCCGGGAATCGATCGCGATGGTCATGCTCGGGCTGCCCGGCGAACCATCGGGCGGGTGCGATGACCAGATGACCGGCCTCGCCTTGGTGCTGATCCGCGAGCCATGCACCCCACCAGCTGAATGAGCTGTTCGCGATGATGTGGTGTTTGCACTTCGCCATGAGGACCAAGTCTTGCCACGCGTCGAGCCCAGTGTTGTGGTCAACGAAAACAGTCTCGGCGTGGTGCAGTGGCAGGTTCGCTCGGCACCACGCGATATCGTCCGAAAAAACAAAGTAGCGCGCATTGCCAACCTGCTTGTTGACCCGATCCAGCGCGGAGGCATAGAACTCGCGGTCGAGTGTGCCGTGCAGATTGGCCGCGGCAGGCAGCGTGACGTAGTCGCCACGCCTCACGTGTACGGACACGCTCATCCCTTGGGCTGCAGATCTGGCAACTTGTTCGCTCGCCGCCGACAACGGTCGCATAGGGGTCAGTTCATCAGCGATGGTCTGCGCCATGTGAGAAAAGTAGCGGTGGCTTTGCCAGTAGCCAACGAGATAGGTCTGATCTGGCAGGCTCGCCACGCTCGCGTGGTACCCCGGCCCGCGCTCCACGAACGTTCGCCAGGGGCTCACCCAATGAGACGCGGGTGCCACCCTCGGCAACCACGACAAGCGTTTCCGTTCGAGGCTGCTCGCCAGCCTGCCTTGGTGCCGAAAGTGATCGAGCTCGAACGTGCGCGGCGTAACCTTGCGAGCAGCCCCATCAAGCCTATTGGAGTCCAGTAACAAGGCGCAGCCATGACGAAATGCAAGTGCGCGGCCTGTCGCGTATTGGAAGAGCTGGTTGCCAAGGCCCCCGTCGAGTCTCACGCAAATCATGCCGTGGGCGCTTGCTCTAGGCCTTGCGTGCGACGACCTGCCACCCGAAGGTCAGCAGCTCGGAGCTTCCACGGTCGGTGCTCTTCATGAGCCGCATGACCCCAAGCATCGGTACCGCCGCCAGCAGCGCGACCCAGCCCAACGCCTTGCTCGAATAGGTTCGCCCAATCCAGGGGAGGCGCCAGACCTCCTGCGCAAGATAGTCCATCCAGCCGCCGTTGGGCGTCGCCTGAATGGACGTGAACCCCAGGTCGGCCAAGTGCTTCTCAAACCAGTATCGCGACAGGCCTGATGCGTAGTGATACGGCGCAAAGTGCGTGAGGCTGCAAAAGGGCGCCGTGAGAACCACCGTTCCGCCAGGCCGCACAAGCCTGGCCAGCTCACGCAGCGCGGCCAACGGATCTGGAACGTGTTCAAGTACCTCGGTACACAGGACCACATCGAAAGTGGAATCCGGTGACGGGATAGCCGTGATGTCCGAAATGATGTCAATGCGGGCGGTGTCCCATTTACCGGTCTGCAGCGCCACACCGTCACCCGTGCCTTCGTATTGGCAAAAGTCCTGGGACACGTAGACGAGATGCTCGCAAAAGGCCCTGTTGCGCTGCTCACCCGCTCCAGCATCCAGCACACGGGAGCCAGGCGGCAGCGTGGCGAGGTGGCTGCGCAACCACTCGAGTCGTTGCGCCTCGTTGCTTCTCCCAAACTTCAAAAAGCCAAATCTCATAGTTGTTGATTCAAACGATGTTTGTACGCCGACTCACGAACTGGCGAGCCGCGGGATGGTGTTGCGGCGGTTCGAATTCTGATACGACCGAATAGAAGTACGAGGCTGGCAACAGTGAAGACGAAAAAGGTGGGAGGCAGAGTGGTAAGGCGCGAAAAGTTACCAGCGACCCAGACCTCAATTCCCGGGAAGACAAAGCTGGCAACGATCAGGTAGCTCAGGAGGGAATACCCAGCTTGCACCGCCAATCGGAGCAAGGTTGTTCCCACACCGAACAACACGCCGGCAATGACGGAGGCAACCGGAAGAAGAACCCAGCCGAACGCGTGAAGCAGCGAGGGCAAGTGGGACCCCGTCATTGCCGCCGTCTCGTACTCCAGCAGTAGTTGCGCAGGCATGACGATTTCCATCATGGCTCGGAGCGTGTCCACTCCGCTTGCACCGAACAGGAAACGAAGGCCAGCGAAGATGGGCTGGATGGCAGGCGCTTCGAGGTAGAAGTAGTACCAGAGTTGACCCTGCATTGCAGCGCGTGCTGCGAGCATCAGGAGCGGGTCCTCATCCCGCAGCGCGTATTGGAGAAGCGTTAGCGAAGTCACGACGAAACCAGCCACGACCAGTGGCCATTTCGTCCGCTTCCAGTCGACGGCCGCCCGGTGCAACCACGGCAGCGCCGCGCAAAACAGAATGAAGAGCAGATAGCCCATCTTTTCGCCAGCCAGTATCCACATGCACCCCGGTAGCAAGGTGGCGAAGGTGGCAGCAGGCCCGGCCCACTCCTTGGCCAGATACTTCTGACGCGCCAAGCTAGACAAAGGCAACGCGCATATGGATAGAGAGACGAACGAAAACTTTTGGACTGAATTCAGCGTGGCCAAGTACTCCGACACAGGCGTCCCACTCAAAAGCGGTGGTGCGGGCATCAGGGACGCCGCCGCGATCAACAGAGTGACTACGAGAAGTCCGCTCAGTAGTTGCTGTTCGATTTTTTCTGTGGAAGGTTTGCGGTGGCGCCGGGACGTCAGGCACACAAGTCGCAGCTTTCTGTAGGTGTGTGCCGCTGAAAAAAGAAACAGCGCCAGGAACAGATTGAAGACTGGGGCCGCCTGGTTCGCCTCTGCAGTCGTTCCCAACTCCACCAACTCCGCGTTCGCAAGAGACGAGATCAATACGCTCGCAGAGATCGCAAGCCAATTGATGATGAAGTACGCCGACAGGACCGAGAACTCGGTGTGCCGTCTTGCCAAAAGAAGCAAGGGAATCAGGCTGAACAAAAAATACAGCACCATGAGAACGATTCCTTGAGCCTCTCTTGATTGGAGTCAACCGGGCAAGCGCCCTAGACCGTGGTCGATGCCGGCTTCTCGCACAGATACAGCCCGAGCGAATGTTGGGGGCCATGCGCGAGCGCCGCATGGTCCATCGAAACGACTTCGAACGCCTTTGTGGAGGAGTTGAACAGTCTGCATTGAACCATCCGTAGCCCTGCGCCTTCTATCGCCGCTTTCACGGTGTTCGGCCGCAGTGCCCGATGTGCGTTGAAGAAGACTTCGTCTTCGCCGACCGGACACGAAAGATAGAGCGTTCCGCCTGGGCGGAGCAGCCTGGCCAGGTTGGCGATTCCCAGCATGGAGCCTTGCGCGTTGAGTGGGTCACCGTAGCGCCCAAGCCCAAAATGCTCCACCGCATGCAGACATGAGAGCGAATCCGTGATCTCGCGCCCCAGGCTGTTCTCGCTCATCATGTCTGCTTGCCGGAACACGACACCTGGGATTGTCGATTCAAGTGGCCGGACGTCGAAGACTTCGATTTCTCGAAAGCTCGCGACATGGGCGACAAACCCGTCGAGACGCGAACCGACATCGATATGGCGAACAGGCGCCGCGTCGTGAATCATCCGCGCCACCACCAGGTCCTGCCAGAAGTATTCAGTTCCCACTGCCCCAGCCTGCTGCCACCAATCATGGAGACAGGGTTGAAACCTGAGCTTGAGGGCATTCGTGCGCCTGAACCTCATCAGATCGCGTATGTAGAGCGCCATGCCCCAAGGAGCACGTAGCAAGGTCCTCAGGTCGATGCCGAGTTGCTGACTCAGGAACCAGTTCGCTTTGGCCAGGGTTCGCATGTTCTGTCTTTTCCGAAGCGCGGTGCTTCAGTTGTTCAAGCCGTGCACTCGCGCTCTTCCGTCGGTTCGTATCGCATGATCGATCGCCTTCAGGAATACTTCACCGCAAGCCTTGCGTCGCTCGCGGCCTTGAATGATCAAGTCGCTGCGAGAGATCGTCGGGGGGGCGCTCCTGAGTGCGTCGCGCATCTGCTCAGCCAACGATGCGTCGTCTCCGACCTTGAAGAAGCGCACCGTGGGCTCATGGAGCTCCAGGTTGACGGCCAGATCCGAAACCAGTGACCGCACTCCCATGCCCACGGCGTCGAAGACCGCACCGCCACCCGGGCCCCCCTCGCTAAGGGTGGGCTGTATGACCGCTATACAGGAACTCATCAGGCCCAGCTGATCCGCTTTTGGAATGACGCCAAGGATGCGGAGCTTGTCTTGAATGTGCAGCGATTCGGCGAGTTGCTTCATGCGGCCGAAGTGCTCGGGGTCGCGCGGGTCGCTCGGCTCTCCGGTGCAGACGAGCATGAGGTTGGGGTGCTCTTGGGCGATCGAGGCGAATGCCCGGAATGCAGTGGCGTGGTCCTTGTGCACCCAAAACTGATTGCACACCATGAAGAACGGCTCCGAGATGCCAAACTTCCCTTTCACGTCTCGGCCATCGCTGGGGTTGATGCGTGGCACATCGGCGCTGAAAGGAAGAGAGAAGACCTTGGATCTATGGCCGGGGTAGAACTGTCCAGCCTCTCCCTCAACGGTTTTGGAATTCACGATGACGGCAGGGGCTACATCCAGTATGTTCGCGAAGTGTTGATCGCGAAAGGCTCTTTCCTGACTGGTGAAGAAGTGCGGCAAGTGCTTGTGTTGGAAGTCACCGACATACGCGATCCATGGCGTGCCGACAGACGCAGGTAGCTCGTAGGTCGAGGGCAGCAACACGTCGATCTCGTACTGACGGCAATAGCGCTTCAATGATGGAATGCCGCGATCGATGACTGCACGTTTGACCCGGGGTGCCAGTTCATTGCAGGCCGACAGGACGGCCGAAGGACTTGGATAGTTTGGGCCGCGCCTCAGGGCCATCGCCCTCAGGCGACGAGCCAGCAGCCGGGCCGCGACCCTAGGCCCACGCACAGGCAACAGGAGGTGGATTTCCACATTGTCGTCAGACGCAGCCACCAGGCTGTCGATCGTCATCCGCAAGAAATCGAAGCCACCCGTCCACTCGACGAAGTAGTGGCCCATCACGCCAATCTTCATGTTGCGTTGAGTGGCTTCGCCGGGATGCCGACCAGTGTCAGATTCTCCCTGTCGACATCTTTCACAACGACGGCGCCAGCACCGATCGTCGAGCCATTCGCAATCGAGATGCCTTCCAGTACCTGTGATCCGGTACCAAACAGGCATCGGTCGCCGATGCTCACCCCGCCGGACACATTGGTCCCGGGGTTGATGACGTTGAATGAACCAATTGTCGTGTCGTGGCCCACCGTCGAGTTGAGGTTGAACACGTTCAGATCGCCGACCTTGATGTCGCAGGTGAACACTGCGCCCCTCGTCACGATGTTGCCCACGCCGAGCAGCACGTGGTCCGCGTTGATCGGGTTTGCTGGATGGATGAGGTTGGGAAAGCGCAGCGATGGCAGAGGCATCAGGCTCGAGCCTAACTTGGCGCGCAGGCGAGGGCTTCCGATGCCCACGGCGACGTCGGCCGGGGTGGAGAGGTCCTTCAGAATGTCATCGGTGCCGACCACTGAGCCGAAGGGCATCGGCTTGCCCACTTCCGCCGGGGTCTCGCTCAGATATGCGAGGGCATCCCAGTGCGCAAAGGCGAGGTTGATCTCATGGGCGAGCTGCGCCACTTCCTTTGCGAAGCCGCCGGTCCCGATGATGTAAAGCGTGCGCATCTCGCCTACTTGCTGAAGTAGCGGCGAATCGACGCCGCGACG
Source organism: Piscinibacter gummiphilus (assembly GCF_032681285.1). Classification (NCBI taxonomy): domain Bacteria; kingdom Pseudomonadati; phylum Pseudomonadota; class Betaproteobacteria; order Burkholderiales; family Sphaerotilaceae; genus Rhizobacter; species Rhizobacter gummiphilus. The sequence goes on from NZ_CP136336.1 coordinate 1,077,845, forward strand.
GTCTGGACATCCTCGTCGCTCATGTCCGGCCAACTCGGCAGGTTGATGCCACGCCATGCCAGATCCTCGGCCACAGGATGACGGCGGTACGACTTGGCATACATCGGCATCGTATGGACGGGGAAGAACAGAGGCCTCGTCTCGATGCCGTCCTGCGAGAGATGGGCTCGCAATGGGTCGCGGTGCTCCGGCGTCTCGACGAGGATCGACACCATCCAGTAGCTGTGAACCGTATCGGGCTGTTCAGCATGCAAGGCGACCGGTAAGCCGGCGAGGGCTTGGCGATATCGCTCGGCGAGCCGGCGCTTGCGTGAGATGACGTCGGCCGCGTTTTCAAGCTGAGCCAACCCGATCGCGGCGGCGATGTTCGTCATGCGGTAGTTGTAGCCCACCACATCGTGCCAGTACTCGCGATGGTCGGCGAGGCCCTGGCCTTTGTAGTGACGGGCTCGCGTGGCGAGGGTCTTGTCGTTGGTGACGACCATGCCGCCCTCGCCTGTGGTGATGGTCTTGTTGCCGAAAAAGCTGAAGGTGGAGATGTCGCCGAAGGTGCCGACATGACGGCCCTTGTAGAGCGTGCCGAAGGCCTCGGCGCAGTCTTCCACCACGAAGAGGCGATGTTCGCGAGCGATGGCCATCAAGGCGTCCATGTCGCACGCTTGGCCGTACAGGTGGACCGGCATGATGGCGCGGGTACGTGGGGTGATGTGGCGTCGCACGTCTTCCGGGTCGATCTGCCAGCTGTCGCGACAAGAATCGACGAATACCGGAGTCGCGCCGGTGTACGCAATCGCGTTGGCCGATGCGATGTAGGTGAGGGTCGGAACGATCACCTCGTCGCCCTCGCCGATGCCGAGCGCCAGCAGTGCGAGGTGGATGGCGACGGTGCCGTTGCAGACCGATGCTGCGTGCTCGATGCCGATGGTGCGAGCGAACTGGCTTTCGAATTCACCGACGAACCGGCCGCGAGACGAGATCCAGGTCGTGTCGAGGCACTCGTTGACGTACTTCTTTTCGTTGCCGCGCAGGCTGGGGCGGTAAACGGGGATCTTGATCGCACTCATGTCTGTGCTCCTGCTCGAGGATTAGAGAGCTTGGGTTTCGCCGGTGGTCACGTCGACCACTGGCAAGCCTCGGATCGCTTCCAGACGGGCCTGCCCCGCCAAGAGGGTGAGGTTACCTCCTGGGTCCTTGCCTTCGCGCACCAGCGATTCGACGTAGGCCTCGGCGACGGCGAGCGCCGGAAAAGGGCAGTTTGCCATCTGGTCGTTGCGCACGAAGAAGGCGTTGCTCCCCGTTGAGTTGCTGCCCACCAGCGAATAGCCGCGCGCGGTGGCCAGGTGGTGAAACGCCGCCAGCGACGCACCGAAGTAAAGGTTGGAGTGATGCTTTTCCGTGCGGACGAACCGTGGATCGTAGGGCACGGTGATGGCGCGGTCCGGGCCGAAGACGCTGTTGTATTCGACGATCAGGATGCGGGGCGAGCATTCCTTGATGGCTTCGAGGATCCAGTAGTCCACACCATCGATGTCGACCGACAGAATGCCGATGTCGTTGCCAAACTTGCCGCGGGCGAGCAGCTCGTTGATGTTGTCGCGGTCGATGAATTCGCAGATCGCGTCGAGGTGATGCCGCCATCCCATCGGGGACTTGCGGATGCTGTCGATGTGCGGCTTGCTCGCGTCGATCACCAGGCCACGCCAGTTGTCGTGCATCAACAGGAACCGGCAATTCGACTCGCGGAAATCCTGCACGCCAAATTCGATGAAGGCCTTGTTCGGAATGTCAATGTGCCGGATGAGCTTCTGGATCATTCCGTCCTCGCCCCATTGCGAGAACACCTTGAACTCGAAGTCGGACAGCTTGTTCCCCTGGCGAGACCGGGCCAGCTGGGCCAGGATCGCGCCTTGGCTGAACTGGATCTCATCGAGCCTGTTGTCCAGGTTGGCTTGCGTGCGCAGGAGCGACATCGCCTTGGCGTATGCCCACCTCACCGTTCCGATCATGTCTGCTTCTCTCCGGAAGAGTTTTATGGTCCGCGTGTGACGACTGCGGAAGCTTGCGATTTCTGGCCTGCGTCGCGGAAGAGGCGCCGCACGAGCACGATTTGCGCTGGCACCGAAATGCAGCAGTAGGCGATTATCGTGGCGAGCACGGCGCCTTCGACGCCGATGCAGCCGACCAGCACCCATTTGGCGCCGAAGGAGATCGCGGCCATGGTCAGCGCCAGCACCGCCTGTGCCCGAAGAACCCCGGCACCGTTGAGCAGGCTGCCTGCGACCATGCCCAGCGCCTCGATGAGCGCCCACAGCGACAGCGATGAAGTCAAGAGCAGCGAGGGCGCGTGCGAGGTTCCGAGCCAGAGCTTCGTGATCATTCCCATCGAGAGTGCAAGCAGCAGGCACAAGCCACCCATCACGAGCAGCGTCATGCCCAGCGCGCGACGCAGCGCCTGGCGTACCCAGGCCACTTCTCCCCTGGCGAGCGCGTCCCCGAAGGCAGGCCATAGCCCGGCAAGTGCCGCGCTGATCAGCATCGACGCGAAGACGTAGAGGCGCTGGACTGCCGCGTAGTCACCGTAGGGCGCTTGCCCGAGCGTCTGCGTGATGACGATCGCGTCGGACTGAAACGCGAAGGCCGACGCCAATTGAACGGCGAGAAAGAGCGTGCCGGCCTTGAAAAGGCTGCCGATGTCGCCGACCGTGGGATGCCCTGCGCGAGGGCCTTTGTTGCTCCGACCGCGAAGCCACCAGACCAGGGTGTTGGCCAAGTTCGCCAGTACCAGGATGCCGAGCGATGAGAGCACCAAGGACGGCAACTTGCCCCCGAAATGCAGGACGGTCGGTATGGCTGCCAGCGTGCCAGCCGACGCAATCAGTTGGGTGCCACCAACCCAGTGTCCTTCCTGTGTGCCGAGCTGGATCTTCTGAACAAGGCTCGCAGGAATATTGAGCGCAAGCAGCACAACGAAAATGTGCAAGGCCGTCATGATCTGGCCCTTGTCGGCAGCGCCGACGGTGCCGACGACCGTGCTGGGATCGCTGGAAAATGCGCACCAGCCTAGCCACGTCAACACGATCACGATGCCGACGGCTGCAGTGGAGACGTACCCGCCTGCGATAGCCCTCGCAGCGTCAGTCCGGTTGCCCAAGGCTCGCGCTGCCGTGATCCGGTTGAGGACCACGTTTCCCACGCCCAGGTCGGCGAACGCGAAAAAGCTGAGCATCGTCGACAGCAGCATCCAGACGCCGAACAGCTGAGGCCCCAGTTCATGCCTGGCCATCGGGATCGTGACCAGCAGGCTCACAGCAGTTCCGAAGCGCCCCGCATAGAAAGCGCCCGCCGTGATGACGACGCGACGGGTTCTCTCGTCGATCCTCACAAACCGGCTCATCGGCAGGGGCGCAGCGCGCGAAGGCTCATGAGCGGCGCGACGGCGCCGGTGCGTACTCGCTGCAGTACCAGTCAATGAATCGCGCTATCCCCGTCGACAGCGGTGTGGAGGGCTTGAACCCTACCCACGCATCCAGTGCGCTCACGTCTGCATAGGTCGCTTTGACGTCGCCATCCTGCATCGGCAGGAGTTCCTTCTTTGCGTCGCGATTCAGGCTGCGCTCCAGGCAGGCGATGAATTCGAGCAGCTGCACGGGAGCGTGATTGCCGATGTTGAAAAGACGATAGGGCACCGTCGACGGCAGTTCGGGGGTCGCCACTTTGTCGAGCACGCGCAACACACCTTCCACGATGTCGTCGACATAGGTGAAATCACGTGCCATGTCGCCGTGGTTGAACACCTTGATGGGCTCGCCGGCGAGGATCGCCTTGGTGAAGAGGAAGTACGCCATGTCTGGGCGACCCCACGGGCCATACACCGTGAAGAAACGCAGCCCGGTGGTGGGCAGGCCGTAGAGGTGGCTGTAGGTGTGAGCCATCAGCTCGTTGGCCTTTTTCGTGGCCGCATACAGGCTGATGGGGTGGTCAACCGTGTCGGTCTCGACAAATGGCATCTTGGTGTTGCCGCCATAGACGCTGGAGCTGCTGGCATACACCAGGTGCGCCACCCGGTGGTAGCGGCAGCCCTCGAGCACGTTGAGAAACCCGCTCACGTTGCTGTCCACATAGGCGTGTGGGTTCTGAAGCGAGTAGCGCACGCCCGCTTGCGCTGCCAGGTGCACGACGCGGTCGAACTTTTCCGCGGCGAACAACGCTGCCATGGCATCTCGGTTGGAAACGTCTATGCGCACGAAGCGGAAGCTGGCGTAGGGCTGCAGCTGGGCCAGGCGGTCGAGTTTGAGCTGCGGGTCGTAGTAGTCGCCGAGGTTGTCGATGCCGACGACCTCATCTCCGCGCTCGAGCAGTCGAATCGCGGTGTGCATGCCGATGAAGCCCGCGGCTCCCGTCACAAGTACCTTCATGCGGTCGACCTCGCGATGACAGGGTGCTGGAAGGTCCTACTCATGTGCATGGTTCGTACTTGCTACCGCGCACTCGCGGCTGGACTGGGATGCGGGAAGAGGCGTGCGCCCCGAAGGACGCGGGAGTTTATCGAAGGAAATTGCGCCGCCTCCGCGTGCTGCGGGCTAATCGAAAGTGGTCGCCGCGTCGAAGCTGGGTGCGCCGGCATCCTTGTCGGAAAGTTGGGGCTCCACACCGTTGTTCGGCCATTCGATGCCGATTGCCGGGTCGTTCCAGCGCAGCGCTCCCTCGGCTTGAGGTGTGTAGTACGAGCTGGTCTTGTAGAGAAAGTCTGCGCTTTCGCTCAGCACCAGGAAGCCATGTGCCATGCCGGGTGGGAGCCACAACTGCCGGTGGTTTTCACCGCTGAGCTCCACGCCGGCCCATTTGCCAAATGTGGGGCTCGAACGGCGCATGTCGACGGCGACATCGAACACGCGGCCCTGCGTCACCCTCACGAGCTTGCCCTGGGCATGAGGTGGCAACTGGTAGTGCATGCCCCGCAAGACGCCGCGGCCTGAACGGGAATGGTTGTCTTGCACGAACTCGATGTGTTTGCCGACGGCGGCGTCGAATGCCTTCTGGTTGAAGCTCTCCATGAAGAAGCCCCGGGCGTCGCCAAACACCTTGGGTTCGAGGATGAGCACGCCTTCGATGGCTGTCTTGATGACGTTCATCTCAGAAGACTTGGCTGTTCACGATCTGCATCAGGTATTGGCCGTAGCCGTTCTTCAGCATCGGCTGCGCCATGGCTTCCAGCTGCTGCGCGCTGATCCAGCCTGAGCGGTAAGCGATTTCCTCGGGGCACGCAACCTTGAGCCCCTGGCGCTTCTCAAGCGTGGCAATGAACTGCCCCGCCTCCATCAGGCTGTCGTGCGTGCCGGTGTCGAGCCACGCATACCCACGCCCCATGATTTCGACGTTGAGCTGATCCTGCTGCAGGTAGCGGGCATTGACCTCGGTGATCTCGAGTTCGCCGCGTGCCGAGGGTTTGATGCTCGCGGCGATGTCGCACACCTGCTCGTCGTAGAAGTACAAGCCGGTGACCGCGTACTTGCTCTTCGGCGCTTTGGGCTTCTCTTCGATGCTCAATGCGCGTTTGTGGTCATCAAACGCAACCACGCCGTAACGTTCGGGATCCTGCACGTGATAAGCGAACACAGAGGCGCCGGTGTCACGCGCCGCCGCCGACTGCAGCAGCCGTTGCAGGTCATGCCCATAGAAGATGTTGTCCCCCAGCACCAGCGCACTCGGCTGCCCGTTCACGAACTGCTTGCCGAGGATGAACGCCTGCGCCAGCCCATCGGGGCTTGGCTGCACGCAGTAGCTGATGTTGATGCCCCACTTGGCGCCGTCGCCCAGCAGCGCCTCGAAGCGCGGTGTGTCTTGCGGCGTGCTGATGAGCAGGATGTCGCGGATGCCGGCCAGCATCAGCGTGGCCAGCGGGTAGTACACCATCGGCTTGTCGTAAACCGGCAGCAGCTGTTTGCTGATGGCCAAAGTGGCCGGGTGCAGGCGGGTGCCGGATCCTCCGGCGAGGATGATGCCCTTGCGTTGCGATGCAGTGCTCATGGTGCTGTTCCGGAGGGAGATCAGGCGAGGGTTTCAGTCAGCATTCGCTCGACGCCCGTCTGCCAGTGCGGCAGGGTCAGCCCGAAGGTCTGTTGCAGCTTCGAGGTGTTCATGCGCGAGTTGCCCGGGCGTTTGGCGGGGGTCGGGAAGGCGCTGGTGGGCACGGGCTCGATGGCGTCGAGCGACACCTTGATCGGCTGGCCGGCGCGCCGGGCGAACTCGATCACGTGGCGTGCGTAGTCGTGCCAATGGGTCTCGCCCGCGGCGACGGCGTGGTACGTGCCCGACAACACCGGCTGCTGCTGCGCGGCGCGCAGGGCATGGGCGGTGACGTCGGCCAGCAACTCGGCGCCCGTCGGAGCGCCGAACTGGTCGTTGATGACGGTGAGCCTGTCGCGCTCCTTCGCGAGTTTCAGCATCGTCTTGGCGAAGTTGCCGCCGCGTGCGGCGTACACCCAGCTCGTGCGGAATATGAGGTGCTTCACCCCGCTCGCGCGGATGGCCTCTTCACCTTCGAGCTTGGTCCGGCCGTAGACGCTCAAGGGGCCGGTAGGCGAGTCTTCGACCCAGGGAGTGCTGCCGCTGCCGTCGAAGACGTAGTCGGTGCTGTAGTGCGCCAGCCAAGCGCCGAGCAATGCCGCCTCACGGGCGATCACGCCCACGGCCGACGCGTTGATCGTGCGCGCCAGTTCAGGCTCGCTCTCGGCCTTGTCGACGGCGGTGTGGGCCGCCGCATTGACGATGATCTGCGGGGCCACGGCACGCACGGTGGCGGCCAGCGATTCGGGCTTGGAGAAGTCGGCGGTGAGCGGGCCAGGGCTGTCGAAATCGAGTGCCACCACCTCGCCCAGCGGCGCCAGCGAGCGCTGCAGTTCCCAGCCGACTTGGCCGTTCTTCCCCAGCAGCAGGATCTTCATGCGGTCGACCGATCGGCGTAGTTGCGTGCGACCCACTCGCGGTAGGCGCCGCTTTGTACTTGTGACACCCACTCGGCGTTGTCGAGGTACCACTGCACCGTCTTCCGGATGCCGGTCTCGAAGGTCTCGGCCGGCTTCCAGCCGAGCTCGCGTTCGAGCTTGCGGGCGTCGATCGCGTAGCGTCGGTCATGGCCGGGGCGGTCGGTCACATAGGTGATGTGGCGCGCATACGAGCCGCCTGCGTCGGGCCGCAACTCGTCAAGCAGCCCACAGATCGTTTTCACGATCTCGATGTTGGGTTTCTCGTTCCAGCCGCCGATGTTGTAGGTCTCGCCGACCTTGCCGCGTGCCAGCACTTCACGGATGGCCGAGCAGTGGTCTTTCACGTAGAGCCAGTCGCGCACCTGCATGCCGTCGCCGTAGACCGGCAGTGGCTTGCCGGCCAGCGCGTTGACGATCATGAGCGGGATCAGCTTCTCGGGGAAGTGATAGGGCCCGTAGTTGTTGCTGCAGTTGGTGGTGATGACCGGCAGGCCGTAGGTGTGGTGCCAGGCGCGCACCATGTGGTCGCTGGCGGCCTTGGAGGCCGAGTAGGGGCTGTTGGGCTCGTAGGGGTGGGTTTCGGTGAACGGCGGGTCGGTGGGCTTGAGCGAGCCGTAGACCTCGTCGGTGGAAACGTGGTGGAAGCGGAAAGCGTCCTTCGCGGAGCCCTGCAGCGACATCCAGTGGCCCCGCGCCGCTTCGAGCAGCGTGAAGGTGCCGTTGACGTTGGTCTGGATGAAGGCGCCGGGGCCGTGGATGCTGCGGTCGACGTGGCTCTCGGCCGCGAAGTGCACGATGGCGCGCGGCTGGTGGTCCTTGAGCAGCTTGTCCACCAGGGGGCGGTCGCCGATGTCGCCCTGGACGAAGATGTGCCGGCTGTCCTGCGCGAGGGACTTCAGGTTGGCCAGGTTGCCGGCGTAGGTGAGGGCGTCGAGGTTGACGACTGGCTCGCCGGTGGCCTCGATCCAGTCGAGCACAAAGTTCGCGCCGATGAAGCCGGCGCCGCCGGTGACAAGAATCATGGGTTGCCAGTGATGGTGTGAGGTGCGGTGCTGCACCGGCCAGGAACGAGGCGATTCTAGGGCCGGCCCGCCGACGAAAAAGGGGGCTTCGGAGGTACGGGAGATAATCCCCGGATGACTCAGACAGCCGTTGAACCCGTCGGTACCGCGCCTTCACAAGAGGCGCCTGCCATTGCGCCACCTCCAGAGAACATGGAGTTCTCGTCATTGGGACTGGACCCTGTGCTGGAGAGGGCCGTCGCCGAATCGGGCTACACGACGATGACCCCCATTCAAGCCAAGGCGATCCCCATCGTTCTGGCGGGCCGTGACGTGATGGGCGCCGCTCAGACCGGCACGGGCAAGACCGCGGCGTTCTCGCTGCCCCTGCTTCACAAGATGATGAAGCACGAGAACAGCAGCGCGTCTCCGGCTCGCCACCCGGTGAGGGCGCTGGTGCTGGCCCCCACGCGTGAGCTGGCCGACCAGGTCGCCAAGAACATCCAGACCTATTCCAAGCACACCAAGCTGCGCGCGATGGTGGTCTTTGGCGGCATCGACATGAAGCCGCAGACGCTGGAACTCAAGAAGGGCGTGGAGGTGCTGATCGCCACGCCGGGGCGCCTGCTCGACCACATCGAGGCCAAGAACTGCGTACTCAACCAGGTCGAATACGTGGTGCTCGACGAGGCTGACCGCATGCTCGACATCGGCTTCCTGCCCGACCTGCAACGCATCCTGAGCTACCTGCCCAAGCAGCGCCAGACGCTGCTGTTTTCGGCCACCTTCTCGCCCGAGATCAAGCGCCTGGCCGAGAGCTACCTGCAGGACCCGATCCTGGTCGAGGTGGCGCGCCCGAATGCCACTGCGTCCACGGTGGAGCAGCGCTTCTTCAGCGTCGCCACCGACGACAAACGCGCCGCGGTCCGCAAGCTCCTGAAGGACCGTGAGATCACGCAGGCGATCGTCTTCGTCAACTCCAAGCTGGGCTGCGCGCGGCTGGCGCGGTCGCTGGAGCGCGATGGTCTGCGCACCAACGCGCTGCACGGCGACAAGTCGCAAGACGAGCGGCTGAAGGCGCTCGATGCTTTCAAGCGCGGCGAGGTCGACGTGCTCGTGTGCACGGACGTGGCCGCCCGGGGCCTCGACATCGCCGACCTCCCGGCGGTCTTCAACTTCGACGTGCCGTTCAACGCAGAGGACTATGTGCACCGTATCGGCCGCACTGGCCGCGCAGGGGCCTCGGGCCTGGCGATGACGCTGGTGACGCGCGAAGACACCCGCCTGGTCGCCGACATCGAGAAGCTGATCAAGAAGAAGATCGATTTGGAGCCCCTGGAGTTGGATGAGGGCCGGCCCCCGCGCGAGCGTGAGCGCGAGGATCGGCGCCGCTCGCGGGACGATGATGCCGCGCCGCGGCCGGCGCGTAGCAGCTACAGCGCGCCCCGGCCCGCGCCGCGCGATCCGTTCTTCGACAAGCCGTATGAGGCCAGCCCGGCCTCCGATGAGGCCCCGGCGTGGGAAAGCAGCAAGTCGGCCCAGGTGTCTGCGGCGCGCGGCTTGTCGCCCAACATCAAGCCGAAGAAGAAGGTTGCCGCTCTGTTCGGCGCGAAGCCGCCGGCGCCGTCGGGCAACTGAGGCGCTTCAGCGCGCGAGAAACGAGAACACCGCCGGCACGTCAGCCGGCATGTGGGCAGGCGCCGACTTCCATCGCCCCACAGTGTCGGTGCGGGTCCAGCCCGAGGCGAGCGTGAGGCCGCAGCTGACCGACAACCAAGTCTCGGCCTTCAAATGGGACACGAGGGCGTCGAGCAGGGCCTCGTTCCGATAGGGTGTCTCGATGACGAGTTGCGTCTGGCCCGCACGCCGTGACGCGGCTTCCAGCTCGCGGATGCGGCTGGCGCGCTCGCCGGATTCGACCGGCAGGTAGCCGACGAAGGCGAAGCTCTGGCCGTTCAGGCCGCTGGCCGCCAGCGCCAGCATCAGCGAACTCGGGCCGCTCAGTGCCTGAACCGGGATCTCGAGTGCGTGGGCGGCCTGCACCAGCCCCGCGCCGGGGTCGGCCACGGCGGGCAGGCCAGCTTCTGAAATGAGGCCCACGTCATGCCCTTGCAGCGCAGGCGCCAGCAAGGGCCGCCAGTCGGCCGAGGGGGGCGATTTGGCGCCTTTGGGTGGCCGCGGCAGCTCCACGATGGACAAGGCTTGCAGCGGCTGCGCCAGGGGCACGAGGGCGTCGACGCGCTTGAGGAAGGCACGCGTTGTCTTGGCGTTCTCGGCCACCCAGTGCGTCAGGCGCGCTGCGGTTTCCAGTACGCCGAGGGGTAACACCTGCCGCAGGTCGGTGTCGGACCCGCTGCCCAGGTCGAGAGTGTTAGGGACCAGGATCAGCCGGCCGGGTGGCGCACTCATGCGATCAACGGATCGACGCCAGCGCCGCGCAGCAGCTCGCAGGTCTTGATGAGCGGGAGGCCCACGAGCGCCGTGGGGTCGTCGGACTCGATCGCGCGCAGCAGGGCGATGCCCAGGGCTTCCGATTTGGCGCTGCCGGCGCAGTCATAGGGTTGTTCCGCCCGCAAGTAATGCTCGATCTCGGCATCGCTGAGGTCGCGAAAGCGCACCGTCACGGGCACCAGCGCGCTGGCTTCGTATTGCTTCGCCAGGCAGACCACTGCAACCGCTGTCTGGAACACGACCGCCTGGCCGCGCATGGCCCTCAGCTGCTCGGTGGCGCGGGCATGGTCGCCGGGTTTGCCGATGGGGCGGCCGGCGAGGTCGGCCACCTGGTCGGAGCCGATCACGGCGGCATGGGGGAAGCGGGCTGCCACCTCGTTCGCCTTGGCCAGCGCCAGGCGAAGCGCGAGCGCCGACGGGGCCTCGCTGGCCCCCGGCGTTTCATCGACTTGTGGCGATTGCACGTCAAAGGGCAGCCGCAGGCGCTGCAGCATCTCGCGCCGGTAGCGCGAGGTCGAACCCAGGATGAGCGGAGGGCGTTCAGTCATGAGATGGGATTGTCGAGGCAGGCGGCCGCATAAACTGCCGGCATGAAAGCGCGCGATTTTGATCCTTCCAAGCTCGATGTCGAAGCTCTGGCCAAAGCTGGGGCTTCACTTGACGGTGCGTGGCCTGTGGCGGAACTTGAGCGCTTGGCGGCTTCTACGGTCGCAGGCGCTGTGCCCGGCGCGGTCACCTGGCGGGCGGCAGGTGAGCACCGTGTTGTGCGGGGCGGCGAGCCTCAGGTTTGGCTCCATTTGAAGGCCGACACGCAGGTGATGCTGGAGTGCCAGCGCTGCCTGAAGCCGGTGGCGGCCGATGTACACGCCGAGCGCTCGTTCCTCTTCGTGCAGGGTGAGAGTGCTGCTGCCGAACTGGATGCCGACAGTGAAGACGACGTGCTCGCCCTGACCCGGGCTCTGGATCTGCGCGCCTTGGTCGAAGACGAACTCCTCCTGGAACTGCCGCTGGTTCCCCGCCACGAGGTTTGTCCGGAGCCGTTGCAGACGGCGAATGAGGAACCGCCGGTTCTGGAGGAAAAGCCCAACCCGTTCGCGGTCCTGGCCTCGCTGAAACGGGGCAGTCTGCCCAATTAGCCATGGCTGCCGGCCCCATGCTAGAATCACGGGCTTTCCGTTCGGGTGTCCACCCACGGCACCAAACCCTGGCTCCTGTGCTCTGCCAGAGCATGAGCAGCAGGAGATCTAAGGAGCAATTCCATGGCTGTCCAGCAAAACAAGAAGTCGCCCTCCAAGCGCGGCATGCACCGTTCGCACAATGCCCTCACCAACCCGGGCACCGCGATCGAGCCCACCACCGGCGAGACGCATCTGCGTCACCACATCAGCCCCAACGGTTTCTACCGTGGGCGCAAGGTGCTCAAGAGCAAGGCAGACGCCTGACCTCCAGCGGCTCGTGGCGCCACCTGGCGCCTGTTCGCGTCGAACCGCGTTCACCGCTGATGCTCGAAGACCCCTCCCCACCCGGCCTGCGCGGCGACGCAGCGTCGGGTGTTTGCTTTTCTGTGTGACGTTTCCATGAATCCTCCTGTGGCGCATCCGGTCAATGACGCGGTTCGTCTCTCCGTCGATTGCATGGGTGGTGACCACGGTCCGTCAGTCACCTTGCCGGCCTGCCGAGCATTTCTAAATGCGCACCCGCAGGCGCAGTTGATCCTCGTCGGCAAGGCCGACGCGCTCGCCGAGGCGGCGCAGTGGGAGCGCTGTACCGTTGTTGCGGCCAGTGAAGTCGTCGAGATGGACGACCCCATCGAAGTGGCGTTGCGCAAGAAGAAGGACTCTTCCTTGCGCGTGGCGCTGAGCCAGCTCAAGGCCGGGCCCGACGGCCAGGCGCCGAAGGCGCACGTGTGCGTGTCGGCCGGCAACACCGGCGCCTTGATGGCCGTTGCCCGCTACCTGCTCAAGACGATGGAAGGCATCGATCGCCCCGCGATTGCCACGGTGATGCCCAACGAGCGCGATGGCTTCACGACCGTCCTCGACCTGGGGGCGAATGTCGATTGCTCGCCCGAGCATCTGCTGCAGTTCGCCGTGATGGGCAGTGCGCTCGTGTCTGCCGTTGAAGGCAAGGACAACCCGACCGTGGGCCTGCTCAACATCGGCGAAGAAGTCATCAAGGGCAGCGAAACCATCAAGAAGGCCGGTGAGTTGCTCCGTGCTGCGGCCGAGGGCGATCACATCAACTTCTACGGCAACGTCGAGGGCAACGACATCTTCAAGGGCACGACCGACATCGTCGTGTGCGACGGCTTTGTCGGCAACGTGGCGCTCAAGACTGCTGAAGGCCTGATTGCCACGCTGGTCGGCTTCATCAAGCAGGAATTCAGTCGCAACCTCTTCACCAAGATGGCGGCGGTGGCGGCATTGCCCGTCCTCAACAGCCTCAAGCGGCGCATCGACCCCCGGCGATTCAATGGCGCGGCGCTGTTGGGCCTGCGTGGGCTCGTCTTCAAGAGCCATGGGTCGGCCGACGCCTTCGCCTTCGAGGGGGCCCTCAATCGGGCTTATGATGCGGCCCGCAATTGTTTGCTTGACCGGGTGCACGACCAGATTCAAGAGACGCTCCAGGCGATGCCCCCGGGCCTCACCGCTGAGGAGTCTGCGAATTCCGGTGACGCCGCCCTCGCTGCATGACCTCACCTCTTTCTGCCGGCTATTCACGCATCGCGGGCACTGGCAGTTTCCTGCCGCCCAAGCGCGTGAGCAACGCCGACCTCGCCGCCCGCCTGGCGGGCCAGGGCATCGAGACGTCCGACGACTGGATCATCGCCCGCACGGGCATCCATGCACGCCACTTCGCCGACGCTGACGTCGCCTGCAGCGACCTTGCCGTCGAAGCCGCACGCAACGCGCTCGTCGCGGCCAAGGTGGATGCGTCGGAAGTCGATCTCATCATCCTCGCCACGTCGACGCCCGACATGGTGTTCCCGTCGACCGCCTGCATCGTGCAACGCAAGCTGGGCATCCAGGGCTGTGCGGCCTTTGACGTGCAAGCCGTTTGTTCGGGCTTCGTCTACGCCTTGACCATCGCCGACTCGATGATCCGCACCGGCGCCGCGCGCAAGGCGCTGATCATCGGCTCGGAAGTGTTTTCCCGCCTGCTCGACTTCACCGACCGCACGACCTGCGTGCTCTTCGGCGATGGTGCCGGCGCCGTCGTGCTCGAGGCGAGCGATACGCCAGGCATTCTGGCGTCCGAACTGCATGCCGATGGCCGTCATGTCGACATCCTCTGCACGCCTGGCGCTGTCTCGAACGGCCAGGTGATGGGCGTGCCATTCCTCAAGATGGACGGCCAGGCGGTGTTCAAGCTGGCGGTCGGGGTGCTGGAAGATGTGGCCCGCTCGGTGCTGCAAAAGGCTCAGCGCGAGGCGTCCGACATCGACTGGCTGATCCCGCACCAAGCCAACATCCGCATCATGCATGGCACGGCCAAGAAGCTGAAGCTGCCATTGGAGAAGGTCATCGTCACCGTTGACGAGCATGGCAACACGTCGGCGGCCTCGATCCCGCTGGCAATGGATGCGGGCGTGCGCTCGGGGTCCATCAAGCGCGGCGACACGCTGATGCTTGAAGGTGTGGGTGGCGGCTTCACCTGGGGCGCCGTGCTGCTGGATTTCTGAGCCACGGCTCGAGGCGGGCCGCTGAATGCGGCCGCAGACAACCGACAAAGAAGGCGTTGTGATGACTCCGTTTGCTTTTGTGTTTCCGGGGCAAGGTTCGCAGTCCGTGGGCATGCTCAATGCCTGGGGCGGCCACGCCGCCGTGCGTGACACGCTCGCTGAGGCTTCCGAGGTGCTCGGCGAAGACGTCGCCGGCATCATCCGGGCCGGGCCGAAAGAAACGCTCGACCTGACCACCAACACCCAGCCCTACATGCTGACCGCTGGTGTGGCGTGCTACCGCGCCTGGCTGGCCGAAACGGGCGCACAGCCAGCCGTGGTGGCGGGGCATTCGTTGGGCGAGTACAGCGCCCTCGTGGCCGCGGGGAGTTTGACCCTGGCACAGGCGTTGCCACTGGTGCGCTTCCGTGCCCAGGCGATGCAGCAAGCGGTGCCAGTGGGGCAGGGTGGCATGGCCGCCATCCTCGGCCTGGACGCCGCACAAGTCATCGAAGGCTGCGCCGAAGTCACCGCCGAAGTCGGCCAGCCGGTGGAAGCTGCCAACTTCAACGACCCCAAGCAGACGGTCATCGCCGGCACCAAGGCCGCAGTCGACCGCGCCTGTGAGGTGCTCAAGGCCAAGGGCGCGAAGCGCGCCTTGCCGCTTGCGGTGTCCGCACCGTTTCATTCCAGCCTGATGAAGCCGGCCGGGGAGCAACTGAAGTCGCGCTTGGCCGACACCGCGCTGGCAGTCCCGCAGATTCCGCTGATCAACAACATCGACGTCGCTGTGCAGACCGAACCGGCGGCAATCCGCGAAGCGCTGTACCGCCAGTCGTTTGGCGCGGTGCGCTGGGTCGAGACGATCCAGGCCATCCGGGCTCGCGGCATTTCGCACATCGTCGAATGCGGCCCGGGCAAGGTGCTGGCTGGCATGGTCAAGCGAATCGACGCCGAGGCCACTGGCCTTGCGATGTACGACCCGGCCACCCTGGCTGAAGTGAAAGGGGCGCTGGCATGAGCGAGTTTCAATTCGCTGGGCAGGTGGCGCTGGTCACCGGCGCGTCACGCGGCATCGGCCGGGCGATTGCGGTGCAGCTGGCATCGCAGGGCCTGAAGGTGATCGGCACGGCCACCACCGATGCTGGCGCACAGGCCATCACCGAGGGCTTGGCGGGCCATGCCGGCAGCCGCGGCATCTGTCTCAACGTGAACGACGGCCAGGCGCTCGAGGCGGCCATCGAGACCATCGTCAAGGAGCACGGCGCCTTGCATGTGCTCGTCAACAACGCAGGCATCACCCGCGACATGCTGTCGATGCGCATGAAAGACGAAGACTGGGACGCGGTGATCGACACCAACCTCAAGGCCGTCTTCCGTGCCAGCCGCGCGGTCACCAAACCGATGATGAAGCAGCGTTATGGCCGCATCATCAACATCACGAGCGTGGTCGGTGCCAGCGGCAACCCAGGCCAGGCCAACTACGCCGCGGCCAAGGCCGGCGTGGCCGGCATGACCCGATCGCTCGCGCGGGAATTGGGCAGCCGCGGCATCACGGTCAACTGTGTCGCGCCGGGCTTCATCGAGACCGACATGACCAAGAAGCTGTCGGAGCAGCAGACCAACGCCCTGATGACGCAAATCCCGCTCGGCCGTCTGGGCCAGGCCTCGGACATCGCTAACGCCGTCGCGTTTCTCGCCTCGCCGCAAGCCGGCTACATCACCGGCACCGAACTGCACGTCAACGGCGGCATGTTCATGAACTGAGCGCCACGCCTTTCGACCAAATCACCCCGGTTTCTTGCCCGCCGGATGTGCCTTGGGTGTGTCTTAGAGCACCCACCCTACAGGCCGTAGAATCTCGGGCTGTTTACGTAAACCCTCCTGGAGGAGTCATGAGCGATATCGAAGCACGTGTGAAGAAGATCATTGCCGAACAACTCGGCGTGCCTGAGGCCGATGTGTCCAATGAAAAGGCTTTCGTGGCCGACCTGGGCGCGGACTCGCTTGACACGGTGGAACTGGTGATGGCGCTGGAAGACGAATTCGGCATCGAGATCCCCGACGAAGAAGCCGAGAAGATCACCACCGTCCAGCTGGCGATCGATTACGCGCTGAAGCACCAGAAGGCCTGATTCGTCCCGGAGCTGTATCCATGTCACGTCGCCGCGTCGTCATCACCGGCCTCGGGCTCATCAGCCCCGTGGGCAACACGGTGGAAGAGGGCTGGGCCAATCTCGTGGCCGGCAAGTCCGGCATCGACACGATCACGAGGTTCGATGCCTCGGGCTTCAGCTGCCAGTTCGCCGGCGAGGTGAAGGGCTTCAAGGTCGAGGATTACATCCCCGGCAAGGAAGCTCGCCACATGGACACCTTCATCCACTACGGCATCGCGGCCTCGGCGCAGGCGATCCAGGATGCGGGGCTTCCCACGGGTGACCAGCTCACCGAAGAGCAGGCCGAGCGCATCGGCTGCCTCGTGGGCTCGGGCATCGGCGGCCTGCCGATGATCGAAGAGACGCACGGCGAATACACCAGCCGCGGGCCGCGTCGCATCTCGCCGTTCTTCGTGCCGGCCTCGATCATCAACATGATCTCGGGCCATGTGTCGATCCGCTTCGGCTTCACCGGGCCGAACCTTGCGATCGTCACGGCGTGCACGACCGGGCTGCATTCCATCGGCCAGGCCGCACGCCTCATCGAGTACGGCGATGCCGACGTCATGATCGCCGGCGGCTCGGAGTCGACCATCTCGCCGCTGGGCATCGGCGGCTTCACGGCACCGCGTGCCTTGTCGTCGCGCAACGACGATCCGAAGACGGCTTCTCGCCCATGGGACAAGGACCGTGACGGTTTTGTCCTTGGTGAAGGGGCGGGTGTGCTGGTGCTCGAAGAGTACGAACACGCCAAGAAGCGCGGCGCCAAGATCTACGCCGAACTGGCCGGTTTCGGCATGGGCGCCGACGCGTACCACATGACCGCGCCCAACGTGGACGGCCCCAAGCGCTCCATCCGCGCCGCGCTGCGCAATGCCGGCATCGATGGCAGCCAGGTGCAATATCTCAACGCGCACGGCACGTCCACGCCGCTCGGCGACGTGAACGAAACCAACGCGATCAAGCTCGCGTTCGGCGACCACGCGAAGAAGCTGGTCGTCAACTCGACCAAATCCATGACCGGCCACTTGCTGGGCGGCGCGGGCGGCATCGAGTCGGTGTTCACCACGCTGGCCGTGCAGCGCCAGATCTCGCCGCCGACCATCAACATCTTCAACCAGGATCCGGAGTGCGACCTGGACTACTGCGCCAACACCGCGCGGGACCTGAAGATCGAGTACGCCGTGAAGAACAACTTCGGCTTCGGCGGAACCAACGGCACGCTGGTGTTCAAGCGCATCTGAGCACCCCGTCGCGATCCGGCTTCGGCGCCGCCCGTCATGCATGCGCCCCCACCGTTCCAGATCACCGTGTGCCGGTTCGGTGTGTGGCGTGCCGCGTGCGCCAGTCTTGTTGTGATCGCCTGGGCGCTGACGGTCGCCTGGGCGTCGAGTGCTTGGGGTGCCCATCCGGCGTGGCTCGCGCTCACCCTGCTGGTGCTCGCCGTGGCGACTGGCAGCTTGTGGCTGCAAGCTTGGCGGCTCGCGCCGATGAGCTTGCGGTGGGATGGTCAACTTTGGCACCTCGGCCCACAGGACACGATGGGCCAGGAACCGCTCGCGGGCCGAGTGGACGTGGCCGTGGACCTCGGTGGGTGCATCCTGCTGCGTTTCACGGCCGAAGGCGCTCGGCGCGGGCGATGGTTGCCGGTGCAGCGCCGAGGGCACGAGCTGGCGTGGCACCCCCTGCGGGCTACGGTATATTGCGCGCGGTCTGTCTCTCCGCCTGCCGCCGCATCGTTTTGAACCTCTCCGATGACCGCCACTGACGCCGATGCACCGCTGATCGAACGCGTCAAGCAAGGCGACGTGAAGGCGTTCGAGATGCTGGTCGTGAAGTACCAGCGGCGCATCGAGCGCCTGATCGGTCGCATGGTGCGAGACGTCGATCTTGTGCCCGACATCGCCCAGGAAACCTTCATCCGCGCCTACCGGGCGATCCCGCAGTTCCGTGGTGAGAGTGCGTTCTACACCTGGCTGTACCGCATCGCCGTGAACACCGCCAAGAAGGCGCTGGTCGACCTCAAACGCGACCCGATCGTGACGGAATCCGCACGATCTGCGCGCGACGAAGAGGACGAAACTTCCCGCGTTGAATCCGAACTAAGCCACGGCGAAACCCCGGATGCAATGCTGGCGAGCAAGGAAATTGCCGCCGCCGTCAATGCCTCCATCGAAGCGCTGTCCGAGGACTTGCGGCAGGCCATCACGCTGCGCGAAATCGAAGGGCTCAGCTATGAAGAGATCGCTGAGGTGATGAATTGCCCGATCGGCACGGTTCGGTCGCGGATCTTTCGCGCGCGCGAAGCGATTGCCCAGCGCTTGCGGCCTTTGCTCGACACCCGAGAGGGTGAGCGCTGGTAGCGCCCTGGCATGACGATGGTTTTGAGAGTTGGAGGTTGTGATGTCTCAACGGTCTGAAGCTGAAAGGCTCGCGACGGAAGAAGATTTGTCGGCGTTGATGGATGGCGAGTTGGACTCGTCCGCCGTCGCCGGTGCGTGCCGCGCCTGGCGCGACGATGCGCGACTGCGCAGCCAGTGGCACGTGCATCACCTCATCGGCGACGTGATGCGCTCCGAGGATCTGGTTTCAGATGCGAAGCGCGATGCCCGGTTTCTGGAAGCCCTGCGCTCGCGCTTGGCCGAGGAGCCCGTGGTGCTGGCGCCTTCGGGCGCTGCCACTGTGGCGGTCTCGGTGCCGGCCCGGGTACGCCGTTCGTGGATGGCGCCCGCAGCGGTCGCCGCAGGTTTTGCGGTGGTGGCGGGGACCTTGGTCGTCACGCAGATGGCAGGCGGGCTGGGCTCGCGCGACGTGGGCGCCGAACAGGCGCTTGCGCAGGCCACGACGTCGGTGCAGGCGGTCGCCTTGAGCGACAAGCCTGCGTCGGGCGTCAGCGAAATGCCCAACGCGGTGATCAACGGTCAGTTGGTGCGCGATGCACGCCTTGACGAATATCTTGCAGCCCACAAGAAGTTTGGTGGCAGCTCGCTTCCTGGGGGGCCGTCCGGCTTCCTGCGCAACGCTTCCGTCGAAGTGCCAGCGCGCTGACCCGCCATGCTGTTTCGCCTGCCTGCGTTCGTTGTCGTCTGTGCCGCCGCTGCTTCTCTCCCGCTGGCCCATGCGCAAAGCGCGCTGGCAAGCGGTGACCCGCTTGTCGAAGCGCGCGAGACACGGGCTTGGCTGACCCGCATCCAAGACGCCGCCAACAAGCGCAATTTTGTGGGCACCGTGGTGTTCAGCGCCGGTGGCACCGTCGCCAGCACGCGCATCGCGCACTACGGCGAAGGCCGGGATCAGTTCGAGCGCATCGACTCACTCGATGGACAGGTGCGCAGCGTGTACCGGCACAACGACTTGGTTCACACGGTGTGGCCGCAGCGCCGCGTCGCCGTGGTCGAGCAGCGCGATCAGATGAGTTCCTTCCCTGGGCTGCTGCAGGCCGGCCACGACCGGGTGCAGGAGTTCTACGACCTCAAGCCGATCGCCGTCGAGCGTGTCGCCGGGCATGAAGCCAATGTGTTGCTGCTGAAGCCTCGCGACAAGCTGCGCTTCGGCTATCGGCTCTGGGCCGAGAAGGCGTCTGGCCTGTTGCTGCGGGCCGAGGTGCTGGGCGAGCGTGGCGAGGTGCTGGAGTCATCCGCCTTTTCCGAGGTGTCGATCGGTGTGCGGGCCCAGCCCGAGAACGTGATGCAGGCCGTCAAGAAGCTCGACGGCTACAAGGTCATCAAGCAGCACCAGCAGTCGACCCGACCGGAAGGCGAGGGCTGGACGCTCAAGGCGTCGGTGCCCGGCTTCAAGCTCGTGAGCTGCGTGAAACGCCAACTCGACATTCCGGGGCCCGCGTCAGGAACTGGCGAGCAGGCCTTGCAGACCGTCTACTCCGACGGGTTGACCTACGTTTCCATCTTCATCGAACCCTACAGTGCGGAGCGTCATCTGAAGCCCATCGTGACGGCCATCGGCGCGACCCAGACCATGATGCGCCGGGACGGCGATTGGTGGATCACGGCGATGGGCGATGTGCCGGCGGGCACTTTGCGGCAGTTCGCAAACGGGTTCGAACGCAAGAAGTAGTCTCTCGATGGGCAGCATGGCCGTGGTGGCTTGTGCTGGAGAAGGGTTGATTCGGGGAGTTTCCATGCGGTGCAGCATTTCGATGGCGAACGCGCGTTCGTGGCAGCAGCTTGGGCGGTCGATCGCCCTGGGGGTCTTCATCTCGCTCGGCGTGGGGCTTGCACCGCAGCTCGGGCATGCGCAGGCCAGGGAGTTGCCTGACTTCGCCGACCTGGTGGAGCGGGTGGGCCCGGCCGTGGTCAACATCCGCACCACTGAGCGGGCTGCCGAAGGGCCGCGGTCACCGTTTCGGCGCCGGTCTCCGTCGCTTCAAGGCAGCGACGAGGTGCCGCGCGGCGAAGGCTCGGGCTTCATCATCAGCGGCGATGGTTTCGTGCTGACCAACGCGCATGTTGTCGAGGGGGCCAACGAGGTCTACGTGACCCTGACCGACAAGCGCGAGTTCAGGGCCAAGATCATCGGCGCCGATGAGCGCACCGACGTGGCGCTGGTCAAGATCGAGGCGACCAGCCTGCCGGTGCTGCGCATCGGCGACGCAAACCGCCTGCGGGTGGGCGAATGGGTGGTGGCCATCGGCTCGCCCTTCGGCCTGGAAAACAGCGTGACGGCGGGCATCGTCAGCGCGAAGCAGCGCGAGACCGGGTCTGATATCCCTCTGATCCAGACCGACGTGGCCGTGAACCCCGGCAACTCCGGCGGGCCGCTGATCAACATCCGCGGTGAGGCGGTGGGCATCAACTCGCAGATCCTGAGTCCGGTCGGCAGCTTCATCGGCATCTCGTTTGCGATCCCGATCGATGAGGCGATGCGCATTGCCGATCAGCTCAAGACGGGAGGGCGCGTGGTGCGGGGCTACCTTGGCATCCTGCCGACGGATGTGCCTCGCGAGATGGCCGAGGAGTACGGCCTGTCCAAGGGCAAGGCCAAGGGGGCCTTCGTGCGGCAGGTGGTGGCCGGTGGGCCTGCAGAGAAGGCCGGCATTCAGCCCGGTGACGTCGTGCTCTCCGTGAATGGCAAGCCGATCGATGGTGCCGTTGATTTGCGCCGCACTTTGGGCGCCATCAAGCCGGGGTCGACCGTCACGCTGCAGATCAACCGTCGTGGCAAGCCGATGGAGTTCAAGCCGGCGTTGGGTGAGATGAGCCCGCAGGTGGCGACGCCCGAACGCCCCGAGCCTGAGCCCCGCGGCTCGAGTGCCGGAGGCAAGCCATGGGGCCTGACGGTTGCCAATCTCACCGAAGCGGAACGACAAGCTGCGCGTGGCGTGTCGGGTGTGCGTGTGAGCGCGGTCACGGGTGGTGCCGAGGCCGTCGGTCTGCGAGCGGGCGATGTCATCCTGGCCGTGGGAACCACGGATGTGGCCGACCTCAAGCAGTTCGAGGCGGTCGTGGCCAGGTTCGACAAGACGAAGTCCTTGCCGGTCACGGTATTGCGCGGCGAGTGGGCGCAGTTCCTTCGGATCCCGGCTTCGAAGTGACGCCTCGCGAAAGCCGACCAAGGTCGAGGGGCATCGGAGAAGAAATTTTTTTGTGCGTCGGTGAAGAGATCAGTCGAAATTGGTGTGCGCACACTTACGGCGTTTATTCCTCCACCCTCGGCATAGAATCCGGTTTTGGCGGGGGCGTTTATCGCTGCCTGAGGCAATGACTCTGGCAGCCAAAAACTATCCCCAAGCTGCCCACAACACTTTGTGGATAAATTGTGCATAGATTTCCGTGTTGGAACCCTGCAACGAGAACAAATCCAGCAATGGCGCGGTTTCCAGCGGGGTGCTTTTGGCTACAATGAAGGCCCAACAAGCAGTTGCCATACGTTTTGTTGGAAGGCGCGTCACTCATTCGACGTGCCTTTTTTTTAGCCTCTTCTTGTTCAGCGCGAGACACTTTCGCGCCACCTTCCCACTCACGATCGATCGCTCGTCGCAACTGTTTGGTTGTCGATCACGAGCGGTTCGAGCACTGAGCGCTTCCCATGGATCACATCCGTAATTTCTCCATCATTGCCCACATCGACCACGGCAAGTCGACACTCGCCGACCGCCTCATTCAGCGCTGCGGCGGCCTGAGTGACCGCGAGATGGAGGCCCAGGTGCTGGATTCGATGGACATCGAACGCGAGCGCGGCATCACCATCAAGGCGCAGACCGCCGCCCTGACGTACACCGCGCGAGACGGCAAGACCTACCAACTCAACCTGATCGACACCCCGGGCCACGTCGACTTCTCATATGAAGTGAGCCGCTCGCTCTCGGCCTGCGAAGGCGCGCTGCTGGTGGTGGATGCCAGCCAGGGGGTGGAAGCCCAGACGGTGGCCAACTGCTACACCGCCCTCGACCTGGGCGTTGAAGTGGTGCCGGTGCTGAACAAGATGGACCTGCCGCAGGCGGACCCCGAGCGCGCCAAGGCCGAGATCGAAGACGTGATCGGCATTGATGCCGAGCACGCCATCCCTTGCAGTGCCAAGACCGGCGAGGGCATTGACGACATCCTGGAAGCGGTGATCGCCCGCATGCCGGCCCCGCGCGGCAAGGCCGATGCGCCGCTGCGCGCCATGATCATCGACTCCTGGTTCGACAACTACGTTGGCGTCGTGATGCTGGTGCGCGTGGTCGACGGCGAACTCAAGAAGGGCGAGCGCTTCAAGATGATGGCGACCGAGGCGGCGTATGCGGCCGAGCAGCTGGGCGTCTTCACGCCGAAGTCGGTTTCGCGCGATGCCTTGAAGGCTGGCGAAGTCGGCTTCGTGATCGCCGGCATCAAGGAACTGCAGCATGCCAAGGTCGGCGACACCCTCACGATCGAGAAGAAGCTGCCGAACAACCTGGGGCCGGCCACCGAAGCGCTGCCGGGCTTCAAGGAGATTCAGCCCCAGGTTTTCGCCGGCCTCTATCCCACCGAGGCGAGCGAATACGACCAGCTCCGCGACGCCCTGGAAAAGCTGAAGCTCAACGATTCCTCGTTGCGCTACGAGCCCGAGGTGTCGCAGGCGCTGGGCTTCGGCTTCCGCTGCGGGTTCCTGGGGCTACTGCACATGGAGATCGTGCAGGAGCGGCTGGAGCGCGAGTTCGACCAGGACCTCATCACCACGGCCCCGTCGGTCGTCTATGAGGTCGAACTCAACAGCGGCGAGGTGCTCAAGGTCGAGAACCCCTCCAAGATGCCCGACCTCGGTCGCATCCGCGAGATCCGTGAGCCGATCGTGACGGTGCACCTGTACATGCCGCAGGACTACGTCGGCCCGGTCATGACGCTGGCCAACCTCAAGCGCGGCACGCAGATCAACATGGCGTACCACGGCCGTCAGGTGATGCTCACCTACGAGATGCCGCTGGCGGAGATCGTGCTCGACTTCTTCGACAAGCTGAAGAGCGTGTCGCGCGGCTACGCGTCGATGGACTACGAGTTCAAGGAGTACCGCGGCTCCGATGTCGTGAAGGTCGACATCCTGCTCAATGGCGACAAGGTCGACGCGTTGTCGATCATCGTGCACCGCGCGCAGAGCCAGTTCCGAAGTCGCGCCGTCGTCGCCAAGATGCGCGAGCTCATTTCCCGTCAGCAGTACGACGTGGCGGTGCAGGCTGCTATCGGGGCCAACATCATTGCGCGTGAGACAATCAAAGCCCTGCGCAAGAACGTCATCGCCAAGTGCTACGGCGGCGACATCACCCGCAAGCGCAAGTTGCTCGAGAAACAAAAGGCCGGCAAGAAACGCATGAAGCAGATCGGCTCTGTCGAAGTGCCGCAGGAAGCGTTTCTCGCCATCCTCCAAGTGGACGATTGATGGGTTCTCTCACAGGTTTGCTGTATGCGTGCCTCGCCGTTTATCTGGGAGGCTGGTATCTGGGCAAGTGGACGGGCAACTTCTCGCTGCTGCTCTTCATCCTCACCTTGGTGACGCTGGCGTACTGGCTGGCCGAGCGCTTCCATTTCGCCCCGGCGCGCGCCAAGGCGGCACGCACCCTCGAGCAGCAGGACCAGGCTCGCCGCGAAGAGCTGGCAAGCAAAGGCATCGCCAAGGTCGATGGCGACATCGCCCCGGCGCGCGAAGCCTTGTTGATGCAGCCGTGGTGGCTCGATTGGACGGCCGGGCTCTTCCCGGTGATCCTGATCGTGTTCCTGTTGCGCTCGTTCCTTTTCGAGCCTTTCAAGATCCCGTCGGGCTCCATGGTCCCGACGCTCCTGGTGGGCGACCTGATCCTCGTCAACAAGTACCACTACGGCGTGCGCCTGCCCGTCATCAACAAGAAGATCATCGAGCTGAACAAGCCCGAGCGTGGTGACGTGATGGTGTTCCGCTACCCGGCCAACCCCAGCATCGACTACATCAAGCGTGTGGTCGGTGTGCCGGGCGACGAGGTGTCGTACCGGAATCAGCGGCTCTATTTGAATGGCCAGCAGGTCGAGACGACGGCGTTGCCCGAGTTCTACGACGACGACAGCACGCGCTACTTCAAGCAGTACAGCGAAAAGCTCGGCTCGGTTGAGCACAACATCCTGGTCGATGTGCAACGGCCTTCTTACATCCGCCCGACGGACCCGTTCCCCTACAAGGAAAACTGCAGCTACAGTGCCGAGGGAGTGACGTGCAAGGTGCCGGCCGGCCACTATTTCATGATGGGCGACAACCGAGACAACTCCGAAGATTCGCGCTTCTGGGGCTTCGTGCCCGACGAGAACATCGTCGGCAAGGCCTTTTTTGTGTGGATGAATTTCGGTAACCTCCGCCGCATCGGCTCATTCCATTGACCACGCCAACACGAGGAGCAAGAGGCCATGACCGTTGAACATCGCACGCTGCGTTCGCAACGCGGCATCACGCTGTTCGGCTTGCTGTTCTGGGCCATCGTGATCGGCTTCGTGGCGTTGCTCGGCCTGCGTGTGCTGCCCACCGTCAACGAATACTTCACCATCAAGCGTGCGGTCGAGCAGATCGCTGCGAGCGGGCAAACCACCGTGCCCGAGATCCGCGCGGCTTTCGACAAGCAGCAGCAGATCGAGTATTCGATCCAGTCCATCACCAGCAAGGACCTCGAGATCACGAAGGTCAACGAGAAGGTGGTGATCAGCTTTGCCTACGGCAAGGAGATCGAGATCATGAGCCCGGTCTACCTGCTCATCAAATACGAAGGACGGTCGAAGTAGGCCGCGTGCCGCCTGCTTTGTCCGATGTACCGTGGACGCCCGTCTCACCGCACTGCAACAACGCCTGGGTCACCGGTTTGCACAGCCTGAGCTCCTGAGCCGGGCGGTCACGCACCGCAGCTTCGGGGCCGATCACAACGAGCGGCTCGAGTTTCTCGGCGATGCGGTCCTGAGCTTGGCGGTCAGCGCGCTGCTGTTCGAGCGTTTCGGCATGTCTGACGAAGGGGACCTCACGCGCGTGCGGGCCCACCTGGTCCGTGAAGACACCCTCCACCGCGTGGCCCTCTCGCTTGGCCTGCCCGAAGTGCTGCGCCTGAGCGAAGGCGAGGCCCGCGGCGGCGGTGCGCAGCGGGCGTCCATCCTGGCCGACGCGCTCGAAGCCATCATCGGCGCTACCTTTCTCGACGGCGGTTTCGAACCCGCCCAGGCCCTCGTGCAGCGACTCTTCGG
The DNA here is from genome assembly GCF_032681285.1 of Piscinibacter gummiphilus. Classification (NCBI taxonomy): domain Bacteria; kingdom Pseudomonadati; phylum Pseudomonadota; class Betaproteobacteria; order Burkholderiales; family Sphaerotilaceae; genus Rhizobacter; species Rhizobacter gummiphilus. The sequence goes on from NZ_CP136336.1 coordinate 1,103,765, forward strand.
CGAGGTCATCCTCAACACCGACATCGACAGCTGGACGAAAGACGCCAAGACCGAACTGCAGGAATGGCTGCAGGCCCGCCGCCTGCCCGTGCCGACCTACCGCATCCTGAACACCCGTGGCCAGGCCCACGCGCAGACCTTCGAAGTCGAGTGCGCCGTGCCGGCCCTGAGCCTCACCGAGACGGGTGAAGGCCGCTCGCGCCGCATGGCCGAGCAGGAAGCGGCCCGCCGCATGCTCGTCACGCTGAAGGCCAGCGACGACAAACCCGGCAGCGCCCTGCGCTCCTGATGGCATGACCGACGAACCCGAAGACAGCCCGCAGCGCTGCGGCCTCGTCGCCATCGTCGGCCGGCCCAACGTGGGCAAGTCCACGTTGCTCAATGCGCTCGTCGGCCAGAAGGTGAGCATCACCTCGGCCAAGGCCCAGACCACCCGCCACCGCATCACCGGCATCCGCACGGTGGGTGTGACCCAGTTCGTGTTCGTCGACACCCCCGGCTTCCAGACGCGCCACAGCGCCGCCCTCAACCGCACGCTCAACCGCACGGTGCAAGGTGTGCTGTTCGACGTCGACGTGGTGCTCTTCGTTGTCGAAGCCGGGCGCTTCGGCCTCGACGATGCCAAGGTGCTGGCGCTGCTGCCGCCTGGCAAGCCGGCCATCCTCGTGGCCAACAAGCTCGATGCCGTGCACCGCCGCGCCGAGCTCGTGCCCTGGCTCAAGGGCATGCAGGACCGCCATGCCTTCGCCGAGTTCGTGCCGCTGTCGGCCAAGAAAGAGGCCGACGTGAAGCGCCTGCTCGACATCGTGCAGCCCTACTTGCCCGAGCAGCCCTGGTTCTACGAAGAAGACGCACTCACCGACCGCAGTGACCGTTTCCTCGCGAGCGAACTCATCCGCGAGAAGCTCTTCCGCCTGACAGGTGACGAGCTGCCCTACGCCTCGACCGTCGTCATCGACAAGTTCGAGGAAGAGGGCAACCTGCGCCGCATCGCCGCCACCATCGTCGTCGAGCGCGACGCTCACAAGGGCATGGTGATCGGCCACGAGGGCGAGCGCCTGAAGCGCATCGGCTCCGAAGCCCGACAGGAGCTCGAGCACCTGATGGGTGCCAAGGTCTTCCTGGAGCTGTGGGTGAAGGTGCGCTCCGGCTGGGCCGACAACGAAGAGCACCTGCGCAGCTACGGCTACGAGTGAGCCGGATGGCCACGCGCGCCACGCGCCCTGCGACCCAGCTCGCCGCCTTCGTGCTGCACCACTACGACTGGAGTGAATCCAGTCTGATCCTCGACCTCTTCACCCGCGAGCAGGGGCGGCAGGCCGTCGTCGCCAAGGGTGCGAAGCGGCCGTACTCGCAGATGCGCGCCGTGCTGCTGCCCTTCCAGCGACTGCAGGTCTCGCTGGGCAAGCCGCCCAAGGCGGAAGCGGGCGAGGGGGCCGGCGAGGTGCAGACCCTGCGCGCCGCCGAATGGGCTGGCGGCCAGGCCATGCTCACCGGCGCGGCGCTCTTCAGCGGCTTCTACCTCAACGAGTTGCTGATGAAGCTGCTGGCGCGTGGCGACCCGCACCCTGCCCTCTTCGACCTCTACGCCCAGACCCTGCCGGCCCTCGCGTCCGCCGACGAGAACGACACCCAGGCGGCCTTGCGCGCCTTCGAGGTGCTGCTGCTGAAGGCCATCGGCCTGCTGCCCGACCTGGGTCTCGTGACGCTGACGCAGGAGGACATCCGGCTCGACCAGCACTACGCCATTCGCTCCGAAGCCGGTGTCACGGCGCCACGGGCCGGCGATGCCGCCCTGTCGGGGCCGCAGTTGATCGGCCTGCAGGCTGCGCTGGAACACGGCAGCCTCGCCGCGCTGCAACAGGCCTGTGCCCCTGCGCTGCCCGAGCTCAAGGCCATCTTGCGCGGCCTGCTTCACTATCATCTCGGCTCGCCCGTGTTGCGCACCCGCCAGGTGATGCTCGACGTTCAGTCTCTTGACCGCCAGCTCGATCGATAGCCCCACATGAACCCCCTGCTCACCAGCGGTCTCGATGCGCACCGAGGCCTCACCGCCCTGTCGGTCAACGTGAACCTGGTCGCGCAGATCCGCAATCGCCGCCCGCTGCCGTTCCCGAGCGTGACGGGGCTGTCGACGACCGCCCTGGAGGCCGGCGCCCAAGGCATCACGATCCACCCCCGGCCCGACCAGCGCCACATTCGGACGCACGATGTCTTCGACCTCGCCGAGCTGATGACGAAGTGGCCGCAGGCCGAGTTCAACATCGAAGGCAACCCGCTGCACAACCTGATGGACCTGCTGCGGCAGCTCGCCGCGCAAGGCCGCGCGCCGCAGCAATGCACCTTCGTGCCCGACAGCGAAAGCCAGCCGACTTCCGACCACGGCTGGCGTTTCCCGGAAGACGCCGCGACCCTGAAGCCGCTCATTGCCGAAGCCAAGTCGCTCGGCATCCGCGTCAGCCTCTTCATGGACCCGCTGCCCGAGATGATGGCCGCCGTGCGCGACGTGGGGGCCGACCGGGTCGAGCTCTACACCGAGTCGTATGCGCGCGCGCACGGCACGCCCGAGCAGGCTCAGGTGCTCGCGCGCTTCGCCGCCACAGCCGAGGCCGCGCTGCGCGTGGGCCTCGGCATCAATGCCGGCCACGACCTCAATCGCACCAATCTCGCCGATTTCCTGCGCGCCGTGCCCGGTGTGCAGGAGGTGTCGATCGGCCATGCGCTGATCGCCGACACGCTCGAACTCGGCATGTCCGAAACCGTGCGCGCCTACCTGCGCTGCATCCACGCTGCTGCTGCCCCATGACATCACATGCTCCCGTCGTGCTCGACGTTGCCGGCACCACCCTCAACGACGACGACCGTCGCCGCCTCCGACACCCGCTGACGGGCGGCCTGATCTTCTTTGCCCGCAACTGGCAGAGCCGCCAGCAGCTCACCGAGCTGGCGGCCGAGATCAAGTCCATCCGGCCCGACGTGCTCATCAGCGTCGACCACGAAGGCGGGCGCGTGCAGCGCTTCCGCACCGACGGCTTCACCCACCTGCCGCCGATGCGCGCCTTGGGCGAGCTGTGGATGCGCGATGCGCTCACGGCCACCGATGCGGCGACTGCCGCCGGCTACGTGCTCGGTGCCGAGCTGCGCAGCTGCGGCGTCGACCTGAGCTTCACGCCCGTGCTCGACCTCGACCACGGCGGCTCCAGCGTCATCGGCGACCGTGCCTTCCACCGCGACGCGCGCGTGACCACGATGCTGGCCAAGAGCCTGATGCACGGGCTGCTGCAAGCGGGCATGGCCAACTGCGGCAAGCACTTCCCGGGGCACGGCTTCGTCAAGGGCGACAGTCACACCGAGGTGCCGGTCGACAAGCGATCGCTGAAGGCCATCCTCGCCGACGACGCCAAACCCTACGAATGGCTCAGCACCAGCCTCACGAGCGTGATGCCGGCGCACGTGATCTACCCCAAGGTCGACGACCACCCGGCCGGTTTCTCGCCGCGCTGGCTGAAGGAGATCCTGCGCCAGCAGCTCGGTTTCACCGGCGCGATCTTCAGCGACGACCTCAGCATGGAAGGCGCCAAGGTCGCGGGCTCCGCCGTCGACGGCGCAGTGGCCGCGCTGCAAGCGGGCTGCGACATGGTGCTCTTGTGCAACCAGTCGCTCGACGGCGGCCATGCGGTCGACGAACTGCTCGATGGCCTGCAGGCGGCGGCCGAGCAGGGCCAGTGGGCGCCTGATGCGGACAGCGAGATGCGCCGGCTCCGTCTTCTGCCGCAGTCCGCGCCGCTGACCTGGGACGAGCTGATGCACGACCCCGTCTACCAGCGCGCGCTGGAGCGCCTGCCCTGATCCATTGCCACTGACAAAAGAAAAAGGGCGCACCGCGGTGCGCCCTTTTCATTGGAGCCGGCCCGATCAGGCAGACGGCTGGGAGGGCGTCTGCGACTCGAAGGGGAGGCGGATCTGGGACAGGTCCTTGCGCGTCTCCACCAGCACCAGCGGGCCTTCGTCGATCTGCACCACCGGCTTGATCTCGCGCGGCACGTGCACAGGCTTGGGCTCGCGTGCCATCGCCTCCTGCACCGCGCGGATCTTGTCGGCGTCGGAGTTCACCCATTGCAGGCCGGCCGACTCGGCGACGGACTGCAGCTGCTGGGTGTTGAGCACGTAGGGCTCGACGACCGCCGCGGCAGCGGCCGAGGCCACCACCGGCTCCGGCTCGTTGGCGAGCGCTTCGACGACGGGTGCGATGGCTGCAGCAGCAGCCTCTGCCGTGATGGCCTGCGGCTCGGTTGCCGGCGCAAGCGCGGCTTCTGTCGGCACTGCGGTGGACAGCGTGGCCGCTTCCGCATCAGCGGTGATCGGCTCCGAGCCGCCTTCGGCTGCCGCGGCGCCTTCACCGGTTTCTTCACGGCGCTGGCGATCACGCCCGCCGCGACCACGGCGACGACGGCCGCCTTCGCGTTCACCTCGCTCCTGGCCCTCGCCTTGCGGCGCGCCTTCTGCATCGGCCGTCAGGGCTTCGCCCGACGCGTCGGGTGCCGGTTCCGGTGACAGCGCGCTTTGCGACTCGTCCCCAGCGACGGCATCCGTCACCTCGGTGTTGCGGGCCTCGTCACGGTCACGTCCACGGCCGCCACGGCGGCGACGGCGGCCCTGGCGCTCGCCCTGGGCTTCACTGCCCGGGCCTTCGGCGGCATCGCCGGGTACGGTGTCGACGAAGGCGCGGGCCTGTGCGTCTTCGCTGCCGGCGACGGCTTCAACGGGCGCTGGGCGGGGTTGTCCACCACGGCGCTGGTCGCGGCGGTGGTCGTTGCGGGCCTCGGCGCCTTCTTCACCCGCCTCGGGGCGGCGGCCGCCCTCGGCCTGGGCTTCTTCCGGACGCTCGCTGCGCTCGTTGCGACGACCGCGGTTGCCGCGCTCACCACGCTCGTTGCGCTCACCGCGCTGTTCGGAACGTTCACCACGCTCACCCCCGCGCTCGCCACGCTCGGCGCTGCGCTCACCGCGCTCGCTACGTTCTCCGCGACGCCCGTCTCGGCCACCACGGCCGCCTCGGTTGTTGCGGTCACCGCGGCCTTCACGGCGTTGTTCGCTGCTCGCGTCGGCGGCAGGTGCCGCCGGGGCGGGCGCTGCGGCCGGCGTGCTGTCCGCGCCGCCGAAGAGTTTCTTCACCCAGGCGAAGAAGCCACCACCGGAAGCCGCCGGCGGGGCGGGGGCCACCGGGGCCGGCGCGGGCACCGGTGCGGCCGCCACTGGCTCGGGCTTGGGCGGTGCAATCGGCGCGGCCGTGTCGGGCAAGATGCCCTTGATCACCGGCTCCTGCTTGGCCTTGGCCTTCTCGCGGCGCGTGATGGCGACCTCGTCGTCCGGCTCCTCGATCATCGAGTAGCTGACCTGCAGGTTTTCCAGGCGCGGATCATCGTGACGCAGGCGCTCGAGCTTGTAGTTGGGCGTCTCGAGGTGCTTGTTGGGCACGAGCAGCACGGTCACGCGCTGCTTGAGTTCGATCTTGGTGATCTCGGGGCGCTTCTCGTTCAGCAGGAACGAGGTCACCTCCACCGGCACCTGCACATGCACGGCGGCGGTGTTGTCCTTCATGGCCTCTTCCTGGACCATGCGCAGGATCTGCAGCGCCGACGATTCGGTGTCGCGGATGTGGCCGGTGCCGTTGCAGCGCGGGCAGGTGATGTGGCTGCCTTCGCTGAGCGCCGGGCGCAGGCGCTGGCGGCTCAGCTCCAGCAGGCCGAACTTGCTGATCGACGAGAACTGCACACGCGCGCGGTCTTGCCGCAGCGCGTCGCGCAGGCGGCTCTCCACCTCGCGGCGGTTCTTCGACTCTTCCATGTCGATGAAGTCGACGACGATCAGGCCGCCCAGGTCGCGCAGGCGCATCTGGCGCGCGATCTCATCGGCGGCTTCGAGGTTGGTGCGGGTGGCAGTCTCTTCGATGTCGGAGCCGCGCGTGGAGCGCGCGGAGTTCACGTCGACCGACACGAGGGCTTCGGTGTGGTCGATCACGATGGCGCCGCCCGAGGGCAGGTTCACGGTGCGCGAGAACGCGGTCTCGATCTGGTGCTCGATCTGGAAGCGGCTGAACAGCGGCGCATCGTCGCGGTAGCGCTTCACCTTCGGTGCGGCCTCCGGCATGACGTGCGTCATGAACTGGTGGGCCTGTTCGTAGATGTCGTCGGTGTCGATCAGGATCTCGCCGATGTCGGCGGTGAAGTAGTCGCGGATCGCGCGGATCACGAGCGACGACTCCTGGTAGATCAGGAAGGCACCCTTGCCCTCTTTGGACGCAGCGTCGATCGCGGTCCAGAGCTTGAGCATGTAGTTCAGGTCCCACTGCAGCTCGGGCGCGGTGCGGCCGATGCCGGCGGTGCGGGCGATCAGGCTCATGCCCTTGGGGTACTCGAGCTGGTCGAGGTTTTCCTTCAGCTCTTCGCGGTCTTCGCCCTCGATGCGGCGCGACACACCACCGCCGCGCGGGTTGTTGGGCATCAGCACCAGGTAGCGGCCGGCCAGCGAGACGAAGGTGGTGAGCGCCGCGCCCTTGTTGCCGCGCTCTTCCTTCTCGACCTGCACCAGCAGGGAGTCGCCTTCCTTGATGGCGTCCTGGATGCGTGCGTTGCGCACGTCGGTGCCGTCGCGGAAGTAGTTCTTCGAGATTTCCTTGAAGGGCAGGAAGCCGTGGCGCTCTTCGCCGTAGTCGACGAAACAGGCTTCGAGCGAGGGCTCGACGCGGGTCACGACCGCCTTGTAGATGTTGCCCTTGCGTTGCTCGCGGCCTTCGATTTCGGTCTCGAAGTCCATGAGCTTCTGGCCATCGACGATGGCCAGGCGACGTTCTTCTTGCTGCGTCGCGTTGATCAGCATGCGTTTCATGTGCGCTCCTACGCTGCGCTGCCACCAGCAGGTGGTCAGGTGCAGCTCATCCAACACGTCACCACCGGGAAGACCCGAGGGCGACTCTTCGATGCACGAGGAACGTGAATGAACCGGAAGGAATCGCCCTGGACTGCGGTGACGTTGGCCGATCAGCGAAAGATCGGTGGCCCGTCAGGCAGCGTTGGCGCGTGCGTGGCAGTGGGCAAAGGGCAGGGCCGTGAGGCATGGGGTGTGCGCCATTCGGCCACGGCGCTGCCGGCGCGACATTTGCGCAAGGGCAGCGTGGGGTGGGAGATGGGGCACGTCATCCGCTTTGATCACTGGACGCGGGCCAGAGCCTTGCACGTGAGGCCGGCGCGGTGCGCGTCGGCGAGTTGCTTGTCTCTGGCTTGGAAACCTTTTGGAGAGGGTTCGTTCTTGTTTCTCTGCCGCACCGGGCTGACTGCCGCCGGGTCACTTGGGGACTCGGCCTGCTGCATGCCGGGGTGCGTTGCATCACCTTTTGGCCACAACTTCTTCTCGTGGCCGGCCGCGTTGTGCTGGGTGACTGGCTGAGTGGGAGGCCGCTCGCGGCGTAAACTCAGAAAAATCAATCACTTACAGCGGAAACGTGGTGCAGCGCATTATAAGGGGCAAAGCGGAATCACCGGCAAGTCCGAGGCCTTCCGCCACGCTGCCAGCGGTGCAGACGGTCGAGATCGACGAGGCCTCCGAAGGCCAGCGGCTCGACAACTTCCTGGTGAAGCTGCTGAAGGGTGTGCCCAAGACCCACGTCTACCGGGTGATCCGCTCCGGCGAGGTGCGGGTCAACAAGGGCCGGGCGTCGGCCGACACCAAGCTCGCCCTCGGCGACAAGGTGCGGGTGCCCCCCGTGCGCATGGCCGACCCGAAGGCGGCGCCGGCCGCACCGGCACGCGAATTCCCCATCGTCCACGAAGACGAGCACCTGATTGCCGTCAACAAGCCGGCTGGGGTGGCCGTGCACGGCGGCAGCGGTGTGAGTTCGGGCGTGATCGAACAGTTGCGCCAGGCGCGGCCGACGGCCAAGTTCCTCGAACTCGTGCACCGGCTCGACAAGGAAACCTCGGGCCTCCTGTTGATCGCCAAGAAGCGCTCGGCGCTCGTCGCACTGCAAGACCAGTTCCGCGGCCGCGAAACCGGCAAGACCTACGCCGCGCTGGTGGTCGGCGCCTGGCCGGCCAAGAAGAAGGTCATCGACGTGGCCCTGCACAAGTTCCTCACCGCCGAAGGTGAGCGCCGCGTGCGCACCGTGGAAGACGACCACGACGAGGGCCGCCGCTCCATCACCCTCGTGAGCGTGGCCCAGGCCTATGCCGGCTTCACGCTGCTCGACGTGACCATCAAGACCGGCCGCACCCATCAGATCCGGGTGCACCTGGCCCATGAGGGCCATCCGATCGTGGGCGACGAGAAGTACGGCGACTTCGGGCTCAACAAGGCCGTGGCCAAGGGCGAGGCGGTGAAGGGCCACCGCTTTGAGCGCATGTTCCTGCACGCGCGCCGGCTGCGCTTCCAGCACCCTGCCAGCGGCGAGGCGATCGAACTGCTCGCGCCCCTGCCCGCAGAATGCGAGGCATTCCTCCACGCCTTGACTCCCGCCAAGACCCCATGACCCGACCGCGCCGTTTCGACCTCATCGCCTTCGACTGGGACGGCACCCTGTTCGACTCGACGGCGCTCATCGCTCGCTCCATCCAGGCCGCCTGCGCCGACCTCGGCGTGGCCGTGCCGAGCGACAAGGACGCGAGCTACGTGATCGGCATGGGCCTCATCGACGCCCTGCAGCACGCCGCGCCCGGCCTGCCGCGCGAGCGTTACCCCGAACTCGGCCAGCGCTACCGCCACCACTACTTCGCCAAGCAGCACGAGATCGTGCTGTTCAAGGGCACGCTCGACATGCTCAAGGCGCTGAAGGCGCGCAACCACTGGCTGGCGGTGGCCACCGGCAAGTCGCGCATGGGGCTGAACGAAGCGCTCACGACCGTCGAGCTGCACGGCGTCTTCGACGGCACCCGCACCGCGGACGAGACCGCCTCCAAACCCAACCCGCTGATGCTGCAGGAGCTGATGCGCGAGTTCGGCGTCGACCCCGAACGCACGCTCATGATCGGCGACACCACACACGACCTGCAGCTGGCGATGAACGCCGGGGCTGCCAGCGTGGGCGTGAGCTATGGGGCGCACACGCCGGAAAGTTTCGGCCAGTACAGGCCGCTGCACATCGCGCATTCGGTGGCCGACCTCGACGACTGGCTGGCCCGCCATGCCTGAGCTCGAACCCGACGCGCCGGCCGTGCGCCTGTGCGCGTCGAGCGAGCTGGCCGAGCGCGGCAAGGCCATGCTCTTCGACGTGATGCACTTTCACGAGAAGCTGCGAGGCTTCGCTCTGCGCCACGACGGCCAGGTGGTCGCCTACCTCAACCGCTGCCTGCACGTGCCGACCGAACTCGACTGGCAACCTGGCGAGTTTCTCGACGCCGAGCGCGAGTTCATCATCTGCTCGATCCACGGGGCGAGTTATGCGCCGCGGGACGGGCGCTGCGTCGGCGGGCCTTGCGGGCGGGGCAAGTTGACACGGCTCAAGGTCATCGAGCTTGACGGCGAGGTGTATTGGTATCCTTCCCGCGAGACCCGTCCCGTTCCGACTCCGCAGTCCCCCGCATGAATCCCGAAGACCCCACCCCGCCGGCCGCCGCGCCGGCTGAAGCCCTTTCTGCGCCTGTTTCCACTTCGGCTCCTGCCGCCACGCCTGCCCCGGCACCCGCGGCTGCCGTGGCCCCAAGCGCACTCGAGCAGACGGTCGCCCTCTTTGCACGCGACTACCTCGCCGACCGCCGCGCCGAGCGCCGGTGGCGGGTGTTCTTCCGCCTGTCGTGGCTGATCTTCTTCCTGCTCGTCGTGTGGCTGGCGCTGAGCGCGCGCACCACCTCCACGGCGCCCAGCACGCCGCACACCGCGCTCATCGAAGTGCGCGGCGAGATCGCGGCCGACACCGAGGCCAGCGCCGAGCTGCTCGTGGCCGCGCTGAAGAACGCCTTCCAGGACGAAGGCGCGCAGGCCGTGGTGCTGCGCTTCAACTCGCCCGGCGGCAGCCCGGTGCAGGCCGGCATCATCAACGACGAGATCAAGCGCCTGAAGGCGCTCTACAAGAAGAAGGTCTACGCGGTGATCGAAGAGGAGTGCGCCTCGGGTGCGTACTACATCGCCGTCGCGGCCGACGAGATCTACACCGACAAGGCCAGCATCGTCGGCTCGATCGGTGTGCTGATGGACGGCTTCGGCTTCACCGGCACGATGGAAAAACTCGGCGTCGAGCGTCGCCTCATCACCGCGGGTGAAAACAAGGGCATCGGTGACCCGTTCACGCCGCTGTCGGAGAAGCACCGTGCCTACACGCAGGCCATGATCGACCAGATCCACCAGCAGTTCATCAAGGTGGTGAAAGAAGGCCGCGGGAAGCGGCTCAAGATGAACGGCGAGACCTTCTCCGGCCTCTTCTGGAACGGCGAAGAAGCCGTCCGGCTTGGCCTGGCCGACCACCTTGGCAACCTCGACTACGTGGCGCGCGAGGTGGTGAAGGCCGAAGAGATCATCGACTACACCCCGAAGGAAAACGTGGCCGAGCGTCTGGCCAAGCGCTTCGGTGCGTCTGTGGGCGAAGGCGCCGTGAAGGCGATGCGCGGGCTGCCGTCGCTGCGCTGATGTCAGGCGCCGGTCTGCTCCAGGGCGAGCAGCTCGGCCACCGTTTGGCGGCGGCGGACGAGGCGGACCTGGCCCGCATCGACTAGCACCTCGGGGATGAACGGCCGCGTGTTGTAGTTCGAGGACATCGAGGCGCCATACGCCCCGGCATCGTGGAACACGAGCAGGTCGCCCACCTTCGCCTGTGGCAACGCACGCGTCTGCACCACGCCGCCTTCGCCTTGTGTGAACACATCGCCTGATTCGCACAGCGGCCCGGCGACCACGGTGGGTTGCACCGCGCGCGGCGTGTCGTCCGCGGGCAGCACGTCGATGCGGTGGAAACTGCCGTACATCGAAGGACGCATCAGCTCGTTGAAGCCGGCGTCAACCAGCACGAATCGATTGCCGCCCATCTGCTTGGTGGCGCGCACCTCGGCGATCAGCACGCCCGACTCGGCGACGAGGTAACGACCGGGCTCGAGTTCCAGGTGGATCGCGTGGCCTTGCTGCTTCGCAATCTCGCGCCGCGCCGCGTCCCACAGGCTGAAGTAGTGCGCGGTGTCGATCTGCGGGTCGCCGTCGCGATACGGAATCGACAGGCCACCTCCGGCGGAGATCGCCTCGATGGGCATGTCGACCTTGGCCACCAGCTCGACCATCGCATGGCACACCTGCTCCAGGTGCGAGTAGTCCACACCCGAGCCGATGTGCATGTGCAGGCCCACGAGCTTCAGGCCATGCTGGCGGATGGCGGCCAGCGCGTCGGCCAAGTCGCTGTGCCAGATGCCGTGCTTGCTGTGCTCGCCGCCGGTGTTGGTCTTGTTGCTGTGGCCGTGGCCGAAGCCGGGGTTGATGCGCAGCCACACGCGGTGCCCCGGCGAGCTTTCGCCCAGCTGGTGAAGCATGTCGATCGAGCCTGCGTTCACCGGCACCTTCAGCTCCACGACCCGCGCGAGCGTGGCGCGGTCGAAGAGGTCGGCGGTGAACACGATCTCGTCGCCGCCGGCCACGTAGCCCGCCGCGAGCGCCCGTTCGATCTCGCCCAGCGACACCGCATCGACCTTCACGCCCTCGGCGCGCATCAGCCGCAGCAGGTGGGTGTTGGAGTTGGCCTTCTGCGCGAAGCGGATGGTGTCGAAGGCCTTGAGCGCGGCGATGCGCTGGCGGATGGTGGCGGCGTCATAGGCCCAGCAAGGCGTGCCGTGGGTGCGCGCGATTTCGCGCAGGGTGGAGGTGGAAAACGGGTTCATGGGGCGCATCGTGCGCCAGGCCATGCATTCTGAAAAGTACTTGTTTGTCGATCATCGATTCATAATGGATATGCTCTGCACATGAAGTTGACCCACCGCCAGATCGAGGTCTTCCGTGCCGTCATGCACACCGGCAACGTGACGCAGGCCGCGCAATCGCTGCACACCTCGCAGCCGACCGTCAGTCGCGAGCTGGCCCGCCTGGAGCAAGTACTGCAGATGAACCTCTTCGACCGCGTGCGTGGCCGCCTCCGGCCCACGGCGCGGGCGCTGGCGCTGCTCGAAGAAGTGCAGCGCTCCTACCTCGGGCTCGACCGCATCGCCGCCGCCGCGCGCTCGCTGCGCGAGTTCACGCAGGGCCGCCTCGGCATCGCCTGCCTGCCGGCGCTGGCACATGGGCTGTTGCCGCTCGCGGTGCAGCAGTTCGCGGCGAGCCACCCGCAGGTGGGCGTGTCCATCACGCCGCAGGAATCGCCGCTGCTCGAAGAGTGGCTCACCGAGCAGCGCTTCGACCTCGGCCTGTGCGAGCGCATCCACGCGCCGGCCGCCACGTCGATCTCGACGCTGCTGCAGGCCGACGAGGTGTGCGTGCTGCCCGACGGCCACCCGTTGCTCGCGCGCCGGGTGCTGAAGCCAAAAGACTTCGCCGGCCAGGCCTTCGTGAGCTTTGCCCCCGCCGACCCCTATCGTGAGCTTGTCGACGCCCTCTTCGAGCGCGAAGGCGTACAGCGCCGCCTGGCCGTCGAAACGGCGAGCGCGGCCTCGGTGTGCGCGCTGGTGCGGCAGGGCCTTGGCGTGGCCATCGTCAACCCGCTCACGGCGATGGAGCTGGCGGGGGCGGGCCTGCAGGTGCGCCCGCTGTCGTTCTCCATCCCGTTCGCGGTGACGCTGGTGCTGCCGCAGTTGCGGCCGGCGAGCCCCTTGCGCGACGCCTTCGTCACCGGCTTGCAGCAGGCCGCGGGCCTCTTGCAGACACGCCTGCGCCAGTTGGCCAAGCGTTGAGCTTCAGCGCTGGAACGACCACTCGATGCGTGCCGTCTCCTGCGTCGTCTGGCCGCTGAAGCTGCTGTCGCCGAGCACACCTTGCACGTCCCAGCCATAGCCAAGCAGCGAGTCGCGCGATTCGCTGGCCCGTGGGCAGACGGCGAAGATGTTGCCGTTCCAGAAGGTGATGAGCCGCAGGCGGTAGCGCGCCGGGGTCACGCCGCGGTTGATCTCCAGCGACACGAAAATGCGGTCGGTCGAGACCTCGTGCACCGACGGCGTGATGGTCACGGTGCAGTTGTCGTCGGTCACCGTCACGCCCACCGTGCCTTCGGCGCGGTAGACCTCGGTGGTGGTGCTGCCGGCGGTGAGGTCGCGCCGCCAGGTGACGTGGGCGACTTGGATGGCGGTGGTGCCCGCGATCGACGGGCCATCGGTGGCGCTGATCGTGCCGACCCAGCGGTCCTCGGTGATGGTCACCGGCGAGGCCAGCACCACGGTGCGGCCGGTGCGGGTGTGCGTGCTCTGGAAGCTCACGACCACGGTCTCGGGGTCGGGCACCTGCTGCGGCGCGGTGTAGGTGGCGCCGACGTCGCCGCTCGGCACGATGGTGCCGTCGGTGGCGTTGCCGCCGGGTGAGAGGAACACGTACCAGCCGCGGGTGTAGCCCGGCTTGGTGTTGAGGAAGGGCAACTGGCGTGTTTCGAGCACCGGCTGGTAGATGCAGGCGCGCTGATCGTCGTTGATCGGCTCGCAGATGCCGATCTCGACCTCGTAGCCGCGCACGCGGGCGTAGGGCACGAACTGCAGGCTGCCGCCCACCGCGACGCTGGCCTGGCGCGGCGCGAGGTGGAAGGCGAGGTAGCGCACGACGGTGAACTCGACGCTCACATCGTTCGGGCCGTGTGGCTGCGCACGGTCGCGTTGGGCCTGTGCCGTCTGCGGCGTGAGCAAGCCGACCGGCAGCGGTGCGCTCAGCGTGCGCGTGGTCTTGTCGATCTGCGTGAGCGGCAGCGAGAGCCAGCTGCCGTCACCCCGCTGCACCGCGATGCGCAGGCCGTCGGCGAGTGGCGCCTCGGCGTCGTCGTAGCGCACGCGCAGCGTGGCGGTTCCGCCCGGCACGGCCGACAGGCGCACGCGCAGCGCGTTGCCTCGGCCATCGGGCGCGGTGTTGCTCACGGCCTGCGTCTCGACCGTCGTGCCCGTGTCCACGCTGCGCTCGGGCAGCTCGAGCGTGATGCCGCCATCGGGCGACACGATGCTCGCGGCGGCGCTGCCGAGGGTCGCCTGCGTGCTGGCGCCGAGTGCGGTGCCGGGGGCGGTGATGAGCGCCGCATCGTCGCCCGTGGTCGCACTGCTGGCGGCGAGCGGGCTGGCCGCCGCGTCGGTGCTGACGAGGCGGTAGCTGTAGGCCGTGCCCTGGGTCAGCCCGTCGTCCACATAGGCGCCGCTCGCAGCGTCGACCGTCGCGATGCGGGTGTAGGGGCCGGTCGTGCCGGTGCGGCGCTCCACGGCGTAGGTGGTGGCGGTGGCCGGTGGCGTCCAGGCCAGGCTGACCGTGTGGGCCGAGGTGCCCACGGCGGTGAGCTGCTGCCCGCTCGCGGGCGTGGTCGGCGTGCTGGGGCCGCTGTCGGAGCCCCCGCCGCCGCAGGCGGACAGGGCAAGGGTGAGGGCCATGGCAAGGGCCAGGCCGAGGCGATTGAAGGTCATGGGGACTCCCGGTATGAGGATCTGGCGCGGCGTGGTGGCCGCATGTCGCCAGTGTTCCGGGAGGGGCCCCACGCCACATCGCTCGGAGGAGCCATCGGGCGGCCCGCGATGGGCCACCCCGTTCAGGGGGAGGGCCAGGAGAAGAGGTCAGGCCTCGGCGGCCAGCACCTTCTGCACCGCCGGCAGCGCGGCCATGCGGCTGCGGTGCTCGGCCACCTTCGGGAAGCGCGCCGGGTCCACGCCATCGCCTTCCATCCAGGTGGCCAGGGTGTAGAGGTAGGGGTCGGCAAGGGTGTAGCGCTCGCCCATCACCCACGGGCCCTTGAAGAACTCGGTCTCGATCATCGCGAAGCCGTCGCCCACCGTTTGCGGCACCTTGGCCTTCATGGCCTCCCAGGCGGCCGGGTCGTCGGCCCAGCGCGCGCCGCGCCGGCCGTGGGCGTGGGCCACGTGCACCGTCGAGCAGAGGTAGCTGCAGAAGGCGTTGAGCTGGCCGAGCGCCCACGGGTCGTCGAAGGGCGCGAGCCGGGCCTCGGGGAAGCGCTGCGCGATGTAGAGCAGGATCGCCGGTGTCTCGGTCAGCACGCCGTGCTCGGTCACGAGCGCGGGCACGCGACCACGCGGGTTGAGCTTCAGGTATTCGGGTGAGCGCTGCTGCGAGCTCTTGAAGTCGACGCGCTCGACGCGGTAGTCGGCGCCGGCCTGTTCGAGCGCGATGTGCGAGGCGAGGGCGCAGGTGGCGGGGGCGGAATAGAGGGTCAGCATGGCGTTCAGGTCTTCAGCATGCCCTTGGTCTCGATGAAGGCGATCACCTCTTTCAACCCAGCCTGGGTCTTGAGGTTGCTCATCACGAAGGGCTTGTTGGGCCGCATGCGCTTCGTGTCGGCTTCCATCACCTCGAGGTTGGCGCCGACGTAGGGCGCGAGGTCGGTCTTGTTGATGACGAAGAGATCGCTCTTGGTGATGCCGGGGCCGCCCTTGCGGGGGATTTTCTCGCCAGCCGCCACGTCGATCACGTAGATCGTGAGGTCGCTCAACTCAGGGCTGAAGGTGGCGGCGAGGTTGTCGCCGCCCGACTCGATGAAGACGACGTCGGCGTTCGGGTACTTCTCCAGCATGCGGTCGACGGCTTCGAGGTTGATCGAGGCGTCTTCGCGGATGGCGGTGTGCGGGCAGCCGCCGGTTTCCACGCCCATGATGCGGTCGGCCTCCAGCGCGCCGGCCACGGTGAGCAGGCGCTGGTCTTCCTTGGTGTAGATGTCGTTGGTGACGACCACCAGGTCGTACTGCTCGCGCATGGTCTTGCACAGCATCTCGACCAGCGTTGTCTTGCCCGAGCCCACCGGCCCGCCCACGCCCACGCGCAGGGGAGGCAGTTTCTTGGTGCGGCCGGGAATGGAATGGAGGGTGCTCATGATCGGAAGAGGCGTGAGTACTGGGTTTCGTGTTGTGCCGACAGGATTGCCAGCATCGGGGTGAAGGCCTGGCGCTCGCTGTCGGCCAGGGCCAGGGCGTGGTCCACCGCATCGGGAATCGCGGCGCTCAGGCGGGCGAGCACCCGCTGCCCGCCGCTCTGGCCGAGCGGCACGGCCTTGAGGGCCGCCTGCATCATGTTCTCGGCCCAGCCGAAGCAGAAGCTCAGCATGGCCTCGCGCAGCGGTGCGCCGGTCTGCGCAGCGGCGAGTGCGAAGGCCACGGGCCAGGTGGGGGCGGGGGTGAGTGCGGCCAGGGTGGTGACGCGCGCGTCCTCCACGCCGCGGTTCTTCACCCATTCGACGAGCGAGCGGCCCATCTGCTCGGTCTGCAGCCGCAACTCGGCGGATTCGCGGGTGGTGGTGACCCAGGCGTTCAGCTCGGCCACGGTGGCGTTGTCACCGCGCTGCCAGGCCTTGAAGGCCTTGCCGGCGACGGCCAGGTCGGCGCGGGCGAGCGCGAGGGTGAGCTGGTCGAGCAGCCAGTCGCCGGCTTGCGCTTCTTTCGTCACCAGGCCAGCTTCGACCGCCGATTCGAGCCCTTCGGAATAGCTGAAGCCGCCCACCGGCAAGGCCGGCGAGGCCAGCCACATCAGCTGCAGCAGCGAGGGCGCGCTGAGCGGGGCGGCCCGGGTCGAGCGGGGCGACGCGCGCATGTCAGTGGTCGTGCCCGCAGCCGGGCCCGTGGACGTGGCCGTGGTCATGCGCGTGGCCGTGACCGTGACCGTGATCGTGCTGGTGGCGGTGGTCGTGCTCGTGAGCATGACCGTGTCCACCATGCCCACCCGCCGCATACGCGCCGCCCTCGGGCTCGAACGGCGCCAGCTCCTCGGTCACGATCAGGTGCATGTGCCGCAGCATGTCGGCCAGCACATGGTCGGGCTCCAGGTGCAGGTGGTCGGGTTGCACTTCGAGCTGCACGTGGCGGTTGCCCAGGTGGTAGGCCGCGCGCAGCAGGTCGAGCGGCGTGCCGTGTTCGGGGCAGGTGCGCACCACCAGCACCGGCTGCGGCGTGGCGATCACCTTGATGAGCGAGCCGTCTTCGGCCACCAGCACGTCGCCACCGCGCACCACGCTGCCGCGCGGCAGGAAGACGCCGAGCGTGCGGCCCTGCGAGTCTTCGGTGTCGAAGCGGCTCTTCTGGCGGGTGTCCCAGTCGAGCACCGCGGTGGCGGCGCGCTTGAGCAGCACGGGGGCAAGGCCGTGGCCCTGCGAGATGAGTTTGTTGACGGTGAGCATGGCGGGCAGTGTGTCAGCAATTGCCGGGCCGGGCAGGTGGCCGGGCGGCTCGTGAATGAGAATCGTTCCTGATACGATCCTTCGTTCCGGGGTCCACCAAGACCCACCGCCACTTCCAGGACACGCCATGACGACTTCCTTCCTCCGCACGCTTGCGGCGGCTCTGCTGGCCACCGGCGCGCTCGGCGCGCAGGCCCAGGTGCTCAACCTCTACACCGCCCGCCACTACCAGACCGACGAGGCGCTGTACGCCAACTTCACCAAAGAAACCGGCATCAAGATCAACCGCATCGAGGGCAAGGAAGACGAGTTGCTCGAGCGCATCAAGAACGAAGGCGCCAGCTCCCCGGCCGACGTGTTCATCACCGTCGACGCCTCGCGCCTGGAGATCGCCGACAAGGCCGGCGTGTTCGCCCCCGTGCAGAGCAAGCTGCTCGACGCGCGTGTGCCCGCGCACCTGCGCACCGCCAACTGGCTGGCCTTCTCGACCCGCGCCCGTGTGATCGTCTACAACGCCAAGACGATCAAGCCCGAGTGGGTGCAGACCTACGAAGACCTGGCCGACCCGCGCCTGAAGGGCCAGATCTGCGTGCGCTCCGGCTCGCACCCCTACAACCTCTCGCTGGGCGCCGCGCTGATCGCGCACCACGGCGAAGCCAAGACCGAAGAGTGGGCCAAGGGCGTGGTGGCGAACCTCGCCCGCGCACCCAAGGGCGGCGACACCGACCAGCTGCGCGCCGTGGCCGCCGGCGAGTGCGGCGTGGCGATCTCCAACAGCTACTACGTCGCCCGCCTGATGCGCTCGACCAAGCCCGAAGACGTGAAGGACATGGCCGCGCTCACCGTCGTGTGGCCCAACCAGAAGACCTGGGGCACGCACGTCAACGTGTCGGGTGGCGGCCTCGTGAAGACCTCGCCCAACAAGGCCAACGCGGTCAAGTTCCTCGAATACCTGGCGAGCGATTCGGCGCAGACCTATTTCGCCGATGGCAACAACGAATGGCCGGTGGTGAAGAGCGCCTCGGTGAAGAACCCGGCGCTCGACAAGCTCGGGCCGTTCAAGGCCGACGAGACGCCTCTCGCGAAGTGGGCGCCGAACACGGCTGCAGCGCAGAAGGTGTTCGACCGCGCGGGGTGGCGCTGAGCGGAAATTGAGCGAGCCCTCGGCGGTGGGGTATCGCATTCCGCTCATGTCCCCCGACGTGGACCACTCTCGTGGTCCACGTCTCCTCCTTTACTTCGCTCCATGCGACACCCCACCACCGAGGGCCGGTACGACCTGAGCACTTCCTTCCTCGTGTGGCAGTGTGTGTCGCAACGCGGGCTCAGGGGGAGGGGCGCAGTGAAGTAAAGGAAGAAATTGATGAACGCGGTAGCGTTCATCAAGGAGGGACATGAACGGAGCCCCTCCCCCTGAGCCCGCGTTGTGGCTCAGACCGCGACACGAAATTCACCCGCGATCCTTCGCGATCTGCCGACACAGCACGATCATCGGCAGCAGCCCCACCACGACGATCGCGAGCGACGCCGTCGAGGCTTCCGCCAGCCGCTCGTCCGACGCGAGCCGATAGGCCTGCGTCGCCAGCGTGTCGAAGTTGAAGGGCCTCATCACGAGCGTAGCCGGGAGCTCCTTCATCACGTCGATGAAGACCAGCAGCCCCGCCGTGAGCAGGCCGCGCCGCAGCAGCGGCACGTGCACCCGCATCAGCGTGCGCGCCGGGGTGAGGCCGAGGCTGCGGGCGGCGTCGTCCATGTGCGGCGTGACGCGGTGCAGGGCCGAGTCGACCGTCTGCAGCGCGGCGGTGAGAAAGCGCACCACGCAGGCGAACACCAGTGCGGCGATGCTGCCGGTGATGAGCAGGCCGACCTGCCAGCCGAAGCTCTCGCGCAGCCAGAGGGCGAGTGCGTTGTCGAGCCGCGCCACCGGGATCAACACCCCCACCGCGATCACCGAGCCGGGCAGCGCATAGCCCATGCCGGCCGCCCAATGCGCGCTGCGGGCGATGGGGCCGGGGTCGAGCCGGCGTGCGTAGGCCACGAGCAGGGCGAGGGTCACCGCGATGGCGGCGGTGAGACCCGACACCACCAGGCTGTTGCGTGCGAGTTCGAAGAAGCGTGCACCGAACTGCGCGTCGCCGTCGGTGAGCGCCATGTGCAGCAGCACGCCGCTCGGCAGGAGAAAGCCCATCAGCAGCGGCACGCAGCAGGCCGCGAACGCCAGTGCCGCGCGCCAGCCGCGCAAGCGCGCGCCGCGCGGCGGCTGCGGGCGCAGGCCCGGCCCGTGGTAGCGGGCACGCCCGCGCGACAGCCGCTCCAGCGCCAGCACCAGCAGCACGAAGCCCAGCAGGCACATGGAGAGCTGGGCCGCGGCGGCGCGGTCGCCGAGCGAGAACCAGGCGCGGTAGATGCCGGTGGTGAAGGTCTGCACGGCGAAGTACGACACCGTGCCGTAGTCGGCCAGCGTCTCCATCAGCGAGAGGGCCACGCCCGCGGCGATGGCCGGCCGCGCCATCGGGACCGACAGCCGCAGGAAGCTCTGCCACGGCGTGAGGCCGAGCGAGCGGCCGGCCTCCATCACGCCGCCGCCGCGCTCGAGGAAAGCCGTGCGCGCCAGCATGTAGACGTAGGGGTAGAGCACGCAGATGAACATCGCCACCGCGCCGCCGGTGCTGCGCACGTCGGGGAACCAGTAGTCGGCGCGGCTCCAGCCGAACGCGTCGCGCAGGCCGCGTTGCACGGGGCCTGCGAACTGCAGCAGGTCGGTGTAGGTGTAGGCCATCACGTAGGCCGGCATCGCCAGCGGCAGCACCAGCAGCCATTCGAAGTGGCGGCGGCCGAAGAAGTCGAGGTGCGTCACCAGCCAGGCAGCACCCACGCCGAGCAGCGCCACGCCGACGCCCACGCCCACGCAAAGCACGAGGCTCGTCATCAGGTATTCGGGCAGCAGCGTGGCCACGAGGTGGGCCCAGGTGCCGCCGGTGCCGGCGTTGAAGAGGCTGGTGGCCACCGACACCACCGGCACCGCCACGACGGCGGCGATGACGAGGCTCCACCAGGTCAGCCAGCGGGTGGGATGCAGGGCGTTGGAGATCGGAAGCGAGGTCATGGCGGGCCGCGGGCAGTGTAAGGTGCGCCCCTGTCCTCGCTCCTTGCCTCATGTCGACCACGCCGCCCCCCGTTCTCGAACTCCGCCGTCTCGGCCACCGCTACGGCACGCAGCCGACCTTTGCCGGACTCGACCTCACGCTCCCGGCTGGCACGGTGTGCTGCCTGCTCGGCCCCTCAGGGTGCGGCAAGACGACGGTGCTGCGCTGCGTGGCCGGCTTCGAGCGGGTGAGCGAGGGCGAAGTGCGCATCGACGGCCAGACGGTCGGCAGCGCGCAGCAGCATGTGCCGCCTGAAGCGCGGCGCATCGGCATGGTGTTCCAGGACTACGCGCTCTTCCCCCACCTCACGGTGCTGCGCAACGTGGGCTTCGGCGTGGCCGACAAGCGGGCTGCCGACGACCGCGCGATGGAGTTGCTGCACACGGTGGGCCTGGCCTCGGCCGCCCAGCGCTACCCGCACGAACTCTCGGGTGGGCAGCAGCAACGGGTAGCGCTGGCCCGTGCGCTCGCGCCGCGCCCGCGCCTGCTGCTGCTCGACGAGCCCTTCTCCAACCTCGATGTCGAGCTGCGCGAGCAACTGGCCGGCGAGGTGCGCGCGATCCTCAAGGCGGCCGGCACCACCGCGGTCTTCGTCACGCACGACCAGAACGAAGCCTTCGCGATGGCCGACGAGATCGCCGTCATGCACCAAGGGCGCATCCAGCAGATCGCCGGCGCCTACGAGCTCTACCACCGGCCAAACAGCCGCTTCGTGGCCGATTTCATCGGCCAGGGGGTCTTCGTCGATGCCGAGGTCGTCTCGCCGCAGCGTGTGCGCTTCGAGCTGGGCGAGGTGGCCTCACCCGAGCCGCTGCGCTACGCCGACACCGGCCAGCCCTGCGTGCCGGGCGAGCGGGTGCAGGTGCTGATGCGGCCCGACGACGTGCTGCACGACGACGCCAGCCCGCTGCGTGCGACCGTGCAGCACAAGGCCTTCCGCGGGGCCGAGATCCTCTACACGCTGCAACTGGCCAGCGGCACGCGCGTGCTCGCGCTCGTGCCCTCGCACCACAACCACGCCTTGCAGGAAGCCATCGGCGTGCGGCTCGACATGGACCACGTGATCGCCTTCGCGCCCCAGCGCTGAAGGCTCACTTCGTGGCGGGTCGGCTGGAGAAGGCGGTCAGCAAGCCGAGGCCGATGAACGATGCCCCCGCGGCACGCTGGCCCCAGCGTGCGTGCTTGCCGAGCTGGCCGATGCGAGGCGCCACGAGGCTCGCAGCGAGCACGTAGAAGAGATCGGTGCACGCGGCCACCGCCACGAAGCTTGCGCCGAGCGCCAGGCTTTGCGCGAGCGGCGACGCCTGGGCGGTCATGAACTGCGGCAGGAAGGCGGCGAAGAAAAGCGCCGTCTTCGGGTTCAGCAGCGCGACGACAAAGCCATCGCGAAAGATGCGCCAGCGTTTCAGCGGCTCGACATGCGTATTGCTCGCGGTGGTTGCGCTGCCAGCCGAGCGCAGCATCTTCACGCCCATCACGATGAGGTAGGCGGCGCCGGCCCACTTCACCACCGTGAATGCCGCCGACGAGACGGCGAAGAGCGCGGCGAGGCCCACCGCCGCGCCGATGGCGTTGCCTAGGTTGCCAAGCGCCACGCCGGCCACCGAGGCGAGCCCCGAGCTGCGCCCTTGCGAGAGCGTGCGCGCGAGGATGTAGACCACCGCCGGGCCGGGCGTGATCGCGAGGATGAAGCTGGCCGTGAGGAAGGCCAGCAGCAGCGGCAGCGGGGGCAGCAGGTCGTGCAGCATGGGGGATCTCCGAGGGGCGGATGGCACGAGTATCGCCCGCTGTGCCGCGCTTGTTTCGCCGCGCGGAACAGCTGCGGGGAAGCACTCACTGGCGTGCCGATCGTTGGGTGTGAAGATGCAGCGCATCCCCCTCACTGGAGAGCCTTCCATGCAACGCCGAGACTTCATTCGTTTTGCCGGTGCCGCGGCCGCGACCAGCAGCATCGCCGGCCCGCTGCACGCGCAGGCGAGCTTCCCCAGCCAGCCCATCAAGCTGCTGCTCGCCTTTGCGGCCGGTGGCTCCACCGACGCGATGTTCCGCGTGATGGCCGACAACGCCTCGCCCCTCTTCGGCCAGACCGTGATCGTGGAGGCGAAGCCGGGTGGCGGCGGCACGATGGCCGGCCAGCTGCTGCTGCAGGCCAAGCCCGATGGCTACACGCTCGCGCAGCTGCCGATCAGCGTCTTCCGCCTGCCGTACACGCAGAAGATCACCTGGAACCCGGTCACCGAGTTCAGCTACGTGATCGGCATCACCGGCTACTCGTTTGGCATCGCGGTGCCGGCCGATTCGCCGATCAAGACCTGGGCCGACCTGGTGGCGTGGGCCAAGGCCAACCCCGGCAAGCTCACCTACGCCACGAGCGGCATCTACACCACGCCACACCTGACGATGGAAGACATCTCGCACCGCCTCGGCATCGAGATGAATCACATCCCGTACAAGGGCATGGCCGAGATCATCCCCGCCATCCTCGGCGGGCAGGTGATGGCAGTGGCCGACAGCATCGGCTTCGGCCCGCACGTGGTGAGCGGCAAGCTGCGCCTCCTGTGCACCTGGGGCGCGACGCGGGCGAAGAAGTTTCCGGATGCGCCGACGCTCACCGAACTCGGCGTCCCCATCGTGCAGAACTCGCCCTACGGGCTGGTCGGCCCCAAGGGCATGGACCCGGCCGTCGTGAAGAAGCTGCACGACACCTTCAAGCGCGCGATCGAGATGAACAACCACATCGAGGTGATGGGCCGCTACGACCAGGAGCTGCTGTACATGTCGCCCGAGCAATACCGCAAGTTCGCCGAAGACACGATGGCGCGCGAGAAGGTGGTGATCGAGCGGCTGAAGGCGACGGGGAAGGTGACCTGAGTCAGAGACCAACGGCGCGCGGCTCGGCTATTCTTCTGTCTGCCTTGCCGTTTTCGAGAGCAGGTATTCAGGGGGAATCATGAGCCGTCGCGTCGTCATCGTTGTTTCGAGTTTGCTGTTGAGCCTGGGGCTGACCGGCTGCCTGTTCTTCGGCTTTGCCACAGTGGGCGGCACGCTGACCGGCCTGCCCAGCGGCACGAGCGTGGTCCTGCAGAACAATGGCAAGGACAACCTCACGCTCACGCAGAACGGCCGCTTCACTTTCAACAACACGCTGGATGATGGGGATGACTACAACGTCACCGTGCTGACCGATCCGGCGGGTGCTCAATGCACACCGTCCAACAACACCGGGACGATCAACTCCAAGGGCGATGACGTCGAGAACGTGCTGGTGACTTGCACCGCTACCGGAAACATCACTGGGACAGTCACAGGAGTGCCCGCAGGCACCGCGGCCACGTTGCTGTTGACCCTGCCGAGCAGCACTGCCACCTTGGTGGTTTCGGCCGACGGCAACTTTGCTTTCTCGGGCATCCAGCCGAATGGCACTCACTACGTCGTGACGGTGCAAACGCCTCCTGCCGGCCGGACCTGCACCGTTCAGAATGGCGACGCGAATATCGCCACGGGCACGCCGACCAACATCATCATCACCTGCAGCTGATCAGAAGAGAAAGTACTTCTGCGCCATCGGCAGCACCGTGGCCGGCTCGCAGGTGAGCAGCTGGCCATCGGCGCGCACCTCGTAGGTCTGGGCGTCGACCTCGATCTTCGGCGTGCCGCTGTTGTGGACCATGTCGGCCTTGCCGATCTTGCGGGTGTTCTTCACCGCGACGGCACGGCGCTGCAAGCCGAGCTTCTCCGGCACACCGAGGTCGAGCGCGGCCTGTGACACGAAGGTCACGCTGGTCGCGTTCATCGCGCTGCCGAAGCTTGCAAACATCGGCCGGTAGTGCACCGGCTGAGGCGTGGGGATCGACGCGTTCGGGTCGCCCATCGCCGCTGCTGCAATCGCGCCACCTTTCAGGATGAGCGACGGCTTCACACCGAAGAACGCCGGCTTCCACACCACCAGGTCGGCCAGCTTGCCCACTTCCACCGAGCCCACCTCGTGCGAGATGCCCTGCGTGATGGCCGGGTTGATCGTGTACTTGGCGATGTAGCGCTTGACGCGGAAGTTGTCGTGCCGCGCGTTGTCTTCGGGCAGCGTGCCGCGCTGCTGCTTCATCTTGTCGGCCGTCTGCCAGGTGCGGATGATGACCTCGCCCACGCGGCCCATCGCCTGGCTGTCGCTCGACATCATCGAGAACACGCCCACGTCGTGCAGGATGTCTTCGGCCGCAATCGTCTCGCGGCGGATGCGGCTCTCGGCAAACGCCAGGTCTTCGGCGATGCTCGCATCGAGGTGGTGGCACACCATCAGCATGTCGAGGTGCTCGTCGATGGTGTTCACCGTGTACGGCATCGTCGGGTTGGTCGACGAGGGCAGCACGTTGGGCAAGCCCGCGCACTTGATGATGTCGGGCGCGTGGCCGCCACCCGCGCCTTCGGTGTGGAAGGTCGCAATCGTGCGGCCCTTGAAGGCGGCGATGGTGTCTTCGACGAAGCCCGATTCGTTGAGCGTGTCGGTGTGGATGGTGATCTGCACGTCGTGCCGCTCGGCCACGCTCAGGCAATTGTCGATGGCCGCGGGCGTGGTGCCCCAGTCCTCGTGCAGCTTCAGCCCATAGGCGCCGGCTTCGATCTGCTCGTCGAGCGCGCCCGGCAGGCTCGCATTGCCCTTGCCCTGGAAACCCAGGTTCATCGGGAAGCTCTCGGCCGCCTTGAGCATCTGGTGGATGTGCCACGGGCCGGGCGTGCAGGTGGTGGCGAAGGTGCCGGTGGCGGGGCCGGTGCCACCGCCGAGCATCGTCGTCACGCCGCTCATCAGCGCTTCTTCGATCTGCTGCGGGCAGATGAAGTGGATGTGCGTGTCGATGCCGCCAGCGGTGACGATATTGCCTTCGCCCGCGATGATCTCGGTGCCCGGGCCGATGATGATGTCGACCCCCGGCTGCACGTCGGGGTTGCCGGCCTTGCCGATGCCGCTGATGCGGCCGTGCTTCAGGCCGATGTCGGCCTTCACGATGCCCCAGTGGTCGATGATCAGCGCATTGGTGATCACGGTGTCGGCCACGTCCTTGGCGAGCCGCTGGCTCTGGCCCATGCCGTCGCGGATGGTCTTGCCGCCGCCGAACTTCACCTCTTCGCCGTAGGTGCCGGCGGCGAGGGTGAAGTCCTTTTCCACTTCGACGATGAGGCCGGTGTCGGCCAGGCGCACGCGGTCACCCGTGGTGGGGCCGAACATCTCGGCATAGGCGCGTCTTGTGATGGTTGCCATGTCGGAGTCTTGTTCGTTGAGGAAGAAGGATCAGAGCGCGCCCTGCACCAGGCCGCGAAAGCCATACACCTTGCGTTCGCCCGCAAAGTCCACCAGCTCCACCGTGCGCTGCTGCCCCGGCTCGAAGCGCACCGCGGTGCCTGAGGCGATGTTGAGCCGCATGCCGTGCGCCGCTTTGCGGTCGAACCTCAGCGCGGCGTTGGTCTCGGCGAAGTGGTAGTGCGACCCGACCTGGATCGGCCGGTCGCCGGTGTTCTCGATCACGAGCGTGGCGGTGCGGCGGCCGGCGTTGAGCACGTGGTCGGGCCCGTCGGTGAAGAGCTCGCCGGGCGTCATCACTTTCTCCGGCTGAACCAGACCGCCGCGCCCACGAGCGCGAGCGTGACGACGAAGCCCCAGGTGTCGGTGGCGTGCCAGTGGGTGCTGGGCGCGCCGTGGCCTTCGTGCGCGAAGGCGGGGGCCGCGAGGGCCAGCGAAATCAAAGCAGCAAGACGGCTCATGTCGGTTGCTCCAGCAGTTATGCAATAGGTTGGTGCACGGTCACCAATTTGGTGCCGTCGGGAAAGGTCGCTTCGACCTGGATCTCGGGGATCAGCTCGGGGATGCCGTCCATCACGTCGTCGCGCGTGAGGATCGTCTTGCCCTCGCTCATCAGCGCTGCGACGGTCTTGCCGTCTCGCGCGCCTTCCATGATGGCGGCGCTGATCATCGCCACGGCTTCGGGGTAGTTGAGCTTGAGCCCCCGGGCCTTGCGGCGCTCGGCGAGCAGCGACGCGGTGAAGATCAGGAGCTTGTCTTTTTCGCGTGGAGTCAGTTCCATGATGGTGCGCAGGGCGAGCAGAGACCGGAAAAGTGCCGCATCTTAGGGCGCACCTTGCCTCGGTGGCATGGTGCTTGCGCTGAGACCACGCATGAACCTTGCCACCCCGCCGGACCCGCCTGTGCCGTCGCATCTGCCTGCGCTCGGGCCGGCCGTAGCGCCCAGCGCTCGCACCGAATCAGTGCAGCAAGGCGACGCCGTGCAGCGGGTGGTGAAGGTGCGCCGCGACTACAACAGCTGGGTCGCCCGCGAGACGATGGAGGACTACGCACTGCGCTTCACGCCGCGCGCCTTCCGCAAGTGGTCGGAGATGCGCGTGGCCAACACGGCCTTCGGCGCCGCCTCGTTCCTCATCCTCGAAGCGGTGGGCGCGACGCTGCTCGTGCAATACGGCTTCCTCAACGCCTTCTGGGCTGTGCTCGCCACTGGCCTGATCATCTTCCTGGCCGGCCTGCCCATCAGCACCTACGCCGCGAAGCACGGTCTCGACATGGACCTGCTGACGCGCGGCGCGGGCTTCGGCTACATCGGCTCCACCATCACCTCGCTCATCTACGCGAGCTTCACCTTCATCTTCTTCGCGCTCGAGGCGGCGGTGATGGCCTATGCGCTGGAGCTGGCGTTCGACATCCCGCCCGCCTGGGGTTACCTGATCTGCGCGGTGGTGGTGATCCCGCTCGTCACGCACGGGGTCACCGCGATCAGCCGCCTGCAGGTGTGGACGCAGCCGCTCTGGCTCGTGATGCTGGTGGTGCCGTACTGCTTCGTCTTCTGGCACAACCCCGGCGTGCTCGACGACATCGCCCACTACGGCGGCGCGCCGGCGGGCGGTGCCGATGGCACGAAGTTCAACGTCTACCTCTTCGGCGCCGCGATGACGGTGGGCATCGCGCTCATGACGCAGATGGGCGAGCAGGTCGACTACCTGCGCTTCATGCCCGAGAAGACGGCGAAGAACCGCAAGCGCTGGTGGGCCGGGGTGTTGATTGGCGGGCCGGGCTGGGTGATCCCGGGTGTCGTCAAGATGCTGGGCGGCATGGTGCTCGCCTACCTCGCGATCAGCCACTCGGTGCCCACCGACCGCGCGGTCGACCCCAATCAGATGTACCTCGCCGCCTACGAGTACGTGTTCTCGCGCCCAGGGTGGGCGGTGGCGGCGGTGATGGTGTTCGTCGTGATCTCGCAGCTCAAGATCAACGTCACCAACGCCTATGCCGGCTCGCTCGCGTGGAGCAACTTCTTCGCGCGCCTCACGCACAGCCACCCGGGGCGTGTGGTGTGGGTGGTGTTCAACACGCTCATCGCGCTGATGCTGATGGAGTTGGACGTGTTTCGCGCGCTGGGCGGCGTGCTGGGCCTGTACTCCAACATCGCGATCAGCTGGATCATGGCCGTGGTGGCCGACCTCGTGATCAACAAGCCGCTCGGTCTCTCGCCCCCCGGCATCGAATTCAAGCGCGCACATCTCTACGACGTGAACCCGGTCGGCGTGGGCGCGATGGGCGCCGCCTCGGTGCTCTCGATCGCGGCCTACCTCGGCATGTTCGGGCCCCTGGCCGAAGCCTTCTCGGCGTTGATCGCGCTCATCACCGCGATGGTGGTGTCACCGCTGATCGCCTGGTACACCAAGGGCCGCTACTACATCGCCCGCCAATCGAAAGGCCTCTTCACCGGCCTGCAGCAGTGCGTGATCTGCGAGCGCGAATACGAGGTCGACGACCTCGCGCATTGCCTCGCCTACCTCGGCAACATCTGCTCGCTGTGCTGCTCGCTCGACGCGCGCTGCAACGACCTCTGCAAGCCCGAAGCGCGCCTGTCGTCGCAGTGGTCGCGCGCCCTGCGCAAGCTCCTGCCGCAACGTGTGTGGCCCTACATCGACACCGGCCTCGGCCACTACCTGCTGGTGATGGCCATCGTGGTGCCGCTGCTGGCGGGTGTGTTCGCGCTGCTCTACCAGCAGGAGCTGCGCAACCTCGGCGAGATGGTCGACACGCTCGGCCCCGCCTTGAAGCTCGGCTTCATCAAAGCCTTCGCTGCACTGTTGCTCGTGAGTGGCATCGTCGCCTGGTGGCTGGTGCTGACGCACAAGAGCCGCCAGGTCGCACAGGAAGAGTCCAACCGCCAGACGCAGGCCGCCCACGAGCAGACGCTCGCGCTGCGCCGCGAGATCGACTCGCACCGCCAGACCGACCTGGCGCTCCAGGAAGCCAAGCTCGCCGCCGACCTCGCCAACCAGGCCAAGAGCCGCTACATCACGACCGTGAGCCATGAGCTGCGCACGCCGCTCAACAGCATCCTCGGCTATGCGCAGCTGCTGGAGGAAGACCCCTCCATCCCCGGCCACCGCCGGCAGGCGGTGAGCGTGATCCGCCGTGGCGGCGACCACCTGCTCTCGCTCATCGAGCACACGCTTGACATCGCCCGCATCGAAGGCGGCAAGCTGCGCCTGGAGCCGCGCCCGCTGCGCTTCCGCGAGGCGGTGCAGCAGCTGGTGCACATGTTCGAGCTGCAGGCGGCGGGCAAGGGCATCGAGTTCCGCGCCGACCTCGGCGAGGTGATGCCCGAGGTCGTGCGCGCCGATGAAAAGCGCCTGCGCCAGATCCTCATCAACGTGCTGGGCAACGCAGTCAAGTTCACGCAGGCGGGGCGCGTGGTCTTCCGCCTGCGCTATGCGCGCGAGATGGCCGTCTTCGAGATCGAAGACACCGGACCCGGCATTGCGCCCGACGAGCTGACGCACATCTTCGAGCCCTTCGCCCGCGGCAGCGAGACCACCAGCGGTGGCACGGGCCTCGGCCTCACCATCGCGAAGATGCTCACCGACCTGATGGGCGGTGAGCTGACGGTGACGAGCACGGTGGGCGTGGGCACCGTCTTCCGCATCAGGCTCTTCCTGCCCGAAGCGCGCGGCGCCGTGGCCGCGCTCGAAGTGCCACGCACCACGCGCACCGGCTACCGCGGCGAGCGCCGCCGCATCCTCATCGTCGACAACGAAGAGGTCGACCGCTCCTTGCTCGTCACCGTGCTGCAGCCGCTCGGCTTCGAGCTCATGCAGGCGGCGTCCGGCCACGAGGCGCTGGAGGTGGTGGCCGGCTTCGGGCCGCACGCGATCCTCATGGACCTCGCCATGCCTGGCATCGATGGCTGGGCCACCATCCGCGCCATCCGCGCACAGCACCTGAGCGACGCGCCCATCGCCATCGTCTCCGGCAACGCCTTCGACAAGGACCTGGAGAACGACGTCGGCATCACCCCGCAAGACTTCGTGCTGAAGCCCGTGCGCGTGCACGAGCTGCTCGACTGGCTGGGCTCTCGCCTGAAGCTCGAGTGGCTCGAAGCGCCGCGCGAAGCCGCGCCCGGTGCGGCACCCGCGCCCGTGCGCTGGGTGCTGCCAGACGAAGCACAACTCAAGGCGCTCGACGAGCTGATCCACCTCGGCTACTTCCGCGGCATCGTGAAGAAGCTCGACGAGATCGAGCGCGACAATGCCGCCTGCGCGAGCTTCGTGGCCCACCTGCGCGGCCAGGCGCGCAACTTCCAACTCGATGCCATGAGCACCCTGGTGCGCCGAGCCCTCAATGACCCCGCGACCCTCTGACGCATCCCGCCTGCCCGACCGCACCGCCAGCGACGTGGTGCTGATCGTCGACGACGTGCCCGACAACCTCTCGCTGCTGCACGACGCGCTCGACGAAGCCGGCTACACCGTGCTCGTGGCCACCAGCGGCGAGACCGCGCTGCAGCGCGCCGCCCAGGCGGTGCCCGACGTGGTGCTGCTCGACGCCGTGATGCCCGGCATGGACGGCTTCGAGGTCGCACGCCGCCTGAAGGCCGACCCCGACACCGCACACATCCCCATCCTCTTCATGACCGGCCTCACCGACACCGAGCACGTGGTGGCGGCCTTCGGCGCGGGCGGGGCCGACTACGTGACCAAGCCCATCCGCCCGCAGGAGGTGCTGGCACGCATGGCGGTGCACATGCAGAGCGCGCGCCAGGCCCGGCAGGCGCGCAACGCGCTCGATGCCTTCGGCCACGCCACGATGGCGGTGCACGTGAGCAACGACCGGATGAGCGGCAAGGCCGTGTGGCAGACGCCGCTTGCGCGCCAGCTGATGCACACCTACTTCGGCGTCGACCCCGGCCAGGTGCCCGCCGAGCTGCTGGAGTGGCTGCGCGAGCAGTCGGCCCTCGCCGACGAAGGCCGCGAAGGCCGGCCGCTCACCGTGACCCGGGAATCCCGCCAGCTCGTTTTCTCGCTGCAGGAACGCACGAGCGACGACGACTGGCTGATGGTGCTGCGCGAGGTCTCCGACGCGGCCGTGGTCGAAGCGCTGCTGCAGGCCTTCAAGCTCACGATGAAGGAGGCCGAGGTGCTGTACTGGGTGGTCAAGGGCAAGACCAACCGCGACATCGGCGACATCCTCGGCAGCAGCCCGGCTACGGTGAAGAAGCACCTGGAGCATGTGTTCGAGAAGCTCGGCGTCGAGACCCGCAACGCGGCGGCGTCGCTTGCGATGAAGAAGGTGCGCATGCTGGCGGGGTGAGGCGGGCGTGCCAGCGCGCATGCGAACATTGATCGATGGAACTGCGCCAACTTCGCTACTTCATCCGCGTCGTCGAACTCGGCAGCATGGGCCGTGCGGCGGCCGACCTGGGCGTCGTCACCTCGGCACTCAGCCAGCAGATCAGCCGGCTGGAAAGCGAGCTGGCCACCCGGCTGCTTCAACGCAGCCCGACCGGCGTGGTGCCCACCGACGCGGGTGTGGCTTTCTGGCGCCAGGCGCAGCTCGCCGTGCGCCATGCCGACGAGGCGGCGCAGGCCGCGCAGCAGCAGCGCCTCGCCGGGCGCGTGAGCGTGGGCCTCGCGCCGTCGACCGCCTCCGTGCTCGCGCTGCCGCTGATGCAGGCAATGCGTGAGCGCTACCCCGAGATTCGCCTGCACCTGGTGGAGAGCCTCTCGGGCAACCTGTCGGCCATGCTCAACGCGCGCCAGCTCGACCTGGCGGTGCTTTTCGAGACTGATGCGGAGCAGCGCTTCAGCGTGGGCCCGCTGCTCGACGAGGGCCTGTACCTGATCGGTGCTGCCAGCCTGCCCGGCATGCCGCGCGGCAAGCAGGTGCGCCTGAAAGACCTGGCGAACCTGCCGCTCGTGATGCCCAGCGGAACGCACGGCCTGCGTGCGGTGGTGGACCAGGCTTTCGCCCGCGCGAAGTGCAGGCCGCGCATCGTGGCCGACATCGACGGGCTGGCGATCCTCATGGATGCCGTGCGCGCCGGCTGGGCGGCCACGGTGCAGCCCGGCGCCGCCACGGCCCGCCTGCCCGGCGAGAACCTGCAGGTGGTGAAGGTGGCCGACGCCGGTGCGCAGCGCCGCAACCTGCTGGCAAGCCTGTCGGACGACGAGCTCTCGCCGGTGGCGCTGGCCACGCGCGTGGTGATCGGTGACGTGGTGCGCGAGTTGGTCGGCGCCGGGCTGTGGGCCGGTGCGAGGCTTCGCTAGCGAACCGGTCGCATCAGCTCGCGCAGCACCGCCTTCGCGCCGCCGCTCAGGTAGCCGCCCTGGCGTGTGACCAGCACCACCGGCACCGCCACGTCGAGATCGCCCACCTTCAGCACGGCGAGTTCGCGCTTCGCCAGCTCTTCGTCGACCGCGCTCGCCTGCAGCAGCGCGAGGCCGAAGCCGGCCTGCACCAGGCGCTTCTGCGCGGTCAGGCTGTCGATCGCGATCCAGTCGAGCCGGTCGATGCCACGGGTGGTGAACTGGGCGAAAACGGTGGTCGCAAACGCTTCCGAGCGCCGCTCCGGCGCGGGAAAGGCCAGCCAGCGCTCACCGGCCAGTTGCGATAGCGTCTTCACTCGCTTGCCTGCGAGCGGATGCGAGGGTGAGCACACGACCACCAGGCGCTCGGTGTGCACCGTGCGGCACTCCAGGCCGGCGCCGGCGTCGTCGAAGTAGCGCAGGCCGATCGAGGCCGCTCCCGAGCGCACCTGCGCGCTCACCTCGGCGCTGGTCGCGGTCTGCAGGCGCAGGTCCAGCCCCGGCTGGCGGGCCCGCGCGCGCTGCAAGGCCGACGCGAGCGCGGCGTTGGCGAGCGTGCCCACGGTCACCACCTGCACCGTGCCGCCAGCGCCGGTGCGCGCTGCCTCGGCGGCAGCCTGAGCGTCGCCGATGGCCGCGGCCACTCGCTCAGCGTAGGGCAGCAGGGCGGCGCCGACCTCGCTCAGCACCAGCCCGCGGCCGATGCGCTCAAAGAGCGGGGCGCCCACCTCCTGTTCCAGCAGCGCAAGGCGGCGGCTGATGGCCGACTGCGTGCGCGCCAGTTCATCGGCCGCCGCCGAGACGCCGCCGCGTCGGTGCACGGCGAGAAAGGTGGCCAGGGCCTCGGAATCCATGTATGCATATTGTCGATCGATCGGAGGAATATTATGCGTTTGACGCACGCATGCCCAGCCCCGACGATGCTGCCAATCCGTCACCCAAGGAGCCCGCCATGACCCGACCCGACCCCGGCCTCGCCTTCCTGAACCTGCACCGTGCCGAGCGCGGCTTCGTGATGCCCAACGCGTGGGACGCGGGCACTGCCGTGCTGCTGGCCGAGGCCGGCTTCGCCGCCATCGGCACCACCAGTGCCGGCATTGCGTTCTCGCTCGGCAAGCCCGACTTCAACGTGCGCAACGCGACCCTCGCCGTCACCCGCGAGGAGACGCTCGACGCCGTGCGCCGCATCGCCGCTGCCGTGGCACTGCCTGTCAACGCCGACCTGGAAGCCGGCTACGGCGACACGCCCGAGCAGGTGGCCGAGTCGGTGCGTCTGGCGATGGCCACCGGCGCGGCGGGCTGCAACATCGAAGACACCGACCGCGCCACCGGCCGGCTCTTCGACGAGGCCGAGGCCGTTGCGCGCATCGCAGCGGCACACGCGGCGGTGCGGGCCTCCGGCAAGGCCTTCGTGCTGAATGCGCGCACCGATGCCGTCCAGCATGGCGGCGACCAGGGGCTGTGGACCGCCATCGAGCGCTGCAACCGCTTCCTCGCGGCTGGTGCCGACTGTGTGTTCACCCCCGGCGTGGCCGATGCCGAGCGTGCCCGCACGCTGGTGCGCGAGATCGTGGGCCCGCTCAACCTGGTGGTGGGGCTCAACGAATCGGCCTCCAGCGCCAGGGCCTTGATCGACGTGGGCGTGAAGCGCATCAGCGTGGGCGGCTCCATCGCACGCGCGGCCCTCGGCCTCGTGCGGCGGGCGGCCCTCGAGCTGCGCGAGCAGGGCACCGTGGGCTATGCCGAAGGGCAGCTGCCGCAGGGCGAACTGAATGCCCTCTTCGAGCGCGCGTGGGCGCAGCGGCCTAGACTCATTGAATGAGACAACCCGTCGACCTGCACCATGCCTCCGGCCTCATCAACCACGGCCCGACCGTGCTCGTGGGCAGTGCCCACGGGGGCCGGCGCAATCTGATGGCCGCGGCGTGGTCGATGCCGGTGGAATTCACACCGCCGCGCATCGCCATCGTCATCGACAAGACGACGTACACCCGTGAGCTGATTTCGGCCAGCGGCGGCTTCAGCGTGAGCCTCCCAGGGCGCGCGCTGTTGAGCGAGACCTATGCGGTGGGCACCGTTTCTGGCCGCGAGGTGAGCGACAAGTTCGATCAATACGGCATCGCGAGCTTCAACGGCCCCGTGCTGGGCCTGCCACTCGCAGCCGATGCGGTCGCCTGGATGGAGTGCCGCCTGATCCCTGAGGCGCACACCGAAGACGCCTACGACACCTGCTTCGCCGAAGTGGTGTGGGCGGCGGCCGATGCGCGGGTGTTCGAGCGTGGTCGCTGGTCGTTCCGTGACGACAACACCGAGCTGCACACGCTGCACCACCTGGGTGGTGGCAATTTCGCGTGGCTGCAGCGCAGCGAGCAGGCCCTGCCGCTCACACCCAAGCCGCTCACGCCAAAAACTTAGCCGATGTGGAAACCGTCTTGCGCCATTCCGGCAAGAGGCCTATAGTTTCCTAATCAGGAAACTATCAAGGCGTCGCCGCATGGCCCTCACGCTGCATTACCACCCGCTCTCGTCCTATTGCCACAAGGTTCTGATCGCCCTCGACGAGCTGGGCATCGAGGTCGACAAACGCCTGCTCAACCTCGGCGACCCGGCCGAGCGCAGCGCCTTTCTCGAACTCTGGCCCACCGGCAAGATGCCGCTGCTGGTGGACGACGGCCGCGTGGTGCCCGAGACCAGCATCGCCATCGAGTACCTGCAGCGCTACTCGCAACATCGCCTCATCCCCGACGAGGCCGACGCCGCACTCGACGTGCGCCTCTGGGACCGCCTCTTCGACCTCTACGTCATGACGCCGATGCAGGCCCGCACCAGCGACCTGCTGCGTCCCGAGGCCGATCGTGACCCGATCAACGTGGCCGAGGCGAATGCCAAGCTGCTGATGGCCTACGGGATGATCGACCACCAGCTCGCCGGCCGCACCTGGGTGACGGGCGAAGCCTTCACGCTGGCCGACTGCGCCGCCGCGCCGTCGCTCTTCTACGCCGTGACCTACGTCGCGCCGCCGCCTGAGCTCCGTCACTTGGCCGCGTATGTCGAGCGCCTGATGGCGCGCCCGTCGGTCGCCCGCACCATCGAGCAGGCGAAGCCCTTCTTCAAGTACTACCCCGGCCGCGCCGGCCTGGCCAAGCGCTTCTACGACCCGGCCACCGCCTGAGATGCGCGCCATCACCGACCCCGCGCGGCTCGACCGCATGTTCTTCGCGCTGGCCGACGCCAGCCGCCGCGGCATGCTCGACCGCCTGAGCCGCGGGCCCGCGTCGGTGTCGGAGCTGGCCGAGCCGCTCGGCCTCGCCTTGCCTTCGGTGGTCAAGCACCTGGCCGTGCTCGAGCGCGGCGGCTTCGTCGCGTCCGAGAAGACCGGCCGTGTGCGCACCTATGCCATCGAGCCCAAGGCGCTCGACGCGATGGAAGCCTGGGTCACCCGGCGCAAGACGCAGCTCAACGCCCAGTTCGACCGGCTCGACGCCTACCTCGCGGCCCAGAAGGACAAGGAAAAGCGATGAAGCACATTCCCGCGACCCACACCGACTTCATCCTCGAACGCGAATTCGCCGCCACGCCCGAGGCGGTGTTCCGCGCCTGGGCCGACCCCGAGGTGAAACGTGCCTGGTCCGATTGCCACGCCGAGCACACCACCGCCTACAGCCTCGACTTCCGTCCGCTTGGCCGCGAGCACCACGAGGTGGCCTATCCCGACGGCCGTGTGCAGGTCATCGACAAGGTGTTCTTCGACATCACCGAGCCGCGCCGCATCGTCTTCGCCTACGACATCGGCGTCGATGGGCGCCGGCTTTCGGTTTCGCTCGTGACGGTGGAGTTCTCGCCGGTCCAGCGCGGCACCCGCATGGTCTACACCGAGCAGCTCGCCTACCTCGATGGCCACGAAGACCGCGCCCAGCGCCTGCGTGGCACCGAGGAAGGCCTGGATCGACTCGCCGGGGTGCTCTGAGCCATGATGGCAGCCCCGCCGGCCTACAGGAGATTCGCATGAAGACGCTGTTCATCGCTGCCGCCGCCCTCGGCGCTGCCACGCTGGCCCACGCGCAGGCGTCGGGCCCTTCCGTGTCGGTGGGTTTGCGCGCCTGGCACACCCAGTGGGACACCTTCAGCTACGCTGGAGGCAACGTGATCCAGGCGCCTGCCGACGACGAGCTCGTCTGGCTGCCGGTGATCAGCGCGCGCTGGCACAACTTCACCGGCTCGATGAGCCTCTACCCGAACACCGAATACACCTTCTTCGACGGCGGCCGCGGCAAGCGCAAGGAGTTCGACGTGAACTTCGGCTACTACCTCACCCCCGGCGTGGCGGTGACGGCGGGCTACAAGAAGATCGAGCAGGCCGGCGCGACCGACGTCTACCGCCTGAGCGGCCCGGTGCTCGGCCTGAGCGGCACCGCGCCGCTCGGCCGCGACTTCTCGCTCTACGGCTCCTTCGGCATGGGCTGGATGAAGAGCACCGGCGACAGCACGGTGAAGTTCGATGCCGACTACCGCCTGAGCGAGCTCGGCCTCGCCTACACGCTGCCCACGGCCACCTTCGTCAAGGCGGTGACCTTCACCCTCGGCTACCGCACCCAGGTGCTCACTTCCAAAGACGCGCTGCCCGGCCAGGACGGCCGCGACCTCACGCAGGGCTTCACCTTCGGCGCGCTCGCCTCGTTCTGATTCGCGTTGTGCGATCAGAAGGCGGGCGGCACCGGCACGTCGTGGTCGCCCGGGCAGCCGGCAAAGCAGAACTTGCCGCTGAACGATCCGTAGATGAAGGGCGTCTGGCGCTTCCGGTACTTGCGCAAGGTCTCCTGCTCCACGCCGAGCGTCACCCGCTTGATGAATTCTTCGACGTAGATGCCGCGGGTCTCGATGTGTTCGAGGATGTGCTTGGTGAGCGGCCCGTTGCGGCCGTCGCCGTCGAACGCGAGGTCTTTCGACGCCGTGGCGTAGAGCACCATGGTGCCGGGCGGTGCGTCTTTGATGGGGGCGAGGCCGTTGCTTGCGCGGGCCACCGTTTCGAGGGCGCGCACGAGGTTGGAGCGGGGTGCGGCCGCGCTGCGCGAGCCGGGCTTGTGCTCGGCCTGGGCGAAGAGGTCGGCCCGGCAGGCGTCGAGCACCACCAGCTGGAAGCGCGCGCGGCGCTGGCGCAGGCGGTCGAACAGGTCGTCGACCGCATAGAGCACGCGTGTCGGGTCTTCGGCGGCTGATTTCAACTGCACCTGCGTCGGGATGAGGTAGTTGCCGTGGCCGGCCTGCACGCCGTGCCCCGAGTAGTAGAAGACCCCCACCGCGCCGGCATCGAGCGTGGCCACGTAAGCCTTCACCAGTTGGTCGAACTCGGCGCGGTCGCGCACGTCGGTCGCGCAGGTGGCCTTGAAGCCGAGCTTCTTCAGCGAGGTGAACATGTCGGCGGCGTCGTTCGTGGGGTTCACGAGCTTCACCACGTTGTCGTAGCCGGCGTTGCCGATCACGAGCGCCACCTTGTCGGCCTTGGGCGATGGGCTCGCGCAACCGCCGAGCAAGCCGGCTGCAAGCACGGCGAGGGCCATGAACTGGAAGAGTCTCATGCTGGCTTTCACGTCCCGAAGTGGCAACCATGATATCGATCGAGGGACATACTGCGGCCCATGAAAACGCCCCCCTTTTCCCCGCAGCGGCGACGCGCCGTAGCGCTGCTGGGTGCCGCTGCGGCACTGCCACGCTTCGTGCGCGCGCAGGCCAGGTTTCCAGACAAGCCGATCACGCTGATCGTGCCGTTCGCTCCCGGTGGCATCGCCGACATCACGGCCCGTGCGGTGGCCGAGTCGATGGCGCTGCAACTCGGGCAGCCGGTGGTCGTCGACAACCGGCCGAGCGCCGGCAGCATCGTGGCCAGCCAGGTGGTGGCGTCGGCCCGGCCCGACGGTCACACGCTGCTCCTCATGAGCAACGGCAACGCGGTGAGCGTGGGCCTCTTCCGGAAGCTGCCCTACGACACGAAGAAGAGTTTCGTCGGCATCAGCACGCTCGGCTACTTCGACCTCGGCCTTTTCGTGGCCACGGGTTCGCGCTTCGCGTCGCTTCAAGACGTGCTCGCCTTCGCCCGAGCCCACAAAGGCCGGCTCAACGTCGGCACCATCACGGCCGGCAGCACGCAGCACCTCGCGGCCAAGATGTTCGAGACGGTGGCGGGGCTCGAATTCACGCTCGTGCCGTACAAGGGCAGCCCCGCGGTGCTGGCCGCGCTGCGCGGCGGCGAGATCGACCTCGCCTTCGAGATCCTCGGGCCGATGCTGCCGCAGGTGCAGGCCGGCGTGGTGAAGGCGCTGGCCGTGTCGTCCGACCGGCGCAACCCGGCGCTGCTCGCGGTGCCCACCGCCATCGAAGCCGGCGTGGCCGGCTACAACGTGGCCTCGTGGAATGCGCTGGCCGCACCGGCCGGCACGCCGGCCGCGGTGGTCGACGTGCTCAACCGCGCGGCGCGTGAAGCGCTGGCCTCGCCGGCGGTGCGCGACAAGCTGGCGAAGCTCGGCATGCGTGTGGCCGCCAGCTCGCCGGCGGAGCTCGAGCGGCTGCTCGCGAGCGAGATCGACCGCTGGGGGGCGGTGATCCGCGCCGCGAAGATCGAGCCGGAGTGAGCCTGCCCACTTCCGGTCTTCACGAACGCTGAAGGGGCCTTGCCGCCGGTCCGTCTAGCGCTGCTCTGCCGTGCCGCCTAGAGTGCGGGCCGATATGGTCGATGTGCTCGTGATCGGCGGCGGTAACGCCGCCCTGTGTGCCGCGCTGATGGCGCGTGAGGCCGGCGCCTCGGTGCTGATGCTCGAATCCGCGCCGCGCGAATGGCGTGGTGGCAACTCGCCGCACGTGCGCAACCTGCGCTGCATGCACGACGCGCCGCAAGACGTGCTGGTCGACGCCTACCCCGAAGAGGAGTTCTGGCAAGACCTGCTCAAGGTCACCGGCGGCAAGACCGACGAGCGCCTGGCGCGCCTGGTGATCCGCGCCTCGTCGACCTGCCGCGACTGGATGCGCTCGCACGGCGTGCGCTTCCAGCCCTCGCTCTCGGGCGCGCTGCACACCGCACGCACCAACGCGTTTTTCATGGGCGGCGGCAAGGCGCTCGTCAACGCCTACTACCGCAGCGCCGAAGCGCTTGGCGTGAAGGTCCGCTACGAGACGCCGGTCGACCGCATCGAACTGCAGGAGGGCCGCTTCGTCGCCGCGCACTCGGGCGAGCGCCGCTTCGCCGCCAAGGCCTGCGTGCTGGCGGCGGGCGGCTTCGAGTCCAACCGCGAATGGCTGCGCGAAGCCTGGGGCCGCAACGAGCGCGGCGAGTGGCCGGCCGACAACTTCCTCATCCGCGGCTCGCGCTTCAACCGCGGCGTGCTGCTCAAGCACCTGATCGACAGCGGCGCCGATGCCATCGGCGACCCGACGCAGGCGCACATGGTCGCCATCGACGCGCGCGCACCGCTCTACGACGGCGGCATCTGCACCCGCATCGACTGCGTTTCGCTCGGGGTGGTGGTCAACCGCGAGGCGAAGCGCTTTTACGACGAAGGCGAAGACTTCTGGCCCAAGCGTTACGCGATCTGGGGCCGGCTCGTGGCCCAGCAGCCGGGGCAGATCGCGTGGTCGATCATCGATGCGAAGGCGGTGGGGCGTTTCATGCCGCCGGTGTTTCCCGGCACACAGGCCGACTCGCTCGCCGAACTGGCGCACAAGCTCGGGCTCGACGAGGCCACCTTCATGCACACGCTCGACCGCTACAACGCCGCCTGCCGCCCCGGCCACTTCGACCACACCGTGCTCGACGATTGCGCAACCTCGGGCGTCGCCCCCGCCAAGACGCACTGGGCGCTGCCGCTCACCACGCCGCCTTTCTTCGGCTACGCGCTCAAGCCCGGCGTGACCTTCACCTACCTCGGCTTGAAGACCGACGAGCACGCCGCGGTGCACTTCAACGGCGTGCCGAGCGACAACCTCTTCGTGGCCGGCGAGATGATGGCCGGCAACGTGCTCGGCCAGGGCTACACCGCGGGTGTGGGCATGAGCATCGGCACGGCCTTCGGGCGCATCGCCGGCACGAGCGCGGCACGTGCCGCCTTGAGAGAAGGCCAGCATGTCTGAGGCGCGCGTCATTCCCATCGTGCCGCTCGGCGCGGCGCAAGCCGAGGTCGAGCGCGTGCTGACCATCTGCAACGCCTGCCGTTACTGCGAAGGCTTCTGCGCCGTCTTCCCCGCGATGACGCGCCGCCTCTCGTTCCCTGCGGCCGACGTCGACTACCTCGCCAACCTCTGCCACAACTGCGGCGCCTGCCTGCACGCCTGCCAGTACGCTGCGCCGCACGAGTTCGCCGTCAATGTGCCGCAGGCCATGGCGCGCGTGCGCGGCGAGACGTATGCCGACCATGCGTGGCCCGCCGCGCTCGGGGCGCTCTACAAGCGCAACGGGCTGGTGCTGTCGCTTGCGCTGGCGGCCGGGCTCGCGCTCTTCCTCCTGCTGGCCGTGGCGCGGCAGGGCAGCCTCTGGCAAGCCGTGGAGGGCGGCAACTTCTACGCGGTGTTTCCGCATGGCCTGATGGTGAGCCTCTTCGCGCCCGTGTTCCTCTTCGTCGTCTTCGCACTGGCGATGGCCGTGCGGCGCTTCTGGCGCGGCATCTCGCCCGGCGCCGCATCGGCCGAGGCCGTGGGGGAGGCGGCCCACGATGCGCTGCGCCTGCGCTACCTCGACGGGGGCCACGGCGAGGGCTGCAACGAAGCCGACGACCGCTACACGCTCGCGCGCCGCCGCTTCCACCACTTCACCTTCTACGGCTTCATGCTGTGCTTTGCGGCCACCTGCATGGCCACGCTCTACCACTACCTGCTCGGCTGGCAGGCGCCGTACGGCGTCACGAGTATCCCGAAGCTGCTGGGCATCTCAGGCGGTGTGTCGCTCGTGATCGGCACGCTGGGCCTGTGGCGCCTTAACGTGAAGCGCCACCCCGCACAGGGCGATGCGGCCCAGCGCCCGATGGACCGCGGCTTCATCGCGCTGCTCTTCCTCACCGCCGCCAGCGGCCTGGTGCTGATGCTGCTGCGCGGCACGCCGGCCTTGCCGTTGGCGCTGTGCGTGCATCTCGGGGCGGTGATGGCGCTCTTTCTCACGCTGCCGTATGGCAAGTTCGCGCACGGTGTCTTCCGCGTCGCGGCGCTGTTGAAGTGGGCCATCGAGAAACGCCAGCCCAACACGCTGGGCGTGGGCGAGTAGGGTGGTTCAGCCGGCCTGCACGCGGTTGCGCCCGGCGTGCTTGGCGGCGTAGAGCGCACCGTCGGCCCGCGCCAGCAGTTGCGCGGTGGTCTCACCCGGCCGCTGGGTCGCCACACCCGCCGAGACGGTGATCGCCAGCGCCTCGGCCACCTCGTGCCACGGATGCTGCGCGGTCAGCAGGCGCAGCCGGTCGGCCACCTGCAGGGCACCGTGCACCTGAGGCTGGTCGGGCATCAGCAGCAGGAACTCCTCGCCGCCGTAGCGCGCAAAGCGGTCGGCTGCGCGTGTGGCGCCGAGCATGGCGGCAGCGTAGCGGCGCAGCACCTCGTCGCCCGTGGCGTGGCCCAGCGTGTCGTTGACCTGCTTGAAATGGTCGATGTCGAAAAGCGCCACGCTGAAGGCCTGCCCGCTGCGGTCTGCGCGCTGTGCCTCGTTCGCCAGCATCGCCATCGCGGCGCGGCGGTTGAGCAGGCCGGTCAGCTCGTCGTGGGTGGCGATGGCCTCCAGCTTCTGCAGGGCTTCGGCCAGATCTGCGCTCTTTTGCGTGAGCGCATTTCGCAGCTGCGTGCCGCGCACGCTGAGCGTTGCCACGCGGCCGAGCAGCATGGTGAACCAGATGGCGGTGAGCGCCGCCTCGGCGCCTGCCTGCATCGGCAGGCTGAGGGCAGCGCCGTGCGTGGCCACCAGCATGGCGCTGCACGCGCCCAGCAGGAGGCACAGCGCTCCGAGGTAGCGCGTGGGGAGGATGAGCGCCGTCATCGCGACGGTCGGGATGAGGGTCATCAACATCAGCAGGCCGACCTGCGGCACCCAGAACGCCGTGCCCAGCAGCTGCAGCGACACCAGCGGCGTCATGACGAGGGTCAGCAGCATGCCGCGCAACCGCTGGTGCCAGCCGAGGGCGATGCCCAGGCGGTAGGTGCCGAAGAGACCGAGGCCCGCGAGCGCATACATCAGCACCGCGTGGGCCGACACGTGCCCGAGCAGCGCGTAGCCGGCGAGCAGCGCCGTGTCGCTCGCGATGAACCCGAGCACGCCCCAGGAGGCCCGCACATGCCCACGCGTCGAGGTGCCACGGGCGTCGAGCCGCGGGCGTTCGCCGGCCGGGGTGGCGGGCACGACGGGAAGGGTGGTGTTCATGCCGAAGTCGAGAACGCAGAGGCCTCCGCTCAGACTGCTTTCAGAGCGGGGCATGCGTGCTGCTGTGATCGGCAACTGCTCGCCATTCCTGAGCGGCGGCAGGTGGGCGGCGTGATGCAGGTCACGCCGATACCCGCGCGTCAGTCGGGGTTGTGGCGCCGCACGAGCGAAAAGCGCTCGTCTTCGGTCGTGAGAAACGGCAGCGTGCGGCTCGCCGTGAGCCACGAAACGCCGAAGGCCACGAGCCCGAGGGCCTCGCCGTAGAACACGAAGCGGCTGTGCACGTGCTGCGTCATGCCGCCCTGCGTGAAGGTCTCGATGGCGAGCGCCCCGATCGACACGAGCATCGCGATGCCGCACACCGCGTAGATCCAGGAGCGCACGTTGGCGCGCTTGTGGTGCTTGGCCCGCGCGCGGCGGAAGAAGCCCCAGCAGAGATACGCGAGGATCAGGAACAGCACGATCGCCGCGCCGCCGTGCACGCCCTTGATGATCTCTTCGCGGTCGACGCAGCGGCAGGGAAACATCGCGATGACGATGCCGCACAGCGCCGCCACCTTGCACAGCACCATTTCCAGCTTGCTGTAGCCGTTGTACGCCAGCATCAGCGCCGAGATGGCAAACAGGAAGCCGATGAAGATCACCTGCGACCAGCCGCTCTCGAAGTAGGCGGCGCTGATGGAGGTGAGCGTGTTGTTGGCAAACGCACTCGTCAGCCACGACAGCGTGATCGCGATCACGCCGACGAGCAGCTTGATGGTGCGGTGGTCGATCTGGTGGTGTTCGGGCGGAAGGGCGGGCATGGGTGTGCTCCGGGGCGGGGGTGAAACGACGTAGACGCCGCGCGCCTATTTCCGGTTGGCCATGAAGGCCCTCAAGGTGACGCTCGCCTCCTTCTTGCCCAACTCGCATTCGATGTCGGTGGGGTTGGGTGCGAACTGATCGCGGTGGTAGCTGCGGATGCGGATGATCGAATCGAAGTCGTCCTTCCTCGCGGCCTTGACCATCACGCCGAGCGTCTTGAGCGCGGCCTGCCGGCAAGCCTCTTCAGGGGCAAGCGTGCCGATCGTGACCTCTTCCGAGTAGTCGTCCGGATTGAGGCTGCGCTCGTCGTACTCGGGCGCCTCCGTGCCCCAATAGGCGCGC
Source organism: Piscinibacter gummiphilus (assembly GCF_032681285.1). Classification (NCBI taxonomy): domain Bacteria; kingdom Pseudomonadati; phylum Pseudomonadota; class Betaproteobacteria; order Burkholderiales; family Sphaerotilaceae; genus Rhizobacter; species Rhizobacter gummiphilus. The sequence continues at coordinate 1,147,305 of NZ_CP136336.1, forward strand.
ACGTGGCGGCCCAGGATCTTCTTGAGCTCCGGGCTTGCGACGACGGAGGCCACCGGCATGAAGATCGCGCCCTTCGCGGGCTCTCGCGCGGGCAGGCTGGCTTGCTTCAGCTGCGCCTGCGCGAAGCGTTGGGCCGCATCCGGCGTCATCGCGAACGAGGCCCACAGGCGAACGTCGGTGGCGGTGTAGGCGGGCGTGCACTGGAAGCTTTCGAAGTCGTTCGTGGGCGTCCGGCCTTGCCCGACGCGGATGTCGAAAGCGGCATCGAAGCCGCCGCTGCGGGCGGTCTTGACCAGCGTGTCGAGTGCATTCTCGAAGGCCGCGATGCAATGCTCCTTCGAGCCGCGGGAGAACAGCCCCGAGTTCATGCTGAGCCCGGTGTTGATGTCCTGCCGCGTGATCTCGGGGAAGGGGGGTGTGGGTGCGTCACCCCAATACAGCTTGATGCTGGGGTCGAGAAACTTCTGGGCACGCTCCGATTGCAGCAGCTCGCTGACCTTCAACTGGAACGGCTCCGCCGCATGGGCGCACAGGGCCAGGGAGGCCAGGACGAGGGTGAGCAGGTGTCGTGGGGTCATGTGGGGTTGGCAATTCACTTGCGTGCAAACAGAGGCCTAGATTTTCCTGCGAACCACCAGCTCCATGAAGCCGGTGGCCGGGTCGGGCTCGCGCGCGAGCGACCAGCCCGGCAGCGGCGCCAGCAGGATCTCGGCCGTCGTCCTGACGATGCTGCCGTGGCCCAGGTGGCCCCCGAGCACCCGGCCCGAAGCGTCGGAGACCGACACATGAAGGTGCGCGCCCGATGCGCTGAGGCTGCCGCTCAGGCTCAGGATCTCAAGCGGGCCTGCGAGGTCGGTTTCGGCGGGTTCGCCTGCATATCGAAGCCGGGCGTTGACGAGGCTGCCGATGCCCGCCACCACAAACGCGGCATCGGCCCCAGATGCGGTGGCGAGCGCTTCCAACGCGCGGCGGAGGTCGGCGCCGGGTGTCAGGCGAACGGGGTGAAGGTCCAATGCAAGAGCTCCGGGGGAACGACGCTTGCCCGCATCTGCCTCTGGGCAACAGGAGCCGAGCATGGCGAAGTTCATCACAGTGGGCTACGGAGACTCGCAAGGTTACGAGAGAACCGACCCGCCCGTTCGAGAGGCCGCGCATGCGCACGACGCCCGGCTCAAGGCCGGCGGTGCGCTGCGTGGTGGAGGTGTGGCCGCTGCAAGAGGCGCCGTGAGGGCGACGAAGATCGGGCGCCTCGTGCCCCCGCGACGGCGGCTCAGCCCTTCCGGTTGAACACCACGGGGCGGGTGGTCGAGGCCTTGGCGCGCACCACCACGGTCTTGGCCAGCTTGTCGTGCCAGCCTTGCTTGCGGGCGTCGATGCCGACCCAGATGATGCCGAGGCCCAGGGGAATCATCGAGACGAAATAGGCGAGGTAGCGGCCGATCGACTGGCCCACCGAGAGGGTGTCGCCGGACCGTGCGTCGACGACGCGCAGCGAGAGCGCCAGCTTGCCCGGCGTGCCCTGCTTGCTGAGCCAGAACACGATGGAGGCGATGGCCGGCGCCACGTACGTGAGCAGGAAGTCGGCCGGGCCGGCGATGAAGCCCTTCTTCTCGTCGTCGAAGTAGTCGGCGCCGTAGAGGGCGTAGAGGATGGGATAGGTGATCGCGACGATCAAGACCGCATCGATCAACGCGGCGCCGGTGCGAATCCAGAAGCCGGCGTATTCGAGTTGGGTGGCGGCCGGGTCGGCGACTTCGGAGGAGGGGGGTGCGTAGCGGTTGGTGGTCATGGTGGAAGTAGGCGGGTGGTATTGGAAGTGTTGGGCGTCACTTCGGCTCCAGGTAGATGACGTCATGGTCGGAACCGGAGAGGTTGCGTCTTACCCTGAACACCGACTTGGCCTTGGGGTGCCCTTCGTCGCCGATCTGCATGTCGAAGCGCCCGTTGTCGAGAGCGTGCAGCTCGATGTGCGTGAGCTGCCCGTTGAGGCCGAACAGCAGGTAGACGTGATCGTCTGGCGCCTTCTCGATCCGGATGATCCGGCCGCAGACGTTTCTGCCGGCGTTGATGAGCTTGCAGACTTCTTCGCGGGTGACGCCGGGTTTGGAGACGTAGAAGTACTCCCACCCGAAAGTCGTGAGTTTGCTCAAGTCGACTTCCGTGGCGCCAGGGGTGTGCACGACTTCGCCGATGCGCTTGCTGATCGTGCCGGTGCTGTTGCGCATCTCGGAGCAGCCGAGGGAGAGGGCTGCGATGATCGCGGCCAAGAGGAGCTTCGGCGTGCGGGCGTCCTGTGAGTTCCAGCTTGTGACACGAATGCCTCGCCGCGACTTGCAGGACGGCGTTCTGTCGGGGGAAGCGTTAGCCAGCACCCGCGGCAACCATCTGGTAGTAGCTGAAATAGATATTGCCGGTCTGTGCCGCATGCCTCTTTTTGCGAAGAAGCAAGCTCGTGAAGTCAATTCGTTCCTCAAAGACGGCCATGAGGTCACCTCCATCTACCAAAAGGATCGACGCCCCGCCAGCCTGATGAGCTGTGACACCGTCTACCGAGAAACCGTTGATCGACAAGAAGACCCCAAGCGTGTTTTCCAGCTTAGTTCTGACCTTGTCAGAGAACACGGCCAAGTCGGCCTTGTTTATGAGTTCCTTCTGCCATTTAGCTTCGAAGAGGTACTCAGTGCCTTCGAGCGAGAAAGCGCCGTCAAGCTGTTCACCTAGGTTCTTGAATGAGGCCTTTGGATCTAGGTCAAAGAGCTCGAAGAGTTCGTACATCACGCGTTCTAGCTCGAAGCCACGACTTTGAGCGTTCTCTGATCCCACCAAAGCCATGTAGCGGGCCTTGATGGTTTCCAGCTTCTGCCGTACCGCGGCGTTTTCCCGAAGCTTCTTTGCGGCAAGCGCTTGCCGCTGCTTGATATCGTCCTGCTCCTTCTGAAATTCCTGATGTGGCTGAACCAGCTGCTTCAGCTGATTGACCGCATTTCTTGCCTTTTCGACTTTCTGTGGACCGTCGTCCAGGGGCTTCAGATGCGAAAAGTCTGTGAGCTTGCAAAGCTCATAGCAAATCTTCGTTAGATCACCAAGATGAGCTTCCGGGTTAGCGACCAGATGATCGACCACATCCGATGCAATTTGTCGCTTGTAGTTTTCCCAGTTGAAATTGTTGAGAAGGCCTGGCTTCGAGAGGCAAAGTTGTAAGAAGCCCCTAAGTTCCGACTTGTACCAGTAGACGGAGCAGAGAGCCTCCTTGAGGGCCATGATGCCTGCCGGTGAAAGTTGCTTTGCCATGAGGTGCGCTCTGTTCAGTGATTGCTAACGTTTGACATGAGAGGCGCTGACCGGCTTGCCGGGCAGCGCCTCTCACTGGAAGGGTTAGGCGCCACCGTTCTTGCGTTCGTAAGCTCGGGCTTGCATAGCGCAGGCGACGCGCACCCGTTCTTCCAATTCATTGAGGCGAGCCGTACCACCAGGGGCGTGCGCGACAAAGTTGCTTCTCACGTTCTCGATCTGAAGCCAGACCTTGATCACGCCAGCAAAGATTCCTTTGGTCGCGAGGTGGAGCTCCTGAGCGTCTTCAATAAAGCCCGCTTTCCACTGATCAATTGCGAGCTGGTGCTCTGTTGAGGTTGCGCGTGCCTCGGCAGATTTGATTTGGTTATAAACATTTGCGACGTAGGTCCATTGCGACGCGAATCTTGAGTACAGGGCCAAATAGATTGCTCCGAAGAGAGCGCCGAACCAAGGCAGCTTCTCTGCAAACGCCTCTAGGAGGTTTGGCGATTGGTATCCACCTACGGCGTATCTAAGAAGGACTGCCAGCACGTAGAGAACGAAGCTTGTAAGAAGCGCTCGCAGGAAGACAATCGCGCCGCCATTGGATCGCTTGGCCCTCGTCAAAAGCCATTCGAAGGACAGCTGACTGACCACGAAGCTAGTGGCATTAAGAATCGTGTCTGCTAAGGTCGTCTTCATGCGTTCTCTCCCTGTTTAATTGACTGTCGCGCCTAACGTGACATGAACGGCGCACGGGTAATGCGCATGTCGCCGCAAAGTCCTATCCCTAACCATAAATGGTTAGATCTTCAGTCCACATCAAGTCATACCCCGACCACATGGTTCAGCACGGTGTCGGACCCTCTCGGTCTAGTCGGAGTGTCGAGGTCGCCCGATGAGCTTGGACGCCATCACTCCAGAGTGCACAGATCAAGGCAACCCCAGCAACGCCGCCGCCATCACCCCCAGCCCCACGATGCCCACCGCCCACACCGCCGTCCGCACCCCCTGGATGCCGAAGTAGTACACCGGCAGGTACACCACCCGCGCCCAGAAGAAGATCTGCGCGCCGAGCAGCACCTGCGCATTGGCCGGCGCCACGGCCAGCGCGGCGGCGGCCAGCGCGGTGAAGAGGATGAAGTTCTCCTTCGTGTTCTGCGCCGCCCGGTCGGCGCGCGCCGCCAGCGGGGAGGGTTCGGGCAGGTGGTCTCGGTTGCTCAGGGCGAGCTTCATGTCGCCCTTCGAGCGCAGCATGCTGGCCACGATGATGGCGAGCCAGGTCAGCACGGTCATGGCGACGACGAGGGTGAGCAGTCGGGTCACGTGGGGCTCCTTGGTGGTGTTGGGCAGGCGCGATCATGCCTGCCCGGCCGGGCAGGGCGCCAGCTTCGGCTCTCGACCGGGTTGTCGTCAGCGCGTCGGCGGCCGATGCAGGAGCGCCGTCCCGACCGCGTCGCCCTCGACGCGGGGGTAGCGCGCCAGCACCTCGGGGTCGTGGCCGGGCACGAGCATCGTGGGCGAGCCGGCGAGCGACATGAGGCGGCGGTGGCCCTCGAGCATGTCGGCCACGTTGAAGACGATGGGGAAGGGCCGCAGGCCCTCGATGTTCTCGTAGTAGTGGCTGGCGTCGGACGCGAGCACCACCCAGCCACGCTCGGTGTGCACGCGCACGGCTTGCAGGCCCTTGGTGTGGCCGCCGACCAGCAGCAGCTCCACACCGGGTGCGACGCTGCTGTCGCCGGCGTGGAAGCTCACGCGCTCAGCGTAGACCTTGCGCACGAGCTCCACCACGTCGTCGACGGCATAGGCGTGGCGCATCGTGGCGTGGCACATGCAGCGGCCGGTGGCGTAGTCGAGTTCGCTGTCCTGTACGTGGAAGCGTGCATTCGGCAGCAGCGGCAGGTTGCCGGCGTGGTCGTAGTGCAGGTGGGTGAGGATCACGTCACCGATGGTTGCCGGGTCGACACCAAGCGAGCGGCAGGCCTCGATGGGGCAGCGCAGCCACTGGCGGTTGCGCTTCACGCCGGTGGCCTGGCTGAAGCCGGTGTCGACGAGGATGTTTCTCGTCTTGCCCTTCAGCAGCCAGACGAAGAAGTCCATCGGCATCGGGCCGTCGTGGTCGTCGGCCGGGAGGAAGTTGTCACGCCGACGGCGCGGCATGCTGGCGTACTTGATCGCGTAGACCTCGTAGGTGTCCATGTCGTGTGTCTCAGAGACCGAGGTACGCAGTCTGCACGAACGGGTCGGCCAGCAGCTGAGCCCCGGGGCCCGAGCGGATCACCTGGCCTTGCTCGTACACATGGCCCTGGTGCGCGAGGCGCAGCGCCATGCGGGCGTTCTGCTCGACCAGGATCACCGCGAGCTTCGCCTCCTGGTTGATGCGCTGGATGGCGCCTGCGATCTCGGCCACGATCTTCGGCGCGAGGCCGAGCGAGGGCTCGTCGAGCATCAGCACCTGCGGCTCGGCCATCATCGCGCGGCCGATGGCGACCATCTGCTGCTCGCCGCCCGAGAGCGAGCCGGCGAGCTGGTGCCGCCGCTCGGCCACGCGCGGGAAGAGCGCGTGCACCCGCTCCAGGCTGCGCCGCACGCTGGCGCGCGAACGCACGGTGTGCGCGCCGACGAGCAGGTTGTCTTGAACCGTCATGCGCGGGAAGAGGCGCCGGCCTTCGGGCGACAGGGCCAGGCCGCGCACCACGCGCTGGTCGGCGGGCAGGCGCTCGATCGGGTCGCCCTGCCAGCGCACGCTGCCACGCGCCAGCGGCAGCATGCCCATCAGCGCCTTGAGCGTGGTGCTCTTGCCGGCGCCGTTGGCCCCGACGAGCGCCACGATCTGGCCCGGCTCGACGGTGAACGACACGTCGCGCACGGCTTCGAGCGCACCGTAGCGCACGGCGATGCCTTGCACCTCAAGCATGGAATTCCTCCGGCGCGCCGAGGTAGGCCTCGATCACCTGCGGGTTGTCGCGAACGGCTTGTGGCGTGCCTTCGGCAATCTTCTGGCCTTGCACCAGCACCACGATGTGCTCGCACAGCCCCATGACGAGAGCCATGTGGTGCTCCACCAGCAGCAGGGTGAGCTGGCGTTGCGTCCGCAGCGAGCGCAGCAGCTCGCCGAAGGCGGCCGACTCTTCGGGGTTGAGGCCGGCGGCGGGCTCGTCGAGGAGCAGCATCTCAGGCTGCGTGGCCAGGCCGATGGCGACACCCAGGCGCTTCTGGTGGCCGTAGGAGAGGTTGCCGGCGAGCGCGTCGCGCTGCGAGGCAAGCCCCAGCAGCGTGAGCACCTCGTCGACCTGCTCGTGGAGTCGGGCGAGCGCGGTGCGTGTCGCGCCGTCACTGAAGAGCTGGTTGGGCAGCGACGTGCCCAGCCGCGCCAACGCGCCGCGGTACACGTTCTGCGCGACGGTGGCCTTGGGGTAGATCGAAGTGTTTTGAAACGTGCGCGCGAGGCCGAGCTTCACCACGCGGCTCGGGGGCCCACCGGTGATGTCATGCCCCTTGAAGCGCACGGTGCCGGCGCTCGGCGGCAGCGTGCCGCTGATGAGGTTGAAGGCCGTGGTCTTGCCGGCACCGTTGGGCCCGATCAGGCCGACGATCTGGCCGGGCTGCACCGAGAAGCTCAGGTCCTTCAGTGCGGCGAGGCCGCCGAAGGTCTTGGAGAGGCCGTGCACTTCCAGCATCTCAGCGGCCTTTCGCGAAGCGCCCGGGCAACGACGCCAGCCCACCCGGCATGAAATGCAGGATGAGGATCAGCGCCGCGCCGTAGAAGATGTGCTGCGTCTGCACGGCACCGCGCAGCAGTTCAGGCAATGGCGTGAGGATGGCCGCCCCGATGAGCGGGCCCCACACGCTCTGCCGCCCGCCGATCACGAGCATCACGATCACGTTGATGGAGAGCGTGGTGTTGAACGACTCGGGCGACACGAAGCCCACGTAGTGCGCCAGCAGCACGCCGCCCAGGCCGGCGATGGCGCAGCCGATCACGAAGGCCTGCAGTTGCAGGCGATGCACGTTGAGGCCGCTGGCCTCGGCGAGCGCCGGGTTCTCGGACACGGCGTCGTAGGCGTGGCCGGTGGGGGTGGTGGCCAGCCGCTTGAGGAAGAAAGCGCTGGCGGCGGCGACGCCGAGCGCAAGCACCAGGAACCGCGCCTTGGTGTCGAACGCCACGCCGAAGAGCGTGGCCGGTGGAATGCCGGCAATGCCGTTGGCACCGCCCGTGAGGGCCGACCAGTCGAGCAGGGCCAGGCGCACGAGTTCGGCAAAGGCGAAGGTGACGAGCACGAAGTACACACCACGCAGCCGCAGGATCACCCAGCCCAGCACGAGTGCGACCAGCGCAGCGGCCGCGATGCCCCCGAGCGCCGAGAGCCAGAAGGGCCAGCCTGCTTTCATGTGGGCGAGCACGGCGGCATAGGCCGCGATGCCGACGAAGGCACCGTGGCCGAGCGAGAGCTGGCCGGTGCGGCTGATGAGCGCGAGCCCGCTCACGATGACGACGTTGAGGCAGACGAGCACCGCGAGGTGGACGTGGAAGTCGGTCATTCCGGCCGCCCCAGCAGGCCGCTCGGCCGCACGACCAGCATGCCGATCACCAGCGCGAAGATGAGGATGTCGGCCGTGCTGGTGCTGAGGAAGGTGCCGGCCACGCTCTCGGTGATGCCGAGCAGCAGACTGGCGAGCGCCGCTCCCGGAATGCTGCCGAGCCCACCGAGGATGACGACGATGAAGGCCTTAAGCATCGGCCCCGCGCCGATGAAGGGCGACACCGAGAAGAGCGGCGCCATCAGCCCCCCGGCCACGGCGGCGAGCCCCACGCCGAGGCCGAAGCCCAGCGGGTAGATGAGCCGCGCCTTGATCCCCTGGATCTGCGCGATCTCGATGTCTTGCACCACCGCGCGCAGCGCTCGGCCGGTGCGCGAGTAGCGAAGGAAGAGCCACATCGCCAGCAGCACGGCCGCGGAGCACAGCACCACGTAGACGCGCGAGTTGGGCACGAGCAGGTCACCCAGGCGCAGCACGCCCGTGGCCACGCTCGGCATGCTCTGCGGGTCGGGCCCGAAGAGCATCAGCGCACCGTTCTGCAGGATCATCGCGAGGCCAATGGTGGCGATCATTCCGTTGAGCTCGTCGTGGCGGAAGGGCTTGAGCACCGCCCACTCGATGACCCACCCCACCAGCACCGCGATCACTAAGGTGAGCGCCACGCTCGGCAGGAAGGGCAACTCGAAGCGGGTCACGCAGATGAAGGTGACGAAGGCGCCGAGCATGTAGAACTCGGCGTGCGCGAAGTTCACGATGCGCATCACGCCGAAGACGAGCGTGAAGCCCACCGCCATCAGCAGGTAGAGCAGACCGACGACCAGGCCGTTGACCACGGCCTGGCCGATGAGCAGGGACAGGTCCACCGGATTACTTGCAGCCGCTCGCGGTGCAACGCGCGCGGATCACTTCCTGCCCATCCTTCACCTCGGCCACGTAGAACGGCGCGTCGAGCTGGTGGTCGACACCATAGGCGGCCTTGCCCGTCCACGACGATTCACCCAAGGCGCCCTTGTGGCCCTTGATCTTCTCCAGCTCGGCCACGACCTTGGCGGTGTCGCTCACGGTGCCGGCCTTGCGCATGGCTTCGAAGAGCAGGTGCGTGCCGTCGTAGAACGCCGGGCTGAAGCCGTTCATCGCGCGCTTGTACTTGGCGGCGTAGGCCTGCGCGTAGGCGGCGGTGCTGGGCAGCTTGGGGTCGATGGGCGTGTGAACCAGCAGGCCCTCGGTGGCCTGCTTGCCGGCCACGTTGACGATGTCCTGCGTGGCGGGGCCGCCGGTGCGGATGATGGTGCCGGTGAAGCCGAGCTCGCGCGCCTGCTTGGTGATGAGGCCGGCGGTGCTGGGCGAGTTGCCGTCGAGTTCGATGGCGTCGACCTTGGCGGCGAGGATGCGGGTAATCAGCGGCACGAAGTCCACGCGGTCGCGTTCGAAGAATTCTTTCGCCGCGAGGTCGGCGCCGACCTTGCCGTAGGCGGTGGTCAGGTCTTTCGCGATCTGCTGGCCGGTTTCGTCGTTGGGGAAGAGGGCGCCCACGCGCTTCACGTTGCGCGTCTTCACCACCCACTCGATCTGCGGGCCAGCCACTTCGGCGGTGGTCACGTTGGGGCGGAAGGTGTAGAGCTTGTCCGTGCCCAGCGCCTTGGCGGTGAAGCCGAGCGTCATCACGACGACCTGGTTCTTCTCGGTGATGGGCTGGATGGCCAGCACCGGCGCCGAGCCCACCGGGCCGATGATGTACTTGACCTTGTCGTCGTAGACGAGTCGGTTGGCCACCGTCACCGCTTCGTTGGCCTGGTACTTGTCGTCGTAGGCGATGACCTGCACCTTGTACTTCTTGCCGCCCACGTCGAGCCCGCCCTTGGCGTTGACGTCGTCGGCGGCGAGCTCGGCCGCGTGTTGCATGCCAGTGCCCCAGGCGGCGCCGGCCCCCGAGAGGGTGACGAGGGCGCCGATCTTGAGCGTCTCCTGAGCGAAGGGCGCGCTGCTGAACGCGATGAGGGCCGCGAGGGCCAGGGGCTTGAGCAGGGTCATGGGTTGTCTCCGTCTGATGTGTGGGTGGGGGACTACTCGATCGAAGCGCCCGAGAGGCGCACCACCTCGCGCCACTTGCGGCTTTCGGCCTGCATGAAGGCCTCGAACTCGGCGGGCTTGTTGTTCACCACCTCGCCGCCGAGGTCGACGAGGCGCTGGTGCATCGCGGGCTCGGCCACGAGCTTGACGATCTGCTCGCTGATCTGCGTGCGCAGCGCAGGTGGCAGCGAGGCCGGTGCCAGCACGCCGAACCAGGTGGCCGCCTCGAAGCCGGCAAGACCCGCTTCGGTGAAGGTGCGCAGCTCGGGCACCCGCTCGACGCGCTTGGCGTTCGCCAGCGCCACCGCGTGCAGCTTGCCGCTCGCCAAGTGCGGCAGCACGGAGGTGAGCGTGACGAACATCGTGTCGACCTGGCCCGCGAGCAGGTCGGTGAGGGCCGGCGCGTCGCCCTTGTAGGGCACGTGCGTCATCGGGACTTGTGCCTGCACCTTGAACATCTCGCCGGCCAGGTGCTGCGCGGTGCCGTTGCCGGGCGAGGCGAAGGTGAGGCCGTTGGGGCGACCCTTGGCGAGCGCCATCAGCTCGGGCAGCGTCTTCGCCGGCAGCGCCGGGTTCGTCACCAGCACGATGGGCACCTTCACCAGCAGCGAGAGCGTGGCGAAGTCTTTGACAGGATCGAAATCGATCTTCTTGTAGATGCTCGCGGCGATGGTGTGCGCCGAGGTCGTCATGTAGAGCGTGTGGCCGTCGCCCGGGGCACGCGCGACCTGCGAAGCGGCGAGCGTGGTGCCGGCGCCGGGCTTGTTGTCGACGATGACCTGCTGGCCCCAGGTGGCGCTCAGGCGCTCGGCGAGGGCGCGGGCCACCACGTCGGTGGCGCCGCCGGCGGGGTAGGGCACGACGAGCCTGACGGGCTTGGTGGGGAATCCTTGCGCGTGCAGCGCCAGCGGCGACAGCAACGCGGGGGTGACGATGAACTGGCGGCGCTTCATGTCTTGCCTCCGAGCAGTCGGCTCACGACCGGGTGGTACTGGTCGCCGAGACCGGCGTCAATGGCGGCCTGGTACCACTCGTCGACGATGCGGGCGCTCTTGGCGTCGACCCCCGTTTCCTGCGCGAGCTTCAACGCATAGGCCAGGTCCTTGCGGGCGTAGCGCACCGAGAACGCCCGCTCGGGGAAGGCGCCCGGCAGCATGGCCTTCATGCCGTGGCTGCGCAGGGCGAAGCTGTCGGCGCTGCCCTTGCTCAGGGTCTCGAAGAGCAGCGTGGGGTCGACACCGGCGCGCTCGCCGATGGCCTTGGCTTCGCTCAAGGCGACAACGGTTTCGAAGAGCACCATGTTGTTGAGGATCTTCACCACCTGGCCGCAGCCGACGGGGCCGCAGAGCGCGATGTCGGTGGCAAAGGTGGCGATGAGCGGCTTCACGCGCTCGAAGGTGGCCGCGTCGGCGCCGACCATCACCGAGAGCGTGCCGGCCTCGGCGGCGGCCCGGGTGCGGGCCACGGGGGCGTCGATGAAGGTCACACCCTTGTCCGCAAAGGCCTTCGCGAGCGCGCGTGTCGTGTCGACGGGCGAGGTGCTGAGGTCGATCACGATCTGCCCGGCGCGTGTGTTGGCGAGCAGGCCGTCGGGCTGCTGCGCGAGCTGCTGCACCACCTCGCCGGAGGGCAGCGAGAGCAGCACGATGTCGGCGTGCTTCATCACCGCGGCGATGGAGCCGGCGCTCTGCACGCCGTCAGCGGCGAGGCGCTGCAGCGCGGCGCTGTCGAGGTCGTGTGCATGCACGGCGCTGCCCGACTTGCGCGCGAGGTTGCGGCACATGGGCTCACCCATCACACCCAGGCCGATGAATCCGAGAGAGTTGGTCGTCATGAATCAGAGGCCGAGGTAGATGCCCTTGGCTTGTTGGTAGAGGCGCAGGCCGGTGAGGCCTTTTTCGCGGCCGAGGCCGCTGTCCTTGAAGCCGCCGAACGGCGTGGCGATGGAGAGCTGCTTGTAGGTGTTGATCCACACCGTGCCGGCTTCGAGCGCACGGGCGATGCGCAGGGCGCGCTTGTAGTCGGCCGTCCAGATGCCGGAGGCCAGGCCGTAGGCGCTGTCGTTGGCTTGCGCGATGAGGTCGTCTTCGTCGTCGAAGGGCAGGGCGCAGAGCACCGGGCCGAAGACTTCCTGCTGCGCGATGGCGGCGCGGTTGTCGATGCCGGCGATGACGGTGGGCAGGTAGAAGGCCCCGGCATCCAGGCGGGCATCGCTCGGACGTGCGCCACCGGCCACGATCTCGGCGCCGCCCGCGCGGGCCGCGTCGACCATGCCTTCGATGCGCTCGCGCTGGGCGAACGAGGCAATGGGGCCCATCTCGGCGCCGCTGGCGTCGGGCAAGTCGACACGCAGGCGCCGTGCCTTGTCGGCGATCATCTTCAGCACCCGATCGAACACGCTGCGCTGCACGAAGAGCCGCGAGCCCGCCACGCACGACTGGCCGCTGCCTTCGAAGATGCCGCCGGCCACGCCTTCGACGGCCGCGTCGAGGTCGGCATCGGCGAAGAGGATGTGCGGCGACTTGCCGCCGAGTTCCAGCGCGACCGGCATCAGCTTGCGCGCTGCTGCTTCGGCGATGCGCCGGCCGCTCGCCGTGCCGCCGGTGAACGACACCATCTTCACGCCCGGGTGCTCGACGAGCGCCGCGCCCACCGTGGCGCCGGTGCCCGGCAGCACGTTGAGCAGCCCGGGGGGCAGGCCCGCTTCGAGCGCGATGCGGCCGAGTTCGAGCGCGGTCGAGGGCGTGATCTCCGATGGTTTCAGGATCACCGCGTTGCCGGCGGCGAGTGCGGGTGCGACCTTCTGCGCCTCCATCGTCATCGGCGAGTTCCACGGCGTGATGGCGGCGACCACGCCATAGGGCTCGTGCACCGTCATCGAGAGGTAGTTACCGCGTGAAGGTGTGAGCTCGGAGACTAGCGTCTCGCACACGGAAGCGTAGTAGCGGAAGGTGGTGGCTGCGCTCTTGACCTGCGCCACGCACTCGGCCCAGACCTTGCCGTTCTCGAGCATCTGCAGGCGCGCGAAGCGCTCGCTGTCGCGCAGCATCAGCTCGCCGATGCGGTGCAGGAGCCCGGCGCGCTGCGGCGGGAGCATCTCCCGCCAGGCCTTGTGGCGGGCGGCGTCGGTGGCGCAGGCCACGGCGTCGTTCACCTCGTCGGCTCCCGCGGCAGCCACGCGGTGGTTCAGCTGACCGGTGGCCGGGTTGATGGAATCGAGCGGCGGCGCCGTGCCGCCGGGCCGGAACTCGCCGCCGATCAGCAGCGGGCGTGGGGTGTCGTTTGTGGTGCCGGTGGGCATTCGGGTCTTGTGCGGAGTTTGTTCTGTTAAACAGAATCAAGGTTCTGTCATATGGGGAGTGTCGCGCTCACCCAAGACGGGCGTCAAGGCGTGAACGGGGCGGTGTTATCCCTGAGGGCCTGCCGAGGCGCCAATGCGACGACTGCAAAATCGCGCGCCCCGGAACATCCCGGGAACAACTCAAGGAGGAAGTTGATGAAGAGGCTTTTGCTGGTACTTGCAGCGCTCGCGCTGTCTGGCTGCGCGGCGCAGGTGGCAAACCTGAACGTTGCTGGCGCGGAACGTTCGGAGCAGTTGCGTGTACAGGACCTGCGCCCGGCGATCGAGAAGGAGGGTGAAATCTTCAGCATCTCCATCACGAGCGAGCAGTACGCGCTCTATCGGGTGGCTGAAAGCGTGACGGTTCCGAGCGGCGTGCGCCTGCTGCAGCATCGTGCGTTCGAAACCCTGCAGAAGCCGGGCGAAGCGCCGCTCGACCTCAAGGTGCACCACTTCGTCGTCTACCGCAACATGCAAGCCGAGCTTCGCCGCAGCTCAATCGGCATCGCGCTTGGAGGTGTGATGGGCGCAGTGATCGCGGGCAACATGGTCGTCGACGCCTCGGGTGCGGCACACTCGCTCGTGGACGGCAAGGCCTTCGAAGCACTGGCTGCCACCGAATTCAAGCGGGCGCTCTACTCCGAGGCCGAGAACGCCGGCAAAGGCAGCGTGCACATCGTCTACATCGACACCGAGATCAACGGCAAGCGTGTCTTCACGCGCACGCTGGTGCCCATGAAGGTGCCCGAAGGCCAGACACCGATCGGCGTGGCGCTCGAATCTGCGATCAAGTACCAGCTGGCGCAGTACTGACGATCAACGGGCCCGCCGTGTGGCGGGCCAGACGCCGCCCAGGTTGCGCGTGGCCGTCTCGCAGGCTTCGAGCAGCGGCTTCACCATCTTCTTCACCGCCGATTCGGTGAACCGATCGAGCGGACCCGAGAGCGACAACGCCCCGAGCAACTGGCCTCCGGGCCCGAACACCGGCCCGGCGACGGCGCCGCACAGCGGGTCTCGCTCGCCGAAGGAGTATTCGGCGAGTTCGCCACCGAAGGCCGCGGCGTCGCCCGTGCCGAAGCGCAGCAGCACCTTGCCCGCGGCACCGCGCTTGAGCGGCAGCAGGTCACCCGCGCGCACACGGTCGAGCGTGGAATGGTGCGAGTCGAACCGCAGCAGGCACAGGCGCGTCTCGTCGTCTTGCCGCACGTGGAACGACGGGCTTTCCGTGCCGCGCTCCACCAGCGCCTGCATCAGCGGCGCGAGTTGCTCTTCCACGCGGTTGCTGCGCTCATAGGCGCGCCCGAGACGAAACGCGAGCGGCCCCAGCACGTAGCGCTGGTCCTGCTGGCGCAGCACCAGGCCGCGCCGCTCGAGCGTGACCATCATGCGCAGCACCGCGCTCTTGTAGAGGCCGGTGGCCTCGGCGATGCCGGTGAGGGTGAGCGGCTGTTCGGCGCGTTCGATCGCCTCGACGATGGCGAGCGCGCGCTCGACGGCGGCCACGCCTTCCATGTTGGCGGCGTAGCCGGGAGACAGTTTGGGGGTGGAAGCGGAGCGAGACGGCATGGGTGAGGGCGACCTGGTGCGCGGGTGCGCGCGCGTGGAGCCGCAGTATGGCGCAGCGTGCGCGGGCTCACCCCCACCGATGGGGGGAAGGGCTGCCTTCCCCTGGCGTGATGCAATACGCGGATGAACGAGGAAGTCCAGTCGCTGCGCAAACGCCTGCAGGATCTGCACGAGCAGCACATCGCCGGGTTCGCGAACGACCAGCAGTACGCGGAAGCTCGCGCGCTGCTCGAGCGCAAGCTGGTCGATGCGGTGATGCGCAGCCCCGACCCCGACGAAGAGTGGCCCGAGACCGTGATGATGGGCGACATGCGGCCCGATGCGGCGTTGCTGCCGCCGTTGCCCATGCCGGCGGCGCCGCAGAAGTCGGATGCGCTGCGGTGGGTGGTTGGCGCGGGCGTGGCCGCCGTGGCGGCGGCGTTGCTGACCTACGGCTGGGCGGTGTCGTCGCGCAGCAGCGCAACCCCGGCCCGCGCCACGTCTGCATCCGACGAGGCGCCCGTGTTGCACGGCACGGCGGGCGCCTCGGCGCCGGCCGCGCTCGTCGATGCGGCGGCCCCGGTGGGGCAATCCATCAGTGGCACGGTGGACCTGTCGCCGAGCGTCGCGCAACAGGCACGCCCGACCGACACGGTCTTCATCTTCGCCCGCGCGGTGGAAGGGCCACCGATGCCGCTGGCGGTGATTCGCAAGCAGGTGAAGGACCTGCCGCTGCAGTTCAAGCTCGACGACAGCATGGCGATGTGGCCGGACGCGCGGGTGTCGGCCTTTCCGCGCGTGGTGGTCACGGCACGCGTGAGCAAGAGCGGCGAAGGCCAGCCGCGCCCTGGCGACCTGGAAGGCCACTCGCCGCCCGTGGCCGCGGGGGCCACGGGGTTGCAGATCGCCATCTCCAACGTGGTGGGTGCTGGCGCGGCGGGGCCTTAGCCTGCCCCCTCAGATCGGCGCGAAGACGAAGTCGCCCGCTTCGTGGCCGGCAAAGCCGATCGGCGCGTACTGCGGCTGCTGCGGGATCTTGAGGCGGCGCGCGAGGTGCGCAAAACGTGCGGCCACCGCGCCATGCAACTCCTGCGCGGCCATCGGCGAGCGCACCTGACCCAGCACATCGAGCAGGCTGCGCGCGAAGAGCGAGTGGTTGATGCTGCCGCCGTCGACCACCGGCTCCATGCCGCCCGAGGTCATGGCCACGCGTGCTCGCTGCTGGCTGAGCTGGCGCAGCGGCCCCAGTCGTTGCTCGAGCGTCAAGGCCTGGTCGACGGCGGGCACGAGCGAGCGGGTGAGCGTGCCCGAGTAGCACGAGTCGGCGATCACGAGCACATGGCGCGCGCTCATGGCCGAGAGTTGGTCGGTCACGTCGATCACCGACACCCATTGCGCGATGTCCTTCTCGTCGCCATCGACGGGGATCCAGTAGCCACGCGCAGTGACGGTGTCCATCTGGCCGTGGCCGGCGTAATAGACGACCACCTGGTCTTGCGGGCCGACCTGCTGGCGCAGCTTGCTTAAGCCCGACAGCAACTGCTGGCGCGTCACGTCTTGCAGCAGCGTCACCTCGAAGCCGAAGCGCTGCTTGAGCACGGTGGCCACGGCATGTGCATCGGCGCGGGGCGTGTCGAGCTTGGTCCAGTGCTTGTACTGCTGGTTGGCGATGACGAGCGCGTGGCGCTTTCCGCCGAGCAGCGGGGCGAGCGGTGGCGCTTCGACCGGCGCGGTGGCCAGCGCCGCACTGGCGGGTGACGCAACGGCGGGCGCCGCACTCGCCGCGAGCGGCGCCGAGCGCTGCACGAGCCTCAGCTCGGCCTGTGCCTGCGCGCCCACTTCGTCTTCGGCCTGCACAAGCACGGTCGATGGGGTGTCGCCCACGGTGAGCGGAATGCTCAACAGACCTTGTGCATCGGTGGCCTGCGGCTGGCCGTTGACCCGCACGGACTTCACACCATTGGCGCTCGCCACACGCACCACCACCTCCAGCGGGCCGGGGGCGCTTTCGAGCGTGATGGGGGCACCGGCCATGCGCGGCAACGGCACAGCGCCGAGCGGCGAGACCACGTCGACCCGCAGCCGCTCCGCACGCTGGATCGACAGGCCTGCCACCAGGCCGCCGGTCGCCTTCTGCACGAGATCGCCGATGCGGCGGTAGGCGTCAAGCGAGCTGAGGCCTTGCGCGGCGGCCAGCATGGCGCTTTTTTCGAGGAAGCCGGCCAAGCCGATCAGGGCGCGGGCCGAGCCCTGCGCGGCGGCCTTCTCGTACCACGACTGTGCTTCGGCGCGGTCGCCACGCTGGTCGAGCAGCTCGGCCATCGAGGTCTGCGCCATCGGCACGCCCTGGGTGGCGGCCGGCAGCAATGCGGTGAGCGTCGCCGCCCGGTCTGGCACTGCGGCCACGTTGGTGCCGGAGCCCGTGCCACCGGTCGCAGCCTGTGCTTGCGCCTGCGGCTGTGGCTCGCTGTATTCACCGCCCGCCGCTTGGCATTGCGTGGGCGAGAGCCGCGTTGCACGGCGTGGCATCACGGTGGTGCTCAGTCCCAGCCGGCGCACCTGGCCGGGCAACAGGCAATGCACGAGGCCATCGGCCGGCTCGGCTTGCGTGCCGGGCTGGTCGGCACTCCTCGCGTGGGAGCCCCACACCAGACCCAGAACCAATGCGGCGCTGGCGAGCGCCAGTTGCCGCGGGCGCGGCGTGGACATCGATCGCATGACAGACCTCAGCCGGCGCGGAACTGCACGCGGCGGTTGCTGCCGTTGAAAGGGTCGCTCTTGTCGAGCAGCTTGTGCGGGCCCTTGCCTTCCACGCCGAGTTGCGTGACGGGCAGCTTCTTCACGTTGACGAGGTAGCTGCGCACCGCGGCGGCGCGGCGCAGCGACAGGCTCTCGTTGTAGGCCACGCTGCCCTTGGCGTCGGTGTGACCTTCGACGACCACCTTCACCGTGCCTTCGGTCAGGCGGATGCCTTCGGCAATGACGTCGAGCTGCTGGCGAGCCTTGGGGGTGAGCGTGGCGGAATCGAAATCGAAGGGCACGGGCACCGAAACGGCGCTCGCTTCGACGGGGTTCCGCGTGGGCGTCTGCTCGAGCAGCGCAAACGGCGAGCGGCCGTTGATGGGCGCCTGGCCACGCAGCTTGGTGGCTTCGCTCGCGCCGCGGAAGAGGATGTCGGCCACTTCCTGCGGGGTGGGTTGCTGGCCTTCGCCGTAGACCATCACGGTCTGTGCCTGCACGAGCAGCGGCGTGGCGAGCAGCGCCAGCATGGCGGCGCCGATTCTGATGTTCATTCGTTTTCTCCCTGTGAACGCAACCGGCGATTTTTCCATGCGGTCTGCGCGCAAGAGCCCCCACATCGGAGGGTGCGCCACACACCCAAATGCAACCAACGGAAACGTTGCGCCGAATGACGTGGCATCCACCCGCAAAGGGGATGGGCGCTTGCAGGTGATGTCGGGATGATCGCGGCTTTTTTGCTCGGGCGCGCGGCATCGGAGAGGGGCCGCACGCGAGATCTCACACAACTACATCATGAAGAAATCCAACATCACATCGCTGTCATCACTGGCCGTGTTGCCGTGTCTCCTGTCGATGGCGGCCGATGCGTCGGCGGCCATCGAGTGCTCGCCGAATGCCATGGTCTCGGGCAGCACGGTGGCCCTCGTCGGCAACTGCATCGACACCGACACCAGCATGCCCATCACCTCCGGCGCCGAGGTCTGGCACATCGGCCCGCCGGGAAGTTCGTCTCCGCTTGGAACGCGCAACGTGGGCGGTGGCGCACTCACCGTGCCGGCCTTGCCGGGTGAGCACACCTACTACATCTCGGCCATCGACATGGGCTACGGCGGCTTGGTGAGCGTGGCGGGCGAGGGTGGTTACCCGACCACCGTCGTCAACCTGCCGTGCCCTGGCGAGGTGCTGGCCGGTGCGGCGGCGCGCGCTCGCGCGACCCGTGTGCGCCGCCACGACCACGACTGCGCCACTCCCACCACCAACGCGGCCGAACTGGCCACACCGCTCATGGCCGTGCAAGGCCAGCGCCTCAAGAGCAACCTCGACCACGCGCAGTCGCGCATGCGCACGCTGCGCGCCAACCGCAACGTGCCGGCGTTCGAGATGCAAGGCGTGCCGCTGCCCGTCAAGAAGACCGACGACCCCGCAAGCGCTGCACGCGAGACGCGCCGACTGGGTGTGTACGTGCTCGGCCTCGGCGACTACCTGCGGCAGAACCGCAGCGACACGCAGTCCGAATTCAAGCTGCGCAGCACCGCGCTGTCGGTCGGTGCCGACTATCGACTCAGCGACGAATGGGTGTTCGGCGCCAACGCCGGGGGCTCGCATGCCCGCATCGATTTCGCCGAGACGCTCAGCGAGCAGAAGAGCAAGGGCGGCCAGGTGACCGCGTACACCAACTGGAGCATCACGCCGTCGGCCTACGTGAGCGCCACGGTGAGCTATGAAGCCACGCGCTATGCACTGCAGCGCGACGACGGCCTCGGCGGCGTGGCCGAGGCGAAGCCCGGCGGCCGTGGCCTCGGCCTGAGCCTGTCGGCCGGGCGCGACATGAACTTCGGCGCCTGGAGCGTCGGCCCCTACGTGCGCATCGACAGCGTCACCTCGCGCGTCGAGGCCTTCGAGGAAAGCGGCAGCACCGAGGCGATCAGCGTGAGCCGCCAGACCGTGCGCTCCACCAGCTACAACCTCGGCGCGCAGGTGCAGATGAGCGTGCCGGTGTCGTGGGGCCTGGTGCTGCCCTATGTGCGCGTCGAAGCCACCCACCGCAAGCAGCGCACGCGAGACGCGGCCAGTGCGAGCCTCGTCAACGGCAACACCACCGTGCTGATTCCGAACACGGCCGACACCAGCGCCGGCTACGGCAACGTGGCGCTCGGTGTGTCGAGCGTGCACCAGGGCGGCATGAGCTGGTATGCCGACTACGAGACCGGCGTGGCGCAGAAGGGCTACCGCAGCCAGCGCCTCGGGCTCGGCCTGCGTTTCGAACTCTGATCGGCGAGCCCGTGGCCCAGGTGCTGATGGCGTGGGAGCTGGGGGGCCACCTGGGCCACCTCACGCGCCTGCGGCCGGTGGCCACAGCCCTCAAGGCGCGTGGCCACACCGTGAGCTTCGCGCTGCGCGACGTGATGGGCGGCCGCGCGGTGCTGCCCCCCGCACTCGGCCGCGTGTACCAGGCGCCGGTGGCGATCAACACTGCACCCCGGCCCGCCTGGACCATGGCCGATGTGCTGCTGGCCTGTGGCTACGGCCACGCGCCCGGGCTGGCCGGGCTGGTGGCGGCTTGGCAGTCGCTCATCGAGGCGAGTGGCTGCGGCATGGTGATCGCCGACCACGCCCCCACCGCGCTGCTCGCCGCACGCGTGATGGGGGTGCCGGCCGTGCACATCGGGCACGGCTTCACGGTGCCACCGCGGCTTTCGCCGCTGCCGGTGTTCCGCGACTGGGCGCCGCCGCCCGACACGCACGCGGCCGAGGTCGACGCGCAGGTTCTGCGCTGTGTGAACACCGTGCTCGGCGAGGCCGGTGCCGCACCGCTCGAGCGTCTCTGCGATCTCTTCTACCCCGAGCGCACGCTGCTGTGCACTTGGCCGGAACTCGACCACTACGGCGGCCTTGGCCGCCGCGCAGAAGACGCCATCGGGCCCGATTGCGAATACGCCCCTGGCGTCGAGCCCGTGTGGCCCACCGGCAGTGGCCCGCATGTGCTGGCCTACCTGCGCCGATCGCACCCGGGGCATGCCGAGGTGCTTCACGCCCTCGCCAACATGGGCGTGCCCACGCTGTGCTACCTGCCGGGCGAAGGCCCCGAGCCGGTGAGCGCGCCCACGTTGCACTACAGCCGCCAGCCGATCGATCTGCAGCGCGCCTTGCCGCGCTGCTCACTCGTGGTCTGCCACGCCGGCCAGGCCTCCGTCGCCCAGGCGCTGAGGCTCGGCATCCCGGTGCTGATGCTGCCCGAGCACGCCGAGCAGCACCTGCTCGCACGCCAACTGGAGCGCAGTGGCGCTGGTGTCAACGCCGCGATGCAGGCGCAGCCAGTCGCGTATGCGGCGCTCATCGCAGCCATGCTGCGCGCCGACGGCCCGCACGCCGCGGCGGCACGCGCGGTGGCCGCGCGTCATGCGGCGTTCGACCCGGCGATGCTCACCGCCCGCGTGGTGGAAGCCGCGGAGTCCGTGCTCACCTGAACGACGCCTCGGCCGTCGCGGCAGGGCTCTACGCCATCTGTCGTATATGCCGAACGAGGGGCGCTCCTTAACCTGCGTTCTGTCCAACCCCAGGAGGGGACCGTGAGACACAACCCCAAGGAGCTTCCCTACATGACTTCCACCCGTCGCACTTTCGCGAAAGCCCTCAGCGCCGTGTCGCTGGGTGTGGCTGCACTCGGCCTGCCTGCCTTTGCCCAAGCCCAGACCATCAAGGTCGGTGTGCTGCACTCGCTGTCGGGCACGATGGCCATTTCCGAGACCGTGCTGAAGGACGTGGCCTTGATGGCCATCGACGAGATCAACGCCAAGGGCGGCGTGCTCGGCAAGAAGCTCGAGCCCGTGGTCGTCGACCCGGCGTCGAACTGGCCGCTCTTCGCCGAAAAGGCCAAGCAGCTGATCTCGCAGGACAAGGTCGCCGTGGTCTTCGGCTGCTGGACCAGCGTGTCGCGCAAGTCGGTGCTGCCGGTGTTCGAGCAGAACAACTCGCTGCTTTTCTACCCCGTGCAGTACGAAGGTGAAGAGCTCTCGAAGAACGTGTTCTACACGGGTGCCGCGCCCAACCAGCAAGCGATTCCTGCCGTCGAATACCTGATGAGCAAGGACGGCGGCTCGGCCAAGCGTTTCGTGCTGCTGGGCACCGACTATGTGTACCCCCGCACCACCAACAAGATCCTGCGCGCCTTCCTGAAGAGCAAGGGCGTCGCCGAGGCCGACATCATGGAGGAGTACACCCCCTTCGGCCACGCTGACTACCAGAGCATCATCGCCAAGATCAAGAAGTTCTCGTCCGAAGGCAAGAAGACGGCTGTGGTGTCGACCATCAACGGCGACTCCAACGTGCCCTTCTACAAGGAACTCGGCAACCAGGGCCTGAAGGCGACCGACGTGCCGGTGGTGGCCTTCTCGGTGGGTGAAGAAGAGCTGCGCGGTGTCGACACCAAGCCGCTGGTCGGCCACCTGGCCGCCTGGAACTACTTCATGTCGGTGAAGAACCCGACGAATGACGCGTTCATCAAGTCGTGGTCCGCCTACGCCAAGGCCAAGAACATCCCCGGCCACAAGGACAAGCCGCTCACCAACGACCCGATGGAAGCCACCTACATCGGCATCCACATGTGGGCGCAGGCGGTCGAGAAGGCCAAGTCGACCGACACCGACAAGGTCATCGCCGCGATGGCTGGCCAGACCTTCAAGGCCCCGGGTGGTTTCACCTCCACGATGGACAAGGAAAACCACCACCTGCACAAGCCGGTGTTCATCGGTGAAGTCAAGGCCGACGGCCAGTTCAACGTGGTGTGGAAGACCAAGGGCCCGGTGGTTGCCGACCCGTGGAGCGACTACATCCCCGAGAACAAGGGCAAGAAGAACGTTCCGGAAAAGAAGTGAGCTTGAGAAGAGCTTTCTTCTGATTCTCTGAACGGAGGTCCTGCCTGCGAGGGCAGGGCCTCTTCGTGTTTGGTCCCCGCGGAGGGCGGGGCAACCCACAAGAGCCATGCCTCTTTCCACAAGACTTTTCGCGCTGGCGCTCCTGGCATTGCTGTTGGGCTTCGGCCCTGCCCATGCGCTCACACCGCAGCAGGCCAAGGCCATCGCCGAAGGCGACAGCGACGAGCGCATTGCCGCACTCAACAAGGCCGTGGCCGACGGCACCGCCGACCTCGCACCGTTCGTGCAGGCGTTGCTCGACGACGCGGTGAAGATCGCCGGCGACAAGGTCTTCGTCGTGCGCGACGACAAGGCCGTCGATGCCGCCACTGGCGCAGCCGCCACCGTGCCCGAGAACGCCGAAGACGTGGTCAGCAACAACCGCATGAAGGGCGCGCTGCAAGCCGCCCAGGCCGCGTTGCAGCTCGTCTCGCCCGACGTGGAGACCCGCCGCACCGCCATCACCGAGATGGCCAAGCAGACCATCGACGAATCGCAGCTCGTGCTGCTGGAAAAGGCCGTGGCCGCCGAGACCGACGCCGGCCTCAAGCACTCGCTCGAGCGCATGCGCGCGGCCATCCTCGTGTCGTCGTCCGACAAGGCCAAGCGCCTCGCGGCGGTGAAGTCGCTCGCCGAGAGCAGCGAGCCCACCGTGGCCAGCCTGCTCCAGGAGCGTCTCGCGCCCGATGCCGAGACCGACCCCGAAGTGCGGGCCGCCCTCACGCAGGCGCTCGACGGCATCCGCGGCAAGCTCGCCTGGGGCGAACGCGCCGGCGTGGTGTTCACCGGCATCAGCCTCGGCTCCATCCTGCTGCTCGCGGCCCTCGGCCTCGCCATCACCTATGGCTTGATGGGCGTGATCAACATGGCGCACGGCGAGCTGATCATGATCGGCGCCTATGCGGCCTACGTGACGCAGAACCTCTTCCGCAACTACCTGCCGGGATTGTTCGACTACTACATCCTCGCGGCCATCCCGATCTCGTTTTTCGCGTCGGCCCTCGTCGGCGCGGCGATGGAGCGCAGCGTGATCCGCTGGCTCTACGGCCGCCCCCTCGAGACGCTGCTGGCCACCTGGGGCATCAGCCTCGTGCTGATGCAGTCGGTGCGCACGCTCTTCGGCGCCCAGAACGTGCCGGTCGAAAACCCGGCCTGGCTGTCGGGCGGCGTCTCGGTGCTGAGCAACCTTACGCTGCCCTTCAACCGCATCGCCATCATCGTCTTCGCAATGCTGGTGCTCGGCGGCCTGGCGTACCTCGTGGCACGCACCCGCCTCGGCCTCTTCGTGCGCGGCGTCACGCAGAACCGCCGCATGGCCTCTTGCGTGGGCGTCAACACCGCCAAGGTCGACACCTATGCCTTCGCGCTCGGCTCCGGCATCGCCGGCCTCGCGGGCTGCGCGCTCTCGCAGGTGGGCAACGTGGGCCCCGACCTCGGCCAAAGCTACATCGTCGACAGCTTCCTCGTCGTCGTGCTGGGCGGCGTGGGTCAGCTCGCGGGCACCGTCTACGCGGCGCTCGGCCTGGGTGTGATCAACAAGCTCCTCGAAGGCTGGGCCGGTGCGGTGCTGGCCAAGATCATGGTGCTGGTCTTCATCGTCGTGTTCATACAGAAACGTCCGCAAGGCATCTTTGCCATGAAGGGCCGGAGCGCCGAAGCATGAGTGCAGTGATTCCTTCCATTCCGACGATCCCGACCGTGTCATCGCCGACCCGTCTGATGTCGCTCAAGAGCTGGTTCGGCGTGCTGGCCTCGCTGCTCGCGGTGCTGGTGGTCGCCCCGGTGCTCAACCTGATGGTGCCGCCCGACAGCGTCTTCCACATGAGCGACTTCGCCGTGCTGCTCATCGGCAAGATCATGTGCTACGCCATCTGCGCGCTGGCGATGGACCTGATCTGGGGCTACACCGGCATCCTCTCGCTGGGCCACGGCCTTTTCTTCGCGCTCGGCGGCTACGCGATGGGCATGTACCTCATGCGCCAGATCGGCCGCGACGGGCAGTACCAGAGCGACATGCCCGACTTCATGGTGTTCCTCAACTGGAAGGAATTCCCGTGGCACTGGGCCGGCAGCGACAGCTTCCTGTTCCAGGCGGCGATGGTGGTGCTGGTGCCGGGCCTGCTCGCCTTCATCTTCGGCTACTTCGCTTTCCGCTCGCGCATCAAGGGCGTGTACTTCTCGATCATCACGCAGGCAATGACCTTCGCAGCGATGCTGCTTTTCTTCCGCAACGAGACGGGCTTCGGCGGCAACAACGGCTTCACCGATTTCAAGCGCATCCTCGGCATCACGATCACCACGCCGCAGATGAAGATGTTCCTCTTCGTGCTGACGGGGCTCACGCTGATCGGCTTCTTCGTCTTCGCGCGCTGGCTGATCGCGAGCAAGTTCGGCCGGGTGCTGCAGGCCATCCGCGACGCCGAAGGCCGCGTGATGTTCACCGGCTACGACCCGCTGCGCTACAAGCTCACCATCTGGGTGATCTCGGCGGTGATGTGCGGCATTGCCGGCGCGCTCTACGTGCCGCAGGTGGGCATCATCAACCCGAGCGAGATGTCGCCCGCGGCCAGCATCGAGATGGCGATCTGGGCGGCGGTGGGTGGCCGTGCCACGCTGATCGGCCCGATCGTCGGCGCCTTCTTCGTCAACGGCGCCAAGAGCTGGTTCACGCAGGCCTTCCCCGAGTTCTGGCTCTACTTCCTGGGTGCGCTCTTCATCGCGGTGACGCTCTTCCTGCCGCAGGGGATCATCGGCCTCGTGCGCAAGTTCACGGGTCATAAAGACGGAGAGAAGGCATGACCCCGGAGCTGATGCAGGCCGGCGCGCGCACGCGCCAGGCCATGGAAGAAAAGAAGAACGCGGGCGCCGGCTCGTCGGGCGGGCGCCAGCACAGTTACAGCCGGGTCGTGACGCCAGGCGAGCTCGACGTGGCTCACGGCGCCATCCTCTACCTCGACGACATCACGGTGAGCTTCGACGGCTTCAAGGCGCTCAATGCCTTGAGCCTCAACATCAGCGCGGGCGAGCTGCGCTGCATCATCGGCCCCAACGGCGCGGGCAAGACCACGATGATGGACGTGATCACTGGCAAGACCCGGCCCGACGTGGGCAAGGCCTTCTTCGGCTCGACCATCGACCTCCTGCGCATGCGCGAGAACGAGATCGCCTCGGTGGGCATCGGGCGCAAATTCCAGAAGCCCACCGTCTTCGAGCAGCTGTCGGTGTTCGAGAACCTGGAGCTGGCGCTCAAGGGCGACCGCGGCGTCAAGCAGTCGATGTTCTTCCGGCTCAACAGCGAGCAGGCCGATCGCATCGGCGACATGCTCAAGCTCATCCACCTCAAGGACAGCGCACAGCGCACCGCGGGCCTCTTGAGCCACGGCCAGAAGCAGTGGCTGGAGATCGGCATGCTCTTGATGCAGGACCCGAAGCTCTTGCTGCTCGACGAGCCGGTCGCCGGCATGACCGACGAAGAAACCGAGCGCACCGCGGAGCTCTTCCTCTCGCTCGAAGGCAACCACTCGCTGGTGGTGGTGGAGCACGACATGAAGTTCATCCACGAGCTCACCCGCGACAACCCGGCGAAGAAGGTGACGGTGCTGCACGAAGGCAGCGTGCTGGCGGAGGGTTCGCTGGCGGATGTTCAAGCCAACGAAAAGGTGGTCGAGGTTTATCTCGGCCGGTGACGCACATGCTCAAAGTCGAAGGCATCAACCAGTTCTACGGCGGCTCGCACATCCTGCGCAACCTGTCGTTCGAAGCCCGCCTGGGCGAAGTGACCGTGATCCTCGGGCGCAACGGTGTGGGCAAGACCACGCTCTTGAAGAGCCTGATGGGCGTGGTGCCGGTGAAGACCGGCACCATCCAGCTCGATGGCGTGGACATCACCCGCGACACCTCCTACGACCGTGTGCGCAAGGGCGTGGGCTACGTGCCGCAGGGGCGCGAGATCTTCAGCCGCCTGACGGTGGAAGAAAACCTGCGCATGGGCCTGGCCTACAAGAAGGGCAGTACGCCGATCCCCAACGAGATGTTCGAGCTCTTCCCGGTGCTCAAGCAGATGCTCCACCGCCGTGGCGGTGACCTGTCGGGCGGCCAGCAGCAACAGCTCGCGATCGCACGCGCGCTCGCCGCCGGCCCGAAGCTGCTCATCCTCGACGAGCCGACCGAAGGCATCCAGCCCAGCATCATCAAGGACATCGGCCGCGTGATCCGCATGCTGGCCGACCGCCGCACGATGGCCATCGTGCTGGTGGAGCAGTACTACGACTTCGCCGCCGAACTGGCCGACCAGTACCTGGTCATGGAGCGCGGCGAGATCGTGCAGCGCGGCCACGGCGACCACATGGAAGCCGAAGGCGTGCGCGAGCGCATGTCGATCTAGAGGGTGTTGGCGATCTCCTGCGTCGCGGAGCTGTCGTCCGACTTCACGATCAGCACACGCAGATCGTTGGGCGCGATCGAATCGGCCAACACCGTCACCAGCCAATCGGCGTTGTTGGCCAACGAGACCGGCGCCTGGAAGATCGGCGATTTCGACCCCGCTGGCGTGATCGTCAACGTGTAGGTGCCGCTGCCGACCGCGAAGTCCAGCGAGTTCGCGCCCGAGGCCGGGTTGGCCGTCTTGTAGCCCACGCCCGAGAAGTTGGGCGTGCGGGTGCTGATGTCGCTGCTGTTCTGCGTGAGGTAGACGTCGAGCGCGCCCGTCGTGTTGGCCGCCGCGTGCAACACCCTCACCCGGCCGCTGGCGGCGGTGAGGCCCCAGTCGTACGGGTCGGTGATGGCGAGCAGCTCGGCCTGCGAGCCGAACAGCGACAGGTTCGGAACAGCGACGAACATGTAGCGGTTGCCGCGGTTCGTCGACAAGGTCGAGGTGCCGACCTCGGCGTTGGTGTCGGTCGCCACGCGCCACTCGGCGCTGCCGGTCGGCACGTCGACATAGTTCGACGCATTGGCGTAGGCGACGTTGCTGGCACCGGAGACCGCCGTGCCGTTGCGCGTGAGCGTGAGCGGCCTCGTGAACACACCTGCGTGCACGAGCCTCACCTTGGGCTCGGCATTGGCGAGGCGGTCACTGATGTCGTCTGCATCGTCGCCGCCCCCGCAGGCGGCGACGATCAGGAGCGAGGCGAGGGCGGGCAGGAGCTGGGTGAAGACCTTCTTCATGGCCACCGGTCAGGGCACGGTGGTCAGCTCGGGGGCCGTGACGCCGGAGTCGGCCGTCACCGCGAGGATCTTGATCTGCCCCGCTGCAACGCCGCTCGGCACGGTGATCAGCAACAGGTCGGCGTTTTGCGACAGGCTTAGCGGCGCGTTGAAGACCAGGTTCTTGGTGCCCGCGGTGGTGATGCGCAGCTGGTAGTTGTTGGCGCCGAACTCATGCGAATCGGCACCGGTGCCCGGCACCGCGCTGCCGAGGGCCACGTTGGCGAAATTCGGCGAGACGGTGTTGATGTCGACCGTGGGTGCGGTGAGGTAGACGTCGACATTGGGCGTGTTGTTCGAGCCATTGACCACGCGCACGCGCGCGTCGTTGCTGGTGAGCGACTTGTTGTACGGGTCTTCGATCAGCAGCGTGCTGGGGGCGCCGAGCGTGCCCGCGTAGGCGACGAAGGTGTACTTGTCGCCCTGGTGCGGGTTGAGGTTGACGTTGCTGAGCTGCACATTGCCGGCGGTGGTGCGCACGCTGTAGTCGGCCGCGGTGCTGCTCACGTCGAAGTAGTTCGAGGCGAAGCGGTAGTTCACGCCGTTGACGCCGCCGATGGTGCCGCCGTCGCGGTAGAGGCCGACCGCCGGGCCGCCTTCGATGGCGTGGACGAAGCGCACCTTCGGGTCGGCCAGGCTCAGCCGGTCATCGACGCTGTCGTCACCGCCGCCACAGGCGGCCACGAGCATCAGAGGGGCGCAGGCAAGCAGGATCTTGTGGAGTGTCTTCATGTCAACCTCGTTGTAGTCAGTGCTCGGTGAATCTACGGTCGAGGCTGGTTTCTCCGTGTGGGAGAGGGCTGAGTTACGTGTCAGACAACGCCGATCCTGCAGGGTCGGGCACTTGTGGCCACAATGCGACCTTCCTCAGCGCCCGGCCCATCCATGATCACTGTCCATCACCTCAACAACTCCCGCTCGCAACGCGTGCTCTGGCTGCTGGAAGAGCTGGGCCTGCCCTACGAGATCAAGCACTACCAGCGCGACGCGAAGACGATGCTTGCGCCGCCTGAGCTTGTGAAGGTGCACCCGCTGGGCAAGTCGCCGGTGATCACCGACGACGGGGTGACGGTGGCCGAGTCGGGCGCGATCATCGAGTACCTCGTCGAGCGCTACGGCAATGGCCGGCTGGTGCCGCCGGCCGGCTCACCCGAGAAGCTGCGCTGGCGCTACTGGATGCATTTCGCCGAAGGCTCGGCCATGCCGCCGCTCCTGATGAAGCTCGTCTTCACCACCATCGAGCGCACGAAGATGCCGTTCTTCATCAAGCCCATCGCCAAGGGCATCTCGCAGAAGGTGCAAGGCACGCTGGTCGAGCCGAACCTGAAACGCCAGCTCGACTTCATGGAGGCCGAGCTCGGCAAGAGCGAATGGTTCGCCGGCAACGAGTTCAGCGCGGCCGACATCCAGATGAGCTTCCCGCTCGAAGCCGCGGCGCAGCGTGCGGGGCTCGACGCCTCGCGGCCGAAGCTGATGGCTTTCCTGAAGCGCATCCATGCGCGGCCGGCCTACAAGAAGGCCCTGGAGCGCGGCGGGCCCTACAGCTTCGCGAACGACTGATCAGCCGAGCTGCTTGAGCCGCGCGTCGACGTAGCCGGCCGCGCCCTCGGGCAGGCCGATGCTCTTGGCGCGCTGGAACGCGGCGCGGGCCGTGTCGGCCTGGCCGATCTCTTCGAGCGAGATCGCAAGGCCCATCCACCACACGCCGCGGTTGGGTGCCAAGCGCAAGGCGACGCCGTACTTTTCGACCGCCTCGTCGTGGCGGCCCGCGCGCTGCAGGATGGCGGCGTGGAAGCCGTGGAATTCGGCGCTCTCGGCAGCGTTCAGTGACGCGGTGTTGCCAACTGCCTTCAGCGTCTCGGCGGCGGTGGCCCAGTCCTGTCGCTCGGCCTGCAGCCGCGCCAGCATCAACGCGACTTGTGGCTGGGCCGGGGTGAGGGCGAGGCCCTCCTTGAGCAGGGCCGTCGCGTCATCGGGTCGCGACAGGCCGACGAGCATGCCGGCCTGGGCCACGCGGGCGGCGGCATGGCGCGGGTCTTCGCGCAGCGCGGCGGTGAAGGCGGCGGCCGAGTCGTTGAGCTGGCCGGCCTGATGTGCGGTCACGCCGCGCTGGTACAGCGCTTCGGCACGCTCTTGCGGCGAGCGGGCCGCGCTGCGCAGCTCGATGCGGGGCTCGGGCTTGGCCGCGGCCATCGCAGGGGCGTCGTCGGTGGGCTGGGGTCTGGCAGGTTTATGGCGCGCGGTGGGGGCGGCGATGGCCACCTGCGCGGCGGGGGGCGCAGGCGGGGCGACGGTCGAAGGCTCGGGCGTTGCCGGAGCCGCTGTGGGCGCCACCACCACGGGCGCAGGAGCGGGCGGGGCCGCCGTGGGTGTCACGGGCCGGGGTGCGGCCACCGGGGCCGCAGCCACCGCGGTGTCGGCCGCCTTCGCAGGCCAGCGGATGCTGCCTTGCGCCCAGCCACCGGCCGCGATGGCGACGAGCGTGGCGACGAGGCCCAGGCCCCAGCGCATCGCCCGTTGGCTGGCACTCGGTGCGAGCGGGCGCGGCGCGGCCGGCTTGGCGGCCGCTGGCGCGCCGGGCGCCTGGCGTTGGTCGAGGTCGCGCAGGACCTGGTTCAAGAGGCTCATCGTGCGCTCCAACCGAGCTTGTGCCACCAGCCCAGGCCGAAGGGCGAGCAGGGCAGCGCCCCATCGGTGTCGCGGGCGGCGGCGCGCACATGCGCGGCGTCGACGGTGTCGGCACCCGCGCCGTAGACGGCCATCAGCGCCTTGTGCGCGAGGATG
This sequence comes from Piscinibacter gummiphilus, assembly GCF_032681285.1. NCBI lineage: Bacteria > Pseudomonadati > Pseudomonadota > Betaproteobacteria > Burkholderiales > Sphaerotilaceae > Rhizobacter > Rhizobacter gummiphilus. Next base: position 1,177,722 of record NZ_CP136336.1, read on the forward strand.
TTGACGAGCCGCGGCGTGCCGCCGGTCGCGCGCTGCAGCGCGGCGATGGCGCCGGGGCTGAAGAGTTCGACGCCGCTGCGGCCGGCCACGTGCAGGCGGTGGTGCAGGTAGTGGCGCAGCTCCTGGCGGTCCATGCCCGTCAGGCGGTAGTGGAAGGCGATGCGCTGGCGCAGCTGGCGCATCGAGGTGAGTGCGAGGCGTGCGTCGAGCTCGGGCTGGCCGAGCAGCACCACCTGCAGCAGCTTGCGCTTCTCGGTCTCGAGGTTGGACAAGAGGCGCAGCGTCTCCAGGCTCTTGAGCGGCAGGGCCTGCGCTTCGTCGACGCAGAAGATCACACGCTTGCCTTCGGCGGCGAGTGCGAGCAGCTCTTCGTTGATCGCCTTGAGCAGCTCGTATTCGCTGCCCTGCGGCGAGAGTTTCAGCTCCAGCTCGTCGGCCAGCGCCAGCAGCAGCGTGGCCGGCGTGAGCAGCGGGTTGGGCAGGTAGCAGGTCACGACCTCGTCGCCTTGCGAGGCGAGGAAGCGGCGGCACAGGAGCGTCTTGCCGGTGCCGACTTCGCCGGTGATCTTGATGAAGCCTTCGCCATGGGCCGAGGCGATCAGCAGCGTGTTGAGCGCCTCCTGGTGCGCGCGGGTGGCGTACGCATAGGCAGTGTCGGGCGTCAGCCCGAAGGGCAGTTCACGCAGGCCGAAGTGGGCGAGGTACATGGTGGTCTCTCAGCGAGTCCGCGTCTGGAACTGGTTGAGCCGGTCCTGCGTGTCGGCAGCATCCGCCTGCCAGCTGCGCTCGTTGCGGATGATGGTTGGCTTGAGCAGGATCACGAGTTCGCTCTTCATGCCGCTCTTGGCGCGCATGCCCACCGCCGTGCCGAGCACCGAATCGGTGGTGCCGGGCAGGCCCGAGGCGGCGTTCGATTGCGCCTGCTTCATCAGGCCGCCGATGGCGACGATGTTGCCGTCCTGCACGCGCACGACCGAGTCGCTTTCGCTCACGGTGCTCGACGCGAGCGGCAGTTGGAAGGTGCCGATCTGCGAGCCGAGGTTGAGGTTCTTCTGCTTCTCGGCGACCACGCTCACCGACGGGTGCAGGTGCAGGATGACCTGGTCGTTCTCGTCGATCTGCGGCGTGATGTCGAGCGCGATGCCCGAGAAGAAAGGTTGCACCGTGACGGTGGGCGTGACGATCGGGTTGCCCGTGCCGCTGGTCGTGACGGTGGTGGTGATGCCGGTGACGAAGAACTCGTCGGTGCCGACCTTGAGCACCGCCTTCTGGTTGTTGACGCTGGCGATGCGGGGGCTGGAGAGCACCTGCACGTTGCCCTGCGTTTCCAGGAACTGCAGCATCGCCGCGAAGTTCGGGCTCTGGAAGGCGAGGCCGAAGAGGCTGCTGGCGTTGGTGCTGTCGGTGAGCAGCGTGGCGCCCGGCAGCGAGCCGAAGGCCGCTCCGGCGATGGCGCTCGTCACCAGCGCCGGCAGGGTCGGTGGTGTGGTGGCGCTCGGCGTCTGCAAGGTCGTGCCCGGCCCGATGGGGCCCATCGACAGGTGGCTCGACGCATTGCGGAACGCCGACCAGTTCACGCCGGTGCTGGAGCTGTCGGATAGCTGCACCTCGATGATCTTGGCTTCGATCATGACTTGGCGCTCGACGATGAGCTGCGTCATGCGCAGGTAGTTCTCGGTGGTGCGCAGGTCCTGCGGGAAGCCGCGGACGGCGATCACGCCCGACAGCGGGTTGACGATCACGCGGCGGCCGTTGTCGGCGCCGATCAGGCCGGTGAGCGTGGTGCGCAGCTCGGCCCAGAAGTCGTTGTCGGAGTCGGTGGTGATGTGGCTGCCGTTGACCTTGGTCGCGGTGCCGTTGTTGCCCGAGCCCGGCGTCGAGTTGTTGTTCGACGGGGTGTTGCTGTTGTTGTTGCTGCCGCCGCCCCCACCGGTGTTGTTGACGTTGCTCGACGAGATGGAGCCCGAGGTCACGCGCGTGTCGCTCGTGCCGTTGCGCTTGGCGGCGAGGTAGTTGACCTGGTAGATGCGCGTCTGCAGCGTGTTGGGCTGGATGTGGATGCGGTTGCCCTGCATCGTGTACTCGTAGCCGTAGAGGTCGCGCATCGCGTCGAGCGCTTCGCGCACGGTCACGTTCTTGAGATTCAGCGCGACCACGCCGGTCACCTCGGGGGCCACGAGCATGCTGTAGCGCGTGCCGGTCACGATCTGCAGGAAGACCTGCTGCGCCGGGGCGTTGGAGACGGCCAGGTCGAAGCGAGGCTCGCTCGGCGCCGGCAGCTTCACCGGCTCGGTGGCCAGGAGCGGCAGCAGCGCGCGGTTCACCGCGTCCGGCGGCGGCGTGGTGGGCTTGGCGGCTTCGCGTGCGGAGGCGCGGGCCATCTCTTCCTTGATGCGGTCGAGGGTGGCCTGCTGGGGGATCTTCTCGGTGGCGCAGCCGGCAAGGGCCAGCAGGGCGGTGCCTGCGATGGCCGCGAGGGCGTGGCGGGGGGTGTTCATTTCAGCGACTCCGTGCGCGAGGCGCGCTTGGTTTTCTGGCCTTCGGGCACCAGGGTGAGCGTGGTCGTGCCTTGCGAGCTGTCGAGCCGCACGCTGTGCGGCGTGATGCGGGCGAGGCGGGCATCGCCCACGCTGCCGCCAAGGGCGACGAGCTTGCCGCTGATCACCGCGGCAGGCGTGCGCCCGGGGCCGAGCAGCACCGACTGCAGCACCAGGGTCTCCGGCGTCACCGGGTCGGCGGTGCCGGCGGCCTGCAGGCCGGGGGGCGGGCGTGTCGGGTCGGGCAGCACCGTCTGGGCGCCCGCCGAGACCGTGGCGAGCAGGCAGAAGAAGGCGAAAGTCCGGCTCATATCACCCACCAGGTCTTTTCCACGCTCAAGGTGTAAACGACGAGCGTCATCACCACCGCGGGGCTTTGTTGTGCATCGAGTTTCAGCTCGCCCCAGTAGACGCGGCGCGGCATGCGTTCCAGCGTCTGCAGGTAGGCGACGAGTTCGGGGTAGCTGCCGCGCACGGTGATCTCGACGCCGTGGCGGTAGAGCCAGCCGTCGGGGGTGGCTGCGTCCGCGGCCGGCGCGGAGGCGGCAGTTGCGGCCGTGGCCGCGGCGGCGGGCGAGGCAGGCTTGCCGCCATCGACCAGCTCCGTCACCGAGGTGACCGGCAGCGTGCGCAGGCCCACCAGTTGCAGGCCGCGTTGTGCCTGCAGCAGGCCCGAGAGCCAGTCGCTCATGTCTTGCGCCGGTACCAGCGAACCCTGCAGCTTCTTGAACTGGTCGTCGGCGTTGCGCGCCTGCAGGCGCAGCGCTTCGAGCTGCGCGCGCACCTCGGCGTCGGGGTTCTTCAGCTTGGCCTGCAGCACCGTGAGCTGCGCTTGTGCGACGGTGAGGTCGTTCGTCTCCTGCGCGAGGCGCTGCTGCAGCAGGCGGCGCTCCTTCGTGGCCGGCTCGATGACGAGCAGATGGCCGAGCATCAGGATGGCGAAGCACACCGCGCCGGGCAGCAGGGCCCGTTCGCGCGGCGCGAGCGCGGCGTAGCGCGCGCTGAGCTGCTTCCAGCGGTCCTTCATCGTCATCGCCGGGCCTCCGGTGAGGGTGTCTTGGCGGGCGCTTCGGTGCCGTGCGCGCTCACGAGCGAGAACTCGACGAACGGTGCACTGCGCGCCGGTGCCGAGGCCGCGGCCTCCTGCTCGGGGCGCGCGATGCTGAGCGCGCGGAACGAGCGGCCTTGCAGCGCCGCTTCCTTGTTGAGCCGGTTCACGTAGCTCGGGATCAGATCAGGGCTCGTCGTGCGGCCGCGCAGGGCGAGCTGCTGGTTGTCGAGCGTCACGCCGGTCAGCCACAGGCCGTTGATCGACTGGCGGGCAAAGGCGTTGAGCGCATTGGCGTGGCCGGTCTCGTTGCCCAGGCCGCCGGCCTGCAGCAGGCTGAACGCCGACTGGCGCTGCGTCACCGCGGCCTGGATGGCGCGAAGCTCGCCTTGCAAGCGCACATCGGGCTTGGTCTGCGCGAGGCGCTGGGTGAGCTCGACCAGGTCTTTCTGTGCGGCTTCGAGCGCGGTGTGGGTCTGGGTGGCCGGCTCGCGCAGCGTGCGCACGTCATGCACGGCCCAGGCGCCGGCGAGCACCACCGCGAGCGTGCACACGCCCACGGCGGTCGCCGCGTTCACGGCCGTCAGCCACTCGCGCTTGGCGCGCAGCGACGGGTCGTAGAGGTTGATGTTCTGCGTCATGCTGCAGCGCCTTCTTCGCGCAGCGCCATGCCGATGGGCACGTACCACGCGTGTTGCTGCGTCACGTCCTGCAGGGCGTTGGCGTGGCGGCCGAGGTCGAGCACGCTCGAGAGGTCGGCCACTTCCACCGGCAGGTAGAGGTTGTCTTTCAGGAAATTCGAGAAGCTCTCGGCGGCGGGGTGGCCTGCGATCAGCAGGCGCGACAGCGGCACCTGGCTGAACTGGCGGTCGAAGCCGTCGAGCGAGCGTTGCAGCTCCAGGCCCACACGTTCGAAGACGGTTGCGCGTTGCTCGGTGTCGGCGAGCGCCGCAAGGTTCATGTCGATGTGGCGCAGGCCGTAGAGCTCACCGGCGCGGCTGAAGGTGAGCAGGGCGCCGTTGTCGTGCAGGCCCAGCATGGCGATGCCGCGGCCGGGCGTTTCGAAGAGGGCGGCAATGTTGCGCTGGGCGGCTTCGACCACGTCGATCACCGAAAGCTTGAGGTTGGCGGCCTGAAAGGCCTGCACACGCTCCTGCAGCTTGTCGCGCTTGGCGGCCACGACGAGGGCGAGCGGGTCGCGGCCGGCGGGCATGCCGTCGGTCGGGATGGGCAGCACGTCGACCATCGCCTGTTCGACCGGGAAGTCGAGCGAATCCTTGATGCTCCAGCGCAGCGCCGCGCGCAGCTCGGTGGCCTCGACCTTGGGCTGGGTGACTTGCACCATCTGGTAGGCGCTCGGGTCGATCCAGGTGGTGCAACGGTAGCGCTGCAGGTTGTGCGTGCGGCGGGCCTGCTGCAGGGCCTGGGCTTCGCTGCCGCCGCGTGGCGCGCTGTCGAGCAGCGTGAGTGTCGGGCGCTCGCCGCCGCGCACGACGTGGGCGAAGTCCACGCTCTGCTTGCGCGGCACCACTGCCATCCAGCCAGGTTGTTCTCGTCGATTGAACATCACACTCGCACCATCAACGGCCGCCGACATGGCGGTCCGAGGGTCAGGGTGATGCTAGGGATGGAGGGTTTTGGCAGTGCCTCGATAAGGCAGGCTTTTCCGGGTGACTTGCGTTGCAAGTGAGTCCTATTTCACGGACTCACTTGCGCTTCACTTCAGCGCGGCTTTGCCCAAGTCCCAGATCGGGAGGAAGACACCGAGCGCGAGGATCAACACCAGCACGCCGAGGAAGATGATGAGGATCGGCTCGATCTGCGCCGAGAGCGACTTCAGCTCGTATTCCACTTCCTGCTGGTAGAAGTCGGCCACCTCGCCCAGCATCTCGTCGAGCGTGCCTGACTCCTCGCCCACGGCGATCATCTGCAGCACGACCGGCGTGAAGATGCCGCTCGCGGCGGCGGTGCGCAGGAGGCTGTCGCCGCGCTCCACGCCTTCGCGCATCTTCTCGATGGCGCGCGCATAGAAGTGGTTGTCGACCGTGTTGGCCACGACCATCATCGACTGCACCACCGGCACGCCGCTCTTGAGCGCGAGCGCGAAGCTGCGCGAGAAGCGCGCGAGCGTCGCCTTGCGGATGATCTTGCCGGCGATGGGGAACTTGAGCTTGAACTTGTCCCACGCGTAGCCGCCGTCTTCGGTGCTCGTCCAGCGCTTGAAGCCGAAGAAGCCGCCGACGGCCGCCACCAGCAGGTAGGGCCAGGCCACGATGGTGAAGCGGGAGAAGCCGACGAGGATGCGCGTCATGAACGGCAGGTCGGAGCCGAGGCCATCGAACACCCGCTGGAAGGCCGGGATCACGAACACGTTGACCACGCCGACGGCGATGATCATCACCGCGATCACGAAGCTCGGGTAGCGCAGCGCCGACTTCACCTGGTCGCGCATCAGCTTCTCGAATTCGAGGTGATGGAAGAGGCGCAGGAAGACTTCGTCGAGCCGGCCCGTCATTTCGCCCACGCGCACCATCGCGACGTAGAAGGCGCTGAAGACACCCGTCTGCTTGGCGAGCGAGGTCGACATCTCGTTGCCCGACTCCAGGCTCTCGCGCGTCTGGCGGATCACCTCTTTCATCGCGGGCGAGGCCGATTCCTGCAGCCCGCCGAGCGCACGCGTGAGCGCAATGCCCGATTTGAGGAGCGTGTGCAGCTGGCGGCTGAACATCAGCAGGTCTTCGTGCTTGACCTTCTCGCGCTTGCCGAAGCCGATCTGCTTCGAGGCCATCGAGGCGCCCACCGCGGTGGCGAGCACGATCTCGAGCGGTGTGCTGCCGGCACGCTGCAGCTCGGCCGCCACGGCGCCGGCACTGTCGCCTTCGAGCACGCCTTGCAGCAGGCCGCCGCTGGCGTCACGCGCCGTGTAGGTGAACTGGGGCATCAGCCGTCACCGCTGGCGGCGAGCGCCATGGCTTCCGAGATCGTGGAGCGCCCTGCATGGGCCAGCGCCAGGGCATTGCGCAGCAGCGTCTTGGTGCCGATCTGTGCCCGCGCGATGCGCACGAATTCGATCGGCGAGCCGTGGTTGGCGGTCTGCACTAGCTCGGGGGTCATCTCCAGCATCTCGTAGACGGCGGTGCGGCCGATGAAGCCGGTGCCGTTGCAGCGCGAGCAGCCCATGCCACGCATGTACTTGCCGTCCTTGCCCTCGGGGCCGATGTAGTGGTCGAGCCAGCCGAGTTCCTGCGGGGTGGGAGAGTGCGGCGCGATGCAGTTTTCGCACAAGAGGCGCACCAGGCGCTGTGCGATCACGAGGTTGAGCGACATGGCCACCATGTAGGGCGGCACGCCCATGTCGAGCAGGCGGATCGGGGTCGTGGCCGCGTCGTTGGTGTGCAGCGTGGAGAGCACCATGTGACCGGTCATCGCGGCGCGCAGGCCGATCTCGGCGGTGGTCTTGTCGCGCATTTCGCCGACGAGGATCACGTCCGGGTCCTGCCGCAGCGCGGCGCGCAGCACACGCTCGAACGAGAGGTCGATCTTGTCGTGCACCTGCACCTGGTTGATGCCGGGCAGCCGGTATTCGACCGGGTCTTCGACGGTGATGATCTTGCGGTCGGGCGAGTTGATCTCGTTGAGCGACGCATAGAGCGCGGTGGTCTTGCCGCTGCCAGTCGGGCCGGTCACTAGGATCATGCCGCTCGTGCGCTGCAGGGCGCCGCGCACCTTGGCCAGCATCTCGTCGCCCATGCCGAGGCGGTCGAGCCGCAGCAGGCCGCCGCTCTGGTTGAGCAGACGCATCACGACCGATTCGCCGCATTGCGTGGGCATGGTGGAGATGCGCACGTCGAGCGGGTTGCCGCGGATGTCGACGTGGAAGCGGCCGTCCTGCGGCAGGCGTTTCTCGGAGATGTCGAGGCCCGACATCAGCTTCAGGCGCAGCACCAGCGCCGGCGCGATCTTCAGGTCGGATTCGGTCTGCAGGTGCAGCACGCCGTCGATGCGGAAGCGCACATGCAGCTTGTGCTGCTGCGGTTCGATGTGGATGTCGGAGGCGCGCACCTGGGCGGCGTCTTCGAAGAGCGTCTGCAGCAGCTTGACGACCGGCGCGTCTTTCACCGCCGCTTCGGTGCCGAGCAGGTTGCCGAAGTCGGCCTCGGTCTGCGCCAGTTCGGCGGTCAGCTCCTGCGACAGCGCGGTGATTTCACCGGTGCGGCGGTACACGCGGTCGATGGTGGCGAGCAGCTGCGTCTCGGTGACGGCGGCGAGCTCGATCTCGCGCTTCAGGATGCGGGTGAGCTCGTCGTAGGCGAAGAGGTCGCTCGGGTCGGCCATGCCGACACGCAGCACGCCGTTGTTCTCTTCCAGCACCAGCGCGCGAAAGCGGCGGGCCTGGGCCTCGGTGAGCAGGTTCACCAGCGCGGGCGCCGGGTTGGTCTGCTTGAGGTTGATGTAGGGGATCTTCAGCTGGCCGGCGAGTGCCCCCGAGATCTGCTCTTCGGTGACGACGCCGCTGTCGACCAGGATGCGGCCGAGCTTGCGGCCGCTCGAGCGCTGCTGCTCCAGCGTGGCGGTGAGCTGCTCCTGGGTGATGAGGTTCTGCTGAACCAGCAGGTCACCCAGGCGGATTTTCTGGGGTGGCGGCATGCGCGGTCCTGACGACAAAGGCCATGGGTCAGGCCATTGTCGAAGTCAGTACCGGCTTGCGATGGATGGAAGTGGCGTGTCTTCCGGCCTCAATTCGGCACGCCGATGTCGCCCAGCGCCTTGCGGATCACCGGGGCGTGTGCGCCCTGGGCCTTGCCTTCCTCGATCTCGGCAGCGCGCTCGAAGAGCGGCACGAAGAGGCCGAGCTTGTCGACCGGGCCCTTGAGCGTGAGCGTGCCGTGCTTCACGAACGCGGCGTCCCAGGTGGCCAGCACTTCGTGCCAGAACGATTTCGTGGCGGCGTAGTAGCGGTCGGCGGCGGCGAAGTCGGGGTCTTTCAATCGCTCGTAGCGCGCCATGCCGACTTCGCGGCCGAGGTAGGGGAAAGCGGCGTCGGGCTGGCGTGTGGCGTCGAGCCGCGCCTTGAGGTTGTGTTCCTCCTGCGTCCAGCCGGTGGGATTCACGGTGTGGCGGTTGGTGCCGATGAGGGTGTCGTAGTCCTTGCGCACGCTCCACTCGCGGCGTGGCAGCGGGCGCCAGGTCTCGCCGCTGATCCAGGTGGAGAAGCTCGCGTTGTGCTGCCAGCGGCCGAGGCTTGCGTAGCGCGGCGACTCGTCCACCTGGTAGACCGTCTGCACCCAGGCCCCGCGGCGGGCCGCTTCGGGCACGGGGCGGCGCTGCCAGCGGTCGCGCCCCAGGTACTCGACGATGGCCTCGGGCTCGAAAGCCCAGTCCTGCCGCCAGTGCTTGGTGACGATGGGCTCGCCGGGCTTCCCGTCTTTGCCGGCGATGCGCATCTCGAGGATGTGCACCAGGCTCACGAAACCGGGCTCGTTGCGGTCGACGTAGACCTTCTCGGTGCCCCACGACTGGTACGGGCCGAGCTTCACTGGGTCGTCGGCCGCGGTATACGACGCGATCTCCAGGAAGTCGAAGCTCACGCGGTAGCTGCCGGCCATGGCGAGGATGGCGCGGCGGTCGCGCTCTTGCGGACTCAGGCCCGCAGCCTGCAGGGCCTTCCACTCGGGCGAGGGCGCGAGGTCAAGGGTGACCGGCGCGCCTTGCGTGCTGCCGCCGCGCGGCTTGAGGCCTTCCGCGTCGAGCGGCCATGAAAAGGTGTAGCGCAGCGGGGTGCCAGCGTTCGCCGGCTTGTCGGCGGCCCACGCGACGGGCGCCAGAAGGAAAGCGAGGCAGAGCAGCAAAGGCTTGGTCATCGTGAGGCACCTTGGCGGTCAGGTGCGCCACACACGCGGTTGCGCTGCGGAGAGCGACCACGCGGTCTGGCGCCAACGTTTCCAGACTTCGGTCAGCAATTGCATCGCAGGTTCCACACGATGGGCCAGCGCGCGCAGCACCACCACGCTGGCGTGCGCCGAGGTGCAGCCGGCGGTGGTGCGAAGGGCGCTGGTGGAGACGGCCTCGCGGGCGGCATCGAGCAGGGTGTCGCGGCGCGGCGCCGCGAGCGCGCCGCCGGCGGCAAACCACATCGTCGCCAGAACGCTGTGCCCGGCCCAGCCGAGCGGCGATTGCAGCAGGCGGGTGTCGTGCCCATCGATGCGGCCACGCTCCAGCCACACGCCGGGCAGCTCGATGCTCTGCGTGTAGCGGCCACTGTCGTAGGGCTGGTCGCTGGCAGGCAGGCCGAGGGCGAGCACGTCCCAGCCCATCATTTCGGCGCCAGGGGCCAGTTCGAAGCGCATCCGGTTCTCGGCCAGCGTGTCGGGGTAGAGGATGGTCTCGAGCGGCAGCCACTCGAAGCGCGAACCTTCGGCCACACGCGTGGTCAGGGTCTGCAGTCCCGGATCGCCCAGGCTGCGGTAGAAGCGCGTGGCGCCCGGCGTGGTGATGAGCGCGTGGCTGCCGGCCTGCACGTTGACGTCGATCGCCAGCACGTCACCGCTGACGATGCCGCCGGGCGGGTGCACCAGCACGTTGTGGCAGATCGCGTCGCCCTCGGGGTAGAGGCTTTGCAGCACGCGCAACGGGCCGTTGTGCTGGTCGAGGACCGTGGTGCGCTGATGGGTGCGGCGATAGTCGAGCTTCAGGTGGCCGTGCCAGCCCATGAGCGAATGCGCGAAGTGAGGGAGGCCTGAAGTGTATTCAGGCCGCGTTCGAGCCCCGGTGTGCCCAGGCCGTGGTGCGCTTCTCCACCACTGCGAAGAGCTCGTACATCGCCATTGCCATCACGCCGATCACCACCAAGCCGGCGAAGGCCAGGCCCATCTGCATCGACGAGCCGGCCGAGATGAGCAGGTAGCCGATGCCTTCGTTGGCGGCGGTCATCTCCGACACGGTCGTGCCGACGAAGGCCAGCGTGATTGCCACTTTCAGCGAGCCGTAGAAGTAGGGCAGTGAGCGCGGCAGGCCGACCTTGATGAGCACGTCCCAGCGCTTCGCACCGAGCACGCGCAGCACGTCTTCGAGTTCGGGCTCCAGCGTGGCGAGGCCTGTCGCGATGTTGACGGTGATGGGGAAGAACGAGATGAGGAATGCGGTGAGCACGGCCGGCCCCACGCCGATGCCGAACCACACCACGAGGATGGGCACGAAGGCCGCTTTGGGCAGCGCGTTGAAGGCGGTCATCAGCGGGTACATCGCCGCATAGGCCATGCGCGAGCTGCCGATGAGGAAGCCGAGGAGTGTGCCCACGACGATCGAGAGCCCGAAGCCCGCCATCGTGACCCAGAAAGTGCGCCAGGCATGGCCGGCGATCACGCCGCGGAACTCGACCAGCTGCGTCGCAATGCGCGAGGGCGAGGGGAAGACGAAGTCCGACACGTTGAAGCCGCGGCACAGCAGCTCCCACAACAACAGCACGCCGATGAGCAGCAGCCACGGCGCCAGGGCCTCTTTCTGCTTCTTGGTCATTGCGGCACCTCCACCGAGCCGGCCGGCTTGCCGCTCTTTTGGCGAATGGCCCCGATGTGCTCGCGCAGCTCCAGCACGAGGTCGGTGAAGCCCTTGGTGTAGGTCAGCTCCAGCTCGCGCGGGCGTGGCAACTCGATGGTCTTGCGCACCAGCATGCGCCCCGGGCTGCGGCTCATCACGTACACCGTGTCGGCGAGGAACACCGCCTCGCGCAGGTCGTGGGTGACGAGGATGACGTTGAACTTCTGCGCGGCCTGCAGATCACGCAGGATGCACCACAGCTCCTCGCGGGTGAACGCATCGAGCGCGCCGAAGGGCTCGTCGAGCAGCAGCATCTTGGGTTCGTGGATCAGCGCGCGGCAGATCGACGCGCGCTGCTGCATGCCACCCGAGAGCTGCCACGGAAACTTGTCTTCGTAGCCGGCGAGGCCGACGCTGGCGAGCAGCTTCTTCGCCTTCTCGGCGTACTCGCTGCGCCGGGCGCGGAAGTTCGAGCGGTAGGGTTCGACGATCTCCAGCGGCAGCAGCACGTTGTCCAAGGTGGTGCGCCACGGGAGCAACGATGGTGCCTGGAAGGCCATCCCGGTGATCTTGAGCGGGCCGGTGACCTCGCGCCCGTCGATGAGGATGCTGCCCTGCGACGGCCGCTTGAGGCCGGTCGCGAGTTTCATGAAGGTCGACTTGCCGCAGCCCGAAGGCCCCACGATGGCGATGAATTCGCCGGTGCCGACTTGCAGCGAGATGTCTTCGACCGCGTATTGCCGTTTGGCGAGCAGCTCGTCGTTGTAGGCGAGCCAGACGTTCCGGAAGTCGACGAACGAGGTCATTGGGGCAATTGGTGGAGGATGGATCGCACGGCCTCTCGGTAGATCCCCGGCGCCTCCCTGTGCAACTGGCTGTGGGAGCCGCCCGAGATCTCGACCCAGCGCACGCTGCCGGGTCGGGCGGCATCACGCAATTTCCGGCCCAGCTCCACCGGCACCGTCTTGTCGCGGTCGCCGTGCATCATGAGGATGGGCGCGTCGACCTTGGCGATCTTCTGGTCGGAGTAGAAGCGCTGGCGGGTGATCCACGACGCCACCACGCCATAGGCGCCCACCGAGGCGGCCACGTCGGGCAGGCTGGTGAAGCTCGACTCGACGATCAGCGCGCCGTAGTCGGCGTGGTAGTGTTTGCGGCTCGCGAGGTCGATGGCCACGCCGCCACCCATCGAGTGGCCGAAGATGATGCGCTTCTTCGGGTCGGGCTGGCGCTGCATCAGCTCGGCCCAGGCCACGTCGGCATCGGCGAGGATGGATTCTTCCGACGGGATGATGGGCTCGCTGTCGCCCCAGCCGCGGTAGTCGACCGCGAGCACCGACACACCGGCGTCACGCAGCGCCTCCATCTTCGGGTGGTTCTTGTAGAGGCTGCGGAAGGTGCCGTGCAGGTAGAGCAGGGTCGGGGCTTGCGGGTCGGCGGCCGGCATCCACCACAGGGCCAGCGTTTCGGGCTTGCCCGGCTGCTCGCCGCGCACCTTGAGCGTGTACATCGAGTCGCCCGGCTTGAGGCCGGCGAAGTCGGCCGGGCGGCCGGGCGCGGGGCGGTAGACGAGCTCGCGCTCCTTGGCGTCCCACCAGGCGCAGCCGCTGGTGAGCATCAAGAGGGAAAGCGTCACACACAGCGTTACCCCTGGCCGCCGCAGGGCGGCGTGAGTGCTCAAAAACATGGCGACAATTGAACGCATGAAAGTCCTTGTATCCGCGCTGGCGATGGCCGCGGCCGGCATGGCGTTGCCTGCCCTGGCCCAGACCAGCCCCACGCCCATCGATTCTGCGAAGCCCGCCACGGCAGTGACCACCCGCGCGCCGACGGCCACGCCGTCGGGCAGCAACGGGACGTGGCGCCTGATGGCCTCGCCCTACACGATCCATTATTCACGCGACCCCAATCACCGCCCGGTGTGGATGCTCGGCTTCGAGCGCGAGCGGCTCGACGGCCTGCTGTGGGGCGCCTGCTATTTCAGCAACTCGTTCGGCCAGCCGAGCGGCATGGTCTACGGCGGGCAGCGGCTGTACGACTTCAGCCCCTACCCGGAGCTCTTCGCGCAGTGGACGGCCGGCATCATGTACGGCTACAAGGGCGAGTTCCAGGACAAGGTGCCCTTCAACCACCGGGGCTTCTCGCCCGGGGTCGTGCTGGCGCTGGGTTGGCAGTTCACGCCGCGCTACTCGGTGCAGGCCAACATCCTCGGCAACTCGGCCATGATGTTCCAGTTCTCGGTGGACCTGCCCTGAACGCTGGCGCGTGAGCGTTACTTCTTCGGCGCGGCCTTGAAGATGTCGCGCTCGGCGGCGGACGGCAGGTAGCCGCCGTTCCACACCGCCGCGGCGCTCACGCGTTCCTTGGTGCCGAAGGCATCGGACACCTGGCTCGCCATCAGCGAGAGGCGGCCCGGGTTGGTGGCCCCGAAGGTGTCGGCCTTCGCGTCGGCGGTGAGCACGCTCGCATCGAGCGCGAGCTTCAGGCGGCGCAGCTCCAGTGCTTCGTTGATGATGCCGTCGCGGGCCTTGACGGTGGCGATGCCGCCGGCCGGGTCGGCGATCACGTCCTTCATGCCTTTGGTGAAGGCGCGCAGGAAGGCTTTCACCGCCTCGGGGTTCTTCTTGAGGAATTCCTCGCCCGCAATGATCGCGTTGCCGTAGAGCTTCACGCCGTGTTGCGGGTAAGGAAGTATCACCACCTCCTCGGTCTTCACGCCGCGGGCTTCGAGGTTGAGCAGCGAGGTGAACGAGAAGCCGGTGATGGCGTCGATGTCGCCGCGCACGAGCATGGTCTCGCGCAGTGGCGGGTCCATCGCCGTCCAGGCCACGTTGCTGATGTTGTTGGCCTTCGCGAAGATGGGCCAGGCCTTGCGGCCGGCGTCGAACACCGGGGCGCCGAGCTTCTTGCCGTTCAGGTCGGCCGGGGTCTTGATGCCACTCTTCTTGAGCGCGAGCACCGCGGCCGGTGTGTTGTTGTAGACCATCATCACCGCCACCGGCTTGTTGGGGGCGGTCGGGTTGTTGGCGTGGAATTCCATCAACGCCGCGAGGTCGGCGAAGCCCATGTCGTAGGTGCCCGAGGCCACGCGCGTGACGGTGCCGCCCGAGCCGTTGCCGGCGTCGACGGTGACGTTGAGCTTCTCGGCCTTGAAGTGGCCCTTGGCGGCCGGCACGAGGAAGAGCGCGGCCGGGCCTTCGAAGCGCCAGTCGAGTTGGAACTTGATCGGGGTTTCCTGGGCCTGCGCGGTGAAGCACACGGTGGCGGAGACGGCGGCGGCGACGAAGCGTGAGATGAGGTTCATGGTGGCGTGGGATGAGGACGAAGGGCCGGGTGCAAGAACCGTGCTCGGGCTCAGACCGGCACGCGCAGGCCTGCGACGTAGGTGGCGACGAGGTTGCGCTCATCGCCCAAGGTCATCCATGCGAACACTTTTTCATGCAGATCGCGCGCCACCGAAAGGCGGCGCCGCGCCACCGGGCCGCTGGCCCAGTCCCACACGCAGACGTCGGCCATGCGGCCGGGCTCGAGCGAGCCGATCTCGTCGGCCAGCAGCAGCGACTCGGCCGCGCCGAGCGTGGCGGCGTGCAGGCCCTTCCAGGCGGTGAGCCGCTCGCCGGCCAGCGCCTGCACCTTGTAGGCGTCTTGCAGGCTGCACAGCTGGCACAGGCTCGTGCCGCCGCCCACGTCGGTGGCCATGCTGACGTGCACACCCGCGCGCTCCGCGGCGCGCCAGCCGAAGAGGCCGCTGCCGAGGAAGAGGTTGGAGCTCGGGCTGTGCGCGATCTGCGCGCCGCAGCGGCAGAGCAGGGCGCGGTCTTCGTCGTCGAGCCAGATCCCGTGGGCGAGCACGCTGCGCCGGTGCAGCAGGCCGGCGCGCGCGTAGACGTCCAGGTAGCTGCGCGCCTCGGGGAAGAGCTCGCGCACCCACTGCACCTCGGCGCGGTTCTCGGCCAGGTGGGTGTGCATGTAGAGGCTCTCGTCGGCGCGGCACAGGGCGCCGGCCATCGCCAGCTGCGCGGGCGTGCTGGTGGGGGCGAAGCGCACGGTCACGGCATAACTCAGGCGGCCGGTGCCGTGCCAGCGGTCGATGAGGTCGACGCAGTCGCGCTCGGCTTGCGTCACGTCGTCGCGCAGGCCGTCGGGCGCGTTCCGGTCCATCAGGACCTTGCCGGTGATGAGCCGCATGCCCCTTGCCTGGGCGGCGGCAAAGAGCGCCTCGGTGCTGGCCTTGTGCACGGTGGGGAAGACCACCGCACTGGTGGTGCCGTGGGCCAGCAGCGCATCGAGGAAGCGCGCGGCGCCGGCTTCGGCCTCGGCGGGCTCGGCGTAGCGCTGCTCGGCGGGGAAGGTGTAGGTGTCGAGCCAGTCGAGCAGCTCGGTGCCGTAGCTGGCGATCACGTCGAGTTGCGGGCTGTGCACGTGGGTGTCGATGAAGCCGGGCAGGATGAGCTGGCCGCTGTGGTCGTGGCGCGGCCAGCTGCTGTCGGGCGCTTCAGCCTGCGCGCCGACGATGCGGCCGCCTTCGATCAGCAGCCAGTGGTCGGGGCGGAAGCGCACCACGGGCGATTCGGTGGCGCCCCATTCGGGCGCGCCGGTGAAGTCGAGCAGGTCGCCGCGCAGCGCGAGGCGCAGGGCGAGGCCGGGGGTGGTGGTGGGCGTCATGACATCACCGCAGCAAGGCCTGTACCGCCGCAGGGGCCGGCGGCATGGCGCATGCTATGCATGTTCGACACTGAAAAACCGCGCGCTCTGGCATAAGCTGTCCTCAACATGAACCCGCAACCGATCCGTTTCTACCACCGAGGGGCCGTCGTCGAGGTGAATGGCCCGCACCCCACCCGCTCGGTGCTGGAGTGGCTGCGCGAAGACGCCCGTTGCACCGGCACCAAGGAAGGCTGCAATGAAGGCGACTGCGGCGCGTGCACGGTGGTGGTGGGCGAGCTGGCCGAGTCGGGCGACGGGTTTTCGCTGAAGACGGTGAATGCCTGTCTGCAGTTCCTGCCCACGCTTGACGGCAAGGCGCTGTTCACGGTCGAAGACCTGAAGGGGCCCGAGGGCCTGCACCCCACGCAGCAGGCGATGGTCGAGTGTCACGGCTCGCAATGCGGCTTCTGCACGCCGGGCTTCGTGATGAGCCTGTGGTCGTGCTACGAGCGGCATCGGTCGGCGGCGACGCGGCCCACGCGGCAGGAGCTGGCCGATGAGCTCTCGGGCAACCTGTGCCGCTGCACCGGCTACCGCCCCATCCTCGATGCGGGGCAGCGCATGTTCGAGCTGCCGCCGCGCACGCTCGACACGGCGCCGGTCGTGAAAGTGCTGCAGGGCCTGCAGCGCGCCGATGGCCTGCACTACACCGCCTTCAACCGCCAGATGGGCGGCGGCGAGCGGGTCGACCACTTCCGCGCACCGCGCACGCTCGACGCACTTGCCGGCCTGCGCGAATACCACCCCGATGCGACGCTGCTGGCCGGCGCCACCGACATCGGCCTCTGGGTCAACAAGCAATTCCGCCCGCTCGGCGACATCCTCTACCTCGGCGAGGTGAAGGAGCTGCAGCGCATCGAGGACGTGAACGGTGAACTCGTGATCGGCGCCGGTGTGCCGCTCGAAGCGGCCTGGCAGGCGCTCGCGCAACGCGTGCCCACGCTCACCGAGGTGTGGCTTCGCTTTGCCTCGCCGCCGATCCGCCATGCCGGCACGATGGGCGGTAACGTGGCCAACGGCTCGCCCATCGGCGATTCGGCGCCGGTCCTGATGGCGCTCGATGCGCAACTCGTGCTGCGCAAGGGCACGCGGGTGCGGCGGGTGGCGCTGGCCGACTTCTACGTCGACTACATGAAGAACCAGCTGCACGCGGGCGAACTGGTGCAGGCCATCGCGGTGCCGCTGCCGGCGCTGCAGCGCCAGCTGCGCGCCTACAAGATCAGCAAGCGTTTCGACAGCGACATCTCCGCGATCTGTGCGGGTCTGGCCATCGAATTGAATGGCGACAGGGTGCACGCGGTGCGCATCGCGCTCGGCGGCATGGCGGCGACGGTGAAGCGCGCGGCCGCCGCCGAAGCGGCGCTCACCGGCCAGCCGTGGACGCAGGCGAGCGTGCAGTCGGCCCAGGCCGCGTTGGCGCAGGACTTCAAGCCGCTCACCGACCTGCGCGCGAGTGCCGCGTATCGATTGCAGGTGGCGCAGAACCTGTTGCAGCGCTTCTGGCTCGAAACCCGGGTGAACGATCCACTGCCACCGGCGGCCACCACGGTGTGGGCACGCGTGGAGGCCGTCTGATGAACAAGCCGCTCGACAGCTTTCTGCAAGCACCTTCCGAGGCCCAGGCCCTGCGGGAAGGGCAGCGGGTGGGCATCAGCCGGCCGCACGAGTCGGCACACCTGCACGTGGCGGGTGAGGCGGCCTACATCGACGACCTGCCCGAACTCGCGGGCACGTTGCACGCGGCGCTGGGCCTTTCGCCGGTGGCGCACGGCAGGCTGAACGCCATCGACCTCGACGCGGTGCGCGCCATGCCCGGCGTGGTGGACGTGCTGACCGCGGCCGACATGCCCGGCGGCAACGACTGCGGCCCCATCGTTCACGACGACCCCATCCTTGCCGAGGGCGAACTGCGTTACCTGGGGCAGCCGGTGTTTGCGGTGATCGCCACCAGCCGCGATGCCGCTCGGCGCGCGGCCGGCCGGGCGAAGAGCGTGCTCACGGTGGAGGCGTCGCCGCCGGTGCTGTCGCATCAGGAGGCCCATCGACTCGGCCAGTACGTGCTGCCGCCCATGCACCTTACGCGTGGCGATGCCGCCGCCGCCATCGCTGCGGCGCCGCACCGGCTGACAGGCACGCTCGATGTCGGTGGGCAGGAGCAGTTCTACCTCGAAGGCCAGATCAGCTACGCCATCCCGAAAGAGAACGACGGCATGCTGGTGCACTGCTCCACCCAGCACCCGAGCGAGATGCAGCACGTGGTGGCGCATGTGCTGAAGCTGCAGGCGCACCACGTGCAGGTGGAGTGCCGGCGCATGGGCGGTGGCTTCGGCGGCAAGGAGTCGCAGTCGGCGCTCTTCGCCTGCGTGGCCGCGGTGGCGGCGCGCCGCCTCAAGCGGCCGGTGAAGCTCAGGCTCGACCGCGACGACGACTTCCTCATCACCGGCCGGCGCCACTGCTTCCGGTACGAGTACGAGGTGGGCTACGACGACGAAGGCCGCGTGCTCGGCGCCGAGGTCACGATGGTCTCGCGTGCCGGCCATTCGGCCGACCTGTCGGGCCCGGTGATGACGCGTGCGCTGTGCCACTTCGACAACGCCTACTGGCTGCCCGACGTCGCGATGCACGGCTTCTCGGCCAGGACCAACACGCAGTCGAACACCGCCTTCCGCGGCTTTGGCGGGCCGCAGGGCGCGATCGCGATCGAGAACATCCTCGACACCATCGCACGCAATTTGGGCAAGGATCCGCTCGACGTGCGCACGCTCAACTACTACGGCCCGAGCGACGGTGACGAGCGGGTGATGACACCCTACGGCCAGAAGGTCGAAGACAACATCCTGCAGCCGCTCACGGCACAGCTCGAGGTCACGAGCGACTACCGTGCGCGTCGCAAGGCGGTGGCGGAGTTCAATGCCACGAGCCCGGTGCTCAAGCGCGGCATCGCGTTCACGCCGGTGAAGTTCGGCATCTCGTTCAACGTGGCGCACTTCAACCAGGCGGGGGCGCTGGTGCACGTCTACAACGACGGCTCCATCCTCGTGAACCACGGCGGCACCGAGATGGGCCAGGGGCTCAACACCAAGGTGGCCCAGGTGGTGGCGCACGAGTTGGGTGTGGAGTTCGAGCGGGTGCGCGTGACGGCGACCGACACGCAGAAGGTCGTCAACACCTCGGCGACCGCCGCTTCGACCGGCAGCGACCTCAACGGCAAGGCGGCGCAGGACGCGGCGCGTCAGATCCGCGAGCGGCTCGCGGCATTCGCCGCCGAGCAGGCCGGTGTGGACCCGAGCGAGGTCCGTTTTGCCAACGACAGGGTCTTCATTGGCAAGAAGGCGCCGCACGAAGTCCCGTTCTGCGAACTCGTGACGCAGGCCTACCTCGCGCGCGTGCAGCTCTGGTCCGACGGTCACTACGCGACGCCCGGTCTGCACTGGAGCCGCGAAACGATGCAGGGCAAGCCCTTCTTCTACTTTGCCTACGGCGCCGCCGTGAGCGAAGTGCTGGTGGACACGCTCACCGGCGAATGGAAGCTGCTGCGCGCCGACCTGCTGCACGACGTGGGCCGCTCGCTCAACCCGGCGGTCGACATCGGCCAGGTCGAAGGCGCGTTCATCCAGGGCATGGGCTGGCTCACGATGGAAGAGCTGGTGTGGCACCCGCAGACGGGGCTGCTCGCCACGCATGCGCCGAGCACCTACAAGATCCCCACCGCCAACGATTGCCCGCCGGTGCTCAACGTCAAGCTCTACGAAGGCGACAACCCGGCCGACACCATCCACCGCAGCAAGGCGGTGGGCGAGCCGCCGCTGCTGCTGCCGTTCTCGGTGTTCTTTGCGATCCGCGATGCGATCTCGTCGGTGGGCGGCCACCGGGTCGACCCGCCGTTGTCGGCCCCGGCGACGAGCGAGGCCATCTTGCGCGCGATCCAGGCGGTGCAGGCCGGCTGACATGGATGCGGTGCGCAACACCGCCGAAGCCTGGCTCGCCGCCGGCCAGGGTGCGGTGCTGGTGGAGGTGAGTGACGCGCGTGGCTCGGTGCCCCGCGAGGCCGGCACACGCATGCTGGTGGCGGCCGATGCGGTGAGCGGCACCATCGGCGGCGGGCACCTGGAGTGGCAGGCCATCGCGCGTGCGCGCGAGATGCTGGCGAGCAATGCGCCGCCGCAGTCGATCCACTATCCGCTCGGCCCGTCTCTGGGCCAGTGCTGCGGCGGGGCGGTGACCTTGTCGTTCGAGCGCCTGCAGGCCACTCATCTCGCCGAGTGGCCACGTGAGCCTGCGCGATTTCACCTTCAGCTGTATGGCGCCGGCCACGTGGGCCGGGCGATTGCGCGGCTGCTCGCCACGCTGCCGGTGCAGGTGGACTGGATCGACGAGCGCGACGATGCGTTTCCCCCGACCGTGCACGAAGGCCCGTGGCCCGCGCACGTCCGCCCCCTGGCGGTGGACGCGGTGGAAGGCGAAGTGCGCCATGCCCCGAGCGGCGCCTTCTACCTCGTCCTCACGCACCAGCATGAGCTCGACCTGCGCATCACCGAGGCCATCCTGCGCCGCAACGACTTCGCCTTCTTCGGCCTGATCGGCTCGAAGACGAAGAAGCAGCGTTTCATCCACCGGCTGGAAGAGCGCGGTGTGCCCCATGCGGCCATCGACCGCATGGTGTGCCCGATCGGCCTGCCGGGCGTTGCCGGCAAGGAGCCCGAGCTGATCGCGGTGGCCGTGGTGGCGCAGCTGTTGCGCGAGTCCAGCGGCCGATGGGCCCGCTGAGCCCCAGCGTCAGGCTGCGTGCTCCAGCGTGGGCGGCGCGAGGTTGGTCGGCTGGATCGTGAAGGCCTTCGGGTTGAGGAAGCGGGTGGGTGGCCCGCCGAAGGCCTTGGTCCACACCCGCGACAGGTGGGCCGAATCGGTGAAGCCGGCTTCGTGCGCGGTGGCGGTGAGCGACAAGCCCTGGCCGATGCAGCGCGCGGCCGCATGGATCTTCAGCGACAGCACGTACTGGCGCAGCGACAGCCCCATCTCGTTGGAGAAGAGGTGCGACATGCGGTAGTACGACAGGCAGGCCTTGTCGGCCAGCGCTTCGAGCGGCTGGCGCGGGTTGTGCGCGAGCGAGGCGGTCACGCGATCGATGCGCGGGTCCATCGGGCGCAGCGGCGGCAGCATCTGCGTCACTTCGTCGATGGCGTCTTCGAAGACCCGGCGTGCCTGGGGGATGTCGAGGTGCCCGGCCCAGAGCGCCTGCAGCCGGTCCGTCAGGGCCGGAAACAGGCTGCGCGGCATGGTCACGTAGCCGGGCTCTTCGAGCCGTGTGTAGGCGCGGTACTTCGGGTGCGTGGGGTTGAGACCGATGCTGACGAAGGGCTGCGCGGCCGCGTTCATCGCCTTGGGCACGAAGGGCTTGAGCAGCGCCATCTGCACCCGCTGCGGGCGGCCGGCGACTTCGATGTCGATGCCTTCGTCTCGGATGGCGAAGAGCATGGTGCCGGTGTAGCGCTCGGTGCGCGGTGCGACCATGCCGTCGCACGAGGCCATGAAGCCGTCGACGTAGACGAAGACCTTCGATTGGCGTGGCGCCTGTGCGGGCGTCGTGTCAGGGTTTGGAGCCGACATTGCCGTCCTCCAGCTTGGCCAGGTTCGTGTGCAGGCGGGTGAGCGCGCCGTTGCGGTAGACCTCGAGCGACAGCTCGGTCTGTTGCATCAGCGCGACCATCGAGTTCTCGTCGACCGGGGGCGTGCCCGGTGTGTCGAGCGTGTAGATCACGTCACCCGGCTTGAGGCCCATGCGTTCGTAGCGGCTTTCCGGCAGAACCTCGGCCACCACGAAGCCCGAGGGCGAGCCTTCGGTGAGCAGCACTTCGCTCAGGAAGCTGCGTGCAGTCTGGTGCCGCAGCAGGGTGAGACGGTGCACGTCGATGCCGGCATTGCGGGCGGCGTAGTCGTCGTCATCGTGGGTGTCGGTGCCGAGGCTTGCGGCTGCTTTTGCGGGCTGGCGCTCCGCTTGTGCGTCGTCTTTGTCGGCCGCCATCGCCGTGGGGGGCGGTGCCGGCAGCGGCTGGGCCTTCACGAACGGCGCCTTCGCATCGGCGGTGGTTGCGTTCATGGGCAACCCTTCGTCACTGAGCACGTACCAGGCAAAGCCGCCCACCACGACCGCCAGGCCGGACGCCGTGCGCAGCAGCTTTTGCCAGGCGGGCGTCTTGTGGGTGATGTGGATGAATCCGCTCATACAACAACCTCGATGTGGACCAAGAATGCCGCGTTCGCCCTTGTGTGCCAACGAGGTCAACCCTAGCGTGCAGATTGCTCAAGGGATGTCCGCGTACGAAACGTGTCAGCACGGGCGAGCGGTGTGCCGAAGCACAAAGCCCCACGGGCCCAAGTGGGCCCGCGAGGCTTGCTCTTCAGTGGGCGGCGATCAGGACGTCGCCGCCGCGCCGAACGTCACGGCGTGACGAAGCTCTTGAGCCAGTTGGTGGTGGCCGGCAGCGCCCAGGCGCCGGAGCCGTAGCGGTAGTTGGTGTCCACGGCCAGGATGCCCGTGCACTGCGCGCCGTAGGTGCCCAGGCCCATGAAGCAGTGGTCGGCATACAGGTCGTTGACCTGGTAGTCCTTCACCACGGCCCAGCCGGAACCGTTGGAGCGGAAGCACTCGGTCGGAGACAGGCCCGAGCACTTCAGGCCCGTCACCAGCTCGGCTTGCGAGCGGGCAATCGACTCGGTGCCGCCGACGAACATGTCGCGCTCGCCGTTGATGATGCGCAGGCGGTCGCCCGGCTGGGTGTGCTTGCCGTTGGCCATGCACGACTCGAGGTTGTAGGCCACGGTGTAGGTCGAGCCGGTGCCCTGGCCCATCGAGGCGCGGATGCGGCTGTCGAAGTTGCGCGAGAGCACCGAGATGATCGAGCCCTGGCTCAGGCCGCCGGTGACCACGCCCTTGGAGCAGTCCGCCTTGGCGCGGGCGCACAGCTTGGCGATGGCGCTGTTGGCGTTGGCGCCGTTGAAGATGCACTTGGCGCGCGTGCTGATCGTGGTGCAGGTGCCGAAGCTTCCGTTGTCGTACTCGACGGTCGCAGCCACGAAGCCTTTGGCGGCCATCGCGTCAACGGCGGCCGAGGCCCATGCGCCGTTGTAGGGCTCCCCCGTGCCGCCGATGTGGATGTAGACCGGGTACTTGCCGGAGGCGGTGGGCTCCTTGCCGCTGATGTTGAAGGTGGTGCCGCACGAGGAGGTGCTGCCGCCCTTGTAGGTGGCGGAGAAGCTGGTTTGTGCGAAGGCGGCGGTGGTGAGGGTGGTGACAACCAGCGCAAAACCGGCGCGCAGGATGTGGCGGGTGAGAAGTCTCATGTTTGTCTCCAAGAGGTGTGATGCAACCGGGGTCGATCGGCTTCTTGGCTCCTGAACTGCTGGAGCTGTTTGACTTGCCGTCGCGTCTCTTAAAGTGGACGCGCGTGCATCATTCCTTGGATTTTGAGGCCCTCACTTGTACGGAATTGCTGAATTGCCCTGGGAAAACCTCGGGTGATTTGTGAGGCGAAGGCACTTTGTGAGAATTTTTTACATGCCTGTCCAGAATTACCCGAGCAAGCGTTTACCCGGTATTCCGCAACCCTGCCGCCACCCCGTTGATGGAGATGTGGATGCCGCGCTTCACCCGCTCGATGGCCGGGTCGTCATCTCGCTGCTGGCGATAGCGCCGCATCAGCTCCACCTGCAGGTGATTGAGCGGGTCGAGATACGGGAAGCGATGCTCGATCGAGCGCGCGAGCGACGGGTTCGTGGCCAGCCGCTTCTTCTCCCCGGTGATGAGCGAGAGCGCCTCCGAGGTGGCGCGCCATTCGGCCTCGATCGCCGCGAAGATCTTCTTGCCCAGCCGCCTGTCTTCCACCAACTCGACGTAGCGCGCCGCGATCGCCAGATCCGTCTTCGCCAGCACCATGTCCAGGTTCGACAGCAGCGTGCGGAAAAACGGCCACTGCTTGTGCATGCGCTGCAACAGCAGCAGCCGCTCCCGGCGCTCCTTCGCATTCGAGCCCAGGAACGCATTGATCGCCGAGCCGAAGCCGCACCAGCCCGGCAGCGCCACCCGGCACTGCCCCCAGCTGAAGCTCCAGGGGATCGCCCGCAGGTCCTCGATCGCCCGTGTCGCCTTGCGCGAGGCCGGGCGCGAGCCGATGTTCAGCTCCGCGATCTCGCGGATCGGCGTGGCCGCGAAGAAGTAGTCCGTGAAACCCGGCGTCTCGTACACCAGCTTGCGGTAAGCCGCCATGCTCGCCGTGCTGATCGCATCGGCCGCCTCCAGGAAGGCCTTGGTGGCCGGCTTGGTCGGGTGCAGCAGCGTCGCCTCCAGCGTGGCCGCCACCAGCGTCTCCAGGTTGCGCAACCCGATCTCCGGGTTCGCGTACTTCGAGTTGATCACCTCGCCCTGCTCGGTCAGGCGGATCTGCCCGTTCACCGTGCCCGGCGGCTGCGCCAGGATCGCCTGGAAGCTCGGGCCGCCGCCACGCCCCACCGTGCCCCCGCGACCGTGGAAGAGCCGCAGCACGATGCCATGCGCCGTCTTCAGCTCATCGAAGAGCTTCACCAGCGCCGTCTCCGCCCGGTACAGCTCCCAGTTGCTCGTGAAAAACCCCCCGTCCTTGTTGCTATCGCTGTAGCCCAGCATCACGTCCTGCTCGCGGCCCGAGCGCACCATCATCTGCGCGATGCCCGGCAACGCGTAGTACTCGCGCATGATCGGGCCGGCCCGGCGCAGGTCGCCGATGGTCTCGAAGAGTGGCGAGACGATGAGGTCGCAGCTTGCCGAATCGTCCAGCGTGCCGCGCAAGAGGCCCGCCTCCTTCTGCAGCAGCAGCACCTCCAGCAGGTCGCTCACGTCCTCGGTGTGCGAGATGATGTAGTGGCGCAGCGCCTCGCGCCCATAGGCCTGGCGCATCCGAAGCGCCGCCTCGAAGATCGCCACCTCGCCCTGCGTGTGCTCCGAATACTCCGCCCCGTGCACCCGCAGCGGCCGGGCGTCGTTCAAGAGCCGCACCAGCAGCTCGCGGCGGGCCGGCTCGTTGAGCGCTGAGTAGTCCGCCTCGAGGCGCGCCACGCGCAGCAGCTCGGCCACCACCGCCTCGTGCTTGTCGGAGCTCTGGCGCAGGTCCACGGTCGCCAGGTGGAAGCCGAACACCTGCACCGCACGCATCAGCGGCTTCAGGCGCGGGGCGATCAAGGCCTGCGCATGGTGCGAGCGCAAGGACGCCTCGATCACCTGCAGGTTCTGCAGGAACTCGTCGCTGCTCGCATACGGCGACTGCGGCGCCACCGCGTGGCGCAGCGCCTCGGTGCCGGTGAGTTCGTGCAGCGTGGCCGCCAGGCGGGCGTACATGCCGATCAAGGCACGCCGATAGGGTTCATCCTCGCGGTGTGCGCCCTGGTCGGGCGAGGCGGCGGCCAGCGCCTGCATCTCGGGCGTGACGGGTGAGAGCAGGGCCGAGATCGACAGTTCGGCCCCCAGCTCGTGCACCTCGGTCAGGTAGTAGCGCAGTGCCGTCTCGCTCTGGCGGCGCAGCGCCATCTGCAGCGTCTCGGCCGTCACGTTGGGGTTGCCGTCGCGGTCACCGCCGATCCAGTTGCCCATGCGGAAGAAGGGTGCGATGGGGTGGCCGGGCAGTGCCTCTTCCAGCTCGCGGTACAGGCGCGGGATCTGGCGCAGGAAGGTGCTCTGGTAGTAGCTGAGCGCGTTCTCGATCTCGTCGGCCACGGTGAGCTTGGTGTAGCGCAGCATGCGGGTCTGCCACAGCTGGGTCACACGCGCGCGCAGGAGCGCCTCGTTCTGCTCGAGCTCGCGGGTGGTGGCGAGCTTGTCGCGCTGGCTCACCAGTTCGGCGATGGCCCGCTCGGCGTCGAGGATGCTCTTGCGCTGCACTTCGGTCGGGTGGGCGGTGAGCACGGGGGAGATGAAGGCGTGCTGCAGCGTGCGTGCGATCTCGGTGGCGCGGATGTCGGCATCGGCCAGGCGCGACAGGCTCATGGCGAGCGAGCCTTCCTGCAGGTGGCCGGCGCGCTCGTGGTGCTCGCGGCGGCGCACGTGGTGGCGGTCTTCGGCGATGTTGGCCAGGTGGCTGAAGTAGCTGAAGGCGCGGATGACGCTCACGGTCTGGTCGGCCGAGAGGTTCTTGAGCAGGCGGTCGAGCGCCTTGCCGGCTTGCGCGTCGTGCTTGAGGCGGTAGGCCACCGAGAGACGGCGCACATGCTCGATGAGCTCGAACGCCGGCTTGCCCTCCTGCTCGCGGATCACGTCGCCCAGGATGCGGCCGAGGAGGCGGATGTCGGTGACCAGGGGCAGGTTCTTGTCGTCGTCGGGCCGGGCGCGGGGCATGGGAGCTCTCTGCAAGAGGAGTGGAGGGGTGCGCGCAATGTAAGGGCTGGCGGGTTACCTGCGGGTTACCAACGTGCGCTGCGGGGGCGGGGCTCGAGGGGCCCCTGATAGCATCGCCCGATGTCGCACGTCGCTCCCGCTCCCCTCCTGATCGCCACCCGTGAAAGCCGCCTCGCCCTCTGGCAGGCCGAGCATGTGCAGGCACTGCTGAAGCAACGCTTCGGGCTCGACGTGGGCCTGCTGGGCATGACGACGCGCGGTGACCAGATCCTCGACCGCACGCTCTCGAAGGTTGGCGGCAAGGGCCTTTTCGTGAAGGAGCTGGAAACGGCGCTCGAAGAAGGCCGTGCGCACCTTGCGGTGCATTCGCTCAAGGATGTGCCGATGGACCTGCCCGACGGCTTCGCGCTCGCCGCGGTTCTGGAACGCGAAGACCCGCGCGACGCCCTTGTCTCCAACACCTACGCCTCGCTTGCCGAGCTGCCGCAGGGCGCGAAGGTGGGCACCTCCAGCCTGCGGCGCGTGGTGCTGCTGCGTTCGCTGCGGCCCGACCTCCAGATCGAACCCCTGCGCGGCAATCTCGACACCCGGCTGCGCAAGCTCGACGACGGCCAGTACGACGCCATCGTGCTGGCTGCGGCCGGCCTCAAGCGCCTGGGGCTGGCCAGCCGCATCCGCGCCACCTTCGACACGAGCGAGATGCTGCCGGCCGCGGGCCAGGGCGCGCTCGGCATCGAGGTGCTGGCCGATGCCGGCCCGCTGCGGGCACAACTGGCCGACCTGATCCACCGCCCCACCTGGCTCTCGGTGCATGCGGAGCGCGCGGTCTCGCGCGCCCTTGGCGGCAGCTGCAGCATGCCGCTCGCGGCGCACGCGGTGTGGCACGGCGACACGCTGCACCTCAATGCCGCCTTGGGTCACGGGCAGGAGACGACACGGCCGCTGCTGCGGGTGTCGGTGGAAGCGTCCGTTGCCGATGCAGACGCTGCCAGTGCCCTGGGCGAAGAAGCCGCGGCGCGCCTGCGAGCGCTTGGCGCCGACGGCTATCTCGCGACGCCCTGAACCCCATGCGTGTGCTCGTCACCCGGCCTGCGGCCCAAGCCGACGAGTGGGTGCAGCTGTTGCGTGATGCAGGGTTGCAGGCCGAGGCCCTGCCGCTGATCGAGATCGCACCCAGCGGCGATGCTCGAGCGCTCGCCGAGGCCTGGCAGGGCCTGCATCGCGTGGCCCTGGTCGTCTTCGTGAGCCCCAATGCGGCGACCTGCTTCTTCGATGGCAGACCCGAGGGCGCGGTCTGGCCCGATGCGTTGGTGGCCGCGTCGCCGGGCCCGGGCACGACACGCGTGTTGCGTGCGCTGGGCGTGTCGACGGTGGTCGAGCCAGCGGCCGACTCGCCGCAGTTCGACTCCGAAGCGCTGTGGCTGCAGCTGGCCCAGCGTGACTGGCAAGGCCGCCAGGTGCTGGTCGTGCGCGGTGCGAGCGGCCGTGATTGGCTGGCCGAGCGTCTGCGTGAGCGCGGCGCGGTCCTGCAGTTCGTGGCGGCGTATGGCCGCGCGGTGCCGGCCCTGTCGACCGAAGCGCAGGCGCTGCTGCAGGCCGCACTGGCTGCGCCCGACCAGCACCTGTGGCTCTTCAGCAGTTCGGAGGCCGTCACGAACCTGCAGACGCTCGCACCGCACGCATCGTGGTCGGGCACGACCGCGCTCGCCACGCACCCACGCATCGCACAGACCGCGCGCAGCCTCGGCATCGGGCGCGTGCTCGAAGCCCGTCCCAGCGCAGAGGCCGTGGTGGCCTGCATACAATCGATCGCACTGTGAACGACGTCACGCATACCCCTCTGCCACCTGCGGCCAGCGAGCCTGTCGTGCCCGCGGCGGCGCCGCGCCGCAGCCGCTGGGTGCTGGCGCTCGTGGCACTGCTCGCGTTGGTGGTCGCCGTGAGCCTCGGGCTCGCGTGGTCGGCCCAGCAACGGGTGCGCAAGCTGGAGCAGGAACTCGTGCGCCGCCAGCAAGACAGCCAGACCCAATCGGCCGAAGCCCGCCTGCTCGCCAAGCGCGCCGACGAGACGGCCCGCGAAAGCGCGGCCAAGGTGACGCTGCTCGAAGCGCGCCTGGCCGAGGTGTCGATCCAGCGCACGCAGCTCGAAGACCTGATCCAGTCGCTGTCGCGCTCCCGCGATGAAAACGTGCTGGTCGACATCGACTCCGGCCTGCGCGTGGCGCAGCAGCAGGCCACCATCACCGGCAGTGCCGAGCCGCTGGTCGCGGCGCTCAAGCAGGCCGACGATCGCCTCGCACGGTATGCACAGCCGCGGCTCGAAGGTGTGCGCCGCGCCATCGCCCGCGACATCGACCGCGTGAAGGCGGTGGGCGTGCCCGACATCGCGGCGCTGTCGATCAAGCTCGACGAAGCGATTCGGCTCGTCGACGAACTGCCGCTGCTGTCGCAGGCCGAGCCGCGCAAGGAGACGAGGCCCGCCGCCAGTGCACCCAAGGCCTCGGCGAAGAGCGCATCGGCACCGGCATCTGCACCGGCGGGTTGGACCACCGCCGTGTCCGACCGCTGGCACGGCCTGATGCAGACCTTGTGGGGCGAGACGCGCACGCTGGTGCGTGTGACCCGCATCGACCATCCCGAGGCCATGCTCGTGGCGCCCGAGCAGGCCTTCTTCCTGCGCGAGAACCTCAAGCTTCGCTTGCTCAACGCACGTCTTGCAGTGCTCAGCCGCCAGTTCGACACCGTGCAGACCGACGTGCAAAGCGCCCAGCAGGCGCTCGAGCGCTACTTCGATCGCAGCTCGCGCCGGACCGGCGTGGCCGGCGACCTGCTCAAGCAGGTGGCGGCCGGCTCGCGCCAGGTGGGGCTGCCGCGGCCCGATGACACGCTGGCCGCATTGGCAGCCGCTACCGCGGGGCGTTGACCGTCTTCATGCGCGCGGTCGTCTGGTTCATCCTGCTCTTCGTGGTCGCCGTCGTGGCGGCTGCCACCTTCGGCGCCAACGATGGGCTGGTGTCGCTCTACTGGGGCGGCTGGCGCATGGACGTGTCGATGAATCTCTTCCTGCTGGCGTTGCTGCTCACCTGCCTGGCGCTGGTGACCATCTTCCAGGCGGTGAACGCACTCGTGGGCCTGCCGCGCAAGGCGCATGAGTGGCGCGTGGCGCGCCGCGACCGCACGGCGCAGGCTGCGTTGCGCGATGCGCTCGCGCAGTTCTTCGGCGGCCGCTACAGCCGCGCCCAGAAGGCGGCGCAGCGCGCCCTGCTGATCCAGGCCGAGACACCCGACCTCGCACAAGACAACGAGTTCACCGTGCTCGGTCACCTGCTGGCAGCCGGCAGTGCCCACAAGTTGCAAGACCGCGTGCGCCGCGACGAAGAACTCGAAAAGGCGCTCGAACTCAGCAGCCGCAGCAGCGCTGCCCGCTCGGCCGAAGAAGGCGCGCGGTTGCTCGCTGCCGAGTGGGCACTCGACGACCGCGATGCAGCGCGCGCGCTGAGCCTGCTCTCGGTCCTGCCCCCCGGCGTGGCGCGCCGCACCCACGCATTGCGTCTCAAGCTGCAAGCGTGTCGCCTCGCGCAGCAGCCGCACGAGGCACTGAAGACGGCGCGCCTCTTGGCCAAGCATCAAGCCTTCTCCAAGGTGGCAGCGCAAGGTCTCTTGCGCTCCCTGGCCTTCGAATCGCTCGATGGCGCGCGCGATGCCGACCAGGTGCGCCGCACTTGGTTCGCCCTCGACGCGGCCGACCGCCGCGACCCGCTGGTCGTGGCGCGGGCCGCCGAGCGCATGGCGGCGTTCGGTGCGCAAGCCGAAGGTCGCGCATGGCTGCGGCCCTTCTGGGATCGGCTGGCCGACTTCACCGAAGACGACCGTGTCGCCCTCGCCGACGGCCTCGTCGCCTGCATGGACGGTCTGGCACCCGACTGGCTCGCCCGCCTGGAGGCTGCGGCGCTGGCCCACCCCCGAGAAGCGGCCGTGGCCTATGCGGTGGGCTGCGCGCTGGCTGAGCGCGAGTTGTGGGGCAAGGCGCGTCTGCTGCTGGAGCAAGCCGCCTTGGCGCCTGGGCTGCACAAGGCCTCGCGCCGCCGCGCCTGGCTGCTGCTGGCGAAGCTGGCCGATCAGCAGTCCGATGTCGAACGCGCAGCTTCTTGTTATCGCGAGGCAGCCGCTTTGTAGACGGCCTCGAAGTTGGTGTTATAGTTCAAGGCTTCGCGGCTGTAGCTCAGTTGGATAGAGTACTTGGCTACGAACCAAGGGGTCGTGGGTTCGAATCCTGCCAGCCGCGCCAGAACAATCGTTCTAGACCAACGCCTTAGAGGTTAGCGCCTCTAGGGCGTTTGTCTTTGTGCTCCGCTCCGCCACGTCGCGCCAGAGACACCGATTTCCGTGGTTCACGATCGGCCAAGTCTCTGCGAACATCGCACACTGCGATCCACCGACCAGCGCTGCGACATGCACTCCTTGATCCGCTTCCTCGCCATCGCGTTGCCCTGGCTGTTCTTCCTCGTGGGAATGGACGTGTTGCTGGACACGCGCAGCTCGGGTGAATTCGTGTTCGTGCCGAATCGGCTCTTCTACCTGCTGCTGCCGGTGTACGCCGGTGTCGTGGTCGCCGTCTTTCGGTTCACCCGCAAGCAAGACTGAGCCCACTCAGCTCGCGACGAAGGGAAGTGGGTTCTTGGTGACCGCCACCGAGACGATGTAGGCGAGCGTCGCAAACGCCGCAAGCATCGCCATCGACCGCTGTGGCGCAGGCCGCGATGGCTTCAATGCCACCATGCCGAGGCCGATGTAGACCAGGAGCGCCACGATCTTGGCGGCCAGCCAAGCCGTCGTGAGCGGGTTGAGGTGCAACCACACCGCCAAGGTGACTGCGCTTGCGAGTAGCACGGTGTCGATCACATGCGGCAGCGTCTTCGCCGCGCGGCCTTTGACCCATCGTGCCCCCATCAGCGACGCGAAGGCGCGCAGCACAAAGCCGCCGATCGAGAGCACCACCGCGCTCTGGTGGATCAGCTTGACGGTTGCGTAATCCACGCGGTCAGCCGGGTTGCCCATCGAGCCGCGGGCGGCTCAGCACCGGCCAGTAGCGCAGGGCATAGAGGCCGAACCCGGCCGACCAGAAGACAGCGGACAGCACGATGGCGGGCAGTGTCCATGCCGGCCAGGCCAGGGGCAGGAAGACGCGCACGAGCGCTGCGCAGGCCACGAGCAGGTAGGCGCTGGTGTCGGCGCCATCTGCCTTCAACGGCCGCGCCGTGTGGCCCCGTGCGGTGCGGGTCATCATGCCGATCACGAGGCCGCCGATCGCACCCACCGTCAGTGCGTGGGTGGCCATCGACGCGGGCACCCAGCCGAGTGCTGCGGCCGCCCG
This sequence comes from Piscinibacter gummiphilus, assembly GCF_032681285.1. Lineage (NCBI taxonomy): Bacteria > Pseudomonadati > Pseudomonadota > Betaproteobacteria > Burkholderiales > Sphaerotilaceae > Rhizobacter > Rhizobacter gummiphilus. Next base: position 1,209,284 of record NZ_CP136336.1, read on the forward strand.
AAGGATGAGGTGCAGCACGATCCACGCATAACCCAGATGCAGCACCCACACCAGCGGCTTACGAAGGGTGGCCCTGGGTTGCCACAGCACGAGGCGCGTGCCGTTCGCCAGTGCGGCCAGCGCCGCGATCAGCGCCATCGCGGCCGCCGGCAAAGGCAGCAGATCGGCGACGAGCAGCACCAGCACGCTGCCGAGGGCCAACTTCTCCACCCCGGGGTGGCGCTTGGCATTGGCGTTGGGCACGCCGTTGTTGGTGAACATCGGGATGACCCGCCCGCCCATCACCGTCATGATGAAGAGCACCACGTCGAGCGCGAGTTGCACCCCGAGCCATCCCGGCAGGTCGAGTGCGCCGAGCTGTGACAGGTGCAAGATGAGATTGGCCAGCCCCATCAGCATGAGCAGGCCGACGAAGAAGTAGTTGCGTTGGTTGCGTGAGCGCCAGAACGGAATCGCGAGCCCCGCTGCGGCCGCCAGCGGAAAGGCCGCGTTGACGAGGGCCGAGGCCAGGCCCCACGGCGACAGCACCAGCACACGCCCCGCGAGCCACAGCGCAGCCAGGGCCATCAAGGTGCGGCCAGTGGGTGTGGGCCGACCCGACCAGTTGCGCCCGGCGGTGAACAGGAAACCGACCACCACGGCCAGCGTGAAGCCGAACACCATCTCATGCGCATGCCACAGCGGCCCGGCGAGATAGGGCCGCGGCAACCAGCCGGTGAACTGCAGCGACCACAGCAGGATCGACAGCGCCGCGAAGCCGCTCGCCAGGAGGTAGAACGGGCGAAAGCCCAGGGCCCACAGCGCGAAGCCGCGCGGCGCGGCACCCGGGCGAGGGGGCTCATCGAGCTGCAGCAGGACCGCCGTCACGGCGCCGCCTGCAGAAACAGCACCCGCGAGAGCGCATGGCGGTTGCGGGCGATGTCGGCGAGCGTGCAGCCATCGAGAACCCGATAGAAGGCGTCGACCGCCTCCTGCAGCACGCCGCGCAACTGGCACAGGTGCTCGATGCGGCAGCGGCGTTCGGTGGGGCCGAAACATTCCGCCGGGGTGTCGATGCCTTCCGTGCGGCGCACGACCTCACCCACGACGATCTGCTCCGGCGGCTGTGCGAGGCTGAAGCCGCCGCCCTTGCCACGCACGGTGTTCAGCCAACCTTGCTTGCCGAGAAAGTGCACGACCTTGGTCAAGTGGTTCTCCGAGATCTCGAAGCAGTTCGCGATCTCGGTCACGGTGGCGCGTCGGCCGGGCTGCGCCGCAAGGTAGATCAGCACGCGCAGGCTGTAGTCGGTGAAGCTGGTGAGTTTCATGCGGAACTGGGCACGCACCACGAAGATGCATTCGAGATGCACCTATCGTAGGGAGCGGGTGTCATGCGGCGCTTGATCCAGGTCAAGCGCCGCCCGGCGGCTACCCGCATCGACGGGTCGAATCGGTGAATCCAAGACAATGCACCCATGAACAAGGCTTTCACCAAGGAGCCGGAAGGCGACGACGACGATGACGACAGCCCCGGCCTGCCGCCATTGCCGGCCGGCACGAAAAACTACGTCACGCCCGAGGGCTACAAGCGGCTGCGCGAAGAGCTGATGACCTTGCTCGACGTGGAGCGGCCGAAGGTGGTCGAGGTGGTGTCGTGGGCCGCAAAGAACGGCGACCGCTCGGAGAACGGCGATTACCTCTACGGCAAGAAGCGCCTGCGCGAGATCGACCGCCGCATCCGCTTCCTCACCAAGCGGCTCGACATCGCCGAGGTGGCCGACCCGTCCGCCCACTTCGGCAACGACCAGATCTTCTTCGGCGCGACGGTGACCTACGCCAACGCAGACGGCGACGAGCGCACCATCACCATCAAGGGCATCGACGAGACCGACAACCTGAAAGGCGAGGTGAGCTGGATTTCGCCGATCGCGCGCGCCCTGCTGAAGGCGAGGGTGGGTGACGAGGTGTCGCTCGTCACGCCGGGTGGGCTGGAGAAGCTGGAAGTGGTGGACGTCGTGTACCCGAAGCCCGAGCCCAAGGCATGACTCAGGGCTTCAGCCGCAACACCTTCAGCACCGCCGGCGCGCGGCGCAGCGTGCGCATCACGTCGGCCAGGTGCTGGCGGTCGCGCACGCTGATGAGCAGGCGCAGCTCGGTGGTCTCGGCGGCGGCTTCGTCGTCCATGTCGATGTGGGAGATGTCGGCCTCGACCGAACTGACCGCCTGCGCCACCTGGGCCAGCACGCCCTTGCCGTTCTTCAGCAGGATGGTGATGCTGGTCTCGAAGGAGCGCACCGGCTCCTCGGCCCAGTCGACGGTGATCCAACGTTCGCTGTCGCGCTCGAAGAGGCGCTTGCCGACGCTGCACTCGGCGGTGTGCACCAAAAGGCCTTCGCCGCGGCCCAGGTAGCCGACGATGTCGTCGCCCGGGATGGGGCGGCAGCAGGTCGCCATCTGCACCGAGGCACCTTCGCTGCCGTCGATCACCACCAGGCCCTGGCTCGGTGTGAGGTCGTCTTGGGCGGCGTAGCGGCCCATCGTCAGCGTGAGCGCGTCGGGCTTGGCGCCACGCTCCAGCATCAGCTGCGACAGGCGCTTGGCCACGATGATCGCGATCTTGCGGCCGAGGCCGATGTCGGTGAGCAGGTCGGCGCGGTTGCGGTTGCCGCTCCAGCGCGTGAGTGCCTGCCACAACGCGGACGCAGCGGCGTCGTTGGGGTCGGTGTCGGGCAGGGTCATGCCCTCGGCACGCAGGGCTTGCGCGAGCAGCTTCTCGCCTAGCTGCTGCGACTCCTCCTGCTCCATGTTCTTCAGGTAGTGGCGGATCTTCGAGCGCGCACGGCCGGTGCGCACGAAGTTCAGCCAGCCCGGGTTCGGCCGGGCGCCCGGCGCGGTGACGATCTCGACCACGTCGCCACTGCGCAGCTCGGTGCGCAAGGCCACCGGGTCGCCGTTGACCTTGGCGGCCACGCAATGGTCACCCACGTCGGAGTGGATGGCGTAGGCGAAGTCGACCGGCGTCGCACCACGCGGCAGCGCCATGATCTTCGACTTGGGCGTGAACACGTAGACCGCATCGGGGAAGAGGTCGATCTTCACGTGCTCGAGGAACTCGCTCGCGTCGCGCGTCTCGTCCTGGATGTCGACCAGCGACTGCAGCCAAAGCGCGCCCAGGCGCTGCGCGTCCTGCGGCTGGGCCGAGCCGCCGATCTTGTACATCCAGTGCGCGGCAATGCCCTTTTCGGCCACGGCGTGCATCGGCTCGGTGCGGATCTGGAACTCCACCGCCGTGCCCAGCGGGCTCACCAGTGTGGTGTGCAGCGACTGGTAGCCGTTGGCCTTGGGGATCGCGATGTAGTCCTTGAAGCGGCCGGGCAGCGGCTTGTAGAGCTGGTGCAGCACGCCGAGCGCGAGGTAACACTCGGGCAGGGTGCTGACGACGATGCGGAAGCCGAAGATGTCGTTCACCTGCGCGAAGGTCAGGTGCTTCTCGCGCATCTTGGCGTAGATGGAAAAGAGCGTCTTCTCGCGGCCGTACACCTGCACCTTCTGCTTGGCGTCGCCGAAGGCCTTCTCCACTTCCTTCTGGATGCGCTCGACGATGTCGCGCCGGTAGCCGCGCGCGCGGTTGATGGCCTTCGACAGCGCCGCGTGGCGCCAGGGGCGCAGGTACTGGAACGACAGCTCCTGCAGCTCGCGGTAGGTCTGGTTCAGACCCAGGCGGTGGGCGATGGGGGCGAAGATGTCGAGCGTTTCGCGCGCGATGCGCACACGCTTGGTGGCAGCCATCGCCTCCATCGTGCGCATGTTGTGCAGGCGGTCAGCGAGCTTGATGAGGATCACGCGCACATCGCGCGCCATCGCCAGCAGCATCTTGCGGAAGGACTCCGCCTGTGACTCTTCCTTGGTCGAGAACTGGATCTTGTCCAGCTTCGTGAGGCCGTCGACCAGGTCGGCGGTGGCGCCGCCGAAGCGCTCGATCAGCTCGACCTTGGTGACGCCGCAGTCTTCCATCGCGTCGTGCATGAGCGCGGCCATGATGGCCTGCGCATCGAGCTTCCAGTCGGCGCATAGGCCGGCCACGGCGATGGGGTGGGTGATGTAGGGCTCGCCGCTCGCCCGGAACTGGCCCAGGTGGGCTTCGTCGGCGAAACGATAGGCCTCGCGCACCCGCTTGATGTCGGCGGCATCGAGGTAGTCGAGCTTCTTGACCAGCGTGGCGAAGGAGGCCGCAGCGGCATCGCTCACCGTGGGCGGCGGCGCTTCGCGCGCACGCCGACCCACGCCGGTGGCGGCGTCGCGGATCCAGGTGATGGGGCTGGCCATGCCCCGAATTTATCGCGGATTGCCGGGCGTCGCCCCGGGCGGCACAAATGGAAACGGCCCCGAAGGGCCGTTGTCTTCAAAGCTGCCGAATCTGACTCAGACCGGCACCTTGCGCAGCATCTCGACGCCCACCTCGCCTGCGGCGATTTCGCGCAGGGCGGTCACGCCGGGCTTGTTCTTCGTCTCGATCTTGGGGGCGTGACCCTGGCTCAGCATGCGGGCGCGGTAGGTCGCGGCGAGCACCAGCTGGAAGCGGTTGGGGATCTTGGTCAGGCAGTCTTCGACGGTGATGCGGGCCATGCGGTACTCCGTGGGTCTAGCGGGGGTCAATCGAGGTTCAGCGCGGCAAAGACAGAGGGTTTGCTTCGACGCAAGGCAGCGTATTTGAGGCGCTGCGAGTGGACGATGGCTTTCAGGTCGAAAAGCGCCGTCTCGAAAAGAGCGTTGATTATAACGAAGTCGAAATGCCGGGCCTGGGCCACCTCGATGCGTGCGTTCTTCAGGCGCTCGGCGATGACCTCGGGGTGGTCTTCGCCGCGGCGTGTCAGGCGTTGGGCCAGTTCGTCCCAGCTGGGGGGCAGGATGAAGATCAGCACCGCGTTCGGGAAGATCTGCTTGATCTGCAGGGCGCCCTGGTAGTCGATCTCCAGGATCACATCCTCGCCGCCGGCAATGCGCTTCTCGACCTCGGCGCGCGACGTGCCGTAGCGGTTGCCGTGCACCTCGGCATGCTCGAGAAAGTCTCCTCGGGAGATCTTTTCGCGGAATGTCGCGTCGTCGATGAAGTAGTACTCGCGGCCTTCCTGTTCCTGCCCGCGTGGAGCGCGGGTCGTGTGGGAGATCGACACGACGAGGTGTGAATCCAGCTCCAGTAGCGCCTTGACCAGGCTCGATTTGCCGGCGCCGCTGGGCGCCGCCACCACGAAGAGATTGCCGGGATAGTCCATCCCGGAATTTTGCCTGCGAAGTCGGTCGACCGGGTAAGAGCGTCAGCCTTCCTCGCCGAGCGGCGGCGGGAGGGCATCCCCGGCCTGGCGGCGGCGGAACAGTGCGGCGCGTGCCAGCACGATGGTCGTCACCGGCGCGGTGATCGACAGCACGATGATGATCAGCCACACATGCAGCGACAGCGAGCCGGCGCGTGTGCTGAAGTGCACGATTGACGCCAGGCTCACCACCCAGGCCGCCAGTGTGGACGCGAGCGCCGGGGCATGCATGCGGGCGAAGAAATCGGGCAGGCGCGCCAAGCCCAGCGCGGCGACGAGCACGATCACGCCGCTCGAGAGCAGCAGCAGCGCGACCACCACTTCGGCGACGATCATTCGATCACCTCCCCGCGCAGCAGGAACTTGGCCAGCGCCACCGACCCCACGAAGCCGAACAGCACCATCAGCAGCGCGCCCTCGAAATACATCTCGCTGTCATAGCGGATGGCGAGCACCAGCATCAGCAGCATGCCCACGACGTACATGAAATCGAGGGCCAGCACGCGGTCCTGCGCGCTTGGGCCGCGCAGCAGGCGCACCAATCCGATGCCGATCGCGGCCATGTACATCAGCAGCGTGGCCGTGATGGCCAGCGAGAGCAGGGTGCTCATCCGAAAACGTCCTTCAGCGGTTGTTCGTAGTCGGCCTTGAAGTGGGTGATGAAGCGGGCTTCGTCGTCGAGGTCGAAGACGTGCAGCAGCAGGGTGCTGCGGTCGGGTGCCAGCTCGCACCACACGGTGCCGGGGATGACCGCGGTGATCATCGCGAGGGCCGCGAGCCCGTGCAGGTCGTGCAGATCGAGCGGCACCACCACGAAGGCGCTGCGGGGCGGCCGGCGGCTGGCGCGAAACACGCCGAGCGCCACGTCGATGGCCGAGCGCACCACGTCGCGGCCCACGCGCAGCACCAGCGCCGCGAGCCGGCCCCAATGGCGCAGCGGGCCCGGCGCGGGTCGCAGCGGCGCCATCAGCAAGGGCAGCAGCACCGCGGCGAGCAGGCCCAGCAGCACCTCGCCGACGCTGGTGCTCCGCGCAAGCAGCAGCCAGCCGCAGAAAAGGCCGAGCGACAGCCACGGCGACGGCAGCAGGCGTTTCATCGGCCGCTCCCTGGGGCTTGCACGGGCCGGGCATCCATCACGGCCTTGATGTAGAGCCCGGGCTCATGCAGCGCTTCTGCGGTGGCACGGGTATAGACGAGCGCGCGCTCGCCGTGGGCCACCATCGCCACGGCGGCGACCAGCAGGCCGGCGATGGGAAGCGTCTCGGCCACCCGCAGGCGGGGCGACGGGCGCTCGATGCCGGCCCAGAAATGGCGAATGCCGATGCGCATGAGCGCGGTGGCGCCGAGCAGGCCCGAGACGATCAGCAAGGCGAAGAGGGTCCAGGCCGGCGCGCTGCGCAGCTCCAGCAATGCGCTCAGCATCGCGAGTTTCGCGACGAAGCCCGACAGCGGTGGAAGGCCCGCGACCACCATCGCGCACACCGTGAACGTCACGCCGAGGAATGCGAGCGCGGCGGGGATGGCGCGGCCGGTCAGCGCCCGTTCGTCGTCGTCGAGGTTGGTGCCCTGCGGAGGCTCGGCGTCGATGAAGGCGGGCAGGGCGTCACCGCCTGCATCGACCTCTTCCGGGCCGACCTCGACCTCGCGGCTGCGCTCCAGCAACTCCACCAGCAGGAAGAGCGCGCATCCGGCCAGGGTGGAACTGGCCAAGTAGAAGAGCGCGCCGCCGCTCAGGGCCGGGTCGTCGAAGCCGACGGCGGCGATCAGCGTGCCCGACGAGGCGATCACGCTGAAGCCGGCCAGCCGCGCGAGCTGCTGCGAGGCCAGCATGCCGATCGCGCCAAAGGCGAGCGTGGCCAACCCACCCCAGACCAGAACCTCGCCGCCGAACGAGGCCGAGGCGCCGGCATCGGCCGGGAAGCAGAGCGTCCAGAGGCGCAGGACCGCGTACACCCCGACCTTGGTGAGGATGGCGAAGAGCGCGGCCACCGGCGCGCTCGCTGCGGCGTAGGCGGGCGGCAACCAGGCGTTGAGCGGCCACAGCGCCGCCTTGGCGAGGAAGGCGATGGCGAGGATGGCCGCGCCCGCATGCAGCAAGCCGCGGTCGCTCTCGGGCACCAGCGGCAGCTTGTGCGCGATGTCGGCCATGTTGAGCGTGCCGGTCACGCCGTAGAGCACCGCCACGCCGATCAGGAAGAGCAGCGAGGCCGCCAGGTTGATCGCGATGTAGTGCAGCCCGGCGCGCACCCGCGCCAGGCCGCCTCCGTGCAGCAGCAGGCCGTAGCTTGCCGCCAGCAGCACCTCGAAGAAGACGAAGAGGTTGAAGAGGTCGGCGGTAAGGAAGGCGCCGTACAGCCCCATCAACTGCAGCTGAAACAGCACATGGAAATACACGCCCGCGTGCTGCCACCGCGCCAGGGCATATAGCAGCGTGGCCAGGCCGATGGCGCCGGTGAGCACCGCCATCAGCGCCGAGAGCCGGTCGGCCACGAGCACGATGCCGAAGGGCACCGGCCAGTTGCCCGGCAGGTAGATGCCGAAGGCCGAGGGCGCCTGTTCGGCCGCCCGCAGCAGCAGAAGCACCGCCACCGCCAGGCCGAGGGCGGTGGAGGCGAGGTTGATGACGCTCTTGAGCCCGCGCCGGCCTTCGCCCAGCATGAGCATCAGCGCCGCGGTGGCCAGCGGCAGCAACACCGGCAGCACCACCAGGTGGTGGGCCGAGTACTCCACCTGGATCACGGCCGTTCCTCCTGCCCGTCCACGTGGTCACCGCCCGTCAACCCCCGCAGGGCAAGCAGCACCACGAGGAAGAGCGCCGTCGTCGCAAAGCCGATGACGATGGCGGTGAGCACCAGCGATTGCGGCACCGGGTCGCTGTAGTGCGCCAAGTCGGCCGGAAGCCCGGCCTTCACGATGGGCTCGCGGCCGATGGCCAGGCTGCCCACGCTGAAGATGAAGAGGTTGATCGCATACGACAGCAGCGAGAGACCGATCAATACCTGGAAGGTCCGGGGCCGGAGCACCAGCCACACACCCGCGCCGGCCAGCACGCCGATTGCGATCGACACCACGGCTTCCATTCAGGGCTTCTCCTTCTCGTGGGCATCGTCGGCCGCGGCGGCCTGCTGCCGGCTCGCGCGCAGCGACTGGTGGGCAATGGCGGTGAGCAGCAGCAGCGTGGCGCCCACCACCACCGAGAACACGCCCAGGTCGAAGAGCGCCGCCGTGGGCAGGTGCACGTCGCCGACCAGCGGCCAGTGCACATGCATCGTGTGCGTGGTGAGGAATGGGTGACCGAGCGCGAGCGAGCCGAGGCCGGTGCCGAGCGCCATCAGCAGGCCGAAGGCAATCCAGCGCGGAGGCCGCAGACGCATGCGCGCCTCCACCCAGCGCGTGCCGCCCACCATGTATTGCGCGATGAACGCGATGGCCACCACCAGCCCGGCGACGAAGCCGCCACCCGGCTCGTTGTGCCCGCGCATGAAGAGATGGAAGGCGAAGAGCCCCGCGACCGGCAGCAACAGGCGCACGAGCACGGCCGGCACCTCCAGGTATTCCTGCAGGCGGTCGGTGTCTTCGGCGCGGTCGGTGAGGTCGCGGCCCATGCCGCGCACACGCTGCTGCACCGGCTGGTCGATGGTCTCCTGCGGCGGGCGGAAGCGCCGCAGCAGCGCGTACACCGTGATGCCGACGATGCCCAGCACGGTGATCTCACCGAGCGTGTCGAAAGCACGGAAGTCCACAAGCATCACGTTGACCACGTTGGTGCCGCCTCCGCCGGGCAGCGCCTGCTCCAGGAAGTAGGGCGCGATCGACAGTGGCGCCGTGCGGGTGAGCAGCGCATACGAGAGTGTGGCGAGGCCGACGCCGATCAGCACCGCGAGCACGATGTCGCGGCGTCGGCGCCACCAGGCGCGCAGGGCGATGCGCGGGTCGTCCTGCGCCACGCGCTTGGGCATCCAGCGCAGGCCGAGCAGGAAGAGCACCAGCGTCACCACCTCCACCGCGAGCTGCGTGAGCGCGAGGTCGGGTGCCGAGAACCAGGCGAAGGTGATGCACACCGCCAGGCCCACCACCCCGAGCATCGTGAGGGCCGCGAGCCGGTGGAACTTGGCCTGGTAGGCCGCCCCCACCGCGCACACGCAGGCGACGGCCCACATCAGCACGAACTCCGGCGTGGCCGGCACACGCGCCCGGTCGCCCCATTCCAGCGGCACGATCAGCGCCGAGCCCAGGCCGGCGAGCCCGGCGATCAGCAGCATGACGAAGAGCTGCGGCTGCAGGCGCCGCGTGCTCAGCCCGCGCAGCAGGTGCGAAGAGCCACGCGTGAGGCCGGCCAGCGCCGCTTCGAAGAGGCGCTTGCCGTCCAGCCCCTGCAGCAGCGGAGCGCCGCGCGTGCGGCGCTGCTTGAAGCGCGTGGCAAAGCGCAGGTAGATCACCGTGCCCGCCACCAGCGCCACCAGGCTCATCACGAGCGGCGTGTTGAAGCCGTGCCAGATCGCGAGGCTGTACTCGGGCAGCACGCCGCCCACCACCGGTTGCGCCGCCGTGGCCAGGAGCGGTCCGACCGACCAGGCCGGCAGCGTGCCCACCACCACGCAGGCCAGCACCAGCAGTTCGACCGGCACCCGCATCCAGTGCACCGGCTCATGCGGCTGGCGCGGGCAATCGGGCGGCGCGCCGAAGAAGACGTCGTGCCCGAAGCGCAACGAATAGACCACCGCGAACACTCCGGCCAGCGTGGCGAGTGCGGGCAGGCCGTATTCGACCGCCGGGCTCGCGCTCACGAACACGGTCTCGGCGAAGAACATCTCCTTCGACAGGAAGCCATTGAGCAGCGGCACGCCGGCCATCGCTGCACAGGCCACGATGGCGAGCGTGCCGGTGATGGGCATCGCGCGGTAGAGGCCATCGAGGCGGCGCATGTCGCGCGTGCCGGTCTCGTGGTCGATGATGCCCACCGACATGAAGAGCGACGCCTTGAACGTCGCGTGGTTCATCATGTGGAAGACCGCCGCCACTGCCGCGAGCGGGCTGTTCAGGCCCAGCAGCAGGGTGATGAGCCCGAGATGGCTGATGGTCGAGTAGGCGAGCAGGCCTTTCAGGTCGTTCTGGAACATCGCCGCGTAGGCACCCAGCAGCAGCGTGGCCAGGCCCGCGCCGCCGACGATCCAGAACCATGCCTCGGTGCCGGCCAGCGCCGGCCACAGGCGCGCGAGCAGAAAGACGCCCGCCTTCACCATCGTGGCCGAGTGCAGGTAGGCCGAGACCGGCGTGGGCGCCGCCATCGCATGCGGCAGCCAGAAGTGGAAGGGGAACTGCGCGCTCTTGGTCAGCGCGCCCAGCAGCACCAAGCCGAGCGCCAGCGGGTACAGCGCATGGGCGCGGATGCGGTCGCCTGAGGCGAGCACGGCATCGAGTTCCAGGCTGCCGGCGATGTGGCCGAGCAGCAGCACGCCGGCCAGCAGCGCAAGGCCGCCGGTGGCAGTGACGGTGAAGGCCATGCGCGCGCCGCGGCGGGCGTCTTTGCGGTGCGTCCAGTAGCCGATCAGGAGGAAGGAGAAGACGCTCGTCAGCTCCCAGAAGACGACGAGCTGCACCAGGTTGCCCGACAGCACCACGCCGAGCATCGCGCCCATGAAGCCGAGCAGCAGCGAGTAGAAGCGCGCAGCCGGGTCTTCCGGCGAGAGGTAGTAGCGGGCATACACGATGACCAGGAGCCCCATGCCGCTGACCAGCATGCCGAACATCCAGGCGAAGCCGTCGATGCGCACGATGAGGTCCAGCCCGAGGCTCGTGAGCCAGGGCACTCGCTCGACGACCACGGCGCCGGCCGCGACCTGCGGGTACAGCAGTGCCAGCGGCACCGCGACGGCCAGCGACACCAGCGCGGCCCACGAAGACTCGAGGTTGCGGGCGTTGGTCGGCAGAAGGGCCGCGACCACGCACCCGACGAACGGCAACAGCAGGAGCAGCATCGGCGACATCGGCGGGCAGTGTAGGAGATGCCCTGCGCCGAGCGGCCACTGCCGCGTGGGGTCACTCGATGTTCTGCACCTGCTCGCGCAGCTGTTCGATCAGCACTTTCATCTCGACCGAGATGTTGGTGAGTTCCAGCGACGAGGCCTTGGAGCCGAGCGTGTTCGCTTCACGGAGCAACTCCTGTATCAGGAAGTCGAGCCGTTTGCCGACTTCGCCCCCGGCCTTGAGCAGGCGGGCGATCTCGTCGAGGTGGGCGCGCAGGCGGGCAAGTTCTTCGGCGACGTCGATGCGGATCGCATAGGTGGCGGCTTCGCTCAGCGCGCGCTCCTGCAGTGCCTCTTGCGACACGCCCTGTGCGCCGCCGGTGGCCGCCAGGGCCTCCTGCCAGCGCTCGATGAAGCGCTGCTGCTGGCGCTGCACGACGGCGGGCACCAGCGGCTCGGCGCGGGCGGCGAGGTCGCGCAGGCCCTTCACCCGCTCCATCAGCACGGCCACGAGCTTGTCGCCCTCACGCTGGCGTGCCTCCCGCAGGCCGGCGATGCACTGGCGTGCGGCCTCGAGCGCCACCTCGTCGAGGCGCTCGGTGGCGGTTCCGCCCTTGCACCACTGCATGACCTCATGAACCGACAGGCCTTGTGCCTTGGGCAGCCAACCCTGGATGGTGCCTTCCAGGCGCGAGAGCCGGTTCAGCTGCTCCGGCTGGGGCGAGGGCCAGGAGGTGTCGGCGGTGGTCGTGGTGTTCAGGCGCAGCTCGATCTTCCCGCGGCGGAAGGCGCCGCCGATCAAGTCGCGCAGGGCTGGTTCGAGCGATCGGAACTCATCTGGCAGACGAAAACCCAAGTCGAGGAATCGGCCGTTGACGGAGCGCAGTTCGACTGTCACGCTGGCCGTTCCAGCAGCGCCGGTTCGAGCGCCGGGAGCCTCTGCGCTCCCTGTGGTTTCTGTCGCAGATTGCGCCCCGGCGGTGGCGCTTGCATACCCGGTCATGCTGTAGACTGGCATTCGACTTATCGCATTGCAAAAAGAGATTATGTCAAAGCCGAAACCTGCGCCATTGCCTTCGGGCACCGTGGTCGGCGGGTACCAGATCATCAAGAAACTGGCAGCCGGCGGCTTCGGCGTCGTGTACTTGGCGGAAGACTCCGATCGGCACCTGGTGGCCGTCAAGGAATACCTGCCGTCGTCTCTTGCAGAGCGTGCGCCCGGCGAACTCATGCCGCGCGTCAAGCCCGAGAAGCAGCCGCTCTATCGGCTGGGCCTGAAGAGCTTCTTCGAAGAAGGCCGCAACCTCGCGCAGATCTCGCACCCGAGCGTGGTCTCGGTGCTCAACTTCTTCCGCGAGAACGACACCGTCTACATGGTGATGAACTACCTGCAGGGCGACACCCTGCAGGACTTCATCGTCACCGCGCGTGACCTCAAGCGCGACAAGGTCTTCCGCGAGTCGACCATCCGCTCGCTGTTCGACGAGATCCTGCGCGGCTTGCGCATCGTGCACCAGCACAAGATGCTGCACCTCGACATCAAGCCGGCCAACATCTTCATCACCAACGAGAACAAGGCTGTCCTGCTCGACTTCGGCGCCGCGCGCGAAGTGCTGAGCAAGGAAGGCAACTTCATCCGTCCGATGTACACGCCGGGCTTCGCGGCCCCCGAGATGTACCGCCGCGACGGCACGCTCGGCCCCTGGACCGACATCTACGCGGTCGGCGCCTGCATCTACGCCTGCATGCAGGGCTACCCGCCGAACGACGCGCCCCAGCGCATCGAGAAGGACCGCCTGGCGCTTTCCCTCTCGCGCCTGCGCAACGTCTACTCCGACAACCTGATCGAAGTCACCGAGTGGTGCATGTCGCTCGACCCGCTGTCGCGGCCGCAGAGCGTCTTCTCGCTGCAGAAGGAACTGGCGCGTGAGACCGAGCGCCGCTACACCAAGCTCAGCTTCAGCGAACGCCTGAAGCTGCAACTCGAAAACCTCACCACCGGCGCGAAGGCCTAAACCCGATGCGATTCAGCGTCTACCAGGTCAGCCGCAAAGGCGGCCGCGAGAAGAACGAAGACCGCATGGGCTACTGCTACACGCGGGACTCCGGTCTCTTCGCGCTGGCAGACGGCATGGGTGGCCACCCCGAAGGTGAAGTGGCCTCGCAGCTCGCGTTGCAGACGCTGGCTGCGATGTTCCAGCGCGATGCCAAGCCCACGCTCAAGGAGCCGATGCGCTTCCTGCACGAAGCCATCATCGCCGGGCACCACCAGCTCTTGCGCTATGCGACCCAGAAGGCGCTGATCGACACGCCGCGCACCACGGTCGTCGCGTGTGTCCTGCAAGGCAACATGGCCTACTGGGCGCACTGCGGCGACTCGCGGCTGTACCTCGTGCGTGGCGAGAAGCTCGTGGCCCGCACCCGCGACCACTCGTATTCCGAGCTGCAAGAGACCATGAGCCACGTCGTGCCCATGGGCGAGCGCTTCAACCGCAACGTGCTCTTCACCTGCCTCGGCAGCCCCGGCAAGCCGGTGGTCGACACCGTCGGCCCGCTGATGCTGCAGGCCGGCGACCGGCTGCTGCTGTGCTCCGATGGCCTGTGGGGCACGGTGAGCGATGCCGAGATCACCGACCAGCTGGCGCGCAACACCATCTCCGACGCGGTGCCCGAGCTCGTGGAGCAGGCGCTGCGCAACGGCGGCCCGAAGAGCGACAACGTCTCGGTGCTGGCCGTCGAATGGGAATCGGCCGAAGACGGCGACAGCAACTCCGGCATCTCCACCCAGACGCTCGGCGAAGAGGTGTTCGCGTCGACCATCCAGGCGAGCGTGCTCGGCCAGGAGCCGCCCGACGAGCTGGACGAAGCGGAGATCGAGCGCTCCATCCGCGAGATCAACGAAGCGATCCGTCGCTCGTCGCAGAAGAAGTCCTGACGTCGAGCTCGGGTCGGCCATCGCCGACAATACGGGCATGACATTCCAACGCACTCAGAACCGGGCAGCAGACTCCCTGCGCCCCGTCACCATCACCCGCGGCTACACCAAGCACGCCGAGGGTTCCGTCCTCATCGCCTTCGGCGACACCAAGGTGCTGTGCACCGCCTCGGTGGAAGAGAAGGTACCGCCGCACAAGCGCGGCAGCGGCGAAGGTTGGGTGACGGCCGAGTACGGCATGCTGCCGCGCGCCACGCACACCCGCGGTGACCGCGAAGCCGCGCGTGGCAAGCAGAGCGGCCGCACGCAGGAGATCCAGCGCCTCATCGGCCGCTCGTTGCGTTGCGTGTTCGACCTGAAGAAGCTCGGCGAGCGCACCATCCACCTCGACTGCGACGTGCTGCAGGCCGATGGCGGCACCCGCACCGCGGCCATCACCGGCGCCTACGTGGCCGCGGCCGATGCGGTGAAGTGGCTGCAGAAGCAGGGCCTGCTGGTCGAGTCGCCGATCCGCGAAGCGGTGGCCGCGATCTCGGTGGGCATCGTCGAAGGCACGCCGCTGCTCGACCTCGAGTACATCGAAGACTCTGCCTGCGACACCGACATGAACGTGGTGATGACCGCGGCCGGCAGCTTCGTCGAAGTGCAGGGCACCGCCGAAGGCGCGGCCTTCACGCGCGGCGACATGGACCGGCTGCTCGCGCTGGCCGACAAGGGCATCCGCGAACTCGTGGCGGCGCAGCGCAAGGCGCTCGAAGGCTGATCATGAGGCTCGTGCTGGCGTCGAACAACGCCAAGAAGCTGGTCGAGCTGCAGACGCTGTTCGCGCCGCTCGGTCTGGAGCTGGTCACCCAAGGCAGCCTCGGCATCCCCGAGGCGGAGGAGCCGCACGTCACCTTCGTCGAGAACGCACTCGAGAAAGCGCGACACGCGGCGGCGCATGCCCAGTCGGCGGCGATTGCGGACGACTCGGGGCTTTGTGTGGACACACTCGGCGGATCGCCCGGTGTGCTGTCCGCCCGCTACGCGACGCTCTTCGGTCGCCCCAAGGACGACGACGAGAACAACCGTGTCCTGCTGGAACAGATGGACGACAAGGAGGACCGCCGCGCGCGTTTCGTCAGCGCATTGGTCGCGGTGCGCTCGGCCGACGACCCGGAGCCCCTGATCGCCTTTGGCCGCTGGGACGGCGTGGTCTTGTGGGAGCCTCGCGGCGAAGGCGGCTTCGGCTACGACCCCTTGTTGTTCATCCCCTCGCTTGGCAAGAGCGTGGCCGAACTCGACGCTGCCACCAAGAATGCGCACAGCCACCGCGCGATCGCGTCGCAGCAGATGCTCGCGCTGATGCGCGAGGTCTGGCACCTTGGCTGACATTCCGATCACGCCGGCGGCACCTGCCGGCCCGGGCCGCACCGAAGACCTCGTCGCGCGCTACATGCGCCCCGGGGTGATGAACCTCGGCGCGCTACCGCCCCTGTCGCTGTATGTGCACCTGCCGTGGTGCCTGAAGAAGTGCCCGTATTGCGACTTCAACTCGCATGAGCAGCGAGGCGGCGTGCCCGAGGCGGCGTATCTCGCCGCGCTGCGCGCCGATCTCGAAGCGGCGTTGCCTTTCATCTGGGGCCGCCGCATCCACAGCGTCTTCATCGGGGGCGGCACGCCCAGCCTCTTCTCGCCGGACGCCGTCGGCGAACTGATTGCCGACGTGCGCGCGCGCCTGCCGCTCGAGCCAGGCTGTGAGATCACGCTGGAAGCGAACCCCGGCACCTTCGAGCGAGATCGTTTCCGTGGCTACAAGGGCGCGGGCGTCACGCGCCTGTCGATCGGCGTGCAAAGCTTCAATGACGAGAAGTTGCAGGCCATCGGCCGCGTGCACGATGCGGCGCAGGCAAAGGCGGCTGTTGAAGAAGCCAAAGACACCTTCGACACCTTCAACCTCGACCTGATGTACGCGCTGCCGGGCCAGACGGTGGCCGAACTGCGCGAAGACCTGGCGCAGGCGCTGTCGTTCGCGCCGCCGCATCTGTCGATCTACCACCTGACGATCGAGGCCAACACCTGGTTTGCCAAACATCCGCCCGTGGTGCCCGACGATGACACGGCTTTCGACATGCTCGATCTGATTGCCGAGCACACAGAAGCCGCGGGCCTCGCGCGCTACGAGGTCTCGGCCTTCGCCCAGCGCGGCCACCATTGCCAGCACAACCTCAACTACTGGCAGTTCGGCGACTACCTCGGCATTGGTGCGGGTGCGCACAGCAAGCTGAGCTTCCCGCACCGCGTGGTGCGCCAGGTGCGCTGGCGCGAGCCGCAGACCTACATGGAGAAGGCGACACAAGGCCTCGCGGTGTCGAACGACGAAGAGGTGAAGCGCGACGCACTCGCCTTCGAGTTCATGCTCAACGCGCTTCGCCTGCGAGATGGCTTCGAGCTGGCTCGCTTCACCGAGCGCACTGGCCTGCCCCTTTCGAGCATCTCAAGGCAGCTCGACGAAGCGCACAAGCGCGGCTTCATCGAGCGAGACTTTGCACGCGTGTGGCCCACCGCCAAAGGCTTCGACTTCCTGTCGGACCTGCAGGCGCTCTTTCTCGCCGACTGAGCCGATCAGACCCGGTTGGTCGACATGCCCGCCGTGCTGCGCAGGCGCTCGACGAGCTTGCCGGCGATCTGCGTGAGCGGCAGCACCTCGTGCGCCGCCCCGGCATTGATCGCTTCGCGCGGCATGCCAAACACCACGCAGGACGCTTCGTCCTGCACGTAGTTGTAGCTGCCGGCGTCGCGCATCTCCTTCATCGCACGCGCGCCGTCGCCGCCCATGCCGGTGAGCATGATGCCCAGCGCATTGGGGCCGACCACACGCGCGGCCGACTTGAACAGCACCTCGACCGACGGCTTGTGCCGGTTGACGGGGTCGCCGTCCTGCACTCGGGCGAGGTAGTTGGCGCCGCTGCGTTCCACGCTCAGGTGGAAGCCGCCGGGGGCGATGTACGCATGGCCGGGCAGGATGCGCTCGCCATCGCGCGCTTCGGCGACGCGGATCTTGCACAGGCCGTCGAGCCGTGCGGCGTAGCTCTTGGTGAAGCCGGGCGGCATGTGCTGCGTGATCACGACCGCCGGGCAATCGGGCGGCAGGTTCATCAGCACTTCCTTGGTGGCTTCGGTGCCGCCGGTGGAGGCGCCGATGAAGATGATCTTCTCGGTCGACAGGCGGCCGAGCGGGCTCGAGTTCACCGCGGGGCGTGCCGGGGTGGGGCAGCCGGGCGCGGCCGGGGCCGGCACCACGGCCTTGCGGATGTGCGCCTTGCTCGCGATGCGCACCTTGTCGGTGATGTCTTCGGCCAGCAGGCGCAGGCCGTCCGCCACGCCGATCTTGGGTTTGGCGACGAAGTCGATGGCGCCGAGTTCCAGCGCCTTCATCGTGACCTCGGCGCCGCGCTCGGTCAGCGTCGACACCATGACCACCGGCATCGGCCGCAGGCGCATCAGCTTCGAAAGAAAGTCGATGCCGTCCATGCGCGGCATCTCGACGTCGAGCGTGATGACGTCGGGGTTGAGGTTGCGGATCATCTCGCGGGCCACCAGGGGGTCGGCGGCCGCGCCGATGCATTCCATGTCGGGCTGGCGGTTGATGATCTCGGCGAGCAGGCTGCGCACCAGCGCCGAGTCGTCCACCACGATCACGCGGGTCTTGGGCATGTTGTGGCTCTCCCCGTGTCCGCGTCAGAAGAGGTCGACGGAACCACCGCCGGTGGACGCCGGCACGGCCTTCTGGGCGGCGGCGCGGTCTTGTGCAATTAGGGCGTCGGTGTTGGTCGGCGCGAGGCGCTTGACCATGGCCTTGCCGCTGCCCGGCAGGAAGCACACCTTGCGCGGGTAGACGTCGAGCACGTCCTTCGAGACGATGGGGATGCGCTCGGTCTTGAGATAGTCCATCACGAAGTTGGTGTTGCGCTCACCCACGTTCATCGTGGTCATGCCGCTCACCACCTGGCCGCCGCCGAAGATCTTGGCTTCCATGGTCATGCGGTTGGCGCCACGCTTCATCATCTCGTTGATGAGCAGCTCCATCGCATACGAGCCGTAGCGGCCGGAGTCGCCGGCACCATCGGGCAGCATGAAGTGGTTCATGCCGCCCACCTTGGCGTTGCGGTCGTAGATGCAAGCGGCGATGCACGAGCCGAGCGTGGTCATGATCAGCATGTCTTCGTTGTGCACGAAGTACTCGCCGGGCAGGATCTTGACCGCGTCGTTCTTGAAGTGCGCGTCGTAGAAGAAGAACGAGGCCTCGCCGGGTTTGCGGGGCTGCGACTTCAGCCGCTCCAGGCGTGAGCCCTGGGCGGGGTTGGAGGAAGAGATCAAAGCCATGTTGTCCCGATATCGGTGTGCGTGTGGGTGGGCTTGAGTGAAGCTGTCACACGCGCTCGTAGACGGTCTTGCCGCGCAAGCGGAAGAGGTCCTTCGACTCGGTGAAGTTCTCGGAGTGGCCCACGAACAGCAGGCTCTTGGGTTTCATCACACCGTGGATGCGCTCGAGCACGCGGCGCTGCGTGGGCGCATCGAAATAGATCATCACGTTGCGGCAGAACACGATGTCGAAGGGCTCGCCGAGCTGCCAGCGTGCCTCCATCAGGTTGTGCGTGCGGAATTCGATCATGCGGGCCAGCTCGGGCTTCACCCGGATGGAGCCGCTGTTGGCGCCCTTGCCGCGCAGGAAGTGGGCGCGCAGGCGCTCTGGCGAGAGGCCACGCGCGTCGGCGCTGTAGACGCCGCGCCCGGCGGTGGCGAGCACCTTGGTGTCGATGTCGCTGGCGATGATCTTGGTGGCACCGCTCGCCATGTTCTCGGCACAGGTCATCGCGAGCGAATACGGCTCTTCGCCGGTGGAGGCGGCGTTGCACCAGATGCGCACGCTCTGGCCGGCGCGAGCCTTGAGTTCGGTCGCGAGCATCTGGAAGTGATGCTCTTCGCGGAAAAAGGAGGTCAGGTTGGTCGTGAGGCAGTTCACGAACTCCTGCCACTCGGGGTGCGAGGGCTGCAGGCTTTCGAGCGACTGCAGGTATTGGCTGAACGATCGCTGGCTCGTCTCGCGCAGGCGGCGCGAGAGGCGGCTGTAGACCATCGCCTGCTTGCCGGCGTGCAGGCTGATTCCAGCGTGCTGGTAGATCAGCTGGCGCACGCGGTCGAAGTCGGCGCTGCTGAAGCTGAACTCCTGTTCGGCTCGGTCGGCCACGGCCGTCGCGACGTTGCGCAAGGCGGCGAGTTCAGCGGGAGATGCGGCGCTCATGGGTGAAGCTTGTCCTGGTCGTATGCGTGCGCCGGAAGGTCGGCGAGCCCGGTTCTGCGGGTCTTATCGGCCTGAAGTCTGGGCTGCTTGAGTGCGCCGAAAGGGCCAAGTTGGCAGGCCTTCGCCCCTTATCTCGCGCTTGGTCGCCACAGCGGCCGCTGTAGACTGGCCGACAACCCTTCGACCGACGTGGCTTACACCCCCGCAACCCCCGCAACCCCCGAACCCTCGCAGCTCAAGCTGGGAGCGGCGTTGCAGTTGCTGTCTCAATCGGGGCACACCCTGCCCGATCGCGACGAGGTGGGCCAGGCCGCCTGGCTGCAGGCGGTGATCGATGCGCTGTGCAACCTGTCGAGCCGCGACCCCCTGACGGGCCTGGCCAACCGCCGCCAGTTCGAGCTGGCGCTGGCGCGCGAGATCGACCGAGTAGCCCGGGCCGGCGAGCCGGCGCTGGTGCTCATCGCCGACATCGACCGCTTCAAGGCGGTGAACGACACGCACGGCCACGCGGCCGGCGACCTGGTGATCCAGTCGGTGGCGCAGTCGCTCAACGAATGTGTGCGCCCCATGGACACCGTGGCGCGCCTGGGTGGCGAAGAGTTCGCGATCATCCTGCCCAACTGCCCGCCTGCCTTCGGCCAGACGGTGGCCGAGCGCATCCGCCGCAAGGTGGAGCACCGGCCGGTGGCCATCGGCCTCACCGAGTCGATCAACATCACCATCAGCCTGGGCGGTGCGTTTGCACCGCAGTGGGTGCGCTCTTCGGCGCCGCTGTGGATCGAGCGGGCGGACCAGCAGCTCTACCGCGCCAAGACCGAGGGCCGCAACCGGGCCTGTCTCGAAATGCCTCCAGTCTCACTCGTCACGGCCGAAGAGAAGGGCCTGCTGTTCGGTGTGTCGCAGTTCCCGGACATCGAATAACAAGACTCGTCATGAACACCCCTGCATCGCAACCCACCGCAGCACCGGCTTCTGGCCGCGCGGCACGCATCCTGGCCGTGACCAGCGGCAAGGGCGGCGTGGGCAAGACCTTTGTCTCGGCCAACCTGGCCGCCGCGCTGGCCCGCCGGGGCGAGCGGGTGCTGGTGCTCGATGCCGACCTTGGCCTCGCCAACCTCGACGTGGTGCTCAACCTCTTCCCGAAGATCACGCTGCACGACGTGTTCACCGGCAAGGCCAAGCTCGAAGACGCGATCCTGCCCGCCCCGGGTGGCTTCTCGGTGTTGCTCGCAGGTTCGGGCCTGGTGGAATATTCCCGCCTCACGAGCGAAGTGCGCGACCAGTTGCTGCGCATCATCGAAACCGTTGCGCCGCGCTACGACCGTGTGCTGTTGGACACCGGCGCCGGCATCTCCGACGTGGTGCTCTTCGCCGTGTCCCTCGCGACCGACGTGCTGGTCGTCGCCACCCCCGAGCCGACCTCGCTCACCGACGCCTACGCCACGGTGAAGGTGCTGGCCACGCAGCAGCAGCGCGAGCGCATCTCGCTCATCGTCAACCAGGTGGGCAAGACCGGCGAAGGCCGGGTGATCCGCGGCCAGCTCCAGCAGGTGGTCGACCGTTTCGTCTCGCCGAGCCTGCCTGAGGGCAAGGGGCCGGTGAAGCTCGAACTGCTGGGCGAGATCCCCACCGACAAGTCGGTGCGAGAGGCCGTGCAGAAGCGACAGTTGCTGCTCGAGATGCTGCCCGGCTGCGAGGCCGCCAAGGGCATCGCCGCGATCGCAGGCAAACTCTGCGAATCCTGATCCCTTCTCTGCGATTCCCGTGAACGAACACACCCAGACCGCCTTCGAGCGGGTGGGCGGCGAAGCCGCCGTGCGAGCGCTCGTCGACCGCTTCTACGACCTGATGGACCTCGAGCCGGCCTACGCCGAGCTGCGCGCGTTGCACCCGACCACCACCGAAGGCTCGCGCGACAAGCTTTTCTGGTTTCTCTGCGGCTGGCTCGGCGGCCCTTCGCACTACACCGACCGCTTCGGCCACCCGATGCTGCGCGCGCGGCACCTGCCGTTCGCCATCGGCATCAAGGGGCGCGACCAGTGGATGGCGTGCATGGTGCAGGCGATGCACGAGGAAGGCTTCGATGCTTCGTTGATCGAGCGTCTCAAAGAGGCGTTCTTCAAGACGGCCGACTGGATGCGCAACCAACACGGCGCGTGAGCGCCGGCAGCGGCCTGCCTCAAGAGCCCGATTTGTGAGAATCCCGCCTCGGGGGACTTCACAAGCTACAGGAGGAGGCAACGCATGCCGCCGACGATTCCAGAACAAGCGCACCGAGGCGCCATCGCGTACCGGCCGGACATCGACGGGCTGAGGGCGGTCGCCGTCCTGCTGGTCGTCGTCTTCCACTTCCATCTGTTTTCGGCTGGCAAGAGCGGCTTCATCGGCGTCGACGTGTTCTTCGTGATCTCGGGCTTCCTGATCACGGCCATCGTGCGGCAGCAGGTCGAGGCGCAGCGGTTCTCGCTGCTCGATTTCTGGGTCAGGCGCTTGCGCCGGCTCGCTCCTGCGCTTTTCGTGGTGCTGGCGCTGGTGCTCGCGTATGGCGCGTTGCGGCTGCTGCAGGCGGACTTCCAGCAACTCGCCGAGGAAGCCGCCGCCACGCAGTTCTATGTGGCCAACATCTACTTCTGGCGCAACGTCAACTACTTCGGCCTGCAGGCGGGCAACATCTACCTCCTGCACACCTGGTCGCTCTCGGTCGAAGAGCAGTTCTACATCCTCTACCCGCTGCTGTTGGTCTTCGTGCTGAAGCGCTGGAGATCGGCGGCACCGTGGCTCGTGCTCGGAATGGCGCTGCTGTCGTTCGGGTTGAACCTGGCGCTTGTGGGTCCCAAGCCGGAAGCAACTTTCTACCTTATGCCCACCCGGGCCTGGGAACTGCTGATCGGGGCCTTGTTGACCTGGGTGCCACGTGTGCGCCATGCGGGCTTTGCGCATCTGCTGGGCGCCGTCGGCGCGTTGCTCATCGGCGCAGCAATTGCGGGCTACACACCGGAGACCCAGTTTCCAGGAGTCTTTGCCTTGCTGCCGACGCTCGGTGCCGCGAGCCTGCTCCTCGCGGGCGGCGCGCCGGGCGCCTGGTCGACGCGGGTGCTGTCGACGACACCGATGGTGGCCGTCGGGCGCATCTCGTACTCGTTGTACCTGGTGCACTGGCCCATCAACGTCTTCGCGTCCAATGAACTGGGCGATGGCTACACGCTCGGTTGGCGCGTGACGATGCTGGCAGCATGCTTCGTGCTGTCGGCGCTCCTGTACCGCTGGGTGGAGACGCCTTTTCGCACGGGGCGTGTGCTGTCGGGCCGCCGAGGCTTCGTGGGGAGCTATGGCGCGGGCCTGGCCCTCAGCGTCGTGCTGTGTGCCACCGTGATCGCCACCCAGGGGCTGCCGCAGCGCCTGCCCCCGGAGGTCGCCCGGGTTGCGTCTTTCGCCACGGACCGCCCTGGCGAGCACTGCGCCGAATTTCGGCCTTCCCCGGGCCGAGCCGCCCCGGCCTTGTGTACGTTGGGCACGCCTGGTCAGGCTCCGACGTGGGTGATCTGGGGGGACTCGCACGCCTGGGCCGCGCAGGACGCCATCGACCTGTGGCTCAAGAAGACGGGGCAGGCGGCACGCTTCGCCTTCATGAACTCCTGCCCTCCGCTTCGCGGCGTGCACGTCCAACGTGGGGGCACGACCTGCCATTCGCTGAACGAAACCATGATCGCCTCGGCGCTTGCGGACCCGCAGGTCAAGAATGTGTTCCTGGTGTCATCGTGGCGCCAGGCCATCGAGGGCCGCCTCAGCACCTCGCCCGATCGCAACCTCGGTGAGGCGGGCTCCATCGCCTTGTTCCAGCGGCAGTTCGATGCCACCGTTCGCGAGCTTCATGCGAACGGCAAGGCCGTCTATCTCTGGGAGCCCGTGCCGGGATCTCGCGAACACGTGCCTCGGGCGGCGGCGCTCGCGCTGTTGCGAGGCACGACGGCGAACCTCGACTACAGCGCGGCCGAATACCGCGAGCAGACGGCGTTCTTCTTCGAGGCCAAGGAGCGCAACCGCGCCTTCATCGCCGGGTCGTTCTCACCGTCGCGGGTGCTGTGCCAGACCGGCATGTGTGCCTCGCTCGTCGATGGCCAGCCGGTCTACTTCGACAACGGTCACCTGGCTCGTTCGGGCAGCGCCCGGTGGGCGGAAGCCTTGGCGGCTCAGCTGAGCCCCCCTGCATTGCTGGGCCAGCTCGCGAGCGAACCCGCGCGCTAAGAAGCCTTCAGCAACACCACCAGCGCGCCGCTGCCCCCTTCGGCCGGGCGCGCTTGCACGAAGGCGAGCACCTCGTTCTTCTGCACCAGCCAGCTGCGCACGCGGGCCTTGAGCACCGGCTCGCGACCGGGCGAGCCGAGGCCCTTGCCGTGCACGACACGCACGCAACGCAGGCCCTGCTCGGCCGCGTCCCGGATGAAGGCGTTGAGCTTCACACGCGCCGGGTCGCGGCGCAGGCCGTGCAGGTCGATCTGCGCCTGGATGGCCCAGCCGCCGCGGCGCAGCTTGCGCACCACGTCGAGGCCGATCTCGGGGCGCCGGAAGGAGAGGGTCTCGTCGGTCTCGAGCAGGGTGTCGACGTTGAATTCGTCGGACAGCGATTCGCGCAGCGCCTCCCGCTCGTCGCGTTGACGTTGGCGGGGCTCGGGCGTGGGCAGGGCCCTTGCCTGGCGCGCCCGGCCTGTGGGGCGCAGGGGTTGCACGGGGCCGACGGTGACCGCGAAGAGTTCGCGCTCACGCTTTTCGCGCGCGGCGATCTCGCGTTGCAGTGCTTCTTGCCGCTCGGCCTCGCGCCGCGCCTGGTCGAGCGCGGCCTTCAGCTCAGAGAGGGTGTGCAGGCCGCGGGAGGACATGCGGGCACTGTAGCGCTCGCTCCAAACCCCTCGGCGTTGCTCAGTGCGAGCGGGGGTAGGTCGCCAGCACGCCGGGGTCGTGCGGGTATTGCAGCGCGGGCAGGGTGTCGGCGAAGCCGTCGAAGGGCTCGCCGCGGCGGGCGGCGACGCCGGCGTCGCGGCGCGCGGCCTGCGCATCGGACGCAGGGCGCGCCGGGGCGACGGCCATCTGGTGCTGGCGGGCGGCGATGCGGGCCAGCTGCGAGCGGGCGCCGGTCAGGTCGAGTTGCAGCTGGGCGATCTGGCGCTTGGCCTGTTCGATGTGCTGGCCGGCCGTCTGCAGCTGCAGGGCGTGGCGCGTGCGTTGCTTGTTGAGGCCGTCCAGGTAGCGCGAGCGCAGCACGATCCACTGGCCGAGGGTGACCAGCATCAGCACCGCACCGGCGGCCCAGAGAATGGCATTGGTGTTCATTTCCACTCCTTTGAATGAACAGCGTGCCGTCACTGTAGAAGTGGCGTTAGCCAGCGGAAAGGACGCAAGTCACGGTTACAGGTGATCGCTGCGCGGCGTCCCTCGAACAGGGGACGCCGCCGTGGCCGGTTCAGAGCAGCCCGCGCTCCGCGAACGACACCACCTCGGCCTGGCTCACCACGAGGTGGTCGAGCACGCGCACGTCGATCAGCGCCAGCGCCTTGTTGAGGGTCTGTGTGAGATATTCATCGGCCCGCGAAGGTTCGGCCGCACCCGAGGGGTGGTTGTGGGCGAGCAGCACGGCGGCGGCGCCGAGGTCGAGGGCGCGCTTCAGCACCTCGCGCGGGTACACGCTCGTCTGCGTGAGCGTGCCCCTGAACATCTCTTCGGCGCGGATCAGGCGGTTCTGCGCGTCGAGGAACAGCACCACGAACACCTCGTGCGGCTTGCCGCCGATCTGCAGGCGCAGGTAGTCCTTCACCTTGGCCGGCGAGTCGAAGACGGGGCGCTGCATCAGCTCTTGCGAGAGCGACCGGCGCGCCAGCTCCAGCACCGCGCTCATCTCCGCGCGCTTGGCGGGCCCCAGGCCCTTGATGCGCTTGAGATCGTCGGGCTCGGCCTGCAAGAGGCCCGAAAGTCCGCCGAATTCGGTGAGCAGCTGCTGCGCGAGTTGCAGCACCGACAGGCCCTTCACGCCGGTGCGCAGCAGAAGCGCGATCAGCTCGGCATCGGCGAGGGCATCGGGGCCGCGCGCCAGCAGCTTTTCACGCGGGCGTGCGTCTGGCGGAAGGTCTTTCAGAACCATGTGGGGGTGCCAACTAAAATTCGCGGCAGTCTATTCGCTCGCGACAGGTCAACTTGAACTCCCCCACCCAACACGTTCAGCAGGGCTCCTTCCTGACCCTGCACTACCGCCTGTGCGGCCCCGATGGCGCCGACGTCATCAACACCTTCAACGACAAGCCCGCCACGCTCTCGCTCGGCTCGGGCCAGCTGGCCCCGGCGATGGAAGCGAAGCTGCTGGGCTTGCCCGAAGGCACGCGCACGTCGTTCCAGCTCGCCGCGGGCGAAGCCTTCGGCGAGCGCAACCCCGAGATGCTGCAGCGGGTGAAGCTCTCGCTGATGCACGAATTGGGCGACCCCGACGAGCGCTACAGCGTGGGCGACGTGGTGCAGTTCCCCACGCCCGATGGCCAGGGCAGCTATGCCGGTGTGGTGCGCGAAGTGGGGCCCGACTGGCTGCTCTTCGACTTCAACCACCCACTGGCGGGCCAGCCGGTCACCTTCGAAGTCCACCTGATCGGAGTGCTCTGATGCTCGACGAAGTGCTGCTGGCCGAGCCGCGTGGCTTCTGCGCGGGGGTGGACCGCGCAATCGAGATCGTCGAACGCGCCATCGCGAAGTTCGGCGCGCCGATCTACGTGCGCCATGAGATCGTGCACAACACCTATGTCGTGAACGACCTGAAGGCCAAGGGCGCGATCTTCATCGAAGACCTGGCCGAGGTGCCCCCGGGTGCCACGCTCGTCTTCAGCGCGCACGGCGTGTCGCAGGCGGTGAGGCGTGAAGCGCAGGAGCGCGGCTTCTCGATCTTCGATGCCACCTGCCCGCTCGTCACCAAGGTGCACGTGGAGGTGGCCAAGCTCCACAAGGAGGGCTACGACTTCATCATGATCGGCCACAAGGGGCACCCCGAGGTGGAAGGCACGATGGGGCAGCTCACCGAAGGCATCTACCTGGTGGAAGACGTGGCCGACGTCGCGCGTGTGCAGCCGGTGCAGACCGACAAACTCGCCGTGGTGACGCAGACCACGCTTTCCGTGGACGATGCGGCCGAGATCCTGGCCGCCGTGAAGCGTCGCTTCCCGAGCGTGCGCGAGCCCAAGCAGCAAGACATCTGCTACGCCACGCAGAACCGCCAGGACGCGGTGAAGGTGCTGGCCCCGCAGGTCGACGTGCTGATCGTGGTCGGCAGCCCCACCAGCAGCAACAGCAACCGCCTGCGCGAGCTGGGCGAGCGCCTGGGGGCCAGCGCCTACATGGTCGACCAGCCGGAAGATCTGAAGCCCGAGTGGCTCGACGGCAAGCGCCGTGTCGGGCTCACGGCGGGTGCGTCGGCACCCGAGATCCTGGTGACCCAGGTGATCGCGCGGCTTAAGGCGCTGGGGGCTGTGTCGGTGCGCAAGATGGACGGGGTGGAAGAGACCGTGCAGTTCCCGCTCCCCAAGGGATTGAAGTAAGCCCCTCCTAGAATCGCCCGACCATGCTTGACATCACCCTGCTCCGCAAAGACCTCGACCTCGTCGTCAAGACGCTCGAGAAGCGCAAGACCCCGCAGCCTTTCCTCGACGTCGAGCGTTTCCAGTCGCTGGAGACCGAGCGCAAGGCCATCCAGACGCGCACCGAAGACCTGCAGGCCAAGCGCAACAGCCTGTCGAAGCAGATCGGCATGCTGAAGGCGCAGAAGCAGGACACCTCGGCCGTGATGGCCGAAGTGGGCGGCCTGGGCGACGAGCTCAAGGCCAGCGCCGACCGGCTGGAGGTGATCCAGGCCGAGCTGTCGCAGATGTTGATGAGCGTGCCCAACCTGCCGCACGAGAGCGTGCCGGTGGGTGGCGACGAGCATGCGAACGTGGAGCTGCTCCGCTGGGGCGCACCCAAGGCCTACGACTTCCCGGTCAAGGACCACGTCGACCTCGGCGCTCCGCTCGGCCTCGACTTCGACACCGGCGCCAAGCTCTCTGGTTCGCGCTTCAGCTTTCTGCGCGGCCCGGTGGCACGCCTGCACCGCGCGCTTGCGCAGTTCATGCTCGACACGCAGACGAATGAGCATGGCTACACCGAGTGCTACTCGCCCTACATCGTCAACCGAGAAGTGCTCGAAGGGACGGGCCAACTGCCCAAGTTCCGCGAAGACATGTTCTGGGTCACGCGTGGCGGCGACGAAGACCAGCCCGAGCAGTACCTGATCTCCACCTCGGAAATTTCGCTCACCAACACCGTGCGCGAGAGCGTCCTGGCCGAAAGCCAGCTGCCCATCAAGCTGACGGCCCACAGCCCGTGTTTCCGCTCCGAGGCTGGCAGCGCCGGGCGCGACACGCGCGGCATGATCCGCCAGCACCAGTTTGACAAGGTCGAGATGGTGCAGATCGTGCACCCCGAGAAGAGCTACGCCGCGCTCGAAGAGATGCGCGGCCATGCCGAAGCGATCCTGCAGAAGCTCAAGCTGCCGTACCGCGTGGTCACGCTGTGCACCGGCGACATGGGCTTTGGCTCGACCAAGACCTACGACCTCGAAGTCTGGCTGCCGGCGCAAAACACGTACCGCGAGATCAGCTCGGTGTCGAACTGCGAAGCCTTCCAGGCGAGGCGCATGCAGGCGCGCTTCAAGAACGCGCAGGGCAAGAACGAACTCGTGCACACGCTGAACGGCTCGGGTCTCGCGGTGGGCCGCACGCTGGTGGCTGTGCTGGAGAACAACCAGAACGCCGACGGTTCGATCACCGTGCCCGAAGTGCTGCGCCCGTACATGGGTGGCACTGCGGTCCTCAAGGCTTGAGCTAGAATCTCGGGCTTTCCGGCGAACGACCTGCCGGGCACCAGTTCAGGAGAGGTGGCAGAGTGGTCGAATGTACCTGACTCGAAATCAGGCGTACCGCAAGGTACCGTGGGTTCGAATCCCACCCTCTCCGCCAGCTAGACCACAAAACGGGCCTCACGGCCCGTTTTGCTTTTTGGCGCCGCCGTCAGCAGGCAAGGTCCGCGCGTGTAGGAGTTTTCCGCGTCTTGCTGAAAGGGGCCTGTTGCGCCGTGGCGTTCATTCGTACTCTTCGTCCATGCCCTGATCGACTCCCGATCGGCGGCCCCACAGACAGCCACGCAGTACGGAGCCATCCCATGCCGACCACTTCTACCCAGACCCGCAAGTCCACCGCCACCCGCTCGGCTGCTGCCCGCACGCCCGACGCCATCAAGCTGCTCACGCAGGATCACAAGGACGTGAAGGCCTTGTTCAAGGAATACGAAAAGCTCGTCAAGGCCGAGGCCGACGACAGCCAGAAGCAGGCGCTCGCCGAGCAGATCTGCGAGATGCTGAGCGTGCACGCGCAGATCGAGGAAGAACTCGTGTACCCCGCCGCCTACGACGTGATGGCCGATGAAGCCGACCTCGTCGACGAGGCGCAGGTCGAGCACGCGAGCGCGAAGGACCTGATCGCCCAGATCCGCGGCATGCAGCCCTCTGACGACCTGTACGACGCGAAGGTCACCGTGCTCGGCGAGTACGTCGAACACCACGTCAAGGAAGAAGAGAAGGAGATGTTCCCGAAGCTCAAGAAGACGGAACTCGACCTCAAGGAACTGGGCGCTTCGTTGCAGGCGCGCAAGAGCGAGCTGATGGGCGAAGAAGCGCCCAAGGCTCATTGATCCACCTCCACAGGGAAAGGGGCCGGCCATGAAATCCGCGCCTTCACTCATGGCAGCCGTGACCGCGGTTGCCGCCCTCGCGGCCGGCGCCTTGCTGGCCGCCGAGGACCGCATGCTCTTCGAGCCGCAGCACGCCATGCTGGTCGGCCTGGTCGACGACGTCGGCGGCGCGCTGCTGTCTGACAAGCCGGCCCTGCGACAGCCGGCCGAGGTGCGCCGCGCCGTCAACCGCGCCGGTTCGGGAGCGCAGGAGCGCCGATGAGCGCCGTGCCGCGCAGTGGGAGCGGCCATGCCGGCGCGATGCCGTCGACGACGAGCACCGCGTATGCCGCCAGGCACTCGCCCCTGCTCACCGCTTTCGACCGCTTCGCCTCGGGCGTCACGCGTTGGGCGGGTTCGCCCGCAGCCTTCTGTGCCGCGCTCCTGGTGATCGCGGGCTGGGCCGTGACGGGCCCGCTCTTCGGCTTCTCGGAAAACTGGCAGCTCGTCATCAACACCGGCACCACCATCGTCACCTTCCTGATGGTGTTTCTCATCCAGCAGAGCCAGAACAAGGACAGCGTTGCGCTGCACCTCAAGCTCAACGAACTGCTCGCGGCCAACCGGCAGGCGAGCAACCGCATGATCGGCATCGAAGGCCTCGACGAGCAGGACCTGCGCGAAGTGGCCAGCTTCTACCTGCGCCTGTCGGAGCGCGCCAAGGAAACCGGCCCCATCAAGGAGGCGCACTCGATCGACGAAGAGGGCATGCCGACCGACGCACCGCCACGGCCCGCGCTGTCGCAGCGCGAAGCCGCCTGAGGCTCAGCGGTGCGTCTCAGGCCACCGCGCGCACCTGGGTGCAGACCGCGTCGACCAGGGCTTCCATTTCCTCCGGTTCGAAGGGCTTGAGCAAGGCCCGCACGTTGGGCCCGAACTGCTGCACTGCGTCGCCGAATTCATAGCCCGAGCAGAGCACCACGCGCCGCTCGGGCCGCTCGGCCAGCAGCTTGCGGGCGAAGTCGGTGCCCGACATGCCTGGCAGGCTCACATCGGTGATCACGATGTCGGCTTCGCGCTCCGCCAGGATGGCGAGCGCTTCCTCAGCAGTGGCACAGCACACCACCTCGCGGCCGGGCGCTTCGAGCAGCATGCCGATGGTGTCGCGCAGGTCGTCGCTGTCTTCGACGTAGAGGATGGTCACGGCATTCACAGAAAAGCTCCAGTCTCGGGTGGCCAGCAGTCTAAGCCTGTCATCACACGTCGGCGAGGTGGGGCGAAGCGCCAAAAGGCAGCTTTACGAGGGGTGTAGGCGGCCTCCTACAGCAGGTCTCGCGCTTGTCCTTCACCGCGCGTGCAGAGCCAAGGCCTACGCTGCGGAACCCGTTCACCGCACCAGGTCTGTGCCTGCGCGCGTTTGCCCTGCTGAAAGCCACCACCCCATGAAAGTCCTCGACGACGCGGCAATTGCCGTTCCTGACCAAGAGATGGCCGTCCTGCTGAACGCCTTGACGCAGCTTCGACGAGGGGATTCCAGCGCCCGGCTGCCGTTGCACTGGGAAGGCCTTGCCGGCCGTGTGGCCGACGTGTTCAACGACCTCGTCGACCAGAACGCGGCGCTCGCTGCCGAGCTCAACCGCCTGCGCCAGGTGGTGGGCAAGGAAGGCAAGCTCAAGCAGCGCGCCTCGCTGCCCGATGCGCGTGGCTTCTGGGGCGAATCGGTCCACTGCATCAATGCGCTGATCGACGACCTGGTGCACCCCACTTCCGAGGTGGCGCGTGTGATCGGCGCGGTGGCGCAGGGCGACCTCTCCAAGAGCATGGCGCTCGAGGTGGAAGGTCGCGAGCTCGAAGGCGAGTTCCTGCGCACCGCCAAGACCATCAACAAGATGGTCGACCAGCTCTCCAACTTCTCGGCTGAAGTGACGCGCGTGGCCCGCGAAGTGGGCACCGAAGGCAAGCTCGGCGGCCAGGCCAAGGTGAAGGGCGTGGCCGGCACCTGGAAGGACCTCACCGACTCGGTGAACTCCATGGCCGGCAACCTGACCGACCAGGTGCGCAACATCGCCGACGTGACCACCGCGGTGGCCAAGGGCGACCTCTCGAAGAAGATCGACGTCGACGTGAAGGGCGAGTTCCTCACGCTCAAGAACACCATCAACACGATGGTGGACCAGCTGCGATCCTTCGCCTCTGAAGTGACGCGCGTGGCGCGCGAAGTGGGCACCGAGGGCATTCTGGGCGGCCAGGCGCGGGTGGAGGGGGTGTCGGGCACCTGGAAGGATTTGACGGACTCGGTGAACTCGATGGCCGGCAACCTGACCTCCCAGGTGCGCAACATCGCCGACGTGACGAAAGCGGTGGCCGCCGGTGACTTGTCGAAGAAGATCACGGTCGACGGCAAGGGCGAGATCCTCGAACTCAAGAGCACCGTCAACACGCTGGTGGACCAGCTGCGATCCTTCGCCGCAGAAGTGACGCGCGTGGCGCGCGAGGTGGGTACCGAAGGCAAGCTCGGAGGCCAGGCCGACGTGCAGGGCGTGGCCGGCACCTGGAAGGACCTGACCGAGTCGGTGAACTTCATGGCCGGCAACCTCACGTCCCAGGTGCGCAACATCGCCGACGTGACGAAGGCGGTGGCCGCGGGCGACCTCTCCAAGAAGATCACGGTGGACGTGAAAGGCGAGATCTCGGAACTCAAGACCACCATCAACACCATGGTGGACCAGCTCCGATCCTTCGCCGCCGAAGTGACGCGTGTGGCGCGCGAGGTGGGCACCGAAGGCAAGCTCGGCGGCCAGGCCGATGTGCAGGGCGTCGCCGGCACCTGGAAGGACCTCACCGACTCGGTGAACTTCATGGCCGGCAACCTGACCTCTCAGGTGCGCAACATTGCCGACGTGACGAAGGCTGTGGCGGCGGGTGACCTCTCCAAGAAGATCACCGTGGACGTGAAGGGCGAGATCCTGGAGCTGAAGAACACCGTGAACACCATGGTGGACCAGCTCTCCTCCTTCGCGGCAGAAGTGACGCGCGTGGCGCGTGAAGTGGGCACCGAAGGCCGCCTCGGCGGCCAGGCCCAGGTGCGCGACGTGTCGGGCACCTGGAAGGACCTGACCGACTCGGTGAACTCGATGGCCGGCAACCTGACCTCCCAGGTGCGCAACATCGCTGACGTGACGAAGGCCGTGGCCGCGGGCGACCTCTCCAAGAAGATCACGGTGGACGTGAAGGGCGAGATCCTCGACCTCAAGGCGACGATCAACACCATGGTGGACCAGCTGCGAAGCTTCGCTGCCGAAGTGACGCGTGTGGCCCGCGAGGTAGGCACCGAAGGCAAGCTCGGCGGCCAGGCTGACGTGCAAGGCGTGGCCGGCACGTGGAAGGACTTGACTGAGTCGGTGAACTCGATGGCCGGCAACCTGACCTCTCAGGTGCGAAACATCGCCGAGGTGACCACCGCCGTGGCCGCGGGTGACCTCTCCAAGAAGATCACGGTGGACGTGAAAGGCGAGATCTCGGAGCTCAAGAACACCATCAACACCATGGTGGACCAGCTCTCTTCGTTCGCCGCAGAAGTGACCCGCGTGGCGCGTGAAGTGGGCACCGAAGGAAAGCTCGGTGGCCAGGCCGACGTGCAAGGCGTGGCCGGCACGTGGAAGGACCTGACCGAGTCGGTGAACTTCATGGCCGGCAACCTGACCTCGCAGGTGCGCAACATCGCCGACGTGACCAAGGCGGTGGCGGCCGGCGACCTCTCCAAGAAGATCACGGTGGACGTGAAGGGCGAGATCCTGGAGCTGAAGAACACCGTGAACACCATGGTGGACCAGCTCCGAAGCTTCGCCGCCGAAGTGACCCGCGTGGCGCGCGAGGTGGGCACCGAAGGCAAGCTCGGCGGCCAGGCCGACGTGCAGGGCGTGGCGGGTACGTGGAAGGACCTGACCGAATCCGTGAACTTCATGGCCGGCAACCTGACCTCCCAGGTGCGCAACATCGCCGAAGTGACGAAGGCGGTGGCCGCAGGCGACCTCTCGAAGAAGATCTCGGTCGACGTGAAGGGCGAGATCTCGGAGCTCAAGAACACCATCAACACCATGGTGGACCAGCTCCGATCCTTCGCCGCTGAAGTGACCCGCGTGGCACGCGAGGTGGGCACCGAAGGCAAGCTCGGCGGCCAGGCCGACGTGCAGGGCGTGGCCGGCACCTGGAAGGACTTGACCGACAGCGTGAACCTGATGGCCTCGAACCTCACGAGCCAGGTGCGCAACATCGCCGACGTGACCAAGGCGGTGGCGGCGGGTGACCTCTCCAAGAAGATCACGGTGGACGTGAAGGGCGAGATCCTGGAGCTCAAGGCCACCATCAACACCATGGTGGACCAGCTCTCCTCCTTCGCCGCGGAAGTGACCCGCGTGGCGCGCGAGGTGGGCACCGAAGGGCGCCTGGGCGGCCAGGCGCAGGTGCGCGACGTGTCGGGCACCTGGAAGGACCTCACCGAAAACGTGAACTTCATGGCCGGAAACCTGACCGGCCAGGTGCGCGGCATCGCGAAGGTGGTGACCGCCGTGGCCAACGGCGACCTGAAGCAGAAGCTGACAGTGGAGGCCAAGGGCGAGATCGCAGCCCTCGCCGAGACCATCAACAGCATGACCGACACGCTCGCCACCTTCGCCGACCAGGTGACCAGCGTGGCGCGCGAGGTGGGCGTGGAAGGCAAGCTCGGCGGCCAGGCCAAGGTGCCGGGCGCTTCGGGCACGTGGAAGGGCCTCACGGAGAACGTGAACCAGCTCGCCGCCAACCTCACGACGCAGGTGCGCGCGATTGCCGAGGTGGCGACCGCGGTGACGCAGGGTGACCTGACGCGATCGATCACGGTGAAGGCGCAAGGCGAGGTGGCCGCGCTCAAGGACACCATCAACGAGATGATCCGCAACCTGAAGGACACCACGCAGAAGAACACCGAGCAGGACTGGCTCAAGACCAACCTCGCCAAGTTCAGCCGCATGCTGCAGGGCCAGAAGGACCTGCTGACCGTGGGCCAGCTAATCCTCTCGGAACTCGCCCCGGTGGTGGGCGCGCAGCAGGCCGAGTTCTATGCGCTGACCACCTCCGGCGGCGCCACCAAGCTGCGCCTCTTCGGCAGCTACGCCTCGGGCGGCCAGGAGTCGCACGGCAAGGAGGTGGAGCTCGGCCAGGGCCTGGTCGGCCAGTGCGCCATCGAGAAACGCAAGATCCTGCTCACCAACGTGCCGAGCCAGGCGTTCCGCATCGCCACCGGCTTGAGCGAAGCGGCGGCGATGGACGTGCTGGTGCTGCCCATCGTCTTCGAAGGCGAGGTGCGCGGCGTGCTGGAGCTGGCGTCGCTGGAGCGCTTCAACCCGGCGCACCAGGCCTTCCTCGACCAGCTCACCGAATCCATCGGCATCGTGATCAACACGATCAGCGCCAACATGCGCACCGAAGACCTGCTCAAGCAGTCGCAGTCGCTCGCCGAGGAACTGCAGAGCCGCCAGCAGGAACTGCAGCAGACCAACGAGGAGCTGCAGGAAAAGGCCCGCCTGCTGGTGCACCAGAACCAGGAAGTGGAGCGCAAGAACGCCGAGGTCGAGCAGGCCCGCCAGGCGCTCGAAGAAAAGGCCGAGCAGCTGGCGCTGACGTCGAAGTACAAGTCGGAGTTCCTCGCCAACATGTCGCACGAGTTGCGCACGCCGCTCAACTCGCTGCTCATCTTGAGCGACCAGCTTTGCAAGAACGCCGAAGGCAACCTGACGCCCAAGCAGGTGGAGTTCGCCAAGACCATCCACCTGTCGGGCAACGACCTGCTGGCGCTCATCAACGACATCCTCGACCTCTCGAAGATCGAGTCGGGCACGGTGGTGGTCGATGTCTCCGAGCTGCGGCTCGAAGACCTGCAGCGCAGCGTCGACCGCAGCTTCCGCCACGTGGCGGAAAACAAGCACGTCGAGTTCGAGATCACGCACCACCAGCCACTGCCCAAGACGGTGGTCACCGACGTCAAGCGCCTGCAGCAGATCATCAAGAACCTGCTGTCCAACGCCTTCAAGTTCACCCACCAGGGCTCGGTCCGGCTCTCGGTGGCGGTGGCCGATGGCGGCTGGTCGCGCGACAACGACGACCTCAACCGTGCGGCGCAGGTCGTGGCCTTCTCGGTCACCGACACCGGCATCGGCATCTCGTCGGACAAGCAGCAGATCATCTTCGAAGCCTTCCAGCAGGCCGATGGCTCGACCAGCCGCAAGTACGGCGGCACGGGCCTGGGTCTGGCCATCAGCCGCGAGCTGGCACGTCTGCTCGGCGGCGAGATCAAGCTCGTGAGCGCGCCCGCGCAGGGCAGCACCTTCACGCTCTACCTGCCGCAGAGCTACAGCCCGACCCGCAGCCCGCGCCACGGCCGCCCCGTGCTGCCGGCACAAGACGTGGTGGCGCGCGAGCTGCCCGTGGCAGCCCCCGCGGCGTTGCCTGCCCCGGCACCGCGTGTCGTCATGGGCCCGCAGCCGGCCAACGACGACCTGCAGGACCCCGATGGCCAGGCCGCGGCCAACCCCGCCGACGACGACCGCAACGACATCCTGCTCGGCGACAAGGTGCTGCTGATCGTCGAGAACGATCTGGCGTTTGCGCAGGTGCTGCTGCAGGCTGCACGGCGCGTGGGCTTCAAGGGCCTGGTGAGCACCAGCGGTGCGGCCGCCCTCGCGATGACGCGCGACTTCCAGCCGGCCACGATCACGCTCGACATCTTCCTGCCCGACATGGAAGGCTGGCGCATCCTCGAGCGGCTCAAGAGCGACCTGGCCATGCGGCACATCCCGGTGTGCGTGGTCTCTACCGATGACTCACGCGAGCGTGCGCTGGCCTCGGGTGCGGTGGGCTTCCTCACCAAGCCGCTGCAGTCGGCCGACGAAGTGGAGCTGGCGCTCGGCCACCTCTACGAGTTCGCCGACCGCCGCAAGAAGCGCCTGATGGTGATGATGGCCGACACGCCGCTGCGCGACACCTACCTGCAGTCGCTCGATGCCGACACCGACGTGGTGCAGCCCGAGTCGGCCGCCGATGCGCGGGTGCAGATGCGCAGCGGCAACATCGACTGCCTCATCACCGACGGCAGCGTGCCCGACTTCGGCCCCGAAGACGTGATCGAGGCGCTGGAGTCGCGCCCGCTCGCACGCCAGATGCCCATCGTGCTGGCGAGCGAGGCGCCCGCGGTCACCACCGTCTGGGGCCGCGGCCACAGCGCCTTCGCGCTGCGGCGCGCACCCACGCTCGAGCGCATGCTGGACGCCACCTCGCTCTTCCTGCACCGCGGCGAAGCCTCGTTCACCGAAGCCGAGCGCCGCTCGGTGCAGGCGGTGGTCGATGGCGACCGCACGCTCGTGGGCAAGAAGGTGCTGATCGTCGACGACGACATGCGCAACATCTTCGCGCTGGCCACCGTGCTCGATGCACAGGGCATGGTCATCCTCTCGGCCGAGAACGGGCGCGATGCGATCCGCCTCGTCGAGAACGACCCCGAGATCGACATCGTGCTGATGGACATCATGATGCCGGAGATGGACGGCATGGAAACCATGCGCCAGATGCGCAAGCTGCCACGCGGCAAGGAGTTGCCGCTCGTCGCCGTGACGGCCAAGGCGATGAAAGGCGACCGCGAGAAGTGCATCGAGGCCGGGGCCTGGGACTACCTCTCCAAGCCGGTCGACACGGCCTACCTGCTGGTCGTCTTGAGGGGATGGCTGTGCCGCTGAACGATCTCTCCATGACGGTGCCGGCGGAGGGCGAAGACAAGGTCAACATCCTTGTCGTCGACGACCTGCCCGAGAAGCTGCTGGTGTTCCGCACCGTGCTCGAAGAGCTGGGGCAGGAGCTCGTCTTCGTGCGCTCCGGGCGCGAGGCCCTGCGTGAGGTGCTGCAGCGCGAGTTCGCGGTGATCCTGCTCGACGTCAACATGCCCGACATCGACGGCTTCGAGACGGCCACGCTCATCCGCCAGTACAAGCGCTCGGTCGACACGCCGATCATCTTCATCACGTCCTATGCCGACGAGATGCAGACCGAGCGCGGCTATGCGCTCGGTGCGGTCGACTACATCCTCTCGCCGGTGGTGCCGCACATCCTGCGCAGCAAGGTGCGGGTCTTCGTGCGGCTCTTCGCCATGCAGCGCCAGCTGCGGCGGCAGGCCGATGCGCGGGCGGCCGTGGCTGCGGCCGAAGCCGCACGCGAGGCGGCCGAAGACAGCGACCGGCGCTCCGCGTTCCTTGCGAGTGCCAGCCACGTGCTCAACAGCTCGCTGCAGGCGGCCGTGAGCCGCCGCGACCTGGCGCGCCTGCTCGTGCCCACGCTCGCCACCACCGCTGTGGTGGTGGGCAGCGACGACGTCGACAGCCAGCCCGAGGTGGTGCTGGCGAGCGATGGATCGGTGCGCGAGTTGCCCTGGTCGTCGCTCGACGGCAGCGTGCGCGTGGCCCTGCGCCGCGCCATCAAGGACCGCACCCGCGTCAACCTCGACGAGATGCTGCTCACGGCACTGGAAGAAGCGGTGCAGGAACCCTCGACCGGCAGCTTCGAGCCGCGCAGCAGCCGGCGCTGGCAGCGTGCGGCGGCGCTGCCGCTCATCAACGGCGACCGGCTGCTGGGCGCGCTTTTCGTGGCCAGCGACGGCCGCGAGCACCTCGTCGATTGGCGCGTGCTCGACGACCTCGCCGCGCGGGCCGCGGCGGCGCTCGAGAACGCGACGCTCTACGGCAGCCTGCAAAGCGAGATCGTCGAGCGGCGTGCCGCCGAGATGGAGCTGCAGGAAGCCGGCCGCCGGAAAGACGAATTCCTCGCGATGCTCTCGCACGAGCTGCGCAACCCGCTCGCGCCGGTGCGCACCGCGTTGGAGGTGATCCGCCGCGTGGCGCCACCCGACCCCAAGCTCAACCGCGCCTGCGAGATCATGGTGCGCCAGGTGCAGCAGATGACGCGCCTGATCGACGAGCTGCTCGACGTGGCGCGCATCAGCCAGGGCAAGATCGTGCTCACCCGCGAGAAGGTCGACTTGAACGCGGTGATCGCGCACAGCGTCGAGACGGCGCAGCCGCTCGTCGATTCGCGCGGCCAGACGCTCCTGGTGCAGCCGCTGGCCGAGCCGGTGTGGCTGCAGGGCGACTTCGCGCGGCTGGCGCAGGTCCTGTCCAACCTGCTCAACAACGCCTCGAAGTACAGCGAGCGCGGCACCACGGTGAGGCTGCATGCGAGCCTCGACGGATCGGGGGCGGTGATCCGGGTGCGCGACGAAGGCATCGGCATCGACGCGCAGCTGCTGCCGCGCATCTTCGACCTCTTCACGCAGGGTGCGCGTGGCCTCGACCGCGCGCAGGGCGGCCTGGGCGTGGGCCTCACGCTCGCTCGCCGGCTGGCCGAGATGCACGGTGGCCGCCTGGAAGCGGCGAGTGAAGGCGTGGGCAAGGGCTCGGAGTTCACGCTTCGCCTGCCCTGCGTCGGATTGATCGCGAGTGGCGATGCCACGCCCGCGCCAGCCGAGCAGCCGCCGCCACCGGCCTGCCGCGTGCTGGTGGTCGACGACAACCGCGATGCGGCGCAGAGCGTGGCGAGCTTCTTCGAACTGAGCGGACACGAGGTGCGCACCGCGGCCGACGGTGGCGAAGCGCTGGTGGCGGCGGAGTTGTTCTCGCCCGAGGTGGTGGTGCTCGACATCGGGCTTCCGGTGCTCGACGGCTACGAGGTGGCACGCCGCCTGCGGCAGACACCCGTCGGCAAGGCCGCGTTGCTGCTTGCGCTCACCGGCTATGGGCAGCGCGAGGACCGGCAGAACGCCGAAGCCGCCGGCTTCGACCACCACTTCGTGAAGCCGGCCGACCCGATGGTGCTGCTCAATTGCATCGACGGCTGGCTGCGCGACCGGGCGGTTCCGGCGAGCGAACGCAGCAGCGCCTGACGCGCGAGAAGCGGCCTCAGTCGACGCGGGTGCAGTTGCGCCCGTCGCGCTTGGCGCGGTAGAGCGCGTTGTCGGCGCGCTGCAGCAGCTGCTCTGCGGTTTCGCCGGGGCGCCAGGCGGCCAGGCCGCAGGAGAAGGTGGCCGAGAAGCCGGGGGCGACCGCGCTCCAGTCGGCCTCCGTCAGCGCGGCGCGCATGCGCTCGATGGGGGTTTCGGCGGTGTCGAGGCCGGTGCTCGTCATCACCAGCAGGAACTCCTCGCCGCCGTAGCGGCCGAAGCGGTCGGCCTTGCGGGTGAGCTGCGAGAGGGTGCTCGCGAAGATCTTGAGCGTCCTGTCGCCGGCCAGATGGCCGAGCTGGTCGTTCACGAGCTTGAAGCGGTCGAGGTCGAGGATGGCCACGCAGAGCTGCACCTTGGTGCGCTCGGCCCGCTGCAGCTCGTCGTGCAGCGCGGTGAAGAGGCTGCGGCGGTTCATCACTCCGGTGAGTTCGTCGTGGTGGGCCAGCAGGTCGACCTTGGCGGTGAGTTCGGCCAGCTCGCGCCCGCGTGCCTTGAGGCGGCTCGTCATCTGACGGTTGAAGCTGCCGATGAGCACGCAGCGCCAGAGCGTGATCACGAAGAAGACGAAGCTGATCACCTGCTCGGGCAGGTTGCTGCTGGGCATGTGCAACGGCGTGCCCACGATGGCGAGCACGCCGGCCGTGCACGTCGCGGCGATGGCCCAGCCGATCACGGACCGCAGCGGATCGAGCGACAGCGTGAGCGTGCAATACACGATGAAGAGCAGCAGGGCGAACATGAAGCTCACCTCGGGCACCCAGGCCATGCAGGCGAGTTGCAGCGCGTGCGCCGGGATGGTCTGGTAGACGGCGATGCCGGTGTCGCGGAAGCGTTGCGTCCAGCCGCTGGCGATGAGGGCGTAGGTCACCACCGAGATCAGGAGCCCGCAGCCGGTGTAGGCCAGCACCGGCGCCCAGCCGATCGTGCCGGCGAAGTGGAAGGCCGTCAGCACCACGCCGTCGATCAGGTAGCTCACCATGATGAGCCGCTGGTTGTTGAGGTGGTGGCCGAGCCGGCGGTCGGGCTGGGCCGGTTTGGCCGGGGTGGGAGGCGTGGCGCCTAAGGCGAGTTCGCTCATGTCGAGGTCCTCACAGGGCTCGGCTGCAGTTGCGGCCGCAGCGCTTGGCTTCGTACAGGCCGAGGTCGGCGCGGCTGAGCAGCACCTCCACCGACTCGTTGCCGTTGTAGGTGGCGATGCCGGCCGAGAAGGTCACGCGCAGCTCGGGCGAGAGGTGGCTCCAGTCGATGGTGGCCACGGCGGCGCGCATGCGTTCGATGGCCTGCAGCGCGGCGTCGGTCGTGGCGTCGTTCAGGATGACGAGGAACTCCTCGCCGCCGTAACGGCCGAAGCGGTCGGTGTTGCGCGCATGGCGCTGCACGGCGGCGGCGAAGCGGCGCAGCACCTCGTCGCCGGCCAGGTGGCCGAGGGTGTCGTTGACCGCCTTGAAGTGGTCGAGGTCGAGCAGGGCGACGCTCACCT
Organism: Piscinibacter gummiphilus; assembly: GCF_032681285.1. Lineage (NCBI taxonomy): Bacteria > Pseudomonadati > Pseudomonadota > Betaproteobacteria > Burkholderiales > Sphaerotilaceae > Rhizobacter > Rhizobacter gummiphilus. The sequence goes on from NZ_CP136336.1 coordinate 1,249,990, forward strand.
GGGCACCGTTGCGGTCGTGGCGGGCCAGTTCCTCGCCGAGGAAATGCATCATGCGGCGGCGGTTGAGCACGCCGGTGAGCTCGTCGTGGTGAGCCAGGCGCTCGATCTCGGCGAGCTTGGCCTGCATCTCGATGCCACGCTCGCGCAGCAGGCGGTTGTTGTGGGTGTTGATCACGCTCAGGAACACGCAGCGCCCGAGCGAAACCACGAAGAAGAGCAGCGACAGCCAGCGCTCCAGCGGCGTGCTGTCGGGTACGGTGAGCGGCTGGCCCTGGCCGAAGGTGAGCGCGGCGAAGAGCAGCACCACCACCGCGAGCATCACGTGAAGCTGCCGCTTGGGCATGCGGTAGGTGGCCGTGAGCATCAGGATGAAGAGCGACAGCGCGTAGGCGAAGGCGAGCTGGGGGAAGAGCGCCACGCCGACCAGCGTGAGCGCGGCGTTGCCGTAGGCCTGCACCTTGGAGAAGCTGGGGTCCGAGGTGCGCTCGCTGGCGCCGGTGGCGATGAGCGCGACGCAGGTGGCCGACAACAGCACCCCCGGCAGCCCGTAGCACACGCCGGCACTCCAGTGCACCGTGCCGCCGAGCGCGAAGAGGCTCATCAGCACGCCGTTCAGGACGTAGCTCGCCCCGATGACGGCGCACTCCACCATCCACACCCGCCGGCGGGTGCGGGCGTGAGCGTCTCCCTCCGCTTCGGCGCGAGGCTCGAAGGCAGGGGGCGGTGCGGTCATGGCAGCGTTCGACATGGTTTTTGAGGTCTCCTGGTTGGCCCTGGAGGACGCTTCGCCAGCTTATCGGCCGTGCGAACAGCGCACTTGAGCGGCTTTTGTGCAGGGCTCCACGGTTCACACATCTTTACCCCCCGGCCACGCGCAGTTCACCCGCCGCGCCGACAGTGGCAGCGTGGGCGATCGGCCCGGTTTCCAGGAGAGATGAGATGTTTCAGACCCGGACACAGGCGGCCACCTCGAGCGCCGCCCCGTTGCGCGGCGTGAGGTTCGTGGTGCTGGCGAGCTTGCTCGCGGTGGGCGGCGCGGTGGCGCTGTCGGCCTGGGCGCAGCCCGACGGCGCTGCCCCGCCCCGCCACACGATGCACCACGGCATGAGGGGTGGTGAGGGCGGCTTCGGCGGCCACGGCCTCTTCATGGGCTCGCCCGAGCGCATCGACCGTGGGGTCGACCGCTACCTGAAGGGTGTCGACGCGACCGACGCCCAGCGCACGCAGGTCAAGCAGATCGTGCGGGCTGCGGCAGCTGACCTGACGCCCATCCGCGAGGCCGTGCGCGGGCTGCGCACCCAGGGCATGCAGCTCTTCACCGCCCCGGTGGTCGACGCCCGTGCCGTGGAGGCCAACCGTGCCCAGATGCTGGCGCAGCAAGACCTTGCCAGCAAGCGCATCACCCAGGCCCTGCTCGACATCAGCGCAGTGCTCTCGCCGGAGCAGCGCGCCAAGCTGGCACAGCAGGCCCAGGCGCGCCACGAGCGCATGAAGGAAGCGATGCAACAGCGTTCGATGCAGCGCCGCGGCGCGGCCTCGGCCCCTGCGCAATGAAGTCCGCCGGCTTGTGGTCTGATTCGGCCTCGGCCCCGCAGCCCGTGCCGCGGGGCGATTCGATGGATGCCGCAGTCATGAGTGCTCGCCTGTTGATGATCGATGACGATGCCCGCCTCTCGGCGATGGTGGGCGACTACCTGGGAGGCGCCGGCTACAAGGTCGAGGTGGCGGGCTCGCTGGCCGAAGGGCGCGAGCGCCTGGCCGCCGAGGCCTTCGATGCCCTGCTGCTTGACCTGATGCTGCCCGATGGCGACGGCCTCGACCTGTGCCGCGAGCTGCGCAGCGAGCCCCGCACTCGCAAGCTGCCGCTGCTCATGCTCACCGCGCGCGGCGAGCCGATGGACCGCATCGTCGGCCTGGAGCTCGGCGCCGACGACTACCTGCCCAAGCCCTTCGAGCCCCGCGAGTTGCTGGCCCGCGTGAAGGCGCTGCTGCGCCGCGCCGCGCCCGACGACGCGGCCGACGAAGTGCTGCGCTTCGGCCGGCTCGAGATCGACCTGGGCGCCCGCGTGGCCCGCCTCGAAGGCAGGCCGTGCGACCTGACGAGCCACCAGTTCGACCTGCTCGTGGTGCTGGCGCAAAGCCCGGGGCGTGTGCTCTCGCGCGACCAGATCATGGATTCGCTCAAGGGCCATCCGCTGGAGGCCTTCGACCGCTCGATCGACGTGCACATCTCGCGCATCCGCGCCGTGATCGAAGACGACCCCAAGGCGCCCAAGCGGGTGCTGACGGTGCGGGGTGCGGGGTACGTGTTCGCAAAGAAGCAGGACGCCGAAGAGTGAGAACCCTCACGCTGCGCATCTACCTCACGGTGGTCGCGGTGCTGCTGCTGTTTGCCTTCGGCTCGGGCTGGCTGTTCCAGCGCCAGGTGCAGCGCGAACGGCAGCTCACCGAGTCGGCGGTGTCCGAGCGCATGGGCGCCTGGGGCGACCTGATCCAGCGTGCCTTGCCGGCGCCCGAGGCGCCCGTCAACGAGCAGGCGGCGGCGCTCGCGGAATGGTCGCAGCGCCTGCGCCTGCCTTTGGCGCTCGACGATCGGGCGGGGGTGCGCATTGCGACCTCCGAATCGTTCCAGCGCCGTCAGGCGGAGGGCGGTGGCCGGCTTCATGCCGTGCCGCTCGACGACGGCCGCACGCTGTGGGTGCTGCGCCAGGCGCCGGGCGCCCGCCTGCGCGCCATCGCCGGGCAAGGCGGTGGCGGCGGGGCGAAAGGCGACGTGCTGCGCCCGTTGCCGCCACCCTTGTTGCCGTTCATGCCGCCGACCTGGCAGGGCTTCGGGCCGGTGGTGCTGCTGGTGCTGCTCTTCTTCGCCGTGGCGGCAGGGGCGTGGCCGGCGGTGCGCCACCTCACGCGCCGCTTGCAGGCGTTGAAGAAGGGTGTGGAGCAGTTCGGCGCCGGCCAGTTGCACCACCGTGTCGACGTGAGCGGGCGCGACGAGGTGGCCGCCGTGGCGGCGAGCTTCAACCTCGCGGCCGAGCGCATCGAGAACCTGGTGCGCTCGCACCAGTCGCTGCTGGCCAATGCGAGCCATGAGCTGCGCTCGCCGCTTGCGCGCATGAAGATGGCGGTGCAGATGCTCGATGGCGCATCGCCCGAGCAGTCGCAGCGGCTCAAGCGTGAGATCGAGACCAACGTGGGCGAGCTCGATGCGCTGGTCGAGGAGGTGCTGCTCGCGAGCCGCCTCGATGCGGTGCAGCGTGTCGACAAGCGCGACCCGGTGGACCTGCTGGCCCTGGCGGCAGAAGAAGGCTCGCGTGTGGATGCGGCGGTGGATGGCGCCTCGGCCACCGTCACCGGCGACGAGCGCCTGCTCCGCCGTGCCCTGCGCAACCTGCTGGAAAACGCGCGCCGCTATGGCGGTGACGACATCACCGTCAAGGTCGACAGCAGCGGCAACCAGGCGACGGTGCAGGTGTGCGACCGCGGGCCCGGCGTGCCCGAGGCGCAGCGCGAGCGGATCTTCGAGCCCTTCTACCGATTGCCCGGCCACGCCGAGCAGGCGGGGGGCGTAGGCCTCGGCCTCAGCCTCGTGAAGCAGATCGCCGAGCGACACGGCGGCAGCGTGCGCTGCACGGGGCGTGACGGTGGCGGCAGCTGCTTCGAGCTCGTGTTCCCCCGAGCCTAGCGACCCGTCTTGTGGCGCAGCACCCAGGCCATCAGCGCACACAGGCCGACGCCTGACAGCACCAGTCCGGTGACGGACGCCGCCCAGAAGCCCTGCGCCCCGAGCAGCGGCTCGGGCGTGAGGCCGGTCAGGTTGAACGCCAGCACGTAGCCGCCGCCCAGCCCCACGCCCCACAGCGCCACCGCATAGATCACCATCGGCGCGGTGGCCACACGGTAGGCGCGCATCACGAACGCGGCCACCGTCTGCGTGGCATCGGCCACGTGGAAGATGGCGACGAAGGCCAGCAGCGGCATCGCGGCCGCCACGATGACCGCGTTGTTCGTGTAGGCCCGCAGCACCGGCTCGCGCAGCAGGTACACCGTGGTGCCGAGCACCGTGGCGACGATCGCGCCGATCTGCAAGCCGTGCCAGCCGAGGCGCTGTGCATCGGCATGCCGCCCGGCTCCGATGCTCTGCGCCACGAGCGTGGTGGTGGCGTTGGCGATGCCCAGCGGCATCATGAACATCAGCGAGACGAGGTTGGCCGCGAGCTGGTGCCCCGCCACCTCGGTGGTGCCGAGGCGCGAGATGAAGATGGCCATGAAGGTGAAGCCGGTGACTTCGATCAGGATCGACAGGCCCATCGGTATGCCCAGGCGCAGCAGCTCCTTGAGGCTTGGCCAGTGCGGCTTGTCGAGGCGCGTGACGTGCAGGCCGAAGGGCGCATAGAACGGGTCGCGCCGCAGCACCCACCAGGCGATGGCGAGCTGCGCCCACATCGCGATGGCGCTGGCGAGCCCGCAGCCGGCCGCCCCCATCGCGGGGACGTGCAGCGCCGGCAGGCCGTAGATGAAGAGTGCGTTGAGCGGCACCTTGAGCGCCAGCGCGCCGAGCTGCAGCGCCATCACCACCTTGGGCCGCGAGACGGCGGTGTTGAAGCCGCGGAAGGCCTGGAAGATGAGCGACGGTGGCAGCGCGAGCGCCAGGTAGCCGAGGTAGGCCTGCACCTTCTCGGCCACCTCGGGCTTGGCCTGCGCGGCGTAGAGGAAGGGCGCGGGCATCAGCAGCAGCGCGCTTCCCAACGCCGACAAACCCAACGCGACCCAGATGGCCTGGTGCAGTTGCGCGCCGGCTGCTTCGGTCTTCTGTGCGCCGAAGAGCTGCCCGGCAATTGGGCCGATGGCGAGCACCATGCCCATGAAGCCCACGAAGATGGTGATGTAGGCAGCGGCGCCCACCGCGAGTGCCGCGAGGTCGAGCGCCGAATAGCGGGCCACCATCACCGTGTCGACGGTGCTGAAGGCGAGCACCGCGACCTGCCCCACGAACACCGGCCAGGCGAGCGGTGCAATGCGCCGTGCGCTGTCGACGAGTCTCGTGGTCGCGGCTGCCGTCAAGCAGCGCCCTCGGTGGTCGGGGCGGCTTGCGCGTCGGGCGCGCGTTCGCTGTAGCGGTTGAAGCGCCAGGCGGTGCCTTCGAAGGTGATGCGGCGCCAGGTCTGGCGCTTCTCCGACGGGGTCATCACGGTCCAGTTCTGCACTTCGTCGAAGGTGCGGCCGCAGCCCTTGCAGACGTCGTCGCCCTGGCTCGTGGAGCAGATGGCGATGCAGGGCGCGTCGGGCGTGCTGGCGTACCAGGCGAGCCACGCCTCGTGTGCCTTGGCCGGCATGCTGTCTTCGTCGCACTCGAGCTCGTGGTAATACACCATCAGCGCGTACACCTCGGCGAGCGCCAGCACTTCCTTGCAGGCGGTGACGCCGTCGGGCGAGGGCGAGCGTTCGCGCCACCAGTTGATGGCGGACTCGATGTCGGTGATGTGGATGCCGGCCATGCGAGGCGCCGTGGTCGTCAAGCCTTGTTCTCGGCTTTGTTGTCAGCGACGGCGGCGACGAGCAGCTCGGCCAGCGCCGCTTCCACGCCCGCACGGTCGACGAACTCGACGGGGGCTTCGTCGAGCGCCTGGCTGCCTTCGGTCTTCAACCGCTTGACCCACTGGCCGGCCTCCCGGCCATCGGCGAGGCCGCTGCTTTGCAGCAGCGTGGTGCCGTTGGCGGCGGTGAGCTTGAAGTAGAAGCGGCCGTCGGTCTCGCGGTACTGCTTGAAGAGCGGCAGGGCGGCGGTCTTGGTGGTGGTGGTCTTCTGGGTCTTGGGCAGCGCGACCATCTTGCGCAGGCCGACGGCCTCGCGCAGCTCCCGCAGCAGCGGCGTGGCGACGGCACGCGCCTTGGCGGCGCCTTCCATCAGCGCGTCTTCCACCCGCTCGGGGTGGGCCATCAGCTCTTCGTAGCGGGCGCGCATCGGGCCGAGCTGCGACTCGATCAGCTCGACGGTGCGCTGCTTCGCGTCACCCCAGCCGAGGCCGGCACGCAGATCGGCGCGCATCTGGGCGCGCTGGTCGGCGTTGGCGAAGGCGTCGTAGATGGTGACGAGCGAGCTGCCGTCCGGGTCCTTCGGCTCGCCGGGCAGGCGCGAGTCGGTGACGATGCGGGCCACCGCGTCTTTCAGGCCCTTGGCGCCGCCTTCGAAGAGGGGAATGGTGTTGTCGTAGCTCTTCGACATCTTGCGGCCGTCGAGCCCGGGCAGCGTGGCCACTTCTTCCTCGACCTCGGCGTTCGGCAGCACGAAGAGCTCGCGGCCGTTGCCGAAGAGGTGGTTGAAGCGCTGCGCCACGTCGCGCGCCATCTCGATGTGCTGCACCTGGTCGCGGCCGACCGGCACGCGGTGTGCGTTGAAGAGCAGGATGTCGGCGGCCATGAGAATGGGGTAGCTGTAGAGGCCCATCGTGATGTTGGCGTCGGGGTCCTCGCCCGCTGCGACGTTGGCGTCGACCGAGGCCTTGTAGGCGTGCGCGCGGTTCATCTGGCCCTTGGAGGTCACGCAGGTGAGCAGCCAGGTGAGCTCGGGCGTCTCGGGGATGTCGCTCTGGCGGTAGAAGGTGACGCGCTTCGTGTCGAGCCCGGCGGCGAGCCAGGTGGCGGCGATCTCGAGGCGCGAGCGTTCGATGCGCGCCGGGTCGTCGCACTTGATGAGCGCGTGGTAGTCGGCGAGGAAGAAGAAGCTCTCGACGCCGGGGGCCTGGCTCGCGCGGATCGCGGGGCGGATCGCGCCGACGTAGTTGCCGAGGTGGGGCGTGCCGGTGGTGGTGATGCCGGTCAGGACGCGTTCAGTCATGGGTGTGTCTCGGTGGGGGACGCGATTGTAGGTTTCGAGGCATTTCCGCGTCGGGCGGGCTCGTACACTGCCGGCCCTTATGAAGAACATCGTGATCCTGATTTCTGGACGGGGCTCCAACATGGAGGCGATCGTCCAGGCCTGCGCGACGGAAGGCTGGCCGGCGCGCGTCGCCGCAGTCATCAGCAACCGGCCCGATGCGGCCGGGCTGCGTTTCGCCCAGGCACGCGGGATTGCGACGGCGGTGGTGAACCACAAGGGCTTCAGTGACCGAGAGGCCTTCGACGCCGAGCTTGCGCGCGTGGTGCACGGGTACGCGCCCGACGTGGTGGTGCTGGCGGGCTTCATGCGCATCCTCACGCCGGGCTTCGTGACGCAGTTCGAGGGGCGCATGGTCAACGTGCACCCGTCGCTGCTGCCGGCCTTTCCGGGCCTCGGCACTCACCAGCGGGCCATCGAGGCCGGCTGCAAGGTGGCAGGCGCCACGGTGCATTTCGTGACGCCCGAGCTGGACCACGGGCCCATCATTGCCCAGGCCGCCGTGAGCGTGCTGCCCGGCGACACGGAAGAGACGCTCTCGGCCCGCGTGCTGGCGCGCGAGCACCTGCTGTACCCGCGCGCGGTGCGCTGGTTCATCAGTGGGCAGCTGCGCACCGAGAACGGCGTGGTGACCCACGTCAACGGCGAGCCGCAGCTGCTCTGAGCCCTGTCAGATGAGCCCGGCCGCGATGTTCACCATCAAGGCCAGGATCGCGGTGTTGAAGGCGAACGACAGCACCGCCTGCAGCAACACCAGGCGCCGCATCGCGGTGCTGACGATGGACACGTCCGCCGTCTGCGAGGCGACGGCGATGGTGAACGAGAAGTACAGGAAGTCCCAGTAGTCCGGCGGCTCCGTGTCCGGTCCCCCCGGAAACAGCAACCCGTGACCGCCGGCATGGCGGTGGAAGAGGCTGGCATAGGTCAACGCAAACAGCGTGGGCAGCAGCAGCCACGAGCCCGCGACCGTGGTCAGCGCAAAGGCGATGTGCGGCCAGGCCTCGCCCGGTGGGGCGCCCTTGACGCGCGCGAGCTCGAGGGCGATGGCGGTCACGCTGGCGATGACGGCGGCGATGATGGTCGTGAGCACCGCGCCGGCGCCGGCAGATTGGGCGATGGCGGTGCGGCGCAGGTGGTGGTGGTCCTGTCGCGACATCACCCAGGCGGCCTGCACGAGGTAGGACCAGGTGAAGACGTTCCAGCCCACGAGCAGTCTCGTGACCCAGGGCTGCGTCACCAGCGACAGGGCCGCCGTGGCGCCTGCCGAGACCGAGAGCATCAGGTGCGGCCGCGCGCGAAGCTGGGCGAGCAGCGCCTTCATGTGTCTGCGATGCGCTGGAAGCGGGGGCGCCGCAGGCCGTCGATCTCGACGTCTTCGAAGAACATCGCATGCGGCCTCACCCACAGCCCGCTGGCGTTGTAGAGCGGTCGATAGACCACCAGCGGCTCCAGCGTCTCGCTGTGGCGGGCCACGCCGATCACCTCGTACTCGTGGCCCTTGTAGTGGCGGTAGCGGCCGAGCGGCGTGGGGGGCAGGGGCTTCAGGTCGTCGTCGGTGCTCATGAGGGGCCAAGGATAATCGCGGGATGCATCCCAACGCCTTGCTCGAACTCGCCACCGATCTGCTGCACAAGGTTCTGCAGTTCGACTCACCGGCCGACCGCGTGGTCTCCGACTTCTTCCGTACCCACCGTGCGCTTGGCCAGCGCGAGCGGCACACGCTGGCCGAAACAACCTACACCGTGCTGCGGCAGCGCCTGCTGTACCAGCACCTGGCGCAATCGGGCAAGGGCGAGATGGAGCGGCGCCTGGCCGTGCTCGCGTGGCAGGGCAACGAGGGCTTCCTGCGCGCCGCGCTGAGCGAGCCCGAGCAGCAGTGGCTGGCCCAGGTGCAGGCAGTGGACCGCAGTGCGCTTCCCGAGAAGCTGCGCCACAACCTGCCCGAATGGCTGGCCGACACGCTCAAGGCGCAACTCGGCGACGAGTTCTGGCCGCTGGTGGAAAGCCTCAACGAGAGCGCACCACTCGACCTGCGTGTCAACACCTTCAAGGCCAAGCGTGAAGACGTGGCCAAGGCGCTTGCCGACGCCCGCATCGACGCCCAGCCGACGCCGTATTCGCCCTGGGGCCTGCGCGTGCAGGGCAAGCCGGCGCTGAACAAGCTCGACGTCTTCACGCGTGGCGATGTCGAGGTGCAGGACGAGGGCAGCCAGCTGCTTTCGCTGCTGACCGACCCCAAGCGCGGCGAGATGGTGGTCGACTTCTGCGCTGGCGCGGGGGGCAAGACGCTCGCCCTCGGCGCGGCCATGCGCAACACCGGCCGGCTCTACGCCTTCGACACTTCGGGGCACCGCCTCGCGGCCTTGAAGCCGCGCTTGGCCCGCAGTGGGCTGTCGAACGTGTATCCGGCCCAGATTGCCCACGAGCGAGACGAGCGAATCAAACGGCTGGCCGGAAAGATCGACCGGGTGCTGGTCGACGCGCCGTGTTCAGGCTTGGGCACGCTGCGGCGCAATCCTGACCTGAAATGGCGGCAATCCCCGGAGTCGATCGAGGAATTGCGTGTGAAGCAGGCGGCAATCCTCGCCAGTGCGGCGCGCCTCCTGAAACCCGGCGGGCGCCTCGTGTACGCGACCTGTAGCGTTCTGGAGCAGGAGAACGAGGCCATCGTCTCGGAATTCACGGCCGCCCAGGGCAAGGCGTTCAGAACGCTGTCTGCCGCTGAACTGCTGGAGAAGGCCCACGTGTCCGGCGCTGAGGGGCTCGTCCGAGGCGATTTCCTACGCTTGTGGCCGCATCGTCACGGCACGGATGGCTTTTTTGCGGCGGCGTGGGAACGCACCTGAGCTTGAAGCCTCCAACTGCGGCCTTCAGATCAGGAAGACGGAGCGTGAAAACTGCTCGGTTTTCCGGATTCCGGCTGGAGGGCCCCCTCTACAATGCCACACCCATTTGGGTGTGACGGTTTCAAGGTAGCTGATGAACGAAATGATGTCTCTGTGGAATGGTCTGGTCGCTTGGCTGGCCGGTGGTCTGGTGGAAGCGTCCTGGTGGCAGATCGTGCTGTACACCCTGGCCACGACGCACATCACGATCGCAGCGGTCACGATCTTCCTGCATCGTTCGCAAGCCCACCGCGCGCTCGACCTCCACGCCATCCCCTCTCATTTCTTCCGCCTCTGGCTGTGGCTGGGCACGGGCATGGTGACGAAGGAATGGGTGGCCATCCACCGCAAGCACCACGCGAAGTGCGAAACGCAGGACGACCCGCACAGCCCGGTTGCGCACGGCATCAAGACCGTGCTGCTGACCGGCAGCGAGCTCTATCGCGCCGAGGCGAAGAACCAGGAGACGCTCTCCAAGTTCGGCCACGGCACGCCCGATGACTGGATGGAGCGCAACGTCTACAGCCGCTTCACCTGGCAGGGTGTGGGCATCATGCTCATCCTCAACCTGATGCTGTTCGGTGCGGCTGGCCTCACCGTCTGGGCGGTCCAGATGCTGTGGATCCCGATCACCGCCGCCGGCATCATCAACGGCCTCGGCCACTGGTGGGGTTACCGCAATTTCGAGGCGCCGGACGCGAGCACCAACGTGTCGCCCTGGGGCATCATCATCGGCGGCGAAGAGCTGCACAACAACCACCACACCTACCCGACGAGCGCCAAGCTGTCGGTCAAGAAGTACGAGTTCGACATCGGCTGGGCTTACATCCGTGCGCTCGAGATGATGGGTCTGGCGAAGGTGCGCAAGACCCCCCCGATGCTCAAGCTGGGCAACATCAAGCCGGTGGCCGATTCCAAGACGCTCGAGGCGCTGATCGCCAACCGCTACGAGGTGATGGCCAAGTACGCGCGCGACCTGCGCGTTGCCTGTGCGACCGAAGTGAAGCGCCTGAAGGCCGAAGGCGCCGGTGCCAACGCCAAGCTGGCCAACATGCGCCTGGCCCGCCGCTGGCTGCACCGTGATGCCGACAAGATCCCGAGCCATGTGAAGGCGGCGGTCGAGAGCGCCCGTGATCAGAGCCCGGCGCTGGCCAAGTTGGTCGCCATGCGCGAAGAGCTGCGCTCCCTGTGGACGCGCACCAATGTGTCGGCCGAGCAACTCGTGGCCGATCTGCAAGCCTGGTGCAAGAAGGCCGAAGAGAGCGGCATCGCCGCGCTCCAGGAGTTTGCGCTCAAGCTGCGCGCCGCCCACGCGTAACGCCTGCAGCCAAGAGACGAAGGCGGGCCCGCGTTGCGGGCCCTTTTCTTTTCTGGGCAACAAAAAACCCGCCAGTGGCGGGTTCTTCATTGGAGCGGAGCTGAGTTACTTCAGCTTCGTTTCCTTGTACATCACGTGCTTGCGAGCCTTCGGATCGAACTTCATGATCTCGATCTTCTCGGGCGTCGTCTTCTTGTTCTTGTCGGTCGTGTAGAAGTGACCGGTGCCGGCTGACGATTCCAGCTTGATCTTTTCGCGTCCACCTTTTGCCATGATCGGCTCCTAACTTAGATTTCGCCGCGGGCGCGCAGGTCGGCGACAACCTGCTCGATGCCCACCTTGTCGATCAGGCGCAGTGCCGCGTTGGAGATGCGCAGGCGCACCCAGCGGTTTTCGTTTTCAAGCCAGAACCGGCGGTATTGCAGGTTGGGCAGGAAACGGCGCTTGGTCTTGTTGTTGGCGTGGGAAACGTTGTTGCCCACCATCGGGCCCTTGCCCGTGACTTGACAGACGCGTGCCATGACGCTTCTCCGTGTGATCTGTTTAACTGGAGCCGAGACTGTGCAAGAAATGCGCAGCCGGTTTCGGCAAAGACGACGAGTATAGCCCGCTTTTCCCTACCTGCCTACCCTGGCACTCCGACCGCTGTCAATGGCCGAGGAAACGCTGCGCGTCCAGCGCGGCCATGCAGCCGGTTCCGGCGCTGGTGATGGCTTGGCGATAGATGTGGTCCTGCACGTCGCCCGCGGCGAAGACGCCGGGCACGCTCGTCATTGTTGCCATGCCGTTCAGGCCGCTCTGGGTGACGATGTAGCCATCCTTCATCTCCAGTTGGCCCTTGAAGATGTCGGTGTTGGGCTGGTGGCCGATGGCAATGAAGCAGCCTTTGACGGCGAGATCCTGGGTGCTGCCGCTGTCGGTGCTTTTCAGGCGCACGCCGGTCACGCCGGAGGCATCGCCCAGCACTTCGTCGAGCGTTTGCCACAAGTGCAACTGCATCGTGCCGGCCTTGACCTTCTCCATCAGCTTGTCGATCAGGATCGCCTCGGCGCGGAACTTGTCGCGGCGGTGAATCAGGTGCACCTTGCTCGCGATGTTGGACAGATACAGCGCCTCTTCGACCGCCGTGTTGCCACCACCCACCACGCACACTTCCTGCCCGCGGTAGAAGAAACCGTCGCAGGTGGCGCAGCCGCTGACGCCGCGGCCCATGAAAGTCTCTTCAGAAGGCAGGCCCAGGTACTTGGCCGACGCGCCGGTCGCAATGATCAACGCATCGCAGGTGTAGGTGCCCGAGTCGCCCTTGAGCGTGAACGGGCGCTTGGAGAAGTCGACGGTGTTGATGTGATCGAACACGATCTGGGTGTTGAAGCGCTCAGCATGCTGCAGGAAGCGCTGCATCAGCTCGGGGCCTTGCACGCCCATCACGTCGGCCGGCCAGTTGTCGACTTCAGTGGTGGTCATGAGCTGGCCACCCTGCGCGATGCCCGTCACGAGCATCGGCTTGAGATTGGCGCGTGCCGCGTAGATGGCGGCGGTGTAGCCCGCGGGGCCGGAGCCGAGGATCAGGACCTGGGCGTGTTGGGTGTTGTTCTGAGTCATGGCGGAAACGAATGCGAAAACAGCGAGAGGGCGTCAGTCTGACATGGGGTTGACGCCGACTGGCATCAATTCGTGTAATGGTGACAATTGCCCATATGCTAGGAAAACGTTAGTTTTCCACGTTTGATTTCCCTCAGGCGCTTGCATTCCACAACAAGGAGGTTCTCCGATGGCCATGTTGTCCAATCTGGACTTGATCCGGCGCGTGCCGCTGTTTTCCCTGCTGACCAATGAGCAGGCCACGGCCATCGCCGACAGCGTGGTGAAGCGCCGGTTCCGCCGGGGAGAGATCATCGTCGAGCATGGCAAGAAGTCGAACGCGTTGTTCATTCTGCTCACGGGTCGCGCACGTGTGCTGACATCCGACTCCCGCGGCCGCGAGGTCATCCTCGCCGTGCTGCACCCCGGCAACTACGTCGGCGAGATGAGCCTGATCGACAACGAGCCGCATTCGGCCACCGTGCGTGCCGAGGTGCAGACCGACATGCTGATCCTCGGCCGAGCAGAATTCGCGCGCTGCCTCCCCGAGAACTCCAGCCTCTCCTACGCCATCATGCGCGGCCTCGTGCAACGCCTGCGCAGCGCCGACCGCCAGATCGAATCGCTGGCGCTGCTCGACGTCTACGGCCGAGTGGCCCGCTCGCTGCTCGACATGGCCGAAGACGACGGCGACGTGAAGATCATCCGCAACAAGGTCTCCCGGCAAGACATGGCCAAGATCGTCGGCGCATCGCGCGAGATGGTCAGCCGCGTCATGAAGGACCTCGAAGACCGCGGCATGGTCGAGACCCAGGAAAACGGCTCCGTCATCATCAAAGAACGCCTGACGGGCTGACCGTCGCTTTGGCCCGCCTCCGTGGGGCGATTCGGCAGAGTCGCCACACCGCATCGGCCACAATGGCTGCATGACGTTTCCCCTCGGATCGCTACGCCCTGAAGGCGGTTCGGCGGCCTCGGCTGCCGGCACCTACACCCGCGATGGGGCTCCAGCTTCCTCCCCCATGACTCCCGTCGGTCTGCGCACGCGCTTCGGCGTGCTCGTCGGCGGCGTGTTGTGGTTGCTGGCGCTGATTGCGCTGGTCACGCACAACGCGGCCGACGCAGCCTTCTCGACCTCCGGCAGCGCCGCTGTGCCGATCAACAAGATCGGCGCGCTCGGCGCACGCTTCTCGGACATTGCGTTCGTGCTCTTCGGCTATTCCGCCTGGTGGGGCATGTTGATCAGCTTGCGTGCGTGGTTGAGCGCATTGGCGCGCGTGCTGCGCGGCGGCGAACCTGCGCAAGCGCCTCGGCCGCAGGCGCCGTTGTGGATGTTCTGGGTGGGCGTGGCGCTGCTGATGTGCGCAAGTTGCGCGCTCGAGTGGACGCGCCTCTACCAGTTCGAGCCGCACGTGGCCGGCGGCAACGCGGGCGGCGTGCTGGGTTATCTGCTCGGCCCCGTCAGCCAGCGCTGGCTGGGGTTTGCCGGCTCGGGTGTGTTGTGGATCGCGATGCTGGTGGCGGGCCTCGCGCTGGCGTTCCGCTTCTCGTGGCTGCGCACCGCCGAGGGCATCGGCCAGTGGGTCGACTCGCTGCGCGAGAAACGTGTGGAGCGCATCGAGCGTGCCGAAGACCAACGCATCGGCGAGCGTGCCGTGCGCGAGCGTGAGCATGTGGTGGAAGTCGAGCACCAGCTGCACGAAGAGCACGTGCCCATCGTGATCGAGACGCCGGTGATCGAAGTGCCGAAGTCGGAGCGTGTGGTGAAGGAGCGCCAGAAGCCGCTCTTCACCGAACTCGCCGACACCAAGCTTCCGCAGGTCGACCTGCTCGACGCGGCGCCCGGCCGCCAGGAAACCGTGACACCCGAGACGCTCGAGATGACCTCGCGTCTCATCGAGAAGAAGCTCAAGGACTTCGGCGTCGAAGTGCGAGTCGTCGCCGCCTCGCCCGGCCCGGTGATCACGCGCTACGAGATCGAGCCGGCCACCGGCGTGAAGGGCTCGCAGATCGTCAACCTCGCGAAGGACCTGGCGCGCTCATTGAGCCTCGTGAGCATCCGCGTCGTCGAGGTGATCCCGGGCAAGAACTACATGGCGCTGGAGCTGCCCAACGCCAAGCGGCAGACCATCCGCCTGTCCGAGATCCTCGGCTCGCAGGTCTACAACGACGCCGCCTCGCAGCTCACCATGGGCCTGGGCAAGGACATCATCGGCGCCCCCGTCGTCGCCGACCTCGCGAAGATGCCGCACTGCCTCGTGGCCGGTACCACCGGCTCGGGCAAGTCCGTGGGCATCAACGCGATGATCCTGTCGCTGCTCTACAAGGCCGAAGCACGCGACGTTCGCCTCATCCTCATCGACCCGAAGATGCTGGAGATGAGCGTGTACGAAGGCATCCCGCACCTGCTGGCGCCGGTCGTCACCGACATGAAGCAGGCCGCCAACGCGCTCAACTGGTGTGTGGGCGAGATGGAGCGCCGCTACAAGCTGATGAGCAAGCTCGGCGTGCGCAACCTCGCTGGCTACAACAAGAAGATCGCCGAGGCCACGGAGCGTGGCGAGGCCCTGCCCAACCCGTTCAGCTTGACGCCCGAGCAGCCCGAGCCGCTGGAGCGCCTGCCGCATATCGTGGTGGTGATCGACGAGTTGGCCGATCTGATGATGGTCGTCGGCAAGAAGATCGAGGAGTTGATCGCCCGCCTTGCGCAGAAGGCGCGTGCCGCCGGCATCCATCTCATCCTCGCCACGCAGCGTCCGAGCGTCGACGTGATCACCGGCCTCATCAAGGCCAACATTCCCACGCGTCTCTCCTTCCAGGTCAGCAGCAAGATCGACAGCCGCACCATCCTCGACCAGATGGGCGCCGAAGCGCTGCTCGGCATGGGCGACATGCTCTACATGGCCTCGGGCACGGGCCTGCCGGTGCGTGTGCACGGTGCCTTCGTGAGCGACGACGAAGTGCACCGCGTCGTCGACTACCTCAAGCAACAGGGTGAGCCCAACTACATCGAGGGCATCCTCGAAGGGGGCATGCTCGACGGTGAAGGCGACCCGAGCACCGCCGACATGCCCGGTGGCGGTGGCGGCGAGAACGACCCGATGTACGACCAGGCCGTGGCCGTGGTGCTGCAACACCGCCGAGCCTCGATCTCGCTTGTGCAGCGCCATCTGCGCATCGGCTACAACCGCGCAGCCAGACTGCTGGAACAAATGGAGAAATCCGGCCTCGTAAGTGCCATGTCCACCAACGGCAACCGCGACATCATCGTCCCGGCCCGCAGCGAATGAAGAAGTTTCTTGTCTCGACGTTGCTGATGTTTGCTGCCGCGGCAGCCAGCGCACAAACCGCGGTCGACACGCTCAAGGACTTCGTGCGCGACGTGAAGTCGGGCCGCGCTGAGTTCACGCAGACCGTCACCTCGCCCGATGGCGCGAAGAAGAAGACCTCGAGCGGCAAGTTCGAGTTCTCGCGCCCCAACCGTTTTCGCTTCACCTACCTCAAGCCCTTCGAGCAGGTGATCGTGGCCGACGGCCAAAAGGTCTGGATCTACGACGCCGACCTGAACCAGGCCAGCTCGCGCAAGTTCAGCCAGGCGCTCGGCGCCACACCTGCGGCGCTGCTGGCCGGTGGCTCATTGGAGAAAGACTTCGACCTTGCTGCTCAACCGGCGAAGGACGGTCTCGACTGGGTCGAGGCCACGCCCAAGGCGAAGGAGGGCAGCTTCAAGTCGGTGCGCGTGGGCTTCAAGGGCAAGACCCTGAGCGCGATCGAAGTGGTCGACGCGTTCAACCAGCGCTCGCTGCTGCAATTCAGCCAGTTCGTGGCCAACGAGCCGATCAAGGCCGAGACCTTCGTCTTCACCGTGCCCAAGGGCGCGGACCTCATCGAGCAGTGATGCGGCGCTTCAGCGCGCCGCGCTCTCCATCTCGGTGAGGGCTTGCTTGGCGGCCGCGATCCACTCGCGGTTCATGTCGCGCGAATGCGCGTGGCCGCGCTTCGCATCGGCCAGCACGTGTTCGAACGCCAGCTTGGCCGCACTCAGGTTGCCGCGCTGCTTCTGGAAGAGGCCGTACTTGAAGCGGGCTTCGAGCGTGCCGTCGGTCGCGATGACGACTTCGAAGGCCTGGGCCGCTTCCGACCGGCCGGCACCGTGCAGCGCTTCGGCGTACATCAGGGCGAGGTCGCCGGTCTTGTGTTCAGGCGAGGCGGCGAAGAGCCGCTCCAGCGTGGCCACGGCATCGGTGTGCCGCCCGGCTTCGAGCTCGGCGATGGCCAGGCCCTTGAGGAAGGACACGTCTTTCGCATACGCACCCGACGCCGCTTCGCGGTAGTGGGCGATGGCGTCTTCCACCTGCCCCTTGGCGAGCAGGGCACGCGCGAGCTGCGCGCGGTTGTAGGCGGTGGGTGTGCGGTCGAACTCGGCGGCAGCCAGGCGCAGCTCGCGCTGGGGGTCCACCAGGCCCTGCATCACGCGTGCGGCGTTGCGGCCGGTGCGGGTGTGGCGGATGTCGGGCAGGTATTCGGCGAAGAAGTACACGAGGCTTCCGAGTGCCGGGAACGCGAAGAGCACCATCAACCAGTAGTTGGGCCGCCCGTTGCGCACGGCATGAACGGCAAAGAAGGCCGCGATGGCCAGGTGGACCAGGGCAAGGATCGGCATGGGGACTCCCTCTCTCTAGAACGTCCGCTGTAGGCCGCGGCGCGCCGCCATTTTAGGAAACAGGGCAGGGCCTGACTGCGACAATCTGCACATGGAATCGCTGCAGTTGCCCCTGGGAGACGATGACGCGCAAGCGCCGCTGGCCGAGCGGCTGCGGCCCCGCACGCTGGCCGAGGTGATCGGCCAGCAGCACCTGCTCGGGCCCGGCAAGCCGCTGCGTGTGGCGTTCGAGTCGGGCCGCCTGCACTCGATGATCCTCTGGGGCCCGCCTGGCGTCGGCAAGACGACGCTTGCGCGCCTGATGACCGATGGCTTCGATGCCCAGTTCATCCAGATCTCGGCCGTGCTGGGCGGTGTGAAGGACATCCGCGAGGCTGTCGAGCGTGCGCAGGTGGCGCAGGGCACGGGCAAGCGCACCGTGGTGTTCGTCGACGAGGTGCATCGCTTCAACAAGGCCCAGCAGGATGCCTTCCTGCCGCACGTGGAGTCGGGCCTCTTTACCTTCATCGGTGCGACCACCGAGAACCCGTCGTTCGAGGTCAACTCGGCCTTGCTCTCGCGTGCCACGGTGCACGTGCTGAAGTCGCTCACCGACGAGGACATGACGCAGCTGCTGCAGCGCGCCCGCGACCTGCTGGGCGCACCGCCGCTCACCGAGGCCGCGCGAGACCGCCTCATCGGCTATGCCGACGGCGACGCGCGCCGCCTGCTCAATGCCTACGAGAACCTCGTGCGCATGGCCGATTCCAAAGCCGACACCATCGACGAGTCGCAACTCGAGCGCTCGCTCGGCGAGCAGCTGCGCCGCTACGACAAGGGCGGCGAGCAGTTCTACGACACCATCTCCGCCTTGCACAAGGCCGTGCGCGGCAGTGACCCCGATGCCGCGCTCTACTGGTTCGTGCGCATGCTCGACGGTGGTGTCGACCCACGCTACGCTTCGCGCCGCCTCGTGCGCATGGCCAGCGAAGACATCGGCCTGGCCGACCCCCGCGCGCTGCGCATGGCGCTCGATGCGGCCGAGACCTACGAGCGCCTAGGCAGCCCCGAGGGCGAGCTGGCGCTGGCTCAGGCGGTGGTCTTCCTCGCGATGGCGCCGAAGTCGAACGCCGTCTACACCGCCTACAACACCGTGCGCGCCTTCATCGCGAAAGACGGCACCCGGCCGGTGCCGCTTCACCTGCGCAATGCACCGACCAAGCTCATGAAGGACTTGGACTATGGGCGCGACTACCGCTATGCGCACGACGAGCCGGGTGGCTTCGCGGCCGGTGAGAACTACTGGCCCGACAAGCTTGTGCCGCAGCGCTTCTACCAGCCGGTCGAACGCGGCCTGGAGCTGAAAATAGGGGAGCGGCTTCAGGAGTTGAGGCGCCTCAATGACGAGGCACGCGAGCGCTCCACAGAGGGAGACAAGCGCAAGAATCGCTGATCGCTGTACGGGGAAACGCGCAGCAGGCGCCGCTCAGGTGGCCCCCTAGAATCGCCCCCGTCACAGCCCAGACATCAGACAGAGCCCCGGCGTCCACACGACGGCGGGCTTTTTGCTTACAGGCAGGAGCGGCGTCCACAAGACAAGCCGCTTTCGACTTCCCCAGGAGACTCCTTCGATGGATACATTCATCCAGCAGATCATCAATGGTCTGGTGCTCGGCAGCGTGTATGCGCTGGTGGCCCTCGGCTACACGATGGTCTACGGCATCATCAACCTCATCAACTTCGCGCACGGCGAGGTCCTGATGGTGGGCGCGCTCACGAGCTGGACGGTCGCGACCTCGCTTCTGGGCATCGGCTGGCCGGGTTGGCTGGTGATGGTGATCTCGCTGCTCGCCGCGATCATCGTGTGTTCGGTGCTCAACTTCAGCATCGAGAAGATCGCCTATCGGCCGCTGCGCACCGCGCCGCGCCTCGCGCCGCTGATCACCGCGATGGGCATGTCGCTGCTGCTGCAGACGCTCGCGATGATCATCTGGAAGCCGAACCCGAAGCCGTACCCGATCCTCATCTCCGCAGAGCCGTATGAGATCGGCGGCGCGGTGATCAACACCATCCAGATCCTCATCCTCGTGACCACGGCTGTCACGCTGGCGGGGCTCATGTACCTCGTCAACCGCACCAAGCTCGGCCGCGCGATGCGCGCCACCGCCGAGAACCCGAAGGTCGCCGGCCTCATGGGCGTGCGGCCCGACATGGTCATCTCGGCCACCTTCGTGATCGGTGCGGCCCTCGCGGCACTGGCCGGCGTGATGTACGCCGCCAACTACGGCTCGGTGCAGCACTCGATGGGCTTCCTGCCGGGCCTCAAGGCCTTCACCGCCGCCGTGTTCGGCGGCATCGGCAACCTGGCGGGCGCGATGGTGGGCGGCGTGCTGCTCGGCCTCATCGAAGCCATGGGCGCTGGCTATATCGGCGACCTGACCGGCGGCATCCTGGGCAGTCACTACCAGGACATCTTCGCCTTCATCGTGCTCATCCTCGTGCTCACGCTGCGGCCTCAAGGCCTGCTCGGCGAGCGTGTGGCCGATCGCGCCTGAGGAGCCGACGATGAACTTCCGCGACAACAAGCTCGCCACCTTCCTCATCGCCGGTGCACTGCTGCTCATCGCACCGCTGATCGCCCAGCAGTTCGGCAACGCCTGGGTGCGCATCATCGACATCGCGTTGCTCTACGTGCTGCTGGCGCTTGGCCTCAACATCGTGGTCGGCTATGCCGGCCTGCTCGACCTGGGCTATGTGGCGTTCTACGCGGTCGGTGCCTACATGCTGGGGCTGCTCGCCTCGCCGCACCTGTCGCAGACCTTCCCCGGCTTCGCCGCCACCTTCCCCAATGGGCTGCATGCGCCGCTGTGGCTGGTGATCCCGCTGGGTGCGTTGCTGGCGGCGGCATTCGGTGTGGCGCTCGGCGCGCCGACGCTCAAGCTGAGAGGCGACTACCTTGCCATCGTGACCCTCGGCTTCGGCGAGATCATCCGCGTGTTCCTGACCAACCTCGACGCGCCGGTCAACATCACCAACGGCCCCAAGGGCCTGAGCCAGATCGACTCGTTCAAGGTGCTGGGCTACGACTTCGGCAAGACGCACAACCTGTTCGGCCTCGAGATCCCCTCGGTGACCGGCTACTACTACCTCTTCCTCGCGCTGGTGATCGTGAGCGTGGTCATCTGCTACCGGCTCGAGCAGTCGCGCATCGGCCGTGCGTGGATGGCCATCCGAGAAGACGAAGTCGCTGCCAAGGCGATGGGCATCAACACCCGCAACATGAAGCTGCTCGCTTTCGGCATGGGCGCTACCTTCGGCGGTGTGTCGGGCGTGCTCTTTGCGAGCTTCCAGGGCTTCGTGTCGCCCGAGTCGTTCAGCTTGAACGAGTCGGTGATGATTGTCGCGATGGTGGTGCTGGGCGGCATCGGTCACATCCCCGGCGTCATCATCGGGGCGCTGCTGCTCGCGGCGCTGCCCGAGGTGCTGCGCTACGTGGCCAGCCCGCTCCAGCAAATGACCGATGGCCGGCTTGACTCCGCCATCCTGCGCCAGTTGCTGATCGCACTTGCGATGATCGCCATCATGCTGTCGCGCCCGCGTGGCTTGTGGCCGGTGCCGGAGCATGGGCGAATGCGGCCAGGCTCGCCTGACCAGGACCCGGAACCGAAGGGAACCCTGTCATGAGCAGCGCGCCCAACACCACCCCGGTGCTCGAAGTCGCCAACGTCTCCAAGCGCTTCGGCGGCCTGCAGGCCCTGAGCGACGTGGGCATCCGCATCGAAGCTGGCCAGGTCTATGGCCTCATCGGCCCCAATGGCGCCGGCAAGACCACCTTCTTCAACGTCATCACCGGGCTTTACACACCCGACTCCGGCAGCTTCAAGCTGGGTGGCCAGCCCTACAAGCCGACCGCGGTGCACGAAGTGGCCAAGGCCGGCATCGCCCGCACCTTCCAGAACATCCGCCTCTTCGCCGACATGACCGCGCTCGAAAACGTGATGGTCGGCCGCCACGTGCGCACGGCATCAGGCCTGATTGGCGCGGTGTTCCGCACCAGCGGCTTCAAGGCCGAAGAGCACGCCATCGCCAAGCGCGCGCAGGAGCTGCTCGACTACGTGGGCATCGGCAAGTACGCCGAGTTCAAGGCCCGCACGCTCAGCTACGGCGACCAGCGTCGCCTGGAGATCGCGCGGGCGCTCGCCACCGACCCCAAGCTGATCGCCCTCGACGAGCCCGCCGCCGGCATGAACGCCACCGAGAAGGTGGTGCTGCGCGAGCTGATCGACCGCATCCGCAAGGACGGGCGCACCATTCTCCTGATCGAGCACGACGTGAAGCTCGTGATGGGCTTGTGCGACCGCGTCACCGTGCTCGACTACGGCAAGCAGATCGCCGAAGGCTCGCCATTCGACGTCCAACGCAACGAGAAGGTGATCGAGGCCTACCTCGGCGCCGGCCACAAGGCGCACTGACCATGACGACCCTCCTGAAAGTGAATGGCCTAAAGGTGGCCTATGGCGGCATCCAGGCCGTGAAGGGCGCGTCGTTCGAGGTGCGCGAAGGTGAGCTCGTGAGCCTGATCGGCGCCAATGGCGCCGGCAAGACCACCACGCTCAAGGCCATCACCGGCCTGCAGCCGGTGGGCGCGGGCGACATCGAATTCCTCGGCCGCAGCGTCAAGGGCCAGGGCTCGTGGGAGCTCGTGAAACAGGGCCTCGTGATGGTGCCCGAGGGGCGGGGCACCTTCACCCGCATGTCGATCACCGAGAACCTGCTGATGGGCGCCTTCGTGCGCAACGACAAGGAGATAAACGCCGACATCGAGAAGGTGTTCGGCATCTTCCCGCGCCTCAAGGAGCGCCGCAACCAGCTGGCCGGCACCATGTCGGGCGGCGAGCAGCAGATGCTTGCCATGGGCCGCGCGCTGATGGCGCGCCCCAAGGTGCTGCTGCTCGACGAGCCGTCGATGGGCCTGTCGCCCATCATGGTCGACAAGATCTTCGAAGTGGTGGCCGACATCGCCAAGCAGGGTGTGACCATCCTGCTGGTGGAGCAGAACGCGAGCCGTGCGCTGCAACTGGCCAACCGCGGCTACGTGATGGAGTCGGGTGAGGTCACGATGAGTGGCGAGGCGGCGGCCCTGCTGAACGACCCGAAGGTGCGGGCGGCCTACCTGGGCGAGTAAGGGGCGGCGAGGCGACCAAAGTCACCTCTCGCGGGAGGGGTGCACTTCTATACTTTCCCGCAGCCTGCAATCGAACTCAGTTTGCATTCGACTGATACGGGCATGTCTCCGTGGAAAGGTCTTCGATGAACGCAACCCCGCTCACCCGTTTCACCCAACTCGCGCTCGCAGCCGCCGCTGTGGCGGTGCTCAGTGGCTGCGGCTCCACCATGCCGTCGATGGGCGGCAACAAGGGCGTGGTCTCCGGCTCCGCCGGTGGCGCCAGCTCCGAGGGCAGCAACAGCCAGCTCGAGAAGTGCCCCGAGACGCTTGGCACCATTGCCATCGACGAAGACGCTCAGGCGCCCTGGTACTACGAGCTGCGCCGCAACAGCCTCGGCTCGACGGTGCCGGTGCTGCGCCTGATGATCCAGCAGAGCAACTGCTTCGTGATCGTCGAGCGGGGCCGCTCGATGAACAACATGATGCGCGAGCGCCAGCTCGAGTCCTCCGGCGAAATGCGGCAGGGCAGCAACTTCCAGAAGGGCCAGATGGTCGCGGCCGACTACACCATGCAGCCGTCGATCCAGTTCTCGGGCCGCACTGGCGGTGCTGCGGCCGGCCTGCTCACCGGCCGCCTGGGCGCGCTGGGCGCCGTGGCGGGGAACGTGAAGCGCAACGAAGCCTCGACCACGCTGCTGCTCATCGACAACCGCTCCAGCGTGCAGATCGCGGCTGCCGAAGGCACCGCCGGCAATTTCGACTTCGGCCTCTTCGGGGGCGGCTTCCTGGCGGGCCTCGCGGGCGGTGGCGGCGGTTACTCCAACACGCCGCAGGGCAAGGTGATCGTGGCGGCGTTTGCCGACTCGTTCAACCAGATGGTCAAGTCGCTGCGCAACTACAAGGCGCAGACGGTCAAGGGTGGCCTCGGCACCGGCGGCCGCCTGGGGGTCGACGGCGGGAGCACGCCGGCCTCGAAGGAACTCAACAAGAAGTAAGCCCCCGGCTCACTCGATCGAAAGGCCGCGCTCGAAAGAGCCGCGGCCTTTTGCGTTTCAGTCGACCTTGGCGCCCGAGGCCTTGACCACGCGCTCGTACTTCGCGTTCTCGCGCTTCACGAACTCGGCGAACGGCTGCGGCGTGAAGGGCATGGCTTCGGCCATCAGCGTGGCGAAGCGGGCCTGCAACTCGGGCGAGGCCAGCGCCTCGGTGAAGGCCTTGTTCAAGCGCTGCGTCTGATCGGCGGGCAGGCCTGCGGGCCCGAAGAGGCCGAACCAGGTGTTCACGTCGAAGCCCGGCAGCGTCTCGGCGATGGCCGGCAGTTCCGGCGTGGCCTTGGCGCGCTTGGCGGTGGTCACGGCCAGGGCCTTGAGCTTGCCGGCCTTGATGTTGGCCGATGCGCTGGCGAGGTTGTCGAAGGTGAGGTCGACCTCGCCGGTCAGCAGCGCCAGCTGCGCCGGGTTGCCGCCTGCATACGGAATGTGGACCATGAACACACCCGCCTGCGACTTGAACATCTCGCCCGCCAGGTGCCCTGCGCTGCCGTTGCCGCCCGAGCCGTAGTTGAGCTTGCCGGGGTTGGCCTTCGCGTAGGCCACGAGGTCGGCCACGCTTGAGATCTTCAAACGCGCGGCGGTCTGCGGGTTCATCACCAGCACGTTGGGCACCTGCGCCACACCGGTGAGGGGTGTGAAGTCGCGCAGTGCGTCGTAGGGCATGCGGGTGTAGAGCCATGGGTTAATGGCGTGCGTGGCCACGGCGCCCATCACGATCGTGTGGCCGTCGGGCGCCGACTTGGCGACGAGGTCGGCGCCCAGGTTGCCACCGGCGCCGGGCTTGTTCTCGACGATCACGGTGCCGAGGCTGTCTTTCACCTTGTCGGCCAGGGCGCGCGCCACGATGTCGAGCGGGCCGCCGGGCGGGTAGGGCACGACGAGCCGAATCGGCCGCGTGCCCGTCTGCGCAAACACCGGGGTGCATGCCACCGCCGCCAGCGCAGCCCATGTGAAACGACGACGGGAGAACTCATTCACCATGTTTGTCGGCCTCGGACGTGAAGCTGTCTGCAAAGAATTCGTCGAGCGGCAGGTTGCAATGCGCGACGAAATCGCGCTGCGCAGAGTCGACCATGATGGGCGCACCGCAGGCATACACCTGGTGGCCCGAGAGGTCGGGCAGGTCGGCCATCACCGCCTGGTGCACGAAGCCCGTGCGGCCGGTCCATTCGTCTTCGGGTTTCGCGTCGGACAAGACCGGCACGTAGCGCAGGTGGGGCATGGTGCGGGCCGCTTCCACGCACCAGGCGTGCATGTAGAGGTCGGCGAGGCTTCGGCAACCCCAGTACAGGACCGCGGGGCGTGTGATGCCCTTCGCCTGCATGTGCTCGATGATCGCTTTCACCGGCGCGAAGCCGGTGCCACTGGCGAGCAGCACGATCGGCTTGTCGCTGTCTTCGCGCAGGAAGAAGCTGCCGAACGGGCCCTCGAGCCGCAGGATTTCCTTTTCCTTCATCGCACCGAACACGTGGTCGGTGAAGAGGCCGCCCGGCATGTGGCGGATGTGCAGCTCGATGCCCGGCTTGTCGCGCTGTGCGCTCGGTGCATTGGCCATGCTGTAGCTGCGGCGCGCGCCGTCTTTCAGGATGAACTCGATGTACTGGCCGGCGCGGTATTGCAGCGTGTCATTGGCAGGCAGCTGCAGCTGGATCAAAGCGACGTCGGGAGCGGGTCTGGTGATCGTGGTGACGCGGCAGGGCATCTTGCGCACCGGGAACTCGCCGGCGCCCGCGACCGTGCGCGCTTCGAGCACGATGTCGGTCTGCGGTGCGGCGCGGCAGGTGAGGGTGTAGCCGGCCTCCTCTTCGGCCGGCGTGAGCGCCTTCACCTGATGCGTGCCGTGGATCACGCGGCCTTCGAGCAGCTTGCATTTGCACGAACCGCAGGCGCCGTCCTTGCAGCCATAGGGCAGGCCCACGCCCTGGCGGATGGCCGCCAGCAGGATGGGTTCGTCGCGGTCAACCGAGAAGCTCACGCCGCTCGGCTGCACCGTCACTTGGAACGTCATGGGATAACCTCTTCTGACCCGTCAGCGAACGACCCTCGATTTTGCCCGCTCCCCCATGACCCTGCCCCATACCTTCAGACCGCCCACCTTGCTCATCGTGGGTTGTGGCGACGTGGGGCTGCGCGTGCTGCGCCTGCTGGCCGGGCGCTACCGGCTGCTGGTGCTCACCTCGAATGCCGCGCGCGTGCCTGCGCTTCGGGCGGCAGGTGCGCTGCCGCTCGTGGGCAACCTCGACAACCCGCCCAGTCTGCAGCGGCTCGCCGGCCTGGCCGACGCGGTGCTGCACCTCGCGCCCCCTCCGGGCCACGGTGCGGACGACACCCGCACGGCCGCGCTGCTGCAGGCGCTCGCGCGCCAGGGCCGCGTGCGGCGCATCGTCTACGCCAGCACGACCGGTGTGTATGGCGATGCCCAGGGCGCACGTTTCGACGAGGTGCGTGCGGTGGCCCCTGCGACCGACCGCGCACGGCGGCGTGTCGATGCCGAGGCGCGTGTGCGCTGGTACGGCCGGGCCTTCGGGGCGCGTGTGTCGGTGCTGCGCATTCCTGGCATCTATGCGGGCGACCGCGAAGGTGGCCACCCGCGCGAGCGCCTGGCGCGTGGCACGCCGGTCCTGGTGGAGGCCGACGATGTCTACACCAACCACATCCACGCCGACGACCTGGCGCGGGCCTGCGTGGCCGCACTGCACCGCGGCCTGCCGCAGCGCGTGGTGCATGCGAGCGACGACACCGAGTTGAAGATGGGCGACTACTTCGACCTGGCGGCCGACCTGTGTGGCCTGCCGCGGCCACCGCGCATCACGAGGGCCGAAGCGGCCGAGCGGATGTCGGCGGTGCAGCTGTCGTTCTGGAGTGAATCGCGCCGGCTCGACAACCGGCGCCTCAAGCGCGAGCTGCGCCTGACGCTGCGCTATCCGACGGTGCGCGAAGGTCTGCTGGCTTAGCGCCGCGGCTTGCCGAAGGGAGGCAGCCCGCGCCAGTAGCGGATCGTGAGCCAGCCGCCCAACATGCCGCCGATGTGTGCGAGTGAGCCGAGGTCACCCGTCCAGCTCATCAACAGCGCGATCACGCCAAAGACGATGACGAAGACCTTCATCTTCATCGGGATCGGCGGGAAGAGCGGCATCACCGTGCGGTCGGGGAAGTACATCGCTGCGGCCACCAGCAGTGCATACAGGCCACCCGAGGCACCCACCAGGCGGCTCATGCCGGCGCCGGGCAGGGCGGTGGCGATGAGGAACAAAAGGCCACCGAAGATCGCCCCGATTGCGAGAAAGGCCATGTAGCGCTTGCGGCCCCACAGCATCTCGAGCTCCGAGCCGAACATCCACAGGCCGAGCATGTTGAAGAAAAGGTGCAGCACGCTGCCGTGCAGCAGGCCGTAGCTCAACACCTGCCACGGCAGGAAGAAGCCGCTGCCGAGCGGGAACAGTGCGAACCAGCGGTCGATGAACGGCGTGAACACCTGCAGGCAATAGATCGCCGTACAGGCCAGCATGAGGAACTGGGTGATCGGTGGAATCGGGGGCATGCGCGGTGCAGAAGGCGGAAAGCCGCAAGCGTACCCGGTTTGCCCGCCGCGGCCGAAATGCCCTGTGGCAAAATCGCGCGCTCTGCTGCACCGGCCTCGGTGGCGAAATTGGTAGACGCGCGGGACTCAAAAATAGGGACTTCTACGTAGATCTCGCTTGGGGCGATCGCCCGGCAAGCCGCATGGGACAAGGGTTTGAGGGTTCGACAGGCACTTGAGCGAGATGCCTGAATTTCGAGCTAGGAGCCAGCTGGGAGCCAGGACGATGCGACCTGGCGCCAAGCGCGGAGTAGCAGATAGTTGAAGTAGCATCGCATCGCGTCATGCCCGAGTGGTGAAATTGGTAGACGCAGGGGACTCAGACCAAATTTGAGCCCTCCGGAGGAAACCCCGGAGGTGAAGCCCGTCAAACTCGGCGAAGGCCCTGGACGCGAGTCCGAGCTAATACCGAGCCAAGCCCTGGCGCCGAAAGGCGCCTCGGAAGGTGTAGAGAGCAGACGGCGGGCGCCTAAGGCCGAAAGGCTATGGTGAAGGCGTGCTCCAGCCCACGAACGCCGTTTCATCGGAGACGGCGGCGGCGAAAGCCGAAGTGGGAAGAAAATCCCCCGCCGCAAGGCGTGCCGGTTCGATTCCGGCCTCGGGCACCAATTCGAAGACCGCCCCTGTTAACGCAGGGGCGATTTTTTTGGAGCAAGAGATTTCTTACTGTCGTTTCTGCGGCTGCGATCGAAATCCTCGATCCCTCGCCATGAACGCCTCCAGCATGTGCGGCGCCAGCGCCGCCGCATCCACCCGCTCGCCATACGTCTGCGCATGCACCGCCGCATAGCGATCCAGCGTCGCCTTCAGCTCCGCCGACAAGGTGATGGTCAGCTTGACGCTCTCGGTCTTCGGCAGCGGCCCCAGCCGCAGCTTCCTCGCCGTGCTCATTGCGCCCCCCCCCTGTTGAAGAACATCGGCTGATACGGCCGCAGCACCAGGTCCCGGCTCACGATCACCCGCACCGGCAGCCCCGGTCGCGCCGTCAGCGTCGGCTGGATGTTCATGTTCTTGCGGGTCACCTCCTGCCCCACCTGGTTCACGCTGTCTTGCAGCCCGTCGCGCCCGGCGATCACGATGCGGTTGCCATCGGTGCGGTTCGCCGGCGCTGCCAGCTCGGCGCCGATGCCCAGCAGTGTCGTGAGCGCTGCACCCGCCAGGACCCGATCCCAGTGCCAGTCCACGCCGTCCTCCAGCCCGGCGTTGCCCGCGGGATCGGTGCCCACGAGGTTGTCCAGGGCGAGCGAGGAGGTGTCCGGCAGGATGATGCGGTTCCACACCACCTGCACCCGGCGCTGCCCGTAGCTCATCTGGCTGTTGTACTTGCCCAGGATGCGCGAGCTCTGCGGAATCAGCAAGTATCTGCCCGTGGCCGTGTCGTAGACCGGCTCCGTGACGGTCGCGATCACGTCGCCCGGCAGGTCAGACTGGATGCCAGTCACCAGCGCGCCGGCGATCACCGTGCCGGCCATCACCTGGTACGGCGATGCCGGCAGCTTCAGGCTGCCGGAGTTGCGAGTTTCCGTATGTGCGGTTTTGAGGAAACCCTCTTTCTGATCCTGCCGGTTCTGCACCGCCGCCGGATCGCTGCTCGAGCCGCCCGCGCCGGATTGCGCCGCCGTCGATGCCAAGCCCGCCGCCATCGGGTTGAAGGCCGCCAGGCTGGAGCCGCCGGGATCGGAAGGCGCCACAGTCTCCCCTTTCCCCGGCGCCGCCGCGCGCTGCCCGCTCGACCGGAAGAACACCGACGAGGCCATCGCCTGCTCGGCCTCCTTGCGCAGCGCATCGCGTTCCGCCTGCGCCGGGTCATGCCCCGGCGGCGAGTAGCTCGCCACGGCCGGCCCTTGCGACTTCACGATGGCCGGGCCGAGGTCGCCCGGCAGCGGCGGCCCCAGTTCGGGCACCGGAGCCGGCCGCGCCGACGGCAGCTTCGAGTAGTCGGCCGGCAACTGCCCCAGCCCCTCCGATTTGGCCACCCGGTCCACGTTGTACAGCTCGGCAGGCTCGTTGCCCCTGCCGCGGAACCGGGGCTGCAGCGACCAGACCGTGGCGCCGAGCACGGCGGCGGCGAGCAAGCCGGCCAGCAGCGCCAGGGTGCGCCGGTTCAGCCGCGTCACCGGCCGCGGCTGCGCACGCAGCGCCACGGACTCGGGCGAGACCTTGCCGCCCGCCGCGTCCTGCCCTTCGCTCACGACCCGCCTCCACGCGCGATCCCATCGGTGCGCTCGATGCGCACCACTTCGCCGCTCTTCTGGTCCTTGCCGCCGCCCAGGCGCAGCTCGGCCGCGCCGAACAGCCGATCCACGATGTAGTACGGCGAGCGGAAACGGTAGTTCACCAATTGCCCGTCGCCCCGCGCGCCGATCACGAAGAGCGGCGGCAGCTCGCCCTGCGCGATGCCGGCCGGGAACTGGATGTAGACCTTCTCGCCGTCGTCGAAGGCGCGCAACGGCTTCCAGGGCGGGCTGCTCCCGCTGATGGCATAGCGGAAGCGCAGCTTCTCCAGCGCCAGGCCCGCGTCCACCGGCGCGGCGGCCTGCGCCTGGCCGGCCTGCCGCTGCAGCGCCAGCATGCGGTCCTTCGGATACTCCCAGGACACCGAGGCCATCCAGGCCTTCTCCGTCGAGGTCAGCTCGACCAGGTAGGTGCGCCGGCTGGTCGTGATGACCAGGTTGGTCTTCAGGCCCGTGCGCGTGGGCTTGATCATCACGTTGACCCGGCGCGCGTCACCGTCACCGCTGGACGTGTCGCCCACGATCCAGCGCACCGTGTCGCCCGCGGCCACCGTCACCAGTTCCTCGCCGGGCTGCAGCGAGATCACCGTCACGCGCCCCACGGCCGCGTAGACCTGGTACAGCGCCCCCTCGCTGAAGGGCCAGACCTGGATCGCGTTGACGTAGCCCTCGCGCGTGGGCGCGACGCGCGCCTCCGCGTTGGCCTTCGAGACCCTGACCTTCTCGTCAGGCGATTCCGGCGGGGACCTGGCAGCGTCCGTGTTCCCGTCTGGCAGCGGCTTCATCTGCCCCGGCATCGGCAGCACCTTCGGCACCTCCACCACTTCCACCGGCTTCGGCGGCTCGAGCAGTGGCTGTGCTGCAGCAGGAGCAGGTTCGTCGAGGGAGACGGCCGGCGGCGACTTGCCCCGCGAGGCACAGCCGGCCATGAAGGCCACGGCCAGCAGCGCCGTGGATACGGAAACACGGATGCGTGCATTCATGGCTTGGCTCCTGAGGAGGCATCGAGTTCACGGGTCCACGACAGAGCGTTGACGTAGATGCCCAGGGGGTTCTTGCGCAGCCGCTCCTCGGTGCGCGGCGGCTGCAGCACGATCGACAGCACGGCCGTCCAGTGCTCCAGCCCGGCGGCCTCGCCGTTGACGTAGCGCCGCTCGGTCCAGCGCACCTGGAAGGACGACTCGCTGGCGCGCACGATGCTGTTGACCTGCACCGTGACCGTTTCCTGCCCGATGCGCGAGAACGGGTCGTTGGCGCGGGCGTGGTCGTTCAGCGCGGCCGCGCCCCGGTCGGTGGTGTAGTCGTAGGCGTCGAGCCAGTTCTGGCGCACGACGACCGGGTCGATGGAGAGGGACCGCACCAGCGTGACGAAGCGCGCGAGGTGGTGCGCGATCTGCGCATCGCCGGGTTGATAGGGCGTCGCGGCCTCGCCCACCGCCCGCACCTGCCCGGCCTGGTCCACCTCGACCACATAGGGCGTCACGATGGACTGCGCCGAGCGCCAGACGAGGCCGCCAGCCATCAGCAACGCGAGCGTGAGGCAACCGAAGGCCATCAGCCGCCAGTTGCGGGCCTGCACGCGGGCCGAGCCGATGCGCTCGTCCCAGGCCTGCCCGCCGGCCTGGTAGGGTGTGACCGGCGCGGGGGTGTCCGAGTACCGCACCAGGGGTCGCTTGAATCGCATGAGTGAGGTCCTTTATGAACTGGAGTCGTCGCGCAGGCTGGGCCCGGCCCCACCGCCGCCGTGATCACCCGAGCGCAGCACGTGCGCCGCGGTCGTGGCTGCATGCGCCGCCTGTTGCCGATGGCGCATGCGCTGCGCCCAGGCCGGCTCCGAGGCAGCGGACGGCGGGCCGCCTGCCTCTGCCGGAACACCGGATGCCGACGCGGCAGCAGGCGCCGCAGCCCGAGCCACGAAGCCGGTCACCCGATCCTTGACCGCCTTGGCGCCGGCAGCCACGCGCTGGCCAGCCGCGCTCGCCCCGGTCTTCGCGACGTTGGCGAGACCCGTGCTAGCAGCGCGAACCGGACCTCCGGCCGAAGCAGCCGCGCCGGCCTGGTAGGCGGCCCTCGCGTCGCTGGTCAGCGATGAGGCCGCACGTCCTGCAGTAGCTGCGCCCCCAATGGCCGTTCGCGCGGCACCCGGCGCCATGCGCGCGCCGGCAGCAACGGCCGAACCCGCGCCCGCCACGGCAGCAGTACCAGCGACGGCCAGCCCGCCCGCGCCGATCGCCGTGCCCGCCGCCGCACCGGCGCCGAGCTGCGGTGCTCCGGACACCAGCCCCGTGGCGATCCCGGGTCCGAAGATGCCCAGCCCCAGCATAGCCAGGGACGCCAACATGACCACCAGCGCATGGTCGATCGAGGGGTCCGCCGCCGGCGCAGCCGTGAACTCGCCGAACAGCCCTGACCCGATCCCCACGATCACCGCCAGCACCAGCACCTTGATGCCCGAGGACACCACGTTGCCCAGCACCTTCTCGGCCAGGAACGAGGTCTTGCTCCAGAGGGCGAAGGGCACCAGCACGAAGCCGGCGAGCGTGGTCAGCTTGAACTCGATCAGCGTGACAAACAGCTGCACCGCCAGCACGAAGAAGGCCACGATCAGCATCAGCCAAGCGAAGAACAGCACGGCGATGGTGTCCAGGTGCGCGAACACCTCTGGGAAGCCCGTCATGGTCCCGATCTGCTCCATGATCGGCCGGCCGGCGTCGATGCCCACCCGCGCCAGGCGCCCGGGCTGCAGCAGCTGGCCCTGGGACAGCGAGGAGCCCGAGGCCTTCAGCCCCAGCCCGGCGAAGGAGTTGAAGACGATCGCCGCCAGCCGGTTGAAATTGCCCAGGATGTAGGCGAAGGCGCCCACGTAGAGCACCTTCCGGATCAGGCGCGCCATCACCTCGTCGCCCTGGCCCGAGGCGTGGCTCATGGCCCAGAACAGGCCCGCCAGCGTCATGTCGATCGCCACCAGGGTGGCCGTGAGGAACGCCACCTCGCCATGGAGCAGTCCGAAGCCCGAGTCGATGTAGCGCGAGAAGACGTCCAGGAAGCGGTCGACGACCCCGACGTCGTTCATGGCGCCCTGTCCCCGGCTGGCGGTGGCGCCGGCTTCACCGGATCGCTCGCATAGGGCGATGGCGAGGGACGCATGAAGCGCTGGCGCGTGGCCTCAGCCACCGCGTTGCACTGCGCATCGCCGACCCTGGCGTGGTCCGCCTTGCAGGCTGCGCGCAGTTCCTTCAGCCGCTCGGGGTTGGCTACCAGCGACTCGACCGATTCAATGCTGTCCACCGGCGAGGACTTCCCACAGGCGGCCAGCGCCAGCACCACAGCGATCACGATAAAGCGCCTTTTCATGCCGTCCTCTTCACGGATTGCCATAGAAGTTCACGGTGTATGGCGTGTACGGCGTGCCGCTGCCCATGAAGCGCCGGCGCACCTCCCGGGCACGCTCCTGCACCGCCACCTGCCGCGCCTGCTCCAGCGCCACGGCGCGGTCCTGGGTGATCCGCAGCTGCTGTGCCTGGATCGACTGCTTGGCCTGCAGCGCCAGCAACTGGTTCGTCGCCTGCATGGCCTGCAGGGCCCCGGCCGCGGACTGGCTCCTGCCGACCACGTCGGCCAGCACGCCCTCGTCCTCGCCCAGGTTCTGGGACACCTGCGCCTGCATCCGCAAGGCGGTCTGCAGGCCGTCGAGCGTGTGCTTCCAACGCTCCCTCGCGTCCTGGGCCATCCGGTCGCCGCTCACCGTGGCGGCGTACTGCTCGGGATACAGTCGCTGGAACTCCCTGTCCATGGCCGCCACGTCGTAGGCCAGCCCCTTGGCCTGGGCGATCAGCCGCTGCGTGGCCGCCAGGTTGCCGCGCAGGCGGCTGACCACGCTGAACGGCAGGCTGGCGAGGTTGCGCGCCTGGTTCATCAGCATCTGCGATTCGTTCTGCAGCTGCTGCACCTGGTTGCTGATCTGCTCGAGCGTGTTGGCCGCCGTCATCATGTTCTGCATGAAGTTGGAGGCGTCGAACACGGTGTCGCCGATGCCGAAGATGGCGTGGGCCGGCTGCACGGCCCCGAGGGCCAGCGCGCCGGCAGCGGCCAGCGCAGCAACACGAGACTTGAGGAAGGACTTGCGTTTCATGGCGCTTTCTCCTGCGGGGTGGAAGGAACGAAGGGAGGTGTCGGAAACGACGGGATGAGATCGGCGGCCCAGTCCAGGCCGCGATGGCGCAGCCAGGCCGAGACGAAGCCGGAGATGCCGGAGGCGGCGAGCACCGCGTCCATGGCGCGCTGGTCCTCGGGCGAGGCCGCCGCCGCGAAGGCCAGCGCCACTGGCCCCAGACCCAGCTCGAAGACGCGGTTGCCCAGGCGCGACTGGTAGTAGTAGTCGCGCTTCGGGGTGGCCGTGGCCACGATCCCGATCTGTCGGGCGTTGAGGCCGAAGCCCTCGTAGATCGTGCGGATCTGCGGCTCGGCGGCCTGCGGGTTGGGCAGGAAGATGCGGCTGGCGCAGCTTTCGATGATGGCCGGCGCGATGGCCGAGTCCTTGATGTCCGCCAGCGACTGCGTGGCGAAGACGATCGACACGTTCTTCTTGCGCAGCGTCTTGAGCCACTGGCGGATGCGTGCGGCGAAGACCGGGTCGTCCAGGAACAGCCACGACTCGTCCAGGATCAACAAGGTCGGTACCCCGTCCAGCCGCTCCTCGAAGCGCGCGAAGAGATAGCGCAGTACCGCCATGACCGCCGCCTTGCTGGGCATCAGTTCCTCCATCTCGAAGGCCTGCACGTCGGCAGTGCCCAGCCGGTCGTGGTCGGCGTCCAGCAGCCGGCCGTGGGCGCCGCCCAGCACATAGGGCGCCAGCGCCTGGCGCAGCGCGTTGGACTGCAGCAGCACGGATAGCCCGGTCATGGTGCGCTGCTCCAGGGGGGCACCAGCCAGACTGCCGAGGGCGGTCCAGACCGCATCCCGCTCGGGCGGTCCGACCGCGACGCCCTCCTGCGCCAGCCGGCCCTCGATCCACTCGGCCGCCCACGTGCGCCAGCCCTCGCGGTCGATGCGCGCCAGCGGCTGGAAGGCCATGTTCCCGTCCGGACCCAGGTCGTAGTGCTCGCCGCCCAGGCCCAGGATGGTCGCCCGGATCGATCGCCCCATATCGAAGGCGAAGATGCGCGAACCCGGATAGCGCCGGAACTGCAGGGCCATCGTCGCCAGCAGCACCGACTTGCCCATGCCGATCGGCCCCACCACCAGCGTGTTGCCGACATCGCCGATGTGCGTCACGAGCCGGAAGGGCGTGGCGCCATCGGTGCGCGTCACGATCAGCGGCGGCCCGTCCAGGTGGGCATTGCGCTCCTGCCCGGCCCACACCGCCGAGACCGGCATCAGGTGCGCCAGGTTGAGCGTCGAGACGATCGGTTGTCGCACATTGGCATAGGCGTTGCCGGGGATGGACGAGAGCCAGGCCTCCACAGCATTCAGCGTCTCGGGGATGGTCACGAAGCCGCGCCCCTGGATCGCCCGCTCGGCCTGGCGCAGCTTCTCGTCGGCCACGGCCGCATCGGCGTCCAGCACCGCCACCGTGGCAGTGACGTAGCCGAAGGCCACCTGGTCGCCACCCAACTCCTGCAGGGCGGCATCGGCGTCCGAGGCCTTGTTGCTGGCGTCGGAGTCCACCAAGGGGGATTCCTGCTGGAAGACGGTCTCGCGCAGCAGGGTCACGATGTTCTTGCGCTTGGCGAACCACTGGCGGCGCAGGCGCACCAGCTCTTTCTCTGCCTCGGCCTTGTCCATGCACAGGAACCGGGTGCACCAGCGGTAGGCGAAGCCCAGGGGGTTCAGGTCGTCCAGGATCCCCGGCCAGGTCGAGGCCGGGAAGCCCCGGACGGTCAGCACCCGCAGGTGCCTGTCCCCCAGCATCGGCGCCAGGCCACCGGTCAGCGGCCGGTCGGCCAGCAGCGCATCCAGGTACATCGGCACCTGGGGCACGGCCACGGGATGCCGCGCCGTCGAGACGCAACCGTGCAGGTAGGCAAGCGTCGCGGCGTCATCGAGCCAGCCGATCTCCGGCATCACGCCTTCGAGCAGGTCCAGGAAGCGCTCGGACTCGACAACAAAAGCCTCCAGCCGCTCGCGCCAGTCGACCCCTTCCACCGGACGGTTCTCGTAGAGCAGCCGCCCCGCCCGCGCGCGCGACTCCTCCGGCGGCAGGTACAGCAGCGTCAGGTGGTAGGCGCTCTCGAAGTGGCTGCCCGCCTCCT
The DNA here is from genome assembly GCF_032681285.1 of Piscinibacter gummiphilus. Taxonomy (NCBI): domain Bacteria; kingdom Pseudomonadati; phylum Pseudomonadota; class Betaproteobacteria; order Burkholderiales; family Sphaerotilaceae; genus Rhizobacter; species Rhizobacter gummiphilus. The sequence goes on from NZ_CP136336.1 coordinate 1,285,574, forward strand.
CGAAGGCGGCGCGCCGCTCCTCGTCCACGAGCCAGGACAGTGGCTCCGGGAAGGAGGATGACGGATAGTCCGCCGCCTCGCGGCGCTCAGCGCCTACGAAGAGGGCCCAGCCCGATCCGAGCCGACGCAGCGCGTTGTTGAGGCGCGCCGAGGTGGCGACCAGTTCGCCCTGCGTGGCGCTGTCCAGGTCCGGCCCCCGGAAGCGCGCCGTGCGCTGGAAGGCGCCATCCTTGTTCAGCACCACGCCCGGCGCGACCAGCGCGGCCCAGGGCAGCCAGTCGGCCAGCAGCGCGGGGCGGCGACGGTACTCGGCGAGGTTCAGCATATCGGCGTCTCCCCCGCCTCAGATGTCCAGCAGCGCGCGATGCTTGATGTGCCGCGCGAAGACCTGCATGAACTGCGCATCCATGCGCGCACCCCAGACCGCCAGCGCGTGGCCGGCGACCCAGAGCACCACGCCCGGGACCCACAGCTGCAGGCCCAGCCCCACGGCCGCGGCCAGCGTGCCGTTGGCGATCGCCACCGTGCGCGGCGCACCGCCCAGCAGGATGGGCTCGGCCAGGGACCGGTGCAGTGGGATCTCGAACCCCGGCACGACAGCGAGCGCGGTCATACCAGCACCGCCCCGCCCGAGAACGAGAAGAAGGACAGGAAGAAGCTCGAGGCGGCGAACGCGATCGAGAGGCCGAACACGATCTGGATCAGGCGCCGGAAACCCCCGGAGGTATCGCCGAAGGCGAGCGTCAGGCCCGTGGCGATGATGATGATCACCGCGATGATCTTGGCGACCGGCCCCTGGATCGAGTCCAGGATGGACTGCAGCGGCGCCTCCCAGGGCATGCTGGAGCCGGCGGCGTGCGCGGGTGCGGTCATCGCGAGCAGCAGGGCGCCCACCAGGGCCGCCGGCTGAACGGATTTACGGAAAGTCGTCATGTCGGGTTTCCTTCAGAGGAAGACGGTTCAGGCATCGAGGGAGACGCCGGCCCGATCGATGCCTCGAGCCGGTAGCCCTGGCTGTCGTGGCCGGCCACGCGCACGATCTCGCGCACCCGGCGGGCATGGCCCCGGCCGGCGATGAAGACGATGACGTTCACCGCCTCGGCGATCAGCGCCCGCGGCACGGTGACGCTGACCTCCTGCACGAGCTGTTCGAGGCGCACGAGCGCGCCCTGGGCCGAGCCCGCATGCACGGTGGCGATGCCGCCCGGATGGCCCGTGCCCCAGGCCTTGAGCAGGTCCAGGGATTCCGCGCCGCGCACCTCGCCCACCACGATGCGATCCGGCCGCAGCCGCAGCGTGGCACGCACCAGGTCGGCCATGGAACTGACCCCCGGCTCGGTGCGCATGGCCACGTGGTCGTCGCTGCGGCACTGCAGCTCCACCGTGTCCTCGAGGATCAGCACGCGATCGCCCGTGCCCGCGATCTCGTCCAGCAGTGCATTGGCGAGAGTGGTCTTGCCGGTGCTGGTGCCGCCGGCCACCACGATGTTCAGGCGCTCGCGCACGGCTTGGCGCAGGAAGGCGGCCTGGGCCTCAGCCATGATCCCGTCGGCCACGTAGTCCGCCAGGGTCATGATGCGCAGCGCCCGCTTGCGAATGGCGAACGAGGGCGCGCGCACGATGGGCGGCATCGCCCCCATGAAGCGCTCGCCGGTCTCGGGCAGTTCCGCCGACAGCAGCGGCGCGCCCGGATGCACCTCGGCGTGCACGTGTGCGGCGACGACGCGGATGATGCGTTCGGCCACGGGCGGCGGCATCCTGTGGCCCGTGGGCACGCGGCCGCTTTGCAGCCGGTCCACCCAGAGCGACCCGTCCGGGTTCAGCAGCACCTCGACCACGTCCGGGTCCTCCAGCGCGGCGGCGATCTCCGGCCCCATCGCCGTGCGCAGCATGCGGATGCGGCGCCGGGCGGGCTCGCGGTCGGGCACATCCTCGGGGCGCGTCATCCTGCATCCTCCGAGGCGTCCACCGGGCCGACCTCCTCGTGGACTTCCCGCACCAGGCTGCGCCCGCGCTGGATGTGCCGGGCCAACTGCTCGATGAACTGCGCGTAGCGCGCACGGCCCTGGGCGCGCACGGCCTCCTGCTGCTGCTCGGGCACCGGCAGGGCGAGTGTCAGGTAGTGCCGCACGAACAGGGCCACGGTCTCGATCAGGATGCCCTGGTCGCGCTCGAGCCGGTCGAACTGGCGCGACAGGCGGTCCAGGCGCCTGCCCATCGCCGCCTCGCGCTGGTCCATGGCATCGGGCGAGAGGAAGGAAGACAGCGCCGCCGCGATCACCGAGGACTTCGACACGCCCCGGTGCACGGCCACGTCCTCCAGCCGCCTTGCATGCTCGGGCTCGATGAAGATGTTCAGGCGCGCCCGGGTCATAGGGCGATCCCGTCATCCGGGTCCAGCGCGGCCAGCCGTGCGGCGCGCACCTGGCCGCGATCCAGTTGGCGGTCCAGCTCGTGTGGCAGCGGCGGTGCATCCCCCTCGTCGCGCTCGTCGTCCAGCAGGATCAGGTCGCCCGCCTCCGGCTCTTGGACCAGTTCACGGACATCTTCCAGCTCCGGCCTGAGCTGATGGCCACCCTCGTCCGCGAAGCCGCCTGCATCGCTGCCGCCAGCGACTTGCGGAGGCGGAGGAGTCGCGAGGCCGCTCCAGTCGTCGGTCCGGCCGGCGGGCTTGTCCGCATAGGTGCCGGCGACCAGCACGGGCGGCGCCAGCACCCGCCGCGTGAAGTTGCGGTCCTGGTAGTAGCGCAGCTTCCTCGCGCGGATCGGCGGATGGCCGGAAACCATCACCACCGCCTCGTCCGGCGGCAACTGCATCACCTCGCCCGGCGTGAGCAGCGGCCGGGCCGTCTCCTGGCGCGAAACCATCAGGTGGCCCAGCCACGGCGCGAGCCGGTGGCCGGCGTAGTTGCGCTGGGCGCGCAGTTCGGTGGCCGTGCCCAGCGAATCGGAGATGCGCTTGGCCGTGCGCTCGTCGTTGGTGGCGAAGGCGACGCGCACGTGGCAGTTGTCCAGGATCGAATGGTTCGGGCCGTACGCCTTGTCGATCTGGTTCAGGCTCTGCGCGATCAGGAAGGCCCGCAGGCCGTAGCCCGCCATGAAGGCCAGCGCCGACTCGAAGAAGTCCAGCCGGCCCAGGGCCGGAAACTCGTCGAGCATCAAGAGCAGCTTTTGGCGCCGCGCGATGCCGTCCGAACCATCGAGCGACTCGGTCAGGCGCCGGCCGACCTGGTTGAGGATCAGGCGGATCAGCGGCTTCGTGCGGCTGATGTCCGAGGGCGGCACCACCAAGTACAGCGATACCGGGTGTTCGGCGGAGATGAGGTCCGCGATGCGCCAGTCGCAGCGCGAGGTCACCTCAGCCACCGTCGGGTCGCGATACAGGCCGAGGAAGGACATGGCCGTGGACAGCACGCCCGAGCGCTCGTTCTCGCTCTTGTTGAGCACTTCGCGTGCGGCCGATGCCACCACCGGATGTGGACCATCGCCCAGGTGCGGCGTGGTCATCATCCGGTGCAGCGTCACCTCGAAGGGGCAGGCCGGGTCCGACAGGAAATTGGCGACGCCGCGCAGCGTCTTGTCCTCGCCCGCGTACAGCACGTGCAGGATGGCACCCACCAGCAGTGCGTGGCTGGTCTTCTCCCAGTGGTTGCGCCGCTCCAGCGCGCCTTCCGGATCCACCAGGATGTCCGCGATGTTCTGCACGTCGCGCACCTCGTGCACGCTGCGGCGAACTTCCAGCAGCGGGTTGTAGGCGGCCGAGCGCGGATCGGTCGGGTTGAACAGCAGGCAGTGGCTGAAGCGGCTGCGCCAGCCGGCCGTGAGATGCCAGTTCTCGCCCTTGATGTCGTGGATCACGGCCGAGCCGGGCCAGGTGAGCAGCGTGGGCACCACCAGCCCGACGCCCTTGCCCGAACGCGTGGGCGCGAAGGCCAACACGTGCTCGGGGCCGTCATGGCGCAGGTACGTGCACAGCCCGCGGCGCAGCTTTCGGCCCACGCCTTCGATGCGGCCCAGGAAGACCCCGGCATCGCCGGCCAGGCCGGCCTTCTCCACCTCTTCGGCTTCGGCCCAGCAGGCCGAGCCGTAGGTGGTGACCCGCCCGGCGAGCCGTGCCCGCCACACCGCCATGGCGATGGCCGCGGCGGTGGCGGCCAGCCCGCTCGAAGCGGCCGCGATCCCGCCACGCTCGAAAACGCGGGGCGCATAGGCGCCATAGAGGTACCACCATTCGAACAACTTCCATGGCTCGTAGGCCGGCATTCCGAGCACATGGAACCAGGCTGGCCCGAGTCCGGCCTGGTAGCCCAAGGCCCGCGCCGTCCACTGCGTGGCAGCCCACGTGCCGCCCAGCGGCACGCACAGCACCACGATGATCTGTCCGAACAGGATGCCGGTCGCTGATGTCGGCATGAGGCCACCTCCCGAGGCACGTGATTTCCAATGCGCGTGCCACCACGACACGCAGGCACGAGTCTGAAATCAGGCGCCCGCGAGGCACACCCGTCGGGGCGTGGCCTGGCGTACGCCGGCGGGCGCGTCGCTGTTTTGCTTCTTCTCGTGGAGGCGGTGCGCGTGGGAGCGCGGCCAAGTCAGACGGCGGTCAGCATGCCAGCCGACGCGCATCGCGTCCAAGGCTTCTGACGCGAGCCGACATCGCGCCACGGCGATGTGCTGTTACGGCTGATGCAAGGTTCGGGCGTACGCGAGGAATCGCTGGAGCACCTCCGGCAGGGCGGGGTGCCGGTGTTTGTGCAGCACGTAGGTCTTGATGCATATGTCTTCAGCCAACGGCACGACGACGACATCGGCGCGACGCAGAGTCGTCATGTGGCCGGCATCGGCCACGCCGACACCCAGGCCCGCAGCCACGCGGATGACGTAGCCCACCAGGGTCCGGGCTTCGGCTGCGATAACGGGCCTAGCAGCGTAGTGTCGACGCACAGCGTCCATCTGCTGACGCAGCCCTGGCAGACGGTCGAGGCGGCAGGCGATCATGGGGAAGGCCAGGAGTTCGGAGATCTGCACGACCTCGCGGGTGGCCAGTTCGTGGTCGGGTGGAACCAACGCCACCAAGGGGTAGTCCCAGACCATCTCCTGGGCAATGGCGTCATCTTCCGCAATGCCGAAGGAGAAGCCGACATCGACCTCCTCGCGCCGCAGCGCGGCCAACAGCTCGGACGCAGGCATCTCGGTGATCTCCAGCGGGATGTCGGGCGCCAGTGCGCGCCAGCCGAGAAAGCAATCGGAGAGCCTGGGCTGGGCCATGCCGTCCGCCACGCCGACGCGAAGCGGTGCGCGGTAGCGGGCGTCGGTTTCGCAGACCACCCGTTTGATGCGCTCGAACCGCGTAAAGAGCATGCGGGCATGCTCGAGCAGCTTAGATCCGGCGGGGGTCAGTTTCAGCCTGCGTGGCGCGCGGACGAGGAGCGTGACACCCAGTTGCTCCTCCAGATCGCGCACGGTGCGCGACAGAGGCGTCTGGTCGACGTGCACGCGTTCGGCAGCACGGCGGAAATTCAGCTCCTCCGCGACCGCGATGAAGTAGCGCAGATGTCTTAACTCAATCATCGATGCCGCGAGTCGAATGGACTAGTACGCCAGGAATCGATTCACATATTGCAAAAAGGGCTCAAGCCTTCTTGAAGGAATTCGCTGTATGCCATTTGTCCTCGTAGCCGAATGAGACCGAAGACACCATGAAACGCTCCTGCGGCATCTCTCTATGGAGCCGGCCACCTTCAGGCCGGCACGGTGCCCGCCGCAGGCCCGCTGACGAACACGTCGGCATGGAAGCGCGCGGCCGGCAGGCCCAGCGCCTGCACCGCCGCCTCGCGCACCGACTGCACCATCGCCGGCGAGCCGCAGCAGTACAGCTCGTGCCCCGACAGGTCGGGGCAGTGCGCGCGTAGCGCCGCATCGACCCGGCCGGCGAAGGCGCCCTCGCGCGTCTCTCCGCTGAGCGCCTCGATGAAGCGGAAGTCCTGCGGCCACTGGCGCTGCCACTTCGCGACCGCCGGGCGCAGGTAGATGCCCTCGGCACGGCGGGCGCCCCAGATCAGCGTGATCGGCCGCGCCACGCGCCGGCGCGCCATGTCGTCCAGGATGGATTTGGCTGGCGCGAAGCCGGTGCCACCCACGACGAAGACGATCGGCCGGTCCGCGTCCGCCTCCAGCGTGACGGCGCCGAAGGGCAGCTCGACCTCGATCGCGTCGCCCGGCGCCAGGCTGGGCACGCGCGCGCTGAAGGCGCCGTCGGCCACGTGGCGCACGTGCAGGGTCAGCGTGTCGTTCTCGTGCGGCGGGTTCGCCATCGAATAGCAGCGGGTGCTGCCGTCGGGCAGCGCGAGTTGCAGGTACTGGCCGGCCTGGAAGCGGGCCCGCTGCCCGGCCGGCAGGCGCAGCTGCAACACCGAGACGTCGGGCGCCGCCAGCTGGTTGCGGAACACCTTCGCCGTGAAGCGCTTGCGGGCGGCCGGGTCGACGCGGTGCCAGGCGGCGGGGCGGATGCGCAGGTCGCTGCGCGGCGCGCACATGCACAAGAGCACTTGATCGGGCCCGCAGCTCTCGTTGCGCAGCGGGCCGCCCAGGTTGGCGACCTCGCCCCCGGCCACCGCGCCGGCGCAGTTGCCGCACACGCCCTTGCGGCAGGAGTAGGGCAGCTCGATGCCGGCGCGCAGCGCGGCGTCGAGCACGCTCTGCGCCGGGCCGCAGTCGAAAGCGGCGTCGCTGCCCTCGATGGTGATGCGATGGTTCATGCCGTTCCTTCCTCCACGCCGGCGCTCGTCAGCAGCGCGATGGTGCGCAGCACAGCGCCGGGGTCCGCGATGCCGAGGCCGGCGATGTCCATCGCGCTGCCGTGGCCGACGCTGGACAGCAGCGCCTGCGCGCCGATGGACAGCGCGCTGGCCGCGTTCGGCGCCAGCAGCTTGACGGGGATGTGGCCCTGGTCGTGCAGCATCGCGACGTACAGGTCGTGCCGCCGCTGCGCCAGCAGCAGGTCGGCGCCCAGCGGGCCGTCCACGCGCAGGCCCTCGGCGCGCAGCGCCTGCACGGCCGGCTCGACGTGCTGCGCGTCCTCGGGGCCGAACAGCCCGCCTTCCGAGGCGTGCGGGTTGATGCCGAAGACGCCGATGCGCGGATCGGCGACGCCCAGCCGCGCGCAGGCCCGCACGCCTGCGCGCGCCGCCGCCGCGACCAGCGCGGGCCGCAGGCGGCCCAGCGCATGCGCCACGCTCTCGTGCAGCGTGGCGTGCACGATGCGCAGGCCGCCGCCGACGAGCATCAGGAACACGCTGTCCTCCGGCTGGCCGCACACGCGCGCGACCAGCGAGGGGTAGCCGCTGAAGGCGATGCCGGCCTGATGGATCGCCGTCTCGTGGTGCGGGCAGGCGACCACGGCGTCGGCCTCGCCGCGCCGGCAGGCCTCGATGGCGGCGCTGGCTGAGGCGACGGCCGAGGCGCCCGCCGCCGGGTCGATGCGGCCGGGCCGGGCTGCCTGCGCGGGCAGCGTGCCGGCGTCCACCGCGGGCTGCCCGCGCAGTAGCGCCTCCAGCCCGAGCTGCGATGCCATGCGCTCCAGCACGGCCGCGGGGCCGTACAGCGTGATGCGCTCGCGTGCATCGGACGGCAGCGCCGCCAGGGCCTTGAGGGCGATCTCCGGCCCGATGCCGTTGGGGTCGCCCACGGCCAGCGCCAGCCGGGGCGGCGCGACGGTCGCAGCCATGGCGTTCACAGCGGCAGGGCCAGCAGCGTGTCCGTCACCGTGCTGTCGCACACCGCGACGCGCGAGCGCAGGCGCAGCCGGCCATCCTGCCGCACCACGCGATCGCGGTAGACGCCGCTGGCGAACAGGTGGGTCTCTCCGGTCGCCATGATGCGCGCCACCATGAAGGGCGTGCGAGCCTCGGCGCCCGTGTCGTCCTGCGCGCCCAGCACCGGGATGCCCAGCAGATGGCGGTAGCGCTGGCGCTCGTAGATGTTGGCCTCGCGCAGCGCGGCGATGCGGTCCTCCAGCATGGCGCGCGAATCGGCGTAGACGATGCCGGCCGGCAGGCCCTCGCGCTCATTCTCCGTGTGCGTGATGCGGTAGTGGCAGTCGTCGGTGAAGAAATCGGCCCACCGCTCCAGCGCATCGCTGTCGATGGTTTCGGCATAGGCCGCGTTGAAGGCGCACAGCGCCAGCAGGTCGATCATGGTGTGCTCTCTCGATGGGCAGGCGCGCTCAGGCGCCCATGTGCTGCCGGTAGGCCTTCCAGAAGCCGCGCACCGAGGCCTCGGTGGCGCGGCCCTCGCTCGACGCGGTGCCGTCGCCGCCCATCTCCACCACCGCCTCCAGCGTGCCCGCGCCGGCGATGCCGCGCTGCACGAAGCCGCCGACGGCGCCGTCCTCCATCGAGATGAAGCCGGCCGGCCCGATCAGGTTGGACTGCTTGAGCCGCACGCGGCGCTGCTCGGGCGTGTCGTCGGCGTAGCCGAGGTAGGTCCAGTTCAGCTCGGTGCGCTCCACGCCCCTGGGCAGCACCTGGCGCACCGCCAGGCAGTTTTGGATCTGCTGCAGCACGAAGCCGGGGAAGACCGAGAGGATCTGCAGCGTCACGCCGTCCCCGTATTCCTGGAAGCCGGCCAGCAGGCTAGGGTCCTTCAGGCGGTAGTTCGCATCGTCCGAGCGCAGGCCCTGGTCGCGGTACGAGGCGTCCTTCTCCGCCTGCGCGTCGATCATGGAGTAGCTCACATGGTTGCCGCCGCTCTCGTCGACGATGACGCCGCCCTTTTGCGACAGGCGATTGAGCTCGAAGGTGGTGAAGAACAGGTGCAGCAGGCTCGCGTGGTAGCTGTCGCGCACGTTCTCCACGTACAGCTTCCAGTTGTTGGGCAGCGCCTGCGTGAAGCGCCCGATCACCTCCACCGGCTTGTGCAGCACGCGCTCGATGCGTTCGCAGATCTCCTCGCCCAGGTACTCCTCGATGCCGGGCACCTCGTCGCTGAAGCTGCCGAAAACCAGCCCGCAGAAGGCCGCCACGCGCAGCTTGCGCGGGCCGTGCGCCTCCTTGCAGAAGCCGGGCGGCATGCCGCCCTGGCCCTTGACGCCTTTCTCGAAGGCCACGCCGGTCAGGTCGCCCTGCCGGTTGTAGCTCCAGGCGTGGTAGACGCACTGGAAGTTCTCGGCGCGGCCCGACTTCTCCAGCGCGATCAGCGCGCCGCGGTGGGCGCAGCGGTTCTCGAAGGCGTAGACCTCGCCGTCCGCGTCGCGCACCACCACCACCGGCGTCTCGCCGACGAAGGTGGTGCGGTAGCTGCCGGCCTCGGGCAGCTCGGCCTCCAGGCACAGGTAGTTCCAGGTCTCGCCCTGGAAGATGCGCGCCTGCTCCTCGGCGGCGAGCTGCGCGTCGCGGTAGACGCCGTAGGGGATGCGCGTGAGCCCGGGGCCGGACCAGCGGACGGGTTGAAGGGTGGACGTGTCTTGCATGGGTTGCTCAGTCGAGGCGGACGTTGGCGCTGCGGATGACCCGGTCCCACTTGGCGGACTCGGCGCGGATGAACTGGCCGGTGCGGGCCGGGTCCCAGCCGCGCGGCTCGGCGCCCTGCTCGGCGAACTTCTGCCGCACCTCGGGCTGGGTCAGTGCGCCGGCAAAGCTCTTCTGGAGCGCGGCCACCTTGGCCGCGGGGGTGCCCGGCGGCGCCACCACCGCGAACCAGGTCACGGCGTTCATCGACGGCAGCCCCTGCTCGGCGAAGGTGGGCACCTCGGGCAGTGCTGCGGAGCGCTGCTCGTCGGCCACGCCCAGGATGCGCAGCTTGCCCGCCTGGTGGAAGGGCAGCGACGAGCTGATGTTGTCGAAGAACACGTCGATCTGCCCGCCCACCAGGTCCACCAGCGCCGGCGCCGTGCCCTTGTAGGGGACGTGGACCATCTCCGTGCCCGTGAGCTGCATGAACAGGCTGGCCGTCAGGTGCGAGGTGGTGCCGTTGCCCTGCGAGCCGTAGGTCACCTTGCCCGGGTTGGCCTTGGCGTAGGCGATGAACTCCTGCACGGTCTTCACCGGCAGCCGCGGGTTGACCACCAGCACGTTGGGCACCGTCGCCAGCACCGTGACCGGCTCCCACTTCGACGGGTCGAAGGCCATCTTCCGGTACAGGTGGTGGTTGATGGCGATCGGCCCGGGCGGCGAGGCCAGCAGGGTGTTGCCGTCGGGTTCGGCGCGGAATACCGCCTCGGCGCCGATGTTGCCGCCGGCGCCGGTGCGGTTGTCGATCAGCACGCCGGCGGGGAACTGCGCGCGCAGCTTCTCGGCCACCACGCGCGGCAGGATGTCGGCCGTGCCGCCGGCGGGGTAGGGCACGATGATCTTGAGGGCTTGCGGGGTCTGTGCCGTGGCGCTGCCGAGCAGGCAGGCCGCGGTCAGGCAGGCGGCGCCGAGGCGCCGCGCGAGGGCGGTTGTCATCCTGTTGTGTCTCCGTGTCTGACGTTCATCGGGGGTGATCCAGTGTCCGGGCCGCATGCCTTCCGCCACAAGCCGGATGTGCGGCATGCGCAAAAATGGACACCCCGGCATGCGCAGGATCAAGATGCGATGGCAGACAAGAACTTCGTGAGCTCGCTCGACAAGGGCCTGCAGGTGCTGGGCTGCTTCGGCCGGCAGCACGCGCGGCTCACCGTCTCGGAGGCGGCGCGCCTGACCGGCAGCACGCCGGCCTCGGCGCGGCGCTCGCTGCTCACGCTGCAGGCGCTCGGCTACCTCGACAGCGACGGCAAGCGCTTCTGGATGCTGCCCAAGGCGCTGCTGATCGCGCACGCCTATCAGTTCCCGCCCGATGCCGCAGCTTGCGCAGCCGCTGCTGGTCGCTCTCTCCGAGCGCACCCGTGAGTCGGCCAGCCTGGGCATGCTTCTGGGCGACGATGTGGTGATCGTCGCTCGCGCAATTGCCCGGCGCAGCCTTTCGACGGGGCTGGCCATCGGATCGCGGCTTCCGAGCTATTGCTCGGCGCTCGGCGGGGTGTTGCTCGCCGCGTTCGAGCCCCTGGAGGCACGCAGACGTGTCGACCAGATGCAGCGCGCTGCACTGACACCGCGCACCCTCTGGCGTAGCAACGACGTCGTGGCCGAGGTGGCCCGCTGCCGCGAGCAGGGCTGGTCGGAGAGCGATGAGGAACTGGAACTCGGCGTGCGGTCGATGGCCATCCCGGTGTTCGACCGTGCGGGCGATACCGTCGGCGCCATGAGCATCGCGGTCCAGGCCGACCGTATGACGATGGCGGATTCCGTTCGACCATGCTGCCGGCGCTGCGTCGTGCGCGCGATGCGCTGGCGACCCGCTTGCCGGCGGATTGTGCGCACCCGGGCCGGGCGCAGTGGAGCCGCTGCGGCGGGCATCTCGGTACTTCGATGCAAAGCGTCGTAGGGGAAACCCTGGAACGACCAAGTTTCTTTCGCGATGCGCAAATATCCTGACGCTACATCAAGCCTTCGGTCACACCATCGCGCCCGCGGCTGCAAATCAATGCCGCGAACCAGTCGAAGGAGACATAAGATGCAGACAACAGTCATCACGATGCTGCTGGCGTCGGTGGCCCTAGCCGCGTGCGGTAGCGGCGGATCCACGCCGCTGCCGCAGCAGCAGCCGCCGCAGCAGGAGCCTCCGCCGCCCCCGGTGCCCTTGGCTTCGCGCGCCGCATGCGAGGCTCTGAAGGACGGAAATGGCGACATGGTGTGGCCAAATGCCGCGACGGTCGTGGAAGTCGCTGCCTGGCGTGACGCCGCGCCCGCCACCGCATCTGCGGCGGCGCTGCCCGAACACTGCGAGGTGTCCGGCACCATCGCGAAGCGCACCGGGATCGACGGCTATCCCTACGAAATCAAATTCCGCCTCCGGATGCCCGCAGAATGGAACGGTCGTTTCTTCATGGAAGGCGGCGGCGGAACCAACGGCTCGCTGTCCGCGGCTACCGGCAGCATTGGTGGGGGACAGATCGCAAGCGCGCTGTCTCGCAATTTCGCCACCATCGCAACGGATGGAGGTCACGACAACGCAGTGAACGACAATCCCGACGCGCTCGGCACCGTTGCCTTCGGATTGGATCCGCAGGCCCGTCTCGACATGGGCTACAACTCGTACGATCAGGTCACGCAGGCAGGCAAGGCCGCGGTGGCCAGGTTCTACGGACGCGCTGCCGACAAGTCCTATTTCATCGGCTGTTCGGAGGGCGGCCGCGAGGGCATGATGCTCTCGCAGCGCTTCCCTTCCCACTACGACGGCATCGTTGCCGGTGCACCAGGCTACCAGTTGCCGAAGGCCGGGATCAGCGGTGCGTGGACCACACAGTCCCTTGCGCCCGCCGCTGTCGGCTTGGATGCACAAGGCGTGCCGCTTATCAATAAGTCTTTCTCTGACGCCGACCTGCACCTTCTTTCACAGGCAATCCTGGGCACATGTGACGCCCTCGACGGCCTTGCGGATGGCATCGTTGACAATTACCGGGCATGCCAGGCAGCCTTTGACCCCGCCACGGCAGCCAATCCTGCAAACGGCCAGGCGCTCCAGTGCGTTGGCGCCAAGACTGCGGATTGCCTGAGCCCCGTCCAGGTCACTGCGATCAAGCGCGCGATGGCGGGGCCCGTGAATTCGGCGGGAACGCCGTTGTACAACAGATGGGCTTGGGACGCTGGCATGAGCGGACTGAGTGGCACGACCTATAACCAGGGGTGGCGCTCGTGGTGGCTCGGTAGCTTCAACAGCAGTGCCAACAACGCCCAGCGCGTGAGCGGCTTCTCGGCGCGCTCCTGGCTGGTCGATTTCGCCACACCGCCCGAACCGATGCCCTTGACGCAGGTTGCCGCGCGGATGATGAAATTCGATTTCGACATCGATCCGTTGAAGATTTGGGCGACCAGCGGACAGTTCACCCAATCCAGCATGGACTGGCACGGTGCAACTTCTACTGACCTTGCTGCCTTCCGCGATCGCGGCGGCAAGATGATCCTGTACCACGGCATGTCCGACGCCGCGTTCTCAGCCCTGGACACGGCCGACTATTACGAGAGACTTGGCGCAGCGATGCCAGGTGCTGCTGGATTCGCGCGCCTTTTTCTGGTGCCGGGTATGAATCATTGCAGCGGCGGTCCCGGGACCGACCGGTTCGACATGCTGACGCCCTTGGTCGCCTGGGTCGAGCGCGGCGAGGCGCCGGATCAGATCTCCGCCTGGTCGGGCACGCCAGGGTACTTCGGGGTGGCGGCACGCACGCGGCCACTTTGCCCGTATCCCCAAATCGCCCGCTACAAGGGTAGTGGAGACATCAACACCGAAGCGAACTTCGCCTGCGCGGCGCCGCCCTGAAAGGGGCCACGTAGCGTGGCGCCTTGCACGATTGCTCCGGCAAGGTGAAGTTTTCATGCTGCGTACTTGACGATCGGGTCCTGGAAGCAGGTCAAGACGCGATGACAGACAAAAACTTCGTGACTTCGCTCGACAAGGGTCTGCAGGTGCTGAGCTGCTTCGGCCGGCAGCACGCGCGACTGACAGTCTCGGAGGCGGCGCGCCTGACCGGCAGCACGCCGGCCTCGGCGCGGCGCTCGCTGCTCACGCTGCAGGCTCTTGGCTACCTCGACAGCGACGGCAAGCGCTTCTGGATGCTGCCCAAGGCGCTGCTGATCGCGCACGCCTACCTCGCCTCGCGCGCGACGCCCACGCTGGCGCAGCCGCTGCTGGATGCGCTGTCGGAGCGCACCCGCGAGTCGGCCTCGCTGGGCAAGCTGCTGGACGACGACGCGATCATCATCGCTCGCTCCACGGCGCGGCGCAGCCTGAGCATCGGGCTGGGCATCGGCTCGCGCCTGCCGGCCTACTGCTCGGCCATCGGCCGCGTGCTGCTGGCCAGCCTGCCGCCGGGCGAGGCCGAGCGCCGCGTGCGCGCCATGCCGCGCCAGCCGCTGACGCCGCGCACGGTGTACGAGGTGCGCCCCGTGCTGGAGCTGATCGCGCGCTGCCGCGAGCAGGGCTTCGCCGGCAGCGACGGCGAGCTGGAACTGGGCGTGCGCTCCATGGCCGTGCCGGTGCACGACCGCAGCGGCTCGCTGGTGGGTGCCATGAGCATCGCGGTGCGCGCCGAGCGCATGAGCTTCGCCGAGTTCCGCGAGGCCTTCCTGGCCGCCCTGCGCAAGGCCGGCACTACGTTGGGCGAGCGGCTTTATCCCGAGTGAAGGGGAACGGCCTGCTACACCCTGTGCACTACGCCCGCGCTCAACTCAGAGACACTGGCTGTACGCGAAGACTACCGGGGTTGGACTGCTTCAAGCTCCTTCAGAAACCACGAAAATCCAACCCCGTCCAGCCCTCAAACTGACATGGGATGATGTCGAGGACCACGTGCGGAGTCTGGTCAGTCTCCTTGGGTTCATCCTTCAGGCACGTCCTTGGGCAGCAACGACTGCGTCATGGCAACCCACTCTTCTGCTAAGACAAACCCCGGCGTCGCCGACAGTGCGTCGCCTCGATTTCCAGCCAGGGCTGTACGCGAATCCCTCGGCGCCATCTTGCGTCCAGTCGCACTCTCGGCGTCAAGGCTTGTCGGGCCTCTCGAGGAAGGCGAAAACGCCAAGCATGCTTCTGTCGATGACCGTGCGGTGATCCGCGTCCTGAATCTCCTCGTAGCGAAAGATCATCTTTCGCTCTTCCATGGCATCAATCCACGTCCTAGTCATGTCGACGGGAACCGCTTGATCGACCACGCCCTGCGTGATCATCACAGGCACGGTGATCTTGGAGAGAACTTCCTGCATCCGGGGGACCATTCGTCGGGTCGCCGGCGCGATGGCCGCAACGGCGTTCCACTGCTTGGGATATTTGGATGCGAGGTAGAGCGCGCCGGCGCCTCCCATGGAATGACCGACTAGGAACGTGCGCGCCGGGTCCGTCCGGAACTCCTGCTTCGCCAGGGCCAGCACGTTCATGACGTCCTGCTCACTCAACGCCCTCAGGTTCGGGGGATCGTGGGCCGCTGCAGGATCGGGGGTGCGGCCAAGGCCTGCGCGGGGGCTGTACTCGCCGGGGATGCCATACCAGCCCCGCGGGTTGTATCCCATGGGCGCAACCACGACATAGCCGCCCTTCTCGGCCAGGTCGAGCAGCGCGCCGCGCATGAGGGTGTTGTGGTTCCCGTTCAGTCCATGCAGCGCGATGATCAAAGGCGCCGGCTTGTCTTTCCTGACCTTGCTGGAAACGAACACCGCGTAGGGCAAGTCCTCCCCGGTGGGACCGAAACGGTAGGTCCGCTGCCCGACCCGCGGATCGGGGGGCAAAGGCTGCGGCCGCGGCGATGCAGGCGGGGCGACGGGCTGAGCCGCCACGACCCCGGACAACGCCGACAAGCCAACGCCGATCGCCCATGCCCGAAGCATGTTTCTTCTGTCGAGTTCCATAGCCTTTCCTTTCCACGCCGAAATGCCGGCGGCTTCTCCGCCTATTCCCGCCCGGACCTTGCGTGCAGCGCGAACGCCATGAGGCGCAGGTCGCGCCAGTGAGACCTTTCCCGCAGTTGCGCCTGGGGCAGCAGCTTCCGGCGCTGTGCCTCGACCTCGGCGATCAATTCGGCATCCCAGCTGTCCGAATGGTCCCTCGACGCGGCGATGCGCTGGTAGAGCGGCCCCAATCGCCGGGCATAGTCGGCGACGCCGCCCACCGCATTGAGGTCGATGGTCTCGAACGGTCCCATGAAGGACCAGCGCCATCCCAACCCGTCGCGTACGGTCTTGTCGATGTCCTCCACCGAGGCGATCCCATCCTTGACCAGTGCCCAGGCCTCCCTGAGCAGCACGGCCTGGAGGCGATTGAGGACGAAGCCATCGATCTCGCGTCTCACCGTGATCGGACTCTGGTCGCATGCCAGCATCAGCTCGCGGGCGAAATTCAGAGCATCCGCACCGGTATCGGGCGAGGGAACCAGCTCGACCAGCGGGATCAACGACGGCGGATTGACCGGGTGCACCACGAGGACGCGGTCGCTGATGCGCAGCCCAGATGCAAACGCGGAGGCCGGGATTCCCGAGGTAGAACTACCGATGATCCGCCTGCCGTCGTCCAACGGCTCGAGTTGCTCAAGCAAAGCGCGCTTCAGATCCGCCTTCTCCAGAATTGACTCCTGGACGTAGACGGCATTGCGCACCGCCTCCTCCAGCGAGGCCACAACCCGGACTCTTCCGGCGACGACGGACGGGGGTTCGTCGACCAGCCCCTGGTCGGACAGCGCGTCCAACTGCAGCCGTATCCGGCCTGGCGCTGCCTCCAGGACGGCGGCATCGGCGTCATGGATGTTGACAGCGAATCCGGCCCGGGCGAAAACCACGGCCCACGCGCAACCGACCAGGCCCACACCGATGCAGGCAACGGTTCCGAAGTTCTTGGGATCTATCATGGGCATATTCATCACAAGGTTCAAAGAATTTCGCGCTCCCTGCCCCAGTTCATGCGTAGCCCTGAATTGGGGCGCCTGCACGCAGTCCGAGCTTCGAGATGAGGACCGGCGCCCCGCCCCAGCGCTGTCGGGCAAGCCAAGTGGCAAGCCCTTGGTCCATCACGCGCGTGTGGCCTGGAAACCAGTCGGCCAGCGCAATCGCGAAGGCACGAACCACATCGGCGCGCCCCTGGCCAAACGCAATCTTGACTTCGCGCAGGCTTTCCAACACGGCAGCATGCTCTTCGACGTGGCAGCGTGCCGAGTCGTACCGCGAGACGCGCATCGTCTCTTCCTCCTCAGCAAAGTGCGAGCGCACATGGCGCTCGAAAGCGGCCAGGGCGGCATCCAGCGCCCCAGTGTCCGACGACAGCAGCGCATCGACGCACCGAACGAACTCGCGATGCATCAAGTCCATGCTCTCTTCTCCGAGCACGAACCTTTCATCCCAGGCGAGCGAACTCGGGATTGGTCGTTGAACAGCCAGCGCCGCAACCGAAAGGGCTTCCTTGCTCACGGGTTGGTCCCAAGGCCTGCCTCCCGGATCACGCCGCTGAGCTTCTTCACATCACCTTCAAGCCACTTGCGCGCTTCGACCGAGCCGACGAACCTGGGCTGCACCTCCAGATCGTTGAGACTCTTCATGATGGCCGGATCGTTCATCGCATCCCGGAAGGCGGCTTCGAGGCGCTGCAATACGGGTGCGGGAGTTCCTGCCGGCGCGGAGATCGTCACCAGCTGTTCGTTTCCGTCGAGCTCCGGGTAACCCTGCTCGCCCGTCGTTCCAGCGCTGGGCAAGAGCGGCAGCCGCGTGGGCCGCTGCACGGCGATCACCCGCAGCCCTGCACCATCCATCTGCTTGACCAGCGAGCTGTAGGGCAAGACGCAGGCGTCGACATCGCCGGCCTTGATCGCGGTCAGCGCCGGTGCCACTCCGTTGTAGGGAACATGCGTGATGTTCAGCTTCTGGCCGGGATGGTTCTTCTGGAAGGCGAACCTGAACATCTCCAGTTGAAGGTGGTTGATGCCGTTGGCGCCCGTGGAGCAGATGCTCAGTCCTCCAGGCCTGCTGTTCGCCAATGCCACGAGTTCGGGCAATGTCTTGGCCGGGGTCTTGTCGCTGACGGCGAACAGGGAGGTGTAGATGCCCAGGCCCGCGATGGGCGCGTAGTCCTTCAGGCTGAACTCGTGGTTACGAACGAGCAGATGGACGAAGCCGAACGCCGAGCCGGAGGCGATGAACAGCGTGTAGCCGTCCGGCTTGGCCGTGGCTGCGGCGCGCGCTCCGACGGCGCTGCCGGCACCCGGGCGGTTGACGATCACCACCGGCTGCCCCAGGAGCTCATTGACCTTCTTGCCCAGCACGCGGGCGGTCGCATCGAGGCTGCCACCGGCGGCGAAGGGAACGATGATGCTGATCGGTCCCTGAGGAAACGCCGGTTCGGCCGCCGCGGCGCGCTGCGCAGCCGCAGCCAGAAGCGCTGATGCCAGCAGCGCGGGTAGGACCTGGCTGCCGAACTTCGGCAGTTGGAGGGCGAAGCGGGCGCGGCGCGCCAGCCCGGCGATGGTCGGGATCATACGGTGTCTCCTTGACGGACGTTGGTCTGGGATCGGACAGGCCCTTACGCCTGAACGGCAGGGGCTTCCATGGGGCGGGCCGTGCTCATGAGCGCCTCGGCCTTGTCGGGATCGAGATCCTCCGGCAGGACGGTCTGCGTGGCCCGAACGCGATAGAGATGCGGCATGAGCGAGGCCTCCGGCCGCGTGCCGCGGTCTTCGCATGCGAGGGCCGCATCGATCAGCGTCCTGCGCATGGCGACCACGGCGCGGTCGCTGCTGCCGAGGTTCTCACGCGTGCGATCCACGATCGCACCTGCCGTCTCGCACACCATCGCGTCCTGGGCGCGCACCCCTGCGATGCCCGTGAACGACACGGTCTTCTGCAACTGGCGATCGATCAGGTAGTTGTTGTCCAGGCGTTCCGTCGGGCGCGTGGTGCCTGGCACGACCTTGCGGTGCGCGACGTCGCCGTTGCACCATGCCGCCAGTTCCTTATCGCCCAGCCTGCGGTCCGGGCGAAACGTCACGCAGATCACCCAGCAGCGCTCGTCCGTCATGGGCACCCACATGCGCACCAGATGGGCGTCGTCCGGATGCGGGGGGATCATGGTGTAGAACGGCATCAGGAACTGGTTCAGGCGCCAGTAACGCTGCCCCTCGGCGGTCCTGCGTCCGTTGCAGGCCATGAAGCCGGCCGGCGTCGGCAGGATCTTCCAGACCGGTGCCTTGTCGTCGTGGAAGTATTGCCCGGTCAACGCTTGGGCATCACCTTCGGTCTTGTTGACGAGGCTGTGCAGGAAGCCCACGTGCGCGCTGTCCAGTTCGCCCTCCATCGCCTGGGCATAGTTGCAGTCCTGCTCCCAACGCGAGGCATAGATGTGATCGTCCGGCAGGCCCAGCCACTCGAAGTCGGGCAGCGGCGGCGCGTCGCCCTCGCCCATGTACACCCACAGCACGCCGCCGGCCAAGCGCGCTGGGTAGGCCGTCGCCCGGACTTTCGAGCACATCGGACTGCCTGCGGGCTCGGTGGGCATGTCGAGGCACTTGCCCTCCACCGAGAACTTCCAGCCGTGATAGACGCAGCGTACGCCCCCCGCCTCGTTGCGGCCGAAGAAGAGGCTGGCGCCTCGGTGCGGGCAATGCTCGTCCAGCACGCCGATGCGGCCCTCGGTGTCGCGGAACACCACCAGCGACTCGCCCAGAAGGGCGAGGCGAACCGGCGGTTCGTCCGCGGCGGGGATCTCGCGCTCGAGCATGGCCGGCGTCCAGAAGGAGCGCATCAGCTTGCCCATCGGTGTCCCCTGGCCGGTGCGGGTCAGGACGTCATTGTTTTCTTTGCTCAGCATGGCGGTATGAAGTAGCTATTGGGTTTCGCGAAGATGGATCTGAAGAAGCCGGACGCACCACAGACATCAGTCGGCCTTGGCCCCAGACGCCTGGATGACAGGGGCCCACTTCAAGATGTCGGCACGGATGCGCTGGTCGTATTCCTGGGGGCTGGAGCCGACGGGATCCAATCCCATTTCGAGCAGCTTGTGCGCAAATTCCGGCGTGTGCGCCGCGCGTGCGATGTCCGCACTGATCTTCTGCACGATGGCCGCCGGCGTGCCCGCCGGCGCAATCACGCCGACGCTGCTCTGGGCCGACACGCCAGGAACAGTCTCGGCGACCACCGGGATGTCGGGCACGCTGGCCGGGCGCGAGGGACTGAACAGGGCGATGGGCTTGAGCTTCCCAGCCTTGATGAGGCCGGCGCTGGCGTAGTAGGTGTCCATCAGCAGCGGCACCTGCCCGCCCATCACGTCCTGTTGTGCCGGCGCGCCCCCGCGGTACGGCACGTGGACGATGTTCACGCCCGCCTTGACCTTCAGAAGCTCCATCACCAGGTGGTGCGCGGTGCCGCTTCCCGGGCTCGCATAGCTCAGACGCCCGGGCTGCCGCCGGGCGAGCTCCAGCAACTCCGCGAGATTGCCCGCCGGCAGCGACGGGTTGGCATCCAGGATGATGTGCTGCACACCCACCTCCGACACCGGCTGGAGATCCTTCAGCGTGTCGTAGGGCAGGTTCGACCTCAGCGTCGGATTGATCGCATGGGACGACACGGCGATGCCTAGCGTGTAGCCATCCGGCGGGGCCTTGGCGACCACGTTGGTCGCCAGCACGGCGCCGGCACCCGGCCGGTTGTCGACGACCACCGGCTGGCCCCATACCTCGGAAAGCTTTTGCGCCAACAGCCGCCCCTGCGCATCGGTCGAGCCACCCGGCGGGAACGGGATGACGAGCCGGACCGGCCGGCTGGGCCAGTCGTCCTGCGCGTGGACCGGCGAGGTCATGGCCAGCGGAAGCAGCGGCAGCGCCAAGCGCATCCTGTTTTTCATCGTGTGTCTCCTTGGCCCGTGGCGGCCAGTGCGTTCTCATCTGCACGTACATCCAGACCCATGGATCGACGATGTAACGATTGCATTATGCAAGTATTTATTTCGCCTCACAAGGGCCACCGACAAAGGGAGACCTCCTTCGGCTAGGCGATTTCCCTAGGATCGAAAGGTTGCAAATCAAGGAGAAGTGGGCATGACGGCTATGCTCGGGACGCAGCAGCCCCTGCCGCAGACCTCTCGCATCCATGGCCACCAAGAAGAAGTTCGCCCTCGAACACTGGATCTCCTACCGATTCGGTCTGATTGCGTCCCGCATCGGCACCGTGATGGCCGCCCGCTACGTGGCCGCCCATGACCTGCCCATGCCTGCATGGCGTTCGCTGGCCGTCATCGCGCGCTTCGGCCCTCTTTCGGCGGGCGAATTGGGGGAGCGGACATCGTCCGACCCGTTCCGCGTCGTCCGCGCCATCGACCTGCTGGTCAAGCGCGGCCTAATCACGCGTACACCCGACCCTTCGGACAGACGGCGCGCCCGCCTGGAATTGACCAGCGCCGGGCGCGCGCTCTACGAGGAAATCGAGCAAGGCGCAATCGCCAACGAGAAATTCGTCCGCGCAGGCCTCACTGCGCAGGAGATCCGGCTGCTCGAGAGCATGCTGGACCGCATCGATGCGCAAGTGCAGGCGCTGAGCGCGGGC
Organism: Piscinibacter gummiphilus; assembly: GCF_032681285.1. Taxonomy (NCBI): domain Bacteria; kingdom Pseudomonadati; phylum Pseudomonadota; class Betaproteobacteria; order Burkholderiales; family Sphaerotilaceae; genus Rhizobacter; species Rhizobacter gummiphilus. The sequence continues at coordinate 1,306,660 of NZ_CP136336.1, forward strand.
GTGTCCGAGCCCACCCGCGCCGAGTAGACCGGCCGGCAGCGTCTTGCGACGGGTTGATATTACTTGCATAATGCAATTAATAGGGCTCACGTTCGAGCCTTGCCAACTCCCGCGAGACAACCCGATGAACGAGCAAGATACTTCCACCACGCAGCCCATCCGCTTTGTCGGCAAACGCCAGCAGGGCGGCGGCTACGGCAAGCCGCCTGGCCGGTCCGATGACTTCCTGACACAGGTCGAGCCCGGCACGCCCTGCGGCGAGTTCATGCGGCGCTATTGGCATCCCGTGGGCGTTTCGTCCAAGGTCACGACGGACCCCGCGCGGGTGCGCATCCTGGGCGAGAACCTGATCTTGTTCAGGGACGGCCAGGGGAAAGCTGGCCTGCTGCACGAGCACTGCGCTCATCGCGGCACCTCGCTGTACTACGGCAAGGTCGAGAACGAAGGCATCCGCTGCTGCTACCACGGCTGGCTCTTTGCGGTCGACGGCAGTTGCGTGGAGCAGCCCTGCGAGCCCGGCGGGGGGCAGCACCGCGACAAGTGCCGCCAGCCTTGGTATCCGGTGCAGGAACGCTATGGCCTCGTCTTCGCCTATATGGGGCCGCTTGACGCGATGCCCCCCCTGCCGCAGTACGACGTGCTCGAGGACCTGGGGGCGGACGAGGAACTGCAGCAGGAGGACAAGAGCTTCTACATCGGCGGAGGCGTCTCCCAGGACAAGCCTGTGGCCCCGTACAGCTGGCTCCAGAACTTCGAGAATGTGATGGATCCCTTCCACGTGGTCATCCTGCATTCGCGCTTCAGCGGCGTGCAGTTCCGCGAGCAGATGGCGGCCATGCCCGCCGTGGAATGGGAGCAGTGCGACCACGGTGTCATGTACCGGTCAGTGCGCCAGACCAAGGAAGGCACCCTGACGCGGATCACGCAGACACTGCTTCCCAACGTGCGCATCGTCCCGTCCATCGAGCTGGCGCCCGGCCAGGGCCGCGAGGTGGCCTGGCTGGTGCCGGTGGACAGCCATCACCACCGCACCTTCGGTGTGGCGCGGGTGCTCAAGAGCGAAGACCCACTCTATTCACGGCGCTCGCGCATGGCGGTCTTCGAAGGCAAGACCTGGTGGGAGATGACGGAAGACGAGCACAAGCGCTTCCCGGGCGACTACGAGGCGCAATCCACCCAGGGGAGCATCCCCGCACACAGCGACGAGCATCTCGCCACCAGCGACAAGGGCCTGGTGATGCTGCGCCGGATGCTGGCCCGCCAGATCCGCGTGGTCCAGGAGGGTGGCACCCCCGAGGGCGCGGGCCAGGACGGCGCAATGGTCTCGGTCAAGGCGGGAAACTTCTTCGAATGAGCGGCGAGCGCTTGTTCGACGTAAGGGTCGTGGCGCTGCGCGAGGAGGCGCCTGGCGTGGTTTCCTGCGAGCTGCAATCGACTTCGGGCGAACTGCCCTCTTGCCCGCCCGGCGCGCATGTGGACGTGCATCTTCCCAACGGGCTCGTGCGCCAGTATTCGGTCGCGTCAGCCACGGCAGACAGCTATCAGGTCGCCGTCAAGCGCAAGCCGGCCAGCCGAGGCGGGTCCGCGTTCATGACCGACTCGTTGCGCATCGGCAGCCTGCTGCGCATCGGCGCTCCGCGGGACAACTTTCCGCTCGTCGCGGCCAACGGCCGTACTGTGCTGATCGCGGGCGGTATCGGCATCACAGCGCTGCTTCCCATGGCGCGCCTCCTGGCGGCCCGCGGACTCGACTGGACGCTGCACTATGCGGTGCGGGCCCCCGAGGATGCCGCCTTCAAGCGCGCACTGCAGGACCTGGGCGACCGGATCCGCCTCCACGCCTCCTCGACGGCGGGATGCCGGCTTTCCATCGAGGACATCGTCATGCAGCAACCGGCCGGCACCCACTTCTACTGCTGCGGGCCGGCGTCGATGCTCGATGCCTTCCTGGCGGCCACCACATCGCTGCCGCCCGAGCAGGTGCACTTCGAGAGGTTCGGGGCCGAACCCACCGCCGGAGGGCAGGAGTTCGTCGTTCGACTGGCGCGCAGCGGCCAGGTGCTGCCGGTGGCCGCAGACCAGACGATCGTCGACGCGCTGCTGGCCGCCGGAGTCGATGCGCCCTACTCCTGCCAACAGGGCATCTGCGGCTCGTGCGAAGTCAAGGTCCTGCAGGGCAGCCCCGACCACCGGGACGACGTACTGACGGAGGCGGAGAAAGCCTCCAACAAGACCATGATGATCTGCTGCTCGCGCGCCTGCTCCCCCGAGCTGGTGCTCGACCTGTAGCAAAGCAGCCGGCCGTTGCGGGCTTGAAGGGCGCCGTGCTCCTTCGGCATCGTGCGGCGCCTTGCGTCAACCACCGGAGACATCCCATGCTTCAACCCACCATCGGCCTGATCGGACTTGGCGCCATGGGCGCCGGTATCGCCACCACATTGCGCAGGCAGGGCCACGAATTGCGCGTGTGCGACGCGCAGCCGGGGCGCGCGCAGGACTTCGCCGCCGAAGGCGGCCTCGCCTGCGCCACACCGGCCGAAACGGCGGCCGGCTGCGACGTGCTGGTCTCGGTGGTGGTCAATGCCGAGCAGACGGAAGCCGTGTTGTTCGGCAAGCACGGCGCTGCCGCAGCGATGTCGCCCGGCAGCGTGTTCGTGATGTGCTCAACGGTCGATCCTTCCTGGTCGACGGCTCTGGAAGCGAGGCTGGCCGAGCACGGCATCCTCTACCTCGACGCACCCATCTCGGGCGGTGCGGCCAGGGCGGCCAGTGGTCAGATGACGATGATGACGGCCGGCGCGCCGGCCGCTTACGAGAAAGCCGGCGGTGTGCTCGACGCCATGGCCGCCAAGGTGTACCGTCTGGGCGACCGGGCCGGCGCCGGCAGCAAGGTCAAGATCATCAATCAGCTCCTGGCCGGCGTGCACATCGCCGCGGCGGCCGAGGCCATGGCACTGGGCTTGCGCGAGGGCGTCGATGCGGCCGCGCTGTACGAGGTCATCACCCACAGCGCCGGCAACAGCTGGATGTTCGAGAACCGCATGGCCCACGTGCTCGCCGGCGACTACACGCCGCTGTCGGCGGTGGACATCTTCGTCAAGGACCTGGGGCTGGTGCTCGACATGGCGCGGGCCAGCAAGTTCCCGCTGCCCCTGTCGTCGACGGCGCACCAGATGTTCATGCAGGCCTCCAGCGCCGGCTTCGCCCGCGAGGACGACAGCGCCGTGATCAAGATCTTCCCCGGCATCGACCTGCCGGCTGCCCGCCCTACCCTCACCGACGCCTCGTCATGAACGTCCTCATCACCGGCGGCTGCGGCTTCCTGGGCGCCCGCCTCGCACGGACCCTCCTGCAACAGGCCAGCCTGCCGCTGGCCGGCGCACCTGCACAGCCCGTCGAACACATCCTGCTGGCCGACCGCGCGCCACCGCCGGCCGACCTGCAGGCCGACGCGCGCATCCGCGTCCTCCAGGGCGATCTGCTCGACCAGGCCGCGTCCGGCGCGCTGCCGCTGGCCGAGGTCCAGCTCGTGTTCCACCTCGCGGCCGCCGTCAGCGGCGAATGCGAGGCCGACTTCGATCTCGGCATGCGCAGCAACCTCGACACCACGCGCGCCCTGCTCGAAGGCTGCCGCCGCGCCGGCCATGCACCCGTGTTCGTCTTCTCCAGTTCGGTGGCCGTGTTCGGCGATTCGCCGGAACAGCCACTGCCCGCAGTGGTGGACGACCGCACGCTACCGACGCCGCAGAACAGCTACGGCATCCAGAAGTTCGTCGGCGAGCAGCTGGTGGCCGACTACACGCGCAAGGGCTTCGTGCAGGGCCGCAGCGTGCGGCTGATGACGGTGAGCGTACGGCCCGGCCGGCCCAACGGGGCGGCTTCCAGCTTCCTGTCCGGCATGCTGCGCGAGCCGCTGGCCGGTGAGCGGGCGCGCTGCCCGGTGCCTCCCGACACGGCCGTCGCGCTGGCATCGCCCGGCAACACGGTGGCAGGCATCCTGCGCGCGGCCACTGCCGGCGCGGCCGAGTGGGGCGCGCGCACGGCGGTCAACCTGCCGGCGTTGACCACCACGGTGCGGGAGATGGCCCAGGCGCTGGAGCGCATCGCCGGAGCGCAGGCGACCGCGTTGATCGACTGGTCGCCCGACCCCGGCGTGGCAAGGATCGTCACGGGCTGGCCCAGCCGCATCCACGCCCGGCGTGCCGCGAGCCTGGGACTGGCCGCCGACCCGGACTTCGACACCGTCCTGCGCCAGTACGTGCAGGAGAATCCGCAAGCGGTGAAGCTGCCGCTGAAAGGCTGACGACAAGACCATGGCCAACCTGCTTCTCGGCTGCATTGCCGACGATTTCACCGGGGCGACCGACCTGGCCAACAATCTGGTGCGCGCCGGCATGCGCGTGGTGCAGACGATCGGCGTGCCGGAAGCCCCGCTGGACGCCGAGGTGGATGCCGTCGTGGTGGCACTCAAGTCGCGCACCATCCCGGCACCCGAGGCCGTCGCGCAGTCGCTCGCTGCGCTGCGCTGGCTGCAGGGCCAGGGTCGCGGCGGGGTCGCGCCGCGGATCTACTTCAAGTACTGCTCCACCTTCGACAGCACGCCGCACGGCAACATCGGCCCCGTCGCCGAGGCGCTGATGGATGCGCTGGACTGTGGCTTCACGGTCGCCACGCCGGCCTTCCCGGACAACGGGCGCACGATTTTCAAGGGCTACCTGTTCGTCGGGGACGTGCTGCTCAACGAGAGCGGAATGCAGAACCATCCGCTCACGCCGATGACCGATTCCAGCCTGGTGCGCGTGCTGCAGGCCCAATGCACACGCAAGGTCGGTCTGATCGACCACGCGGTGGTGGCGCGCGGCGCCGATGCGGTCGCGGCGCGCATCGCGCAGCTGCAGTCGGAGGGCGTGGGCATCGCCATCGTCGACGCGCTGTCGAATGATGATCTGCTGCGCACCGGCCCCGCGCTGGCTGCGCTGCCGCTGGTGACGGCGGGCTCGGGGCTGGCCATCGCCCTGCCGGCCAACTTCGGTCTTGCGCCTTCGGCCCGCGCCAGTGCGCTGCCACCGGCCGGCGGACTGCGCGCGGTGGTCTCGGGCAGCTGCTCGCTGGCCACCAACCGGCAGGTGGCGGACTTCGTGCGCCGCGGCGGCGCGGCGCTGCCGATCGACCCGCTTCGCATCGCCGCCGGCGTGGACGTGGCGGCCGAGGCGCTCGCATGGGCCGCGTCGCGCATGGCACAAGGGCCCGTGCTGGTCTATTCCACGGCCGAAGCGAACGTCACGAAGGCGGTGCAGGAACGGCTCGGCGTGGAAGAGGCCGGCGCCATGGTGGAGCGCACGATCGCGGCGGTCGCACGCGGCCTGGTCGAGCGCGGCGTGCGCCAACTGGTGGTGGCCGGCGGCGAAACGGCGGGCGCCTGCGTGCAGGCGCTGGGCATCGCCCAGCTGCAGATCGGTCCGCAGATCGATCCCGGCGTGCCCTGGTGCCATGCCCGCAGCGGGGCCGCCGCGGACGGCGGCCTGCATGTCGCCCTGAAGTCCGGCAACTTCGGCGGCGATGACTTCTTCACCCGCGCCTTCGAGGCACTGCCATGAACGAGGCACACGCGCGCGAGGAGATCTGCCGCATCGGCGCGAGCCTGTTCCAGCGCGGCTACGCGCATGCCAGCGCGGGCAACATCAGCGTGCGCCTGCCCGGCGACGCCGGCTTCCTCATCACCCCCACCGATGCCTGCCTGGGCTTCCTGGACCCGGCGCGCCTGGCGCGACTGGACGCACAGGGCCGGCAACTCGACGGCGACCGCGCGAGCAAGACCATCGCGCTGCACACGCGCATCTATGCCGCCGCGCGCGCCTACGAAGCCAACATCGCCTGCGTCATCCATACTCACAGCACACACTGCGTGGCGTTGAGCCTGCAGCCCGAAGGCAACGAGCTGCTGCCGCCAATCACGCCCTACTTCGTGATGAAGGTCGGGCACGTACCGCTAATTCCCTATCGTCGCCCCGGCGCACCCGATGCGGCCGAGGCGGTGGCACAAGCCATCGAGCGCTACGGCGCGGCAGGTGCGCCGCTGAGGGCGGTGATGCTGGAGCGCCTGGGCCCCAACGTGTGGCATGACACGCCTGCCGCGGCCATGACCGTACTGGAGGAGCTGGAAGAGACCGCCAAGCTGTGGCTGCTCTCCGGCCGCCGCTGCGCGGTGCTCGACGAAGCCAGGATCGCCGAGCTGCGCACGGTCTTCGGGGCGCGCTGGTAGCGCCCTTTGCTCTTTTCTTCCCGCGACACGCCGCCATGCCCCGCTTCGCCGCCAACCTCTCGATGCTCTACACCGAGCTGCCCTTCCTCGACCGCTTCGCCGCCGCCGCGGCCGACGGCTTCGAGGCGGTGGAGTACCTCTTCCCCTACGAGCATGCGCCCGCCGACCTCGCCGCGCGGCTGCGCGACCACGGCCTCGAGCAGGTGCTCTTCAACACCCCGCCCGGCGACTGGGCCGCCGGCGAGCGCGGCCTGGCCTGCCTGCCGGGCCGCGAAACCGATTTCCGCGACGCGGTGGCCAAGGCGCTGGACTATGCCCAGGCGCTCGATTGCCCGCGCATCCACCTGATGGCCGGCCTGGTGCCCGAGGGCCGCACGCGCGACGAACTGCGCCCGCTGTACATCGACAACCTACGCCGCGCCGCCGAGATGGCCGCGCAGGCCGGCCGCGAGGTGCTGATCGAGCCGATCAACACGCGCGACATCCCCGGCTTCTTCCTCAACCGCCAGGACGAGGCGCACGCCATCGTGCAGGCCGTCGGCGCGCCCAACCTGAAGGTCCAGATGGACCTGTACCACTGCCAGATCGTCGAGGGCGACGTGGCGACCAAGATCCGGCAGTACCTGACGACGGGTCGCGTCGGCCACTTCCAGATCGCCGGCGTGCCGGGGCGGCACGAGCCCGACGTGGGCGAGCTGCACTACCCCTATCTGTTCGACGTGATCGACGAGGTGGCCGCGCAGTGCGGCTGGCAGGGCTGGGTCGGCTGCGAGTACCGGCCGGCGCGCGGCGCGGTGCCCGGCGGCACCAGCGACGGGCTGGGCTGGATGCGGCGCTGATCCTGGGGATCGCGCCGCCTGAGCATCCCGAGTGACCGGCACAGCTCAGGAAGAGTGGCTGGCGCCTTCGTCAGGCCGCAGCGCGGGCCTCACCCCGGCGTAGCGCATGAGTAGCTTTGTGCGTCATCGACATTCCCCTGCCCGTCGTAGGCGGCCTCCTGCGGATAGGGACAATGCGGCCGCGTGCTTTGCGTGCCCGGCTTGGAACCGACGATGGCCTGCGGCTCCTTGCCATGCTCCACCCAATCCTTGAGCGGCGCCACCCAGTCGACGCTGCCATGGCCCGGTCCGCCGCTGCAGTGGCCCATGCCGGGAACCATGTACAGCTTCATGAACCGCTCTACCGCGGCGGGGCTGCCGAACACCGACTCGACGTTCGCCCTGTATTCCAGCGTGCCCATGGGATTGACGCCTGGATCGGTCCATCCGTGATACATGATGATCTTCTTGCCCGCTTCCGCAAACCTGCGCAAGTCCGGATTGGTGGCGTTGTACGTCTGCTTGGCCGTTTCCATCCGATGGGGATCCGCGCTCCAGTCGAACTGCGTCAGGTAGTCGAAGTCCGGCCGATCCGGTTCAAACAGGAGGTATTGGAAGGCATCCGCCATGACCGTGTGCAGTTGCGGGGTTCTTGTGCCGTTGGTGATGAGCCAGTCGGGCCACCCCCCTTGCGTGTTCTCGGAACCCACCGGCAGCGCCAGCACGCTCACGTCCGGCCGCCCCTTGTACACCCCGACCAGCGCCGCCTGCTCTTCCGCGGTGAGGCAGTCCGCCCCGCCCGAGGGACCGCACATCGGTACGTGCACGAGTGGGTCGAAGTTGCAACGCAGAGGATTTCTGATCTGGCCATCCTTCACGCCGTCCAGCGCGTCGCACCCTGGGTAGTTCCCTCCGTTGCCGTTGTAGACGATGTTCCCGATCAGGTCCCGTTTGGCCGGCGAGATGACGGAGCCGCCCGCAATCCCGCTCTTGTACAGGTGCTGCAGCAGCGCCGGCGCCGACATCTGTTGGCGCGTGTAGTTGTAGACCGGCGCGCCCACGGCATAGCCGTCGAAGTCCTCCGGGAATCGCTGCGCCTCCATGAGCCCTTGGCGCCCGCCGGTCGAACACCCGTTCCAGTACGAATACTGGATCTTCTCGGGATAGTGGGCGTTGACGATCTCCTTCGAGACAAGCGCCGTGAGGTGCACGGCCCGGTAGCCAAAGTCGATCTCCATGTCTCGGCCGAACTCCGCGTCGTAGCCAAACCGTGCGCCGGATTGCGAGCGGATGGATGCATCGTGTCCGGTATCGGTCGACGAGGTGGCGTATCCCTGGCGCAATGCCGATTCCATCGCGCTGAACGAGATCGAGCCCGCCTTGCCACCGTTGCCGACCATCTGGAATCGTCCATTCCATTCTTTTGGCATGAACACGGCAAACTTGATATTGCCCCGGATGGTTCCCCGAACGTCGCAGTGCGCCGGCAAGTCCTGCGCCTGCGCAACGTCGGTGGCCGAGACGATGACCACGGCGTCCTGTTCCGATTCGAACCGAGACGCGAGGTCGGCGCAGGCCAGCGGCTCGGGAGGAGGCGTGTTGCCGCCCGTGGCGCCGCCGCCGCCCTCTCCATTGCCTCCTTCATTGCCACCGCCGGCCACGGGTGGAATCGGGAGCACGCTCGGGCCTCCCCCTCCTCCGCCGCATCCTGCGGCAAGGCCGGCGCCCAGTGCAATGGCGAGCAGTCGCCCTCTCGCTGTAAATCGAACCCTCATGGATGTCTCCTTCATTTGGTCTTCGTCGAAAGTCCACGCGCGCACGCACCCCTGAACCGAACGGGATCGGTCCTCGCTGATTCCCAACGTGCTTGCGCCCAGTCAGCCCTAGTCGGCCGTGATGCCGCCCTTCTTCACCACCTCGGCCCAGCGCGCGGCGTCCTTGGCCACCAGGCGGGCGAAGTCGCCGGGGCTGGAGACGGCGGGCACCATGCCCTGCGTCTCGAAGGCGGCCGCCACGTCCGGCTGGCGCAGGATGCCGGCGATCGCGCCGTTCAGGCGCTCGACGATCGCCGGCGGCGTGCCCTTGGGCGCGAGCACGCCGTACCACATGTCGACGCTGCCGGTGTCGATGCCGGCCTCGGCCAGCGTCGGCACGTCGGGCAGCTGCGGCACGCGCTGGTCGCTGCCCGCGGCCAGCGCCTGCAGCTTGCCCGCCCTGATGTGCGGCAGCGCCACGTGGACGGGCAGGAACATGAAGTCCAGGCGGCCGCCCAGCAGGTCGGTGACGGCGCCGGCCGTGCCCTTGAAGGGCACGTGCAGCATCTCGATGCCGGCCTTCTGCGTCAGCAGCGCCATCGCCAGGTGGTGCGGCGTGCCGACGCCGGGCGTGCCGTAGGTCAGCGCGCCGGGGCGGGCCTTGGCCTCGGCGACCAGCGCCGGGACGGTGGCGGCCTTCTGCGCCGATGGGTTGCGCACCAGCAGCAGCGTGCCCCAGGAGGTCTGCGCCACCGGCGCGAAGTCGTTGACCGGGTCGTAGGGCAGCGACTTGTACAGGCTCTTGTTCATCACCAGCGTGCTGACCTGTACCAGCAGCGTGTAGCCGTCGGGCGCGGCGCGCGCCACGCGCTCGCTGCCGATGTTGCCGCTGGCGCCCGGCACGTTGTCGACGACCACCGGCTGGCCCAGCACCTGCGGCAGGCGCGCCGACAGCTGGCGCGCCACCAGGTCGATGCCCGTGCCCGGCGTGTAGGGCACGACCAGCGTGATCGGCCGGTCCGGCCAGGCCCAGGCGGACGCGGCCATGGCGCAGCCGGCCGCGAAGATGGACATCCAACGAAGCATTCCGAATCTCACCTCTTGTCTCCTTCCGCCGGCCCGTCCGGCTGCAGGTGGTCTGCGCTGTGTCAAGGCATGGCGCCTCGAACGGTGGCATTAGGCCATCGACGCAGGGACAAAGAGAAATTCAGGAGTCACATGAATTCATATGAGTTCCATATGGGATGCGCAGGACGGCGTCAGCGCGACATCCGCGGCAGGTCTTCCGACAGCACCTCGTCGAAGTCCTTCATCGCCTGGGTCTGGGCCGCGCCGCGGCGCGCGATCCGGTAGAAGCCCAGCTTCATCTGCGGGCTGCCCAGCAGGTCGATCTGCACGCTGTGGCGCCGGCAGGCGGCCACGGCGAAGGTCGGCATGACGGCCACGCCGAAGCCCGCCTCCACCATCGAGATCATGGTGGCGATGAAGCTCACCGGCTGGCTGCTTTCCTGCGCCACGCCGAGCTTGTGCAGGTGCAGGTCGACGGCGCGCTGGATCGGGTTGTCCGCGGGCAGCGTGATCAGGCGCGCCGAGCGCAGCGAGGCCCAACTGGCGCGCCCCAGCGCCGTGGGCGGCGCACCGGCGGGCGAGACCCGCATCAGCGGGAACTGCGCGATCTGGCGGCGCACCAGCCCGGCGCTGACCTTGAAGAAGAAGCCCAGGCCGATGTCGGCCGCGCCCGACTCCACCGCCTCCTGCACGCCGCCCAGGTTGTCGTCCAGCAGCTGGATCCGGATGCCGGGATGGTCGTCGCGGAAACGCGCCAGCATGTGCGGCAGCAGATGGGACGACACCAGCGGCGTGGCCGCGATGCGCAGTTGCTGGCGCGTGCGCTTGCCCATGGCGTCCATCTCGGCCGTGGCGTCGTCCAGCTGCGCCAGGACGGACTCGGCGACGACGGCGAAGCGCCGGCCCGCCTCGGTCAGCACCACTGCGCGCGTGGTGCGGTCGAACAGGCGCGCGCCCAGCTGCCGCTCCACCTCGCGCACGAGGATGCTCAGGCCCGCCTGCGTCATGTGCACCCGCTCGGCCGCGCGCGTGAAGCTGCCGGCGCGGGCGACGTGCAGGAAGGCCCGGATCTGGCGCGTCGAGAGATTCATATGGCGCCATTATCAGTTCATGTCATAGCTAAATTTGCCTGATGCATCGGCCTGGTGCCTAATTTCCGGATCCACGGAAAAGAGAGAGCACGCAGCATGTCGAAGCAGGAGATTTCGAGGGACCAGGACTGCCAGGTCGCCATCGTCGGCGGCGGGCCGGTGGGCATGGGGCTGGCCATCGAGCTGGGGCAGCGCGGCATCCGCTGCACGCTGGTCGAGCGGTACCCCCAGCCGCAGCCCATCCCCAAGGGTCAGAACCTGACGCAGCGGACCATGGAGCACTTCCATTTCTGGGGCGCGGAGCAGGCGCTGCGCGCGGCGCGCACCATTCCGCCGGAGTACGGCATCGGCGGCCTGACCGCCTACGGCTCGCTGCTCGGCCCCTACCACTACGACTGGCTGCAGCGCGACCTGGTGCGCCCGTACTACTTCACCGCCAACGAGCGGCTGCCGCAGTACGCCACCGAGGCGGTGCTGCGGGCGCGCGTGGCCGAGCTGCCCTCGGTGCGGGTGCTCTATGGTTGGGAGGCGACGGCGGTGGCGCCCGCGGGCGACCACGTGACGCTGACCGTGGCCGAGCGCGGCGGCGGGGCCGCGCGGACGCTGCGCGCGGACTGGCTGGTGGGCTGCGACGGCAGCCGCTCGCTGGTGCGCACGCAGGCCGGCATCACGCAGACGCTGTCGGACCATGACCGGATGATGGTGCTGCTGGTGTTCCGCTCGCGCGGGCTGCACGAGCTGCTGGCGCGCTACCCCGGCAAGTCCTACTACAACGTGCTGCAGCCGCAACTGGACGGCTACTGGAAGTTCTTCGGGCGCGTGGACCTGGGCAGCACCTGGTTCTTCCATGCGCCCGTCCCGCCGGGCACCACGCGCGACAACTTCGACTTCCGCCGCTACCTGCACGAGGCCGTGGGCGCGGAGTTCGAGGTCGAGTTCGAGCACATCGGCTTCTGGGACCTGCGCTTCGCCGTCGCCGACACCTACCGGGCGGGGCGCGTGTTCGTCGCCGGCGACGCGGCGCACAGCCACCCGCCCTACGGCGGCTATGGCGTCAACACCGGCTTCGAGGACGCGCGCAACCTGGGCTGGAAGCTCGCCGCGGTGCTGCAGGGCTGGGGCGGCGAGGCGCTGCTGGATTCGTACGACAGCGAGCGCAGGCCGGTCTTCGAATCGACCGCGCGCGACTTCATCGCCCGGTCGATCGAGACCGACCGGCAGTTCCTGCATGCGTTCGACCCCGGGCGCGACCGTCCCGCCTTCGAGCAAGCGTGGCGCGTGCGCAGCGAAAGCGCCGTGGGCGAGGTGCATGCCTTCGAGCCGAACTACGAAGGCTCGCCGGTGGTGGCGCCGTGCCCCGACGGCCGAGGGACGGGCGGCAGCGCGGTCGGCTCGCACGCCTTCCAGGCCCGCCCCGGGCATCACCTGGCGCCGGCGAGGCTGTCTTCGGGCGCCAACGTCTACCAGCGGCTCCAGGGTCGCTTCACCCTGCTGGCCTTCGGCGCGGAGCAGGAGAAGGTGGATGCCCTGCGGGAGGCCGCGCGGTCGGCCGGCGTGCCGCTGGATGTGGTCGAGGACACGGCCGAAGACGAGCGGGCACGCTACGACGCCCGCCTGATCCTGGTGCGGCCCGACGAGTTCGTCGCCTGGACCGACGCGGCCGATACCGGGCCGTTCGACGCGGACCAAGTCCTTGCCATGGCAGTTGGCGCCATGCAGAAGATATCCTGATAGTGCACCAGGTCCTTGGCCCCATCAAGAAGTCGAGCGAAACCTGTCCGCGTCAGACCTCGGGATCAACAGTTACCACTCGGGCAAAGTCGCGCCGATTGGCATTGGCGGCAATTGCCAATGGGCCGGAGTCTTTTCGTAACCCACAATGGGGCGAGGATGCCATAGCACGCCAAATGCCGAGGCCGCTTTCTGCATCCACGCGGGGGCGACCTCGGGCAAGACTTTGACGCCGTGCCCTACCCTCGGGCCAATAAGCCTCCTCGAGTCGGCCAAGCTCCTGAGCCCACATGGATGTGCGCGTGAGGTAGTCAGGCCGCGCGCAAGTGCGAAGGTATCTCATCGGTGGAGAAGCGCCGCGGCAAGCGGCGTTCGTCAGTTTGAAAAATAGAAAGGTCGCTGCATGACGTATTTGTAATTTCGGCGTGCGCCTTTTCGCGAGCTGGTCTTCGTAGAGTCTGGACGTGGCATCAGAAACGTTGATGCCATTCGATTCACACTCAACCGAAAGGACCCTTTCATGCGAATTGCCCGCACCCCCTTCGCCCTGATCGCCCTTGCCATGGCTGCCGTTTCTTCCCCCGCTTTGGCCGGCAACTACGCCGAAGGCGATCCCCGACCGGCTGCGACGGCCTCGCAGCTGTCGCGCGCCGATGTGGCTCACGAAACGCGCGACTGGATGGCAACCGCGCCGGCCACCGGCTATCCGGAAGGCGAGGCTCGCGCGACCGTGACGGTGAGCCAGAAGACGCGTGCCCAGGTCCAGGCCGAAGCCGAGGCGTGGGTCGCTTCCGGCATGTCGCAGATGGCCTACGGCGAAGTGCCTTTCGACACCGCCGGGCCAGCCTACCGGCGGGCCCAGCAAGCCTTCAACAGCCTGCGCGCGAACTCCACGGCCGCGGCCAGCGGCCAGTGACGGCTGCCACTCGCGGCGACGGGGCGGCTGCCGTGATGACAGGAATGTAATCAGGGCCCATCGGCGCGCGGGCTACCATTCCTTCCCATGCACCTGCTAGTGGTCGAAGACGAGGAAAAGCTGGGCGACTATTTGCGCAAGGGCTTGGTGGAAAGCGGCTTCAACGTGGACCTGGCCCGCGATGGCAACCAAGGCTTGGCGCTGGCGCAGACCGGCAACTACGATGCCGTCGTCCTGGACATCATGCTGCCGGGATTGGACGGCTTCAAGGTCCTGCAGGAGCTGCGCAAGTCCAGCCCCGTCCCGGTGCTGATGCTCACCGCACGCGATGATGTCGAGGACCGCGTGCGGGGCCTGGAGGGCGGTGCCGACGACTACCTGTCCAAGCCCTTCGCCTTCACGGAACTGTTGGCCCGCGTGCGTGCGCTGCTGCGAAGAAGCCCCATGCAGGACGCCACGCGCTATGCCCTGGCCGATCTACAGCTGGATCTCACCACGCGCCGGGCCACACGCTCTGGCAAGCGCCTGGACCTGACGGCCAAGGAGTTCGCCCTGCTTTCGTTGCTCCTTCGCAGACAGGGCCAGATCCTGTCCCGGGCGGTGCTGGCCGACCAGGTCTGGGGCATGAACTTCGATAGCGAGACGAACGTGGTGGAAGTGGCCGTGCGGCGCCTTCGCAGCAAGATCGACGATCCGTTCGAGGACAAGCTCCTGCACACCGTCCGCGGCATGGGGTACGTCATGGAGCACCGCGGCGCCGCGCGCTGAGCCGGCACATGTCGATCCAGACCTCGCTCTCGCGCTGGTTCGCCATCCAGACGCTGGTGGGACTGAGCCTGGTGTGCGCCGGCGTCTACGCCACCACCCGATGGAGCTTCCAGCTCAAGCAGGAGGAGGAGTTCGCACGACACGCCGACATCGTGCGGCGGGTGGTGACGGAAACCATCCAGCCCCTGAACGCGAACGCCCTGCGCCATAAGCTGGACGACTATTTCCAGTCCCACACCGATGCGGCGGTGTCCCTCTGGGCGGCGGGGCAGCCGCTGTACGAATCCAGCATGCGCCCCGCAGGCGACACCTGGCAGACCCGCAAGCTGACGCTGTGGGACGCACGGATCGACGGCCAACCCGTCGAAGGGCGCATGAGCCTCGACATCGGCAGCGACAAGGTGCTCTTGGAGCGACTCGCCTGGACGCTGGTGGGCGCCGCCGTCCTGGGCACGCTGCTCGTGTCGCTGACCGGCACGCTGCTCGTGCGGCGTGGCCTGAGCCCCTTGAAAAAGCTGGCCGACGAAACCGGCGCCGCAGGCCCTGACCAACCTGGCCATCGCATCGACCCTGCGGGCTACGCGAGCGAGCTGCACCCCTGGATCGCCCAGTTCAACGGATTGCTCGGCCGTGTGGAGGCCGCCTATGCCCAGCTCGAAGCCTTCAACGCCGACGTCGCCCATGAGTTGCGTACGCCCCTGTCGAACCTGATCGCGCAGGCGGAGGTGGAACTGCGCCACGATCGCTCGGAGGCAGAACTCAAGGAGACCTTGGGATCACAACTGGAGGAAGCCCGACGGTTGACCGCCATCGTCACCGACATGCTCTTTCTGTCGAAGGCCGATCGCGGCGCGCAGGCCCGCCGGGGCGCGCCCGAGAGCCTGGCCGAGCAGGTCCGGGCCGTCGCGGAGTTTCAGGAAGCTTCCCTGGAGGATGCGCGCGTGAGCCTGACGGTGCGTGGCGAGGCCGTGCTGCCGATGGACACGGGGCTGCTCAGGCGGGCGATCTCCAACCTGGTGAGCAACGCCAAGCGCTACGCGGCCCCCGGCTCGCAGATCCTGGTGAGCATCGAGCGGCACGAAGGCGAGGTTCGCCTGACCGTGGAGAATCACGGCCCCCCCATCGCCCCCGATGCCCTGCCACGGCTATTCGAGCGGTTCTACCGCGCAGATCCGTCACGCGCCGGCTCGGCGAGCCATCACGGTCTGGGCCTGGCCATCGTGGCGGCGATCGCGCGGATGCACGGCGGCACCACCTTCGCGAGCAGCAAGGACGGCATCACGCGGGTCGGCCTGAGCTTGCGCGAGGCCCATTCCCCCGCGAGGCCGATGGCCTCGACATCTCCCCCTCCAGCCGGGACCATGAGCGCGCCGGAGAACGCGCCCCAGGCGCGCGGTCGATCGCCCGCTCGGATTATTTGACGGCCGACGTGGACGGGGCCGGGCGCTGCACGGGCCACGGTGCGCCGCGGCTGACGCTGTTCCAGGCGGGATGCTTCATGGCGGCGTCGAGGTCCGCGTTGACCTGTTCGCGGGTCAGCCCGGCCCCAGTCTTGGTGACCGGCCAGGGCGCTCCACGGCTGATGGCTGTCTGCCACGCGGGGTGCTGCATGGCGCTGGCCAGTTCGGCGTTGACCTGCTCGCGCGACTTCACGCTGACATGGTCGGGAAAGAAGACGGCGCCCGCTTCGCTGGTGTCGGGATGGAAGGCGCCGGCGGCCTTGGCGGCAGGCGCCAGGAACATCAGAGCCGCTCCCGCGGCTGCGACGAAGGAACGATGGGCAGGCATGTGCATGGAAGGTCTCCTAAAGACAGTGGCAGTGGCACCGGTCACCCCGACCAGGATGTGCAACTGACTCTAGGAAACGGACCCGACACTTGGCGCACGCCACGATGACATCTGTGTCATGCTCTTGTCATCTACGCAAGGCCTCCATCTCCGGGTGAACGGCGTCGCGCTCCTGGCATCGTGCAGTGACCGCGCTGGGACGCCGCGGGCGTGCGATACGCCAGCAGGCGAAGTGCGTTGAAGACCACCAGCAAGGTGGAGCCCTCGTGGACGGCGACCGCCACACCGATGCCCAGGCCCATGATCGTCGCGGGCACGAGCACGGCGACGATGCCAAGGCTGACAACCACGTTCTGCCGAATCACCGCGCGGGTGTGTCGGCTCAGCCCCACGGCGAAGGGCAGATGCATCAGGTCGTCGGCCATGAGGGCGACGTCCGCGGTCTCCAGCGCCACGTCCGATCCCGCGGCGCCCATGGCGATGCCGACAGTTGCGTTGGCCATGGCGGGCGCGTCGTTGACACCGTCGCCGACCATCGCGACTTTGGTCTGCTCACGCAGCTTGCGGATGGCCTGCACCTTGTCCTCGGGCATCAGGTCGCCCCAGGCCTCGTCCAGGCCCACCTCGGCGGCCACCGCCCGGGCGACGTTCTTGTGGTCACCCGAGATCATGATCATTCGGGTGATGCCCAGGCCGCGCAGTTGCTGCAGTGCCTGGCGCGCGCCTGTGCGCGGCGTATCCAGCAGCCCGATCGCCCCCAGATCGCGCTCGCCGCGGCGCACCACCATGCTGGTGCGGCCGGCCTCGCGCAGTCGATCGATGGCCGCTTGCGCTGCGCCGCTCAGGGGCGGGACGCCATCGGTGCCGAACATCTCGGCTTTCCCGATCCACACGGTTTCGCCGTCCACACGGGCCCTGACGCCGCGGCCGATGAGGTTTTCGAGATCAGCCGCCACGAGAGGCGGCTTGGCGCCCAGGCGCTCACGCCCGTCGCGGGCGATGGCGGCTGCCAAAGGATGGTCGCTCAGGGACTCGACCGCGACGGCCACGGCGAGCAGTTCCTCATCGGTCACGCCGTCGATCGGCACCACGTCCGTGATCCGGGGCCGGCCTTCCGTGAGCGTGCCCGTCTTGTCAAAGGCCATCGCGCTGAGCGAGCCCAACTCTTCCAGCGGTGCGCCACCTTTGATCAGCACGCCACCGCGAGCGGCACGCGCGATGCCCGACAGGACGGCGCTGGGCGTGGCGATGGCCAGTGCGCAGGGGCTCGCAGCCACCAGCACGGCCATGGCGCGGTAGAAGCTGTCCCGGAAGGGCTCGTCCACGACCACCCAGGCAAACAGCAGTATCACGACGAGCGCGAGGATCGCCGGCACGAAGATGCGCTCGAACTTGTCGGTGAAGCGCTGCGTCGGGGACTTGCGCGTCTCTGCCTCGCTCACCATCCTGACCACGCGCGCCAAGGCCGAATCGCCGGAGCGGCGCGTGACCTCGATCTCGATCGCACCCGCACCGTTGATCGTGCCGGCGAACGCGCGCGAAACCGCATCCACCGTGTCAGGACGAATCCGCGCGGCGGCGGCATCGGGCACTGGCCGCTTGTCCACGGGAATGCTCTCGCCGGTGACTGGCGCCTGGTTGATGCTGGAGGAGCCATTCACCAGGAAGCCATCGGCGGGCAGGCGTTCGTTCGGGCGAACCTGCACGATGTCCCCAACCACCAGTTCTTCCACCGCGATCTCCACGGTCTGGCCATCGCGCCGGACCATGGCGGTGTCGGGCGCCAGCGCCGCCAGGGCCTCGATCGCCCGCTTGGCGCGCCCCATGGCGTAGTGTTCCAGCGCATGCCCGAGGCTGAAGAGGAATAACAGAAGGGCCCCTTCCATCCAGGAGCCGAGCGCCGCTGCACCAGCCGCGGCGACGAGCATCAGCGTATCGATCTCGAAGCGCTTGAGCCGCAGGTTATCCAGCGCTTCGCGCAGCGTGTAGAACCCGCCGAAGATGTATGCCAGGATGTAGCAGGCCACCGGCAGCCAGCCGGGTGCATCGCCCAGCAGTTTCTCGACGGCAAAACCGATCCCCAGCAACGCGCCGCAGGCCAGCGCGAAGATCAGTTCCGTGTTGGGCCCCAGCCATCCCCCGTGGCCGTGCGGGTGATCGTGTTCCTGGCCATGATCTTCTCCCGTCTCGTGCCGATGCCCTGGTTCGCCATGGCCCGCGTGGTCTCCAGAGCCTGTCTTGACCATGCCAGCCACGACGGTCACTCCAAGCCTCGCCAGCGCGCTGGTCAGCGACTGCTCGGTGAGACGTTCCCGGTCGAACTCCACATGTACCACCCCCGCGGCACTCGCCGCCGCTTCGAGCACCCCAGGCAGCGTGCGCAGACTGTCGATGACGGTCTGCGCGCGCCGCTGGTGACCGATGCCTTCGACCTGCCATTGGACATGGCCGAAACGCTCGGTGATCTTCGCGCCGGCCGCTTGCGTGATCTCGCGGATCCGCGCCAGAGGCAGCACGTCCGGGTCGTAGTGGATGCACAGTTGGGCGGGCGAGGAGCCCTCGCCGGGGCGGACATGCACCTTGTCGATGCCGGCGCGCCCTTGCAGCTCGTCGATCAATCGCCCAACGCAGGCGTCCGCAGCGTCAGGAACGCCCGGCAGGACCACCGGGATGTCGAGGCTGAGCTTGTTTGTCATGATGGATTTGGTCAAGCTGGGGAGCCGATGAAGGGCGGGAGTCCATGCATGCGCGGTCCGTACCCCATGGACGCAGGGCGCTCAGGCGCGAGTAGATGACTTCACTTCAACGTGAACCGCACGGATTGCACTGGCTTGCCCTTGAGGGCGACCTGCGCCACTGCCTTGGTGCCAGGACCGGTCTCGAAGGAACCGCGCGCTTCCAAGGCGGGACCGTTGGCCTTCATCTCCACTTCCTGCTTCGCGGTGCCGGACAGCAGCGTCAGCTTGGCCGTGGCGCCGCTGACGTCCACCGGCTTGCCGTGGTCGCTGATGTGGATGGCCAAGGCGTCCTTGGCGGCCACCAGTTCATAGCTCACGTCCTTGACGACGGTCACCACGCCGCCGTGGCGCGGCTTGGCCTCGTCGGCATGGTCGCCGGCAGCGAACGCGGCGCCGCTCAGGGCCAGGGAGGAGATGGCGAGAAATCGAGCAATGTTCATGGTCATGGAGGTCCTGTCACCTGGTTCAAGCCCCTCGGCATCATGGCCGTGCGAGGGGATCACGGCGTTCAACAATCAGGCGGGCTTCACATCCGGCGGCCCCGCAGCCGCTGCGGCAGGGGGGCCATCGAAGACCTCTTCCTCCTCGTCCCTCGCATGCGCCAACCGGTAGAGCACCGGCAGCACCAGCAGTGTGAGCGCTGTGGACGACAGGATGCCGCCGATCACCACCGTGGCCAGGGGGCGCTGCACCTCGGCGCCCGTGCCCGTGGCGATGGCCATCGGCACGAAGCCCAGCGATGCCACCAGCGCCGTCATCAGCACCGGGCGCAGGCGGGTGATCGCTCCCTCGTGGATGGCCGCGTCCAGTGAGCGGCCCTCCTCGCGCAGGTTGCGGATGAAGGAGATCATCACCAGGCCGTTGAGCACGGCCACGCCCGACAGGGCGATGAAGCCCACGGCCGCGGTGATCGACAGCGGGATGCCCCGCAGCCAGAGGGCCAGAATGCCGCCCGTCAAGGCGAAGGGGATGCCGGTGAAGACGATCAACCCGTCCTTGATGTTGCCGAACATGGCGAAAAGCAGCGTGAAGACCAGCAGCAGCGCGACGGGCACCACGATCTGCAGGCGCTCGGTGGCTGACTGCAGGTTCTCGAACTGCCCGCCCCAGGTGGTCCAGTAGCCCGTCGGGATCTTCACCCGCGCCTCCAACGCGGCGGTGGCCTCCGACACAAATCCGCCCAGGTCGCGCCCACGCACGTTGGCGCTCACGACGATGCGCCGCTTGCCGTTCTCGCGGCTGACCTGGTTGGGCCCGGGCGCCAAATCCAACGTGGCGACCTCGGCCAGGGGAATGAAACTCACACGGGTGGAATTTCCGCCTGGGGCTGCGGCCGTCGCGCCTCGCGAACTGCCCGGGGTGTCCGCGGCGGTGGCCGGCAGCGGAATGGGCAGCCGGCGGATGGCGTCGATGTTGCCCCGCACATGTTCGGGCAGGCGCACCACGATCTCGAAGCGGCGGTCGCCCTCGAACAGGGTGCCGGCCTCGCGACCGCCGACGGCGGTGGCCAGGATCTCCTGCACGTCGGCGATGTTCAGGCCGTAGCGCGTCACCTTGTCGCGGTCGATCTGGACGGTGAGCATCGGCAGGCCGGTGGTCTGTTCCACCTTGACTTCTGATGCGCCCGGGATGCCGGCAAGCACCTTCTCCACGTCCGCCGCGGTCTTGTTCAGCACGTCCATGTCGTCGCCGAAGACCTTCACGGCCACGTCGCTTCGCACGCCCGAGACCAGTTCGTTGAAGCGCAGCTGGATGGGCTGCGAGAACTCGTAGCTGTTGCCGGGAATCTTTGCGGCTTCTTCCTGCACGGCTTGCACCAACTCGGCGCGGGTGCGCCGGGGCTCGGGCCAGTCCTTCTCCGGCTTGAGCATGACGTAGCCGTCGGAGATGTTCGGGGGCATGGCGTCGGAAGCGATCTCCGCGGTGCCGGTGCGCGCGAAGATGCGCTCGATCTCCGGGAACTTGTCCTTCAGCCGCGTCTCGAGCTGCTGCTGCATCTGCACCGACTGCGTGAGGCTGGTGCCGGGAATGCGCAGGGCTTGGATGGCGAAGTCGCCCTCGTTCAGGCTCGGGATGAACTCGCTGCCCAGGCGCGTGGCCAACAGCCCGCACAGCACCACCGCGATGCCGGCAAAGGTCAGAACCACCGCCTTGGCGTCCAGGGCCCGGGCAAGCAGCGGCTCGTAGCCGCGCCGTGCCCAACGCATCAGGCGGTTCTCCTTCTCGGTGACCTTGTTGCCGATGAACAGGGCCACGGCCGCCGGGATGAAGGTGACTGACAGGATCATGGCCCCGAGCAGCGCAATGACCACCGTCAGCGCCATCGGATGGAACATCTTCCCCTCCACGCCGGTGAGCGCGAAGATGGGCAGGTAGACGATCATGATGATCAGCTGGCCGAACAGCAGCGCCCGGCGCGCCTCCTTCGAGGCGGCGAACACCTCGTGGAAGCGCTCGGTGCGCGTGAGCGGCCGACCATGGTGCGCCTGGGCATGCGCCAGGCGGCGCACGCAGTTCTCCACGATCACCACCGCGCCGTCGATGATGATGCCGAAGTCCAGCGCTCCCAGGCTCATCAGGTTGGCGCTGACCTTCTGGCTCACCATCCCGGTGAAGGTGAAGAGCATCGACAGGGGGATCACCATCGCGGTGATGACCGCCGCGCGCAGATTGCCCAGGAAGGCGAACAGCACCGCGATGACCAGGATGGCGCCTTCCAGCAGGTTCTTCTTGACCGTGGCGATGGCCTTGTCCACCAGCACCGTGCGGTCGTAGACCGTCACCGCCTCGACGCCTTCGGGCAGGTTGCGGTTGATCTCCTCCATCTTCTTGGCCACCGCCTGCGAGACGGTACGGCTGTTTTCGCCGATGAGCATGAAGACGGTGCCGAGCACGACCTCGCGGCCATTGTCGGTGGCCGCGCCCGTGCGCAGCTCCTGGCCCAGCTCCACCTGCGCCACGTCGCGCACGCGCACCGGCGTGCTGCCAGCGCTGGACAGGATCACGTTCCCGATGTCCTCGACGCTGCGCACCTGGCCCGGCGCGCGGATCAGGTACTGCTCGCCGCGGCGCTCGATGTAGCCGGCGCCGACGTTGGTGTTGTTGCGCTCCAGCGCGCGCACCACGTCGGCCAGCGACAGGCCGTAGGCGGCGAGCCGCTCCGGCACGGGTGCGATCTGATACTGCTTGGCGTAGCCCCCGATGGTGTTGATCTCGGTGACGCCGGGCACGTTGCGCAACTGCGGCTTGATGACCCAGTCCTGGATCTCGCGCAGGTCGGTGGACGTGTAGGGCGTGCCGTCGGGCTTCGTCGCGCCTTCCCCGGCCTCTACGGTCCACAGGAAGATCTCACCCAGGCCGGTGGAGATCGGCCCCGCCACCGGATGGATGCCGTCGGGCAGCTGGCCGGTGGTGGTCTGCAGCCGCTCGTTGACCAACTGGCGAGCGAAATAGATGTCGGTGCCGTCGCGGAAGATCACCGTCACCTGCGACAGGCCGTAGCGCGAAAGCGAACGGGTTTCCTGCAGGCCCGGCAGCCCGGCCATCACGGTCTCGATGGGATAGGTGACACGCTGCTCGGTCTCCAACGGCGAATAGCCCGGCGCTGCGGTGTTGATCTGGACCTGGACGTTGGTGATGTCCGGCACTGCATCGATGGGCAGGCGCTGGTAGTTGTAGACGCCCAGCGCCGCCATGGCGAGCACAGCCAGGAGCACCAGCCATCGCTGCTCGATGGCAAAGCGGATGATTCTCTCGAACATGGTCGCGTCGTCCGCCTCAGTGGGTGTGCGTGGCAGAGCCCTTGCCCTGCTCCGACTTGACGACGAAGCTGCCGGCGGCGGCGTAGCTGCTGCCCGCCTTCAGCCCGCCCAGCACCTCGACACGCTTGCCGTCCGAGCGGCCCAACTGAATCGGCTGGGCCACGAAGCCGCCCGGCACCTTGAGGAACACGACCGGCCGATCGTCGAGCGTCTGGACCGCCGACGACGCCACCGTGACCGGCGCGGCCACCTCCTCGGCCACCACCTCGATGTTCACGAACAGGCCAGGGCGCCAGGCGCCCTGCGGGTTGGCCAGGGTGATGCGGGCGCGGGCCGTGCGCGTCTGCTCGCCGATGAGCGAGCCGACATAGGCCACCGTGCCGCTGGCACTGGCGTCGAAGGCGCCGGAGCGCACTACCGCCTTTTCGCCCACACGCACCCGGGGCAGCTCCCGCGCGGGGATGCTCATCTCGGCCCAGACGGTGGACAGATCGGAGATGGTAAACACCTGCGTGTCCTCGCGTACCGCCTCGCCCAGGGCGATGTGCTTCTCAACCACGACACCGTCGAAGGGTGCCCTTAGCTCGACGCGCCCGAGGGAGCTGCTGCCCGGCGAAGCGCCAAGCGTCAGCAGTTTCTGGTTGGCGTTGGCCGCGGCGATCTCAGCCTCGCGCAGCGCCTGGCGCGCCTGCAGCACATCCTGCTCCGGGGAGATCTTCTCCTCCCACAGTTTCTTCTCGCGCTCGTAGGTGGTCCGGGCCAGGTCCTTGCGCTGCAGCGCGGATTGCAGTTCGGCACGAGTCTCGGAGACGGCGCTACTGGAGATCACCGCCAGCACCTGCCCCTTCCTGACCTGCTGCCCCAGGTTGGCGCCCACGCTGTCGACCACGCCCGCCACGCGCGGGACGATGTGCGCGGTGCGGTCCTCGTTGAAGCGGATCTCGCCGGGCAGTTGCAGGCCGCCGTGGATAGTGGCTGGTGCCGCGCTGTCCAGCGTGATGCCGGCGGAGCGGATCTGCGCATCGCTCATGGCCACCTTGCCCTCGTCGCGGGTGAAGGCGAAGAGGTAGCTCTCCCGGGGTGTCTGCACCTCGACCGTGGCTTCGAAGTTGTGCGGCTCGGCCACCGGTTGCTCGCTGGTAAGCACGCCCTGTTGGGGCTGGAGCCGGAATTCCTGCTTCTCGCCGCTGGGGCGTGTCAGGGCGATCACCACTGTGGCGCCTGCCGCATCGGCAGGCTGGTTCTTCTCGAAGGTCCAGGCCTTGAAGCGCGGCTCGCCGCCTTCCTCGCTCAGCAGCAGTTCCAGAGAGAAGTCGCCATCGGCAAAGAGCTGGCCGCCGTGCGGTCCCTTGGGTGCCTGCTCTTCGGCATGGCCGGCTTCACCTCCTCCCTCACCGTGGGCATGACCGTGACCGTCGTCACCTTCCTTGGCCCCGGCGGCGTGGTCGCCGTGGCTGTCCGCTGCGGGTTTGCCGCCCGTCTGGGTGAGGATGAGCACCCCGGCGATGACGCCCAGCACGAGCAGCACGGCGATGGCGACGAGTTGCCTGGACCGCGAGGCCCCCCTGCCCTGCGGCTGCGGCGATGGATTGGGATTCATGGACGTTCCTTGGAAAGCGTGGAAGGAGGCGTGCCGGGAGCACCGAGCAGGCGCTGCAGGTCGGCCGCTGCCTGATGAGCCTGGGCCAGAGCCCGCAGGTACTGCGACCTGGACTGCAGCAGGGTGCGCTGCGCGTCCAGCGCTTCGAGGTAGCTGAACTTGCCCAGCTCGAAGCCCTTGGTGGCTGCGTCGAAGGCGCTTTGCGCACCGGGCAGCACCTCCTCGCGCAGCGTGTTGACCTCGGCCAGGGCCGTCTCGAAACGCTGACGCGCGGCCGTGGCTTCCGAGCGAACGCGCAACTCGGCGGCCTGCGCGAGGTCTTCGGCCTTGTCCAGCCGGCGCAGGGCCTCCTGCAGGTTGCCCCGGCTCGTGTCGAAGATCGGCAGTGGAATGGAGATGCCGACGACGGCCTGGTTGCGCGCCAGTTCCTGCTCGCGCTTGGCGCCGACGGTGAGCGTGACGTCCGGGATCCGTTTGGCACGCTCCAGCTCGGCCAGCGCCTGCAGGCGGCGTGCGTCCAGGCGAGCCTCCCTGACAGCGGGTGCCGAGTCCACGCGGGACGATACTTCCTCGGCGGCCGGCAGCGCCTGGATGTTCAGCGCATCACCGTCCACCCGGCCGATCTCTGGACCGGGGCCGATGGCGGCGCGCAACTGGCTCAGCGCGGTGCGCAGTTCGCCCTGCGCCTGCACCCGCTCGAGACGCACGCCAGCCTCGGCCACGCGTGCCTTGGTTTCCTCCACCGGCGACACCTTGCCCGCCGTCACCCGCTTGCTGGCTGCATCCCGGCCGCGCTGCGCGAGGTCGAGCGAGGCCTGTGCCAGGGTCAGGCGCTCCTGGGCCACCAGCGCCGCGAAGAAGGCCGACGTGACGCTGGCCTCGAGATCGGTCTTCCGCGCATCGAGCTGGCTGCGCGCGATGTCAATGGCACGCTCGGCCGCCTCGATGCGCGCGCTGCGCTTGCCGCCCAGTTCGATGGGCTGGCTCAGGGTCAGCGTCGTGGTGCGCGTCTCGCGCCGCTGATCCTCCCACTGCGCTTCGAGGGTGGGATTCGGCAGGGCGCCGGCTTGAACCCGGGCTCCTTCGGCTGCTTCCAGTTCATGGCGCGCTGCAGACAGCTCGGGGTTGGTCTGCCGCGCCTGCAGCATGGCCTCGGCGAGGGTCAGCGCCGCTGCCTGTCGGGCCGGCACCTGCGACGCTGGCATATTCGTCTGGGCTGCCGTAGGGCAGCCCGCGAGCGCCAGGATCGCCCACGCGATCGGCGCCAAGTTCCTGTACATCGGGTTCTCCAGTCAAGAGGGGACAGAAAGGCCGATGCAGCAGCTCTGGGGGAAGTGTCGAAGGATGTGGAGCGCTGCACCGTTCAGGCGGTGCGGCGCCATTTGGGGCGTTCGATGTCGCGAGGTTGATCGCTGCTGTACCGCGCCAGCGTGATCGTGGCAAAGACATGCGAAGTCGACTCGGCCACGTGATCGGTGGTCAAAGGCAATGCCTGCAGGGTCAGACCGTGGCATGCCGTGCAGTCAAGATCCTCACTCGGGCCGGACGGATCATCCAACTGGTCTTGGGCCGCCGCGGAGGCGTCGGATGCGGCACGGTCGTGCTGGTGTGTGTGATGGCCGAGGTGGCTCGCTCCCGGCGCCGCCTCGTGGCGACAGTAAGGCGCGGCTGCCGACCATGCCCATTGCCACGGCAAAGCAGCAAGGAGGAAGACGAGAAGCCAGCGGCGCATGGGCGAGTGCGATTGAGTTGATGGCGGCAAGGCGATCGCCAGGAGCGCTTGCTGCGCATGGTCGGGTCCAGATTCCAGGCAGCGGGCTGTTCACCTCAACGCCGCACGGACCATGCTAGTGGGCGAGATGGCCGCTTATCTAACGGGAAAATTACAAGTCTGTCATCTTGGATTCGACAGCCTATGGTCGTGCCTCAGCTGGCAACTGTCGTCAAGCATGACGATGACAAGCTCGTTCTCCCAGCGTCGCCCTGCAGCAAGTGCTCAATGCCAGCCTGCGCACCCAGATCGATTCCCTCTGGTGGGACGGCTTCGTGAGCTACTTCGTCGGCACGGTGGCGATGCTGGTCGTCGCGCCGGCCGGCCTGGGAGCGGGAGGCCATGGCTGGGTCGCCTGGACAGGCGGCCTGTTCGGGGCCATCTTCATTGCCATCGCGATCCTGATGGCGCCGCGCCTGGGTGCGACGATGGTGCTGGCATCGCCGCCGTGGGGCAGTTGCAGCTGCTGCAGCCTTTCATGGGGTTCGGCGGGGCCGCCGTGCTACCCCACGAAAAGGTGAGCTGGACGATGCTGGTGGCGACGCTGGTCGCCGTGATCTGTGCGCCTTCGTGCTACGCGCGGCCCTGAACATGGGGAACCCAGTGCTGGCGCACAGCCGCTCGCATCCGAGCGCCCGCCGGCGTGACCATCGATCTCGCACGCATCCTGGCCGGCCGACTGGGGCTGACACTCCAACTGCTGGAGTTCGACACGCCCGGCGCCGCGGGCGCAGCGCTGAGTTCGGGCGCCGCCGACATCGGGTTCCTGGCGGTCGATCCCGTTCGCGCCCAAAAACTGCGCTTCACCTCGCCCTATGTGCGCATCGAAGGCGCCTACCTCGTTCGCGAATCCTCGCCCTTAGTCACCAACGAAGATGTGGACCGACCCGGCATCCGCGTGGTTGTCGGCACGGCCAGCGCGTATGCCCTGTTCCTGGAACGTCATCTCTCGCAGGCGAAACTCGTCGAGGTGCCCAGGCCGAGCAGGTGGCAGACGCCTTCGCCGCCGACTCGAGCTTGAACGTGGCCGCCGGCGTCCGGCAGCAACTGCACGCCGATGCCATTCGGTTGCCTGGAATGCGGCCACTGCCGGGCGCCTTTATGACTATCGAGCAGGCGATGGTCCTGCCGCGTGACCGCAGCGAGCCTGCAGCGCGGTTCATCGAGACCTCTATCACCGAACAGCGCTGCAGCGGCATGGTCGCCGATGCGCTTGAACGCCATGGGATCGAGGGAGCCATGGTCGCAGACGCGTAGTCTTACGGTGTCATGGATTTCCGATCGAACCTTCTCGACTTCGGGCCGGTTGATCGATGCATGCAGTCGCGCACTGGCTACACGGAGCCGCGACTGCCTCAGCCATCCAGCCCGCCCAAGCACAGGTACTTGATCTCGAGGAACTCCTCGATCCCGTACTTCGAGCCCTCGCGCCCCAGCCCCGACTGCTTGACGCCGCCGAAGGGCGCCTCGGCGGTGGAGATCAGGCCGGTGTTCGCGCCGACGATGCCCGACTCCAGCTGCTCGGCCACGCGCCAGATGCGGCCCACGTCGCGGGTGTAGAAGTAGGCGGCCAGGCCGAACTCGGTGTCGTTGGCCATCGCGATGCCCTCGGCCTCGGTGTCGAAGGCGAAGACGGGCGCCAGCGGACCGAAGCTCTCCTCGCGCGCGAACAGCATGTCCTGCGTAGCACCGGCCACCACCGTCGGCTCGTAGAACAGGCCGCCCAGCGCATGGCGCCTGCCGCCGGTGAGCACCCGGCCGCCCTTGGCCACCGCGTCGGCCACGTGCTCCTCGATCTTGGCCACCGCCTTGTCGTCGATCAGCGGGCCCTGCGTCACGCCGGCCTCCAGCCCGTTGCCGACCTTCAGCGCGCGCACCTTCTCGACCAGCTTCGCGGTGAAGGCCTCCAGCACGCCGCGCTGCACGTAGATGCGGTTGGCGCACACGCAGGTCTGCCCGGTGTTGCGGTACTTGGAGATCATCGCGCCCTCGACCGCCGCATCCAGGTCCGCGTCGTCGAACACCAGGAAGGGCGCGTTGCCGCCCAGCTCCAGCGAGAGCTTCTTGACCGTGTCAGCCGACTGCTTCATCAGCGTACGGCCCACCTCGGTGGAGCCGGTGAAGGTGAGCTTGCGCACGATCGGGCTGGCCGTCATCTCGCCGCCGATGGCGCTGGCCGAGCCGGTGAGCACCGACAGCAGCCCGTCGGGCAGGCCGGCGCGCTGCGCCAGCTCGGCGAAGGCCAGGGCGGAGAAGGGCGTCTGCGTGGCCGGCTTGACCACCATCGCGCAGCCGGCGGCCAGCGCCGGGCCGGCCTTGCGCGTGAGCATGGCGGTGGGGAAGTTCCAGGGCGTGATGGCGGCGGTGACGCCGATCGGCTGCTTGAGCGCCAGGATGCGCTTGTCGGCGCCGGGCGCGGGGATGGTGTCGCCGTACACCCGGCGCGCCTCCTCCGCGAACCATTCGATGAAGGAGGCCGCGTAGGCGATCTCGCCCTTGGCCTCGGCCAGCGGCTTGCCCTGCTCGCTGGTCATGATCAGCGCCAGGTCGTCGGTGTTCGCCAGCATCAGGTCGTTGAGCCTGCGCAGGATGGCGCTGCGCTCCTTGGCCGGGCGCGCGGCCCAGGCGCGCCAGGCGCCCTCGGCCGCCTCGATGGCGCGCCGCGTCTCGGCCGCGCCGCACACCGGCACGGTGCCGATGGTCTCGCCGGTGGCGGGGTTGGTCACCGCGATCGTCTTGCCTTCGTCGGCGTCGATCCATGCGCCGGCCAGAAAGGCCTGCTGGCGGAAGAGGGAAGGGTCCTTCAGGGGGAGTGCGCTCACGAGTCCGGGTTCCATGTCTGTTCTTTACTGCGGCTCGATGCCGAGGCCCTTGAGCGTGCGCGCCCAGAACGCCGTTTCCTTGTTCACTTCCTCGCCGAACATCCCAGGCGGCAGCGGCGCGGGATCGTTGCCGAGCTTGTCGCGCAGCACGGCCTGGGCATCCGCGCGGGCGAGCACGCGGTTGACGTCGTTGGTAATGCGAGCGAGTACGTGGTCCGGGGTACCTGCCGGCGCGATGATCCCGGTCCACACTTGAGGAATGAAGCCCTGGTAGCCTTCCTCTTTCACGGTGGGCAGGTCGGGCAGATCGGAGAAGCGGTGCTCGGAGACGGCCGCCAGCAAACGGACCCGACCCGCCTTCGCTTGCTCCTTGAGCACCTGGGCGCCACCCCACACCAACTGCACGTCGTTGCGGATCAGCGCCGTGTTGTGTTCTGCCGCACCTTTGTACGCGACCGGCGTGAGATCCATGTGCAGTCCCTGCTTCAGCACCTCCATGCCGATGTCGATGATCGACGTACGCCCCAGTCCGGCATAGTTCATCGTCCCCGGCCGGGCACGGCTGAGCGCGGCGAACTCACGCAGGTTCGGAACTGGCACCTTGTTGTTGGTGGCCAGAACGATACGCAGAATCGCCAGGCGCGCCACCGGCTTCAAATCGCGGCCGATGCGGAAGTTGGCATTGCGATCAATGAGCGGCGCGATCACCAGTGACGATCCCGTCAACAGCAGAGTGTGCCCGTCGGCCGGCTGCTTGGACACGTAGTCGGCCGCCACCACGCCACCGGCACCCGGGCGGTTCTCCACGATGACGGGCTGCCCCCATTCCGCCTCAAGCCATTGAGCCACCTGGCGCGCCAGGATGTCGGTCGCCGAACCCGGACCCAGCGGCACCACCAGCTTGACCGGCATGGAGGGAAATTCCGCTGCCGGCGCGCAGATCGCCACGGCCATCGCGGCGCAGGCGACCAGCCCTCTCAAGAATTGCTTCAGCATCGCGCAATGTCTCCTTGTTCTACGTCGATGGAGGCGCGGGATCCTGTGGTTGCTGCGCCTCTGCGAGATATTCGTTGGCCCATCGGAAGGCCTGGCTGCCGGTGGGCAGGCCGCAATAAATCACCAACTGGAGCAAAACCTCCTGGATTTCCTCGTGCGTCGCGCCGTTGCGTAGCGCCCCTCCCACATGGGCCTTGAATTCGACCGGCTTGTTCTGCACCGCCAGCAAGGCCAAGCAGACCAAACTGCGAATCTTCCACGACACGCCCTCGCGCGACCACAATTCACCCCAGCAATAGCGCATGGCGAGTTCGTTCAGCGGCTGCGAGAAGCTGGTACGCGCCGCGGTGCTGCTCGCCACATGGGTCTCGCCCATCACGAATCGCCGGTTGGCCACACCCTTTTCGTAGAGCGGGTCGTTCATGCCGACTGCTCCTCTTCGAGCATGTGCTCCAGCGCGCCATGCAGGCTGGGACGCAGCTTGGCGTAGTCCTCGATGACCGGGAAATGGCCCAGCCCCTCGATCAGCGTGAACTGGGCGCCGGGGATCGCCTCAGCCACCTGCCGGGAGACGTCAGGCAGCGCCGAATAGTCATAGTCGCCCGAGATGATCGATACCTTGCAGCGGCGCGTATCGATGTCCTTGAGTTGGGCACGCACGTCGAACTCCCGCCCGAAGGCGGTATCGCCGGCATAGACACCCGGCCCGCCCTGAGCGTAGTACCACCAATTCTCTCGCCGGGCCTCCTCCGGACTCAGAGGCGAATTCAGCCCGTACGTATAGCTGGCAGCGAACTCGCCGCCGTGGATCGCGGGGTGGTGCAGGAAGTCGTTGTGGCGGCCGATGCCATGGGCCACGCTTTGCAGGCCGATGACGCCGCGAAGCTCCTCGCCATGATCCACCGCCAGTTGCAGCACCACGAAGCCGCCGATGGAGCAACCCAGCAGGATGGGGCGTTCCAGTTCCAGCGCCCGATAGACCTCGCGGATGCAGCCCACGTAGAGACGACGAGTGAGTTCGTACTTGCGCAGCCACCAGCCCGCGGGAGGATTCGAGCGCCCGTGGTAAGGCAGGTCGAATGCAATGACGCGAAAGCGCTGGGTGACTTCGCGGTCGTTGAGCAGGTGTCGCCACTGGCGGCTGTCGGCGCCGGCAGTGTGCAGGCACAGCAGCGGAATGCCCTGCCCCGCTTCCTCGTAGAAGATCCGGTAGGCGACACCATCGACCTCGATACCGAAGTAGCCGCCGCGGATAGGTTCGAAGCGGCTCATTGCGGCTGCCCCTGGATCTGCATCAGCTCGAGCAGCCGGGTCATGGAGCGCGCGTTCTGTGCGAACAGCAGGGTGTCGCCCTCCATTTCGAACTCATCCACGCGCATTGCCATGGCAAAGACGCTGTTGTATAGCGGGGGCGCCGGCCGGGAGAAGAACTTGTCCCACACGGCATCCGGCGCACGGAAGCCGAAGTCGACGCGCCAGTCCAGCTTCTTGCCATGGCGCACGTCCACGACCTTGCCGTGCTGGAGTACGAGGTGGTGGCGCTGCGCGCCGAAAGCGAAGGCGACCGTGGCATTCAGATGCTGCCCCACCAGATCCATCTCGGGATCGTCGTTGATGCACTGAGCGACCTGGCGGAACCAGGCCGCGTCGCGCGGTGGAAGGCCACCCGCGTTTGATAGTGATTCAGAAGATTGCATACCGCCAGCGTAGGCAGCGGAGAGCAACCGCGCCAGCGAGAAATATCGAAGGCGCGCCTGGAGAAAAATCGATGATCAACCCGGCCAGCGCGGCTTTGACCCGACAGCGACCACCGTCTCTCGCACGGCGGCGCCCAGGGTACTGTCGTCGTCGCGCCGCCAATGCAGGTAGTAGGGGAGCGATGGAACCAGCAGTTCCCGCACGGCGGCCACGCGCACGAGGCGCCCTTCCTTGAAGAACCGGGACGCGAACGGCTTGGGCAATACGCACAGGCCCAGGCCGGCAGCGGCCAGGGCGGCCACCGCGCCCATGCTGTTGCACGCGACGATGCGGCGGAACTTGAAGCCACGGTCCACCGCCCAGGCGTCAAGTGCGGCCGTGGCTCCGGCCTGCGCCGATGTGGTGATCACCGGCAGTTGCGTCAGCCGCTCGGGCGTCAGGACGCCATCCGGCGGCATGAAATCCTGCCCTGCCACCCAAACCATCTCGACAGCATGCAGTCTGCGCGAACTGAGCTGTGCGTCAGCCGAGCCACCCGGACACAAGGCGAAGTCAGTCTCCCCCCGCACCACGGCGGCCAACAGCTCATGCGTCACGCCGACGCGGGGCTCCAGCGCGACTTCGGGCCAGCTCTTGCGCATCCGCTGCACGAGTGCCGGCAGCCATGTGGAGGCGACCTGCTCACTGACGCCGAAGCGGCAGGTTCCCAGCAACGCCGTCGGCCCCCGCGCGCCGATGAGGACGGCGTCACGCAGAGCCAGCATCTGCCGAGCCTGGGCCAGCACACGCTCGCCGGCACCGGTGATTCGCGCCCGGGGGCCGGAGCGGTCGAACAGCCTTTCGCCGAGTTCCTCCTCCAGTTCGAGGATCCGCTTGGACAGCGAAGACTGGGTCATCGACAAGCGGTCTGCGGCCAATACGAAACTGCCTAACGTACCGGCCCAGTACACGGCTTCCAACTCTTTCAAGGTCATGCACGGATTGTCCGTCCAGACCAACAGTACTACCCCGCCAGTCACTCAATCTGCCTGCCCGGCTGCGTATGCCCATAGCCAACCTGTCCTGGGTACTGATCTCATTGTCCGGCCGACAGAGACGGGGCGCCGGTTCCTGCTCGCGTTCGATGCGGCACGAATCCTGCCACCATGTGCAAAGCGCCTCGGCCGCGTTCACAACGGCCTGCATACGACATCTGTCCCGGAGACTCCGCTCCAAAGCAAATGGGCTCCACGCCACGCAAGTATGTCAACCCGTGCCCGCCCAGTCTCAACAGATTCCAATGCCGCGCCGATACCCGATCTCCCATGCCACTTCGCGACCATGAAGTGTGGCGGCAACCTGCTTGCCCAGGCGTGATTCAATGACTGGTTTCCACGGCACCAGGCTAAACCCTACGCCGTCGTCCAGGAGGGCATAGCGGCCGCTGACGAGCATGAGGCTGCGCCGATAGGTGGCGGCCAACTTCTGTCCATTGGCCGGCCTCCGGTACTTCAAGCCAGTTTCGGAGGCGATTGCCCGCGCAGTCTCCGAAAGCTCTCGATCCCGCAAGGTCGCCAGCAGGTTGCGAGCGAAGACAACGCGCTGGCCCCGGCGCTCGGCCAGCCCCTGCCCGATCAGGAACTCCACACGCTGCCGCATGGCCTCGCGCACCTGTGCACCAAAGCCCTGCACAGCCGGCCGAGCCATATCGCCCGCCACCAGCCCCCGATCCAGCCAAGTCGCACCGATGGCCCTGACCTGCTGCTCGATAGACAGGTGCGAGCGCAATAGGACGGCGCGCCGTGGCATCTTCAGCGCGCCATGCTCCCGAGCTTGCCGCAACAGGTCCGATGGCACGGTCCAGGCGCCGTCGGCGATGCGCTCCACGATGCCGCTGCGGCGCAGCGCCTCCAGTCGGCGCACGTGGATCTCCACCGTGGTCTCGGGATCCCGGTCGCCGGTCTGCACGAGCTGCGCCCGATGGCTGGCCGGGGTGTAGATGCCGTCCCTGGCCACGGCCAGGATATTCCGATCCACGATGCTCTCCCGCGTTGGCGGCCGAAACTCCACGATGCCGCCCAGCGGTAGTCCGCCCAGGTCGATGCCAGCCGGCAGTTTCAGGTAGTACGCCCGTCCGTCGATGCCATCGACCACCAGGCAGGGTCGGTCATGCAGTTCATCGCCCAGCCCCTTGCCCGCGATACGCCCGACGACGGACGCATCCGCCGGAGGATCGGTCACCAACTCGCGCTGCTCGCCCTTCATGGCCCGGTGCATGGTGCGCAGGATGTCGCCGCGCTCGCCCATGGCGGCCAGCGTCTGGTCCATGCCAGCCGCCAGCCGCCAGCGGTTCGCGTCGATGCGCTCGGCCAGCGACATGGCTTCGAGCCGCTGCAGCCGGGCGCGCAGCAGCGTCCGGCGCTGCGTGCCGGGTACGTTGCCTGCCCCCTCGGTCAGGTCCACGACGTCCACCTCGGCTTGGCGCAGTAGTTGACGATCCAGACCGGTGAGGCGCTGCTGCTCCACCTCGCGCTGCAGGCTCTGGCGGATCTCGGCCTCGGTGCGCGGCCCCATCCATTCGGTCGCGATCTCGCAGGCGCGCAGGCGCACGCCGTGGGCCAGGTAGTCGGGCGCGATCACGAGGTCACGGCCCTGGCGCTCACTGCCTATCCAGCCACGCAGCACGATGTGGGTGTGCGGGTTGTCCGTGTCCCAGTGGTCTACGGCGACCCAGTCCAGCGGAGTCTCCAGGTCGATCTCCATGCGCCGCATCAGTTGCCGCGTGAAGCCCCTGAGGTCCTGCAGTTCCGGAGCATCCTCCGGCGAGACGATGAGGCGGAACTGGTGCCGGTCGCCCCGGCCGCGTTCCTCGAAGGCCTGGAGGTCCGCCGCGTCGGTGTCGGCGCCATAGGCCTGTCCTTTCTGTCCGTTGCGGGTCACGCCCTCGCGCTCGATGTAGCGCAGGTGTGCCGACACCGCTTTTGCACCCGCGCGCTTCAGCACGACGAAGCGGGACTTGATGACCACGCGCCGGGCGCTCGCGCCGAGGCCGCGGCCGGCCAGTCCGGCGGCCATGCGCCCCCGGCCGAAGGTCGAGGCGGGGCGTGCACCGCGTGTGTCTGACGCCTTGACCCCGGACTTCGACACGGCCTTGAGCACCTGGGACACGAAGCGCTGGGAACGCGGCCCGGAGCGCGCTCTGGGCGGTGTCGGACGGAGGCGAAAGCGGTCATCGTCAGCGTCAGCCATCGCGAAGGCCCCGGCGCATCGAGGCGCAGTGCAGCGTGGACGGCACGCGCCAGACTATTGCAGCGGCAGCGAATTGGCGTCCGCACGGCACACAACGCCGCAGGCGACGTGCCGTGCCCACCCCACGTGCAGACTGGAGAAGCGCCCCGAGGCGTGCCGGCCCTTTTCTCTTGCCCTCTGCCTGCGCCCCCCGCATCCGCTCGCGGCTCCGGCATGCCGCCAGCCGCGCACGGCGCGCGCAGCGCAGCCCGCGAGGCTGCGCGGGTGCAGCGGGCGCTGCGCGCTTGCGACGGGATTCCTGCACGCTGGAATGCAGCCGAAGTGCAGCTTCGGCCGCAGTCCGGCGACAGGCTCGGCGCATGCGTGGACGCAAGCGCATGACACTCACCATGTCCACAAGGGTCGCGCGATGCCGAGCACGGCGGCGGCATCGATGGGGCCGAAGTAGCGGCTGTCGAACGACGCCGGATGGGTGTTGCTGAGCAGGAAAAGTTCGCTCTGCATGAGCGCCCGGCACTGCGCCCGGGGATGCAGCGGCCGGCGCGCGCCATCGTGCGTGAGCACAGCCGCCACGGGCACCCCGTCGATCCACACCAGGCGATCAAAGACGCACACCGCCTGCGGCGCCATGGCGCCGATGCGCTTGAGGATCGGCACGCCCTCGGGCAGGTAGCCGCGCTGCGCCGCGAACGCGGCCACGCCAGCGGGGAGCCGAGCCAAGACGATGCTGCCTACCTGCAACGATTCTTGCAGCGAGCCGGGATGACCGAGCGCATCGACGCGATACCACCCGCGCGCCACGCTCGCGCTCGGGTTGAAGACGATCCGCACCGGAAGCGGCACCGCCGCAGGCGTGGCAATCGCCGCCACGGCGAGCGCCATGCACGCCAGCAACGCGAGGCGGTGCATACGCGCGATCATTGCAGTGCCCCGCGTGCCAGGTGCGCCGCGTGGCGCTCCGGCGTGTAGGTCGGCAGCGGCAGGCGGGCGGCCAGCCGGTTGCCCGCCATGCACCAGTAGACCGGCGCGACCGCGCAGGGGTCGATGCCCGCCGCCTCGATCGCATCGACAGCGGCGAGCACGGCCTTGACGCGATGTTCGCCATCGGCGCGCAGCAGGATGCGCGCGCCGGGCGACACGCCCGAGATGCACTGCATGCCATCCAGCGGCGTCGGCGCCTGCAGCACCATGAGCTGCCACAGCGTGGTGCCGAAGTCGTTGCCGATCCACTTGACGCGGCAGCAGACGGCCCCCGGCAGGAACACCGCGACGCGCCGCCAGCGGTCCAGCACGATCTCGCGTGCCGGCCGACCGAAGCGCAGCCAGACGTTCACGCGATGCTCGACGAAGGCGAGCGACACCTTCATGGGTGTAGGCACGGGCACTGGGGCCGGCGGCAGCGCCGCCTGCGCCCAGGCCCGCGTGCCCGGCGTGCTGCCCGCCACTTGCACCGCCGTCATGGCCGTGCCTCCGGGTACTCGCGCTCCAGCAGCTCGCGCAGCATGTCGGCGGCGGTGATGCCGCGCTGGAACGCGATCACCTTGATGCGCCCACGCAGCGCTGGCGTCACGTCGATGGTCAGGCGCGCGGTGAACACCGCCGCTTTCATCGCTGCTTTCACCGGCGCCGCGCCGCCATCTTCCCGATGCACCCAGGCCGTGGCCGGGTCGGGCGCCGGCCGGCGGCCGATGGCGGCCCGCCGCGATGGCTTCGGTGTACCGACAGCCGTCATCGCAGCGCCTCCTGCACGGCATCCGCCAGCGCAGCCACCTCACGCGCTGCGGCGCCCTTGGGCGCCACCTCCCACACCAGCTTGCCCGCCGCCACACAGTCGGCGAAGGCGATGCGCTGCGCGATGTCGGCGCGCAGCGTCGGAAACGACTGGTCTGCCAGCGCGGCGCGCGCCTCGCGCCCGATCACGGTCCCAACCACGCGCCGGTTGATGACGAAGGCCGCGCGCAGCGCAGGCCGGAACACCTGCGCTTCCTGGATCAGGCCCACCATTTCCTGCGTGGCCCAGA
Source organism: Piscinibacter gummiphilus (assembly GCF_032681285.1). NCBI lineage: Bacteria > Pseudomonadati > Pseudomonadota > Betaproteobacteria > Burkholderiales > Sphaerotilaceae > Rhizobacter > Rhizobacter gummiphilus. Next base: position 1,343,491 of record NZ_CP136336.1, read on the forward strand.
CGTCGTAGGCGCTGGGCTGCACGGGGATCAGCACCAGGTCGGCGGCCAGCAGCGCGGAGCGCGCGAGCGCCGCCACCCTGGGCGGCCCGTCGATGACCACGTAGTCGGCCTGCAGGGCGATCGGAGGCACTTCCCGATGGAGGGTGTTCCGTGCCAGCCCGAAGACCCCGTAGAGCCGGCCCTGGCCGCTCTGCAGCCGTCGTTGCGCCCAGTCCAGGGCCGAGCCCTGGGGATCGGCATCGATGAGCGTGACGCGCTGCCCCTGGCTGGCGAACGCGCCGGCCAGGTGCGTGGACAGCGTGGTCTTTCCGGCGCCGCCTTTCTGGTTCAACAAGGCGATGACCTTGCCGACCAGGCTGGCCTGTTTGCCGGCCTGCGTTCCCTGGGTTTCTGGTGAACGGCTTTCGCTGCCTTGGATTTGAGCACTGCTGCCTTCTTGGGCACCGTCGGCTCGCGCGCGCGTCTCTTTCATTTATGTATCCCTTTAGATGTTTAGGGAGGCCCGAAACCGTTGCTGGACGGGGCTTGCGGGCCGATGGGCGCCGGTGATCCACCGATGGCAGCGCCGGTGATCCACCGAGTCCCGTGCCGGTGATCCACCGAGTGCGTCCACACGCCATCCACAGCTTCTTCAACAGGTCTTGTGGATAAGTCGCGGCCGGGGCGACCTGCTTCGGCGGACACCGGCCGCACCTGTGGGCAGAAGGTCAGCCACTCGCTGCCGCCATTCCAAGCGACGGCCAGCCGGTAGCCCGGCAAGGCCTGGCGCAGCGCCAGGTGACGAAGATGAGCGGCGAAGTCGCGGTAGCGCTGCAGCGCACCGGACTTCAGGTACAGGTGGCGCATCTCGAAGCGCCAGCCCGCCGGCTGGCGGCCGCCGTGCTTGCGCACCAGCCGGTACAGCCAGCGTTCGATGCCCCCGGAGAGTTGGAAGTACGTGGGGTCCAGCGTGAGCACCAGGGCCTCGTCCATCACGCCGGAGAAGAACCAGTCGGCCAGGATCAACTCGATGCCGTCCGCCCTGCCGTCGGCCCGGACGAACTCCTTCCACTCGTTGATCCAAGAGAAGCGGTGCAGGCGCCGCCCACCGTCGGGGCGCTCGCGCTGGCGCAGCGTGGTGGCTATGGTGGTCGATTGCAGCCGGTCCAGCGCGGCGCGCAGCGCCAGATAGTCGGCGCGGCCGGTGCCGCGCTGCGTGAAGCGCAGGATCTCGTAGGGCGTGGCCACCATCAGGCGCGAAGGGGCAATGCCCCCCTTCTTCGCCTGGACGATCTGGCTCGCGGCCCAGATCAGCACGTCGGCATCCCAGATGGTGGCGATACCGTGCTCAGGCACGCCCTCCACGGTGAGCGAGACGGCGCCGGCCTCGAAGCGAATGGGCACGGTGCGCCGCGACTTGGCCAGGCTGAAGAAGGGATAGGCCATCAGGTCCTGCGCGTCGCGCAGCCCCATGTCCTCGGCTGGCAGCGCGCGAAACAGCGCCAGCTGCTCGCGTTCGCTGGATCGCCTGGACATGGCCCGTTCCTCCAGGCCGGGTCAGCGCACCGAATCCCGGACCACGTAGCCCGGATCGGAGGTCATGCCGTAGGTGTTGCTGTCGGCCCAGGCGCGCAGGTCGGCCAGCGCGTAGACCACGCGCGCACCAAACTTGCGAAAGCGCGGCCCCCCGCCCAGCACGCGCTGCTTCTCCAGCGTGCGCGGCGACAGCCGCAGCAGCGTGGCCGCCTCGTCGGTGGTCAGGAATTCAGGCTTTGCGGCCGGCGCCGCAGGAGCGGGCTGCGGCGCAGCCGCTGCCGTGCCGCGTGAGGGGATCGGATGTCCTGCTGCCATTGAGGCCTCCATCTCGGTGGATGGGCCGCGATCCATTCGTGGCCCGATGGAGACAGTCTGGGCAAGGGCCGAGGCAATGCGAAGGGAGATTCAGTTCTGAAACTCGTCTCCGTGGGCGGCCGCTAAGCGGGGCGTACTCTGGCGAGTTGGAGGTAGCCGCCGTTCATCCAAGCTCGCCCGCGCGCCAGGATGTGCCGCACCTGGGCGCGCAGGTCGCTGTCCGCATGCCAGTGCTCGGCGACGGCACTGGCGCCGAACAGGACCTGGGCGACATCTCGCTGGCCGAGCCCGGCCTGCTGCGCGTCGAGGGCCTGCAGGCAGCGCATGTGCAGAAGGTGGGTGCGCGCGACGCGCCGGAAAGCAGGCGCGGATCGCTCACCGGCGACAAGGCGCAACTGTGCACGGCAAGGTGCGGCGTCCATGCCTAGAGGGATCGAGAAGCGGCAGGGCTGGCCGTCGGCCAGCGCGGGCGACAGGCTGGCCCGCAGCAGTGCTGGCCCGTCCTGGGCGCAGAGGATCAGGTCGGCGCCTCCATGCAGCAGGCGCTTGCGGCCAGGGATGCGCCAGAGGCTGAAGACTTGCCCGCACGGCACGCCGCGCAACTGCGCCGGCCGCACGTGCAGCATGGCCTCCTCGGCGTCGAGCCAGACGGGATGCGCCTCTCGCGCATCCAGGCGAGGGTCAAGCGCGAAAACGCAGGCCCCAGCGATGTGCGCTGGGGACACGTCGCTTGCGAGGCTCACCCAGGCAGGCTGCCCGGTAGCCGGGATGCCGGCGCAGATACTCCCAGGCCAGCGCCGGACCGTCCAGGTCCAGCGCATAGAGGTAGGCGGCTGCGGCGCGCCAGGGCGCGCAAACCGTTTCGCAAGGCATCGTCATGACGGCAAGCTCCTTCGGCAAGGGTGGCAAGCTGCCATGGATCGGCCTGACGCGGGTCGCCGTTGGCGCGACGACAGGTCGCGCGGAGCGCGAACTCCGTCTCAATCGGTGATCATGCCGTCGCGCTGTGCGTCGGCCAGGTAGGCCACGAGTGTCTTGCGCGGACGGTACTGCGGCTCCACCGCAACGGGCTCGCCCTTCGGGCCCCGGATGCCCGCCAGCATCGACAGGCTTACCTCGCCCAGCTCAGGAAAGCCGGTACCCGCATCGATGAGCCCGTAGGCCAGGTCGCCGTCGGCGGCCAAGGCCGTGAGCACCCAGGCAGCGCCGGCATCCGGCGTGTAGAGCTTGACCACGGGATAAGGATCGGTTGCTTCGCCACGGGCGCGGGCCACGCCGTTGGCCAGCATCTGGCGTCGCTGCTCGTCAGTGAGGAAGGTCATGGCTGCTCTCCTGCGGGCCGAGAACGAACGCTCTGCAGTTCGATGGTCCCGACTCCCTGTTTGTGCGCCATCGTTCGACTCGCCTTGATTCTGTTTTGTACCATACAAGCGGGTGCATAAATAAGGCACGACAACGAGATTCGTTGCCGTGCGCTCCAACCAAGATCCCGCTCTGCTGCGTGCCTTCGCCGCCGAAATCAAGGCACGGCGCGCGGCGTCGGCGCTCAGCCAGGAGGGCTTGGCATTCGCATCCGGCGTCACGCGCACCTTCGTTGCCAAGCTGGAACTGGGCCAGACCAGCCCCTCGCTGACGACGATTTTCCGGCTGGCCGAGGGACTGGGAACCGGACCGGACGAGATGATCCACTCTACGATGAAGCGATACAAGAAAGAACTGCGCGGGCAGCATGCCAGCCAGTGACGGCTGCGGGCCACCCGCGGGCGCCAGAGCGGGCACCGCCACCCGGCGGTGCCGTCCACCGCTACGCCACGATGCGCCCGGCCAGCCGAGCTTCGCGCGCGTAGGCGCCGATGGTCTTGTCGGCGCGGAAGTGCAGGTCGCGCTCGATCGGCAGCCCCAACGGACCGCGCAGCATCGCCAACTCGTGCAGGCTCACATAGCCGAGCTCGGGGAAGCCCTGGCCCAGGTCGCAGAGCCCGAAGCAGCGATCACCGTCCCCGTCGATCTCGGTCAGCAGCCAGGTGGCGCCCGCATCGGGCGTGAACAGCTTGACCACCGGCGGCGGGTCGAAGCCCTCGTCCTCGATGGATCGCCGGCCGTTGGCCAGCAACTGCGCGCGTTGTTCGTCGGTGATGAACGTCATCATGGTCTGCTCCTTCATGGATGCCGGGCGGGATTGCCCGGGCCCGCAGGCCGCGCGGCGCAGCGCCGCCGTCACAGGTTCGAGGACGGCCGCCAGGACGCCAGCGTGCGCAGCACGCGCAGACCTTGACGGCGGAGACCGCCGTGCGACGATGAAGGACCACGCAAGCCAGCCCGTCCCCGCGCACCTCGCTGCCCCTGCAAGCGCAGCGCGCAGCACCGCAGGTGCGAAGGCGTCAGCGATCGGCGCCCGGATGGGTCGAGACGCCAGGACACCCGTGGCCTGGTGGCTCGATGCGGAGCGCAAGAGCGCGGTCCGGTCTCGGCCGGAGACGCACGGAACCGCACTGACTCCAACCCGCCTTTGCTGAAACCCTGTGAACCGGAGAACCGGTCCCGCGCTTTCACGCCCATCCGCCAAGACACAGAAACGCAGAAACGGCTTTGCGACGACACGGTGGATCTTCGGCACGCCACCACGGCCCGCAGCGACGCCCGAGCCGAACAGCACAAGGCACCCCGCCGAAGCGGGGCGCTGGGGCGGCGATCAGTCGGCCTTGCTGCGCGTCCAGATCAGGTTGTGCGCGCCGTCCTCGCCTTCGACCAGGCGGGCGTAGAGGGTGGCCGGGAAGGATGGGTCGTCCAGCGTCACCGACAGGTAGGGCCGGTCGGCCTTGCTGACCTTCTTCCAGGCCGCGCCGATCTCCAGCCCGTTGCCCGCGACGATGCGGAAATCCGGGGCGTGCTCGCTGCCCTTGTCGTTGGGCACGATGCGGACCTTGACGTTCAGGGTGAGCGTGCGCACGGTGCCGGTGTAGCTGTTGCCCGTCGCGGTGAAGTTGCCGATGGTGCTCATGGTGATTTCCTTTCGGGGTGGTGCCAGGTCCGCGCCCATCGCGGCCTTGTGCGGTGATCCGGCCGGCGCGGGTCCGGGCGCGCCGCACTCGTAATGCAATGAAGGGCCGCAACGCAGTGGAGGACCGGCCGGTCCAAGAAATTTGGCTCGCGAGGAATGCGCGAGAGCGCAGGGGAAATTTGTCGGGCCGGCCGGTTGCGGCGATCAAGCCCGAGGCGAGCCGGAACGCAGCGACAGCGAAGTGAAGGTGCGCCGTGCCCACGCCAGGATTCACGCTCAAAGACAAGGCCGAGGGAGCGGACCGACCCTCGCAAGGAACCAGGGGCACCGGCTACGCCAACGCTGCCACAGCCTTCCGGCATGGTTCGGCACACCGGACGCCAAGCCGGCTGACCAGCGACCAAGACAGCACCCACCGCCGCATCGAATCGACAGGAGCGCGGCAGGAGACAGCGACAGGAGACGTCGGCATGGCATCCGGCCCGTCAACGACCTTGTACCGGATCACGGCCACCCACCGCTCGCCAGGATCGGGGAAGGCATCGCTCCGCACAACCTGGCGCAGCCAGGCCCATCGCACGTCCGCGCACCGCATCGCGGGGCGCCTGCCCAGGATGCACGGGCAAAGCCCGCTGAGTTGGGTGTATCTCCGCGCGCGGCACACCTGCCGCGCGCGCCGCGCCGAGGCCCACCAGGCCGAGGCGCGGCAAAAGCCCCGGCCGAAGCCGGGGCGCTGGCTCATGCCGTGGCGTGCGCTTCTTCCTCCGTGTCAAGCTCGGAGCCGTCCGCATCGGTCTGGGCTTCGGCTTCCGGCTCGGCCTGCTCGATGGCCGCCGCCTCCGGCGTCCTGAACATCACCGGCAGCCACCCCGACCCCGCCGCCAGCCGCTCGGCCTCGGCGGCGATCTGCGCCTTCTTCAGCTTGGCGAGGCGATGCACCTCGCCCAGCGCGAACACCCGCACCGCCTCCAGCGCCTTGGCCTTGGACACATGGTCGAAGTAGCCCCCCGCCGTGGGCGTCCACCAGTCGTGCATGTCCAGCCCCACGGCCCGGGCCAGCGCCACCGCAGGCACTTCGGTTTCCTTCGATGCGAACGCCGCGACAGTACGGCCCACGCACAGCGCCAGCAGCGACAGCAGTTCCTCCTGCTGCATCGCCAGCAGTTCGGCGAACAGCGCCTCGGGATCGGACGGCAGCCGCGCCACCCAGGCCTCGCGCACCCGTTCCAGTCCCTGCGCCGCCGGGGACTCGTCTATGTCCGGCGCCATGTGCGACAGCCGGTCCTGCGGGGAAGCGCTGACGTTGATGGACGAGCCGCCGTAGCCGTCGAGGATGACCCGGTGCGCCAGCAGATGCACCAGGGCCACCAGCGCCACGCGGGGATGCCGCGCCACCTCGGCCTGCAAGGCGACGGTGCGGTGCGCGCTCAGGCGCCGGGCCAGCTTCTCCGAAATGCCGGGACCGGCCGGCTCGGCATCGGCCTGCCCCTCGGTGCCTCCTGCATCCCTCCCGGCGTCCTGCCGCACCTGCTCTCGCAGCGCCTTGGCCTGTTCTTCGCGCAGCAGCCCGCGATGCACCACGACCGCGCCCGCGTGGTCGATCGACACCACGGCCCCGGCCAGCGGCACCACCCCCGGCGCGTAGACGAGCAAACCCTGCTCGATGCCGTCCAGTTCATCGCCCAGCCGGTCCAGTTCTTCGTGCAGCGCCTGCACCCCATCGTCGGACAGGTCGGCGTCCTCGTCGTCCAGCCGGTCCTGGATGCGGGCCTGCTCGGCCTCCAGCTTGGCGAGGCGCTTGGCCTCGGCCTTGCCCGGCTCCCGGCGCGTCGGCCTCGCCCGCTGGAACTGATGCAGTTCCGCCGAAGTGGCGCGTGGCACGGCCTCCACCCAGCCCCAGCCCTCGGCCCGCACCGCATCGGCCACCGATTCCAGCCGCTCGCGCGCCAGCGTGTCCAGCAGGGCCGCATCGGTGAGGAACACGCCGTTGCGCTCATCCGCGAACAGGTCGCGCCGGATGCCGCCGCCCGCCGCCTCGTAGGCTTCTACCCCGACGAAGCGCGCCACCGCATCGCGGCCGGCGTCGATTTCCTCCATCGTCAGGTGATCGCGCAGCGACTCCGGCTCGCGCTGCCAGTGCGGCGCCTCGTAGAACGCGGCCTCCTGCGCCGCGTGGTCGTCGATGATCGCCAGCGCCATCAACTGCTCCAGCGACACCTCGCCCTGCTGGTAGTCCGCCAGCAGCCGGGGCGAGACGTTGGCGAGCTTCAGGCGCCGGCGCACCACCAGCGGCGTGACGCCGAAGTCTGCCGCGATGTCCTCGATGGCCCGGCCTTCGGCCGCCAGCGCCTTCCAGGCAAACAGTTCGTCCACCGGCGACATGGATTCGCGGTGGACGTTCTCCGTCAGGCTGACGGTGCGGGCCGAGGCATCGGGCACCAGCAGACAGGGCACCGGATGGTCGCGCCCGATCTTGCGGCGCTTGGCCAGCAGCTTCAACGCCGCCAGCCGCCGCTTGCCGGCTACCACCTCGAAGTGCTCGCCATCGGGCGAGGCGATGGCAGTCAGGTTCTGCAGCAGTCCCACGCGGGTGACGCTTGCGGCCAGTTCCGGGATGGACGTGCCGCCGCTCTTGCGCACGTTGCGAGCCGAGGGCCGCAGCCTGGACAGCGGGATCAGGTGCAGTTCATATGGGCCAGCGGCCGGCACGGTGACGGTGGCGCCCGCTGCGGTGGTAGACGCCGCAGCAGCGGCCACGGTGTGCAGGGCCTGGGCTTCGGAATGGGAAACGGTGTTCATGTGAAATCTCCTGTCCCGCGCGGGGACACGGTGGATGAAAGGGGAAGAAAACGGGGGTGGATTCACTCGGTGCTGTGCACGGGCGCTCTCCTTGGGTGTTGGGCTCCGCAGGGGCCGCGAAGCCCTTCGCGGCCATGACGGCCGGCTGGGGCCGGCGCGGGTGCGCCGTCAAGGGAGGAAGCGAAGGCGCTGGCGCGGCCCGCAGGCGAAGCCGAGGACACGGGCGCCGCAGCGGCCCTTGACGGGGGAAGCGCCCGCAAAGGCCAGGCAAGCTGCCTGCTTGCAGGCAGGTGGCGCGCAGGCGCGGCGTAGCCGCGCCGGAGAGAACATGTCGACGTGGTGCGCGCCGTGCGCAGGAGAGGGTGGCGATGCGGCCTGCCACCTAGGCCAGCATCAGATAGAAGCGGTGCGCCGATCGCCCGGACGCACCGCGCCAGACTCAGACGATCCCGAGCAGGCTCAGCCAGCTGTCGGGATGGTCGGGTTCGACGGTGTCCCCGTCGGGGGTCTCGCAGACGCTGCCGAAGACCCAGGCCTCGATCTGGTCGAAGTCGGGAATGTCGTAGGTGAGGCCCCGCCAGACGATGGTGTCGGGAAGCCCGTTGCGATCGGTTGCCATGAAGGTTCTCCTGGCCGGAACGCGCCGGCCGCGCGCCGGGCGAGGGCCCGACGCGAAGCGGCAAGCGCCGGCGGAAGGAGCGGCCAGACACCCGCAGGGCCGCAACGCAGTGAAGGACGCCGCAGGCGTTGCGTGGCCGCGGCCGCCGGCGACGATGCGCGAGCCCCGGGGACCTTGGACGAAGGCACGTGAACGAGATACCGGCATATGGCCAGCGCCACGGGAACGATGCGCCCTGCTCGTCTTTGGCAAGGCGCACCGTCGAATCAGTCCGCCGTCAATCCTCGGATGGCACCGTCATGGCCTGCAGCCGCTCGATCACGCCGGGTTCGACGAAGACCATGGCCTGGTCGGCCGCGACGGGCACATCGAACACCTGCCCGAAGACTTCGCGCCGGAGATGGGCAATGCGCCCCGTGCGATAGGCCTGCTCGGGCCGCATGCGCCCCACTGCCGCATCGCCGCTGCGCCGTAGGTCGCATTCGACCAGGGCAACATAACCCTCGGAATGCAGTCGCTGGTGTTCGGGGCACAGGCCCCAGCCCGTAGTCGTGTGGCGCGCCATGCTCGCGCGCAGGCGCCTGTCCAGCAACAGGTTGCCTGTGTCGTAAGGAACGCCGCACACCGCGCACAGGTGCTGCTCCATCGAAACGTAGGATGTGTCGTCCATGGTGAACTCCGGTCGATCGGGCGGGATTGCCCGGAACCGTCACCGGCACGCCGCAGCGCAAGCAGTCAGGGGTCGAAGGCGCAGCCGCAGACGGCCATCGGGCCGCCAGCGGGCGCAGCACACGCCGCCCTTGACGGCGAGCACGGCGTGGCACGATGGAGGACCGGCGAACCCGCCCTCCACCAAAGAGGGCCGAAGCCCCCCCGGCACTCACAGCAGGCCTCGCTCCGCGAACGAGAGGACCGTCGGACCGGCCACGATCAGGTGATCGACTACGCGCACATCCACCATCGCCAGCGCCTCCTTGAGCCGTTGCGTCAGGGCCTCGTCCGCCCGCGATGGCTCGGCCGAGCCCGAGGGATGGTTGTGCACCAGGATCATGGCCGCCGCGTTGCGCGCCAGGGCTTCCTTGACGATCTCGCGCGGGTACACCGAGGTCTGGCATACCGTGCCGCGGAACATCTCGACGTACTCGATGACCCGGTGCTGTGCATCCAGGTGGATGACCGCGAACACCTCGTGCTCCAGCCCGCCCAGCTTGATGCGCAGGAAGTCGCGCACCACCTGCGGCGAGGACAGCATCGCGCTGCCGCGCAGCTGGCCCGCCAGCACCCGCAGGGCCGCCTGCAGGACCTCGGCGGGTTCGGCCGGCCGGTAGCTGCCCGCGACATCGCGCACGAGCAGCGAAGCGGCATCGGAAGAAGACAAGGACAGGGAAAGCTGCGACATGATCGGCTCCGGTTCGGAATCGGGCGGGATTGCCCGGAACCGGCCACCCACGCCGCAGCGCAAGCAGTCAAGGGTCGAAGGCGCAGCCGAAGACGGCCGTGAGGCCGCCAGCGTGCGCAGCACGCGCCGCCCTTGACGGCGAGCACGGCGTGGTAGGTTGAAAGGGCACAGCAGGACCGCCCTCACCACCGCACGCCATCACGTAGTCGGCAAGCGAAGCGCGCAGCGGCGCACACGCCGCGGAGGCGTCAGCGATGGGAGCCGTCAGGTCGAGACCCAGGTCTGCCGTGGGGCTCGATGCTTCGCACGTACAGCGCGGCCCGGCTACGCCGGGTGACGACCGGGGTGCCATCGCAACCATGGCACCGAAACGATGGGCCTCCTTCAGACTGCGAGTCGCCACTCAAATTTCGCCTATGAATGACCGCTGACTCGAAAAGAAGTCGGTCGCTCGTCATCAACCGCGTGGTCAACCGAATGCGCAAACTCGACCTGTAGCTGCTTATTGATGGCCTCCGATCAAACGGTGGCCTGCGGCCTGCCGCGTTGACAACAGGGCTGCTCCCCTCAGACGCGGTAGATGCCACGGTGCCGCCGAGGTATTCAGGCCAATCTACGTCATCTACGCCGCAATCACTCAGCAACATTAAGTTGCAGTTGCGTTACATTGTGGGCACTGGAGATGCCTAGATGGAACGCAGAACCGACACGCTCAACCTTCGGGTTACGCCTGAGCTGAAAGAGCTCGTCCGATTGGCCGCGGAGCGGGAGTACAGAACTATCAGCAGCTTCATCGAGGTTCTGGTTCGCGATCACTGCACGAAGCACGGCGTCAAGACCACATCCGGCGCGAGCCAGGCGCCCAACAAGGGTGCTGTCTGAGGGGGGCCAACAGATGGACGTTTTTCAGTTTCGCGAGAGCCTCGTCAGCGAATACGAACAGTTCACGCGCAGTTTCACGCGTATTCGATCCGAAGACATCAAGGCCTTCGTCGATCGAGAGTACGACAGCCAGCGCTACTGGCCAGAGCCGCTCATCCAAATCAACCCGAACTACCGGTCGGGTGGCACGGTCGATGAGCTCGTCCAGGCGGGGCAACTGAATCCCGAGTGCTCGACCATCTTCCGTCTGGGCAAGTCGGCCAGCTCTGAAGGGGTGACGTTGCCGCTGCACAAGCACCAGGCCGAGGCCATCAGCTTGGCACTGGCTGGCGAGAGCTACGTCCTGACCACCGGCACGGGCTCAGGCAAGTCCCTGAGCTACTTCATCCCTGTGGTCGACTCCTGCCTCAAGGCAAAGAAGGCTGACCCGACGCCACGCACCCGGGCCATCGTCATCTATCCGATGAACGCATTGGCGAACTCGCAGCTTGAGGAGCTGAAGAAGTTCCTGGGCTCAGACCCTGCAGCTCGGGCCGTCACCTTCGGCCGCTACACCGGGCAGGAATCGGATGAAGAGCGCCAGGCCATGGCTGCGACGCCGCCAGACATCCTCCTGACCAACTTCATGATGCTCGAGCTGCTGATGACCCGGCAGAACGACATCGACAAGGCCGTGATGCGCAACGCCAAAGGCCTGCGCTTCCTGGTCCTCGACGAACTGCATACCTATCGCGGTCGCCAGGGTGCCGATGTGGCGCTGCTAGTGCGGCGCGTGCGTGAAGCTCTTTCTGACGAGCTCATCTGCATCGGCACCTCGGCCACGATGGCGTCCGAAGGCACGCAGATGGAACGCAATGCTGTTGTGGCGAAGGTGGCGCGACGCCTGTTCGGTACTGCCATTGCCGACCGCAACGTCATCACCGAGACGCTGCGTCGCACGACACCCGAGAGCCAGACGCTCGATACCGTGCGAAGCGCGCTCGGAGACGCCATCCGTGCGGGTGTGCCGACGGACCTCAGCTTCGAGGCCATGGCGGCGCACCCGATGTCGGTCTGGGTAGAGCTCACTCTCGGGTTGACCTACGAGGACGACAAGCCACGCCGCGCGCGTCCGCGCACGCTGGCAGATGCGTCTCAGCTGCTGCACGATGCTTCTGGTGAGTCCGTCGAGGCCTGCCTGGCCTACCTGCAGCAATTCATGCTGCGCGCCTACGCGGTCACGGACGACGCCGGAAAGAGCCTGTTCGCCTTCAAGCTGCACCAGTTCATCGCCGGCGGCGGCAAGGTCTACACAACGCTGGAAGCACCAGGCCAGCGGGCTGTCACGCTCGACGGCCAGCAATTCGTCTCGGGCGACGACGACCGGCAGCGGCGGTACTATCACGTGCATTTCTGCCGCGACTGCGGGCAGGAGTACATCCCGGTTTGGGACACTGACGGCCCGGAAGGTCGAGGCTTCGACGTCCGCAGCATCGATGAGCGACAGCACGACGACGAGGCAGTCAAGTTTGGCTTCCTGATGCCTGACGGCCGCGGTCTCTGGGAGCCAGACGTTCTGGAACGCTACCCGGAGACATGGCTGGAAGAACGGGCTGACGGCGAATGGCGCATCAAGTCAGGCCAGCGCAAATTCGTGCCGCAAGCGGTCAAGCTCCGGCCCGACGGGGTCACGACGACCGACAAGGGCCTGCAGGCCTGGTTTATCCCGGGTGCCTTCCGCTTCTGCCTGGCTTGCGGGGTCTCGCACACCTCGTCCGGCAAGGATGCCCTGCGGCTGACCTCGTTGTCGGGTGAAGGCCGGAGCTCCGCCACGACGATGCTCACGTTGTCGGCCCTGCGCTACCTGTACGAACAGGACCAGCAGCTCTCGGCTGAAGCCAAGAAGGTCCTGGGCTTCTCCGACAACCGGCAGGACGCCGCACTACAGGCCGGGCACTTCAACGACTTCCTGCAGGTACTGCTGACCCGCGCCGCGCTGCTGTCGGCCGTGCAGAAAGGCGGGGGACAAGCGCTGTCTGAGCGCGAGGTCGCCAACGCGGTCTTCGAAGCTCTGGGCTTCCACCGTGACGACCCGGCCGTGCGTGCCGAGTACATGCAGCAACCCGAGGTCAAGGGCAACACGCGTCGGCAGGTGCAAGAGGCGATGCGCGGCATCCTGGGCTACCGCGCCTACTTCGACCTGCGGCGCGGCTGGCGCTTCAACAACCCCAACCTTGAGCAGCTGGGCCTGGTACGCATCGGCTACCAGGACATCGACGACCTTGCGGCCGATGCGGCCGAGTGGGCCGAGGCACCCCAGGTTCTGCAGTCGGCGACACCCGCTGAGCGGGCCGTGGTGCTGCGCGCCATGTTCGAGTTTATGCGCCAGGGGCTCTGCATCGCTACGCGATACCTTGACCGCACCGAGCTCGAGCAATTGCGCACGCAGAGCTACGCCAACCTGCGGGAGCCCTGGGGATTCACGGAAGACGAGCAGCCAGTGCCCGCCCGTTGGTTCGTCACCTCGCGCCCGCGCGAAGAGACCGACCGCCGCGGTCGTCGGTTGCAGTTGGAAGACTTCCTGGTCATCGGCTCCAGCCGGTCTCGCCTGGGCAAGCTGCTTCGGCAAGGCAGCACCTGGGGCGGTGGCAACCCGTACTACAAGCACATCAACGACCAGACCTACCCGGACGTCATTGCGGCACTGCTCAAGGCCGCCGAGTCCTACGGCTTGGTCAAACGCGAAGAGACCGATGTCGGCCTCACCGGCTGGCAGCTCAACGGCACTGCGTTGCTGTGGGAGGCAGGCTCAGGCCAGAGTCAGCGCCAAGCCGAAGACAACGCGTTCTTCCGCGCTCTGTACCGCAACATCACAGGGCTGCTGAGCAGCCCTGTGCACCAACTCTTCGACTTCGAGGCGCGCGAGCACACCGCGCAGGTCGAACAGGAAGACCGCCTGGAGCGCGAGGCCCGCTTCCGCTACACCGACAAAGACCGCGACGAGTGGCGCAAGAAGAACGGCGTCGAACTCGAATGGCTGCCGGTCCTGTTCTGCTCGCCGACGATGGAGCTTGGCGTCGACATCTCGTCACTGAACACCGTCTACATGCGCAACGTGCCGCCCACGCCGGCCAACTACGCGCAGCGAAGCGGCCGTGCCGGGCGCGCAGGCCAGCCAGCGCTGGTCATCACGTACTGCGCATCGCAGAGCCCCCACGACCAGTACTACTTCCGCGACCCCGTCCGCATGGTGCACGGGCAGGTCAACGCGCCCACGCTGGACCTGGCCAACCTGGAGCTCGTCAAGAGCCATATGCATGCCATCTGGCTCGCCGAGACCGGCAAGCGGCTGGGCAACAGCGTCCGCGATCTGCTCGACATGAACGAGCCCGAGAAGCTACCGGTCGCAGAAGACATGGCTGCCGACCTCGACAAGCCCGACGCGAAGAAGCGCGCGCACCAGCGCGGCCTCAAGGTGCTGGGCATGCTGGCCACCGAGCTCACAGCGCAGAACGCGCCCTGGTACAGCGAGCACTGGGCTGAGTCCGTCTTTCAGCGGGCGTATTACGAGTTCGATGGCGCACTGCAGCGCTGGCGTGACCTCTACCGTGCCACGGCACAAGCCATCGAGCTGAACTTCAAAATCGAGAACAACCCTGCCGCCTCGGAGCGCGAGCGCCGTGAAGCCCAGCAGCGCCACAACGAGGCCCGCAAGCAGCGTGACCTGCTGCTGGCCGGCGACAGCGCCTTCAACTCGGATTTCTACACCTACCGCTACCTGGCCTCGCAGGGCTTCCTACCGGGCTACAACTTCCCCCGTCTACCGCTGCTGGCCTACCTGCCTGCACGGCGCGGCTCCATTGGACGCGAGAGCTTCCTGTCGCGTCCGCGGTTCCTGGCGCTGGGCGAGTTCGGCCCCTACAGCCTCATCTACCACGAGGGCAGCCAGTACCGCGTCACCAAGGCTCTGCTGACCATCACGGGCCAAGACCAGGTCACCGACGGCGCGAAGCTGCCCACCGAGGTCGCCCGTCTGTGTCCGGCCTGCGGCTATGGCCACTTTCGGTCCCAGCGCGATGCAGACCGCTGCGTGTCCTGCGGCGCCTCGCTGTCCGGCGCGCAGGAGGTCAAGAACCTCTATCGCATCGAGAACGTCTCGACCAAACGCGCCGAGCGCATCACCGCCAACGAGGAAGAGCGGGTCCGGCAGGGCTACGAAATGCAGACCACCCTGCAGTTCGCTGAAGCCGAAGGCAAGCTTCAGATGGTCACGACGGTGGTTGAAGACGACGAAGGCCCGCTGCTGGAAATGCAGTACGGCCCCGCCGCCACGGTCTGGCGCATGAACTTCGGCTGGCGTCGCCGCAAGGAGAAGTCCATCCAGGGCTTCATGATGAACCCGGTCACGGGCCACTGGGTCGGTGGTGTTGACGACGGCAACGGCGAGAAGGAGGTCGAAGGCGAATCGCCCCCCGACAAGACGCCGCCGCAGCGCATCGTGCCCTACGTCGAGGACCGTCGAAATATCCTCATCGTGCGGCCGCACTACCGCCTCGGTGAACTTGAGGCCGAGACCCTGACGACGCTGCAGTACGCGCTCAAACGTGGCATCGAGGCTGTCTATCAGCTCGAAGAGAGCGAGCTGATGGCCGAGCCTCTGCCCACCCGCGACAACCGCCAGTCCATCCTGCTGTTCGAAGCCGCCGAAGGTGGGGCCGGCGTGCTGACCCGCCTGGCCACTGAGCCCGAGGCGCTCTCGGCTGTCGCGGCCAAAGCTCTAGAGGTCATGCACTTCCAGCCGCCCCCCGCCGGACAGGCATGGACTCGCAAGACGCTTACGGAAGAACTGGACCACGATGGCAAGCCGTTGTGCGAGGCCGGCTGCTACCGCTGCCTGCTGTCGTACTACAACCAGCCCGACCACACGCTCATCGACCGCAAGGACAAGGATGCCGGTGGATTGCTGCTGGACATCCTCTGTCGCCTGACGGCCGCGCGCGCCCACCAGGGCACGCAAGGTCGCGCCCCCCAGGAGCACGACGCCGAGCTCGCCCGCACCGCCGGCAGCACGCTGGAGCAGGCCTGGCTGGATCACGTCAACGAGCATGGCTACCGCAAGCCTGACCGCGGCCAGCACACCGTTGCCGGCGTCAATGCCTGCGCCGACTTTTTCTACGACGACTTGAACCTCGCCATCTTCATCGACGGACCGCATCACGAGACCGACACCCAGCGAGCCGCAGACGCCGCCATTGACCGCGCCCTCGACGAGTTGGGCGTCTTGGTGGTGCGCTTCCCCAAGGAACAGGCCCGCTGGCCCGACCTCTTCAAGGACAACGCCGACCTCTTTGGCCCCGGCAAGGCCTGATACGACATGAATGCTCCGACGCCGGAATTTCTCCTGGGCAGCCTGGTTGCGGCCCGTGGCCGCGAGTGGATAGTGCTACCCGAATCCGACACGCAAACCCTGCGACTGCGCCCCCTGGGCGGTGGTGAGCGCGACGAAACGCTCATCTACCTGCCCCTGGAACGCCAGCCGGTCCAACCAGCCACCTTTCCCTGGCCCTCTGTCGAGCAGGCGCGCAATCACTCGGCCAGCCAACTGCTCCTGGATGCCCTGCAGCTCAAGTTGCGCAACGGCGCCGGCCCGTTCCGCAGCTTCGGCAACATCGCCGTCGAGCCGCGCGCCTACCAGCTGGTGCCGCTGCTGATGGCGCTCAAGCAACCGACGGTGCGCCTGCTGATTGCCGACGATGTCGGTATCGGGAAGACCATCGAGGGCGCGCTCATCGCGCGCGAGTTGCTCGACCGCGGTGAGGTCCAGCGCCTGGCCGTGCTGTGCCCGCCACACCTGTGCGAGCAGTGGCAGCGTGAGCTGGCGGAACGCTTCCACATTCAAGCCGTCGTCGTCCGCTCCAACACTGCTGACCGCCTGGAGCGCGACCTGCCACCCGGCACCTCGGTATTCCATGCCCACCCCTACACCGTGGTGAGCCTGGACTACATCAAGTCCGAGCGGCGGCGCGAAGCCTTCCAGCGCTTCTGCCCCGAGTTCGTCATCGTCGACGAGGCCCATACCTGCACCCAGGCCGGCCAGGGCCGCCAACAGCGCTACCAATTGCTCAAGGGCCTGGCGGCTGACGCGACGCGCCACCTCGTGCTGCTCACCGCCACGCCACACAGCGGTGACGAAGAGGCGTTCTTCAACCTGCTGGGCCTGCTGCGTCCCGACTTCACCCAGCTGAAGGACCTGCCCGCAGGCCAGCGCAGCGACCTGCGGGAAGACCTGTCACGCCACTTCGTCCAGCGCCGTCGGCCTGACATCGCAGAGTGGCAAGACACGTCGATGTTCCCCGACCGCCGCTCGGCCGAAATCACCTACAAGCTCACCGGTGCCTGGGGCCAGCTTTTCAACGATGTGCTGGCCTATGCGCGGGAGTTGGTCGAACGCTCCGAAGGGCAGGCCCTGCGCGAACAGCGCATGAACTGGTGGGCTGCCCTGGCGCTGCTGCGCTGCATCTCGTCGTCCCCGGCCGCTGCCGTGAACGCGCTGCGCACCCGCCTTCAGGGCGCTCTGGGCGAAGCAGGCCAGGCCGAGGCCACCTCGCTGGAGGAGTTCGAAGCCCAGGCCAGCGACCGCGTGCTGGACGGCACCGACGATGCCTTGTCCACCGACGACATCGAACCCGGCGCCCAGACCGAAGACAGCCAGCGCCTGCAGGCCCTCATGGCCAGCGCCGCCGCCCTGGCCGGCCAGCAGAACGACCCCAAGCTCGCCAAGCTGCAGGAGCACGTCGCCTTGCTGCTGAAAGAAGGCTTCCAGCCCGTTGTCTTCTGCCGCTACATCGCCACGGCGCATTACCTGGCCGCCGCTCTGCAGGAGAAATTCAAGTCCGTCACCGTCAAGGCCGTGACGGGCGAGCTGACGCCCGACGAACGGGAGGCGGCGGTCGACCAGTTGGGCGAGAGCGAGTTCCGCGTCCTGGTGGCCACCGACTGCCTGTCCGAGGGCATCAACTTGCAGGGCCTGTTCACTGCCGTCGTGCACTACGACCTCAGCTGGAACCCGACGCGCCACGAACAGCGCGAAGGCCGCGTGGACCGTTTCGGGCAGAAGGCGCGCGAGGTGCGCAGCACGATGCTGTACGGCGAGGACAACCCCGTCGATGGCGCCGTCCTGCAGGTCATCTTGCGCAAGGCCGAAAGCATCCGCAAGGAGCTGGGCGTGCTGGTGCCGATGCCCGACAACGAGGGCAAGCTCACGCAGGCGCTGATGAACGCCGTGCTGCTGCGCAAGGGTGCGCTCAACGCCCAGTCGCAGCTGGACCTCTTCGGCGAGCCGGCCAAGGAAATCGACCTGGCCTGGCAGAGCGCCAAGGAGAAAGCCAAACAGAACCGCAGTATCTTTGCCCAGCGCCGGCTGAAGCCCGAGGACGTACTACCGGAGTGGCGCAAGTCGGCCGCAGTGCTCGGTGGCGAGGCCGAGGTCGAGCGCTTCGTCAGCCGTGCCGCTGCCCAGCTCGGCGCGCCGCTGCAGCCCACATCCCAAAAGTCCGGGCAGCATTTCAAGCTGCTGACCGAGCACTTGCCGCCTGCCGTGCGCGAGCGCCTCGCGGCAGAGGGCTTGGCCAATACCCTGCGCATCGACTTTCACCAACCCGCAGCGCAGGGCGCCACCTTCGTCCACCGTACTCATCCGCTGGTGTCCGTCCTGGCCGGCACGCTGCTTGAACAAGCCCTCGACGAGGGCGCGCCTGCGGCCGACGACACCGCGGTGGCTCGCGCCGGCGCTGCCTTCGTGAAGGGCGTGTCGCTCAAGACCACCGTGCTGCTGCTGCGAATCCGCCACCAGCTCACCGTCAGCCATGGCAACCAGACCCGTCTGCTGATGTGCGAGGAAGCCGTGGCCGTGGCCGCCATGGGCTCCGAGCCTTTTGCCGAACTCGCCCCCGACATGACCCGCCAACTGTTGGGAGCCGAAGCCACCCGCAACATGCCCGCGCCGCTGCGCGACCGGCAGCTCCAGGCCACCCTCGACGCTTTGCCCGCTTGGCAGCCCCAGCTCGAAGCCATGGCCAAGGCCCGGGCCCAAGCACTGCTGGCCGACCACCGTCGTGTGCGCGAGGCCGCCGAAGGCCGCGGCAGCTATCAGGTCACCGCCAGCCTGCCGGTCGATGTGATGGGCCTGTACGTGCTGCTGCCTGACGCTGGCTCGGTGGCCGGCGCCGCCACCAACGCCATGGGAGCCTGACACCATGGCCAAGAAGCCCCTCCACCAACTCGCCTACCGCGCCATCCGCATCGAAGGCGGCCTGCTCCCCGCCGAGGAACTGAACCGCCTGACCCTGCTGGCCGACCCCAAGGCCACGGAACAGACCGAAGCCCACTACCGCATCGCCAAGGGCCTGAAGCTGCGCGACGAGATTGCGCGGGACTTCAAGATTGCGCTCACCCTCTGGCAAGACTTCCAGGCCCTACGCCGGCGGCAGGACGTGCAGGCCCACGACGTCACGGTGCGTGAATGGCTGCTGCCGCTGCTGCGCGATGTGCTGCACTTCCATGACGCCGCACGCTGCCCGGCCATCCAGCACGCCGGCCACCAGTACGCCATCGGGCACGCGGGCACCGGCGGTCGGGTGCCGCTGGTCTTCGCCGGCTTTGACCAGCCACTGGACAGCGCCGCCGGGCGCTTCGGCGAGACCAACCCCGACACCAACAAGACCCGCCGCCGAAGCCCCTTCATGCTGGCGCAAGAGGCGCTGAACGCCAGCGATGCGTCACTGTGGGCCATCGTCAGCAACGGCCTGACGCTGCGCATCCTGCGCGACAACGCCAGCCTCACGCGCCCGGCCTACATCGAGGTTGACCTCGAAGCCCTGTTCACCGAGGAGCTGCTGGCCGACTTCAGCGCCTTCTGGCTGCTGGCCCATGCCTCACGTTTCGGCACGGCCGAGACGCCACCCACCGGCTGCCCCTGGGAGCGGTGGCGTGCCGCAGGTCAGCAGGCCGGCGTCACCGTGCGCGGCAAGCTGCGCTACCAGGTAGCCGAGGCGCTGCGGGCGCTGGGCACAGGCTTCCTTTCGCACCCTGCCAACGGCGCCCTGCGCGCCGCGCTGCAAAGCACCCAGGACGGGTACGACCGCCAGGCCTTCTTCGAAGAGCTGCTGCGCCTGGTCTACCGACTCATCTTCCTGGCCACGGTGGAAGACCGGCGTGACAGGGGCACCGGCGAGCGTCTGGTCTTCGCCCCCGACGCCAGCGACGAGGCCAAGGCCCGCTACCTGGCCGGCTACTCCCTCACCTGGCTGCGCGAGCGCTCCGTGCGCCGCAGCCAGCACGACCGCCATGCCGACCTGTGGCAGGCGCTGAGCATCACCTTCGGCGCTTTGGGCACCGGCGAGGCAGCTTTGGGCCTGCCCGCGCTGGGCGGCCTGTTCGACGCCGACCAGTGCCCACGCCTGCACGCTGCCCAGCTCGACAACCGCCACCTGCTGGCCGCCGTATTTCAGCTCGGCTGGTTTCGCGCCGACGGCGGCCTCTCCCGCGTCAACTACCGCGACATGGGCCCCGAAGAGCTGGGCAGCGTCTACGAAAGCCTGCTGGAGCTGGTGCCCGACCTGCAGGGCCTGGCGTCGCCCGCGACGGCCCGCCTGGCCTTTGTGGGCGATGACGAAAGCGACGCCAGCACCAAGGGCAACACCCGCAAGCTGACCGGCAGCTACTACACGCCCGACAGCCTTGTGCAAGAGCTCATCAAGAGCGCACTTGAGCCAGTCATCGCGCAGACGGTGAAGGCCAACCCCGAGCAGCCGGTGCAGGCCCTGCTCGCGCTCACCGTGTGCGACCCCGCCTGCGGCAGCGGCCACTTCCTGCTGTCTGCCGCGCGGCGCCTGGCCGACGAGGTGGCGCTCCATCGTGCCGCCGCAGAGCGCGAAGGGGGTGCCCCCATGCCATCGGACTACCGCCACGCGCTGCGCGACGTGGTGGGCCGCTGCATCTTCGGCGTGGACAAAAACCCCATGGCCATCCAGTTGGCCAAGACGGCGCTGTGGCTGGAGGCCTATTCGCCTGACAGGCCGCTCAGCTTCGTGGACCACCACCTGCGCGTGGGCGACGCACTGCTGGGCGTGCTGGACCCGAAGGTGCTGGAGGGCGGCATCCCCGACGAGGCCTACACCGCGCTCTCGGGCGACGACAAGGCCGTGGCCAGCGCGCTGAAGAAGCAGAACAAGGCCGACCTGAAGAGCTGGCGGCAGATTGCCGGCGGCGACCTGCTCACGCACGCCGGCCTGGCCGCACAGGCCGTCAGCGTCGAGACGCTGAACGACGACACCCCCGAGCACCTGGCCGCCAAGCGCCAGGCCTGGGTTACGGCTGAAGGCCTGGCGCAGCGCAGCACCTTCGCCCGTCTGGCGGATACCTATGTGGCGGCCTTCCTGGCGCCCAAGCTGGCCGGGGCAGGCGACACCGTGCCGCTGTCGGGCTACCTGTGGGGTGTGCTGAGCGGCCAGGCGCCGAACGGCGGCCAGGGTGCGGCGGTGGAGCACGCCGCCCAGGCCCTGTGCCGCCAGCACAGCGTCTTCCACTGGTGGCTGGCCTTCCCGCAGGTGGCAGCCCAGGGCGGCTTCAGCGTGATGCTGGGTAACCCGCCGTGGGAACAACTGCAGCTCAGCGAGGAAGAGTTTTTCGCGCCCCGTGCGCCCTCTGTCGCCGCACTTGCGGGCGACAAGCGAAAGAAAGCGATTGCCGAGCTGGAACACACGGCGCCTTGGTTGTGGGAGCAGTTTCACAGCGCCAAGCGGCAGTACGACGCAGCGAACGTGTTCTTCCGCGCGGGTGGACGTTTTCCGCTCGCAGCCTTCGGCAAGCTCAACACCTATGCGTTGTTCTCCGAGGCTTTCCTTCAGGCGACATCGGCGAAGGGCCGCGCCGGCTTCATCGTGCCCACCGGCATCGCCACCGACGATTCCACCAAGGCCTACTTTGGTCACATCGCCGGTGGCGGCCGATTGGCGGCGCTCTATGACTTCGAGAACAGCGAAGCGGTATTCCCCGCGGTCCACCGCAGCTACAAGTTCTCCCTGCTCACGCTGGGTGCAGCACCACGGGCCGAGTTCGTCTGTTTCGCCACCCAGGTGGAGCACCTCGCTGACGAACGCCGCCGCTTCACGCTGGCGCCCGACGAATTCGCCCTCATCAACCCCAACACGCGCACCTGCCCCGTGTTCCGCAGCGAGCACGACGCCGAGCTGACCAAGAAGCTCTACCGCGCCGCGCCCGTGCTCATCCGTGAGGCGGGCACCGACAACGAGAGCACGATCCTCCAGACCGAGGTGAACCCTTGGGGCATCTCGTTCTCGCAGGGGCTGTTCAACATGACCAGCGACAGCGGCCTGTTCGCCGATGCACCCGCCGCCACAGGCCAGCCCGCACGCCTGCCGCTGTACGAGGCGAAGATGATTCACCAGTTCGACCACCGCTGGGCCACCTACGTGGACGCCGCTGGCGGGGCGTCGGGCGATGTGGAAACCGCTGACGTGAGCGAGGCGCAGAAGGCAAACCCCGCCTTCGCCGTGCGCCCACGCTACTGGGTGGACGAGCGCGAGGTGCTGGCCCGCATCGCCCGCGTGCCCACGCGCGTGGCGCGTGCCTGGCTCGCGCTGCACGCTGCGCAGGATGCGACAGTGCTGGACACCGCGCTGGCAGACCTGCTGCTGGCCTTGGCCCAATGGGTGGCCGGTGAGCTGTTCCATCGCCAGGCCGGCGCCGCCCCGGCGGGCGATGGCTGGACACCCACCCAGGCCCAAACCCACATCGCGCCCAACGAGGCTCAGCTCAAGGCCCGCTTCCCGCGCCTGAACGACGTGCTGCGCGGCGAGGGCCTGACCACCAGGAAGGCCTTGGCCGACTTCCCCAAATGGGCCACGCAGAACCGGGAAGCCCGCCTGGACGATGGCGAACTGGCCGCCCTGGCCGAGGCGCTGCGTGCCGTTGCGCTGGCCGACGCGCTGCGGGCGCTGCTGGACCACTGGATGGACCGGCGCAGTCCGCGGTGGTTGATGGGGTGGCGGGATATTTGCCGCAGCACGGACGAGCGAACGGTGATTGCGTCGGTGGTGCCGAGGGTGGGGGTCGGGCACACGATGCCCCTCCTGTTCACTGAAGAGCAGCCGCCCCTATGTGCCGCCATGTTGGGGAACTGGTGTTCCCTGGCCTTCGACTACGTTGCGCGAACCAAGGTTGGAGGGACTCACCTGACCTACGGCTACTTGAAGCAGTTCCCAGTGCTGCCGCCTGACCGCTACACCGACGCCGACCTCGCCTTCATCGTCCCCCGCGTCCTCGAACTTACCTACACCGCGCACGACCTGCAGGCCTGGGGCAAGGACCTCGCGGCCTACGACCCGCGCCCCGCCGCCGAGCAGGGCCAGCCCTTCGCCTGGAACCCCGAACGCCGCGCCCAACTGCGCGCCGAACTCGACGCCTGCTACGCCCGCCTCTACGGCCTCACACGCGACGAACTGCGCTACATCCTCGACCCCAAGGACGTGATGGGCGCCGACTACCCGAGCGAGACCTTCCGGGTGCTGAAGGAAGGCGAGATGCGAACTTACGGTGAGTACCGAACGCGGAGGCTGGTGCTGGAGGCGTGGGACCAGCAGGCCAGCGTGTCGTCCGCGGCGCAGCCGGTGCCCGTGTCGTATTCCGAGCTCGGAATGATTCGCAATGCCGAAGAAGGCCGCCTGGCCGGCCTGGTGACGGCACTGGTTGCTGAGCGAACGGTGGGCTGTTCGCTGGCGGACATCCAGTCAGCGGTGGCTGCGTTGGCAGCGGCTGGGCACTACCTGGCCCCTGCAGACGGCGCGCGCTTCGACGCCTTGCGCGCGGCGCTCGGGATAGCCGACATGACACCTCTGCTGAGTCGCGTCCTGCCCATCGTGCAGCGCTTGGCTGGCGCTGATGTGCTTGTGCGTTCAACCCGGGGCAGCGAGGCGTTCTACGCGCGCGGCGCGGGCGCGCCACCTGGCGATGTCATCCAACTGCCAGAGCATCCCGAAGCTGCTCGGCTTCTGTGGCGGGCCGAACGTCAGCGCGTAGCCGCAGAGGCCGATAACAGCGCGGCGCTACCGGCCAGCCCAAAGGCCACCGGTACACAGTAGGAGGACTCCATGGCAACCTGGCTCAAGGCAATTCAACCGGTTCGCACGCAGCCCAGGCTTTGGGTTGAAACGCTGTGGTTGATCGAATCCCGTGAGCCGTTGGTGCTCACGCGCACCATCGACCTGCACACCGGGCTGAACATCGTCTGGGCCAAGGAGTCCGCTTCGAACGACGCCTCGGGGTTGGCGAGCGCCGGTCACGGCGTGGGCAAGACCTCGCTGTGCTTGTTGCTGCGTTACGTGCTGGGCGACGATGCCCCGGCCATCGCCACGCTGCGTAGCAAGGCGGCCGTCAGCTTTCCCAAAGGCGGAGTGGCGGCAAAGGTCCATGTGGATGGCGCCGCCTGGTTGGTCTTCAGGCCGTACGGCTTGTACAGCCACTCCCTGGCCGCCCAATGCGACGGCCTGGACCGATTGTTCGATGGCACGGCGGCGAACGACTTCGACGGTTATGGCCGCGCACTGGAGCAGTTCTCGATAGGCCGGCTTGCGGCCCGCTCTTTGCCCGGGACAAATCAGCCGCTCGAATGGCGCCATCTGCTGGCCTGGTGCATCCGGGAACAGCGAACCCGCTTCGACGGCTTCTACCACTGGCGTGAGGGCGAAGGCCTGGGCTTCAAGCGCTCACGGCGTGACCCGCCGTTGCTGGTCGGCTCGGTGCTCGGCCTGGTTGACCAGGCGTTGGACCAGTTGCTGCGCGACATCGAGGCCAAGCAGAAGCAGGTCGACCAGTGCAAGGAGCGCATCCCCGAGCTCGAACGGGCACCGGCCTTCGCGCTGGCCCATGCCGACCGCCAACTGCGCCTGAAGGTGCGGGCGGAAGAAGACGAATCCGTCTTCGCAACCACGATTGGCGAATCGGTCGAGTCTCGTGTTCAGGCGGCGCTGCAAAAGGCCGAGTCGGACGAGCGCGGATGGGAGCGCGAAGTGGAACAAGCCGACGAAGCCCTGGCCAAGGAACAAGTGCGCCTGCATGAGCTAACCAAAGCCCGCGACCTGGCGAAGGTTGAAAACGAAATGGCCAAGTCATTGGTCGACGCAAAGCAAGAGGACTTTGAGCGTCTGACCAAGGTTCGAGACCGGTTGGCCGGCCTGGAGGGGCGATGCGACCCAGGGAATCTCGAGTTCAGCGCGTGCGAGCACGTCCAGAGGAACAAGAGCGCCGTCAACATGACCTGGTTCCAAGACGGCAAGCAGGCCAAGGCCGATGCTTCCTTGTTCGCTGCGCGCCATCAGGCCAGCACGGTCGCGCTCGACAAGGCCGAGAAGGCGGTCTCTGACCAAAAGAAGCTCATCGCCAAGAAGAGGCCTGAACTTCACCAACTGCGCGTTCGCATCGCCACGAGCGAAACCTCGCGAACGTTCTTGAAGCAGTCCTGGGACGACCTCCAGTTGAAGCACACCCAACGGAACCAGGGCGGTGACGCGGCGGAACTGGCCGATGCGCGGAAGCAACTTCTGGAGTTCGAGTCAGCGTTGAACTCCCTTCGGGCGGCAGAGGTTGTCCAACGGTCTCAGCAGTCGTCGAGAGTCGACGCCCTCAAGGCCCTGACGGCCACCGTGTCGACCAGACTCCTCGGTGCCGAGGGACACGCGCAATTCGTCCCAGGGCATGAGGTCCGCCCCTTCGAAGTGGCACGTGGCGGTGAGGCCTACCAGGTGCTGGAGGTGTTACTCGGCGACATCGTGTGCTTACTCGATTCGGCGACTTCCGACGCCAGCCATCACCCGGGCTTCCTGGTTCACGACTGCCCGCGAGAGGCGGACATGAGCGAGCTCCTGTATCGGGAGTTCTTCTTCGCCGCTGCTGAGGCGGCGGAGCAGCTTGGCGGCGAAGGTAGCATCGCGCCGTTCCAGTTCATCGTCACGACGACTTCTGCGCCTCCGCCCGCGCTTCAAGGGGCACGAGTTGTAGCGCTAGAGCTGGAACCTGGCGTCGAAGAAAAGCTGCTCTTCCGACGGGAACTGCAGCCCCTTCTTTCTGGTTTCGAATGACGCCTACTACAACACACCTAGCTCCGGACGAACCGGCGGCGGCAGCGATTGATGTCGCCGCTTTGAATCAAGGCGCTAAGCCGGCATACCTTCAACACCTCAAACTGGCCGAGCCGCTGACGTTGGACGGCGGCGGCAAGTGTGAGGTTTGGGACCTTGAGGTGGCTGCCGATGCAGATTGCCTCAGTGAGTGGGCAATCCGATTCCGGCAGACTTATTGTCCTGACAGCGATATTGACATCCTCCGTGCGGGCACTGGTAAGTCGCGAGCGGAATACCTGTTGGAGCTGGTCTTCCCAGACAAGAGCGCAGCGCCAGGGCCTGGTGTCCGGTCGGGTGACTTTGCAGAACTGCTAGTCTCAGACTACGTCGAGTTCATCCTCGGCTACTGGGTACCGCGCGGGAAGTACGCCGAGAAGGGAAGCCGAAACGAGTCAGTCAAGGGAGTCGACATTGTCGGCTTCAAGTGTCCTGATGCTGGGCAGCCGAAGGCCACTGACGAGATGTTGACCTTTGAGGCAAAGGCTCAACTAGGGGATGGCAAGTACAAGAACCGCCTTCAGGACGCGGTCGACGACTCGAGCAAGGACTACCTGCGAGCAGCAGAGACGCTGGCCGCGATGAAGCGCCGCATGCATGTATCCGGCGAGCGTGCGTCGATGCTGGTCGTGGAGCGATTTCAGAACGCCGTCGACCGACCCTACCGGCTTCTATCAGGAGCGGCTGCCATTCTTTCTGGCACGGCGTTCGATGCGGATGGCATCAAGGGAACCTCCATTACCAAACACAACAACGCAGGCAACTTGAGCCTGATTGCGGTCAAAGGCAAAGACCTGATGGCACTGGCCCACGCCTTGTACCAGCGAGCAGCCGATGAAGCCTGAATTCAGCAGTCGTCGGTACTTTGGCATCACTCGGTCCAAGGGGAAGATGTACGAGCTTGGGCTGCCTGAAGAGTCCCATATCGCCGTACCGGAAGGGGTAGAGCCTGCAGCCCTCTTTCCCCTGTCTGTCGGTACGCTGGTGGATGCGTCGGCAGCGCTCAATGACGCCGAAGACGGCCAGGGTAGATTGGCCGACGACTTGCTGGACGACCTCGGCTTTGCGGCGAGCTTCTTCGATGCCTACCTGGGCTCCCGATTCGATACCGAGATTTCGCGGGAGGTCACGCTGCTCGCTTCCGCCAGCTACTTCTTGGGCCAGCGCCCGGGCAGCAGTCTGGTGCTTGCGCGGCGCCTCCAGGCGGACGGTGTCAATGCGATTGAGCAGTTTGCGGTCTGGGCATTGCAGGCCGCCTGGCGTCAGCCGCCTGCCTTGGCCGCGCACTGGCTGACCGGGCTGCTTTACGAACTTTCCATCCGCCTGATGAGCCACTTTAACGACGGCTCGCCACCCGAGTCAGTGGTTGAACTGCTGAACGAGGTCCGTCGCTTGACCTACGCCAACGGCACCTCCCACGAAGTTGTTCTCGTGGAGGTCGCATCCGCGGTGGTTAAGCTGCGCTTGGCGAGCTCGGCATGGGCACTCATGCCCGGGTTCAGCGCCCTGGGTGGTGCCGCTTGGGCGGACGCGATTCGCCGTCCGGGCTTCCCCAAGGAACTCTGGCCGTCCCAGAGGTTGCTCGGCAAGGCCGGGCTCTTCGCTGGGAAGTCAGGCGTTGTCCAGATGCCCACGAGCGCGGGCAAGACACGTTCGGTTGAGGTCATTCTCCGCAGCGCATTCCTGGCCGACCGGACGCGGGTCGCGGTGCTCGTCGCGCCGTTCCGCGCCCTATGCCATGAGATTGCTACTTCTCTCCGTCACGCGTTCAAGGGCGAGGACGTCAAGGTCAATGAGCTTTCTGATGCACTACAACTGGACTTTGTCGACCAGTTGGCAGAGTTGCTTGGCCAGACGTCCCCGACAACGCGCCACCTGATGGTGCTCACACCGGAGAAGCTGCTGTATGTGCTCAGGCAAGAGCCGACCTTGGTTGCGCAAATCGGCATGGTGGTCTACGACGAGGGTCACCAATTCGATACCGGACCACGCGGCATCACTTACGAACTTCTGCTGACAGAAATCAAGGCGCTGCTAAGTCCATCGGCGCAGACCGTGCTCATCTCCGCGGTCATCAAGAACGCCATCGCAGTCGGCACGTGGCTTATCGGCACCGAGCCCAACGTCGTGGACGGTACGGGCCTGTTGTCCACGGCCCGGTCGGTTGCCTTTGCGACGTGGAGCGAGCGGCTCGGACAGCTCTTGTTCTTCGAGTCTGGTAGCTATGCTCGGCCGGACTACTTCGTTCCGCGGAGCATCGAATCCCAAGAGCTGCAGCTTCGTCGAAGGGAGCGAAATCCGCGCGTCTTCCCGGAGAAAGGTGACGACGCATGGAAGGACGTGTCTCTCTACCTAGGAATCCGGCTGGCGCCAAATGGTGCGGTGGCCATATTTTGTGGCCGCAAGGACACCGCCAGCGGGTTGGCAGCGCGTGCAGTGGAGGTGTACGAGCGAGGTTTCAACCTGCCGGCCCCTGCAGCTGCCTCAGACGCAGATGAGATTCAACGCCTGACGCACCTGGCCACGCAGCACTTCGGCAAGGATTCGACGATGGCGAAGGCTGCTGCGCTCGGCGTGTTTGTTCACCACGGAACGACGCCCCAAGGAATGCGTCTGTCCATTGAGCATGCTATGCAGGGTGAACTCATCAAGCTGGTGATTTGCACGTCGACCTTGGCTCAAGGGGTCAACTTACCGATTCGGTACCTCATTGTCTCTGGGGTGAACCAAGGCGCTGAACGCATTAAGACGCGGGACTTTCAGAACTTGATTGGCCGCGCTGGCCGGGCCGGCATGCACACCGAAGGACTTGTCCTCTTCGCGGACCCCAAGGTCATCGACAACCGTCAAGGGGAACGGTGGCGCCTGGACGCCGCGGTCGGGCTGTTGAAGCCGGAGAACTCTGAGGAGACGTCGAGTTCACTTCTCGAACTGGTGGCCCCCATCTCGTCGCCTGATGGCAGGTACCCGCTGCCAGTACCAATGGCCGAGGTACTGCAGGCCTACTTCAAGCGCGGAGAGGAGTTGCTCGCTTGGGCAAAGCAGATGACCGACGCTCATCACCGACTTGGATTTGACCAGCGGTCGCTGACGAAGGAGATTTCTGAAAGGCAAGCGCTGCTCTCCGCCCTCGAAAGCTATTTGATGGCCAACCGTGGCGTCGAGGACTTCGAAACCGTGCTGCCCAGGGTGCGCGTGCTGGCGGCCTCGACACTTGCCTACTCTCTGGCCGACGAGGCTACGAAGTCCTTGCTTGTGCAGCTCTTTGAGTTGGCTGCCACACACATTGAGCAGTTGGTCCCCGAGCCTGCCCGACAGGCTGCATACGCAAAGACTCTGCTGGGCGTGTTCGATTCGACGAGGGTGGAGACCTGGGTTCTGGGGCGTGCAGATGCATTGCGGACCCTCGCGACAACCGATGAATGGTTGCAAGAAATTTGGCCGCTTTTCAATACTGTGATTGACGACAAGTTGCTGACGGGCATGGAACCCGCCGGCATCTCGATGCAGCTCGCGCAGGGATGGATGCGCGGGGATTCCTATCGACAGCTGATTGATGCGGCCGCGGGTGCTGAAGCTTCAAAGCCCTGGGGAGAAAATGGTCGGCGCAAGCTGACTGACGCCGATGTACTTCAGTTCCTAGAGGGCTGCCTTGGTTTTGACTGTCCGCTGGTCGCTGCCGCCGTTGGTCAGTTCCTCTTCGGGACGACAGGGCTCAGTAGTGAGGAGGCTGCGGCGCTAAATGAATTCCAAAAATCATTGGCGTACGGCCTGCCAAGCAAACTTTCAGTTGCGACCTACGAGGCCGGTCTGGCTGACCGGCATATCGCTCAGGATGTCGCGATTGACATTTGGCTAGCCGGGTATGAAGGGGCTTATTTCCGCGCCGCTCTGCCAGAGTACCGCGAGGTGGTTGCCAAAACACTTTTGGCCTATCCGTCTTACTTCGGTGCTGTGCTCGAAAGTCTTTGATTCGCAGGGCTTGCTGCCGTCCATTTGCGGTCGTTTAGTGGAGGAAGTTCAGGATGACCGACACACTCTTCAAAGAAGTTCACTATTCACTGGGTGTCCTCATCAACGACATCGGTCTCGGCCGCATCGGCCTGCCCGACATCCAGCGCCCCTTCGTATGGGCCAACGCCAAGGTTCGAGACCTGTTCGACTCGATGTACCGCGGCTACCCGGTCGGCTACTTCCTGTTCTGGCAGACCGGTGCCGAGGGCGTGGAAACCAAGGTCATCGGCGATGCCAACAAGCAGAAGGCGCCGTCGCTGCTCATCGTGGACGGGCAGCAGCGCCTGACCTCGCTGTACGCAGTCATCCGGCGCGAGGCCGTGTTGCGCGAAAACTTCGAGCGCGAGCACATCCGCATCGCGTTCCGGCCGCAGACCGGCACCTTCGCCGTGCCGGACGCGACGACCGAGCGTGACCCGGAGTACATCCTCGACATCTCGGAGGTGTTCAACCGGCCAACGCACAGGACCATCGGCGAATACCTGAAGCGCCTGACGGCGTCGCGCGAGGTGTCCGACGCCGAGGAGGAGAAGGTAGCCGACGCCATCGGCCGGCTGGCCGGGCTGACGAACTTCCCCTTCATTGCGCTGGAGCTGTCCCAGCAGTGCACCGAAGAGCAGGTGGCCGACGTCTTCGTGCGCATCAACAGCGAGGGCAAGAAGCTCAACCAGTCGGACTTCATCCTGACGCTGATGTCGGTGTTCTGGGACGACGGCCGCACTGAACTGGAGAAATTCTGCCGAGCGGCGCGCCAGCCGGCGCCTGCTGGCCAGGCCAGCCCGTTCAACCAGATTTTTCAGCCTGACCCCGACCATCTGCTGCGCGTCGACGTCGGTGTGGCCTTCCGGCGGGCGAGGTTGGAGCACGTCTACTCGCTGCTGCGCGGGAAGGACCTGACCAGCGGCGAGGTCAGCCTCGAGCAGCGCAACAGCCAGTTCGACAAGCTGCGCAACGCCCAGGGGCGCGTGCTGAACCTGACCTACTGGGCGGACTTTCTGAACGTCGTCCGTTCCGCTGGCTACCGCAGTGCCAAGACCATCAGCTCGGTCAACGCCCTGGTGTTCGCCTACCAGCTGTACCTGCTGGGCCGCACCGAGTACGACGTCGAAGGGTTCAAGCTGCGCAACGCCATCGCGCGGTGGCTCTTCATGTCGCTGCTGACAGGCCGGTTTACCTCCTCGCCGGAGTCGCGCATGGAGCAAGATCTGGCCGAGCTGCGCGAGCTGAAGACTGCCGACCAGTTCTTGACCCGGCTGGCAACAGTGGAGGCCGCGACGCTGACGGACGACTACTGGACCAAGACGCTGCCGTTGGACCTGGCGACCTCGGCGGGCCGCAGCCCGGCTCTGTTCGGCTTTTACGCGGCGCAGACGCTGCTGGGTGCCCAGGCCCTGTTCTCGCAGAGCCCCGTGGTGGACCTGCTGGACCCGCCCGCACAAGGTCAGAAGAAGGCGCTGGAGCGGCATCACCTGTTCCCGAAGCAGTACCTGAAGAAGCAGGGCATCGAGAGCGTCCGCGACATCAACCAGATTGCCAACTACGCGCTGGTGGAGTGGGACGACAACATCGCCATCTCCGACGCGCCGCCTGCCCAGTACTGGGGCAAGTACGCCGAGCGCTTCGACCAGTCGACGCTGGGCGCGATGATGCAGGGTCACGCACTGCCAGAGCAGTGGTGGACGATGAGCTACGAGCAGTTCCTCGCGGCCAGGCGCCCGCTGATCGCGGAAGTCATCCGGCGTGGGTATGCGAAGTTGGTCACCTCGGCGGGCCAATGACCCCGCTCGAACGTCTGCGCGTTGAGAAGGCTGCATCAGACTGCGGGTTCGAGAGAACGCCGCTAGAACGAGAAGGCGGGCTGGAGCTGCGGTCGGCCCACTTCCCCGAGACGGTCGTGGTTCGTTCGGTCGGAGAGTTGCTCTTTGAAGTCTCCTCACCCGCTGGTCTTTCGCTCAACGACGTGGATGCGAACTTCCCGGTCAATGTTTACGGCTACGAAGAGCTGTACGAGTTGCTGCGCAGGGCTGCATCGCGTGGCCGAACGCTGCCGAACCGCGTCGCCGACGCATTCCGGCAGGCGACCGCTGACCTGCCTTGCACCACGGAGGCAGACCGAGTCGTCGTGGCAAGAGTGGGGCAGGCCATGTTTCGCGCTTCCCTATTGGACTACTGGCAAGGTCGATGCTGTATCACTGGACTCGAAGTGCCAGAACTTCTCAGGGCGTCTCACATCAAGCCCTGGGCGAGCTGCGAGCGCGACGACGAGCGCCTCGATGTGTTCAATGGATTGCTCTTGGCGCCGCATCTTGATGCCATGTTCGATTCGGGCTGGATGACCGTCGCCATAGATGGGGAAGTGCATGTTGCCAAGGCCCTGGATCCATTTGCCCGTGCAGCTCTTGGGGTAGATCGGGCGCTCAAGTTGCACGGTATTCGGCCTGCGCATGAGCGCTACTTGGAGTACCACAATCGCTATGTCTTCCGAAAGGCGGCATAGCGCAGAATCTGACATTCACGCCCTCTTGGTGAAAGCCCGCCACCGCTGCGAAGCGGAAATCGAGATCGAGCCGAGGGCACAGCGCCGATTTGAACTTTCTACTGCAGAAACCCGCCCTGTCATCCTGCTTTGCCGCCATCACCTGCGGCATACCTGCGAAATCAAGCCGCCTGAGAGTGCGGCGAAGGCAACGGCTGCACCGCCAGACGCAGGCCCAGCGCCTTGAGGATGGCGGTCAGGCTGTTCAAGGCAGGATTGCCCTTCGGGGACAACGTGCGGTAGATCTGCGTCGGGTTCAGGTGCGCGTGCTCGGCGACCGCCTGCACGCCACCGACGGCCTGCGCGAGTTGACGCAGTACGGTCATCAGTTCGGCTTGGTCGCCGTCGGCCAGGATGCCATTGATGACTTCCAGCGCGAGCGCCGGATCGCTGCGGTACAGCTCGGCCATCGCATCGTCATGGGGTCTGCTTTTCATTCGTCGCCTCTTCGTTGCCAGTCCTGCCAGTAACCCACCGCTCGGACGATGTCCGCATCCTGCGTACGCTTGTCGCCGCCACACAGCAGCAGCACCAAGCGTTCACCCGCCAGCCCGTAATAAACCCGATAGCCCGGACCCACGTCGATGCGTAGCTCCCACACGCCATCGCGGCAAAACCTGTGATCGCCAAAGTTGCCCTGCTCGACACGGGCCACACGCCGGATGACCGCCACCTTGGCCTGGACGTCGCGCAAGCGCCGCAGCCAGTTATCGTAGAGATCCTTCTGGCCATCCGCCGTCAGGTAGTGCTCGATCTGGTACACCGTCATTTTCGTTTATAGACGAATTTAGTCAAGTCATCGGGCATGTACGCGAGCGCCCGCCATGCCCTGGTCGGTCCACGCTCAGGCCCTCTCGTCAGCGGATGGGCAAGGCGCCCGCCCGCTTGGTGCCGGGCGGCACGGCGCGTGTGGCTGCCTTCCGATGCCGGTACGGCCGGTAGTTGCCCGAGCCCGTTCGAGTCGGTGCAGCCTCGGCGGCTGCCACCCGCGACGGGTCGGATGGGGCTACGGCAGCGCCGATGGTTTCGCGGCGCAGGGCGGCCACCTTCTCAGCGGCCGCCCGGATCGGCCCCTCCTCCGTATGGACGTATCGCATGAACATGGCGATGGTCTTGTGCGCGGTCAACGCCATGCCGACCTTCAGCGGCACGCCCGAGTTGGCAATGTCCGTGGCGGCCCGGTGCCGAATGCCATGCGTCCCGACGTGAGGCACGCCCACGCGCTTCAGGATGCGCCGCCAGGAGTTGTAGTAGGTGCTCTCGGGCAGTGAGCGACGGCTGTCGTAGATGCTGGGGCAAACGTAGGGCGAATCGTCAAACCGATAGGCATTGGAAAGCAGCAGAAAGGCCGACTCGCTCATCGGTTTGGAAATGCAGCCGGTCTTGCTGTCCGGCCAGGCGATGCGACGGTTGTCCAGATCCACCCAAGCCCACTCTAGATCGCAGATTTCCGAGCGGCGCGCGGAGAACTCGAACTGCAGCCGGATGGCCAGCGTCAGGGTGGGATGCTCCAACCCGTCGACGTCCGCATCGTCGAGGTAGGCATAGATGCGCGCCAGTTCATCGTCGGTGATGTATCGGGTTTTCCCCTTCTCTGGATACTTCGGCACATGGCGACACGGGTTGGAGCCGTCAGGCCTATAGCCCCACACCTCGGCCATGTTGAGCATCTTGCGCAGGCAAGCAAGCACCCGGTTGGCCGTGGTGGGCGTCTTCGCGAGATCCCGCATCATGCCGGTCACGTCCGCCCTGGTCAGGTCGGGCACCTTCACCCTGCCAAGGAGGGGCACGAGGTAGCGGTCGATCTGGCCCTGGTAGGTCTCGACCGTCGAGGGCTTGTTGCGCGTCTTGGAGTACTCGTTGATGAACTGCTCACCGAGTTCCCGGACCGTGGGAGCCCTTCGCGCCGCCTGCTTGGCGGCGCTGGGGTCGTTGCCCCTGCGGACGTCGGCCAGCCAGTCCAGGGCGATCGAACGAGCCTGCTCGACCGTCAGTTCACCGAACAGGCCGATCTTCGGCTTGCGGCGCTCGCCGCAATTGGTGCGGTACTGGAGCATGAACACCTTGCGACCGCCTGCCGTGATCTTGCAGAGGAAGCCGGGCGTGGCCGCGTCACGCAGTTCGTAGTCCTTGCCGGTGAACGTGGCGGCATCGACGACCGACTTGGTGAGCTTGGTGACTGTCATGAAAACTCCCGCCTGGTTGACCGAAACAGGGAACCGGCCAGGAGCCACGAGAGCGGCAAACTCAGCGTGATGGGTCCAATCATGGGGTAAGACTACGTCGGACCGAACTCCCGGAAAACCAAGCGCAGCAAGCACTTGGGGGTTCCAGCGTAGGTCCATCGTAGGCTTCAAACCTCGGCTCAAAATCCCGTTCCGCAAGGAGTGTCGGTTCGATTCCGACCCGAGGCACCACCCCTTCTCACCCGCACCTTCCCCCCAGAGCCATTGCCGATGGCGGGGCTTGGCAGCGCTGCGACAATGCGCCGCAGGAGAGACCCCCGTGCACTACAAGACGATAGAAGACGTGATCGGCCGCACGCCGCTGGTTCGGCTGGTGCGCGTGCCAGGCGCCGAGAACGATCGCCGCGGCAACGTGATCCTCGGCAAGCTCGAAGGCAACAACCCCGCCGGTTCGGTGAAAGACCGGCCCGCCATCAGCATGATTCGGCGCGCCGAAGAGCGCGGCGACATCAAACCCGGCGACACGCTGATCGAAGCCACCTCGGGCAACACCGGCATTGCGCTGGCGATGGCGGCGGCCATCCGCGGCTACCGCATGGTGCTCATCATGCCGGAGGACCTCTCCATCGAACGCGCACAGACGATGAAGGCCTTCGGTGCCGAACTCGTGCTCACGCCGCGCAGCGGCGGCATGGAATACGCACGCGACCTCGCCGACCAGATGGTGCGTGACGGCAAGGGCCGCGTGCTCGACCAGTTCGCCAACGCCGACAACCCGCGCGCCCACTACGAGACCACCGGCCCCGAGATCTGGGACGACACCGACGGCCGCATCACGCATTTCGTGAGCGCGATGGGCACCACCGGCACCATCACCGGCACCTCGCGCTACCTGAAGGAAAAGAATCCGGCAGTGCGCATCATCGGCGCGCAGCCGGCCGAAGGCTCGCGCATTCCCGGCATCCGCAAGTGGCCCGAGGCCTACATGCCGAAGATCTACGACCCGACCCACATCGACGAGGTGGTGAACGTGTCGCAGGAAGCCTCCGAAGACATGGCCCGCCGCCTGGCGCGTGAAGAGGGCATCTTCGGCGGCATCTCCGCCGCGGGTGCCTGCTGGGTGGCGCTGGAGATCGCCAAGAAAGTCGAGAACGCGACCATCGTGTTCGTCGTCTGCGATCGCGGGGATCGGTATCTCTCCACGGGAGTGTTCCCCGCATGAAGCACCAGTTCAATTTCTGCCCCAACTGCGCCACCGAATTGCAGCAACTCGTCGCCGAGGAAGACGGCGGCCCGAAGGTGCGTACACGCTGCCCGGCCTGCAATTGGACGCATTGGAACAACCCGACGCCGGTGCTCGCCGCGGTGATCGAGATGCCCGACCGCGATGGCCACTTGCTGCTCGCACGCAATGCCGCATGGCCCGGTCGCTTCTTCGGCCTCATCACCGGCTTCATGGAAGCGGGCGAGACGCCCGAAGGCGGCATCGCACGCGAAGTGCTCGAAGAGACCTCGCTCACGGTCGACGCGGTGAAGCTGATCGGCGTCTACGACTTCCAGCGCATGAACCAGGTCATCATCGCCTACCACGTGGTGGCGCATGGCGAGATCAAGCTGTCACCCGAGCTCGCCGAGTACAAGATCGTCTCGCCGCACGAAGTGAAATGCTGGCCCGCCGGCACCGGCCAGGCGCTGGCCGAATGGCTCACCTCGCGCGGCATCACGCCGCAGTGGCTCGAGCTGCCGCCACGCCGCCCCTCTGAAGGTTGAACGCGATGGACTTCCACAAGGAACTCGACACCCGCGGGCTCAACTGCCCGCTGCCCATCCTGAAGGCCAAGAAGGCGCTCGCCGACATGCACAGCGGCGAGATCCTGAAGGTCGTGGCGACCGACCCCGGGTCGATGCGCGACTTCCAGGCGTTTGCGCGGCAGACGGGGAATGAACTCGTCGAGCAGTCAGCGGCGAACGACGAGTTCGTGCATTTCCTCAGAAGGCGTTAGATCTCGACGCTTCTGAGGTAGTCGCGGAAGCCAGGCCCCAACACAGGGTGCTTCAACGCCAGCTCCACGTTGGCCTGCAGGAAGCCTTCCTTGCTGCCGCAGTCGTAGCGCTTGCCTTCGTAGCGATACGCAAACACCTTCTCGCGGCGCAGCAGGCCGGCGATGCCGTCGGTGAGCTGGATCTCACCGCCCACGCCACGTGGCTGGTTGGCGATCTCGTGGAAGACGCCCGGCGTGAGGATGTAGCGGCCGGCCACACCCAGGCGTGACGGAGCCACTTCAGGCGCCGGCTTCTCGACGATGCGGCTCACGTCCATCAGGTGTTCGTTGACCGGCGTGCCGGCCACGATGCCGTAGCGCCGCGTGTGTTCCGCCGGCACCTCTTGCACCGCGAGGATGGACACGCGCCATTCGTTGAACTGCTCGACCATCTGTTTGAGCACCGGCTTGTCGCCGACCATCAGGTCGTCGGCCAGCAGCACGGCGAACGGGTCCTTGCCGATCAGGCGCTGGCCGCACAGCACGGCGTGGCCGAGGCCCAGGGCCTGCGCCTGGCGCACGTAGATGCACTCCATGTCGTCGGGCTTCACCGAACGCACCACCTCGAGCAGCTCCTGCTTGTTGGCCTGTTCGAGTGCGACTTCCAGCTCGAAGGTCATGTCGAAGTGGTCTTCGATCGGGCGCTTGTGGCGGCCGGTCACGAAGATCATCTCCCGCACGCCGGCCGCGTAGGCTTCTTCGACGGCGTACTGGATGAGTGGCTTGTCGACCACCGGCAGCATCTCTTTGGGTTGTGCTTTTGTCGCCGGCAGGAAGCGGGTGCCGAGTCCTGCCACGGGGAAGATCGCTTTGGTGACTAACATCTGCTTACAATCGTGGTTCTGAGGAAGGGGTCCGAGAGATTCTGTCACGCGCTCTGTGGCAGTCGTGACCCCTGGAATGCATGGACATACTCATCATCGAGCCCCTCGAAACCGAGGTGATGCAGTGGCTGGCAGATCGCCATTCCGTGCGTTATGCCCCCGAACTGGCGCGCGATGCGCGCGAATTCCGGCAGTCGCTCTACAACGTGCGCGCGCTGATCCTGCCGTCGTTCGTTGCGCTGGATGGCGCGGCGCTGCATTACGCGCCGGTCCTGCGCGCCGTCGGGCGGGTGAGTGGCGGCGCCGAGAACGTCGACCTCGACGCCTGCTCGCGTGCCGGTGTGGAAGTGGTGCGCAGCGCCACGGCCACCGCCCAGGCCGAGGCCGAATTCATGATCGGCGCGATGCTCTCGCTGCTGCGGCGCGTGCCGGTCGAAGGCTCCGACGGCATGCTGGTCGGCCGCGAGCTGGGCGCCTGCACCGTGGGCTTGATCGGCATGCCGCCGGCCGCCAAGGCGATGGCGCAGATGCTCTCGGGCTTCGGTTCGCGCATGGTGGGTTATGACCCGTCGCTGCATGCAAGCGACGGCGTGTTCGAGCGCTGGCGCGTGGCGCCGCTCGGCCTGCGAGAGCTGCTGGAGACGAGCGATGCGGTCTGCGTGCAGCTCAACTACTTCAGCCGCTACCAGGGCCTGCTCGGCGAGCGTTTCCTGCCCTACTGCAAGCCCAACCAGGTCATGGTGAGCATCTCGCACTCGGGCGTGTTCAACGAACGGGCGCTGGCCGACGTGCTCATCAGCGGCCGCCTCTCGGCGTGCTGGCTCGACAGCCTGGAGCCTGGGGCGCTGGACGACGGCCGCCCGCTCAAGGGCATGGACACCTTGCAGGTCACGCCGCGCGTGGCGAGCACCACGCGCGAGTCGCGCCTGCGCAGCGCGTGGGCCGTGGCCCGGCGCATCGACGAGCTGCTCCAAGCGACGCCGCCGGCGCCGCGCGAATTCAGGCCGTCGATCCCAGGCGAGCCAACTGATCTCGCAGCCGCTCAAGAGCAGCCGTGAAGTCGGCGATGCGCTGACGCTCCTGCGCCACCACCTCGGCCGGGGCGCGCGCCACAAACGATTCGTTCGACAGCTTGCCGGTCGCCTTGGTGAGCTCGGCGTCCAGGCGCTTGATTTCCTTGTTCAGGCGCTCGGTTTCGGCGGCGACATCGATCTCCACGTGCAGCGCGAGGCGCGACTCGCCCGACACCACCACGGGTGACTGGCGCGTGGCCTCGTTGAACGCGCCTTCGTCGTCGAACACCTTCACTTCGGAAAGCTTGCCGAGTGTCTTCAAGACGGCCGCGGCTTCGTTCAGGAAGCTGTTGTCGCCGATCACATAGAGCGGCACACGGTCGCTCGGCGACAGCCCCATCTCGCCCCGCAGCGCACGGCAGGCACTCACCAGCCCCTTGAGCTTGGCCATCCAGGCATCGGCCTTGGGGTCGATGCGGTCGAGCTGCGCCGTCGGGTAGCTGGCGGTGGCGATCGTTTCGGCGTTCTTGCGGCCAGCGATCGGCGCCACCGTCTCCCACAACTCCGCGGTGAGGAAGGGCGTGATCGGGTGCAGCAGGCGCAGCACCGTTTCGAGCGTGCGGATCAGCGTGCGGCGTGTGGCGCGTTGCTGCGCCTCGTTGCCGTTCTGGATCTGCACCTTCGCGATCTCGATGTACCAGTCGCAGTATTCGTCCCACACGAACTGGTAGAGCGTGTTGGCCACGTTGTCGAGGCGGTACTCCTCGAAGCCCTGCGCCACGGCGGCTTCCACGCGCTGCAGCTCGCTCGCGATCCAGCGGTCGGCCTGGCTGAAGCTCATGTAGCCGTGGAAGGCGCCGCCGGGCTCGCACTCGGCCTTGGTGTGTTCCTTCAGGCCGCAGTCCTGGCCCTCGGTGTTCATCAGCACGAACTTGGTCGCGTTCCAGAGCTTGTTGCAGAAGTTGCGATAGCCCTCGCAGCGCTTGGTGTCGAAGTTGATGCTGCGGCCGAGCGTGGCGAGCGCGGCGAAGGTGAAGCGCAGCGCATCGGCGCCATAGCCCGGAATGCCCTCTGGGAATTCCTTCTCGGTGGCCTTGCGCACCTTGGGCGCCGTCTCGGGCTTGCGCAGGCCTTGTGTGCGCTTCTCCAGCAGCGGGGCGAGCTCAATGCCGTCGATCAGGTCGACCGGGTCGAGCACGTTGCCTTCCGACTTGCTCATCTTCTTGCCGTGCGCATCGAGCACCAGGCCGTGGATGTAGACGTGCTTGAACGGCACCTTGCCCGTGAAGTGCTTGGTCATCATGATCATCCGGGCGACCCAGAAGAAGATGATGTCGTAGCCGGTCACGAGCACGGAAGACGGCAGGAAGAGGTCCTGCTCGATCGTCTTCTCAGGCCAGCCCAGCGTGGAGAAAGGCACGAGGGCCGACGAGTACCAGGTGTCGAGCACGTCTTCGTCGCGGCGCAGCGGGCCGGTGTAGCCGGCTGCCTTGGCCTGGGCGTGGGCTTCTTCCTCGGTGCGCGCCACGAAGAGCTGGCCGCCGTCGCCGTACCAGGCCGGGATCTGGTGGCCCCACCAGAGCTGGCGCGAGATGCACCAGTCCTGGATGTTCTTCATCCACTGGTTGTAGGTGTTGACCCAGTTCTCGGGCACGAACTTCACGTCGCCCGTTTCCACCGCTTCGATGGCTTCCTGCGCGATGCTCTTGCCGTTGGCGCCAGCCTTGGTCATTGCCACGAACCACTGGTCGGTCAGCATCGGCTCGATGATCTGGCCGGTGCGGGCGCAGCGCGGCACCATCAACTTGTGCTTCTTCACCTCGACGAGCAGGCCTTCGGCTTCGAGCTGCTCGACGATCTTCTTGCGCGCGACAAAACGGTCGAGCCCGCGGTAGGCCTCGGGCGCTTCGTCGTTCACCTTCGCGTCGAGCGTGAAGATGGTGAGCATCGGCAGCTTGTGGCGCAGGCCCACCTGGTAGTCGTTGGTGTCGTGCGCCGGCGTGACCTTCACGACGCCGGTGCCGAACTCCTTGTCCACATAGTCGTCGGCGATCACCGGCACGAGACGGCCGGTGATGGGCAGCTTGACCTGCTGGCCGATCAGGTGGGTGTAGCGAGTGTCTTCCGGGTGCACCATCACCGCCGTGTCGCCGAGCATGGTCTCGGGGCGGGTGGTGGCGACCACGAGTGATTCAGACGAACCGTCGATCGGATAGCGGATGTGCCACAGCGAGCCATCTTCTTCCTCGCTCTCCACCTCCAGGTCAGACACCGCGGACTTGAGGATCGGGTCCCAGCTCACCAGCCGCTTGCCGCGGTAAATCAGTCCTTCTTCGTACAGCTTCACGAAGGTGTCGGTGACGACCTTCGACAGCTTCTCGTCCATCGTGAAGTACTCGTGCTGCCACGACACCGAGTCGCCCATGCGGCGCATCTGGTTGGTGATGGTCGAGCCCGAGACTTCCTTCCACTCCCACACCTTGGCGACGAAGTTCTTGCGGCCGAGGTCGTGGCGACTCTGCTTCTGCTGCTCCAGCTGGCGTTCCACCACGATCTGCGTCGCGATGCCGGCGTGGTCGGTGCCGGGCACCCACAGGGTGTTGTGGCCGCGCATGCGGTGGTAGCGCGTCAACGAGTCCATGATGGTCTGGTTGAACGCATGGCCCATGTGCAGCGTGCCCGTCACGTTGGGTGGCGGCAGCTGGATGCAGAACGACTCCTTGGTCGGGTCGAGCGTGGGTTCGTAGGCGCCGCTTTGTTCCCACAAAGGGCCCCACTTGGCTTCGATGGCGGTGGGTTCGAAGGATTTGGCGAGTTCGGTCATGGTGAGGCGAAGCGGACCGTGCGGGCCGGCGGAAGGACTGCGGAGAAGGGCGTGAATTGTAGGCGGCGGCCCTCCCGCGGCGGCCTGGGCGGTGGCGGCCTCAGCCTCGCTCGAACACCTGCGCGGCGATGTGGGCATGGACGCGGTTCTGGTCGGCCGCCGGCACGGTGCTGGCCGTGAGAAACGCAGCCACCACGATCGGCCGGCCGGCGGGTGTCCAGAACACGCCCACGTCGTTGGTGCTGCCTCGGCCGCTGGTGCCGGTCTTGTCGGCCAACTGCCAGCCCGCGGGCAGGTTGGCGCGCAACCGGCTGCCGCTCGTCACCGTGGCCAGGCCCCAGGCCTTGAGCTGCTCGCGCGACCGGGCAGACAACCCGTCGCCCAGCACCAGGCGCTGCATCAGCGAGGCCATCGCCCGCGGGCTGGTCGTGTCTCCCGCGTCGCCGTGGCGGGCGTCGTTCACTTCGGGCTCGTTGCGGGCCAGCAGCGTGGTGTTGTCACCTCGGCTGCGCACGAAGCGGTTGAACGCGGCGGGCCCGCCGAGGGTTCGCAGCAGCACGTTGGCCGCGGTGTTGTCGCTGTGCGCCACCGTCGCCGCGCACAGGTCGCCGACTCGCATGCCGGAGGCCACGTGCTGTTCGCTGACGGGCGAATGGGGCAGCAGCTCGTCGCGCGAATAGGTCAGCACCCGGTCGAGCGATTCGCGGCCTGCGTCCACTTCGGCGAGCAGGGCGGCGGCCAGCGGCCATTTGAAGGTGCTGCACATCGGGAAACGCTCGTCGCCGCGCCAGCTGAATTGCTGGCCACGCTGCGGGTCGATCAACGTCACGCCCAGCAGGCCGCCTGCCTGCTTCTCGAGTGCTTGCCAGCGTCGTTCGAGCGGGCCGTCTGCGTGAGGGCTGGCAGCACCCGGCCGGGCGCTTGCGCAGGATGCGCCGCTCAACGCGGTGGCGAGCAGGGCGGAAAAGGTTCTTCGATCCATGGGGCTTGCCATCGTCTGGCTGTGGGGTTGGGAAGGTCCGCACGATAGTCAGCTGCCGAGGGGTCGACAAACGGTGAATTGCAGGGCCAGACCCCAGAAAATCTGGGGGAATCCGCGCGCCAGAATGGTCGCCATGCACCTCCCCCTCAACGCGATGCGGGCCTTCGAGGCCTCGGCCCGCCACCTGAGCTTCACGCGCGCGGCCATCGAGCTCAACGTCAGCCAGGCGGCCGTGAGCCAGCAGGTCAAGAATCTGGAGGAGCGCCTCGGCGCCGCGCTGTTTCGTCGCGTGCCGCGCGGCCTCGCCCTCACCGACGAGGGGCTCGCGTTGCTGCCGACGGTGGCCGATGCGTTCGATCGCCTGAGCCGCGGGCTCCAGCGTTTCCACAAGGGCCGCGCCACGGAGGTGCTGACGGTTGGCTGTGTCTCGAGTCTCCTGGTGCGCTGGCTGATGCCGCGGCTGCCCGAGTTCGAGCGGGCGCACCCGTGGATCGATCTGCGGGTCTTCGGCAACAACAACCGCGTCGACCTGGCTGGCGAGGGTCTGGACTTCGCGCTCCGCTTCGGCCAGGGAGCGTGGCATGGCGTGCACGCGGTGCCGCTCTTCGGCGCGCCGCTGTCGGCGCTCTGCACCCCTGCGCTGGCCGTGCGCCTGCAAGAGCCGCAGCATCTGTTGCGGGAGACGCTGTTGCGCTCGTATCGCGTCGACGAGTGGCCGGCGTGGTTCGCGCAGTGCGGGTTGCAGGCGCCCCTGCTGCGCGGGCCGGTGCTCGACAGCTCGCTTGCGCTGGCCGAAGCGGCCCTGCAAGGGACGGGGGTTGCCTTGCTGCCGCTTGCCCTGTTCGAGCGCGAGCTGCAGCAGGGCAGCTTGGTGCAGCCCTTCGAGGCCTCGATCCTCACTGGCCGCTACTGGCTCACGCGCCTGCAGTCGCGCCAGGAGGGCGCGGCCATGCGCGCGTTCGCCGAATGGCTTCAGCAGCAGTGCGGCGAGGCCGCCCCCCACCGCGCCGCCGGGGTTTGATGCACATGCCGTGGCGCGGGCGCCGGCCGCGCTCCGCTATGCTCGCGTCGCGTCAACGAGGAGGAGCCTGCGCCGATGTCGAAAACCGCCAAAGTCCTGCTGACCCTTGTCTTGCTCGCAGGTTTCAGCGCCGCGCTGTACTTTGCGCTGCGCGGGCAGAAGGCGGCGGAGGCAGAGATCGCCCTGGGGCCGGTGACCGAGCTCAAGGGCGTGATCGCGCTCGACGTCGAGCCCTTCTTCAAGGACGAGCGCGTCAAGAAGATCCTGGCCGACAACCGCCTGCCGGTCTCGGTGGTGCGTGTGGGCAGCCGCGAGATGGCGGGCAAGGTGGTCGCGGGTCAGATGCCCGACTTCCTGTTTCCGTCTGGCGTGGTGGCCGCCAACCAGATCAGCGACGCGGCCCGAAAGGCCGGCGTCAACGTCGCGCAGTCGTCGCCCTTCCACACGCCGATGGTGATCGCCAGCT
This sequence comes from Piscinibacter gummiphilus, assembly GCF_032681285.1. Lineage (NCBI taxonomy): Bacteria > Pseudomonadati > Pseudomonadota > Betaproteobacteria > Burkholderiales > Sphaerotilaceae > Rhizobacter > Rhizobacter gummiphilus. The sequence goes on from NZ_CP136336.1 coordinate 1,387,102, forward strand.
GGGCGCCGATCGCCAAGATCCTCGTCGCCAATGACATGGCCAAGCCGCTGGGTGAGCGCATCTATGGTGTCGACATGGCCAAGCTCACGCAGGCCATGCTGGCCAAGAAGCGCTGGAAGGACCTGAAGGACAGCAGCGCCTACGACGTGACGCGCAGCGTGCTCGTCTCCACCACCGACGTGCGCCGCAGCAACTCGGCCGCGAATTACCTCGCACTCACGAGCTACGCGGTGCATGGCGACGTGGTGACCGACCGCGCCACCGCGATCCCGCTCGCGACAAAGCTCGCCGAGCTCTTCAAGCGCCAGGGCTACCAGGAGAACTACGTCAACGGCAACTTCGACGACTACGTGGCCATCGGCATCGGCAAGACGCCGCTCGCCTTCATCTACGAGTACCAGCTCGTGGCCTACGCGCTCGACAAGAAGGGCGTGGGCCCCGATATGGTGTTGCTCTACCCGCAGCCGACCATCGTCAACAAGGTGGTGTTCATGGCGGTGAGCGAGAAGGCCAAGGCGCTGGCCGACCTGCTGGCGCGCAACGTCGACCTGCAGCGCATCGCGGTGAGCTATGGCTTCCGCGTGGCCGACACCGGCCTCTTCATGGAAGCGGTGAAGCCGACCGGCCTCGCCGTGGAAGAACGCATCACGCAGGTGATCGACCCGCCGGCCTTCGAGCTGATGGCCGAGATGATCGACGCGGTGGCCAAGGAGATGACGCAATGAAAGGAATCCTGGGAGGGGTGTTGCTCGCGGTGCTGCTGACCGCCTGCGGCAAGAAGGAGGCGGCCGATGCGCCGAAGCCGGCCGACAACAAGCCCGTCTTCACCGTGCTTGCCACCACCGACCTCAAGGACGCGCAGCCGCTCGAAGCCATGGTCGAGAAAGCGACCGGTGTGCGCCTGCGCTTCACCTGGGGCGGCACGATGGAAAGCACCGAGGCCGTGCTGAGCGGCAGCACGCCGGCCCACGCCGCCTGGTTCGCCAACGCGAAGTACCTGCTGAGTGACCCGCAGGGCCAGGCGCGTGTGAAGCTGCAAGAGAAGATCATGCTGTCGCCGATTGCCGTCGGCGTGAACCAGACCGCGGCCAAGCAGCTCGGCTGGGACGACGCGGCCACGGCCGCCAAGGTCGGCTGGCGCGAGATCACACAGGCCGCCTCGCAGGGCAAGCTGCGCTACGCGCTCTCGAACCCCGCCACCTCCAACCAGGGCTTCATGGCGCTGATGGGCGTGGTGGCGGCGGCGAGCCAGAAGTCCGAAGCGCTCACCGCCGCCGACGTGAACCGCGGCGCCATCGCCAGCTTCCTCAAGGGCTACAAGCTGCCGGGCGACAACTCCACCTACCTCACCGAGAAGTTCCTCGAACAGCAGGGCAACAACCCGACGCAGCTCAACGCCTTCATCAATTACGAAAGCTGGCTGCTCTCGCTCAACAACGGCGGCAAGCTGCGCGAGAAGCTGGTGCTCGTGTACCCGCACGAAGGCGTGGCCACCGCCGACTACCCCTTCATGCTGCTGAAGGACGAGCGCCGCGACGACTACCTGAAGGTCGTGGCCTACCTCAAGGGCGCCGATGCGCAGAAGTGGCTCGCCCGCCAGACCCTGCGCCGCCCGATCAACGCCGAGGTGGCCGCCACCGTGGCCGACGTGCTGCCCAAGGAAGGCATGCGCATCGAGCTGCCGTTCTCGCCCGACCGCGCCCTGGCCGATGGCCTGATCGACGCCTACCTCAACGAATTCCGCCGCCCGATCGCCAGCACCTTCGTGCTCGACACCAGCGGCAGCATGGACGGCCAGGGCCGCCGCGCGCAGCTGATCCAGGCGTTGCACTACGTGGCCGGCGCCGACAGCTCGCTCACCGGGCGGCTCGCCAAGCTCACCAACCGCGAGAAGGTGTGGATGCTGCCGTTTTCCGACCAGCCCTGGCGCATGACCTACTTCGAGATCCCCACCGGCCGCCCGCAGGCCAAGGGCGTGCAGGTGCAGGAGGATTCGGAGGCCAAGCAGGCCATGCTCGCCGACGTGCGCGCCTACGCCGACGGCCTGCGCATGACCGGCGGCACCGCGCTCTACGACAGCGTGCTCGCCGCACTCAAGCACATGCTGGAGCAGAAGCAGAAGAACCCGAACTACCAGTACTCGGTGGTCGCGTTCACCGACGGCGAGAACACCAAGGGCCGCAGCCTGGAGCAGTTCCAGCAGGCCTATGCAGCGCTGCCGGAAGACGTGCGCGGCATCCCCGTCTTCATGGTGCTCTTCGGCGAAGCGAAAGAGGCCGACCTAAAGGCGCTGGTGCAGACGACGGGCGGCAAGGTCTTCGATGCGCGCAAGACGCCGCTCTATGCGGTGTTCAAGGACATCCGAGCCTATCAATGATGGACAAGCTCGCCCGGGTGCTGCTGAGCGCTGCCAACTGGTGCGGTCTCGGCCTCGCCACCGTCGTGCTGGTGTTGAAGGCGCTCAACCTGATCGGCCTCGCCGGCCTGCCGCTGGCCTTCGGCGGCTACGTGGCCGGCTTCGTGGTCGGCGGCCTGTGGCTGGGCTTTCCCAAGCTAGGAGGGCCGATGTGGGAAGACGCGCTCGACTTCAGCGACGAGGGCGATGCGAGAGAGGCCATGACCCGGGCGCTAGCCGGTGTGCGGGGCCTCGTCGAATACAACCCCGAGAACCGCCTGCCCGCGAGCCTGCAGGCCAAGGCGTTGGACCTGTGCAAGTCGCTGCAATCGCTCTTGTCGCAGTGGGAGCGCAGCCAGGGCGTGCTGTCGATGCAGGAGGGCTTTCACGCCCGCCACATCGCCATCTCGTACCTGCCCGATGCGCTGAAGGCGTATCTGTCGATTCCGCCGCAGTACGCCGCCAGCCGCGTGCTGCACGATGGCAAGACCGCGCAAGACATCTTCCGCGATACGCTAAGTGAGCTCGAAACCAAGGTGAAGCAACTGGCCGACGACTTGGCCAGCCAGGACGCCCAGGCCTTCCTCGTCCACTCGCGATTCCTGCATGACAAGTTCGGCAAGCCCTCGCTTGCTGCCCCTGAGATTCAACCCGTAGCGGAGCCCAGGAAATGAACGGCCCTGAAGACACCCCCACCGTCGCCTACGGCGGCGTGCCCAACTTCCAGTTGACCCCGCCCGAGGTCATCACGCCCGTGCCGGCCGAGGCCACGCGCACGGCGGTGCCGCTCAAGCCCGAGGTGGCCAAGGCGGTCGACGACCAGGTGATGCGCTTCATCGACGCGCTGATGAGCGAAGACGTGCATAGCGCCGAGTTCAAGCACAAGCTCGACAGCGCCTTCGCGCTCGGTCGCGAGGAGATCTCGAATGCGGCTGGCCTGATGCAGGGCCGGTTCCTGCAGCGCAACTTCATCGGCGCCGAAGAGACAGCCGCCTACAAGGCCATTGGTGAGATCCGCGGCCACCTCGACAAGCTGAATCCCGGCAATGAAGGCGACCTGCTGGCGCCCAACAAGCTCCTGGGCATCATCCCGTTCGGCAACAAGCTCAAGGCCTACTTCCGCAAGTTCGAAAGCGCCGGCTCGCAGCTGCAGAAATCGATGAGCCAGCTCTACGCCGCGCGCGACGACGTGCAGAAGGACATCGTCGACATCGAAGCCACCCGCACCAAGCTGTGGGACGCGATGCAGAAGCTCGCCGCCGCCGCGCAGTTCGCCACCTCGCTCGATGCGCGCCTCGCCGAGAAGGTGCAGTCGCTGAAAGCCACCGACCCGCAGCGCGCCAATGCGCTGGAGCAGGAGGTGCTCTTCTACGCCCGCCAGAACCTCGCCGACATCCTCACCCAGCAGGCGGTGTGCGTGAACGGCTACCTCGCGCTCGACGTGCTCAAGAAGACCGGCCGCGAAATGATGAACGGCTGCAGCCGCGTGGCCACCACCGGCATGAGCGCGCTGGCCGTCGCGCAGACCGTGGCGCGTGCCACCGGCAATCAGGTGCAGGTGATGGAGATGCTGCAAGGCGTCAACACCACCATCGGCAACCTCATCACCGAAACCGGCCGCCAGCTCAACAGCCACGTCGACAAGACGGCCGAGTTCGCGAGCAACCCCATGCTGGGCATCGACAAGATCAAGGAGATGTTCGACCAGACCTACAAGGCCATGGACGCGATGGACTCGTTCCGCTCCAAGGCGATCACGGTCATGGGCCAGAACAACACCATCATGGCCGAGCAGTTGCAGAAGAGCCAGCAGTACATCGACCGCGTGCGCCAGCAGCAGGCCCGCGAGGCGGGCCAGGCCCAGATCCAGGGGCCGGTCGCGCTCTGACGGCGGGGCTCAGCGCCTGAGCTGGCCCACGATGCCGGCGAGTGCGAGCGTGGTGCGGTCCTCCTGCCAGGGCCCGATGATCTGCACGCCGATCGGCAGGCCCTCCTTCGAGCGGCCCATCGGCGCCACCGACGCCGGCAGGCCGGCCACCGTGGCGATGCCGGGCCAGCCGAGCTGATCGCCGTAGGGCGTGAGTTCGCCGTCGACGCTCAGTTGCCTCGCCTGCCACGGGCCGTCGTCGAACTGAGTGAACGCGGGCGTGCCGAAGACCGGCGTCAGCACGGCATCGAACTCGCGAAAGAGCGCCGCCCACTGGTTGCGCAGGCGTTGGCGTGCATCGAGCAGGCCCAACCACTGGTTGGCGCTCAGCTCCGGCTGCCGCTCGGGCGTGGCGCGGTTGATCTCGGTGAGCAGCAGTGGGATGTAGAGCTTGTGTGAGGCGTCGAGGTCGGGCAGCAGCGGGCTGCTGCGCGCGACGCTGGCGCCCGCGCGCTCGAAGTCGGCGGCCAGTGCTGCCAGCGTCTGTCGCGTGTCGGCGTCGGTGGCGCAGCGTGGGTGGGTGTCGATCACCAGCAGGCGGGCGCCTCGCGGCGAGGTGACACGCGGCTTCGGCGGCTCGAAGCGCAGCCCGGGGTCGAGCGGGTCGGCCACGGCGAGCAGGTCGAAGGCGAGGGTGAGGTCGTCGATGTTGCGCGCCAGCGGGCCGATCACCGCCAGGCCCGAGCCGGCACCGTCGGCGCGCGGCGGCTTGTGCCCGCGCGGCGGCAGCAGGCCGAAGCTCGGCTTGTGGCCGTACAGCCCGCAGAAATGCGCCGGCACGCGGATCGAGCCGCCGATGTCGGACCCGAGCTCCAGCGGCACCATGTACGAGGCGAGCGCCGCAGCCGAGCCGCCCGACGAGCCGCCCGGCGAGCGCTTGAGGTCAAGCGGGTTGTTCGTGCGGCCGTAGAGAGGGTGCACCGTCTGCCAGTCGCCGAGCGCCACCGGCACGTTGGTCTTGCCGAGGAGGATGGCGCCGGCTTCCTTCATGCGCGTGACGGCCAGCGCGTCGGCCTCGGGCCGGTAGTCGGCAAATTCGGCGAAACCCCAGGTGGTGGGCAGGCCCGCCACGTCATACGACTCCTTCACTGTCATCGGCACACCGAGCAGCGGCTTTCGCTCGCCGCGCGCCAGCGCTGCATCGGCGGCACGGGCGGCCTCTCGTGCGCGGTCGAAATCGCGCACCACCACTGCGTTGATCTCGGGGTCGCGCTGCTCGATGCGTGCGATGTGCAAGTCGCACAACTCCAGCGCGCCAATCTCGCGTTGGGCCAGCGCTCGAGCCAGCTCGATGGCGCCAGCCTGTTCGGGGAGGGATGAGGGCATGTGGGGCTCCTGGGTGAAAGAGGGTCGACCTCGTTTCACCATAGCACCGGGCCCAAGGCCTTACATCAGCAGATGCTCGCCCGCGTTGTCGCCGCCGAGGATCACGTAGTTGACCTTGCGGATGTCGGCGAGCTTGGTGCCGCCGGCGTAGCTGATGGAGCTTTGCACGTCTTCGCGCATCTCGCGCAGCGTGTCGGCCAGCTTGCCCTTGATGGGCTCCAGGATGCGCTTGCCTTCCACATGCTTGTATTCGCCCTTGTTGAAGTCGCTGGCCGAGCCGTAGTACTCCTTGAAGAGCTTGCCGTCGACTTCGACCGTCTTGCCTGGCGACTCTTCGTGCCCGGCGAAGAGGGAGCCGATCATCACCATCGCCGCGCCGAAGCGCACGCTCTTGGCGATGTCGCCGTGGTCGCGGATGCCGCCGTCGGCAATGATGGGCTTGGTGGCCACGCGCGCACACCACTTGAGCGCACTCAACTGCCAGCCGCCGGTGCCGAAGCCCGTCTTGAGCTTGGTGATGCACACCTTGCCGGGGCCCACGCCCACCTTCGTTGCATCGGCGCCCCAGTTCTCGAGGTCGATCACCGCTTCCGGCGTGGCCACGTTGCCGGCGATCACGAAGGTGCTGGGCAGCTTCTGCTTGATGTGCTCGATGGTCTTGCGAACGCTCTCGGCGTGGCCGTGTGCGATGTCGATGGTGATGTAGTCGGCGCCCACGCCTTCGGCGGCCAGCTGGTCGATGACCTTGAAGTCGTCGGGCTTCACGCCTGAGCTGATCGACACGAACAAGCCCTTGTCGCGCATGCGTTTCGCATAGGCGAGGTTGTCGATGTCGAAGCGGTGCATCACGTAGAAGTAGCCGTTGGCGGCGAGCCACTCGGAGATGGGCTCGTCGATCACGGTCTTCATGTTGGCCGGCACCACCGGCAGCTTGAAGGTGTGGCGGCCGAACTGCATCGAGGGGTCGCATTCCGAGCGACTCTCCACGCGGCATTTGCGCGGCAGCAAGAGGATGTTGTCGTAGTCGAAGATTTCCATGTCAAGGCTCCTGTGCGTCAAACGGGCGGCGCGTTGAGGCAGTGCGCGGCCCAATGGCTGCTGTGAGCGCTTGACTTGGTGACCCGGCTGTCCGCGGCGCCACCAGCGAGGGTGGAGCGGACACAAAAAACCGGGCACCAAAAATTTGGGCCCGGTGGGGCATTCTACGCAGCCGCTTCTCGCGGAAGGCGGTCAAAAACCACGGTTCACGAGAGGTCGGCTGGGGTGACCGGCAGGCGGCTTGGCTGCTTGCCACTGGCAGCCACGAGCGCGTTGTAGATGGCACCGGCGCCTGCCACGATGGCTGCTTCGCCGGCGCCGCTCGGCGGCCTGTCGCTCGCCACGAGGTCGATGTCGAGCGAGGGCATGTCGGTGATGCGCGGAAGCGGGTAGTCGGCAAAGCCGGTCTGCGCGGCGCGCGCGTCGGGGGCTGCGAGGTGGTCGAAGAGCACGAGGCCAAGGCTCCACACGAGGTTGCCTTCCACCTGTGCGCGCACGCTGCGCGCATCGACCATCGCGCCGCAATCGTGGCTGCACCAGAGCCTGGTCACGCGGATGCGCTCGGCGCTGATGGCGACTTCGGCCACTGCCGCGACCACGCTCAGCCCCTTGTAGACGCCGCATGCCACACCCCGGCCCACACGCTCGCCAGGCGCCGCCACGCGAGGGGCTTCACGTTGCGCGAGGTCGGCCGCGCGTTGCAGCACGGCGGCCAAACGGCCGGGGTCGGCCAGGTGATCGCCGGCCGGTGCGTGGGCCAGGTGACGCAGGCGAAACGCCACCGGGTCTTGCCCGCTCGCACGCGCCGCGGCATCCATCGCCGCTTCGATCGCGAGCACGTTCGGCCCCGCGCCCAGGCCGCGCCAGGGGCCGGTGGCGAGCGGCACGCGCGTGAGCTGCATCGAGCGGCGCTGCCGCGTGAACGCATACGGCGCGTGCTGGCCGCGCGAGGTGCCGGCGTCGCCCACGAAATCGGTGAAGGTCTGCATCCACGGCGGCATGCCGGCCGAGGTGAAGATCACGTGCGAACTGGAGAGCGCGTGCCACCAGTCGGAGACGAGCCCATCGGCGCCCACGCGCACCTTCACCCGGTGCGAAGACGGCGGGCGGTGAAAGCCGCCGGTGAACTCGTCTTCGCGTGTCCATTGCAGCTTGACGGGCGCTTTCATCGCGCGCGCCACGTAGGCCGCCTCGCGCTCGATCAGCGCCACGGTGCGCCCGCCGAAGCCACCGCCCAGGCGCTGGTTGTGCACGGTGATGTGTTCGAGCGGCAGGCCGTGGTCGCGCGCCATCACGTCACGGATGAAGAACGGGTCTTGCGTGGCGCACCAGAGGTCGAGCCGCTCTTTGCCATCAGCGCCGGTGCTGAACTGCGCGACGGTGCAGCGCGGCTCGATGGCGGCGTGCGCGGCCATGGGCACGTCGAGCCGCAGGTCGACCGTCCAGGCACCGTCCTGAACGCTGCCGCTGTCTTTGGTGAAGCGGCCTGTCGCGAGCACCGCATCGATGTCGACCATGCGCTCGGGGTCGGGCCTGTGGGCCGGCTTTTTCCAGCGCACGGCTGCGGCGGTGCGCATCGCGAAGAGTGCCTGCGGGTGCAGGCCCACCAGCACCGGCCCGTCGATCTCGCGCAGCAAGATCTGGGCGACGAAGCCGGGCACGGCCTGCACCGCGGTGCGTTCCCAGCCTTCGAGTTCGACGCCGAGCTCCGGGCGCCAGGGTGGGCGCAGCACGGTCGCGTGCAGCATGCCGGGCAGGCGGACGTCGGCGGCGAAGACCGGCGCGCCGGTCACGAGGGCGTGGTGCTGGGGCGGTGCGATGGCCGGCGAGGCAGCGGGCTGCCGCAGGGCCGTGATGGCACGAAGCGGAGACTCCACGCCGCGGGCCTTCATCTCGTCGCGCAAGCGGGCGCAGGCCGTGGCCAGCGGCACCAGCAGCTCGCGCACCGAGTCGCTGCCGACGGTGCCTTTCACTCTCCCGATGTCGCCGGTGCCGGGGATGCGCACGTCGATCGCCTCCTCGGCCACGCCCAGTTCGAGTGAAGCGATGCGCCGCAGCCCACCCAGCACGTTCTGGCCCATCTCGACCCGCGGGCACCACAGCACGAAGCGGCCCTCGGGGGTCCGATGGATCCAGCCGACCGCATCGTCGAGCGTGGGAGTGGGGCGCTTGGGGATCGGCGGGATCAGCGAGCACCCGCCGAGGCCGTAGCTGACCGTGATGCTGCCGGCCGTGGCCAGCAGCGCGCGGCGCGAGACGGCGGCGCTCATCGTGCGCCTTCCTCGCGGGCGATCTGCGCGGCGCGGTGGATCGCCGCGCGGACGCGGTCGTAGGTGCCGCACCGGCACAGGTGGCCGGCCATCGCGGCGTCGATCTGCTCGTCGCTCGGGTTCGACGTGCTGGCCAGCAACGCCGCTGCGCCCATGATCTGCCCGCTCTGGCAGTAGCCGCATTGCGCAACGGCCAGCTCCAGCCACGCCTGCTGCACCGGGTGCAGCCGCTCGCCGCGCGCCAGGCCTTCGATGGTGGTGAGCTCGCGCCCGTCGGCGGCGCTGCAGGGCGTGATGCACGAGCGCACCGCCTGCCCGTCGAGGTGCACGGTGCAGGCGCCGCACACGCCTTGGCCGCAGCCGTAGCGCGTGCCGGTGAGGCCTTGGTCTTCGCGCAGCCACCACAGCAGCGGTTGCGCGGCGTGCTCGTCGCCGAGCGTCTGGGTTTGTCGGTTGAGTTGGACTTGCATGCCGCGACCTTAGGAGCGGGCTCGGGGTTTGTCGTTATCTCGGGTTAAGAGCGCGCTGCGTTACCGTGCGGCGATGCGAACGCTCGCCGCGCAGCCTCTGCTCGAACACCTCGCCGGCGGCCCCCTGCCGGAATGGGCCGCCTTCTCCGCGGAGGTGCAGCCACGCACCCTCGCAGCGGGCGAAGCGCTCTTCGAGAGCGACGTGCCCTGGCCTTGGCTGTGCATCGTGCGAAGCGGCTTGTTCAAGCTCGCCTACCTGCGTGAAGACGGCAGCGAGCGCATCAAGTCCTTCATCCACGAGGGTGGCTTCTTCGCCAGCCTGGCCGCGCTCGCACCGGGTGGGCGCACGAGCTTCACCGCGGTGGCGCTGGAGCCGAGCGTGGTGGAGCCGCTCAGCTACCCGCGCATCCTCGCGCTCGGCGAACGGCACCTCGCGTGGCAGAAGGCTCTGCGTGCCGGCATCGAGCACTACGGCGTGCGCAAGGAAAAGCGCGAGCGCGAGCTCCTGATGCTGAGCCCCGAGCAGCGCTACCGGCTCTTTCTGCAGGAATCGCCCGCGCTCGCGAAACGCATCGCGCAGCAGGACGTCGCGCTCTACCTCGGCATCACGCCGGTGGCGCTGTCGCGCATCCGCGGGCGCATGGCGCGCGTCACTCAGACCGGCGCGTAGAGCGCGGCGAGGTCGATGCTCGAGCGGTGGCCCACGTCACCCGCATGCGCGTCGAGCCAACGCCCGGCGCGGGCGCGGCCGAGGTCGCGCAGGTTCTCGAGGAAGGGCAGGTGCGCGATGAGCCGGGTTTCGCCGGCCAGTTCACCCAGCTCGTCATGCGCGTCGATCAGGTGCAGGTGCAGCCGGCGTAGCCGCCGCTCCAGTGCGCCGATGAAGGGCCAGCGCGATTGCCGCGCTTCGGCGCACGCTTCGGCCAGCGTGCGCGCTTCGCGCAGGAAGGTGGCGTTGAAGGCGAACTCCAGCGCGCGCGCCTGGATCTCGTCGGCGCTCACCGGCGTACGTGTGTAGCGCAACGGGGTGAGCGAGACGATCAAGGGCTCGTCGATGCCGCTTCGCACCAGCGGAAAGAGCGCGGGGTTGGCGCTGTAGCCACCGTCCCAGTACGGCTCGCCGTCGATCACCACCGCGTGGTGCAGCGTGGGCAGGCAGGCCGACGCGAGCGCAGCGTCGACGCTCAGCTCGTGTGCCTCGAAGAGCCGCAGCCGCCCGGTGTTGGCGTGCGTGGCGGCGATGTGCAGGGCCATCGGGCTCGCCGCGCGCAAACCTTCGAAGTCGATCTGCTCCTGCAGCACTTCACGCAAGGGGTTGGTGCCCAGCGGGTTGAACTGGTAGGGCGAGAGCAGGCGCGTCCAGTGCATCAGCGCACGGGCCGCGGCATTGAGGCCGGGCCGGGCCGCGTCGCCCGAGGTCAGGAGGTCGAAGGGCACGCGGGTGCCGATGGCCGTCCAGAAGCGGCTGAGGGCATCGCGTGCGCCGTCGGGGCCGCCGCGCCGCCAGCCGTCGGCCAGCGCAATCGCATTCATCGCCCCCGCGCTGGTGCCGCTGATGGCGGTGATGTGGAAGTGCCCGGCTTCGAGCAGGCAATCGAGCACGCCCCAGGTGAACGCACCGTGTGCACCGCCGCCTTGCAGGGCGAGGCCGAGGGAAGGGGTTTTGAGACGTGGGATCAAGGGCATCGAAGGGGGATGGCAGGAAGCATGCCGGGGGTGTTTTCCTAGAATGTGTCGATGACAGCCTCCCTGCCTCTTTTTTCGCCCGACGCCCCTGAAGAAGGCGCGACCGGCGCGCCCTCCGGCCACGAACCACAAGGGCTGCTGCGCGGCCTGAACCCGGAGCAGCTCGCGGCCGTCACGCTGCCGGCGAAGTCGGCGCTGATCCTTGCCGGGGCAGGCTCGGGCAAGACGCGCGTGCTCACCACCCGCATTGCGTGGCTGATCCAGACCGGGCAGCTTACGCCCGGTGGCGTGATGGCGGTGACCTTCACCAACAAGGCTGCGAAGGAAATGCTCACCCGGCTGGGTGCGATGCTGCCGGTGCCGGTGCGCGGCATGTGGGTCGGCACCTTCCACGGGCTGTGCAACCGTTTCCTGCGCGCGCACTGGAAGCTCGCGAACCTGCCGCAAGGCTTCCAGATCCTCGATTCGAGCGACCAGCTCTCGGCCGTCAAGCGCATCATCAAGGCGATGAACCTCGACGACGAGCGCTTCGTGCCCAAGCAGGTCACCTGGTTCATCGCCGGCAGCAAGGAAGAAGGGCTGCGCCCCAAAGACGTGGACGTGCGCGACGAGCAGAGCCGCGTGATGGTGCAGGTCTACCAGGCGTATGAAGAGCAGTGCCAGCGCGAGGGCGTGGTCGACTTCGCCGAGCTGATGCTGCGCACCTACGAGCTGCTGCGCGACAACGTGGCGCTGCGCGAGCATTACCAGCGGCGCTTCCGCCACATCCTCGTCGACGAATTCCAGGACACCAACCGCCTGCAGTACGCCTGGCTCAAGATGTTCACGGGCCCGCAGACCGCGGTGATGGCCGTGGGCGACGACGACCAGAGCATCTACGCCTTCCGCGGCGCGCAGGTGGGCAACATGACCGCCTTCGAGCGCGAGTTCGGCGTGGAGCAGGTCATCAAGCTGGAGCGCAACTACCGCTCCTACGGCAACATCCTCGACGCGGCCAACGAGCTGATCTCGCACAACACCAACCGCCTCGGCAAGAACCTCAGCACCGAGGCGGGGCCCGGCGAGCCGGTGCGCGTGTTCGAGGCGACGAGCGACTTCTCCGAAGCGCAATGGTTCGTCGACGAGGCGCGCCAGCTGCACCGCGACGGCATGGCGCGCAGCGACATCGCGCTGCTCTACCGCAGCAACGCCCAGAGCCGCGTGATCGAAAGCGCGCTCTTCAACGCCGGCATGCCCTACAAGGTGTATGGCGGCCTGCGCTTCTTCGAGCGCGCCGAGGTGAAGCATGCGCTGAGCTACCTGCGCCTGATCGAGAACCCGAACGACGACACCAGCTTCCTGCGGGTGGTGAACTTCCCCACGCGTGGCATCGGCACCCGCACCCTCGAGCTGCTGCAGGACGCCGCCCGCGCGAGCGGCCGCAGCCTCTCGCAGAGCGTGACCGCGGTGCCGGGCAAGGGCGGCAGCAACCTGCAGGCCTTCGTGGCGCTCATCGATGCGATGCGCGAGGCCACCAAGGGCCTCAACCTGCGCCAGATCATCGAGCACATGCTGCACGAGAGCGGGCTGCTCGACTTCTACAAGACCGACAAGGAAGGCCAGGACCGCATCGAGAATCTGGAAGAACTGGTCAATGCGGCCGAAGCCTTCGTCACGCAGGAAGGCTTCGGCAAGGATGCGGTGGCATTGCCCATCGACGAACATGCCGGCGCCATCGCCGAAGGCCTGCCCAAGGCCGTGGCGAGTGTCGACCTGACACCCGATGCCGAGACGGGCGAGATCATGTCGCCGCTCGCGGCCTTCCTCACGCACGCCTCCCTCGAAGCCGGCGACAACCAGGCGCAGGCGGGGCAGGACGCCATCCAGCTCATGACGGTGCACTCGGCCAAGGGACTGGAATTCGATGCCGTCTTCATCACCGGGCTGGAAGAGGGCCTCTTCCCGCACGAGAACAGCGTGTCGGACGTCGACGGCCTCGAAGAAGAGCGCCGCCTGATGTACGTGGCGATCACGCGCGCCCGCAAGCGCCTGTACCTGAGCTTCAGCCAGACGCGCATGCTGCACGGCCAGACCCGCTACAACATCAAGAGCCGTTTCTTCGACGAGCTGCCCGAGAGCGCGCTGCGCTGGCTCACGCCGCGCAACCAGGGTTTCGGCTCGGGCTTCGCGCGGGAGTACCAGTCGGCCTGGGCGAAGGGCTCGGGGCTGGGCTCCATCGTCGGCGCGGGCAACGTGGCGCCGCGCAACGCACCCGCGAGTGGCCCGGTCACCAAGAGCAGCCACGGGCTGCGCGTGGGCCAGAGCGTCTTCCACACCAGGTTCGGCGAGGGCGTGCTGGTCACGCTCGAAGGCACGGGCGACGATGCGCGCGCGCAAGTGAACTTCGGCCGCCACGGGATGAAGTGGCTGGCCTTGAGCGTGGCGAAGCTCACGCCGATCGAGTGACGGGTCAGCGCACCCGCGCGTGCGTGATGTGTGCGGCCGGGTTGGAGCGCAGCCCGTTCACGCCAGCGGCGTCGTAGCGCTGCACGAGGGCGTCGCCGCCGAGGTCTTCGAGCAGCTCGTAGCCGAGGCTGAGCAGAAGCGCCGCCAGCCCCGCCGGGTCGAAGCCGGACAGGAAACCTTCGCCGGCGGAGGCGACGGCCTGCTGCAGCTCGCGGAAGTCGGCCGGCGCGTCGTGGCCGGGGCGGAGTAGCGCTTCATCGACATAGGTGAAGACCAGCTCGCTGCCTCGTGCCGCGCAGGACGCGACGGCTCGCAGCGTCGCGAGATTGGCTTCGCGCGAGAGATACATCGTCACCCCCAGCCACGAGAAGAACGCCGGCCGGCTGCTGTCGAACGGCGAGCGTTCCAGCGCTGTGGCCAGGCTCTCGTGGGCCAGGTCGGCGGCGATGTAGTGCGGCTGCCCCGCTTGAGCGGCCGTGTGATTGGCCAGCAGGCGGCGTTTCAGGGCCTGCGTGGCGGGGTGGTCCACCTCGTAGATCGACAGCGCGCCGGCCGCGCTGTCATGGCGCTGCGGGTAGCTGTCGAAGCCGGCGCCGATGAGCACGTACTGTGCGATCCCGTGCGCCTGGGCGACGTGCAACGCGTCTTCGGCGCAACGGCTGCGCAGGATCACGTCGGCAAATGCCGCGTTGGCCCGCAGCGCCGCATCGGGCACGGCGCGGCGTATCTCGGCCGGCACGATCCGGTCTGCCCAGTCGTCGTGGAGCAGCGGCGAGGGCGCGCTGCGGGTGTGCAGGGCGCGCATCAGTGATGTAGCAATGGCGGTGCGGCTGGGGTCGTGTGGCGTCATGGCAGGCGATGGAGCTGAACGGGGCCGCAGTGTGAGCGCCGGTGGCATGTCTGTACAGTGCATTGTTCTGACGCCATACCTGCATCAAATGAAATTCATAGACCTCAACCTGCTGGCCGCACTCGATGCCTTGCTGAGCACCGGCAGCGTGACGGCCGCCGCCGAGCGCATGCACCTGAGCCCACCCGCCATGAGCCATGCACTGGCGCGATTGCGCGAGGCCTTGGGCGACCCGCTGCTGGTGCGCGCCGGCCGCGGGCTGATGCCCACGCCGCGCGCGGTGGAGTTGCGCGAGCCGGTGCGTCGGCTGGTGGCCGAAGCGTCCGAGCTGATGCAGGCAGGCGCCGAGACGCGTTTTGCGCAGACGCGGCGCGAGTTCGTGATCCGTGCGCCCGAAGGCGCCGGCATCGTCTACGGCGCGACGATGCTCGCGATGGTGCAGCAGCGGGTGCCGCTGGCCAGCCTGCGCTTCGTGGCCGAAAGCGACAGCGATGCGATGGCCCTGCGCGAGGGCCGTGTCGACCTCGAGATCGGCGCCGCCTACGACCGCGGGCCCGAGGTGCTGAGCGCACCGCTCTACGAGCAGCAGCTGGTCGGGGTGGCGCGCAAAGGCCATGCTCTGCTGGCCGGGCGCGTGACGCTCAAGCGCTTTGCCGCCGAGGCGCACGTGGCCGTGGCGCGGCGAGACCGCACGCTGACGCCGCTCGACCGCCTGCTCGGCGAGGCCGGCGTGGCGCGGCGGGTGCTGCTCACGGTGCCCAGCACCTACGGCGCGATGATGGCCGCCGGCATCTCCGACCTCGTGGCCAGCGTGCCGGACCGCATCGCGCACACCGTGGCGGCCGCGCTCGACCTGGTGGTGTTCAAGCTGCCCGTGGTGGTGCCGCCCGAACAGGTGGTGCAGGCCTGGCACCCCCGCCTGGACGCCGACCCGGCCCACCGCTGGCTGCGCGAGTGTGTCGAGACCCTGCCGGCCCGGGTCCGGCATGGGCCGTTGCGCGAGCGTGCGCACCGCGCGATGCTGGGCTTCGACGAGCGCTGAGGCCTAGCACGGCAGGCTGCCGCCGGAGAGGGTCTTGGCGCCGGCCGGGCAGGGGCTGCGTAGTAAACTGCGCCCCCTTTTCCAAGGCACCCAAGTCACTTCGACAGGCATTCATGCAGCACGGGTCTTTCCCCGCGGGCGTGGCCGGTTCGGAGCTCACCCGCCTCCTGGCCCGCCTGGCCGAGACGCCTCCCCCCGACACCGCACCGGCCTTTGCCGAGGGTCTGGGCCGCTGGCTGGGCTGGGCCGACGCCGTGTCGTTGTCCACCGCGCTGAGCACCGACCTGGGCCGTGTGGACGCAGGTCCAGCGTCTGGCGCCAGCGGCCTCGAGGAGGCGGACTTTCATCGCGTGCGTGCGGCCCTGGCGGCATCCATCGCCAAGGGGCCCGACGACGACGCATCGAGCCCGGCCGACTTCAGCCCCTATCGCCGCCACTGCCATGCGCAGCAGCAGGCGATGCAGAACGCGATCGCTGCGTTGCGGCAGCGCCTGCGCGATGCGCTGTCGCGTCGCTCGCCTGCGTTGGCCAAGCTGGCTGCGATCGACGCGGTGATGGACCGTGCCCTGAGCGCGCAGGAACGCACGCTGCTGGGCCTCGTGCCCCTGCGCCTTCAATCCCATTTCGAGCGGATGGCCCGCGCCGCCCGCTCTGCTGACCGCTCTGGTGGCGACAGCACCGACGACACCCGCTGGACAGACGCTTTCCGGCAAGACATGGAACGCGTTCTCCTGGCTGAACTCTCGCACCGGCTGATGCCGGCGCAGGGCCTGCTGGACAGCCTGCACCCCTTACCCCAAACACCATGAACCGATTCCTTCCTCACACCGCCTTCGTGGCGGGCCTGGTCGCCGTTGCCTGGGTGGGCGCGGGCTACCTGCCGGGGCACCTGCTGGCGTTCTCGCTGGTGCTGCTGATCGGCCTCTTCTACCTGCTGGGGGCGCTCGAGCTGCATCGCTTCCAGCAGGCCACCGACAGCCTGGGCCGCGCGGTGAAGGCAGCCGCCGCGCAGGCGCCGGCAACCCTTGCCGAATGGCTGGCCACGCTCCACCCGAGCCTGCACGCGAGCGTGCGCCTGCGTGTCGAAGGGGGCCGTGCCGCGCTGCCGGGGCCGTCGCTCTCGCCGTATCTCTCGGGCTTCCTCGTGCTGCTGGGCATGCTCGGCACCTTTCTCGGCATGGTCGTCACGCTGAAGGGGACCGGCCTGGCGCTCGAACATGCGACCGATGTGGATGCGATCCGTGCCTCGCTGGCCGCACCCGTGCAAGGTCTCGGCCTGGCGTTTGGCTGCTCGGTGGCGGGTGTCGCCGCGTCGGCCATGCTCGGCCTGATGTCGACCCTCGTGAAGCGCGAGCGTGTGCGATGCGTGCAGCAGCTCGATGCGCAGATCGCCGGCCCGCTGCGCGGCTACACGCGGGCGCACGAGGAAGCGCGCCAGCGCGACGAATCGCTGCGCCTGTTGCGCACGCAGGCCGATGTGATGCCAGCGGTGGTGGCGCAACTGCAAGGCTTGGTGGAGCAGATGGCGAAGCAAGGCGAGCTCTTGCACGAGCGCCTGCTCGACAGCCAGGCAAAATTCCAGCACGAAGCGCAGCGTGCCTACAAGGACCTGGCCGCATCGGTGGATCAATCGCTGCGGTCGAGCCTCGCCGACAGCGCCCGCGTGGCCAGCGCGGCCATCGAGCCGGCGGTGCAGGCCACGATGGCCGGGCTGGCGCGCGAAGCCGGGGTGCTGCGCGACGCCCTGGCTGAGCGCGCCGATGCGCTGGTGGACAGCGTGGCCGCACGCCTCGACGACAGCACCACGCGCTGGGCCGCCGCCTGGGGCACGGCCTCGGCCCAGCAGCGCGACGACCACGTCGCCCTGGTGGAACACACCCGCAGCGGCTGGTCGGCGACCCAGCAGGCCTTCGAGCGCCATGCCGCATCGCTGCTCCAGGCGGTGGGTGAGGCACAGGCCGCGCAAGCCGAGCGCAGCGAGCAGGCGCTGGCCGCACGCCAGCAGCAGATCTGCTCGGCGCTCGAATCGACGGCCCAGGCCATCACCGCGCAAGCCGAAGCGCACGCACGCGCCACCCTCGACGAGATCGGCCGCCTCGTGCAATCGGCCGCCGAAGCGCCGCGTGCGGCCGCCGAGGTCATCGGCGAGCTGCGCGGCGCCCTCAGCGACAGCCTGGTGCGCGACAACGCCGCCCTCGAAGAACGCAATCGCCTGCTCGCCACCCTGTCGGGGCTGCTCGATGCGGTGAACCACGCGAGCACCGAGCAGCGTGCCGCGATCGATGCGCTGGTGTCGGGCACGACGGAAGTGATCGACCGCGTGGGGGCGCGTTTCCATGAGACGGTGGCTGCCGAGTCGCGCACGCTGGAGCAGGTGGCGGCGCAGGTCACCGTCGGTGCCGCAGAGGTGGCGAGCCTGGGCGAAGGCTTTGGCACAGCGGTGGATCTCTTCAGCCGTTCGAGCGAGCGGCTGATGGCGCAGCTGGAGCGGGTGGAAGGCGCGCTGGGCCAGAGCCTCGCGCGCAGCGACGAGCAGCTCGCCTACTACGTGGCGCAGGCGCGCGAGATCGTCGACCTCACGCTCGGCTCGCACCAGAAGATCGTCGAAGACCTGCGGCGGGTGGGCCGTGCGGTGCATGACACCGCCACCGAGGCCGACGCAGCATGACGGCGAACGACGAGATCGATGACGTCGAGGGCGGCTCGACCGCCACCGTCTGGGCCGTGTTCGGTGACCTGATGGCGGGCCTCTTGGGCGCCTTCGTGCTGATCCTCGTGTTCGTGATGGCGACGCAGCTCGAGCTGGCCGAGCGCCTGAAGAGCGAGGTCGCGCAGCGCCAGGCCGAGCAGCAGCGCCGTGAGGCGCTGGAGCGCGCCTTGGCCATTCCGCTCGCGGCGGGCCGCGTGAGCCTGGCCGATGGCCGCATCGCGATCAGTGGCAGCGTGCTGTTCGCCTTCAACTCCGACGAGCTGCAGCCCGAGGGCCGGCAACTGCTGCAAAGCCTGGCCGCCCCGCTGGCCACCTACCTGGCGACGCGCGACGAGGTGCTGATGGTCAGCGGCTTCACCGACGACCGCCAGATGCGCGACAGCTCGCGTGCGAAGTTCGCCGACAACTGGGAACTCTCGGCCCAGCGCGCGCTGACCGTGACACGCGCGTTGATCGAGGCCGGCGTGCCCTCGAAGTCGGTGTTCGCCGCGGCCTTCGGCTCGCAGCGGCCGGTGGCCTCGAACCAGGAGGCTGCCGGGCGTGCGCTGAATCGCCGGGTCGAGATCGCACCGATGCCGGCACCGAAAGACTCGACGGCGGGAGCGAAGAAGTGAGTTCCAGCGACGGCGCGGCCGAGCTGCTGGCGCGTGTCGAATCGGTGCGGGCACAGATGGCGCCGGTGAGGCACCGCGTGCTCGCGGCCATGGCCCGTCGGGTGGCGCAGCACCAGGGCGAGGCCCGCCGGCAGTTGCTGGCGCGTGTCGAAGCTTTGATGAGCGAACCGGCGGCGCAGGCCGAGTCAGCCGCAGCGGTGGCGCCGCTGCCGGCCCGGGACGACGCTCAGCTCGGGCTGTCGCAGCTCGTCAACTGGCTCAACCGCCATGCGGGTGACACGGCGGCAACGCCCGCGCGCATGGCCGCGCCGCAGCCGCTCAAGTCGGTGGCCAACTTCCAGGGCACCTGGTCGAGGCTGCGCGTGGAGCAGCGGCTACGCCAGGCGCTGACCCAGGTGCCGGCGCAGGCGGGGCCCTTGCACTCGGCCCGCATCGTGAGCCGCGCACTGCAGACCCTGCATGACCTGTCGCCGGCCTACCTCGACGCGTTCATGACCCACGTCGATGCGCTGCAGTGGATGGAGCAGACCAGCGGCGGCGGCGATCTCACGCCGCGTGCCTCACGATCGCGCGCGAAGTGAATCGCGCGCGACGTGAAGCCTCGACGACTGTCAGCGCAGCAGCCGGCCGCCGCTGCCGATCACGGTGACTTCGACGAAGCGCGAACCCACGCGGTTGTCGCCGCCGAAGTTGACCTTGAAGCCGCCGGTGTCGAAGTCGCGCATGTCGGCGAGGTTCTGCAGGATGCGCTCGCGGCTCGGGTCGGCGCGTGAGCGTTTCACCGCCTCGACCAGCACCTTGGCGGCGATGAAGCCTTCCATGCTGGCGTAGGAGACGGTCTTCGTCGGCTGGTACTGCTTCATCGCGGCGTGGAACTCACGCACCACCGGCACCGGCGAGGCCATGTTGTAGGGGAAGGGCATCACCTGCGAGATGCCCACGCCGCGGGCGAGTTCGTCGCCGGTGTTCTTCAGGAGTTCCTTGAAGTTCACCACCGAGATGCTGAAGAGGCGGGCCCGGTTGCCGCTGTCGCGCAGCTTCTTGATGAGGGCCGACGAGGCCTTGTTCACCGCGACCATGATCACCGCGTCGGGTTGGGCGTCACCGATGGTCTTGGCGGCGGCGTCGATGTCGTCGGGCTTGGTGCGGTCGTAGTGGCCGGTGGCCACCGCCTTGAGCTTGAGCTTTTCGAGCGCCCGCTCGGCACCGATCAGGCCACCCTTGCCGAAGCCGTCGTTCTGATAGAACACCGCGAACTTGCGCAGGCCCAGCGTGTAGAGGTGCTCCACCATCTTGGCCGTCTCGTCGGGGTAGCTGGCGCGGATGTGGAAGAGGTTGGGGTTCACCGGCACGCGCAGCTCCTCGGCGCCGGTGTAGGGCGCGAGCAGGGCGATCTTGTTGTCGGTGAGGATGTTGTTCTTGTTCAGCGCGGCGATGTTGGCCGTGCCCACGTAGCCGAAGAGGGCGACGGGGTTGTCCTTCTCGAGGATCTCCTTCGTGTGCGCGACGGTCGCCTCGGGCTTGTACGCATCGTCTTTCTGCACCACGCGGATCTTGCGGCCGTAGACGCCGCCCTTGGCGTTGACGCTCGCGAAGTAGGCGGCAGCGCCGGCCGAGTACTCGTCGCCCGTGCCGGCGATCACGCCGGTCAGCGGCACCACCTGGCCGATGACCACCTCGTTGGCCGCGTGGGCGGCGAGGGCGCTGAACGCCAGCAGGGGTGCGGCCAGCAGCCGCAGGGAAGAATTCACAAACCGTCGGACGTCGTGCATGTCGTGCTCCAAGTGCTTGCGGTCTGGTTGCCGCTCGTGGTCAGTGGCGCGCAGTCTAGGTGGGCCCGGTCGGCAATCGCACAGGCGGAGCCCCGCGAGGTGTGACGCTGTGCACACCAGCAACTGTTTTGAAAGTCGGTTCTGCACTGCAGGCGGCGGGGCGCTCGAGTGCGCACCCTGGAAGAAAAACACCCGCTCGGGTTGCGAGCGGGTGTCGGCTGGAACGCGGCAGCTCAGAGTTTCAGCTTCGCGATCTTGCCCAGGCCCTGGGCGATGTTGTTGCTCACGGCACGCTCGGCCGCCAGGCGGATGCGCTCGACGCCGGCAAATGCTTCGCTGGTGGTCGCGGAGCCTTCGCTCCGGATCGACTCCTTCCATACCGTGCTGCCGTCTGCGCGCTTGAGTTCCCAGATCATCTCGTTCTTCACGGTGAAGTTGAGGCCCATTGCCGGGTAGTCGGCCGTGAGCAGCGCCACGGTGAGCCGCAGGTTGCCGGCCCCGCCCTTGATGACCTGCGAGAAGGTCTTGTTCTTGTCGATGGCGGTCGCAATCGCTTCGGCCACCGAGTCGTCGGACAGGTGGCGCTGCGCGGTGGCATGCGAGCTGACGCCCGACACCGCGACCGACACGGTCTGTGAATGGCGGGTACCGGCTTCGACGGTGGCCGGCACCAGCGAAGCGGGCGTGGACGGCGCGATCGCGCAGCCGCTCAGGGCCGCGGCGGCGATGACGAGGGCAGGGGCTGCAACGCGTTGCAGCCAGGTGCTGAGTTGGATGTTCATGCGGTCACTTGGTGGGTTTGGCGTTGACGATGTTGGTCACGACTTCATCCACCATGTCGGGCGGCGACTTGCGCGTGAGCGAGGTGTGCAGCGAGTTGCCGGTGGCGAGCGGGAGCTCGTTCTTGTCGCGCACGGTGATCGTCAGTTCGAGCAGGTACATGGTGATGTCCCACATCCACTTGTCGATGTAGGTCACGACAGCGTCGGACTTGTACGGCTTGGCCTGCTCGGGGCCGATGTCGGCCTTGTAGCCGCGCTTGGCGAAATTGGCTTGGATCAGCTCGCCCACGCCGCGGTCGTCTTTGGGCTCCTTGACCACGTATACCGATTTCACGGTACTCAGGTCGGCGCCCGGCATCAGGTTCGCGGTGGCGCGGTTGACGGCACAGCCCGTGGTGAGCGCCATCGCGCCCAGCATCATGGCGAGGAACAGGAATCTCTTGATCATTTTCGGGGCCTCCCGCCCCATTTCTCTGACGGCGACGTTGCCGGGCAGAACTATGCGCGCAGGAGAGGCCGATCCCCATCGGCGAAAACCACGAACCGTGGTTCCGAGGGTCAGACCTCGATCTCGTCGAGCTCGCGGTAGATGTCGCGCATCCACATCTTCAGGCGCTGGCGCTCCATGAGGCCGAGGCCGTTCGGGCCTTCGCTCTCCTGCGGCGTCTTGGCTTTCCAGAAGCTGCTGCTGGTGGCGTCGATCTTGTTGATGACGGTGTCGTGCAGCTTGCGCATCGTGACCACCTGGGCGCCGAGCGACATGGCGCGCGACTGCTCGCCCGATTGTTCGAGCACGCTGAAATCGCTGCCGCGCACGTGGTTGCGCACCAGCACGTATTTGAGCGCCGGGCCGAAGCGGTCGAGCAGGCGCTTGAGCAGGTCGACCGAGTCCTTGCCGGTGTCCATCACGTGCCAGTAGTGGATGCTCGAGCCCATCTCGTCGACGAGATTCAGCACGCCGGAGTCGTCCATCCACTTCACCAGCGGCTCGTGCGTCTGCGCGGCCAGGTCGACGAGGATGCGGCGCTGCGGCTGGTCGACGGTGGCTTCGATGATCGAGTCGAGCGCTTCATAGCGGTCGACCACCACCGGCGACGCGTAGCCCGCGTAGAAGCGCATCAGGGCGCCGTGCGAGCGGTCGGTGTCGAAGCCGAGGAAGGGCAACTGCTTGTCGATCATGTACTGCGCCAGCGTGCGGGCCAGCAGCGATTTGCCGACACCGCCTTTTTCGCCACCGATGAAGTGGATGTTGCTCATCGAGTCGATCTCCTGTCGAAGCTGAAGGCCCTGGATGGGGGCGAGTATCTCCGCAATCCATTCCAGTCACGAAGCTGTCACGCAACCGTCACGCACCCTTCATGCCGGCTTCCTAAGCTGCCGGCGCCCGCCACGAGCGGGGCCCTGCATCGCTCATCCATCCTGCGAGGATTCCTTGAACAAACCCTTCGAAGGCCACACGCTGGCCGCCCACGGCGACGACGCCGACCTGAACACGAGCGCCAACCCGAGCTTCATGACCGTGCTCGACGCACGCCTGAGCCGCCGCAGCCTGCTGCGCGGCGGCGTGGGCACCGCCGCCACGGCCGTGCTCGGCAGCTGGAGCCTCGCCGCCTGCGGTGGTGGCGACGACGACGACGCGCCTGCCGCGCCGGCCCCCATCACCGCGCTCGGTTTCACCGCCGTGCCCAAGAGCCTGGCCGACACGGTGAGCGTGCCCGTGGGCTACACCGCCAGCATCATCTACGCGCTGGGCGACCCGCTCACCGCCACCACGCCGGCTTACCGCAACGACGGCACCGACACCGACTTCGAGAACCGCGCCGGCGACCACCACGACGGCATGGAGTACTTCGGCCTCTCTGCCGACGGCACGCGCCGCGACGTGAACGGCTCCGAGCGCGGCTTGCTGGCCATCAACCACGAGGCGACGAGCAACCTCGACGTGCGCTCGTACTACCTGCATGCCAACGGCGGCACTGTGAATCCGCGCCCCACTGCTGAAGCCGACAAGGAAATCGCCGTGCACGGCATCTCGGTCGTCGAGGTGCGCAAGACCAACGGCCAGTGGGCCTACGTGCAGACCTCGGCCTTCAACCGCCGCGTGACGCCGCTCACGCCGGTGCAGATCGCCGGCCCCGTGCGCGGCAACGCGCTCGTGCGCACGCTCTACTCCACCGCCGGCACCGCCGCCCGCGGCACGCTCAACAACTGCGGCACCGGTCAGACGCCCTGGGGCACCGACCTCACCGGCGAAGAGAACTGGGCCGGCTACTTCACGCGTGCGGCCGGCGATGACGCCGCCCGTGGCGACAAGAGCGTGGTCTCGCTCAACCGCTACGGCCGCGCGCAAGGCTCGGCCAGCCGCCACGGCTGGGAAACGGCCGGCGCCGCCGATCAATACGCCCGCTGGAACATCAGCAAGACCGGCGCGAGCACCGACGGCACCGACGACTACCGCAACGAGCTGAACACCTTCGGCTACATCGTCGAGATCGACGCCTACGACAAGACCGCCGCCATCAAGAAGCGCACCGCCCTCGGCCGCTTCGCGCACGAGAGCGCCTCGTTCGGCCTGCAGCGTGCCGGCCAGCCGCTCGCGGTCTACATGGGCGACGACTCGCGCGGCGAGTACATCTACAAGTTCGTCTCCACCGCGAACTGGGATGCGGCCGACGCCAACAGCGCCAACCGCATCGCCACCGGCGACAAGTACCTCGACTCGGGCAAGCTCTACGTCGCGCGCTTCAACGCCGACGGCACCGGCACCTGGATCGAGCTCGACATCGCCAACACCGCGATCGCGAACTACGCCACCTACGACTTCGCCGATCAGGCCGACGTGCTGGTCAACGCACGCCTCGCGGCCGACGCGGTGGGCGCCACCAAGATGGACCGCCCCGAGTGGTGTGCCGTGCACCCGACCACTGGCGAGATCTACTACACGCTGACGAACAACAGCAACCGCCGCGTCGAACCTGCGAGCGGTTCGCAACATGCAGTGGACGCGGCCAACCCGCGGGCGTACACCGACACCAAGGGCGCTGCGACGCAGTCGGGCAACGTCAACGGCCACATCATCCGCATGGCCGAGACCGGCAACACCAATGCCGCGACGACCTTCAGCTGGGACGTCTACCTCTTCGGTGCGGAAGCCGGCAGCAACGCCACGCAGATCAACCTGTCGTCGCTCACCGCCGACCAGGACTTCTCCAGCCCCGACGGCCTGTGGTTCAGCAAGAACACCGGCATCTGCTGGATCCAGACGGACGACGGCGCCTACACCGATGTCACCAACTGCATGATGCTGGCCGGCGTGCCGGGCCGTGTGGGCGATGGCACGGTGGCCACGCTCAACTACACGCGTGCCGACTCCACCACGCTCAGCATCCAGACGCGTGTCGGCCGCGCGCCGACGGCGACCACGCTGAAGCGCTTCCTCGTCGGCCCGGTCGACTGCGAGCTGACCGGCTGCGCGGAGACGCCCGACGGCAAGACCCTCTTCGTCAACATCCAGCACCCGGGCGAAAACCTGGGCGCCGTGGCCAACATCGCCAACCCGGCGCTGTACCCGAGCCACTGGCCCGGCAACGCTGGCTACGGTGCCGGTGGTGCCACGGCCCGCCCGCGCTCGGCCACGCTTGCGATCACCAAGAACGATGGAGGGCGCGTGGGGAACTGAATTCCCCGCCGAACGAACCAAGAGCATGAGAGCGTTTGGCCGCGGGTTTCCCGCGGCCTTTTTTATGGCACGGTAGATTCGCTGCATGGCCGAACGCACCCCCACCGACGAACGCATCATGGTGTCCGAGGTCTTTGCGCGCAGCAGTGCGCGCGAGGCCCGCGCCGACCTTGGCCACGTGACCGAAGCGGCACGTCGATTGCCTATCTACCGTCGCTGCGAGGTGCTGGTGGTGGGCGGTGGCCCCTCGGGCACGGCAGCGGCGGCGAGTGCGGCGCGGCAGGGTGCCGACGTGGTGCTGCTCGAGCGCTACAACCACCTGGGCGGGCTCTCGACCGGCGGCCTCGTGATCTGGATCGACCGCATGACCGACTGGGCCGGCACGCCGGTGATCCGCGGGTTTGCCGAAGAGCTGTTCGCGCGTCTGCCCGCCGACGCGGTGGCCGGGCCACCGCGTGAGGAATGGGGTTCGGCCGAGGCTGCACGTGCCGCGCATTGGGCACCGCGAACGGCGGCGTTTCACGGCATCGTCACCTGGTCGCCCACGCTCGACCCGGAGCGGCTCAAGAGCGTGTCGCAGGAGCTCTTGATCGAGCGAGGCGTGAAGCTCGTGTACCACGCATGGGCGGCCGATCCGATCGTGGAGGACGGGCGTGTGCGCGGGGTGAGTTTCGAAAGCAAGGAGGGCCGCATGGCCCTGCTGGCCGACGTGGTGGTCGACGCCACCGGCGACGGCGACCTCTTCGCCCGCGCCGGCGCCGCGTTCGACAACGACATCGAGGCCGACGACATCCATCACTGCATGAACACCGCCTGGCTCTTCGGCGGCGTCGACATGAAGCGTTGGATCGCGTTTCGCACCGGCGAGCCCGAGCGCTACGCGGCCTTCATGCAGACCGGGCGCGAGGCCTGCAGTCTCTTCGACAAGCCCTTCGTGTCATGGCGCGACGACATCGCGCTTTTTCTCGGGCCGCGGCAGTCGGGCTACTCGGCGCTCGACGTCGACGACCTCACCGCGGTGGAGGTGCGCTCGCGCCGCGCGATGGAGCAGCACCTGAATCACTACCGCGCGCACGCGCCGGGTTTCAAGAACGCCTACGTGCTGCAAGGCGCGCCGCAGATCGGCGTTCGGCATGCGCGTCGGCTCAAGGGCGTGGGCAGCGTGCTGCGCGCGCGTTGGGCCGAGGGCACGCCGTTGGCCGACGAGATCGGCCTGTCGCCCTCTGTGTCACCCAAGTTCCCGAGCATCTCGATCCCCTACGGCGCACTGGTGCCGCAATCGCTCGACGGGCTGCTCGCGTGCGGCCGCCACGTGTCGTGCGACCCGGCTTCGCATGGCTTCATGCGCGAGATCCCGCAGTGCTGGGTGACCGGCCAGGCCGCGGGGGTGGCGGCGGCGCTGGCGGTGCAGCAGGGTGTGCCGCCGAGGAACGTCAACGTGCCCGCCTTGCAGCGGGCGCTGTTGGCGCAGGGTGTGCTGCTGCGCCCGCTCAGTGCGTCGCCAGCAGCGACTTGAAGCTGTCTTTCGAGGCGGGCGTGAGGTCGGAGGTCTGCTCCGGCCCCGGGAACTGGCGCGCGCCCACGTCGGCCACGTAGCGCTTGGCGGCCGCCGCAATGTCCTGTGCCACGTTGAGGTAGCGCCGCGTGTGCCGCGGCTGGAAGTCGGTGTAGAGACCGAACACGTCGTGGAAGACCTGGATCTCGCCATCGCAGCGCGGCCCCGAGCCGATGCCGATGGTGGGGATGGTGAGGCGCTTCGACACCTCTTCGGCCACGGTGGCCGGCACCAGCTCCAGCACGACGGCGAAGGCGCCGGCCTCCTGCAGCGCGAGCGCATCGTCGAGCAATGACACGGCCGCCGTCGGCTCCTTGGCCTGCACGCGCGCGCCGCCGAGCGAGTGCACCGACTGCGGCGTGAAGCCGAGGTGCCCGCACACCGGGATGCCGCTCTTGACCATGCGCTTGACCAGCGGTGCGATCTCCGCGCCCCCTTCCACCTTCACCGCGCCCACGCGGCCTTCGGCCATCAGCCGGCCGGCGTTGCGCACGGCATCGTCGGCCGAGGCCTGGTAGCTCATGAAGGGCATGTCGCCGATCACGAGCGCGCGCTGCGTGCCGCGCACCACGAGCCTGGCGTGATAGATGATCTGGTCGAGCGTCACCGGCAGCGTGGTGTCTTCGCCTTGCACCACCATGCCGAGCGTGTCACCCACGAGCAGCAGCGGCACGCCGGCGGCGTCGAGCATCTGAGCGCCGGTGTAGTCGTAGCAGGTGAGGGCGGCCACACGTTCGCCACGGGCCTTCATCGCGACGATGTCGCGGGTGCTGAGTCGGATCGTCTTCATGTCGAGTGCTTCACCCAGGGGAAGCGGGAGTGGAGACGGGGCGCACATTGCCAGCCCCCAAGATGGCAGTCAACGCTAAGATTTGCCGCAATCTTCTTAGCTATGACTAATGGCTCGCCATGACCCTGGAAGACCTGCGCATCCTCGTCGCCGCCTGTGAAGCGGGCAGCTTGAGTTCACTGGCGCGCGACCTGAAGCGCACGCAGTCGGCCGTGAGCCAGCACATCGCGCGGCTCGAAGCCGAGCTGGGCGTGAAGCTCTTCGACCGCCATGCGCGCGGGGTGGCGCCCACGGCGGCGGGCCGCGTGCTGAAGGATTTCGCGCTCGAAGGGCTGGACGCCATCGAAGTGGGCCTGCAGCGCATCCGCGCGCTGCAGCACGGCGAGTCGGACACGCTCAGCATCACGACGGGCGGCACCACGGTGCGCCACTTCATGATGGATGCGATCGTCAAGTTCCGCAAAAAGCACCCCGGCGTGAACCTGCGCTTCCTGCCCGCGGGCTCGACCCGGCGCTGCTTCGAAATCCTGCGCCTCGCGCAGGCCGACCTCGGCTTCATCACCATCGGCGAGCCAGCGCGGGGCATCCGCGTGCGCACGGTGGCCCAGCAGCAGCTCTTCCTGCTGGCAGCGAAAGACGATGCGCTGGCATCGAAGCGGCGCCTGCGCGTGGCCGATCTCGCCGGCATCCGCTACCTGGGGCTTTCGGGCGGCACCACGCACCAGAGCGCCATCGAGCAGGCGGCGCAGGAGCGGGGGCTCGAGCTCAAGGCCGAGATCGTGTTCGACGATTTCGACACGGCCAAGGTCTTCGTCGAGCTGGGCCTCGGCCACGCCATCGTGCCGGCGGTGCATGCGCACAACTTCGCGAAGACGGGCACGGTGAAGGCCATTCCGATCGTGGACCTGCCAGCGGTGTCGATCGGCTGGGCCTTCCGGCACTGGCAGCACCTCTCGCCGGCGGCACGCGATTTCGCGGCGCTGATGGACCAGGCGCTGGCGCGCATGGCGAAGTCGGTCGCGGGCTTCTCGTTGGCCTGACGACTCTGGCCTGACTACGCCGGCAGCTTGAACCCGCTGCGCCGTGGCGGCAGCGGCACGGGCTGGCCTTGCTCGATCCAGCGTTCGAGCTGCTGGGCCACTTCGTCCGCACTCGGCATCTGGGCGATCTCGTGGGCCAGCCGCTCGGCGGTGTGGCGAAAGCGTGGCTCGCTCAGCAGCTGCTGCACCGCGTGGCGGATGGCGTAGAGGTTCTGCTCGGCCCCGAGCAGCACCAGGCCGGCGTTGCTGTGCTCCAGCGCGGCGGTGTTGACGAACTGGTCGGCCATCTGCGGCAGCGCGAGCTGCGGCAGGCCGTGGGCCGCGGCGGCGTACACCGTGCCGGCGCCGCCGTGCGAGATGACGAGCTGGCAATGCGGCAGCAGCTCCGCCTGCGGCACATGGCGCTGTGCATGCACCGTGGGTGGCAGGGGCTGCAGCTGCTCGGGTTCAACGTCGGGCCCGGTGGCCACCACCACCCGCAGTGCCATGCCCGAGAGCGCCGCCAGCACCGTGCGCAGCAGCTCGGGGCGGTTGAGCATGGTGCCCAGGCTCAGGTAGACGAGCGGCAACTCGCGCTGCGCGGCGAGCGGGCCCGGCACCAGGCGCTGCAACTCGACAGGCGCCGTGGCCGCCGCGTCAACCGGCTGCAAGGAGTGCGCGGGCAACTCGGCTGGCAAGGGCTCGGGTTGCAGGCTGGGCGGGCAGATGTCGAGGTACAGGTGGCGGTACAGGCCGCCATCGGATGGTGGGGGCGCGCCGGTGAGCCGCACCCAGTGGCTCGCGATGTGGGCCACGGCCTCCTGCACGCGATGCGCCGGCAGCGGCATGCCGAAGCCCTGCGTGACGTGCGGCACGCCGGCCACCTGCGCCGCCAGCGGCACGGCCAGCGCGGCGTTCTCGCCAATCACGAGATCGGGCTTGAAGGCGTGGATGGCGGCCTGCAGCGGGGCCAGCATCCGCGCGGCGATCACGGCGCCGTAGAGCTTGGGGAAGATACGCGCGGCAGCGTCGGTGCCGCGTGCAGCCGACAGCTCCGGCCAGCGGCCGAACAGGCGGAACCGCGCCGACTGCCAACCCGGCCCCACCTCGAAGCAGGGCACCGGCAGGTGCGACGGCACGAAGGCCTGGGTTTCGGCAGCCCCCGCCCAGGCCACGCCGTGGCCGCGTGCATGCACGGCCTGCAGCAGCGGGAGCAGGGCCCGCACATGGCCTTCGCCGGGGGTGGCGCAGAAGAGAACGCGCATGCGCTGACTCTAGGCGCCAGCATGTCGGGAGGGAATAGTCAGTTCTGAGCACGCCCGTGCAAGCGCGTGCCGGTTCTCACGGCGCAGGCGTTTTCAGCCGCGGCCGACGTAGGGCATCTTGGTCGCCATGATCGTCATGAACTGCACGTTGGCTTCCAGCGGCAGCGAGGCCATGTGCACCACCGCGTCGGCCACGAGCTGCACGTCCATGCGGGGCTCGACCATCATCTGCCCGTTGGGCTGCAGGATGCCGCGCGCCATGCGCTCGGTCATCTCGGTGGCGGCGTTGCCGATGTCTATCTGGCCGCAGGCGATGTCATACACACGGCCGTCGAGCGAGGTCGACTTGGTGAGGCCGGTGATCGCGTGCTTGGTGGCGGTGTAGGGCGCGGTGAAGGGGCGCGGCGCGTGCGCCGAGATCGAGCCGTTGTTGATGATGCGGCCGCCGCGCGGGTCTTGCGCCTTCATGATCCTGAAGGCCTCTTGGGTGCACAGAAAGGCGCCGGTCAGGTTCACGTCGACGGTGTTCTTCCACTGCTCGTAGCTCAGGTCTTCGAGCGGCATGGGCGGGGTGCCGCTGCCGGCGTTGTTGAAGAGCACGTCGAGCCGGCCGAAGCGCGCGAAGGCTGCGGCGAAGAGCGCTTTCACCGAGGCCGGGTCGGCCACGTTGGTGGGCACGGCGAGTGCGTTGGCGCCGAGGTCGCCTGAGTCGGCGATGGCCTTCTCCAGCAGCTCGGCGCGCCGGCCGGCCAGCACCACGCCGTAGCCGGCGCGCAGCAGGGCGAGCGCCGAGGCCTTGCCGATGCCGGTGCCGGCACCCGTGACGAGGGCGATCTTCTTCATGCAGTGGGCTCCTCTGCGGTGGGCGCGCCGAAGCAGTCGGCGTAGGTGAAGTACAGCGAGGCGTAGAACACGGCCATCATCACGAAGGCAATCGGCACGAGCAGGGCCATCGCCGTCTGCTGGCTGGCCACACCCAGCAGGCCGACGAGCAGCGAGGCGGCCAATGCCACCAGCACCACGGCGGCTGCGTTGGTGAGGCTGTAGACGATGAAGGCGCCCTTGTTGCGCCACACCGCGACCACGCTCGAGAAGAGCGACTGGCCGGCCGAGTGCCCGCCCCAGTGCACCAGCGCCGGGGCAAACCAGAAGGGCACGCTCAGCAGCACGGTGGCCGCGGCCATCCACAGGAGGCCGCTTTGCAGGCGCGGGTCGAGCGTGGGTGGGGGCGCGTTCGATCCGGGCGGCGGTGGTGTGGGCAGGGCCACATCGTTGCCGACGATGAGCGCGAAGCCGCCGATCACCACCACCATCACCAGCGCATAGATGGCGCCCAGCTGCCACAGCGTGCGCCGGCGGCGCGGGTCGCCGCGCAGCGGTTGCACGAAGACCTGCAGGTTGGGCGGCCCGCCTTGCAGCACCTGCTGCGTAGTGAGCATGAAGCCGAGGGTGACCAGCGGCAGCGCGGCCCACATGACGATGGTGCCGATCAGCGGAATGATCTGCACCACCACGGCCAGCAGCATCCACATGCCGATGAGGCTCAGGTAGAGCATCGGGCGCGAGGCGAAGGCACGCAGGCCGAGCAGGACCCACTGGGCGCCGCGGCGGGCGGGAACGGTGTGGAGTTTCATGCGCGACCCATCAGGCGATGGCCGGGTGCCAGGGCTCGGCAACGCGGTGGCTGAGCACACGCTCGAAATGCGTGGGGTCGTGCGGCTTGAGCATGGAAGCATCGCGCGGCAGGTGGAAGTCCCACAGCCGCGAGACCCAGAAGCGCAGCGCGGCGGCGCGCAGCAGTGCGGGCATCAGGCGGCGCTCGCTCGAGTTGAGCGGGCGCACCGCGTCGTAGGCGCCGACGAAGGCCAGGGCGCGCTCTTCGACGAGACGACCGCTTTCGAGATCGGTGCACCAGTCGTTGAGGCACACCGCCACGTCGAAGAGGAAGGTGTCGACCCCGGCGAAGTAGAAGTCGAAGAAGCCGGTGAGCTGGTGGCCGACGAACATCACGTTGTCGCGGAAGAGGTCGGCGTGGATCGGGCCCTTGGGCAGCGCTTCGTAGGCGGCGGAGGCGGCCACCTGCTGCTGGTAGGCGAGCTCGCTTTCGATCAGCGTGCGCTGCTCGGGCGTGAGGTGCGGCAGCACCACAGGGATGGTTTCGGCCCACCAGGCGAGGCCACGCAGGTTGGGCTGGTGGCGCGGGTAGTCGGCGCCGGCCAGGTGCATGCGGGCGAGCATCGCACCCACGCTTTCGCAGTGGCTGATGTCGGGGGCGAGCTGGTGGCTGCCTTCCAGGCGGTTGACCACCGCGGCCGGCTTGCCGCACAGCGTGTGCAGGATCTCGCCGGTCTCGTCGGCCTGCGGGTCGGGCACCGGCACGCCGTGCTGCGCGAGGTGCTTCATCAGGTGCAGGTAGAAGGGCAGCTGCTCGTGGCTCAGGCGTTCGAAGAGCGTGAGCACATAGCGGCCCTTTGTCGTGTCGGCGAAGTAGTTGGTGTTCTCGATGCCCGAGGCGATGCCCTTGAGGGCGGTCAGCTCGCCGATGCCCAGGTGGCCGATCAGCGCGGCGGCATCGTGGTGCGGGACTTCTGTGAAGACGGCCATCTCGTGGTCAAACCAGGGTGCGGGAGGTCATGGCCGCGGATTGTAGGCAGCGGGGTCGTGCACCCCGCGGCCTCAGGGGATGGTTGCGCTCGCGGCGGAGGCTGCCTGCGGCAGGGCCGTGCGCAGGGCGTCGATGCGCTCCTGTTTCTGGGCGTCGGTCAGCGTGGCGTCCTGCTGCACGGTCATGATCTCGAGGAGGGCGCGGGCCTCGCGCGCACCCGGGCCGAACAAGGCTTGCTCTGTGACCGGGCTGAAGTGGCGCCGCTGGATCGCATCGACCTGCGCGAAGAGCTGGTGCAACTCGTCGGCGTTGCTCGGCGGCGGCGCCGCGGCGAGCAGGCCCGACACGTCGGCCCGGTAGCCGATGTAGCCGTGCACGAGCGTGAGCGCGCGTTCAGCGTCTTCGTGCGGCAAGGAAAGGCGCACGGCCTTTTCGACGCGGGCCAGGTCGGCGGCGGTGGGCACCTCCGGCAGGGAGTTGACGAGGGCATCGAGCGCCACGCGTGTTTCTTCATCGAGCTGAAGCCCACCGGCGTAGCCGATGTGAAAAAGCTGCACCGCCTGGGCCAGCGGGTCGCCGGTCGGGCCTGTGCCTGGCGCGGGCCGCGTGTCGGTTCGCGCCGCGTCGTGGTTCGAGGCGGGAGCCGAGGTCGCGGTGGGCTCGGCCTCGGGCGCCTCGAAGTAGACGTAGGCGAGACCCACCGCCAACGCAGCCAGGACTGTGATCACGCCCGCACGAAAGGTGAGAAGAGAAGACCAGGACATGGCGCCAGCCTAACGCAAGCTTTGCGTTTGCACACCTGCTGCGCGGCGTGGCGAGTGGTCTCATCGCCTCGCATCCGAAGGGTCTTCTGACGTGCAGCAACAACGCTGGGCAACAACCCAACTGTCGTGTCGCCATTGCATGAAGCGCCTCTCGAACGCCTGGGTCCGCGTGGGTGTGCAAGGCCTCACGGAGACGTTGGCCGAAGTGGCAATGCAAGTTCTGGCGGATCACCGAAACGCGCTTCTCGCTTCGAAGGCGCGCTGACCGAACTTGCAACGCCCGTCATCCGTTGCGGAATCGGCCGCCCCCAGGCGGCGCGTCTCACGTGCCTGAATGAAGAGGGGGAAACACGGTGGAGTGCCATGTGCGCCTGCGGGAGATTTCCGCACCTCGATCGGCAAGCGTCACACGGTGGCCGATCGGGGAAACGTGGTGATCACAACCACCTGTCCAACCACAACGGAGACACTCACATGCACAACCGATTCATCCGACGTGCCGCCCTGTTCGCAGGCGCACTCTTGTTCGCGGGCGCTGCGTGCGCCGGCAACTTCACGGCCACCTACACGGCGGGCAGCACCACCTACAACATCCAGGGCACCGAGCCGGCATCGGGCCGGCACCCGGTCTTCATCTACACCGTGGGCACGGTCGAAGCGTGGAACAACGCGCAAGCCACGGCCGCGGTGGCCGAGATGGCAGCCAAGGGCTTCGTGGCGGCCACGGTTCAGTACAACAGCGGTGTCTTCGGCACGTGTTCCCAGATCCTCGCCAAGGCGCGCGCCATCTACCAGGGGAGCACGGCGAGCAGCGCCGTGGCGAAGCTGTGTTCGCGCGCCACGGCCGACTGCAGCAAGGGCATCGTGGTGGCCGGCTTCAGCCAGGGTTCGGTGATCGCCATCAACGCGAAGAACTTCGACTCGCGCGTGCGTGCGGCGTTCGGCATGGGCGCCCACAGCCAGTACTCCATCTACGACACCGACTCGTGCATGAAGAACGGCACCCACGCGCTGCCATCGAGCAACCTGCGCATCGTCAATGGCGACGTCGACATCTTCCCCGGCGGCAACCCCGTGGCCGTGCGGCTCTCCTCGCAAGCTGTCACGGGCAAGAGCTGCGGTCTGACGGCCTATTCATGCCTCAGCAGCAACGGCAGCGGCTGGATCATGGTGCGCGGCAGCCAGGTGAACGACGGCTCGGCCGACCACTGCTATCAACGCAGGTCGGGCGGTTGCCTGGGCAGCCAGAACAACCTCGACACCGGCTGGCGCAGCGGCAGCGACGCTTGGGGCTTGAAAGCCAATCTGAACTGGCTCGCAGGTTTCGCCACGCCGTGATGGCGTGATGCGGGCCGCGGCGCCACCTGATCGGTGGGCCGCGGCGCTTGCCCGACAGGCACTCGCAACGATCAGGCGCGCAAGCCGTCGGTGCTGCGAAACGCGCCCGGCGTGTCCCCGGTCCACCCCCGGAAGGCGCGGTGGAACGCGGCCACGCTGTCGAAGCCAAGCTGCTCGCTGATGTGGCTGATGGGAGTGGCTTCCTTCGTGAGCAGGTGCAGGGCCCGCTCGCGGCGGAATTCGTCCTTGATGCGTTGAAAGGTGGCGCCTTCCTCGGCCAGCCGGCGATGCAGCGTGCGCACCGAGACACCCAGGGCTTCGGCGGCGCCATCGGCGGTGGCGGCCAGCGGCAGGCGCTCTGCCAGGTACTGGTGGACGCGCTGCGCCAGCCGTACCTTGTGGGCCCGGGCAAACATCCAGTCCTCCGGGGCCCGCTGCAGGAACTCGGCCAGTTGCGGCCGTGTGCGCCGGATGGGAAGTTGCAGGACTTTCGCGTCCATCACCAGCGCCGGCTCTCGCCGTCCGAAGGCCACAGGGCCCGGGTAGAGCACCTGGTAGTCGGCTGCGAAAGCGGGCTCTGGAAAGTGGAACTCCACCTGCAGGAGGGGCAGTCGCCGCGCCGAGAGCCACGAGATCACGCCGTGGATCAACTTCAGGATCAGATCGGCCGTGAAGGGCCTGCACGGCAGGCCGCCCGGCATCTGCACGAGCGCGATCCGCGCCGTGTCGCCCTGGTTGGCGATCTCGACATGGAAGTCGTCCTGCACCACGCGGTACATGCAGGCCCAGCGGTGAAGCACCACGTTGAGGTTCTTGGCGTCGAGCAGGGCGAGGCAGACGTACTTCAACGCACCGGGCCGCATCGGCCGCGAGAAGAGGCCGAGCAGTTCATCGTCGAGGGCCACGGCCATCGCCCGGTAGAACTGCGCGAACTGCTGTTCGGTGAGACGAGCCGTGTCGTCTTCCGGCACGCCATGCGCGCGCAGCAGCTTCGATGACTGGGAAGGTGAAACGCCCGCAGCCTCGAGCAAGGCGGTGACGTATGCGAGTGAAATCGTGGCGCCTGCGTGTTTCATGCCATACACCTTTGCATGCAGCAGATGGGGTGCGCGGATTCTGCGGAGCGCGTCCCTCCGGCATGCGCAAGGTTTTCCCGAGTTCGGCCGGCAAGTGGCGTGATCGATCAAACGGAAGGCCGATCCTGCAATTCACGAGAGCCGGCAATTTCGCACCGCAGTACACGCGCAGACAGGAGCCATTGAAATCAGAATCGAGGCCACCCTGTCGACCGCACGCCGCACGATGAAGCTTGACGCCCTGACCCTCTTCGCTTCGATGTTCATCAACCTCACGCTGATCGTGGGGGCGTTGCTGCTTGGTGTTGGGCGGAAGACGCGATCGGGGATGCGGCTGTGGACGGCGGCGCTGGTGTTGCAGGCCGTGGCGTGGGCCGCGCTCGTCGCCGCTTACAAGGGCTGGCCGCGCGAGATGGCGACGCTCGGCTCGGCCGCGATGGTCACCGGCTTCAGCTTCATGTACCTGGCCGCCAAGAGCTACCTGCGCCAGCCGGTGTCCCTGCCGTGGGTCGTCGGGGTGCCGGTGGTGACGGCCGTGTTGCACTGGCTCGTGTTCGAGAACTTCGCCGCCCGCATCCTGGTCGTCAACGTGGCCATCGGGCTTCAGATGTTGTGGCTGACCTGGCTGCTCCTGCGCCCCGGCTCCACCGGCAGCTGGCGCTGGCGGTGGCTGGCCGGGCTCGCGCTGGGCGCATCGGGTGCGATGGTGGCGTGCCGAGCGGTGCTCGTGATCGTGGCGCCTGAAAGCTACCCCCGCTTCGAGTCGCCGCATTGGGTCAACATCGTCGGGCTCATCGTCAGCAATGCGAGTGTGATGGCCGGGACCTTGGCGTTTCTCCTGGCCTACCGCGACGAGGCGGAGCAGGAACTCAAGCGCCTGGCCACCACCGACGGCCTGACCGGCGTGCTCAACCGTCGCCACTGGATGGAGCAGGGGCTGGCGCATTTCAACCTGGCGCGTCGCCACGGGCGTGGCCTCGTCGTGCTGATGCTGGACATCGACTTCTTCAAACGCATCAACGACACCTACGGCCATCAGACCGGCGATCGTGCGCTGACGCTGTTCGCAGCAGCCTTGCGGCAAGTGGTGCGCCAGCCCGATCTGGTGGGCCGCTACGGCGGCGAAGAGTTCTGCGTGCTGCTGCCCATGTCGGACCTGGCCGCCGCAGAGGCGGTCGACCAGCGTCTGCGGGCCGCTCTCGCACACGACGTGAGCCCCGTGCTCGGCTTCGACGTGACCTTCAGTGCCGGCGTGGCGGCGCTCCGTGAAGGCGAGGTCGGCCTTGAGGACATCATCGCCCGTGCCGACCAAGCCCTCTATGCTGCCAAGCAGGGCGGGCGCAACCGCATCGTGCGCGGCTGACCGGCCGTTTCCAGAAGAGACCGACCATGTGGACACGCATCCTCGACACCATCGCCGCCGAGTTCTCCGACGCCGTCGACGCCGAACAGATCACGCGCATCCTGCTGCGCCTGCTGCTGGCGGCGGTGCTGGGCGGCGTGCTCGGCTACGAGCGCGAGAGCCAGGGCAAGGCGGCGGGCATCCGTACCCACATGCTGGTGGCGATGGGCGCGGCGCTCTTCGTGCTGGTACCTCAGCAGGGGGGCATGGAGATCGACGACATGAGCCGCGTGATCCAGGGTGTGGTGGCCGGTATCGGCTTCCTCGGGGCTGGGGCCATCATCAAGAACAAGAGCGAAGAGAACGTGCTCGGCCTCACCACCGCGGCAGGCGTGTGGATGACGGCGGCCATCGGCATTGCCTGCGGCCTGGGGCGCGAGATGACGGCGGTGCTGAGCACGCTGCTGGCGCTGGGGGTGCTGTCGCTGGTGCCCAAGGTTGCCGATCGCAGCGCCAAGGTCTGACGCTCAGAAGAGCACGCGGGCGCCCAGCATGACGGCGCGCACGTCGCCCTTGCTGCCGCGGAACTCGGCCCGGCTCTGGTCGACGCTGAGTTCGAGGCGGATGTTCTGCCACGGGGTGACGTAGAGTCCGAGGCCGACATACGGCGCCACGTTCTTGTCGGTCGACTGTGAGCCGGAGATGGCCGCGGAGACCCGCAGTTGCGTCCTCAGCATGGCGATGCCGAAGCGGGTGGCAAAGCCGAAGGACGAGCTGAGCGGCAAGTCGCCAGCGATGCCCGCGGTGACGCCGGTCACGGCGAACTCGCCGGTGGCACCCGAGCTGCTCACCTTGGCGTTGCCGTAGTCCACGAGGCCGACCTCGGCCGAGATGCCTCCCGGAAAGCGGCGCCCGGCGAGAAAGCGGTACGCGTCGCCTTTCCTGTCGCAGGCACTCGACCCCGTGCAGTCCACCGAGAGCTGTCCGCGACCACCGGCCACACTGGCATAGGTCTGGGCGGCGACGTTCGACGACAAGGCACAGGCGGCAATGGCCGCCAGCGCGACGATGTGGTTCTTCATGACTCCCTCTTCATTGGTGGTGAACCCGCCCTCCGCGGGGCCGCCATTATTGATGGGCATCCGTCAGTCGAGCCGCACCCTCACGAAACTCGCGAAGCGCGGGGCGCCGTCCGGGTGCAGGCCCCGGTAGCGGTAGGTGACCTGGCTGCCGATGGGCGGTGGCGACACCCGATCGGTGTCGCGCAGGCCGCTGCCCAGCTTGAAGCGCAGGCCTTGCGGTGTTTCCACGAGCAGCGCACCGACCAGGCCGTCGTACTTGCCGTGGCCCGGCACATGGCCGACCACGGTGGCCTCGGCATCGAGGTGCTGCTTGAGCTTGAGCAGGTCGTCGCTGCGTTCGCCCCGATAGGCCGATGCGCCACGATGGAGCATCAGCCCTTCGCCGCCACGGTGCACCGTGTCGTGCAGCAGGGCCTGCAGCGCCGCCTCGGTGGTGGCTTCGTGCTGCGCCACCGCTTGCACTGTGGGCCGTGCGTGGGGCAGGGCCCGGCGAAGCTCGGCGATGCGCGTGTCGAACGGGCCCGGTGCGGCGGGCAGGTCGAAGACCATGTAGCGCAGCGCGCGCCAGGCGCCGTCGTCGGGCAGGTCGCGTGCGGCGGCCGAGGCCGCGCTCGTGAAGCGGCCGTGGCCCGCCCACAGCTCGCCGTCCATCGCGTGGGCAGGCCAGCCGTCGGTGAACCACACGGGCGTGTGGATGCGGTGGCCGTGGCGGGTCCACAGCGACTGGCCGTCCCAGTAGGCACGCACGCCGTCGTACTTCTCGCTCACCCACCATCCCTGCAAGGGCATGCCAGGGCGATAGAGGCCTGCCAGCATCAAGGGCCGCGGGCCGCCCGCGCGGGCGGGTTGCGGCAGGAAGGGCGCGGCGCTGAGCGACAGCAGCAGTGCGCGGCGGATGGGGTCGGTTCGCAAGGGCATGGGGCAGGGCAGGAGTGGAAGCCCGCAAGGCTATGCAGCGCCGCCCCGCCTGCCCAGCCCACCGTCGGGTGACGCGCCGCGGCACGGCCACACCCGCATGGGTGGGCATGGGTTCGAAATGGCAGCAGTCCGGCAGGGCGAGTCGCTTCCCCGACAATCCGCGCCATGAACCTGCCCCTGCTTCCCGACGACGGCCCGCTGCTGCTGGTCGATGGCTCCAGCTACCTCTACCGCGCCTACCACGCGCTGCCCGATCTGCGCGGGCCGGGCGGCGTGCCCACCGGGGCGATCCACGGCATGGTGGCGATGATGAAAAAGGCCGTGCAGGACGTGAAACCCTCGCACGCGGTGTGTGTGTTCGACGCGCCGGGCAAGACCTTCCGCGACGACTGGTACCCCGAGTACAAGGCCCATCGCTCGCCCATGCCCGAGCCGCTGGTGCAGCAGATCGAGCCCATCCACGAAGTGGTGAAGCTGCTCGGCTGGCCGGTGATGATGGTCGAAGGCGTGGAGGCCGACGACGTGATCGGCACGCTCTCGTGCATCGCCGCGAAAGCGGGGCAGAAGGTCATCATCTCCACCGGCGACAAGGACCTCGCCCAGCTCGTCAACGAGCACGTGACGCTCATCAACACCATGAGCAACGAGAAGCTCGACGTGGCCGGCGTGACCGAGAAATTCGGCGTGCCGCCCGAGCGCATCGTCGACTACCTCACGCTGATGGGCGATGCGGTCGACAACGTGCCGGGCGTCGAGAAGGTTGGCCCCAAGACGGCCGCGAAATGGATCGCTGAACACGGCTCGCTCGACGGTGTGATCGCCGCGGCCGACAAGGTGAAGGGCGTGGCCGGCGAGAACCTGCGCAAGGCACTCGAGTGGCTGCCCATGGGCCGCCAGCTCGTGACGGTGAAGACCGATTGCGACTTCGCCGAGCACGTGCCCGGCTGGCCGGCGCTCGAATCGCTGGCGCTGCAGCCCGTCAACCGCGAGGCGCTGCTCGACTTCTACACCCGCTACGGCTTCAAGACCTGGAAGCGCGAGCTGGAAGAGGCGCTCGGGGGCGGTAGCGCCGCGGCCGAGGCGCCCGCCGTGCTCGCCAACCCGACGCCGATGGTGGCCAACCACGCCATCAGCCGCAGCTACACCACCGTGCTCACCCCCGAGGAGCTGGAGCTGTGGGCCGACAAGGTGGAGTCGGCGCCGCTCGCCGCCATCGACACCGAGACCGATTCGCTCGACCCGATGGTTGCGCAGATCGTCGGCATCTCGCTCAGCGTGAGCCCGGGCGAGGCGGCCTACATCCCGCTGCGCCACAGCTACGCCGGGGCGCCCGACCAGCTGCCCTGCGACATGGTGCTCCAGCGCCTCAAGCCCTGGCTCGAAAACGCCGACGCGCCCAAGCTCGGCCAGAATATCAAGTACGACAGCCACGTGCTCGCCAATGCCGGCATCACCGTGCGCGGCTACGTGCACGACACGCTGCTGCAGAGCTACGTGCTCGAGGCGCACAAGCCGCACAGCCTCGACAGCCTCGCGCAGCGCCACCTCGGCCGTGCCGGCCTGTCTTATGAAGACGTGTGCGGCAAGGGCGCGCACCAGATCCCGTTTGCGCAGGTCGACATCGAGAAGGCCGCCGAGTACTCCTGCGAAGACAGCGAGATGACGCTGCAGGTGCACCAGACGCTGTGGCCGCAGGTCGAGGCCGACAAGGGCCTGCGCTTCGTCTACGAAAAGATCGAGATGCCGGTCACGCACATCCTGCAGCGCATCGAGCGCAACGGCGTGCTGATCGACCCCGCGCGCCTGGCCCAGCAGAGCCAGCAGCTCGGCGAGCGCATGCTGCAGCTCGAACGCGAAGCGCACGAACTCGCGGGCCAGCCGTTCAACATGGGCAGCCCCAAGCAGATCGGCGAGATCCTCTTCGGCAAGCTCGGCCTGCCGGTGATCAAGAAGACCGCGAGCGGCTCGCCCAGCACCGACGAAGAAGTGCTCGACAAGCTCGCCGAGGACTACCCGCTGCCGGCCAAGCTGCTGGAGCACCGCTCGCTGTCGAAGCTCAAGGGCACCTACACCGACAAGCTGCCGCTGATGGTCAACCCGAAGACCGGCCGCGTGCACACCAACTACGCGCAGGCGGTGGCGGTGACGGGGCGCTTGTCCAGCAACGACCCGAACCTGCAGAACATCCCGATCCGCACGGCCGAGGGCCGGCGTGTGCGCGAGGCCTTCATCGCGCCGACCGGCAGTGTGATCGTCAGCGCCGACTACTCGCAGATCGAGCTGCGCATCATGGCCGACATCTCCGGCGACGAGAACCTGCTCAAGGCCTTCGCCGAAGGCATGGACGTGCACCGCGCCACGGCCGCCGAGGTCTTCGGCATCGAGCCCGCGGCGGTGACGAGCGAGCAGCGCCGCTATGCCAAGACCATCAACTTCGGCCTCATCTACGGCATGGGGGCCTTCGGCCTGGCGGCGAGCCTCGGCATCGAGCGCAGTGCGGCCAACCAGTACATCGAGCGCTACTTCGCCCGCTACCCCGGCGTGAAGCGCTACATGGACGACACCAAGATTTCCGCGCGCGAGAAGGGTTATGTCGAGACCCTTTTCGGCCGGCGCATCTACCTGCCCGAAATTAACGGCGGCAATGGCCCGCGCAAGGCCGGCGCCGAACGGCAGGCGATCAACGCACCGATGCAGGGCACCGCGGCCGACCTCGTGAAGCTCGCGATGATCGCCGTGCAGGCCGCGCTCGATGCGCAACAACGGCGCACCTTGATGGTCATGCAGGTGCACGACGAACTCGTGTTCGAAGTGCCCGAAGCCGAGCTCGAATGGGTGCGCGCCGAGCTGCCGAAACTCATGGCGGGCGTGGCGCAATTGAAGGTGCCGCTGCTGGCCGAGGTGGGTGTCGGCCCGAACTGGGACGAAGCACATTGAGGAGCGCCTCGAGCGCAGCGTCCCGCGCGCGTTGAAGGCAGTTGAAGAAGCCGGTTTCAGGCACACGCGTTCGATTCCACCTCTCGGAACCGAGGCCTAGGAAAACAACTCCCTGGGCCCTCCCTTACGGGAAACACCCCTCTGCCTTTGCGCAGGACTCCACACTACATTGCGCTCGCCTTTCGATCTGAGGGGCGGAACGCCAGGTCAACGTTTTGCTTTGCAGAACCTCGGTCCATGAATGGGGAGAGTTGGAATCGACGCGCGCAGCACACCACCGCTTCTTGACGTTAGCGACGTCACGGTTCGCTTCGGTGGCATCACGGCCTTGGACAAGGTCTCCTTCCAGGTCGAGGCCGGCAAGATCGTGGGCCTCATCGGGCCCAACGGCGCGGGCAAGACCACGCTGTTCAACTGCCTGTCGCGCCTCTACGAATTCAGCGAAGGGCGCATCGCCTTCGAAGGCCGCTCGCTGACCGAAGTGCAGCCGCACGGCATTGCGTCGATGGGCATCGGCCGCACCTTCCAGAACCTCGCACTCTTCCGCACGATGAGCGTGCGCCAGAACGTGATGCTCGGCGGTCACAGCCGCACGAGCACGGGCTATCTCTCCAACGCCTTGCGCCTGCCGAGCGTGCGCCGCGAAGAGCAGCGCCTTCGCGAGCATGTGGAGCAGGTGATCGAACTGCTTGAACTCGGCTCCGTCGCCGAGACCGTGGTGGCCGACCTGCCCTTCGGCACCCAGAAGCGCGTGGAGTTCGGCCGTGCGCTCATCACACAGCCGAAGCTGCTGCTGCTCGACGAGCCGGCCGGTGGCCTGAACCACGAAGAAGTAGGTGCATTGATGGACCTGCTGCGCCGCATCCGCAGCGAACTCAAGCTGACCATCCTGCTGGTGGAGCACCACATGAACCTCGTGATGCGCGTCTCCGACCAGGTCGTCGCGCTCAACTTCGGCCGCAAGATCGCCGACGGCACGCCGGCGGAAGTGCAGGCCAACGCGGAAGTCATCAAGGCCTATCTGGGCGCGGAGGCTGCATGAGCGACATCCTCCTGCAAGTGCGCGGCCTGCGCGCGCAATACGGCCAGACCAAAGTGCTGCACGGCCTCGACTTCGACGTGAAGACCGGCGGCATCACGACCATCCTCGGAGCCAACGGCGCCGGCAAGACCACCACGCTGCGCGCCGTGTGCGGCATGGTGCAGACGCAAGGCGAGATCACGCTCGGCGGCGAGCGCATCGATGGCAAGGCCACGGAAAACATCGTGCGCCAAGGCGTGGCCCACGTGCCCGATGGCCGCGGCACCTTCCTCAACTTCTCGGTGGAAGAGAACCTGCGCGTCGGCGCCTACACACGCAAAGACAAGGCCGAGGTCGCGCTCGACTTCGAGCGCATGTACACCTACTTCCCGCGCCTGAAGGAGCGCCGCAAGCAGCAGGCCGGCACGCTCTCGGGCGGCGAACAGCAGATGCTGGCGGTGTCGCGCGCGCTGATGCTGCGGCCTCGGTTGCTGCTGCTCGACGAGCCGTCGTTCGGCCTCGCGCCGCTGGTGGTGCAGGAGCTCTTCGAGATCTTCAAGGCCATCAACCAGAGCGACAGGATCAGCATGCTGCTGGTCGAGCAGAACGCCTCGCTCGCGTTGAAGCTCGCCGACCACGCCTACCTGCTCGAGACCGGCAAGGTCGTGATCTCGGGCACCTCGGAATCCATCCGCAACGACGAGTCGGTGCGCCGCTCGTATCTGGGCTACTGATCCATGGATTTGTTGATTCACCAAGTGCTGTCGGGCCTGGCCACCGGCGGCATCTACGCCAGCATGGCGCTCGCGCTGGTCATGATCTACC
Source organism: Piscinibacter gummiphilus (assembly GCF_032681285.1). Taxonomy (NCBI): domain Bacteria; kingdom Pseudomonadati; phylum Pseudomonadota; class Betaproteobacteria; order Burkholderiales; family Sphaerotilaceae; genus Rhizobacter; species Rhizobacter gummiphilus. Next base: position 1,430,645 of record NZ_CP136336.1, read on the forward strand.
AGGCCACGCACGAGATCAATTTCGCGCAGGGCGAGATGGCGATGTTCGCCACCTACCTCGCGTGGGCCCTGATGCAGGCCGGCCTGCCGTACTGGGCGACCTTCTTCCTCACCACGATCGTCGCGTTCGTGGCGGGCGTGGTGATCGAGCGGGTCGTCATCCGCCCGGTGGAAAACGCGCCGGTGCTCGCGGTGGTGACCGTCTTCATCGGCCTGCTCGTCATCTTCAACAGCGTGGCCGGCTGGATCTTCGGCTACACGATCAAGCCCTTCGCGAGCCCGTTCCCCGAGCAGCCCTTCTTCGGCAACCGCTACATGTCGTCGCACGAGATCGGCTCGATGGGCATCACGCTCGTGCTGCTGGCGATGCTCTTCGTCTTCTTCCGCTACACGCCGCTGGGCCTGGCCATGCGCTCGGCGGCTCAGAACCCCGTCTCGGCGCGGCTCGTGGGCGTGCGGGTGGGCTGGATGCTCGCGCTGGGCTGGGGCCTGGCCGCGGCCATCGGCGCGATCGCCGGGATGATGGTGGCGCCGGTCGTCTTCCTCGAGCCCAACATGATGGGCGGCGTGCTGCTGTATGCCTTTGCCGGCGCGCTGCTCGGCGGCATCGACAACCCGTGGGGCGCCGTGATCGGCGGCTTCATCGTGGGCGTGCTGGAAAACGTGGTCGGCGTATACCTGGGCACCGAGCTCAAGCACACCGTCGCCCTGGTGCTGATCGTGGGGGTGCTGGTGCTCAAGCCTTCGGGCCTGTTCGGCAAGACCCATGTCTCGCGCGTCTGAGGCCTGAGGAGCACCACCATGACCACCACCCTCCAAAAGCCCGCGCTCAGCGGCAAGCAGCTCGCCGGCCTCGCAGTCCTCCTGGTCGCGGCGGTTGCCGTGCCGATGTTCATCCCCGACTACCGCGTGTTCCAGCTCGCGCTCGCGCTGTGCTACGCCATCGCGATCCTCGGGCTCAACATGCTGATGGGCTTCAACGGCCAGATCTCGCTCGGCCACGGCGCCTTCTATGCCATCGGCGCGTATGTGGCGGCGGTGCTGATGGACAAGGTCGGCTTGCCGTACTGGGCCACGATCCCGCTTGCCGGTCTCGTGTGCCTGGTGGCGGGTTTCCTCTTCGGCCTGCCGGCGCTGCGCCTCGAAGGCCTGTACCTCGCGATTGCCACGCTCGCGCTCGGCATCGCCATGCCGCAGATCCTCAAGCACAAGGCGCTCGAGCACTGGACGGGCGGCTCGCAAGGCCTCGTCATCATGAAGCCCGATGCGCCGGAATGGACCGGCCTGTCGCAAGACAAGTGGCTGTACCTCTTCATCCTCGCGTGGACGGTGCTGCTCTTCTTCATCGGCTGGAACCTGCTGCGCGGGCGCATCGGCCGCGCGATGGTGGCGCTGCGCGACCAGCCGATCGCCGCGCGGGCAATGGGCGTCAACGCCTCGATGTACAAGTCGCTGACCTTCGGCGTGTCGGCCATGTACACCGGCATCGCGGGGGCGCTCGGCGCGATCGCGGTGCAGTTCGTGGCGCCCGACTCCTTCGGCATCTTCCTGTCGTTCAGCCTCTTCATCGGCGTGGTGATCGGCGGGCTGGCTTCGATCTCGGGTGCGATCTTCGGCGCGCTCTTCATCCAGTTCATCCCGAACGTGGCCGACCAGATCTCCAAGTCGGCGCCGTGGGCCATCTACGGCGTGTTCCTCATCGTCTTCATGTACGTGATGCCCACAGGGGTGGCCGGCCTGATCCGGATCCTGAGGGCTCGGTTTCTACGAGGGCGGGTAACTCAGTAGACCCTCATCGGTGGCCGATGCGTTGATGGGAAGCGTCTGGCCGCAGCCAATGTGTTTTCAGTTCGATCGAAAGGAAGCGACATGACATCCAGAACCTTGAACCTCGTGCTGGCGGCGTCCGCGTCGCTGGCCTTCAGTGTCGGCGCGATGGCCGCAGGCAAATACGGCCCTGGTGCCTCCGACACCGAGATCAAGATCGGGCAGACCATGCCCTACAGCGGCCCTGCCTCGGCCTACGGCACGATCGGCAAGCTGCACCAGGCCTACTTCAAGATGGTCAACGAGCAGGGCGGCATCAACGGCCGCAAGGTCAACCTGATCAGCCTGGACGACGGCTACAGCCCGCCCAAGACGGTCGAGCAGATCAGAAAGCTCGTCGAGCAGGAAGAAGTGCTTGCCACCTTCAACACGCTCGGCACCGCGCCCAACAGCGCGATCCACAAGTACATGAATGCGAAGAAGGTGCCGCACCTCTTCCTGTCGACGGGCGCCACCAAGTGGGCCGACCCGAAGGCCTACCCGTGGACCATCGGCTGGAACATCGCCTACCAGTCCGAAGGCATGATCTACGCGAAGTGGCTCTTGAAGAACAAGCCCAACGCCAAGGTCGCGATCCTCTACCAGAACGACGACTACGGCAAAGACGTGCTCAAGGGCGTGAAAGACGGCCTGGGCGCCAAGGCCGCCACGATGGTGGTGAAGGAAGCGACCTACGAGGTGTCCGATCCGACCGTCGACTCGCAGATCCTCACGCTGCAGGCGTCGGGTGCCGACACCTTCATCAACATCACCACGCCGAAGTTCTCGGCCCAGGCGATCCGCAAGGCCTTCGACTCGGGCTGGAAGCCGCTGCACATCGTGAACAACGTGGGCGCGTCGGTGGGCTCGGTGCTGGTGCCGGCCGGTCTCGACAAGTCGAAGGACCTGATCACGCTGCAGTACTACAAGGACCCCAACGACCCGCAGTGGAAGGACGACCCGGCCATGCTCGAATGGCGCGCCTTCATGGGCCGCCACTACCGCGAGGGTGACCCGAAGGATGCGTCGAACATGTACGCCTACCTCACGGCGCAGACCCTGCACCAGGTGCTCAAGCAGTGCGGCAACGACCTCACCCGCGAGAACCTGATGAAGCAGGCGGCCAACCTCAAGAACTTCAAGCTGCCGCTGCTGCTGCCCGGCATGGCGATCAACACCTCGCCGACCGACTTCTTCCTGATGGAGCAGGGCCAGCTGGCCAAGTTCAACGGCACGCAGTGGGTGCTGTTCGGCGAGCTGATCGGCGCGAACGACTGATCGCGGGTCGATCCATGTGAGAGAGCCGCCTTCGTGCGGCTCTTTTCATTGGGCCGCCGATTTCGCGGCGGTGGTGGGTGTGGTGGCCGGCTCGGCCAGCATGAAACCCGACACGTCGTCGAGCACGCTCGACATCCAGCGCAGCGACCACGCCATCGAGGCCACCAGCGTCACGTGGTCCACGCCGTCGTAGAGCTTGAGCTCCACCGGCGCGCCGGCTGACTTCAGGCGCTCGGCCATCTGCTCGGTGTTGCGCACCGGGTTGACGAGGTGGTCGCTGCGCGCCGCACCGAGGAAGGCGCGCGGTGCGTCGCGCTTCACGTAGTCGATCGGCTGCGTGCCGGGGGGGACGTCGGGGTGGTGGAACACCACCTGCGCCTGTGGGTTGCTGATCGGCAGGAACTCATAAGGGCCCGCCAACCCGATCCAGCCGGCGAGCGACGCGGGCGACTGGCCTTGCGCCTTCAGCCAGCGCTCGTCGAGCGCCACCATCGCGGCGTTGTAAGCGCCGGCGCTGTGGCCCATCACGTACACCCGCTGCGGGTTGCCGCCGAGCTTCGAGGCTTCCCTGAGCGCATAGCCGGTAGCACGGGCGCTGTCGTCGAGAAAACCGGGGTAGCGCACTTCCGGGTAGAGGCGGTAATCGGCGATCAACGCCAGCACGCCGCGCGAGGCCAGCGCTTCGCCGGCAAAGGTGTATTCGGTGCGGCTGCCCCAATGCCACGAGCCGCCGTAGAAGAACACCGCCACCGGCCACCCGCCGCGCGGCGGCTTGCCGGAAGGGCGATAGACGTCGAGCTTGTGCCGCGGGTCGGGCCCGTAGCTCACGCCCACGGTCGCCACGTAGGTGGACGAAGGCTTGAGCGCATTGAGGCCCGAGGAGCAGGCGCTCAAGGCCGGCAGGGTGAGCAGGGTGGCGAGGCGGCCAAGGTGGAAGCGTCGGTTCATGGAGACCCTTACGCGCCCGGTTTCGCCCTGGATGCAGCCTCAGCCGAGGCGCTGGCGGTGCCGCGCGATCTGGGCGCGCACCTGCACGGGTGCCGTGCCGCCGAGCACCTGGCGGGCGTTGAGCGAGCCGGCGAGGCTCAGCACGCCGAACACGTCGTCGGTGATCGTCGCGTTGAAGCCTTGCAGCGTGGCGAGCGGCAGTTCGGAGAGGTCCTTGCCTTGCGCGATGGCGGTCTTCACCGCATGGGCGACCACCTCGTGCGCATCGCGGAAGGGCAGGCCCTTTTTCACCAGGTAGTCGGCGAGGTCGGTGGCGGTGGCGTAGCCGCGCAGGGCCGCGCGTTCCATGGCGTCCTTCTTGACCGTGATGCCGCCCACCATCTCGGCCATGATGCGCAGCGTGTCGCGCAGCGTGTCGACGGTGTCGAACAAGGGCTCCTTGTCTTCCTGGTTGTCCTTGTTGTAGGTGAGGGGCTGGCCCTTCATCAGCGTGATGAGCCCCATCAGGTGGCCGACCACCCGGCCGCTCTTGCCACGCGCCAGCTCGGCCACGTCGGGGTTGCGCTTCTGCGGCATGATCGACGAGCCAGTGCAGTAGCGGTCGGCGAGGTCGATGAAGCTGAAGTTCTGGCTCATCCAGAGCACGATCTCTTCCGCGAGGCGCGACACATGCACCATCGCGATCGAGGCGAACGCGGTGAACTCGAGCGCGAAGTCGCGGTCGCTCACCGCATCGAGGCTGTTCTGGCACGCGCCGTCGAAGCCCAGCGTCTTGGCGACACGCTCGCGGTCGAGCGGGTAGCTCGTGCCGGCGAGTGCGGCGGCGCCGAGCGGCAGCTGGTTCACGCGCTTGCGCACATCGGCAAGGCGCTCGGCGTCGCGTTTGAACATCTCCACATAGGCCAGCAGGTGGTGCGCAAAGCTCACCGGCTGGGCCACCTGCATGTGGGTGAAGCCAGGCAGGATGGTGTCGACATTCTTCTCGGCCACGTCGACCAGCGACTTCTGCATGTCGGCCAGCAGCGGCGCGAGTGAGTCGATCTCGTCGCGCAACCACAGGCGCACGTCGGTGGCCACCTGGTCGTTGCGCGAGCGGCCGGTGTGCAGGCGCTTGCCGGCGTCGCCCACGAGGGTGGTGAGGCGGGCCTCAATGTTGAGGTGCACGTCTTCGAGGTCGAGCTTCCACTCGAAGCTGCCGGCCTCGATCTCGCCCTTGATCTGCGCCATGCCGCGCTGGATGTCGGCGAGGTCCTGCGCGCCGATCACACCCTGCGCGGCCAGCATCTCGGCGTGGGCCAGGGAGCCTGCGATGTCGGCCTTCCAGAGGCGCTTGTCGAAGTCGACGCTCGCGGTGTAGCGCTTGACCAGCTCGCTCATCGGCTCGGAAAAGAGCGCAGACCAGGCTTGGGATTTCTTGTCGAGTTGGTTGGAGGACATGGCGGGCGGGGGGCGTGTAACGCTGTGTGTGTGCGGTTGCCGGGGGGCGTGTCTTGGCGACAATCGCAGGACGGCGCGGTGTTCGCGCCGGCTTCAAGATCAGAGCGGCCGATTCTATTCGGCCACCCCGCCCGACATGCCCGAGCCCAAGCCCCCAGACGCCGTGAACGCGCCCAGCCGCCCGGCCCGAGCGGGGGCCGAAGGCGCCGGGTCGGCAGACCCTTCCAGCACGTCCAGCAGCAGCCTCTTCGGGCCCACCGGCTTCGGCCCTTACGAGCCCGGCGTGAAAGGGCGGAACGGGGCCGTCTCGGCCTTCGACGTGTGTCACGTGGGGGTGGTGCTGCGCGCGCTGCTCTTCGTGCACTGCACGCTCGCGGTGGCGGTGAGCTTCGGGGCGAGCGATCTGGCGTCGTGGCTCACGCTGCTGGCGGTGGCAGCCAGCATGGCGCTGCCGGCGCTGCTGCTGTGGCTGGTGCTGGCCTGCCTGCTCAAGCAGGTGTTGGCGCGGCTGCCGGCCGTGGCGCAATGGGTGGTGGCCGTGCTGCTAGGGGCCGGCAGCGGGGCCTTCGGCTGGGGCCTGCAGGCCGCGGGCGGCCTGGGCCCGGGCACCACCTTGCTGCCGCCCGCGCTGGCCGGCGCGCTGCTCGCCGCCGCCATGTTCTATTGGCTCACGCTGCGGGCGCGGGCCCGGCTGCCGGCCGATACCACCGCGCGGCTGGCCGAGTTGCAGTCGCGCATCCGGCCGCACTTCCTCTTCAACACGCTCAACACGGCGATCACGCTGGCCCGGCTCGACCCGGCCCGTACCGAAGGGCTGCTCGAAGACTTGGCCGAACTCTTCCGCGTGGCGCTGAGCGACAGCGGCGCTTCGGTCACGCTGGCCGAGGAGGTCTCGCTCGCGCAGCGCTACCTCGCCATCGAGCAGGTGCGTTTCGGCGAGCGCCTGCAGGTGAGCTGGGAGCTCGATGAAGACGCCGGCACCGCCCGCGTGCCGCCGCTCCTGCTGCAGCCGCTGGTCGAAAACGCGGTGCGCCACGGCGTGGAGCCGGCGCCCGATGGCGGCGTGGTGCGCATCCGCACGCGGGTCAAGCGTGCGCATGCGGTGGTGAGCATCGTCAACACCTTGCCGCAGCAGCCTTCGCGCCCGGGCAACGGCATCGCCCTGCGCAACGTGCGCGAGCGCCTGCGCCTCATGCACGACGTGGCTGCGCAGTTCGAGACGCACATCGACAAAGACTTCTTCCGCGTGCAGATCGTCATCCCGCTATGAACACTGAACTCAAGGTCCTGGTGGTCGACGACGAAGAGCTGGCCCGCCTGCGCCTGCGCGGCCTGGTGCAGGACTGCCCCTCGCCCAAGGCGCAGGTGGTGGGCGAGGCGGCCAACGCGAGCCAGGCGCTCGTGTGGCTCGCCGACCGCCCCTGCGACCTGGTGCTGCTCGACATCCACATGCCCGGCCTCGACGGCACGCAGCTCGCCGCGCGCATCAAGCAGCTGCCCCACCCGCCGGCCATCGTGTTCGTGACGGCGCATGCCGAGCATGCGTTGCAGGCCTTCGACCTCGACGCGGTCGACTACCTCACCAAGCCCGTGCGCCGCGAGCGGCTGCACGCCGCCTTGCAGCGGGTGGCGCAGCGCCTCGGCCAGCCCCATGGCGCCGCGCGTGCGCCAGCCGAGGCGGCCGACGAGCCGGTGATCGTCGTGAACGAACTCGGGCGCAAGGTGCGGGTGCCGGTCTCGGAGGTGCTCTACCTCAAGGCCGAGTTGAAGTACGTGACGCTGCGCACCGCCACGCACACCCACGTGCTCGACGACGCGCTCACCGACCTCGAGCAACGCCTGGGCGACCGTTTCCTGCGCATCCACCGCAATGCGCTGGTGGCGCGCAAGGCGCTGCGGGCGCTGGAACGGCGCGTGCTTCCGGCCGAGGGCGAAGACGAGGCGGCCGAAGGCTGGGTGGTGCGGGTGGCGCCGGTCGATGAATGGTTGGTGGTATCGCGCCGCCAGGTGGCGGCGGTCAAGGAAGCGATCGCAGAGGGGGGCTTGTGAACAACAACGAGGATGCACAAGGCGATGAAGGCAGGTTGACGCGGCGCATGCGCTGGGTCGGTGCGGGCCTGGTGGTGCTGGTGCTGGGCGGGCTGGTGTGGCAGGCGGTACAGGCCGGGCTCCAGCCGCCGCCGGAGGCGGAAGAGGTCGCCGTCGAAGACTTGGCCAATGCGAACACGGTGCAGAGGCTGGCCACGCTCGACGAGGCCCAGCTGTCGCAGCAGGGCGTGTCGGCCATGACGGCCGCGCTCGTGGCACCGGCCATGCAGGATCTTGCGGCCGATGAAATCGAGGTCTGCGGCCTGGGCCGCGTGAAGGCCGGTGCCGATGGCCGCCCGCGCGACATGGCGCCCATCGTGGGTGCCGCGCGGCGTGCGCGCGACCAGGTGCTGCCCATGCTTCTGTCCAGCCAGGACGACAACCTGCGCGCCGCCGGCCTGCTGATGGTCGCGCTCGACGAGGGCGCCGTGGCCGACGGCGTGCTCGACGGCGGCGCGGCGCGGGCGCGCGACGAGCTGGCCTCGCTGGCCGCGTTCAAGAGCACGCCGCAGGTCTACGCCTGGGCGATGCGGGCCTGCCAGCAGCAGCGCACCGCAGGGGTGTGCCGCATGCTGTCGGCCGAACAATGGGCGCGGCTGGAGCCGACCAACGCGATGGCCTGGCTGCAGGTGGCCGCCGACGCCTCGCTGCGCCGCGATGAGCCCGCGGTGGCCGAGGCCCTTTATCGCGTGTCGCACGCCACCCGGTCGGACGCGCGCCACGGCGCGCTTGCCGGCACGGTGCTCGCCAAGCTGCCGCCCGAGGCCGACCTGATGTCGCGCGTGAGCCTGGCCGCCGAGCTGACGAAGCTGGAGGCTCGTGCCGAGCTGCCGCTCGTGGCCGCCAGCCAGCACTGTGGCGTGAAGGACATGCGAGACGCCAACCGCCAGCAGCTGTGTTCGGGCGTCGCCGAAGTGCTGGCCCGGCGCGGCGGCACCGCCGCCGAAGTGGCCCTGGCCGCCAGCATCGGCGAACGCGCCGGCTGGCCGGCCGAGCGGGTGGCGGCCTTCGCCGAGGAGCGCGACGCGCTGGCGCAGCTGAGCGCAGCGGCGCAGTCCGATGCATGGAGCTGCAACGCCCTCGCGCAGACCCTCGGCCGCCTCCACGAGACCGCTCGCGTCGGCGAGATGGCCACCTTGCGCGGCGCGCTCAAGCGCTCGCCCGACGGCCCGGCAGTGCTGGCGAAGCGCTACCGCGAGTCGGTGGCCACGCGTGTGGCCTCGGCGGCGAGCGCCGCGTCGGCCACGGCGCAGTAGCCCGGCCCCCCGGGCGTCAGCGACCCTTCGCCATCGCGTCGGCGAGCGTGGCCGCCTCGGCGCCGAAGGCATACGCGTCCATGCCCAGGCAGCCGTAGGTCACCGCCTCGTGCAGGCGCTGCGGCACCGCATCGCGGCCGCCCGCGCCTGCGGCCACGTACCAGGGCAGCAGGTGCTCGTCGGTCGGGTGCATCTCCTTCGCGTGGGGGGCCTGCTCGCGGTAGGCGAAGAGGGCCTCCCAGTCGCGCTCGGCGCTGCGCTCGTGCATCCAGCGGCGGAAGGCCGCGCTGTCGGCGACTTCGGGCGCATCGAGGGCTGGGCGTTGCGCACCGAAGATGAGGCGCAGGTTGTGCGTGATGCTGCCGCTGCCCATCACCAGCACGCCCTGCTGGCGCAGCTCGGCCAGCGCTTCGCCGAGGGCGAACTGCTGGGCCGGCGGCATCGTCGGCACCCAGGCCAGCGGCAGCACGGGGATGTCGGCCTCGGGCCGCATGAAACGCAGCATGGTCCAGATGCCGTGGTCGAGGCCGCCTTCTTCGACGCGGTGCACCGGCCAGCCGGCGTCGGCCAGCCGCGCCTGCACCTGCGTGGCGAGCGCGGGGGCACCGGCTGCGTCGTAGCGCAGCTGGTAGAGCGCGTCGGGGAAGCCGCCGAAGTCGTGCACGGCGCGATGCTGAGCACCGGCGAGCAGCACCGGCTCACGCGCGAGGCTGTGCGCCGAGACCGCGAGGATGGCCTTCGGCCGGCCGAAGGTCGACTCGATGGCCGCTCCGAGCGACTGCAGGAACGGGCCGGTCGAACCGGGCTCCAACGCCAGCATGGGCGAGCCGTGCGAGAGGAAGAGGGCGGGGAGGGTGCGGGTGTCCATGAGGATCATTGAAGCACCCGCTCCCCCCGTGACCGTTCGGCCAATTTGCATGCAGTGTTCGCCTCGCGTCCAGCACCCATTTGCCCACGGCGAGCGGCCGCATCGGGTAAGGTGCCCGCACTTCGTTGGAGATCCGCATGTCCGTGCCGTCCAGGGCTTCTCTGTGGCAACTCGCGTCGCGCCAGCTGGCGCGCGACTTCCGCGCCGGTGAGCTGCGCCTGCTGCTGGTGGCGGTGACGCTCGCCGTGGCGGCGCTCACCGCCGTGGGCTTCTTCGCCGACCGCCTCAACCACGGCCTCGCGCGCGACGCCCGCCAGCTGCTGGGCGGTGACGCCATCGTCGCGAGCGACCAGCCGCTGCCGGCCGTCTTCACCCAGAAGGCGCAGGCCCTCGGCCTCAAGGTGGCGGCCACCGCGGCCTTCCCGAGCATGGGCCGTGCGCCCGACGAGAAGGGCGGCAACTCGCGCCTCGTGTCGGTCAAGAGCGTGAGCGATGCGTACCCGCTGCGCGGGGCGCTGCGCGTGGTGCAGACGCCGGGCGGCGCCGAAGAAGCGGTGACGCACGGCCCGGCGCGCGGCACGGTGTGGGTCGACGCGCCCCTGCTCGACAGCCTGCTGCTCCAGATCGGCGACGACCTCCTGCTGGGCGACGCCACGCTCAAGATCGCGGCGGTGATCGTGGTCGAGCCCGACCGCGGCGCCGGCTTCATGAGCTTTGCGCCGCGGGTGATGCTGCACGAGGCCGACCTCCTGTCGACGGCGCTGGTGCAGCCGGCCAGCCGCGTCACCTACCGCATGGCCGTGGCCGCCACCGGCGCCGACGAGGCGCCACTGCGCGAATACGTGCGCTGGGCCGACGAGCAGGTCAAGGGCCGCACGGTGCGCGGCGTGCGCGTCGAGTCGCTGGAGACCGGCCGCCCCGAGATGCGCCAGACGCTCGACCGCGCCGAGAAGTTCCTCAACCTCGTGGCCCTGCTGGCGGCGTTGCTGGCGGCGGTGGCGGTGGGCATAGCCGCGCGCGACTTCGCCGAGCGCCACCTCGACGACTGCGCCATGCTGCGCGTGCTCGGCCAGGCGCAGCGCACCATCGCGCTGCAGTACCTGATCGAGTTCGCGCTCGTGGGCCTGGCGGCGAGCGTGGCCGGTGTGGCCATCGGGTTTGCGGTGCACCACGTCTTCGTGTGGCTGCTGTCGGGCCTGGTGTCGGCCACGCTGCCGCTGCCCACCGCCTGGCCGGCGGTCTTCGGCGTGGGCGTGGGCTTCACGCTCCTGATGGGCTTCGGGCTCCCGCCGGTGCTGCAGCTCTCCCAGGTGCCGCCGCTGCGGGTGATCCGCCGCGACGTGGGCGCGCTGAAGCCCGCCTCGCTCGCGGTTCTCGGCGCCGGCGCGGCCGGCTTCGTGGCCTTGCTGCTGGCGGTGTCGTCCGACCTGCAGCTGGGCCTGATCGCGGTGGGCGGGTTTGCCGGCGCGGTGGCGGTGTTCGCGCTGCTGTCGTGGGTCGCCGTGCAGGTGCTGCGCCGCGCCGTGCCGGAGTCGCGCGCCCCGCGCTGGCTGGTGCTGGCCACGCGGCAGATCGCGGCACGGCCGGCGTTTGCGGTGCTGCAGGTGTCGGCGCTCAGCGTGGGCCTGCTCGCGCTCGTGCTGCTGGTGCTCTTGCGCACCGACCTCATCTCCAGCTGGCGGCAGGCCACGCCGCCTGATGCACCCAACCGTTTCGTCATCAACATCCAGCCCGAGCAGGGCGACGAGTTCCAGGCCAAGCTGCGCGCGGGCGGCGTGGCCAAGTTCGACTGGTACCCGATGATCCGCGGCCGTCTGGTGGCGATCAACGGCACCCCCGCCAAGCTCGACGACTACGACGACGAGCGCGCCAAGCGCCTGCTCGACCGCGAGTTCAACCTCAGCCACAGCGCCAAAGCGCCCATGCACAACGGCGTGACGGCCGGCCGCTGGGTCAGCGAAGAGAAGGGGGGCCTGAGCGTGGAGCAGGGCCTGGCCGAGACGCTGCGCCTGAAGCTCGGCGACACGCTGCGCTTCGACGTGGCGGGCCAGATGGTCGAGGGCCGCATCACCAGCCTGCGCAAGGTCGACTGGGGCTCGATGCGGGCCAACTTCTTCGTGATGTTCCCGACCGATCGCATGGTCGACGTGCCGGCGACCTACATCGCCGCGTTCCGCGCGCCGGCCACGGCGGGCTTCGACAACGCGTTGAGCCGCGACTTCCCCAACATCACCAACGTCGACGTGTCGGCCTCGATCGGGCAGATCCAGGCGGTGCTGGATCAGGTGGTGAGGGCGGTGGAGTTCTTGTTCACCTTCACCTTGGCGGCGGGGTTGGTGGTGCTGTTTGCGGCTGTCACCGCGACGCGTGAGGCGCGGGCACGGGAGTTCGCGGTGATGCGCGCGCTCGGGGCGAGCGGCAAGCTGCTGGCGCAGGTGCAGCGGGCCGAACTGCTCGGCGTGGGCGCGCTCGCGGGCGTGCTCGCGTCCGTCGCGGCGATGGCCGTGGGCTGGGCGCTGGCGAAGTACGCGTTCCAGTTCACGTGGAGCGCGTCGCCGTGGGTTCCCTTGGTGGGCGGCGCGGCGGGGGCGGTGCTGGCGCTGGGGGCGGGATGGTGGGGGTTGAGGGAGGTGCTGCGCAGGCCCGTGGTGGAGACCTTGCGGCGGGCTGCTGCTGAATAGCGCTGCGTGGTGGGTTGCCGGGATTTCACCCCGGCAGACCGCCACGCAGTGCAAAGATCAGCGCGCCACCCTGAACACTGACATCGCATCCGCCAACCGATGCGCCTGCTCCCGCAGCGACTCCGCCGCCGCGGCCGATTCCTCGACGAGCGCTGCGTTCTGCTGCGTCATCTGATCGAGCTGCGTCACTGCCACGTTCACCTGGCCGATGCCATCGCTCTGCTCAGACGCGGCCGTGCTGATCTCGCCAATGATGTCGGTCACGCGTTGCACCGAGTTCACGATCTCCGTCATCGTGGCGCCGGCGTCGGCCACGAGCCGTGAGCCCGCTTCCACCTTGTCGACGGAGTTCCCGATCAGGCCCTTGATCTCGCGCGCCGCTTCGGCGCTGCGCTGGGCCAGCGAGCGCACCTCGCCGGCCACCACCGCAAAGCCGCGGCCCTGCTCGCCAGCACGCGCCGCTTCGACCGCCGCGTTCAGCGCGAGGATGTTGGTCTGGAACGCGATGCCATCGATCACGCCGATGATGTCGCTGATCTTCTTGGAGCTCGCATTGATCTCGTCCATGGTCGACACGACCTGCGAGACCACGCTGCCGCCGCGCTGCGCCACCTCGGCGGCCGATGCCGCCAGTTGATTCGCCTGGCGTGCCGAGTCGGCGCTGTGCTTCACCGTGGCGGTGAGTTCTTCCATCGAGCTGGCGGTCTGCTGCAGGTTGCTCGCGGCCTGCTCGGTGCGTGAGGAAAGGTCGCTGTTGCCCGAGGCGATCTCCGCCGAGGCGGTGCTGATGCTGTCGGTGGCGTGGCGCACCTGGCCGATCACGCCGCTCAGCGAGACCTGCATGGTGTTGAGCGCACGCAGCAGGTCGCCCATTTCGTCGCGGCGCTCAGAGTTCACCGTGTGCGAGAGGTCGTTGGCGGCGATGGCGGTGGCGGCGCGCACGGCCTCGTGCACCGGCAGCACCACCGAGCGGGTGATGACGAAGGCCATCCCGGCGCCGACCGCGAGGCTGGCCAATGCCAGCGCGATCAGCACACCCTTGGCCATGGCCAGCGTGCTGCGCAGGGCCGCCTCTTCGGCGTCGGTGGCGTCGCGTTCGGTCTTCTGAAGTGCGCTCATCGCGGCCAGGTAGGCATCGGCAGCGGGCAGCAGCTTCTCCTTCAGCAGGGCTTCCACGGCAAACGGATCGGCCGCCTTCACGTGCGCCTGCATCTGGTTGCGCAGCTCGATGTAGGTGTCGCGACGTGTGGCGATGTCCTGCATCAGCTGGCGCGAGATCTCGCTCGTCATCCGCTTGTCGAGCGTCTCCTTGAGGGCGCTGATCTCTTGCGTGGTCGCCTTGATCTGCGGCTCGAAGTAGGCCTCGACATCGGGCTGGCCCGAGGCCTTGGCGATGGCGATGGTGCGCGCGAGGTTGAGCTGCGTCTTGCTGCGCCACTCGGTGACGAGGCTGGCGCGCTGGCTGCTGGCAGACAGGTCGCCCATCGCGTGCGAGGTGCGCTCCATCTGCACATAGGCCACGCCGGTCATCACCAGCAGCAGGGCGAGTACGGCACCGAAACCCAGGCCGAGCCGGGTGCGCATCTTCAGATTGTTCAGGCCGGTCATAGTTGCTCTTGTGGGTCTGTGTTGAGGGAGCTGGTGGTGCGCGCCGTCAGGCGCGCGCCACCCGGAAGACCGAGACCACCTCGGCCAGCTTGTGGGCCTGCTCGCGCAGAGATTCGGCGGCAGCGGCCGACTCTTCCACCAGCGCGGCGTTCTGCTGCGTCATCTGGTCGAGTTGCGTCACGGCCACGTTGATCTGGCCGATGCCATCGCTCTGCTCGCTCGAAGCGGCGGTGATCTCGCCGATGATGTCGGTCACGCGCTGCACCGAACCCACGATCTCGCTCATCGTGGCGCCGGCATCGGCGACCAGGCGCGAGCCGGCCTCGACCTTGTCGACCGAGCTTCCGATCAGGCCCTTGATCTCGCGCGCGGCTTCGGCGCTGCGCTGGGCCAGCGAGCGCACCTCACCGGCCACCACCGCGAAGCCGCGGCCCTGCTCGCCGGCACGCGCGGCTTCCACTGCCGCGTTGAGCGCGAGGATGTTGGTCTGGAAGGCGATGCCGTCGATCACGCCGATGATGTCGCTGATCTTCTTGGAGCTCGCGTTGATCTCGTCCATGGTCGACACGACCTGGGCAACCACACTGCCGCCGCGCTGCGCCACTTCGGCGGCCGACGAGGCGAGCTGGTTGGCCTGGCGGGCGGAGTCGGCGCTCTGGCGCACGGTGCCGGTGAGTTGCTCCATCGAGCTGGCGGCCTGCTGCAGGTTGCTGGCGGTCTGCTCGGTGCGCGACGAGAGGTCGGTGTTGCCTGTTGCGATCTCGGCCGAGGCGGTGCTGATGCTGTCGGTCGACGCACGCACGTTGCCCACCACGCGGCCCAGCGATTCGTTCATGTGCTGCAGGGCGCGCATCAGCGAGCCGAACTCGTCGCGGCGATTGGTCGAGATGCTTTGCGTGAGGTCGCCTTCGGCAATGGCGCCGGCCACGCGGATGGATTCGTTCAGCGGCTGGCGAATGCTGTGCACGAGCGTGGCGGCCACGAGCATGCCGAGCCCGATCACCAGGCCCGAACCGACGAATGCGGCGATCAGGATGCGCTGGCGGGCCTGGGCGGCTTCGGCGACGGCCTGCTCGCCCTTCTGGCGCTGCAGCTCGACGAAGGCGTCGATGGCGCCGAGGTAGCCGGCGGCGGTCTGTGCGTACTCGCCCTTGACGTGGGCCGTCACGGCGGTGCGGTCGCCGGCGGTCACGAGTTCGGTGGCCTTCTTGCTGGCGGCCACGAGCACTGCGCCCTTTTCGGCCACGGTCTTCATGGCGGCCTTGTCGGCCTCGGTGGTCGCGAGCTTGCCGATCTCGGCGCGCAGCGCGGCGATCTTCTTCGTGTCGTTGGCGAGGTTCTCCTTGAAGAGCTCGCCCACCGCGGGGTCGCTGCTGATGGCGTTGGCCATGCCACGGGTGACGGCGGTGTCGGTCAGACCCTTCCAGAGGGCCGAGCGTTCGATCAGGTCATGCGTGAGGGCGACCTGGCGGCCCGATTCGGCCTGCACGCTGGAAGCGGCGTAGGCGGCCAGCAGGGCGATGGAGAACATGGCTGCGAGCAGCAGCAGGATGGCGCCCCACAGCTTGCGGGAGACCGAAACGTTGTTGAGTGTCATGGTTCTTGTAGACGCGAGTGCAAAAAAACGTTCGTCAGAAACAGCTCGGGCGGTGAAGTGATCACCGCCCGAGGCGCAGAGAAGGCTCGGGCGCCTCAGTGCGATTCGTCCATCAGGCCCATGTCGGGGCTGGCCATCAGCGACTCGATGTCCATCATGATCAGCATGCGGTCGTTGACGCTGCTGATGCCGGTGATGAAGCTGGTGTCGACGGCCGAGGCCATCTCGGGCGCCGGCTTGATCGACTCGGCCGAGAGTTCGAGCACGTCGGAGACCGAGTCGACGACGGCGCCGACCACGCGGCCCTTGACGTTGAGCACGATCACCACGGTGAAGCTGTTGTACTCGGCGGTGTCGCAACCGAGCTTCAGGCGCAGGTCGACGATCGGCACGATCACGCCACGCAGGTTGACCACGCCCTTCACGAACTGCGGAGCGTTCGCGATGCGGGTGGGCACTTCGTAGGAGCGGATCTCCTGCACCTTCAGGATGTCGATGCCGTATTCCTCGGCGCCGAGGCGGAAGGTCAGGTACTCGCTGCCCGACTGGGCCGCCAGCGCGGCACGTGCCGCTTCGTGACGGGCGACGTGGGCTGCTTCGTGAATCATGTCCATGGGGTGTCCTCGTGAAATGGAAGCCGGGTGGAGGCTGTTCTGCTATGACTATCGGCTTGCCAGGTTGAAACTGAAGGTTCGATGTGTGTGGAATGCGCCCGCCTTTTCCGGCGGTGTGCGCGTCAGAAGGTTTCCCAGTCGTCGTCGGGCGCCGCGTTGGCGGTCGCGGGGGCCGGGGCTGCCGGCGTCTTGGCGGGAACGGCTGCCGCAACCGGCTCGGGCTTTGGCTTCGCTTCCGGCTTGGGAGCCACGGGCGCCGGCGCCGGCTTGGCGACGGCGGCCGGCTGCGGGGTGGCCTTGGCAGCCGGGGCCGGCTTGTGCACCGGCGCCGGAGCTGCCGACACCTTCGCCACCTGGGCCGACGCGCCTTCGAGCTTGAACGAGCCGACCACCTGCGCCAGGCGGATCGCCTGCTCCTTCAGAGCCTCGGCCGCGGCGGCCGATTCCTCGACGAGCGCGGCGTTCTGCTGCGTCATCTGGTCGAGCTGCAGCACCGCGTCGTTGACCTGGCTGATGCCCTGGCTCTGCTCGCTGGCAGCGGCGGTGATCTCGCCGATGATGTCGCTCACGCGCTGCACCGAGCCCACGATCTCGCCCATGGTGGCGCCGGCATCGGCGACCAGGCGCGAGCCGGTCTCCACCTTCTCGACGCTTGCGCCGATCAGGGTCTTGATCTCTTTGGCGGCCTGCGCCGAGCGGCCGGCCAGCGAGCGCACTTCGCTCGCCACCACCGCGAAGCCGCGGCCCTGCTCGCCGGCACGCGCCGCTTCCACCGCGGCGTTGAGCGCGAGGATGTTGGTCTGGAAGGCGATGCCGTCGATCACGCCGATGATGTCGGCGATCTTCTTCGAGCTGGCGTTGATCTCGTCCATGGTCGAGACGACCTGCGAGACCACGCTGCCGCCGCGCTGCGCCACCTCGGCGGCCGACGAGGCGAGCTGGTTGGCTTGGGCAGCCGAGTCGGCGCTTTGCTTCACCGTGCCGGTGAGCTGCTCCATGGAGCTGGCGGCCTTCTGAAGGTTGCTGGCGGTCTGCTCGGTGCGGACCGACAAGTCCTGGTTGCCCGAGGCGATCTCGGTGCTGGCGTTCTGGATCTGGGCCGACGAGGCCATCACCGTCTGCAGCGAGCTGCTGAGCTGGTGCGTCATCGCGCCGAGCGAGCGCATCAGGTCGCCCACTTCGTCGTTGCGATCGGTGCTGACGTTGGTGCACAGGTTGCCCTCGGCCACGGCGGTGGCCACGCCCACGGCGCGGCGCAGGTCGCGCACCACGCGGCGCTGCATCCACCAGGCGGCGCCCACGGCGCCCAGGCAGGCCAGACCGGCCAGCAGGCCCAGCAGCACGCTGTTGCGCGTGGCGGCGGCGGCGGCGGCGTCCATCTCGGCGCTGCTCGAGGATTCCATCTTCGCCACGAGCGCCCCCATGGCGGCCGTCATCGCGGCAAAGCTGGCATCGGCGTTCTGCATCGCGGCGATGCCGGTGTTGGGGTCGACGGTGGCGAGGTCGATGGCCGAGTCGGCGAGCTTGCCGTACTTGTCGATCTGCTGCGACAAGGCGGTCACGTCGTCCTTGAGGGCGGCGTCGGTGTCGCCTTCGGCCACGGCCGCGAGCGTGCGCTTCATGCCGCCGAGCTGGTTGCCCAGGCCCGTGCGGAAGGACTTGACCTTCGCATCGTCGAGCGAGCTCATCAGCGCCACGGTCTTGTAGACACTCGCGTGCGACTGGGCGAGCTGGTCCTGCACGCTCGTCACGGTGCGGAAGTTCTCCATGTCGCTCTTGAACGACGCCTGGCTCCGGGCGGCCGAGCGGCTTTGCAGCACGGTGCTCACCGCCCCCACCGACAGCACCACGGCCACCGTCAACAGCGGCGCGGCCAGCAGCTTCTTACCGAGATTCATGTGCAGTCCCGCAGCAGGCTTGCGCCGGTTTTATTTGTAGATGCCGCCGCAGACCACGGCGTCGTTGAGCTTCTCGCAGTACATGCTCTTGGGCTCGATCTTCTTGGTGACCGGGTTGGTGAACTTGTAGTCCTGCCAGAAGGTGCCCTTGGCTTGTGCCAGTTCCACGCGCTCCTTGACGAAGGCCTTGCCGTCCACGTCTTTCAGGTCGATCAGGTTCTTGCCGATCATCTTTTCGTTGGCACCGTGTGCATGCACCGTGCCGTCGAGGCCGTAGACCACGAGGTAGAGGTCGCGGTCGGTGAACTGGCCAGCCTTGTTGCTGATCTCGGTGTAACCCTTGTCCTTGCCATTGGCCTTGATGAAGGCCACGCCCTTCTTGACCATGGCCGTGGCTTCGGCCGCGGTGGCGTTGCCTTCCTTGGCGAAGGCGAAGGGTGCGAAGGCGAGGGTGGACAAGACGACGATGGCAGTGAGGTGTGCGCGCATGGAAGCTCCTGGTGACGCTTGACGGCAGGAATGCCGAGATTCACGGGGAATATCGGCAGGCCGAGGGCTGCTTGTAGGCATTCTGTGGGGGCGGGGGTGTGTTCAATTCGTGCAATAGCCGGCCCCTCGGGGTGCTTTTTTGCAGCCCCGAATGACAACGGCCCGTGAGGTCGTCACGGGCCGTGTGAGTGGAGGCGCGAGGCGCGTCAGAAGGTTTCCCAATCGTCGTCGGCGGCGACCTTGGCGGTGGCGGCCACAGGCGCGGGGGCCAACTGGGCAGGCGCGGCCACGGGGGCCGGGCGCGGCGCTGGCGCGGGAGCGGCGGCCACGGGCTTGGCCACCACGGCCGGCTTCGGTTCGGCCTTCACGTCCACCGGCTTGGGCGCGGCGGGCTTGGGCGCAGCCGGCTTGGCGGCCACCACCGGCTTGTGGACGACCGGCGCCAGCACCGGCGCTGCGGCGCGGGCGCTGTCGTTCGTGTTCAGCTTGAAGACCGCGACGGCCTCCACCAGCTTGCGCGCCTGGCCCTTCAGGCTCTCGGCGGCGGCAGCGCTTTCTTCCACCAGCGCGGCGTTCTGCTGCGTGGCCTGGTCCATCTGCGACACGGCCTCGCCGACCTGCGCCACGCCGGCCGATTGCTCAGTGCTGGCGGCGCTGATCTCGCCCATGATGTCGGTCACCCGCTTGATCGAGGCCACCACTTCCTGCATGGTGCTGCCGGCCTGGTCGACGAGGGCGGTGCCTTGCTCCACACGCTCCACGCTGGTGGAGATGAGGCTCTTGATCTCCTTGGCCGCTTCGGCGCTGCGCTGGGCCAGCGAGCGCACCTCGCTCGCCACCACCGCGAAGCCGCGGCCTTGTTCGCCGGCACGTGCGGCTTCCACCGCGGCATTGAGCGCGAGGATGTTGGTCTGGAAGGCGATGCCGTCGATGGTGCCGATGATGTCGGCGATGCGGCGCGAGGAATCGTTGATGCCCTTCATCGTCTCGACCACCCGGTCGACCACTTCGCCGCCGGAGACTGCCACGGTCGAGGCGCTCATCGCCAGCTGGTTGGCCTGGCGCGCGTTGTCGGCGTTCTGGCGCACGGTGCTGCCCAGTTCTTCCATCGAGGCAGCGGTCTCTTCGAGGGCGCTCGCCTGCTGCTCGGTGCGGCTCGACAGGTCGTGGTTGCCGGAGGAGATCTCGGCGCTGGCGGTGGCCACGCCTTCGGCGTTCTGGCGCACGCCTGTCACGATCTGGCGCAGGTTGACCTGCATCTTCGACAGTGCCTTGAACAGGTGGCCGATCTCGTCGCCCCGGTCGGTGCTGATCGTCTGGCTCAGGTCACCATCGGCAATGCGGTCTGCACTGCCGACGGCTTGCGAGGCGGCGACGACGATGTCGCGTGAGACCAGCCATCCAATGCCGAGCCCCAGCACGACCATGGCACACAGGCCCACGATCATGAACACGCGAGCCCGGGCGTAGGCGGCCTCTGCCTGCTTGGCGGAGTTGTCGCTGCCGCGAGCATTCAGCTCGACCAGTTTCTCGAGCGTGGCGTTGGCCGCAGCAAAGCTTTTCGCACCCTCACCGTTCAGGATCACCTTGGCTTCGACGGCCTTCAGTTCGCGCATCCGCTCGACCATGGTCGCGTTCATCCCGATGTAGGTCTTCAGCTCGGCATCGGCCGACTCGAAGAGCGCCTTCTCTTCAGGAGAACTCACGAGCTTGCTGTAGTCAGCCAAGTGCGAACCCAGCTGCTTCTGGATGGCGGCGAGCTTGGCTTCCACTGCGGGCACCTTGCTCGCGTCCTCGATCATGATGAGCTGCATGCGCTGCACGCGGAGCTGGGCAAGATCGTCCTTGATGGCATCGACCGTCCGCACGCTTGGCAGCCAATTGCTCGCCAGGTCGCCGGACGCATCGTTGACCAGGCGCAGCTGCCCCATCGACAGGAGGCTTTGCGCGAGCGCGATCACCAGGACGAGGGCAAATCCGCCCATCAGCTTGGTACGGATGCTGAGGTTCTTGATGTTCATGGGGCCCTGGTCTGGTAGGAGGTGAAACGGAAGGGAAGGGGGTCAGGCCGCGGTGCCGAGCTTGAAGGTGGCCACCACCTGGCTCAGGCTGCCCGCCTGGCGCTTCAGGCTTTCGGCCGCGGCGGCGCTTTGCTCCACGAGCGCGGCGTTCTGCTGCGTCATCTGGTCGAGGTGGGTGACGGCGTTGCTCACCTGGCCGATGCCACTGGTCTGCTCGGTGGTCGCCGAGCTGATCTCGCCGATCAGGTCGGACACGCGCTTGACCTGCGAGACGATGTCGTTCATGGTCGCGCCGGCTTCGCCGACGAGGCGTGAGCCGGCCTCGACGCGGTCGACGCTCGCGCCGATCAGTGCCTTGATCTCGCGGGCCGCTTCGGCGCTGCGCTGGGCCAGCGAGCGCACCTCGCCGGCCACCACCGCGAAGCCGCGGCCCTGCTCGCCGGCACGCGCGGCTTCCACCGCGGCGTTGAGCGCGAGGATGTTGGTCTGGAAGGCGATGCCGTCGATCACGCCGATGATGTCGGCGATCTTGCGCGAGCTGTCGGTGATCTCCTGCATGGTCGAGACCACCTGGCCCACGACCTCGCCGCCCTTCACCGCGGCCGAGCTGGCCGAGGTGGCGAGCTGGTTGGCCTGGCTGGCGGTGTCGGCGTTGTTGCGCACGGTGGCGTTCATCTCTTCCATCGAGGCGGCCGTCTGCTGCAGGTTGGACGCCTGCTGCTCGGTGCGCTGCGAAAGATCGGCGTTGCCGGTTGCGATCTGCGCCGAGCCGGTGGCGATGGAGTCGGAGGCGCTGCGCACCTGGCTCACCACCTGGGCGAGGTTGACCTGCATCTCGTGCAGCGAGGCCATCACGCTGCCGGCCGGTGCGGCCTGGGCGGCGCGCGACGGCGCGAGGTCGCCCACGGCCACGCGGCGGGCCACGTCGCCGAGTTCAGCCGGTTCGGCCCCCAGCGCGCGGCGCAGGTTTCGGGTGATGAGGAACGCCATGCCGATGGCCAGCGCCACGGCGAGGCCGCAGGCCACCAGCAGCGAGTTGCGGTTGAAGGCGTAGTTGGCCTGCATCTCGGTCACTTCGCTTTCACCGAGCTTGCGCAGGTAGTCGCTGTAGGCGCCGATGGTCTTCGACAGCTCGGCCAGCAGCGGGCGGCAGTCGTTGTTCATCATCGCGATGGACTCGTCGCGCTTGCTGTCGAGCGCGAGTTGCACGATCTGCTCGGAGACCTTGGCGTAGCGCGCCTCGATCGCTTCGATCTGCGCGACCTGCTTGCGCTCCTCTTCGGCCACATTGGGGTCGGCCACCATGCCCTTGAGCTTCTGGATGCGCTTGCCCACGTTGGCATGCGCTTCGAGCACGGCCTTCTTCTCGGCCTCGTGAATGGCGGGGCCGGACGAGAGCACGAGGTTGCGCGAGGCGATGGTGCGCTCGAACATCGCGCGGCGCACCGAGGCGGCCACCGAGATGCGGGCGCCGGTGTCGCCCACGTAGCGGCCGAAGTTGTCGTTGGCCTTGCTCAGGGCATGCAGGGCGAGGCCCGACACGAGCAGCACGATGGCCACGAGCGCCCCGAAGGCGGCCATCAGGCGAGAGGAGATCGTCAACTTGCTGGTATTCATTTTGGATTCCCTGTGGTGACGTTGATCTTCTTGGTGGGGGTCGGTGGTGCCGGCGGCATGACAGCCCGCTCGGCGCCGCAAGGGCTACGCTTCCAGGCGGAAGGTGCCCACCACCTTGCTCAGGTTGCCGGCCTGTTGCTGCAGGCTGTCGGCGGCGGCGGCGCTCTGTTCGACGAGCGCCGCGTTTTGCTGGGTCATCTGGTCGAGCTGGCTCACGGCGCTGTTGACCTGGCCGATGCCGTCGCTTTGCTCGCTGGCGGCGGCGGTGATCTCGCCGATGATGTCGGTCACACGCTGCACGGAGCCCACGATCTCGGTCATGGTGGCGCCGGCGTCGGCCACCAGCCGTGAGCCCGCTTCGACCTTGTCGACGGAGCTGCCGATCAGGCCCTTGATCTCGCGCGCCGCTTCGGCGCTGCGCTGGGCCAGCGAGCGCACTTCGCTCGCCACCACCGCGAAGCCACGGCCTTGCTCACCGGCACGGGCGGCTTCCACCGCGGCGTTGAGCGCAAGGATGTTGGTCTGGAAGGCGATGCCGTCGATCACGCCGATGATGTCGGCGATCTTCTTCGAGCTGGCGTTGATCTCGTTCATGGTCGAGACGACCTGCGAGACCACGCTGCCGCCGCGCTGCGCCACCTCGGCGGCCGACGAGGCGAGCTGGTTGGCCTGGCGGGCCGAGTCGGCACTTTGCTTCACCGTGCCGGTGAGCTGCTCCATGGAGCTCGCGGTCTGCTGCAGGTTGCTCGCGGCCTGCTCGGTGCGCGAGGAGAGGTCGCTGTTGCCGGAGGCGATCTCGGCCGAGGCGGTGCCGATGCTGTCGGTGGAGGTGCGCACCTGGCGGATGGTGTCGCGCAGCGATTGCTGCATGCCGGCCAGCGCCTGCAGCAGGCGGGCGGCTTCGTCCTTCCCGCGGGTGTCGACGTGTCGCTCGGCCAGGTCGCCCTGGGCGATGGCCTTGGCGAGCGCCTCGGCCTGGTCGAGCGGCTTGCAGATCGAGCGCATGTTGGCCAGCGTGAGCGGCAGGATGATCACCAGCAGCACGCCGATGGCACCAAGCAGCACGAAGGTGACGGTGCGGCCCGAGGCCTGCAGCCGCTGCTGGCCGGCGGCGGCCGACGCGTTGATCTCCTGCGCGAGCGAGTCGACCGTGGTCTGCGCCGCGGTGTAGTCGGCCTGGGCGCGGCTCACCACCACGAGGGCGGCACGGCCGGTGTCGAACGACTGGGCCTCGAGCTGCTTCACGATGGGCATGAAGCGGGTCTTGAAGGCGGTGAGCTGGGCCACGGCAGTCTTCGCATGTTCGGCCTGCGCGGGGTCGGTGAGGCCTTCGGCCAGCGTCTCGCCCAGCGCTTCGACTTCCTCGAAGGTCTTCATCCAGGCGTCGCGTGCCTTGCCGAACTTCTCGGGCGATTCGTACTGGATGAGCATGTCCTTCTCGTGAAGGCGCAGCTCGTTCATCGTGGTGCGCAAGGCGCCGATGCGCTGCAGCGACGCGAACTCGACGCTGAAAAAGGACATGCTGACCGAGTTGCTGTAGGTCTGGCCGGCAAAGCCGACCGCACCCACGACCAGCAGGGAGGCTGCGACCACGAACACGGCGCCCAGCATGCGGGTGCGGATCGTGAAGCTTCGGATGAGGTGGTTGAGGTTCATCGAAGTTCCTTCTCGATGGCGACCAGAACGAGGTGGCCGGGCGTGTGGTGCCCGGCCGTCGGGTGTCAGTGGCGGCTGCGGCGCACGAGGCTGCCGGTGTCCAGGATCAGCGCCACGCGGCCGTCGCCCATGATGGTGGCGCCCGACACGTCGTTGACCTTGCGGTAGTTGGCTTCGAGGTTCTTCACGACCACCTGCTGCTGGCCGAGGAGCTCGTCCACCAGCAGGGCGATGCGGCCGCCTTCGGCTTCCACCACCACCATGATTCCGCTCACGTGCTCGAAGTCGAAGCGCGGCACGCTGAACACGTGCTCGAGCTCCAGCACCGGCATGTATTCGTCACGCACGCTCACCACGCGGCCGCTGCCGCCGATGGTCTTGACCATGTCGGGCTGTACCTGGAACGACTCGACGACCGAGCTGAGCGGGAGGATGTAGACCTCTTCGCCCACGCCCACCGACATGCCGTCCATGATGGCCAGCGTGAGCGGCAGTCGCACCGAGACGCGCATGCCGTAGCCTTCGGCCGAGTCGATCTCGACCGAGCCGCCGAGTGCGGTGATGTTCTTCTTGACCACGTCCATGCCCACGCCGCGGCCCGACACGTCGGTCACCACATCGGCGGTGGAGAAGCCGGGCGCGAAGATCAGCGACCAGACTTCCGGGTCGGTCATGGAATCGGGTGCGTGGATGCCGCGCTCGCGGGCCTTCTTGAGCAGCTTCTCGCGCGACAGGCCACGGCCGTCGTCGCGCACCTCGATCACGATCGAGCCGCCCTGATGGGACGCGGAGAGCGTGATGGTGCCGGTCTCGGGCTTGCCCTTGGCCAGGCGGTCGGCGGGCGACTCGATGCCGTGGTCGCAGGAGTTGCGCACCAGGTGGGTCAGCGGGTCGGTGATCTTCTCCACCAGGCCCTTGTCGAGCTCGGTGGCTTCGCCGAGCGTCACGAAGTCGACCTTCTTGCCGAGCTTGGCGGCCAGGTCGCGCAGCATGCGCGGGAAGCGGCTGAACACCACCGACATCGGAATCATGCGGATCGACATCACCGATTCCTGCAGATCGCGGGTGTTGCGATCGAGGTCGGCGAGGCCGGCAGCCAGCTGCTGGTAGACCGCGGGGTCCAGGCCCTGCGTGTTCTGGGCCAGCATGGCCTGGGTGATGACGAGTTCGCCGACCAGGTTGATGAGCTGGTCGACCTTTTCCACCGACACGCGCAGCGTCGAAGCCTCGACGGCGGCGGCGGGACGGTCGGACTTCGCGACGGCCTTGGACGACGACGTGGCGGCCTTCGGGGGCGGCGCAACGTCGGTCGCATTGGCGGTGGCCGCGGCGGCGGGCGCTGCCGCGCCCGGAGCGCCGGGAGCGTCGTCGAAGAAGCCGTAGCCGGCGTCGGCCTTCTCTTCTTCGGGCGCGCCGGGGGCGCCGTTGTGGAAACCGTAGCCGGGGCCGAGCGGCAGGATCTGCACCTGCTCGCGGGCCACGTGGAAGGTGAAGAGGTCCAGCAGGTCGGAGTCGCTGCTGGTGGTGCAGACCTTGAAGCGGCGCACGCCGTCGGCGGCCATGCCGTTGTCGAGCGGGTCGATGGTGCCGAGGTCGGTGATTTCCTTGAACAGGTCGAGGATGTTGTTGGCCTGCTCCGGGTTGTCCATCGGGCCCACGCGCAGCTCCAGCATGCGGGCGCCTTCCTTGGCGGCAGCCGGTGCCGCTTCGGCGGCGGGGGCCGGTGCAGGCGCTGCCACGGGGGCCGCCACGGGGGCGGCGACCAGCGGCGCTTCGCCGGATGACATCGCGCGGATGTTGAACAGCAGCTCGGTGGTGTCGAGTTCGTCGCCCTCGCCGCCGTTCTGGTGGCGGGCGAGCTGGGCGCGCAGGGCGTCGCCCGACTGCAGCAGCACGTCGACCATCGCCGCGGTGGGCTCGAGTTCGTGGCGGCGCAGCTTGTCGAGCAGCGTCTCCATCTGGTGCGTCAGCTCGGCGACGTCCTTGAAGCCGAAGGTGGCCGCGCCACCCTTGATCGAGTGCGCACAGCGGAAGATGGCGTTCATCTCCTCGTCGTCGGCGGCTTCGACGTCGAAGTCGAGCAGCAGCTTCTCCATGCGGTCGAGGTTCTCGCCCGCTTCTTCGAAGAAGACTTGATAGAACTGGCTCAGGTCGATGCCGGCGCTCAGGTTCGCGCCTTCTTGAGACATCTCACCCATGTCGTGCTCCTGGTGTCTGTAGTGCTTGGAAAGAGGGCGGGTCGCTTACTTCACGACCTTCTTGATCACTTCGATCAGCTTGGCCGGATCGAAGGGCTTGACCAGCCAGCCGGTGGCACCGGCAGCACGACCGGCCTGCTTCATCTGGTCGCTCGACTCGGTGGTGAGGATCAGGATCGGCGTGGCCTTGAACTTCGGGTTGTCGCGCAGCTTCTTGGTCAGGCTGATGCCGTCCATGCGGGGCATGTTCTGGTCGGTCAGCACCAGGTCGAAGTCGCGGGCGTTGGACTTCTCGAAGGCGTCCTGGCCATCCACCGCCTCGACGACGTTGTAGCCGGCGCTCTTGAGCGTGAACGACACCATCTGGCGCATGGAGGCGGAATCGTCGACGGCGAGGATTGATTGCATGGCTTTCTCCGGGGGACTCGATGGATTTCGGTTAAACGGGGGATGTCTTTAGCGTCTGCCAGGTCTTGTCGGCTGACTCAGAACAATTCGATGGAACCAACGTCCATCTCGGCCTGTGTGACGGGATTCGGGCGCAGCGGAACCTCTTCCGCTGCCGCCATGCCGTCTTCGTCGTCGGCAAAGGCTTCGCGCGCCAGGCGGTCCACGCAGCTGCGCAGGCGCTTGTGGGTGTGGTTGATGAGCTGCGAGGCCATGTCCTGGAACTGCAGGGCCGTGACGGCGCCGCCCAGGTTCTGCATCACGTCGTCGAACACGGCTTCGCTCTCTTCCATGCCGTGGGGGTGCGAGCGCAGCGTGCGGATGTGCTCCGAGGCGCCGTGGAAGCGTTGCATCAGCGTGTCGCAGGCGTCGGCCAGCAGGGTTTGCAGCCGGTCGAGGTCGTTGCTCGCGGTCATCAGGTGGTCTTGCAGGTCGGCGGCCGCCTGCAAAGGCATCCCGCCGCCTTGCTCAGGCCAGGCTTGAGCGTCGTTCGCGTCTTCCATCAGCAGAGTTCTCCGCTCGATTTCGTTGGGGGTGCGTGGCCAATGCCTCGCACGAGGGTCATCTGGAAACATTTTTCGGCAGCTGGCCGGCAGACATAAGGGCGATGACGGCCCAGAAGTGCCACCAATTCAGGACATCGGCCACGCTTTGTGGCCTTGTTGGCATACTGGCCTCATGCCTCCCTTCGCCCCGCAAGAGAAGCGGCTGCGGCTGCTGCACCTGGAAGACTCCGAGCTGGACCACCAGCTCATGGTGGCCCACCTGCGCCGCGACGGGCTCGTGGCCGAAACGACCCGGGTCGACTCCGAAGCGGCCTTCCTGCAGGCGCTCGACGCCGAGCCCCCGTGGGACGTGGTCGTCTCCGACTACAACCTGCCGGGCTTCTCGGGCCTGGTGGCGCTCGACCTCATCAAGGCGAGCGGCAAGATGGTCCCGTTCATCCTCGTCTCGGGCGAGATCGGGGAAGACACCGCGGTCGAGGCGATGCGCAACGGCGCCTCCGACTACCTGTTGAAGAACAACCTGACGCGCCTGGCCCCGGCACTTCTTCACGCCGTGGAGACCCACGAGCTGCAACTGGCCCGCCAGCGCGCCGACCGCGAGCTGGGCGAGTCGAAGCAGCGCGTGCACGAGCTGGCCCAGCACCTGCAGGTGAGCGTGGAGCAGGAGCGCGCGGCCATCGCCCGCGAGATCCACGACGACGTGGGGGGCTCGCTCACCGCGCTCAAGTTCGACCTCGCCTGGATCGCCCGCCACAGCGATTCGCCCGAGGTGCTGGCGCGGGTCAACTCGGCCCTGGAGACCGTCACCCACGCCATCGAGGCCAGCCAGCGGGTGATGCACAACCTGCGCCCCGCCATCCTCGAGCAGGGCCTGATCGCTGCGTTGCAGTGGATGGCCAGCCGCTTCGAGAAGCGCACCGGCATCACCTGCGAATTCCGCAGCCGCCATGAGCACCTCACCCTGCCGCCCGGGGTGCCGCTGGTGGCCTACCGCACCGCGCAGGAGGCGCTGACCAACGTGTCCAAGCATGCGCAGGCCTCGGCGGTGCACATCGACCTGTCGCTGGCGGGCGGGGTGCTGTCGCTCGAGGTCAGCGACAACGGCCGCGGGCTGAGCCAGGACGACCTGGCCAAGGCACGCTCGTTCGGCATCCGCGGCCTGCACGAGCGTGCGGGCACGGTGGGGGGTTGGGTCGACCTCTCCAGCGGGCCTGGCGGCACCACGCTCATCCTGTCGGTACCGCTGGAGCCCGATACCGACAACATGGACCTCGAAATCACCGAGCCCGGCGAACTGAAAGACCCTTCTGGCCCCTACGATCCGACGGTATGGGGAGCTCTATGATCGTCCGTCCATCGATTGTTGTTGTCTGACTCAGCAGCCACCTCATGATCAAAGTTCTGCTCTGCGACGACCACGCGCTCATCCGGCGCGGCATCCGCGACACGCTCTCCGACGCGCCCGACATCCAGGTGATCGGCGAGGCCGGCGACTACGGCGAGCTGCGCACCCTGATGCGCACCGTGGGCGAGGCCGACGTGCTGGTGCTCGACATCAACCTGCCCGGGCGCAGCGGGCTCGACGTGCTGCATGTCCTCAAGGATGAGGGGACGACGATGCGGGTGCTGGTCGTGTCGATGTACCCGGAGGACCAGTACGCGATCCGCGCCTTGCGGGCGGGTGCCTTTGGCTATGTGAACAAGGGTGGCGACCCGGCGGTCATCGTGCAGGCGGTGCGCACGGTGGGGCAGGGGCGGAAGTATGTGACGCCTGAGATTGCGCAGATGCTGGTGGAGTCGCTGACGACGCCGGGGGCGGAGGCGGCGCATGAGAAGCTTTCTGATCGTGAGCTTCAGACGCTGGTGATGATCGCTTCCGGGAAGCGTCTTTCCGACATTGCGGAGGAGCTGACTTTGTCGCCGAAGACCGTCAGCGTGTATCGGGCTCGGGTGTTGGAGAAGCTTGGGTTGTCGAACAACTCGGAGATGACGGTTTACGCGATTCGCAATGGCTTGGTGGGCGGTGAGTAGGCTTTTCACTGCTTAGGCTGCTTGCCGGGATTTCGCCCCGGCGGGCGACCTTCTTTTCTTTGCTTGCCCAAAGAAAAGAAGGCAAAAGAAAGGGCACCCCGTTCGCCGGTCCGCCTAGGGCGGACTACTCTGCGCTGCTCGGTCTTGGGGTGTCGGGCAGAACTCACTCCGCGAGCTTCGCTCGCTACGTTCAAACAGCTGCCCGAAGTCAGTTCACGAAGCGTGCTGCGCACGCCACCCCAAGCCCTGCGCTGCTCGACGGCTCTCAAGGGCCCCGGGAAACCCTCGCCCGCTTCGCGGGCCTCGTACTCTCGGCTCGCTTCGCCTCGTGCTTGATGGGTGGGGCGCGCAGCGCTCCCACCTTGGAGGCGATGCGAAGCGAGCCGTCTGGTCGCCTTTTCTTGGTTACTTCTTTTGGCGAAGCAAAAGAAGTAACTCGGCCGCCGGGCCGAGACCCGGCAACCCGCCACGCAGTGCCAAAAAACAAAAAAGGGCGACCACCCGGCCGCCCTCTGCAAGAGACGAAAAACCTCAGAACCCGAGACTAGCCAGCAGGTCGTCCACCTCACCCTGGTTCGTGACTACATCGGTCCGACCCTCAGCATTCACCACCGGCCCATTCAGCTTCTCGGTCGTGTGCTCGATGACCTTCTGCGCCTCAGGCGGTGCCGCCTGAACGAGAAGCTTCACCAGGCTGTCTTCCAGATCGGCCGCCAGCGACACCACCTTGGCCACCACCTGGCCGGTCAGGTCGTGGAAGTCCTGCGCCATCATGATGTCGGTCAGGTGCTGGTCGATGCGCGCGGTCGCGGCTTCGACATCGCCCACGAAGTTCATCACCGAGCCCGAGGCCACGGCCTTCACCGGGTCGGCCACGATGGCGGCGGCGATGCGGCGCGTCTCGGCGGCGATGGCGTTGTGCTCCACCTTGGCCTGGTCGACCGAGTTCAGCACCTTGTTGGCCGCATTGCCGGTCTTCTCGGCGATGTAGTTCAGGCGGCTGCGCGCATCGGGCAGGCCGTTGGCGGCGTTCTGCAGCTTGGGCATCACGCCCAGCTGGTGCAGGGTGTCGTGCAGTTGGCGCGTGATCATGCCGAGCTGCTGGAACACTTCTGGCGAAGTCCCACCCGTGTGGGCGGCCGCATGGGCCGGCTCCAGCACGGCGATGTCGTCCATCTTCATGGTTCCCCCCTCCTCAGGCCGCGGTGGCCAGTTTTTGCATGATCTTTTGAACCTTCTCTTCCAAGGTGGCCTTGGTGAAAGGTTTGACGATGTAGCCGGCGGCGCCATCCTGGGCGGCGCGCACGATGTCTTCCTTGCGGGCTTCGGCGGTGACCATCAGCACGGGGATGTGCTTGAGGCTCGCTTCGGCCTTGATGGCGGCCAGCAGCTCGAAGCCGTTCATGTTGGGCATGTTGATGTCGCTGACGACGAAGTCGAACTTCGTGTTCTTCAGCAGGTTCAGCGCAGCCACGCCGTCTTCGGCCTCTTCGGCGTTGTTGTAGCCGAGTTCCTTCAGCAGGCCACGCACGATGCGGCGCATGGTGGAGAAGTCGTCGACGATCAGGAACTTCATGTCAGGGTTGCTCATGGCGGGACCTCGCAGTGCTACTGCCGCTGTTATCGGGCGTTCGGATTGGTTATTGAGGGGGCGATGCCGGCTTCAGGTGCGACTTTGGGCACAGCTGGCGCCGTCGTCGGCGGTTCTTCGGCAGGGGGCGGCTTGTTGAAGAAGCGGTCTTCCGCGTCGCGGTTCATCACGATGATGCTGATGCGCCGGTTGCCGGGGGCGAGCGGATCGTCTTTCTCGAAGGGCACGCTGGAGGCCAGGCCCTGCACGCGCAGCACACGGTCGAGTGGCAGGCCACCGGCGGTGAGTTCGCGGCGCGAGGCGTTGGCGCGGTCGGCCGAAAGCTCCCAGTTGCCGTAGCCCATCCCGTTGCGGTCGGCGGCGAAGGGTTGGGCGTCGGTGTGGCCCTCGAGCGTGAGGCGGTTGGGCACTTCGGCGAGCACGGAGCCGATGTCTCTCAGCAGCTCGCGCATGTACGGTTTCACGACCGCGCTGCCGCTGTCGAACATGGGGCGGCTCTGCTCGTCGATGATCTGGATGCGCAGGCCATCGGCGGTCATGTCGAGTTTGACCTGGTTCTTCACGTTGCCGAAGCGCTCGGCTTCGCGCAGCATCTTCTCGATGTGCGCCTTCACCTGCTCGAGCTTGCCGGTCTCGCCGGCACGCTGCTCGGCGCGCATGGCGGCGAGGTTGATGGTGCTGCGGGTGGTGTCGATGTCGCCACGCTTGACCTGGCCGCCCGAGCGGGTGAGGTCGGTGCCACCGCCCTTGACCACATGCGACGAATCGCCCGAGCCGCTGCCGCCGGAGAGCAGGGCCACCTTGAGCGGCGAGTTGAAATAGTCGGCGATGCCCTTCTTGTCGCCCTCGGTCGTGGAGCCGAGCAGCCACATGAGCAGGAAGAACGCCATCATCGCCGTCACGAAGTCGGCATACGCGATCTTCCACGCGCCGCCATGGGCAGCGTGGCCGCCCTTCTTGACGCGCTTGATGATGATCGGCTGCAGCTTCTTCGAGTCACCGGCCATGATTACTTCTTGCCTTTGACGTGGCCTTCGAGCTCAGCGAAGGTGGGGCGCTCGGTGGAGTACAGGACCTTGCGGCCGAATTCGACGGCGACCTGCGGGGCATAGCCCTGCATGCTGGCCAGCAGCGTGGTCTTGATGCACTGGAGTTCTTTCGTGCCTTCGTCGTTCTTCTGCTCCATCAGGCCGGCCAGTGGCTCGGCCACGGCGTAGGCGAGAAGAATGCCGAGGAAGGTGCCGACGAGTGCCGAGCCGATCATGCCGCCCAGGATGGCGGGCGGCTGGCCCACCGAACCCATGGTGTTCACCACGCCCAGCACCGCGGCCACGATGCCGAAGGCGGGCAGGGCGCCGGCCAGGCGGGCGATCGCCGCTGCGGGCGCGTGGGCCTCGTGGTGGTGGGTGTCGATCTCGCTGTCCATCAGGCTTTCGATCTCGTGGGCGTTCAGGTTGCCCGAGACCATCATGCGCAGGTAGTCGGTGACGAACTCGACCACGTGGTGGTCGCTGCCGACCGTCGCGTATTTCTTGAAGAGGGCCGAGCTCTGCGGCTCTTCCACGTCTTTTTCGATCGACATCAGGCCTTCCTTGCGGGCCTTCTGCAGGATGTCGTAGAGCAGCGCGAGCAGCTCCATGTAGCGTGCCTTGGTGTACTTGCTGCCCTTGAGCAGGGCGGGCAGCGCGGCCATCGTGGCCTTGAGCACCTTGGGCTGGTTGTTCACCACGAAGGCGCCGAGCGCGCCGCCCAGGATGGCCATCAGTTCCGTCGGCAAGGCGTGAATGATCACGGACATGTTGCCGCCGTGAATGATGTAGGCCCCGAAGATGCAACCCAGGGCGACGCCGTAGCCAATAAGAACAAACATGGTCGTTGGTGTTTCGTCGTCACACCCGCTGGCTCTGATCGGCTGGCGGGCTCAGGGCTTTATCGGCCCCAAGGGAACGCGTCTTGAGCGAGTGTGTGCAGCCAAAGCGTCAATTGATCGCCTCAACAGGCCGGCTTTTGCGGTCTAAACCGCCGGGGCCAAAAAAAACGGACCTCGAGAGGTCCGTCGGAAAGCACTTTCTAGGTGCCAGGAGGAGACAAAGCAAAAACTTCGATACGAGGCTTATCGGCTCGGTACGGGAAGACTTGAGACGTTTGGGGAAACCGGTGCACTCAGTGCATCTGGATCCCACCCGAGGCCTTGCCCTTGCCGGCGCGCGCCGGGGGGTTGCACAGGCCGCAGATGTAGTGCTTGCTGATCTCGTGCGGGTGGGTCACGAAGTGGCCACCGCACTTGGAGCACTTGGTCAGGGTCAGCATGCCGTTGTCGACGAACTTCACCAGGCGCCAGGCGCGGGTGACGGACAACAGGGCTTCGAGGTTCTGGGCCTGGGTCTGTTCCAGGTAGAGCTGGTAGGCCTTGATCACGGTGTCGATCTCGTCCATCTCGGCGACCTTGTTCAGGTACTCGTGGATGTTCATGAAGAGCGACGCGTGGATGTTGGGCTGCCAGGTCATGAACCAGTCGGTGGAGAAGGGCAGCTGGCCCTTGCTCGGCGACTTGCCCGAGACCTCTTTATAGAGACGCAGCAGACGTTCGTAAGACAGGTCGGTTTCGGATTCCAGCACTTGCAGGCGAGCGCCGAGGTTGATGAGCGTGACGGCGCGCTCGATCTGCTTGGCTTCGGTGAGGATGCTCTTGGTGCGCATGGGAATCTTCTCCTGGGGCTGTCTATGTATAGGTGTGGGACTGTCGGTCGATCAGAAGCTCAAGCGGCTTCTTGATGACGCCCGGCCATCAGGATCGAAGCGTGCAGGCGGCTCGTCGTGTCGTTCGAGGCGGCCTTGCCGTGGTTGGTCAGGAGGCCCCAGACCATGTCGTCGTCCATGCGGAAGCGGCACAGCAGCGTGTTGCCGGAGGCGACCTTCATCATCTGAGCCGGCGTCAGCAGCGCAATCATCGAAGCGCTCTCTTCGCTGATGCCCAGGCGGAAGAGGGCTTGTTCGCGGTCCGAGCGGATGAGGCTCTGGGCCAGCATCAGGTACGACAGGTTGGCTTCGCGGATTTCGGTCAGGATTTGGTCGGCGTTCATGCTGTTGTTCCTTGGGTCTGTCTGGTTGGTTGTCTGCTTGCGTTGCGATACGTCTCAACGTGGGATGGACTGTAAAGATCGGAATTGGGGGCCAACATCAGGCCGGTTCTGTGGCTTGAGTCCAGCTTCTTCTGTGGGGCGTGTCAGGCAACTTCCTACAAACGTAACCACATGCACGCCCTCTGTGACGCAGTGCACACGGGCAGGTGCTGGTTACCACTGATGCGGGGTGTAGATGGCTGACAAGCGGATCGTCTTGTCATCCGTTCGTGGTCGAGCGCACGAGCTTGTTGTGCTCGGGTTGCCCCACCCTCAAGACCGGCCGCCGCCTGCCGAAAACATTCAGTGGCCTTCAGTGCCGTGAACAACGACTGAAACGCCACCTTCATCCGGCTTGACAAATTTCTAAAGTTCCGGAAAAGGCAGGCCGATAAGCAAACCAACGGGGACGGGAAACCAGAACCGGGGTCCGGAGTAAGCGGCCAAGTGTTTCGAGTCGAGCAACCTAAAGAAGCTCTTCGCGGGATCTGAGGATGACGCACGCCGGGCGCAGCAGGCAGAGGCGAGGAGCCCCTGCCAGTTCGAAGCAGAAGCGAGGCCACTGACTGATAAGGGCCGAGCGACTGCGGAGGCAATGCCGGCGCTTGCCGGAAGTCACTTCAACCGTTATTGGAGATTTTCAAATGGCAATGACCATCAACACCAACATCTTCTCGCTGAACGCCCAGCGCAACACCGCTTCGACGCAGAACAGCCTCTCGACCGCCATGCAGCGCCTGTCCTCGGGTCTGCGCGTCAACAGCGCGAAGGACGACGCCGCCGGCCTCGCCATCGCCGAGCGCATGAATGCTCAAGTGCGCGGCATGAACGTCGCCTCGCGCAACGCCAACGACGGCATCTCGCTCGCACAGACCGCTGAAGGCGCGCTGGGCAAGGTGAGCGACGCACTGCAGCGCATGCGTGAACTGGCCGTGCAGTCGGCCAACGGCACCAACAACGCCGACGACCGCGACAACCTGCAGGCCGAGTTCCAGCAGCTGAACGACGAAGTCGCCCGTATCGTGGATGGCGCCAAGTTCAACGGCACCAATCTGCTGAACGCTGCCACCACGTTCACCTTCCAGGTGGGCGCCGGCACCGACACCGCCGACACGATCGACGTGGACTCCACCGACCTGACCGCCACCGTGACGGCCGTGGGCGCCCTCGACATCTCGGGTGCAGACGCCACCGGCGCGACCGCTGCCCTGGATGCGCTGGACACCGCCATCACCGACGTCACGACTGGCCGTGCCGCGATGGGTGCCGTGCAGAACCGCTTCGACTCCGTGATCGCCAACCTGGCGACCTCGGCCGAGAACCTCTCTGCCGCTCGTGGCCGCATCATGGACGCCGACTTCGCATCGGAGACGATGAACCTGTCGCGTGCCCAGATCCTGCAGCAGGCCGGCACCGCGATGATCTCGCAAGCCAACCAGCTGCCGCAGCAAGTGCTGTCGCTCCTGCGCTAATTCATCTGCCTCCTGGCGGTTGATCCGGACGCCCCTCCCGCTTCGGCGGGTGGGGCGTTCGCTTTTCAGAAACAGCCGGTTTTCCGGCTTCATTTCGGCCTTATGGGCTGAGGCGGCCCGTCAAACAATGCGCTCCACAGGTCCTCGAAGGTGGCCTGGTCATCCTCGAAGGAGTGCAACATGCCCCAGACCATCAACACGAATCTCAACTCGCTGAATGCGCAGAGAAACCTGAGCTCCTCGCAGGGGTCACTCTCGATCGCCATGCAGCGCCTGTCGTCCGGCTTGCGCGTCAACAGCGCCAAGGACGACGCCGCCGGCCTTGCCATCGCCGAACGCATGAACGCGCAAGTGCGCGGCATGAACGTCGCGGCGCGCAACGCCAACGACGGCATCTCGCTCGCGCAGACCGCTGAAGGCGCGTTGGGCAAGATCGGTGACGCCATGCAGCGCATGCGTGAACTGGCCGTGCAGTCGGCCAACGGCACCAACAACTCGCAAGACCGCGACAACCTGCAGGCCGAGTTCCAGCAGTTGAACGACGAAGTCGCGCGCATCGTCGCGGGCACCCGCTTCAACGGCACCGTGCTCTTCGACGGCACCTCGACCACCTTCAACTTCCAGGTGGGCGCCGGCACCGACGCCACCGACACACTGTCGATCAACACCGTGGACCTGACCGCCACCGTCGCCGCGATGGGCGCCCTGAACATCTCGGGCACCGACAACACCGGCGCGCTGGCCGCGATCACCGCCCTCGACACCGGCATCATGGACACGACCACGGCCCGCGCCACCTTCGGTGCTGCGCAGAACCGTTTCGACTCCGTGATCGCCAGCCTCACCGTCTTCGCCGAGAACCTAGCCGCCGCCCGCGGCCGGATCATGGACGCCGACTTCGCCGCCGAAACCGCGGCGCTCTCCCGTGCGCAGATCCTTCAGCAGGCCGGCAACGCGATGGTGGCCCAGGCCAATCAGCTGCCCCAGCAAGTTCTCACGCTGCTGCAACGGTAAAAAAATGCACTTCCGGGCTCAAGTTCCGGAAGTTCGCGCCGAAGACGGGATATCCGAGGAAGCTTGGATATTCCGTATTTGCGTTTGTGGGTCCTGACTTTTACGGCTCGTGATGCCAATCTTCAGGACAAGTTTGTAGGAGGTGTGAAATGGCTAGCGTCAGTTCGGCCGGTATCGGCAGCGGGCTGGACGTCGAGTCGATCGTCACCAAGTTGATGTCGATCGAGCAGCGTCCCGTCACGCAACTCAAAACTCAGGCTTCGACCATCCAGACGAAGATCTCGGCCTTCGGCCAGCTTCAGTCTGCGCTGTCCACCTTCCGCGACTCCTCCAACGCCCTCAGCCGAGCCACCACCTGGGGCGCCACCACCGCCAGCTCATCGGACGCCGGCGTGCGCGTCAGCACCTCGGAAGGAGCCCCCGTCGGCAACTACGCCATCGAGGTGAAGACGCTAGCCGTCCCGCAGTCGGCCGTGACGGGTGCCTACGACTCCGCCGATGCCCTGGTGGGCGCCGGTACGCTGCGCGTGGAGATCGGCAGCTTCGGCCAGGCCGGCTTCGCGCCCCAGCCCAACCTCGATGCGATCAACATCGACATCAGCGCCACCGACACCCTGACCACGGTGCGCAACAAGATCAACGCAGCCGGAGCCGGCGTCTCGGCCATCATCGTCAACGATGCCACCGGCGCGCGCATCATCATCAGCTCCACCAACCCGGGCAGCAACAGCGTCTTCCGCACGAGCGGCGACGGCGGTGCAGCGGCCTTCGCCTTCGAGCCCGGACTCGACCCGTCGCTCAACGCGATGACGCAGACCCAGGCAGCGGCCGATGCCGAGCTCAAGATCAACGGGCTGGACGTCATCTCGCCCACCAACACCCTGTCCGACGTGGTGCAGGGCCTCACCATCAACCTGCTGCAACCCACCACGGGCACCGCGCAGGTCACGGTCGCGCAAGACAACGACGCGCTGAAGAAGTCGGTCGACACCTTCGTGGAGTCGTACAACGCGCTGGCCAAGATGCTGCGCACGCAGACCAAGTACGACGAAGCCACCAAGACGGCCGGCTCGTTGCAGGGCGACAGCACGGCAGTCGGCTTGCAGCGCCAGTTGCGCAACCTGCTCACGAGCGAGACACCCGCCAGCTCGGTCTACGAGACGATCAACTCGATCGGCATCGCCTTGCAGTCCGACGGCACCCTCAAGGTTGACAGCACCAAGCTCACCGCCGCGCTCAACGCCAACCCGGCCGAGGTGAAGAAGCTCTTCTCGGCCTACACGCCGCAGGTCAACGACACGGATCCCGACGTCAACGGCATCGCCACGCGCCTGCGCATCTTTGCCGACAAGGTGCTCGGCCTCGACGGCTCGCTCACCAGCAAGACCGAGGGGCTGAACACGACCCTCAAGCTCAACCAGAAGCGGCAGGACGAGCTGACCGACCGCCTGGCGCTCACCGAGGCGCGGCTGCGGGCGCAGTACACAACGCTCGACACCAACATGGCCAAGATGTCGGCGCTCAACAGCTACATCACCAACCAGGTGGCGGCCTGGAACAAGAGTTCGTGAACTGAAGGCGGCCGGTCGGCGCGACAAGCGCTGAAAACCCGGCCAGTTCCGATGCGGTGGAAGGCTCAAGCGGCGCCCGGATCGAACCGATAACTAGGCATCAGTTGTTCAACCAAGTTCAACGCCAGAGACGCCCAGACCATCATGTTTGCATCCGCCTTCTCCGCCCCCAGCAAGCGCCAGCTCGGCGCCTACCAGCAAGTCCACGTGACCACCGGCGTCGACGGCGCTTCGCCGCACCGCCTGGTGCAGATGCTCTTCGAAGGCCTGCTCGACTCGCTGGCGCGCGCCCGCGGCGCCATCGCCCACGGCAACGTGGTGCTCAAGGGTGAGGAGATCGGCCGCGCGGTGCGCATCGTCGAAGAAGGCCTCAAGGCCGGGCTCAATGTTCAGGATGGCGGCCAGCTCGCCCGTGACCTGCACGACCTCTACGCCTACGTGACCTTGCGCCTCACCTACGCCAACCTGCACAACGACGAGGGCGCGATCGCCGAGTGCGTGAAGCTCATCGAGCCCATCGCCGCGGCCTGGGACGAGATCGCCCAGAAGGACGCTGCATGAAGCGCAGCACCCTCCGCTCGGCTGCCATCGCCCGCCACAACCCGACCGACGCCATGAACTCCGCACTGCTCCAGTACTACGAAGCGATCGAACAGGCCAGCGCCGACATGCTGCTGGCCGCCCGCGCCGGCAACTGGGACGCCGTGGTCAAGCTCGAAGGCGCCTGCGCGCTGCTCATCTCGCAGCTCAAGCACGCCGCCACCAAGCAGGCGCTCGACACCGAAGAGGCGCAGCTCAAGTCGCGCATCATGCAGCGCATCCTGATCAACGACGCCGAGATCCGCCAGCTGGCCGAGCCCTGGCTGGAAGACCTCGACGGCATCCTCGCCGGCAAGCCCAAGTCGGTTCACTGACTGGAGGCAACGAGCCCGTGGACTCCCTGCCCATGCAGCTCGACGCCCTGGCCGCCGCGCATGGTGGCCTGGCCGATTTCCGCATCGATTCGCCCGCCGAGATCCTCTCGGTGCTGAAGAGCCTGCAGGGCGGCAACGTGCTGGTCAACCTCAACGGCAGTGACGGCACGGCCTTCACCACCACGCTCTGGGCGGTCGACCCCGACCGCGGCATCCTGAGCTTCAGCGCCGACGAGCACAGCAGCCAGGTGCAGCAGCTGGTCGAAGCCGAAGAGGCCGTGGCCGTGGCGTACCTCGACAGCATCAAGCTCCAGTTCGACGTGAGCGGGCTGCTGCTCGTGCACGGCGGCAAGACCTGTGCGCTCAGCTGCTCGCTGCCGCGCGTGCTCTACCGCTTCCAGCGGCGCGCCGGCTACCGCGTGCGCCCCATCCTGCGCAACACTCCGGTGGCCAAGGTGCGCCACCCGATGATTCCCGACATGGCCTTGACCTTGCGGGTGCTCGACGTGAGCATCGGCGGCTGCGCGCTCTTCCTGCCCGACGACGTGCCGCCGCTGCAACCCGGCGTGGTGCTCAATGGTGTGCAGATCGAACTCGGCCTCGACACCCGGCTCACCACCTCGCTGCGCCTGCAGCACGTGACCTCGCTCAACCAGGAGGCGAAGGGTGTGCGCCTGGGCTGCGAGATCGTCGATCCGAGTGCCGACACCTTGCGCTCGCTGCAGCGCTACATCAACCAGACCCAGCGGCGCGCACGCGCGCTCGGCGGCTGAAGCGTCGTCCTATTTCTTGCTCGCGGAGGCGGCAGGCTTTGCCGCCGCGGGGGCCGATGCCGGCTTGCCGGACGCCATGTTGACCGGCCGGTCGGCGCGCTGCAGCTCGCTCCAGGTGGCGCTGCACTGCTTGGCCAGCTTCTCGTCGAGCGCGGGGCTCGGCTTGGCCATCGCCTTCAGCGCCTTGCTGCGCTCCTCGCGGTAGCGCGCGCTGCTGCGCTGCTTCGCCAATTCGGCGCGCTGCTTGTCGTCGGGCTTGATCTTCCAGAGGGCCAGGTAGGCGTCGTCGCCGCGGCCTTTCATGTGCTCGAAGCGGGCTTCGCACTTCGCGTAGCCGAGGTCGAACTGGGCCAGCGTCTTCACGCCGGGCCCGGCGTGCACGGCGGTCGCCGCAAGCGTGAGTGCGGCGCAGGCGAAGAAGGTTCTCATGGGGCGCGATTGTGGTGGCGAGCGGCGCGCCCCGCTGAAACCGAGTGTGAAGCTGTTACCTCGGAGCCGATTCGCTTGCCGCGCCCGAGGCCGGCAGGCCGATGCGGGCGGCCGTGCGCTCGATGGCGCTGCCCGCCTTGCGGGCGCCCCGCTCGGCGGCGCTGGCCGCACGTTTGACGCCGCTGGCGGCAGCATTCACGCCGGTTTCGATGCCGCGCTCGGCGGCACTGGCGCCGCGTTTGACGGCGCTGCCCACCTTGTTGACCACGGTCGGCTCGCTGGCCGCCTTGTCGGTGGCGAAGGCGGCGGTGGCGCACGAGACCGTGAAGACGGCCGCGAGGAGGGCGCGCAGAGTGGGTTGCATGGTGAGCTCCAAGGGTCGGGTCCGGAGCTTTGAATGATAGCGAGCGCTCGTTCGCGCAAAGCCGCAAAGGGCTTCGCGCGAACCCGCGTCAGAAGAAGAAGCGCAAGGTGACGGCGGTGGAGGTGCCGGTGTCCGTCTGCTTCGTGTCGATCCGGCCCGCGAAGTAGTCGTCGGCGTGCCCTGTCACACGCGAGTAGTAGTAGCTCGCTTCGATGCCCACCGCGAGCTTCTTGGTCACCAGGTACTCGAAGCCGACCACCGGCGCAAGCACGAATCCGGCTGCCGAGGTGTCCTGTGGCGAGCCGACCGTGTACTCGGTGTGCGACCGCATGCGGTGGTACCCGAGGCGGCTGCCCGCGAGAAACCGGGTGTTCTCCGCCACCGGCCACAGGCCCATCGCGCCTACGCCGAGGGTGGTGTACACGCTGCGGGTGTAGGCCGTGCTGCTGTCGCTGCGCCGCTGCGTCCTGTTCGTGAAATAAGGCTCGATGCGAACGTCTGGCCCGATGTCGATCGGCACGAACACCGTCCCAGAGTTCTCGAACACCGCGACGCCGAGGCCGACTTCTGCCGCCTGAGCGGGCATGGCCAATGCTGCTGCTGCCGTGCAGGCGCACAGCGCGAACTTGTGAATCATCCGATCCTCCCGTTTTTTGGAACGCGGGAGTTTGCCAGAGCGGGCGAGCGCGCCTTCGCTGCAGTGCAGCGGCGGCTCACACCTGCATGTTCATGATTTCCGAGTAGGCCTGGACGAGCTTGTTGCGCACCTGCAAGGTGGCCTGGAAGCCGATCTGCGCCTTCTGCATCGCGACCATCGTCTCTTCGAGGCTGACGGTCGGGTTGCCCAGCTGCACCTGGCGTTGCATCTCGGAGGCCTGGTTCTGGCTTTCGCTCACCGAGCGCAGGGCACTCGTGAGCTGCGCCTGGAAGCCGCCGCCCGTGACGGACTTGGCACCGCGTGTGTTCAGCGGCTGGCCGTCCACGCCCAGACCCGCGCGGGCCACGGCCTGCTCGAAGTTGAAGGGCTTGAGGGTCACGTTCATGGCATTGAACTGTAGGCAAGTGTGTAAGCAGAGATGTTCGGAAGTGGGGCGGCTTTGTCGGCCTGTTCAACCCATGCCCCACCCTCAAGTTCTCGAACAATCGTTGTCAGACGGGTGCATTTGCGCCCAGCGAGCACACCCCAGAGCAACATGGACAACGCGGTCGCCATCGCCAACCCCAACGTTCTTCCCGCCAACGCCGGCTTCGGCGCCCGGCTGGCGGCATTGCCCACCAAGAGCCGCATCGGCCTGGGGTTGGGCGTAGCCGCGCTCATTGCCGTGCTGGCCGCGCTCACGCTCTGGAGCAGCCAGGGCGACTACAAGGTGCTCTACGCCAACCTGTCCGACAAGGACGGCGGCGCCATCATTGCCCAGCTCTCGCAGCTCAACGTGCCCTACCGCTACACCGAAGGTGGCGGCGCGATCCTCGTGCCGGCTTCTCAGGTGCACGACCTGCGCCTGAAGCTTGCCTCGGCCGGCCTGCCCAAGGGCTCGGTGGTCGGCTTCGAGCTGATGGATGGCGCCAAGTTCGGCCAGACGCAGTTCCAGGAGCGCCTCACCTTCCAGCGCGGGCTGGAGGGCGAACTCACCCGCTCCATCACCGCCATGCCTTCCGTGCAAAACGCACGCGTGCACCTGGCGTTGCCCAATCAGAATGGGTTCTTCCGGGAACAGCAGAAACCCAGCGCCTCCGTGATGCTCACGCTCTACCCCGGCCGCACGCTCGACCGTTCGCAGGTGGCCGGC
This sequence comes from Piscinibacter gummiphilus, assembly GCF_032681285.1. Classification (NCBI taxonomy): domain Bacteria; kingdom Pseudomonadati; phylum Pseudomonadota; class Betaproteobacteria; order Burkholderiales; family Sphaerotilaceae; genus Rhizobacter; species Rhizobacter gummiphilus. Next base: position 1,472,728 of record NZ_CP136336.1, read on the forward strand.
ATCGTGCACCTCGTCTCGAGCAGCGTGCCCGAGATGAACCCCAAGGCCGTGAGCGTGCTCGACCAGACCGGCGCGCTGCTGTCGGGCCCGCAAGAGGGCAACAACGGCGCCGGGCTCGATGCGCAGCAGCTGCAATACGTGAACCAGATCGAGGCGAGCTACACCAAGCGCATCCTCGACATCCTCGAGCCCGTGGTCGGCCGCGACAACCTGCGTGCGCAGGTCACCGCCGAACTCGACTTCTCGCAGACCGAAGCCACCTCCGAAGAATTCAAGCCCAACCAGGGCCCGAACGCCCAGGCCACCGTGCGCAGCATGCAAAGCAGCGAGCAGAGCGGCAGCCAGGCGGGCGGAGCGACCGGCATCCCCGGCGCCACCTCCAACCAGCCGCCCGTGGCGGCCACCGCCCCGGTGACGGGTGCCTCGTCTCCGCTGCAGGCCGCGCAGGCCGGCGGCCAGAGCAACAGCAGCCGAAGCGCCGTCACCAACTACGAGGTCGACAAGACCGTGAAGGTGACGCGCAACGCCACCGGCACCGTGAAGCGCCTCAACGCCGCGGTGGTGGTCAACCACATCACCAAGACCGACGCCAAGGGCAAGACCACCACCACGCCGCTCACCGCCGGCGAGCTGGAGAACCTCAACAGCCTGGTGCGCGAGAGCATCGGCTTCAAGCAGGACCGCGGCGACTCGGTGAAGATCATCAACGCACCCTTCAAGGTCGAGGCCGCCCCGAAGGACGAGACCCCGATCTGGAAGCAGCCCGCCACCGTCGACCTGCTGCGTGCCGCCGTCGTGCCGGCTGCGCTGGCACTCGTGGCCCTGGTCGTCATCTTCACGCTCATCCGCCCGGCACTCAAGGCCGCGCTGCAGCCGCCCGCCCCCGAGCCGCGCGAGGCGCTGGCCGTGGTCGACGACAAGGAGTCGCTGCCCGAGGAGCCCGAGATGCTGCGCATCGAATCGCCCAAGGTCAGCGCCCACCTGGCGAGCGCGCGCACCTTCGCCAAGGAAAACCCGTCTGCCGTGGCCAACATCGTGCGCGGCTGGGTCAATGGCGACACCCTGAAGGCATAACGAAACAACATCATGGATGCACAGGGTCTGGAAGACGCCGCGATACTGCTGATGTCCCTCGGCGAGGAAGAAGCCTCCGAGGTCTTCAAGCACCTCACGCCGAAGGAAGTGCAAGGCCTGGGCGAGACCATCGCCCGCATGAAGAGCATTCCGCGCGAGAAGCTCGACGACGTGCTCACCAAGTTCGCCTCGGTGGCCTCCGAGCAGAGCATGCTCGTGACCGACACCGACGAATACGTGAAGGCGGTGCTGCGCAAGGCCCTCGGCGAAGACAAGGCCAACCTGCTGATCGACCGCATCCTGCAGGGGGGCGACGTCTCCGGCATCGAAAGCCTGAAGTGGATGGACTCCAACTCGGTGGCCGAGCTGCTGCGCAACGAGCACCCGCAGATCGTGGCGGCCATCCTCGTGCACCTCGACTTCGACCAGGCGTCCGGTGTCCTGAAATGTTTTACCGAGCGCCAGCGCAACGAAGTGCTGGTGCGCGTGGCCACGCTCGACGGCATCCAGCCCTCGGCGCTGAAAGACCTGAACGAGGTGATGAGCAAGGTGCTCGCCGGCGGTGACAAGCTGCGCAAGGCCTCGCTCGGCGGCGTGAAGACGGCGGCCGAGATGATCAACCTGCTGGGCGGCAGCGTCGAGACCGCGGTGCTCGACTACATCCGCGAAGCCGACAACGAGTTGGCCCAGAAGATCATGGACAACATGTTCACCTTCGACGACCTGGAGAAGGTCGACGACAAGGGCATCCAGCTGCTGCTGAAGGAGGTGCAGAGCGAGTCGCTCGTGATCGCGCTCAAGGGTGCGACGCCCGAGATGCGCGAGAAGGTGTTCAAGAACATGTCGACCCGCGCCGCCGAGACGCTGCGCGAAGACCTCGAGTCGCGCGGCCCGGTGCGTGTCTCCGAAGTCGAAGCCGAGCAGAAGGAAATGCTCAAGATCGTGAGACGCCTGGCCGACGAAGGCCAGATCGTGTTGGGCGGTGGCGGCGACGATGAGTTCCTCTAAAAACGGCGGCGCGCCCAAGCCGGCGTCCCCCTACGCCCGGTTCATCCCACGCGAGGAGTTGAACTCCTTCGCCGCGTGGAAGCCCGGTGCCCTCACCGGCAACGAAGACGCGCCGCAAGCCCCCGTGCAGCGTGCCGAGCCCCCGGCTCCGCCCGCGCCACCCAAGCCCTCGCCCGAAGAGGAGCTCGCCGCCCACGTCAAGGCCGCGCGCACGTCGGGCTATCAAGACGGCTACCGCGACGGCCTGGTGGCGCTCGACGGCTTCAAGCAGAGCTACGCCGCGCAGATCACCGCGCAGATGGGCGCCATCGCCGAGTCGTACAACCGCCAGCTCGACGCTTTGCAGCAGGACATGGCCCGCGCCCTGGCCGTCTCGGCCACGCACCTTGCGCGCCAGATCGTGCGCAGCGAACTCAAGCAGCGCCCCGAACTGGTGGCCGCCGTGGCGCAGGAAGCGGTCGACACCCTCCTGCGCAGCGCCCAGCACATCACGCTGCGCGTGCACCCCGACGACCATGCCCTCGTGGCCCAAGGCGCCGCCGAGGTGATCGAAGCGCGTGGCGGGCGTGTGATCTCCGACAGCGAGATCACCCGTGGCGGCTGTGTGGTCGAGTCCGACATCGGCGTGATCGACGCAAGCGTGGAGACCCGCTGGCGCCGCGCCGCCGCCTCGCTCGGCTGCGACGAACGCTGGAACGGCGGCCCGTCGGCCGATGAAGACACCGCGATGGATGACGAGAGGGGCACACCATGATCGCCTCGCCCATCGAAACCCATGCCATGGAGCAGGGCGAGAAGTGGCACCGCTACCTCGCCGACCTGCAGAACTTCGCCGCCGACCCCGTGCCGCTGGAGACGCAGGGCACGCTGGTGCGCGTGGCCGGCCTCGTGCTCGAAGCCGCGGGCATCCGCGTGCCGGTGGGCTCGGTGTGCCAGATCCACATGGACGACCACCACAACGTGCCGCCCGTGCTGGCCGAGGTGGTGGGCTTCTCGGGCGACCGCGCCTACCTCATGCCCACCAGCAGCGACGTGCAGGGCCTGGCGAGCGGCGCCCGCGTGGTGCCGCGCCCCTCGCCCATCGTGCCGCTGCAACTTGCCACCCCCAACCACCCCTGGCGCCGCGGCGAAGACCGCACGCAGCACCTGCCGGTGGGTGACGGCCTGCTCGGCCGCGTGATCGACTCGCACGGCCACCCCATCGACCGCAAGGGCCCGCTGCACCACGTGCAGAAGGAGCCGCTCGTGCGCCGCTCCATCAACGCAATGGACCGCGACCCCATCCGCCAACCGCTCGACACCGGCGTGCGTGCCATCAACAGCATGCTCACCGTGGGCCGCGGCCAGCGCATCGGCCTCTTTGCCGGCACGGGCGTCGGCAAGTCGGTGCTGCTGGGCATGATGGCCCGCTACACCGCGGCCGACGTGATCGTGGTCGGGCTCATCGGCGAGCGTGGCCGTGAAGTGAAAGAGTTCATCGAAGACATCCTGGGCGAAGACGGCATCCGCCGCTCGGTGGTCGTGGCCGCGCCGGCCGACGCACCGCCGCTCACCCGCATGCAGGGCGCCAACTACGCCACCGCCATTGCCGAACACTTCCGCGACCGTGGTCAGCATGTGCTGCTGCTGATGGATTCGCTCACCCGCTATGCGATGGCACAGCGCGAGATTGCACTCGCCATCGGCGAGCCGCCGGCCACCAAGGGCTACCCGCCGAGCTGCTTCGCCAAGCTGCCGCAGCTGGTGGAGCGCAGCGGCAACGGCATCCACGGCGTGGGCTCGATCACCGCCTTCTACACCGTGCTCAGCGAAGGCGACGACCAGCAGGACCCGATCGCCGATGCGGCCCGAGGCATCCTCGACGGCCACATCGTGCTGAGCCGCGAGCTGGCCGAAGCCGGCCACTACCCGGCCATCGACATCGAGCGCTCGATCTCGCGCGTGATGAACAACGTAAGCGAAGGTGCGCACATCGATGCCGCCCGCCGCTTCCGCCAGCTGCATGCCAAGTACAACAAGGCGCGCGACCTGATACAGCTCGGCGCCTACACCCCCGGCCATGACCCCGAGCTCGACACCGCGGTGCGCCTGCACCCGCAGATGGTGTCGCTGCTGCAGCAGGACATGCACCGGCCCGCGTCCCTCACCCAGAGCCTGCGCGAACTGCGCGAGCTCACCACCCACTGAATCACTGAGGCTGCACCATGAGCAACCCTTCGATCGATCCTCTGATGGCTTTGCTGGGCCAGGCCGAACGCGAGCGCGACACCGCCGTGGCGCTGCTGCAGCAGGCGAATGACAGCTTTGCCGCCGCGCAGAGCCAGGCCGACCAGCTGGTGGCCTACCGCGGCGAGTACGAAGCGCGTTTCCGCGAACAGTTCAAGAGCAACAACTCGGTCAGCATCCTCCAGTGCTACCAGGGCTTCAGCAGCCGCCTCACCCAGGCCATCGAGCAGCAGCAGCACATCGCTGCGCACGCCGAGCGCAAGGTCGAGCAGGCGCGTGAAGACCTGCGCGAGCAGGAGATGCGTGTGGCCTCGGTGCGCAAGCTGCTCGAGCGCCGCCTCACCGAGCAGCGCATCGCCGCCGATCGCCGCGACCAGAAGCAGACCGACGAATTCGCGGCGCGTGCCGCCTGGGCGCAGCTGCAGCAGCGCTCCATCGCCGCCTGAGCCCGCCGCACACCGATCGAGCACCGAGCCACGACCATGAACCCCGCCATCTCGTCTTTCGTTCCGCCGGTTGCGCCGCAGATGCCGGCACAGCCTGCGGCACCGGCGCCGTCCTCGCAACCCGGCTTCTCGCAGATGCTGAGCCAGGCCCAGGCGCGCGAAGCGGAAGCTCCCACGCCTGACGCCGCACCCGAGGCCGCCGCGCCGAAGCCCGCGCACGCGAGCGAGCGTGGCCACAAGTCCGAGAAGGCCGAGAAAGCCGGCAAGGCCGACAAGGGCCAGAAGGCCGAATCCGAAACCCGTACCGACAAGGCGGCAAAGGCCGAAGGCGAGGCCGATGCCGTGGAGTGCGCCGACAAGCCCGAGGCCGAAGCCCCCGCCGCCGACCCGGCCCTGGCCGACTGGCTGGCCTCGCTGCAGCGGCCGGTGGTGCCGCCGGAGGCCGAAGCCGGCAAGGGCAGGGCTGCCGCAGCAAGCGACGAGCTCGCTGACACGGCCGAGGCCTCGAAGAAGGGCGGCGCGCGCGGCGCGCTGGCCGCTGCCGGCAAGGACGTGAAGGCGCAAGACGCCGCCCAGGAAGCGCGCGAGCTCAAGGCCAAACCCGAGCCGACGACCCGCGATGCGGCGGAAAGCCCCTCGTTCAAGGCCGCGCTGGCCCAGGCCGACGACAGCCGGCGCGACGTGAAACCCGCGCAGGAACTGCAGACCCCGCATGCCGTGGGCGTGGCGACGACCCACGCCGCCTCGCGCACCGGCGAGACCACCGCCCCGGTGGCGGTGCAGGTGCCCACGCAGGCCACCGCGCCCGAGTTCGCCCGCGAACTCGGCGTGCAGGTGAGCGTGCTCGCCAAGGACGGCATCCAGCAGGCCGAGCTGCACCTCAACCCGGCCGAGATGGGCCCGATCTCGGTGCAGATCGCCATCGACGGCACGCAGGCGCAGGTTAATTTCGGTGCCGACTCGGCCGCCACGCGGCAGATCATCGAGAACGGCCTGCCCGAACTCGCCGCCTCGCTGCGCGAGGCAGGGTTCACGCTTTCCGGGGGTGGCGTGCACAGCCAGGCCCGCGGGCGTGAGCAGGGCGAGGGCGATGGGCGGGGTGAACGTGGTGACGGCAACTCCCGCGCACTTGGCGGAGTTGAGACGGATGTCACATCCCGCCGCGTCGTGAGCCGCGTCTCCGAAGGCGGAGTCGACGTCTACGCCTGAGCGTCGGCGCCGGAGTGAGGGCTCCGCTTCGCGGAAGCCGGACTTTCCCCCCGCTTATCGGGCCATCGAAAACCGCCCCGGTTTTCATAATTTCCTTCAAGCAGAGCCCCGTGCGGGCTCTCCATTGAAGGAGTGTCCATGTCCAAAGCCGCTGCCGCCACGGCCGATGCCGTTGCCGGCGATGCCCCTGCCCCGAAGGGCAAGAAGAAGCTGATCATCATCCTCGCGGCCGTGCTCGTGCTGGTGCTGGGGGGTGGTGCTGCGGCCGTGGTCGTGATGAAGAAGCGGGCCGCTGCGGCAGCCGCCGCCGAGGAAGAAGACGGTGGCGAGGCCAGCGCTGCCGCCGCCGCAGAAGCGCGCCGCAAGGACGCCGCCAAGCACCCGCCCGTGTTCGTGCCGCTGGAGCCCTTCGTCGTCAACCTCGCCGACAAGGAAAGCGACCGCTACGCCCAGATCGGCGTCACTCTGGAAGTCGAAGACGCCAAGTTCGCCGAAGAGATGAAGGCCTACATGCCGGCCATCCGCAACGGCATCCTGATGGTGCTGTCGCACAAGACCTCGGGGCAGCTGCTCTCGCGCGAGGGCAAGCTGGCCCTGGCGAAAGACATCATGCGCGAGGCCGGCTTGCCGCTGGGCATCGAGATGAAGGACGAGCCCGTTGCGCAGGTCGAGTCCACCGACGACGAGGTGGAAGACGAGGACCAGCCCAAGAAAAAGAAGAAGAAGGCATCGCACGGCTCCGGTAGCCCGATCAAGCGCGTCCACTTCTCGAACTTCATCGTTCAGTAAGAACATGAACCAGCAAATCCTGTCGCAAGACGAAGTCGATGCACTGCTGCAAGGCATCACCGGCGAGAGCCAGAAGCTCGAGCAGGAAGATGCGCCCACCGGCGGCGTACGCGACTACGACATCGCCAGCCAGGAACGGATCGTCCGTGGGCGCATGCCCACGATGGAAATCATCAACGAGCGCTTCGCGCGCAACATCCGCATCGGTCTCTTCAACTTCATCCGCCGCAGCCCCGAGATTTCGATCGGCGGCATCAAGGTGCAGAAGTACAGCGCCTTCCTGCGCGAGATCGTGGTGCCCACCAACTTCAACATCATGAGCGTGCGGCCGCTGCGCGGCTCGGGTCTCATCGTGTGCGACCCGACGCTCGTGTTCGCCGTGATCGACGCGCTCTTCGGCGGCGCCGGCAAGTTTCACACCCGCATCGAAGGCCGCGATTTCTCGCCCACCGAGCAGCGCATCATTCTGCGCCTGGTGGAAGTGATCACCGCCGAGTACAAGAAGGCCTGGCACGGCATCTACCCGCTGGAGCTTGACTACCAGCGCTCGGAGATGCAGCCCCAGTTCGCCAACATCGCCACGCCGAGCGAGATCGTGGTCGCCACGAGCTTCACGCTCGAGATCGGCGACACCACCGGCACCATCCATTTCTGCATTCCCTACGCCACGCTGGAGCCGATCCGCGACGTGCTGTATTCGACCATCCAGGGCGACAGCAACGAGCCGGATCGCCGCTGGGTCAACCTGATGAAGCAGCAGATCCAGGCCGCCGAGGTCGAGGTCGTGGCGGAGCTCGCCAAGGCCGATGCCACGGTCGAGCAGCTGCTCGCCTTCAAGCCGGGCGATTTCATCGAGCTCGACCTCGAAGCCGGCATCCAGGGCAAGGTGGTGGGCGTGCCCATCTTCGACTGCCACTACGGCACGTCCAACGGCAAGTACGCCCTCAAGATCGATCGCATGTTGTCCAGTTCGAACATGACCTGGCTTGGAGAGAACAATGTCAGCTGAAGAAAACACCCCCCAGTCTGCCGAAGACGCGATGGCCGCCGAGTGGGCCGCCGCACTCGCCGAAGCCAAGCCCGAGGTCGCCTCCGAAGTGCAGAGCGAGGCCGCGCCCGTGGCCTTCCAGAACTTCGGCCAGGCCAACCCGGCAGCCGCGGGCAACGACATCAACATGATCCTGGACATCCCGGTGCAGCTCACCGTGGAACTGGGTCGCACGCGCATCCCCATCAAGCACATCCTGCAGCTGGCGCAGGGCTCGGTGGTCGAACTCGACGCGCTGGCCGGCGAGCCGATGGACGTGCTGGTCAACGGCTACCTGATCGCCCAGGGCGAGGTGGTGGTGGTGAACGACAAGTTCGGTATCCGCTTGACGGACATCGTGACGCCGAGCGAGCGCATGCGTCGCCTCTCCAAAGGCGGCTGATGTCTACGGGTATCACCTCGATCCTGTGGTTCATCGCCATCGTCGCGATGATCCCGGCCGCCTTGTGGCTGCTCAAGCGCACCCCGATGGGCGGCGCTGGCGGCCAGGGCGTGATGCGCAGCGTCGCGATGCTGCCGCTCTCGCCCAGCCAGCGCATCGTCACCGTCGAAGTGGGGCAGGGCGCCGACCGCCAGTGGCTCGTGCTCGGTGTGACCGCGCAGACCATCACCACGCTGCACACCATGCCGCCGCAGGCCGACGCCGCACTGACCGCCGGCCAGCCGGTGCCCCCTTTTGCGCAACTGCTCGCCAAGCTGCGCCGCGATCCCCAAGGACCCAGTGGTGGACACTGATCTCGCTTTTTTTTCGCCCCGCATGAAGCGCGTGGCGCGCCTTGCCGGCCTGTCGTTGATTTCGGCCGTTCCTTGCATGGCTTTAGCCCAACAAGCCGGCGGCCCGAGCCTGCCGCTCGTGGTGGGGCAGGGCGCGGGTGGCACCAGCTACTCGGTGCCCATCCAGACGCTGCTCTTCTTCACGGCGTTGAGCTTCCTGCCGGCCGTGCTGCTCTTGATGACGGGCTTCACCCGCATCGTGATCGTGCTGAGCCTCTTGCGCCAGGCACTCGGCACGCAGTCGGCGCCGCCCAACCAGGTGATCGTGGGCCTGAGCCTCTTCCTCACCTTCTTCGTGATGAGCCCGACGCTCGACAAGGTCTACGCGCAGGCCTACCAGCCTTACGCTGAAAACAAGATCGCGTTCGACGAAGCGCTCAAGCGTGGCGAAGTGCCCATGCGCGAGTTCATGCTCAAGCAGACCCGCCAGTCCGACGTGGCCCTCTTCGCCAAGCTCGCCAAGGTCGACCCCAGCGTGAAGGCCGCCGACGTGCCTTTCAAGGTGCTCGTGCCCGCCTTTGTGACCAGCGAGCTGAAAAGCGCCTTCCAGATCGGCTTTCTCATCTTCATCCCGTTCCTGGTGATCGACATGATTGTGGCCAGCGTGCTGATGAGCCTGGGCATGATGATGCTGAGCCCGGTGCTGGTCGCCTTGCCCTTCAAGCTGATGCTCTTCGTGCTGGCCGATGGCTGGAACCTGCTCCTGGGTTCGCTGGCGGCAAGCTTCGCGCAGTAGAGAACGCACCATGGATTCCCAACAAGTCTTCACCGTCGGCCAACAGGGCCTCTACCTCCTGCTGATGGTGGCCGCACCCGTGCTGCTGGTCATCCTCGGCGTGGGCCTGCTCGTGAGCATCTTCCAGGCGGCCACGCAGATCCATGAGTCGACGCTGTCGTTCGTGCCCAAGCTGGTGGCGGCCGTGGCCGTGATGGCGATTGCCGGCCCTTGGATGATGACGACGCTGGTCGAATTCATCCAGCGCACGATCACCTCGATTCCGGGCGCGGTCGGCTAGCCCGGGCGTCTCGTGCTCACCTTCAACGACGCCCAGGTCATGGAGTGGCTCACGCTGCTCCTGTGGCCGTTCCTCCGCACGCTGGCGCTGTTCACCACCATCCCGGTGCTGTCGCAGCGGCAGGTGCCGATGCGCATCCGGGTGGCGCTCGCGTTTCTCATCACGGTCTGCGCTCAGGCCTCGCTGCCGGCGATGCCGGTGATCCAGCTGAACTCCGCGGTGGCGGTGCTCGTCGTCATCCAGCAGGTGCTGGTGGGTCTCACGCTCGGCTTCGCGGCGCGCATCGTCTTTGCCGCCATCGAGTTCGCCGGTGAACTCGTGGGCCTGCAGATGGGCCTCAACTACGCCGGCTTCTTCGACCCGTCCACCGGCGGGGCGGGCACCGCGGTCGGCCGCTTCTTCGGCACCACGGTGGCCTGGCTCTTCATCGTGATCAACGGCCACCTGCTCATCATCATGGCGCTGGTGGGCAGCTTCAATGCCTTCCCGGTGTCTCCCGAGCCGTTTGCCTTCCTGCGAACCTTGCAGCCGCACACCTGGGGCGCGGAAGTGTTCCAGCTGGGCCTGTGGATCGCGCTGCCCATGGTGACCATGCTGCTCTTCGTCAACCTGGTGCTGGGCGTGATCTCGCGCGTGTCGCAGCAGATGAACATCTTCGCCATCGGCTTCCCCATCACCCTGGCCGTGGGCCTCTTCGGGGTGCTGCTCACCCTGCCGATGATGCAGGCGCCGTTCACGATGGTGCTGGAACAAATGCTGTCCCGGTTCCAGTAGGACGGAACTGGCCGGGCCTTTGCCCTCTTATTCGGCTCAAGATTCCGCCGCGAATCGAAACAATGATGGGGACTACCACCCCCATCCATGGCCGCCTCCGACCAAGACCGCAACCTGCCAGCTTCGCAACGGAAGCTGGACAAAGCCCGCAAAGAGGGCCAGGTCGTCCGTTCGCGCGACCTGGGGCACTTCGCCGCCATCGCGGTGGGCGGCGCCGCTGTCGTCGCCGCGGCCCCGCAGATCACGCACTGGTCGGGCAAGCTGCTCACCAACGGTCTGCGCTTCAACGCGGCGGCGGTGCAGTCGCCCGAATTCATGACCCAGCGCCTGGCCGATCTGGCGATGCAGATGCTCCTGATCGTGTTGCCGCTGGGCGCGCTGATGATGATCGTGGCGCTGGCGGCCAGCGTCTTCGCGGGTGGATGGGTGTGGACCTTCAAGCCGCTCATGCCCAACTTCGGCAAGCTCAACCCGATCACCGGCATCCCGCGCATCTTCTCGAAGCAGCAGCTGATCGACGCGCTCAAGGCCTCGCTGCTGGCGCTCATCCTCGGCACCATCGGCGCGCTCTACCTGCGCGCCAACATCGACACCTTCGGCGGTGCGCTCACCATGGCGCTGCCGGCCGCTCTGTCGCACGCCGGCACCGCCATCGTGGGCGGCATGCTGCTGCTCCTGCTGGCGCTCGCGCTCTTTGCGACGGTCGACGTGCCATTGCAGAAGTTCCTGCACGCCCAGCGGCTCAAGATGAGCCACCAGGAAATGAAGCAGGAGCAGAAGGAGACCGAGGGCAACGTGGAAGTGAAGGCCAAGGCGCGTGCCCGCATGCGCGAGATGGCCAACAAGCGCATGCTGGCCGCCATCCCCAACGCCGACCTGGTGGTGATGAACCCGACCCACTATGCGGTGGCGCTCAAGTACGACGACGCCAAGATGGGCGCGCCGAAGGTGGTGGCCAAGGGCGCCGACCTGATGGCCTTCAAGATCCGCGACACGGCCCGGGACTCCCAGGTGCCGGTGCTGCAAGCGCCGGTGCTCGCGCGTGCGCTCTATGCCCATGCGGAGGTCGACCGCGAGATTCCCGCGGCGCTCTTCTCCGCCGTGGCGCAGGTGCTGGCCTACGTGTACCAGTTGCGCGCGGCCATCGCCGGCCGTGTGGCGATGCCGGGCGCGTTGCCCGAACTCAGCGTGCCGCCGGAGCTGGACCCGCACAACAAGCCGGGCTGGGTGCCTGACGAGGTGATCGAATGAATGGCGTGATGAAGCAGTTGCAGTCCTGGCTCGGGCCACAGCACGCGGGGGCGATGAAGGCGCTGATGGCGCCGGTGTTCATCATCCTCGTGCTTGCGATGATGGTGTTGCCGCTGCCGGCCTTCGCGCTCGACATGCTCTTCACCCTCAACATCGCGATGGCGCTGATGGTGATGGTGGTGGCCGCCTACATGGTGCGCCCGCTCGATTTCTCGGCCTTCCCGACGGTCATCCTGCTCACCACGCTGATGCGCCTGTCGCTCAACATCGCCTCCACCCGCGTGGTGCTGATGGAAGGCCACACCGGCCCGGGCGCGGCCGGCAAGGTGATCGAATCCTTCGGCCACTTCCTGATCGGCGGCAACTTCGCGGTCGGCCTGATCGTCTTCGCGATCCTCGTGGTCATCAACTTCGTGGTGGTGACCAAGGGTGCGGAGCGCATCGCCGAAGTGGCAGCGCGCTTCACCCTCGATGCGATGCCCGGCAAGCAGATGGCGATCGACGCCGACCTGAACGCCGGCCTCATCGACGAGAAGGAAGCCAAGCGCCGCCGCGCAGAAGTGGGCGCCGAAGCAGAATTCTTCGGCTCCATGGACGGTGCCTCCAAGTTCGTGCGCGGCGACGCGATGGCGGGCTTGCTCATCCTTTTCATCAACATCATCGGCGGCTTCATCATCGGCGTGGTGCAGCACAGCCTGTCGGCCGGGCAGGCCGCCAACAGCTACATCCTGCTGGCCATCGGCGATGCGCTCGTCGCACAGGTGCCCGCACTGCTGATCTCGGTGGCGGCGGCGATGGTCGTCTCGCGCGTCGGCAAGGAGCAGGACGTCGGCACGCAGATCAGCAGCCAGGTGTTTAATTCGCCGCGCACGCTGGCCATCACCGCGGGTGTCATCGGCCTGCTGGGCCTCATCCCCGGCATGCCGCATTTTGTCTTCCTGATGATCGCCGCCAGCCTTGGCTACGGCGCCTGGTGGATGCACCGGCGCAACCAGCGCGCCAAACTCGCCCCGCCCACCCCGGCCGTGGCCGCCGAGCCGAACGCCGAAGCCACCTGGGACGACCTGCAACCCGTCGACACCCTGGGCCTGGAAGTGGGCTACCGCCTGATCGCGCTGGTCGACAAGGCCAAGAACGGCGACCTGCTCCAGCGCATCAAGGGCGTGCGCCGCAAGTTCGCGCAAGACGTGGGCTTCCTGCCGCCGCCGGTGCACATCCGCGACAACCTCGAGTTGAAGCCCAGCATGTACCGCCTCACGCTGCGCGGTGCGGTGGTGGGCGAGGGCGAAGCCTTCCCCGGCATGCTGCTCGCCATCAACCCGGGTGGGGCCACGACCAACCTCATCGGCACCAAGACCACCGATCCGGCCTTCGGCCTGCCCGCGGTGTGGATCGAAGAACGCCAGCGCGAAGCTGCGCAGATGAACGGCTTCACCGTGGTCGACTGCTCGACCGTGATCGCCACGCACCTGTCGCACCTGATGCAGATGCATGCCGCGCGCTTGCTCGGCCGGGTGGAAGTGCAGCAGCTCGTGGAGCACGTGACCAAGCTCGCGCCGCGCATGATCGAAGACGTGGTGCCCAAGATGGTGAGCATCCCCTCGCTGCAGAAGGTGCTGCAGCTGCTGCTCGAAGAGGGCGTGCACATCCGCGACATGCGCTCCATCGTGGAGTGCCTGGCCGAACATTCGTCGACCGTGAGCGACCCGGCCGAGCTGGCCCGCCGCATCCGCATCCACATCGCCCCGGCGATCGTGCAGCAGATCTACGGCCCGGTGCAGGAGCTGGAAGTCATCGCGCTCGAACCCGACCTCGAACGCCTGGTCACCCAGGCGCTCAACTCGCCGCACGGTGCGGCGCTCGACCCCGGCGTGGCCGACACGCTTGCGCGCAGCGCCGCGCAGTCGGCCAAGCGCCAGGAAGACCTGGGCCACCCGGCCTGCCTCTTGGTGCCCGACATGATCCGCGCCCCCATGGCCCGCCTGCTCAAGCGAGCAGCGCCGCGCCTGCGGGTGCTGGGCCATTCCGAGATTCCCGAGACGCACTCGATCCGCATCGGTGCCGTGATCGGGGCACAAGCCTGACCCCTGCTCGAAGGCTAGGCCCATGAACGACAGACCCAGCGCCGCGATGGTGATCGCCGCGGCGTGCGCACTCTTCTGCCTGGCGGCCATCTTCAATCCGGCTGCCGCCGCAGAAGACAGCATCGCCACCGACCGGCCCGATTTCGTGGAGTCGAGCGACGTGGTGGGAAAGGGCCGCGTGCAGATCGAGACCGGCTTCGCCTCCGAGCGCAACCGGGCCGACGGTGTGCGCTCGCGCATGGCCATCACCCCCACGCTGCTGCGCCTGGGTTTCAACGAGACGCTGGAGTTCCGCGTCGAAAGCGATGGCATCACGCGCAGCAGCAGCACCGATGCGAGCGGCACCCAGCGCGAGCGCGGCACCGCCGACGCGGCACTCGGCCTCAAGTGGCACATGCAGGATGGCGACGAGGCCACCGGCAAGCCTGGCGTGGCCTGGCTGCTGCATGTGGACACTTACAGCGGCTCTGGCGCCTACCGCGGCCAGGGCTTGCGTCCTTCTTTGCGTGGCGTGGCGGAGTGGGAGCTGCCGAATGGGCTTTCTTTGGGCGTGATGCCGGGGGTCGTGGTCGACAAGAACGACGCTGGCAAGCGCTTCGCCGCCGGCATGCTTGCTGTCACGGTGGGCAAGGCGTGGTCGCCTGCCTGGAAGACCTTCGTCGAACTCGCGGGCCAGCAGCTTGCGTCGAAGAAGAACGGCGGCTCTGTCATGACCTTCGATGCTGGCGTGACACGCCTTCTGAGCGACTCGCTTCAGGTCGACTTCAGCATCGCGCGCGGCCTCACTGCCGAGTCACCTGACTTTCAGTGGGGTGTGGGGATCGCCATCCGGTTCTGAGGGGGCGGGTTTCGTCCGCACTGCGTGGTGGGTTGCCGGGATTTCGCCCCGGCGGGCGAGTCCCTTTTCTTTGCTTGCCCAAAGAAAAGGGACCAAAAGAAAGGGCACCCCGTTCGCTCGGTCCGCCTAGGGCGGACTACTCTGCGCTGCTCGGTCTTGGGGTGTCGGGCAGAACTCACTCCGCGAGCTTCGCTCGCTACGTTCAGACAGCTGCCCGAAGTCAGTTCACGAAGCGTGCTTCGCACGCCACCCCAAGCCCTGCGCTGCTCGACGGCTCTCAAGGGCCCCGGGATACCCTCGCCAGCTTCGCTGGCCTCGTACTCTCGGCTCGCTTCGCCTCGTGCTTGAGGGGGCGTGCGCGTAGCGCTGCCCTGGAGGCGATGCGAAGCGAGCCGTAAGGCTACCCGTGGGTGGCGTCGAGGAGCGCAGGGCTTGAGGGGGCGCGCGCCAGCGCGCATCGTCAACTGACTTCGGGCGGCTGTCTGAACGCAGCGCTCGAAGAGCGCGGAGTGAGTTCTGCACGACCCCTCAAGACCGAGCACCGCAGAGCAGTCCGGCCACAGGCCGGACCGCCACCGTCGGGTCGCCTTTCTTTGCCTACTTTCTTTGCCTACTTTCTTTGGCGAAGCAAAGAAAGTAGGTCGGCCGCCGGGCCGAGACCCGGCAACCCGCCACGCAGTGCAATAGCCAGCCTCAAGCCCCCGCCAACTTCTTGAAAGTAGCGAGCACAGCATCCCCCTTGAACGGCTTCACGATCCACCCCTTGATGCCGGCAGCCTTCCCCCGCTCCTTCATGATCGGCGAGTTCTCCGTCGTCAACATGATGATGTTCACCGCAGCGTTGTTCAGCTCCCCACGGATCTTCTCGGCCATCGTGAGCCCATCCATGTTGGGCATGTTCACGTCGCTCACCACGAGCTTGATGCCGGGGTCGCTCTTGAGCTTGGTCAGGCCGTCGCGGCCGTCGACCGCGGTTTCCACCGCGAGGCCGGCCTTCTTCAGGAAGTCGCTCACCTCCACGCGCACGGTGCTGGAATCGTCCACAACCAGGATCTGGGCCATTTGATTTACCTCTGTCAGTCGGAGAAAAAGAAAAGATCAGAACAATTCGAGTTCGCCCGAGGCGAACATCGAATCCACCGAAGGAATGTTTTCCTTGAACTTATCGGGCGACCACGACAGGTTGAACGCGAACCACTGGTAGACCGTGATCGGGTGCACCTCGGGGTCTCGGCGGTCGTGCAGGCGGTACTTCACGCACAGGAGCGGGTCGTCGGAGCCAAACGAGATGTAGCGGTGCCGGTGGTTCACGATGATGGGCACCTGCGTCAGCGAGCGGCTGTGGTCGGGCTCGTCGCTGATGAAGCGGTTCTTGAAGGCGCCCCACACCATGTTGGTGGCTTCGCCGAGCAGGCTGTTGATCTCGCGAAAGCTGGAGACCTCGTTGTGCGCGGTGCCGAAGGTCTCGCAGCGCACGAAGTCCATCAGCTCCTGCTCTTCGGTCTGCAGCATCATGTAGCCGCGGCACCAGTTGCTCTCGAGCGGGATCATGCTGAAGAGCTCGCCGAAGATGATGCGGTCCTTCACGAGGCAGGGGGCATCGTGCTCGACCAGCACGTCCTTGAACTGCACCTCGATGGCCGTCTTGCTCACCTCGGTGATGCCGCGCACCAGCGCGCCGGGGTAGACGCGGTTGAAGAGCGACGAGGCCACCGCTTCGCGCAGCACTTCGAGGTGGCGCATGGTGTAGGCCGCGCGGAAGTGGCGGCGGTCGGCCTCGGGCAGGCCGTCGAGCGTGGGTTCGGTGTCGCGGCGCAGGAAGATCGGCAGGTCGGGGCGCACCTGGTGGATCTCGCGGGCCATCGCGATGCCGCCACCGGGGCCGCGGGTGTGCTCCCACAGCAGGATGGCGCCGAGGTCGACATTGGTGCGCAGCACCGACATCGCATTGCCCGCCGCCACCTTCACCGCCACGAGATCGTTCGCCTCGCAGAAAGCCTTGGTCAAGGCATGCTGGGCGGGGTCGCTGTCGAGCACCAGAACCTTGGAGACCAGGGACGTTTCAGCGGCAGCAACCGCCGCCGGGGTTGCGGGGTGATTCATGTCTAGAACATCTCCAGTTCGCCCGCTGTGTCGGTTTCCTCTTCCGCACGCGGTACAAAGGGGAAGTCGAAGTCGACATCGGCGCAGAGTGCGAGCGTGAAGTACATCACCACGCCGGGTGACAGCTCGCATTTGAAGCGCCGGTGGTAACTCGGCTTCACGGCAACGACATGCTCCACCGAGTTGCGCTTGAGCACACACGGGGTCGACATGCCGATGTGGGGAAAGAAGGGCACCAGGTCGCGGTTGAACGCACCGCAGAAGAGGTTGCCCCGTTCGTTCATCGCGTCGAGAAAACGCTCGCCCTGCATCTCGTCGGCGGGCGTGCCCGCAAGGCCCGCCACGTAGGCGCGTGTGGCGAGGTCGTGGTCGAACTGAAGGAGCAGCACCACGCGAAAGAGGTACGAGGAGACGGAGAACATCACCACGTCGGGCGCCTTGGGCACCGCGGCATCGTCGTCGGGCGTCACCTCGCAGGCAGTGCCGGCCGGCACGAGCGAGTTCTTCGTGGCTTGGACGACGAAGTAGTCGAGCCCGTTTCGAGCCCGGTCGCTGACCGTCGCGAGTTTCACGCGGCCTCCGCCATCACGGCCTGGCGCGTCTTGCCGTTGAGCAGGCGCAACTCGTTGAGGGCGCCCATGATCATCTTGCCGCCGGCCTGCAGGTCCTGGAAGGTGGCGCCGGTGATGAGGTCGTTCTTGTAGAGGTTGGAGCGGTAGTCTTTCGACAGCTTGTCGGCACGGGTGGCGAGGTCGCGCACTTCGGCGGCGACGACGGCGAAGCCGCGGCCCTGGTCGCCGGCGCGGGCGGCTTCGATCGAGGCGTTGAGCGCGACGATGATCACCTGGTTCACGATCTGCGCGAACTCGTCGTTCTTCGAGTGCATCTCGCGGTTGTGCTGCAGGAGCTGGTTGAGCTCGTCGTTCCAGCGCTCGAAGGTTTCGATCAGGCCCAGCAGCTTGTCGATGGTGCCGCCCAGGCGGTCGGCGCCTTCGAGGGCGTGGTTCTTCAGCGTCTGGGTGCCGCTGCTCACGGTCTTGAGCAGCATCTGGTGGGTGCGGTGCTGTTCGTGATGCTGGGCTTCGAGGGCCGCGCGCTCGGCGGCGGCCGAGCGGGCCTGTTCTTCGAGCTGGCGCTGCAGCTCGGCGACGGTGACGGCACTGGCCTGCTCGACCGCCTGCACGGCGGTGGTACGGGCCAGTTCCACGGCTTCCGCGGTGCGCTTGCGGCCCCACCAGAAGGTGGTGCCGGCACCGATGACGAGGCCGAGGGCAAGGAGGGCGAGCGAGACAACGGTCATGAGAAGCTCTATCGGCGTTTGGTTACGAATCTGAAGTGTTCGCTCAGCCCGGTGTGCTGTTCTTGGCGGCTTGCCACCGGATGCGCAAGGCGTCGAACGACATCGCGGCGTGCGCCGAGGCGGCGAACTTGTCGGGCAGGCTGATCACGGTCTCGAAGACGCGGTAGTCGGCACGCTCCTTGTCGTCGAGGAAACGGATGGCGATCTCGCCGCCTTCCTTCTCCAGGAAGGCGCGCACCGCGTCCATGCCCACGCCGCGGCCCGAGACCTCCGTGACCTTTTCCGCAGTCGAGAAGCCCGAGCGGAAGATGAGCTGCGCGATCTCTTCGGCGCTGCTCTTGGAGCCGCGGGTGAGCAGGTTCTGCGCCATCGCCTGCTGGCGGATCTTGCCGATGGCCAGGCCCCGGCCGTCGTCGCGCAGGTGGATGTGCAGCTTGCCGTCGTCCACCCCCAGGCGCATGCGGATGTGGCCAGCTGCCGGCTTGCCCGCGGCCACGCGCTCGGCGGCGGGCTCCAGCCCGTGGTCGACCGAGTTGCGCAGCAGGTGGGTGAAGAGGTTCTTCAGCAGTGCGCTCGCCTGCGTGCGGACGGCGATGCCGTGGTCTTCGATCGAGACTTCGGGCACTTCCTTGCCCAGCTCGCGGGCGAGCGAAGGCAGCGATTCGAGCGTGCCCGAGAGCACTTCGCCGAGCGGCTGGGTGCCGAGCATGTGCAGGCGTGCCCCCACCGCGTCGAGCGCGCCAGTCACGGAGGTGAGGCTCGTGCGGTCGGCGCCCATCAGTTGCTGCAGCACCTGCTGCACCAGCTCACGCTCGACCATCAGGAACTTTTCGACCGCCGCACGACGGCCCGGGCCCTTGCGGCCGAGCACGGTGTCGTTCACATGGGCGTACTGCTCGATCAGCTCGCTCACCTGCGCGAGTTCGGCCAGCAGCACCGGCTGCTCCCACGCGGCTTCGGCATCCTTGCGCAGGTCGTCGTAGTGCTGCTCGGTGGTGTGCACCTGGTTGGTGAGCCCAAGGAAGCCATACGTCCGCGCATTGCCCTTGATGGTGTGCATGTTGCGGAAGAGCAGGTTGATCGCGTCGAGGTCCTTCCTGGCCGTCTTCTCGATCAACGCCTTGTTCTCGGCGAGGAAGCCGCGGGCCGAGTCGATGAACTCGTGGAACTTCTCCTGGCTCACCGCCAGGATCTCGCCGATCACCTGCAGCTCGCGCTTGCGGGCGTTGGCTTCGGCTTCCAGGCGCTTGAGTTCGGTCACGTCGCGCACGCAGAGCATGAGCTTGTCGACCGTGCCTTCGTCGTTGGCAATCGGCGACCACGAGAGGGCCAGCGACTTCACGCTGCCGTTGGCCAGCGTCTTGTCGAACTCACTCACCAGCAGGTGCGAGTTGAACTCGTAGTTCATCTCGTCTTCGCCGATCACCGAGGCGATGGCTGCATCGACCTGCGAGAGCAGGTCGGCACCCAGGCTGGTGTTGGTGAAGATGAGGTCCATCAGCGAGGCACCGGCGATCTCCTTCGTCTCCAGGATGGTCTCCAGGTAGGCCGAGTACTCGGGGTGGATGGTGCCGCCCGAGACCACCGTGAGCACGCCCTGCGGCATGTTCTGCAGCATCGCGTTGATGTCGTTGGTCTTCTGGCGCAGCTGGGCGGTGCGCTCGGCCACGCGCTTTTCGAGCGAGGCGTAGAGCAGCGCGTTGTCCAGAGACACCGAGAGCTGGCCGGCGATCATGGCCACCGAGTCGAGCCGCTCGGCGCTGAAGGCCTTGCGGCGCTGCTCGTTCTCGAGCATCAGCATCGCGTTGAGCGCCCCCTGCTTCAGGATGGGCACCATCATCAGCGAGCACTGCGCGAACCTCTGCGCGTAGGGGTCGGCGGCGAAGCGGTCGTCGCTCGTCACGTCGTCGACCACCAGCACCTGGTTCAGCCGCTCGGCGTAGCGGAAGACCGAGAGCGGAATCTCCGCTTCGGCACCTGCCTGGTCGACAGTGAGCGCGCCGCTGTCGCGGGCCAGCGTGTCGGCCAGCACCCAGGCGCCGCTGCCGTCGTCGGCCTTGATGACCAGGCGCACGCCGGTTGCGCCGGTGATGGCCGAGAGCACCTTGCCCACGGCGGTGGTCAGCTTCGAGAGGCTGGTCTCGGAGCTGAGCGCCTGCGAAGCGCGCAGCACCGCGATCATGTCGACCGCTTCGGTGTCGACGACCGTGCTGCGGGGCGCGGAGCCGTCGGCACTGCGCTTTTGCAGCGCGGCGCGCAGGAAGGGGTGGGCACGGCGCAGTTCCTTCACCTTGGCGGCGGCCCCCCAGGCTTCGTAGGTCTCACAGGCGTGCAGCATCAGCGGCAGGGCACGCTGCTCCATGCCTTCGCTCAGGTGGAAGAGGGCGGCACGCTCGTGGATCATGGCGCGGTGCCACGGGCGGCTGTGCAGCTTTGATTCGGCGGTGGCGGCCTCGAAGGCGAGGCCGGCGGCCCACACCGAGTCGGCCATCCACGCACGCTCGGCTTCGAGCCAGCGTTGCAGGTGGAGGAAGTTCTCGGGTGCGTCCGCGGCGCGGGCTGTCAGCCACTTCAGGTGGCCTTCGAATTCTTCGACCAGCTTGGCGCGAGCCTCGTCGCCCGTCGGCAAGGCACGTGCCTGATCGCAGAGCGACACGCAGCGCAGCACACGTGCCGCCACCGAGAGGTAGTAGCCCGGCATGCGCGGCAGCAGGGCAATGGCCTTGGCACTGTGCGAGGCGAGCAACGGGCCCTGGCAGAAGAGGGCGGCGCCGATGGAGCGGATGACGTGGTACACGGCGGCGATGGCGCCGGTCGGGTCGATCGCGCGCTCGTGCTCGGCCTCGTCGAAGCCGTCTCCGTTCAGGCTGCCGGGCGCGGAGGTCTGGCCGCGCAGGCTCTTCACGAGCTGCAGGCGCGGGGTGTAGCGCTGCGAGAACTCCTTGTTCTTCGAGCGGCCGGCGAAGGCCATGCCTTCCTCGATCTCGTTGGCCACCACGTCGAGCGTGGGCGCGCAGTCGAGCAGCAGGTCGGCGGCGAGGTAGGTGTTGGTGACGAAGGATTCGTCGCCGATGGCGAAGAGGTCGCGGCGCGCGCGGCGCATGGTCGTGTCGACGGCCGTGTCGATGGGCTCGGCCCAATGCGCGACCGACATGCCGAAGACCACGCGCACGAAGGAGGTGGCCGGCTCGTAGCCGCGCGCTTCACCCACGGCCAATGCGTGGCGGCACACCTTGTAGGCACCTTGATAGTCCTGCGCGATGCTCAGCAGCACCATGCTCGTGCCGCCCAGCGACGAGAGAATGCGCGGCGACGGGCCATGCTCGGCCCACACCTTGTGCCCCTGCAGCGAGATCCAGGCCCAGATCGACGGGTCGACCGCGTAGGCAGCGTTCGACGACTCGGGGATCAGCTTGGTCCACGCGACGATGCGCGGGTCGCTGATCTCGGGCTTCTCGAAATCGTGCGCCTTGTCTTCGCTGCGGTACCACATCGTCAGGCGCTTCACGCCTTCGCCGATGTCGGGGCGCACGTCGTCGGGCTTGGGCAAGCCCAGGCGTGCGAGCAGGTCCAGGCTGAGCATCAGCCCGTCCTTGTTGCGCAGGCGGTTCATGAGGCCGTAGGACTGGATGCGCACCGGCTCCAGCAGCTCCACCGGGTCGGGCGCGGTGGCGCTCAGCTCGGCATACACCGCATCGGTGTCGTCCAGGCGGCCTTGTTCGAAGAGCGCGCGGTGGTGCTCGCGTTTCAGGTGGAACATCTGGCCCGCATCGGTGGGCGTGGCGAAGGGGCCGAGCGCGGCGATGGCCGCGGCGAGGTAGCGCTCGGCCATCGGGCTCTTGTCGCTGCGCACACGCTCGGCGGCGTGATCGAAGAGTCGCGCGACGTCGCGTGCTTCGACTTCGTTCGTGAAGCGGGCCTCGGCGGCAAGGTACTGCTCGGCCACGCGTGCTTCCAGCTCGGGGTGGGCATCGCGCTTCGCGGCGAGCCGGCGTGCGATCTGCAGGTGCAGGGTGCGCACGGCCTCGGCCGAAAGGGCGGCAAGCGTGGCCTGGCGCACGGCGTCGCTCGCCAGGCGCAGGCGCGGCGGCTCCATGCCGTCGCCGATGAGAACGCCGTCGTCGAGCGCGGCGACCACGCGGGACGCGAGCGCGGCAGGGGGCAGGTCGGCGGCCCAGGCCAGCACGTGGCCGGCGGTGTCGCTGCCGAGGCAGGCGAGGGTCTGCAGCAGCGAGAGCGTGTCGGCCGGCATCGCGTGCAGGCGGCGCTTGAGCTCGGCTGCGCTGGCACCGCCCACGTGGCGGCGCAGGGCTTTCGCGTCCCAGCGCCAGGAGCCGCGCGACTGCTGCAGCAGGCCGTCGTGGCGCAGGGAGTTGAGCACGGCGAGCGTGTCGCCGGGGTTGTTGAGCGTGCGCTCGCCGATCACGGCGGCGAGGCGGCTGGCCTCGTCTTTTGGCAGGCGCAGCACCGCGCCCACGAACTCGGTGGCGGCGCTCTTGTTGAGCCCGTCGAGCTGCAGCCGCTCGGGCGAGCTGCGCAGCTTGCCGAAGCGTTGCAGCAGGCCGTGCAACGCGTGCGCGTCGTCGAGCTCGGCTTCGTTGAAGGCGCACACCACCATCAGGCCGGCGATCGGCTGCTGCGCGGAGACCACCGCATCGAGGATGCGGCCCGAGCCGCGCGGCGACCACTGCACGTCGTCGTACACCAGCACCAGCGGGCGCTCGGGGCGGGCCACGGCGCGCAGCAGGGCGAGGGCGGCGTCGATGCCGCGCGATTCGGCTTCGGCCGTGTCGGCGATATCGAGGGCCGGGTGTTCGCCCAGCAGCATCTGGAATTCGGGCAGCTGCGTGAGCGCCACGCCCAGGTTGGCGCCGAGCGCTTCGAGGATGCGCGCCTTGTGCTGCGCCAGGCGCTCGGCCGGCTCGGCCAGCAGCTGGCGGCCTAGGGCCTGGAAGCCATCGAACAGGGCGCCAGGTGCATCGCGGCGTGACGCGTCGGACGCGCTGAACACCGCCCAGCCATGCGCCGCCGCGACGAGCGGGCGCAGCTCGGCCAGCAGCGCCGTCTTGCCGCTGCCGGCCGGGCCCGAGACCATCACACAGGCGCTGCCGCCGCGGCCCACGCGCGCCACGGCATTGCGCAGCGATTCGATCTGCGAATCGCGGCCGAGCAGCCTGGCCGGTGCCTTGAGGCGGGTGCCGAAGTCGGACTGGCCGAGGGCGAACGTGGCCGACGGTTCGTCGACGATGCGCTCCAGGTCCTGCAGCAGGCCTTCGGCGCTCTGGTAGCGGCGGTCGGGTTCCTTTTCCAGCAGGCGCATCACGAGGTCGGACACGATCTTCGGCACGGCGGCGTTCACCACGGCCGGCGCCTCGGGCACCACCACCAGGTGGGCGTGCACCAGCTCCAGCAGGTCGCTGCTCTCGAAAGGCTTGCGGCCGGCGAGCAGCTCGTAGAGCGTGATGCCGAGGGAATAGAGGTCGGAGCGCTGGTCGGGCCGGTTGGCGGTGCGGCCGGTCTGCTCGGGCGACATATAAGAGAGCGTGCCGGCGATGCCGCCTTGTGCATCGTCGGCCTCCTGCTCGTCGCCGACGCCAGCGGCGATGTTGAAGTCGATCAGCGTGGGCTGATGCGTCTGCGGGTGGATCAGCAGGTTGGCCGGGCCGATGTCGCGGTGGATCACGCCCGCCTTGTGCACCTCCGCCAGCGTGCGCACCACGCCCACCGCATACGCCAGCACCTGCGGCACGGCCAGTGGGTGCTCACGGAGGTGTTCCGCCAGCGAGACCCCGCCCTTGTCTTCCAGCACCAGCGTGTGCGCCTCGGCGCTCACCGGCGCGATCTTCGCGACACCGGCCACGTGGGCCAGGCGCTTGAGCATGCCGATCTCGTGCGCCAGGCGTTTGATGGCCTGGGTGCCGATCGCCTGCTTGACGACGACGGCATGGCCGTCGATGGTGCGCCGGGTGACGCGCGCGTGGTCGTTGCTGTAGAGAACCGGGTCTGAGTGCGTCATGTCGCGTCCTGGGGTTCCGTGAAATTCGTCGCAGCGCATGCAGGGAGCAGCGTGCGCGCGGGTGTTCGGCCTCAGGAGCTATCGACGGTTGTGCCGGTTTGTTGAGTAAGGGAAGGACCTGAGCGCCCATCGAGCGGGGCTCGATGTGCGCAGTAATGGGCAGGGGCGTGGTACGCCGCCGAGGCGGGACATGCGGCGCGGGGCCGCAGGGGTCAGCGCTGGTACACGCGGACGTAGTCGATTTCCATGCGCACCGGGAAGGCCGCGTCGTCGGGTGTGCCCCCCAGGATGCCGCCGACCGCGACGTTGAGCAGCAGGTGCTGCGGGTGGTCGAACGGCCAGCTGCCGTAGCCGGCCCCGATGGGCTTGGCGTAGGTGAAGTAGGCAACGTCGTCGACACCCCAGGTGACGGCCTCGGGCGTCCAGCGCACCTGGTAGCGGTGGAAGGTGTTGCAGGTGTCAGCCACGTTGGTGTGCGAGCCGCGGCCGTTCGGCCCGTTGAAGTCGCGCATGTGGGCGGTGCCGAGGATGCGGCCGGGCTGCCAGCCGGTCTGCTCCATGATGTCGATCTCGCCGTCGTCAGGCCAGGTGCCGCGATCGCCGAGCATCCAGATCGCCGGCCACGCGCCCATCGCGCAGGGCAGTTTGGCGCGCACCTCGAAGAAGCCGTAGGTCCACGAGGCGAGGCCGCGGGTGAGCAGCCGCGCCGAGGTGTAGTTCTGCCCGCCGAAGTCGGGTGCCGACGAGAGCCGCTCGCGCCGCGCGGTGATGATCAGCGAGCCGCCCTCCACGCGGGCGTTCTCGGCACGGGCCGCCGAGTAGTACTGCAGCTCGTTGTTGTACCAGCCGTCGCGGTTGCGGTGGGTGTCGTAGCCCCACTTCGCCGGGTCGGGCAGGCCGGGGGTGTCGAACTCGTCGCTCCACACGAGGCGGTAGCCCTCGGGCAGGCCACCGGCGACTGGCGCGGGTGCGGGCGCGGCGGAGACCGAGCCCGTCCCACCGCCACAACCCGCCGCCGCGACGGCCGACAACCAGATGCCCGAGGCGAGCGCTGCTTTCATCTTGATCCTTTGCACGGTGGGAACGGGTTCAGTCGCTCACGCGCACCCAGTCGTAGTAGGCCGCGCCGCCGCCGCCGTAGTACGTGCCGACGAAGTTGACCGCCCCGGCCGAGTTGTTGCCCACCCAGTGGTTCATCATGAGCCGCATCGGCGTGCTGATGCTCGTGTTGACACGGCGGAACTCGCGCTCGGTGCCGTTGGCCTCGACATGGAACCAGCGCACGTAGCTCGGGCGCCATTCGAAGCCGATGGTGCGCCAGCCGGTGGCCACCGAGAACTGCTGGTAGTTCTGGCGACCGTTGGTCCACACGTTGGTGTGCAGCGTGCGCCCGCTGTTGATGAACTCGATGTCGATCTCGAAGTGGCTCGAGGTGCCGGCCGTGCCGGTGTAGAGGAAGAACGAGGTGTTGGACCCGGCGATGGTGCTCGGCTGCAGGCGCGTCACGAACTTGCCGTAGGTGAACGATTGCCAGGTGCGCACCTCGGCGCACTTCACGTTCGAGCGGTTGCTGCTGTTGACGTTGGCCACGAGCGAACCCCCGCTGCGCCACACCTCGCTGTAGGCGAAGGTGCAGCCGAAGATGTCGCCGTTGGCCCAGCTCGCGGTTTCCCACGCGCCGCCGGCACCACCGCTGCCGTCGAAGCCCTCGAAGAAGTTGGCGGCGAAGGCTGGGGCGGTGGTGCTGGCCGCAACGACGAGCGCCACGGTGCGCAAAAGTTTGTTCATGGGTTTGTCTCCTGTCTGGAATGGAAGCCGGGGCTGTGTCGCCCCGTGCTGAGGTGCCCGCGTGGGATCAGGGCTCCAACGAGATCGAGCCGACGGCGAGGTCGTGGGCGCCGGCCGTCGAGGCCGCGTTGACCACGTCGACCGCCAGCAGGCCCGCGCGCACCGTGTTGAGCGTGGTGCCGCTGCTGCAATGGCCGGGCAGCGGGAAGCGGGTGCTGTTGAGGTCGATCACGAGCTCGCTTAGCGTCGAGCTGACCACCGCTTCGGCGGTGGCGGTGCAGCCGTCGGCCGAGACCGGTGTGGGTTGCAGCTTGATGAGCAGCAGCGCATCGGTGCTGCTTCGCAGCTGGATGCGCATGCGCGAATAGCCGCTGGCGTTGAACGCGGTGTTGTTGGGCGCGTAGAGGCGCAGCGCTGCGCCGGCATAACTCTGTGCGGAGGCAAGCGTAGCGCCGTAGCTCACGGCGCTGGCGGCGAAGGCTGGCGTCCCGGCGGTCTGCGCCGCGCCGTTCTCGGCGTACTGGTAGGTTTCGATGCCACCGGCCTGCGCCGTGGTGGTGGCGTCGGTGGGGGTGGCGAAGGCGGTGGCCGGTGTGGGGGCCGGCGCGGGGCCGGGTGCCGGTGCGGGCGCGGGGGCCGAGGCGGGCGCGTCGTCGTCACCGCCACCGCAGGCCGCCAGCAGCGCGGCGCTGAAGAGCACCGCCATCGTTCGCGAAGCCCGGCGTTTCGAGATCATGTCCACGGTCGTCTCCTGTGTTGTCGTGACGTGTCCATGGTGGGCTGCGCGTGGCCCTCGTGCCGGTGGCGGCTTGCGGCGGTGCTGACCGATCTTGCGATCCTGAGGCCGCGGCGGCCTCAGTGGCACATCATCAAGCCGTAGCGTGGATTGCGCTCGCAGACGACCTGGACCGCGCGGCTGGCGGGCGCCGGGGGCGAGGGCTTGCGCGCTGCGGCGGGTGGCGCATTACGCAGCGTGGGGGTCGATCCCGCAGTCGCAGTCGCAGCCACGACGGGAGCGGGGGCAGGCGGCGGGGCGGTGGTCACCGGTTCGGACGCGGTCGCCGCGATGAACTCCATGCGCCCCACCTGGAAGCGCACGGGCTCGACCGAGGGTTCGTTGGCCGTGACCTCCACCCGCGCGACGGCCGGCAGGGTCTGCGCGATGCTGGCGCCCCGTTCGCCGCAGAAGGACTCGGGGCCGAAGGCCGAGAGCGGAATGAGGTAGTCGCTGAGCTGCGTGCCCACGCGCATCATCATCACCGGGTAGCAGCCCGCGTTCTGGATCTTGAGATCGGTGCCCTTGAGCCGGATGCGCAGCACGCGCGGCGTGGCCGAGGCGAGGCGGATGCGCAGGTGCTCGTAGGCCGACAGGTCGACCGGCACGCCGCGCGCATCGCCGCCCACCTCGATGCCGAGCGTGGCCCACTGGCTGGCGTTCGCCGTGGAGAGCCGGCCTTCGACCTGCACCACCGCATCGGCCACTTGCACCGACGCGATCGAGGCATCACCGCTCCGCTCGGACATTGCGAGTTGCTGCACCGGCGCCCCCAGGTGGCTCTGCATCGGCTCCTTGAAGTCGGCCCACAGGAGGGGCGTGTCGGGCGCGGCATGGGCGGCGTGCGCGAAGGCGACGGCACACGCCGCCAGCTTGGCGGCAGTCAGGCGTCTCATGTCAGAGCGGGCGCGGTTGCACCGGCATGCACAGCTCGCAGCGCACGAACGGGATGCCCGGCACGCCCGCGCGCGGCTCGTAGCGCTCGAAGAAGTGGCCTTCGCCCATGCTGAAGGGTGAGTGCGGCAGCCATTCGTCGAGCAGCGTGCGCCAGCCCAGCGCGATGTCGCTGGAGGGGCCGTCGAAGGGCAGGGTCGCGATCCAGCGTTCGCCGACACGGTGGCGCGGCAGGCGAACACCCGGGTCGCGCCAGCCCGGCGGAAGCTCCACGCAGGCGTCCATGCGGCAGTTCTGCGTGCCGGCGATGGCCGGGTCGTCCAGGCCGATGAAGGCGAGGGGCTGGTCACCGAGCCCCAGGCTGTGCACGACCGGAAGGAAACGCTCCCAGAGTTCGTAGGCGGCGCGGCGGTAGTCACCCCGGGCGCGCATGAAGAGGTAATCGGCGGGCTCCTGCCGGCGCACTTCGACCGCCGGCGGCGGCGCGGTGCCGCGGTCGTGGACCGGGGTGTGCCAGTTGAGCCACCCGCCGCTGCGCCACGCGCTGGGCGTCATGCCGAAGTGCTCGCGGAAGGCGCGTGCGAAGGCTTCGGGCGAGGCGAAGCCGCAGTTGAGCGCGATGAAGGTGATCTTCTCGTCGGGGCAGTGGCGCAGGCGGCCGGCGGCGCTCTCGAGCCGGCGGCGGCGCACGAAGGCCTTGAGCGTCTCGCCCGTCCACGAGAGGAAGAGGCGGTGGAAGTGGAAGGGCGAGATGGCCGCCAGCCGAGCGAGCGTCTCGAGCCGCAGGTCGTCGGCCAGGTGGGCATCGACGTGGTCGAGCACGGCCTCGATGCGGTGCACGTGGTGGCCGGGCACCGGTGGCATGGGCGCCGTGCCGCCGTGCGGCGGGCGGGGTGCTGAGGTCAGAGGGGCTGATGCAAGGGTGGACATCGACATTCCTCCTGTGGCGGAAACGGTTCGGCAGGCGGGTCAGCGTGCGTTGACCACCCGCCCCTGCGGATCGAACACATGGCACTGCTCGGGGTCGGCCTGCAGCCAGACGGCATCGCCCGCCGACAGCGCCGCATGCGAGGCGGGCAGCTTGACGGTGGCGATGTCTTCGCGGCCGGCGAGGCGGGCGTAGGCGATGTCGCAGTCGCCCAGGTGCTCGACCTGGTCGACCGTGGCGCGCAGGCCGGCATCGCGCGGGGCAAGGCGGAAGTGCTCGGGCCGCACGCCCAGCGTCACCTCGCGCGGGTTGCCGGTGAGCGAGGTGCCGGGCAGGTGCAGCGAACCGGCTTCGCCGAGCGACAGGTGCACGCCGTCGTTCATCGCCGTGGCGGTGGCGGCGATGAGGCTCATGCGCGGCGAGCCGAGGAAGCTGGCGACGAACTGCGTGGCCGGGTCGCGGTAGAGGTCCATCGGACGGCCGACCTGCTCGATGCGCCCGCCGTTGAAGACCGCAATGCGTGTGCCGAGCGTCATCGCCTCGACCTGGTCGTGCGTCACGTAGACCATGGTCGTGCCGAGCTCGCGGTGCAGGCGCGCGAGCTCCATGCGCATCTGCACGCGCAGGGCTGCGTCGAGGTTGGACAGCGGCTCGTCAAAGAGAAACACCTTCGGGTGCCGCACGATGGCGCGGCCGATCGCCACACGCTGGCGCTGGCCGCCCGAGAGCTCCTTGGGCTTGCGCTGCAGCAGCGGCACGATCTGCAGGATCTCGGCCGCACGCTGCACCGCCTGCGCGCGCTCGGCCTTGCCGAGCTTCGTGAACTTGAGCGCGAAGCCGATGTTCTCGGCCACCGTCATGTGCGGGTAGAGCGCGTAGTTCTGGAACACCATTGCCACGCCACGGTGCACGGGCGAGAGGTCCTGCGCCTCCTGGTCACCCACGAGGATGCGGCCGGCGTCGATCTCTTCCAGCCCGGCGATACAGCGCAAGAGGGTGGTCTTGCCGCAGCCCGAGGGGCCGACGAAGACCATGAATTCGCCGGAGGCGATCTCGAGGTCGATGCCGTGGAGGACGCGAGGGCCCGAGGCGTACTGCTTCTCGATGCCGATGAGGCTCATGGAGGTCATGGTGACGACTTCTTTTCTGTGGTGGTCAGCCCTTGACGGCGCCTGCGGTCAGGCCCTCGATCAAACGGCGGGAATAGAGGATGAAGAGCACCAAGAGCGGCAGCACGGTCACCGCCGAGCCGGCGCTGATGGCACCCCAGGGCGTCTGCCCAGTGCCCTGCAGCGAGCGCAGCACGAGCGGCGCGGTGAACATCTCCATGTCGCTCATCACCAGCAGCGCACCGACGAAGTTGTTGTACGAGCCGATGAAGGTCACGAGGCCCAGCGTGCCCATGGCCGGGCCGATGAGCGGCAGCACCACGCGCCAGTAGATGCCGAACTCGCCGCAGCCGTCCATGCGCGCCGCTTCCACCAGCTCGCGCGGCACGGCCGAGCCGATGTACTGGCGCATGAGGAAGATGCCGAAGGCCGAGCAGGCGCCGGGGATGATGAGGGCGCGCGTGCTGTTGAGCCAGCCCAGCTCCTTCATCATCAGCACGTAGGGAATCATGCCCACGAAGGCCGGCAGCAGCATGGTGGCCATGAGCGCGGCGAAGAGCTTGTCGCGCCCGCGGAACTCGTACATCGAGAAGCCGTAGCCACCAAGCGAGCAGAGGAAGAGGTTGAGCACGGTGGACGCGGTGGCGATCCACAGCGACAGCCCCACGCTGCGCCAGAACATCGGGCGCTGCGCGACGAGCTCGTTCAGGTTGTCGAAGAGCGCATCGCCGAACCAGAGGGGCGGCGGCACCGAGAGGATGTCGGTGTTGGTGTGCGTCGCGAAGACGAACATGAAATAGAACGGCGCCAGCATGATCAGCGCGCCGACGAGCACCAGCGCGTGCGGCAGCCACTGCGACGGCGCAAAGCGGCCCGGCTTGCGGCGCTGCCGCGGAGCCGGCGCGACGCTGGCCGCGGGAAGGGAAGAGGCGAGGGTGGACATACCTTTTCAGTCCTTGCGGCCGAGGTAGCGGTTGTTGAGCCAGGTGAGCGCGGCGATCACCATGAACATGAGCCAGGCGACGGCCGAGGCGGTGCCGAAGTCACCGTCGGTGAGACCGACCTTGTACATCTGCATCGCCACCGTCTCGGCCACCTGGCCGACGCCACCGCTGCCGCCGGTGAGCACGAAGGGCTCTTCGAAGAGCTGCAGGTTGCCGATGATGGTGAGCGTGATGGCGAAGAGCATCATGGGTCGCAGGAGCGGCAGCGTGATGTAGCGGAACTGCTGCCAGGTGCCCGCGCCATCGACGGTCGCGGCTTCATAAAGATCCTTCGGGATCGTCTGCAGCGCCGACAGGTACAGCACCGTGTTCCAGCCGACGAAGCGCCACCACACGATGAAGGCGACGATAGGGCGGGTGTACTCCGGCCGGCCCCAGTCGATGTTCTCGGTGGGGAAGAGCCAGGCGAGCGGGTGCACGCCCATCACCTGCCACTGGCCGAGGCCGGTGAGCACCTGGTTGATCACACCGAAGTCGCGCGAGAAGAGCGATGAGAAGACGAGCGTGATCGCCACCGTGTTGGTGATGTACGGCAGGAAGTACATCGAGATCACCGGGTTGCGCACCCGGCGGAACTGCGTGTGGATGAAGTAGGCGAGCGGGATCGCCACCAGGTGCTGCGGCACGCCAGCGGCGATGCCGAGCCAGAAGGTGTTGGCCATCGCGCGCCAGAAGTCGCGCGCGTAGAGCTCGGCCCAGAAGCCCGTGCTGAAGACGCTGCCCCAGGGCAGGCCATCGAGCTGCAGCACGAAGAGGTAGTTGCCCCATCCTTCCCACTTCATGCCCGACAGGCCCGCCGCGATCTCCCAGCGGAAGAACGAGGCGTAGGCCGAGAACAGCAGCGGAAAGAGCCCGAAGCCCAGGAAGAGGATGAAGAACGGCGCGACGAAGACGTAGGGCATCCAGTGCCACGGCTTGAGGCGCCGCCTGCGGCGAGGCGCCGGCGGTGGTGCGACGGGGAGGACGGCGGACATGGGAAGGACGCGGGGCCTGCTGAGGGGTTGGAGCCTCGCCACCTCAGCGGCGGATGCGGCGCTCGATGGCCTTGCGGGCATCGGCCAGCGCGAGCTTCACGTCCTTGCCCTGTTCGAGCACCTTGTCGAACTCGGCGGTGATGACCTCGGCGGCCACCGGGTCCAGGCGGTCCACATCGACGGCGGGGATCTTCTGGGCGGTGGCCTTCCACTGCTGGCGGGCGCGGGTGTTGCCGAGGAATTCGACCGGCTGGTCGACGAAGGGGTCGTTGGTGGCTTCGATCAGCGCGGGGAAGGCGTCGAGGTCACGGAAGGCGGCGATCTGCACCTCGCGGTTGGTCGTCATGAACTTCACGAACTCCCAGGCCAGCGCCTTGTTCTTCGCACCCTTGGGAATGGCGTAGTACGAGCCGCCCCACGAGGCGTTCACGCCACCGGGCAGGCTGGCCGAGCGCCAGTTGCCGCGCGTGTCGGGCGCGATCCAGTTCTTCAGGTGGCCAGCGAGCCAGGCGCCCATCATCTCGGTGGCCACGGTGCCGCGGCGGAAGCCTTCGCTCCACTCGTTGCTCCAGGCGCCGATCTTGGCGTCGATGCCGGCAGCGCGGGCGCGCTTGGCGGTCTCGAAGGCCGTCACGAAGCGCGGCGACTCGACCAGCACCGCACCCTTGTCGTCGAAGTAGATGCCTTCGCCGTCCTTCAGGCCCGAGCGCAGGATGATGTCCTTGATGGCCGCGGCGTGCGGGATGAGGTAGGTGCCGCTCTTGGCCTTGAGCTTCTGGCCGGCGTCGATGAAGGAGTCCCACGACTTGGTGAGGTCGGCCTCGGTGATGCCGGCCTTGTCCATGAGGTCCTTGCGGTAGAAAAGTGCGCCCGGGCCGATGTCGGCCGGCAAGGCTGCACGCACGCCGCTGCGGCTCGTGCCCTGCGCGGCGGCGAACTTGAAGAAGCGGTCGGTGAGGGCGTTGGCGTTGTAGGGCGGCTTGGCGAGGTCTTCGAGCCCGCCGCCCTCGGCGAACTTGGCCACGAAGCCGATCTCCAGGCCCATCACGTCGGGCAGGTTGGCGCCGGTGGCGAGCGCGGTCGTCATCGCGTTGTGGTGGTCGCCGTAGCCGAGCGAGATCAGCTTCACCTCCACGTCGGGCCGGGCCTTCTTGAAGAGGGGGATGGCGGCCTGCACCGAGCGGTCGAGGTCCTTGAACGACGAGACGGTGAGCACCGTCTGGGCATGAAGGGCCAGCGAGGCCAGGCCGAGGGTGGCCGCGAGGCCGAGGCGTGTGACGAATTTCATGGGGTCTCCGAGTCGTTGCGAGGCGCGCAGGTGCAGCATTCATGCAAGCGCTTGCACAGCAGTGTAGAAGTCGCCTTCGCGGCATGTCACTGCGGACGAACCCCGTGCGAAACCGCAAGATTTGGCAGGCGGCGCTGGCTCGGGCCGGGTAGGGCCGGCGTCAGGTCGAACGGCGGGAGGTGGCCTTCTGACGCGTGGCGGCCGAAGTGGCCTTGGCCGACTGCATCGGCAGCGCACGTGTGGACTCACGCACCACCAGCTCGAGCCGCGCCATCGGGCCACGGGGTGGCTTGCGCCCGTCGATGAGGGCGACCACTGCATTGGCCGCTTCGCGCCCCAGCTCGCGCAGCGGCTGCTTCACCGAGGTGAGCGGCGGCACGCAGTAGGCCGAGTGGGCCACGTCGTCGAAGCCAACCACCGACACGTCGTCGGGCACGCGCAACTGGCGGCGATGCAACGCGAGCATCGCGCCGTAGGCCGAGTCGTCGTTGGCGCAGAAGACGGCCGAGAAGGGCAGGCCGCGGTCGAGCAGCAGCGTCATCGCGCTCAGGCCGCCCGCCTCGACGTAGTTGCCCGGCGCCACGAGCCGCGGGTCGAAGGCGATGCCGGCCGACTGGAGGGCGTGGCGATAGGTGGTGAAACGCTGGTCGGCGTCGGCGCGCCCCGTGGGGCCGCCGATGTAGGCGATGCGCCGGTGGCCGAGTTCCAGCAAATGCTCCATGGCCAGCTGCGCGCCCAGGCCATGGTCGAAGGCCAGCGAATGCACGAAGCGCGAATTCACCTGGCGGCCCACCACCACCATGGGCACGGTCTGCGCGTGGCGGTCGAGGGTGGCGTCGTCGATGCCGGGGTGGATGAGGATGAGCCCGTCCACACGCCGCCCCTCCATCGAAGCCAGGCGCTTGGCCTCGTCGTCGCGCTCCCAGTGGGTGCTCGCGAAGATGGCGTCGTACTCGTGGCCGATGAGGCCGTCTTCCACGCCGCGCATGGCCTCGTTGAAGAACGAGCTCACGATCTCCTGCGTGAGCACGCCCACGGTGAGGGTGCGGCCACGGGCGAGCCCGCGCGCCACCAGGTTGGGCCGGTAGTTGAGGCGCTGGATGCTCTGCTCGATGGCGGCGGCCTTCTCGTCGGCCACGAAGTGCGTGCCGTTCAGGTGGCGCGAGACGGTGCTCGTGGAGACGCCGGCCAGGCGTGCCACTTCTTCCAGCGTGATCTTGGAGGCCATGGTTGCCGCGTGTGGAGGACGTTTTCATGATAGCGCTTGCTTGAGCACTCGTAGAACGGGTGTTCTACCTGGGCCACATCGCTTCCCCTGATACGGTTCGCAAGAATGGCAAGGTGGCGGCGTTGCAAGCGCTTGCACGGCTGGGTATCGTCACGGGCATGCAACCCGACCATTTCAGATTCCCGCCAGGCTTCCTGTGGGGGGCCGCCACCTCCGCCTACCAGATCGAAGGCAGCCCCGATGCCGACGGCCGCACGCCCAGCATCTGGGACACCTTCGCCAAGACCGCCGGCCGCGTCGCCAACGGCGACACCGGCGACCGTGCCTGCGACTCCTACCGCCGCGTCGAGGAAGACGTGGCCCTGCTGAGCCAGCTCGGCGTGCAGGCGTATCGCTTCTCGATCTCGTGGTCGCGCGTCATGCCCACGGGGCGCGGGCCGCTCAACCCGGCCGGCGTCGACTACTACCGCCGCCTCGTGCGCTTGCTGCGCGAGGCCGGTATCCAGCCCATGGCCACGCTCTACCACTGGGACCTGCCGCAGGCCCTGCAGGACGAGGGCGGCTGGACCTCGCGCCGCTGCGCACACGACTTCGCGAGCTACGCCCGCGCGATGTTCGAGGCGCTCGGAGACGAGGTGCCCGTGTGGTTCACCATCAACGAGCCGTGGTGCGCGTCGTTCCTGTCTTACGCCTTCGGTCTGCACGCCCCAGGCGAGCGCGATCTCGCGCGCGCCGTGACGGTGGCCCACCACCTGCTGCTCGCGCACGGCCTGGCGGTGAAGGAGTTCCGGCGCGGCGAGTTCGCCGGCCGCATCGGCATTGCCCCCAACGTGGAATGGCACGAGCCCTACACCAGCCACCCAGCCGACGTGGCCGCGTGCGAACGGGGCCTCGCCTGGTTCAACCGCTGGTTCCTCGACCCGCTGTACCGCGGGCGCTACCCCGCCGAGATGCTCGCGGGCTACGCCGCGCTCGGCATCCACCCGCCGGTGGAAGACGGCGACATGGCCACCATCGCCCAGCCGACCGACCTGCTCGGCATCAACTACTACTCGGGCTGCTACTCGCGCGAAGCGCTGCCCGCCGAGCCGCCGCACGAGGAGGTGGCGCGCCAGATCCACCAGTTGCGCCGCCTCGAGTCGGTCGACGTGCCCGGCTTCAAGAAGACGGACATCGACTGGAACGTCTACGCCGACGGCTTCTACAAGGTGCTCTCGTGGATCCGCGAGGAATACGGCAACCCGCCGATCGTGATCACCGAAAACGGCGCCTGCGACAACACCGGCCCCGATGCCAACGGCGTGGTCGACGACGCCGCGCGCATCGAGTACTTCCGCCGCCACGTCATCGCGCTCGACCGCGCAGTGCGCGCCGGCAGCGACCTGCGCGGCTACATGGCCTGGTCGCTGATGGACAACTTCGAGTGGGCCTACGGCTACGACATGCGCTTCGGCCTCGTGCACGTCGACTTCGACACGCTGGCGCGCACGCCGAAGGAGAGTTTCCATTGGTACCGCCGGCTGATCCAGGAAGGCGGGTGCGTCGCATGAAGGCGAAAGACATGATGAAACGAATGGTGGTGTGGGCGGCCGGTGCGGCACTCCTGTGCGGATGTGCGGCGCCCCCGCCGCAGGCGGCCAAGGTGGACGCGCGCGTCACCGTGAACGCTGACCAGGCCGGCCCCGCGGTCAACCCGGCCGTGACCCGCGGCTACAACTTCGGCAACTGGATGTCGATGGTCGACCACGGCGAGGCGCTCGCGCTCACGCCGGCGGCGTCGCTGCGCTTCCCGGGCGGCAACATCGGCGACGAGCAGGACATGGACGCCGCGACGCTGGACGCCTTCCGCTCGCTGCTCACGCTGGTGAAGGGCTCGCCCGAGCTCGTGATCCAGACGCGTGTGTTCGCCGGGCGCGTGGACCGTGTGCCCGCCAACCGCCCCGAAGACGCGGCCTCGGCGGTGCGCATGGCCCGCGAGCGCGGGCTCCAGGTGCGGCACTGGGAGATCGGCAACGAGCCCGATCTCTACGCCGTCACGCGCGGCGACAAGAGCTGGACGCCCGATCGCTACTGCGAGGTCTTCCGCGCGCAGGCCAAGGCGGTGAAGGTGGTGGATCCGCAGATCAAGGTGGTGGGGCCGGCCGTCTCGGGCATCCACGCGGCGCCGATGCGCTTCCTCGAGCGCTTCGTCGAGCTGTGCGGCGACGTGGTCGACGTGGTCTCGTATCACATCTACCCGACCGAAGGCGACGGCAGCGAAGACGCGGCGCTCGCAAGCGTGGCGCAGGTCGATGCGACCCTTCGCTCGGTGCGCGCCACGCTGCGCGACCCGCGCCGCAACCCGCTCGGCCACACCCGCGAGCTGCCGATCGCGGTGACCGAATACGGCCTGTCGTGGAAGACCGACCGGCCGCGTTTCCTGGCCGACATGCCCGCGGGCCTGTGGGCCGCCGAAACCGCGCTGCGCCTGGCCCGGCAAGGCGTGGACATGGCGCACTACTTCGCCTACCAGGGCACCGGCTTCCACGGCCTGCTCGACAACGCGGGCGTGCCGAGGCCCACCTACTACGCCTTCCGCCTGCTCAATGGCCTGGAGGGGCGCTTCGTGCAGGCCGAGTCGAACGACAGCCGGCTCTGGTCGCACGGCGTGCGCGACGGCAACACGATGCAGGTGCTGCTCCTCAACACCCAGACCGCGCCGCTGCGCGTGGGGCTCGACGTGAGCGGCTGGCAGGTGCAGCAGGCGAAGTACTTCGATGCCGCCATCGTGGAAGGCGAGGCCGACTTCGGCACCTTGCCAGCCGGCCGCGAGCTCACGCTGCCGGCCCGCTCGATGACGGTGGTGAAGCTGCAACGCGCGCCTTGAGGCCCCCACACACTAGATACAACCAGAAGGAGACAAACGACATGAGCACCTCCAGCACGCGCCTTCGCGCGCGTGGCAGCATCGCCCTGGCCGCGATCGCCCTCGTCACCGGCTGTGCCACCGCAGACGCCCCAGGTTCCGGCACCGGCGCCAAGGCCGCCAAGCCCGCTTCTGCCGACGCGACAGCGGCCATGCTGGTGTTCGCCGTGCCGGCGCCCGCCGGCGCCACGGCGCAGGGCGGCCTGCACGAGACCTTCGCCTATTCGGAAAAGGAAGGCGATGCCCGCGTCGACGATGTGAAGGTCACGGACGGCGTGGCCCGCATCACCGGCACGGTATGGCCGCAGAAGGGCAGCACCTGGGCCGGCATCGGCTTCCTCGCCACGCCGGGGCCGGCCGGCAAGACGAGCGACCTCACCGCGCAGCGCCAGCTGCGGCTGCAGCTCGCCTCGCCCACGGCCACCCAGCTGCGCTTGCGCGTGCTCGGCGATGACCCGGCCACGCGTGCGTCGGGCTGCTACCCGGTGGCCACCGTGGCCGTCGGCGCGGCGCTGCGCGAAGTGGCGGTGCCACTGTCGGCCTTCCGCCCCGAAGGTTATTGCGAAGCCCGCGGCAAGCTGATCGCGAGCGTGCTGCCCGCCGTGGCCGCCATCGAGGTCAGCGACCCCACGCTGAGCGGCAGCGCGCGCCGCACGGTCGACTTCAGCGTCGGCCGCATCGCGATCGGGCCCTGAGAGGCTTTTCCGTTTCACCCGCTCTGTTTCCAGAGCGTTCCGGCCGCCCAGGCTGGAAAAGTGTGCCGTAGTGCGCATCGCGTGATGCGCACCCGGCCGGTCGCCCGACCGGCCGTTGGCGAAGGGGGCATTCACCCCCGTTTCGTGTGACCCCGGTCTGGCCGGAATTGGGCGGCTTCCGCCCCTTTCATTCCGCTCAAGTCCGAGAGGCGTCCCGGAACAATGGCTTGGCGAATAACCAGGTCGCGCCGTGCACATGACTGTCTTTCAACGCTCCTTCCGATTGCCCTCCGGATCACCCCAAATGACCGGGTTTCGGTGCGCTGATCGCCAGACCACCACGGCACACCCTCTTACACACTTGATGCAATGCCAGGCCCCTTGTTCGGGCCCGGCGAAGCGGAGCAACCCATGAACGTCAAACGCTTTACTGCGCGGACCTCGCGCGACGCCCTGACCCTGGTGCGCCAGGCTTTCGGCGAAGACGCCGTGGTGTTGTCGACCAAGCCCTGCCCCGAAGGCGTGGAAGTGCTGGCCATGGCGCCGGAGAGCGTGCAGCAGATCGAGCGCCTGTCGGCCACGTCGGTCGCCGCCCGCACGGCCGCTGCGCAGCAGCCCGCCGCCCGCCCCGCCGCCAAGCCCACGCCGAAGGCCACACCGGCCCAGGCCGCCGCGCCGAAGCAACAAGCCCCCGTGATGAACGACGACGTGCAGGACGATGTGGCCCGCCTGTCGATGAGCACGCTCTCGTTCCAGGACTACGTGCGCGAGCGCATGCTCAAGCGCCGCCAGGCCGCGATCAATGCACAAGGCCGTGGCCAGGAGCCCGGCTTCGAAGACTCGCGCCAGGACTTCGCCGATTCCCGCCAGGATTTCGCGAACTCTCGCCAGGGCTTCATGGATTCGCGGCAGGACATCGAGCCCGACCTGCCGAGCGCGCTCGAGCAGCGCCTGGCCGCCCGCAGCAGCGTGCCGCAGCCGCCCAAGGCTGCGCCCAACCTCGCCATCGTCACCCCGCCCGCCCAGCCGCGCAGCCAGATGCGCGAGCCGCCGGTGCTGCGTGAAGAAGTGCGTGCCGCGCAACAACAGCAAGCCATGCCCCAGCCGGTGATGCAGCAGCCGGTGGCCGTGCCGTCGCTCGCCGACACGCAAAGCGCCGTCAACCTGGCTGCCGCCCGCCGCGAGCAGCAGGACATGATGAACGAGCTGCGCTCGATGAAGGGCCTGATCGAAGACCGCTTCGGCGCGCTCGCCTTCATGGAGAAGATGCAGCGCCACCCGCAGCAGGCCCAACTGATCCAGAAGCTGCTCGACTGCGGCTTCTCGCCCGCACTCACCCGCAAGCTCGTCGAGAGCCTGCCCACCGACGTGGCCGACGAGACCTCCTGGGCCGCCAACGTGCTGGAGCGCAACCTCATCACCGGCGAAGCCGAGCACGCGCTCGAAGACCAGGGCGGCGTGTTCGCCCTCATCGGCTCCACCGGCGTCGGCAAGACCACGAGTGCCGCCAAGATCGCTGCCGCCTTCGCCTCCAAGCACGGCGCCAACAACCTCGGCCTGATCACGCTCGACGCGTATCGCGTGGGCGCCCATGAACAACTGCGCGCCTACGGCCGCATCCTCGGCGTGCCGGTGCACACCGCCCACGACCGCGCTTCGCTCGAAGACCTGTTGGAACTCCTCGCCTCCAAGAAGATGGTGCTGATCGACACCGCCGGCATGGCCCAGCGCGACACCCGCACCCGCGAGCTGCTCGAGATGCTGGCGCACCGCTCCATCCAGAAGCTGCTCGTCATCAACGCCGCCGCGCAGGGCGAGACGATCGAAGACGTGATGATTTCGTACCACGCGGCCACCTGCCGCGGTCTGATCCTGTCGAAGATGGACGAAGCCGTGAAGCTCGCCCCCGCGCTCGACGCACTGATCCGCCACAAGTTGAAGGTGGTGGGCGTGGCCAACGGCCAGCGTGTGCCCGAAGACTGGCACCGCCTCTCGGCCCATGCGCTCGTGCACCGCGCGCTGCGCGCCAACGTGAACCCGGCCTACCGCGTGGAAGCGTCAGACGTGAACCTGATCTTCACCGCCCGCCAGCAGGCACAGCGCCCGCGCCCCTCTTCTCTCCACGCCTGATCTTCTCGCGCCGCCTCATGTACGACGCCTACGATTCTTCCTTCCCCACCGACCAGGCCGCCGGCCTGCGGCAGATGTTTGCGCATGCCCGCGTGCGCTTCGTGCCGGTGGTGGCCAACCCGCACGTCGCCTTCGGCGGCGTGATGCTCGAGCGGCTGTGCACCGCCTTCGGCGAACACGGCGCGCACGTGCTGGTGATCGATGCCTCCGACCGCGCCCCGGCGCCGAAGGAGCTGGCGGCACTGCTCGACCTCGCCGAATGCGTGGAGACGCTGTCGACGCAGGTCTCGTACCTCGCGGCCCGCGGCCTGCCGGTGCGTTGTGTCGACGCCACCGGCTCCACCGCGAGCTTCCTGCATGCCGTGGCCGACGCCGCGCCCCACGCCGACGTGGTGCTGGTGCACGCCACCGAAGCCGACCTCTGCCGCATGTTCGCCCGCAGCGAAGCGCGTCCGCTGCTGCTGGCCGACGACCGGCCCTCGGCCGTGACCCACGCCTACGCCGCGATGAAGCTGCTCAACCAGCGCGCGGGCCTCGTGGTGTTCGACCTGCTGCTGAGCGCCTCGCCCAACTCGCCGCGCGCCGAGCGCATCGCCATCCAGCTGGCGACCTGTGCCGATGACTTCCTCGGGGCCGTGCTGCGCGACTGGCTGCAGATCGACCCCGCCTCAGATGCCCGCGAAGCGCCCACCAGTGCGCTGCGCCGCTGGGCCCGCGACGTGCTGATGCAGGCGCCCGGCGCCCACGTCGGTGCCCGTGGCCTGCATACCGCGCAACACCAAGCGCAACACGTCCTGAATTGACCGCTCGGAGCCGAGAACCATGTACACCGCCAAAGGCCAACTCGACGTCAACTCGATGCTCAAGCAGTACAGCCCGCTGGTGCGCCGCCTGGCCCACCAGATGATTGCCAAGCTGCCGGCCAACGTCGAGCTCGACGACCTGATCCAGGTCGGCATGATCGGGCTCACCGACGCACTCAGCCGCTTCGACGCGGCGCAGGGCGTGCAGTTCGAAACCTTCGCCACGCAGCGCATCCGCGGCGCCATGCTCGACGAGCTGCGCGGCAACGACTACCTCTCTCGCGGCGTGCGCAAGCAGCAGCGCAGCATCGAAAGCGCCGTGCACAAGCTCGAGCAGAAGCTCGGCCGTGCGCCGGCCGAGAGCGAGATCGCCCGCGAGATGGGTGTCACGCTCACCGAATACCAGGAGCTGCTCGGCAAGGTGCGCGGCACCCAGCTCGTGTACCTGGAAGACATGTCGGGCGACGACGGCGACAACGACTACCTCGACCGCCACGTGGCCGACGAGAGCTTCAACCCGCTCGCCCAGTTGCAAGACCAGCGCATGCGCGAAGCCCTGGTCGAAGGCATCAAGAACCTGCCCGAGCGCGAGCAGTACGTGATGAGCATGTACTACGAGCACGACATGAACCTGAAGGAAATCGCGGCGGTGCTCAAGGTCACCGAGTCGCGTGTGTGCCAACTGCACAGCCAGTCGATCGCACGGCTGCGCGTGAAACTGCGCGAGTGGTGAGCGGGGTGTAGATGTTCCAGGTCTTCAGGTCGGCGCGCGCCGACAAGCCAATGGCGGCACCCACCGCCGAGCCCGCCGTCGACACCACGGGTGTCGACCTGCGGGCTGCGGTGCATTCGATCAGCAAGCAGGCGTCGAGCATGGGCCGCGAGGCGGCCGAAGTGCGCGGCCAGCTCGACGACACCACCAAGGGCGCCGAGCGCCAGGCCAAGGCCGTGGCGGCGCTGGCCGAGCAGGTGAGAAGCGTCACCCAGGCCCAGGAACAGATCGGCGGCGTGGCCGCCGGCAGCCGAGATGCGATGGCGCGTGCGCGCCAGGCCGTCGAAGGCGTGGGCGAAGAAGTGGTCGGCATCGTCGACACGCTGCGCCAGGTGGCCAATGCCGCCGGCGAGATCACCCAGATCGCCTTGCAGACGCGGCTGGTGGCGTTCAACGCCTCGGTCGAGGCCAAGCGGGCCGGCGATGCGGGCCGTGGCTTCGGCGTGGTGGCCGACGCGGTGCGCGAGCTGGCGGGCAAGGTGGAGAGTTCGTCGAAGGCGATCATGAGCACGGTGGGCGAGCTCGACTCGCGCATCGACGCGCTGGCACGCGAGATCCGTTCGCAGGCGTCCGCCAAGGCGGGCTCGGCAGACGAGGGTGCTTTCCAGCGCGCCCTGGCCGACCTGGAGACGGGTGTGGGCAGCATCACCACCGCCGCCCAGCACAGCCGCGAGGTCTGCACCGGACTCAATGCGCAGATGGCCGAGATCGAGGGCGAGATGCGCAAGAGCGTCACCGCCCTGCAGTCGACGCTCGTGCGCAGCGAGTCCTTCCTCAAGGTCTCGGAGCACATGATCGAGGTCGTGGCCGAGTGCGGCATCGAGACCGAAGACACGCCCTTCATCGCACTCGCGAAAGAAGCCGCCGGCCAGGTCTCGAAGCTGCTCGAAGACGCGGTGCGCACCGGCACCATCGGCGAGGCCGACCTCTTCGACGAGCACTACCAAGCGATCCCCAACACCAACCCGCAGCAGCACACCACGCGCTTCATCGCGCTGGCCGACCGGCTCTTCCCGCAGGTGCAGGAGCGCGTGCTGCAGGCCGACAAGAAGATCGTCTTCTGCATCTCGGTCGACCGCAACGGCTACGTGGCCACGCACAACAAGGTCTACTGCAACCCGCAGCGCGGCGACCTGGTGTGGGACACCGCCAACAGCCGCTACCGCCGCATCTTCAACGACCGCACCGGCCTCGCGTCGGCGCGCAATCAGCGCCCGTTCCTCCTGCAGACCTACCGGCGCGACATGGGCGGCGGCAAGTTCGTGCTGCTGAAGGAATGCGCGGCGCCGATCACGGTGAACGGCAAGCACTGGGGCGGCTTGCGCCTCGCCTTCAACTTCTAGAGATGGAGCCCCTCGTCCGCCGGGTACGTCGACCGATCCCCCACGGGGATGCGGGCCGGCTTGGGAGCGGCCCGGCGCTCGGCCCGCTCTGACCATGTGGCCGCTGCCTGCACTGCTCGTCTGGGCGCTGTGCTGGGGCCTCTTCCTCGGCCTGCGCGCGCTCGATGCGCGTGACTGGGCCGCGCTTCTCCTCGCGACCGCCGCAGGCGCCGTCTTGAGCCTGCTGAGCGTGCGCCGCTGGCGGCGTGTCTTCATCGCGCTCGGCTTCCCGCTCTCGGTGCTGGCCTCGGGCATTGCAGGCAGCATTCCCGCCTGGGGCTGGCTGCTGCCGCTGCTGGCACTCTTCGCGCTGTACCCCCTGCACACCTGGCGCGATGCGCCGATGTTCCCCACGCCCAGCGGCGCGCTGCAGGGCCTCTCGCGCACCGTGTGGCTCGATGGCGAAACACCGCGTGTCGTGGATGCCGGCTGCGGCATGGGCGATGCGCTGCGCGAGCTGCACACGCAGTTCCCGCAAGCCCGGCTCGAAGGCCTGGAGTGGAGCTGGGCGCTGCGCCTGGCCTGCGCCCTGCGCTGCAAGTGGCTGCGCGTGCCGGCGCGCGTGAAGCGCGCCGACATCTGGAAGGCCGACTGGACACCCTACGCGATGGTCTACCTCTTCCAGCGCCCCGAGAGCATGCCGCGCGCGGTGCGCAAGGCGGCGCGCGAGCTGCGCTGCGGGGCCTGGATGGCAAGCCTCGAGTTCGAGGCGTCCGACCTGCAGCCGACCGCGGTGCACGAGTGCGCCGATGGGCGCAAGCTGTGGCTCTACCAGGCGCCGTTCAAGGAACGCGTGGCCTGACGAGCCGCATGTGTCACCTCCCGGCGTTGAGGTCGCGGTGCAGCCTCGCCGGATCGACACGGCTCAAGCCGTGGCCCTTCAAGGTGTACGACACTGCATGCGACTCCCGCTGCATCGGCGCGATCGGCGCGGGCTCCCACCGATAGTCGAAAGCGCTCGGCGCGTATCCATGTTCGAGCCGGTCGGGGTTGGCCGCCGGAAACGAGAAGTAGGCCTTGATGGCGCCATCGTTTCCATTCTTCGGGTTCGACTGCAACCAGGCCGAGCGGTTGGAGTGGAAGACGATGTAGAAGCCGAAGAGGCGGTCTGCTTCGAGCTTCTTCGAGGTCTCCCGCTGCTGATATGAACCGACGCGCGGGCCGTCGCCGCCCACCGGCTCGAAGACCGGCGCCACACGCTCTGGCGCTAATGCCGCCGCGGCGTAACCCGCGTCGCCGGGCAGCAGCCCGTTGACACGCCCCAGCGCGTCGTCCACGGCGTAAAGGCCCAGCTCGCTGTCGAGGCTGGCGCGTTGGCTCGCATCCGGCGCGCTCACGGCCACCGAGAACCGCATGCGGGTCTGCGTCCCGGCGCGCCCCGGCACACGCACGGCGAAGTCGTAGCCGACCACGCCGGTGCGCATCAGGAACAAGTCGCCGCGCGTGTTCACTAGCGCAGAGAAGTGGTCGGAGGTGTAGATGTGCTGGATGTCGCTCACGCCAGACATGGGGAAGGGCGGGACGTACTCCTGCCGCGTGGCCTGGGGCGCAGCGTCGCGCGGAGGCGGCCGGCTCTTGTCCGGGATCCCGAGCTGCCCGGATTGGTTGTCGCCCCAGCCCCACACGGTGCCGTCGCGCTTCAGCGCAATCGAGTGGTAGCCCGCGGCGGCAATGTCCACGATCTGCTCG
The DNA here is from genome assembly GCF_032681285.1 of Piscinibacter gummiphilus. NCBI lineage: Bacteria > Pseudomonadati > Pseudomonadota > Betaproteobacteria > Burkholderiales > Sphaerotilaceae > Rhizobacter > Rhizobacter gummiphilus. The sequence continues at coordinate 1,517,048 of NZ_CP136336.1, forward strand.
ACGCCAGGCACCTGCACCGGCTCGGTCACGAAAGTGCCGACCTTGAGCGTCTCACTTGGGCGCAAGGCCTCGGCCGAGAACCGAAGCGGGACCCCGAGGCGGCCGCCAGACGAGTCCCCCCATGCCCAGACCGCACCTTCCTTGTCGAGCGCGATGCTGTGGTTCTTGCCGGCGGCAATCTTGACGATGTTGACCAGGCCGGGCACGCGCGACGGCTCCGGGTTGAAGAAGTCCGGCTGGCGAGGCAACTGGCTGGACCATTCCCACACCCCCCCGTCCTGCACCTGCTTGCGAAAGAGAAGTGCGGTGTTGTTCGCCCCCCATTGCCACACCGTGCCGTCGCGTGTCAGTGCCAATGCGTGACGCATGCCGGCCGCGATGGCCGTCACCTCCGTCAGGCCCGCCACAGGCCGCGTCAATGGTAACCACTGGTTGTTCAGGTTGTCGTCCTGCGTGCCCAACTGGCCGAAGTCATTGCCGCCGTAGCCCCACACCGAGCCATCGCGGCGCAACACCAACCGGAAGTTGCTGCCGCTGGCGAGCGCGACGCCGTCGTCGATCTGCACGCGGTCTGGGGTGTCTTCCGACCATCGCCCTGGACTGGCAGTGCCCGTCACCGGGTCGAAATGCTGGTTGCGCGTCAAGCGGCCGTCGGACCAGAGGATGTCCTGCTGATGCGAGCTGCGGGGCGACGCCACCAGCGCAACAGCCGTTGCCGGCAACGCGGGCCCCTGCAGGTCGGCGCTGAGCCCCATGCGCAGGCCGAGCGCTTCCTTGGGGGACAGCAGCCGGCCGTTCTCGAGCAGAAAAGCAGACCCGAACAGGCCGCGGATCATGGGCAGACGGGCGTAGGGAGCCACGGCTTCGACCTGCGGCGGGTCACGGCGCTCCATCGACTCGCGGTTGAAAGCGGCCAGGCCGTCTTCGCAGACCAGGCCTAGCCAGCATTCATTCCGGGCCTTGAATGATGCGGCGCCGACGAGGACCGCCAGGGCCACGAATGCCGCAGCCCACCAGGGCCACCTCTTCACGCGCTTTGCAATGAGTTTCGCCTCGGTGCTCATCATGCCTCCCTGTCGTCTTTTGAATGGTGAACATGATGGCAGAGCGGCGAGGCGCGGCCGTCGTCAGGCAAACGCGATGAGCAACAGCGTGGCGAGGACGTAGGGCATCAGCGCGCTGCAGGCACCGAAGGCGAGGTTCGAGAAGAGGGTGCGCTCGGTGGCGCGAGGGGTGTTCGGAAGTGAGTTCATGGTTCGTGCTTCAGTGGATCGTGAAAACATCACGCGAACGCCGCAGCCTCGGCACAGGGCCGATGGACGACAGGGCTCGCAGGAAGGGCGACGCGAATGCGCCTGGGGTCGAAACGACCCTAACGATCGGGAACGCTGAAGCACAGGCGCCGGGCGAAACGACGGCGCAGGACGTCGATGCGATCGAGCGGCAGCTCGGCACCGAGGAGATGACAGCGGGGAACGGAAGGCTGGAGTTGCCTTGCGTCTCGCCCGCCGTGAAGGGCGGGTGTCAACATGGGGTTTCTCCGTTCAAGAGAGGCCCGCATCGCGCGGGCTGACAGCACTCTAACCCGACGGCGAAAACGCTGCTGGCGTGGGGACTTCCTGACGCCCGCTGACAAGCTGTCTCGCGGCAAACTCGCCGGATGAGCGCCACCAGAACCGCCCCTTCGTCCGCTTCATCCGCCACCTTGTTCAAGACTGCCAAAGCCTTCGAGCTTTGGCTCAAGAAGAACCACGCGTCCTCCGACGGCCTCTGGCTCAAGATCGCCAAACGCGGTGCCAGCCAACCCAGCGTGAGCTACGCCGAAGCGGTGGAGATCGCGCTGTGCTGGGGCTGGATCGACGGCCAGAAGAAGGGCTTCGACGACCAGCACTTCCTGCAGCGCTTCACCCCACGGCGCGCGCGTAGCGTCTGGTCGAAGATCAACGTCGACAAGGTCGCGGCGCTCATCGAGGCGGGCCGCATGCAGGCACCTGGCTTGGCCCAGGTCGAGGCCGCCAAGGCCGATGGACGCTGGGCAAGAGCCTATGACGGGGCGCGCACGTCCGAGGTGCCCGCGGACCTCTTGTCAGCGCTGAAAGCTGCGCCGAAGGCCAAGGCGTTCTTCGCCACGATCGACGCCGCCAATCGCTACGCGGTGCTGTGGCGCATCCAGACGGCGCTGAAGCCCGAGACGCGTGCCAAGCGCATTGCCCAGCTGGTGGAGATGCTGGAGCGCGGAGAGACTATCCACGCCCGTGCTTCCTCGCACGCTCCTCGAGCCGCGCCTGCTCCACCCGGAGCAAGCGGCTGACCTGGCGCAGCTCGCGGATCTGCCTTTCCACGTCTTCGCGCTTGGCGGCGAGCAGCTTCGCGCCGCCCCGGCAATCGATGCCCTGCGACCGCATGCCTTCGAGCACGCTGCTGATCTCGTCGAGCGAGAAGCCCAGCGCCTGCATGGCGCTCAGCAGCTTGAGTTCCCGCACCAGCGACGACGGGTAGTCGCGGTAGTTGTTGGGGCCGCGTGGCACGAAGCCCAGCAGCCCCCGGCGCTCGTAGTAGCGGATCGCGTCGCGGCCGAGGCCGGTCTGGGCTTCGAGTTCCTTGATTTCCAAGATAGTGCTTGACTGTGGACCTGGGTCCACACTTTAGCCTTCGGCTCACTTTCACAGGAGCCGTGCATGTACCTTCTCGCCCAAGCCGCTGTCGTCGTCGAGTGCCCGCAACGTGTCGCATTCGACTACGCCGCGAATCTTGTGAACTTCCCGGCGTGGTTTCCGGGCGTGCTGCGTATGACCACCACCGACGGGTTGCCGTTTGACACCGTCGGCAAGCAGTACCGCGAAGAGTTCGCGCAACCGATGCGCGGGCGCGGCGTCGTCGCCATACGGGTGGTGGAGGTTGAGCCGGGCACGAGGATCGTGACGGAGGGCACGCTCGCGAGCGTGCTGCCGCGCATGGAGATCGTGTGTCGGCAGACGGCGCCTGGGGCGTGCGAGGTGGTCTGGCGGATGTTCAGCCGGCGCACCACCGGCTGGTCGCGCTTCATCGTGCTGCCGCTGGCGCGGCGCCTGATGACGCGGCGCGCACGCCAGGGTTTGCAGGTGCTCAAGCAACACCTGGAAGATGCCCGCTAAACGCACGCGTGTTCAGCGAGGGAGGGCCGCTATGCTTGTGGCGTCGTACCTCCGGGCCCTTCACCATGCTTCCCAGCGAACCCGATAGCGCCGTCTACCGGACCTTGCTCGAATCCACCCGCGCCATTCCGTGGAAGATCGATTGGGCGACCATGACCTTCGCCTACATCGGCCCGCAGATCGAGCCGCTGCTCGGCTGGGCACCGTCGAGCTGGGTGAGCGTGGACGATTGGGCCTCGCGCATGCACCCCGACGACCGCGACCGTGTCGTCAACTTCTGCGTCTCGCAGTCGCAGGCCGGCGTGGACCACGAGGCCGACTACCGCGCGCTCACCGCCACCGGCGACTACGTGTGGATCCGCGACGTGGTGCACGTGGTGCGCAAGGAGACGGGCGAGGTCGACTCGCTCATCGGCTTCATGTTCGACATCACCGAGCGCAAGAAGACCGAGGAGAAGCTCCTGAGCCTGCAGCGCGAGCTGGAGGCACTCTCGTTCCTCGACAGCCTCACCGGTGTGGCCAACCGCCGCAAGTTCGACGCGGTGCTCGCCATCGAATGGGAAGAAGCCCGCCGCAACACGCAGCCGCTCTCGCTGATCATGTTCGACGTCGACTTCTTCAAGCGCTACAACGACCACCACGGCCACATGGAGGGCGACGAGTGCCTGCGGCGCATCGCGCAGGCGCTGTCCACGGCCGCCAACCGGCCGCGCGATTTTCTGGCGCGCTACGGCGGCGAAGAGTTCGTGCTGGTGCTGCCCGCGAGCGACGAAGCCGCGGCCGCAGCCGTGGCCGAGCGTTGCCGGCAGGCGATCTTCAAGGCGCAGATCCCGCACGGCAACTCGCCGCTCGGCCAGCTGGTGACGGTGAGCATGGGCGTGGGCACGGTGATCCCCGCGGCCGGGCAGGAGTCGCCGCCCTTCGTCGACCTGGTGGACCGGCGGCTCTACCGCGCCAAGCAGGGCGGGCGCAACCGGATCGTCTCGACGGCCTGAGGCCGCGGCCCCGCGCCCGTCAGGCGATCACCTCGACCTTGGCGCGCCGGGCCACGCGGGTCCAGGTGTCGATCTGCGAGCGGATGAGCGTGGTGAAGTCATCGCCGAGCACCGGCGTCTTGCGCGGCAGCGTTTGCAGCTCTTCCAGGCGGGCCATCACGTCGGGCTTGGCCAGGATCTCGGGCATGAGCGCCTTGAGGCGCTGCGCGATCGGCGCGGGCAGGTTCTTCGGCGCCGAGAGTCCCAGCCACTGCGAGCCGGTCATCGAGGGGTAGCCCAGTTCGGCAAACGTGGGGATGCTCGGCAGTGCCGGCAGGCGCGCGGGGGTCGAGACAGCCAGCGCGCGAAGCGAGCCGGCTTTGAGCTGCGCCACGTTGGTGGTGATGGGGTCGAAGAGGCCGTCGATCTGGCCGCTCAACAGGTCTTGCATCGCGGGGGCGCTGCCCTGGTAGGGCACGTGGTCGTGCTCGGGCGCCTGCCCGTCGATCTTGAGCAACTCGCCGAAGAGGTGGTTGGCCGAGCCCACGCCCGAGGTGCCGTAGCGCACAGGCTTGGTCTTGGCCATCGTCACGTATTGCCCGAGGCTTTGCACGGGCGAAGCGCCACGCACCAGTAGCACCATCGGCGCCTCCACCAGCATGGCGAGGTGGGAGAAATCGGCCACCGGGTCGAAGGGCATCACGTTGCGTGTGGCGGCGGCGTAGATGTGCACCGAGGCGTGGCTCACGAGCAGGGTGTAGCCATCGGCTGGCTGCTTGGCCACGTAGTCGGTGCCGATGAGGCCGCCGGCACCGGGCCGGTTCTCGACGACCACCGATTGCCCGAGGGCCTGAGACAGGTGCGGCGCCATCAGCCGGGCCACCGTGTCGACCAGCCCGCCCGGCGGGAACTGCGCGATGAGCCGCACCGGCCCGCGCGCGGGCCATGCGCTCTGGGCACCCACCCAGGCCGGTGACGACAGGGCCGCGGCACCGGCGGCGAGAACGAGACGACGCTTCATGGAGAGGCTCCTATTCGAGTGACCAGACGCGCGGGTCGCTCGCAGGGAGCGTGCCAATCTGCGCGCTCAGCTGCGGCGCGCGGCCCACTGCTTGAGGATGTCGATGGCCTCGGCGTCGAGCGCCTGCGTGGCGGGCATGCGCCGCGCCTCGATCGTGGCGCCAGCCTCGCGGCGCAATGCGTCGGTGTCGATGGGCGGGCGGGCACTCGCGGGCAGCGCGCCGATGGCGGCGTGCGACTGTTCGAGCGATGCACCGTAGTAAAGAGCCGAGATGCCAACGATGCCCATGGCGCACACGCACAGTGCGCAGGGCTCGCACGAGGTGTAGAGCTCGCAGCCGTCGAGCTGCAGGGTGCCCAGGCGCTGGCAGGCGTCGCGGATGGCTTCGACCTCGCCGTGAGCGGTCGGGTCCCACTTGGCGCGGGCGTGGTTGAAGCCTTCGCCGACGACCTGGCCGTCTTTCACGATCACCGCGCCGAAGGGCTCGGTGCCGGGCTGGTCGAGCGCCTGGGCCGAGAGCGCCAGCGCGCGTTGCATGAAGGCTTCGGTGTACATCGTGTGGTGCTCCGGTCAGGTGGCCTGGGGCAGCAGCCAGGTCTGTTGAGGGTCCCAGCTGAGGTTGACCCGCTGGCCGGGGGCGAGGTTGAGCGACTCGATCTCGTGCTGCTGCTTCTGCACGCGAAACTCCTGGCCATCGCCCAGCTCGATGAAGACGGTCTGCGTGGAGCCCACGAACTCCAGACCGAGCACGGTGCCGGCGATGCCCGCCGCGCCCGGTGCTTCGCCCGGCTGCAAGGCCACACGGTCGGCCGCGATCACGAAGCTCGCGGGCGTGCCGAGTGGCCAGCCTTGCGGCGCTTTGACCGGGAATCGGCCGAGTGGCCCCTCCACGGTGATGAACTCGCCGTCGTGGGCCTTCGCCTGCCCCGTCACCAGGTTGTTGGTGCCGATGAAGTTGGCGACGAAGGCATTGGCGGGCGCGCGGTACACGTCCTGCGGCTTGCCGGCCTGCTGGATGAGCCCGTCGGCCATCACCACGATGCGGTCGGCCAGCGCGAAGGCTTCGGACTGTGCATGCGTCACGTAGACGAAGGTGATGCGCAGCTCGCGGTGCAGCCGCGCCAGCTCGGTCTGCATGCGCACGCGCAGGTGGGCGTCGAGCGCGCTGAGTGGCTCGTCGAGCAGCAGGATGGAGGGCTCGGTGACGAGCGCACGGGCGATGGCCACACGCTGGCGCTGGCCGCCCGAGAGCTGCGACACGTGTCGGTCGGCCATGCCCGCGAGGCCCAGGCGGTCGAGCCATTCGAGGGCGCGCTTCTTGCGCACGTCGGCCCCCATCTTCTTCATGCGCAGCGGGAAGGCTACGTTCTCGGCCACGGTGAGGAAGGGAAAGAGCGCGAGGCTCTGCCACACCATCGGCGTGTCGCGCTGGAAGGCGGGGATGCCGCGCATGCTCTTGCCGCCGATGAAGATCTCGCCGGCGCTCGGCTCGTCGAGGCCGGCGATCATGCGCAGCGTGGTCGACTTGCCGCAACCCGACGGGCCCATGATGGCGATGAACTCGCCGGCCGCGATGTCGAGGTCGATGCCGCGCACCGCGTGGTGGCCGGGAAACTTCTTCTCCACGCCCTGGAGCGAAACGAAGGCAAAGCTCATGCAGCGTTTTCCTTGGCGACCTTGACGCCCACGAAGCGCTGAGCCACCAGCACCAGCGTGATGCTGATGACCAGCACCACGGTGCCGATCGCGTTGATCTTCGGGTTCACCTGGCCTTGCAGCAGGTTCAAGATGCGCACCGGCAGCGTCTCATGCACGCCGCCGACGAACCAGGCGATGAGGAACTCGTCGAACGACACCGCCGCCGACAGGAAGAACGAGGCGATGAGCGCCGGCCGGCAGAAGGGCACCACGATGCGCAGCAAGGCGGTGGCGGGCGAGGCGCCCAGGTTCCACGCCGCCTGCTCGAGATCCTTGCCCATCTCGCCGAGCCGCAGCCCGATGATGGCCATCGAGAACGAGGTGGCCAGCGCCACATGGCAGGCGGTGATGGTCTCGATGCGGCCGAAGAGGCCGATACGCGAGAGAAACGCGAGCATCGCCATGCCGAGGATGGTGGCCGGCACCGCCGGGGGCAGGGCGACGAGCAGCGCGAAGCCGGTCTTGCCGCGGAAGCGGTAGCGGTGGTCGACGTAGGCCGCCGCGAAGCCGAGCACGGTCGACAGCACCGCCGTGCCGAGGCCCACCCACAGGCTGTTGAGGAAGGCGTCGCGCACCATCTCGTCTTCGAAGATGGCGCGGTGCCATTCGAGGCTGAAGCCGCCCCACGGGATGGCCGGGAAGCGGTTGGCGTCGAACGAGAAGATGACGATGACGAGCATCGGCGCCGCGATGAAGGCGAAGAGTGCGGCGACGAAGGCGTACTGCAGCGTGCGCGAGAGTCGGGTCAGGTTCATCAATGGCCTTTTCCTGTTCCCCGTGATCCCAGCCAGCGGCCCAGCCCGAACACTGCGGCCAGCACCCCCAGCATCGCCACGCCCACCACCGACGCACGTGGCCACTGCGAGCCCGACTTCACCGTGTCGACCACCAGGATCGACAGCGTGGGCGGCTTGCTGCCCGTCATGAAGAGCGGGCTGATGTAGTCGCCGAAGGCCAGCAGGAAGGTCGTGGTGGCGGCCAGCAGCAGGGCGGGGCGGATGGCGGGCAGCATCACGTGCGCGATCACGCGGCTGCGGCGGCAACCGAGGTTCTCGGCGGCCTCGATCAGCGTGCGGTCGATGCCCGACAAGGCGAAGACGAGGATCAGCACCGCGATCGGCAGCGTGAGCGTGAGCAGGCCGATCTGCAGCGAGAAGGCGCCGCCCAGCATCGGCAGCGCCTCGATGCCCACCCGGCCCAGCAGGTTGTTGATGAGCCCCTCGGGGCTGAGCACGATCTGCCAGGCGTAGATGCGCAGCATGTAGCTCGAGAAGATGGGCACGATGAGCGCGGCCACTGCCAAGTCGCGCAGCCGGGCTGGCAGGCGGAAGGCGATGGTGTAGGCGGCCGGAAAGGCGATCACGAGCGCGAGCAGCGTGGTCACGCACGAGAGCGTCAGCGTGTGCACCAGGGCCCGCTGGAACGGGCTCGACAGCAGCACACGCTCCCAGTTGTCGAGCACGAAAGCCGGTTCCAGCCGGAACGACTTCACCTGCCAGAAGGTGATGACGATGAGGAAGACGAGCGGCGCCGCGAAGAAGACCGCCTGCCACAGGAAGATCGGCAGGCCGAGCACCGCGGGCAGCACACGCTGTGATCCGGCGGTGCGGGCGCGGTGCGATGCCGGCTCGGCCGCTGCCGTGGGCACGTTCTGCAAGACGATGTCGTTCACGGTGCGCGGCTCACGTCACAGGCTCTTGAACTGGCTCCACAGGTCGTTCCAGTCCTCGATGGACTGCTGCTTGGGCAGCTGGCGCAACTGGATCTTCTTGGCCTTGTACTCGTCCATCACGTTGGGGCCCTTGAGCTCCATGCGCAGCAACTTGGCTTCTTGCGGCTTGGTGTCGTTGAGCAGCTTCCACGCGGGCATCGACGGGATGCTCTTGCGGTTGTCGACCTTGGTCGCCATGGCCACCTGCGCGCGCGGGGTCAGCGAGTACTGGATGAACTTGCGCGCGAGGTCGCGTTTGCTCGTGCCCTTCACGATGGAGAGCGATTCGGTGTACTGCAGGCCGCCTTCTTCCGGGATGATGGTGTCGACCGGCACGCCGCTCGTGCGAAGCCCCAGCGTGATCCACTCGCCGATGCCCGGGATGAGCTGCGCGCGGCCGTTGGTCATCGACGAGAAGATGTCGGCGATGGTGTAGAAGCCCGAGGCCTGCGGCTTGAGCGAGAACATCTTCTTCTTCAGCGCCTCGAACTTGGCCTTGTCCAGGTCGAAGGGCGGACGGTTGCCATTCGACAGGCTGATGCAGCCCATCGACGGCAGGTACCAGTCGAAGAAGCCGACCTTGCCCTTGGCCTTCTCGCTCCACATCACCGAGTACGACGAGACTTCCTTCGGCGTGAAGGCTTTGGTGTTGTACGACAGGCCGAGGTAACCGAAGTCGAGCATCACGCCGTAGAGCTTGCCGTCGAACCAGTGCAGCGGGAACTTCTGGAACTCGGGCCAGAGGTCCTTCAGCGGGTAGTCGGCCGGGTCGAGCGGCTCGATGAAGTCGGCCGCCTTGAGCAGGTGCATGTACTCGGCATCGGCGAGCACCACGTCGAAGGTGCCCGGAGGCGACTGGTTCACCACCGCCATCATCTGGTCGCCGCCCACGTACTCCTTGATGCGGATCTTCACGCCGTACTGCTTCTCGAACTCGCCGACGATGGACGGGTCGGCATTGCCCGGCCACGAGAGGTAGTTCAGCACCTTGGGGTCGGCGGCGTCGGCGCTGTTCCAGAGGGCGGCGGTGCCGAGCGTGCTGGCGGCGAGGCCGGCCTTCAGGACGCCACGGCGGCTGAGGTCGGTGGCGGGGGGCATCACGATGGGCTTGTGATCGGCGGGCTTCGACATGGGCGGTCCTTGCAGTGGTGCATGCAATGGCATGCGGGTTTGAAAACGCATCAACCGTGCCAAGGCACGGCGTGAATCAGAGCCCCAGGGGCCCGCCATAACGGTGCAGGTGGAAGGGCTCGCGGCACAGGCCCATGCAGAAGCTCCCCACCGCACGCTCGAGCGCCTGTGCGAGGTGCTTGCCTTCGGCGTTGGCCTCGGCCACCTCGTCACGCGCCACCTGGGCGTCTCGCGCGAGCTTCGCCATGTCGCAGTCGGCATGCCGCCCGCCGCGCACCACGAGCTTCCCGCCCACCATCACGTCGCGCACGCCGGTGGCGTCTTCCGTCAGCACGACCTGGTTCACCGGGTCGTTCATCGGGATCCAGTTGATCGAGTGAAGGTCGAGGAACACGATGTCGGCGAGACAGCCCACGGCAATGCGCCCGGCCTTCTCGAATCCCGTCGCACGCGCGCCGCCTTGCGTGGCCGCGGTGAAGACCTCGGGCGCGCTCAGCCACCGTTCGTAGTCGGGTGTGCGCACGTTCGACACCATCGAGGCATAGCGCATCGCCTCGTACATGTTCTGGTTGTCGGCGCACAGGGCGCCGTCGGTGCCGAGCGCGAGGTTCACGCCGAGCTCGAGCATGCGGCGCGAGTCGGCGATGCCGGCACCCAGCCGCATGTTGCTGCCGGCGTTGTGCGAGACGGACGCGCCCTTGGCGGCCAGGCGGCGCATGTCGTCGTCGTCGAGCCACACACCGTGCGCCACGGTGAAGTTGGGGCCCAGCATGCCGAGCTCGTCGAAGTGCGCGGTGAGCGACTTGCCCCAGCGCTTCAGCGCGGCCACCGCCTGCACCTTCGATTCGGCGACGTGCGATTGCGTCTGCGCGCCGTATTCGGTGGCGAGCTTCACGCAGCCGAGCGTCAGCTCGTCGGAGCAGTGCAGCGGGATGGTCGGCGCGATGCCGAGCTTCACCTGCGCCGGGTCGTGCGGCCAGTGCTTGAGCGCCTCTTCCATGCTGCGCAGGATGGCGCCGGTGTCGCCGCCGCTCGCGTCGACCTGTGCCTTGTGCGAGGCGGGCAGCGCGTCGTAGAGGCCGGGGATGGCCTTGTAGAACGACACGTCCTGCAGCATCGGGGCCACCACCGCGCGCATGCCGGCGTCGACATAGGCCTGGCCGATGGCGTAGAGATCGTCGACGGTTGCGAGCGGGAAGCCGAAGGTGAGGTCGTAGGCGGTGGTGCAGCCCTTCTGCAGCATCTCGACCGCACCGATGTAGGTGTTGAGGTACTTGTGGTGGCGCGTCTGGTTGGCCGCCCATTCGCCCGAGCCGCTGAGCAGCAGCTCCAGCGTCCAGCGGTCGTGCGTGGCCTTGCTGAGGTTGGTGCTGCCGTGCGTGTGGCCGTTGACGAGGCCGGCGTGCATCAGCGTGCCGCTGGCGTCGAACACCTCGGCCTCGGCCGGTGCGGCCATGCCGGGCGCACCGAGGCTCGTGATGACGCCGCCGGTGACCAGCAGGTCGGTGAGTGGAGCGCTGCGTGAGGTGGCGTCGAGCAGGCGCCCGCCGCGGATGACGGTGGTCGTCATGGCGTCAGGTCAGCGAGCCCACCACACCCTCGACCAGGAAGTCCATGCGGTCGAGGAAGGGGTCGTAGTTGCCGTAGGCCTTGTCGATGACGAGCTTGCCGGTGTTGCTCTTGATCGGCCCGGCGAAGATCGGCTTGCCGGCCTTCATGTCGGCCATGGCGGCGGTGGCCGCATTGCGCGCCTTGTCGGTCGCGCCTGCGCCGAAGGGGGTGCTCGCGACCATGTCCTTGTCATAACCGCCGAAGAAGGTGTTGGGCAGCTTCTCACCCTTGGCGATGGCGGCGGCAAAGGCCTTGTAGACCGTCTCCCACTTGTTCTCGGCGCCGGTGATGAAACCCTTGGGCGCGAGGTTGGCCTGCGAGGCGTTGTGGCCGAGCGTCTTGGCCCCCAGCTTCTCGGCAGCCTCGACGATGATCTTCGGGCTGTCGACGTGGCAGGCGATCACGTCGCAGCCGCTGCCCACGAGCGAGTTGGTGGCCTCGGCTTCGCGCACGGGCATCGACCAGTCGCCCGTCATCACGAGTTGCACCGTGGCATTGGGGTTGACCTTGCGCACCCCCATCGTGAAGGCGTTGATGTTGCGCAGCACGATGGGGATGGGCTTCGCGGCCACGTAGCCGATCTTGTTGGACTTGGTCGAGAGACCGGCGGCGATGCCGTTGACGTAGTGCGCCTGGTCCAGGAAGCAGAAGTAGCCGCCGAGGTTCATCGGGTGCTTGTCGGCCGACCACAGCGAGGTGGGGTGGCGGAACTCCACCTTCGGGTTGCGCTTGGCCATGTCGATCATGAAGGGGTCGAAGTAGCCGAACGAGGTGCCGAAGACAAGCGAGGCGCCGTCGGACTTGACCATCGCTTCGAGCGTCTTGCGCACAGCCACGGTCTCGGGCACGTTCTCTTCTTCCACCACCTTCACGCCGGGCACGGCCTTCAAGGCCTTGGCCGCGACGGCGTGCGCCTGGTTCCAGCCGTAGTCGTCGCGTGGGCCGACGTAGATCAGGCCGACGGTGACGGGCTTCTGCGCCAGGGCCTGCGGCGCCAGCGCGGCCAACGTTGCGCCTGCGGTGGTGGTGGACAGGAACCGGCGGCGGTTCCAGGAAGTCGAGAACGCGGACATGGAGGGCTCCTTCGCCAGATGCGGGCTGCGCCGGTTGCGCGAGCCGCATGAATGCAAAGGCCATGCCGCGTTTGCGGCGGGTGCTTCTGGCGCTTGGTCAGGCCTTGCGGCGCGAGGGGCGCACGGCGGGCTTGGCGCCCGGTGCGTAGCGGCCGAGGATCTGGCCGAGGTCGGCGTCGTCCGTCACGGGGGTGCTGTTGAGCACACGCGCTTCGAGCTCGCCGAGGTGCGAGGCCATCAGCCGTCTTGCTGCGCGCAGGTCGCCCTTGCGGAAGGCGTCGATCAGCGCGCGGTGCTCGGTGATGCCGCACTCGGGCGAATGCGGCCGGCCATGCACGGCTAGGATGAGTGAGCAGCGCGACACCACCTCGTCGACGTAACGCTCCAGCACCGGGTTGCCCACCAGCTGCGCCAGTCGCACGTGGAACTCGCCCGCCAGCCGCGCGCAGGCCGGCGCCTGCTGCTCGCGCGCGGCCTGCTCTTCGAGCCGCACGTGTTCTTCCAGTGCCTGCCCGATGAAGGGCGACCAGCGTTCGATGACGAGCCGCACCACCTCCTGCTCCAGGCAGCGCCGCACCTCGAAGACGCTGCGCGCCTCTTCCAGGCTGGGCCGCGCCACCGTGGCCGTGCGGTTGTGCTGCGCATCGACCAGCCCCTCGGCCGCCAGCCGCGCCAGCGCCTCGCGGACCAGCGTGCGGCTCACCTGGAAGTGCGTGCCGAGCGCGTCTTCCGGGAGCTTGGTGCCGGGCTGGAGCGCCTGCTCGATGATGGCCTGCTTCAGCGCGGTGTAGGCAACGTCGGCCTTGTTGGGTGTCGTCATATCTGTATACGGGACAGTTTTAGGAAGTATACGAAGGGGCCTGATCAGGAGGGCGATCTTGACAATTGCGCCCTCACCAACCGGGAGCGCTCCACCCCAGATTGGCGCATCTTCGCACCAGTCGGCAGCAAGCATGTGAAGCGCTTGCGTATGCGAAACGTCTTGCGTATCGTATACAGATTGCATCTATCGAGAGATCGTCAATGACGGCCCGCACGGTCACGATGACCCTGAACCAGCAGCAGCTCGAGCTGCTGCTGCGCACGATCGACCAGGGCGCCGCGCCCGACCTTGCGGCGCTGGCCAAGCGCGCCTTGCGCGAGCACGGCCTGCCGGCAGCACCCAAGGCGGCTCCGGCTGCATGGCAGCCATTGAGCGAGACCCGTGAGTTGCTCCACGAGCTGGTGCTGGAGCCCGGCACCGGCAAGGCGCTGGAGGTGCTGAAGGGCCAGGTGATCCGCATCGAGCAGGTCGAGGGCAACCAGTGCGCCGACTTCAACTGCTTCAACCTGCACGACTACCGCGAGTTCATGCACACCGGCCGTACGCGCACCGTCCACGGCCTCAACCCCGGGCCGGGTGACCTGCTGTGGTCGGCCCCGCCGCGCGAGCGCGCGATGATGCTGATCCTGGAAGACACCGTGCGCTGCAACGACGTGATGTTCCCCCGCTGCAGCGCCTACCTCTACGAGTCGGCCTACGGCTTTGCGGCCCACACCAACTGCCACGACATCCAGGCCGAGGCGCAGCGCGAATACGGCCTCACGCCCGACGACGTGCACGATTCCTTCAACCTCTTCATGCGCACTGAAGTCCACAGCGGCCGTGGCCACATCCACCGGCAGGACTCGAAGCCCGGCGACCATGTGGACCTGCTGGCGCTGATGGACGTGCTGGCCGTGCCCAACGTGTGCGGCGCCGACATCATGCGCACGAGCAACTTCGCGCTGAAGCCGCTGAAGGTGTCGATTTTCCAGGCCACGCCGGCCGACCTGGCGAGGGTGCCCCACATCCCGCAGCTGAAGAGCCAGCGCACGCCGGCCGACTTTCGTCAGCCGCAGATCAAGGCCGATCGCGAGCTCAAGCGTGACCCGGCGTACCGGCCGATGTTCACCAACGTGCCGCTGCGTTCGCAATGCTGGGACATCCCGCTCGATGCCGACGACTGCGACCGCCTGCAGGCGACCGGCCTGCACACGATCTATGGCGAAGGCAACGACGGCGACGTGTTGCGCGACGTGATCTTCAGCTGGTGGGAGTCGCGCTTCCTCGGCGCGGCCGGGGCGGGTGCACCAGCCATCTGAGCTGCGCGTTCAAAGCGTGTCGATTGGGCCGCCGTGCGCGTCGCCGCCGGCCTCGGGCGCCGGCTGGTTGAGCGCGAAGCGCTCGCGCGTGCCGGTGTAGAAGCTCGCGCCGAAGCGGCCCACGGGGAAGTACTCGGAGAGTTGCACGCGCCAGCGCTCGGTGTCGATCAGCCCCTCGCGGGCGTGCAGCCACAGCACGCGGCCGATGAAGATCTGCCGGCTCTCGGTTTCCAAGGTCTCCCACAGCTTGCACTCGAAGGCCACCGGCGCTTCGGCGATGCGCGGCGGCGCCACGCTGCGCGACGGCAGCGTCGTGAGGCCGACCTTTTCGAGCTCGCTCACGTTGCGCGGGTGGCGCTCGCCGCAGTGGTGCATCTGCCCGGCGATGGCCTCGTCGGCGATGTGCACCACGAACTCTCCGCTGCGCGCGATGTGCGCGGCGGTGTCCTTCAGCTCGCCGTCGCTCAGGCGGTTGATGCTCACCATCACGATCGGGGGCTCCTCGCCCAGCATGTTGAACATGCTGAAGGGCGCCGCGTTGACCACGCCGTCTTCGCTGAGGGTGGTGATGAGCGCGATCGGCCGCGGCACGATCAGGCTGGCCATCAGCTTGTAGCGCTCGTAGGCGCCGATGGCGGAGAAATCGACTTCGGTGGTCATGGCATGGCTTTCGGGAACATCTCGCCCATGGCATCGGCCGCATCGCAGATGGCACCTGGCGTCGTGAACCACACATCGCCGTCATCGCGGGAGGCCACGAGGTGCTGCAAGGCGCGGCGCAGGTGGCGCAGGCGGTAGGGCTGGCCGACCAGGTAGGGGTGCAAGGCGATGCCCATCACCAGTGGCTGCGTGGCCGCCTGCTCGCGCATCTCGTCGAAGTTGTCGACGATCATCTGCGCGAAGTCCTTCGCGTCGAGGTGGCGGCCGACGATCATCGGGATGTCGTTCAGCTCTTGCGGATACGGAATGGACCACAGCGGCCCGTGCGTCGTGCGCAGGCGGGTCGGCTGGTCGTCGTGGCACCAGTTGAGCGTGTAGCGGTAGCCGTGTTCGGCCATCAGGTCCGGTGTGTGAAGGCTCTCCGAGATCCAGGGCGAGAGCCAGCCTGCCGGTGCAGCGCCTGACTTCTCTCGCATCTCATCGCGGCAATGCGCGATGAGCCGAGATTCCTCGTCACGCGCCATGCCACCTTGCCGCTCGCTGTTGGTGTGCCCGTGGGCGACCAGCTCATCGCCGCGGGCCACGCAGGCAGCGACCAGTTCCGGCGCGTGCGCGTAGAGCGAGGTGTTGATGAGCGCGGCGGCAGGCAGCGCCAGGCTGTCGAAGAGGTCGAGGCAGCGCCACGCGCCGACGCGATTGCCATAGTCGCGCCAGCTGTGGTTCAGCACGTCGGGGTGCGGCAGGGGCAGCCCGATGCAGGCGCCGGGGCCGTCGGCGAAGGCGAAGTGCTCGATGTTGAGCGCGAGGTACACCGCCAGGCGGCTGCCGTTGGGCCAGCGGCCGGCGGGGCGCTGGCGGATGCCGCTGTAGTCGAAGCGCTCGTGGCTTGGCACAGGCCGCGGCTCGGCTGCGGCGGGTGGGCTTGTCGTATCGGTCATGGGCGCTTCGTCCGCAAGGCCTGTGCCAAGCCGGCGCGGCGCGCCTGCCGATGTCAGCCCTTGACCCGCAACTCGCCCAGGAAGTCTTTCTTGCCGATGGCGAGCCCACGGGCGCGCAGCAGGTCGTAGGCCGTGACGGCGTGGAAGTAGAAGTTGGGCAGGGCGTAGGACATCAGGTAGCCCTCGGCCAGGAACTCGCGGTGCACGCCCTTGAACTCGAAGTGCACGTCCTTGCCGACGAGGCTGTCGACCTCGGCGGGCGTGAGCGCGGCCAGGCCCTGGCGTGCCGCGTCGAGCTTCTCGAGCAGGCCGGCGAAGGTCTTGGGCGGCGCTTCGAGGCTCGGCGTGGCAAACCCTTCCCGCACCGCGTTGAGGGCACCCCACGAATGCTCGGCGGCCGATTTGACCTGGTAGGTGAAGGGCAGCATGTCGGGCGCGAGGCGCGCCGCGATGATCTCGCGCTCGGCCACGCCGTGCTCGGCGCAGTGGGCCTCGGCCTTGCGCACGAGGTGGGTCACGGAGCCGAGCACCTGGAGCATGGGTTGCACGGTGGCGGCGTGGAGCGAGAAGGTCATCGAGGACTCCGGTGGTCTGGAAGGAGCCGCGAGTCTGCCGGCCGGCGGTGCGCCCAGCAATCGTGGAGGCGACACGGGGAGCGCCGTTTGCTGGTGGCGAAAGGTCATCCCCAAGAGGAGAAGCCCGATGAAGTTGCCGAGCCTGTTGTCTTCCGCCCTGATCGGCGCCGTCGCCAGCGCCCGATCCATGACACCCATGGGCACGCTCGCGGCGGCGCGGCTGGCCGGTCGCCAGACGCCCGGGCAGCTCTACCTGCTGGACCATCCCGTGGTCAAGCTCGGCGGCCTTGCCCTCGGCGCGGGCGAGCTGCTCGGCGACAAGATGAAGACCGCGCCCGACCGCACCGTGTTCCTCGGCCTGCTCGCCCGCGTGATGAGTGCCGGCATCGCCGGCGCGGCGTTGGCTCCGCGGGGGCGCGAGCGCGCCGGCGCGGCCGTGGCGGTGGCCACTGCCGTGCCGCTCGCCTACCTGACGCTCGGTGTGCGCAAGCGCGCGATGGCGCGCATCGGCCAGACGCGCAGCGGCCTCATCGAAGACGCGCTCATCGTCGCGGCGGGCGCCGCGATGGTGGCGCTGTCGACCCGGCAGCGTTGACGGGCCTCGCAGGTGCCTGCGGGCGTCAGCCCAGCACCACCACGTGCCCGTCCTTCGGGTCGATGTGGCCGGCCACCAGGGCGTCGACCAGGTCCTGCCCGGCGCCGAAGCCCTTGTGTTCCTTCACGCCCATCCACGGCTTGCTCGCATCGCTCACGCGGCGGATGAAGGCGAGCTGCGCTTCGTTGAACTTGCGCGTGACCTCGGCAGCGCCCCAATCGGCGTTGCGCTTCTTGATCTGGTAGGGCGCGAAGTAGGGCTGCGGTTTTGGGCCCGGCACTTCGGGGGCGTTGCCCAGGTGGTCGTGCGACTGGGCCGAGCCGGCGTAGCAGCTGTAGGTGAGCGAGGCGCCGAAGTGCTCGTGCATGCGGCGGCGCAGCTCGTTGTCGCCGGCGAAGTCGACATAGATCGTGGGGATCGTCTTGTCGAGCGATTCAAGCGCCTTGTAGTCCACCGTGCGGTGGTAGCAGCCGAGGCCCTCGACGAAGCCGGTGTTGCCGCTGGAGGTGAGGCCGACGAGGCTCAGGTTCTTCAGGTCCTGGAAGCAGAACACGGTGCCGTAGGCCGTCTTGCTGGAGGCGCTGGAGACGACGATCTGCTTCGCGCCGAAGAAGCTGTTGTCTTCGAGGAAGTCGGCCAGCATGAACGACGTGATGAAGAGCGGGCGCGTCAGCATCTGGTAGTTCTCGTCGGCGGCGCGGTAGGCGGCGTCGGTCGTCACGCGCTGGTACTGGTTGTAGGCCGAGGTGAGCTCCAGGCGGTGCGGCGCGCCGTCGTAGAAGCCGCGCTCGCTCACGCGCACGGGCTGCATGACGACGTGGCTCGCGATGGGCCAGAAGCCATAGAAGCGCTCGCCGACGGCGAGGCCCTCGACGGTCGTCTCCACGATCTCGGCGAAGCCCCAGGCCGGCATGTGGAACCAGGCATCGTCGCCGGTGGGGTAGAAGCTCCAGTAGCGCAGGTGCGGCACCTCGCCGAAGGCGGCGTAGGTGATGTTGTTCGACGTCACGGCCACGCGGTCGATCTTGAGCAGCGCTTCGCCGGGCTGGAGGGTGGGAATGGGCTTCTCGACCACGCGGGTGCGGCCGAGGTTCTTCTTGTCGCTTTGCAGCTGGGTGAGGGTGCTGGTCATGGCCGTCTCCTGGCGTCTCGTATGGGATAGCCAAAACTGTAGGAGGGCTCGACACTGTGCGGGTTCGGAAACCGCCCGCATGAGCTCACCCCGCGCCACGCCCCCCGCCGACCCCAAGGCCAAGCCCCTGAAACGGCCGACGCAAGCCCGCGCCAAGGTCACGGTGCAGGCCATCTTCGATGCCTTTGTTCGGATTTGGCAGCGCGATGGCTGGGCCCGGCTCACCACCCGCGCGGTGGCGCTGGAGGCCGGCATTGCAGTGGGCACGCTGTACGACTACTTCCCGAGCAAGGCGGCGCTGCAATCGGGCTACGTGCGCCACTGCATCGAGGCGCTGATCCACGCCGTCGACGCGCAGGCGGTGCAGCCGTCATCGCTCACCTGGCGCGAGCGCCTGCACGTGCTGGTGGAGCTTGCCTGCGGCGTGAGCGCCGAGCCGCCGTCATGGTTCCACCCCGACATGCTGGCCATCGAGCCGCAGGTGGCCGAACCCAAGCACCAGCGGCGCGCGCACGAGGAGCTGTGCGCGATGTGGCAGCGTGTGTTCGACGCCTGCGCCGACCTGCCGCGGCGCCCCTCGCCCGAGACGGTGCAGGCGCTGCACCTCGCGGTGTGGGGCGGGCGCCGCTATGCCATGCTCGTGCGGCTCGACGACGCGCAAATGCGCCACTGGGCCGCCGAGATGGAGCATCTGTGCCAGCTCGCCGTTCTCAACCAGGAAACGCCATGATCACCGTCTACCTGCGCTACGTCATCGACCCGTACAAGCTCAAGGAGTTCGAGCACTACAGCAAGCTCTGGATTCCACTGATCGAGAAGTTCGGCGGCACCTACCACGGCTGTTTCCTGCCCTCGGAAGGGGCCAACAACATCGCGGTAACGCTGTTCTCCTTCCCCTCGCTGGCCGAATACGAGCAGTACCGCAAGAAGTCGTTCAAGGATGCGGATTGCCAGGTGGCCTTCCAGTACGCCAACGACACGCGCTGCTTCCTGAGCTACGAGCGCAGCTTCATGCGCCCCGTGTTCAAGGCCTGAGCGCCAGCCCGGCAGCAGCTTGCGGTGCAGGCCTACACGCGCTGTTGGCCGCTTCTGATCGAAGGCCCGCGCGGTGCTGCCCAGAATGCGATCACCCTAGCTCGTAAGGAGACTCGCATGAACGCAAACACCTTGTTGGCCGGTCTTGTGGCGGCTGCTTCCGTCGGCCTCGCTGGCTGCGATGTGCAGAAGACCCAGGAAGGCGATGTGACGCTTCCGAAGTACGAAGTGGCCAAGAAGCAGGACGGCGACGTCACGCTGCCGAAGTACGACGTGACCGCGCCCGACGTGAAGGTCACGCAGAAGGAAACCGAGGTCACCGTGCCCAAGATCAAGACCGAGAAGGAAACGATCACGGTGCCGTCTGTCGATGTGAAGACCGGCCAAGAGAAGGCCGCTGAGCAAGGCAAGTAATCCACCGCACACCGTGCGGCCACCACCGGTCGGCCGCATGGTGTGAGCGTGACGCGTTACTTCTCGATCCGGTTGCGCCCGTTTCGCTTCGCGGCGTAACAGAGCTGGTCAGCCAGCTCCAGCGTGTGCGCGACCGCATCGTCTTTCGCGTGCTGCGCAACACCGGCCGAGAAGGTGATGGTGAGCCCCTCCGGCGGGGGCGATGAAGGCTGAGCCTCCAGCATCGCTTTCAGCCGCTGCAGGCCATTCACGCCGTCGGGTAGGGAGGTGGCGGGCATGAGCACCACGAACTCCTCGCCGCCCCATCGTCCGACGATGTCGGACGCGCGCATGAAGGTTTTCGCCTGCGTCGCAAACCACTTGAGCACTGCATCGCCCGTGGCGTGGCCGTGGGTGTCGTTGATCCGCTTGAAGTTGTCGAGGTCGATCAGTGCCACGCACCAGGGCACTTGCGATCGCTGAGAGCGCAGGCCTTCGGCGTCGAGTGCCTGTTGCAGGAATCGGCGGTTGGGCAGGCCGGTCAGCTCGTCCAGCGTCGCCAGTTGCTCGATGCGCGCGAGGGCCTGCTGAAGGTCCTGCTTCTGGGTCCGGATGCGCTCGCGCATCCGGTTCACTCGCATGGTGTTGATGACGATGCCCACGACGATCAGCACGAGGAAGATGAAAAGCAGCAGATCGTCGGCGGCCTGGTAGCGGACAGGGTCGACCAGGCATTGCCGGACCATCGTCACCGCGAAGACCAGGATGGAGTACGCCGCGCAATAGACGGCAGGGCGGGAGTCGATGCCGAAGATGCCGAACGAGAGGGCCAGCGCCTGCATCAAGGTGACCACCGCGTGCGAGGTGCCGGCCAGCGTGTAGGCCCAGGCCGCGACGGTGCTGGCGAGCAGCATCTGCGGCAAGGTCAGCGAGGGGTCGTGCAACTTCTCGGTGACGCGTGTCTGGATCAGCACGAGCGGAATCGAAAAGCCGATCACCGAGACGATCGTCCAGGCCCAGAGCCCATCGCGGTCGACGGTGCCCAGCCACGCCCCCGTGTGCATGGCGGCCACGCCTGCGAGCAGCAGGGACAGTGCCAGCAGCGCCTGGGCGACTCGGGCGCGTTGGGAATGGGAAGTAGACGTGGGCGTGTTGTCGCCAGCGTCGCCGGGCGGCTCATCGCGCCAGGCGTGGTCGTTTGCCATGGGTACTGCCGGGGTGGACAAACGAAAGCGTCTGACCGTGTATGCCTGAGGGGGCGTTCAGTCTACGTCGCACACCTCTCGCATGGGGGTGTGGTCCTGCGGATTTGTCCTCAAACCGAAGCCTGCCGCCGCGTCCGGAGCGTGGCCCTCAGGACGGCTGGGCCGGCGGAACGACCGCCGGGAACGGACCGGCCTTCGCACCCGCTGCGGCCACACCCGGCTGCGCCGCGCTCGTCGCATCATTGGCCGCCGCACCGAAGCGCAGCGTGACGCCGAAGCCGCGGCCGTCGAGGCCGGTGCCGGTTTCCAGCGCTGCGTCGTGCAGGCTCGCGATGCGCGACACCAGCGACAGGCCGATGCCGCTGCCGCGGCCGGGCGTGCCGGGCACGCGGTAGAAGCGGTCGAAGATGCGGCCGTGCTCTTGCTCGGGCACGCCGGGGCCGTCGTCGCGCACGCTCAGCACGACATGGCGCTGGCCGTGCATCTCCTGCTCGCGGCACACCACTTCCACGCGGGCCCCCGCGCCGGCATAGCGCAGCGCGTTGTCGATCAGGTTGCGCATCAGCACGCCCACCGTGTCGACGTCGACCCGCGCGTGGCAGGGTTCGGCGCGCAACTGCAGGCGCTGGCTGGCGGCCTGTGCGGTGCCGTCGTAGTCGCGCACCACCAGCGAGACGATCTCGTGCAGCGGCACCGGCGGGCGCCCGCCCGGGTGTTCGATGGCATCGAGGCGGGCCAGGTCGAGCAGCTGCTCGGTGAGGCGCGCGGTGCGCTCGATGCCGCTGATGAGCGGCGCGAGCGAGGCGTGGCTTTCTTCGAGCGTGCTGGCCGACTTCACCAGCTGCGCCTGCGCCATCAGCGCCGCCAGCGGCGTGCGCAGTTCGTGCGCTGCATCGGCGAGGAAGCGGCGTTCGCCCTGCAGCGCGGTTTCGAGCCGCAGCAGCTGCGCGTTGAAGGCTTCGACCAGCGGTTTCACCTCGGTGGGCAGGTCGTGCACTTCGAGCGGGGTGAGGTCGAGCGGGCCGCGCTCCTCGATCGCCTGGCGGGCCGCCTGCACCGGCGCGACCGACCAGCAGATGATGGTCCACGTCACGCCCGCGAGCAGTGCCATCAGCAGGAGGATGGTGCCGATGCTGTAGCCCAGCCACAACTTGATGAGGCTCAGCAGCTGCGGCTGCGACTTGCCCACCTGCACCTGCAGGCGGCCGCTCGCGTCGTTGATGGTGTACACGCGCCATTCCACGCCTTTGACCTCCACGCCGTGGAAGGCCTCGGGCTGGTCGAAGCTGAGAGGCGCCCACGGTTCGAGCGGGGAATTGGACGAGCGCAGCACCGAGCGGCCGTCGCGTGTCCACACCTGGAAGCTCAGCAGCTGCGGCTGCACGTGCACCTGCGAAGGCAGCTGGAACGCGGGCTCGCTGGAGCCGCCCGGGTGAAGCGCCGGCATCGACATCAGGATCTGCTGGCCCACGGCCTGCATCGACGCGTCCCAGCGGTTGTTCTGCTGGCTCGACATCAGCATCGCCTGCACCGCGAACCACGCGCCCCAGAAGCCCAGGCTTGCGACCATCAGGCCGATGAGCAGGCGCACGCGCATGGAGCTGGTCTTGAAGATCTTCATGGCGCGGAGTTGAGTTTGTAGCCGTGGCCGTGCACGGTGACGATGAGGTCGTCGCCGAGCTTCTTGCGCAGCTGGTGCACGTAGACGGCAACGGTGTTGCTTTCGATCGAGCTCTCGCCGCCGTAGACGGCTTCTTCGAGCTGCTGGCGGGTGACGATGCGGCCCTGCCGCTCCATCATCGCGAGCAGCGTGCGGTACTCATGCAGGCTCAGGCTCACCGGCTCGTCGTCGCGCGTGACGCTGCGGGTGGCCGGGTCGAGGCGGATGTTGCGGGCGGTCAGCACCGGGGCCACGCGGCCTTGCGCACGGCGCAGCACGGCACGCAGGCGGGCGGCCAGCTCGTCGGGCTGGAACGGCTTGACGAGGTAGTCGTCGGCCCCGGCGTCGAGGCCGGCGATGCGGTCGCTCAACTGATCGCGCGCGGTGAGGATGATCACCGGCGTGGTGTCGTAGCGCTCGCGCACGCCGCGCAGCACGGTCAGGCCCGAGCCACCGGGCAGGTTGAGGTCGAGCAGCACGGCGGAATAGGCATGGTCGGACAGCGCGAGGCGCGCGGCCGGCGTGTCGGGTGCGTGGTCCACCTTGTAGCCGGCGCGGGTGAGCCCCGTGACCAGGGCCTCGGCCAGCATGGCGTCGTCTTCGACCAGGAGGAGTTGCATGACCCGGGAATATGAAGGCTTGTTTAAGCGAGACCGCAGTGTGCCTGGGGTGGCATTAACAACTTTTTAAACCGTGACGTCCAGCATGAGGGGTATCGACACGGGAGATCCACATGAACGCCACGAGCACCACCAGCGAGCTTGCCCCACAAGGGACGTATGCGCCGGTTCATTTCCGCGAATGTTTCATCGACGAACTGGCCCGAGCCGCCTGGCGCGACCCGGTGCAGTACCGGCGCGAGATGCTGCCGGCTGGCTCGAAGCTGCGCACCGTGCTCGACGAGGCCGCCAAGGTCTCGGGCTGGAGCCGGCCGCAGTCGCCCGACATGGCGCACGGCGTGGCCCTGTCGGCTGCACGCGGTGCGGTGGCGGCGCATGTGGCCGAGGTGCGGGTCGACGAGGCCGGCGAATGTCACCTGGAGCGGGTGGTGATCGTGCTCGATGGCCGCCCCGAGGCCGCCGCCGAGCTGGCCCGCGACGGCGTGGCGCCCGCCGTGGCCAACGCGCTCGCGGTGCTCAGGGCACGAGCCATCGACGACGAGGTGCCGGCATGACGACGGCTGCACGCAAGGTGTTCTCGTTCGCCACCATGATGGTGCTGGCCCAGCGCCGGCACGAGGCGCGCATGGCAGGTGAAGCGCCGCCGACCGACCCCGCGCAACGCGAGCGGGCGATGCGGCACACGCTTCAGAAGATGAACGGCACGAAGCGCTTGCTCGTGCGCATGTACCCGGCGTAAGCCTCGCCGAAGTGCGCGAGGCACTCGGCCTCGTCGCGCAGCGCGGTGATGAAGAGCGCGATGCTGGCCACCGCCGTGAGGATCGCCGTCGCCGCGTTGACGTCCTTCAGGAACGCGCCCCAGGCGAGGTAGAGCAGTGCGGCGTACATCGGGTGTCGGATGTAGCGGAAGACGCCGCTCGTGACGAGCGAAGACGTCTTCTCGAACGCGAAGAGCTCGGCGTCGGCGCGCTGCTCGCTCGGCCGGCCGATGCGTTTGAGCATCTGCACCGCATGGATGGCAAGCGTGATCGACGCGGCGAGCAGCGCCCACGAGACGAGCTGGCGCGGCGAGAACGGGTCGACCGTCCACATCGGGAAGTTGAGGATCACCAGGCCCAGCATGCATTCCCACGCGATGAAGCGCCAGAAGCCGTGCGAGCGCGGGTTGCGCAGCGCGTGGCGCGAGACGTAGGTGAAAAACGCGGTGCCTGCGATGAAGAGGATCAGTTCGGTCATGCCAGAAATGCAAAGCGGCCCTCGAGGGGCCGCAGTGTCGCATTGAGCGCCTTGCCCGAATCAGGCTTGGATCGCGCCCCCGCGCAGTGCACTGGCGGTGCCGGAGGCGGAGTACACCCCGGCCGAGCGGTCGCGCGGCATCAGCACGTCCATCGCGCGGTCGAGCGCGGCGGTGGCGCGGGCCAGCGATTCGCGCTGCGAGGCGACGAGGCCGCTTGCCAGCTTCAGGCGCTCGCGCAGCGGTGAGGGCACCGGGCCGCTGCGGGCGGCGCGGGCGAAGTGGTCGACCGCGCGAGCGAGCGCGCGGTGCAGCTCGGTGGCGTGATGGTCGATGCCCACGCTGTCGTGGGCGCGCAGCGATTCACCCAGGGCGGCGAGGTGGGTTTCCACCGCGGCCAGCGTGGTTTCGAGTTCGTCAGGGCCCGCTTGGTGGGCCGTCGTGTTCATGGTCGTGTTCACCGGATCGTGTGGACCGATTGCAGGCGCGCTCTTGTGGAGCGCGGGGTTCGTCAGTGTTGGGCCTTGCCCAGCACTTCGTGTGCGTTGGCGATCAGCCGGTCGGCGATCTTCTCGGCGTTGATCTCGAACTTGCCGTCGCTGATGGCCTGCGCGATGCGGGCCACCTTGTCGGCATCGAAATCGGCCGTGGCGCCGCCTTGCAGCAGCGACGATGCGGCGTTCGACAGTTCGACCTTGGCGCTCGGGTCGGCGGCGGCGTTGTGCGCGCCGGCTTCCTGGGCCTTGGTCTCGGCAGGCTGGTTGCGCACCGGGGCGACTGGGGCGGTCGAGCCGGGTTTGTCTGCGGGATTGCCGATCTTCATCTTGGACTCCTTGGGCCTGTCAAAGACCCAAACCTTTCAACATGGACGGTGTATCGGCCCGCCCGCCGCTGACTTTAGGTTTTTCTTCGCGATTCTGAGTGCCCGCTCGAATTTTCACAATGTGATCTCCAGCAGGCGGTCTGCCACGGGAAAACCTGACACCACCCGCCCGTTATCGGTACGAACACGCGCCGGTTGACCCTCCATTCCGGCGGTGATCGCTTCACCGGCGCCGGCCACGGAGAAGTCGCTCCCGACCACGCGGATGCGCACCTTGTCGCCGGCCGTGAACCACTGCCGCGGCTTGAGGCTCGTCTGCCGCAGGCTCTGGCCAGGGGTGACGGCCTTCGCGAGCGTGCGGCCGAGCAGCTGGGCCGCATCGGTGATCGCGGGTTGGAACAGGTCTTCAGCCAGGTTGACCTCGGCTTGACGGAAATCTTCTGCGGCCAGCACATGGCCCACCGGCAGCATGGCGGTTGAGACCAGCCCGGGGCCATAGACGTTCACCATGAGCGGCAGGTAGACGTTCCAGTTCGTGACGCCTTTCACGCAACGCAGGCCCACGCGCGTCTTGCCGAAGAGGCGGGCGCCTTGCGGCAGGTAGGGCTGCACCTCGTCGCAGGCGGCCAGGCGCAGGCGCGGGTCGAGCTGGCCGGCCACGACCTCATGGCGGCCGACGCCGGCCTTCTTCAATTCAGCGAGGGCGAAACGCTGCCCCACGGCCACCCAGGCTTCGGTGGACGACTGGGCGTGCGCCACCGCCCCGCCGGCGATCAGCCAGGCGAAGACGAAAAGGCGCAGCAGAGGCAAGAGGGTCTTGTCCACGCTGCCAATGTAGGCCGCGATGGGCCCGGGCGAGAGTCGGAATTGAAGGCCAAACGACGGTCTATTCGCGCTTATGTTTTGAAACACGCTGCCCACAATCCCTTCACATCGCCCACATGGGTTTGCGGGACAGCACCATGCTGAACAAACTGACGAGCACGCTCGATTTCCACGGCCAGGCGCTGACCCTGCGCTCGGAGCGCCAGCGCCTGATCGCCAGCAACATCGCCAACGCCGACACGCCCAACTACGTGGCGCGTGACCTCGACTTCGCCTCGGCGCTGAAGCAGGCCACCGGCGCGCAGCAGGGTGCAGCGCTCAACGCCACGCAACCGGGCCACCTCGCGCTCGGCGGCACTGACGCCGCCGTGCAGGGCAACCTGGTGTACGCCACCCCCAGCCAGACCAACCTCGACCGCAACACGGTCGACATGGACCGCGAACGCGCCAATTTCGCCGACAACTCGGTGCGCTACGAAGCCACGCTGCGCTTCATCAACGGCAACGTGCGCACGATGCTCGACGCGATCCGCGGCGGGCAGTGAGCCAGTTAAGGAGCTGACATGAGCATGTTCCAGATCTTCAATGTGAGTGGCAGCGCGGTGAGCGCGCAGTCGCAGCGCCTGAACGTCGTCGCCTCCAACCTCGCCAACGCCGACACCGTGGCCGGCCCCGATGGCCAGGCCTACAAGGCGCGCCAGGTCACCTTCCAGACCGAGCTGATGGGCCAGCCCGGCATGCCCGGCGCGGGTGCCGCGGCCGGCGTCAAGGTGAGCACCATCAGCGAAGACCAGACCCCCGGCCGCCGCGTGCACGACCCCAAGCACCCGAGCGCCGATGCCGAGGGCTATGTGACCTACAGCAACGTGAACGCGGTGGAGGAGATGGTCAACATGATCTCGGCCTCGCGCTCGTACCAGAACAACGTCGAAGTCATGAACACGGCCAAGACGCTGCTGCTCAAGACGCTGCAGATGGGCCAGTGACGGCTCCCTGAAACGAGACAAAAGGAACCCCCATGGCCGTCTCCAACGTCCAGTCCGCCTACGACAAGCTCAACGCCAAGAGCGGCGTGCAGACCGCCAACGAGGCGGGGGCTGCAGACCGCTTCCTCAAGCTGCTCGTGGCGCAGATGCAGAACCAGGACCCGCTGTCGCCGATGGACAACGCGCAGGTCACGAGCCAGATGGCGCAGATCCAGTCGGTCACCGGCATCGAGAACCTCAACAAGACCGTGCAGGGCCTGTCGGGCCAGTTCATGCAGATGCAGGCGCTGCAGGGCACGCAGCTCATCGGCCGCGACGTCATCGTGCCGGGCAACAAGCTCCTGATCGAGAACGGCAAGGCCGAAGCGGGCTTCGAGCTCAACACCGCGGCCGACAGCGTGAAGGTCGAGGTGCTCGGCCCGAGCGGCCATGTGCTCGATACGCTGAACCTCGGCGCCCAGTCGGCCGGCGCCCATGAATTCACCTGGAACGCCGGCACCAACGCCACCGCGACTGGCGTCACCTTCCGCGTGACCGCGATGAGCGGCAGCACCAAGCTCGACACCACCCCCTTGATGCACGACACCGTGTCGGCCATCAACACCTCGGGCGACAGCCTCACCCTCGAACTGAAGAACTTCGGCAACGTGGCCTACAACCAGGTCAAGGCCTTCAACTAAGGAATCACCATGAGCTTCCAGCAAGGACTTTCCGGCCTGAACGCCGCGAGCAAGAACCTCGAGGTCATCGGCAACAACGTCGCCAACGCCAACACCTTCGGTGCCAAGGCCTCGCGTGCCGAGTTCGGCGACATGTACGCCTCGGCGCTGGCCGGCAGCGGCAACGCCATCGGCATCGGCGTGAACCTGCAGGCGGTCACGCAGCAGTTCAGCCAGGGCAACATCACCACCACCGCCAACGCGCTGGACCTGGCCATCAACGGCAGCGGCTTCTTCGAGGTGCGCTCCAACGGCCAGACGCAGTACACCCGCAACGGCCAGTTCCAGATCAACAAGGACGGCTTCATCGTCACCAACCAGGGCGCCCAGCTGCTCGGCTACCCGGCCGACGGCAATGGCGTGATCCAGCCGGGCGTGGCTGGCCCGCTGCAGCTGCCCACCGCCGGCATCGAGCCGCAGGCGACGACCGAGATCAACATGGAGTTCAACCTCGACTCGCGCGCCGGCACCACGCTGCCCGCCACGACGCCGATGATCAACTTCAGCGATGCGCAGACCTACAACAACGCAACCTCGCTGCAGGTCTTCGACCAGCGCGGCCAGGACGTGGCGCTGACCTACTACTTCCAGAAGGCCGGCACCGACACCTGGAACGTCTTCGTGACGGCCAACGGCACCTCGGTCTCGGTCGACGGCGCGGGCGACCCGGCACCCGTCACCACCATGACCTTCCCGACGAGCGGCGGGGCCCCCACCGCGCCCACCGGCCCAATCACGCTCGACATTCCTGCCTCGACCAACGCGGCCGGCGCGCAGACGCTTGCCATCTCCGGCATCCAGCTCGACCTGACGAGCGCCACGCAATACGGCGCCGGTTTCGGCGTCACCAACCTCACGCAGGACGGCTACGCGCCGGGCCAGCTCTCGGGCCTGTCGATCGAGTCCGACGGCATCGTGATGGCCACCTATTCCAACGGCCAGTCGAAGCCCGCTGGCCAGATCGAGATCTCGACCTTCCGCAACACGCAAGGCCTGCGCCCCCTGGGCGGCAACCTCTGGGCGCGCACCTACGAGTCGGGCGACCCGATCGTGGGCACGCCTGGCCAGGGCAACCTGGGCGTGCTGCAGGCCGGCGCGCTGGAAGACTCGAACGTCGACCTGACCGCCGAGCTCGTGAACATGATCACCGCGCAGCGCGTGTACCAGGCGAATGCACAGTCCATCAAGACGACGGACCAGATCCTGCAGACGCTGGTGAACCTGCGCTGATCGTTAACCTGATCCGGGGGCCGTCATGGACCGCATGATTTACCTGTCGATGTCTGGCGCCAAAGCCATGATGCAGCGCCAGGACACGCTGGCGAACAACCTCGCCAACGTCTCCACGCCGGGCTTTCGCGCCGAGCTGCAGGCCTTCCGCGCCGTGCCGGTGCAAGGCAGCGGCGCGAGCACGCGGGTCTACACGCTGGAGACGACACCCGGCTTCGACGCCACCCCCGGCGTCATCACCAACACCGGCCGCAACCTCGATGTGGCGGTCAAGGGCAACAGCTGGTTGAGCGTGCAAGCGCTCGACGGCACCGAGGCCTACACCCGCGGCGGCGCGCTCGATCTCACGTCCGAAGGCGCGCTCGTCACCCGCAGCGGCCTGCCGGTGATGGGCGACGGCGGCCCGATCCAGGTGCCGGCCAACAGCGAGATCAGCATCGCGCCCGACGGCACGATCAGCGCCAAGAACGGCGCCACCGGCAAGACCACCGCGGTGGGCAAGCTCAAGCTCGTGACGCCCACCGACGAGACGCCGCTCGAGCGCGGGGCCGATGGCCTCTTCCGCGCCCCCGAAGGCGACCTGCCGGCCGATGCCACAGCCCGCGTGCAAGACGGCGCGCTCGAGGGGTCGAACGTGAGCGCGGTCGAGACGATGGTCTCGATGATCACCGCCGCCCGCCAGTTCGAGGCCCAGATGAAGATGTTGCAGACCGCCGAGGGCGACGAGAAAGCCGCCGCTCAGTTGCTCTCGATGAGCTGATAGGAGTACCCAGCCATGATGCGTTCCCTGTGGATTTCGAAGACCGGCATGGAGGCCCAGCAGACCCAGCTGGACCACATCTCGCACAACCTCGCCAACAGCGCGACCAACGGCTACAAGAAGTCGCACGCGGTGTTCGAAGACCTGATGTACCAGAACCTGCGCCAGGCGGGCGCCAACAGCAGCGAGCAGACCACGCTGCCCACCGGCCTGCAGGTCGGCCTCGGCACCCGCGCGGTTGCCAGCAGCCGCAGCTTCAGCCAGGGCAACCTGCAGCAGAGCAGCAACCCGCTCGACGTGGCGGTGCGCGGCGCCGGCTTCTTCGAAGTGCAGATGCCCGACGGCACCACCGGCTACACGCGCGATGGCTCGTTCCAGGTCAACGCGCAGGGCCAGCTCGTCACCAACAACGGCTACCTCGTGCAGCCCGGTATCACCGTGCCGCAAAACGCCCTGAGCGTGTCGATCGCGGCCGACGGCACCGTGACCGCGAGCATCCCCAACCAGACGCAGCCGCAGAGCCTCGGCACGCTGCAGCTCGTGAACTTCGTGAACCCGGCCGGCCTCGAGCCCAAGGGCCAGAACCTCTACACCGAGACCGCGGCGTCGGGCACACCCACCGCCGGCACGCCGGGCCAGAACGGCCTGGGCGCGCTGCAGCAGGGCTTCGTCGAGACCTCGAACGTGAACGTCGTGGAAGAGCTGATCGGCATGATCCAGACGCAGCGTGCCTACGAGCTCAACTCCAAGGCCATCCAGACCTCCGACCAGATGCTGCAGCGTCTCGCGCAGCTGTGAACCTCATGAGACTCGCCCTCATTGCCGCAACCGCCTGCCTCGTGCTCGCCGGCTGCGAAACCCCGTACCTGCTGCCCAAGGTCGAGGTGGCCGGCTCGGCCACCCGCCTGCGCCCGCAGCCGGTGCCCACGCCGCCGCCCAACAACGGCTCGATCTACCAGGCGGCGGCCTACCGGCCGCTGTTCGAAGACCACCGCGCGCGCCTGGTGGGCGACACGCTCACCGTGCAGATCGTGGAAAAAGTCGCGGCCAGCCAGAAGAGCACCAGCTCCATCGACAAGACCGGGAGCATCGGCGGCGGTGTCTCGGCCCTTCCGGGCGTGCATGCCAAGGCCTTTGCGCGTGCCGCCGTCGAAGGAAGCTCCACCAACACCTTCGAAGGCAAGGGCAGCACCGAGAACACCAACGATTTCTCGGGCGTGATCACGAGCACCGTGATCGATGTCATGCCCAACGGCCACCTCGTGGTGGCGGGCGAGAAGCAGATTGGCGTGAACCAGAACGTCGACGTGCTGCGCTTCTCGGGCCAGGTCGACCCGCGTTCCATCCAGCCGGGCAACAGCGTGCAGTCGACGCAGATCGCCAACGTGCGCATCGAGCACCGGGGCCGCGGCGCGCAGGCCGACGTCAACGGAATAGGGTGGCTCGGGCGCTTCTTTTTGAACGTTATGCCGTTCTAAAGAATTTCAGAATCGGTGACAGGAGTTCCTGTCACCATGCCTACCACCCGCGAACAACTTCCGAAATCGCCGTTTGAGGCGCTGATCAAGGCCCTGATCGGCCTGACGGTCCTCATGGCCAGCGCGGCGCTCTGGTGGCCCGCCACGGCCCACGCCACCCGCATCAAGGAAGTCGCGTCCATCCAGGGCGTGCGTAGCAACCAGCTGGTCGGCTACGGCCTCGTCGTCGGCCTCGACGGCACCGGCGACCAGACCACCTCCGCCCCTTTCACCGCGCAAAGCCTTTCGGCGATGCTGCAGCAGATGGGCGTGACGATTCCCGCGGGCACGAGCCTGCAGGTGAAGAACGTGGCGGCCGTGATGGTCACCGCACAACTCCCCGCCTTCGCACAACCCGGCCAGACGCTCGACGTGGCCGTCTCCTCGCTCGGCAACGCCAAGTCGCTGCGCGGCGGCACGCTCATCATCACGCCGCTCAAGGGTGCCGACGGCCAGGTCTACGCGCTCGCGCAAGGCAACCTCATCGTCGGTGGGGCCGGTGCGTCGGCGGCGGGCTCCAAGGTGCAGATCAACCACCTGAGCGCCGGCCGCATTCCCGAAGGCGCGACGGTGGAACGCTCGGTGCCCACGCCGCTCAACCAGGGCCGCTCGCTGCAGCTCGACCTCAACGCGAGCGACTTCACCACCGCCCGCGAAGTCGCCCGCGCCATCAACGCGAAGATGGGCGACGGCACCGCGCAGGCGGTGAACGGCCGCGTGGTCAAGGTCAACATGCCCGAGTCGCAGGACATGCGCGTGGGCTTTCTCGCCGACATCGAGAACTTGCCGCTCGAACTCGCGGCCCCCTCGGCCAAGATCGTGATCAACGCCCGCACCGGCTCGGTGGTGATGAACCAGGCCGTGTCGCTCGGTGCCTGCGCGGTCGCGCACGGCAACCTGTCGGTGACCATCAACACCACGCCGGTGGTGAGCCAGCCGGCGCCGTTTTCCAAGGGCGAGACGGTCAAGGCCGAGAAGGCCGACATCACCATCAAGCAGGAGCCGGGCGCGCTGATCCAGATGCCCGCGAGCGCCAAGCTCGCCGATGTGGTGAAGGCGCTGAGTGCGCTGGGTGCCACGCCTCAGGATCTGCTCGCGATTCTTCAGGCGATGAAGACCGCCGGCGCACTTCAAGCCGAAATCGAAGTGATCTGACATGGGCGTCAACAACAACCTCCAGATCGGCGATGCCCGCGGCATCGCCAACCTGCGCAACACCGCCAACACCGACCCCAAGGCGGCGATCCGTGAAGCGGCCAAGCAGTTCGAAGGCATCTTCATGCAGCAGCTCATGAAGAGCATGCGCGATGCCCAGATGAGTTCAGGGATGCTCGACAACTCGGGCACCAAGCTCGGCACCGAAATGCTCGACCAGCAGTTCGCCACCCAGATGACGGGCGTGCGCGGGGGGCTGTCCGACATCATCGCCCGGCAGCTCGAGCGCCAGCTCGGCGAGCCGCTGGCCAACATCGCGGCCGATGCGGCCAAGGCCTCGGTCGAGCGCAGCAACGCCACCAAGGAAGCGCCTGCCACTTCGGCCTCGCTGCAGGGACTGCAGGGCAAGGAGCGGCAGATGGGTTTCCTCAAGCTGCACGGCGACGCCGCCAAGGCCGCCGAAGCGGCCACCGGCATCCCCGCGAACTTCATGGTGGCGCAGGCCGCGCACGAGTCGGGCTGGGGCCGCCACGAGATCAAGCATGGCGACGGCTCCACCTCGTTCAACGTATTCGGCATCAAGGCCGGCGCCAACTGGAAGGGCCCCGTCGCCGAGGTGACGACCACCGAATACATCAACGGGCAGCCGCACAAGGTGAAGGCGAAATTCCGCGCCTACGGCAGCTACGAAGAGGCCTTCACCGACTACGCGAAGCTGATGAAGAACAACCCCCGCTACTCGAAGGTGGTGGACAAGGCTTCATCGGCGCAAGGCTTCGCCCAGGGCTTGCAGAAGGCCGGCTACGCCACCGACCCCGCGTATGCCGACAAGCTGACCCGCATGATCAACACCACGCTGCGACTGCAGCGTGCGATGGCCTGAAGGAGAGAGCGACATGGGCGCATCAACCTTGATGGGCATCGGCACCCGCGCAATGGCGGCGAACTTCGCCGCGCTGCAGACCGTCGGCAACAACATTGCGAATGCCAACACGCAGGGCTATTCGCGGCAGGAAGTCCAGCTCGAGACCGCCAAGGGCCAGTACACCGGCGCCGGCTTCTTCGGCCAGGGCGTGAACGTGGCGACCGTGGTGCGCTCGTACGACCGCTTCCTCACCACGCAGGCCGCCACCACCAATTCGATCGCCGAAGCCGATGCGGCCCGGCTCGACCAGCTCACCCAGCTGGAGAACGTGATGCCCCTCGGCGAGGCCGGTCTCGGCCACGCCGCGCGCCAGATGCTCGACGCCTTCGTCGACGTGGCCAACAACCCGCAGGACGCCTCGGCCCGCCAGGTCGTCGTGACCCGCGCACGCGAACTCGCGGCGCGTTTCCAGTCGGCCGGCGACCAGCTCAACACGCTGCAGACCGGCGTGTCGCAAGACCTGCGCTCCAACATCGACTCGGTCAACTCGCTTGCCCGGCGCGTGGCCGACCTCAACCGCCAGATCTCCGCGCTCAACGGCGCCGGCCACACGCCGAACGACCTGCTCGACCAGCGCGACCAGCTCGTGAGCGAGATCAGCGGCTACATCAACGTGACCACCATCGAGGCCAACGACGGCTCGATGGGCCTCTTCATCGGTGGCGGCCAGTCGTTGGTACTGGGCAGCAACACCAACACCCTCATCGCCGCGCCCGACCAGTTCGACCCGGCCAAGACCCAGCTCGCCCTGCAGGAGGGCGGCGTCTCGCGTCTGGTGCCCAACAACGCCATCGCCGGCGGGCGCATCGCCGGGCTGGTGCGCTTCCAGAACGAAGACCTCACCGCCGCGCGCAACCTGCTCGGGCAGATGGCGGTGGCGATCAGCGGCGCGGTCAACCAGCAGCAGTCGCTCGGCCTCGACGGCGGCCAGCCCGCGCGTGCCGGCGACCCGCTCTTCTCGGTGGGCGCGCCGCGCACGCTCGCGTCGACCGAAAACGTGGGCGACGCGACCTTCAGCCTCGCGGTGAGCGATTTCACCCACGTGCAGGCGAGCGACTACGAGCTGCGCTTCGACGGCACCAACTACTCGCTCACGCGCCTGTCCGACGGCTCGGCCGTGCAGGGCAGCCCCTTCGATGCGGCCACGCTCGCCGCCGGGGTGCAGGTCGAAGGCATGACGCTGCAGATGACCGCCGGCACCGCCTCGGCGGGCGACCGTTTCCTGCTGCAAGCCGTGGGCACCGCTGCGCCCAACATGCGCTCGGTGATGACCGACCCGCGCGGCATCGCTGCCGCCTCGGCGGTGACGAGCAGCTTCTCGACCAACAACACCGGCACCGCCCGCATGGCCGCGCTCGGTGTGGTGGATGCCGCGGCGTACGACGCGACGCAGTCGGTGCGCATCACCTTCAACAACGACACCGGCGACTACAACTACGACATGCTCGATGCGAGCAATGCCGTGGTCGCGAGCGGCACCGGCACCTGGACGGCCGGCAACCCCATCCTGCTCAACGGCTTCTCGCTCTCGCTGAGCGGCGTGCCGCGCTCGGGCGACGTGATCGACGTCGGCCCGACCACCGCGCCGGGCGCCAACAACGGCAATGCCAACGCCTTCGTGGCGCTCGGCAGCTCGGCCTTCATCGGCGCAACGACGCTCTCCAACGGCACGCTGGTGCCGGGGCGCAACATCACCGATGCGTATGCCAGCGCGCTCTCCGACATCGGCGTGCGCGTGCAGAGCGCGCGCTCGTCGGTCAACGTCTCCAGCGCGATGGCGCAGACCGCCGAAGCCGCGCGCGCCAACAAGGCCGGCGTCAACCTCGACGAAGAGGCCGCGCGACTGATCCAGTTCCAGCAGAGCTACCAGGCCGCCGCCAAGATGCTGCAGGTGGCCACGTCCGTCTTCGACACGCTGCTCGAGATGACGGGTGGCTGAACGATTTCGACTTGACTGAGGCACCCCCACCATGCGCGTCAGCACTGCCAACTCCTTCGATGCATCCGTCGACTCGCTGGTCAAGCGACAGACGGCGCTTGCCACCGCGCAGGAGCAGCTCACCACCGGCAAGCGTGTCAACCGCGCGAGCGACGACCCGGCCGCGGCCGCCCGCGCCGAGCGCGCGCTGGCCGCCGAGGTGCACACCGACGCCGTGCAACGCGCGGTGAACGCCAGCCAGAACGCGATGCAGCTCTCGGAAAGCGCGCTCGGCGATGCCGGTGACCTGCTGCAGCAGATCCGCGAGGCGATGGTGGCGGCCGGCAACGGCAGCTACAGCGACCAGGAGCGCCGCGCCCAGGCCGACAAGATCGCCGGCCTGCGCACCCAACTGCTGGCCGTGGCCAACCGGCAGGACGGCTCGGGCTCCTATCTCTTTGGCGGCCAGTCCCCCGACCACGCGCCGTTTCTCGACGGTGCCGGTGGCGTGACCTACCAGGGCACCTCGGGCCAGCTCGACGCCGCCTCCGGTGACCCGCTGCCGCTGAGCGTGGACGGCCGCGCCGCATGGATCAGCGGGCGCACCGGCAACGGCGTCTTCACCACCGCCCCGGCCACCGCCAACACCGGCCAGGCCTGGGTCGACACCGGCCGTGTCACCGACCCGAGCCAGCTCACTGGCGACAGCTACAGCATCGTCTTCGCGGTGTCGGGTGGCGTGACGACGTATTCGGTCTTGCAGAACGGCGGCCCCACTGCCCTCGCGGGGGTGCCCTACGTGTCGGGCCGCGCGATCGAGATCGACGGCCTGTCGGCCACCGTGACCGGCGTGCCGGCCGACACCGACACCTTCGACCTCGCGCCGGCCACCTCCGACCTCAACATCTTCGACCAGATCGATGCGGCCGTGGCGGCGCTCAACACGCCGCTGCGCACGCCCGCGCAGATCGCCCAGACGAACTCGACCTACCTCGCCGCCGTGGATTCGGCGATGGCGCAGATGCAATCGGTGCGCGCGCAGGTGGGCGAGACGCTTGGCCGCATCGACAGCGCGACCGGCCGGCTCGACGATCTGCGACTTGCTGCACAGACCGACCGTTCCAATGCCGAAGGTCTTGACATGGTGAGGGCGATTTCAGACTTCCAGAACAAGCAAACGGGCTACGATGCAGCGCTCAAGAGCTACTCGCTGGTGCAGAAGATGTCGCTCTTCAACTACATCACCTGATCGCAGGACAGCCGCGTGAACGACTCCACCATCCTGGGCCAGGTGGCCCTCGGCTACTCCCCCTTCATCGACCGCAGCCGCGCCGTCTCGGCCACGCGCCTGACCATCGTGCCGCTGAAGCCCGATGCGACGCCCGACGTGGCGCAGCTGCTGCACGCCGTGGGCGGCGTGTGGCCGGCCGATGGCGGCAAGGCCACGCTCAACGTGGTGAGCGAGAGCCTGCTGCAAGACCTGCTGCGCGCCTCGCCTTCACCCAACCTGATGGTCGAGGTGCCGGCCTTCATGGCCGTCGACCCGACCAACATCGTCGCCCTGCAGAACCTGCACGCCGCCGGCACCACGCTGCTCATCAAGGGCCGCCCTTTGAGCGAGCTGCCGCGCGAGGTGCTGCCTTGCTTCACCTACTCGATCATCGACCTGGCCGACGACCGCCGTATCAATGAAGCCGGGTCCGCGCCGCCGGTCGGCGTGATTCGCAACATTCCCCACGTGCAGTCGGGCGTGCGCACGCTCGCCGAGATGGAAGCGAGCTTCACGCGCGGCGCCGCCGCGGTGCTGGGCTGGCCCATCGACGACGCCATCGAGCAGGCGCAGGCCAAGGGCGGCAAGCAGCCGGCCACCGAGATGCAGGTGATCGTCGAGCTGATCCAGCGTGTCGACAAGCAGGAGCCCATCGAGAAGCTCGAAGGCACGCTCAAGCGCGACCCCTCCCTCGCCTTCAAGCTGATGCGCTACATCAACTCGCCGGCCTTCGGGCTGCGGGTGGAGATCAGCTCGTTCCGGCACGCGATCATGATGCTCGGGTATCAGCGGCTGAAGCGCTGGCTGGCGCTCTTGCTCGCCACCGCCGGTCAAGACTCGAACATGAAGCCGGTGATGTTTGCGGCGGTGCGGCGCGGGCTCCTGATGGAAGAGCTGGTGCGTTCGTCGGGTGACGAGGAGATGCGCAATGAGATGTTCATCTGCGGCGTGTTTTCTTTGCTCGATCGGATGTTCAAGCAGCCGTTCTCGGAGTTGTTGAAGACGATTCCGGTGCCGGAGCGCGTGTATCAGGCTCTGGTGGATGGGTCGGGGCCGTATCAGCCTTACTTTGCGTTGGTGCAGGCGGTGGAGAACGAGTCGCTGTATGACTTCCGGTCTTCTGCTGAGACCTTGATGCTCAGTGTTTCTGAGATCAATCGGTGTGTGTTGTCGGCGTTGACGGCGGCTTCGCAGGTCGAGTAGTTCTCGCTGCGTAGGCAGCTTGCCGGGATTTCGCCCCGGCGGGCGACCTTCTTTTCTTTGCTTGCCCAAAGAAAAGAAGGCAAAAGAAAGGGCACCCCGTTCGCTCGGTCCGCCTAGGGCGGACTGCTCTGCGCTGCTCGGTCTTGGGGTGTCGGGCAGAACTCGC
Source organism: Piscinibacter gummiphilus (assembly GCF_032681285.1). Taxonomy (NCBI): domain Bacteria; kingdom Pseudomonadati; phylum Pseudomonadota; class Betaproteobacteria; order Burkholderiales; family Sphaerotilaceae; genus Rhizobacter; species Rhizobacter gummiphilus. Next base: position 1,555,069 of record NZ_CP136336.1, read on the forward strand.
TACGCGCTCTGCGAGCGCTGCGCTCAGACAGCTGCCCGAAGTCAGATGACGAAGCGTGCTTCGCACGCCACCCCAAGCCCTGCGCTGCTCGACGGCTTTCAAGGGCCCCGGGATACCCTCGCCAGCTTCGCTGGCCTCGTACTCTCGGCTCGCTTCGCCTCGTGCTTGAGGGTGGGGCGCAAGGCGCTCCCACCTTGGAGGCGATGCGAAGCGAGCCGTAGGGCTACCCGTGGGTGGTGTCGAGGAGCGCAGGGCTTGAGGGGGCGCGCGTCAGCGCGCTTCGTCATCTGACTTCGGGCAGCTGTTTGAGCGCAGCGGCCACCGGCCGCGTAGCGAGTTCTGCCCGACCCCTCAAGACCGAGCACCGCAGAGCAGTCCGGCCTTCGGCCGGACCGCCACCGTCGGGTCGCCTTTCTTTGCCTACTTTCTTTGGCGAAGCAAAGAAAGTAGGTCGGCCGCCGGGCCGAGACCCGGCATGCCGCCACGCAGTGCATGCGTAAACTGCATCGCATGTTCGACCCCAAGGCCCTGCGTCACTTCCTGGATTCCCTGCCCGACGCAGTCCTCGTCGTCGACCGAAGCGCCCGCATCTACCACGCCAACGCCGCCGCGCAGCGTTGGCTCCACATCAACGCCGGCAGCCCCCTCCAATCCACCCAGGCGCACCTGGGCGCAGCACTCGTCCAGTCGACGCTGCAGGTCTTGAGCAAAGGCGTGCCGCGGCTCCACGCTTCAGCCCCGGCTTTCCCCGACCACGTCACCCTGGCCGACGGCACCCGCTGCGCCGTGTCGCTCACGCCGCTCGAAAGCGAACGCTGGGCGCTGCGGATCGCACGCGAAACGCCTGCTCGGGCCGATGACGACACACAGCACGCATCGATGCCGCTGGAGCTGATGCAACTCTTCTGGGAGTCGCCATTCCCGGCCGCCGTGCAAGACGAGAACTTCCGCCTGCTGCAGGTGAACCAGGCCTATGCCGACTTCCTCGGCTACACCCCCGAGCAGCTCGTCGGCCGCGACCCGGTCGACCTGCAGCCGCAGGAAGACCGCGAGCTCAACCTCGCCTACCGCGCGCAGGCCGACTTCTTCTCCGAACCCGGCAAGCCCGCGCAACTCGTGGAGCGCCGGCTCCTGCACGCCGACGGGCGCGAGCGCTGGTGCCGCGCCACCTGGCGCCGCTGGGTCGATGAAGCGGGGCGCACACGCTACCTCTCGATCCTCCAGGACAACACCGCCGAACACGTGGCGCGCGAGCGGGCCGACCGGACGAGCCGCGAGCTTGATGACTGGTTCGACCTGAGCCCGGTGGGCATGGTGCTCTTCGACGAGCAAGGGCTGCTGGTGCGCACGAACCCCGCCTTCGAAGCGCTGGCCGTGCAGGTGCCGGTGCTGATGTCGGAGGCCGAGCCGGCGGTGCAGCAACTGCTGTGCTGGGTGGGCGGGCAGCCGCTCGCGTCGCTGCAGCCGGGTGCGAGCCCCGTCGAGTCGCAGGCCGTCCTCGCGCAGCCTGACGGCAGCGTGCGAACCCTGCGCTCCGCCGTGCGCTGCTATCGCACGGCGAGCGGCCAGCTGCGCTTCATGGCGGTGGTGGAAGACCGCAGCGCCGAAGAGGAACGCGACCTCGCGCAGATGCAGATCGGGGCGCTGATGGACACGGCCGGCGTCGGCCTCGCCACCTTTCAGGAGTCGGGCGGCTGGGTGCAGCACGGCAGCGCCCTGGCGCCATCGGGCGGTGGCGATTCGGCGGCGGCTGCGTTGCAGTCGATCCGCCGCGAGGTGGTACTGCCCGAGTCGCTGCCCGAATACGAGCGGCTGCAGCACGCGCTGCGTCACGGCGAGCGCACCGAGGTGCGTTATGCGATCCGCCACCCCGAGCTCGGGTTGCGCTGGCTGCAGACGCGGGTGGAGCCGGCGACGCTCGCCTCGGGCAAGCGCACCACCTCGGTCGTGACGCTCGACGTCACCGAGCAGCACCAGTCGCACCAGCGCAGCGACACGCTGCTGCGCGAGATGACCACCATCCTCGAGAACACCACGGCCGGCATGGCCTACCTGCGCAGCGGCGTGCTGGTGCGTTGCAACAGCCGCTTCGAGGCGCTGCTCGGCGTGCGCGCGGGGCAGGTGGTGGGCTTCGGGCTGACCGAGCTCTTCGCGAGCCAGCCCGATGCGCCGCGGCTCGTGCACGAGATCGAGGCGGCACTGGCCGCCGACAGCGTGTACGAGGCCGAACTCTCGTTCCAACTGCATGGACAACCCACGCAGTGGTGCGCGTTGACCGTGCGCCGCGCGGGCCCCGCGGGCGATGCGTCGGAGGCGATCGCGGTGCTGTCCGACATCACCCGTCTCAAGGCGCAGCAGATCGAGCTGGAGGCGCTGGCGCGCGACCGCGAGCTGATGTTCAGCCTGTCGGAGGTGGGCATCGCATTCATTCGCGATGACCGGGTGCAGCGCGCCAACCAGGCGATGTGCCAGCTCATGGGGCTCGATGCGAGCACGATGAACGGCCTGCCGACCTCGGCGCTGTATCCCAACGAAGAAGAGTTCCTGCGCCTGCGCGCCATCACCCGCGCATCGATGGCCAAGACCGGCCGGTGGAAGGGCGAGCGCCAGCTGCGGCGGCATGACGGCAGCCTGGTGTGGGTGCAGGTCAGCACCCGCCAGATCAACGACGACAACCCTGACGAGGGCCTGATCGCGTCGTATGTCAACGTCGACGACCGGCACCGCGCGCAGCAGGCGGTGGCGCTGCAGGCCGAGCGCACGCGCGCCATCCTCGACTCCGTGCTGGTGGGCATCGTCACCGTGGGGCCGGGCGGCATCGAGTGGATGAACCGCTCGGCGCGCCGCATGTTTGGTGGCGATCTGGCGGATTTCATCGGGCAGCCGATGAGCACCGTGGCGATGCCGGGCGACGAGCACCCGTTCCGCCAGACGCAGTACCTGCACGAGCTGGTGGAAGGCCAGGCCGAGACCTTCGAATGCAAGGTCAAGGCGCGCGACGGCCGCGAGTTCTGGGTGGTGGGCAACGCAGTGGTGACGGGCCGCGAGTCGACCGGCCGGCAGCTCACCTACGCGCTGCTCGACATCGAGCGGCGCCGACAGGCCGAGGCGCGCACGGCCGAAGTGCAGGCCTCGCTGCAGCGGGTGATCGAAGCGGCACCCTTGGCCATCTCGCTCTTCGACGCGCAGACGCTGCGCATCGTGCAGGTCAACCAGACCGCGGCGCAGAGCATCGGCCTCGCGCCCGACCAGCTGATCGGCCGCACGCCGGAAGAGCTCTTCGAGCCCACGCTGGCCGAGCGCTACCGCGCCGACATGACGCTCGCGTTGTCCACACGCGCGCTCACGCAGCGCGAGTACCGCATCGAGACCGATGGCGAAGCGCGCCTGTGGGATGCCCGCTACCTGCCGATGGCCTCGGCCGATGCGTCGACAGACCAGTTGCTGCTCGTGGCCACCGACGTGACCGAGCAGCGTGCCGCGCAGGAAGCGAGGCTCGAGGCCGCCATCGCGCAGCGCGAGATGCTGGTGAAGGAAGTGCACCACCGCATCAAGAACAACCTGCAGGGCGTGGCTGGCCTCTTGCAGCAGATCGGCGCGCGCAAGCCCGAGATGGCCCCGGCCATCAGCGAGGTCGTGGGCCAGGTGCAGGCTATCGCGCAGGTCTACGGCCTGCAGGTGGGGGCGACCGGGCCGCTGCGGGTGAAGAGCGTGCTGGAGGCGATCACGGGCTCGGTGCAGCGCACCTTCGGCCGCACGATCCGCCTCACGGTGGACGGCCCGGCCCATCTGTGGGCGTTGCCCGAGGCCGAGAGCATCCCGATCGCGCTCACGATCAACGAGCTGCTGACCAACGCGGTGAAGCACAGCATGGCGATCGACGACCCCTCGGCCGTGCACTGCAGCCTGGTCTGCAGCGAGGCCCGGGTGCAGATCGGCATTGCGAACCGCGGGCAGTTGCCCGCGGGCTTCAACCTCGCGCGCTTTCCGGGCGGCGTGTCGGGCCTCGGCCTCGTGCGTGCGCTGCTGCCGCGGCGCAGTGCCACGCTCACGGTGGAGCAGCAAGGCGATGATGTGCTCGCGACCATCGTGCTCGTGCCGCCCGGCGTGACGCGCATCGAGCCGGCCTGAGCCTGCGCCCGGGTGCCGGCTTCAGCTGCTTACACCGTGTGCCCCGCGGCGCAGGGCTTTCAGCCACAATTCACGCCAGTCGTGTGGGGCTTGGCGTGACGGCAAAAAAAGGAAAAATTCTCGTGGTCGACGACGACCGGCTCGTGCTGGCGACGCTCACCCACGGCCTCGCAGAAGCCGGCTACGAGATCATCGACGCCGACAACGGCGACGACGCCATCCTCCTCGCACGCGAGCACCGGCCCGATCTCGCGCTGCTCGACATCCGCATGGAAGGCAAGAGCGGCTTCGACGTGGCCGCCTACCTGCGCGAGTACTGCCAGATCCCGTTCATGTTCCTCTCGGCCTTCTCCGACGAGCAGACGGTCGCGCAGGTGAAGGCACTCGGTGCGGTGGCCTACCTCGTGAAGCCGCTCGACATCCACCAGATCGTGCCGGCCGTCGAAGCGGCGTTCCACCAGCTGGCCAAGCGCTCGCCCGAAGGCGGCGCGGGGCACAAGCCGAATGCGGATGAAGCCTTGTCGCAGCCCATCGCCATGGCGGTGGGCGTGCTGATGCACCGCTATTCGCTCTCGCGCAGCGCGGCGCTCGAGCGTTTGCAAAAGCTCGCCGCGAGCGAGTCGCGGCCGCTGCAGGTGCAGGCCGAGCGTCTGCTCGATGCGGTCGAGTTGCTTTCCAAGCCTGCGGAAGGCTGAGCCGCAACGACCGCGCGAAAGCGAAGCGCTTCGCAAATCTAGCAACGCCCGCGGATCCGGCTGTGCCGGTCCGCTGGGTGGCGCCCCTTGGGGGCAGGAGCGAAGCGACTGGGGGGCTAACCCCCAATCCAGAACACGAAGCGCGCGCCGCGGTCGACTTCACCTTCGGCCCAGATGTCGCCGCCATGCCGGCGCATGATGCGCCGCACCGAGGCCAACCCGACGCCGGTGCCCTGGAAATCCGTCGCGCTGTGCAGGCGCTGGAACACACCGAAGAGCCGGTCCGCGAAGCGCATGTCGAAGCCCGCGCCGTTGTCGCGCACCGCAAACGCCGGCCGGCCTTCGTGCTCGGTGCGCTCGACCCAGATGCGCGGCTCGCGGCACTTGGCGGTGTATTTCCACGCATTGCCGAGCAGGTTCTCGAGCGCCACGCGCAGCAGCGTGGCGTCGCCCTGCACCTGCAGGCCGGGCTCGACCATCACCACCACCTGCCGCTCGGGCGACTGGCGGCGCAGGTCGTCGACGATGTAGCCGATGAGCTGCGACAGGTTGACCGGCTGGCGCGTGAGCGGGCGTGTCGACAGCTGCGACAGCGCCAGCAGCGCGTCGATCATGCTGTTCATGCGCGCCGCGGCGCCGAGCACGCGGTCGAGGTGGTCGTTGCCGATGCGGTCGAGCAGGCGGCCGTAGTCTTCCTTCAGGATCTTGGTGAAACCCTCGACCACGCGAATCGGCGCGCGCAGGTCGTGAGAGACGGTGTAGCTGAAGGATTCCTGGTCTTGCAGGTCTTGCGCGCTCGGGGTGGCGGGGGGCGCGGTGGCGTCTGCGGGCAGGCTCGCGGTGCCCACATGGCCGGCGTACTGGCCCTCGGCATCGAGCATCGGCACGCCGCGCAGCACCAGGCCGGCGTGGCTGGCGAGCGAGGCCGTCACGCCCTCGAAGGCAGCGTGCGACATCAGGCGCGGGCGCAGGCTGCCGTCGTTCGACTGGAACACGTCCCACAGCAGCGGGCGGTCGTCGAGGGAAGGCCAGTTGGCCGGCTTGGCCGAGGCCGGCGGGCGCAGTTGCGTCACGCGGTGTTGTGGGTCGGTGCGCCACTGCCAGAGGTCGAGCGACTGCACCAGTGCGTGCTCGCGTGCACGGGCGGCCTGCAACTCACGCTCGAGGGCCCGTTGCCGTTGCTGCGCCTTGACCGACCAACCCACGGCCGCCGCGGCAGCCACCAGGGCGAGCAAGGCCAACACGGCGAGCAGCACGGAGGTCATCGCAAAGATTGTAAGGACTGACCTAGCGGCCGGGCTCGGTGTGAACACGAGTCCGTCGTGCGGTTCAAGTCGACTCACGCCTTGCCGAAAACACGTCAATCCCTGAAAAGGCCTTGAAGTCTCCGTTCCCCGACCCATGCCCCCGCTGAATGCTCGTTGGTTGCTGCTGGGCCTGGCCGCGTTTGCCGCCGCGGTCTCGCTCGCCGAAGCGGCGGAGCTTGCGCGCTGGTTCGCGCTGTTTTCGGTGGCGTCGCTGGGCGCGGCCATGCTGTTGCCGCGGGTGCCGGTGGGCTCGGCCGAGGGGTTCGCCGATTCGGTGGTGCGCGACAGCAGCTTTGCGCCGACGACCACGCTGCCCGACATCGAGCCCGGCCGTGACTACTTCCACACTTTGGTGGAAAACATGCCGGCGAGCCTCTACGTCTTCAGCGTCGACGCCGACCGCCGGGTGCTGAACATCAACACCCACGCCGAGCGCGAGTTCGACGTGCGCCGCAGCGACGTGGTGGGCAAGACGCTCAAGGAAGCGCTCGGCCGCCGCGTGGCGGCGCTCGCCGAGCCGGCGATGGCCGAGGCGCTCGCACGCCAGGGCGCCGTCGAGCATTCCTTCGTGTTGACCGACAAGCAGCACGGCGGCCGGCGGGTGGTCGGGGCGCGCTACTTCGCGCTGCGCGATGCGCAGGGCCAGCCCACGCTGCTCATCGCCCTCGCACGCGACGTGACGCAGGCCCGCGAGGCCGAAACCGAGTTGCAGCGCGCGCGTGATGCCGCGGAGCACGCGAGTCAGGCCAAGAGCCAGTTCCTGGCCAGCATGAGCCACGAGATCCGCACGCCGATGAACGGCATCCTGGGCATGACCGAGCTGCTGCTGGGCACGAAGCTCTCGGACAAGCAGCGCCGCTTCGTGCAGTCGGTGTACCGCTCGGGCGAGTCGCTGCTGGAGATCATCAACGACATCCTCGACTTCTCGAAGATCGAGGCCGGCAAGCTGGAACTGGCCGAGATCGACTTTTCGCTGCGCGGCGTGGTCGAGGACACGCTGGAGCTCCTGGCCCCGCGTGCCCACGAGAAAGGCCTGGAGCTGAGCTTCCGCGAGGAACCCGGCCTGCCGCAGGTGGTGCGCGGCGACCCGCTGCGGCTGCGCCAGATCCTCACCAACCTGGTGGCCAATGCCATCAAGTTCACCGAGCACGGCGAGGTGGTCGTCACGCTGGCGGTCGCACCGGGCCAGCCTGCGGGGCGCCTCGTCTTCGGCGTGCACGACACCGGCATCGGCATCGAGGCCGAGGCCATTCCCAAGCTCTTCAACTCCTTCACGCAGGGCAGCGTGGGCATGGCCCGCCGCTATGGCGGCACGGGCCTGGGCCTGTCGATCTCGCGCCAGCTGGTCGAGCTGATGGGTGGCCAGATCGAAGTGCGCAGCCAGCCGGGGCTGGGCTCGCATTTCACCTTCGTGCTGCCGCTGCCCGAGGTGCAGGCCGACCCGGCCACGCTGGGGCAAGACCTGCTCACGATGCCGCGCCTGCGCATCCTGGTGGTCGAAGACAACGAGACCAACCGCATCGTGCTCGACAACATGCTCACCGCCTGGGGCATGGAAGTGGTGCTGGCCGGAGACGGCCGCCACGGGCTCGACATCCTGCAGGGCAAGACCGGCATCGACCCGAATTTCGACCTGGCGCTCGTGGACATGCAGATGCCCCGGCTCGACGGCATGGGCATGGCGCTGGCGCTGCAGGCCTCGGGGCTCCACCCGCACATGAAGATGGTCATGCTCTCGTCGGTGTCTACCCCGGACGATGTGCGGGCCGCGCATCAGGCGGGTTTTCACCGATTCGTGCCCAAGCCCGTGCGTAAAGCCGAACTCCGCCAGGCCATTCTGGGGATTTCTGCCACGATTTCAGACGCCGACCGATTGACGCCGCGTCTTTCCGCACACATCCTTGTGGTGGAAGACAACGTGGTGAACCAGGAAGTGATCGGGCAGATGCTGCGGTCACTCGGGTGCCGGGTGCACTTGAGCTCCGGCGCCTTGGCCGGGCTGCGCGCAATGTGCGAAAAGCAGTTCGACCTGGTGCTGATGGACATCCAGATGCCGGGCATGGACGGCGTGGAGGCGCTCAACTGGTTTCGGCGCGGGACGGCCGGGCGATTCAATTTCCTCACATCAGCGGATACTCCGATCATTGCAGTCACGGCCAATGCCCTGGGTGGCGACGAAGAACGCTTCCTCGGGCTAGGCTTCGATGACTACCTGTCCAAACCCTTTCGCCAGAGCCAACTGCTTGCCATGCTGACTCGACACCTGCGCCCCGCGGCACCTGCTGGATCCAGCGACGGTGGCATGCCTGCTCCGTCAGCCTCAACCAGTGCGGCGGCGAGCGAGGGCGGCGTGCTTGACGCCGGAGCCCTGGAGCGCCTGCGCGAACTCGACCCGAGCGGTGAAAACCACCTGATGGAGCGGGTGGTCAGCGCCTTCGAAAGCTCGGTCGGCCGCCTGATGCCGCAGCTCGAAGACGCGCTCAATGGCAACGAGCTCGGGGGTATTCGGCACGTGGCCCACACGCTAAAGTCGTCTTCCGCCAGCATCGGAGCGATGAAGCTTTCCAGAATGTGCTCGGACCTCGAAACCAGGGCCCGCAACGAACAATCCGACGGCATGGCCGAACGCATCGCGCAGCTGCAGGCGGAGGTCGAGATCGTCCGCGTGGCGCTGAAAAGCGTGCTGGGTGCCTGAGCCCATGACGACACTGCCCAGCTCCGCCCTGGCCGATGACGACATGCTCGTCCAGCCCAAGGTGCTGCTGGTCGACGACGACGAAGTCAATCTTCTGCTCACCGCCATCGCCCTGCGCGAGCGCGGCTTCTCCATCACCGAGGCCACGAGCGGCGAGCGTGCCATCCAGCTCTTGGCCGACTGGCTGCCCGACGTGGTGGTGCTCGATGCCCTGATGCCCGGGCTCGACGGCTTCCAGACCTGCGCCGAGTTGCGCAACCTGCCGGGCTTCGAATCGCTGCCGGTGCTGATGCTCACCGGCCTCGACGACGACGCCTCCATCACCCGCGCCTACGAGGCGGGCGCCACCGACTTCTTCGTCAAATCCACCCAGTGGAGCCTGCTCGCAGGCCGCCTGCGCTATTTGCTGCGCTCCTCGCGCACGCGGCTGGAGCTGGAGCGATCCAAGGCCAAGCTGGCCCGCGCCCAGGACCTGGCCCGCATGGGCAGCTTCGACTGGCGCGTGGGGCAGGGCAGCCCGGTGTTCTCGATCGAGGGCCTGCGCGTCTTCGGCATGGGTCCGGGTGACCAGGTGAGCATGCGCGGCTTGCTGCGCATGATCCCGAACGAAAACCGCGAAGGCTTCATGCTCGTGCTGCACGACGTCTTCCGTCACAGCTCGGTGCTGGCCACCGACCTGCCGGTGGTGCTGCCCGACGGGCGCCAGCAGCGCATCATCCACATCGAAGCAGAGCCTGAGTTCAACGAGCACGGCAACCTGTCGGGCTACACCGGCATCGTGCAGGACGTGACCGACCGGCGCATGGCCGAAGACAAGATCCGGCACCTGGCGAACTTCGACGCGCTCACCGGCCTGCCCAATCGCCGCCAGCTGATCTGGCGCGCCGAACGGGCGCTGGAGCACGCACGCCGCCTCAACCACCCCGTCGCGCTGCTGCTGATTGACCTTGACCGCTTCAAGGTCATCAACGACACCCTGGGCCACGGCGCGGGCGACGAGCTGCTGATGGAAGTCTCGCGCCGGCTGCGCTCGTGCGTGCGCCACTCCGACCAGGTGATGGAAACCTCGGTCGAGTCGATGGGTTCACGCTCGCACCGTTCGCTCGAAGCCGTGGGACGCCTGGGTGGCGATGAATTCGTGGCGCTTTTGCCCGAGGTGTCTGACGAGGCCGACGCCGAGCGTGTGGCCGACCGCATCCTCGACGTGATGCGCGAGCCCATCTTCGTGGGCGGCCAGGAGTGTTTCGTCACCGCCTCGGTGGGGATTGCGATGTTCCCGCGCGATGGCGCGACGGTCGCCGACCTCATGCGCAACTCCGACGTGGCGATGTACTCGGTCAAGGCGCAGGGCCGCAACGCCGCGCTGCTCTATCGCCCGGCGCTGGCCGGCAAGGGCCGCGAGAAGCTGGAGCTGGAGAGCGCGCTGCACAAGGCCATCGAGCGCAACGAGCTGGTGCTGCACTACCAGCCCAAGGTCGACGTTCGCGGCGCCAAGATGGTGGGCGTGGAAGCGCTGATGCGCTGGCAGCGCGGCAGCATGCTGGTGCCGCCGGGCGACTTCATCCCGCTGGCTGAAGAAACCGGCCTCATCATTCCGCTCAGCGAATGGGCAATCCGCGAGGCAGCACGCCAGGCGCGGCTGTGGCAAGACAGCTTCGGCTTCGCCGACTCCATCGCGGTCAACCTGCCCAACCGCTTGTTCGAGCGCACCGACCTCGTGGAACACATCCACCAGGCCGTCACCAGCTACGGCGTGCCGCACCACGCGATCGAACTCGAGATCACCGAGACGGGCCTGATGAAGGACCTGCAGAACGTGATCCCGTCGTTGCACCGGCTCAACGAGATCGGCGTCGAGATCTCGATCGACGATTTCGGCACCGGCTACTCGTCGCTTGCGTACCTCACCACATTGCCGATCAGCGAGCTGAAGATCGACCGCTCCTTCGTGCGCGATCTCGGCATGACGCCGCAAAGCTCGGCCGTGGTCACCGCCATCATCGCGCTGGCCCGCTCGCTCGGCCTGCGCGTGATTGCCGAGGGCGTGGAAAACATGCGCCAGATGGAAGTGCTGCACCGCCTCGGCTGCGTGGTGATGCAGGGCTTCCTTTTCAGCAAGGCCCAGCCGCCCGACGTGCTGGAGCAGTGGCTCGAGCAGACCGTGCTGCCGCGCAAGGCGCCGTGGATCGTCAACGCCGACGAATCCACCGCGGCCGAGTCGCTGCGGGCGGCGATCGAGGCACGTTCGCGCTTCGGCACGCCGCAGGGCGGCAACGTCTGAGCTTTCTCTTTCCCGTTTGATGGACATGACCAATCCGCCGCGCGCCGAGGCCGTGCCGGCCGCGCTCGCCAAAGCGGCGCTGCGCCGGCTGGTGATGGACAAGCAGGAGCCCACGCCCGAGAACTACGCGCGTGCCTACCACCAGGAAGCTGGCACCACGCCGCCCGCCGGGCCGCCGGCCGCGGGCACCGTGGGCGAGAAGGAAGAGTCGGCCGCGCAGGCCGATGCGCTCGCCAAGCTCATCGAGCGGGTGGTGCGCGGTGTGCAGCGCGGCGGCCGCCAGTGGACCACCGCCCGCAAGAAAGACAGCCTGCAGCGTGTGCTCTCCAGCTCGCGCAGCGACGTCAACCGCCTGCAGCAGCGCCTGAACCAGCTGATCAACGGCTGGGAGAGCGACACCATCGATGGTGCCGTCGACCCCGAAGCGGCGGCGATGGAGGTCGAACAGCCGTGGTCTGACCCGACGCAGCCCGCGCCGCTGGTGGAGCTGCCAAGCGGTGCACCGGCCGCGGCGTCCGACAGCACGCCCATCTGGCACGACGTGATGCAGGCCCTGAGTGGCACCTTGCAGCAGGCGCTGCCGGCGCCCCCCGCGCCGAGCGCAGAGCTGTCGGATGAACTCGCCGCCCTCGTGCGGCGCATCCGCGAGCGTGGCCCGACCGTCGGGCAGAGCGACGAGCTCGACCAGCTCTGCAAGCGCGCCACGCGCGCCCTGGCCCACCGTCAGCACCTGATCGAGCAGCTCGGCACCTTGTGCGGCGAGCTCACCGCGAGCCTCGTCGAGCTGGCCGAAGACCAGAGCTGGGCCCAAGGCCAGAGCGAAGCCATGCGCGACGAGATCGGCCAGGGCCTCACCTCGCGCAGCGTGAAGTCGGTGAGCGAGCTGCTGCACCACACGCGCGAGCACCAGAAGCAGCTGCGCATAGAGCGGACCAAGGCGCAAGACCAGCTCAAGCAGCTCATCACCCGCATGCTGGCCGAGCTGGGTGAACTCGGCTCGCAGACCGGCCGCTTCCACGAGAACATCGGCCGCTATGCCGACGTGATCGAGCGCGCCGACTCGCTGGAAAGCCTGGCCGGCGTGGTGCGCGAGATGGTGGAGGAAAGCCGCACCGTGCAGTCGCTGGTGAAGGTCGCGCAAGGCAAGCTGCAATACGAACACGAGCGGGCCACCGATCTTTCGGAGCGTGTGGTCGAGCTCGAGACCGAGCTGCGCCGCCTGTCGGAAGAAGTGTCGACCGACCAGCTCACCAAGATCGCCAACCGGCGCGGCCTCTTGCAGGCGTTCGACGCCGAGCGTGCGCGCCAGGGCCGCGATGGCTCCACGCTGTCGATCGGCCTGCTCGACATCGACAACTTCAAGAAGCTCAATGACGAACTCGGCCACAACGCGGGTGACGTGGCGCTCAAGTCGCTCGCCGAGGTGGTGAGCAAGACCCTGCGCCCCACCGACATGGTGGCCCGCTACGGCGGCGAGGAGTTCGTGGTGCTGCTGCCCAACACGCCGGTGAACGAAGGCGAGCAGATCCTGACGCGTTTGCAGCGTTCCTTGTCCGGTGGGCTCTTCATGCACGAAGACAAGCGCATCTTCGTCACCTTCTCGGCGGGCGTGACGGCCTATCGGCCGGGCGAGCGCATCGAGGTGGCGCTCGAGCGCGCCGACGAGGCCTTGTACGAGGCCAAGCGCACCGGCAAGAACCGCACCTGCATCAACTAGAGGGCTTTGGCAGCCACGGCATGATCGAGTCTCCGACCCGAAGGAGAACATCATGCGTGCTGTCCTGATTCCGCTTGCGGGCCTTGCGGTCCTCGCAGGCTGCGCGACCAACCCGCTCGACGCGCAGTGGGCCGACCCGCAGCTCACCGCCAATGCGCCGTTGAAAGGCGCCCGCGTGCTCGTGGTCTGCGAAGCGCAGGACGAGGTGCTGCGCCGCATCTGCCAGGACAGCGTGGGGGCCGAGCTGACCAAAGTCGGCGTGTCGCCCGTGGCGGCGCCCGACGTGGGGGCCAGCACCTCGGCACCCGGTGGGCCCGCGCCCTATGTGAGCGCGGCGCGGGCGGCCAATGCGAAGGCAGTGCTCGTGACCTCGATCGCGCCGGGCGCAAGCGTCGCGCGGTCCGGCTTCACGGTCGGGCTGGGCGTGGGTGGTTTCGGCGGCGGCGTGGGGGGCGGGGTCGGCGTCTCGGCCCCGATCGGCGGCACGCGGGTGGCCACCAGCTACGCCGCCAACGCCTCGCTCACGGATGTGGCGAGCGGCCGGCTCATGTGGACGGCCCGCGCCAGCGAGCCTGCTTCGGAGGTCACGAGCGCCCAGGTGGCGAACTTGGCGAAGAAGGTGGTGGAGGGGGCGGGCCAGTCGAAGTTGTACTGAACTGACTGGCGGAAGCGGTGAGATTCGAACTCACGGATGGGTTCCCCCATCGCTGGTTTTCAAGACCAGTGCCTTAAACCGCTCGGCCACGCTTCCCGAAAGAAGACCGCGATTGTAGTCAGCCAGGCTTCTGTGCCTGCTCGCACTCGACCTGAATCACCTCGCGCGTGTCGCCATCGAGCCGCACCGCGGTGAGTTGTCCGCCCCACACGCAGCCGGTGTCGAGCGCCAGCAGGTCGGGCCGGTTGACGAGGCCGAGCGTGGACCAATGGCCGAAGGCGATGGGCACGCCCTCGGTCTGGCGGCCTGGGGCGTCGAACCAGGGGTAGAGCCCGGGCGGGGCATCGGCCGAGCCGTCCTTGGTGTCGAAGTCGAGCGTGCCGTCGGCTTCGACGAAGCGGATGCGCGTGAGCGTGTTGACGGCGAAGCGCAAGCGGTCGTCGCCCTGCAGTGCGTCGTCCCAGCGGGCGGGCCGGTTGCCGTACATGACCTGCAGGAAGTCGTGCAGGTCTTGTGACCGCAGGCGGGCCTCGACTTCGCCGGCAAGCTGCAGCGTGGTGGCAAGGCTCCACTGCGGCACGACGCCGGCGTGCACCATCAGCCAGCCGCGGGCGTGCGCCGCCATGCGTTGCTGGCGCAACCAGGTGACGAGGGCGTCGCGGTCGGGGGCGGCCAGCAGGTCGTCGAGCGTGTCCTGGCGGCCGGTGCGCCGCACGCCGTGTGCCACCGCGAGGAAGTGGAGGTCATGATTTCCTAGCAGGCAGGTGGCCGAGGGGCCCAAGGCCTGCAGTCGGCGCAGCGTCTGCAGGGAGGCTGGCCCCCGGTTGACGAGATCGCCCAGCACATAGGCGTGGTCGCGGGAGGGGGTGAAGCCGACTTCGGCGAGCAGCCGGTCGAGGGCGTCGCAGCAGCCTTGCAGGTCGCCAATCAGGTAGTCCATGTCGGCATTTTCGCCGGGGAGAAGAACGACTCTGCTACGCTTTGCCGCTTGTTCAACAGCCGCGTTCCGGGTGAGGCCCGGTGCATGGACATCGCGCTACTCGTCTTCCTGATCCTTCTCAACGGGTTGTTTGCCATGTCGGAAATGGCGCTCACTGCCAGCCGGCGGGCGCGCTTGCAGGTGATGGTGGAAACCGGCGACAAGGGCGCCCAGGTGGCGATGGACCTCCACGAGAACCCGACGAAATTCCTGTCGACCGTGCAGATCGGCATCACCTCCATCGGCGTGCTGAACGGCATCGTGGGCGAGGGGGCGTTCTCCGAGCCGCTGGGCCGCTGGCTGACCGAAAGCTTCAGCGTGAGCCCGCGCGCGGCCGGCTTGTCGGCCACGGCGCTGGTGGTGGTCATCATCACCTTCCTCACCATCATCTTCGGCGAGCTCGTGCCCAAGCGCCTGGGGCAGATGTACCCCGAGGCCGTGGCGCGGCTGGTGGCCTACCCGATGGAGTGGCTCTCGCTGATCGCGCGGCCGTTCGTGAAGGTGCTGTCGTGGTGCACCGAGGCCACGCTGCGCCTGCTGGGCATTCGAGGGGGGCCTGCCCGCTCCGTCACGGAAGAAGAGATCGCGGCCCAGCTCGAAGAGGGGCTGGATGCCGGCGTGATCGAAGCGCAGGAGCACCAGATGGTGCGCAACGTGTTCCGCCTCGACGACCGCACCGTCGGCTCGATGATGATCCCGCGCACCGACATCGCCTGGCTCGACGCCACCGCCTCGGCCGACGAGGTGCGCCGCGCCATCGAGACGCAGGAACACTCGCGCTACCCGGTATGCCGCGGCGGGCTGACCGACGTGCTGGGCGTGGTGTCGGCGCAGACGCTCCTTCAGCAGCAGTTGCTCGGCCAGCCGCTGACGCTCACCGACAAGCTGCAGCCGCCCGTCTTCGTGCCCGAGACGCTGACCGGCATGGAGCTCCTGGAGCAGTTCCGCGTGTCGAGCGCGCAGCTGGTGTTCGTCGTCGACGAATACGGCGAGGTGCAGGGCGTGATCACCGTGCGCGACGTGCTGGAGGCCATCACCGGCGAGTTCACCACCCCCGCGGCCGACAATGCCTGGGCGGTGAGGCGCCATGACGGCAGCTGGCTCTTCGACGGTCTGATCCCCGTGCCCGAGCTGAAAGACCGGCTCGACCTGAAAGAGCTGCCGGAAGAAGACCGTGGCCGCTACAACACCCTGGCCGGCATGGTGATGCTGCTCCTGGGCCGCCTGCCGCAGACGGCCGATGCGGTGGAATGGGAGGGCTGGCGCTTCGAGGTGGTCGACCTCGATGGCAAACGGGTCGACAAGGTGCTGGCCACCGCACTGCAGGCCAGCGACGTGTCGGCCTGAAGCTGGTGGCCGACGCTTGCAGCATTGCCCGGCATGAAGAACCCGCAATCGCCTTACGCGACGCCGCCGCTCGACGAGCTGCTGCGCCAGGCTGAAGACGCCGCCGGGCGCGACGAGCACGCCCGCGGCATCGAGCTGGCGCTGCGGGCCGAGGCGCTTGCGCGCGAAGCGCACGACAAGGTCAGCCTCACCCGCGCGCTGCGCCTCCTGGTGATGTTCAACAGCCGCGAAGGCCTGGCCGAGCAGGCCATCGCGGCGGGCCAGGCGGTGCTGCCCATGCTGCGCGAGGCCGGCGACGACGCTGCGCGCGCCGACGTGCTGTGCGACATGGCCATGGCCTTCCTCGACCTCGGCCTCAACCAGGAAGCGCTCGACCATGTGAGCGAAAGCGTGGAGGCAGCGCGAGCCTGTGGCGACGCCCGGCTGCTGTGCCTCGCCTACAACCGCATCGGCCTCGCCAAGGCGCACCTGGGGCGCTTCGAGGAGGCCGAGCGCTTCCTTGCCGAATCGCTCGCGATGGCGCGCGAGATGGGCAGCGAGGAGGAAACCTACCGCGCGCTCACCAACCTCGGCGTGGTGGCCTCCGATGCGTTCGATGCCTGCGAGTCGCGCGCCGACGTCGCCGGCGCCCGCGAGGCCATCGACCGCGCCAAGCGCCATGGCGAAGAGGCGCTGATCCTCGCGCGCACCTCGGGCAACGCCTATCGAGAGGCGCTGACGCTGTCCAACCTCGGCCGCTACCTCGGCGTGAGCGGGCAGGACAAGGCGGCGTTCGTGCTGCTCGACCGCGCCCGCGCGCTGGCGCTGGAGCACGGCCACCGTTCGCTGGGCCTGGCCTGCGAGGGCAACCGGGCCGAGCTGCTGGTGCGGCTGGGGCGGCATGACGACGCCATCGCCATCCTCAACGAAGCGCTGGGTGGCGCGCAGGAGCTGTACGCCAACTCGATGGTGCAGGACATGCACCGCCACCTCTACCTCGCACACAAGGCGCGGGGCGACTTCGCCGAAGCGCTGGCGCACCACGAGCGCTACCACGCGCTCACGCGCGAGCAGCTCGAGCAGCGCAACGACGCGCAGTCGCGCCTCATGATGAACCGGCTCGAGCTCGACCAAGCCCGCTTCGGCGCCGAGCGCTCGCGCATGGAGGCCGAGTTGCAGCGCGTGCGCGCCGAGCAGATGGCCGCCGAAGCCGAACGCCTGCAGGCGCAGACCCGCGAGCTTCGCCGCTACGTGCTGGCCGACCCGCTCACCGGCCTCGGCAACCGGCGCCAGGTCGAGCGCGAGCTGCCCCGCCTGTTGCAGCACAGCGCCCGCACCGGCGAGCCGATCGCCGCCGCGATGCTCGACCTCGACCACTTCAAGCGCGTGAACGACCAACACGGCCACGCGGTCGGCGACGCGGTGCTCACGGCCACTGCCGATCTTTTCCGTGCCCGCGTGCGCGGTGGCGACCTCATCGCCCGCATGGGCGGCGAGGAGTTCCTCATCGTATTCGCCCACGCCTCTGCCGCCTGGGCCCGCGAGGCCTGCGAGCGGCTGCGCCAGGCGGTGCAAGACCACGACTGGGCCGGGGTGTCACCGGGTCTTGCAGTCACCGTCAGCATCGGCCTGTGCGTGCGCGCAGCGCCGGTCGAAGCGACCCAGCTCATCGAGCAGGCCGATGCGGCCTTGTACGAGGCCAAGAAGGGCGGCCGCAACCGGGTCGTGGTGGCCGACTCCTACGACCCCGGCGCGCCGCAGCAGAGGCTTCTTTGAACGACGGGAATGCGGTCGGCGTGAATTGAGCCGCATCCAGCCCGTTACTTGGTGTCAAGCCGGCGCCGATTGGGACGAAAAATCGGGTTCAGCCTGGAGAGCCCCACATGTCCGCCCACACCGCCGCCGAAATGAACGCCATCACCTTCCGCGAAGGGCTGCTGGCGCCCGAGCCCATGCCGCGCTTCGTCGCCTTGCATGCGCTGGAAGAGGAGATCGAGCACTCGCAGGGCAGCGATGCCGCTCTGGCGAGCGCCGCAGCCCGTTTCGTCGAGCGCGGCATCCCGTACTACAACGTGCAGGACCCGCACTACCAGGCGTGGGTCAGCAAGGCCGTGTCGTACTGGGAAAAGCTGCACGGCGGCGCGGCGCGCGCCAGCTGAGGCGCAGGCTCAGCGCCGTGAGGTCACGGCGCTGCGCAGCGGCAGCGTGACCAGCACGCCCGCCGCGATGCCGACACTGTCGGCCAGAAGATCCGCCCACTCGCAGCTGCGCCCTGGCACGAAGGCCTGCACCACCTCGATGCCCGCGCCGAAGGCGAGCAGGCCCACGATGACGAGCCACACGCCGCGCCCGGGCCGCGGGAACGCCAGGCAGGCGGTGAAGGTCAGCGCGAGAAACGCCAGCGAGTGATTCGCCTTGTCCCACCACGCAGTCGCCAGTTGTGGCGGTGTGGGGGTGAACGCGAGATAGCACACCACGCCCACCAGCAGCGCAAGCAGCAGCTGCCAGCCACGGTTCGCCTGGAGGATGCGGGTCAGGGCCCGAAGGCGAAGGGGAGCAAGTGAACTCATGGGCCAGAAACCAGAAAGCCAACGGCCGCTGGCGCGGGACGTTGGCTTCAGGGAAAAGATGGTGCCGGTGAAGAGAGTCGAACTCCCGACCTTCGCATTACGAATGCGCTGCTCTACCAACTGAGCTACACCGGCGTGAAGCGCGCGATTATAGCGGGCTCTCGTGCCATCATCGGGCCGTGTGCGCACAAGAGGGCCGCCCGATGGAGCCGAGCGACAAACATCACGCCTACTGGCGAGCCAACCTGCGGGTCACCGGCCTGCTGGTGTTCGTGTGGTTCTTCGTGACCTTCGTGATCGGCTGGTTCGCGCGCGACCTCGACTTCAACTTCTTCGGCTGGCCGTTCAGCTTCTGGGTAGCGGCGCAGGGCGCGCTCGTCGTCTACGTGCTGATCATCGGCTTCTACGCCTGGTACATGGGCCGGCTCGACCGCCGGCACGGCGTGGCTGACGAGGAGTAGCCACGACGAGTGGCCTGCCTCAGGCGTAGGTGATCCAGGACTGGTGCTCGGCGCTGTCGAGGTGCGGCAGCGTGTTGTAGGTCACCAGCGAATGCCGCTTCGGCGTGAAGGTGAGTTCGCTGACCGAGCTGTTGCGGATGCGCAGGTTGATTTCGATCATCGCGTTCAGCGGCGCACCCAGTGTGTGGGCGACGATGGTCGAGATCGGCCCGCCGCTCGACACCACCAGCACGTTCTTGCCGTAGTGCGTGGCGCGCACGTGGTCGAGCGCGCTCGTGATGCCGCTCACGAAATCGGCATGGCTGATCATGCCCTCGGGCTTGGTCTTGCCCTCGATCCACGCCGCCAGGCCTTCGCGCAACAGGCGGAAGTGCTCGCGCACCAGTTCGGGGGTGGTGGGGCGCTCCAGGGGCTCCGGGTGGATCGCCTGCACCACCGCTTTGCTGTCGTACTCGTTGAGGCCAGGCCAGGAGAGCGGGTCGATGGGCGTCTGCAGGCCCTCGGCGATGCAGGCGAGCGACTGCTTCTGCCGCTCCAGCGTGCCGACCAGCGCCGCATCGAACTTGACGCCCTTGTTCCGGAAGTACTCCCCCAGCCGCACGCACTGGCGCATGCCGAGGTCGCTCAGCTGGTCGTAGTTGTCGGCGCCGAATGAGGCCTGGCCGTGGCGAACGAGGTAGACGGTCCCCATGTTCAGGCGCTCGCGCCTTCGTTGTGGTACGACGTGATGCGCTCGACCTCGTTCTTCGAGCCCAGCACCACGCTCACGCGCTCGTGCAGCTTGCCCGGCTCGATGTCGAGGATGCGCTGCTTGCAGTTCGTGGCCGCCCCACCCGCCTGTTCCACCAGGAAGCCCATCGGGTTCGCTTCGTACATCAGGCGCAGCTTGCCCGGCTTCTCGGGCTCGCGCTGGTCCCACGGGTACATGAAGACGCCACCGCGGGTGAGGATGCGGTGCACGTCGGCCACCATGCTGGCGATCCAGCGCATGTTGAAGTCCTTGCCACGCGGGCCGGTCTTGCCGGCCAGGCATTCGTCGATGTAGCGCTTCATGGGCGGCGCCCAGTGGCGCATGTTGCTCATGTTGATCGCGAATTCCTTGGTGTCTTCCGGGATCTTCACGTCTTCGGCGGTCAGCACCCACGAGCCCTGCTCGCGGTCGAGCGTGAACATCGCCACGCCATCGCCCACGGTGAGCACGAGCGTGGTCTGCGGGCCGTACACGCAGTAGCCGGCGGCGACCTGCTGCTTGCCGGCCTGCAGGAAATCTTTCTCGCTCACGCCTTCATGGTCGCCGGGCTTCTTGAGCACCGAGAAGATGGTGCCGATGCTCACGTTGACGTCGATGTTCGACGAGCCGTCGAGCGGATCGAACAGCAGCAGGTATTCGCCCTGCGGGTAGCGGTTGGGCACCACGTAGATGCCTTCCATCTCTTCGCTGGCCATCGCGGCGAGCGCGCCGCCCCATTCGTTGGCCTCGATCAGCACCTCGTTGGCGATGATGTCGAGCTTCTTCTGCACCTCGCCCTGCACGTTCTCGCTCGTGGCCGAGCCGAGCACGTCGCCAAGCGCGCCCTTGTTGACGCTGATGCTGATGCGCTTGCAGGCGCGGGCCACGACCTCGAGCAGCAGGCGCAGCTCGCCCGGAATGTGGCCGTGCTGGCGCTGCTGCTCGACGAGGTATTGCGTGAGGCTGACTCGCTTCTGGCTCATGGTGTCGTGGTTTCCTGTTGAAGGGCGCGATTGACGATCTCGGCGACGTCGCTCGACAGATCGGGTTTGGCGGCCACGCGGCGCAGCGCTTCGGCGGCGGCCGAGCGGTAGGGCTCGGCCAGCTGCGTCCAGCGGTCCATCACGCGCGCGAGGCGGGCGGCGAGCTGCGGGTTGATGCTGTCGAGTTCCAGGATGCGCTCGGCCCAGAACACGTAGCCCGCCGCATCGGCGCGGTGGAAGGCGGCCGGGTTGTTCATGCACAGCGCGGCGATCAGGCTGCGGGCGCGATTCGGGTTCTTGAGCGAGAAATCGGGGTGCTTGAGCAGGATCTTGGCGCGCTCGAACACGCGGCCATCCTTCTCCGGCGCCGTGACTTGCAGCGCGAACCACTTGTCGATGACGAGGGCCTCGTCCTTGAACAGGGTGTGGAAGCGCTGCAGCGCCAGCTCGGCCAGCTCCGAGTGCGCGTGCACGAGGGCGACGAGGGAACCGAGGCGGTCGGTCATGTTGCCGGCGTCCTTGAAGCGCTCGTAGGCGCGGCCCGGCCACACGGCGTCGTGGCGGGCCACCGCATCGCGGCACAGCATCGCGAGCGACAGGTTGGCGAGCGCACGGCGGCCCGAGGAGACCGGGTCGGGCGAGTAGCCACCCTTGACCTGGTGCGCCTCGTAGGCCCACTCCCAATCGGCGCGCAAGGCCTGCGCCAGTTGCAGCAGCATGCCTTCGCGCACGGCATGGATGCGCTGCGGGTCGACGGTCGTCAACTGCTCGGCCACATAGCCTTCGCTCGGCAGCGTGAGCGCCAGGTCCTTGAAGGCGGCGTCGAGCCCGGGGTGGCGCAGCACCGAGCGCATGGCCTCGATGAAGGCGTCGTCGAGCTGCGCCGGGCCGGTGCCGTTCACGCCGGCCAGCAGGCGATTGAGCGCGAGGCGCTGGCCGGCTTCCCAGCGATTGAAGGCGTCGGAGTCGTGCTGAAGCAGCGTCAGCAGGTCGGCGTCCGCCAGATGGTCGTTGAGCACCACGGGCGCCGAGAACCCGCGCAGCAGCGAAGGCACCGGCTCCTGGTCGACGTTGACGAAGGTGAAGAAGCTGCGTGCTTCGTTGAGGACCAGCACGCGCTCGGTGCCGACCGGGGCGGCTTCGCCTTCCAGTTGCAGCGGCAGCGCGCTGCCGTCGCGGCCCACGAGGCCCATTGCGAGCGGGATCACATAGGCCTGCTTCACCGGCTGTCTGGGCGAGGGCAGGGCGGTTTGCTCGATGCCGAGGGTGTAGGTGCGGGTCGGTGCGTCGTAGCGGCCCCGTGCGGTGACCCGCGGCGTGCCGGCCTGGCTGTACCAGCGCTTGAACTGCGGCAGGAGCGTGGCGAGCGGGCTGTCGGGGTTGGCATCGGCGATGGCCTGGGCGAAGTCGTCGCAGGTCACGGCCTGGCCGTCGTGGCGCTCGAAGTATTTCGTGATGCCACGGGCGAAGCCGTCACGGCCCACCAGGGTCTGCATCATGCGCACCACCTCCGAGCCCTTCTCGTAGACAGTGGCGGTGTAGAAGTTGTTGATCTCGACGTAGCTGTCGGGCCGCACGGGGTGGGCCATGCTGCCGGCGTCTTCTGGGAACTGCACCTGGCGCAGCGTGCGCACGTCCTCGATGCGCTTCACCGCGCGCGCGGTGGGCGTGCCGGCCATGTCCATGCTGAACTCCTGGTCGCGGAAGACCGTGAGGCCCTCCTTCAGGCTCAGCTGGAACCAGTCGCGGCAGGTGATCCGGTTGCCGGTCCAGTTGTGGAAGTACTCGTGGCCGACCACGCTCTCGATGCCGGCGTAGTCCACATCGGTAGCAGTCGCCGGGTTGGCCAGAACGTACTTCGTGTTGAAGATGTTCAGGCCCTTGTTCTCCATCGCGCCCATGTTGAAGTCGCCCACGGCGACGATCATGAAGCGCTCCAGATCCAGGGGCAGGCCGAAGCGGGCTTCGTCCCACACGACAGACGCGATCAGCGAGTTCATCGCGTGCTCGGTCTTCTCGAGATCGCCGCGGCGCACGTGCACTTGCAGCAGGTGCTCCTTGCCCGAGCGCGTGCGGATCAGCTGCTCGCGTGTAACGAGGTCGGCCGCGACCAGCGCGAAGAGGTAGCTCGGCTTCGGGAACGGGTCGTGCCACTTCGCGTAGTGCCGCGGGCCATACACGCCGGCCATCATCTCGCCCTGCTCGACGAGGTTGCCGTTGGAGAGCAGCACGGGGTACTGCTTCTTCGCGGCGCGCAGCGTCACCGTGTAGACCGCCATCACGTCCGGCCGGTCGAGGAAATAGGTGATGCGGCGGAAGCCCTCCGCCTCGCATTGTGTGAAGAACCCGCCACCCGAGGTGTAGAGGCCCGAGAGCTGCGTGTTCTTCTCCGGGCAGCAGGTGTTGCGGATCTCCAGCGTGAAGGGCGCGTCGGGCAGCGAGTCGATCACCAGCATGCCGTCTTCGTGCCGGAACGACACCGACTCGTTGTTGACGAGCACCCGCGTGAGCGTGATGTCTTCGCCGTGCAGGCGCAGCGGCTGCGGCGGCAGGGCCGCGTTGCGCTCGACCTGCATGCGGTTGATGACCATCGTCTTGACCGGGTCGAGGTCGAAGGTCAGGTCGACCGTGCGGATCCAGTACGCGGGTGGCGCGTAGTCTTCGCGGCGGATCAGGGGGGCGGTGCCTTCACGCATTCGGTGGTCTCCGTTGTTCTGTCAAACGCCTTGCGTCACACGCCCTGTTTCAGGCTCGCTTCGATGAACGCGTCGAGGTCACCGTCCAGCACCTTCTGGGTGTTGGAGATCTCGACGTTGGTGCGCAGGTCCTTGATGCGGCTCTGGTCGAGCACGTAAGAGCGGATCTGGTGGCCCCAGCCCACGTCGGTCTTGGTGTCTTCGAGCTTCTGCTGCTCTTCCTGGCGCTTGCGCATCTCGTGGTCGTACAGGCGCGAGCGCAGGCGCTTCCACGCCACGTCGCGGTTGCTGTGCTGGCTGCGGCCGTCCTGGCACTGCACCACGATGCCGGTCGGGATGTGCGTGAGCCGCACCGCCGAGTCGGTCTTGTTGATGTGCTGGCCGCCGGCGCCGCTGGCGCGGAAGGTGTCGGTGCGCACGTCGGACGGGTTGATCTCGATCTCGATCGAGTCGTCGATCTCGGGGTAGACGAAGAGCGACGCGAAGCTCGTGTGCCGGCCGCCGGCCGAGTCGAACGGGCTCTTGCGCACCAGGCGGTGCACGCCGGTCTCGGTGCGCAGCAGGCCGAAGGCGTAGTCGCCCTCCACCTTGATGGTGGCGCTCTTGATGCCGGCGATGTCGCCCGGCGTCTCGTCTTCCATCGTCGTCTTGAAACCCTTGCGCTCGCAGTACTTCAAGTACTGGCGCAGCAGCATGCTCGCCCAGTCGCAGGCCTCGGTGCCGCCGGCGCCGGCCTGGATGTCGATGAAGCAGTTGCTCGGGTCGGCCGGGTTGTTGAACATCCGGCGGAATTCAAGCTGCTTGACGGTCTCTTCGAGCTTGGCCGTCTCGGCTTCGATGGCCTGAAGCGAGCCTTCGTCGCCCTCGGCCTTGGCCATGTCGTACAGCTCGGTGTTGTCGGCCAGGTTGGTGGTGAGGTGGTTGATCGTCTCGACCACCTGCTCCAGCGTGCGCTTCTCGCGCCCCAGCTCCTGCGCGCGCTTGGGGTCGTCCCAGACCTTGGGGTTCTCCAGTGCGGCGTTGACTTCGTTCAGTCGCAGTGCTTTGCGATCGTAGTCAAAGATACCCCCGAAGGTCGACCGTGCGGCGGCTCAGGTCGGCCAGGGAGTTGCCAATGGCATTGATGTGTTCGACGTCCATGATTCGGGCCTTATTTTCTGAAGCCCGCAATTGTGTCACGCCAGGAAATGCTTACCCTGCGAGGAAGGCCTCCAGATGTCGGGCCAATGCCTCGGGCTGGTCGTGGTGAAGCATGTGGCCGGCGGGGGAGAGCACGGCCTTGGTGACGGGTGAGGGCACCACTTTCAGCCGCTCGTGGAACTCGTCCTTCGTGTAGCGGCCGTTCCACCATTTGCCGGCGTCCGTCTGGTCGCCTTCCACCCACAGCAGCGGGGCGCTGATCTGCGCCCAGCAGGCCACGACCTCGTCGCGCTGATACAGCAGCGGGTTGCTGCGCTTGTGCGCCGGGTCGCCGAGGATCTGCCAGAGGCCATTCTCATCCTGCTTCGACCAGTGGCCGGCCAGCCAGTGCGCGCGGTCGCTGCGCAGCAGCGGGTTGGTCTTCTGCAGCCGGGCCGCGACGGCCGCCTGGCTGGCGTAGGGGCGGATCTCGACCGGCTGCTTCAGCTCGTCTAGCCAGGCCGCGTAGCGCTTGGGCGCCATCTTGGGCACGGTGGCCGGCATGCCGAAGCCTTCAAGGTTGACCAGCCGGCGGATGCGCGCGGGGCGCACGCCGCCATAGAGCATGACCACGTTGCCACCCATGCTGTGGCCCACGAGGTCGATCTGCTCCAGCCCGGGGAAGGGCTTGAGCACCGCGTCGACGATGCCGTCGAGGTCGCCCAGGTAGTCGGCGAACCAGTAGCTGTCTTCGTTCGGTGTCTCGGTGAGGCCGAAGCCGCGCCAGTCGGCGGCCACGATGTAGCGGTCGTCCGAGAGCGCGTCGACCACGAACTGGAACGAGGCGCCCACGTCCATCCAGCCATGCATCATCACCAGTGGCGGGCGCTCGGGGCTGACGGTCTTGGGGTCGCCCCAGTGGCGCAGGTGGTACTTCAGGCCCCGGATGGGGAGGAACTCGCTGCGGCTCGCACGCCGCGCCACATAGGCGGTATCGGTCATGCGGTTCATCTTAGGCCGCGGCCCTGGTGGGCGCTGTCGAAGCCGTGACAGACACGGCCGCGGAGGCTTTTCAGGACTTTTCAGGCCGGCTTCAAGACGCCGTGCCCGCCACGGCCGACAGTGCGGGCATCTCACCCAAGCCCCAGAGGTTGCGATGTTCAACACCCAGTACGAGCGCCCGGCCGTGGTGCTGCTGTCGGCCATGTGGGGCCTGGCGGCGGTGCTTGCGATCGCGGCCTTCACCGTTTCGGCCTTCGCCGCCACCGAGGCCTTGCCTGTGGCGCCGACCTTGCACATCGTGCGCCTGGCCCATGCCGAAAGTGTGGAAAGCGTCACAAGACCCTCTATGCTTCGGGAGCCGCGGCACGCCATCAGCAAACACAAGCTCGACTGACTGCGGCAGGGAGGCTCCTTGTTGCCGCAACACGCGACCCGGGGTTTGAACATCGGTGTGACGGGGCATCGCTTGAACCGCATTTCGCAACGCCAGCTCGACCGGCTCACGCCGCAGGTGCAGCCCTTGCTCGCGCATGTCGCGCAAAAGGCGCGGGCCTCGGGTGCCGCCTCGCTGACGCTGGTGTGCGGTCTGGCCGAAGGCGCCGACCGGCACGTGGCGCGGCTGGCGCTCGACGAAGGCTACGGTCTGCATGCGGTGTTGCCCTTCGACCGGGACCTGTACGCGCGTGACTTCCCCGCGGCGGCGTCCCGTCGTGAATTCGACGCCTTGCTGCGCAGCGCCGAGCATGTCACCGAGTTGCCCGGCCGGCCGGGGTTCAACGCGCAGGCGTATCACCGCGCAGCGCAGGCCCTGCTCGACCGTTCCGACCTGCTGATTGCCTTGTGGGACGGCCGCCCCGCCCAGGGCCGCGGCGGCACCGCCGAGGTGGTGAACGGGGCCTGCGCGCGCCGCATGCCCGTCGTCCACGTGTCGACACGGGAGCACGCCGCGCCGATGCTGATCTGGCAACGCCAAGGCCGCCCTGCGCGCGGGCGCAATGCGTATGACGCCGCGCCGTCCCGTCGCTGCGGGCCGGTGCAGGTGGCCGCGGCGGTGTCTCACGTCATGAGAGCGCCGTGAGCCTCAAGCTCGTATCGCCCGCCGAACCGGCAACGCCAGGCGCTGCCGAGCCAACGAGCGAGTACCGCTATTGGGCTTTCCTTAGCTACAGCCACCACGACAAGGCGATCGCGAAGCGGCTGCAGAAGCAGCTCGAGACCTACCGTGTGCCCAAGCGCTTGGTCGGGCGCGAGACCTCGCACGGTGTTGTGCCACCGCGTGTGTCGCCGGTGTTCCGTGACCGCGATGAGTTGCACGCGGGCAGCGACCTCAAGGCGAGCGTGCATGAGGCCTTGTCGCACAGCCGCTGGTTGATCGTTGTCTGCACTCCCGACTCGGCGCGTTCGCCCTGGGTCAACCGGGAAATCGTCGAGTTCAAGAAGCTGCACGGCGAGCGGCGTGTGCTCGCGCTGATTGCGCGCGGCGAACCGTTTACAAGCGACATGGCCGGGCGGGAGGCGGAGGAGTGTTTTCCACCGGCGCTGCGGCGGGCGTTGACGGACGAAGGCAAGGCCGAGGGTGAGCCGCTGGAGCCGATTGCGGCGGACATGCGCAAGCACGGGGATGGCCCGCATCGATCGATGCTGAAGCTGCTGGCCGGCATGCTGGGCGTGCCGTTCGACGACCTGGTGCGGCGGGACCTGCAGCGCCGTGTGCGTTGGCTCTCGGTTCTGGCTGCGTCTTCGGCCCTGGGCGTTGTCGTGTTCGCCTGCCTCGCAGTGGTTGCCGTGCAGGCGCGCAACGAGGCGCAGTATCAGCGCCAGCAGGCCGAGGGCTTGATCGAGTTCATGCTGGGCGATTTGCGCAAGAAGCTTGAGCCCGTGGGCCGTCTCGAAGTGCTTGACTCGGTCGGCGAGAAGACCCTTGGGTATTACGGCGGACAGGACGCCGCTGCATTGGACGCAAACGCACTTGGGCACAGGTCGAGGGCGATGCACCTCATCGGTGAGATCCGGGACCTGCGTGGGCAGCCGGCGGAGGCACAGAGGGCCTTTGAGCAAGCCGCAGAGACAACCGCGTTGCTGCTGAACAAGGCCCCTAACGACGGGCAACGCATCTTCGATCACGCGCAGAGCGTCTACTGGGTGGGTTACGCAGCGTGGAAGCGCGCGGACGGACGCAATGCTGAAGCGCGATTTCTAGAGTATCTGGGGCTTGCGCAGCGGTTGACGCAGATCGATCCGGCCAATCCGGCGTGGCTGGCGGAGGGCGCGCATGCCCGGATCAATCTGGGCGTGGTCCAGCTCGGGATGGGGCGCGCCAACGCAGCGGTGACAACATTCCAAGAGGCCGGCGAACTCTTTGGCGCACTCCTGCCGCGCAGACCCGAACTCGGGCTGGACTTGGCCAACAGCCATGGTTGGTTGGCGAAGTCATACGCCGCTCAGGGGGCACACGACAAGGCACTCGAGTGGCTTCGCCGGCGGATCGATGTGCTGCGCGCGGTGCCCGACTCCGGCCGGAGCAGGACGGTTCAACGCGAGATCATGCTCGCGCATCTCGAAATTGCGCATCAGGAGCTGTCGCTCGGTCGCCTGTCCCAATCCGCTGCCAACGTGGCCTTGGCGGTTGGCATGGCGGATGAGTTGGTGAAGACCGATGCCGACAACTTCAGCTGGCAGCTCGATGCCTGTGTCGCCAAGCTGCATCAAGTGGAGATTGCACTCCTTCAGCGTCAGCTGGACCAAGCGGTGCGCGAGTCCCCCACGATCAGTGGCTGCATCGAAAAGGTTGGAGCAGGTGACTCCACAGGCGTTTGGGACACTGTGCTACTCAAGGCGAGAGCGTTTACTGTTCTGCTAGCCCTGCCTGAAGACCGGCGCCGCGCGGAGTCTGCTGCTCGTCTGCGTGAGTTCCTGGCCACGTCCGCCGTGACCGTGCAGAAAGACATGTTGGATCGGGCCAGTTTGGACGCCGGCTTGGCCGCCGCCTACATTGCGCTTGGCGATCACGACTTGAAGGTCTCGGGCAGCGACGCACGTGCCTCTTGGAACGCAGCGGTCCGGCTGTTGGAGCCTCACGCTGCTACCGGCGACGGTTTCGTGCTCACGACTTTGGCCCAAGCCAGATTGAGGCTGAACGATGCGGAAGGTGCGCGCCGGTTGGTCGCACGCATCGAGCCCACGATTTATCGTCACCCCGCCTTTGCCGAACTTCTCAATCAACTGCACGCCGCGCGGGGGACGGGCGGCTTGTCAGTACCACTCGGAGCTAAGAAATGATCAGGAACAAGTACTCGAACAAATCGGTTGTCGTGCGCGTCATTGCGTTCAGAAAGAAGGAGGGCTCGCCGGTGGAGGTCAAGGTCACGCCGGATGTGCTGGACATGGAGTTGTTCGACAAGGGGCCAAAGGTCATCACGTGGAAACTCGACACCGTTGGCTTCCGCTTTGCGCCCGAGGGCGCAATCGAGATCACGTCACCCGGTGCGGAGAAAGTGTTCGGGCGGCCGGTCGTCTCCAAGGAAGGCCGGGTTGTCAAGGTGACCAATGAGAACAACGATGGTCGCGCCTATGCCTACAACGTCCGCGTTCTCGATGAAGAGACTCAAGAGGTGACGGTCCTCGATCCGTCCATCGGCAACCGTCGGCCGTACTGAAAAAGAGAAGCGCGAGGGGCTGTCTCAGGTGAACGCCGAGAGCTCTTTCTCCACCACGTCAGCCTGAGTCGTGTCGCCTTTGGTGCGAAGCGCGGCCAGCAGCGCCGTCAGCGCGCTTCTCAATGCGCCGGGTGACCGCCTGTGGCGCAAGAGGTCGATGGCTTGTTGCGCCCGCGCTTGCGCCTCGTCAACCAAGCCCAGTTCCAGATCCAGCGAAGACAGTAGCAGCATGGCCCGAACGCGGCCGCGTTCGTCGCCGGCCTGCGTGCGAAGGGCCAACTCTGCCTCGCGGGCGCTTCGGCTCGCCTGCAGGTTGCCGTGGGCTCGGGCCACATCGGCGCGTGCCCGCTGGCCCCACGCGCGTTCGCGTGCTGGCCATTCGGGGCTTTCGATCGACATGGCCTCGGCGAGCGCCGCATCGGCTGCTGGGTCGGCCTCTCGGTACATCCCTGCGAGCCCGGTGAGCTCGGCGTAGAGACCGTGCATGTCGCCCAGTTGCCGATACAACGCTTGGGCGCGAGCCGCTGCCATGCGAGCGCGCTCAGGGTCGGTGGCGTTCCATGCCCACTGCGCGGCTCTCCACCACTGAGCCGCAACAGGTGCAGGGATATCGTCCGACACGAGCTGTTCACTTTCCTCGTGCCAACGGCGTGCCTCGTCGTAGAGCGATAGGTGATGCCACAGCGGCGCTGCGGCTCCGACGAGCGACACCAGCGTCAAAGCGTCGCGCTGTGAGCTGGCGAAAACAAGGGCCGCACGCAGGTTGTCCAACTCGGGTTCATAGACTCTCAACCAGTCGGCATCTGTCATCTGCAGCCAGTCGGTCGACGCAGTATTGAAGAAGCGTCGCATGGCATCGGCATGGCGCTGGTGCGGTAAGCGTGCTGCGGCCGATGGTGTCGACATCGCATAGGCGCGTGCGGTTTCACTCAACTGATAGCGGGGCGTTTGACCTCCGCTCACGCTGAGGAGCGAGTGCTCCGCCAACGTGGCCAGCGCATCGATCAGAGTCCACTCGTCGAGTTGGTCGCCTGTGAGTACTTGAATGGCAAGTGGGAGTGTGAATCCTCCTGCGAACACGCCTAGCTGCTGGAAGAGCCGCTGTTCACCCTCGGGCAGCAAGGCCAGGCTCCACTCCAGCGCCGCCTGCAGCGTCTGCTGCCGCGTGGGGGCCGAGCGGCTGCCGCCGGCGAGCAGCTTGAAGCGGTCATCGAGACGCTCTGCCACACCGCCTGCGCCCAGCAGCGGCACGCGCGAGGCCGCCAGCTCCAGCGCGAGTGGCAATCCGTCGAGCCGGCGGCAGATCTCGATCACATGCGCAACGTTGTCGCCACCGAGCACGAAGCGCCGGTCGGCGGCGCGGGCGCGTTCGGTGAAGAGGGCGATGGCGCCGAAGGAGGCCGCGGTTTCTGCATCGGTGCCCGGCGGTGGCACGGCAAGAGCTTCGAGTCTGAGGATCTGTTCGCCGTGCACCCGCAGCGGACTCTGGCTCGTCACCAGCAGGCGAAGGCCCGGCGCGTGGGTCAGCAGGGCCTGGACGACGGGGGCGAGGGACTCCACCAGATGCTCGGCGTTGTCGATCACCAGCAGCAGCTGCATGGGTTTGAGCGCTGACACGAGCGCGGCGTGTGGGTCGCCGCCGGGTGCCAGTTGCAGGTCGAGGGCTTGCGCGATGCTGCCAGCGATCAGCCGCCCGTCGGTCAGCGACGCCAGCTCCACCCACGCGCAGCCGTCGGCCCACGCCTGAGCGCGGGCCTGGGCGGCGCAGCGGGCGAGTGTGGTCTTGCCGATGCCGCCGGGGCCAACCACCGTCACGAGAGGGTGGTGGTCGAGCAGCTCGAGCAGGGCATCGAGGTCGGCCTCGCGCCCGAGCAGTGCGGGGGGGCGCGGCGTAAGGGGGGCTCGCACCGAGGGCGCAGAGGGTGTTGTGGGCTCATCCCCCACCAACGTGAACCGATACCCCCGCCCCGGCACCGTCGAAATCGCCTTCGGCCCCAGCACCTTGCGCAGCGTCGACACCTGTACCTGCAGGTTGTTCTCTTCCACCACCAGCCCGGGCCACACCAGATCGAGCAGCTCGTTCTTCGACACCACCCGGTCTCGATGCTCGATGAGAGCCAGCAGCAGATCGAACGCCCGTGCGCCCAATGCCGCGGGCTGCCCGTCGACGAGCAACTCGCGCTGTGCGGGTCGCACTTCGATGCGGTCAAAGCGGTGTACGGCAGAAGGCTGATGTGCCACGTGGGTCTCCTGCCCGGAATTTAAGCGATGAACCCCAAATTCAGAACGCTTCAGATCCTTCAATGACATGAGGCGGCGGCGAGTCCAACACTGGACACTCCATCACCGCTGTTCCAGGGGCTCGACATGAACACCACCACCTTGCTGCATGGATCGATGGCCGCTGCGGCGGCCGAGGGCTTGCGCTGGTGGAAACGGGTGCATCGCGAGTCGGTGCCGGCGCCCGCGCTGTTGGGCGCGCTGCAGTGCCGCGAGGTCGATTTCCCTTCGCGCGACGGGCGGGCGCGCATCGCCGCCACGCTCTTGCACGGCGGGGCCGACGCCTGCGCGGCGGTGGTGCTGGTGGTGGGCCAGGTCGGCTCGTGGGGCAGCGACGCCCGCGTCGAAGGCCGCAGCCTGCATGTGCGCACGCTGGCGCAGGCGCTGCGCTCGCGCGGCATCACGGTGCTCGTCACGCGGCTGCGTGGGCACGGCGAGTCGGAGCGGCACGACGTGCTGGGTGCCGTCGATTACCTCCTGGCGCAGGGCCATGAACCGGGGAACATCGGGGTCATCGGCGCCTCGCTCGGCGCCTGCGCCGCGCTGATGGCGGCGGCCGAAGAGCCGGCGATCGCCGCGGTGGTGGCCGACAGCCCGAGGCGCGACCTGCGCGGCGAAGCGCGCTGCCCGGCCGAGGTGCTGATGCCGCTCGCCCGCTGGGTCGGCCGGCTGCTCTCGGGGGTCGATCTCGGGCGCCGGCCGTGGCTGGGCGACCTCGCCTCCCTGCGCAACCGCGCCGTGATGGTGGTGCACGGCCGGGGTGACCGCCAAGTGCCCGCCACGATGGGGCAGGCGGTGGCCGAGGCCTGCGCCGCGCAGCTGTGGCTCACCGCGAGCGGCTCGCACGCCGGCACGCTGCACGAGGCGCTGCCGCTCTACATCACTCGCGTGGTCGACTTCTTCTGCCAGCACCTGCCGGTGCAGCCGCGCGAGCCTTTGCTGGTGCCGGCGCAACCCCTCGAAGCAACGGCCTGATCAGGCCCTTATGCGATGTGGGGGCGTGCGCGGGCTGACAGAATCGGCGGCATGTCCTCCCAACCTGCTTCTGAAACCGTCGGCTCTCCCAACGTGGTGCTGCGCGCCGCCGAGCTCCGCGACGTGCAATCCATCGTGGGCCTGATCCGCGAACTGGCCGAATTCGAACAACTCACCCACCTGCTGCAGGTCACGCCCGAGAAACTGCGCCCGCACCTCTTCGGCGAGAAGCCGGTGGCCGAGGCGATGGTGGCCGAACTCGGCGGCGAGGTGGTGGCCTTCGCGCTCTACTTCACCAACTTCTCGACCTTCCTCGCGCAGCCGGGGCTCTACCTCGAAGACCTGTACGTGCGGCCGGTGCACCGAGGCAATGGCATCGGCGAAGCCATGCTCACACGGCTGGCCAAGCTGGCGGTCGACCGCGGATATGGCCGCTTCGAGTGGTGCGTGCTCGACTGGAACGAAAACGCCATCCGCTTCTACGAACGCATGGGCGCCACCGTGATGCCCGACTGGCGACTGTCCCGTGTCACGGGCGAGGCGCTCGCCGCACTGGCCTCACGCTGACGTCACGCTGCGCCGGCTTTCACGCTGGCGGCCTCACGCTCCCGCAGCACCTTGCGCTGCACCTTGCCGGTGGTCGTCATCGGCAGGGCGTCGATGAACTCGATCTCCTTCGGGTACTCATAGGGCGCGAGCTTGCCGCGCACGTGGGCCTGCAGCTGCTCGATGAGGGCATCGGTGCCGGCGTGGCCCGCGGCGAGCACGACGAAGGCCTTCACCACCGCCCCTCGCTCGGCATCGGGCTTGGGCACCACCGCTGCATTGGCCACGGCCGGGTGCTTGACCAGGCAGTTCTCGATCTCGCTCGGCCCGATGCGGTAGCCCGCGGCCTTGAAGACGTCGTCGCTGCGGCCCTGGTACCAGAGGTGGCCGTCTTCATCCATCACCGCGGTGTCGCCGGTGCGGCACCATGAGTCGGCCGGGTCGCCGGTGAATTTGGCGCGGGTGGCCTCGTCGTTGCGCCAATAGCCGAGGAAGAAGATGGGGTCGGGCTGGCCGTGCACGTCGTGCCGGTGGATCGCCACGTCGCCCGGCGTGCCGCGCGGGCATTCGCGGCCCTCGTCGTCGATCACTGCGATGCGGTGGCCGGGGTAGGGCCGGCCCATGCTGCCGGGCTTGGCCGGCCAGGCGCTGTGCGGCGCGCCGGTCGTGTCGACGAACCACCCGCAGTTGCCCACCACGTAGTTCATCTCGGTCTGGCCGAACATCTCGTTGACGGTGATGCCGAGCTGCTGCTCGCAGTAACCGAACACCGCATCGCCCACCGCCTCGCCGGCGCTCATGATCGCGCGCAGCCTGAGCGTGTAGCGCTCGCGTGGCGCGGGCACCGCCTTCATCATCGCCTTCAGTGCAGTGGGGAAGAGGAAGGTGTTGGTCACGCCGTAGCGCGCCATCAGCTCGAAGGCTTTCTCGGGCGAGAAGCGGCCTTGATACGCCACGATGGGGTGGCCGAAGTAGAGCGTGGGCAAGAGCGCATCCATGAGCCCGCCGGTCCAGGCCCAGTCGGCGGGCGACCAGAACACGTCGCCCCGCTGCGGAAACCAGTTCTGGCTGCAGACGAAGCCCGGCAGGTTGCCGATCAGCGCGCGGTGCGGGATGAGCGCGCCCTTGGGTGGCCCGGTGGTGCCGCTGGTGTAGATGAGCACGGCCGCGTCGTCGGCCTTCGTCACCACCGGCTGGAAGTGCGCGGGCTCGCGGGCGAGCAGCATCGTCCAGTCGTGATCGCCCTGGCCTTGGGCGCCGCCGACCGCCACCACGTTCTGTAACTGCGGGCACTCTGCGCGGGCCGCCAGCAGGTTGGCGATGGCGCTCTCGTCCACCAGCGCGAGCTTGGCCTCGCTGTGCTGCAGACGGTAGGCGAGCGCCTCGGGGCCGAAGAGCATCGACAGCGGCATTGCCACGGCGCCCAATTGATAGATTGCGATGTGCGCCACCGCTGTCTCCACGCGCTGCGGCATCACGATCGCGACCCGGTCACCGGCCTCCACCCCCAGGCGTTGCAGTGCGTGGCTCAGGCGGTTGGCTTGGGCCTGCAAGCTGCCGTAGGTGCAGGCGAGCGTCTGCCCGTTCTCGTGCTCGTAGAGGATTGCGGTGGCCTCGGGCGTTTCGCGGGCCCAGCGGCCGCAGCACACGTCGGCGATGTTGAAGTGCGGCGGCACCTTCCAGCGGAAGCCGGCGTGCAGGCGGTCGTAAGCCGAGGCCAGGGTCATGCGGTGTCCTTGATGGGTGACGGGCCAGCATAGAGCGTGAGGTCCGGCACGAAAGCCCGAGCGCGCTCAGGGATTTCCCCCGGGAGATGCTGCACCGCACCCGCCGAAAACGAAGAAATGCCGTACCAGCCTTTGTCCGCCGTCAAGAACCGCATCCGCCTCGGTGGGCCGGTGCCGTTCAACATCCGCGGGCAGGACCATCGCCTGTTGCTGGCGCGCGGGCAGATCATCCGCGACGAAGAGCAGCTCGAGGCGCTGTTCGAGCGCGAGGCGCTGGTCGACACCGACGAGCTGAAGAGCGTGCGCTCCGAGGTGCTCGAAGCGCCCGTCGAGACGCTGCCCGGCCTGTGGAGGGGCTGCATTGACCGTGTGGGCCGCACGCTCAAGACCCCCACGCTGCCCGAGTTTGCGAAGGCGCTGGAAGAGGCCGCCGAGCCGGTGCTGGCGCTCGTCGAGCGCGACCCCGACCTCGCCATCTTCCAGGTGGTGCGGCAGGAGGCCGCGGGCAAGAACCCCTACGGCGTCTCGCACTCGGTGCACACCGCGATCGCCAGCTACCTGGTGGCGCAGCGGCTGGGCTGGGACAAGGCCGCCGTCGAGCGTGTCTTCAAGGCCGCGCTGACGATGAACCTCGCGATGCTCGAGCTGCAGGGCCGCCTGGCCACGCAGGTCACGCCGCCCACGGCCGCGCAGCGCGAGCTCATCCACGACCACCCGACGCGCAGTGCCGAGATGCTCGAAGCCTCGGGCGTGGCCGACGCCGACTGGCTCGCCGCCGTGCGCAACCACCATGAAATCGCCGGAGGGCACGGCTACCCGCGCGCCTGCCAGGAGGTCGACGACATGGCCTCGCTGCTGCGCCGCGTCGACATGTACACCGCCAAGCTG
Organism: Piscinibacter gummiphilus; assembly: GCF_032681285.1. Lineage (NCBI taxonomy): Bacteria > Pseudomonadati > Pseudomonadota > Betaproteobacteria > Burkholderiales > Sphaerotilaceae > Rhizobacter > Rhizobacter gummiphilus. The sequence continues at coordinate 1,590,488 of NZ_CP136336.1, forward strand.
AGCCCGCGCATCACGCGCAAGGCGATGCCGGCCAACCAAGCCGGGCGCGACCTCTTCATCAAGGACGCGCAGCACCCCATGGCGGCAGCGGTCATCAAGGAGTTCGGCGTCTACCCGCCGGGCTGCTTCGTGCAGCTCGAGTGCGGCGAAGTCGGCGTGGTCATCAAGCGGGGCGCCAATGCCAACACGCCGGTCGTCGCATCGCTCACCGGGCGCAACGGCGATGCGCTGCTGGAGCCGGCCCGCCGATTGACCGACCACCGCGGCTTCGCCGTCGTGGGCGTGGTGCCCGAGAGCGCGCTGCGCGTGCGGGTGTCGCCCGAGAAACTGGTGGTGCTGGCCACACGTTGAACGCAGGCGCTGGCCTGCAGGAACCACGTGATTGCGGCACACTGCCGGGCTCCACCGGCAGCCCCTCTCTTCCATGCAGCGCATTCCCCTCGGTCGCAGCGACTTGCTCGTCACCCCCATCTGCCTCGGCACCATGACCTTCGGTCAGCAGGTCGACGAAGCACTCGCCCATTCCCTGCTCGACCAGGCCATCGGCCGCGGCATCAATTTCATCGACACCGCCGAGATGTACGCCGTGCCCGCGCGGCGCGAGACCTACGGCGCCACCGAACGCATCATCGGCACCTGGCTCGCCTCGCGCCCCGGCATGCGCGAGAAGATCGTGCTGGCCACCAAGGTCGCCGGCCCGGCGCGCGGCATGGACTGGATCCGCAACGGCTCGCCCGACCTGAGCCCGGCCGACATCACGCAGGCCTGCGACGACAGCCTGAAGCGACTGCAGACGGAGGTGATCGACCTCTACCAGATCCACTGGCCCAACCGCAACACGCCGATGTTCGGCGGCCTCTACTTCGACCCGAAGCACGACAAGCCGCAGACCTCCATCCACGACCAGCTCGAAGCGCTGGGCAAGCTGGTGAAGGCGGGCAAGGTGAGGCACATTGGCCTCTCGAACGAGACGCCCTGGGGTGTGGCCGAGTTCGTGCGGCTCGCGGAGCGGCACAACCTGCCGCGCGTGGTGACGGTGCAGAACCCGTACGCGCTCACCAGCCGCGCGCTCGACAACGGGCTCGATGAGACGCTCTACCGCTACGGTGTCTCGCTGCTCGCCTACTCACCGCTCGCCTTCGGCGCGCTCACCGGCAAGTACGACGCGTCCGGCTTCACCGGGCCGGTAGAGAAGGGCCGTCTGGCCGCGTTCGAGTCCTCGCGCAAGCAGCGCTGGGGGCGGCCCGAGGCGCTGGAGGCGGCGCGTCTCTACAACGCGCTGGCGAAGGCGCATGGCCTCACGCCGACGCAACTCGCACTGGCCTTCTGCTACCGCTCGCGCCGCGTCGCGAGCACGATCATCGGCGTGACGAACTCGCAGCAGCTGGTGGAAGACCTCGACGCGTGGGATGTGCAGCTGTCACCCGAGCTGCTGGCCGAGATCGACGCCATCCGCTGGAAGCACCGTGACCCGGCCCAATAGGCCTGCGCAATAAGAGACAAGACACGCGCTGCGCCAGCGGGACAATCCGCCCACCATGGCCAAGAAAGATCACGTCTCCGAAACCCCCGCCACCCAGCTGCTCAAGCAGCACAAGGTGGCCTACACCGAGCACGTCTACGACTACGTGGACCACGGCGGCACCACCGAGTCGGCCCGACAGCTCGGTGTGGACGAGCACCACGTCGTGAAGACGCTGGTGATGGAAGACGAGGCCGCCAAGCCACTCATCGTGCTGATGCACGGCGACCGCCAGGTCAGCACCAAGAACCTCGCGCGCCAGATCGGCACCAAGAAGGTCAGCCCCTGCAAGCCCGAAGTGGCGCAGCGCCACAGCGGCTACATGGTGGGCGGCACCTCGCCCTTCGGCACCAAGAAGGCGATGCCGATCTACGTGGAAAGCACGGTGCTCGCGCTGCCGCGCATCTACATCAACGGTGGGCGGCGTGGGTACCTTGTCGGCCTTTCGCCACAGGTGCTGACCGAGGTGCTGAACGCGAAGCCGGTGCAGTGCGCGGGTGCAGAATAGCCGCTGCAATCCCGCCACAACCCAGCACTACAACAGCTCGCTCGATGGAGACTCTGTATTCCGCCGCCGCGGTGGTCGCGGCCTATTTGATCGGCTCGCTCTCGTTCGCCGTGATCGTCAGCAAATTGATGGGCCTGTCGGACCCGCGCAGCTACGGCTCGGGCAACCCCGGCGCCACCAACGTGCTGCGCTCGGGCAACAAGGCGGCGGCGATCCTCACGCTGGTGTTCGACGTGCTCAAGGGCTATGTGCCGGTGCTGCTGGTGCTGATCTATGGCGCGCGATTCGGCCTCGGCAATGGCACGGTGGCGATGGTGGGCCTGGCGGCCTTTGTCGGGCACCTGTGGCCGGTGTTCTTCAAGTTCAAAGGCGGCAAGGGCGTGGCGACCGCCGCGGGCGTGCTGCTCGCCTTCAACCCCTGGCTCGGTGCGGCCACGCTGCTCACCTTCGTCATCATCGTGGCCTTCTTCCGCTACGTGTCGCTCGGCTCCATCGTCGCGGCGGTGTTCGCACCGTTCTACCAGTTGCTGATCTGGGACGCGGGTGTGATCGCCGGCGCCATCACCGTGATGAGTCTGCTGCTCGTGTGGCGCCACAGCGCCAACATCCAGAAGCTGCTCGCCGGCAAGGAAAGCAAGCTCGGGCAGAAGGCCGCCGGGGCCACGCCAAACGCCAAGCCTCACTCCACAGGACACAAGACATGACCCACGCTGTACGCCGCTTCCACGTGGGCGACCGTCTCTCCGAGATGGCCATCCACAACGGCACCGTCTACCTCGCCGGCCAGGTGCCCGACGACGCGACGCAAGACATCAAGGGCCAGACGCGCCAGGTGCTCGCGATGGTCGACAAGCTGCTCGCCGAGGCGCGCACCGACAGCGCCCACATCCTGATGGCGCAGATCTTCCTCGCCGACATGGCCGACTTCGCCGGCATGAACGAGGTATGGGACGACTGGGTGGCCCCCGGCGACGCCCCACCGCGCGCCACGGTCCAGGCGAAGCTCGCCAAGCCCGAGTGGAAGATCGAAATCGTGGTGACCGCGGCGCTCAAGGTCTAGGCCGACAAACCCAGCTTCGCCGGGTCGCCGCGCCCGAGGCGCACCAATACCGGCTCGTCGCCCGTCAGGTCGACCACCGTCGTCGGCGCCATCGGGCAGGCGCCCGCATCCAGCACGATCTCGACCTGGCCGCGGAAGCGCTCGCGGATCTCTTCCGGGTCGTTCAACGGCTCGGTCTCGCCGGGCGGGATGAGTGTGGTCGACAGCAGCGGCTGGCCGAAGACGTCGAGCAGCTCCTGGAGCATCTTGTGCTCCGGCACGCGCAGGCCGATGGTGCGGCGCGAGGGGTGTGACACACGGCGTGGCACTTCCTTCGTCGCTTCCAGCAGGAAGGTGTAGGGCCCGGGCGTGGCGTGCTTGAGCAGGCGGTACTGCTTGTTGTCGACGCGGGCGTAGCTCGCCAGCTCCGAGAGGTCGCGGCACAGCAGCGTGAGATGGTGCTTGTCGTCGACCTCGCGAATGCGACGCAGCTTCTCGGCCGCGGCCTTGTCGTCGAGGTGGCAGACGAGCGCGTAGCTCGAATCGGTGGGCACTGCGGCCACGCCGCCGCCATGCAGGATGTCGGCGGCCTGCTTCAGGAGCCGCGCCTGCGGGTTCTCGGGGTGGACTTCGATGACGCGGGGCATGGCGGTCAGTGGCGCACGGCCGCCCGAAGCGACTGAGCGCCCCCTCGGGGGGCAGGAGCGAAGCGACGTGGGGGCTTGTTCATGTCAATCGGGGGTGAGCGCCGAATCGGCCGGCGCGATGCGCTGAGCTGCGGCGCTCTCGCGCAGGTTGAGCCACACCGAGGTGGCGCCGCACACACCCACCACCGCGATGCCCACGAAGGCCCAGCCATCGGGCACGTGGTTGAACACGAGATAGCCCGCGACGCTCGCAAAGCCGAGCTGCAGGAAGGTGAAGGGCATGAGCGTGGCCATCGGCGCCATGCCCACTGCGAGGATGAGGCACAGGTGCCCCACCGTGCCCGCCACGCCCACGAGCATCAGCAGAGCCCAGATCGACGGTGGCGCGTTGCGCACGGCGTCCCAGGCGCTGGCGGGTTGGAAGGCGAGGATCGCGCCCACCACGAGCGCGCCCACGAGGCCGGTGTAGAAGTGCGTGGTCAGCGGGTGTTCCAGGTTCGACAGGCGGCGCGTGAGCAGCTGGAAGCCGGCGTAGACGAGCGCCATCGTCAGCGGAATGAGCGCCACCCAGCCGAAGATCCCGGCGCCAGGCCGCACCACGATCAGCGCGCCGGCAAAGCCGCCGGCCACCAGCGCCAGGCGCAGCGGCGACACCTTCTCGTGCAGGAAGATCGCCGCCAGCACCGTCACCAGCACCGGCGACAGCATGCCCACCGCGGTGAATTCGGCCACCGGCATGTTGCGGATGCCGAGAAAGAGCAGCGCACTCGTCGCCAGCAGCAGCGTGCCGCGCAAGAGCTGGAAGCGTGGGTGCGCGGTGCGAAAGAGGTTGCTGCCGCCGCGCAGCAGGCGCAGCGCCAGCCAGCCGCCCATCAGCAGCGCCTGCACGGCATAACGCGCGAAGAGACCCACGATGATCGGCAGCACCTGCCCGAGGTACTTGGCGGTGGTGTCGAGCGTGACGAACCACAGGCCCATCACGAGGATGAGGCCGATGCCCGCCAGCGGACGGTGACGCACCGCGGGCAGATGCGCGGCGACGGCGCTCACGGGTATTGCACGCGCGAGCCGAGCGCGTCCCACACCGGGGTCAGACGGGCCGGCAAGGCGGGCAGCGTGCCGAGGTCGATGTGGCTCTCATCGGGGCTGTGGAAATCGGAGCCCCGCGAGGCGAGCAGGCCGTGCGCCAGCGCGAGGTCGGCGTAGATGCCGTACTCGGCCGGCGTGTGGCTACCGGTCACGACTTCGAGCGCCTGGCCGCCGTGCTGCTTGAATTCATGGAAGAGCGCGTCTTCCTGGACTGGCGTGAGCTTGTAGCGGCCCGGGTGCGCGATGACGGCGATGCCGCCCGCCTGCGTGATCCAGCGCACGGCGTCGGAGAGCGAGGCCCAGCGGTGCGGCACGAAGCCGGGTTTGTCTTCGACGAGAAAGCGGCGGAACACCTCGCTGGTGTCGGCGCACACACCGGTCTCGACGAGGAAGCGGGCGAAGTGCGTGCGCGAGATCAGCTCAGGGTTGCCGACGTATTTCAGCGCACCCTCGAAGGCATCGGCGATGCCGACCGCTGCCAGGCCGGCGGCCATCTCGCGGGCTCGCTCTTCGCGGCCGCCACGCGTGGCACGCAGGCCGGCGGCGAGCGCCGGGTCGTCTGCATCGAAGCCGAGGCCGACGATGTGGACGGTGGTCTCGGCGAAGGTGATCGAGATCTCGGTGCCGGTGAGGTAGGCCATGCCGTTGGCATGGGCGGCGGCACGGGCTCGCTGCTGGCCGGCGATTTCATCGTGGTCGGTGAGAGCCCAGAGGTCGACCCCGTTGGCCGCGGCCCGAGCGGCGAGCGCCTCGGGCTCGAGCGTGCCGTCGGACACGATGGAATGGCAGTGCAGGTCGGCGTTGCGGATCACCTGCGAATTGTAGGGAGGCCCTCCCGGCGTCGCGCCGGCAGGGGCTTGGCAGTGCGCGTCAGCGGGCGATCAGCGGTCAGCGGCTGATGCGGTACAGCCAGCCGTCGTCGGTGGTGAAGTAGATCCAGCCGTCGGGGCCCTGCCGCACGCAGCGTACTCGCTCACCCTCCCAGATGCGCTCGCGGGCGGTGACGGTGTTGCCGCTGAGGGTCATGCGCCAGAGTGCCTGGCCGGCTTGTGAAGCGACGAGCAGGTTGCCCTGCCATTCCGGGAAGCCCGCACCGTCGTAGAACGCCATCGCGCTCCACGCAATGGAGTTGTACGGCGGCGTGTTGCCGGGGCCCGGCCACCAGGTCACCGGCTCGGTGTAGCTGGGCGCGTGGGTGCCGCCGCCGATCATGCAGGTGGAGGTGGTGGCGCCGTAGTCGCAGCCATAGCTGACGTTGGGCCAGCCGTAGTTCTGGCCGGCGCGCGCGATGTTGATCTCGTCGCCCCCCTGCGGGCCGTGCTCGCTGATCCACAGCTCGCCGGTGCCCGGGTGGATGGCCGCGCCCTGCGGGTTGCGGTGGCCGTAGCTCCAGATGCCCGGGCGAGCGCCGGCGCCCATGTCGGGGTTGTTGCCGGGGATGCTGCCGTCGCGGTTGATGCGCACCACCTTGCCAAGTGTGGTGGTGAGGTCTTGCGCGAGGTTGGACGACTGCTTCTCGCCGAGCGTGATGAAGAGCGTCTTGTCGCGTCCGAAGGCGAGGCGCGAGCCGTAGTGGGCCGGAACGCCGGTCTTCGGGAACTGGCGGAAGAGCGGGGTGGGAGGCTTGTCGAGGAACTGGTTGTTCACCAGGTCGAGGCGGCCCCGCGTGACCGCCGTGCCGAGCATGTTGCGGTCGGGCTCGGCGTAGGAGATGTAGACCCAGTCGGACCCAGGCGTCGTGTAATCGGGGTCGAGTGCGATGTCGAGCAAGCCCCCCTGGCTCTCGGTGTCGACCGTGGGAATGCCCGAGAAGCCGGTGACGAAGCTTCGGTAGTCGGCGCTGAACACCGCGAGCTGGCCGGCCTTGAGCGTGACGACCATGCGCCCGTTGGGGAGGAAGACGAAGCCCCACGGGGTGGCCGGGAGCTGGGCGCCGGCGTTGAGTCGGGTGACCTGCACGCCCGGTGCGGGCGGTGGCGGTGGGGGCGGCGGAGGGGGCGTGTTCCCGCCGCCACCGCTTCCACCGCCGGGGGGAGGTGCCGGTGGCACGTTGGGCGGGGCCGGCGAGTCGCCCCCACCGCAACTCACCAGCGGCACGCTGATGGCGGCGCACAGGGCGGTCAGTCTGGCCAGGCTGGCGCGGCGCTGCAGGTCGATGGCGCTTGCCGAGTTTTCCTGAGAAGGTGGGCGTTTCATGTTTGGATCCCGTGCCGTTTTCCGAGGCACCAAACAGGTTAGTCCGCCCGGCGCCGCCTTGCCGGCAACCGAATGCAACCTTGTGACGCGAGTGGTAATCGGTGGCGGCAAACCCGAGCGGCAATCAGCGTGCCGCTTCCACGATCATCTGCAGACGCTGCTGGCCGTTGTATTCGTCGATGCGCAGCTGGTAGGCCAGCGTCACGCGGTCGGGCAGGGGCTCGCTGTGGCCGAACCAGATCGCATCGCGTAGCGCGCCGGCATGCCGCACGGCCAGTTTCAAGTGCTTCTCGCCGACGAGGCGCTGCGAGACGATCTCGACCTCGTCGCTGAAGAGCGGCGCCTCGAAGGCCTGGCCCCAGACCTGCGCGTCGAGCGATCGCACGGTGTCGAGGTTGAAGTATTCGACCGGCAAGGGGCCGTCGGTCATCAGCGTGCGCGAGAGCGTGGCGGCGTCGAGCCACTCGGTGGCCACGCGCTGGAAGGCGTCGACGAAGGTCGTGAAGTCTTGCTCGGCGAGCGTCGCCCCCGCGGCCATCGCGTGGCCGCCGAACTTCTTCAGCACGCCGGGGTGGCGCTTGCTGACGAGGTCGAGCGCGTCGCGCAGGTGAAAGCCGTTGATCGAGCGGCCCGAGCCCTTGAGCAGCCCGTCCTGCCCCATCGCGAAGACGAAGGTGGGGCGGTGCACGCGGTCTTTCAGGCGCGAGGCCACGATCCCCACCACGCCTTCGTGGAAGTCGGGGTCGTAGATCGCAAGCGCCGGTGGTGCATCGCCTGCGGGCATCAGCCGCGCGAGCATCGCCTCGGCCTGTTCGCGCATGCCGGCTTCCACGTCGCGACGCTCGCGGTTGATGGTGTCGAGCAGCTGGGCCAGCTCGGTGGCTCGGGCCGGGTCGTCGGTGAGCAGGCATTCGATGCCGAGCGACATGTCGGACAGGCGCCCCGCCGCGTTGATGCGCGGCCCGAGTGCAAAGCCGAAATCGAAGCCGGTGGCGCGGGAGGCGTCGCGCCCCGCGGCCTTGAAGAGCGCGGCCACGCCGGGCTGCATGCGGCCCGCGCGGATGCGCTTTAAGCCCTGGGCGACGAGCCGCCGGTTGTTCGCGTCGAGCTTCACCACATCGGCCACGGTGCCGAGGGCCACGAGGTCGAGCAGCGCATCGAGCCGCGGCTGCGTCTCGGCGGTGAACGCGCCGCGCGCACGCAGTTCGCTGCGAAGCGCCAGCAGCACGTAGAACATCACGCCCACGCCCGCGAGGTTCTTGCTCGGGAAGCCGCAGTCGGGCTGGTTGGGGTTCACGATCACCGTGGCTGGCGGCAGCTGCACCTGGCCGTCGGCATCCTTGGCGGGCAGGTGGTGGTCGGTCACCACCACGTCGAGGCCCAGGCGGCGCGCGTGCTCCACGCCCGCGAGGCTGGCAATGCCGTTGTCGACCGTCAGCAGCACCTGCGGCTGCTTCTGCAGGGCCAGGTCGACGATGGCCGGCGTGAGGCCGTAGCCGTGCACGGCCCGATCGGGCACCACGTGGCACAGCGTGCCGGGCTCGGCGCCGAGGAGCGCGAGGCCACGCAGGGCCACGGCGCAGGCGGTGGCGCCGTCGCAGTCGTAGTCGGCCACGATGCAGATGCGGCGCCGTGCGGCGATGGCATCGGCGAGAAAACTTGCCGCCGCCTGCGTGCCCAGGAGCTGGGTGGGCGCCACGAGGCTGGCCAGCGCATCGTCGATCTCGTCGGGGCTGCGCACGCCACGCGCGGCGTACAGGCGCGCGAGCAGCGGGTGCACACCCGCCTGTTCGAGGGCCCACACGGTGCGGGGCGGCACCTCGCGCAGGCGCAGGGTGGGCGTGCTCACAGGGCCTCCAGCAGGGGCCCCACGGCGGGCGTGGGCGACTTCAGGCGCGACCAGAGCGTCAGCGGCTGCGGCTCGAAGCGCTGGGCGCGGCGTTCGCCACAGAGCGTGAGCGTGACCGGCTGGCCATCGCGTGCGGCCGCGAGGGCTTCCTGCACGGGGCCTTGGTCGAGTGCGCGCCAGGCGTCGGCCCAGGCGGCCCAGTCGGACCCGAGCGCCGGGCCGCGCAGGCCGTCGGCCACCTGCGGCACGGGCGAGGTTTCCGCCTGCGCCCGCCCACAACCGCTGAGCCAGAACGAATTGACCGGCAATGCGCCGAGGCCCACGCGGTGGTCGTTCAGCGGGTGCTGGTACAGCAGCATCTGCACTTCGTTCTGCAGACGGCGGATGAACCGGGCCTGTGGCGACGTGGGCAGCCACAGGTCGATGTTGCGGCCGATCACGCGGTCGAGGCTGGCGCTGGGCAGTGCAGCGAGCGACTCGTGCGCTGCGTACCAGCGCATCGGCGCACCCCAGGCCATCTCCCAGCCTTCGGTCTCGAAGAGCGGCTTCACCGCTTCGAAGAGCGTGTGCGACTCCTGGGCGCTCAGGTGCAGGTTGGCCGGGTCGGGCAGCGTGACGTGATCGGTGCCCACATGCCAGTGCACCGGCGTGAGCAGGCCCCAGGCCTTGTTGCCGATGGTGACACCGTCGCGAGCGGCCTGGCGTGCCGCCCAGGGGAAGCTGCCGTCGTCGGCCGCCCAGCCCAACGCCTGCGCGTGGGCCAGTTCGTGGGGCGGGGTGAGGCTGTATTCGTCGCTGCCGAGGCTTTCGGTGGGGCGCAGGCGGCCCAGCAGGCGGCTCAGATGGGGCAGCTTCAGGCTGCGCAGCGCCGCGATGCCGCGCTCGGAATGCGGCGCGGCGTAAGGGATCAGCAAATGCATCCGCGGATTATCCGGCGCGGGGCGGTCATGCATTCTTCACAGCCACGCCACGGCACGGTCATTCATCACGCGGACCATGTGGGTCCATGCAACGTGACGCAGCATTCCTTCAAGCATGGGCCCCGGCCGCCGCCGACCTCCCGGGGGATGACGCTCCCCGCGAGCACAAGCGCCACTACCGCAGCGTGTGGATCTCCGACCTGCACCTGGGCACGCCCGGCTGCCAGGCCATGGCGCTGCTCGACTTCCTGAAGCATGTGGAGTGCGAGACGCTCTTTCTCGTGGGCGACATCGTCGACGGCTGGCAGCTGCGCCGCAGCTGGTACTGGCCGCAGGCCCACAACGACGTGGTGCAAAAGCTCCTGCGCAAGGCCCGCAAGGGCACACGGGTGATCTTCATCCCCGGCAACCACGACGAATTCGCGCGCAAGTACGTCGGCCACAACTTTGGCGGCATCGACGTGGCCGAGGAGTGGGTGCACGAGACGGCCGACGGCCGGAAGCTCTGGGTCATGCACGGCGACTACTTCGACGGCGTGATCCAGTGCGCCAAGTGGCTGGCGCATGTGGGCGATTCGCTCTACGAATTCACGCTCAAGCTCAACCGCCACCTCAACTCGCTGCGGGCGCGCATGGGGCTGCCGTACTGGAGCCTGTCGAAGTACCTGAAGCTCAAGGTCAAACGCGCGGTGAGCTTCATCGGCGACTTCGAGAACGCCGTGGCACGCGAGGCGAGGCGGCGAGGCGTGCAGGGTGTCGTGTGCGGGCACATCCACCATGCCGAGCTGCGCGAGATCGATGGCATCACCTACGCCAACGATGGCGACTGGGTCGAGAGCCTCACCGCGCTGGCCGAGCAGGCCGACGGCCGGCTGGAGATCGTCGACTGGGCCGAGCAGATGCGCTCGCGCCACTTGGCGCCGGTGGTGGTGGCCGAGGTCGCCGCATGAAGATCGCCCTCGTCACCGACGCCTGGCGGCCGCAGGTCAATGGCGTGGTGACCACGCTGGTCGAGCTGGAAGAGGGCTTGTCTGCCCTGGGGCACGAGGTGGTGCTGGTCGAGCCCACGGGGTTCAAGCGCTTCCCCTGCCCGGGTTATCGCGAGATCGAGCTGGCCTGGCGGCCGGGCCGCAAGGTGGCGCAGATGCTCGATGAAGCGCAGGCCGATGCCATCCACATCGCGACCGAAGGGCCGCTCGGCTCGGCGGCACGGGCGCATTGCCTGAAGCGCGGCTGGGCGTTCACGACCGCCTTCCACACCCGCTTTCCCGACATCCTCGCGAAGGCACTGCACATCCCCGAGCGCTGGGGCTACGCCTGGTTCCGCCGCTTCCACGCGCCGTCCAGCGGGATCATGGTGCCCACCGCCGGCATGCTCGACATCCTGCGCGGGCATGGGTTCTCGCCGCTCAAGGCGTGGTCGCACGGAGTGGACCTGAGCCTCTTCAAGCCGCTCGAGGGGGCCGACCTCGGCCTGCCGCGGCCGGTCTTTCTCTACGTGGGCCGGGTCAGCTACGAGAAGAACCTCGAGGCCTTCCTGAAGCTCGACCTGCCGGGTTCGAAGCTCGTCTACGGCGTCGGCCCGCTCGAAGAAGCGCTCAAGCGCAAGTACTCCGATGTCCACTGGCGCGGAGTGGTGCCCCGGCCCGAGCTGGTGAAGATCTACAGCGCCGCCGATGCGTTCGTGTTCCCGAGCTGCTCGGAGACCTTCGGTTTGGTGATGCTGGAGGCGATGGCCTGCGGCACGCCGGTGGCCGCCTTCCCGGTGCCCGGCCCGCTCGACGTGGTCGACCCGCAGCACGACGAACACGATGGTGGCGTGTTGCACGACGATCTGCGCGTGGCGGCGCTTGCCGCGCTCCAGATCCCGCGCGAGGCGGCCCGCCGGCGGGCGATGCAATTCGACTGGGCCGAGGTGTGTCATCAATTCGTCAGCCATCTCGTGCCGAGCTGTCATGCGAGCGCCGAGGCTGTCACCAAATCGTCGCAAAACCTTCATAGACTGGTCTCATGACCCCGGTGCCCACGACAAGAACGCTTGCACTGCTCAACCGCGAAAGCTCCATCCTCGCCTTCAACCGCCGGGTGCTGGCCCAGGCGCGGCGGGACGACGTGCCGCTGCTGGAGCGGCTGCGCTACATCTGCATCGTGTCGTCCAACATGGACGAGTTCTTCGAGGTGCGTTTCGCCGACTACATCGAGGCGGCGCGCCAGCCGGGGGCCGGGGTGTCCAACCGCGACCTCGAGGTGGTGGCCATGGATGCGCACCGCCTGATCGACGACCAGTACCGCTGCTTCAACGACGAGGTCATGCCGGCGCTGGAGCGCGAGGGCATCCGCATCCTGAACCACGGTGACCGCAACGAGGCGCAGCGCCGCTGGGTCGACAACTTCTTCCAGCGCCAGGTGCGCCCGCTGCTCGTGCCGGTGGGGCTCGACCCGTCGCACCCCTTTCCACAGGTGGCCAACAAGTCGCTCAACTTCATCGTGCGCCTGGGTGGCCAGGACGCCTTCGGCCGCGAGAACAGCATCGCCATCGTCAAGGTGCCGCGCGTGCTGCCGCGGGTGATCCGACTGCCCGACGAGATCGCCGGCGGCGGCCAGAGCTTCGTGCTGCTCACGAGCGTGATCCGTGCGCACCTGGCCGAGCTCTTCCCGGGTCGCGAGGTGGAGGCGTTTTCGCAGTTCCGGCTCACGCGAGATTCCGACCTCGCGGTCGACGAGGAAGACGTGGTCAACCTGCGCCAGGCCCTGCGCTCGGGCCTCACCACCCGCCACTTCGGCCAGGCCATCCGGCTGGAGGTGGTCAACACCTGCCCGCCGGAGCTGTCGGCGTTCTTGCTCGCGCAGTTCGCCTTGCCCGAGGCCGCGCTGTACCACGTGAACGGCCCGGTGAACCTGGTGCGGCTCAACGCGCTGATCGACGCGGCCGACGCGCCGCACCTGCGTTTCCCGCCGCATGAGGCCTCGTGGCCGCGGCGGCTGTCGCGTGACGAATCCATCTTCAAGCACCTGAGCGAAGTTGGCGACGTGCTGATGCACCACCCCTACCAGTCCTTCGAGCCGGTGGTGCAGTTCCTGCGCGAGGCGGTCGAAGACCCCGACGTGCTCGCCATCAAGCAGACCATCTACCGCACCGGCAGCGAGTCGCCGCTGATGGACCTCTTGATCGAAGCTGCACGCCGCGGCAAGGAAGTGATGGCGGTGGTGGAGCTGAAGGCCCGCTTCGACGAAGAGGCCAACATCAACTGGGCCGAGCGGCTGGAGGCCGTGGGCGCGCAGGTGGTCTACGGCATCGTGGGCCTCAAGACCCACGCCAAGCTGCTGCTCGTGACGCGCCGCGAAGGCAACCGCCTGCGCCGCTACACGCACCTGTCGACCGGCAACTACAACCCCAAGACCGCGCGGCTCTACACCGACGTGGGCTACCTCACGGCCGACCCGGAGTTGACGTCGGACGCCGACGCCGTCTTCCAGCAGCTCGCAAGCCTCGGCAAGACCCGCCCGATGAAGCAGCTGCTGCAGGCGCCGTTCACCTTGCACAAGCAGATGCTCAGGCTGGTGGAGCAGGTGGCGCAGGCGGCGCGCGAGGGCAAGCCGGCACGCATCGTCGCCAAGGTCAATGCGCTCACCGACGTGCCGTTGATCGACGCGCTCATCACGGCCGGCCAGGCTGGGGCGAGCATCGACCTCATCGTGCGCGGCGCCTGCATGCTGCCGCCGGGCATTCCGGGTGTCACCGACCGCATCCGCGTGCGCTCGGTGGTGGGCCGGCTGCTGGAGCATTCACGGGTCCTGTACTTCCGCTGGGGCACGGGCGACGACGATGAAGCGCTCTACCTGTCGAGCGCCGACTGGATGAGCCGCAACATGTTCCGCCGCATCGAGGTGGCGTGGCCGGTGCGCGACGCCAAGATGCGCCAGCGCGTCATCGACGAGTGCCTGGTGCCCTACCTGCATGATCGGCAAGACGCCTGGGAACTCCGCGCAGACGGTGAGTACGAACGGGTGGGCCCCGACGGCCCGAGCGCCCAGCGCGCCCTGATGGAACGTTACGCAGCGGGAGGCTGAGACCGATGGACCTGATCTTGTGGCGGCATGCCGAAGCGGTGCCCGAGCGCGAAGGCCTGGCCGACGTTGATCGCCCACTCACACCGAAAGGCGAGCGCCAGGCCCAGCGCATGGCCGAGTGGCTGAACCACCGGCTGGCGCATTCCACACGCATCCTCGTGAGCCCGGCCCTGCGCACGCAGCAGACGGCCAAGGCGCTCGACCGCAGCTTCAAGACGGTGAAGGCCATCGCACCCGATGCCTCGGCCACCGCGGTGCTCTCCGCCGCACGCTGGCCCGAGTCCAACGAGCCGGTGCTGATCGTCGGCCATCAGCCGACGCTGGGCCACGTGGCGGCCCTGCTGCTGGGCGAAGTCGCGCAGACTTGGGTCATCAAGAAGGGCGCCGTCTGGTGGCTGCGCAGCCGCGAGCGCGAGACGGGCAGCCAGGTGGTGCTGCAGGCGGTGCAGTCACCCGACTGCCTTTGAGCTGTCACGACGGCTCGAACATCACGAGCCTGCAGTCGCTGGAGCCCGTGTTCTCGACGACGTGGCCTGGGATGGGCGACTGCACCAGCGCGAACCCGGCAGCCGGCAGTGCGTCGCGGTAGCTGCCGTCGGGTGCGTGCACGCGCAGGCGGCAATCGGTGAGGTAGTACACGGCGCTCGCCGGGTGGGCGTGCAGAACGTCCTTCTGCCCAGGCTTCCAGGTGACGGCGATCACCTTGTACTGCTCGTTCTGGGCGATGACCTTGTAGACGTCGGGTGAAGCCTCGAACGAACGCGGGAGTTGCTGCGCGCTTGCGGCGGCGGCCAGGCACAGGCCGGCGCAGATGGCGGCGAGGCACTTGATCGAATGCGGCATGGTTCCTGCCCTCTGTGTGGTGGAGGGCCCCAGGCTAGGCCGGGCCGGCCGCAAAGGCCTTGCGTTAGCTCAAGCCCGGATCTGCAGCCGTATCGCCCCGCTGCGCTCCCACACCGCCGCTTCTTCATGGAGCAGGAACAGGGTGCGCGGGTGTGCCGCCGCCCACTCGGGCTTAACCGCGACTTCGGCCTGCGTGCCGTGTCGCTGCAGGTGCAGGGCCTCCAGTTCCACGCCCACGCGGGCATGGCACAGGATGATCGCCAGGCGCAGGCACAGGGCCTGCCATGCAAAGCTCTCCTGCCCGAGTTGCGTTTCCACTTTGCGCAAGCCGCCACGTTGCGCCAGCACCAGGTCGGCGAGGCGGCGCTGCTGAGATTGCGAGAAGCCGGCCGCGTCGACGTGGCCCAGCAGGTAGGCGCTGTGGCGGTGGTGGTCATGGTGCGAGACCACCATGCCCAGCTCGTGCAGAGCGGCAGCCCACCCGAGTTCGCGGGCCAGTGCCGGGTCGGCGCTCGGGGCCACCGCCGCGTGCAGGGCGAGCGCCACGTCTGCCACGCGCCGCGCCTGCGGCACGTCGACCTCGAAGCGCCGCTGCAGTTCGGCCACCGAAACGTCGCGCACGTCATGGCCGAGCGTGGGGCCGGCCGTGGCGCCCAGCCGCTCGTCGAGGTCGTAGATCACGCCTTGCCGCAGGGCGCCGCGGGCGGGCTGCAGCTCTGCAATGTCGAAGTGGGTGGCGAGGGTGTAGAGGATGGACAGCCCGCCGCCGATGACGGCGCGGCGGTCTTCCTTCATGCCGGGCAGGTTGAGCTTGTCGACGCGGCCGGCGCGCAGGCATTGCTCCATGCACCAGCGCAGGCCATAGGGCGTGATCACGCCATCGGTGATGCCGTTGGCCTCGAGCAGCTGCGACACGGCCCCTGCGGTGCCCGAGGAGCCGAGGGCTTCCTTCCAGTGCCGCGAGGCGAAGGGCACGAGCGCTTCTTCCAGCTCGGCCCCAGCCGCCACCTGCGCGGCGCGGAAGGCGCTTTCGGTGAAGCGCCCGTCGCCGAAGTAGCGCATCGACAGGCTCACGCTGCCGACCTGGAATGACTCGGCGCGCAAGGGTGCGCGGCCCTGGCCGAGGATCATCTCGGTGGAGCGCCCGCCGATGTCGATGACGAGCCGCCAGTCGTCCGACGGTTGCAGCCGTGCCACGCCGGCGAAGATGAGGCGGGCTTCTTCGCGGCCCGAGATCACCTCGATCGGCTGGCCGAGCGCCGCATGGGCCCGCACGAGGAAGGCATCGCGGTTGCGTGCTTCACGCAAGGTCTGCGTGGCAACGGCCCGGATGCGCTCGGCCGGGATGCCGGCAAGCCGCTTCGCAAAACGCTGCAGGCACGCGAGGCCGCGCTGCATAGCGTCTTCGGTCAGCAGGCCGTTTTCGTCGAGCCCGGCGCCCAGGCGCACGGTCTCCTTCAGGTAGTCGATGCGCTTGTAGCGGCCGGGGCTCACCTGGGCCAGCTCCAGGCGGAAGCTGTTGGAGCCCATGTCGATGGCCGCGAGCACGCCGGGTTGCGGCGGGAGCGAGTCAGTCATGCCCGCGATTGTGCGGGCACCGGTGTGACATTCAGGCCACGTGGCGATCGCTTTGTGCGGCAGGTGCGGGCTCGGGTGCCTCGCTGCGGGCGCGCAGGAAATCGAGCACGTCGTCGTTGCGGATCGGCGGCGAGATCAGGAAGCCCTGCACCGAGCCGCAGTGGTGCTCGCGCAGCACCTCGACGGCGCGTTCGTCTTCCACGCCTTCGGCGAGGGTCTCCATGCGCAGCGCGTTGGCCATCTCGATGGTGGCGCGCACGATGGCGCGCGCGTCGGGGCGGGTGACGATCTCGCGCACGAAGCTGCGGTCGATCTTCAGCTGGTCGAACGGGAAGCGGCGCAGGTAGGCGAGCGAGGAGTAGCCGGTGCCGAAGTCGTCGAGCGCGATGCGCACGCCCAGCTCGCGCAAGGCATGCAGCTTGGCGAGGGTGATGTGGCTGTCGCCCATCAGCACCGACTCGGTGATCTCGATCTCCAGGCGCTCGGGCGGCAGGCCGCTCGTGGCCAGCGCGTGGGCCACGTCGGCTCGCAGGTCGCGGGCCATCACCTGCAGCGGCGAGAGGTTGACGGCCACGCGCACCCGGTCGGGCCAGGCGCGCGCCTCCTTGCAGGCCTGGTGCAGCACCCACTTGCCGATGTCGTGGATCATCCCGGCCTCTTCGGCCACGGGGATGAACTCCTGCGGCGGCACTTCGCCCAGCTCGGGGTGCGTCCAGCGTACGAGGGCCTCGAAGGCGCTCACGCGGTTGTCGTCGAGACGGATCTGCGGCTGGAAGACAAGGCGCAGCTGCTGGCCGGGGATGGCCTGTCGCAACGCGCGCTCCAGCCCGAGTCGCTTGACCACGCGCGCTTCCATGCTCTCGGTGTAGAAGCTGAACTGGCCACGCCCGGCGGCCTTGGCGGCGTAGAGGGCGAGGTCGGCGTGCTTGAGCAGCACATCGGCCTCGAGCCCGTCGCGCGGGGCGAGGGCGATGCCCAGGCTCGCACCGAGCGGCACGGTCACGCCGCCGATCTCGCAGGGTTTGCTCAGCGCATACAGCACGCGGCCGGCGACCAGCGCCACCTCGTCGGGCGAGTTGATCTCGCGCACGATGAGGCCGAACTCGTCGCCCCCCAGGCGCGCCACGATGTCGCCGGTGCGGCGCGAGGCTTCGAGGCGCTGGCCGACCACGCGCAGCAGCATGTCGCCCATGTCGTGGCCGAGGGCGTCGTTCACGGTCTTGAAGCCGTCGAGGTCGAGGCACAGCACCGCGCATTGCTCGCCGGTCTGGCGCACGCTGTCGAGCGCGTTGTCGAGTTCGATGCGGAAGCGGTGGCGGTTGCTGAGGTTGGTGACGGCGTCGAAGTGGGCCAGCTGCCACACGTGTTGCTGCGCCTCGCGTGCCGCGGTGACGTTGGCGACCACGCCGCGCCAGCCGCCGCCGTCCACTGGCTTGGCGGTGAGGGACCACCACACCGTGCGCTGCGCGAGCCACACCGGCAGCTCGATGTGGCCGAAGGGCGTGCCGTCTTCCAGGTGCTTGGCGAGCTTCTTGAGCGCGGCGGCGCCTTCGGCCGCGCTGCCGATGGGCAGGCGGCGCTGGCGGCGCGCCAGCACGTCGACCAGCAGCCGGCCTTCGAGGGCGCTCTGCGAGCGGCTGAAAAGCCGCGCCATGCGGCGCGAGACGCGCACGAGGCGGCCCTCGGCGTCGACTTCCCACAGCACGTCGGCTGCGTTCTGCTCGAAGTCGCGCAGCAGCAGGCCGATGGTCTCGCGGTGCTCTTCGGCGCGCAGCTCGGCCACCATGCGGGCCTTGAACATGCGCGACCACGACAGCACGCCGTAGAGCATCACCAGCAGATAGGCCAGCAGCAGCACGGCCAGCGTGCCGGCCGCGTCGGAGCGCAGCTGGCCGAGCGCCACCCCGGCGCCCACCGCCACCAGCAGCGGGAAGGCCGTGCCGGCGCGGCGGATCGGTGCGAGCGCCGTGGCGCCCGCGCAGACGATGCCGACCGTGATGGCGGTGAGCACGAGGAACTGCGAGGGCGACGCCACCGTGGTGAAGAAGGGCAGGGGCACGCCCCACAGCAGGCCCAGCACCGTGGCGTGAAGCGTGACGCGGTCGGTGGCCCGGCGCGACGCCTGCGCGGGCGTCGGTGACGCACGACCGCGCCACCACGCGCGTGCGCCCCAGCACACCGCGAGCAGCACCAGGGCGGCCCAGCCGAGCAGGGCCGGGAGCGGGGCGGTGTCGCGGAAGGTCCAGCACAGGGTGCTCGCGCCGACGAGGTTGGACACCACCACCACCGGCGTGAGTGTGAGCACCGCCTGCACCTGCATCGCGCGCAGGCGGCCGCGCAGGTCCTTTGCCGGCGAGCCGGCCAGCTCGGACGCCTCCGCCTCGGTCGGAGGCGCGCTGTCGACGACGGAGACCAGGGTTTCTCGCACGGTGTGACGGGCAGGGCAATGCAGCGAATGGGCGAGGATTGCCGCTGCCGCGGGCCCGCGCAAGGGCGCGGGCGCACGAGCCACAGCCGCCGCGCGAAAAGTGCCGCATTTCGAGGCGGGGCGCGGCGCCCCCGCAGACGCGGGGTGTGACCCTCGCTGTGCACTGTTTCACGCCGCTTCCTAGAATCGCGCGCTCCTTCCACCCCCCTTCGGAGACCCGCATGCTCAGCAAGGACCTGGACAGCCTCACCCCCAGCCGCGACTTCAACCGCCGCGGCTTCATGCAGACGGCCGTGGGCAGCGGCTTCGCCGCCGCCGTGCTGCCGGTGACCGCACAGACGATCAAGACCGACACCGCCGGCCTGACCGCAGGCGAGGTGACCATCCCCGTGGGCGACTTCAAGATGCCCGCCTACCGCGCAGCGCCGGCCGGCAAGACGGGGTTGCCGGTGATCCTCGTGGTGTCGGAGATCTTCGGCGTGCACGAGCACATCGCCGACGTGGCGCGCCGCTTCGCCAAGCTCGGCTACCTCGCCATCGCACCGGAACTCTTCGTGCGCCAGGGCGATGCCAAGTCGTACACCGAGATCGCCAGGCTGATGAGCGAGGTGATCGCCAAGACACCCGACGAGCAGGTGATGCGCGACCTCGACGCCACCGTCGCCTGGGCCCAGGGCCAAGGCGGCGACACGGCGAAGCTTGGCATCACCGGCTTCTGCTGGGGCGGGCGCATCACCTGGCTCTACACCGCGCACAACCCCGCCGTGAAGGCCGGCGTGGCCTGGTATGGCCGCCTCGTGGGCAACAGCACGCCGCTCACGCCCACGCACCCGATCGAGGTGGCGGGCAAGCTCCACGGCCCGGTGCTGGGCCTCTATGGCGGCGCCGACACGGGCATCCCGGTTGACACGGTTGATAAGATGAAAACCGCCTTGAGCCAGGGCAGTGCTGCGGCGAAGAAGTCGGAGTTCGTGGTCTACCCCGACACGCCGCATGCTTTCCACGCCGACTACCGGCCGAGCTACCGCAAGGAAGCCGCCGAAGACGGATGGAAGCGCGCGGTGGCGTGGTTCAAGGCAAACGGGGTGGCCTGAAACCCGCTTTGCTCCAGACCGCAAGCCGCGCACGGTGCGCGGCTTTTTTTGTGATCCGATGACGCTCCTCTACATCCTCGCGGCCACGCTCGCCGGCGGCCTGCTCTCGGTGCTGATCGCCGCCAGCCTCACGGTGGGCGTGCTCAGCCGCGTGGTGCACCACCTGGTGAGCCTGTCGGCGGGCGTGCTGCTGGCCACCGCCCTGCTCAACGTGCTGCCCGAGGCCTTCGAGAGCAAGGCGAGCCCGCAGGCGCTCTTTGCCACGCTGCTGGCGGGCCTGATCTTCTTCTTCCTGCTGGAGAAGGCCGAGCTCTACCGCCACAGCCACCACCACGAGGGCGACGGGCACCACCACCATCACCACTTCGACCAACAGCAGGCCGGCCGCGGCGGCTGGAGCGTGCTGCTGGGCGACAGCATCCACAACTTCTGCGACGGCGTGATCATCGCGGCCGCCTTCCTCACCGACACACAGGTGGGCATCGTCACCGCGCTGGCGATCATCGCCCACGAGATTCCTCAGGAGGTCGGCGACTACATCGTGCTGCTCAATGCGGGCCTGAGCCGCTCGAAGGCGCTGCTCTACAACGCGATGTCAGGCCTCGCGGCGGTGGCGGGCGGGGTGCTCGGCTACTTCATCGTCGGCCCGTGGGTCGACCTGTTCCCGTATCTGCTCGTGGTGGCGTCGAGCAGCTTCATCTACGTGGCGGTGGCCGACCTCATCCCGCAACTGCAGCACCGCCTGTCGATGCGCGACACCCTCGCCCAGCTGGCGTGGCTGGCGGTGGGCATGGTGACGATCGCGCTGGTGGTGAAGGGGCTGCATCACCACTGACGCCCAAGGGAACTCAGCGCACCACCAAGACGGGGATGTTGGTGTGTGTCAGTACCTTCTGTGTCTCGCTGCCCAGCAGCAACGCCGTCACGCCGCGGCGGCCGTGCGAGGCCATCACGATCAGGTCGCACTCGTGGCGCTTGGCGTGGTCGATGATGGCTTCCCAGGGGTGCAGGGCTTCAACCGTCTGTGCGTCGCACTGCAGGCCACTCAGCTCGGCGGTGTCTCGCACTTCCTTCACCCGCGCGGCGGCGATGCGCTCCTGCGCGTCGAAGAACTCCTGCGGTGGCGTGGGCTGCATCTCGGAGATCGCGCTGTAGGGGAAGGGTTCCTTCACGCTCAGGGTGTACAGCTTCGCGTTGACGGACTTGGCCAGCGCCACCGCGGAGGCCAGGGCCTTCTTGGTGATGTCCGAGCCGTCGGTGGGAACCAGGATGCGCTTGAACATGATCAGCTCCAGTGGCGAACGGAGGCGTTCGGCGCGAACTTATCCCCGCCGCGGAGGGCGGTCAACCGTGCTGAGCTGCGAGCTGGCGTAGGTCAACGCCTACGGGGCGGCGCCTTGCACCATCGGGCGGGACGGGTCGCTGCACCACTCGCTCCACGAGCCGGCGTACAGGCGTGAACGGCCGAAGCCGGCCACTTCCATCGCGAGCAGGTTGTGGCAGGCGGTGACGCCGGAGCCGCACAGGTGCACCACCGGGCGGTCGTCGGTGACGAGGGCGTCGAACTCGCGCCGGAGCTGGTCGGCGGGCTTGAAGCGGCCGTCGGGCTGGAGGTTGTCCTTGAAGAAGCGGTTCAGCGCGCCGGGGATGTGGCCGGCGACGGGGTCGAGCGGCTCCACGTCGCCGCGGTATCGCTCGGGCGCGCGGGCATCGAGCATCAGCACCTCGCCGAGGCGGGGTTGCAGCTGGGCGGCGTCGATGCGGGGCATTGCCGGAGGGAGGTCGGGGTACGGGGCTGCGGGCTGCGCGGCGTTGGTGTCGGCCGTCACCGCGCCACCGGCGGCTTGCCACGCCGGCAGGCCGCCATCGAGCACCGCCATCTCGTCATGGCCCATCCAGCGCAGCACCCACCAGGCGCGCACGGCGAACATGCCGCCCTGGCGGTCGTAGGCGACGACCGGGGTACCGGGGGTGATGCCCACGCTGCCCATCCACCCGGCATAGGCCGTGCGGTCGCGCAGCGGGTGGCGGCCGTTGCGGCCGGTCTTGGCGGCCGACAGATCGCGGTCGAGGTGGGCGTAGCGGGCGCCCGGCAGGTGGGCTTCGGCGTAAGCCCGCTCGCCGGCTGAGGTGTCGGCGAGGTCGAAGCTGCAATCGAGCAGCACGGTGTCTTGGCGGCGGGCGAGCAGTTCCTGCAGGTCGGCGGCGCTGATCAACGGGTGCATGGGCTCAGCTTTCGGTGGGGGTGGTGGTGTCCTTGAACGCGGTGCGGCTGCGCAGCAGCGTAGCGCCGAGGCCTGAAGCGACGATGAAGCACATGCCCAGCACCGCCATCCAGGTGATCTTGTCGTGGAAGAGCAGCGCGCCGTAGATGAACGAGAAGGCGATGCCGAGGTACTGCAGGCTCGCGTTGACGAGCGGCCGACCCACGCCGTAGGCGCGCGTCATCATCATCTGCGCCACGGTGGCGAGCACGCCCACGGCGAGCAGCAGTGCGGGGCCTTGCCAGGTGGTGTGGGTCGTCAACCCGCCGCTTGCGAGCGTGGTGACGAGGCCCAGCAGCATGCCGCCGAGCGAGAAGTAGAAGACGATGCGGTACACCGGTTCGCCTGCGCGGCCGAGCGCCGTGACCTGCAGGTAGGCGGTGGCCGCGAGCACGCCCGACATCAGCCCGATCAGGCCGTGCCAAAGCTGGTTCTGCTCGATGGTCGGTCGCAGGATCAGCGCCACGCCGATGAATCCCAGCAGCACGGTGGCGACCAGCCGGCCGTCGACCTTCGAGGTGCCCAGCATCACCGCCCCGCCGATGAGGAAAAGCGCCATCCACACCGACGACATGTAGTTGAGCGTCATGGCCGTGGCCAGCGGCAGGTTGCCGATGGCGTAGAACCAGAGGCCCAGCGCAAAGACGCCGCTCACGCTGCGCCAGAAGTGCATCGCCGGTACCGCGGTGCGCAGCGTGCCGCCCTGGCGTCTGGCGACGAGAAACAGCACGACGGCGCCGACCATGCCGCGGTAGAAGACGATTTCCGCCGTGCCGTAGAGCTCGGATGCGAGCTTCACGCACACGCTCATGGTGGCGAAGAGGAAGGACGCCAGCACCATCAGCGCCGGCGCGGAGAGTCCTCGCATCAAGCTTTGAAGTTCATCGTGCGCCGGTACCAGGCATGGAACTCTTCCATTCCGTCTTCCATCGGCGACTGGTAGGGGCCGGTTTCGTTGTCGCCGCGTTCCCACAGCGCCTTGCGGCCCGCGTCCATGCGCAGCGCGATCTCGTCGTCCTCGACGCAGGTTTCCAGGTAGGCGGCCTGCTGGGCTTCGACGAACTCGCGCTCGAAGGCGGTGATCTCCTCGGGGTAGAAGAACTCGACCACGTTGAGCGTCTTCTGCGGGCCCTTGGGGTAGAGCGTGGACACGACGAGCACGTGCGGGTACCACTCGACCATGATGTTCGGGTAGTAGGTGAGCCAGATCGCGCCCTGCTTCGGGGGCTGTCCGTCGCGGAACTTGAGCACTGCCTCGTGCCACTTGAGGTAGGTGGCCGAGCCGGCCTTGGCGAAGCCCTTGTTCACGCCCACCGTCTGCACCGAGTGGTGGCGGCCGAACTCCCACGCCAGGTCGTCGCAGGTCACGAACTGCGAGAGGCCGGGGTGGAAGGGGCCGACGTGGTAGTCCTCGAGGTATACCTCGATGAAGGTCTTCCAGTTGTAGTCGCACTCGTGCATGTGCACCTTGTCGAGCACGTAGCCGCTGAAGTCGAGGTCGGCGCGGGGGCCGAGTTGCGACAGCTCGGCGGCGATGTCGCGGCCGTTGTCCTCGAACACCATGCCGTTCCACGTCCGCGTCTTGTAGCGGTTGAGGTGCAGGCAGGGGTCCTGCTGGAAATGCGGGGCGCCGATGAGCTGGCCCTTGAGGTCGTAAGTCCAGCGGTGCAGCGGGCAGACGATGTTGGCCCCGGTGTGGCCGCGGCCTTTCATCATCACCGCCTGGCGGTGGCGGCAGACGTTGGAGATCAGCTCCACGCCCTGGGCGGTGCGCACCAGGGCGCGGCCTTCGCCTTCCTGCGGCAGGGCGTAGTGGTCGCCGACCTCCGGCACGGCGAGTTCGTGCCCGAGGTAGCGCGGGCCGTGCTGGAAGATCAGCTCCAACTCGCGGCGATGCAGGTCGTCGTCGAAGTAGGCGGAGACGGGGAGCTGGAGGCGGGGTTGCTCCAGGCGAGAGGGTCCCAGAGCGGGGAGAGCAAGGCTCAGGTCAGACATGATCCCGAGGTTTCCTTTTGACCGATGGTGAACGTGCCACCCAGGGCCGCAAGCCTCGGGTGGGGCTCATCGCTGCGCACGGCGCGGACGGGTTGGGTGCTTGCCTGACCCGGTCATTCAGCGAGGGACGCGGATTGTACCCAGCCATGTCGATGGCCCTTTTGGGGGTACGTGGTTGACCTGCATCACCTCTGGCGCTAGGCGTTTGCCGGGGCACGGCCGGGGGTGCCGGCTGACTACAATCCCGGCTTTGCGCACCAAGATGGCCAAGACCCCTCCCACCCCGCCTGCCAGCCCGGCGCCTGCGACTTACGAAGATGCCTTGGCCGAGCTGGAAGCCCTGGTGGCGGCCATGGAAGGCGGGCAGCTCCCGCTCGATGCCCTGTTGCAGAACTACCGCCGTGGCGCCGACCTGCTCAATTACTGCCGCGAGCGGCTCGATGCGGTCGAGCAGCAGGTGAAAGTGCTCGAAGAGGGCCAACTCAAGCCGTGGAAGAACGAATGATCGCGGTTGATTTCGAATCGTGGTGCCGCGCCCAACTGGACACGGTCGAATCCGCCCTGTCGGCCTGGGTGCCGCTGCAGGCGCCTGCCGGCCTCGGCCAGGCCATGCGCTATGGCGTGCTCGACGGCGGCAAGCGCCTGCGCCCCTTGCTGGTGCTGGCCGCAGCCGAAGCGGTGAACGGCAGCGATGGCGAGGCGGCCCTGCGCGCTGCATGCGCCGTGGAGCTGATCCACGCCTACTCACTGATCCACGACGACATGCCCTGCATGGACAACGACGTGCTGCGCCGTGGCAAGCCCACCGTGCACGTGCAGTTCGGCGAAGCCCAGGCCATGCTGGCCGGTGACGCCATGCAGGCGCTGGCCTTCGAGGTGCTGACGCCGGAGCAGGGCGTGCCGGCCGTGTTGCAGGCCCGCCTGTGCGCCTTGCTGGCGCGCTCGGCCGGCCACGCCGGCATGGCCGGCGGCCAGGCCATCGACCTCGCCAGCATCGGCGTCACGCTCGACGAACAATCGCTGCGCGACATGCACCACCGCAAGACCGGCGCCCTGCTGCAGGGCAGCGTGCTGATGGGGGCGGCCTGCGGCCAAGCCAGCCCCGCGGCGTGGCTGGCGCTCGCCGACTATGGCGACGCGATCGGCCTGGCCTTTCAGGTGGTCGACGACATCCTCGACGTGACCCAGGCGTCTGAAACCCTGGGCAAGACCGCTGGCAAAGACCAGCACGCGAACAAACCCACCTACGTGTCGGTGCTGGGCCTCGATGCGGCCCGGCAGCACGCCCGCGAGTTGCGCGAGAAGGCGCTCGCGGCGCTGTCACGCAGCCACCTGCCAGACGTGCAGCGGCTGACCGACCTCGCCAACAAAGTGGTGGACAGGGACTGCTGACATGACAACCAACCACGCACTGCTCAACACGATCCAGAGCCCGGCCGACCTGCGCAAGCTGTCGCGCGTCGAGCTGAAGCAGCTCGCCGTCGAGTTGCGCGACTTCGTGCTGCAAAGCGTGTCGCAGACCGGCGGGCACCTGTCGTCGAACCTGGGCACCGTGGAACTCACCATTGCCTTGCACCACGTCTTCAACACCCCGCACGACCGCATCGTGTGGGACGTGGGCCACCAGACCTACCCGCACAAGATCCTCACCGGCCGGCGCGATCGCATGTCGACGCTGCGCCAGTACGGCGGGCTGTCGGGATTCCCGCGCCGCGACGAGAGCGAATACGACACCTTCGGCACCGCACATTCGTCGACCTCGATCTCGGCCGCGCTCGGCATGGCGGTGGCGGCGCAGATGCGTGGCGAAGACCGCCGCTCGGTCGCCGTGATCGGCGACGGCGCGATGACCGCCGGCATGGCCTTCGAGGCACTCAACAACGCCGGTGTGGCCGGCGCCAACATGCTCGTGGTGCTGAACGACAACGACATGTCGATCTCGCCGCCCGTGGGGGCGCTCAACCGCTACCTCGCGCGGCTCATGAGCGGCAAGTTCTACGCCGCCGCACGCGACACCGCCAAGACGGTGCTGAAGAACGCACCGCCGCTCTTCGAGCTGGCCCGCCGCTTCGAGGAGCACGCCAAGGGCATGGTCGTGCCCGGCACGATCTTCGAGGAATTCGGCTTCACCTATTTCGGCCCGATCGACGGCCACGACCTCGACTCGCTGATCCCCACCCTCGAGAACCTGCGCGACATGAAGGGGCCCTTGTTCCTCCACGTCGTGACCAAGAAGGGCATGGGCTACAAGCTGGCCGAGGCCGACCCGGTGGCCTACCACGGCCCGAGCAAGTTCAACCCGGCCGAGGGCCTGAAGAAGCCCGCCACGCCGCCGAAGCCGACCTTCACGCAGGTGTTCGGGCAATGGCTGTGCGACATGGCCGCCGCCGACGAGCGGCTGGTGGGCATCACGCCGGCCATGCGCGAGGGCTCGGGCATGGTCGAGTTCGAGCAGCGCTTCCCCAAGCGCTACCACGACGTGGGCATCGCCGAGCAGCACGCCGTCACCTTCGCCGCGGGCCTGGCCTGCGAAGGCATGAAGCCGGTGGTCGCCATCTACTCGACCTTCCTGCAGCGCGCCTACGACCAGCTCATCCACGACGTGGCCCTGCAGAACCTGCCCGTCGTCTTCGCGCTCGACCGCGCGGGCCTGGTCGGAGCCGACGGCGCCACCCACGCGGGTGCCTACGACATCTCGTACCTGCGCTGCATTCCCAACATGAGCGTGCTGACGCCAGCCGACGAAAACGAGACCCGCCAGCTGCTCACCAGCGCCTTCAAGCAGGACCACCCCACCGCCGTGCGCTACCCGCGTGGCTCGGGAGCCGGCGTGGCAGTGCAGCCGACGCTCGACACTCTGCCCTGGGGCCAGGGCGAAGTGCGTCGCCGCGGTGAGCGCATCGCGATCCTTGCCTTCGGCACGCTGCTCCACCCGGCACTGGCGGCGGCGGAGAACCTCAACGCCACGGTGGCGAACATGCGTTTCGTGAAGCCGCTCGATGTCGCTCTCGTGACTGAACTTGCGCGCAGCCATGATGCAATCGTGACCGTGGAAGAGGGCTGCCTGATGGGTGGCGCCGGCAGTGCCGTTCAAGAGGCCCTGCAGGCCGCACGCATCGAAGTGCCCGTTCTCAGTCTGGGCTTGCCCGATGAATTCATCGAGCATGGTGACCCCGCCAAGCTTCTCAGCTTGTGTGGCCTGGACGCCGCAGGCATCGAGCAATCGATCTTGAAGCGCTTCGGCGCCCGTCCTGCGTTGTTGCGGCCCGCCGTCAATCGTTAAGAAGTCCGCGCCGCCGGGAGCCCCCGCGGCGGCAGGGCGACGGAATTGCTGTCATCCTCGCGGGTCTGAGTCAGTCAGACCGCGCGAATGAGGCGGCTGAGAGGTTTTTGGTATGAATCACATGACAGACGCGAAGAGCGCCTTGATGAAAGACGCGCTCCACATTCCCGACACGCAAAGCGAGCGCGACGAGCGCCATCTGGCCATCCAACGCGTCGGCGTGAAGGATGTGCGCTTTCCCATGACGCTGAGCATGGGCAAGACGCCCCAGCCCACCATCGGCGTGTGGGACATGGACGTTGCCCTGCCTGCCGAGCAGAAGGGTACGCACATGTCGCGCTTCGTGGCCTGGCTCGACACGCTCAACGAGCCGCTCGACCCCGCCACCCTGCGCCGCCATTTCGACGCGATGCTGCAGAAGCTGCACGCGACCGAAGGCCGTGTCGAGGTGCGCTTCCCGTTCTTCATCCGCAAGCGGGCGCCGGTGTCGGGCCTGGAAAGCCTGCTCGACTACCAGGGCAGCTGGATCGCCGAATGCCGCAACGGCCAGACCATCGTGTGGTCGCAGGTGCTGGTGCCGGTGAAGTCGCTGTGCCCATGCTCGAAGGAGATCTCCGACTACGGCGCGCACAACCAGCGCTCGCACGTCACCATCCGCGCCGAGCTGCTCGGCGACGTGGCCTGGGGTGAGCTGGTGCGTTTTGCCGAAGAGTCGGCCTCCAGCGAAATCTGGCCGATGCTCAAGCGGGCCGATGAAAAGTGGATCACCGAGCGCGCCTACGAGAACCCCAAGTTCGTCGAAGACCTGGTGCGCGACGTGGCCCTGCGGCTCAATGCCGACAAGCGCATCGGCCGCTACTCGGTGGACGTCGAGAACTTCGAGTCCATCCACAACCACTCAGCCTACGCCCGGATCGAGCGCTGACGCGCGCGCGGTGGGTCAGAGCCCGCCGCGAGGGCCGGCGTGACCCCAGCCATGCCGGCAAGCCGTGCCAGTCGCGGGTACCGCAGCGCCTGTGCAAGGCCCTCGGGTAGCATCCGCGCACCATGAATTGGCCCTATGAACTGCAAATCGGCTGGCGCTACACGCGCGCTGGCCGTGCCGGTCGTCGCAACGGCTTCATCTCCTTCATCTCCGGCGTGTCGATGCTCGGCATCGCACTCGGCGTGGCCGCGCTCATCATCGTGCTGTCGGTGATGAACGGCTTCCAGAAGGAAGTGCGCGACCGCATGCTGTCGGTGGTGGCGCACATCGAGGTGCTCGAAGGGCAGGGTGCTGGGCTGCCCGATTGGCGCGCCACGGCCGCCAAGGCGCGCGAGAACCCACAGGTGGTGGGCGCGGCGCCCTTTGTGGCAGCGCAGGCGCTGATCGCCCGCGGCGACGAGATGCGCGGCGCCGTGGTGCGCGGCATCTCGCCCGACGAAGAGGCCACCGTCACCGACCTCGCCGCGCAGCTCAAAGACACCACGCTTGCCCGTCTCGTGCCGGGCCAGTGGGGCATCGTGCTCGGCAGCGAGCTGGCCCGCCAGCTCGGCGTGCGTGCCGGCGACAACGTCACCATCCTGGCGCCCGGCGGCCAGGTCACACCGGCCGGCGTGGTGCCGCGGCTCAAGCAGATGACGGTGGTCGGCACCTTCGACTCCGGACACTACGAATACGACAGCACGCTTGCACTCATCCACCTCGACGACGCGCAGCGCCTCTTCCGCGTCGAAGGCCCGACCGGCGTGCAGCTGCGCTTGAAAGACCTGCACGAAGCGCCCACCGTGGCCTATGAGCTGAGTGCCGCGATGGGCTCGCAGGTCTACGTGCGCGACTGGACGCGCACCAACCGGAACTGGTTCGCCGCAGTGCAACTCGAGAAGCGCCTGATGTTCATCATCCTCACGCTGATCGTCGCGGTGGCGGCCTTCAACCTCGTGTCCACGCTCGTGATGACGGTGACCGACAAGCGCGCCGACATCGCCATCCTGCGCACGCTCGGCGCCAGCCCGCGCTCGATCATGGGTGTCTTCATGGTGCAGGGCGCCGCCTCGGGCGTGATCGGCACGCTGGCCGGCGTGGTGCTCGGGCTCCTCGTGGCCTTCAACGTGGGCACCATCGTGCCGTTCATCGAGCGCCTGCTGCACACGAGCTTCCTCCCCGGCAGCGTCTACCTCATCAGCCAGATGCCCAGCGAGCCGCAATCGGCCGACATCGTGCCCATCACCCTCATCTCCCTGGCGCTGGCCTTCGTGGCCACGCTCTACCCGAGCTGGCGCGCAAGCCGCGTGCAACCCGCAGAGGCCCTGCGCTATGAGTGAGATCGTGATCGAGGCCCGCGGCCTGCACAAGCGTTTCACCGAAGGGGGGCTCGACGTGGCCGTGCTGCAAGGCGTCGACCTCACCGTGCAGCGCGGCGAGACGCTCGCGATCGTCGGCGCCTCCGGCTCCGGCAAGAGCACGCTGCTGCACCTGCTGGGCGGGCTCGAGCTGCCCACGCAAGGCCAGGTGAAGCTCGCCGGGCGCGACTTCGCCAGCATGAGCGCCAGCGAGCAGGGCGTGTGGCGCAACCAGCACCTCGGTTTCGTCTACCAGTTCCACCACCTGCTGCCCGAATTCACCGCGCTCGACAACGTGGCGATGCCGCTGCGCATCCGCCGCATGGCCAAGGCCGAGGCGCGCGAGCAGGCGCGTGCGGTGCTGGCCCAGGTGGGCCTGGCCGAGCGTGTGGACCACCGACCCTCGCAGCTCTCGGGCGGCGAGCGGCAGCGGGTGGCGATCGCCCGCGCGCTGGCCGGCCACCCGGCCTGCCTGCTGGCCGACGAGCCCACCGGCAACCTCGACCGGCGCACCGCCGATACGGTGTTCGAGCTGATGCTCGGCCTCACGCGCGATCGAGGCATGGCGCTCGTGATGGTCTCGCACGACGAAGCGCTCGCTGCGCGCTGCAGCCGCGCGCTCCACCTCACGTTGGGCCGGCTGGCGGGGTGATCCTGCTACCGGGGGGCGCGCGCGACAAGCTGGCCCCGCATCGCTAGACTGGGTCAGGCGCTTTTCGCCGCCCCCTCGTGGACCCCCCATCGTGTCGCCCCTCCGCCCGCGTCCGGTTCGTGCGCTGACCCGCCGGCTCGTGTTTGCGGCCATCGTGCCGGGGTGGGTGCTGGCGCTGGTGATGGTGTGGTCGGCCTACCAGCGCGAGCGCGACAACCGCCTGGAGGCGATGCTGCAGACCGCCCGCGCGATGGCCTACCAGGCCGACCGCGAGCTGGGCACCAGCATCGGCGTGCTGCAGGCGCTCGCCACCTCGACCCGCATCGACGAAGGAGATGACCGCGGCTTCCACGAGCGTGCGAGCGACGTGCTCAAGCTCAGCGGCGGCGACAACATCGTGCTCTTCGACACCGCGCTGCAGGGGCGGGTCAGCGTCGCCCACCCCTTTGGCACCCCTTTGCCCAAGTTGGAGCGCGACCGCTTTCCCACCGTGCTGGCGAGCCTGCAGCCGGCCGTGTCGGATCTCTTCATCGGCCAAATGTCGCGCCAGCCGCAGGTCGCGGTGGCAGTGCCGGTCGTGCGCGAAGGCCGTGCCATCGCCCGACTGGAGATGGTCTTCAAGCCCGCGCGCTTCCAGCAGATCATCGATCGCCAGGGGTTCGATCCGGAGTGGACGGTGGGCATCCTCGATGGTGCGAGCCAGATCGTCGCCCGCAACCGCGACGCGGCCCGGCACATCGGCCAGCCGGTCGCTCCGGTGGTGCAGGAGCAGCTCAGCCGGCGCGACGAAGGCATCTTCCAGGGCCACACCAGCGACGGCATCGACACCATCGCGTGCTTCACGCGGTCGGGCACGTATGGCTGGTCGGTGGCGATCGGCATGCCCGTCAGGGTGCTGCATGCGGAGCTGGCGCGCCGGCTCGGGCTCGTGTTCGGCGCCGGCGTGCTGCTGCTCGTGCTCGGCTGGTGGCTCGCGAGCTTCATGGCACGCCGCATCGCCGAGCCGGTGCAAGCGCTGGTGGGCCCGGCGCTCGCGATCGGCCGCGGCGAGCCGGCGATGCCCGCTGCGAGTGAGCTCACCGAAGCCAACGATGTGGCGCATGCCCTGTCGCAGGCGCAGGCCTTGCTGCAGCAGCGTGAAGATGCCCGCCTGCGGGCCGAGGCGGCGCGTGTCGAGAGCGAATCGCTGCTGCGCCTGGCGCTCGATGCGAGCGAGATCGGCGACTGGGACATGGACCTGCGCAGCGGCGAGATCCAGCACTCCGCTCGCCACGACCGCTCGTTCGGCCACGCCGAGCCGCTCGCGCGCTGGACGCTCGACGACTTCTGGCGCCAGGTGCACCCCGACGACCGCGCCCGCGTGGCCGCGCACATGGACGAGACCCTGCGCACCCGCGCGCCGCGCTGGCGACAGGAGTTCCGCGTGATCTGGCCCGACGGCAGCGTGCACTGGCTGGCCACGAGCGGCATGCTGGTCGTGGAAGACGGCGAGCCGGCGCGGCTGCTCGGCATGGTGATCGACATCACCGACCGGGTCGAAGCCGAAGCGTTGCGCGTGCAGCGCGTGCAGCTGGAAGCCGAAAACCGCCAGGTGGTGGAGGCGAGCCGCGTCAAGAGCGAGTTCCTCGCCAACATGTCGCACGAGTTGCGCACGCCGCTCAACGCGGTGATCGGCTTTGCCGACATCCTGCGCTCGCCGCTTCTGCCGGCCGACTCGCCCAAGCGCGATGAGTACCTCGGCCACATCGCCAACGGCGGGCGCCACCTGCTCGAACTCATCAACGACGTGCTCGACCTCGCCAAGGTCGAGGCCGGCAAGCTCCAGCTCACCCCATTGCCGCTCGACCTGCCGGGCCTGGTGGGCGAGGTGACGGGCATGCTGCAGGCTGAAGCCGAGCGCAAGCGCATCGTCGTCGAGGTGCAGCTCGACCCGTCGCTCGACGATCTCGTGCTCGACCCGGCCCGGCTCAAGCAGGTGCTCTATAACTTCCTGTCGAACGCGATCAAGTTCACCGGCCCCGGCGGGCGGGTGCAACTGCGCGCGGTGGCCGAAGACGAGTCGTGGTGGCGCATCGAGGTCGAAGACAATGGCGTGGGCATCGCCGCGGCCGACCAGGCTCGGCTCTTCATGCCCTTCCAGCAGGTGCACACCGGCCTCGCCAAGACCCACGGCGGCACCGGCCTCGGGCTGGCCCTCACGCGCCGGCTCGCCGAGCTGCAGGGCGGCAGTGTGGGGCTGCGCAGCGAACCCGGCGTGGGCAGCGTCTTCCATGTGCGCCTGCCCCGGCGCGCTGCGCCCGGAGCGTTGCCATGACCGCGCCGCTGGTGCTGATCGTCGACGACAACCCGGTCAACCTGGAGCTGGCCTCGATGGTGCTGTGCAGCGCCGGCCTGCAGGTCGCCACCGCCGATGGCGCCGAGGCTGCCCTGCGGGCCCTTGCACACACGCGGCCCGACCTCGTGCTGCTCGATATTCAGATGCCTCACGTCGACGGCCTTGCGCTCCTCGGCCAGCTGAGGGCCGACCCTGCGACGGCCGATCTCGTGGTCGTCGCCTTCACCGCCTATGCGATGAAGGGCGACCGCGAGCGCCTGCTCGCCGCCGGGTGCGACGGCTACATCAGCAAGCCCATCGAGATGGCTACCTTCGCCGAGCAGGTGCGTGCGCTGCTGCGCTAGGGCCTGCGCTCAGGCCACGCGCCCGAACCACCACACCGACAGCGCGGCCGACAGCAGCACCATCAGCGCTGCGGCGGCGGCGAAAAACGCGGTGATCTCGGTTTCCTTCTTCTCGACGACGAGCCGCGAGCTGAGCGACTGGTAGACCTTCTTCAGGTCGTCGGCCGTGCCGGCGTAGAAGTATTCGGCGCGGGTGAGGTTGGACACGCCCTTGAGCGTCTCCTCGTCGAGCCGCACGCGCATCGACCAGCCTTCGAAGCCGATGGTCTCGCCTTCCTTGGTGCCGATGCCCACCGAGTAGACCTTCACCCCGCGGTCGGCCGCCATCTTGGCGGCGTCCATCGGGTCAGGGCCGGTGGTGCGCTGGCCGTCGGTCAGGAGCACGATGGCGGCCGACGAGAACGACCCCGGTGGCACCGGCGTGAACTCCTTCGGCGGCTTGTCGCCGGGGCCGATGGGCATGTTGCGCGCGCCGGTGATCTGCGAGAGATCGATGCCCGCCTCGGGGAAGATGGTGGCGAGCGAGAGCACGATGCCACTGCCGATGGCGGTGCCGCGCTGCAGCTGGAAGCGGTCGATGGCGGCTTCGATGTCTTCGCGGTTGAGCGTGGGCGGCTGCACCACGGCGGCGGTGCCGGCGAACGACACGACGCCCACCCGCACGCTGCGCGGCAGGTCTTTCAGGAAAGCCTTCGCGGCATCTTGTGCAGCCACGAGACGGTTGGGCTGAACGTCGGTCGCCCGCATGCTGCCCGAGACGTCCATCGCGAGGATGATGGTCTCCTGCTGCAGCGGCAGCGTCACCACCGCGCGCGGGCGTGCGGCGGCAACGAGCAGTGTCGCAAGGGCCAGCAGCATCAGCACCGGCGGCACGTGCCGGCGCCAGCCCTGGCCCTTGCCGGCCACCTGCTTCACGAGTGCCAGGTTGGCGAAAGTGAGCATCACCTTCTTGCGGCGGTGGAGCAGCCACCAATAGAGCAGCACGAGCAGCGGCAGTGCCGCCAACGACCACAGGAACTCAGGCCACACGAAGCTCATCACGCCCTCCGGTGGTGTTGCGTTTCAAATGGGCCGGCAGCCCGGCCCCCGAGTTGAGCCGCATGCGCTGCTTGCGCAGCTCGACGAAGCGCAAGAGCGTGGCGAGCAGGTCTTCATCGGTGGCCAGCTCCAGCGTGTCGACGCCCGCACGCGCCAGCGATTCGCGCAACGCGGTCTCCTGCCGTTCGGCGCCTTTCTCGTAGCGCGAGCGGAAGCCGGGGTCGTTGGTGTCGACCATGAACTGTTCGCCCGTCTCGGCGTCTTGCAGCGTGACCATGCCGAGGTCGGGCAGGGCCATCTCGAGCGGGTCGTACAGGCGCACCGCCAGTACCTCGTGGCGCAGGCTGAGTTGCGCGAGCGCCTGGTCCCAGCCCGGGGCGCTGAGGAAGTCCGACACGACGAACACCGTCGAGCGCCGTGGCATGAGCGGTGCGGCGCGTTGCAGCAAGTCCCTCAGCTGCGTGGTGGTCTTGGCAGGCTTGGCCCGGTGCTGCTGCATGCGCTGCAGCAGGTGCAGCACGTGGGTGCGGGTGCCGCGTGCCGGCAGCACTTCGTCGAGTGTGTCGCCGTAGAGCATGGCGCCCACGCGGTTGCCGTGCCGCGTGAAGAGCCGCGCGAGCGTGGCCACGAACTCGGCCGACACGCTGCGCTTGCTGCGCGCCGAGCCGAAGTCGACGCTGCCCGAGAGGTCGAGCAGGAACCAGGCGGTGAGCTCGCGGTCTTCGGTGAACTCGCGCACGTAGGGCTGCTGCAGCCGCGCCGTCACGTTCCAGTCGATGTGGCGCACGTCGTCGTGGTGCTGGTACTCGCGCAGGTCGGCAAGGTCGAGCCCCGCACCGCGGAAGAGCGTGCGGTAATCGCCCTGCAGCACGCCATCGAGACGGCGGATCACCGTCCACTCGAGGCGCCGCAGGATGGCGTCAGGCGCTGCCTGATTCGGATTGGGTCGGGCGTCCATGCATGGGTTTGTCGGGTTTGGGCAGCTTGGCCGTGATGCGCTGGATCAACTGGTCGGCGCTCATGCCGTCGGCCAGCGCTTCGTAGCTCAGCACCAGGCGGTGGCGCAGCACGTCGCCCACGAGGTCGGCCACGTCTTCGGGCAGCGCGTAGCTGCGGCCGCGCAGCATCGCCAGTGCGCGGGCGCCTTCGATGAGGCCGATGGTGGCGCGCGGGCTGGCGCCGAAGCTGATGTACTTGGCGAGGTCTTGCAGGCCGTGCCGCGCCGGGGTGCGCGTGGCGCCGACGATCTTCACCGCGTACTGCGTGAGCGAGGGGTCGACGTAGATCTTGCGGCACTCGTGCTGCAGCTCGGCCAGCTGGCCGGTGCTTGCGATCGGGCTCACGGTGACCGGGTCGCCCGTCACCCGTTCGACGATCACGAACTCTTCTTCCTCGGTTGGGTAGTCGACCACCACCTTCATCATGAAGCGGTCGACCTGCGCCTCGGGCAGCGGGTAGGTGCCTTCGGTCTCGATCGGGTTTTGCGTGGCCATCACGAGGAAGGGCGAAGGCACCTTGTGCGTCTCGCCGGCGATGGTGACCTGGCGCTCCTGCATCACTTCGAGCAGCGCGCTCTGCACCTTGGCGGGCGCACGGTTGATCTCGTCGGCCAGCAGCAGGTTGGCGAACACCGGGCCGAGCGAGGTGGCGAACTCGCCCGTCTTCTGGTTGTAGATGCGCGTGCCCACCAGGTCGGCGGGCACCAGATCGGGCGTGAACTGGATGCGCTTGAAGCTGCCGCGCAGGGCGGTGGCGAGCGTCTTCACCGTGAGCGTCTTGGCCAGGCCCGGCACGCCTTCCACCAGCAGGTGGCCCTGCGCGAGCATGGCCACCATCACACGTTCGAGGAAACGATCCTGGCCGACGACGACACGCTTCACCTCATAGAGGATCTGCTCCATCAAGGTGGCAGTCTTCGCGTGTTCAGTCATGGTGGCGTTTCCTCAGAACGGTGGCATTCCCGCGGCCGCAGCCGCGTTCTCGATGGGCACGGCAAACCCGATGCCGATGAAGGTGCGCTGCTCCGACGGGTTGAGGATGGCGGTCACGATGCCCACCACGCTGCCGTCCATCGTGACCAGCGGCCCGCCCGAGTTGCCGGGGTTGGCGGCGGCGTCGAACTGGATCAGGTTGGTCAGCTTGCGCTGACCTTGAGGCGAGCGGAACTCGCGCCGAAGGCCCGACACCACGCCGCCCGACACCGACGGCCCGATGCCGAACGGGAAGCCCACCGCGATCACCTCGTCGCCCGGTTGCAGGTCGGCAGTGGAGCGCATGGTCGCGGCGACCAGGTCGTCGGGAATGCTGCGGGCGCGCAGCACGGCGAGGTCGTGCTCGGGCTGCACGCCGATGAGCGAGGCGTCGGACTCGCTGCCGTCGGCAAAGGTCACCTTTAGCCGCTTGGAGCCGGCCACCACGTGCAGGTTGGTGAGGATGGTGCCGTTGTCGACGATCACCACGCCGGTGCCGATGGCATGGTTGGGCACGGGCGGGCCGTTCTCGGTCTTCTTCTTGGTGCTCTTGCCGCCCGGTGCCGCCTGGGGCGCGGGAGCATCGTCGGGCCCGTCGTCGCCTTCCACCCGCACCACGGATGGGGCGATGGCGGCATGGGCTTTGGCGTAGGCCGAGGGCAGGGGCTCTTTCTCGAGCGAGCGGCGCACCGAGGCATCGATGTCTTTCTGGGTGAGGGCGGCGCTGCCGGGGGCGAAGGCCCGCTGGCCGAAGGCGCCCAGCACCACCAGCAGCACGCCCACCGTGGCCCAGGCCAGGCGCTCGCGCCATGCCGATCGCTTGCGTGGCGCCACTGGCGCGGCGGCGGAGGCGCTCATGTCGGGTGCGGGCCGCACCGCAGCGGCGGTCGCGGGCGGCGACGGTTGTCGCGGCGAGCGGCTGTAGAGCGGAGCCTTTCTCATGCCTGCCACCTCCAGGTGTTCACGGGAGACTGCTGGATTCCAAACACCGCCGCCTCCTGCAGGCCGTTGCAGACCGTGTCGGCGACATGCACACCGTATCACGCCGCGGGCGTCCGTGCATGCTCAAGGCATCATCCGGGGCATGCGCTGGATCGACACCCACTGCCACCTCGATGCCCCCGAGTTCGACCCCGACCGCGACGGCGTCGTCGCGCGCGCCCATGCGGCGGGCGTGGCGCTGCAGGTGCTGCCGGCGGTGGCGGTGTCGAACTTCGAGACGGTGCGCCACCTTGCCCACCGGCACGGCCTGGCCTATGCGCTCGGCATCCACCCCTTGTGCGTGAACGACGCCGCGGAATCCGACCTCGCGGCGCTGCATGACGCGCTGCAGCGCCACCGCGACGACCCGCGCCTGGTGGCCGTGGGCGAGATCGGGCTCGACCATTTCGTGCCGGGCCTCGACCAGGCGAAGGCCCGGCATTTCTACGTGGAGCAACTCAAGCTCGCCCATGCCGCCGGCCTGCCGGTGCTGCTGCACGTGCGCCGCTCGGCCGACGCCTTGCTCAAGCAGTTGCGCCGCATTCCGGTGCGTGGCATCGCACACGCGTTCAATGGCAGCGAGCAGCAGGCGCAGGTCTTCATCGACCTCGGCTTCAAGCTGGGCTTTGGCGGGGCGATGACCTTCGACCGTGCGCTGCAGATCCGCCGCCTCGCCGAGACCGTGCCCGCCGAAAGCCTGGTGCTGGAGACAGACGCTCCCGACATCCCCCCGCATTGGCTTTACCGCACCGCCGCCGAGCGTGCGGCCGGCGAGACCTCGCGCAACGAGCCGGCGCAGCTGCCGCGCATCGCGCAGACCCTGGCCGACCTGCGCGGCTGGACGCCCGCCCAGGTGGCCGACATCACCTGGCGCAACGCACAAGTCGCACTGCCCCGGCTGGCCGCTCTGGCAGACTGACGGGCCCATGCCCCTTGCCCCCACTGCCGACACCGACCTGCTGCGCGGCCTGCCCCCCGTCATCGACCACCGCACACGCCTGCTCGTGCTGGGCAGCTTCCCGAGCGTCGCCTCGCTCGCCGCGGGTCAGTACTACGCCCACCCGCGCAACCACTTCTGGCCGTTGCTCTCTGCCGTGTGGGGGCTGGACCTTCGGGCACTGGCCTACCCGAAGCGCCTGCAAGAAGCGCTGAAGCGCGGCCTGGGCATCTGGGACGTCTACGCCCACTGCCGCCGCGAGGGCAGCCTCGACAGTGCGATCCGCGATGCCGAGTTCAACGACCTTGCAGGCTTGAAGGCCCAAGCACCGCAGCTGCAGGCCGTCGCCCACAACGGCGGCGAGTCCGCCCGCGCGATGCGCTTCACCGCCACGCTCGGCGTGCGCGTGCAGCGCCTGCCGTCCACCAGCCCCGCCAACGCCTCCTGGAGCTTCGAGCGCAAGCTGGCCGCATGGCGCGACGCGTTCGAGGCCCACGGCATTGCATGACCATGAAGAAGAACTCCAAGACGCAACCCGACATGGCCCCGGCCACGATCTCCGAATTCGAAGGGGTGCGCTACCTGCACCTCGGCACGCCCTGGGTGCAGGGCGCCATGCGCGTGCGCAAGCCGCACGCGCTCGAACTCGAATACGTGCAGCGCATGATGGTGTGGATGCTGTTTCGCAACCCCGCCTACGTGAGCAAGGCACATGCAGTGCAGCTCGGCCTCGGCTCGGCGTCGATCACGCGCTTCTGCCACCGCAACCTGCGCATGAAGACGACGGCGGTCGAACTCAACCCAACCGTGATCACCGCCTGCCGCATGTGGTTCAACCTGCCGGCCGACGACAAGAAGCTCACCGTGCTCAACCAGGACGCGGCCGTCTACGTGGCCGACGCGGCGCACATCGGCACCGCCGACGTGCTCAACGTCGACCTCTACGACCACGATGCCGCAAGCCCCGTGCTCGACGATCAGTCGTTCTACGACGCCTGCTACCGCCTGCTGGCAGACGAGGGGGTGATGACGGTCAACCTCTTCGGGCGAGACGCGAGCTTCGAGCGCAGCGCCGCGCGCATCGCCCAGGCGTTCGACGGCGACCCCGTGCTCAGCCTGCGGCCCACCAAGGAGGGCAACACGGTGGTCGTCGGCCTCAAGGGCATGGCCATGCCCGACCGCGACACGCTTGCCGCACGGGCGGAAACCATTGAAACTCTGACCGCATTGCCGGCCCGCAAGTGGCTGCGCATGATGCGCGCACTGCCTTCGCCTGAAGATCCCACATGAGCACTGCTCCCACCCAGACCGCCAAGCCCACCAAGCCTGTCAAACCCGTGTCGCACCCGGCGGGCCGGCTCGACTGGCGGCGCCTGCTGCGCTGGCTGCACGAAGACGGCGTCATCAGCTCGGCGATGCACGAGCAGACGGCGCAGCGCTTCGCCGCGGGCGACAGCGTGCAGCACCCGCTGGTGCGGCTGGCCAATGCGCAGCTGCTGCATGCGAAGAGTGGCAAGCCGCTCGACCTCGATCTGCTCACCGAGTGGCTGGCCGGCCACATCGGCATGCCCTATGTGCGCATCGACCCGCTGAAAGTCGACGTGGGGCGTGTGTCCGACGTGATGTCGATCACCTACGCCGAGCGGCGGCGTGCGCTGCCGCTTCAGTTCGGCTTGAACGAGGTGACGGTCGCGACCAGCGAGCCCTTCGACCTGGCCTGGGTGCCCGAGATCGAGGCGCACACCAAGAAGTCGCTCAAGCTGGTGGTGGCCAACCCCAGCGACATCGCCAAGTTCACGACCGAGTTCTACACGCTGCAGCGCTCGGTGCGCGCGGCCATCAAGACGGGCGAGACCTCGGCTGCCGCGAGCTTCGAGCAGCTGGTAGAGCTCGGCAAGACCAACAAGCAGCTCGACGCCAACGACCAGGGCGTGGTGCAGGTGGTCGACTGGCTGTGGCAATACGCCTTCGACCAGCGTGCGAGCGACATTCACCTGGAGCCGCGCCGCGAGCTGAGCGTGATCCGCTTCCGCATCGACGGCGTGATGCACACCGTCTACCAGCTGCCGCCGGGCGTGATGAACGCGATGGTCGCGCGCATCAAGCTGCTCGGCCGCATGGACGTGGTGGAAAAGCGCCGCCCGCTCGACGGCCGCATCAAGACGCGCAACCCGCAGGGCGACGAAGTGGAAATGCGCCTGTCGACCATCCCCACCGCCTTCGGCGAGAAGCTGGTGATGCGGATCTTCGACCCCGACACCACCGTCAAGAACCTCGATGCGCTCGGCTTCGGCACGCACGAC
This sequence comes from Piscinibacter gummiphilus, assembly GCF_032681285.1. Classification (NCBI taxonomy): domain Bacteria; kingdom Pseudomonadati; phylum Pseudomonadota; class Betaproteobacteria; order Burkholderiales; family Sphaerotilaceae; genus Rhizobacter; species Rhizobacter gummiphilus. Next base: position 1,630,696 of record NZ_CP136336.1, read on the forward strand.
GCGCAGCGATGGGAGCAGCTGGTCTCACGCCCGCACGGCATCATCCTCGTGACCGGCCCCACCGGCTCGGGCAAGACGACCACGCTTTACTCCACGCTGCGGCGCCTCGCCACCGACGAGGTCAACGTCTGCACCGTCGAAGACCCGATCGAAATGATCCAGCCGGCGCTCAACCAGACGCAGGTGCAGCCGGCGATCGACCTCAACTTCTCCGAAGGCCTGCGAGCGCTGATGCGCCAGGACCCGGACATCATCATGGTCGGCGAAATCCGCGACCTCGAGACCGCCGAGATGGCGATCCAGGCCGCGCTCACCGGCCACCTCGTCTTCAGCACGCTGCACACCAACGACTCGGCCTCGGCCATCACCCGCCTCACCGACCTCGGCGTGCCGCCGTACCTGATCGGTGCCACGGTGATCGGCGTGCTGGCGCAGCGGCTGGTGCGCACCTTGTGCGTGAGCTGCAAGCAGCCCGACCCTCACACCACCGCCGAAGCGATCGACGAAGTCATCAAGCCCTGGCGCATCAACGGCCGTGTCTCGGCCTACAAGCCGGTGGGCTGCCTCGAATGCCGCATGACGGGGTTCCGCGGCCGGGCCGGCCTCTACGAGCTGCTGAGCGTGAGCGAGGCGGCCGGCGCTTTCATCCACCCGACCCCCGACATCTCCAAGCTGCGCAAGCAGTCGTTGACGGAAGGACTGCGACCCCTGCGCCTGGCCGGTGCGATGAAGGTGGCCGAAGGCGTCACCACGCTGGAAGAAGTGCTGCGCTCCACGCCCGCGTGGGAGGCGTGACGCAGCACCGATGAACGTGCACCGAGCCGCGCTGTGTTCCACTCAGCGAGACACCTAGCTCGGTACGTGTAAACCACACACGGGCGCGGGGGTCTGGCTACCTAGAATCCCCCGCGAGTCATTAGCCGAGGAGCAAGGCCTTGAAAATCAAAAGCGAACGGGACTTCTGGTCCGGTCTCATGTTCCTCGTGGTCGGCATCGTGTTTGCCGTCGGGGCCACCAACTACAGCATGGGCACGTCGGCCCGCCCGGGGCCGGGTTACTTCCCGCTGCTGCTGAGCATCATCCTCGCCATCCTCGGCGCGATCGTGCTCTTCAAGAGCCTCACCATCGAGACCGAAGGCGGCGACCCCATCGGCAAGATCGCGTGGCGCCCGCTGCTCATCACCGTCGGCTCCATCGTGCTCTTCGGCGTGCTGCTGCCGCGCCTGGGCATGATCATCACGATCCCCATCCTCATCGTCGCGGTGAGCTTCGCGGGCGACGAATTCAAGTGGCGCGGCGTGCTCATCGCCGCGGTGGTGCTGACCTTCTTCTCGTGGGTGATCTTCGTGTGGGGGCTGAAGCTCACCATTCCGATGTGGCCTTCGTTCCTCGGGTCTTGAGACCCCGTCAGACGCACTACTACAAATCGAGACGACCATGGAACTGATCAACAACCTGATGCTGGGTTTCGGCGTGGCCTTCACGCTGCAGAACCTGGCCTATGCCTTCTTCGGTTGCATCCTGGGCACGCTGATCGGCGTGCTGCCCGGCCTTGGCCCGGTGGCGACCATCGCGATGCTGCTGCCGTCGATCTACGCGCTCGACGCCACGCCCGCGCTCATCATGCTGGCCGGCATCTACTACGGCGCGCAGTACGGTGGCTCGACCACCGCCATCCTGATCAACGTGCCGGGCGAATCGTCGTCGGTCGTGACCGCGATCGACGGCTACCAGATGGCCCGCCAGGGCCGTGCCGGCTCTGCGTTGGCGGCGGCGGGCCTGGGCTCGTTCTTTGCCGGTTGCGTGGGCACGGTCATCATCGCGGCCTTCGCGCCGCCGCTCACCGAGCTGGCCTTCAAGTTCGGCCCGCAGGAGTATTTCTCGCTGATGGTGCTGGGCCTCATCGGCGCCGTGGTGCTGGCCTCGGGCTCGTTGCTCAAGGCCATCTCGATGATCATCCTCGGCCTCACGATGGCGCAGATCAACACCGACGTGATCTCCGGCACCGCGCGCTACAGCTTCGACATCCCCGAGCTGACCGACGGCATCGGCTTCGTCGTGATCGCGATGGGCCTTTTCGGCTTCGGCGAAATCATCGCCAACCTCGGCCAGCCCGCCGAGCACCGCGAGGTGTTCACGAAGGAAGTGAAAGGCCTGTGGCCCACGCGTGACGACTTCAAGCAGGCCTGGCCTGCGGTGCTGCGTGGCACGGCGCTCGGCTCCGTGCTGGGTGTGCTGCCAGGCGGGGGAGCGCTGCTGTCGTCGTTCGCCGCCTACACGCTCGAGAAAAAGATCGCTGGCGACACCGGCCGCTTCGGCAAGGGTGACATCCGCGGCGTGGCGGGCCCCGAGTCGGCCAACAACGCCGGCGCGCAGACCTCGTTCATTCCGATGCTCACGCTGGGCATCCCGCCCAATGCGGTGATGGCGCTGATGGTGGGCGCGATGACGATCAAGGGCATCCAGCCCGGGCCGCAGGTGATGACGAGCAACCCGCAGCTCTTCTGGGGCCTGATCGCCTCGATGTGGATCGGTAACCTGATGCTGGTGGTGCTCAACCTGCCGCTGATCGGCATCTGGATCAAGCTGCTGACGGTGCCCTACCGCTTCCTGTTCCCCGCGATCACGCTTTTCTGCTGCATCGGCGTGTACACCCTCAACAACAACAACTTCGACGTCTACATGACGGCGATCTTCGCGGTGATCGGCTACCTGTTCTACAAGCTGAGCTGTGAGGGTGCACCGTTGCTGCTGGGCTTCATCCTCGGGCCGATGATGGAAGAGAACCTGCGGCGTGCGCTGCTGCTCTCGCGTGGCGACTGGAGCACCTTCGTCGTGCGCCCGCTGTCGGCTGGCCTGCTGATCGCCGCGGTGCTGCTGGTGGTGATCGTGATGCTGCCGTCGATCAAGAAGAAGCGCGAAGAGGCCTTCGTCGAAGACTGACCGCTGGCCGTCTCGCACCGACAAGCCGCCTCTCAGGGCGGCTTGTTTGTTTTGGAGGCGACACGTCTCACCGAATCGGACTAACCTTCGGGCTCCCGAGATCGAGGATTACGCATGACGCACGCATTCGACTGGACCACCGGCTACCCCACTCAGCGCCTGCCCGTCTTCGGGCGCAATGTCGTCTCCACCTCGCACCCGGTCGCGGCGCAGGCGGGGCTTCGCATGCTGATGAAAGGGGGCAACGCGGTCGATGCGGCCATCGCCGCGGCGGCGGCCATGACGATCGTCGAGCCGGTGAGCAACGGGCTCGGCTCCGACTCCTTCTGCATCCTCTGGGACGGGCAGCAGCTGCACGGCCTCAACGCCTCGGGCCGCGCCCCGCAGGCCTGGACGCGCGGCTACTTCAAGGCCAAGTACGGCGACGACGCGAAGAGCCCGCCGCAGCGCGGCTGGGACAGCGTCACCGTGCCCGGGGCGGTGGCCTCGTGGGTGGCCTTGAGCGAGCGCTTCGGCAAGCTGCCCTTCGGCGACCTGCTCGAGCCCGCCATCGAGATCGCCGAGCGCGGTTATGCGGTGCCGGTGGTGGTGCAGCAGAAGTGGGCCGCGGCCACGCCGCTGCTGGCCGAGCTGCCCGGCTTCGCACAGAGCTTCATGCCGCATGGCCGCGCGCCCGAGGTGGGGGAGTTGTTCCGCTTCCCCGGTGCAGCGAAGTCGCTGCGCCTCATCGCGCAGAGCAAGGGCGCGGCGTACTACGGTGGCGAGATCGCCGAAGCCGCGGCGCGCCATGCGCGCGAGCACGGCGGCTCGATCACGGTCGAAGACTTCGCCGGCTACAAGCCCGAGTGGGTCACGCCCATCGGCAAGACCTATGGCAGCCACACGCTGCACGAGATCCCGCCGAACGGGCAGGGCATCGCGGCCCTCATTGCACTCGGCATCCTCTCGCACTTCGACCTCACGTCGATGAAGGTCGATGGGGTGGACTCGCAGCACCTGCAGATCGAAGCGATGAAGCTCGCCTTCGCCGACGTCTACCGCTACGTGGCCGAACCAGCGAGCATGGAGGTCACGGCCGAGCAGCTGCTCGACGATGCGTATCTCGCCTCGCGCGCCAGGCTCATCGACATGAAGCGCGCGCAGGACTTCGGCGCGGGCAACCCGGTGAAGGGCGGCACCATCTACCTCACCGCGGCCGACGAGCGCGGCATGATGGTGAGCTTCATCCAGAGCAACTTCCAGGGCTTCGGCTCGGGCGTGGTGGTGCCGGGCTACGGCCTGTCGATGCAGAACCGCGGTCACGCCTTCAGCCTCGATGCGAAGAGCGCCAACGTGGTGTCGCCGGGCAAGCGGCCCTTCCACACCATCATTCCCGCCTTCCTCACGAAAGACGGCCAGCCGGTGATGAGCTTCGGCGTGATGGGCGCCAACATGCAGCCGCAAGGCCATATGCAGACGCTCGTGCGCATGCTCGACTACCGCCAGCAACCGCAGGCCGCCTGCGATGCGCCGCGCTGGCGCTTCAACGCGGGCCTGGAGATCAATGTCGAGAGCGCGATGAACCCGGCCACCGTGCAAGGCCTCGCCGAGCGCGGGCACCAGATGGAGGTCATCAACGACTCCTACCAGGACTTCGGCGCCGGCCAGTTCATCTGGCGACTGGGCGACCCGGCAGTGGAAGGGTATGTGGCGGCGAGCGACCCGCGGCGTGACGGGCAGGCGGTGGTGTACTGAGCATGACCTCGGGCTCGCTTGCGGCGGCTGCGCCGCACAAGGCCCTGTGGCCGGGTTTCGTCTTCGCCGCACTCGGCGCCATCGCGTTCTCGGGCAAGGCCATCATCGTCAAGCTCGCGTACCGCTACGGGGTGGATGCGGTCACGCTCATCATGTACCGCATGCTGTTCGCGCTGCCGATGTTCCTGCTGCTGTCGTGGTGGTCGGGGCGCGGCAAGGCGGCGCTCACGCGGCGCGACTGGCTGGCCGTCACGGGCCTGGGCTTCAGCGGCTACTACCTCGCAAGCTTTCTCGACTTCGCCGGCCTGCAGTACATCACCGCGAGCCTGGAGCGGCTCATCCTGTACCTCAACCCGACGCTGGTGCTCTTTCTCGGCGTGGTGCTCTTCAAGCAGAAGGTGACGCGGCGGCAGCTCATCTCGCTGGCGGTGAGCTACTGCGGCGTGCTGCTCGTCTTCGGGCATGAGGTCACGCTCTTGGGCAGCAACGTGGCGCTGGGCGCCGCGCTCGTCTTCGGCAGCATGGTGAGTTATGCGCTCTACCTCGTCTACAGCGGCGAGGAGGTCAAGCGCCTGGGCGCGCTGCGCCTCACCGGCCTCGCGACCTCGATCGCTTGCGTGCTGTGCATCGCGCAGTTCTTCATCCTGCGGCCGGTGAGCGCGATGGCGGTGGCGCCCGAGGTGATCTGGCTCAGCGTGCTCAACGCGGTGGCCTGCACCTTCTGCCCGGTGCTGCTGGTGATGCTGGCCATCGAGCGCATCGGTGCATCGATGGCCACGCAGGTGGGCATGTTCGGGCCGTTGTCGACGATCCTGATGGGTGTGGTGATCCTGGGTGAGCCGTTCACCGCCTGGATCGCGGCCGGTACGGTTCTGGTTCTTGCGGGCATCTGGTTGCTCGCCAAATGGAGGTAGTCACATGGATCTCGGTATTGAAGGCAAGTGGGCGCTGGTGTGTGCGGCCAGCAAGGGCCTGGGCAAGGGTTGCGCGCAGGCGCTGGTGAAGGAGGGCGTGAACGTCGTCATCACCGCGCGCGGGGCCGAGGCGCTGGAGGCCACGGCGGCCGAGCTGCGGGCGCTGAAGGGCGGCGAGGTGCGCGCGGTCGCCGGCGACATCACCACGCCTGAAGGCCGCGCCGCAGCGCTCGCCGCCTGCCCGCAGGTCGACATCCTCGTCAACAACGCAGGCGGCCCGCCGCCCGGCGACTTCCGCGACTGGGACCGCGACGCCTGGATCAAGGCGCTCGACGCCAACATGCTCACGCCCATCGAGCTGATGAAGGCGGTGGTCGACCCGATGATGTCGCGCGGCTTCGGCCGCATCGTCAACATCACCTCGGCGGCGGTGAAGGCGCCGATCGACATCCTCGGTTTGTCGAATGGCGCTCGCTCGGGCTTGACGGGCTTCACGGCGGGCCTCGCGCGCAAGACGGTGGCGAAAGGGGTGACCATCAACGGCCTCCTGCCGGGCCCCTTCGACACCGACCGCCTGCGTGTGACGATGGCCGGGGCTGCAAAGGCCGGTGGCGTGAGCATCGACGCGATCGCCGATCAGCGCCGCAAGCAGAACCCGTCTGGACGCTTCGGCACGCCGGAAGAGTTTGGTGCGATGTGCGCCTTCCTCTGCAGCGTGCATGGGGGATTCATCACGGGGCAGAACATCCTGATGGATGGGGGCGCTTACCCGGGGACGTTCTGACCGTCGGCGGGTTCGGAGCGACGCATCGGCCACGGGGTGAGGGGCTCCGTTCATGTCCCTTGTTGATGAACGCTCCCGCGTTCATCAATTCATTCCTTTACTTCACTGCGCCCCTCACCCCGTGGCCGATGCTCGAACCGGTGGTGGCATGCGGCATGTCACCGGCCGTGCCGGCGCGCGGAGCTGGGGTGTCGCATGGAGCGAAGTAAAGGAGGAGCAAAAGATCGCGGGAGCGACCTTTTGCGGGGGACATGAGCGGAGTGCGACACCCCAGCTCCGCGTGCTCGCTCAGACCGAAGATCGCCGCGAATTCACCACGATCCCCGCACCGATCAGCACGAACGCCGCCACGTGATACCAGCGCGGCGCTTCGCCCAGCCACAGTGCCGACATCAGGGCCGCAAACACCGGCGTGAGGTTGCTGAAGAACGCCGCAATTGCCGGCCCGACGGTCGACACGCCTTCCCCCCAGAAGCGATAGGCGAGCAGCGACGGCCCGATGGCCACATACGCCAGCGCCAGAACGACCATCGGCGACCAGTGGATCTGCGCCGGGCTCACCACGGCTTCGACTCCCGCGGCGCCCGCCGCCCACGCCGTACCGAAGATCATCTGCACCACGAGCAACTCGGCCCAGCCCCAGTCGGGCCGTGCCTCGCCGCGCATGTGGGCGGGTGGGCGCGCCAGCAGCCAGCTGTACCAGGCCCAGAGCGCGATGGCCACGAGCATCAGCAAGTCGCCGGGCAACAGATGCAGGTCGAGCAGCACCTTCAGGTCACCGCGCGAGATCACAAGGGCCACACCCGCGAGTGACAAAACGGCGCCGACGATCTGCGGGCGTGTGGGGTGCTCGCGGTAAAAGAGGATGCCGAAGAGCAGCATCCACAGCGGCATGCTCGACAGGATCAGCGTGACGTTGATCGGCGTGGAGGTCTGCAGCGCCAGGTACTGCAGCGAGTTGTAGGTGCCCACGCCGAGCACACCGATGAGCGCGAGGTAGGGCCAGCGTTCGCGGATGTCTTGCGGCCGCCGCCACAGCCGCGTGGCGAAGGGCAGCAGCAGCACGAGGGCGATCGCCCAGCGCATCGCACTCAACGCCATTGGCGGCACGGTGCCCACGAGCGCCCGGCCGACGACGGCGTTGCCGGCCCACAGCAGGGGCGGCAAGGTGAGATAGAAGGCAACGCGCGGGGTGATGGGGTGCTGGGACATCCCGCGAGTGTCTCAGGGCTTGCGGCTGCGGGTGGCGGGTGTACCCACACGCGGAAATGGCGCGGTTTGGCAGGGTAGTTCGACCTGCCGGCGACGCGCGTGATCCGCTACGCTTGCGGCACTGCGCAGCGATCCGGCTGAGCCCGACCCATGCACACCTCCGACCCGCTCAGCCTTTCGCACGTTTTCTACGTCAGCCGCTCGCTGGCGACGCCGATCGAGGTCGACAGGATCCTTCGGTGTGCGCGCGAGCAAAACAGCCACCGAGGCGTCACGGGTTCACTGCTGTTCACCGGAGGCCACTTCGCACAGCTGCTGGAGGGCACGCCAGCAGCCGTGGCCGACACGATGGCCATCATCGGCGCCGACCGGCGGCATACGGCCGTGAAGCGTCTCGCCGAAGGCGATCTGAGCCAGCGCCGCTTCGGGGCCTGGAGCATGGCATTCGCCGAGGCGCCGGGGGCCGACGACCTCATCGAGCAACTGCTCTCGTCGGCCGAAGTGCCTCCGGAGCGCGCGCAGCGCCTGATGAGGCTGATGTTCGAGACGGCGCCCCTCTAGGGCCTGCTCGCAAGGCACCCGGGCTCTACGAGCCTCGCACGAGCGGCGCTCGAAACTCGTAGCCCACCCGCGCCACGGCGTGCACGGGCACGAATGCCTGGCCGGCCTGCTCGATGCGCTTTCGCAAGCGGTACAGGGTGGCATGCAGGGCGTTCTCGGTGGAGGCAGGCGCCGCATCGGGGCCCCAGAGGCGCTCGATCAAGGTGCGGCGCTCGACTTTGGCACCCTCCGCGTCTGCAAAGCAGCGCACGATCGCGAGATCGCTCTCGCTGAGGGTGATCTCGGTGCCATCGGGGGCCTGAAGCACGCCGCGCGATTCCAGCAAGGTCCAGGGATTTGGAGCGGCGCCAGGTGCTCCCGCTGCCGTCGACTGCAGCCGACGCCACACGGCGGCCACACCGGCCGACAGGTGATCGGCCGGCGCATCCGCCTTCAGCACCATGTCGGCTCCAGACTCCAGCGCCTGCACGAACTCTGACCCTTCTTCGCCGCCCAGCGCCACGATGCCGGCGACGCTGCGCCGGCGGATGAGCCGCACGAGGTCGATGCCTCGCACGCCCTGCTGCGCCAGTTCGACGACGTACAGGTCGAAGTCGTATGCGTTTGCGGAGAGCAGGAAGTCGTCACTGTCTTGGAAACGCACGATCTTTTCCGCCAGGGAACGAGGCGGGTCCCGCCTCTGGCCAATCCAGGCGAACGACGGGCTGCGCGGGTGGAGTTGTGGCTTCAAAAGCTGCAGTTGGTCTACCGATTTAGACAGAGGATATGTCAGTTCTGATGGGTTTTGGCGAGTGGGGAAAACGAAATATATCGAAGTAGACAGAGTGAAACAAGTCACGCAGGATAAGTTATGACGCATATGTAAATCAGTTCTGATGAGTTATCGTCGCTGCAATCCTTCAACAAGCAACGAGCGACTCATGAACATCAACGACCTGACCGTGCGCACCCGGCTCGGCATGGCCTTCGGCGGATTGGCGGCCATCGTCCTGCTGGTCTCCTGGCTGTCACTCCACGCGCTCGGAGACTCGAACCAGCGCTTCGCGCGCTATGTGGAAGGCATCAATGCACGCGCCAACCTGGTGGCCCAGGTGCGCGGCGCGGTCGACCGGCGTGCCATCGCGGCGCGCAATCTGGTGCTGGTGAAGAGCCCGAGCGAGCTGGCCGAAGAAAAGGCCGAGGTGGCCCGCGCGCACGAGGAGGTGCAGACGGGCCTCACGCAGCTCACCCAACTCTCGTCGGGCGACACCGACGCGTCCGCACGGGCCGCCAGCCTGATCGCAGAGATCGCGCGCGTCGAACGCGCCTATGGCCCGGTGGCATTGGCCATCGTCGAGCTCGCGTTGAGCCAGAAGAATGAGCAGGCCATCGCGAAGATGAACGAGGAGTGCCGGCCCTTGTTGGCTGCGTTGCTCAAGGCCACGAGCGACTTCGACAACTACACCCGGGCGCAGGCGCAGCAGCTGGTCACCGAAGGTGCGGCGCAGTACGCGCGTCAGCGCAACCTGCTCGTCCTCGGGTGCGTGCTGGCCTTCCTCGCCGCAGCGCTGGCCGGTGTGTGGATCACCCGCAGCCTCACACGCTCGCTGGGCGCCGAGCCCGGCGCGCTGGGCTTGATCGCGCAGCGCGTGACCAGCGGAGACCTCAGCCCCATCGCCCACGCCGAGCGTGCGCCCGCCGGCAGCGTGCTGGCCTCGCTCGCGGCCATGCAGGGGAGCCTCTCGCACATCGTGGGCCAGGTGCGCAGCGCCTCGGACTCCATCGCGACCGGCTCCTCAGAGATCGCCGCTGGCAACGCCGACCTGAGCCAGCGGACCGAAGAGCAGGCGAGCAACCTGCAGCAGACGGCGGCATCGATGGAGCAGCTCACCGGCACCGTCAAGAACACGGCCGAGACCGCGCAGCAGGCGAACCAGCTGGCCAGCGAAGCCTCCGCCGCGGCCACTCAAGGGGGCCGGGCTGTGGACCAGGTGGTGGCGACGATGCAGGACATCTCCGGCGCGTCGAAGCGGATCGCCGACATCATCGGCGTCATCGACGGGATCGCATTCCAGACCAACATCCTGGCCTTGAACGCGGCCGTGGAGGCTGCCCGCGCGGGCGAGCAGGGCCGGGGCTTCGCCGTCGTGGCCAGCGAAGTGCGCTCGCTGGCGCAACGCTCGGCCAACGCCGCGAAGGAAATCAAGACGCTGATCGGCGACAGCGTCGAGAAGGTCGAGGCAGGCTCACGCCAGGTCCACGAGGCGGGCCAGTCGATGAGCGCGATCGTCGGCCAGATCAACCACGTGAGCCGGTTCATCGAGCAGATCTCGCGCGCCACCTACGAGCAGACGAGCGGCATCGGCCAGGTGGGTGATGCCGTGAACCAGCTCGACCAGGTGACGCAGCAGAATGCTGCGCTCGTCGAAGAGAGCGCGGCGGCTGCGGAGAGCCTGCGCCATCAGGCCGCGCGCATGGCCGAGATGGTGGGCTTCTTCAAGCTTTCGGCCTGAGCCGCGGGCCTCGGGCCTCAGGGCTTGGGCAGGTTGCCCGTCACCCCGTCGACAAACCAGTTCATCTTGGCGAGCGAGGCATCGTCGAGCACGCCGCGCTCCTGCCGCACGGCGCCGGCGCTGTCGACGAGGCGCCCGGCGAAGGGGTGGAGCTTGCCTTTCACGATGTCGGCCTCGCGTGCCTTCACCAGGGCGACCACGTCGGCCGGGATCGAAGGCGAGAAAGGCGCGAAGGCGATGAAGCCGTCCTTCATGCCGCCCCACACCGGGGTGGCCTGCCACGTGCCTTTGCGCACGGCCTCGGCCACGCGCGTGTAGTACGCGCCCCACTGGTGGGTGATCGCGGTGAGCTGTGCATCGGGGGCGTGGCGGCTCATGTCGCTCTGGTAGGCGATCACGCGCACACCCTTGCTCGCGAAGTGCGCCTGGGCGGTCTGCGGCACGGCGGGCGAGCCGCTGTGGTTGGTCAGCACGTCGGCGCCCTGGTTGATGAGCGAAGTGGCGGCTTCGCGCTCGCGCGGCGGATCGAACCAGGTGTTGAGCCACACCACCTTGACCTGTGCCTTGGGGTTGACCGCGCGCATGCCCAGCGCGAAGGCGTTGATGCCCTGCACGACCTCGGGCACGGGAAAGCCGGCCACGTAGCCCGCGATGCCGCTCTTGCTCGTCTTGCCGGCCAGCAGCCCGGCCAGGTAGCGAGCTTCGTAGAAGCGTGCGTTGTAGGTGTTGAGGTTCTTCGCGGTCTTGAAGCCGCCGGCGTGTTCGAACACCACATCGGGGTGATCGGCGGCCACGCGCAGGGCCGGCTCGAGGTAGCCGAAGCTCGTGGCGAAGATGAGCTTGTGGCCTTGGGCCACGAGGTCGCGCATCACGCGCTCGGAGTCGGCGCCTTCGGCCACGGCTTCGACGGCGGTGGTGCTCACCTGTGCGCCAAGCGCCTTTTCCATCGCGAGGCGGCCGAGGTTGTGCTGGTAGGTCCAGCCGGCGTCGCCGATCGGGCTCACGTAGACAAAGCCGACCTTCAGCGGGGCGGGCGCCTTGGGCGCGGTCGTCTGTGCGGTGGCGGTGGTGGCTGCAATGGCAGCGAGCATCGCGGCCATGAGGCCGCGGGCGAGGTTTTGAAGCATGGTGTTCCTCTACATGGCCCCGGATGAAAGCGACAACGCCTGCGGGGGCACGCAGGCGGTTCGAGGCGCGGATTGTCGCAGACCCTCCCGGGGCTACGGTCGCGCAGCCCGGCAGGCGCCGGGCGGTGAGGGGTCAGACGGGCGGGGTGTCGGCTCCGAGCGAGCTGCGGGCCACGGCGGCCAGCGGCCGCACCTTGGCTTCGGCCGCGGCGCGTGCGGCGGCGCGGCGCTTGGCCAGTTCGCCCTCCTGCTCGCGCGGTACGCGCGGCTGGATCTTGGCCGGCACGCCGACCGCGATGGAGTTCGACGGCACGTCGGTGATGACCACCGCGTTGGCGCCGATCAGCACGTTGTCGCCGATGGTGATGGGCCCGAGGATCTTGGCCCCGGCGCCGATGTCCACGTTGTTGCCGATCACCGGCGCCACCGGCTCGTCGGTGTGGCGCAGGCCCACGCACACGTCGTGGCGCAGACGGCAGTTGTCGCCGAACTTCGCGTAGCCGCTGACGATGATGCCGCCGAAGTGGTCGATGACGAAGTTGCGGCCGACCTCCACTTCACACGGCAGGTCGATGCCGGTGAGGATCTGCACGAACTTGTAGGCGATCTTGTAGAGCAGCGACAGCGGCTTGCGGATCAAGGCCGGCTTGATGCCATAGCGCCAGCGCCCGAAGCGGTAGACGAGCATGACCCAGAAGCCCTGCTCCCACCAGCGGCCTCGGTAATTGCGCAAGTCTGCGCGGATGTGTTCGAACATGGTGGCGAAGGTTAGGGCCGCCCGATGACAGCCGTCTGTAGGACGGCGCCGCCTTCTTCACTGGCGCCCTCTAGGAGAAAACCCCGGCGAGCTGCTGCCGCCAGGCCTGTTTGTCGACCGCTGGCGCAAAGCTGGCGTCGATGCTGTTGAGCGCGAGTTGGTAGGCCTCCCGCGCACCCAGCGCAGGCAGTGAGTCGAAAGTCTCGAGAAAGTTCTGGTTGATGTAACCGCCGAAATACGCCGGGTCGTCGGAGTTGACGGTGACGCACAGTCCGGCGTCGAGCAGGCTCGCGAGGTTGTGCTGGTCCAGCGTCTTGAACACACACAGTTTCACATTCGAGAGCGGGCACACGGTCAGCGGCACCTGCTCGGCCGCGAGGCGCTGCACGAGCTTCGGGTCTTCGACGCAGCGCACGCCGTGGTCGATGCGCTCGACCTTGAGCACGTCGAGCGCGTTCCAGATGTACTCGGCCGGGCCTTCCTCGCCCGCATGGGCGACGAGGCGCAGGCCCAGCTCGCGGCACTTGGCATAGACGCGGGCGAACTTCTCGGGCGGGTTGCCCCGCTCGCCGCTGTCGAGGCCAACGCCGACGAAATGCGAACGCCAGGGCAGGGCGTCTTCGAGCGTCGCGAACGCAGCCTCTTCGCTCAGGTGGCGCAGGAAACACATGATGAGCAGCGAGCTCACGCCGAGTTCGCGCTTCGCCGTCTCGCAGGCGCGCGTGAGGCCCTTGACGACGGTCTCGAAACTCACGCCGCGCTCGGTGTGGGTCTGCGGGTCGAAGAAGAGTTCGGCGTGCACGACGTTGTCGGCCTTGGCGCGGCGGAAGTAGGCCATGGCCATGTCGAAGAAGTCTTCTTCCTTCAGCAGCACGCTCGCCCCGGCGTAGTAGATGTCAAGGAAGCTCTGCAGATCGGTGAAGGCATAGGCCTTTCGCAGCGCCTCGACGCTCGGGTAGGCGAGCTTCACGCCATTGCGTTGCGCGAGCTGGAAGATGAGCTCGGGCTCGAGCGAGCCTTCGATGTGCAGGTGCAGCTCGGTCTTGGGCATCGTGCGCAGCAGCTCGGGCAGGCGCTCGCGCGGGATCTTGCTGAAGTCAGGTGTCGCGGTGGTCATCAGCACACTCCAAAGGTGATGCCGCGGTCGGTGAGGAAGCGGCGGTAGGCGGCGGAACTGCGGTCGGCAGCGCAATGCACTTCGCCACCGTGTCCAGGGCCAAGAGACAGCGGCAGGCGCTTGGGGCTTTGCGATTCGAGCACGGGCTGGTCCTGCTGGAAGATGGTGTCTTGAAACGCCCGCAGCTGCGCGTCGTCCGAATCGAAATCGGTCACCGCGAGGCGGAACCACACGCGGCTGCGCTCGGGGTCGACCGGGCACACGAAGAGGCCGATCACGTCTTGATAGCCGGCCTGGGCCTGCGGCACCTTGGTGAGCTGCGCGCTGTAGGGGCCGGTGAGTTCGTAGCGGTATTCGACCTCGCTGCCTTGTGTCGACAGCCGGTTGCTCTGCGGCTGCCACGCGGTGCAGCCGTGGGCGATGAAGCCCTGCGGCGTGGCCTCGATGCGGTAGTCGGCGAGCGTGGCGTGGCCGCGGTCGCCGAGCCAGCCGTCGTGCACGAAGCCGAAGTGCGCGAGATCGAGGAAGTTCTCGACGATGCGCGGTGCGCTGGACTGCACCTCATACGGGCCGCAGAGCAGCTTGCGCAGACGCGGGTCGACTTCGGCGTCGAAGGCCGGAAGCGTGGTGTCGGCGGCTTGCAGGCGCAGCCAGACGAGGCCGTGCCGCTCCTGGATCTCGTGCGTGCACACCGCGTGGGTAGCCGGTGGCGTGAACGCAGGCAGCGCCGGGATGTGGCGGCACTGGCCGGTGGCGTCGAACTGCCAGCCGTGATACGGGCACTCGAGCCGCGAGCCCGCCTCGCCGTGCAGCACACGCCCCAGCGACAGGCGCGTGCCGCGGTGCGGGCAACGGTCGGGGAAGGCCCGGGCCGTGCCGCTCGCATCGCGCCATAGCGCGAAGTCCTGCGAGAGCAGGCGCACGGGCAGCGGCACGTCGGCCACGATCGAAGCGCTCGCCGCCACGGGGTGCCAGAGGGTCGATTCGTTCATCTTGAGCGAAGAAGGCCGCACGGTGGCGGCCTTCGTCATGGCTTGGGCCGTGCGCTTACTTCGCGCCGGGCACCTTGCCTTCGACGCCCTTCACATAGAAGTTCACGCCGCTCAGGAACTTGTCGTCGGCGGTCTCGTCTTTCTTGACCACTTCCTTGCCGTCCTGGCCGAGGATCGGGCCCTTCCAGATCGCAAAGCTGCCGTCTTTCAAGCCGGACTTCACCGTCTCGACCTTGGTCTTGATCTCGGCGGGCACCTTGTCGGAGATCGACACGATGTCGATCGCGCCTTCCTTCACACCCCACCACACCGCGCCGGTCGCCCAGGTGCCTTCGAGCGCATCCTTGGTGGCCTTGATGTAGTACGGGGCCCAGTTGATGATCGACGAGGCCAGGTGCGCTTCAGGCGAGTACGACGACATGTCGCTGTCCCAGCCGAAGGCGTACTTGCCGGCCTTGCCGGCCGTCTTGAGCACGGCGGACGAGTCGGTGTTCTGGAACAGCACGTCAGCACCGCCGTTGAGCAGCGATTGCGCGGCCTCGGTTTCCTTCGGCGGGTCGAACCACTTGTTGACCCAGACCACCTTGGTCTTGATCTTCGGGTTCACCGACTGCGCACCGAGCGTGAAGCTGTTGATGTTGCGGATCACCTCGGGGATGGGCACCGAGCCCACCACGCCGAGCGTGTTGGTCTTGGTCATCGCGCCCGCGATGATGCCGGCCATGTAGGCGCCTTCGTAGGTGCGGCTGTCGTAGGTCCGCATGTTCTCGGCCGTCTTGAAGCCGGTGGCGTGCTCGAACTTCACGTCCTTCGCTTCGGGGGCCACCTTGAGCATGGAGTCCATGTAGCCGAAGGTGGTGCCGAAGATGAGCTTGTTGCCCTGGCCGATCATGTCGCGGAACACACGCTCGGCGTCGGCGGCCTCGGGCACGTTTTCGACGAAGCTCGTCTGCACCCGGTCGCCGAATTCCTTCTCGATGGCCTTGCGGCCGTTGTCGTGCGCGAAGGTCCAGCCGCCGTCGCCCACCGGGCCGATGTAGGCGAAGGCGATCTTCAGCGGGGCCGGCTTGGCCGGGGCCGAGGCGGCCACCGGGGCGGAAGCGGCCGGTGCGGGAGCAGCCTCTTCCTTCTTGCTGCAACCCACCAGCGCCGCGGCGCCTGCGAGGGTGCTCCAGCCTGCGATCTTCAGCAGGGCACGTTTCGAGAGTCGTGTCATGTCATCTCCAGATGAAAGGTCGGCGCTTGTGGCGCACGCAATGAGGTGGGTGCAACAGCACCTCGGATTATCAACTCCCAGGAAAGAACGGCTTGCCCAGCGAGGCCGGCATGTTCACGCGGATCCAGGTGGCGTTGCGCGAGATCAGCACCAGCACGACGATGGTGGCAAGGTAGGGCAGCATGGTCAGCAACTGGCTCGAGATCTGCACGCCTTCGCCTTGCAGGTGAAATTGCAGCATCGTCACACCGCCGAACAGGTAGGCACCGAGCAATACCCGTGCCGGGCGCCAGGTGGCGAAGGTGGTGAGCGCGAGCGCGATCCAGCCCTTGCCGGCCACCATGCCCTCGACCCAGAGGGGCGTGTAGACGGTCGAGATGTAGGCGCCCGAGATGCCGCAGAGTGCACCGCCCACCATCACCGCCAGCAGGCGGATGCGCCGCACCGGGTAGCCGAGGGCATGCGCCGACTCGGGCGACTCGCCCACGGCCCGCAGCACGAGCCCTGCGCGCGAGCGGTAGAGAAACCAGGCGAGGGCGATCGTGAGCGCGATGGCGATGTAGACCATCGCATGCTGGCGGAAGAGGGCCGGCCCGATGAACGGGATGTCGCCCAGCACCGGGATGTGCAGCGGCGGCCGCTCGGGCAGCCGCTCCTGTGTGTAGCGGATGCCGATGAAGGCCGAGAAGCCGGTGCCGAAGAGGCTGAGCGCGAGGCCCGTGGCGTATTGGTTGGTGTTGAGCCAGATCACGAGCAGGCCGAACACCGCCGCCAGCAGCGCCCCGGCGAGTGCGCCGGCCCCCAGGCCCACCCACGGGCTGCCTGTGTGCACCGCCGCGGCGAAGCCGGCGATGGCGGCCACGAGCATCATGCCCTCGGCCCCGAGGTTGACGATGCCCGAGCGCTCGTTGATGAGCAGGCCGAGCGCGGCGAAGGCGATCACGGTGCCCGCGTTGAGCGTGGCGGCGATGAGCAGGGCGAAGGCATCCATCAGGCGGCTCGCGCAGTGGCGTGGCGCGCAACCCAGCGCACGCGGTAGTGGATGAGCGTGTCGCAGGCCAGCAGCGTGAAGAGCAGCAGCCCCTGGAATACACCCGTCAGTGATTTGGGCAACCCCAGGCGCGACTGCGCGAGCTCACCGCCGATGTAGAACATGCTCATGAGGATGGCCGAGAACACGATGCCCACCGGGTGCAGCCGCCCGACGAAGGCCACGATGATGGCCGCGAAACCGTAGCCCGCCGGCACGTGCGGCGTGAGCTGCCCGAGCGGGCCCGCCGCTTCGAGCGCACCGGCCAGCCCCGCCATGCCGCCCGAGAGCAGCAGAGCCGTCCACAGCGCCTTGCGCGACGAGAAGCCGGCGTAGCGAGCGGCGGCTGGGGCGAGACCGCCCACCTGCAGCTGGTAGCCCGCGTAGCTGCGGAAGAGGAAGAGCCAGAAGAGGGCCACGCAGGCGAGTGCGATGAGCAAGCCGATGTTCACGCGAAACCCGGTGGCGAGCTTCGGGATCTGCGTGACCGCGAGGAAGTTGATCGTCTGCGGGAAGTTGTAGCCGTTCGGGTCTTTCCAGGGCCCGTAGACGAGGTAGCTCAGCACCATGTCGGCCACGTAGACGAGCATCAGGCTCACGAGGATCTCGCTCGCATTCGCCTTGTCGCGCAAGAAGGCCACGATGCCGGCCCACAGCATGCCGCCCAGCACGCCGGCCAGCAGGATGGCGACGACGATCAAGCGGCTCGTGTCCTTGCCGGCCATCATGGCCACGCCGCTCGCGAAGATCGCACCGAAGATGAACTGGCCCTCGGCGCCGATGTTCCACACGTTGGAGCGGAAACACACCGCGAGGCCGAGCGCGATCAGCAGCAGCGGCGTGGCCTTCATCGCGAGTTCGGTGAGCGCGTAGACGCTCTTGACCGGCTCCACGAAGAAGGCCTGAAGGCCGCGCAGCGGGTCCTTGCCCAGCAGGGCGAAGAGCACGACGCCGATGAGCACCGTGATGGCCAGCGCCAAGAGCGGCGACAGCACCGACATCATCCGGCTCGGCTCGGGCCGGGTCTCAAGCTTCAGCATGGGCGCTCTCTTCGGTGGGCTCTTTCGTCCAGAGGCCCGACATCCAGGCGCCGATCTGGGGAATGGTGGCGTCGCGCGTGGCGATGGAGGGTGACATGCGGCCCTGGGCGATGACGAGCAGCCGGTCGCTGATCTCGAAGAGCTCGTCGAGCTCCTCGCTCACCACGAGCAGCGCGCAGCCGGCGTCGCGCAGCGTGAGCAGCTCACCGCGGATCTGCGCGGCGGCGCCCACGTCCACGCCCCAGGTGGGTTGCGAGACGATGAGGAGCTTCGGCTTCGCATCGATCTCGCGGCCGACGAGGAACTTCTGCAGGTTGCCGCCTGAGAGACTCTTGGCCGCCGCATCGGGCCCGCCGGCCTTGACGTTGAAACGCTGGATGAGCGACTGCGCCAGCGCCCGCACCTGCCCCGTGCGCAGCCAGCCGCCGCGCCCCACCGCCTCGGTGCGCGTGAGCAGCGTGTTCTGCGCGAGCGAGAGCGTGGGCACGGCGCCGCGGCCGAGGCGTTCTTCCGGCACGAAGTGCAGGCCCGCCGCGCGGCGCACCTGCGGGGGCTTGTGCGCGATGGGCTGGCCGAAGAGCTGGATGCTCGCGGCGGCGGCGCGTGTGTCTTCGCCGGAGAGCGCGGCCATCAGCTCCTGCTGCCCGTTGCCCGAGACGCCGGCGATGCCGACGATCTCGCCAGCGCGCACCTCGAAGCCGATGCCGTGCAGGCTCATGCCGAACTGGTCGAGCTTGGGCAGCGTGAGCTCGCGCACCGCGAGCACCACCTCGCCAGGCGTGCGCGGCTCGTGCTTGAGTTGCGGCGGCTCGGCACCGATCATGAGGCGCGAAAGGCTGGCGTTGGTCTCCTGCGTCGGGTCGACCTCGCCGGTGACCCGGCCCGCGCGCAGCACCGTGCAGTGGTGGCACAGCGCGCGGATCTCGTCGAGCTTGTGGCTGATGTAGAGGATGCTGCAGCCTTCGCTCGCGAGCTTGCGCAGGGTGACGAAGAGCGTCTCGACCGCCTGGGGCGTGAGCACCGAGGTCGGCTCGTCGAGGATCAGCAGCTTCGGGTGCGTCATCAGCGCCCGCACGATCTCGACGCGCTGGCGTTCGCCGACCGAGAGCGTGTGCACGGGGCGCAGCGGCTCCACGTCGAGGCCGTAGTCTTTCGAGACCTTCGTGATGCGCTCGGTGACCTCGGCCAGCGTGAGCGACTTGTCGAGACCGAGCCACACGTTCTCTGCCGCCGTGAGCGTGTCGAAGAGGCTGAAGTGCTGGAACACCATGCTGATGCCCAGCGCCCGCGCTTCGGCCGGCGTGCGCACCTGCACCGGCTCACCGTTCCAGCGGATCTCGCCTTCGTCGGGCCGCACCGCGCCGTAGATCATCTTCATCAGCGTGGACTTGCCCGCACCGTTTTCCCCCAGCACGGCGTGGATCTCGCCCGGCTTCACGCGCAGGCTCACCTGATCGTTGGCCTTGACGGCGGGGTAGCTCTTGCTGAGCTTGAGAAGTTCCAGGCGAAGCATGGTCAGCGGAGAAGGTCGTAGAGGGTGCGGGCCACGACTTTCGTGGCGCGGCGCAGGTCTTCCAGCACCAGGTGCTCGTCGGCCCGCTTCGCATTGGACTCCAGCACGGTACGCGGCCCCGCGCCGTAGATGACAGCGGGGATGCCCTGGGCACAGTAGAGGCGCACGTCGGTGTAGAGCGGTGTGCCCATTGCCGGGATGGCTTCGCCGAACACCGCTTGCGCGTTCTTCTGCAAGGCTTCGACGAGCGGCTGGTTGCCCGGCAGGGGCTTCAATGAATGCGCCAACAGCAGGCGTTTGATGTCGACCGTGATGCCCGGGCATGCGGCCGCGGCATCGGCGATCACCTGGCGGATGCTGGCTTCCACGGCCGCCGGGTCTTCCTCGGGGATCATGCGCCGGTCGAGCTTCAGCACCACCTTGCCCGGCACGACGTTGGTGTTGGTGCCGCCCTCGATGCGGCCGACGTTGAGGTAGGGGTGGGTGATGCCCGGCACCTTCGACGTGGTTTGTTGGTAGAGCGTGTTCTGCGCATAGAGCGCGTTGAGGATCGCGACCGCACCCTGCAGCGCATCGACGCCGGTCGTGGGAATGGCCGCGTGCGCCATCTTGCCGTGCACCGTGACTTCCATCTGCAGGCAGCCGTTGTGCGCGGTGACCACTTCGTAGCTGAAGCCGGCGGCGATGAGGTAGTCGGGTTTCGTGAGCTGGTGCTTGAGCAGCCAGCCCGGGCCGAGCTCGCCGCCGAATTCCTCGTCGTAGGTGAAGTGCAGCTCCACGCCGCCCTTGAGGGGCGCGCCCAGCGATTCGAGGGCGCGCACGGCGAAGGTGAAGGTGGCGAAGTCGCTCTTGCTCACCGCCGCGGCGCGGCCGTAGAGCTTGCCGTCTTCGACCTCGCCGCCATACGGGTCGTGCACCCAGCCTTCGCCAGGGGGCACCACATCGCCGTGGGCGTTGAGCGCGATGGTTTTCCCTTCGCCGTAGGGGCGGCGCACGATCAGGTTGGTGATCGATTGAAGGCCGTAGGCGCGCACCTCGTCTTCCGGCACGGGGTGGCGCTCGGCTTCCATGTCGAAGGCCAGCAGCAGCTCGGCGGTGCGCTCGGCGTGCGGCGCGTTGTTGCCGGGTGGCGTGTCGGTGGGCACCTGCACCAGTGATTGCAGGAAGCGCACCTCTTCGTTGAAGTGCTCGTCGACCCAGGCGTCGAGGTCGTGGTGGCGGCTGTTCATGGACGTTCCTCCGCCAATTGGTTCAGCAGGGTCTGGAAGGCTTCGACGCAGAGCTGCGCGTCGTCGCTCGTGATCGTCTCCAGCGGGTTGTGGCTGATGCCGGAGTTGCCACCGCGCAGGAAGAGCATGGCCTGCGGCATCACCTCGTGCAGCTTCATCGCATCGTGACCGGCGCCGCTGGGCATGCGGTGAACCGGCAGGCCGAGCGACTCGACGGCGCGTTCCCAACGCCGGTGCCAATCGGGGGCGCTGGGCGCGGCCGGGGCGCGCAACGTTTCCTCCAGCCTGCAGTGCAGACCCCGGCGCTGGGTGATGGCGCGGATCTCGGCGAGCACGTCGTGCACCATCGCATCGCGCACCTCGTCGGTGGTGGCGCGGATGTCGAGGCTGAACTTGCAGCGGCCCGGCACCACGTTGATCGAGCCCGAGGGCACTTCCAGCATGCCGACCGTACCCACCAGGTGCGGCACCTGGGCGGCACGCTTTTCCACGTAGAGCAGCAGCTCGGCCACGGCCGCGGCGGCATCGCGGCGCCGGTCCATCGGCGTGGTGCCGGCGTGGCTCGCGGTGCCGACCATCTCGCCGAGCATGCGCACACTGCCGTTGATGGACGTCACCACGCCCAGCGGCAGGTCGATCTCGTTGAGCACCGGCCCCTGCTCGATGTGCACCTCGACGAAGCCGAGGTAGCGCGAGGGGTGGCGCTGCATCCACGAGATTCGTTTGGGGTCGAGGCCGGCCGTGGCCATCGCGTCGCGCATCGCGATGCCGTCGGCGTCGCGTTGGTCGAGCCAGCTTGGGTCGAAGTGGCCGATGACGGCGCCCGAGCCAAGGAAGGTGGCCTTGTAGCGCTGGCCTTCCTCTTCGGCGAAGGCGATCAGCTCGATGTCGAATGGCAGGCGCTTGTGCTGGCGGTGCAGCTCGCGCACGCACACCATCGGCACGAAGATGCCCAGGCGGCCGTCGTACTTGCCGCCGTTGCGCACGGTGTCGAAGTGGCTGCCGGTCAGCAGGCGCGGGGCCTCTTCCTGCGTGCCGTGGTACACACCGACCACATTGCCCACGGCGTCGATCTCGACTTCGTCGAAGCCGCAATCGCGCATCCAGTAGGCGAGCTGCTTCTGGCAGGCGATGTGGGCCGGGGTGAGGTAGGTGACGGTGAGCGCGTCTTCCACGTCGCTGTGCTGCGCGAGGAGCTCGGCGCAGTCCCACACCTGGTTGCCGAGCGTGGGCTCGACGCCGAATCTGTCGTTCAGCCGCAGCTCGGCGATGCGATGGATGTTGCGCAGGCACTCGGCGCGCTCGAAGTCGGCGTGGCCTTCGAGCCGGCGCGCGAAGGTGGCGATGATCTGCTGCCGCGTGAGCCCGGTTCCGCGCGGGCCGCGCACCGCGAGGATGAAAGGCCAGCCGAACTTGGCGTGGTACTCGGCGTTGAGGCGCTGCAGCGCGGCCAGCTCTTCGGGCGAGCAGGCCTTGAGGCCCGCGGTGTGTTGCTCGTGGCTGGATTCGGCCGTGAGCTGGCCTTGTTCGGCGAGCTTGCCGGCCAGTTCGGGGTGGGCCTGGATGAGGGCGAGTTGCTGGGCGGGCTCGGCTTCCCGCACCGTCTGCGCCATGGCGTGCTTCAGCGCCGCGAGGCTCTTGAATGGTCGCTGCGCGAGTGCCTTCTCCGCGATCCACGGCGAGTGCTCGTAGATGCCTGCGAGCATCTGCAGCGCCTCTTCGGGCGCCGCGGTGTTGAGTTGATCCAGCGTGAGGTTCATGCCGGCGCCGGGTGGGTCTGTTTCCAATGCCGCGCGATGTCGATGCGTCGGCACACCCACACCTTGTCGTGGGCGAGCACATGGTCGAGAAAGCGCTGCAGCGAGCCGATGCGCCCGGGCTTGCCCAGCAGGCGGCAGTGCATGCCGATGCTCATCATCTTGGGCGCGGAGTCACCCTCGGCATACAGCGCGTCGAAGCTGTCGCGCAGGTAGGTGAAGAAATGGTCGCCGGTGTTGAAGCCCTGCGTCTGCACGAAGCGCATGTCGTTGCAGTCGAGCGAGTAGGGCACCACGAGGCGCTGCTCGACGCTGCCGTCGCTCTTGGTGACCGGCATCCAGAACGGCAGGTCGTCGCCGTAGTAGTCGCTGTCGTATTCATAGCCGCCGTGCTCGGCCACCAGCCGGCGCGTGTTGGGGCTGTCGCGGCCGGTGTACCAGCCGAGCGGCCACGCACCGCCGGTCATCTCTTTCAGGACCTGCGTGCCGAGCTCCATGTGGCGGCGCTCAGTGGCCTCGGGAAGGTTTTGATAGTGGATCCAGCGCAGGCCGTGGTTGGCGATCTCGTAGCCGTTGTCCATGAAGCACGAGAGCAGCTCCGGGTAGCGCTGCATCGCCATGCCGACCGCGAAGATGGTCATCGGCAGCTTGCGTTTTTCGAACTCGCGCAGGATGCGCCACACGCCCACGCGCGAGCCGTATTCGTACATCGACTCGATGGTCATGTGCCGGCTCTCGTAGGCCTGCGCGGTGATCAGCTCGGAGAGGAAGGTCTCGGAGGTGGGGTCGCCGTGCAGCGGGTTGTTCTCGCCGCCCTCTTCGTAGTTGAGGACGAACTGCACGGCGATCCTCGCGCCGTTGGGCCATTGGGCGTGGGGCGGGTTGCGGCCGTAGCCTTTGAGGTCGCGTGGATAGGTCTGTTCGCTGGTCATGGGGTGTCTCCGGCATGCAGCACCGACGGCAAGTCTGGCACCCGGGGGTTCAGGCGCAGGTTGCGCTCGACATTGTGCAGATGGCTTTGCATGAGCTTGACGGCGGCGCGGGCATCGCGCGCGGCGAGCGCATCGACGATGGCCACGTGCTCTGCAAAGGAGTGTTCGGCCGAATGGGCGGACTGGTACATCAAGGAGATCAGCGAACTGCGTGACACCAGCTCTCGCAAGATGTCGGCCAGCGCCTCGTTGCCGAGCATGCGCGCCAGCACGACATGGAAGTCGGCCAGCAGGTGCGTGCGGCCCGGCACGTCGGTGCGCTGCACGGCGGCTTCTTCGTCGCGCAGGTGCTGGCGCAGTTGTGCGATCTGCGGCTCGCTCAACTCGGCGGCGGCGCGCTTGATCATCGCGGCCTCGAGCATCTGCCGCACTTCGAACACCTGGCGCGCTTCTTCCTCGCTCGGCTGGGCGACGCGCGCGCCACGTGCCTGCGTGAGCGTCACGAGCTTGTCGCGGCTCAACTGGTGCAAGGCTTGCCGCACGATGGTGCGCGAGACCTTGAAGATGTCGGCGATCTTCTGCTCGGCGAGCTTGGTGCCCGGCATGAGGCGCCGCTCGACGATGGCGGCGGTGATGGCCTCGGCGATGCGGCGGGTGGTGTCTTGCAACTCGGCCTCGGCCACGGCGGGCCTGCGCTTGCTGCCTAAGGCGGCCTGCTTCTTGCCTGCAGCTGCCTTGCCTCGGGCCACCGGGCGGATGGCAGTCAGGTTGGCAGGGGAGCGCGGCATATGCGAGTGACTAGGCGGTGTGCTGCAAACTGTATACACTTTTCCGCGTCTTGCAACCTGCATTCCAACCCGAGGCCGACATGGGCAAGCTCACCACCCACGTGCTCGACACCATGAACGGCTGCCCCGCGGCCGGCATGCTGGTGGCGCTCTACCGCATGGACGGCGGGCAGCCAACGCTGCTCAAACAGCTGGCGCTCAACCACGACGGCCGCGCCGATGCGCCATTGCTCGATGACACGACGTTCAAGACCGGCACCTATCGCCTCGTCTTCGAGGTGGCCGCCTATTTCCGCGGCCGTGGGGTGATCCTGCCCGAGCCGCCCTTCGTCGACGCCGTGCCCATCGACTTCGGCCTCGCGAACCCCTTGCAGCACTACCACGTGCCGCTGCTGGCGAGCCCCTGGGCCTATTCCACCTACCGCGGAAGCTGAGGCGTGGATTACTCACACCTGCTCGACTGGCTCAACCTGCTGCTGCGCTGGGCGCACGTGATCACCGGCGTGGCCTGGATCGGGGCCTCGTTCTACTTCGTGGCGCTCGACAACAGCCTCACGCCGCCCGCCGACGCGAAGGAGCGGGAGAAGGGCATCGGCGGTGAACTGTGGGCCGTGCACGGCGGCGGCTTCTACCACCAGCAGAAGTACCCGGTGTCGCCCGCCGTGCTGCCCGAGCGGCTGCACTGGTCGATGTGGGAGAGCTACTCGACCTGGCTCACCGGCTTTGCGCTCTTCACGGTGCTCTACCTCTTCAACGCGAGCACCTTCCTCATCGACAAGAGCGTGCACGACTGGTCGCCGGCCGCCGCCGTCAGCGCGGCCCTCGGCTTCTTCGTCGGCTTCTGGCTCATCTACGACGGCATTTGCCGAGTCTTCGGCCAGCGCAAGAACGGTGACGCGATCGTCGGCATGCTGGTGTTCGTGTTCGTGGTCTTTGCGTCATGGCTGTCGTGCCAGCTCTTCGCCGGGCGCGCCGCCTTCCTGCTGGTGGGCGCGATGCTCGCGACGACCATGAGTGGCAACGTGTTCTTCTGGATCATTCCCGGCCAGCGCAAGGTGGTGGCCGCCCTGCGCGCGGGGCAGCCGGTCGATCCGGTCCACGGCAAGCGCGGCAAGCAGCGCAGCGTGCACAACACCTACTTCACGCTGCCGGTGCTGTTCACGATGATCAGCAACCACTACGGCTTTCTCTACGCCGGCCAGAACAACTGGGTGGTGCTGGTGGTGATGATGCTGGCTGGCGCGCTGATCCGCCAGTCGTTCGTGCAGCGGCACAAGGCGCATGCCACGGGGCAGCCAGTGCCCTGGTGGTACGCGATGGTGGGTGTGGTGCTGCTGGCCGGGGTGTTCAGCGCCACGATGCCGAGCGTGCAGGCGCCTTCGGCAGAGGCCACCCCGGTTTCGTTTGCCGAGGTGCAGAAGGTGGTGGGCGAGCGCTGCGTGATGTGCCACAGCGAGCAGGTGGTCAACAAGGCCATCCAGCTGCACACGCCCGAGCTGATCGAGCGCAACGCGCAGGCGGTCTACCAGCAGGCCGTGGTGCTCAAGCTCATGCCGCTCAACAACGCCACGCAGATGACCGATGCGGAGCGGGCGCTGATCAAGCGCTGGTACGAAGCCCGCACCAAGCCTTAGACGACCACCGGCTCCGGCTCGAGCCGGATGCCGAAGCGCCCGTACACGCTCTCCTGGATGGCCCGGGCGAGCGTCATCACCTCCGAGCCGATGGCGCCGCCGCGGTTGACGAGCACCAGCGCCTGCTTTTCATAGACGCCTGCGCGGCCGACGGTTTTGCCCTTCCAGCCACACGCATCGATCATCCAGCCGGCGGCCAGTTTCATCGTGCCGTCGGGCATGGGGTAGTGCACGATCTCCGGGTCGCGGCCGATGATGTCGCGGCACTGCTCGGGCGTGACCACCGGGTTCTTGAAGAAGCTGCCAGCGTTGCCCACCACCGCCGGGTCGGGCAGCTTGGCACGGCGGATGCCGATGATCCACTCGTAGACCTGCTGCGGCGTGGGGCGGCCGATGCCGGTGTCGTTCATCTTGCGCTCGATCTCCAGGTAGCCGAGCACCGGCTGCCAGGGCTTGGGCAGGCGGAAGCGCACCCGCGTGATGAGCACCCGGCCGGCGAGCGAATGCTTGAACTCGCTGTCGCGGTAGCCGAACTTGCACATCTCGGCACCGAGGGTGACGGTGCGGCCGGTGAGCAGGTCCACGCCTTCGAGCGAGTCGAAGCGGTCTTTCAGCTCGATGCCATAGGCGCCGATGTTCTGCACCGGCGAGGCGCCCACCGTGCCGGGGATGAGCGCCAGGTTCTCCAGCCCCGGGCAGCCCTGGGCGAGCGTCCAGGTGACGAAGTCATGCCAGTTCTCGCCGGCCCCGGCTTCGACGATCCAGGCGTTGGCCCGCTCTTCGACAATGCGCCGGCCCATCACCTCGACCTTGAGCACCACCTGGGGCATGTCGCGCGTGAGCACGATGTTGCTGCCGCCGCCGAGGATGAACTTCGGGGCCGTGCCGAGTTCGGCATGGTCGACCACGCGGCGCACGTCGGCGTCTGCGGTGATGCGCACCAACGTCTGGGCCACGGCCGGCAGGCCAAAACTGTTGTACGGTTTCAGGCTCACGCCCGATTCGATTTGCATGGCAGAATTTTCGCCGATCCAGCCTTGAAAAGACCTTGATATGCCAAGCTTCGACGCCGTTTTGGAACCCAACCTCGTGGAGGTGCGCAATGCGGTCGATCAAACGGCCAAGGAAATCGGCACGCGTTTCGATTTCAAGGGCTCGTCGGCCAAGGTCGAATTGAAGGAAGAAGAACTCACGGTCTACGCCGACAGCGACTTCCAGATCAACCAGGTGCTCGACATTCTCGTGGCCAAGCTGACCAAGCGCAGCGTGGACATCCGCTTCCTCGACCGCAGCGCCAAGATCGAGAAGATCGGTGGCGACAAGGTGAAACAGAAGATCGTGGTCAAGAGCGGCATCGATTCCGACACGGCAAAAAAGATCCAGACCCTCATCAAACAGAGCAAGATGAAGGTTCAGGCTGCGATCCAGGGCGACACCGTCCGGGTGACCGGCGGCAAGCGCGATGACCTCCAGGCCGCCATGGCGCTCATCCGCAAGGAGATCGCCGATGCGCCGTTGTCGTTCAACAATTTCCGTGACTGAGATGTGCCGCTGGTTCGCGGCCCTGGCCGTGCTGGGCGCCGCAAGCCTGTGCTCGGCCCAGACCGTGTCGATGAGCGGTCGCCTGGGCGACAAGGCGCTCCTGATGATCGATGGCAGCCCCCGCACGGTGGCCGTCGGCACGACGGTGCAGGGCGTGAAACTCGTGTCGATCTCGGCCGATGGCGCGATGGTCGAGCTCGGTGGCAAACGCCACACGGTGCCGATGGGCGGAACGCCCGTGAGCCTGGGCGCAGGCGGCGGGGGCAGCGATGGCGGTACGCGCGTGGTCCTCACCGCGGGTTCGGGTGGGCATTTCATGACCACCGGCGCGATCAACGGCAAGGCCGTGGAATTCATGGTCGACACCGGGGCCACGACCGTGGCCTTGAGTGCGGCCGATGCTGAACGCATCGGCCTCAAGTACAAGGACGGTCAGCGCGGCATGGCCAGCACGGCCGGCGGCATGGTGCCGGTCTACCGGGTGAACCTCACCTCGGTGCGTGTCGGGGAGGTCACGGTCTATGGAGTCGACGCCACCGTGGTGCAGGCCCAGATGCCTTTCGTGCTGCTGGGCAACAGCTTCCTTGGCCGTTTCCAGATGACCCGCGTGAACGACATGCTCACGCTGGAAAAGAGGCCCTGAGGCCCCCCGCGCCGCTCAGCCCAGCTTCACCCACACCGGCGCGTGGTCGCTGGCCTTCTCCTTGCCGCGGGTTTCGCGGTCGACGTTGGCGTCCTGCAGGCGTTTCGCGAGGTCCGGCGAGAGCAGCAGGTGGTCGATGCGGAAGCCCGCGTTGCGCTGCCAGCGCTGGCGCATGTAGTCCCAGAAGGTGTAGACCGCTTCATCGGGGCGCACCTGGCGGATTGCGTCGGTCCAGCCCTGGTCGAGCATCTTGAAGTACGCCGCGCGGCTCTCGGGTTGGGTGAGCGCGTCCTTCGTCCACGAGGCAGGCGAGTAGATGTCTTTCTTCTCGTCGGTCGGGATCACGTTGTAGTCGCCGCACAGCACGGTGGGCTTGCCCTCGGCGAGCAGCGTGGCCGAATGTTCGATCAAGCGGTCGAACCACTTCAGCTTGTAGTCGAACTTCGGGCCCGGTTGCGGGTTGCCGTTGGGCAGGTAGAGACAGCCGATCACGACACCGTTGACCTCGGCTTCGATGTAGCGGCTGTGGCTGTCGTCGGGGTCGCCGGGCAGGCCGCGGCGGCGCTCCACCGGCTTCGTGCCCTTGGCCAGGATGGCCACGCCGTTAAACGACTTCTGGCCGTGCCAGATGGCTTCATAGCCCGCCTCGCGCAGCGCCTCGGCCGGGAATTTCTCGTCGGGCGTCTTCAGCTCCTGCAGGCAGGCCACGTCGGGCGAGGTCTCGGCCAGCCATTCCAGCAGCCGGGGCTGGCGCGCGTTCATGCCGTTGATGTTGAAGGTGGCGATCTTCATGGGCGACGACGTGTTTGGGGTGTGAAAGAGGGCGCATTGTGGCCTCTTGAAGCAGCCCTGCTCGCCACCATGTCGGAGTCATGAATGCTGTCACCCGCACCCTCCCCGAGAGTTTCCGCGTTCTGCTGACCCTGGCCCAGCTGCTGGAGCGCATGGAACGCAAGCTCGTCCCCATGGCCGCCGACCAGTACCGCTCGGTGGTCGACCACCTGTCGAAAGAGCTGGCCGAGGTGCCGCCCGGCGACGACCTCGACTTCATGCTGAAGACCTTCCCCGCCACGGCCGAGCTGTACGAGAACCTGCAGTACGCCCACGCGGGCCTGTGCCGCTCGTCGCTCGACGCCTCGCTGGCCGCCGAGCTGAAGGC
Organism: Piscinibacter gummiphilus; assembly: GCF_032681285.1. Taxonomy (NCBI): domain Bacteria; kingdom Pseudomonadati; phylum Pseudomonadota; class Betaproteobacteria; order Burkholderiales; family Sphaerotilaceae; genus Rhizobacter; species Rhizobacter gummiphilus. The sequence continues at coordinate 1,659,812 of NZ_CP136336.1, forward strand.
GAAGGACGCGCTGAAGCGGTTGGCCGCGGCCTGAACGCGGCGCCTGAGCTGTAGTACAAACCCGCCAACGCTGGCGGGCGTGATGTGCTGTCTCCGCTGGCGACAGGAGACACCCATGACCACCACACGCCGCCGCCTGCTGCACACGCTGGCCGCCCTCGTGCCCACCACGCTGATCGCAGCCTGCGCCATGTCGCCCGCCGTCCCCGAGCCGTTCCCGCCCATCGTCTTCGTGCACGGCAACGGCGACACCGCTGCGTTGTGGCACACCACGCTGTGGCGCTTCGAGTCGAACGGGTGGCCTCGCGAGCGGCTGCATGCGGTCGACTTCCCCTACCCGCAGGCCCGCGACCGCGATGACAAGCCGCAGCCCGCCCGCAGCTCCACCGCCGACCAGATGCAGCAGCTGTCGGCCGAGGTCGACAAGGTGCTCGCCGCCACCGGCGCCCGCAAGGTGGTGCTCGTGGGCAACTCGCGCGGCGGCTACGCCATCCGCAACTACGTCGCCAACGGCGGCGGTGCGGCCAAGGTGTCGCACGTGGTGCTCGGTGGCACGCCCAACCACGGCGTGCAGGCCAACCCGGCCGCGAACCCGACCAACGAGTTCAATGGCGCCGGCCCCTTCCTGACCGCGCTCAATGCCGCCAAGCCGCCGAAAGGCGAAGAGGTGACGGCCGGCGTGCAGTGGATGACGTTGCGCTCCGACCGCAACGACAAATACGCCCAGCCCGACGGCGCCTGGCTCGGCATGCCCGGCAAGCCGACGCAGGTCACCTTCGAGGGCCCGGCGCTGCGGGGCGCGCAGAACGTGGTGCTGCCGGGTGTCGACCACCGCGAGACCTCGTTCAGCCCGCAGGCGTTTGCCGAGACCTACCGTTTCATCACCGGGCGCGCGCCGGCCGTGACCACGATCACGCCCGAGGCGCGTGTGGTGCTCGCGGGCAAGGTCTCGGGCTATGGCGTGGACAACCAGCAGGGGCGCGAGCCGAGCAACCTGCCGCTGGCCGGCGCCACCGTCGAGGTGCATGCGACCGACCCCGCCACCGGCGCGCGGGTCGGTGAGCCACTGCTGCGCCAGACCGTGGGCGCTGACGGCCGCTACGGCCCGGTGGTGACGGATGCGAAGACCCCGCTGGAGTTCGTCGTCAGCGCTCCGGGGTATGCGATGACGCACATCTACCGTGCGCCGTTCGCCCGCTCGTCCGAGATCGTGCATGTGCGGGCGGAGCGGCCAGCCGCGCCCGATGCCCGGGCCCTGTCGATCGTGACGCTGACCCGCCCGCGCGGCTACTTCGGCGTGCCGCGCGACCGCATCAGCCTCGACGGGCAGAGCCCGCCTGCGGGCATTCCCACTGGCGTGGCGGGTGTGTCGACGGCCCGCGTGGCGGTGACCGATTCGCCGCGGCGCACTGTGGTGGGCGAGTTCAACGGTGAGCGCATTGCGGGCCAGGCCTGGCCGCTCGCCGAGAACCACGTGGTGCTGCTGGAGTTGCACTGACCTTGAAACTCGCGCAGATCCTTTTCAGCCAGGGTTTCGGGGCCCGGCGTGAATGCGAAGGCCTGGTCGCCACCGGCCATGTGCGCATCGGCGGCGAGGTGCACGACGACCCGTTCGAAGACCTGAAGCCCGAGGGCCTCGTCTTCAGCGTGCGCGGCGAACCGTGGGCGTACCACGAGAAGGCGCTCCTGATGATGCACAAGCCGGCCGGCGTGGAGTGCTCGCAGAAGCCGAAGCACCACATGAGCGTCTACAGCCTGCTGCCGGCGCCGCTGCGAAAGCGCGACGTGCAGAGCATCGGCCGGCTCGACGAAGACACGACGGGCCTGCTGCTCTTCACCGACGACGGCGCGCTGATCCACCGCTTCACCTCGCCCAAGAAGCACGTGCCCAAGGTCTATGAAGTGACTTGCAAGCACCCGGTGACGCCCGAGCAGGTGCAGCGGCTGCTCGAGGGCGTGAAGCTGGTCGACGACCACGCCACCGTGCAGGCCGCTGCCGCCGAGGCCACCGGCGAAACCACGCTGCGCCTCACCCTCACCGAAGGCAAGTACCACCAGGTCAAGCGCATGCTGGCCGCGGTGGGCAACCGGGTCGAGGGCCTGCACCGCAGCGCCTTCGGCAAGCTCGTGCTGCCGGCCGACCTCGCGCCCGGCCAGTGGCGCTGGCTGCCGGGCCCCGAAGTGATCTGATGCGTGTCAGATTGCCTCGCGCAGGCGACAGCGCCACGGCGCGCGCCGCCCGATAATCCCGGCCCATGCAAGTTTTTCGTGGCATCCACCACCCCGAGATCGCCCCGGCCTGTGCGCTGACCATCGGCAATTTCGACGGCGTCCACCGCGGCCACCAGGCCATGCTCGCGCTGCTGCGCTCCGAGGCCCAGCACCGCGGGCTGCCCTCGTGCGTGATGACCTTCGAGCCGCACCCGCGCGACTATTTCGCGCACCTGGCGGGCAAGCCGGAGCTGGCGCCCTCGCGCATCGCCACGCTGCGCGACAAGCTCTCCGAGCTGGAGCGTTGCGGTGTCGACCAGGTCGTGGTGCTGCGCTTCGACAAGGCGCTGGCCTCGCAGCCCGCCCAATCCTTCATCGACGACATGCTGGTGCGTGGCCTCGGCGCCCGCTACGTGCTCGTCGGCGACGACTTTCGCTTCGGCGCCAAGCGTGCCGGTGACTACGCGATGCTCGATGCGGCCGGCGGCACGCACGGCTTTGACGTCGCCCGCATGAACAGCTACGAGGTTCATGGCCTGCGCGTCTCTAGCTCCGCGGTGCGAGAGGCGCTCGCGGCCGGCGACATGGCCAAGGCCGCCGAGCTGCTCGGCCGCCCCTACTGCATCAGCGGCCATGTCGTGCATGGCAAGAAGCTCGGGCGCGACCTGGGCTTTCGCACGCTCAATGTGCGGTTCCGCCACCCCAAGCCCGCGGCGATGGGCATCTTTGCCGTGCTGGTGCATGGCCTGGCCGAGGAGCCCGTGGCCGGCGTCGCCAGCCTGGGCGTGCGCCCGACGGTCGATGACAGCGGCCGTGTGCTGCTCGAGACCCATTGTTTCGACTGGCCCCAGCACCTCGGCCTCGAGGGGGGCTACGGTAAGATCGTCCGGGTGGAACTGCTGCACAAAATCCGTGATGAAGCGCGCTACGACGGGCTCGAAACCCTGACGGCCGCCATTCAGCAGGACGCGCGCGACGCGCAGGATTTCCTCGCCGCCCACGCGGCCCAACGTCGCCAGACCACGCGCGACCGAATTTAAAGCTCGCCCCTCCACCGCGAGCCCCGGCCTGCACTCGCTGGCCGGCCTTGAACTCCCCCGAGGCACGCCCCCGTTGCGTGCAAGCGCCATGACCGACAAGACTTCCGCCACCGACTACCGGGCCACGCTCAACCTGCCCGACACCCCGTTCCCCATGCGGGGCGACCTGCCCAAGCGCGAGCCCGGCTGGGTGAAGGAATGGGAGCAGCAGGGCATCTACAAGCGGCTGCGCGAGGCGCGCCACGGCAAGCCCAAATTCATCCTGCACGACGGCCCGCCCTATGCGAACGGCCAGCTGCACATGGGCCACGCGGTCAACAAGATCCTGAAGGACATGATCACCAAGGCGCGTCAGCTCAAAGGGTTCGACGCGCTTTACGTGCCCGGCTGGGACTGCCACGGCCTGCCGATCGAGAACCAGATCGAGAAGACCTTCGGCCGCGGCCTGCCGCGCGACGAGGTGCAGGCCAAGAGCCGCGCCTACGCCACCGAGCAGATCGCGCAGCAGATGGTCGACTTCAAGCGCCTGGGTGTGCTGGGCGACTGGGAGCACCCGTATCGCACGATGGACTTCGGCAACGAGGCCGGCGAGGTGCGGGCGCTGAAGCGCGTAATGGAGCGCGGCTTCGTCTACCGCGGGCTGAAGCCGGTGTACTGGTGCTTCGACTGCGGCTCGTCACTCGCCGAGTTCGAGATCGAGTACGCCGACAAGAAGTCGCAAACGGTCGACGTCGCCTTCCTTGCCGCCGAGCCGCAGAAGCTCGCCGCCGCCTTCGGCCTGCCGTCGCTGCAGAAAGACGCCTTCGCCGTCATCTGGACCACGACCGCCTGGACGATCCCCGCCAACCAGGCGCTCAATGTCGGCCCGGCGATCGACTACGCGCTGGTCGACACCGGCGATCGCCTGCTGGTGCTCGCCACGGCGCTGGTCGACAAATGCCTGGAGCGCTACGGCCTCACCGGCCAGGTGATCGCCACCGCCAAGGGTGCAGCGCTGGAAGGCCTGAACTTCCGCCACCCGCTCGCCCATGTGCACGCCGGCTACGACCGCCTCTCGCCCGTGTACGCCGCCGACTACGCCACCGATGCCGACGGCACCGGCATCGTGCACTCGTCGCCTGCCTATGGCGTGGACGACTTCAACTCGTGCCGTGCACATGGTCTCGCGGTCGACGACATCCTGAACCCGGTTCAGGGCAATGGCGTCTACGAAGCCGCGCTGCCGCTCTTCGGCGGCCAGCACATCTGGAAGGCGGCGCCGCTGGTGGCCGATGCCCTGCGCGATGCCGGGCGCCTGCTGGCCTCGTCGAACCTTGTGCACAGCTACCCGCACTGCTGGCGTCACAAGACGCCGGTGATCTACCGCGCCGCCGCCCAGTGGTTCGTGCGCATGGACGAAGGCGAGGGCGTGTTCACGAAAGACAAGGCGCCCAAGACCCTGCGCCAGACCGCGCTCGAAGCGATCGACCAGACCGGCTTCTACCCTGAGAACGGCCGCGCCCGCCTGCGCGACATGATCGCCAACCGGCCCGACTGGTGCATCAGCCGCCAGCGCAGCTGGGGCGTGCCGCTGCCCTTCTTCCTGCACAAGGACTCGGGCGAGCTGCACCCGAACACGATGGCCTTCATCGACCGCGCGGCGGCGCTGATCGAGCAGGGCGGCATCGAAGCCTGGTCCAAGCTCGACCCGGCCGAGTGGCTGGGCGTCGAGGCCGCCAGCTACACCAAGAGCGCCGACATCCTCGACGTGTGGTTCGACTCCGGCTCCACCTTCTTCCACGTGCTGCGCGGCAGCCATGAAGGCGGCCGGCACGAGACCGGCCCCGAGGCCGACCTCTACCTCGAAGGCCACGACCAGCACCGCGGCTGGTTCCACTCGTCGCTGCTCATCGCCTGTGCGCTCGAAGGGCGAGCGCCGTACCGCGGCCTGCTGACCCACGGCTTCACCGTCGACAGCCAGGGCCGCAAGATGAGCAAGAGCCTCAAGAACGGCATCGAGCCGCAAGAGGTGAGCAGCAAGCTTGGCGCCGAGATCATCCGACTCTGGGTGGCCGCGAGTGACTACTCGGGCGACATAGCCGGCGACGACAAGATCCTCGCGCGGGTGGTCGACGCCTACCGCCGCATCCGCAACACGCTGCGCTTCCTGCTGGCCAACACCAGCGACTTCGATCCGAAGAAGGACGCGGTGCCGCTGGCCGAGATGCTGGAGATCGACCGCTACGCATTGGCGCGTGCGGCAGCCTTCCAGCAAGAGGTGCTCGCGCACTACGAGGTCTACGAATTCCACCCGGTGGTGGCCAAGCTGCAGGTCTACTGCAGCGAAGACCTGGGCGCGTTCTACCTCGACGTGCTGAAGGACCGCCTCTACACCACCGCGCCAAAGTCGCATGCCCGCCGCAGCGCGCAGACCGCGCTCTGGCACATCACCCACGCGATGCTGCGCTGGATGGCACCCTTCCTGAGCTTCACGGCGGAAGAGGCGTGGAAGGTGTTCGCACCGGGCCAGTCGCCGTCGATCTTCACCGAGGTGTACAGCGATGTCTCGGCTTGGGCCGACGAGGCGCTGGTGGCGAAGTGGAACCGCATCCACGAAGTGCGCGACCTCGCCAACAAGGAAATCGAAGCGGTGCGCACCGAAGGCAAGGTGGGCTCGTCGCTGCAGGCCGTGCTCGACATCACGGCGGCCGCTGAAGACTTCGCCCTGCTGGCCTCGCTCGGCGACGACCTGAAGTTCGTGACCATCACCTCGGTGGCACGCTTGCTCGAAGGGGCCGGCCTGTCGATCAAGGTGACGCCGTCGACCGCCACCAAGTGCGAGCGCTGCTGGCACTACCGCGACGATGTCGGCCACGATCCCGCCCATCCCACGATCTGCGGCCGCTGCACGAGCAACCTCTTCGGCGCGGGCGAACCGCGCAAGGTGGCCTGACGATGGCGAACCAGAAGGCCAACCTGCTGCCGTGGCTGGCAATCGCCGTGGTGGTGATCGTGCTCGACCAGATCACCAAGACGCTGATCCTGCAGCACTACCAATACGGCGACAGCACCTACATCACGTCGTTCTTCAACATCGTGCGGGCGCACAACACGGGCGCGGCGTTCTCGTTCCTGGCGGGCGCTTCGGGCTGGCAGCGCTGGTTCTTCATCGGCCTGGGCATCGCCGCCGCCATCTTCATCATCTGGATGCTGCGCTCGCACGGTCACCAGAAGATGTTTGCGTGGGCGCTGTCGCTGATCCTGGGCGGTGCGGTCGGCAACGTGGTCGACCGCATGCTGCACGGCTACGTGGTCGACTTCATCCAGGTGCACTGGGGCGCGACGTACTACTTCCCGTCGTTCAACGTGGCCGACAGCGCGATCACCGCTGGTGCCGCGCTGCTCATCCTCGACGAACTGCTCAGGGTTCGCCGAGGGCGTTGAGTCACTTCAACCGAAGTGGCAGATGTAGTGCAGCGTCTGCGTCACTTCGATGTCGAAGTGCGACTTGCCCGGCACGTTGAACGACTGGCCGGCCGAATACGGCAGCCAGTTGTCGCTGCCGGCGTACTTCACGCGGCACACGCCTTCCACCAGTTCCATCACCTCCGGCTCGCCGGTGTTGAAGCGCAGCGACGAGGGCAGGATCACGCCCACGCTCTTCTTGGTGCCGTCGGCCAGCGTGATGCTGTGCGAGACGCACTTCCCGTCGAAATAGACATTGGCGCGGGTGGTGATGGTGGCGTCGATCTTGTCGGTCATGCTGGGGGCCTCAAAAAAGGCGCCATTCTAGGGACCGGCCTGGGCCGCCCGCGCCGCTAACGCGGCGCGCCGCGGGCCTCGATCCGGGCCGCACTCGCATCGGCATCGAAGACGATTCGCCCGGGCCATTGCGGCCAGTTCGTGCCCAGCGCCGCGTCGTTGGGGTCGCCCTGGCGTGCAAAGGCGCCCAGGCTGCGCTGCATCACCTTCGACAGCGCCACGCGCCCGGCGCTGTTGTGTCGCGTGAACGAGATGCGCGAGTAGAGCGAAGGCCCGAAGTTGCCGAAGACGAAGGGCAGGTCGAAGGTGTGGGCCGCGCCGAAGAGGGTGTCGAACGGCGTGGGCAGTTCGTCCCACTCGAATTCGTAGTCCCACACCTGGGGCTGCTGCGAGCGCACGGCGTCGAGCACGTCGTCGCGGATGGCCGAGAACCACAGGCGGTCGAGTTCGCGGGCACGGGCGTCGTACCCAGTGGTGGGCGTCGAGGCGGGCAGGTAGGCCTTGGGGATCCACTGCTCGACGCTCGTCTGCGGGGCCGCTTCGGCGTCATACCGCGAGGCCAGCGCGAACACCGCGGCATCGTCCAGCAGGCGGCCGCTGGTGCCGCCCAGGTCGGGCCGCAGGGCGAAGAGCTGCGGGAAGAGCTTCGTCTCGTCGCGTGTGTGGCCGGCCAGCACCGGCACGCGCATGTAGCGCCCGGCGCGGATCGCGGCGATCGGGTCCGGTGCCACGACCCAGCCATCCGCGATGGGGTTGGAAGCCGCCATGCCCCGCGCCGAAAGCCGTGTGCGCACCACGCCCAGCACCGCATCGGCCGAACGCTCCCGCAGCCACGCCGCCATCTCGGCCGCGCCGCGCTCGGCGGCCAGCGTGCGGGCCGCAGCTTCGTTCGCGGCGCGGCCGTCGGCCACCAGCGACTCCAGCAGCAGCGCTTCACCGCGCGTGGCCCACACCGCCTTCGGCAGCACGCCCGGGATGGCGCCCTTCGGCAGCGTGGCCGCCGTCGAGATGCCGCCGCTCAGCGCCACGACGCGGTGGAACAAGGGCTTGGCCCGCTCCACCAGCATCGGCGACGACAGCAGCGCGTAGACGTTCACGGCACCGGCCGACTGGCCCATCAGCGTGACGCGGCTTGCGTCGCCCCCGAAGGCCTGGATGTTCGATGCCACGAACTCGAGGGCCTTCACGATGTCGAGCAGCGCGAAGTTGCCCGAGTCTTCTTCTCGCTGGCCGGTCTTCAGCGCCGCCGCGTCGAGGAAACCGAAGACACCGAGCCGGTAGTTCACCGACACGACGACCACGTCTTGCGAGCGCGCCAGCGCTGCACCGTCGTATACGGGGTCGGCGGTGTAGCCGGTGATGTTGCTGCCTCCGTGCACGAAGACGATCACCGGGCGCGGCGCCGCCGGGTGCGAGGCGGGCGTCCAGATGTTGAGGTAGAGGCAGTCTTCCGAGCCGAGCGTCTTGCCGAGCGTGCTGCCGATGGTTTCGTCGTAGCGGTTGTTCAGGCCCGGGCCGTAGAGCCTGCCGGTCTGCACGCAGGCGGGCGCAAAGGCGGTGGCCGCGCGCGGCGCGGACCAGCGCTCGGGGTTCATCGGCGCGCGCCAGCGCAATGCGCCGACCGGCGGGCGCGCATAGGGCACGCCCTTCCAGTGCCAGCTGCCGCTGGCGGCCGAATCGTCGGTGCCGACGACGGGGCCCCACGCGGTGTCTCGATGCAGGTTGGAGGTTCCAGCCGGCACCGAGGTGCAGCCCCCCACTGCCGCCGCGGCTGCGACGACGCCGATGCAGCGTAGGGCTGCATTCCAGACGGTGCGCATCTTCATTCGGCGGTGATGTTGGCGGCCTTGATGACCTGGGCCCACTTGCGCGTTTCGCTCTGGATGAACGAGGCAAACGCAGCCGGCGTGCCGCCGCGCGGCTGCAAGCCCACGGCTTCGGCCTTCTTGCGAATCTCGGCATCGGCCAGCACGGCATTGGTTTCCGCGTTGAGCCGCTGCACGATCGCCGCCGGCGTGCCGGCCGGCACCATGAGGCCGTACCACCCGTAGCCCACCACGCTTGGCAGCCCCGATTCGCGCAGCGTCGGCGCCTGCGGGTAGAGCGGCGTGCGCTCCTCGTTGGCCACCGCCAGCACGCGCAGCTTGCCGGCCTGCACATGGGGCACCGCGGTCGAGATGGCGGTCAGGGTGGCGTCGAGACGTCCGGCCAGCAGGTCGGTGTAGGCCGGCGCGTCGCCACGGAACTGCGCCACCACGCCCTTCGTGCCCGAGGCGCGCATCAGCAGCTCGGCGGTGAGGTGCGGTGCGGAGCCGTTGCCGGGCGAGCCGAAGGTGAAGCCCTTGGGGTTGGACTTTCCGTATTCGATGAACTCGGCCACCGTCTTGTACGGGGCGCTCGCGTTGACGATCAGGAAGAGCGGTGCGATGGCCGTGCTCACCACCGCCTCGAAGCTCTTGTGGGCGTCGTACGGCAGCTTCGGGTAGAGCGCCTCGCCGATGGCGATGGGCGCGGCCGCGTGCAGCACGGTATAGCCGTCGGGGGCGGCGCGCGCCACGTACTCGTTGGCGATGCGCGTGCCGGCACCGGCCTTGTTTTCCACGGTGAAGGTCTGGCCGAGGCGCGCCGCCAGCGCTTCGCCGAGCAGGCGCGTGAGGATGTCGTTGGAGCCGCCGGCGCCATAGGGCGCCACCAGGTTGATCGGCCGGCTGGGCCAGGCCTGAGCGAAGGCGCTGGCCTGGGCGAGCCCCAGCGCGGCAAGGCTGCTTCCCATCAGGGTGCGGCGGGTGATCGGCATGGCGTGTCTCCTGGTGTGATCTGTCTTGGCGTCAGCGTGGGGTGGTGGGGCGGCTCAGCCGAGCCTTCGCAGCGGCGGGTATCGGTATTGGAACGACAGGTGCTCGGCCGCAGGCTGGTACAGGCGCAGCACCACGTAGAAAGCCTCGGCGGGTGGTGCCGGCAGCCAGTTGTGACCCGGCCCGGGGTCGGTCGCCTGCACGCGGATCGCCAGGCTGCCGTCGGCCTCTCTTCGCAGGCCCGGGGTGCGGTCGCCGATGGAGTAGCGCCCGATCGGGTTGGCGACGAAGAGGCAATCGCTGCGGCGATACATCGTGAGCGACCAGAAGGCCCCCACGTGCGGCCCGGCGTCGGGCGCGAAGCGCAGCTCGTAGGCGTGCGAGCCGTCGAGCGTGCGCCCGTCTGCATCGACCTCCGCCGTGGGGTACATCGCCTCTTCGATGCCGAGGGCGCCGATGAGGTTGCGTGCCACGCGGGCTCGCGTCAGCACGTCCTGGCCCCAGTGTGTGCGCACGGCCACCGGCAGCGCCCAGCCGCCGCCCAGGTCATGCGGCTGGTCCTGCTGGCGCAGCTCGTCGAACACCTGCGGCAGCAGTGCGGCGACAGCGTCTGGCGCCAGAGGCCACGCGAGCGACTCGTCCGCCGCGGGCGGGTTGCGCCGCAGCGCCGCCTCGACCGTCGAGAGGTACAGGCTCGCCGAGGGCGCGTCGACCACCCGGCCGTCGAGTGCGGTGTCGAAGCGCAGGGCGGCGTCACTGCCATCGGGTCGCGACATCCTGAACTCGGCCTGCAGCGCGCGCACCGCTTCGAGGTCGGCGGGGCGGTCGTCCACCAGCGTGCGGCCGATGAGCCACACGTCGTCACCCGGCGCGGCGATGACCTGCGACACGCCACCGGCCGGCATCGGGCCAGGCCCGGCGGGCCCATGCACCAGCGTGCGCTGGCGGCGGTTGCCGGTGGTGCGGCGGCCGACGTAGGCGAACGGGTTCGTCCAGGCGTCGAGCAGCCCGAGCGTCCAGTAGCGGTCGCCCATGTCGGGTGTGTCGATCACGACCGGGCCCTGCGAGAGGTCGAGCCATGCGTTGCTGTAGACGGTGTCGTTGTTCGGGCTCACCACCTCGCGGTCGTCGGGCCCGAGCTTGCGGTGGGTGTGGGTGAACTGGTTGACCCAGCGCAGCGTCGAGTCGCGGTCGGGTGACGCAAAGCCGAGCGTCGGGTGGCGCCGGGCCGTGGTGGCGGCGCGCATGCGCATCATCTCGTAGAGCGGCAGCGTGCGGATCAGCGCATCGCGAACGTGGTGGGTGTCGGTCATGGGCGCGGGCATGGTGGGTGTGAAGTCCTTCAGGCGACGACGCCGTCTCGGCGCAAGGCGGCGATCTCGTCAAGGCTGTAGCCGGCCTCGGCCAGCACGGCGTCGCCATCGGCGCCGCAGGCCGGTGCGGCGGGCGGCGACGGTCGCGGCGCGTCGTCGATGCGATAGGGCAGGGCGAGCGCCTGGTAGCGCGTGCCGTCGGCGCCGACGGCCTCGACGACGAGCCCGCTCGCCGCGAGGTCGGGGCTGTGCAGCACCTGGTTGTAGCTGCGCACGGCGCCGGCGACGATCTGCTGGCCGGACAGCAGCGCCACGCATTGCTCGCTGCTGAAGCCGGACAGGCAGTCGCGCAGCACCGCACGCAGCGCCTCGCGGTGCGCCACGCGCTGCGCGTTGCTCGCAAAGCGCGGGTCGCGCGCGAGTTCTTCGCGGCCGAGCACGCGGCAGAAGCGCTGCCAGTGTTCTTCGGCATAGGCCGAGAGCACGATGTAGCCGTCGCGCGTGGGCACCACCTCGGCGGCCGGCGCGTTGTGCGGCTGGCCGTCGCCGATGCGTTGCGGCTCGGGGGCGCCGCCGAGGTAGTCGGCCCAGGTCGTCGCCTGCAGGTGCAGCGCCACTTCCAGGAGCGAAGTTTCGAGCGTCGCGCCGCGGCCGGTCTTCTCGCGGCCGTACAGCGCGGCCAGCACCGCCTGCGCGCCGAGCTGCGCCGCGGCCGCGTCGATGATGGGCACGCCCACCTTCTGAGGCGGCCGGTCGGGCTCGCCGGTCACCGACATGAGGCCGCTCTCGGCCTGCGCGGCGATGTCGTAGCCGGGGCGCTCGCTCGAGGGCCCGCGGCTGCCGAAGCCGGAGATGGTGAGGTACACGATGCGCGGAAAGCGCTCGCGCACGTGGCGCGGGCCGAGGCCGAGCTTGTCGATCGCGCCGGGGCGCAGGTTCTGGATCACCACGTCGGCGTGCGCGATGAGGCGCAAGGCGGCTTCGCGCCCGGCCTCGCGCTTGAGGTCGAGCGCGATGGAGCGCTTGCCGCGGTTGTAGGCCCGCACCATCGATTCACCGTAGCGCCCGATGTGGCGCGCCTGGTCGCCGGCAAGCGGCTCGACCTTGATCACGTCGGCGCCGAGCTCGGCCAGCGTCATGGCGGCGCCGGGGCCTGCGATGTACTGGCCGAGGTCGATGACGCGCACCCCCGCGAGTGGTCGGGCCGGGCCGGGCGATGCAGGCGTCGCAGGCATGGTGTGGCTTGTCTCCGGTTTCTCTTGTGTTCGCGTGGCACCGCGAGGGCCCGCTGTGCAAGCACGATAGAGGAATCGGCGATTGCTCGGAAGTCGATAATCCTGATGACGTGATCACGTTGAGTGATCACGCGAAACAAGGCAAATCCTGGATGAGCAAAGGCTTCGACTACCTCGTGCGGCGCCTGCGCCTGCGGCACCTCGAACTGCTGGTGGTGCTGGCCGAAACCGGCACCATGCGCGGCGCCGCGGCGCGCCTTCATCTCAGCCAGCCGGCGATCAGCAAGATGCTGGTCGAGGCCGAGGAGGCGCTGGGCGCGCCGCTCTTCGAGCGCAGCCGCCAGGGTGTGCACACCACGCCCATCGGCACGGCGGCCGTGCACCGTGCGCGCGTGGTGCTGGGGGAGCTCTCGCATGCGCACGACGAAGCCGAGGCCATGCGCAGCGGCGCGAGTGCCGTGCTGCGCGTGGGCACGTTTTCGGTCACCGCGGCCGTGCCGGCGGCGGTGGTGACGCTGCGCCAGCGCCTGCCGCAGGCGTCGGTTCGCCTGCACGAGGGCCGGGTGAGCGAGCTGATCCAGCGGCTGCTCGATGGCGAACTCGATTGCGTGTTCGGTGCCGTCACGACCGAGCTGCTGACAAGCGACCTGCTGCGCAACCTGCAGTCCGAAGTGCTGGTGGAAGACCGCCTGTGCGTGCTCGGCTCGGCGTCGAACCCGACGGCCCGGCGCCGGCGCCTGGGCTGGGTCGATCTTCAGGCGGCCGACTGGGTGGCGCCGCCGCGGCAGACGCTGGTGCGCCAGGCGTTCATGACGGCATTTCTCAACGAAGGCGTCGACCCGCCGGAGCCGGTGATCGAAGCGATGTCGTCGGTGACGGTGGGCGCGGTGCTGCGCCTCGACCCGGCCCTGCTCGGTGCAGTGCGCTTCGAGCACGCACGCGACGAGGTCGCGCGCGGCGGCGTGGTGCTGGTGCCGGTGGCGCCGGCCATCGCCTTGCCGCCGCTCGGCCTCTTCACCCGTCGCGGCAGCGTCGACCAGACGCTCGCGGTGCAGGAGTTCGCCAAGGCCCTGCGCGAACTGCGCGGCGGCAGCAGCGCGAGGGCCGGCCGCTCAAAGTGAGGGCGCGATGCGCGTGATGCCCTGGCGTGTCAGCACGTAGAGCGCACCGTCCTGGCCCACCAGCATGTCGACAGGGTTGCCGTTGACGGTGGCGAAGGCGTAGGCGGCGTTGCCGTTGGCCGGGTCGAGCCGCCCCACGGTGTTGGCCACGTAGTCGCTGAAGAAGTAGTTGCGCCGGTACGCGGCCGGGAAGGTGCCGCCGGCGGCGGGGTAGAAGCTACCGCCGGCGATCGACTGGCCGAGGAAGAAGCCGCCCGGGCCCGAGCCGGGCGGGCTCGTGGCGTCGTGGCGGTAGGCGAAGAGCGGGGCGGTCACGCCGGCCGCGTTGGTCGGGCCTTCGGTGGCGGGCCAGCCGTAGTCGGCTCCCGGCGCACCGAGGTTGATCTCTTCCCAGGCGCCTGCGCCCACGTCGTTGATGAAGATGCGGCCGGTGCCGGGCTCCACCGCGAAGGTGAAGGGGTTGCGCAGGCCGCTCGCCCAGATGGCGCGGGCCACGCCGCGCTGGCTGTCGAAGTACGGGTTGTCGTTGGGGATGCTGCCGTCGGGGTTGATGCGCAGCAGCTTGCCGAAGGGTGTCGACAGGTCGGGCGAGTGGCTGGAGTCGGCGTTGTCGCCCACGCCGATGTAGAGCTTGCCGTCGGCGCCGAAGTGGATGGCGCCGCCGTTGTGGTTGGTGGCGTTCGACAGCTCGGGCAGGTCGAGCAGGCGGTCTTCCGAGCCGATGACGAGGTCGTTGTACGGGAAGCGCGCCACGCGGTTCCGGGCGCGCCCGTCCGGGCGTGTGTAGTGCACGTAGAGGTAGCCGGGTGACGGGAAGCCGGGCGGAAGCGCAATGCCGATCAGCCCGCGCTCGCCGCTCGAATCGACCGCCAGGTTGACCACCGGCAGCAGCTGGAACTGGCCCTGCGCGTTGGCGATGCGGATGCGGCCGTCCTGCTCGGCGATGAAGAACCGGCCGTCGGCCGCCTGTGCGAAGGCGGTGGCGTTGTCGAGGCCGCCGATCCAGTTCTCCTGCCGGGTGAAGCCTTGCGGCACGGCGGCGCCGCTCACGACCTGCACCGTGGCGCTGCTCCAGGCCGAGACGTTGCCGGCCGCATCGCGCGCCCGGGCGCGCACGACGTGCTGGCCGGGCGGGTAGGCCGAGGTGTCCCACGAGGCGCTGTAGGGCGCGAGGGTGTCGTCGCCGCCGAGCGCCACGCCGTCGACCTGGAACTCGACCGCGGCCACGCCGACGTTGTCGGCGGCAGTGGCGCTCACGCTCACGGTGCCGCTCAACGACACGGCAAGGTGGGCGGGGCTCGTCAGGGCGACGGTGGGGGGCACGCCGTCCGGCCCGGTGTTGTCGATCACCGTCACGGTGACCGTGGCGCTGGTGGTGCTGTCGCCGGCGTTGTCGGTGGCGCGCGCGGTGAGCGCGTGGGTGCCTGCGGTGGTGGGCGTCCACGCCCATTCGAACGGCGCGCTCGTGTCTTCGCCGAGCAGGGTGCTGCCGTCGAAGAACTGCACGCGCGAGACGCTGCCGTCGGCATCGGCTGCCGCCGCCGACAGCGCGACAGGCGTGCCTACCACACCGCTGCCGGCGGCGGCGAGGCTCACCGTGGGCGGCGCGTTGTTGGCCGGGCCGTCATCGGTGAACGTGGCGGTGTAGGTGGTGTTGGCGGTGGGCGTGCCGATGGTGTGCGTGGCACCGCCGCCGTCGCTCCAGCCGGCGAAGGTGTAGCGGCGGCCGTTGGCCACCTGCGTGGCTGCCCCGAGGTCGCGCTCCACACCCTGCACGCCGGTGACCGTGTGCGGGGCGGTGACGGGCTGGCCGTCGAGGGTGAGTTGCAGGCCGGCCGGCTGCGTGGCGAGCGTGATCTCGGCGGTCTGCGGGCGCACGTCACGCGTGACTTCGGTGGCGCGGCCGCCGCTGTCGACCGCGCGCACGTGCACGCGGTAGAAGACATTGGCCGACACCTCCGTGCGCGTGGGCGTGTCGAACGTACCGCTTCCTCCATTCGTGACCGGCTGCGCCGGGTGGCTGTGGGTGTCGTGATGCAGGTCGATCCACCAGGTGAGGCGGTTCGCCGCGAGGGCCCCGTCTTCGCGGTCGGTGGCCGTGGCGGTGACGGTGATGTCGTCGCCCGCGCGGTAGGTTGCGTCGGCCGCCGGGCTCGCGAGGGTGATGACGGGGGCCTGGTTGCCGCTGGGAGGCGTGACGGGATCGTCGCCGCCGCCGCAGGCGATCAGCGACGCGGCGGCGAGGCCGCAGGCGAGCGGCGTGAAGAGGCGGGCGCGCACGGTGCGCAGGAAGATCGAGCCGGTGTTCATGGAATGCTCCTCGACGGGCGCCGTCGTGGCATGACGGCGCGCGAGGGAAGGGCAACCCTCATGCCGCGCTAGGGTTTGTCCGTAGGCGCCGCGACCCTTCTGCACTGCCATGCTTCGGGCCATACCGTTCGCTCGAAACCTCTTTTTCTTCGTCTCAAGGAGTCCCTGTGTCTGAAGCCGCAACCCGCCCCCACGAACGCATCTGGCCGCGCCGCCTGCCGCGTGAGTTGGTCGTCCCGGCCACCTCGCTGTGGTTCAACCTCTTCGTGACCGCGCAGCGCTTTCCCGAGAAGGCGGCGACCATCTTCTTCGGCAAGCCGATGAGCTACCAGCAGCTGCACGACGACGCCGACCATCTGGCTGGCTGGCTGCAGAGCGTGGGCGTGAAGGCCGGCGACCGCGTGCTGCTCTACATGCAGAACTGCCCGCAGTTCCTCGCGGCGTTCTTCGGCATCCTGCGCGCCAACGCGGTGGTCGTGCCCGTCAACCCGATGAACAAGGCCGACGAACTCGGCCACTACATCACCGACCCCGAGGCGAAGGTCGCGATCTGCGGAGCCGATCTGGCCGCCATCGTCGAGACGGCCAACGCGGCGCTTCCGGCCGACAAGCGGCTGGCGCAGGTGCTCGTGACGCGCTATTCGGATGCGATGTCCGCGCCCGGCGCCATCGACCCGGCCGATGCGCCGGCCGCGCCGGTCGAGGCATGGCTGCGCAGCGAGCCGGTGCTGCCGGCGGCAGGCCAGGGCAGCGCCACCTACCTGATGTGGAACGACATGCTCGCGCGCCAGCTGAAGCCCGGGCCGCATACCGCCAAGCCCGACGACCTGGCCGTGCTGCCCTATACCTCGGGCACGACCGGCAACCCCAAGGGCTGCATGCACACCCACCGCACGGTGATGCACAACAGCTGCGGCATCCAGTGGGCGCACGGCGGGCCGGAGGCGGTGGCGCTCGGCGTGGTGCCGATGTTCCACATTACCGGCATGGTCGGCATGTCGGCTGGCGTTTTTGCCGGCTCGACCGTGGTCATGGTGCCGCGCTGGGACCGCGAGCTCGTCGGCCGCCTGATCTCGCGCTACAAGGTCACGCACTGGACCTGCATCCCGACGATGGTCATCGACCTCTTCGGCAGCCCCAACTACAAGAGCTTCGACCTCTCCAGCCTCAAGTTCATGAACGGTGGCGGGGCTTCGATGCCCGCGGCCATCGCCGACCGGCTGGAGAAGGAATTCGGCATCGTCTTCGCCGAAGGCTATGGCCTCACCGAAACCTCGGCCGCGACGCACGGCAACCCGCCCGAGCGCGCCAAGCCGCAATGCCTGGGCATCCCGATCTTCGGTGTCGACTCGCGTGTGGTCGACCCGACCTCGCTCAAGGAACTGCCGCCCGGCGAGGTGGGCGAGATCATCAGCCACGGCCCGCAGGTGTTCAAAGGCTACTGGCGCCAGCCCGATGCGACCGCGGCGGTCTTCGTCGAGTTCGAAGGCAAGCCCTTCTTCCGCACCGGCGACCTCGGCCGCATGGACGAGGAAGGCTACTTCTTCATCACCGACCGCCTGAAACGCATGATCAACGCCAGCGGCTTCAAGGTGTGGCCGGCGGAAGTGGAGATGCTGCTCTACAAGCACCCTGCGGTGCAGGAGGCCTGCATCATCAGCGCGAAAGACGCCTATCGTGGCGAGACGGTCAAGGCCGTCGTCGTGCTGCGCGCAGAGGCCAAGGACAAGACCACGCCGGAAGACATCATGGCCTGGTCGCGCGACCACATGGCGGCCTACAAGGTGCCGAAGATCGTGCAGTTCGTCGACAGCCTGCCCAAGTCGGGCTCGGGCAAGGTCATGTGGCGCCTGCTGCAGGACCAGGAAGCCAAGTAGCGCCTGGCATGCCGGCCGACGGGTCGGCCAATGAAAAAAGGGCCGGCATTCGCCGGCCCTTTTGCTTCCTCGAGATGCCTTACGGCGTCGGGGTGAACGGCACCATGCCGTTCCAGGCCGTGCAGTTGTGAGCCGTCGCGAAATTGGTCGCGAGCGGCCCCACACCGTTGGTACCGATGTCCAAGCCTTGGTAGCTGTCGTTCGCCTGGGTGTAGGCCGCCCAGGTCGGCACGCCTGCGCCGTTCGGGTCGCCGTTCTTCGCGAAGTTGGCCCAGTACTTCACCATGGTGTCCGACAGCGCCTGTTGCGCGGCGTTGAAGGATGCGGTGCCGGCCATGTTGAAGATGTACTGGAGCTCCGACGTGTGCGGCGCACCGAGGTCCAGGGTCGCGCGGTGCGGCAGCACCGAGGGTGCCGTGCGGTCACGGAACTCGTACGCGTACACCGCACGATGTTGCTGCAGCTCAAGGGCGGCGATGCGTCCATTGCAGGCAAAGATCATGTCGGTGCCGAGCGCGCCATAGGCGAGCGTGGCGCTTCCGCCGTAGTTCGCCGCCGGGTAGAACCCGTTGACCATCGCCGTGGCCGTGGGGCCTGCCGCCGGGTTCAGTGCACCGCCGAGCAGTGCCGTCACCTTGGCGATGTGGTCGGCGTCGCTCGTGAGCACCTGGGTCATCGGCGGGGTCGCAGTCAGCTCGTCGAGCGCGGCGAAGAGACGCCACTCGTCGCGCGTGGTGCCTTCGATCATCGGCACACGGTTGTGGGTGCCTGCGGCGATGGTCGTGCGCACGTCCTGCGTCAGCACCACGCCGTCGCGCGAGGGCACCGGGCCGCTGGGGTAGGGCGTCATCTGGGCGCCCAGCAGCACGCTCACCGGCAGGTTGCGCATGCAAGTGAGGTCGCTGCAGGCAGGCACCGTGGTGCCGGTGGCGGTGGAGCGGATGGTGGCAGCGGTCGTCACGACGCTCGCGCCCTTGGCCTGTGCCACGGCAAGGCTGTCTTGAGCTGCGCCGAACGGGTAGGCCGCGCTCATGGCGATGGCCTTGTGGAAGAGACCCGCCGAGCCCGCCGATGCCACGTGCGAGTGAACGCTGAAGCCGCCCGCCGATTCGCCCGCGATGGTGATGTTGTCGCGGTTGCCGCCGAAGTTGGCGATGTTCGCGCGCACCCAGCGCAGGGCCGCCTGCTGGTCCATCAGACCATAGTTGCCCGAGGTGCCGCCTTGCTCGGCCGACAGCAGGGCATGCGACATGAACCCGAGCGCGCCCAGCCGATAGTTCAGGGTGACGACAACCAGGCCCTGGTTGACGAGCTTGGTCGGGTCGTAGCCGTCGGACAGGCCGAGGTAGAACGCGCCGCCGTGGATCCAGACGAACACGGGGTAGTTGCCCGGCGCCTTGGGCGTGTAGACGTTCAGGTAGAGGCAGTCTTCGTTGGTCGAGGCGCTGCCAAAGGGCGATGCGGCCTGCGGACAATGCGGAGCGAAGCTCTTGGCGTCGCGCACGCCGCTCCAGTTGGCCGGGGCGGCCGGGGCGGCCCAGCGGCGGGCGCCGACCGGGGGCGCGGCGTAGGGGATGCCCTTGTAGCTGATGGTGTTGCCACTGATCGAGCCACGGACGACGCCGTTGGCGGTGGTGGCTTCGACGTCGTCAGACCCGCCGCCGCAGGCGACCAGGCCGGTCGCCATCGCGAGCCCGGCGAGGGCGGTGGTCCAGAAGGATTTCGTGTTCAAGAGACTGCTCCAAGTTGTTGCACGTGCGTGCAGTTTTTAAGTGTGCCTGCGCCTGACCCTCCTCACGAGTCGGAAAAGCGATGGGCGGATTTAGCAAGTCGGTACAAGTGCGCCGGGCGGCAGTCGTGCTGGAAACGCGGGCCGGCCGGTGCCAGCCTTCATGGCGGGAGAGCCATAAAAAGACGGTCGTGCAGAATAAGTGTGAGCGAGCGCCGAGGCCCCCGCCTTGGGGAAAACCAGCGTTTGTGACCCAGCCCCCCCATCAGGGCGGGAAGACGGCTCAGAACGATGAGCCTGGCTGGCTCAGGAACGCGGTCTCTTCCGGGGTGGAAGGGCGCCCGAGGATGGCGTTGCGGTGGGGAAAGCGGCCGAAGCGCGCCACGATGGCGTGGTGGCGCTCGGCGTAGTCGAGCCAGCCCGCTCCCGCCTCGGGCGCTTCGCGTGCAAGGTCTCCGAAGAGCTGCACCGAGGTGTCTTGGGCGGCCAGGTCTTCAGCGTGCTCGAAGGGCAGGTAGACGAACACCCGCTGCACCGGCGCGAGGGCGGTGTGCTGCCCTCGCTCGACCATCGCCCGTGCGGCAGCCAACGCCAGCGGGTCGCCGGCAAAGGCCTTGGGCGTGTTGCGGAAGACGTTGCGGGGGAATTGGTCGAGCAGGATGACGCGGGCGAGCGCCGTGGCCGGCTCGGCGGCCCAGGCGGCGAGGCCGTCTTGCAGCGCAGTCTCGATCAGCGCTGCGAAGCGGCGCTCGATCTCGCGGTCGAAGGCATCGCTCTTGCGAAACCACTCCGGCCGGTCGGCGTAGGGCGGGCCGTCACCGAACCAGAACTGCAGCACCTCGGCGGCTTTGGTGTCCATCGTCAGCGCCCGAGCTGCTGCCAGAGGTAGCTGTATTCGAGCGCCTGCAGGTGCGCACGCTGCTCGTTGTCGGCCGCACCGCCGTGGCCACCTTCGATGTTCTCGTAGTAGAGGATGTCGTGGCCCTGCTCCAGCATGCGAGCCGCCATCTTGCGGGCGTGGCCGGGGTGCACGCGGTCGTCGCGCGTCGAGGTGGTGAAGAGCACGCGCGGGTACTTCACGCCGGGCTTCACGTTCTGGTAGGGGCTGTACCTGGAGATGTAGGCCCACTCGTCGGGCAGGTCGGGGTTGCCGTATTCGGCCATCCACGAGGCGCCGGCCAGCAGCGTGTGGTAGCGGCGCATGTCGAGCAGCGGCACCTGGCACACCACCGCGTTGAAGAGATCCGGCCGCTGGGTGACGGTGGCGCCCACCAGCAGGCCACCGTTGCTGCCACCCATGATGCCGAGGTGCTTCGGCGACGTGATCTGGTGCTGGACGAGGTCTTCAGCCACCGCGATGAAGTCGTCGTAGCTGCGCTGCTTGTTCGCCTTCACCGCGGCCTGGTGCCAGGCCGGGCCGTACTCGCCACCGCCGCGGATGTTGGCCACCACCAGCACACCGCCACGGCGGTACCACGCGCGGCCGAATCCGCCCGAGTACCAGGGCTTGAGCGAGATCTCGAAGCCGCCGTAGCCGTAGAGCAGCGTCGGGTTCGCGCCGTCGGGCTTGGCGTCTTTCGGCCAGACGACGAAGTAGGGCACCTTGGTGCCGTCTTTCGAGGTGGCGAAGCGCTGCTCGGCGCGCATGCCGGTGCCGTCGAAGAGCGCGCCGCGGCTCTTGAGCAGTTCGCGCTTGTCGTCGGCCGTGCTGCCGAGGTAGAGCGAATCGGGCGTGAGGAAGTCGGTGTAGCTCAGCCAGTAGGCCTCGGCGAGCGGGTCATCCTTGATCAGCGGGTCGTGCAGCGCGCTCACACCCAGCGAGCCGGGGTAGGGCGCGTTGACCTCGCGCCGGGTGAAGAGGTCTCCGCTCTTGTGCCACTGCTCCAGCTTGCCGGCCACGTTGTCGATGATGTTGAGCAGCACGTGGCTCTTCGTCGCCGTGTAGCCCGAGAGCGAGCGGGTGGCGGTCGGCGTGAAGAGCGCGGCGAGCTTGCGTTGGCCTTGCAGGTAGGCCGATGCGTTGGTGTGCAGCAGCGAGCCGGCGGGGAAGCGCTGCTCGCCCACCGTCATGTCGCTGCGCAGGTGCAGCAGCAGCGTGTCGCGCATGAAGGCGGGGCTCGCGTCGCTCGGGATGTCGAGCGGCACGAGCTTGTCGCCCTGCAGGAGGAAGACCTTGCTGTTGTAGAAATCGAGCGAGCGGTAGAACACCGTGCGCTCGAAGCCGGGCGTCGGGTCGACGCTCACGTGCACGGCCACGTCTTTCGCCTCGCCTTCGAACACCGTCGTCGCCTCGCTCAGCGGCGTGCCGCGCTTCCAGCGCTTGATGACGCGCGGGTAGCCCGAGTCGGTCATCGAGCCGGGGCCGAAATTGGTGGCGACGTAGATCGTGCTCTCGTCGATCCAGTCGACGTCGCCCTTCGACTCGGGCAGCGTGAACCCATCTTTCACGAACTCACGCCGGGCCGCATCGAACTCGCGCACGACCTTCGCATCGGCCCCGCCACGCGAGAGGGAGATCAGGCAATGGCGGTAGCTCGGCCCCAGGCAGACGGCGCCGCCCCAAACCCAGTTCTCGTTTTCGGCCGCGCCGAGGGCGTCGAGGTCGAGCACCGTCTCCCACTTCGGCGATGCGTTGCGGTAGTCGGCGAGCGTGGTGCGGCGCCAGAGGCCGCGCTTGTTGCGCTCGTCCTGCCAGAAGTTGTAGAGCCAGTCGCCGCGGCGGGTGACGCTCGGGATGCGGTCTTTCGCGTTCAGCACCTCGAGCAGTTGCGAGCGCGTCTGCTCGAAGTCGGGTTGTGCCATCAGCACCTTCTGCGACACCGCGTTGCGCTCGCGCACCCAATCGAGCGCCTTGTCGCCCTGCACGTCTTCCAGCCAGAGGTAAGGGTCGGTGCTGTCGGGCAAGGCTGGGGTTTGCGGCATGGCGGAGACGCTCGAAAGGAAAAGAAGTGGCGCGGCGACGAAGCTGGCGAGGCGCTTCATATGCGCAGGTCGTGCGACTCGGGGTGCTTCTCCATGTAGGCACGCATGTAGGGGCACTGCGGATCGATCTTGAGCTGGTGCTCGCGGGCGTGCGCCATCGCAAAGCGGGCGAGGGCGCCGGCGATGCCACGGCCTTCGAGGGACTTCGGCACCACGGTGTGCGTGAGGCGCATCACCGAGGGGCTCGGCATCGTGTACTCGGCGATCGCGAACTGGCCTTCGACGGCGACCTCGAAGCGATGCTGGGCGGGGTTGTGCGAGACGGTGTAGGCGGTGTCGGTCATGGTGGACCGATTATTGGCGCTTCCTCAGCCGTACAGCTTCTGCGGGGTGATCTCGATGCTCTGCGTGCCGTCGCCCACCCACACGGTGCCGTCCTGCACCGTCACCTGCAGCTGCATGGTGCGCTGCGCGAGCGTGGCCAGCTGCTGGCTCTGCTCGGCCGGCACCTGCCACACCGTCACGTTGCTGGTGCGGGTGATCTTGGTGGCGATGCCGCTCCACCAGATCGGCGTGCTGCTCGTGTAGCTGTAGACCGCCATGCGCTCGGCGCGTGGGGCCGACTTCATCACGCGCTTGTCGTCGGGCTGGCCGAGGTCGATCCACTGCACGATCTGGCCGGTGAGGTCTTTCTGCCAGAGGCTGGGCTCGTCGGTGTCCCACAGGTCTTTCGCGAATTCGAGCTTGCCCTGGTGGTCGTCGGCCGGCACGTTGAGCGCGAAGGCCAGCAGGCGGATCATCATGCGCTCGTCGGTTTCCGACGGGTGGCGCGCGATGGTCACGTTGTGGTCGCCGTAGATGTTGCGATCCATGTCGGCGAGCTGGATCTGCGCCTTGTAGATCGTTGCCTTGAGGGCCATGCGTTTGTACCAAGGAAAGGAGGCGGGGATTAGACCACCGCCGACGCGGCGAGAATGGCGGCCCCTGAACTGGGCCATGCCCGAGCGGAGACCTGCGCCATGAGCCTGAAGAAATTCGACCTCGCCAAGAACCTGGGCCTCAAAGTGGCCGGCCGCATGAGGGCGGCCGGCGTGCCCGACCGCTTCGCGCAGGGCGCCGCCGAGGCGCTCGACAAGCGCGAGCGGCGGGCCCGCGACGCGGCACTCGGCCTCGTGCCCTTTGCCTGCAAGCTGCCGAGCGATCTCGTGAAGCGCATCAACGAGCGCAGCACCGCGCACGAAGGCGGCGTCAACGGCTTGCTGGCCGAGCTGCTGTCTCAGGCGCTCGACGGCGGCGGCGAGAAGCCGGCCGAAAAGCCGGCCGCGAAAAAAGCGCCGGCCAAGAAGGCCGCCGCCAAGAAAGCGGCGCCGAAAGACGACGCTCAGCCGTAGATCGCGGCCACCTGGTAGCCCAGCGCGGCCAGTTCGCCGCCCGGCGCCCACAGCTTCGTGATCTGGTTGACGTAGCCGCCGCCGGAGGCGAGCACGTCGGTGTCCACGCGCCACCAGCCATCGGCCGCGGGGGCTTGCGCGAGCGGGCGCAGCTCCAGTTCCCACGACACCGAGCTGGCTGGCGTGGGCTGGGTGAAGTTGCTGATGACCGGCGTGGGCGGCACGTCGGCCAGCAGCACCGTCAGCAGCTCGAGGTCGATGGGCGTCGGCTCGCCCTTCAGGCGCAGGTGGATCTTGCTCACCTCGCTGTGCTGGCCCGAGAAAGGCGCCACGCCTTCGACGAAGCGCATGTCCATGTGCTGCGTGAAGTTCGGGGCGCCGCCGCGCAGCGCGCGCTCGGGCGTGTCTTCCGGCGAGCGCGCCACCGGCGGGCGCTCGGGTGACTTCACCGGCACGATGGTCTCGCGGTCGATGCCGAAGACACCGAGCAGCAGCGCCGACACCTGGCCCTGCTGTCTCACGAGGGCCTGCACCTGGCGGATGTTCTTGCCTTCGCGCAGCAGCGTGACGTTGACATGCATCTCCCCCAGCCCCACGGGGCCGATGAAGCTCGTCTGCAGGGCGCGCAGCTTGACGGCCTCGGGCCAGGCGCTGCCGGCCACGTCGCGCATCGCCTGCACGGCCAGTGTGGAGATCAGCCCGCCGAACGAGGTGCGGCCTTGCAACCAGTCGCCGGGGATGTCGAATCGAACGTCATGCCCGTCGCGCAGGCGGCCGGCGAGGATGGTGGACAGGGGTGTGAGACTGCTCATGGAACGTGGCGTGTGAAGTCGCGAACGATGATAGGAGTGCAGGGGCATTCCCGCTGGCGCGGGCGCGACAGCCGCTGACAAGGACATCACGCTCGACCCGCAGCGCTGTGGAGGCGGCTCCCTAGAATCGACCGCACCTTCTGCCATGCGAGACGCGCCATGACCTCCAACCCTTTGGTGCAACCCTGGACCACGCCGCACGCGCTGCCACCGTTTGCCGAGGTTCGTGCCGACCATTTCAAGCCGGCGTTCGACGCGGCGCTGGCAGAGCAACGGGCCGAGGTCGACGCGATCGCGGCCAACCCCGCCGCGCCGACCTTCGACAACACCATTGCCGCGCTCGACCGCAGCGGCCGGCTGCTGGCGCGCGTGGAGTCGCTCTTCCACAACCTCGCGGCGAGCGAGACCTCGCCCGAGCTGCAGGCCGTGGAGCGCGAGATGGCCGTGCCGCTCGCCGCGCACGGCAGCGCGATCTACATGAACGCGATGCTCTTCAAGCGCGTGGATGCGCTGCATGCGCAGCGCGAGACGCTCGGCCTCAGCGCCGAGCAGAAGCGCCTGGTCGAGCGCATTCACCTCGACTTCGTGCGTGCAGGGGCCAAGCTCGGCGCTGACGAGCAGAAGCGCTACGCCCAGGTCATGCAGCGGCTGGCCGAGTTGCACACGCGCTTCGGGCAAAACGTGCTGGCCGACGAATCGTCGTTCCGCCTGGTCTTGCGCGACGAGCGCGACCTCGCTGGCCTGCCCGGCTTCGTGCGTGCCGCCGCCCGCCAGGCCGCCGCCGAGCGCGGCATGGCCGACGCGCACGTGATCACGCTCTCGCGTTCCCACATCGTGCCCTTCCTCACCTTCAGCCAGCGGCGCGACCTGCGCGAAGAGGCCTGGCGCGCGTGGGTGAGCCGCGGCGAGCACGAGGGCCCGCACGACAACCGGCCGGTGGCGCGCGAGATCATGACGCTGCGGCACGAGCAGGCGCGCCTGCACGGCTACGCCTGCTATGCCGACTACGTGCTCGCCGACACCATGGCCGGCACCCGCTCGGCGGTGAACGAACTCCTGGACAAGGTGTGGGCCCCGGCCGCCCAGCGTGCGGCCGAGGAACTGCGCGACCTGGTGGCACTGGCCGCGGCGCACGGCGAGCCGACACAGGTCGAGGCGTGGGACTGGCGCTACCTCGCCGAGAAGCTGCGCCAGCAGCGCTACGACGTCGACGAGGCGGCGGTGAAACCCTACTTCCCGCTGGATCGCATGGTCGAGGCCGCCTTCGATTGCGCAAGCCGCCTCTTCGGCCTGCGCTTCGTGCCGCGCGCCGACCTCCGCGCCTATCACCCCGACGTGAAGGTGTACGAAGTGTTCCAGGGTGACGAGCTCATCGGCGTGTTCCTTCACGACAACTTCGCGCGGCCCACCAAGCGCAGCGGGGCGTGGATGTCGCTGTACCGCCAGCAGTCGCGTGGCGCCGACGGCACGCGAGTCATCCCCATCGTGGCGAACAACAACAACTTCGCGAAGGGCGCGCCGGGGGAGCCCACGCTCTTGAGCGTCGACGATGCGCGTACGCTCTTCCACGAGTTCGGCCATGGGTTGCATGGGCTGCTGTCGAACGTGGGGTACGAACGCCTCTCCGGCACCAACGTGCTGCGGGATTTCGTGGAGCTGCCGTCGCAGCTCTTCGAGCATTGGCTCGGCGAGCGCGAGGTGCTCCGGCGCCACGCGCGGCACCACGCCACGGGCGAGCCGATCCCCGAGGAGCTGGTGAAGCGCATCGAGGCGGCCAACAAGTTCAACCAAGGCTACGAGACGCTGCGCTACCTCGCTTCGGCGAAGGTCGACATGGCGATCCATTCGCGCAGCGACGCCGAGGGCCCCGACATCGTGGCCTTCGAGCGCGCGGAGGTGGAGCGCATGGGCCTTCCGGCGGCGGTGGGCATGAACCACCGCCTGCCGCACTTCCTGCACCTCTTCGCCGGCTCGGGCTATGCGGCGGGCTACTACGTCTACCTGTGGGCCGAGGTGCTCGACGCCGACGGCTACGACGCCTTCACCGAAGCCGGCAACCCGTTCGATGCGAAGGTGGCGCAGCGCCTGCGCGAGTGCATCTATTCGAGCGGCAACAGCCGCGAGCCGCGCGAGGCCTACCGCGCCTTCCGCGGGCGCGATCCGCAGGTGCAGCCCATGCTGCGCGAGCGCGGGCTGCTGGAAGGCTTGCTGGAAGACGTGCGGCCGGCCTGATCAGCGCAGCGGCTGGGCCGAGCCCATGCGCTCGCGGCCTTGCGCATCGAGCACCGCCACGCTGCCGTAGTCGCCGCGCGGCACCGCGAGGATCACGCAGGGCTGCGCGACCATCGCGGCATACATGCGGCCCGGCTCGGGCGTGGCCCACACGGTGTCGATGACCAGGCGGCGGGCCACGCCTTCGACGCGTGTGCCGAGCACGCCCAGGCGATACCCGGCATTCGGCTGCTGGCCCATGGAGAGTCGCAGCACCAGCGAGCGGTCGAAGTCGACGGTGGGCAGGGCTGGGGGGTCACCGACGATGCGGCCCGCGATGGCCTGCCGCAGGACGGCTGCGTCGGCGATGCGTTCGACCAAGGGCGCGTCGGCACCGCATTGAGAGCCCACGTACAACACCTGGTCGGGCAGCGGGTCGGGGCGGGCCGGCGCCTGCGCCTGGCAGGCGCCGAGCAGCATGCCGGCGCTGAGCACGGCAAGGGTGGGCCGACGGGGGCTCGCGGGTTGACTCATAGCGCGGGGGCTTTCATGCGTGGAAGACCCGTGGTGGAGGCGTTTCGCGCCAGAGGGTTCCAACGGTCTTGGCCGGCCGCACCGATGGAGGTCACGAAGCCGGCGCTGAAATCGAGCCCGCCGCGGCTGCCGCTGATCGTCACGCGCACCGGGTCGTCGAGCGTCAGGTAGGCGCCGCAGGCTTCGCCCACGTCGCAGATGCGGTCGTCGTTGTTGGGGTCGCTGCCGGCCAGCACGTAGTAGGTGCCGGCCGCCACGTTGGTGAACTGGTAGTTGTAGACGCCATTGGTCGCGCGCACACGCACCTGCGCCACGCCGGCCAGGGTGTCGGGGTTCACCAGCTGGACGTAGAGCTCGCCGAGGTTGGGCCTCGGGCTCGCACCGCCACCGGCCGTGACCTGCAGCACCACCGGCATGCTCACCGTGTTGGCGTTCGACACGAACTGGAGGCTCGCGTTGTAGGCGCCGGGCGTGAGCCCAGTGCGGTTCACCGTCACGGTGTAGGTGCCCAGGCCGTTGGCCGCAGCGGGCGGCGTGACCGTGAGCCAGGGGCTGGCAGGCGTGACGTTGACCGCGGTCACGTTCAGGGCCTCGGTGCCGTTGTTGGTGAGCACCAGGGTCTGCGCGGTGATGCCGGGCGCGAAGTTGAGCGTGCCCGGCGTCGCCACCAGCAGCGCGGGCGTGGGGGCGGTGCCGTTCTGAGCGGCCTGAACCGCCTTGAGCGCATCGATGAGGCCGTGGCCGAACTGGTCGTCGCGCCCTCCGGGGCCGAGCTCGGTGGTCAGGCGGCCGGCCACGAGCAGCCGGTCGATGTCGTCGGGCGTGAGGGCCGGGTTCACCGACTTCATCAGCGCCAGCACGCCCGCCACGTGCGGCGCCGCCATCGAAGTGCCCGAGAGCAGGCCGTAGCTGTAGGCGATGGTGCCCGAGCGGTCGTCGCCGATGGTGCTGGCGACGGCGTCTTCGTAGCCGTCGCCGTTCACGTCGCCGCTGTCGCCGCCGGGGGCCGCCACGTCGATGCGCGAGCCGTAGTTGGAGTAGCTCGCGAGCGTCTTGCGGATGCTCACCGCGCTCACCGAGATCACGCCGTCATACGAGGCCGGGTACGACAGCTGCGAGGTGCTCTCGTTGCCGGCCGCCGCCACGATGATCACGCCGGCCGCGCGGGCTTGCGTGTAGACCTCCTGCGCGGCCTGCGTCGGGGCGCCACCGCCGAGGCTCAAGTTGATGATGTCGGCGCGGCGGGCGGGCAGTGTGCCCGAGCCGTTGGGCAGACCCGCGGCGTAGAGCACGGCCTGCAGGATGTCGAACGAAGTGCCGCCATTCACGCCCAGGGCCCGCAGCGGCATGATGCGCGCGTTCCACGCCACGCCCGCCACGCCGCGCGTGGTGTTGCTCGATGCGGCCACGGTGCCCGCCACGTGCGTGCCGTGGAAGGAGCTCGAGCCGCCCGGCGTGGTGTTGTCGCCCGGGTCGTTGGGGTCGTTGTCTGGGCCGTTGCCGTCGTTGGCGCGGGCCGGGTCGGTGATGAAGTCGTAGCCGGGCACGAGCTGGCCGGCGAGGTCGGGATGCCCGGTGAGCACGCCGGTGTCGATCACGGCCACGATCACCGAGTTGCTGCCGGTGGTGATGTCCCACGCGGCGGGCAGGTTGATGAGCGGGTAATGCCACTGCAGCCGGTAGTACTGGTCGGCAGGCGTGGCATAGGCGCGCTGGATGTAGTTGGGCTCGGCCGAGAGCACCGCGGGGTCGGCGCGCAGCTGCTTGATGGCCTGCAGCGTGGCGGCCTTGAGCTCGGCGTGCGAGAGCGCGGCGTTGCGGTCAGCGGCCAGCGCGGAGACCCGCCCGCCGCTGCGCGACTGCAGGAGATGGCTGCGCGGGCTGTCGAGCTTCGCCAGCCAGGCGCCTTCGGTGGGGCCGGCCACTTTCGACAGGGCGTGCACAGAGAGCGGGCTGGCGGCACTGCGCTTGCCGGCCCGCTCGACCTGCGCGGGCTGGCGCCAGCGCACGATCACCTCGCCCGGCACGAAATCGGCGCTACGCAACAAGCCGCCACCCTGGCCATGGACGGCCTCCTGGCCGACGGCGAGCACGTAGTTGCCGGCGCCCTGGTAGGCGTAGGCCTCGACGTAGTAGCGCCCGGTGGCGGGAATGGTGAGCGCCTCGAAGCGGCCAGTGTCTTCCGAGACCTCGATCTCGTTCTGGTTCTCGTCGTAGAGATAGAGGTCGATGTCGCCGGCCTGCGGGTCGCCGACAACGAGCGAGACGGTCTGGCCGGCCACCGCGTCGACGCGGAAGAAGTCGCTGCGGTCACCGGCTGCGCGCGAGCGCCCGCTGGCGCCCTGGCCCGCCTCGTTGACGTAGCCCGCGAGGCTCACCGGGTTGGGCAGGGCCTGGGCGGTGGCGAAGCTGTCGTTCGCCGTGTAAGGAGCGTTTTCGTCGTTGACGTCGCTGTCGACGAGCGTGTTGTCGGCCACGCGGATCTGGCCCGAAACCTGGAACGTGCCGGCCGGTGGTGGCGGGGGTGGCGAGCCTCCCCCATCGTCACCACCGCCGCCGCAGGCGGCAACGAGTGTGGCCGCGAAAGCGGCAGCGGCAAGACGCGCAACGCGCGATGACAGCGACATGACAACCTCCTGAGCTTTTTTTGGGATCGCAGCGATGCTGTGTCGCTGCGGCCCGCATGCTCACCCAGGTTGCGGGCTCATGCAGGTGTCATTGGTCATGCCCGCGTGGCGAGCCGGGGAAACGCTCGTCCAGTGCGGAGAGGAAGTTCGCGAAGTCGATGGGCTTCGTCCAGTAGTCGGCGAAACCCGCGTGGCGCGCGCGGGCGATGTCGTCGGGCATGGCGTTGGCCGACAGCGCGATGCACGGCGTGTGCGAGGTGGCGGCCTGCTGGCGCAAGTGGCGCAGCACCTCGAAGCCGTCGATGTCGGGCAGTTGGATGTCGATGAGGATGAGGTCGGGCTGCAACTGCGCGGCCGCAGCGACCCCCGCCATGCCGGTGGGGGCCGATGCAAGCGTGAGCCCCGGGCGCATGCGGACCAGCTCCTCGACCAAGAGCACGTTGACGGGGTTGTCTTCGATGTAGAGCACGCTGCCGCGGCGCGTGAGCGTGGCGGGAGGTGCGGTCGGCGTGCTGGGCGACGAGCCAGGCCCCACGGGCAGTGCCACATCCGCCGCATCCCGGGCGCGCGGCAGCCGCACCGAGAAGGTCGAGCCCTCGCCGGCCTGGCTTTCGACCTCGACTTCACCCTGCATGCGCTTGGCCAGCGCCTTCACCACGGCGAGGCCGATGCCGGTGCCTTCGATGCCTTCGCGCTCGCGCCCGAGCCGGTTGAATGGCTCGAAGAGGTGCGCAAGCTGGTCGCGGGTCATCCCGAGGCCGGTGTCGTGCACGCGCAGCTGCACGTGGTCGCGCTCGACCACGCTCGTCACCGTCACCCGGCCCTGCGGGCGGTTGTACTTGATCGCATTGCTCAAGAGGTTGATGAGCATCTGGCGCAGCCGCGTGCGGTCACCAATCACCGTGCCTTCGAGTTCGCCGGTGTGCAGCGTGATGCCGTGGTTGCGCGACAGCGTCTCGACCAGCGGCAGCGCCTCGCGCAGCACCTCGTGCAGGCGCACCGGCTGCAGGTCGAGGCGCAGCTGCTCGCTCTCGAGGCTGGAGAGGTCGAGCACATCGTCGATCAGCGCGAGCAGGTGTTCACCGGCCGACTGGATGTGCGAGACCTTGCCGCGCGCCTGCGAGGTCAGCCCGTCCTTGCCGATCAGCAGCAGCTGCGCGAAGCCGAGCACCGCGTTGAGCGGCGTGCGCAACTCGTGGCTCATGCGGGAGAGGAATTCCGATTTGGCCCGGCTCTCGCGCAGCGCCAGCTCGTGTTCGCGCTGGCGCACTTCGGCGTTCTTGCTCTCGGTCACGTCCCAGTTGATGCCGATGCGCCTGGTGCTGCGGCCGCTCGCGTCGGGAGCCGGCGTCGAGCGCGAGGCAAGCCAGCGCACGCTGCCGTCGGGCCGGATCACGCGGAACTCGTAGGACGTGGGCCCGGCGTTGCGGGCGGCGTCGCGCAGGGCGGCCTTCACGAGCTCGACGTCGTCGGGGTGGGTCATGGCGAACCGCTGCTCGGAGTTGAGCGCCGTGGGTTGGGGTTCCATGCCGCGCAGGTGGAACATGGCCTCGTCCCACATGGCCTCGCCGGTCTCGACGTTCCACTCCCAGGTGCCCATGCCGACGCTGCGCGCCGCGAACGCCACACGTTCGTTGACGCTGCGCAGCGCCGTCTCGGCGAGCACGCGCTCGGTCACGTCGAGCGTGACGCCGAAGACCATCGGCACGCCGTCGCGTCGCTCGCGGCGCACGCGGTGCACCAGCCAGCGCACCTCGCCGTCGGGCCGCACGATGCGGCCTTCGTGCTCCACCGAGCTGGCGTCGGCCGAGGGCGCCATGCGGGCCGAGCGAAACGCGTCGCGGTCGTCGGGGTGCACGATCTCGTTGATCCACTCTTCGCGTGTCGGCCCGCCCAGGTGCTGGGGGCGGCCGGTGATGCGGAACATCTGCTCGTTCCAGTTGGCACGCGGGCTGTCGGGGGTTCGGCTCCACACGCCCACGCCGGCCGCGCTCACGGCCGTCTGGAGCAGGTCGGCGCGTTCGCTGGCTTCGCGCAGCTGCTCGACCTGGGCGCTGATGTCGAGGCCCACGCCGATGAACTCGACCGGCTCGCCCTTGTCGTTGCGGCGCACCGCGCGGCGGGTGAGGATGTGCGCCCAGCTGCCGTCGGTGCGGCGGTAGCGGGCCTGCACGTCGACAGGCTCTTCACTGCGCAGCGATTGTTCGACCGAGGCGACGATGCCGGGCAGGTCGTCGGGGTGGATCAGGGCGCGCAGCTCGGTGCGCGAGATGCCCTCGGGTCGCGGCTCGAAGCCGAGGATGCGAAAGCCGAGGTCGTTGTAGAAGAAGCGGTCGGAGGCGAGGTCGTGCCGCCAGACGGAGATGTTGGCCGCCTCCACCGCGAGCTTGAGGTGGGTGTTGGTCTTGTCGTAGGCATCGGCGAGGCGGTAGACCTCGGTGTCGTCGACGATCAGGCCGATCGCGCGATCGGGCACGCCCGTGGGCGAGGTCTTCACCTCCCATTGCGAATGCACGCGGCGCACCGTGCCGTCGGGCAGCAGGACGCGGTAGTGGTGCTCGTAGCGGCCCGCGGCGCGGGTGGAGGCGAGGTAGCTTGCCGACAGGCGGTCATCGGGGTGGATGCGCTGCGCGGCCTCGTCGAACGACGGTGTGCCATCGCCTTCGGGCAGGCCGAAGAGACGGAACATGTGACGGTCCCAGCGGCCCGCGCCGCTGGGGATGTCGCGCTCCCAGACGGCCAGGCGGCCGAACTCCTGCGTCATGTCGAGCAGCTCGGCCTGGTGGCGGGCTTCGTCGGCGAGGCGTTGCAGCTCGGTGGTGTCGACGAGGCGCAGCAGCCAGGTCGCGGGCGGCAGCGATTCCTCGGCACCCAGCCGGCGCAAGGTGACCTTGCCGTGGCGCTGCTCGCCGGAAGGAGCCTGCCAGCTCAGGGGCCGTTCTTGCTCAGGGGAATGCCCCGCCAGAAGCTGGGGCCAGTCCGGGCCGGTGACCCGTGCAAAGGCAGCGTTAGCCCAGACGACTCGGCCCTGATCGTCGAGCAGGGCCAGCGCATCGCTGCTGGCGTCCAGCACCGCGGCCCAGCCCGGGGCGAGGCTGAGCGACAGCAGCGGGGCCGGAGGGGGATGCATGGGAGGGCAGTCTAGTCCCGACACTGCCCGGCGTGGGGTGCGTTTTCGAGGGAGGCCCGCCCAGGGCGGGCCGTGGGTTCACTCGGTGGCGACCTGCAGCACGAGCTTGCCGAAGTTCTCGCCACTGAAGAGCTTGAGCAGCGTCGCCGGGAAGGCATCGACGCCGCCCGTCATTACGTCCTCCTTGCTCTTCATCTTGCCGGTCTTGAGGTAGCCGGCCATCTCGGCGATGGCCACCGGGTAGCGGTCGACGTAGTCGAAGACGACCATGCCTTCCATGCGCGCGCGGTTGACCAGCAGCGACATGTAGTTCGCCGGCCCCTGCACGGGCGTGGTGTTGTTGTACTGGCTGATCGCGCCGCAGATCACGATGCGTGCGCCGCGGGTGATGCGGGTGAGCACGGTGTCGAGGATCTCGCCGCCGACGTTGTCGAAGTAGATGTCGACGCCTTTGGGGCAGGCGTCGCGCAGCTGTTCCTTCAGCTTGCCGGCCTTGTAGTCGATGCAGGCGTCGAAGCCCAGCTCCTTGACCACCCAGTCGCACTTGGCCGGGCCCCCGGCGATGCCCACCACCCGCAGGCCGCGGATCTTGGCGAGCTGGCCCACCGTCTGGCCCACAGCGCCGGCCGCGCCCGAGACGACGAGCGTCTCGCCGGCTTTGGGCTGGCCCACGTCGATCAGGCCGAAGTAGGCCGTCATGCCGGGCATGCCGAGCACGTTGAGCCATTGCGTGGCGCTGCCCACGCGCAGGTCGACCTTGACCAGCCCGGCCCGCTTGAACTCGCTCTCGGGGATGTTGGCGTACTCCTGCACGCCGAGGCTCGCGTACACGTGGTCGCCGACCGCATAGCCCGGGTTCTTCGAGGCGACCACCACGCCCACGCCGCCGGCCCGCATCACCTCGCCGATGCCCACCGGGGGGATGTAGCTCTTGCCTTCGTTCATCCAGCCGCGCATGGCGGGGTCGAGCGAGAGCACCAGGGTCTTGACCAGCACGCCCCCCTCGGACGGCTCGGCCACCGGCTCGGAGGTGTGGCTCCAGTCGCTCGGCTTGGTGTTGCCCACGGGGCGGGCGGCGAGGCGGACCTGATGATTGGTGAGGGCGGTGAGGGCAGGCATGGCAATCTCCGGTTGGATGAGAGGCGCCATGCTAGTGCGCTGCCGGGACGATGTTGTCGCCCAGATGTCAGCCTAGGGGTGAAATGAAAAACGCGGCCGAAGCCGCGTTTTCAGATGGCCTGGCGCCAGAGGCGCCGGACCCTCAAGCCAGCACGCGAATGTTCGCGGCTTGCAGGCCCTTCTGGCCCTGCTTGACTTCAAATTCGACGCGCTGGTTTTCCAGCAGGGTCTTGAAGCCGTTGCCCTGGATGTCACGGAAGTGGGCGAAGAGGTCGGCGCCGCCTGCATCTTGAGCGATGAAGCCGTAGCCCTTGCTTTCGTTGAACCACTTCACGGTTCCGGTTTGAGTCGTCATGGACGATTCCTATCTTTCTTTGAACAAGTTATTCATGCGCAGCAACATGCTCCGCACGCAGAGACACTCAAGAAACGTACTCGGGGGGTTCTGACGGAACCGGACTGGAACCAGGCCGGCATTCGAAAAAATCTCTCGCAACCACTGTCTTGCGTATACCTGTAGGCTGAATATACCTCAGGCATCGCGACACTTTTCCCATGAAGCTCTCTGTTCTTGACCAATCCGTCTCATTGAGCGGCAGCAGCGAAGACGCCGCCATCCGCGACACGCTCGCGCTGGCCGAGCATGTGGAGGCGCTGGGCTACCACCGCTTCTGGCTGAGCGAGCACCACAGCCTGCCCACCATCGTGGGCAGCGCGCCCGAAATCCTGATGGCGGCGATTGCCGCCCGCACAAGCCGCATCCGCATCGGCAGTGCAGGGGTGATGCTGCCGCACTACTCGGCGCTCAAAGTGAGCGAGCAGTTCCGCGTGCTTGAGGCGCTGGCGCCCGGGCGCATCGACCTCGGCGTGGGGCGCGCCCCGGGCGGCGACATGCGCACCGCGCAGGCGCTCAACCCGCACACCTACGGCACGGCCGAGCACTTCCCGGAGCAGATTCGCGAGCTGCAGGCGTGGACGACGGGGCAGCCGCATCGCGGCGTCGTCGCCCATCCGCGCGGGCCGCATGCCCCCGAGGTGTGGGTGCTGGGCAGTTCCGACTACGGCGCGCAGCTCGCCGCGCACATGGGGCTGCCGTATGCCTACGCGTATTTCTTCGTCGACGGGCAGGGCGTCGAGCAGGCGCTCGACCTCTACCGAAGGCTCTACCAGCCGAGCGAGCGCCACCCGCAGGCGCAGGCCACGATCTGCGTGTGGGCCTTGGCGGCCGACACCGAAGAAGAGGCCGTGCACCACGCACTGAGCCGCGAGCGCTGGCGTGTCGACCGCGGGCGCGGCGTGCTGGGCCCGCTGCAGTCGCCCGAGGCGGTGGCCGCGCGCGGGTTCACGGTGGAGGAGCTCGAACGTGTGGTCGAGCCGATGCGCCAGCGTGCCTTCGTCGGCACGGCCGCGCAGGTCAAGCGCAAGCTGGAGGCCCTCGCCGCAGAACTCTCGCTCGACGAGATCGTCATCAACACCTGGGCGCACGACCCGGCGGTGCGCCGCACCTCCTATAGCCTGTTGGCAGAGGCCTTCGGTTTGGCGGACACTCGCCGATAAACGCAGACATAGATCAACAGACAGGGAAGGACCGATGCGACAGATCGAATTCGAGCTGCACGGCGACTACATCACGCTCGATGCGCTGCTCAAGGTCACCGGGCTCGCGCACAGCGGTGGGGCCGGCAAGGCGATGGTGGCCGGCGGCAAGGTGCAGGTCGACGGTCAACAGGAGTTGCGCAAGACCTGCAAGATCCGCGCAGGGCAGGAGGTGAGCGTGATGGGGGCGCGGGTGCGGGTGCACGCGCCCACGCTGCCGGCGCCGCTCGATGGCATTGAGCGCCCTCACGAACCGAAGCCCGACCGCCGCGGCTGAAGCCGTCGGCAGCGGGCCCGGTCGTTCAACGCATCAGAAGCGGTAGGTTGCGCCGACGCTCACCATGTCGGACTTCGGCCCACCGAGCACGTCGAACTTGTAGCGCTCGTACTCGGCACGCACGCCGAGGTTCTGCGTCACGTTGTACTGCAGGCCCAGGCCACCCTTCCACGAGGTGCCGTCGCGGCTGTCGCCACCGCCGGCATTCACGCGGCCCTGGAACAGACCGGCGCGTGCCAGGCCCACCCACTGCGGCGTGAACGGCACCTTCAGCACGCCGTCGACGAAGCCGCCGTCGGCATCGAGGCCGCCGAAGTCACCGAAGTTGACGTAGCCGAGTTCGAGCGCGATGTTCGGCGTGAAGTCGTAGCCGACGAAGGCCTTGGCGCCGACCTTGTTCTTGTCGGTCACGTCGAAATCGCCGCCTTTCCACTTCGACTGGCCCACGTTGCCACCGATGTAGAGGCCCGAATTGGCCACTTGTGCCTGGGCTGCCGAAACCGCGCAGACGCCTGCAATGCATGCCGCCAGAAGTTGTTTGTTCAAGTTCATTTAAGGTTTCCTTTCGCGTAGTCGTTCAACACGATGAACCGTGGTCATCGGTGGCTGAATGGTGGGTGAAAGGGCCACAAACGCAGATCGGACGAGCGTGCGCGCAGGCGTCGGCCTCTACAGGGTTTGCCTGTAGGAGATGCCCCACGCGCGGGGCGGGGTCAGCGGCGCGGTGGGCGGCTGGCGCGGGCCTGCTCGCGCAGCATGAAGAGGTAGAGGCTCTCCACCTTCTCGCGCGCCCAGGGTGTCTTGCGCAGGAAGCGCAGGCTCGACGAGATGCTGGGGTCGCTCGTGAAGCAGCGGATGTTGATCTGCTCGCCAAGCCCCGGCCAGCCGAAATGCGCCACCAGCGCGTTCAGCATCTGCTCGAGCGTGATGCCATGCAGCGGGTTGCGCGGTTGCGCAGGTGCATTCATCGGCTCGGCCCTCCGGCCAGGCGCAGCAGGGTCTTGTCGACGCGAGCAAGCGCGGCCATGAACGCCGCATCGTCGCGCCCGAAGGTGAAGTCGACGAACTCGAAGCCAGGGCCCACCGTGGCGCCCACATACGCGTAGGCCCCGAGTGGCCCCGCGGCCTGCCACCAGCCGGCGGGCACCACGTGTCGCGGGGCTTGGGTGGCGCTGGCCGGGGCGAGCGTCACCTGCTCGACGCGGTCAAGCGTGGGCGGCACGCACCAGAGCTTGAGCGGGTCGCCTTCGAGCAGGTGCCAGGCTTCGTCGGACGCGACGCGGTGCCACGCGCTGAATTCGCCCGCCTGCAAGAGGAAGTCGATGCTCGTGAGCGCGCTGCGGCGCGGGCGGCCGTCATCGGGGCTCACGCCTAGCGGCGAGCGGAAGAACTCGCGGTAATGCCCGCCTTCGGGGTGAGGCTGCAGCCGCAGTTGCTCGATCAGCGCTTGCGCTCGCATCGCGTTCAGGCCACGTACAGCAGCACGGCGCAGTAGTGCGACACGGTGCCGCCCAGCACGAAGAGGTGCCACACGCCGTGGGCGTGTTTCCAGCGCTCGTCGTTGGCGTAGAAGACGATGCCGATGGTGTAGAGCAGGCCTCCGGCCACGAGCCACGCCAGGCCGGCATTGGGCAGCTCGCGCACCAGCGGCACCGCCGCCACCACCCCCATCCAGCCCATCGCCACGTAGAGCGGCACCGAGGGCACCCGCTCGCGGCCGATGCACAGCTCCTTCACGATGCCGATGATGGCCAGCCCCCACACGGTGCCGAAGAGCGCCCAGCCCCACGGCCCGCGCAGCGTGACGAGCGTGAAAGGCGTGTAGGTGCCGGCGATCAGCAGGTAGATCGCGCAGTGGTCGAACTTGACGAGCACCCGCTTGGCCGCACCCTTGACGCTGTGGTACAGCGTGGAAGCGCCATAGAGCAGCACCATGCTGGCGGCAAAGATGGAAAAGCTCACCACCTGCCACGCATCGCCGCGCAAGGCGGCCTGCGCGATGAGCCAGGCCGAGCCGCCCACGGCGAGCAAGAGGCCGGCGAGGTGGGTGTAGCTGTTGAATCGTTCTCCGTGGTACATGCGAATGAAACTCCGTAATCAGGCGGTGGCCTTGAACGGGCTGCGCTCGGGCGGCTCGTCGTGGCTCGCGGTGCGCGTCAACGCACTCACGATCCAATTGAGCGCCGACACGCGGTGGCGCACGGCGCAGGCGAGTGGCTCGGGCTTGCAGCCCATCTTGGCCTTGGGTTCGAGGGCGGCGCGGCCGAGCGAGAGCCGGCGTGCACCGAAGGAAATCGCGTCTTCGACCGTGGACTGCAGGAGCGCCAGGTAGATCGGTGCATCGGCATTGGCCGTGCGGTCGTAGCCGATGTAATAGCCGAGTGCGGTGTCGCCGTCGTTGACGCTGGTCACGAAGCCCAGCCATTTCCCGTCGCGCTCGGCCACGCGGCAGACGAAACGCTCGCCCAGCGCCTGTGCCATCGCGCCCAGGTAGCCCGGCGTGAGCGAGGCCAGGCGCAGGCCTTGCGCCTGGTGCACCTGCTTGTAGAGATCGTGCAACTCCGCCTGGCGGGCCAGCATTTCGTCGAGCGTGGCCAAGCGCAGCGTGATGCCGGCGGCGGCGCAGTCCTTCAACAGCTTCTTTGCGCTGCTGCGGTAGCTGGAGGTGAGGTTGGCGAGGTAGTCGTCGTAACTCTTCCAGCCGGGTTGCAGCGTGAGCACCATGTCGGGCTCGGTCTCGACGCTGCGGTAGCCGAGCAGGCGCAGCGATTCGCGCGTGGGCTCACGGTCGGCGAGAAAATCCTTCACCATCACCACGTCGGACTCACCCAGCAGCTTGTCGGCCCGGCGCAGGCGGTACATCGCTTCGCCCACGCCATGCCAGAGCTGCGCTTCATCGACATCGGCGGCGAACGCCACCGAGCGCGCACCCCACACGAGCAGGTTGCCGCAGACGAGCAAGTGCTCCTGCAGACCGGCGAGCGGCTTGTCGACCAATCGCTTGCTGCTGGGCTTGCGCAAGCTGTCGCCACTCACGCTGACGCGCTGGAACAGCATCGCGGCCACCGGACGGCCTTCGTCGAGCGCCAGCACGTAGCGTGGCTGCACGTTGCTCGGCGCATGCGCTTCGAGCACGCGGAGGTAGTCGCGCGAGAGGAAAACGGTCTGCGCGGCCAGCGCGTCCCAATGCAGCGGGTTGAGCGCATCGATGCGATCGGCCAGCGCGAAGTGCAGGCCCGAGACCTGCCGGCGTGCCGCATGGCGCTTCTTCAGCGTGGCGGGGCTCGCGACCGTGGGTTTGAGCTTCTTGAGCGTGCTGCCGGTGCGCTTGAGCGAATCGATCGCGCCTTTGAGCTGCTTCAAGGATGGCTTCAACGAAGGCTTGGGAGAGGTCGGCATGGCCCGCAATCTAACCCAAGGCTGGCATCATTCCGCACATGACGCAGATGCTTCCGCCTCCTTACGTTCCCGTGAGCGAACTCACGCCCGTGCTGCGCACGGCGGGCCATGCGGCCGTGAGCCCTTCGGGCCTGTGCGAGCTGGCGGGTGTCGCCCTCGGCGACCTGCAAGCGCTCGCGCCGAGCTGGAACGACCTGCCGCCCGATGCCTACCTGCGCGACGGTGGCCGCTACCGCCGCCGCCGCCATTCGTGCTTCGTGCTCGAGGGCGATCTCGTCACGCAGGCGCCACACCGTGCGCATTGGCAGCCGGTCGAATACAACGCGCTGCACGGCGGCCTGGAGCGCTGGTTCGAGCCGATGGACCCGACGGTCGTCGCCGGCGATGCGTGGCCGCGCCTTCTGCGCAGCCTGGGGGCGGTGTGTTCGTCGATCAAGGGGGCGCGGCCGTGGTTCGTGGAGGCGCACCAGTTCCGCATCGACACCACCGACGGCATCGGCCGGCCCACGCCCGAGGGCGCGCACCGCGATGGCGTCGACTTCGTCGCGGTGATCCTCGTCGGCCGCGCCGGCATCAAGGGCGGCGAGACGCGCGTGTTCGAGGCGCAGGGAGCAAGCGGCATCCGCTTCACGATGAGTGAGCCGTGGACGCTGCTGCTGCTCGACGACGAGCGGGTGATCCACGAGAGCACGCCGATCCAGCCGCTCGAGGCCGGTGGGCACCGCGACACGCTGGTGCTGACCTTCCGCGCAGGCGGCTTCCAGGGGCCAGCTTGAGATAATCCGCGCTCTGCAGTTCACTCGAAAGTTCGTCTTGTCCAGATTGTTGTCTGCGCTCTTGCGCCTGGTGCTGGTGGCGGTGGGGTTGGTCTTCGGACTGCTCGCCGTGTTGTTCGGCCTGGTGCTCGCCTTCTGGCTCATCGTGTGGAGCTTGCTGCGCGGGCGCAAACCACAGGTGAAGCGCTTTCGCATGCACCCGTCGCAGCCGTTCGGCGGCGGCATGGGCGGGCGGCGCGCTCCGGCGGGCGACGTGGTCGACATCGAAGCGCGCGAAGTGCCCGACACGCCGCCGCAACAATTGAATCGCGACCGCGGTTGACGCGCCTTCCGCGGGCGTGCCAGACTTCGCGCCCCATCCACCCACTCGAAGGAGACCACCATGACACACGCTGACATTGCCCTCCTGTGGGTCGCCGCCACGCACGCTGCTGCCTGAGCCGTACCGGTCGTTCTCTGATCCCGTTCGAGATCTGACCTGTCGCCGCAGCGCCTGCGAGCTGCTGCCGACGACCCTTCCATTCAATCGTTGCCGCCTGTGGCCTCGGGCCTCGGGCTGGCGTTCGCATGCCTGACGATGGAAGACAGATCTCATCATGATCGACCTCAATGTCGAGCCGCTGCGCTCGATCGGTTTGACCCCGGCGATGGCCCAGGCGGCTCTCGCTTTTTCCTCCGCTTCTGACGACACGCCGCCGCATCGCCTCGTGCGGGTGACCGAAGTGCACCGCGAGACACTCGTCGTGCACGACGGCAAGCAAGAGACGAGCGTGCGCGCCATGCCGCGCCTCGCGCGCGAGTTGGCCGAGGCCGGCTCCGCGCTGGCGGTGGGCGACTGGGTGCTGCTGGCGCCCGATGCCCACGGCGAGCCCTGGGTGCACGAGCGCGTCACGCCGCTCACGCACATCGCCCGGCGCGACGCCGACGGCCGGCGCCACCCGGTGGTGAGCAACGTCGACACCGCCCTGCTCGTGATGGGCCTCGACGACGACTACAACCCGCGGCGGCTCGAGCGTTTCCTGACGCTGGTGCAGACCCAGGGCGTGACGCCCGTGGTCGTGCTGACCAAGGCGGATGCCGTGCCGCCCGAGCGCGTGGAGCAGGCGCTCGCCGAGCTGCGAGCGCGGCTGCCGCGCGGGCTGGAGATGCTCGCGCTCGACGGGCGCGACGCTTCGAACGCACATCGCCTCGCCCCCTGGCTCGGCACAGGCCAGACGCTGGTGCTGCTCGGCTCCTCGGGCGCCGGCAAGTCGACGCTGACCAATGCGCTGCTCGGCTCGGCGGTGCAAGACACCGGCGCCGTGCGCGAGCACGACAGCCGCGGCAAGCACACCACCACCTCGCGCTCGTTGCACCGCCTGCCGGGCGGCTCCTGCGTGATCGACACGCCCGGCGTGCGCACGCTACGGCCCGATGTCGACGAGGCCTCGCTCGACGTCGTGTTCGGCGACATCGCCGCGCTCGCGCCGCACTGCCGCTTCCGCGATTGCCAGCATGGCGCCGAGCCCGGCTGCGCGGTGCGGGAAGGCGTGCCGCCCGACCGCTTGCGCAACTACCAGAAGCTGCAACGCGAGTTGCGGCGCGACACGCTCACCGCGCTCGAGCGGCAGGCGCAGCTGTCGCAATGGAAGACGCTGATGCGCGCCGGCCGCCAGCGCGGCAAGCAGAAGCGGGGCGGCGAATGAAACGCGCCGGCAACGCCCGGCGCACAGAGCAACGCCCAAGGGACGGGTTTCCCGGCCCAATGGGTGGCGCCCCTCGGGGGCAGGAGCGCCAGCGACTGGGGGGCCTTTTCAGGCGGGTTGTGTGCGCTTGGCAGTCTTGTGCAGGTACATGCGCGCATCCGCGTGCATGAGCAGCTGCGAGCCCGAGTTGATCTCGGAGCCGAAGGCGATGCCGTAGCTGATGCCCGCGTCGGGGTAGCCCGCCTCGTGGAGCTTGCGCTCGACGACGACAAGGGTGTGGCGCACCAGGTCTTCCTGGTGGCGCTCACCCAGCACCGCGAACTCGTCGCCCCCGAGTCGAAACACGGTCATGCCTTCTTCCTTCACCACGCTCAGGGCCTGGGCGAACTCGCGCAGCAGGCTGTCGCCGTGTGCGTGGCCGCGCTCGTCGTTGATGCGCTTCAGGCCATCGAGGTCGATCATCACCAGCATCACCCGCTGCGACGCCGTCGGGTCGCTGGGCACATGCGTCATGTTGGTGAGCGTGCGATCGAAGGCGTGGCGGTTGCCGATGCCGGTGAGCGAGTCGGTGCTGGCCTGGGTGAGCGCATCGTTGAGCTGCGCCATGTAGGCGTCTTTCTCGCGGCCGAGCAGGCGGATCTTGTCCGCCAGCGCGAAGGCGAGCAGCACTGCATCGGTGGTGGCGCCGAGCAGCGTGAAGAGCTCGATGTTGCGCATCACGCTCGGCACCAGGCCGAAGTTGGCCGGCAGGATGAGGATGGCCGGCAGCAGCAGCGCGAAGAAGGCGGCGAGGAAATAACGCGCCGGCAGGAACCCCTGGCCGAGGCGGATCATGCCGGCCACGAGCGCCGTGGTCAGCGTGACCGAGATCACCGCGGTGGCGAGCAGGTGGGCATAGGCCACCGAGATGAAGCACACCGGCGTGATCGCGAGCGTCACGTACATGTTGCCGCGTGCCACCCAGGCCAGGCGCGGCGCGTGTTCCTTCAAGCGCAGGAACTCGAGGAAGAACATGGTGTTGAACACCGCGCCGAGCATGAAGGCGACGTAATGCCAACCGAGCCCCCGCCAGCCCAGCCAGTCGGAGCCCACGTGCAGCGTCAGCGCCCAGGAGGGGGTGGCCACCAGCAGGTAGAGCGCGTAGTACAGCATCGCCCTGTCGCGCACGCCGAAGTAGACGAAGAGGTTGTAGAGCGCGAGCACGAGCATGGCGCCGAGCGCGCACAGCGTGAGCACGTTCTCGGCGACCACGGTCTTGCGGTAGCCCGCCTCGCTGGCGACATAGACGCTCGGGTAGCGCGCGAAGTAGCGGCTCTCGATGCGAAGCAGCACCTGGGCCACTGCGCCTGGCGGCAACTCGACGTTGCCACCGTAATGCATCATGTAGGCACCGCTCGAGTTGTAGCCGGTGGTGAACGACTGCACCGGCTTGCCCTCGGTGTAGACGCGCACCTCGATGCGCTCCATCAGCGTGCCGGTCGGGTCGACCACCCAGCGTGTCTGCAAGGTGTCGTTCTGCACGGTGGCAAAGAACCAGTAGCTGCCGCCAAAGAGGCTCACGCGCTCGGCCTGCTTGTGCTTGGCCAGCCAGGCCGGCAACTCCTTGGCGGAGGCAGGCGGCGCGTCGTCTTGTGCGAGATAGAGCTGGCCTCGCGACGAGATCTCGACCTCGACGTCGGCGTTCAGCGAGATGGGCGTCGGTTGGGCTTGGGCAAGGGTGCCGAAGAGTGCAGCCGCCAGGAGCGCGAAGGCGATGAACAGCTCGTGCAGCGCACGGCGCAATGGGTGTGACAACCCGGGCATTGCGGCGACCCCTCCGTTCCTTTGGGTGGCCTGGAATGTAACAAAAGCACAGCCTTTTGCGACATGAAGCGCGGCGCTTCGTGCGCAAGTCCGCGCTTTTCAGGGCGCAGTTGTCACAAGTCCTTCTCGCCCACGATCACCTCGGGGTAACCGCTGATGGCACGCGAGGTCTGCATGCCCGCCATCACCGCCGCTTCCACGCAGCCGGCGTTGATGCCGGTGCGGATCCAGTCGCCGGTCACGTAGAAGTTGGCGAAGCCGGTGTTGTCGGTGAGCAGACGGTGCTTGGTGCTGTTGACCACCGAGAGCACGTAGCGCTCCGACGGGTCGACGTTGGCACGCCAGTACTGGCTGTCGAAGCGCTTCTCGCCCACGCCGCCGCTCATGTCGACGAGCGTGGACCAGTCGAAGTCCTGCACCGTCGCGACTGCGGGCCACAGCGCGTGGATCTGGTGCTTGAGCTGGCGGATCGCACCGAGCTTCACCTCGGCGGCCATGCGCGCGGGGTAGGCGTGGTCGCTGAACGGTGGGTAGACCTTCACTGGCAGCGCGCTGCAGAAGTACGAGACGTTCTTCGGCTGGTAAGGCTGGGGCCAGTCTTCGCGTGGCAGGGTCTGGTCCATCGGGCCCCAGGTGTCGAAGGGCTCGGTGAAGGCGGTGAGCACGGGCGACTCGTCGTCGCGGCCGTAGTACGCCCAGCCGAGCTGGTGCATGTCCTTGTTCAACCACACCTGGTAGGCCTGGGTGGCGACCGTCTTCACGTTGGCGCAGGCCGATTGCATGGTGAGGCTCTGCGCCACCATCTGCGGGCAGATGAGCTGCAGGCTGTCTTGCGCGATGCCGAACACGATCTCGTCGAAGTCGACGCCGCGCTGCAGCGTGAGGGTGGGCAGCGGCTTGCGAAAGGTCTGCTGGTACAGCTCGGGCCAGTTGCTCCAGTTCGATTCGAGGTTGACCTTGCCCTGCTGCAGCAGCGCGGCCTGCGC
This sequence comes from Piscinibacter gummiphilus, assembly GCF_032681285.1. Taxonomy (NCBI): domain Bacteria; kingdom Pseudomonadati; phylum Pseudomonadota; class Betaproteobacteria; order Burkholderiales; family Sphaerotilaceae; genus Rhizobacter; species Rhizobacter gummiphilus. The sequence continues at coordinate 1,704,452 of NZ_CP136336.1, forward strand.
CTTGTCGAGCAGCTCGTACTTGGGCGTGCTGGGCCAGCAGGCGAGGCCTTTCACCGGCACCAGCGGGTCGTAGTCGCCGCCGGGCACCCCTGCCGCCAATTCAACCTGCTTCGTGATGCGGATCTGCCCGGCGAGGTTGGTGCCGGGCTCTGGCACGATCTCCTCGACCTTGTGGAAGAACTTGAACTTCACGCCGCGCCGCTTGAGCACTTCGTAGAAGGGCGTGAACACCGTGTCGCCCATGCCGGCCTGCATCTTCCACATGATGCCGCCCTGGTAGGCGCAGGTCATGCGGAAGATGCCGCGCAGCATGGTGCCGGCTTCGATGTTGGGGCGGTCGTAGTCGCCGTCTTCGTAGGCGAAGACGAGGTCGTAGAGGCCGCGTACCGGCGCCGAGTCGACGCTGATCTTCTCGTTGGCGCCGTGCTTGATGAACCAGTCGCGCAGGTCGATGTCGTTGATGACGTCGAAGCCGTGCACGAACACGCCGTCTTCCAACATGCCGATCAGCGAGGCGAGGGCGAGGTCGATGCAGATGTAGAGGTGGCGCAGGTCGTCGGCCGCGTTGCTGTCTTCGGCATCCGCGCCGTAGCGCTCCTGCAGGGCGGCGCGCACGCCCTTGAGCGTGGCCGCCTGCAAGGCGTGGTCGTGGGCGTCTTGCCCATCGAGCCCGGGCAGGCCCTGCACGAAGGCCCAGGCGGCTTCGAACACGCTGTGCACGTCGGAGGCGATGGTCTCGACCTTGCGCTCGATGCGCTCGGCGATGGCCTCGAGCCAGCCGCCGGCCGTCTCGGCGACCGCGACGGTGGTGGTCGCCGTGGTCGTCACCTTCAGCGTGCCGTGCTTCGCGTCGAGTTCGGAGAGCCACATCTTCACCCACTCGTACATGGTGAGGGCGATGTCCCAGAGCGTCACGTCTTCGTCGCTGTGGCCGGGCACGCCGGGCATGAGGGGCGTGTCGATCAGCCACTGGCGCCAGCGCTTGTCGATCAGCTCGCTCAGGCAGAAGGAGTGCTGCGGCTTGAAGGCGTCTTGCCAGGTGGCGAGCGGCGCGCCGGGCGGGCGGTCGAGCAGGCCATAGGCCTTCTGGATGGTGCGGAAGGCGTTCTGGTAGAAGCCGAACCAGATGTGCAGCCCGTGCTCCTCGATGCGCTGGCCGATCTGCGCGTTGCGCCCGCTCGCACCCTTGCCACCCAGTCGCCAGCCCATCTGGTAGACGGTGATGTCGTACTGGTTCTCCCAGCCGGGCTGGTCGGTCAGGTAGAAGGCGGCCGTCATTGCCGACACGCCGCCGCCGAGGATGGCGATCTTCTTCGGCTTCACCACCGAGTTGTCGTGGATCACCTCACCCGGCGTCACCTCGAAGTCGAAGCTGATGTGGAAGGGCAGGATGCCCGGCTGCGCGCCGAGCTGCAGGCCGAGCGACTCGTGGAGCGGGAAGCTCGCGAACTCGTGCAGCGTGACCTCGTAGTCGTCGTCGTAGACCTCGACCGCGTGCACCGCGTTGACCTTGGCCGGCGCCGAGACGATGGCCTGGTAGACCGCCTTGACGCCCGACGCATCGGGAAACTGCTTGAGGAAGATCTGCTCGCAGCCCGGGCTGCGCAGCATGCCGGCGATCTGCGCCCAGGCTTCCTTGTCCATCTCGAGCATGGCCGGCAGGTTGGCGGCGAAGAGCTCGATGCCTTCTTCAATGAGCTCGAGCAGCCCGCCGAGCTTGCGTACGCCGTGGCGGTGGGTCGTGGCGTCGACCTCGATCAGCGGATGCAGGCTGAGCTTCGAGTCGGGCGAGAAGGGCTGGAAGCCCTCGGCCGAAAGCGACAGATGCCTCGCCGGCTGGCCCGGCTCGGGCATCTCGTACTGGCACTGGTACTTGGGGTAGCCGAAGAGCTCGCGCCCGTTGATGAGCGCCATACAGCTGTCGACGAAGATGTGGCAGGGGTACGAGAAGATGCGGCTGATCTTGTCGCTGCCCTTGTCGATCTGGCCCACCATCACCCAGGTGATGATGTCGACCTCTTCGCCCCAGCCCTTCACTTCGTCGCTGGGCCAGGTGGAGAACGCCTTGTGCACCTTGGTGAAGGTGAGCATCACGAAGGGCGAGAACACCTGGAAGCGCATCTCGCCGCCGGCCACGGCGGTGAGCGTCGAGTCGACGGTGGCCTGCAGCTTGGCGAGATCGCCCTTGACGAAGAACCCGTACATCTCGGAGTTCTTCAACTGAAGCGGCGGGTGCATCAGCACCGAGCCGGCCGGGTAGAGAAAGTTGGGACGATTGGCGTTCGATGCCGTCATGGGACCCTCCTCCGTGCCGCGATGAGCGCGGAGTATCTGCCCCGTATCGTTCGTGTACGTTTGTGAAAACCCGGTGCTTTGCCCCGCAGTTCGAGCGATCGGCTCAGGCGCGCTCGGTCAGGCGCTCACGCCGCGCGAGGTCGGGAAAGAGCTTGAACCAAAGCCCGGCGATGAAGAGGGTGCCCGCGCCGCCAAGCAGCACCGAGCCCACCGGCCCGAGCACGGCGGCCGTCGCGCCCGACTCGAACTCGCCGAGCTGGTTCGACGCGCCGATGAAGATCGAGTTGACCGCCGCCACGCGCCCGCGCATCGCATCGGGTGTCTCCAGCTGCACGAGAGACTGGCGGATCACCACGCTCACCATGTCGGCCGCGCCGCTCACCCACAGCGCCACGAGCGAGAGCACGAACGAGGTCGACACGCCGAAGACCATCGTCGCGAGGCCATACACCGCCACCGCCGCGAACATCACATGCCCCACGCGGCGCGAGATCGGCCAGCGCGTGAGCACGAGCGACATGCACAAGGCCCCGGCCGCCGGTGCCCCACGCAAGAGGCCCAGGCCCCAGGGGCCCACGTGCAGCACGTCTTTCGCAAACATCGGCAGCAGTGCGGTGGCACCGCCCAGCAGCACCGCGAAGAGATCGAGCGAGATCGCCCCCAGCACCACCGGCCGTTGCCAGATGAACTGGAAGCCCGCCAGCACCGTGCGCAGCGACACCGGCTCCTTGGGGGGCGGCACGTGCGGGTGGCCAATGCGCAAGAAGAGCACGCCCGCCGCGATGAAACACGCGGCGCAGGTGGCGTAGACCACGTCGGCCCCGGCCACGTAGACGAAGCCTCCGAGCGCAGGGCCGCCGACGATGGCCGCCTGCATGCCGGCCGAGCTGAAGGCCAGCGCCCGCGGCAGCGCGCTGGCCGGCACGAGCGACGGCACCAGCGCCTGCTGCGCCGGCATCTGGAAGGCCTTGGCCGTGCCGACGGCGACCGACAGCACCAGCAGCAGCCAACGGCTCGCCCAGTGGCCGTGCGTGGCCAGCATCAGCACGATGGCCACCACCGTCTGCGCCGCCATCGCGAGCGCGAGGATGCGGCTGCGGTCGTGCCGGTCGGCCACGTGCCCGGCCACCAGCGTGAGCAGCAGCGCCGGCAGGAACTGCAGCAGGCCGACGAGGCCGAGGTCCCAGGCGCTGCCGGTCAGGTCGTACATCTGCCAGCCCAGGGCCACCATCAGCATCTGGTTGCCGGTGGTGCCGGCCAGCCGCGCGTACCAGAAGCGCATGAAGGCGGGCAGGGTGCGCAAGGGCGCGCGTTCGGGCGGGAGAGGCGTGGACATCAGAAGGGCAGGGGGCTCTCGAACGACAGGGGCTTGCCGCTCACCGGGTGGGCGAAGGCCAGTGTGTGGGCGTGCAGCAGCAGCCGCGGCGACTGCGCGGCCACCTCGGGCGGCGCATAGAGCGCATCGCCCACGATGGGGTGGCCGAGCGCCAGCAGGTGCACGCGCAGCTGGTGCGAGCGGCCGGTGAGCGGCGTGAGCGCCACGCGGGTGCGGCCATGCAGGCGCTCGATCACACGGTAGCGGGTGACGGACGGTTTGCCGAGCGCGTGGTCGACCTTCTGCAGCGGCCGGTTGGGCCAGTCGGCGATGAGCGGCAGGTCGATCTCGCCGTCGTCGTCGGCCACCTCGCCGGCCACCACGGCCACGTAGCCCTTGGCCACGCCGCGCTGCGCGAAGGCCGTGCCGAGTGCGCTCTGCGCGGCCTTGTGGCGGGCGAAGACGAGCAGGCCCGAGGTCGCCATGTCGAGCCGGTGCACCACCAGTGCATCGGGCAGCTCGGCTTGCACGCGCGAGGCCATGCAGTCGTGCAACTCGGCGGGCCGGCCGGGCACCGAAGGCAGGCCCGCGGGCTTGTCGACGACGACCAGGGCATCGTCCAGGAAGAGGGGCAGCGGGCTCACGCGCGGCGGAGATGGATGGGGCGGGTCGTGCCCGCCGGGGCCGGTATTGTCCGCGCGCTCAGCGGGTGCGCGGCTTCAGGCGCATCTGCAGGCCCACCGGCGCCATCGAGAACGCCATCTTCTCGGCGGGCTCGCTGCCATCGGGCGTGCCGACCTCGTCGATCTCGAAGCTCGCGAGCAGCATGGCCGCGGCCATCTTGATCTCGAGCATGGCGAGGTAGCGCCCCGGGCACACACGCGGCCCCGCGCCGAAGGGCATGGCCACACGCTTGGGCGAGGTGGGTGTGAGGGCGGGGTCGGCATGGTCGAGCCAGCGCGACGGGTTGAACGCCAGCGGGTCGGGGAAGTGCTGCGGGCTCACGGTGTCGTGCCGCATCACGCACCACACGAAGGTGTTCTTTGGCACCTGCACGTCGCCGAGCGTCGTGTCATGCAGCGCTTCGAGCACCAGGAAGGGCGCCACCGGCTTCAGCCGCATCGTCTCTGAGGCGCAGGCCTCGAGGTAGTCGAGCGAGGCCATCTGCTCGGGCGTGAACGCATCCGGGTCGGGCGCCACGCGCTGCACCTCGTCGACCGCGCGGCGCAGGGCCTCGGGGTTGCGCTTGAGCAGCCAGATCATCCAGGCGAGCGTGTTGGCGGTGGTGTCTTCACCGGCCAGCAGCATGGTGACGACGTTGCCGGCCACGTGCTCGTCGGTCACTCCGCTGCCGCCTTCGTCGGCGGCGGCGATCATGCCTTCGAGCAGGTTGCTCGGCTGCGTGCGCAACACGGGGTTGGCGGCCATGCGCGCACGTGCCTGGGCGATGAAGCCGGCAATGGCCACGTTGATCGCGGCCACGCTGCGGTCGAGCTCGCGGTCGCGCGGCAGGCGCAGGACGCGCCAGTACGGGATGCGCGCAAAGATGCGGCGAAAGAGCGCGGGGAAGATCTTGTCGAGGTGACGCTGGATCACCTCTTCGTCGGATTCCAGCGTGTTGATGTCGCTGCCGAAGGCAAGGCCGGCCACGCCGTCAACGGTGTAGCGCATCAGGTCTTCCTGCAGCGCGATGGCACGGCCGGCGTTCATCGCCTTCTCCCAGCGCCCGCGCAGCCGCAGCACCACGCGCTGCAGCGACGGGAAATACGCCCGCACGTGGCCGGGCGCGAAGCTCGCCATCACCATGCGCCGCTGGTCGCGCCAGGCCTGGCCTTCTGCGCCGAAGACGCCGGGCTTCAGGCCCATCTCGCTGCCGACGATGGAGGTGCGGATGGTGCGGCGAAAGCCGTCGGGCCGGTCTTTCAGCGCATGCGCGATCACCTCGTGGTCGGTGATGACGAGTGCGCGCATCTTGCCCAGGCGCACGCGGAAGAAAGGGCCGTAGTCGCGTGCCCAGCGCTCCACGTCCTGGTGGATGCGCGCGAGCCTGATCTGGTGCGCGTTGCCCAGCAGCGGCAGGCCAGGTGGCCCGGGCAGGTCGTCGATGCGACGAAGGGCGGCCGACGATGCGGGAGGCGAAGCGGTGGTGGTGTTCATCGGCAGGCCCTGGGCGCGAACGCGATGACGTGCATTCTGCACGCCACCCCGCCCGCCCTGGGCCTGCAGGGCCGGGCCTCAGCGGCGCCAGTCGCGATCGCGGTCGCGGTGGTAATACGGCGGCGGGCCCGAATACCCCGGCTGCACAACGATGGCACGGTGACGGTGCGGCACCGGCACCACGACGCACGCGCTCAGCACCTGCGACGCGAGCACCACGGTCAGCACGCCCAGCACGCGGCGCTTGGTCGACTTCTGCATGTCTTCACTCCTGGGCGCCAGACGAGGCCCCCACGAGCTGTTCAACGGCAGCCCGACCGGCGCTGTTGACGCCTTTACGTTGCTGCGAGGTAAAGCCCCGCGCCTGGGCTCAGAGTTCGCCGCGGCGCTCCATCTCGATGCACTGTGGATGGTTGTTGAACTTCCAGCGTTTGCACTGCTGCTGCATGCAATAGACGAGCGCGAAGTTGGCGCGGCTGCCGCAGGCGGCGCGCGGCGTGGCCGGCTCGGGCGGCAAGGCCGCGGTGGCTTTCGGTGGCGGCTTGCGTGCGGGCGCCGGCGGCTCGGGCTTGGCGGGGGCCTCCTGGGTCGCTTCCTCGGGTGGGTCGTCGGTCGTCTCGGCGGCCTGTGCGTTCTCCGCCGGGGGAAGGGTGGGCGGCACGCGAGGCGCTGCGGCCTTGGCGACACGCGCGGGCTGGGTGGGCGCGGCTCTCGTGGGCGCAGGCTTGGCCGGCGCGGGTTTGGCCGCGGGCTCGGGTGCCGGTTGAGGCGCGGGGGCGGCCGCCGCAGACGCCGCCTGGGCCACGACGGTAGCAGACGCCGCGCCACCGGCCACCGGCGCCACGCCGGATGCCGCCACGTCGGGCCCGGCGGCGGTGGGTTCGGTGGGCAGCGGCACCACGGCACTCGCGCCTTCCGCCACGGGGCGGGGCACGTTCGCGATGACGGCGGGGGGCAGGTCGCTCACGGTGATGTTGGCAAACGAGGGCTGGCGCTGCAGCCACGTCCAGCCTGCAGCGGCGAGGCCGATCACGGCGATCGAGGCGACCCACACCGGCGTGCGGCTCCGCGTGGGGCGCGGGGGCGCATCCATCGGCTCGGCGGCGAAGAGCGGCTCGGCGACCATCCCGGAGGGCATCCCGGGCGACACGCCCGAGGCCGGCGCGTGGCGCGGCGGTGCGGGCTCTGGAGGCGCAGGCTCCTGCGGAGCCGCGCGGTCGAGCAGCAGCGAGAACTCGGCCGCACCGCGAGGCCGGTCGCGCGGGCGCACGGCCAGCGCCTTGTCGATGGCGGCGAGGAAGGTCGCGCTGTAGCCGAGCCCCGGGAACTGCTGCGCACGCGCGGCCACCGTCTCGGCCAGCGGGCGCTGCGGGTCTTCCAGCGCGCGCACCGTGGCCCGTGCGGGGGGCACCCCGGCAATGGCGAAGTGCAGCACGCCGGCCAGCGCATAGATGTCGCTCCACGGGCCCTGCTGCAGGTTGATCGATTCGCTGTACTGCTCGATCGGCGCGTAGGCCGGGTTGAGCAGGGCGGTGAGCGGCATGGTCTTGTCGGTGGCCAGGCGGCTCGCCACCCCGAAGTCGAGCAACACCGGGCGGCCGTCGCCAAGCATGAGGATGTTGTCGGGCGAGATGTCGAGGTGCAGGCAGTTGGCGTTGTGCAGCGTGCTGAGCGCGCTCAAGAGCGGTGCCAGCATCGAGCGCAGCCAGGCCTCGTCGGGCGGGCCCTTCATCTCGGCGAGCACCTTCGCGAGCGTGCGCCCTTCGTAGTAGGGCATCACCATGTAGGCGCTGCGGTTTTCCTCCCAGAAGGTGAGCACGCGCGCGAGCGACGGGTGGTCGAAGCGCGCCAGCATCTTGGCTTCATTGAGGAAGGCCTTCATGCCCGCGCCATAGGAGGCCGGGTCGGCGCCGGGCCGGATCCAGACTTGCCCGTCGTCGCAGCGCATCGCGAGCTCGGCCGGGAAATATTCCTTGATCGCGACCTGCCGCTGCAGCGACGAGTCGAGCGCCAGGTAAACGATGCCGAAGCCACCCCGGCCCAGCACCTCGAGGATCTGGTAGCCCCCGAGGCGTGTGCCCGCGGGCAGTGCGTCATGCATCGTCACGGGGTCGAACTGTTGCGTCGTAGGTCCGAAATCCATGGAGGGTTCTTGCTTCTCGGGCATCTGGCTCCCCTTGGGCAAACAACGTGCCGGTGGCAGGGTTATAGGCCGCCGTCCCCCTCGTTCGAGGCGTCACCTGCGCGACAGCAACACGGTGATACCTTATGACTCCCCCACACAACACACAAGGAAGAGACAAATGGGCGTTCAACTCGCCAAGCAATCGATCGACCTGGGCATCGTCACCACCAACGGCCCGGCGATGCTCGCCTTCTACCGCGACGTGCTCGGCTTCAAGTACCTGCGCGAGATGCCCAGCGCCGGTGGCGTGATGCACCAGATGCTATGCGGCGACAGCATGATCAAGCTGGTGGTGCTGCCCCAGGTACCGCTCACCGCCGCCCCGGGCGGCATCCAGGGTGCGGCGGGCTACCGCTACTGGACGATGACCGTCACCAACATCACCGAGATCGTGCAGGCCTGCGTCGACGCCGGTGCCAAGGTGGCGGTGAAGGAGCGCGAGCTGCGCCCGGGCGTGAAGATCGCCATCGTCGAGGACCCGGACGGCAACTGGGTCGAGTTCCTCGCCCTGGGCTGAAAAAGTCCTCAAGTCGCCGTTGGGATGGCCGATAACAGGGTCGAAGCACCATGAGCGCCATCTCCTCCATCGCGATCTCCGGCATGAACGCCGCGACCACCCAGCTGGGTGTTGCGGCGCACAACGTTGCCAACGCGGTCACGCCGGCGTTCCGCCGCCAGCAGGTGCTGCAGCAGTCGCAGGCCAATGGCGGTGTCTCCACGCAGATCACCCGGGCCAGCGAGCCCGGCAGCAACCTCGCTGCCGATCTGGTGCAGCAGAAGGTCGCGCTGTACAGCTTCAAGGCCAACCTGCGCACGGTGCAGGTCGAGCACGAGATGCTCGGGTCGCTGATCGACCTCAAGGCCTGACCGACGCCTGATCTACCCGCTGAAGTGAGGGGCCCCCGGCGGGCCTCGCGTACCATGCGCGGCGCCGCAACGGCCCGTTGCGGCTCAACCCTCATCTGCTGCCGCACACCACCATGGCCTCCAGCCTGCTTGCCCTGCTCGACGACATCGCGACCGTTCTCGACGATGTGGCCGTTCTCACCAAGGTCGCCGCGAAGAAGACCACCGGCGTGCTCGGCGACGACCTTGCGCTGAACGCGCAGCAGGTCACCGGTGTGAGCGCCGAGCGCGAGATTCCGGTGGTGTGGGCGGTGGCCAAGGGCTCGATGCTCAACAAGGCCATCCTGGTGCCGCTGGCGCTGGCCATCAGCGCGTTTGCGCCATGGGCGGTGACGCCGCTGCTGATGATCGGCGGCCTCTTCCTCTGCTTCGAAGGCGTGGAAAAGCTGGCCCACAAATTCCTGCACAGCAAGGGCGAAGACGAAGCCCATCGCGCCGACCTGGTGAAGGCGCTGTCGGACCCCGCCGTCGACCTCGTGGCGATCGAGAAGGACAAGATCAAGGGCGCCATCCGCACCGACTTCATCCTCTCGGCCGAGATCATCGCGATCACGCTCGGTGCGGCGCAAGGCACCAGCCTCCTGGTGCAGTTCAGCGTGCTGGCCGGCATCGCGATCATCATGACCATCGGCGTCTATGGCCTGGTGGCCGGCATCGTGAAGCTCGACGACCTGGGGCTGTACCTCACCCGCAAGGCGAGCAGCGCGGCGCAAAGCATCGGCGCCGGCATCCTGCGGGCAGCGCCCTACCTGATGAAGCTCCTGAGCATTGCCGGCACCGCGGCGATGTTTCTCGTCGGCGGCGGCATCCTCACGCACGGCGTGCCGGTGCTGCACCATGCGATCGACGACATCGCCAAGGGTGCGGGCGGCATTGGCGGCGTGCTGGTGTCGGCGCTGCTCGATGCGGTGGTGGGCATCATCGCCGGCGCCGTGACGCTCGTGGTCGTGAACCTGCTCCAGAAGTTGCGCGGCAAGAAGGCGCACGCCTGAACCGAGCCCGGCCTCAGGGCCGGTTCAGCTTGGCCTCGGGCGGCTCGAGGTCGATGAGGTCACCGTTGCGCGCGCGACTCGGCGTGCCGCCGGTCGGCAGGGCAGGCAGCACCGAGGTTTCATCGAAGCCGATGCTCTGGCGCTGGCCGCCGTCGGCCCATTCGCTGTACACCCACTCGCCGTCGTGCTGCACCAGGCCCTCTGGGGCGGCGGGCTCCTGCACCGGCACGCCCTGCAGCGCCTGGCGCATGAAGTTGATCCACACCGGCAAGGCCAGGCCACCACCCGACTCGCGTGAGCCCAGGCTGCGCGGCGTGTCGTGGCCCATCCACACCACCGTGACCACCGTGGGCTGGTAGCCGGCGAACCAGGCGTCGACCGCTTCATTGGTGGTGCCGGTCTTGCCGTAGAGGTCGGTGCGCTGCAGCTGCGCCTGCGCGCGCGCGGCCGTGCCGCTGCGCGTGACCTCCTGCAGCAAGCTGCCGGTGAGCCAGGCGTTGCGCGCGGGGATGGCGCGCTTGTCTTCGTCGAGCGGGGCGGGCGGAGCTTCGAAGAGTGTCTTGCCCTGCGCGTCGGCGATCTTTTCGATCACCACTGGCTGCACCGGAAAGCCGCCATTGGCGAGCACCGAGTAGGCACCCGCGAGTTGCAGCGGCGTGGTCGCGCCCGAGCCGAGCGCGAGCGTGAGGTCGGACGGATGCTTGCTGGCCTCGAAGCCGAAGCGGCTGGCCCAGGTGCGTGCCACGTCGGGCCCGAGCAACTGCACCAGGCGGATGGTGACGAGGTTCTTCGAACGGGCGAGCGCTTCGCGCAGCGTGATCGGGCCGTCGTACTGGTCGTCCGAATTCTTCGGGTCCCAGGCGGGGGCGGTGCTGTTGGGATCGGCAGGCAGCGGGGCGTCGTTGACCTGCGTGCTGGGCATCACGCCGTGCTCCAGCGCGGCGGAATACAGGAAGGGCTTGAAGCTCGAGCCCGGTTGACGCCACGCCTGAGTGGCGTGGTTGAACTGTGCGCGGCCGAAGTCGAAGCCGCCGACCAGGGCCCGCACATGGCCCGTCTGCGGCGCCATCGCCACCAGCGCGCCTTGCACCTCCGGCCACTGCGCGATCGACCAGCGCTTGCCCACCTGCATCACGCGGATCACCGAGCCGCGGCGGATGCGCAGGTCGTCGTTCGCGCGTGGCGAGAGCGCCGGCTGCGCCATGCGCAGGCCTTCACCCTGAAGGCGCACCACCTCGCCACTGGCGAGCGTGGCCACCACCAACCTCGGGCTGGCTTCGCTGACCAGCGCCACGCGCAGGTCGTCGTCGTCGCGGTGGTCCGACAGCGCTTCGGCCACCGCCGGGTCGTCGGCGGCCACGCCGTCGGGCAGGTCCTCCTCGTCTTCCGGGCCTCGGTAGGGCTGGCGGCGGTCGTAGTCGAGCACGCCGCGGCGCAAGGCCTGCCAGGCGGCCTGCTGGTCGGCGGCGCGCAGCGTGGTGGTGACCTTCAGGCCCATCGTGTAGCTGGCTTCGCCGTACTGTGCATACACCGTCTGGCGCACCATCTCCGCCACGTATTCGGCGCGCACGGCGTAGTCTTCGCCGCCCTTGTGCACCTGCACCTTCTCGGCGAGGGCCTTGTCGTGCTGGGCCTGCGTGATGGCACCGGTCTCCAGCATGCGCGCGAGCACCTGCACCTGGCGCTTTCTCGCGCGCTCGAAGTTGGTTGCCGGGTTGGCATAGCGCGGGTTCTGCGGCACGCCGGCCAGCATGGCACTCTCGGCCACCGTGAGCTGCGTGAGCGGCTTGCCGAAGTACGACTGCGACGCGGCCTCGAAACCGTAGGCCCGCTGGCCCATGTAGATCTGGTTGAGATACAGCTCGAGGATCTGATCTTTCGACAGGTGCTGCTCGATCTTCACCGCCAGCAGCGCCTCGCGCAGCTTGCGCGCATACGACTTCTTCTTCGACAGGTAGAAGGTGCGCGCCACCTGCTGCGTGATGGTCGAGCCGCCCTGGCTGCGCGAGGCGCGCCAGAGGTTCTTCACCGCCGCGCGCAGCGTGCCCTTCACGCTCACGCCACCGTGCTCGCGAAAACCCGCGTCTTCGATGGCGAGCACGGCGTCCTGGACGAGCCTCGGGGTGTGGGCGATGGGCAGGTAGTAGCGCCGCTCGGTGCCGAACTCGCCGATCTCCACCCCGTCGTGCGTGAACACCCGCAGCGGCTGGCGCGGCTGGTAGTCGGTGAGCATGGTGAGCTCGGGCAACTGCTGGTACAGCACCGTGAGCGTGGCCGCCCCGACGAGCGCGCAGGCCGCGATGGCACCGCCCGCGACGAGGGCGATGCGCTTGAGAAGAGTCTTGCGGGCAGGGGACATGGTTGCGGGCCATTATCGGAAAGACACTTCCGCTAACCTTGCGCCCTTCCACCGAATGCAAGGGGCTTTCTTGTTCCGCTTTTTCGAGCGCCTCGTGCCGCCGTTTCCGCAGGCCGAGCCGATCACCCCGCCGAGCAGCTTTGCGGCGTTTCTCTGGGCCTGCACGAAAGGGCTGCGGCCGTATCTCTTCGCGATGATGCTGCTGTCGGCCAGCATCGGCGCCTTCGAGGCCTGGCTCTTCGCGATGATGGGCGCCATCGTCGACTGGCTCGCCCAGGTCGCGCCTGCACAGCTGTGGGCGCAAGAGGGCGAGCGGCTGCTGATGCTGTCGGCCGTGCTCGCGGGCAGCATCGTGCTGGTGTGGTTCCAGACGGCGCTCAAGCACCTCGCGCTCGGCGGCCACTTCCCGATGCTGCTGCGCTGGAATTTCCACCGGCTGATGCTCGGCCAGAGCATGGGCTTCTACCAGGACGAATTCGCCGGCCGCGTGGCCACCAAGGTGATGCAGACGGCCCTGGCCGTGCGCGATGCGTGGTTCATCGCCTGTGACCTGCTTGTCTTCGTGGTCATCTACTTCGTGACGCTGCTCGCGGTGATGGGCAGCTTCGCGATGTGGATGCTCGCGCCGATCGTGGGCTGGCTCGCGCTGTATGCGCTGGCGCTTGCGTACTACGTGCCGCGGCTCGGCCGCGTCGCCCAGGAGCAGGCCGATGCCCGCTCGCTGATGACCGGGCGCATCACCGATGCCTACACCAACATCGCCACCGTCAAGCTCTTCTCGCACGCGGGCCGCGAGGCGGGCTACGCACGCAGCGCGATGCAGGAGTTCCTGGAGACGGTGAAGGTGCAGATGCGCCTCGTCGCCTCGTTCGAGACGGTGAACCACACGCTCTCGGTGCTGCTCATCCTGGGCACGGCGGGTGCCTCGCTCTGGCTGTGGACGCGAGGCGAGGTCGGTGTGGGGGCGGTCGCCGCCGCTACCGCGATGGCGCTGCGGCTCAACGGCATCTCGCACTGGGTGATGTGGGAGATGGCCACGCTCTTCGAGCACGTGGGCACGGTGCAGGACGGCATGACCACGCTCTCGCGCCACCGTACGGTGGTCGACGCGCCGGGCGCGGTGCCGCTTTCGGTGGCGCGCGGCGAGCTGCGCTTCGAGAAGGTCGGCTTCGCCTACGGCAGCGGCCCGCAGGCGCGCAAGGTGGTCGACGGCCTCTCGCTGCACATCCGCCCCGGCGAGAAGATCGGGCTCGTGGGCCGCTCGGGCGCCGGCAAGTCGACGGTCGTCAACCTCCTGCTGCGCTTCTACGACGTGAGCGAGGGCCGCATCCTCATCGACGGGCAGGACATCGCCAAGGTCACGCAGGACAGCCTGCGCGCGCAGATCGGCATGGTCACGCAGGACACCTCGCTCCTGCACCGCTCGGTGCGCGACAACATCCTCTACGGCCGCCCCGACGCCGGTGACGACGCGATGCTGGCGGCGGCCCGGCGCGCCGAGGCGCACGAGTTCATCGAAACCCTGGCCGATGCGAAAGGCCGGCGCGGGTACGACGCCCACGTGGGCGAGCGCGGCGTGAAGCTCTCGGGCGGCCAGCGCCAGCGCATCGCCATCGCGCGGGTGATGCTGAAAGACGCGCCCATCCTGCTGCTCGACGAGGCCACGAGCGCGCTCGACTCCGAGGTCGAGACCGCCATCCAGGCGAGCCTCTACAAGCTGATGGAAGGCAAGACGGTGGTGGCCATCGCGCACCGCCTGTCGACCATCGCAGCGATGGATCGCCTCATCGTGCTCGACAAGGGCCGCGTGGTGGAAGAAGGCGACCACCGCAGCCTGCTCGCGCAGGGCGGCCTCTACGCGCGGCTCTGGGCCCACCAGAGCGGGGGTTTCCTCGGCGAGGACGTGGACGACAAGGCCGACGACGAAGCCGCGGTGCCGGCGTAGCGCGCCCCGCCGGTCTCAGCCGGCGAGCGTCAGCAGGCGCCGCGCGTCGTCGTCGCTCAGCGGTTTGACCACATAGCCCTGAACGCAAACGTGGGCCGTGCAGCGCAGCCGGTCGGACGACTCGGGCGAACTCGTCAGCATCACCACCGGCACCATGCGCTCGGGATGCGCCTGCTGGCCCTCGTAGGCGCGCAGGAAGGCGAAGCCGTCCATCTCGGGCATGTTGAGGTCGAGCAGCACCAGCGACACCGGCGGCTGCCGGGTGTCGGCCAGGCGCGCGAGGGCGGCCGCCGCGGTGTCGTAGCAGCTCACCTGGCGCGCGATGCCGCGGGCGCGCAGCACCACCTCGGTGTAGACGAGGTCGGCATCGTTGTCGTCGACCACCATCACGAGTTCGAGCATTCGCGCGCTCCTTTCAGCGGGCCGGCAGGATGACCGTGACCTGCGTGCCTTCGCCGGGCGAGGACACGATCTCGATGCTGCCATCGAGCACCATCGCGATCCGCTTGCAGGTGGCGAGGCCAAGCCCCGTGCCTTCATACACCTGCCGGCGGTGCAGGCGGCGGAAAGGCTCGAAGAGCGTTGGGATGTCGTCGGCGGCGATGCCGATGCCCCGGTCGGCCACGGTCACGAGCACCCGCTCGACCTCGCGCCGGGCGCTCACGTGCACTTTCGGCGGCACGCCGGGCGGGGTGAACTTGAGCGCGTTGGACACCAGGTTCTGGAACAGCAGCACGAGCAGACTGCGCCGCCCTTTCACGAGCGGCATGGGCTCGCAGACCACTTCGCCGCCGCTGGTGGTGATCTGCGCGTGCAGCAGGCTCCGCACCTCTTCCAGCACCTCGTCGAGCTGGTGCGTGTCGTCGGGTTCGATCGCCTCGGCTTCCAGGCGCACGAAGCGCAGCAGGTCGTCGAGCATGGTGCGCAGGCGGTCGGCGCCGCGGCGCACGAAGCCGAAATACTGGTCGGCCGGGGGTGCCAGCGGGCTCGTCTCCTCGATCAGGCGCACGAACTGCGCGATGCTGTTGAGCGGCTCGCGCATGTCGTGCGAGGTCACCCGCACGAACTGCTCGAGCGATTCGTTGCTGCGCTGCAGCTGCTCCACCGTGTGGGCCAGCTCGTCGCGCGAGTGCACGAGTTCGTCCACGTCGTGCGCGGTGAACACCACCGCGTCGATCAGGCCCTGCTCGTTGTAGACCGGGTGGTAGCTGGCATCGAAGACGCGCGTGGCCCGCCCCGGCAGTGCGTGGGCGGTGCGCACCTTGACCGGCTGGCCGTCGAGCGCGTGGTGCAGCTTGGGGCGGATCACGTCGTGGAAGAAGCTGTCGCCGTAGAGGGCCGACACCGTGCGGCCGGTGGCACCGCCCGGCGGCAACTGCCAGGCCTCTTCGAAGGCGCGGTTGGCCAGCAGGATGCGGCCGGCCTCGTCGAGCACCACCATGATGTCGTCGCTGATGGAGGTCATGGCCGCGAGGTTGCGCGCCTGGCGCTCCACGGTGCCCTCCATCTTCACGCGGGCGGTGAAGTCCTGCGAGAGCGAATAGAAGCCGGCCACGCTGCCGTCTTCGCGCCGCTTGGGCACGAGCACCGTCTCGACGTGGCGCACGTTGCCTCGCAGCGACGGGATGTGCTCGATGATGCGCACCGTCTCGCCGCGACGCACCGCGGCATACGACACCTGGCGGCGTGCATAGCGCTCGGGGCTCAGCACCTCGCGGATGCGCCGGCCGACGATTTGCTCGGCCGGCTGGCCGAACCAGCGCGCGAGTTCAGCGTTGACGAACTGCATGCGCTCGTCTTCGTCGACGTAGGTGATGCCGGCCGGCACGTTGTCGGCGATCTCGCGCACGCGCTGCTCGCTCTGGCGTGCCTGCTCGAGCGCCTTGCGGGTCTCGGCTTCGAGGCGGCGGCGCTCGGTGATGTCGCGCGAGGCGCAGAAGATCAGCTCTTCGCCATTGACGAGCGTGGTGGTGGTGCTCACCTCGACGTCGATCTCGGACCCGTCGGCGCGCCGGTGGCGGGTCTTGAAGCGCTGGTCGCCCTGCGTCGTGCTGCACCACTGCACGGCCACTTCGGGCGCGGCCGTTTCCCAGCCGGTCACGTCCATGCCCACCATCTGCTCGCGCTCGTAGCCCAGCATGGCGGCGAAGGCGTCGCTGAATTCGAGCAGGCGGCCCTTGCGGTCGACCACGTGGATGCCGTCGCTCGCGGTGCGCATGAAGGCCTTGTAGCGGTCGGCCTCGCGCAGGCGCTGCTCGCCGAGGCGCACCTCGCCGCGCCAGGCGTGCACCAGCAGCCACGACGAGATCGACACCGCCAGCAGCGTGACGCCCGCGAGGCCGAGCGTCGTCCACAGCAGCTTGCGCCACTCGCGCGTCATCTCGTCGACCGACAGGCCCGCCACCAGCACGAAGGGGTAGGGGCCGACTGCCGCGTAGGTGTTGCGGCGCTCGATGCCGTCGACGCCGCTCGGCGCCATGTAGTTGCCCCCCTGCGGCTGTCTCGCCACCATGTCGCGCAGTTGCGCCGAGGCCACCCGGCTCGCGGCCTCGTCGAGTGGCACCGCGGGGTTGCGCGCCACGAGCTGCAGGCCGGCCGTGCGCAGGCTCAGCTCGCTCTGCCGGCCGAGCTGCACGCTCGTGAGCAAGTCCTGGAAGCGCTCGGTGGCCACGGTGGCGTAGACGATGCCCGCAAAGCGGCCGTCGGACTGGTCGATGCGCCGGGCGAACACCACCACCCAGTTGCCGCTCAGGCGGCTCGTCAACGGCTCCGAGACGATCAGGTTCCAGTGGTCCGCCTGGGCCTTGCGGAAGTATTCCCGGTCGCCCACGTACACGCGCTGGGACGGCGCGTCGCCGTCGCCGAAGCGCACGTTGCCGTGTTCATCGGTCACCCGCAAGGCCTCGATGTGCGGCAGCAGGCTGCGGCTGCCTTGCATCAGCTTTCGCAGCTCGGCCGGGGTGCCGCTGCCGGTGGGCTCGCTGTCGAGACTGAGGATGGCTGCACGCAGCAGCAGATCGATCTGGTCGATCTCGCTTTCGAACGACCGGCGCAGCGTCTGCGTGATGTTGGACGCCGTGGCGCTGGTGCGGTCGAGCTGCGCCTGGCGGTTGTTGACGAGTGACGTGGCCGTGAGCGTGGAGATCAGCACCACGGCGAGGACATTGGCGCCAATGAAGCCGCGCACCAGCCACAGGGGTGCCGGGGAGCCAGGGGCCGACGTTCCGGGTGACAGTGCGCCCAGGGACAGTCGGCTCCAGAGGGGCGCCGGTTTCATTGCTCTTGATGGGTATGCGCGCCGGGCAGCGCTGCCTCAGGAGTGTGCAACTCCGCGCGCATCGCCGGCAAGGATCTACCCCCTTGCGGCCACGCCCCTCCCGGGATTAGTGCCGACAATATTTGACGTTAGCTTCTGCTCAAAACAGACCCGGCTGGGAGCCGATTTCCGCACGCTCGATCAACAAAATCCGCAGCTTGGTCGAGACGCCTCCTCCTGCGGAGAAACCGCCCGACGCGCCCCGGGCCGCGAGCACCCGGTGGCACGGCATGATCACCGCATGCGGGTTCGCGCCCAGGGCCTGGCCCACGGCGCGCGAGAGCGACACGTCGCCCAGCTCGGTGGCGATGTCGCCGTAGGTGCGCGTCTGGCCCGCCAGGATCTCGCGGGTGATGGCGTAGACGCGGCGGTTGAAGTCGGGGATGCCCGTCTGGTCGAGCAGCACGTCGCGCAGGTCGACGCTCTGGCCCTCGAGCAGCGCCTGCACCCGCTCGATCACGTCTTGCACCCCGGCCGGCGGCGTGGCTTGCGGCAGCGGCCCACCGCGGCGGGCCATGCGGCGCAAGGTGGCCTCGTCGTCGGGCTCGGGCAGCTGGAAGGCAAGGATGCCCAGCGGCCCCCAGGCGATGCCGCAGCGGCCGATGGCGGTGTCGAAGACGGTGCAGGCGGTGTCCATCAGGTGACTGTGCCAGCTTCGTAAACTCCGGCCTCATGACGATCCTGCTGACATGACGATGCTGCTGCTGGCCCCGATGGAGGGGCTGCTCGACCACACCCTGCGCGACATCCTCACGCGGGTGGGCGGCATCGACCGCTGCGTGTCGGAGTTCATCCGCGTGACGGGCACGCTGCTGCCCGAGAAGGCCTTCTACCGCGTGGTGCCCGAGCTGCGCCATGGCGGGCGCACGCATGCCGGCGTGCCCGTGCGCGCGCAGCTCATGGGCTCCGACCCGGTGTGCCTGGCGGAGAACGCAGCGCGCCTGGCCTCGCTCGGCCCGGCCGGCATCGACATCAACTTCGGCTGCCCCGCCAAGGTGGTTAACCGCCACGGCGGCGGTGCCGCGCTGCTGCAAGACCCGTCGCAGCTCACCGGCATCATGGCCGCGGTGCGCCGCGCGGTGCCGGCGCAGGTGCCGGTGTCGGCCAAGATGCGGCTCGGCTTCCACGACGCCTCGCGGGCCCTGGAATGCGCGCTCGCGCTGCAGGACGGCGGTGCCGAAGAGCTGGTGGTGCACGCCCGCACCCGTGCCGACGGCTACCGCCCTCCCGCCCACTGGGACCGCATCCCCGAGATCCGCGAGGCGCTGCACATCCCCGTGGTGGCCAACGGCGAGATCTGGACGGCGGCCGATGCGCAGCGCTGCCGCGAGGTGTCGGGCTGCGAGCACCTGATGCTCGGGCGCGGCATGGTGAGCGACCCGGGGCTCGCCTGGGCCATCGCATCACCGGGGCGCAGGCCCGTCGGCTGGGCCGACCTGCAGCCGCTGCTGAAGGCGTTCTGGGACCTCGTCTGTGCCCATGTGGTGCCGCGCCACCAGGCCGGTCGCCTGAAGCAGTGGCTCAACTACCTGCGGCGGCGTTTCCCCGAGGCGGAGGCCGCGTACATGGAGCTGCGCGTGGTCAACGACCCGCGCCGCATCAACGCCTGGCTGCAGGCGAGGGCGCCCGTTGCGGCGCCGGCCCGTGAAGCCGCGTTGGGATAGTCCACAAAAAGGGAGGGATCACGATGACGAATTGGAGATGGCGGCTGCGCGCCGCGGCGGCCTTGCTCGGCCTTTGCATCGCCGGCGGGGCGATTGCCCAGCAGCCGGCCTGGAGCGACGGCGAGCGCGCCCTGCTCGGCGCCGCCTGGCAGCACACGGCGGGCGCCAATGCGTTCGAGTACCGGCTGGTGGTGTTCGAGACCGAGGTGCAGGCGCGGCAGGCCCGGCTCTCCAAATGGGGCGAGGGCACGCGCTACAAGGCCTACGACCTGCGCGCCGACAGCCTGGTCGACGTCGACCCCGGCCTGCGGGTGGCGCTCGCGCAGCTCTACACGCCGCAGCGGCGCAGCCCGCCGGTGCGCTGGGTGCGTAAATCAGGGGCCACGCACTGGGCGGTGCTGGAGCTCGTCAAACGCGGCCCGGTGCAGGCGCCGCGCAACGCGGCCGAGTTCGACGAACGGGCGAAGCGCTGGCTGGCTCAGGGCCATCTGCCGGCGCTGGCCGAGCTGGGCACGAACCCCGAGCACAAGGCCCGTGCCGCCTTCTGGTTCGCGCGCACGCCCGAGGCGGTGAAGGCGGTGCCGGCCGAGCTGGACCCGAACGTGTCGTTTGGCAGCGAGATGACGCCGCTGACCCAGAACGTGCTGGGTGGCCGGGTGTCGACCGCCGAGGCGCTGCTCGTGCGCGGGGCCGACCCCAACCGTTGCGGCTTCTGGGGTTGCCCGCTGCACGTGGCCTTTGCGATCGAAGACGCGGGCGTGAGCGCCCAGGCGGTGCAACTGCTGCTTGCGGCCGGTGCCAAGCCCGGCCAGAACGACCCTCGCTTCGAGGCGTCGCGCGACGTGCCGCTCAACGACGCGATCCGCACACGGCGGGCCGATGCGGTGAAGACGCTGCTCGATGCCGGCGCCTCGCCCGACGGCGCGCCGGGCGTGGAGGTCACGCCGCTGGTGGCCGCCGTGATGGCGCAGGACCGCGCCCTGATGCAACTGCTGCTCGACCGCGGCGCGAGCCCGCTGCCGCACGACGACCGTGGGAAAGACCGCCTGAACCGGCACCTCACCATCGTCGGCATGGCGGTGGAGAAGGGTGACAAGGACCTCCTCGCGTGGAGCGAACGGCTGATGATGGAGGCGGCGCTCAAGGCCCCGCGCTACCGCTGGGACGCCCATTTCGAGCAGGACGGCCGGCGCATCCCCATCGTCGACGGCGCCGAGGTGGCGCTGAAGGCTGCGCCCTTCAAGCTCGTGATGACGCTGCCACCGCCCGCCCACGAATACGGCCTGTCGATCGCCGCCTCGTATTCGCCGAGCCTCGCCGACGAGGTGCGCCGGCCCGACCGCGGCAACGGCATCTTCATCTCCACCCGCAGCGGCGCGATGCACGCGCCGCCCCACGAGGAGTCCTACGAACTCTTCGTCTACGACACCCGACCTGCCGATGCCAAGCCCGACGACACCTGGGGCGGCAACATGCACCTGAGCGTCAACGAGCACCGCCGCGACTTCCACGAAATCCGCGAAGCCCGGCATGAGCATGTGCGCGAGTTCCGCGCGGTGGCGCGGATCGAGGAGAAGAGCGACGCCGACGTGAAGAGCGTGCCGCTCACCGCGCTCAAGGGCCGGCGCATCACCTTCGCCATCGGCGGCTTCCTGCCGACCGAGGAATGGGTGGGCCGGCTGGTGGCGCCGAGGGTGGTGACGCTGGTGCTGCGCTGAGGGGCGCCGCCCTCAGCCGTGGGCCTGGGTGGCCGCGGCGAGCTGCTGGCGCAACGCGTCGATCGGCAGGTAGCCCTGCGCCACCAGGTGCAGGTGGTCGCCATGTTCGGCGATCAGCGCCGGGAAGCCGCGGATGCCCCACTGCTGGGTGATCGCGAAGTCCTCTTTCGTGGCCTCGCGCATTTCTTCCGACGCAAAGGCGCGTGCGAAATCGGCGCGGGCGATGCCGAGCGACTCGGCCACATCGGCCAGCACTTCGGGCTGCACCACGTTCTTGCCTTCGGCATAGAAGGCATGCTGCACGGCCTTCAGGTAGCGCCACACGAGCTTCGGCCAGTACTTGCGCACCGTGACCACGGCGCGCGCGGCCGGCTCGGTGTCGTACACGAAGCCCGGCCGGTGCAGGGCGGTGTGCGGGGCTTGCGCAAACGGCTGGCCGCTCGCTTCGGCCACGTGCTTCCAGTGGCCGGCGAGCTCGTTGGCGCGTTCGGGTGGGGTGGGTTCGGTCGTGAAGGGGCGCAGGCCGCCCATCACCAGGGCCAGTTGCAAGGGGGCGAATTCGCCGGGGGTGGCGAGCAGCTCGTCCAGGGGCTTGGAGAAGCCATAGCACCAGGAACACATGGGGTCGACGACGTAGATGAGGTTCATGCGCCGATGCTAAGCCCGGCGCGCTGATCTCACCGGCCGCAGGCGCGTATCTCCTTCACGGTGACCTGCAGTTGCGCGAGCGGGCAGGCGGGCTTGGGCTCGATCTTGTAGGTGTCGCCCATGAAGCAGTCGGTCGCGATGCCGAGGAAGGTCTTGCCCACGCCATCGATGTAGTTCGCGTGGCCCTCGCAGCGGGCGCGGTAGTGCAGGTCAACGCAGTCGACCTTCTCCGGCTTGATCTTCGGCAGCAGGCCGACCACGTAGTACTGGCCTTCGCCCCCCGGGCAGGTGCGGGCCTTGAGCTGGGTGCCGCGGGCGAGGGCGACCAGGTACTCGCGTTTGGCCTGTTCCTCGGCTTCCTGCTCGGCCTTCCGGGCGGCCTCGGCCTCCGCTTTCTTGCGGGCGCGTTCGGCGGCGGCCAGTTCGGCCTTCTCGTTCTCCTTGGCTGCCTTCTCGCGGGCTTCCTTGTCCCGGGCCTGCCGGTCTTTCTCGGCCTGGGCCGCCTTGGCCACCTTCTCCGTCTCTTGCTGCTGGGAGGCGGCGCGGTACTCGGCCACCGTCATCTTGGGCGGGGCCGTGCGACCGGCCTGCTGCAGCATGGCGGTGAGTTCGGCGTCGCTCGACTTGCCGATGCGCTTGGCCAGCACCGGGTCGGTCTTGGCGCGCTCGCGCAGCTCGCCCACCATCTTCTGGTTGGCGGCCGGAGCGCTCTGCTTGCTGGCGAGCGTGTCGCCGAGGGCGTTCACGGTGCCGGTGCTGCCGCCGCTGCTGCGCGAGGCAACCTTGGCCACGCCCACCACCGCGGCCACGCCGAGCGCGGTGGCGAAGAGCGTGTTCCAGCTTTCGCGCGATTCGCGCTCGCGGGCCAGCTTGGCGGCCTCCTCGGCGTTGACCCGCTCCAGGTCGCGGCGCAGGTCGTCCTGCAACTTGGCGATGTAGTCGGGCCGGGCGCGGTGGAAGACGACCGGCAGGTACGACGGGTACTCGCCGGCCCGCACGTCGTGGCTGGTCCAGTCGCTGATGTAGAGGCCGCTCGTCACCTCGTCGGCGTCTTCGTCGATGCGCGTGCCCTGGAAGATGTAGTAGCCGCCCGTCACCGTGCCGGCGCCGACGATGCCCGGCACGAAGTCGAACTCGCCTTCATAGGCTACGCCGCGTGCGTCGGTGTAGCGGCCCTGGGCGTAGCGCGCCACGTGGCTGCGGTCGAAGGGGTTCCAGGTCTTGGCGAAGCTGCCGGTGTAGACGCTCGGGTCGCGCAGCACGTCGTCCTTGCTGCCGCGCGGCACCGTGCCTTTGACGGGGTAGCCAGCGGCATCGACCGTGAGTTCGAAGGTCTGGTCGGGGAAGGCGGTGTAGACGACGCTGTAGGTGCCCGCCGTGAAGTCGGACTTCACCCAAGGGCCCGTGTAGGTGGCGAAGCTGAAGCGCACGCTGCCCTCGCCATTGGCGCAGTTGCCGCTCACGCAGCTGCCGCCGCGTTGCCGGGCCGGCGCGGCGTGCAGCGGCGGCAGGGCGAGGCTCGCGCTCAGCAGCACGAGCGCGGCGCGGGTCAGTCCACGTCGCATGCGGCGCTCTTGATCTGCTCGCCTTCGTCGTAGCAGGTCTCGCTGGCGGGAATGCGCAGCGGATCCGACGAATACGGTGACTTGATCTCGTAGGCGTAGCCGATCGAGCGGCCGTGCATGACCTCACCCTTGAAATTCATCTCGTTGATTTTGGTGGGGCCGTTGTAGGTGACGAGCTTCCAGCGCTCGCCCTTGAGCGGCACGCTTTGCGTCACGCTCTGCGTGATCGAGACGTAGGTGCCGAACATCGGCTTGGGCGCCTCGGTGCGCATGTAGCTGATGCCCACGTTGCGCGGCGGCATGTTGGTGTCGCCCAGCACGAAGCTGCCGAAGAGCGACTTGATGGTGATGCTGCTCGGCTTCGACGAGCGGTGCTCGCCGTGGAAGGTGGCGGTGTAGACGAGCCCCACCGGCTTGCCGCCCTGCGCCACGAAGCGCTTGAGCACGCGCTGCGGAATGCGGGTCTCGTTGTCGAGCACGGTCGACACCGAGGTGTACTCGGCGAGCAGCTCCACCTCGCCCTGGAGCGCGCCTTTCACGCACTCGCCCTTGAGCAGGTGCACCCGCGCGTCTTCCACGCCTGGCGGCTTCAGCGTGCCGCGCTTCATGCCGGCGGCGCGCTCCTGCTTGGCGTAGGCGGCCAGGACCTTGGGGTCGCGCGCGTCGGGGATGCCGGCGAGCTTGTCGCGCGCAGGCTGGGGCGGCACGCAGGGCCAGGGCAGGGCGCCCGCGGTGCTGGGCAGGTAGGCCCCGGGGTTGGCGAGCCAGCGCTGGTACTCGCCGTTGATGCGGCCCAGCATGGCGGCGTAGACGGGGTCGTCGAGGCGGGGCATGGGCGGCAGCACGTCGCTCTTGGACGGCGTGGCCACGGCCGCGGGCGGCGGCGCGGCCTGGCTGCCGGTGCCGCGGCTGCCGCAGCCGCCCACCAGAAAGGTCACGGAGAGGGCGGCGAGCGTGAGATAGCGAGGGTGTGCGTTCATCGGGCCATCGTGTCAGCGCGCTCTGGCCCCCGGCATCGGTCGAATGGCCGAGGCGGCGCGCCGAGGTGTGGCGCAATTCGCGTTCGCTGCGGGTGCACGGCTATGCTGCGGGCTCCGCCGACCTTGCCGCAGACAGCGCCATGAACCTTCGCCACCCCCTTGCCCGCCGCGCCGCGCTCGGGCTCTTGTCTGCCTGTGCACTTGCCGCCGCATCGCCCGCCACCTGGGCGCAGGGCTGGCCCACGAAGCCGGTGCGCATCGTCGTGCCCTACGCGCCTGGCGGCACCAGCGATGCGGCCGCGCGCCTGCTGGCCGAGCGCCTCGGGCCGGTGCTCGGGCAGACGGTGGTGGTGGAAAACCGTGCCGGCGCGAGCGGCACCACCGGCATCGACGCGATGGCCAGGTCGACCGACGGCCACACCTTCGCCTTCGCCGCGATCAGCCCGCTCACGCTCAACCCGCACCTGCAGAAGGTGCCCTACGACCCGCTGAAGGATGTGATGCCAGTGGCGGCGGTGATGTACTCGCCGATCTACTTCGTGGCGACTCCGGCGTTCACCGGCAAGACCTTCGCCGACGCCCTCGCGCAGGCCAAGGCGAAACCGGGCGCCCTCAACGTCGCGACCTCGGGCATGGGCAGCGTAGGCCACCTGATGCTCGAGCACATCGGCAAGAAGGCCGGCGTGAAGTTCAACCACATCCCCTACAAGGGCAGCGGCCAGGTCATCAACGATGCGGCGGGCGGGCAATTCGAGCTCTTCACCACCAACCCGAGCCCGGCCGTCAACGGGCTCATCGCGCAAGGCAAGCTGCGCGTGCTGGCAGTGGCGGCAGCGCACCGGCTGCCGGCGTTTCCGGACGCGCCGACCTTCACCGAGCTGGGCCATCCCGATGCCAATCTGAGTTCCGTCTTCGGTGTCTTCGCACCGGCGCGCACGCCGTCGGACGTGCAGAAGCGCTTGAACACCGAAGTCAACAAGGTGCTGGCGGACAAGGACGTTCAAGAGCGGCTGTCAAAGCTCGACAACATCGTGAGCCCGGCGTCCGTCGAACAGTTCAGCACGCAGGTTCAGCGTGAGTACGAGGCGAATGCGCGCGTGATCAAAGAAGCGGGAATCAAACTCGAATGAGGGCCGCCGCGCCGGGCCGCCCCAAGCAAGGCCCGACCCGCTTGGAGGGTCGCCTGCCGTACTCGGCAGGCGGGGAGTCGTCATGACCGTTGGCGTCTACCTCGCCGTCGTCCAGTTTTTCTTCGCGCTGTGCTGGACGGTCTATGTGGCCTACCTGCCGCAGCTGGCGGCGCAGGTGGGCATTCCCAAGTCGGCGGTGATCTGGATCCTGATGCTGGACCAGCTCATCTTCGTGCTGAGCGACTACGCCTTCGGTGTGGCGAGCGACCGCGCGGCCAAGGTGGTGGGTCGGCTCGGGCGGCTGGTGGTGGCGGTCACGCTGCTGTCGTGCGCGGCCTTCCTCGCGCTGCCGCTGGTGGCGCCTTCGGGCTCGGCGCCCCTCTTCCTCGTGCTGGTCGTGCTGTGGTCCATCACCTCCTCGGCGTTGCGCGCGCCGCCGCTCACGCTCGTGGGCCGGCATGCGGCGCGGCCGCAGCTGCCGTGGCTCGTGGCCCTGTCGGTGTTCGGGCTGGGCGTGGCGAACGCGATCGCGCCCTACCTCACGCTGCAGCTGCGCGAGGTCGACCCGCGCGGCCCCTTCCTGCTCGCGAGCGTGGCGCTGGCGCTCGTGACCTGGGGCATCGTCGCGGCCGAGCGCAAGCTGGTGCATCACGGGGCGGCCAAGGCAGCGTCGCCCGCGCCGGTGGAACTGCCGGCCATCCGCGGCTTCCTGGCGGCGGCGGTGCTCGCGGCGGTCGCCTTCCAGGTGCACAGCTTTCTCAACAGCGCGCCGCTCTACCTGCGCTTCGCGGCGCCCGACCAACTGGCCTGGCTGGCGCCGGTGTTCTGGGTCGGCTTCAACCTTGCGCTGCTGCCCGCCGGGGCGCTCGCCAAACGTGTGGGCGCCTGGCGGGTGATGGCGGCGGCGGCCCTGCTGGCGGGCTTCGCCACCTGGGCGGCCGGGCAGGCGCCGAGCTTGAACGCGCTGATCGTGGCGCAAGGCCTGGCCGGGGCCGGCTGGGGCTTCCTGCTGATGAGCGCCTTCGCCACCGCGCTGGCGCTCGGGCACACCGGGCGCGAGGGGCAGCTCGGTGGGGCGCTCTCGTCGGTGCTGGCGCTGGCGGCGCTGTCACGCATGGCGGTGCTGGCCGGTGGCTGGCACAAGACACCCGAGGTACAGGCGCTCCTGGCCTGGGCGCCCGCAGCCGGCTGGGTGGCAGCAGGGGCCGTTCTGTGGTGGGCGACACGCCGCCGCGTCGCATGAGCTAGTCTCACAGCTTCCCGCTTTCACGTTCCCCACCAGGAGGAGGTGCCTTGAAGACCTTCCAGATCGAGCTTCAGAAGATCAAGTCGATGAGCAACAGCAACCAGACCGGGCTCATCGAAGCGCGCGTCGATGCGCTCGTCACGCCGAAGAACATGCGTGGCGAAGAGGAAGCCACCACCACGCTGAGCTTCGACGAAGCCACCGCGCGCGTGCTGATGCTCCTGCTCAAGCAGCAACTGGCCGAGTTCGACGGCCGCAAGGCCAAGAGCCGGCGCTAGCCCCCGCCCGAAAAGAACACACGGAGACACCCATGAACACGCTGCTGCACGGGGTCACCGTGCTGGATTTCTCGGAGTACATCGCCGGCCCCTACTGCGGCTTCCTGCTGGCCGACCTGGGCGCGCGCGTCATCAAGATCGAGCCGCCCGACGGCGCGGAAGAGCGGCGCATGGGCGGCTCGATGCGGCGCTATGGCGGCAACACGCGCATGTCGCTCGCGATGAACCGCGGCAAGGAAAGCCTGTCCATCGACCTGCAGCAGCCCGAAGGGCGCGAGATCGTCTACAAGCTCGTGCGGGACGCCGACGTGGTGGTGCAGAACTTCGTGCCCGGCGCGGCCGAGAAACTCGGCATCGATTACGAGACGCTCGCGAAGATCAACAAGCGCATCGTGTTCCTGAGCAGCACGGCGTTTGGTGAAGTCGGCCCGTACCGCAAGCGCAAGGGCTTCGACATCATTGCGCACGCGGCGTCTGGCGTGATGTCGCACTACGCCGACGAAGACGGCGCGCCGCGCGGGCCGGGCGGCATCGCCTACATCGACATCGGCACCGGCATGCTCAATGCGCTCGGCATCGTGAGCGCGCTGTACCACCGCAACGTGTCGGGCGAGGGGCAGAAGATCGAGACGTCGCTCTTCAGCACCGGCATGGCGCTGCAGGCAATGAGCCTCCTGCACATCGACGGGCTCGACGCCGAGCAGCACGCGCAGGAAAAGCACATCCTCAAGACCGCCCTCGGCGAGGGCAAGAAGCACACGCAGATCATCGACCAGTTCGCCGAGATGCGATTGCGAAAGGACCTGCCGCAGACCACACGGCCCATCGAGGTGCCCGACTGCCTGCACCGTCCGACGGACCGGCAGGTCTACCCTTACTACCGCGTCTACCCGACGGGCGATGGCTACCTCGGCATCGCCGCGCTCAACCGCAAGCTGCGCGACAAGCTCTGCGCGGCCATCGGCGTGGTCGACGACGACGTGGCGGTCGACACCGGCGACGTGAGCGACGAGGTCTACTTCCGCCAGAAGCAGATGATGAAGACCATCGAGGCGCGCCTGCGCGAGCATGGCAACGCACACTGGATGCCGCTGCTCGAGGCGGCCGGCGTGCCTTGTGGCCCCGTCAACTACCGCGCCGACCTCTACACCGACCCGCAGGCCGAGGCGCTGGGCCTGATCTGGGAGCTGCACAACCGCGATCTGGGCTCTTACAAGGCCTCGGGCCACCCCATCCGGTTCAGCAAGACGCCGGTGCAGCCTGGGCGGGGGGCGCCTTCGCTCGGCGAGCACACCGAGGCGGTGCTGGCGCAGGCCGGCTATGCGCCCAGCGACGTCGAGCGGCTGAAGGCCAGCCGGATCGTCCGCTAGGCGCCCGCCCGATGTGCGGCGGCCCCGTCTGCATGGCCGGGCACCGCCCGAGTGCGCTCGGGTGACAATGGCCGTCGAGCGATACCCCCATGCCCACCCTCAGCCCCGTCAAGACTGCCCTCGGACAGGATGAACTGCGCCACCGCACGCGTGGCCTGGGGCAGCGTTACCGCACCGTGCTGTTGCTGGTCGACGGGCGGCGCTCGCTGGGCGACGTGCTGGCGATGGCGCTGAAGGCTGGCGCGCAAACCACCCACTTCCAGGAACTCGTGGAGATGGGCCTGGTGGAGGTGCCCACCGAGATGGCCGCGGCCGAGCCGGTGGAAACCGAACCCGGTGCGCTCGACACCCCCCGGCTCACGAGCGTCGACCTCGACGTCTTCCCCGAGCCGGCGCTGACCCCGATGGCCGAGCTGCTGCCCGACGAGGAGGACAGCCGGCCGGCCCCGCTGTCGCCCACACCGCCGCCGGCCGCGCCCGCCCAGGCCTTGGTCGAGCCCCAGCTGCCCAGACGGGTGTTCGAAGACCCGCCGACGCAGGAGAACCGCGAGGTCGTGCTGGGCTCGTCGCAGGGCCTGCCGATGATCGACGTGGGTGGCATCGCCGCGGCGCCGGCCGAGGCTCCCCCGGCCCCTGCGGCGGCCGCCAGCCGCTACGTGCAGGCGCCCGCCGTCGTGCTCAATGAAGCACCCCGCACACCCGAGTGGGTGCAGGGCGTGCGCGAAACCCCATTCAAGACCGCCGACCATGCCCGCCCCGCGCCGCGCATGACCGAAGAGGAGCGCCTGCAGTACGTGCGCGACCTGCTGCTCGACACCCTGCGCCGCGATTCGCTGCTTTTCGCCACCTTTTCGGTGGGCCGTGTGCGCGCCGCGACCACGCACAAGGAGCTGATCAAGCTCGTGTGGGAGATCGAGCGCGACCGCGCCCACCCCCGCCGCAACCGTGACCAGCTGCTCAACTTGCAGCGCGCCCGCGAGCTGCTCGGCATGGGCAACACCCTGGTGGCTGGCGACAGCCAGCCGGGTGCGCCGTCGTCCGAGTACTGAGCCTCAGCTCGTCGCCGGTCGCCCGATCACGTCGGGCTCGGCATCTGCTTCGAAGAGCATGCGGTACACCCCGCCGCCCACCAGCGCGCCGACGAGGGGTGCCACCCAGAAGAGCCACAGCTGCTGCAGCGCCCAGCCGCCCACGAAGAGCGCCGGCCCGGTGCTGCGCGCCGGGTTCACCGAGGTGTTGGTCACCGGGATGCTGATGAGGTGGATGAGCGTGAGCGCCAGGCCGATCGCCAGGCCCGCGAAGCCCACCGGCGCGCGCTTGTGCGTGCTGCCGAGGATGACGAGCAGGAACATCGCCGTCATCACCACCTCGCACACCAGCCCCGCCACCATCGAATACTTGCCCGGCGAGTGTTCGGCGTAGCCGTTGGAGGCAAGGCCGCCGGCCAGGTCGAAGCCCGGGGCGCCGCTCGCGATGACGAGCAGCACGCCGGCCCCGGCAATGCCCCCGGCCACCTGCGCCACCACGTAGGGAAGGATGCTGCCGCCCGGGAAGCGGCCCCCGGCCCACAGGCCCACCGTCACGGCGGGGTTGAAGTGGCCCCCGGAGATGGGTCCGAGGGCGTAGGCCCCGGTCACCACCGTCAGCCCGAATGCGAGCGACACCCCGAGGAGACCGATGCCCACCTGCGGAAAGGCTGCAGCCAGCACGGCGCTGCCGCAGCCTCCCAACACCAGCCAGAACGTGCCCACCGCTTCAGCCAAGAGCTTTGAAAGCATCGGAATCCTCCTCCGGGGGTTGATGACCCACGGGATGCTAGGCATCCGTGATGACGGTCACAAGCACCACGTTTCGCAGGGGCCGCCGCGCTTGACGAAAGGCGCTGTCTCGACAGTCCACGCAGTTCCCACGCAAATGAGGGGCCCCCGATTGGTCGTAAGTCACATGAAACCTGTCGGATCAATTCCTACAGTTCTCTCATCCAGTTTGGGACGAGATGCCGAGACACCCACCTAAGGACGTCGAAGCGGTCAACGCCTAATCTTCAGCCACGTTGATACCAACGGTAGAGCAGCAGGAGTTCGTTGCCATGAATACCGATTTCGCAAAACCCGCCTACGAGTTGCGCTTCCAGTCCCTGTTCCAGGAGGGCCGCGCGCTGACCTTTCCGTGTGATGCCGGTGGGCAGGTGGCCCTCGATTCGCTCAGCGAACGGGCCCGCCACAACTACCTGTATGCCCGCGCGGTGGTCGGGCGTGAATTCGCCGCCCCGGCGGTGCAGCTGAGCGATCTCCACTGACGACCAAGGCGCCTGCGAGGCGCCTTTTTGTTGTCTTCACGTTCCGGTGCTGCAGGCGAGCCCGCCGCAGCCTTCGATGAGTGTCTCGGGCAAGGCCTGCGGCACGAGCAGCGCCCCGGTCGCCGGGTCGTAGCCCACGCGGCGCAGGTGCAGCGCCAGCGCCGCATCCATGCTCTGCGCATGCTGCGGGAACCACTCCCCGAGTTCCTTCGTCAGCTTGCGCAGCAGCGCCGGGCCGTATTCGCCGCTGTCCACCAGCCGTGCGGCTTCGCGCAGCGTGTCGAGCACCACCTTGTGCTGCGTGGTGTGGCAGTTGCCCGAGGCGAAGCGCGTGGCGGCCATCCAGCGGTCTTCCTGGCCGAAGTGGTCCTCGGTGTGGTCGATCAGGTCTTGCCAGCACTGCGGCAGGGCTGCGTCGCTGGCCTGCTCGGCCATCGCCAGCAGCGTGACGAACTCGCGGTGGGTGTCGTCCATCGAGGGAACGTCGAGGGCGAGGGCGTCGCTCCATTCAAGCGTGGGCATGTTCGTCGGCATGTTGTCGGTTGAAGCGTGCAGGCTAGTGGCGGCGGGCGGCGCTGTCCTTGTTCCACCGCAAGGCGAGGCGACAATCGCCGCATGCCCATCCAATGGTTCCCCGGCCACATGCACCTCACGCGCCAGGCGATCGCCGAGCGCATCAAGCAGATCGACGTGGTGATGGAGTTGCTCGACGCCCGCCTGCCCGGGTCGAGCGCCAACCCGCTGCTGGCCGAACTCACCGGCCACAAGCCGCGGCTGAAGATCCTCAACAAGCAGGACGTGGCCGACCCGGTGCGCACCGAGGCCTGGCTCGCCTGGTACAACGCCCAGCCCGAGACGCGGGCGCTGGCGCTCGATGCCTCGGAGACGGCGCCCGCGCAGCGCCTCATCGATGCGGCCCGCTCGCTCGCGCCGCACCGCCACGGCATGGACAAACCGCTGCGCGTGCTCGTCTGCGGCATTCCCAACGTCGGCAAGTCGACGCTCATCAACACGCTGATGGGCAAGCGCGCCACCAAGACGGGCGACGAGGCCGGCGTGACCAAGGTCGAGCAGCGCGTGGCCCTCGCGAAAGACGCCTACCTCTTCGACACGCCCGGCATGCTGTGGCCGCGCATCATCGTCGAGCAGAGCGGCTACAACCTGGCGGCCAGTGGCGCGGTCGGGCGCAATGCGTATGACGAGCAGGAAGTGGCGCTGGAACTGCTCGCCTACCTGCAGCGGCACTATGCCGACCGCCTGGTCGAGCGCTACAAGCTCGACGACGCCAGCGTCGCACTGCCCGACGAGGCCTTGCTCACCGAGATCGGCCGCAAGCGCGGGGCCTTGCAAAGCGGCGGGCGCGTCGACCTGCAGAAGGCGGCCGAGGTGCTGATCAACGATTTCCGCTCGGCCAACCTCGGGCGCATGACGATCGAGACCCCCGAGGAATACGAAGCCTGGCTCGCCGCGGGGCAGGCAGCGGACGCGGAACGCGCCGAGCGCAAGGCCGAACGCACGGCGCAGAAGCGCCAGCGGCGCCCGACGGGGCGCTAGCGAAGCGCCTGCAGCGCGGCGCGGATCGCCGGGTCGGCCAGCAGCGCCATCGTCGTGCGCTTCAGCTCGGCCGCGTCGATCTGGTCGGGCGGCGTGTGCTTGCTCTGGTGCTCGATCGCGTCGAGCTGTGCCGTCAGGCGCGCGTCGTCCACATGCACGGACGCGGTGTAGAGCAGTGCCATCAGGTCGTGCAAGCCGCGCATGCGCTCGTAGGCGCCGAACATCTGCCGTGCCGTGTCGGCCGAATCGCGCCAGTCCTGGCCGGGGAAGAGCTGCTGCGAGACACGCTGCCCGGCGCCGTGGCAGTCGAACACCGTGCAGCCTCGAAACCCGCGGTCGACGAGATCGGCGTGGATGCCGCACTTGAAATCGCCGCACAGGTGCGGGCAGGGCGTGTGGGCCGGCTTGTCGAAGCCGAAGCCCTGCTGCGCATCGAAGGGCGGCACCACGCAGCACAGGCCGGTGCAGGCCGCGCAGTCGGCCCTCAAGTGGGCCGGCAGCACCGCTCGCCGGCCGGTGGTCATTTGCTCCAGGTGTCCTTGAGCGTGGTGGCGCGGTTGAACACCGGCTTGGCGGCCGTGTGGTCATGCCGGTCGGCCACGAAGTAGCCGTGACGCTCGAACTGGAACTTGTCGTCGGGCGTCGCTGCGGCAAGCCCGGGTTCCAGGTACGCGGTGACGACCTTCTTGCTGTTCGGGTTCAACACCGAGAGGAAGTCGCGGCCGCCCGCATCGGGCTGGGCCTCGGTGAAAAGGCGGTCGTAGAGCCGCACCTCGGCGGCGATGCCGGTGGCGACGCTCACCCAGGTGATGACGCCCTTGACCTTCACGGCCTCGGCGCCGGGCGTGCCGCTCTTGGTGTCGGGCACGAGCTTGGCGAGCACGGCGGTGATCTCACCCTGCGCGTTCTTCTCGCAGCCGGTGCACTCGATCACGTAGCCGTACTTCAGGCGCGCCTTGTTGCCGGGGTAGAGGCGGTGATAGCCCTTCGGCGGTGTTTCCATGAAGTCTTCGCGCTCGATCCAGACTTCGTTCGTCAACACGAACTGGCGCTGGCCACGGTCCGGGTGCGCCGGGTGCACGGGGGCGTGGCAGGGCTCCTGGTGCGACTCGCTGCCGAAGATCTCGGTGAAGTTCACGAGCTTGAGCTTGAGCGGGTCGAGTACCGCACAAGCACGCGGGGCCTTGGGGTCGAGGTCGTCGCGCAGGGCGATCTCGAGCGAGCTGTAGTCGATCCAGCCACCGGCCTTGCTGACGCCGCTGCGCTCGGCCATCAGCTGCAGGCTTTCGGGCGTGTAGCCGCGGCGGCGCAGGCCGACGATGGTCGGCATGCGCGGGTCGTCCCAGCCGTTCACGTGGCCCTCGTCGACCAGCTGCTTGAGCTTGCGCTTGCTGGTGATGATGTAGGTGAGGTTGAGGCGGGCGAATTCGTACTGGTGCGGGCGCGGTTGCGCCAGCAGGCCCAGCTCGCAGAGCTTGTCGAGCAGCCAGTCGTAGAAGGGGCGCTGGTCTTCGAACTCGAGCGTGCAGATGCTGTGGGTGATGTTCTCCAGCGCGTCTTCGATCGGGTGCGCGTAGGTGTACATCGGGTAGATGCACCAGGTGTCGCCGGTGTTGTGGTGCGTGGCGCGCTTGATGCGGTAGAGGGCCGGGTCGCGCAGGTTGATGTTGGGCGAGGCCATGTCGATCTTGGCGCGCAGCACGGCGGCGCCGTCGGCGAGCTTGCCGTCGCGCATCTCGCGGAAGCGGGCGAGGTTCTCGGCCGGTGTGCGGGTGCGGAAGGGGCTGTCGGTGCCGGGCGTGCCGAAGTCGCCGCGGTTGGCGCGCATCTGCTCGGCCGTCTGCTCGTCCACGTAGGCGAGGCCGGCGTTGATGAGCGCTTCGGCCGCGCGGTACATGAAGTCGAAGTAGTTGCTGGCGTAGAAGAGGTGGCTCGTGCCACCCACGTTCCAGTCGAAGCCGAGCCACTTCACCGCGTCGAGGATGGAGTCGACGTACTCCTGTTCCTCTTTCTCCGGGTTCGTGTCGTCGAACCGCATGTGGCAGATGCCGCCATAGTCGCGCGCCAGGCCGAAGTTCAGGCAGATGCTCTTGGCGTGGCCGATGTGCAGGTAGCCATTGGGCTCGGGCGGGAAGCGGGTGCGGATCTTCGCCGGGTCCAGAGGGCCGGCGGCATGGTGCTTCGCATCACCCGGCGTGCTGGCGAAATGCCGGTTCGCATAGGTGCCCTGCGCCAGGTCACGCTCGATGATCTGCCGCAGGAAGTTGCTGGGCTTGTGTTCATCGGCGGGGGCATTACGGGCAGGGTCGCTCATGCAGGGCGTTTCGAAGTGGTGTTCAGAGTGGAAAAAGCGAAAGACGATTGTAGTCGGCGCTCCCTTCTGAAGCCCTTGTCTGGTGCGGGCGTGAAGGTTTGCACGCTGGTGCAATTTGCGTGGCGGCCCGCCCCCGCGGCTGGAGGGGCGCAGGGCCTGTCGTGGCGGAAGGTGCTTCGAAACAATCTCCGCATGACTTCTTCGACCCCGCCCGACCCTTCGCCATCGCACCCCCAGCGCCAACCGCAGGCCCAGGCCCTGAGCGCCGATGCGCATGCCTGGCTTGCCGGGCTGCCGCCGCGCTACCAGCCGCTCGCCACCGCGCGCCAGCACCCGCACATCGTGAACCGACTCTGCGAGCTGTGGCCGACGCCGGCCGCGCTGCCGGCTTACATGAAGGAACTGGTGCTGAGCAGCCGGCCGGCGCGGCGCGAAGGGTTCGCCTTCGAGGTGCTGACCGAGCTGGCCGACCTGCAGTCGCTCGTCGACGACATGCAGCAGGCTCCGCGCTGACGCGGTGCCGCGCGCGCTTTACGTGCGTTAACACGCCTTTACCTTCACCGTGTGAACGGGCGGCCGCCGCCATCCGTTGTGGGAGCAAGCCGGCCGCTTGGCGCCGGTCTCACAAGGAGAGAACACATGTTCAACCGCAAGTCCGCTTTCGCTGCCCTCGTTGCGCTGGGCGCCCTGGCTGCCGGCAGCAGCGCCCATGCGGGCAACGTGCAGTGGTCCGTGGCCGTGAACCTGCCGGTGCCGGTGCCCGTCGTGGTAGGTGCGCCGGTCTATCACGCACCGGCCCCGGTGTACTACCCGCCGGCGCCGGTGTATTACCCGCCTGCCCCGGTGGTGGTCTACCGCCCCGCACCGCCCCCGGCCGTGGTGTATCGCCCGGTGCCGGTGGCCGACTACCGCGGCTGGGACCACCGCCATCACCACCATCGTCATCATGGCCACCGCCACGATGACCACCGCGGTGGCTACGGCTACGGCGATCGCGACGACCGCGGCCCCCGCTGGGAGCCGGGCCCGCGCCAGCGTCACCATTGAGCCAGCGCCACCACTGAACTCGAAGGGCCGCAGATGCGGCCCTTTCTTCATGGTTTGTCGGACTCGCCGCGCTCGCGGCGCATGCGCTCGATCTCCTGCCGCAACATGCGCTCGCGCATGCCCTCACCCTGCAGCGTGGCGAAGGTGAAGAGGCCGTGGATCACGAGGCCGATGGCCCAGCCCCAGATGAAGAAGGGCTTGGTCCGGGCGCCGACGAGAAACGCGATTCCGAAGCCCAGGTGCACCAGCACGAAGACCATCGCGTGCGTGTAGAAGCCGATCTTGCGGCGCACGCGGCGCAAGGCGCGTGCCTCAAGGCTGTCGGAAGGGAGGTCGGATCGGCTCATTTCACAGTGCCTTGAAGAGGTGCGCATAGAGGCGGCTCACCGCGAGCTTGTCGGCGTGCTCTCGCAGGCTCAGCGTGAGCTTGCCGCTCTCGTCGCGCACGGCGGTGGCCACCGCATCGGCTCTCACCACCGTGCCGCGGTGGATCTGCCAGAAGCGCTGCGGGTCGAGCTGCGGCAGCAGTTCGCGCAGCGACAGGCGGATGAGGTGCTCGTGGTCGGCGGTGACGACGCGCACGTATTTGTCGGCCGCTTCGAAGTACAGCACCTCGTCGACCTTCACCATGTGGATGGTGCTGCCGACGCCGGCCTGGATCACGCTCAGGCGCGGGGCGGCGGGGGCGGCGGGCGCTTGCGCCAGCAGGCCGCGCAGCTGGGCGACGGCCGCATCGAGCTCGTTGCCCTGCACCGGGGCCTGCGCGCGCTGGCGCAGGGCGTCTTGCAGGCGCGAGCAGGTCTGTGCGAGGCGCTCGGCCGTGGCGGGCTTGAGCACGTAGTCGAAGGCGGCGCGCTCGAAGGCTTCGATCGCGTATTCGTCATGCGCCGTCACGAAGACGAGCAGCGGGAACGGGCTGCCGTCGGGCCAGTCTTCGGCCAGCGCATGCGCGGCTTCGAGCCCGCTCAGGCCGGGCATGCGGATGTCGAGGAAGAGCACCTGAGGGCGCAGGGCCAGCGCCTGCTGCACGGCGGCGTCGCCATTGCCGACGCTGGCCACGATCTCGAGTTCGGGCCATTGCCGGGCCAGCTCGGCCTTGAGGTGCGCGGCCAGCAGGGGCTCGTCTTCGGCGATGAGGGCGGTGGCGTTCATGAAGATCAGGCGGTTTGGTTGAGGGGGATGCGAACAGTGGCCAGCACGCCACCTTCGTCGCCATCGGCCGGTGCGAGGGTGAAGCTCGCCGCGTCGCCGTAGAGGGTGGCCAGGCGCTCGTGCACCTGGCTCACGCCGAAATGCGTGCCGTCGTTGGCGACCGTCGAGATGCCCACGCCGGTGTCGCGCACGGTGAGCACCAGGTCGGCGCCCTCGCATGCCGCGCGCACGACCAGCCGGCCGCCATCGATCTTGGGCTCCAGGCCGTGCTTGATCGCGTTTTCCACCAGTGGCTGCAGCAGCAGCGTGGGCACGGCGAGTTCGCTCAAGGCTTCGGGCAGGCTGATCTCGGTGACGAGGCGCTCGCCCATGCGGATCTTCATCAGCGCGAGGTAGTCGTTGAGCCGCGCGAACTCGGCCGACAGCGGGTGCAGCATGCCGCGCGAGGCGGTGAGCGTGGAGCGCATGAAGGCGACCAGGTGGTCGAGCATCTCCTGCGCGCGTGGCGGGTCGAGCGCGATCAGCACGCGCAGGTTGGCCAGCGTGTTGAAGAGCATGTGCGGCTCGAGCTGCGACGACAGCAGCTGCAGCTGTGCCTGGCTTGCGTCTCGCTGCGCGGTGGCGGCGAGCTGCTCCAACGACGCGCCGCGGCCGCGCGCGTGGAAGAAGAACGTGATGACGGCGCTCATCGTGAACGCGAGGAAGAGGTAGCCGAGCGTCTGCCGGGGCTGGCGCAGCATCAGGTCCCAGGTCGAGAAGCCGCTGAACGCATCGCCGATGAGGGTGCCCATCGTGTACCCGACGAGGATGCCGCCCACCAGCAGCAGGTAGCGCCGCCAACCCACCGGCCAGTTGCTGCGCGGATCGCGCTTGAAGGCGTGGCGGGCGCATTCGATGGTGATCCAGATCGACAGGCCGATGGCCTGCGCATAGACCATCTGGGCCACCATGTTGTCGTTGCGAAGCGCCAGGCCCAGCCCGATCACCACGTTGAAGACGACGACGACCAGCCCGCGGGTCAGCACCGTTCCGAAGTGTTCAGCGTAGGGCTTGGTCGTGTTCATGGCCGAAGCAGTCTACTGGTGAGGATCAGGCCAGGGCGAGGGCAGGGGCCACCTTCGCGCTGCGCAGCACCCGCAGCGCACGGCCGACGAAGAGGCTCGACAGCAGCCCGTAGACGGCCGGAACGGCGAGGTCGAAAGTGGTGTTCTGCTTGAGCGCGGGGTCGAGCACCATCATCACCGAGGTGACGTAGCGCACGCCGAACACCGCCCAGATGGTGAGCAGCGGCCAGAGGCTGCCGGCGACCGCAAAGCGGCCGTCGCCCAGCGCCCTCACGCCGCGCGGGGCGATGAGCCAGTGCTGCGCGGCCAGCGAGAGCGCGAGGCCTGTGGCCCAGGCGAGCAGCACCGGCGCGTTGAAGCCGAAGGTGTTGGCGGCGCCCCAGACGGAAAAGAAGGTCCAGCCGAGCGAGATGCCGATGACGCGGGCGGCGCTCAGCTCCTGGTCGAAGGCCTGGCGCAGGCCCATGAAGGTGACGAACGCGAGCAAACCCCAGACCCAGATCGGGGTGTGCACGATGACTTGGCCGATGAGTTGAAGAATGGACATGGTCGTCTCCTGGGGGTGGGGCGGTGTTGCGATGGGGTGAACTGTCGCGGCGCCACCCGGGCCGTGCGAGCCCCATGCGACGAAGCGGCGGCGGGCGGCGCGAAATGCGGCTCTTGAGGCGCCAGTGGCTGGCTATAGTCATCGCCCCGCCCGAGCCCAGGAGACCCGAATGCCCTTCGTTGCTGCCAGCCCTAGCCTTCGACGGGCCGCCTTCCTGGTCGCCGCGGCCGGCCTGGCGGCCTGCACAACGCTCCCGGAGCCGCCGCCCGCGGTGCCCGTCTTCGGCCCGGTGCGGCCCCCGGTGGTTGCTTCCAGCCCGGCCCCGGCGCCTACCACCGCCGCCCCGGCACCAACGCCCGCCCCGTCCGGGCTCGCGAGCCGCTTCCCCGAGCCGTCGGTCAACTACCGCACGCCGGCCTTCCAACTGGGCCACGGCGCGTTCACCAGTGCGGCCGAGGCGCAGAGGCTGCTGCAGGGCCTGGCGCGCGACCACGCCGCGGTGGTGCGGGTGCTCAAGGTGGGTGAAGACGCGAGCGGCGCGGCGCTCGAGGCGCTGCTCTTCAGCCGCTCGGCGCAGGCCACCCCCGACTCGATCCGCGCCAGCGGCCGCGCCACCGTCGTGTTGCACGGCCCGCAGCGCGCCGACGCGCCGGCTGCCACCGAGGCCTTGCTCGTCGTGGCGCAGGAGTTGGCGCGGGGTCGGTTGCAGTCCGTGCTCGACAAGGCCAACGTGATCGTCTGGCCGCTGGTGCCGGCGCCCGGCACGGCGTTCGACGGTGACCACCTGCTCCTCAAGACGCCGCAAACTCAAGCGCTGGCGCGCCTCGTGCGCGAGTACCAGCCGGCCGTGGTGGCCGAGGTGGCGGAGTACCTGCCGTCGACCGAGTTCTCGCTGCGGTTTTCGGCGGTGGAGCGGCACGACGCCATGCTGCAGTACGCCGCAGCCGGCAACCTCGCCCCCTTCGTCACCAAGGCCGCGGAAGAGTGGTTTCGCCAGCCGATGCTGGCCGCCCTGCAGCAGCAGGGCCTCGCCGCGGAGTGGCACTACGGCGTGGCACAGGGGGCCGTGGAGCGCCGCTTGGCGATGGGCAGCCCACTGCCCGACAACAGCCGCAACGTGCAGGGCTTGAAGAACGCGGTGAGCCTCACCATCGAATCGCGCGGCGAGGCGTCGGGCGGCCGGGTGTACTTCAAGCGCCGCGTGCACACGCTGGTCACGGCGCTCGGCTCGGTGCTGGAGAGCGCTGGCGAGCGCAGCAGCGACCTGCTGAAGATCCGCCAATACGTCGACGCCGAGATCAGCGCCCAGGCCTGCAAGGGCACCGTCGTCGTCGAAGCCGGGCTGAGCCCTGGCGAACACACGTTGCAGATGCTCGATGCCGGCACCGGCGCGGAGAAGTCGTCCACCGTCGCGTGGGACTCGGCCCTGGCCCTGCGCGAGCTGCAGGTGCGCCCCCGCCCCTGCGGCTACTGGCTCGATGCCAGCGAGTCGGTGGCGGTGGCGCGCCTGCGCCTGCTGGGCGTGCGCGTCGAGCAGGTGCTGTCGAAAGGGGTGGTGCAGGGCGACACCTTCGTCGAGACGGCGGCCAACCCGCGCGAGGTGAAGACGGTCTCGGCCCTGCTCGACCTCGCGCCGGGCGGCTACTACGTGCCGCTGAGCCAGCCGCTCGCGCACGTGGCGGTGGCGGCGCTGGAGCCCGACACCGCCTTCAGCTACTGGGCCGGCGGCCTCGTGACGGGCGTGAACAAGACGGCGCGCGTGATGGCCTGGCCCGGCGTGAAGACGTCGCAGGTGCCCTGAGGCCGCTGCGCGGGAGCGCCTTGCGCTTCAACGGCGGCGCGAGCCGCTGCCGCCGAACAAGCTGCCCAGCACGCCGCGAATGATCTCGCGGCCCACCGTCGAGCCGATGGTGCGGGCGGCCGACTTGCCGAGCGTCTGCACGATGCCGTCGTGCTGGCCACCGCGCGGGCCGGTGCGGCCGAAGAGGATGTCGTTCAGTCCACCGCTCAGCAGGCCGCCATCTTCCTGGGCCGGCGCACCTTTGCCGGTCTTGGTGGTGGCCTGCCCGGGGCTGGCGGTGGGGGCCGCCTCGGCACCGGCCACGGCGCGGCCCTTGAGCTTCTCGTAGGCCGACTCGCGGTCGACTGCCTTCTCGTACACGCCCGCCACCAGCGAGCCGGCGATCAGCGCCTTGCGCTGCTCGGGCGTGATCGGGCCGATCTGGCTGCCGGGCGGTATGACGAACACCCGCTCGGTGACACTCGGGCGGCCCTTGGCATCCAGAAAGCTCACCAGCGCTTCGCCCACCGCCAGCTCGGTGATGGCGGTCTCGATGTCGAGGCCGGGGTTGGCGCGCATGGTGCTCGCCGCCGACTTCACCGCCTTCTGGTCGCGGGGCGTGAAGGCGCGCAGCGCGTGCTGCACGCGGTTGCCGAGCTGGGCCAGCACGGTGTCGGGGATGTCGAGCGGGTTCTGGGTCACGAAATACACGCCCACGCCCTTCGAGCGCACGAGGCGCACCACGAGCTCGATGCGCTCGACGAGCGCGGTGGGTGCGTCCTTGAAGAGCAGGTGCGCTTCGTCGAAGAAGAAGACGAGCTTGGGCTTGTCGAGGTCGCCCACTTCGGGCAGCTGCTCGAAGAGCTCGGACAGCATCCACAGCAGGAAGGTGGCGTAGAGGCGCGGCGCGTTCATCAGCTTGTCGGCCGAGAGCACGTTGACGACCCCCTTGCCATCGACCGTCTGCATGAAGTCGCCGATGTTGAGCATGGGCTCGCCGAAGAACTTGTCGCCGCCTTGCTCCTCGATCTGCAGCAGGCCGCGCTGAATGGCCCCCACGCTCGCGGCGCTCACGTTGCCGTATTCGGTGGTGAACTGCGAGGCGTTTTCGCCCACGTGCTGCAACATCGCGCGCAGGTCTTTCAGGTCGAGCAGCAAGAGGCCCGAGTCGTCGGCGATCTTGAAGACGAGGTTGAGCACGCCGGCCTGGGTTTCGTTGAGGGCCAGCATGCGCGCCAGCAGCAGCGGGCCCATGTCGCTCACGGTGGCGCGCACCGGGTGGCCCTGCTCGCCGAACACGTCCCACAGCGTGGCGGGGCAGGCCAGCGGCTCGGGGGTGTCGAGGCCGCGCTCCTTCAGCACCGCGGCGAGCTTGTCGCCGATCTTGCCGGCCTGGGTGATGCCGGTGAGGTCACCCTTCACGTCGGCCATGAAGACCGGCACGCCGATCTTGCTGAAATGCTCGGCCAGGTTTTGCAGGGTGATGGTCTTGCCCGTGCCGGTGGCGCCGGTGATGAGGCCGTGGCGGTTGGCCAGCGCTGGCAGGAGAAAACACTCGATCGTCTTGTCTTGAGAGATGACGTGCTTGGCGATCAGGATGGGCTCGGCCATGAACATTGCTCCAGAGAAGGGAGGGCGCACCGCTAAAATTGCAGTCTATCCCCCAGAACCACATTTCCGGGCGGCTGCGCGCGACGCCAGCCCCCGCAGCAGGAGCCTTCATGGCCGGACATTCCAAATGGGCCAACATCCAGCACCGCAAAGGCCGCCAAGACGAGAAGCGCGGCAAGGTCTGGACCCGCATCATCCGTGAAATCATGGTGGCGGCCCGCCAGGGCGGCGGCGACCCCAACATGAACCCACGCCTGCGGCTGGCCATCGACAAGGCCAAGGCCGCCAACATGCCGGCCGACACGATCAAGAAGAACGTCGACAAGGCGACCGGCAACCTCGAAGGCGTGCACTACGAGGAGGTCCGCTATGAGGGCTACGGCATTGGCGGCGCGGCCGTCATCGTCGACTGCATGACCGACAACCGCGTGCGCACCGTCGCTGAAGTGCGGCATGCGTTCAGCAAGTACGGCGGCAACCTCGGCACCGAAGGCTCGGTGGCCTTCCAGTTCAAGCATTGCGGTCAGTTGTTGTTCGCCCCCGGCACGAGTGAAGACAAGGTGATGGAAGTGGCCCTCGAAGCCGGTGCCGACGATGTGGTGACCCACGACGACGGCTCGCTCGAAGTGCTCAGCTCGCCGCATGACTTCGAAGCGGTGAAGAAGGCCCTGGAGGCCGCCGGCCTCAAGCCCGAGCTCGCCGAGGTGACGATGCGCGCCGAAAACACGATCGACCTCACCGGCGAAGACGCCCAGCGCATGCAGAAGCTGCTCGACGTGCTGGAAGACCTCGACGATGCGCAAGAGGTCTATCACAACGCGGTGATCCACGAATGAAGGTCCTCGTGATCGGCTCCGGCGGCCGTGAACACGCCATCGCCTGGAAGCTCGCGCAGTCGCCCAAGCTGCAGACCGTCTACGTGGCGCCCGGCAACGGGGGCACGGCGCTCAGCCCGCACCTGAAGAACGTCGCCATCACCGACATCAAGGCACTGGCCGACTTTGCGGTCAGCGAGAAGATCGCGCTCACGGTCGTCGGCCCCGAAGTGCCGCTCGCGGCCGGTGTGGTCGACGAGTTCCGCTCGCGCGGCCTGCGCATCTTCGGCCCGACCAAGGCCGCGGCGCAACTCGAAAGCTCGAAGGCCTTCTCGAAGGACTTCATGAAGCGGCACGGCATCCCGACCGCCGCCTACGAGACCTTTGCCGACCTCCAGGCGGCGCATGCCTACGTCGACAAGATGGGCGCGCCCATCGTCGTGAAGGCCGACGGCCTCGCGGCCGGCAAGGGCGTGGTCGTGGCCACCACGCTCGAAGAGGCGCATCAAGCGGTTGACTGGATGCTGGCTGACAACAGACTCGGCGTGCAGCACAACGAAGGCGGTGCTCGTGTCGTCATCGAGCAGTTCCTGCAAGGAGAGGAAGCCAGCTTCATCGTGCTGTGCGACGGCAAGAACGTGCTGCCGCTCGCCACCAGCCAGGACCACAAGCGCCTGCAAGACAACGACGAAGGCCCCAACACCGGTGGCATGGGCACCTACTCGCCGGCGCCGGTCGTGACGCCCAACGTGCACGCGAAAGCGATGCACGAGATCATCCTGCCGACCATCGAAGGCATGGCGAAAGACGGCATTCCCTTCACCGGCTTCCTCTACGCGGGGCTCATGATCGACGGGCACGGCGTGCCGCGCACGCTCGAGTTCAACACCCGCCTGGGCGACCCCGAGACGCAGCCGATCATGATGCGTCTGAAGAGCGATCTCTTCGACGTGCTGATGGCCGGCACCGACGGCATGCTCGACCAGGTCGAACTGCAGTGGGACCGCCGAGCCGCGCTGTGCGTGGTGATGGCCGCGGCCGGCTACCCGCTCGACCCGCGCAAGGGCGACGCGATCACCGGGCTGCCGGCCGAGACGCCCGATGCGATGGTGTTCCATGCCGGCACCGCCTTGAAGGACGGCGCGCCGGTGACCTCGGGTGGCCGCGTGCTGGGCGTCACCGCGCTCGGCGACTCGGTCAAGATGGCGCAGCACCGGGCCTACGAGGTGCTGGGCGGCATTCGCTTCGATGGCGCGCAGTTCCGGCGCGACATCGGCCACCGGGCCATCAAGCGCTGATGCTCATCCCAGAGCGGCCGGTGCAGCTTCGCGGCAGCGCGTTGGCTCTGGGGCTGATGCGCCTGCTGGGCTGGAAGCTGGTCTTCCAGGGGCTGCCGGCACGGCAGGGCGTGATCGTGGTGTACCCGCACACCTCGAACTGGGACTTTCTCTTCGGCCTGCTGGCCAAGTGGTCCATCGGCATCCAGGTGTCGTTCTTCGGCAAGGACAGCCTGTTCAAGTTTCCGCTGATCAGCCACTGGATGCGTTGGGTCGGGGGCCTGGCGGTCGACCGACATGCGCCCCAGGGCATCGTCGGGCAGATGGGCGCGGCACTGGCTCAGGCGAAGGCGCAAGGCCGCTTCATGTGGCTTGCGCTCGCCCCGGAGGGCACGCGCAGCTACCGTGATGCCTGGCGCTCGGGCTTCTATCACGTGACGCTCGCGGCCGGTGTGCCGCTGGGTTTG
This sequence comes from Piscinibacter gummiphilus, assembly GCF_032681285.1. NCBI lineage: Bacteria > Pseudomonadati > Pseudomonadota > Betaproteobacteria > Burkholderiales > Sphaerotilaceae > Rhizobacter > Rhizobacter gummiphilus. Next base: position 1,748,448 of record NZ_CP136336.1, read on the forward strand.
GCAGCACTGGACTACGCTCGGCGCGAGGTGCGGCTCGACACCTTTGTCATGCTGAGCGGCGACGAGGCGGCCGACATGGCGCAGATCGCATCCGTTCTCGGGCGGGCCACCGGCAAGCGGCCCGCACTGGCCGCCCCCATTCGATTGAAGCCATGAACACACAAGACGTCCGCACCTACCTGCTCGCGCTGCAGGACCGCATCCTCGGCGCGATGGAGGCCGAGAGCGGCGACCGCTTCGTGAGCGACAGCTGGACACGCCCGCCCGGCGAGCGCCTGCAGGGTGATGGCCTGTCGCGGCTGGTCGAAGGCGGCTCGTTGCTGGAGCGGGGTGGCTGCAACTTCTCGCACGTGAAGGGCGGCGCCATGCCGCCCTCGGCCACCGCCCATCGGCCCGAGCTCGCCGGCGCGCCTTTCGAGGCGATGGGCGTATCGCTGGTCTTCCACCCTCGCAACCCGTACGTGCCCACCGTGCACATGAACGTGCGCATGTTCGCAGCGCTGCCTGCCGGCCGTGAGCCGGTGGTCTGGTTCGGCGGCGGCATGGACCTCACGCCGTACTACGGCTTCGAGGAAGACGCGCGCCACTTCCACCGCGTGAACCGCGACGCACTCGCGCCTTTCGGCGACGACAAGTACCCGCGCTTCAAGCAGTGGTGCGACGAGTACTTTTTTCTCAAGCACCGCAACGAGCCGCGTGGCATCGGCGGCGTGTTCTTCGACGACTACGCGGAGGGTGGGTTCGAGCAGAGCTTCGCGCTCATGCGTGCGGTGGGCGATGCCTTCACCGCGGCCTACATGCCCATCGTGCAGCGTCGCAAGGCCCTGGCCTACGGCGAGCGCGAGCGTGACTTCCAGACCTACCGCCGTGGCCGCTATGTCGAGTTCAACCTCGTGTTCGACCGCGGCACCTTGTTCGGCCTCCAATCGGGCGGGCGCACCGAGAGCATCCTGATGTCGATGCCGCCGGTCGTGACCTGGCGCTACAACTGGTCACCCGAGCCGGGCACGCCCGAGGCGAAGCTCTACAGCGATTTCCTGCGGCCCCGCGATTGGGCCGTGGAATGAAGCGGGCCGAGCGCAGGGCCGCTCCCAAGCCGGCCCGCATCCCCTCGGGGGATCGCCCGACGTACTCGTTGGGCGAGGGGTTGTCATGAAGCGGATCGGTCTCTTCGGCGGAACCTTCGACCCGGTGCACCTGGCGCATGTCGCGCTCGCACGCGAAGCGCTGACAGCGCTGGCGCTCGACGAGCTGCGTTGGATCCCCGCCGGTCAACCATGGCAGAAAGCTCGCCAGCTGGCCGCGCCGCAGCACCGCGAGGCGATGGTGCGGCTGGCCATCGAGGGTGAGCCGCGTTTCACGCTCGACCGGAGCGAACTCAAGCGCCAGGGGCCGAGCTACACGCTCGACACCGTGCGGGAGCTGCAGGCCAAGGAGCCAGGGAACGAATGGTTCCTCATCCTCGGCCAGGACCAGTACGCCGGCCTGCACACCTGGCGCGACTGGCGCGAGCTGCTCGGCCGCGTGACGCTTGCCATCGCCAACCGGCCGGGCGTGACGCCCGAGCCTCATCCCGACGTCCGCAAGGTGGAGCACCAGATGGTGCCGCTGCCGATGATGGACATTTCATCCACCGCGATCCGCGCCCACGTGGCGCGGGGCGAGGGGGTCACCGATCTGGTGCCTCCCGCGGTCGCACGCTATATTGACCAGAACGACCTCTACCGAGGCACCCCCAGGAGCTGAATGGACATCCGTAAACTGCAACGCGCCATCGTCGATGGACTGGAAGACGTGAAGGCCCAAGGCATTCAGGTCTTCGACACCGAGCACCTTTCTGCGCTTTTCGAGCGCGTGATCATTGCCTCGGGCACGTCGAACCGACAAACCAAGGCGTTGGCCGCGAGCGTGCGAGATGCCGTCAAGTCCAAGGGCTTCCCGGTGCCGCGGACCGAGGGCGAAGACAACGGCGAATGGATCATCGTCGACTGCGGCTCGGCCGTGGTCCACGTGATGCAGCCGGCCATTCGCGAGTACTACCACCTCGAGGAGATCTGGGGAGGCAAGCCCGTCAAGCTCAAGATCGAGAGCGGGCCGGTGAAGCTCGTGAAGGCGTCGGACGACGCGGCGCCTGCTTCGAAGAAGGCCGCAGCCAAGAAGGCGGCACCGGCGAAGAAGTCGGCGCCGGCCAAGGCTCCGGCCGCCAAGAAGGCTGCGGGCAAGACGGCTGCCAAGAAAGCGCCGGCCAAGAAGCCCGTCACCGGCAAGGCGGCCGTGACCCGCGTGGTCGGCGTGAAGAAGGCGGCCTCGGCGAAGAAGACCGCCACCAGCAAGCCGGCCGCGAAGAAGGTTGCGGCCAAGAAGCCTGCCGCCAAGAAGGCCGCGCCGAAGAAGACGTCGTCGCGCGCGTGAAGCTCTTCCTGGTCGCCGTCGGCCAGCGCCAGCCCGCGTGGGCCGACACGGCCTACGACGATTTCGCGAAGCGCTTCCCGCCCGAGATGCGGCTGGAACTGAAGGCGGTGAAGGCCGAGGCGCGCGGCAGCAAGACCGCCGCGCAGCTGATGGCGGCCGAGGCCTCCCGCATCGAAGCGGCGCTGCCGAAGGGCGTGCGCCGCATCGTGCTCGACGAGCGTGGCGACCGTGTCACCACCGTGCAGCTCGCCTCCCGCATGGAGGGTTGGCAGCGCGATGGGCGCGACGCCGCGATCCTCATCGGCGGGCCGGATGGCCTCGACCCCGCGCTCAAGCAGACCGCTGACGAGACCTTGCGCCTGTCGGACCTCACCTTGCCGCATGCCTTCGTGCGCGTGCTCGTCGCCGAGGCGCTCTACCGAGCCTGGACGGTGATGGTCAACCACCCCTACCACCGCGAATGACGCATTCGTTCATCTACCTCGCCTCGCAGAGCCCACGCCGTCGCCAGCTGCTGGAACAGATTGGTGTGCGCCATGAGCTGCTGCTGCCAGGGGCCGAAGAAGATGCCGAAGCGCTGGAAGCGGAGTGCGATGGCGAGCTGCCGCGGGACTACGTCGAGCGCGTGACACGCGCCAAGCTTGCTGCGGCGGTCAAGCGCCTGAAGGCGAGGGGGCTGCCGGCCGCGCCGGTCCTCTGCTCCGACACCACCGTGGCCCTCGGGCGCCGAATCCTCGGCAAGCCGGCCGATGCCGCCGATGCGGCGAACACGCTGGGCCTGCTGTCCGGCCAGACGCACCGGGTGATCACCGCGGTAGCGGTCGCCACGGGCCGCGGTTCATCGCTGGCGGTCAGCGTCTCTCACGTCCGCTTCGCTGAACTCACCCCCGCGCAGATCGATGCCTACGTCGCCAGCAAGGAACCCTTCGGCAAGGCCGGCGCCTATGCGATCCAGAGTGCGGCTGCGGCCTGGATCTCCCATATCGACGGAAGCTACTCCGGTATCATGGGTTTGCCTCTGTACGAGACGGCACAACTGCTGAGACAAGCGCGCGTCCGGTTCTGAAGGACGCCCGTCGTTCGACGACAAGAGACCCGTCCTCCATGCAAGACATCCTCATCAACTGGGCGCCCCAGGAGACCCGCGTTGCGGTGGTCGAAAACGGCGCGGTGCAAGACCTCTACGTCGAGCGCACGCTGGAGCGGGGCCTGGTGGGCAACATCTACGCCGGGCGAGTGGCCCGCGTGCTGCCCGGCATGCAAAGCGCCTTCATCGACATCGGCCTGGAGCGCGCGGCCTTCCTGCACGTGGCCGACGTGCACGTGAACGGTGGCAATGGCAACCGCAACGATTCGGCACCGCCCACGCCCATCGAGCGCCTGGTCTTCGAAGGCCAGACGCTGATGGTGCAGGTCATCAAGGACCCGATCGGCACCAAGGGCGCGCGCCTGTCGACGCAGATCAGCATCGCCGGCCGCATGCTCGTCTTCCTGCCGCAGGACGACCACATCGGCATCTCGCAGAAGATCGGCTCGCACGAGTTGCGCGAGCAGCTGCGCACCCGCATGAACACGCTCGCCGGCAAGCCCGAAGACGGCAGCCCCTACAACGGCGGTGGCTTCATCCTGCGTACCAACGCCGAAGACGCGACCGACGAAGAGCTGGGAGACGACATCGCCTACCTGCGCAAGACCTGGGGCGCAATCCGCGAGAAAAGCTTCAAGTCGCCCGCCGGCACCCTGCTGCATCAGGACCTGAGCCTCGTCGAGCGCGTGCTGCGTGACCTGACCAACGACAGCACGCAGTCGATCCGCATCGACTCGCGCATGCAGTACGACCAGCTCGTGGCCTTCGGCACCGAGTTCACGCCTGGGTCGGTGAGCAAGCTCGTGCACTACAAAGGCGAGCGGCCCATCTTCGATCTCTACAACATCGACGAAGAGATCGAACGTGCGCTCGCACGCCGCGTCGACCTCAAATCCGGTGGTTACCTGATCATCGACCAGACCGAGGCGCTGACGACCATCGACGTCAACACCGGCGGCTACGTGGGCGCACGCAACTTCGACGACACGATCTTCAAGACGAATCTCGAAGCCACGCAAGCCATCGCCCGCCAGCTGCGCCTGCGCAACCTCGGCGGCATCATCATCATCGACTTCATCGACATGACGCGCGAAGAGCACCAGTCGCAGGTGCTCGGCGAGCTGCGCAAGCAACTGGCCCGCGACCGCACCAAGATCACGGTGAGCGGCTTCACCCAGCTGGGCCTCGTGGAGATGACGCGCAAGCGCACGCGCGAGTCGCTGGCCCACATGCTCTGCGAGCCGTGTCCCACCTGCGAAGGCAAGGGCCAGGTGAAGACACCGCGCAGCGTGTGCTACGACATCCTGCGCGAGATCTTGCGCGAGGCGCGGCAGTTCAACCCTCGCGAGTTTCGCGTGGTCGCAGCGCCGGCCGTGGTGGAGATGCTGCTGGATGAGGAGAGCCAGCACCTCGCGGGCCTGTCGGACTTCATCGGCAAGCCGATTTCGTTGACGGCGGAGACGAGCGGGTCGCCCGAGGCGTATGACATCGTCTTGATGTGAGTGTGCGAGAGATGTCCGCGACTTCTCCTGCTGTGCCAATCGTCTCGGTCACGATGCCGGCACACAACGCTTCGGCTTACCTCGCCGAGGCGATGCGCAGCGTGCTCACCCAGACGCTGCAGGCCCTCGAACTGATCGTGGTCGACGACGGATCCACCGACGACACCCCCCGAATCGCGCAATCGTTTTCTGATCCCAGGGTGGTCTATATCCGTTTTGACCAGAATCGCGGCGTGGCCGCTGCGCGCAATGCCGCGGTGGAGCGAGCCACTGGCGCGTATATCGCGGTGCTCGACGCAGACGACATTGCGGAGCCCGAGCGTCTGGAAATGCAGGTTGCACTGTTGCAGCGAAGTGGTTCCGACATTTGTGCTGCTGAACACGTGGTGTGGAACGTGTCGACGGGCCGCCGCAAGCGTGGCAAGCAGTACCACCGAGACGCGGACATCAAGGCGTTGCTGACCGTTTATTCGCCGCTGTGCAACTCGACCGTCATGGCGCGCGCCGAGGTTCTGAAGACTCACCGCTACGACCTCACGGTGCGACTTGCGGAGGACTACCAGCTCTGGGGCCGCCTGGCACTTGCCGGCTACAAGTTCGTGGCATCCGATCGAGCCTTGGTGACATACCGCGTGCACCCGTCTCAAATGACCAGCGATGGCAAGGGTACCCATGCGGCCTTCGAAGTCGCCCGGCAGCAGTATGTGCGGGGCTTGCGGCTGGGTTTGCCCGATGACTTCGTCCCCAGTCAGATGCCTTGGAAGCAGCGCCTGCGCGTTGCTCCAGAGTTTCTGGCCCGATTGAATGCCCGCGTTGGTGAGATTTCTATCGCGGCAAGCTATGAGATTTACGCGAGATTCCAGTTTCGGGGTAACGGTCTGATGACGCCGTTGACCCGCTTGGAACGAGTCGTCGCCGCCTTGTGGGCTCGATGGCGGGCTCGGCGAAGCGGCCTTGTGGCTCAGGAGTAAGTTGTGATTGTTCTGTCTCATCGAGGGTATTGGCTACGGCCAGAAGAAAAAAATCATGAGATCGCCTTCGAGCGCAGCTTCTCGATGGGTTTTGGCACCGAGACGGACATCCGTGACCACAACAGTCGCCTTGTCATCTCGCATGACATGCCGACACAAGACGCCATGCCCTTGGAGCACTTCCTGGACATCTACACCCGCTTTCAGCGCCCGCTACCCCTGGCTCTGAATATCAAAGCGGACGGCCTCCAAGCCGAACTGAAGCGTCAGCTGGCTGAGTACCAGGTGGAGTCCTACTTCGTTTTCGACATGGCCGTGCCCGATGGTCTGCTCTATGCACGCCATGGGCTGCGCACGTACACCCGTCAGAGCGAATACGAGACGGCGCCGCCGTATTACGAGCTCGCAGACGGAGTGTGGCTCGACGAATTCAATGGGCACTGGCTGAGCGATGCCCACATTGAGAAACACTTGCAGCAAGGCAAATCCGTGTGCATCGTGTCCCCGGAGCTGCATCGCAGAAGTCATACACAGGAGTGGCTTCACTACCGACAACTTGAGGCCCGAATCGGCAAGGACCGCCTAATGCTGTGCACCGACCTCCCCACCCAGGCTCGGGAGTTTTTCGATGACCCAAATTAAAGCCGTCATCTTCGACATGGACGGTGTCCTTGTCGAAGCCAAGGACTGGCACTATGAAGCGCTCAACAAGGCGCTCGGCTTGTTTGGCATGGAGATCAGCCGCTACGATCATTTGGTGACCTATGACGGGCTCCCCACAAAGAAGAAGCTGGCAATGCTGAGTGCCGAGCGTGGCCTCCCCGTCGAGCTGCATGACTTCATTGCTGACATGAAGCAGCAGTACACCATGGAGATCATCTATTCGCATTGTCGGCCGCGCTTCTATCACGAGTACGCACTGTCCCGCCTGAAGCAAGAGGGCTACCGTCTTGCAGTGGCCTCGAATTCCATTCGCCACACCGTTCAAACCATGATGGAACGCGCGGCTCTCATGGACTACCTGGAGTTCTATCTTTCCAACCAGGATGTCGTTGTGGGGAAGCCGGACCCGGAGATCTATACCAAGGCCATCCAGACCATGGGGCTCAGGCCTGAGGAGTGCCTGGTGGTGGAAGACAACGAAAAGGGCATCCAGGCCGCCCGCGCAAGCGGAGCTTGGCTGATGGAGGTGGCCGAAGTCGAGGAAGTGAACTACCACAACATCATGAAGCACATCATGCACATCGAAGGACGTACAGCATGATCAACGTGCTCATTCCCATGGCCGGGAAAAGCCAGTTCTTTTCAGAAAGCGAATTTCCCTTTCCCAAGCCGCTCATCGAAATTGGCCCCAAGACGATGATTGAGCACGTCATCGCCAACTTGTCGACGGTGGACGCCGACGTGCAGTTCATCTTCGTGCTCAGCAGCGCGGATTGCCGCAAGTTCCATCTGGACAGCACCCTCAACATCATCACTGACCATCAATGCAAGATCGTCTTGCTTGACAGCGAGACACGGGGAGCGGCCTGCAGTGCGCTGATGGCCATCCGTCACATCGCCCATGAAACCCCGTTGATCATCGCCAATGCCGATCAATTGTTTGACGATCGATTGGACAGTCTGCTGAAGCCGCTGATGGACGCGGACGCCGGAGTGTTGACGTTCGAGTCGGTTCATCCGCGCTGGTCGTATGTGCGACTCGATGATGAGGGGCGGGTGGTGGAGACCGCAGAGAAGCGTCCTATCAGCCGTCGTGCCATAGCCGGCCTCTACTACTTTCGAACTGGCCGCGATTTCGTCACGTCGGCCATGCGCATGATCCAGAAAGATGCTGCGGTCAATGGCAGCTTCTACATCGCGCCAGCCCTGAACGAAATGATCCTGAGGGGGCAGACCATCAAAGCTGTGAATGTCGACCCGCAGCGCTATCACACGTTCTACACACCGCAGAAGATCAAGGAATACGAAGCCCAACAACAACGCCAAGGGGCATCACGTTGAAAGTCGCGAAACTGCAGGACATGGTGAAGGGGTGGTTCGTGGGCAACTTCGAACCAACCCTCATCCAGACCAATGACGTCGAAGTGGCCGTCAAGGAATACAAGAGGGGTGACTACGAAGCCCGCCACCATCACAAGCTGTCAACGGAGATCACCGTCATCGCGGTGGGCCGGGTGCGAATGAATGGCGTCGAATACGGCCGCGGCGACATCGTGGTGATCGAGCCCAACGAGGCGACGGATTTCGAAGTGCTGGAAGACACCGTCACCACGGTGGTGAAGTACCCGGGTGCCAACGACGACAAGTACATGGGAGAGCCCAAGTGATCAACATCGTCATCCCCATGGCCGGGATGGGCAGTCGCTTTGCAAGCGCGGGCTATGCGAAACCCAAGCCTTTCATTGATGTAGATCGCAAGCCGATGATCGTACGGGTGCTGGAAAACCTGGCCCACCCCGGTGCGCGCTACATCCTGATCGCCCGCAAGGAGCACTTGGAGGCCGAAGCAGAACTCGTACGGCAGATCGAGCAGGAGTTCAACGCGGTCTTCATTGCCCTCGATCAATTGACTGAGGGCACGGCTTGTACCGTCCTGTATGCGCGGAAGTTCATCAACAACGACGATGCGCTGCTGATTGCGAATTCGGATCAGCTCGTCGACATGCGCATCGGCGACTTCATAGACGACTGCGCCCGTCGACAGTTGGATGGGTCCATCCTGACTTTCCTGGACGAGCGACGCGACCCGAAGTGGTCGTTCGCGCGAATCGACGACCAAGGGCTTGTCGTTGAAGTTCAGGAGAAAAGGGCGATCTCCGAATACGCCACTGTCGGCATCTACCTGTACCAGCGTGGCCGAGATTTCGTGGATGCAGCGGTCGACATGTTCATCGCACGGGACCGGGTCAACCAGGAGTACTACACCTGCCCGACCTACAACTACGCCATACGGGCCGGCCTGCGTATTGGCCTCTACAACATTGACGTGCAGCAAATGCACGGTCTCGGAACGCCCGAGGATCTGAACGCCTATCTACGCAGCGTCCAGGCTTGATATTGGATGCGCCGCACGATAGGCCGCATACCACTCCTGCTCGCAACGCAACTCGCGACGCGAAACCCAGCGCGTCAGGTGCTTGCGTCGCATTTTTTGAATCCAAGTCGTTTCAGGGTAGCCCCAGTCCGCGACCACGGGTTTCCCGTTTCGCCAAGTGTGTTCTGTCCACCAGGGAAATTGCAGCGCTTGGGTGATCGACCGGAATTGGCCGGCGGCACTGCCGAACCAGCAGATTCCCAAGCGCATGTGGTCAATCAGGTACATGCACTCCTTCGCCATTGACGGGTGGGTCCAGTGCCGTCCTGTGGCGGCCTGCAGGCGCTCTTTGAAAAGCGCATAGAGCTCGCTCTCGGCGCAATAGAGCGTTGCCACGTCAGGGTGGCTCGTCATCCACTCCGTGCCGTGTTCCTTCAGCATCCCTGGCGGCACGTTCATCGGTTGGCTGTAGTCGAATCCATCGTCGTCCCACAGCAGGCGCATGAGTTCGATACGGGCAAAAGCGAACAGATCCGGAATGGAAGAAAACCAATCCTGCCGGACCGAGAGATTGCGAAATGCGCAGGTCACCAGTCGTGAAGTGAGCCCCTTCGGCACGCGCTCAGCCGACCACGCCAGAAGCTGAGAGACATCCAGCCGGGTCGGCAACATGTCGGTTCGCCACTTGAGCACATGCGTCGCCCCAAGGGCCTCGGCATGCCGGATACCGACTGCCGTGCTGCGACGCTGGTAATTTCGGTGGGTGTAGCCAGGCGCCTGAGGCTTGGGACTCTGCACCACTGCCCAGCGCCCTCGCGGAAGGGTCTCCAGGGCCTCGCCCTCCCACGTCGACAGCACCACTTCGTCGAACAATCCGCTCAAGCAAAGCAGCACTTCGGCAGTGCCCTGCCGAATGTTCCCTTGCACTACCGCGCATGTTTTGACGGGTGCGCCGACTGTCATCAGAAATACCTTCGCAGCCTTGGATGGTTGCCGATCATTTCAGCGAAGGTGTCGTATGTCGCTTGGTTGTAGTGATATGGAAAATCCTCCAGCCCCGGCTCAAGCACTTCAGGGCGTTGAACGACTGTGCTTGGAACGCTGAACGCGAAAAGATGATCGTGGCGCTGTTCGCAGCTCTGCACCACGTCTCGGATATGCCGAGCCCGTTGTTGAAATTTCTCTCGGGTTTCCAGCGCATCTGGAAAATGCAGATAGACCACTGGAACCCCCGGCCAGCGTGTCGCTATTCGCTTGAGCATTTCGTCGTATGCCGCATCGAGTGCGGAAAGATCCATCGGGCCGAGGCTCTCGAATTCATCGGAAAACGCCTCGGTATGCGCTAGATCCAGGTAGTTGCAGCAGAAGGTCCAACCACCAACCTTGTGGCGAAAAGTCTGATCGGTCAACTCCGAGAACGAATCGATGAAGACGATCTCCGGGGGGAAAGTCGGGCACAGGTCGGCTTGCTGGTCGACCGTCGGCGCGATGTGTTCGCGCGCCAGATGAGGCTTGACCAACTCAGGCTGACAGCGTCGCGCCGGGGCGTCCCATACGTCCAGAAGATAGTCCACGCGGCCCTTTTGAATGTTGTGCATCTTGTACCTGCGCCCCAATGCATTCAACACCGCAGTCCCGAGGCACGCGTAACGCCCAACCCCCTTGAGCCTCGTCAGTCTGTTCCACCACATCGCCTGCTCCCGGGACCGGCGTCCCTATCGTTTCCCATCCGTCGATCAGCGAATTATCGGCCGGTGCGCTTGAGCCCAAGCACCTGCCTCAGCCTGCGAACCAGGCGGCGACTCCATCGGGCGTCTTTTACCTCCTGGTTCGTCCACAAGCGCTCGGGAGACGTCAGCCTCTGCGGGGCTTGGGCCTCTGCCGACTCCAATCGACGGTAGGTCCGCTCCAGCAAGCCAAACACATTGTGTTCCCACAAGACCCGACGTTTGGCTTCGGCCACCGCCGAAGCACGCTGGCGATCGAGGTCACTTTTCAGGACCTCTCGGATGCGGGCAATCGACTCGGCGGGTTTGCTCACATCAATCGACAACCAGCTTCCTTCTGGAAAATAGTCCGAAAGGTTGGGGCAGCCCGCATAGATCGGGAAGCACTGTCTCAGGAAAGGGTCAGCCAGCTTCTCCGTCCAATAGTCCGGGTGGGAGGAGTTCTCCAATGCAATGTGATAGCGATACGCCGCCAAGGCATCGTCCTTGTCCGCTACCTCTTGGAACCCACGGCCGTAGATGTCGACCAAGTCGCCCAGCTCTTCCTTGAGTCGCAGAATGAAGTCCAAGCGCTGCCGATGTCCGGCGGTCACCGACTTGGTCGACGACACAACGGAACACAGCTTCGTCTTGAGGGGTAGGTCGGCAGCCAGTTCTTCAAAGCCCAGAACCGGAACATAGGAGTTCTGCGGCCCATTGAAATCGAACCGCACGCCGGCGAACCAGTTCATCCCCACCTGTGTGTGGATCACGCCAGGATGACGGATGCAGCGCTGCGTCGTGATGACGTGGCCAAACTGAGCCAGATAGGCTGGTTGGTATCGATGGAAACTCTCTGGCTCACCCGTGATCAGGATGCGTCGCGCCCGAGGGACGTGGGTCATCAGTTCTGGAGTCGACCATCCGTCATAGACAACCAGCCACTCGACCTCGAAATCCGGCGCGCAGTCGAGTGCGTACTGTGTGTTCTCCCAATGGCCCGATGTCCCGGGCATCTGGCGCCACCAGGGCCAAGCCGGTCCTGAACTGCTGACAAATTGAACGTGGCGTCTCATACGCAAACGAAGTCATCAATCGCCACAGTCCAGGGTTTCCCAACTGGGCGGCAACAGGTCGTCAAGCACGAGTGATTCGGACTTCAGCCAGCAGCGGGGAGCTACGACCATTTGCCCGTGCCGATCGGCCAACCAGGCGCCCCACCAGCTAAGGCTGCTGTTTGCGATCACGTGGTGATGGCATCGCTGCATGAGGCCCAGTTCTGCGATGACTGCAGTATCGCCTGAGGCGTTCGCAACATACTCCGAGGGCAGGTCGGTGTGCAGGTGCTCGCGTACCCATGCGATGTCGTCGGAGAAGAAGAACAGGTGCGGGTCCTTGACTCGGCCGCGCACGAGTTCCAAGGCTCGCCGGTAGTAGTCCAATGGCAAGGCTCCGTGCACTTTGGCCGCGGACGCCGAATGCACATAGTCGCCGCGACGCACATGAACCATCACCGATTGACACCCCTCGATGCGAGTTGCGATGTCGGCGTAGTGAGAGTCCACCACGGTCGATGGCCTCAGGTCTTCCAGCAGATGCGGGCGTGCTTCCTCAAAGTACCGAAACGACTGCCAGTAGCCTACGAGGTAGGCCAGACGGCTTCGGTCAGCCAGCGTCTGCAGGCGCTTGTCGAAGCGGAAGGGTTGTTTCTCGTTGATGGTTCTCACGGGGCGTCTGATCGCCTGCCACAGATTGGCCGCGGGCTCTGCGAGGTGTTCGGGGTCGCCGTCAGAATGGACGAAGCTCACCGGCAGGTGAAAATGCGAGAGCAGGGGCACTCTCGGTGTCTCGCCGTCCTGGATATTGCGAAACCAGGAGAGGTCGGCCAAAACCGGCCTGTCGAGGTGCAACCCTAGTTGGCGCGCCGTGGCGTACTGGAAGAGTTGGTTTCCCAGGCCACCGAAGAGCTTGGTGACGATCGTCATGACTGACTGTGGTTTATGGAGTGATCAATAGTGGCGGTGTGTACCTTTGTCGATAACCCTCGCTTCGCGCGTCATCGCTCCAAGCAGCCCACCAAGCTGGCAGCCTGTCAGTATGCCGCCCCTGTGGCGGGCTGGCATCGCCCCTGGCCGCCGGTCGCATGAAGGATCCTCGCAACGTCCTGGTGATCGCCACACGGCAGATCGGCGATGTGCTTCTGACGGCGCCGCTGATCGCTGCCGCGCGGCAACGTTGGCCCGATGCGTCGATCGATGTTCTTGGGTTCGCCGGGACGCTGGGCATGCTGAAGGGCAACCCGGATATCCGAGGTTTCGTGGAAGTCCCCTCGGGCAGCGGCTGGCGGGCGGCATGGCCGTTCGTTCGCAGGCTTTGGCGTCGCTACGACTTGGCGCTCATCACGCAACAGAGCGATCGGGCCCACCTCTATGGCTGGGTGGCAGCCAGGGTGCGCAGCGGCCTGGTGCCCGGGCGCGCGGCAATCTCCTGGTGGAAGCGGTGCTTGCTGACCCATGCAGTGCGCATCGACGACGAGACGACCCCGACGGTCGTCGAGAAGCTCAAGCTGCTTGAGCCATGGCGCGCGCTCCCGCCCGAGGTGAACGTGGCCGCACCACCCGAGGTTGCGTTGCCGCTGGATCTGGACGCCCTGCTGGGCGATGCTCCGATCGTGGTCCATGTGCCGTCCATGTGGCGCTACAAGCAATGGCCCATCGCCAAGTACATCGAGTTCGTGGGCGAACTGTTGGCGCGTGGGCATCAGGTGGTATTGACCGGCAGCAAGTCGGAAACCGACCAGGCGCAGATCGCGGAGGTGCGCGCGCTCGGTTCGCCACCTCAGGTCATTGACGTTTCCGGCCAGCTCAACTTGAACCAGGTGGGCACGCTTTTGCGCCGCGCCGCGCTGTACGTCGGCCCCGACACCTCCATCACCCACCTCGCTGCGGCCTGTGGCACGCCGGTGGTGGCACTGTTCGGCCCTACCAACCCCATCCGGTGGGGGCCGTGGCCGCAGGGGCATGCGGCGAGTTCACCGTATTTACGGGCACAGCCGAGGCAGTCTTCGCGCAGGGTCATCCTCCTACAGGCGGAGCAGGCATGTGTCGCCTGCGGCCATGCGGGGTGCGAAGATCACCATCACAGCCGCAGCCTCTGCCTCGAGGCGCTGCCGGTGCAACGGGTGCTCGACGAATGCCTCGCAGAATTGCGCATGCGGCCGGGCAAAGACCAACGAGAAGGCGACCTGGGCGCCTCCAGACTCAAATGAATGCATCACTTGCCACGCCTCTGATGAAGCTCAAGGCCTTCTTGCTGGTCCTCTTCGGCGCCTACCCCCGACGCACGTCAACGCTGCGCTACCTGCCGCTCTACCTTCAACAGAAGGCGGCCTTCGTGGCGGCTGGTGGCGAGATCGCGCATGAGCACGCCATCTTCGAGGACTACGCCGACCAAGCCGGCACGGCGCGGGGCCACTACTTCCATCAAGACCTGCTGGTGGCCGGCTTCGTGCACACCGCGAAACCGCTGCGCCATATCGACGTTGGCAGTCGCATTGATGGGTTTGTGGCTCACGTGGCGGCGTTCAGGCCCATCGAGGTCATCGACATCAGGCCGCTGAGCATGACGAAGCACCAGAACATCTGTTATGTGCAGGGCAACCTCATGGATCTGGACCCCGGCCTTCACGAGGTCTGCGACTCCCTGAGCTGCCTGCACGCGATTGAGCACTTTGGCCTGGGGCGGTATGGCGATCCGGTCGATCCGTTGGGGCATCGCAGGGGGTTCGACAACCTCGTCCGCATGCTCAAGGGCGGTGGGCACTTGTACGTGAGCTTTCCGATCGGACGCAGCGCGGTGCACTTCAACGCGCACCGCGTATTTGACCCGACCGAAGTGCTGGGGTGGGCCGGCGATCGCCTCGAATTGCTCAGGTTCGACTACGTCGACGACGCGGGGGATTTGCATCTCGATCAGTCTCTTGCGACGCCGCCGCGCCTGGACTACGGCTGCGGCATCTACAGCTTTCGCAAGCGCCCTGCGGCCGCTAACGCCTGAACTGTCGTAGCCAGCGTTTGACGCGCCGCACGGCGCGGGAGCTGGCACTGCGGGCGCCGGCCTCGTCCATCTCGTACTGCCAGTTCGATTGGTAGACGGCGCCGATGAAGCGCTCGACGAGGTTGGCCTCCGTCTCGCCCAGTCGGCGCAGCGCATTGAAATGCCAGTCGTGGTGGTAGACGCGAAAGAGCGGCTCGATGGGCGAGAGCGGAATGCTCCGGTAAGCCAGCAACGACTCGCCGTACCAGCGCAGCTCGGAGGGCATCTGCTCGATGGCGTCCCAGAGCGTCTGGTTCTTCGGCGCGAGGCGCTGCTCGTACAGGTCGCTCCACACCTTGGCCGACCAGGGCACGGGCGTGGGGCCGAAGTCGTAGTCGGGGCCGGTGCGGCCGAAGATCGCCTTCAGCTGCGCGCTCTCCCGGCGAAAGTCCGCCTCGACCTTGGGGTAGCCGCGCGACGAGGCCAGCTGGCGGTATTCCTTCGACTCGTGCATATGGCTGTAGGGGTGGCCTTCGGGCGCCAGGAAATCGGCCCGACCGAAGGGGCGCAGGAACACGGTGTCGGCGTCGGTGCAGAGGTAGGCGTCGCAGCCAAGCAGGCGCCAGGCTTCCGACTTGACGACCTGCTGCGCCTTGCTGCCTGGGGTGGTCTTGTAGCGGGCCAGCAAGCCGTGATCGGCGGCCTTGGGGTGGGCAGCGACCACAGCCTCGTCGGTGACGAACTCGCAGGCACCAGCCGGGAGCGTGCTGCGGAAGAGCGCCAGATCGTCGCTCGGCACGATCAGCACCACGGGCAGCTGCTCGCGGTTGTGCGGCGCGAGGCTCGCCAGCAGGCGTTGCGCGCGGCGCAGGTCACCGCGGTAGGTCTTGCAGACAATGGGAAAGTCGAGGGCCATGCAATGGGCGCGTTCGCGGGCGGAGCCGCGATTGTGGCCGAGGCCCCGCCCCTAGAATCCCCGGCCAGTTTCCGCGAACCCAGCCGATGTCCTACCTCCTGCCTTCACGCCTGACCGTGGTTGCCCAAGCCGGCGGCGTGCTGGAGCGCTTCTGGGCCGCCTACAGTGCCGGCCCGCACGCGGTGCAGGAGTTGCCGGCCAGGTTGACCTCGATCGCCGCAGGCGCCTCCTCTGAGGACGTCGTGCGCGAGGCGTTTGCGCAAGCCGAGGGCGTGGTGCTGCTGCTGACCGACATCGAGGATGCACAGCGCCTGGCCGTGCAGCTCAAGCTGCGCCGCCGCCAGCCCAGCATCGTGATGCGCTGGTGGGACCGCCCGGCGAACCTCAAGCCCACCTACCGCGACCGATTGGTGTTCAACCGCTACACCGGCGTCAACTTCATGACGAGCCGGGCCGATCTCGAAGCCAACGTGCGCCCACCCAAGGGCGGCCTGGTGGTCGACAACCCGGTGCTGCTCGACCAACCCGCAGCGCTCGGCGAAGACTCGTGGCACAAGACCATGCGCCACACGCTGCTGGCCCTCACGCAGCCCACGCGCACTGACATCTTCGGCCTCGCCAAGCGCAACCACGGCGCGATCAAGCTCACGCTGGCCACGCACTTCTATTGCAACCAGGACAACATCGACACCGTCACGAGCTGGCTGCGCGACTTCACCACGCTGCCGGCCGAGGTGCTGGACCAGATCCAGTTCGTGATCGTCGACGACGGCTCACCGCTGAAGTACGACATTCCCGACGTCGACCTGAACCTCACCTGGGTGCGCATCGACCAGGACATCCGCTGGAACCAGGCCGGCGCGCGCAACGCCGCGATGCTGCACGCCCGCGCCGAAAACGTGGTGATCACCGATGTGGACCATGCCTTCCCGGAGCACACGGTGCGCTGGCTGCTGGCCCACCCGATCAAGCGCCGCCGCTTCTACAAGTTCTGGCGCAAGATGCCCGACGGCTCGCTGATCAAGGGCCACCCCAACATCTTCTACCTGGCGCGCTCGCGCTTCTTCCAGCTCTTCGGCACCGATGAAGAGTTCGCCGGGGCCTATGGCGCGGAAGACTATCGCTTCGTCAAGAACTTCAAGAACCACGGCACGGTGCAGTCGCACCTGCCAAAGGCCGTGTTCTGCATCGAGCGCCAGCTCGACCGCGAGAAGTCGTACCACTCGCTGGTGCGTGACCTGAGCTTCAACACCGGGGTGGACACGCGCAAGCGCCTGGAGATCGACCACTTCGGCGCCAACTACGGCCACAGCCGCCACAACTACAACTTCACGCAGACGGTGCTGCTCGACCGCATGCGCACGCCCACTCGCATGCCACCGCTCGACCGCGGCTGGCGCCAGCGCTGGTGGCTGCGGCAGTTCGAGAGCCTGCTCTGCTCGCGTTAGTGAGGCGAGGCTAGAGCTTCGAGATCCCGGAGATCTTGGCGACCTCGACCACCGACAGGATCTCGTCGACCGCATCGGCGGTGCTGATGGGCGGCACGGTGACGGTGGGAAGCCTTCCGGCCTGCCAGCGCAGGATCAACTCACGCAAGGCGGCGGCGCCGGCCACGGTGTTGGTCGCTGGGGCGCACCAGCCTTGGTGCTCGCGCACGAGGCGATCGAGCTGCGGGTTGAGGTGGGTGTAGGCGAGCACGGGCCGGCGGGCCCAGAAGTAGTCGTAGAGCTTGGACGGGATGTACTGCTCGCACTCGTCGCCCTCGCCATGCATCAGCAACAGGGCGTCGACCTGTTGCATGCGCTGCACGACACGCTCGCGGCCTGAGAGACCCGTCGCGGGGTCATGCTCCAGGCGGCCCATCGGGATCACCACGTCGTCGAGCTTGTGCTGCTCGATCAGCTTCTGGGCAGGGCCGTCGACCGCACCGCCATAGACCTCCAGGCGCAGCAGCGGCCGCCATTGGGGCTCGTGCGCCAGCAGGTGGTTCAGCGCGCGGATGAAGGGCACGAGGCTGCGGCTGTCCGACAGCGAGCCGAAGTGGCCGAGCACGCACACCGGCCCGGGCGTGTAGGTGGCCGGCCGCAGCGGCGGCTCGGCGCCGGGCATCACCACGATGCCGCGCTCGCGCAGCACCGGGTGGCGCGCCTGCGCGGCGGCGAGCGCGCCTTCGGTGAACCACCACGCGAGGTCGGCGTGCTGGCAGATGAGGCCTTCGAGCCGGGCCTGGAAACGCTCGTCGCGGTTGGCCGGCGCCCGGCCGGGGAACACCATCGGGTCGTGGACTTCGACGATCCACTTCGCCCCGCACCAGCGCTTGAGCCACCAGCCGGCCAAGTGGGCGGAATACGCCCCGCCGCTCGAATACACGAGGTCGATGTCGCCACGGCGCAGCATCCAGGCCCCGCGCACAAAGGCTGGTAGCGCCCATGACCACTGGTTGCGCAGTCCGATCAGCAGCTTCTCGAGCACCATGAACGGCGCGAGCACGAGGCTGATCAGCAGCATCAGCACACGGTAGGCAATGCCCCGGCCGAGATGGCGGGCCAGCAGGTGGCGCAGATCGAAGCGCAGTGCCGATGGCCCCCAGGGCAGCAGGCGGTGGTGCTCGTAGCGCTTGTCCTGCTCGCCGGTGATGGCACTCAGGATCACCGGCTCGATGCCGGCCTGGACCAGATAGCGCAGCTTGTCGGTGACGGTGAGGCTCGCGGCCCGCCCGTCCATGTTGAACGCGTGCGAGAGGATCAGCCAGCGCTGGCGACGCATCGTCAAAACTTGAACTGCAGCGCGTGCAAGCGGGCGAAGAGGCCTGCTTGGGCCAACAGCTCTTGGCGCGTGCCCAGTTCGACGAGTCGGCCTTGATTGAGTACGGCGATGCGATCGGCCTTCTCGATGGTCGAGAGGCGGTGCGCCACGACAATGGTCGTGCGCCCCTCCATCAGCCGCTCCAGTGCCTGCTGCACCAAGTGTTCGCTCGCACTGTCGAGCGCCGAGGTGGCTTCGTCGAGGATCAGCACAGGTGCGTCTTTGTAGATCGCGCGGGCGATTGCGAGGCGCTGACGCTGGCCGCCCGAGAGCTGGTTGCCGTTGTGGCCGACGCGTGCCATCACGCCTTCGGGTTGCTCTTCAGCGAAATCGAGCAGGTTTGCCGAGGCAAGTGCGCTTCTCACGCGGTCCAGGTCAATGGGATGGCTACCTATCCCCACGTTGGCGGCGATGGTGTCGTTGAAGAGCACCACGTCCTGGCTCACCAGCGCGAATTGGCGGCGCAGCGAGGTCAGCTCCCAGTC
The DNA here is from genome assembly GCF_032681285.1 of Piscinibacter gummiphilus. Taxonomy (NCBI): domain Bacteria; kingdom Pseudomonadati; phylum Pseudomonadota; class Betaproteobacteria; order Burkholderiales; family Sphaerotilaceae; genus Rhizobacter; species Rhizobacter gummiphilus. Next base: position 1,767,404 of record NZ_CP136336.1, read on the forward strand.
GCGCAATGGCACGCCGTCGAGGCGGATTTCACCCTCGGTGGGGTCGAGGAAGCGAGGCAGCAGATTGACGAGCGTCGATTTGCCGGCACCGGATGGGCCGACCAAGGCCAGCTTTTCGCCAGCGCGCACTTGCAGCGTGAGTCCGCTCAATGCCACGGCGTCTTCGTTGTAGCGCAGCGAGACGTCGCGGAACTCGAGTTCGCCGCGCGCGCGCGCGGCAGTGTGCGTGCCAGTTTCCTCGACAGGCACCTTGTGCATGAGGTCAAGGCCGCGTTGGATCGCGGTGAGCCCCCGCGTCACCGGGCCAGCCACGTCGGCGAGGTGGCGCAACGGCGAGATGAGCATCAGCATGGCGGTGATAAACGCGACGAAGCCACCCACCGTCGCTCCCTGTGTGTTGCTCTGCCACAGCGCGACCACGATGACGGCGGAGAGGGCGAAGGCCGAGATCAGCTGGGTCACCGGCGTGATGGCTGACGAGGCCACCGTCCCCTTGAGCGAGAGTTGGCGCATCCGGGTGCTGGCCGTGTTGAAGCGCTGCTCCTGTGCCGCCTTGGCGTCGTGCAGACGCACGATTCGCCAGGCGAGCGTGTTCTCTTCCATCACGTAGGCAATCTCGTCGGCGGCGCCTTGAGTGGCCAGGCTGATGCGGTGCATGCGACGGCTGAAGTAGCGCACCGTCACGGCTACAGGGGGAAGCAGCACCGCAATGAAGAGCGTGAGTTGCCAGTTGATCCACAACAGGTAGATCAGAAGCGCAACGGCGGTGAAGCTGTCTTTGATCAGCGTCTGTGCGGCGCCCACCAGGGTCTGCGTACCGTTTTGCACCTCGTACACCACGGTGTTGATGAGGCTGCTGGCCGTCTGCTGCGAGAAGAGCGACGCTTGCGACAAAAGCACGTGCTCGAACATGTCGCGCCGCATCTTCAGCGTGGCTTCGTTCGAGGCCCAGGAGAGCGCGTAGTTGACCAGGAAACCTGAGATGCCGCGGGTCAGGAAGAGCCCGATGATGACCGCGGGCACCGCCCAGAGGGGCACTTTGCCTTGCTGGGTAAAGCCGCCGTCCAGCAGCGGTTTCATCATCGCCGCAAGCGCTGGCTCGGTGGCCGCACCAATCGAAGCCCCCACCGCCGCCAGCACGAACGCGAGTTTGGTGCCGGCAAAGTAGGGCGCGACGCGCGCGAGGCGCTGCCGCAGGTTCTGGGTGGGTTGGGTCATAGGAAGCGCGGATTATCCAATGCGCCTGCCTACAATCCCCGCCACCTCGAAGGAGCGCCTGCCCCACATGCCCGAGATCGCGCTGTCCGTCATCCTCATCACCCGCAACGAAAGCCGCAACATCGCCGCGTGCTTGAAGAGCGTGGCCTTTGCCGACGAGTGGATCGTCGTGGATTCGGGCAGCGCGGACGACACGGCAGACATCGCACGCAGCCTGGGCGCGCAGGTCATCACCACCGCCGACTGGCCCGGCTTCGGCCAGCAGAAGAACCGCGCGCTCGATGCCGCCCGCGGCCGCTGGGTGCTGAGTCTCGATGCCGACGAGCGCGTGAGCCCTGAGCTCGCCCAGCGCATCCGCGAGGTCGTGACGAAGGACGGCCCGGCCGAGGGATACGAGCTTTCACGTATCTCCCGCTTCTGCGGACAGTGGATCCGCCACGGCGACTGGTACCCCGACCGCGTGCTGCGCGTCTTCCGCCGCGGCCGTGCGCGCTTTACCGACGACCTGGTGCACGAGCGTCTCGTCGTGCAAGGCAAGGTCGAGCGGCTCAAGGGCGACCTGCTGCACGACACCATGCCCTCGCTCGACGACGCGCTCGACAAGATGAACCGCTACAGCAGCGGCCGGGCGCTCGACAAGGTCAAGGCTGGCAAGCGTGGCAGCCTTTTTGCTGCAGTGACCCACGGGTGGTGGGCGTTCATGCGCTGCTACTTCCTCAAGCGCGGCTTTCTCGATGGCCGCCTCGGCCTCGTGCTCGCGATTTACCAGGCGGAAGGTACTTATTACAGGTACCTCAAGATGGATTTGCTCGCACGCCAGGCCGGCAAATCCATTGAACCAATATGAATTACGAGGATCAGGACAATCCATGCCGATGAATCGACGACTGTTTGCAGCCTCTTCTGGCCTCCTGCTCGCCGCCCCGGCGCTGGCCCAGTTCCGGGTCGAGATTTCGGGTGTGGGTGCGACCCAGCTGCCGATCGCGATCGCCCGCTTCCGCGATGAAGATCGCACAACGCAGTCCGTGTCGGCGGTGATCAAGGCCGACCTGGAGCGCTCAGGCCTCTTCCGCGCAGTCAAGACCGACCAGGTCATCGACGAGTCCGCGAAGCCCAATCTCGGCGATTGGCGTGGCCAGTCGGCCGACCAATCGGCCGATGCGCTCCTGGCCGGCTCGGTGACTCGCCTGGCCGACGGTCGCTTCGACGTGCGCTACAAGCTCTGGGACGTGGTCAAAGGCAAGGAGCTCGTATTTGCCAACGTCACGGCCGGGCCCGCCGAGCTGCGCCTGGCCGCCCACCGGATTGCCGACGTGGTCTATGAAAAGCTGACCGGCGAGAAGGGGGTGTTCTCGACCTTCATTGCCTACGTCACGCGCTCGGGCAAGCGTTACGCACTGCGCGTGGACCACGCCGACGGCGCGGGTGGCGAGGTCGCCCTGCAGAGCAGCGAAGCGATCATTTCGCCGTCCTGGTCGCCCGACGGGCAGGAGCTGGCCTACGTGACCTTCCAGGACGAGCGCAAGGCCGCCGTGTTCGCCCAGAACATCGTCACCGGCGCGCGCCGCAAGCTTGCGAGCTTCCCGGGCTCGAACAGCGCGCCGAGCTGGTCGCCCGACGGCAAGTCCCTCGTGGTCACGCTCAGCCGCGACGGCGGCTCGCAGCTCTACATCATCGGCCGCAACGGCGAGAGCCCGCGGCGCCTGACCAACAGCCAGGCGATCGACACCGAAGGCACATTCACGCCCGATGGCAAGCAGATCTATTTCGTGAGTGACCGCAGCGGCGGCCCGCAGATCTACCGCATGTCTGCCGGAGGCGGCGCGGCCGAGCGCGTGAGCTTTACCGGCAGCTACAACATCAGCCCGGCCATCAGCCCCGATGGCCGCTACCTCGCCTATATTTCCCGCCAGAACGGCGCCTTCAAGCTCTACGTGGGCGAGATCGGCAAGCTCGGCAACGCGCAAGCCATCACCGACACCAGCGACGATGAAAGTCCGAGCTTTGCGCCCAACAGCAAGCTCATCATCTACGCCACCCGGGCCAACGGCCGCGACACGCTGATGACGACCACCCTCGACGGCAAGATCAAGGGCGCTCTCGATGCCAACCGCTTCCCCGACGTGCGTGAACCAGCGTGGGGCCCGTTCGTTCGCTGATATCTTTTTCTTGCGCTGACCAAGCGCCTTTCAGACCAGCCGTACAGGCAGCTCATCCCGACCATCAGGAGAATCACCATGAACATGTCCCGCCTCGCTCTCATCGTCGCCGTGTCTTCAGCCGTCTTCGCCGGCTGCGCGTCGAACGTGCCGCTGGACAACAAGGCCGCGCCGGTGGAGTCGCGTACACCTGGCGCTGCGGGGGCCAACAACGGCTCGTCGTCGGCCAACGGCACCAACTCCGGCCGCGTCGCCAGCGTCGACCTGACCAAGAATGCGCCGCCTGCCGCCGAAGTCGGCCGCATCGTCTACTTCGACTACGACAGCTTCGTGATCAAGGATGAGTTCCGCCCCGTCATCGAAGGCCAGGCCAAGATGCTTGCGGCGAACAAGTCGAAGAAGCTCACCATCGAAGGCCACACCGACGAGCGCGGCGGCAGCGAGTACAACCTGGCGCTCGGCCAGAAGCGCGCCGAGTCGGTGGCCAAGTCCCTGAAGCTGCTCGGCGTGACCGATGCGCAGATCGAAGCCGTGAGCTTCGGCAAGGAGCGCCCGGCCGACCAGGGCCATGACGAAGCGGCGTGGGCGAAGAACCGCCGCGCAGAGCTGTCCAGCCGCTGAGCGTGGCCATGAATCGGCCCCTGACGATGCGAGGGCGGCCTGCTGTTTGGGCCTTGCTGCTGGCGCTTGCGGCGCCGGCGGCCCATGCCGGCCTCTTCGACGACGACGAGGCGCGCAAGGCCATCCTCGACATGCGGCAGCGCCAGGAGCAGGGCGACGCCAAGTTGCGCGCGGCGATGGCCGAGAACCAGGCCCAGCTGCTGGAGCAGATCAGCCAGCTCCGGCGCAGCCTGCTCGACCTCAACAACCAGCTCGAAACCGTGCGTGCCGAGATGGCGCGCATGCGCGGGCAAGACGAGCAGCTGCAGCGCGACGTCACCGAACTGCAGCGTGTGCAGGGCGACCTCCAGAAGGCACAAAAGGATGTGCAGCAGGGCGTCGAAGACCGCATCCGCAAGCTGGAGCCGGTGAAGGTCTCGGTCGACGGCCGCGAATTCCTGGTCGACCCGGAAGAGCGCCGCCAGTACGAAGACGCGATGGCGCTGTTGCGCAAGAGCGAGTTCGCCGCGGCCTCGGCGGCCTTCGCGGCCTTCGCCAAGCGCTACCCGGCGAGCGGCTACATGCCCTCGTTGCAGTTCTGGCGCGGCAACGCGCAGTACGCGATGCGCGAGTACCGCGAGGCGATCAATAGCTTCCGCGCGCTGCTGTCGACCGCGCCCGATCACGTTCGGGCACCCGAGTCGCTGCTGGCCATTGCCAACTGCCAGATGGAGCTGAAAGACAACAAGGGCGCGCGCCGCACCATCGACGAGCTGGTGAAGGCGTACCCGAAGTCCGAGGCCGCACAGGCGGGCAAGGAGCGCCTGGCGTCCCTGCGCTGAGGCTCGCGCTCCCCGTGGATCTCTCTTGAACGCGCCGCTCGACCTGCTGGCCCCCGACCTCGAACGTCGCTTTGGCGGCTTGCGGCGCCTGCATGGCGATGCGGGCTACAAGGCGCTGCGTTCGGCGCGGGTCGGCCTTGTGGGCCTGGGGGGCGTGGGCTCCTGGGCCGTCGAAGCGCTGGCGCGCAGTGGCGTGGCGCAGCTCACGCTCTTCGACATGGACCATGTCGCGGAGTCCAACATCAACCGCCAGGTGCAGGCACGCGGCGAAACGCTGGGCCAGCACAAGGGCGAGGCGCTGCGTGCGCGCATTGCCGACATCCACCCGGGTTGCGACGTGCAGGTGGTCGATGACTTCGTGACCGCCGCCAATTGGCCTTCACTGCTGCCGCGCGAGATCGACGTGCTCATCGATGCATGCGATCAGGTGCAAGCCAAGATGGCGATGGCCGTGTGGGCGCGTGAAGGGCGGCACGACTTCGTGTGCGTCGGCGCGGCCGGAGGCAAGCAGAAGCCACAGCTGGTGGAAGTCGACGACATCTCCCGTGCCACGCACGATCCGCTGCTGGCCTCGATGCGCCAGCGGCTGCGCAAGCAGCACGGTGCGCCGCGCGATCGTGCGATGGGTGTGCGCTGCGTGTTCTCGCGCGAAGCCGTGATGTCGCCTGCCGATGCCTTCTGCGACGTCGGGGATGACGCGGGCGGAGCCAAGGTCGACGGCAGCCTCAATTGCCATGGGTATGGCTCGAGTGTTGTCGTTACCGCAACGTTCGGTTTGGTCGCCGCCTCAGAAGCGCTACAATGCGTGCTTCGCCGGTTGGCTTGAAGCAACTTCGCAAAGCCCGTTATACTCATGGGCTTGCCGGGTTGTTAGCTCAGTCGGTAGAGCAGCGGACTTTTAATCCGTTGGTCGCAGGTTCAAGTCCTGCACAACCCACCAGTTCCTCCGGGAACACAGAACGAGCGGGCTCTTAGCTCAGTTGGTAGAGCAGCGGACTCTTAATCCGTTGGTCGTAGGTTCGAATCCTACAGGGCCCACCAAAATTCAAGCACTTAGCACGCGAAAGCGGCTAAGTGCTTTTTGCTTTGTGAGCCCCGCGGTTTCACAGGACCCGTTCCGCGATGGAGACGAAGAGGGGAATGCCCAGAAGGATGTTGAAGGGGAAGGTCAACCCGAGCGACATGCCGAAGTAGAGCGAGGGGTTCGCTTCCGGGATCGCCTGCCGCACCACGGCAGGCACCGCGATGTAAGAAGCGCTGGCTGCCAGCACCATCAGAAGCGCCCCGTTGCCCGCCGACAGGCCCACCGCTGCCGCCAGCGCGAGTGCCAGGCCGGCGTGAACCAGCGGCCCGACGAGCGCGTAGCCCACCAGCCAGGGCGAGCGGCCCTTCAGTGCGCCGATGTTGCGCGCCGCAAGAAGGCCCATGTCGAGCAGGAAGAACGCGAGCATTCCCTTGAACAGGTCGCCGGAGAACGGCTGCATGGACTTTTGACCTGCTTCGCCTGTGATCAGACCGATCACCATGGCGCCCAGCAGCAGCAGTTGCGCACCGTCGGTGAACGACTCGTGAAGCACCTTGCGCAGGCCCACCTTGTGCGTGCCATGCGCTGTGCCTTCCTTTTGACGCGCCATGTTCGCCAGCACGACGGCCATCACGATCGCGGGGGACTCCATCAAGGCCATGGCCGCCGCCATGTGCCCGCCGTAGGCCAACTGGTGCGTCTCCAGGTACTGCACCGCCGTGATGAAGGTGACGGCACTGACCGATCCGTAGGTGGCCGAGACCGCCGCGGCGTCGAAACGCGAAAGGCATCGCTTCAAGACCAGGTAGCCCATCGCCGGCACGACCAGTGCCAGCACGACTGCGCAGGCCAGGCTCACCGCGACCTCGGCGTCCAGCCCTGACTTCGCCAGTGCGAAGCCTCCTTTCAGGCCGAGGGCCATCAGCAGGTACAACGAAAGAAAGCGTGCAATCGCAGGCGGAATTTCCAGGTTGGATCGGACGGTGCCGGCAAGGAGCCCGAAGACGAAGAAGAGGATGGCGGGGTCGAGGAAGTTTTGCATGGCGGGGGCGAATGCTCGGTGAACCGGCCATGACCGACAAGTGATATGTTCGGATGCAAAACATCGGGGAAGTCGATGAAACACGGAATGCCTCCTGGCCTTCGACAGGCGCCTCGCGCGAGCCTCGTCCAGCTGCGCAGCCTCGAAGCGGTGGTGCGGCTGGGTGGCGTGGTGCGCGCGGCGCAGTCGCTTCATCTGGCGCAGCCGACGGTCTCCACGCAACTGAAGGAGCTGTCGGCGGCCCTCGGCCTCGTGCTCTTCGAACAGCGTGGAAGAGGCCTCGTACCAACCGCCATCGGCCAGCGCCTCGCCGAAGCGGTGCGGGCAATGGGTGCGATCTGGCAGGAATTCGAGGACGACGCGGCCGCGCTGCAGGGCCTGAAGCGCGGGCGCCTGCGCATCGCCGCGGTGACCACCACCGAATACTTCCTGCCCGACCTGCTGGGCCCTTTCGCGCGCCAGTACCCCGGCATCCAGATCGAGCTCGCCGTCGAGAACCGCGCGGCCGTCGTGGCGCGGCTCGAGCGTGGCGATGACGAGCTGGCCGCCATGATGCGTCCGCCGGATCACCTGCCGCTGACCCGCTGGCCGTTTCTCGAGAACCCGCTCGTGGTGATCGCGCCGAGCGACCACCCGCTCGCGCGGCGCCGGCGGCTCAAGCTGTCAGACTTGGTCGCTGAACCCTTGCTCACGCGCGAGTCGGGGTCGGGAACCCGCGCCACGGCAGAAGAAGCGTTCGCGCGCAACAGCGTGTCCTGGGAGCCGCGCATGGCGCTTGGCAGCAACGAGGCGATCAAGCACGCGGTGCGCGCAGGGCTGGGGCTCGCCGTGCTGTCGCGTCATGCCTTGGCGTCGAACCCGGCGTCGGAAGGACTCACGATCCTGCCGGTGACGGGCTTCCCGCTGCGAGGCCGCTGGCATCTCGTGTGGCGACATGATCGCGCGCTCTCGCTGCCGGCGAGGACCTTTGTCGACGATCTCAGGAATCGGCTGCGCGTTCGAGCGCGCCCCGACGCACCATGACGCCTTTGCGAACACTGGTCCTGGTTCTCGGTGACCAGCTCGACCTCGACGCCGCCGCCTTCGATGGTTTCGACCCCGCGCAAGACGCGGTGTGGATGGCCGAGGCCGCCGAAGAGTCGACCCATGTCTGGTCGAGCAAGCAGCGCATTGCGCTGTTCCTTGCCGCGATGCGGCACTTCGCCGAAGCATTGCGGGCGGCTGGCCGCCCTTTGCACTACCGGCGCCTGGACGACCCCGGCAATCTGGGCACTCTCGCGGCCGAACTTCAAGCGTCACTCGCGTCGCTTTCCCCACAGCGGGTCGTGATGACGGCACCGGGCGACTGGCGCGTCTGGCAGTCCCTGAAGGCCGTGGTCGAGCGGGCCGGGCTGGTGCTCGACGTCCGCGAAGACCGCCACTTCTTCGCGACCGTGCGCGAGTTCGCCGCCCATGCCAAGAATCGCAAGTCGCTGCGGCTGGAGTACTTTTATCGTGAACTGCGGCAGCGCCACGGGGTGTTGATGGAAGACGGCGGCCCCGTCGGTGGACGCTGGAATTTCGACGCCGACAACCGCGAGGCCTTCGGCTCCGAAGGGCCGGGCCTCGTGCCGCCGCGCGCGACCTTCGCGCCCGACGCGGTCACGCGTGAAGTGCTGGCACTGGTCGAGACCCGCTTCGCCCAGCACCCCGGTTCGCTGGCGAGCTTTGCCTGGCCGGTGACCCGCGCGCAAGCCTTGACGGCATTGCAGGCTTTCATCGAAGAGCGGCTGCCGCTCTTCGGCCGCTACGAAGACGCGATGTGGCCCGGCGAACCTTGGCTGTACCACTCGCAGCTCTCTGCGGCGCTGAACCTGAAGCTGCTGACGGCCCGCGAAGTCGTGCACGCTGCCGAAGCCGCTTACCGCGCGGGCCACGCGCCACTGGAAAGCGCCGAAGGGTTCATCCGGCAGATCCTGGGGTGGCGTGAATACGTGCGCGGCATCTACTGGACGCAGATGCCCGGCTACCTCGAACGCAATGCGCTCGACGCCCGCCACGACCTCCCCGCGTGGTACTGGACCGGCGACACCGACATGGCCTGCCTGCGCGATGCCCTCACGCAGACCCTCGCACACGGCTACGCCCACCACATCCAGCGCCTCATGGTCATCGGCCTGTTCACGCTGCTGCTGGGGGTGCGGCCCCAGCAGGTGCATGCGTGGTACCTGTCGGTCTACGTGGATGCTGTGGAGTGGGTGGAGCTGCCCAACACGCTCGGCATGAGCCAGTACGGTGACGGCGGCCTGATGGCCAGCAAGCCCTACGTCGCCACCGGCAAGTACATCCAGCGCATGGGCAACAGCTGCGCCGGGTGCCGCTACGACCCGGCGCAACGTATCGGCGAACGAGCCTGTCCCTACACCACGCTGTACTGGGACTTCCTCCTGCGCCACGAGAAGCTGCTCGCCGGCAACACACGCATGGCCATGCAGCTCAAGAACCTGGCGCGGCTGAACGACGCCGACCGGGCGGCGGTGCGGCAGCGCGCCGAGGAGATTCGCGCTGCTGCTACAGCGGCCCCATGACGGTGTCGGGGTGGATCGCCGCCATGAACCCGAGGCACTCGTCTGCGGTGGCCGAAGGGCTGGCGTGGAGTGCGGCGAGCTGGTCGGCCAGATCGAGGTTGTACAGACAGCCCATCGACCAATCGTCGTACATGCGGGTGGCCTCGCGATCCACCAGCATGTGAATGCCGCGGTGGCGGCGGTCTGCCTTGATCCGTCCGATGGTGTTCTCGATCTCGGTGGGGTCTCCCTCGAGGATCTGCACGAAGTGCCGCCCAGAAAAGAGCAGGCACCCGGTGATGTTGTCGCGCAGGTTCCGATAGCGGGAGATGTCGAGGATGCTGCGGACATCCAGCGTGCCCAGCCCGGCCACAGCCTCGCTGATGTAGAAGACCTGGCGGCAGCGATCCATCTGATGGCACGTCAGCATTGCAAGAGACGACGCAAGTTTCTTGACAGGATGTTTGCACGTCGCCCCACGCGGCGCCGATGTAGAGATACGGAACTCCGGCTAGTGGCACTACGCACGAGGTATCCACGTCGCGCCGCCGCGAGATGTCACATACGATTTCGCATGGACTTCTCAACGTCGCGCCCGCCCATTTCTTCCGCCCTCGTCGTTCCGCTCGAGTTCCTGAGGATGACCGACGTCGAGTCGGTTGGCGGCAAGAACGCCTCCCTCGGCGAGATGATCAGCCAGCTGGCGGCCTCGGGCGTGCGGGTGCCCGGCGGCTTTGCCACCACGGCCCACGCCTTCCGGCGCTTCCTGGCGCACAACGGCCTGGCCGAGCGCATCAGCCAGCGCCTGGCCACCCTCAACACCGAAGACGTACGCGCGCTCGCCGAAGCCGGCGCCGAGATCCGCCGCTGGGTCGAAGACACCCCGTTCCCGGCCGACCTGCAAGACGCCATCACCACCGAGTTCGCCAAGCTCACCGCCGGCAACCCGGGGGCGTCCTTCGCCGTGCGCTCCTCGGCCACCGCCGAAGACCTGCCCGACGCCAGCTTCGCCGGCCAGCAGGAGACCTTCCTCAACGTCGTCGGCATCGACGACGTGCTGCACAAGATGAAAGAGGTCTTCGCCAGCCTCTACAACGACCGCGCCATCAGCTACCGCGTCCACAAGGGCTTCGCCCACACCGACGTGGCCCTCTCCGCCGGCGTGCAGCGCATGGTCCGCTCCGACCTGGGGGCGGCCGGCGTCATGTTCACCATCGACACCGAAAGCGGCTTCAAGGACGTCGTCTTCATCACCTCCAGCTACGGCCTCGGCGAAACCGTGGTGCAAGGCGCCGTCAACCCCGACGAGTTCTACGTCCACAAGCCCGCGCTCAAGAACGGCAAGCAGGCCATCATCCGGCGCAACCTCGGCTCCAAGCTCATCAAGATGGAGTTCGCCAGCCCCGAGGAGAAGAAGGCCTCCGGCAAGCTCGTCAAGACGGTGGACACCGCCACCGAGCAGCGCAACCGCTACTCCTTGACCGACACCGACGTCACCGAACTCGCCCAATACGCCCTCATCATCGAGCAGCACTACGGCCGCCCGATGGACATCGAATGGGGCAAGGATGGCAGCGACGGCCAGCTCTACATCCTGCAGGCCCGCCCCGAGACGGTGAAGAGCCAGCAAGAAGGCAAGGCCGAGCAGCGCTACAAGCTCAAAGGCACCGGCACCGTGCTCGCCGAAGGCCGCGCCATCGGCCAGAAGATCGGCACCGGCCCCGTGCGCATCGTGCACAGCCTGGCCGAGATGGACAGCGTGCAGCCCGGTGACGTGCTCGTCACCGACATGACCGACCCCAACTGGGAGCCGGTGATGAAGCGGGCGAGTGCCATCGTCACCAACCGCGGCGGGCGCACCTGCCACGCCGCCATCATCGCCCGCGAACTCGGCATCCCCGCCGTGGTGGGCTGCGGCGACGCCACCGACACCCTCAAAGACGGCGCCCTCGTCACGGTCGCCTGCTCCGAGGGCGACACCGGCTACATCTACGACGGCCTGCTCGAGACCGAGATCACCGAGGTCGACCGCGGCGAGCTGCCGTACTGCCCCATCAAGATCATGATGAACGTGGGCAACCCCCAGCTCGCCTTCGACTTCGCCCAGATGCCCAACTCCGGCGTCGGCCTCGCCCGCCTCGAGTTCATCATCAACAACAACATCGGCGTGCACCCCAAGGCCATCCTCGACTACCCCAACATCGACATCGACCTCAAGAAGGCGGTCGAGTCGGTGGCCCGTGGCCACGCCTCGCCGCGCGCCTTCTACGTCGACAAGCTCACCGAAGGCGTGGCCACCATCGCGGCCGCCTTCTGGCCCAAGCCGGTGATCGTGCGCCTGTCCGACTTCAAGTCCAACGAGTACAGGAAGCTCATCGGCGGCAGCCGCTACGAGCCCGAAGAAGAAAACCCCATGCTCGGCTTCCGCGGCGCCTCGCGCTACGTGAGCGACGGGTTCGGCGACGCCTTCTCGATGGAGTGCGAGGCCCTGAAACGTGTGCGCAACGACATGGGCCTGACCAATGTCGAGATCATGGTGCCCTTCGTCAGAACGCTCGGCCAGGCCAAGCGCGTGACCGAGATGCTGGCCGAGAAGGGCCTGAAGCGCGGGCACGAGGGCCTGCGCATCATCATGATGTGCGAGATCCCGAGCAACGCCGTGCTGGCCGACCAGTTCCTCGAATTCTTCGACGGCATGTCGATCGGCTCGAACGACCTGACCCAGCTGACCCTCGGCCTGGACCGCGACTCGGGCATGGAGATCCTGGCGGCCGACTTCGACGAGCGCGACCCGGCCGTGAAGGCGCTGATCTCGCGGGCCATCACGGCGTGCCGCGCGGTGGGCAAGTACGTGGGCATCTGCGGCCAGGGGCCCAGCGACCATGCGGACTTCGCCGACTGGCTCGCGGCTGAGGGCATTGGGTCGATCTCTCTGAACCCGGACTCGGTGGTGGAGACGTGGAAGCGTCTCAGCTTGCGCCGAGCTTGCTGAAGGTCTGCCGGTACTGCGCGGGCGTGAGGCCCGTCAGCTCCTTGAACATGCGGCTCATCGCCGACTCGCTGCTGAACCCGAGTTCACCCGAGATCGACGAGGCAGGCGCTTTCGTGTGCACCAGGCGTTCGCTCACCTGATGAAGCTTGATCGTTCGCACATGGCTCGCCACCGAGACGCCGGTCAGGGCCTTCGTCTTGCGGGCGAGGGTCCGCTCCGTGGTGTTCAGCGCTTCGGCGAGCCTGGCCACCGTCAGCTCCGTGGCGGAGAGGGCGTGAACCGTGGCGTACAGGCTTCGGATCAGCGGGTCCGAGCGCTCCATCAGATTGAGTACCCTGAACACATCGTGCGAGCGCTCGGGGCGCGGCAGCACCAGCAGCTTCTTGAGGTTGCCGTAGGCGTCGGGGCTCAGCTCTTCCTCGATGAGGTGTTGCGCGATCTCGAGGTAGCCGTTGGCGCCGGCCGCCGTGGCCGCGCTGCGGCTCCAGACGCAGGTGCGTTCGGTCTGCCATTGCACGTCGGCAAAGTCGCGGCGCATTGCTTCTGCGAGCCACCAGGTCACGGTGGCGCTTGAGCCGTTCAGGCGCCGAGCGGCCGCGACGAACGCGACTCCGGTGCAGTAGCTCCATGCGCCGACGGACCTTGGCATCTCACGCAGCGTGCGGATGAGCGTCTGGTTTTGCTTCGCGACCTCTCGCACCTGGGTGCTCGATTCGGCCAGGAAGCCGGGAACGAGCAGTGCGTCGACCCGCGCATCGGGGATCGCGTGCGTGGCCTTGAGCACCTGCCCGTGCGTGCACTCGACCGGCCCTGCTTGAGCGGCGATGAAAGCCGTTTCGAAGACTGGCTGGCCGGCCAGCCGATTGGCGCTGTGCAGAAGGTCGGCAAAGGCAAAGAGCCCTGCGGGCGTGCAGCCTGGGTAGAGAACCAGACCGACTCTGATGGGGCGACGACCCGATGGCATGGCAGATTTTGATCGCGTTGTGTCGGGCCTCGCCATTCTATGAACGGGCGGCTCGCGTCACCATGGCGTCGCTAAAGGAGAAGCCATGAAGATCACCCAACTGCGCAATGCAAGCGCCATCATTCAACTCGGCGGCCACCACATCCTGATCGACCCGATGCTGGCCCCCATGGGTGCACTGCCACCGCTGAAGCTTTTCGGACGAAGGGAGCGCAACCCGGTGGTCGAGCTGCCGGTGAATGCGGAAGCGGCGCTCGCCGCCGTGACGCATTGCCTCATCACGCACTGTCAGAAAGGCCACTTCGACCATCTCGACCGGGCAGGCAAGAGCTGGCTGCGCAAGCGCAACGTGCCCGTCATCTGCACGCCGCACGACACGGCCCATCTTCGCCAGCGTGGGCTCAACGTCCAGCCCTTGCGCGATGTCGCACCCGGCGAGGCGCAGCCTTTTCTCGGCGGCACGATCCGCACCGTGAGGTGCACGCATGGCACGGGCGTGATCGGCCGCCTGATGGAGCACGGCGTCGGGTACTTCATCGAATTCCCGGGCGAGCCTTCGCTTTACATTGCCGGAGACACCATCCTCACCGACGAGGTGAGGCACTTCGTCGAGAAGTTCCAGCCCGCAGTCGCCCTGGTGCCGGCGGGCGGTGCGAAGTTCGACGTCGGTCACGAGGTCATCATGGGCGTGGCCGACGTGGTCGAGTTCGTCGGCTTGTGGCGCGGCACGACGGTGGCCAACCACCTCGAGGCGCTCACCCATTGCCCCGCCACGCGCTCGGCACTGCGCGCTGCGGCCGACGCGGCAGGCGTGGGCCACAGGCTCATCATTCCGGCCGATGGCGAAGCCGTCGAGTTCATCGAAGCACGGGCGGCGTAACGGCATTCGACGCGCCCGTGCCGCATTCATGCAGTCCGTAGGCGTCTCGGAACGAGCCGCCGACCCGCGGCCAATGCAGGTTCTCCACCGCGAACTTGATCAGCTCGCCGCGGCTCGCGATGCGCAGCCTCTTGCGCAGGTCTTCGTAGTGCTTCTCGACGGTTCGATTGCTGATGCGCAACATGACCGAGATCCGCTTGCTGGACCAACCCAACGCGAGGGCAGTGAGGACCTGGCTCTGCCGAAACGTCAGGCAGGGCTTGGCAGCGGGCGCCACCGGCGACCGCGCACGGAGCGCCTTGCTGAGGAAGATGCTGCCGCGGCTGGCCAGCATCACGGCGCTGAAGAGTTCGTGCGCTGAGTCCTGCTTCAACACACACCCGCGCACGCCGGCCATCAGCAGCTCGTGGACGAGCTCCATGTCGGCAAAGGCAATGAACATCAGCAGCGCGACCCGTGGATGCCGGGTCGCGAGGTCTTGCACGTAGGCCACGCGGTTGCCCACACCGACCAGCACATCGAGCAGAACCACGTCGGGGTGAAGCGCTTGCAGTTGCCTGTCGAGAGCCCCCGCGTCGTCGGCCATTCCGACGAGCTCGATGTTCCAGTGAGGCGACAGGCACGCCGCGACGCCTTCGCGGATCACCGGATGCCTGTCGGCGACGACGAGTCGAACAGGGCCTTGCTTCATGCATGCGCTTGCGTCACGGCCCGCGATTCTGTGGAGCTTGCCGCCCCGCGGCATCCGCGGAAGCGCTCAGGTGGTCGTGCGTGGCAATGCGGAGGCACTGCGTTGCTCAAGCGTCCTTCTTGCGGCGGATGAAGCCGGCCCGCTTGGCGTCTTCCGGGTAGAAGAATTCGATCTGGCCCTTCTTCCAGACGCCGAGGAACAGCATGTTCTCGGTGAAGGCTTCATGGTCGTCGTCCGTGAACGGCCGGTTGTAGGTCGTCACCACGCCCTTGTAGGGTCGCCCGAGCCGGCCGAGCGCCGCCTTGAGTTTTGCACCGTCGGTGTCGCCCTTGGTGATGAACATCGCCCTGAGCATGAGGTTGACGGCGTCGTAGCTTTGGGCGGCGGCCATCAGCGAGCCGATGCGGGTTTCGCTGGAGTGCTTGTAGTAGCGGGCGATGAAGGAGGCACGATGCTCGTTGAGGGTGTTGTGAATGATGGTCTGGACCATCATCGTGCCCTCGAGTGCACCGGCTCCGGCGTTCTCGAGCACGCTGCGGAACGACAGCGGCCAGGGCGCGAAGTACGGGATGTTGTGGCCGGCTTCCTGGCGGCTCTTCACCGCGACGGCCTGCTCGGGGCCCACCGCGTAGGAGATGATGGCGTCGGCTCGAGCCGCCTTGGCAGCACGCATTTCCTCGACGAGGCTCTTCACGCCGAGCGGAAACCTCGCCACGTAGACGGGCTCCAGCTTGCGCTTGGCCAGCTCGGCTTTCAGGTCGCGAAGCCCGCCGTCGCCGTAGCCAGTGCGGTCGGCAAAGATCGCCACCCGCGTCCACTGGCGGCGGTCGACGACTTCGCTCACCAGGAACTTCGCATTGGTGTGATCGGGCGGCGCCACGCGGAAGATGTAGCTGTCTCGCGCCGGGTACTTGGTGGTGACGGCAGTGCCCTGCGAGCACGGCACCATCAGCACGTGCTTGGCGCTCTGGAAGACCTCCAGCGAGCGCATGGCCACGCCGGTGTTGCAGAAGCCGACGGTGAAATCGACCTTCTCCTTGTGAACCAGCTCCTGCGACACCTTGAAACCCGCTTCCGGGTCGCCCATGTCGTCGCGTGCGACCAGCTCGAACTTGCGGCCCATGTAGCCGCCAACCTCGTTGATCTCGTTCACCGCCAGCTCGGCGCCGAAGCGCGCGCTGTTGCCGAAGTCGCTCGACCCGCCGGTGAGCGGCGCGATGAAGCCGATGCGCACGGTCTGGGCCGCAGCCCAACTGCTCATGGCGCAAAGCGCCACCGCAGCCAAGTATCGGATGTGGGAATGCATGCTTGTCTCCGTCTGGTAGTACATGAACTGCAACTCGGTCCTCTCGGGAACCTCGCTTGACACTTTCTCCACCTGGCCGCTTGTGCGGCTCTGGAGCCGTTCGAGGGGACTCGCGCGACTCTGAGATTCAGTATCAGTAACAGGTCATTTCTTCACCACTGCGGGAGCACGCAGAGCCGCTCCGTAGGACCACGCAAACCGGCCTCGGCCGCGTGGACTACTTCTCGCTTCGAGCAACCGTTACAGATCGACGTCACAGGCGAAATCGCTCGACGGCGAACTTGATCAGCTCCGCCTGCCCATCGATGTTGAGCTTGCGCTTGATGCTTTGCCGATGCGATTCGACGGTGCGCACGCTGATGTCGAGCTGCTTGGCGATGTGCTTGCTCGACAGCCCGCGCGCCAGCAGCGAGAGGATCTCCTGCTCGCGCATCGACAGGCAACGCTCGGGGCTCTTCGGTGAGAAGAGGCCGTTCGCGATCGATGGGCTGAAGAAAGTGCCGCCCGCCGCCACCGACTGGATGGCACTCACGATCTGCGCCGACGGCGAGTCCTTGAGCACGTAGCCGCGCGCGCCGGCTTGCATGGCCTGCGCCACGTACTCCGGGTTGTCGTACATGCTCAGGATGAGCACCGACACATCGGGATGGCGTTGCGAAACGATCCTGGTGAGCTCGATTCCGTTCACCGCCTTCATGCCGATGTCCATCAGCACGATGTCGGGTTGGTCTGCGGCCAGCATCGCCAGGGTGGCTTCGGCGTCTTCGGCTTCGGCAACGACTTCGAACTCGGCGACGGTCGATAGCCGTGCCTTCAGGCCTTCGCGCACCAGCGGGTGGTCGTCGACGATGCACAGCCTGATCAGCGGGGTGTTCATTCTCAGTATGTCTCCACGGTTTCTCTCATTCGATCCAGCACCTCCAGCGGCATGCGCGCATCGACGACGGTGAAACCCGGCCTCGATGAGATGTCGCATTGCCCACCGACGGACTGAAGCCGTTCACGCATGTTGCGCAGACCGATGCCGTTGCTCGGATGCTGCTGGACCGCATTGGTGTCGAAGCCGGTTCCGTCGTCGCGTATCGACAGGCGCACGCCCCCGTCGGAAAACTCCAGGAGGACTTCCAGGTGCGTGGCAAACGCGTGCTTGCTCGCGTTGGTCATGGCCTCCTGCGCCACGCGGAAGAGCACCGTCTTCGCGTCGACCGGCAGCTCGAACGGCTCACCTTCCACCACCATCGAGCACGCCATGCCCCCGAGGTGGTTGAACTCGTCGACGAGGTGGCGCAACGCCGCCACCACGCCCAGGGTGTCGAGCATCGGCGGGCGCAGCCGGTGCGAGATGCGGCGAACTTCGTTCAGCGCGTCGTTGAGCCGCCCGACCGCCTTCGAGAATGGCCGTGGCGGCGTGGTGCCCTCGGCCTCGAGCTGGTCGATGCCCGATTCGACGAGCAGCTTCACCGACACGAGGGTCTGGCTGGTCCCGTCGTGCAACTCGCGGGACAGGTGGGCCCGCTCGTCTTCCTGCGACTGGACGACCTGGTGCGTCAGCAGGCGCAGCTTGCCGTAGGCGATCTTGTGTTCGCTGAGGTTCAGGATCATTCCGCAGATGCCGATCACCGCCACACCCAGCAAGGCGATGCCGGTGATCAGCAACAGGGTCTCCGCCACCGAGTTGGTCACCTGGCGGTCGATCTCGGCCAAGGTGCCTTCGATGTCGTCGAGATAGAGGCCGGTGCCGAACATCCACTCCCAGCGCTCCAGGCCGACCACGTAGCCGAGCTTGGGCGCCACCTGCTTCGAGGACGGCTTCTCCCACATGTAGCGCACGAAGCCGCCGCCGCTCTTCGACTTGGCGATCAGCTCCTGGATGACCAGCAGCCCGTTCGGGTCTCGGAGCTGCCACAGGTTCTTGCCGATCAGCTCGCGCTGGCGAGCGTGCATGAGACTGATGCCCCGCACGTCATACAGAAAGAAGTAGCCGTCCTTGCCATAGTCCATGGCGGCCAGCAGCCGCATGGCTTCCTGCTTGACCTCTTCGTCATTGCGGCCCGACTCATACAAGGGCTGGATCGTGCTGAGCGCGAGCTCGACGTAGTGGCGTAGCTCGTTCTGCTTGGTCTGCATGTAAGCCTGCTCGACCAGGCTGCGCTGCCGTTGCGCGAGCTCCCGTTCCTGATGGCGGACGGTGAGCGCGATGAGCAGGATCGTCGCGATCAACGGGATGACGGCGAGCAGGACGATCTTCGTCTTGAGAGGCATCATCTGCTTCACAGTGCATCCTCGTGTTCGCGTCAACCGCGGGGTCGCCCTTGCGCTTGGCCTGACGCGTGGGCGTTCAGGCGCTGACCCGGTCCTCTTGGGCCACTTGCATGTCGTGCGGGGTCGTGCCCGCGCGTTCACTCGCCGCAAGGGCAGGGGTCGCTGCGCCCTCGACGTGGAAAGCGGAGACGGCGGTCAGCAGCCGGCGGCTCTGGGTCTTGAGCGAGTCGGCCGCATGGCTTGCGGCCTGGACCATCACCCCGTTCTGCTGGGTCGCGTGGTCGAGTTCGCTGATGGCGGTGCTGATCAGTTCGATCCCCGCGGCCTGCTCGGCGCTCGCCGAGGAGATCTCCTTGACCACCACCGACACGCGTTCGATCGAGTGGACGATCCGGCCCATGGCACCGCCCGCCGTGCGCACCTTCTCGGCCCCTGCGCCGATCTGGGCCACCGAGCTGGTGATAAGTTCGCGGATCTCCTTGGCTGCTTTCGCGCTGCGTTGCGCGAGCGTGCGCACCTCGTCGGCCACCACGGCGAAGCCTCGCCCGAGATCGCCGGCCCGTGCGGCCTCGACCGACGCATTGAGCGCCAGGATGTTCGTCTGGAAAGCGATGCTGTCGATCACGCCGACGATCTCGCTGATCTGGCGCGACTGGGCGCTGATCCCTTCCATGCTGGCGACGGCTTCCTCGACGATCCCGCCGCCGCTGCGCGCATAGCCGGACGCCTCTTGCGCCAGGGTGTCCGCCTCTTTCGCATTGGCTGCGCTCATCTGCACCGAGGCGGTGATCTGCTCGATCGATGCCGCGGTCTGCGCGAGGGCCGATCCGGCCTGCTCGGTGCGCGAGGCGAGATTGCGGTTGCCCGTCGCGATCTCGTCCGACACCGAGTCGATGTCTGCCGCCGCCGAGTTGATGTCGCGGACGATCACGCCGAGCGATTGCGTGACCTCGCACAAGGCCAGCAGCAGGCGGCCGGTCTCATCGCTTGCCGGGTCGACACGCGGTGTCTCGAGCTGGCCACGCGCCACGGCCGAGGCGATGCCTGCTGCCTGGAGCAAGGGGCCCACGATGAGCCGCCAGCACCACCAGGTGGCCAGTGCAGAGAGCGCCACGGCGACCAGCAGGGTGATGATCGTCACGGCCTGGTGGCGGATCGCCAGGGTCTCGGCCTCGTCGACCACGGTCTTCACCAGGCTGCGCTGCTCCTGCACGAGTTCGCCGATGTGCGCGTGCAATCTTCCGTAGCTCGATTCGGAGATGGTGATGAAGCCCGACGCGGCCCCGAGCCCCGTCGATTTGATGTCGAGCGTGTCTGCTGCGCTCTTGCGGTACTTGGCGTACTCCGCGGCGATGTTCTTCCAGGTGTCCTTGTCACGCGACGACCACACCGCGCTCGACTGCTGCGCGTCGATGAGGCCGCCGAGGTCGACGAAGTCCTGTGCGATCTGCTTGTCCAGCGTGGCGATGGTCGCGGCTTTGACGCCCGCACCCTCCCACACCAGACTCTGGTTGACCTTCGCGTTGAGGCTCGAGATGCGCTTCTCGACGTCACCGGCGATCGACAGGCCGGGAATGCGCGACTGGTTGATGTCGCGCAGCGTTCTGGAGCCGCTCAGGCTTCCCCACAGACTCACTGCAGCGACGACGATCAGGCACAGGATCGCAAAGACCGGCGCCACCGCCACCTTGGTCCCGATGCTTGCGTTTCTCAGCAGTTTCATGTCGGCACCGCAGGAGTCGAAGAGGGTTCAGGCGGTCAGCGGTAGGTGCCGACGCCCACCCATCCATCGAAGTTGGAGAGCTTGCGCACGTAGGTCGACTTGTCTTCGAGCTTCTTGGTCTGCGGGTGCGGCCAGGAGTAGTCGACCCAGCCTTCGCCCTTGGTCGTGGCCATCTTCGTCAGCTCCGCCACCACCATCACGCCGTTCGGGTCCTTCATCTCGATCAGGTTCTTGCCGATGAGCTTCTCGTTGGCGCCATGGCCGACCACGGTGCCCTTGTTGTCGTAGGCCATCACGTACAGGTCCTTCTTCTTCCACGTGGGGTCGGAGGTGAAGTCCTTGAAGGCCTTTTCGGGGCCGACCTTCTTCACGTGATCGACCGCCGCGTCGACCATGGCCTTGGCCTCGTCCTTGGTCCCGGAGGTCTGTGCTTGCACGCCCGACACCATGAACCCGACTGCCACCATGGCGGCGCAGAAGAAACGCTTGCTGTTCATATCCATCTCCTTAGTAAGTACGAGCGACAACATTTCCCATATCGGCGGTCCAACAGTACGCTTGACCGACCGATTGCGAAATTCAGTAGAAGTACGGGGCTGCTTGTGGCCCTGGGCGTGAATTGCACACGGTTTGGATGTGAGGCCGAGCCGACGTACCTATTGCGTTAGTGCCGGGGCCGCGAGGTTCCACAGCAGGTTGAGGCCTTCGTCCCAGGTCTGCCTGCACTTGGGCGTGGTGCTGTGCGAGATGCTGCCCACGACCACCATCGTCGCGTCCCAGTCCTCGGCGTACCCCAGGGCATGCTCATAGTCGCCGTCTTCTTCCGACGCCACGAGCAGTGTTCGAAACGGAAGTACGTTGCGAGGCACTGGCGTGAATCCGGCGAGTCGTCTGGGCTGCTGGGTGCGCGAGTTGAGGTCAGGAACCGACACCAGCATCGCGGCTTCGACAGGGCGGGATGTTTGAGCGGCCCAATGTGCCACCGCGAGGCACCCCAGCCCGTGCGCCACCAGGGTGGTGTGCGGCCCCGCGCTTGCCACGGCGTCGTCGATTCCTCGCACCCACTTCCTGCAGGAGGCATCGGCCGCGTCGTACTGCGCGAATCGCATCAGATCGGGATAGTTGGACTTCCAATGCGTCAACCAGTGGCGGCGGTCGGTTCCGCCGATGTCGGGCACGATGACGATGCTTGCAGCCATGACAGTTCCGCGAGCGACACACGGCCGAAGTTGCGAATGGCGCAGAGTGTCGGGATCGGCGACACATGGTGCTACCGTCTGACTACGCAGCTCAGATCAGCGACAGCACGTACTGGTTTTACCTTGCGGCTACCGGCGGCGCGCTCCACGGCGTACTTGATCAGTTCGCCATTGCTTCTGAGTCGCAACTTTCTCTTCACGTTCGTGCGGTGCGACTCGACCGTGCGCACGCTGAGGTTCAGCCGGTCGGCTATGGTCTTGCTGGGCAGACCCTGGCCCACGAAAACCATGACTTCGCGTTCGCGTGCCGTGAGCTCTGCCGTCACCTCGTCGCCGCGCAACTTCCGGAACACCACGCCCTGGCCGAAGTACGTGCCGCCGCTGCGCACGGTCGAGATCGCGACCGACAGCTCCTGCGCCGGGGAGTCCTTGAGCATGTAGCCGCGGGTGCCCGCGGCAAGCGATCGCTGGATGTCGGCAGCGGGGGCGTCCCATCCGAGCACGAGCACCAGCGCCGGCGCGACGTGGTCGACGAACGCCGCGAGGTCGTCTTCGACACCCCAGTCGCTGTCGATGTCCACGAGGACGATGTCGGTGGCGCCCATCGGCTGGTCCATCGCCTCCTTCAGGTCGTTGGCTTCGCCGGAGACGCTCAGCCCGGGCATGAAGCCGAGGCGTGCCTTGAGGCCGTCGCGGATCAGCGGGCTGGTGTCGACGACGAACACGCGCGTGGGTGAATCATTCATGGTGCATCTCCTGAGAGTGCGTTTCGGAACAGTGCCCGACTGGCCGGGTGTGTGGAATGCAGGAGCGGTGCGCGGGTCAGACGTGCAGGAAGCGCCCGCCGCCAAACGCCCAGTTCTCCCACTGCGTTTCCTTGAAATAGATCATCACGCGCTCCGTATCCAGGCCGGGGTCACGCTCCAGCGAGTCGATGATGTCGGCCACGATCTTTCGCTTCACCTTCACGCTACGTTCGACGGCGAGCAGCACTTCGATGAGGATGAAGTCGCCGTCTCGCGGCGTTGTCAGGTCCGGGTAGCTCGGGTCGAAGCGGAAGTCGTCTTCGCTGAGTTCGAGGATCCGGTGGAATCGGTCGGTTTCGGGGACGCCCGAAGACACGAGCGCATCGTGCACTGCAGCAAGAACGGAGGTCTTGAACTTCGAGTCCTTGCCGCGCAACATCGTGACCGTGACGAGTGGCATGTGCCTCTCCTGGGAGAAAGATGTTTCATCGTGCCTTGCGCACGTCTTCCGGAAAAGCAGGAAAATCCGTCGACATCTTTCGGAACCGCAGGACGATCCTCATGCGCGCGCTCGACATCGATCAGTTGCGGACCTTCGTCGCCATCTGCGACTACGGCAGTCTCTCGGCGGCCGCACCCCACCTCTGTCTGTCGACCTCTGCCGTCAGCGAGCAGATGGGCAAGCTCGAGCAGCGCCTGAGCCAGTCCCTGCTGACCCGAGGTAAGACGGGGGCGACGCCTACCGCTCACGGGCGCAGGCTGCTGCGCCACGCACGCGACCTGCTGGCGCTCAGCGAGGCGGCCGTGCGAGACCTCACGGGCGAGTCGCTCGAAGGGGAGGTGTGCCTCGCGCTCACCGACTATTTCCGCCCCGCCTCGGTGACGCAGCTGTTGCAGCGTCTGCGTGTCGACTATCCCGGCCTGCGACTCAACGTCATGGTCGCCAAGAGCGCATGGATCGATGCGAGCGAGCCGTCGCCCGAGTTCGACATCGGGCTGGCGATGCGGCTTGCGCCGACGCGCCCCGCTTCGGCAGGCGAATCGACCCTGCTTCGGCGTGAGCGGCTCTTCTGGGTCGGTGCAGACCGCAATGCCGGCCGCGAGCGACCGCTGCCCGTGCTGGCACTGCCCGCCGGCTGCGCACTTCAGGCCCTCACGGTGCGCACCTTGGAGCGCCACCGTGTGTCCTACCGGCTGGCCCACTCCGCCTCCGGCGTCACGGGGCTTCAACTGGCCGTTGCGGCTGGCCTGGGCGTGGCGTGCCTGAACGAGTCCAGCATCGGGCCGGGCCTCGTCCGGCTGGGCACCGCGTCGGGGTTGCCGCCGATGCAGGAGGTCGAATTCCACCTGCTGCCGCCGCGGCGTGGCGAGGCGCCTGTCGTCAGCAAGGTGCGAGACACGCTGCGCGAACTCTTTCGGTAGTCGGTGCGAGGCCGCCCGAAGCCTCTGCGCGTGTTATCCCGAGTTCCGCAACCCCGCCGCCACCCCGTTGATGGAGATGTGGATGCCGCGCTTCACCCGCTCGATGGCCGGGTCGTCATCGCGCTGCTGCCGATAGCGGCGCATCAGCTCCACCTGCAGGTGATTGAGCGGGTCGAGATACGGGAAGCGATGCTCGATCGAGCGCGCAAGCGACGGGTTCGTGGCCAGCCGCTTCTTCTCCCCGGTGATGAGCGAGAGCGCCTCCGAGGTGGCCCGCCATTCGGCCTCGATCGCCGCGAAGATCTTCTTGCCCAGCCGCCTGTCTTCCACCAACTCGACGTAGCGCGCCGCGATCGCCAGATCCGTCTTCGCCAGCACCATGTCCAGGTTCGACAACAGCGTGCGGAAAAACGGCCACTGCTTGTGCATGCGCTGCAACAGCAGCAGCCGCTCCCGGCGTTCCTTTGCATTCGAGCCCAGGAACGCATTGATCGCCGAGCCGAAGCCACACCAGCCCGGCAGCGCCACCCGGCACTGCCCCCAGCTGAAGCTCCAGGGGATCGCCCGCAGGTCCTCGATCGCCCGTGTCGCCTTGCGCGAGGCCGGGCGCGAGCCGATGTTCAGCTCCGCGATCTCGCGGATCGGCGTGGCCGCGAAGAAGTAATCCGTGAAACCCGGCGTCTCGTACACCAGCTTGCGGTAGGCCGCCATGCTCGCCGTGCTGATCGCATCGGCCGCCTCCAGGAAGGCCTTGGTGGCCGGCTTGGTCGGGTGCAGCAGCGTCGCCTCCAGCGTGGCCGCCACCAGCGTCTCCAGGTTGCGCAACCCGATCTCCGGGTTCGCGTACTTCGAGTTGATCACCTCCCCCTGCTCGGTCAGGCGGATCTGCCCGTTCACCGTGCCCGGCGGCTGCGCCAGGATCGCCTGGAAGCTCGGGCCGCCGCCACGCCCCACCGTGCCCCCGCGACCGTGGAAGAGCCGCAGCACGATGCCGTGCGCCATCTTCAGCTCATCGAAGAGCTTCACCAGCGCCGTCTCCGCCCGGTACAGCTCCCAGTTGCTCGTGAAAAACCCCCCGTCCTTGTTGCTGTCGCTGTAGCCCAGCATCACGTCCTGCTCGCGGCCCGAGCGCACCATCATCTGCGCGATGCCCGGCAGCGCGTAGTACTCGCGCATGATCGGGCCGGCGCGGCGCAGGTCGCCGATGGTCTCGAAGAGCGGTGAGACGATGAGGTCGCAGGTGGCGCCACCCTTGTCATCTTGGTCCAGCGTGCCGCGCAAGAGGCCTGCCTCCTTCTGCAGCAGCAGCACCTCCAGCAGGTCGCTCACGTCCTCGGTGTGCGAGATGATGTAGTGGCGCAGCGCCTCGCGGCCATAGGCCCGGCGCATCCGAAGCGCCGCCTCGAAGATCGCCACCTCGCCCTGCGTGTGCTCCGAATACTCCGCCCCGTGCACGCGCAGCGGCCGGGCGTCGTTCAAGAGCCGCACCAGCAGCTCGCGGCGCGCCGCCTCGTCGAGGGCGGAGTAGTCCGCCTCGAGGCGCGCCACGCGCAGCAGCTCGGCCACCACCGCCTCGTGCTTGTCCGAGCTCTGGCGCAGGTCCACGGTCGCCAGGTGGAAGCCGAACACCTGCACCGCGCGCATCAGCGGCTTCAGGCGCGGGGCGATCAAGGCCTGCGCATGGTGCGAGCGCAAGGACGCTTCGATCACCTGCAGGTTCTGCAGGAACTCGTCGCTGCTCCCATACGGCGACTGCGGCGCCACCGCGTGGCGCAGCGCCTCGGTGCCGGTGAGTTCGTGCAGCGTGGCCGCCAGGCGGGCGTACATGCCGATCAAGGCACGCCGATAGGGTTCGTCCTCGCGGTGCGCGCCCTGGTCGGGCGAGGCGGCGGCCAGCGCCTGCATCTCGGGCGTGACGGGTGAGAGCAGGGCCGAGATCGACAGTTCGGCCCCCAGCTCGTGCACCTCGGTCAGGTAGTAGCGCAGTGCCGTCTCGCTCTGGCGGCGCAGCGCCATCTGCAGCGTCTCGGCCGTCACGTTGGGGTTGCCGTCGCGGTCGCCGCCGATCCAGTTGCCCATGCGGAAGAAGGGTGCGATGGGGTGGCCAGGCAGGGCCTCTTCCAGCTCGCGGTACAGGCGCGGGATCTGGCGCAGGAAGGTGCTCTGGTAGTAGCTGAGCGCGTTCTCGATCTCGTCGGCCACCGTGAGCTTGGTGTAGCGCAGCATGCGGGTCTGCCACAGCTGGGTGACACGCGCGCGCAGGAGCGCCTCGTTCTGCTCGAGCTCGCGGGTGGTGGCGAGCTTGTCGCGCTGGCTCACCAGTTCGGCGATGGCCCGCTCGGCGTCGAGGATGCTCTTGCGCTGCACTTCGGTCGGGTGGGCGGTGAGCACGGGGGAGATGTGCGCGTGCGCGAGGGTCCTGGCGATCTCGGTGGCGCGGATGTCGGCGTCGGCCAGGCGCGACAGGCTCATGGCGAGCGAGCCTTCCTGCAGGTGGCCGGCGCGCTCGTGGTGCTCGCGGCGGCGCACGTGGTGGCGGTCTTCGGCGATGTTGGCCAGGTGGCTGAAGTAGCTGAAGGCCCGGATGACGCTCACGGTCTGGTCGGCCGAGAGGTTCTTGAGCAGGCGGTCGAGGGCCTTGCCGGCCTGCGCGTCGTGCTTGAGGCGGTAGGCCACCGACAGGCGGCGCACGTGCTCGATGAGCTCGAACGCCGCCTTGCCCTCCTGCTCGCGGATCACGTCGCCCAGGATGCGGCCGAGGAGGCGGATGTCGGTGACGAGACTGTCGGGTGGCATGCCTGTTGACTCAACGCGAGACAAGACAAAACGCGCGGGCCAGACTGCGCCCGCGCAAATGACCGCCTTGTGGCGGCCAGGCTCTATATGACGCGCCCTCAAACCTTGGGAACTTCTCCAAGATCGCGTCGAGACGATTGTTGGATGACAGGCCCTCTGCCAGCTACCGAAGTGCCGCGAGACGCGGCACCGTGCGACTACGCAAGGTGAATCCCGAGGTCGCGCGCGTGCGCGTCGGCCACCGTGCGTGCTTCACGCGCGCCGCCACCGCACCAGCAGCAGCGCGAGACTCTTCAGCTGCAGCGGGCCCACGTGCACATGGTTGATGCCGGAATCGAGCAGCCCTTGGCGCACACCTTCCGCGTGGCTCTGTGCCATGCCGATGATGGGCACCGGCCGCCGATGGCGTGTGCCCTCACGGGCGCGGATCTGGCGTGCCGTGTGCGTGCCCTGGTGCGCCGCTTCGCGGCAGTCCAGCAGCACGAGCGAGAAGTCGTCGTTGCAGGCGGCGTCCACCGCGCACTGCGTTCCGTCGACGCGGACGACCTCGCACGAGAGCGCCGACAGCGCGCGCTGGGCCCAGTGGGCGTGGGTGTCGTCGCGAACGGCCATCAGGACGCGTGGCCGCGGCGTGTTCGGAATGGGAGTGGCGGTCAGATTCATGCGCCCGGGAGTCTGCGTGGCGCATCGGGGTTCGCGCATCCGCGGCTCCGCGATGCGCAGGCCCGCAGCAATACCTAGGCTGGCAGCGGGCCGCGGCGTGCTAGCGCGGCAGCCCGTAGACCCCGCCGCACACGACGGTGTCTTCCAGGCTCTCGCAGTACACCCGCTTGGGCTCGATCTTGCCGGTCGTGGGGTGGGTGTACTTGTACTCCTGCCAGAACTTGCCCTTCGCACTGGCGAGCTGGAAGCGCTCCTGGATGAAGAGCTTGCCGTCGATGTCTCGCAAGTCGCCGAGCGTCTTGCCGACCATGTTGGGGTTGGCGCCGTGTGCGCGCACCACACCGTCGAGGCCCCACACCGTGATGTAGAGGTCGTCTCGTACGAAGCCACCGCGTGGGTCAGTGATCGCGGCGTAGGCCTTGTCGCGCCCGTCGCGGCGAACGGTCGCGAGCGCCTTCTTGACCATCGCCACCGCTTGTGCCGGTGTGGCACGGCGCGGCTCGGCGTCGGCCTGTCCGCAGGCGAGGGTGGCCGTCAGCGCGGCCGCGGCAAACAGGAGTGGCTTCATGGTGTGCTCGGTGCTTGTCGATAGACGCCGACGCCGACGAACCCATCGAAGTTGTGCAGCTGCCGCACGAACGAGGCCTTGGGCTCGACCTTCTTCGTCTGCGGGTGGGGCCATTCGTATTCCACCCAGCCGCCGCCGGCCGCCGCGACATCGCGCAGGCTGCGGATGAGGAACTTGCCGTTCGGGTCGCGCATCTCGAGCAGGTTCTTGCCCACGAGCCGGTCGTTGATGCCGTGGCTCACGCTGACGCCCGCCATCGTGTACGCGAACACGTAGAGGTCCTTGCGTCGCCAGGCGGGGTTGGATTTGTCCGAGAAGTCACGAAACGCCTGGGTCGGGCCGACCTTGCGCGCGTGCTCCACCGCAGCATCGACGAGGGCGAGGGCTTCTTCGCGCGTGCCGCGTTCCTCGGCGAGCGCCGGCCACCCCGAGACGAGCAGCAGGATGGGCAGCAGCAGGCGCAACACGATGTTCATCGTCGGGTTTTCGGCCGCTGCGCGTGCGACTTGAGAGCGCAAACCATCACGGAGGCGCCATGTCCGTGCTTAAAGCTTTCGTCGCCGTGCGCCGACATCACGTCGAGGGCGGAAGTGTTCCGATGCGCCCTGGAGTTGTGATGCTTGGCTTGATCCGAAACGCGTCGTTCCGACTGAAGGTGATTCTGGCGCCGCTGTGTGCGGTCGCCTGCCTGTTGGCCGTGGGCTTCATTGGCTACACGGCCAACAACAGCCTGAGCGGCTCGCTGGTCGATCTCGGCGAGGTGAGGGTGCCGAAGATCGTCCGCGCGGCGGAACTCGATCAGCAACTGCGCTCGATCCACATCCTGGTGAACCAGAGCCTGGCGTGGGAGGGGGCGGGGTTCAAGGCCGCCAACATCGATGAACTTGATCGCAGCATCGTCCGCCAGATGGTGGCCTACGAAAAGCTGCTGGGCGACACGCTGCGCGATGACAGGCTCGATGCCGTCGAGCGCCAGCAGTTGCAGATCATGTCGGTGGAGTTCGGCAAGTACCGCAAGAGCGCCACCGAGGCCCTCGAGATCAAGACCGGCATGCTCGGCAATGCCGTCTTCTACATGACCACGATGGACGGCACCTTCAAGCGCCTGCATGCGGCGATCGCCGACCTCATCGGCCACGAAGGCGCGCTCTCGCGCGAGGCGGTGGTGGAGGCCCGGGACCTTGCCGCAAGCAACCTGCGGCGCATCGCGGCGGCGCTCGCCCTCGCGCTGGGTGCGGCGGTGGCGACGGCCTGGTTGATGGCCAGCGCCGTGCATGCGGACTTCCGCGAGAAGAACCAGGCGCTGGTGCAGGCCTACCGCGCCATCGAAGAGGCCAGCCTGACCGACCCGCTGACGGGCCTGCGCAACCGCCGCTTCCTGGAGCAGCAGCTCGATGCCGACATCAGCCTGTGCCACCGTCGCTACAACGAATGGCTGAAGGCGCCCGATGAAGCGTCGATGCCGGTCGACGCCGACATGGCCTTCTTCCTCATCGACATCGATCACTTCAAGGCGCTCAACGACACCTACGGCCACGCCGCGGGCGACAAGGTGCTGATGGACATGCGGGGGCGGCTGCAGGAGATCTTCCGCGAGTCCGACTACCTCGTGCGATGGGGCGGCGAAGAGTTTCTGGTGGTGGCCCGGCACACGAACCGGGCAGAGGCGGAGCGGCTCGCCGAGCGCATCCGCGTGTCGGTGGGCGGGCATCCGTTCGAGCTGGCGCCGGGTGTGTCGGTCACGAAGACCTGCTCGGTCGGCTTCGCCTGTCTTCCGTTCCTGCCGCGCGAGCCCGAAGCGCTGAACTGGCTCAAGATCGTGGAGATCGCCGACCAGGCGCTCTACATGGCCAAGCGCGATGGGCGGGACAGGTGGTTCGGTCTTCTCGCCACGCCGAACACGCGCTTCGACGATGTGAATCGTTGGTTGCTGAGCGACCCGAAGGAAGCGGCCATCAAGGCCGGGATGAGCATCGCTCGCCGTGAGGTGGGTGCGCAGTCTGCGTTGGCGCAGGCCTGATTCGGCGCACTCGGTGCCCGCCGCGCGGTGGGCAAGGGAAAACGAGTACGCGTTGTTGCGACGGCTCCGAACGTGATCGTGCAGATGTCGAAAAGACGCTGCTCCAGCACAGTCACGTCCACAGATTCGCACGAGAGAAGAGCACCCGCGGCATCGTCGATGCACGTGCTCCCGGTGTGGGTCCCAACCAGGAGATATCGATGGAACGACGTGGGTTCATTCGTCATGCTGGCTTGGCCGGCGTGTTGGCTGCCGGTGCTGCGCCGGCCGTGGTCCAGGCGCAGGCTGCCGTGCGCTGGCGCCTGGCTTCGAGCTTTCCGAAATCGCTCGACACGCTCTACGGGACGGCTGAAGTGCTGTCCAAGAAGGTCTCCGAGATGACGGGCGGCAAGTTCCAGATCTCGGTGCACGCCGCAGGCGAGTTGATGCCCGCCTTCGGTGTGGTGGATGGTGTGCAGAACGCCGCCGTCGAGATGGCGCACTCGGCCGGCTACTACCACTTCGGCAAGGACGAGACCTTCGCCCTCGGTGCGGCCATTCCGTTCGGCCTCAATTCCCGCCAGCAGAGCGCGTGGATGTACGAGGGCAACGGCATGAAGCTCATGCGCGAGTTCTATCGCAACTACAACATCGTCAACCTGCCGGGCGGCAACACCGGCGCGCAGATGGGTGGCTGGTTCCGCAAGGAGATCAAGTCGCTGGCCGATCTGAAGGGCCTGAAGATGCGCATCTCGGGCTTTGCCGGCCGCATCATCGAGAAGCACGGTGCCGTGCCTCAAAGCCTGCCGGGCGGCGACATCTACCCCGCCCTGGAGAAAGGCACGATCGACGCCGCCGAATGGGTCGGCCCCTATGACGACCAGAAGCTCGGCTTCAACAAGGTTGCGCCGCACTACTACTACCCCGGTTGGTGGGAAGGTGGCCTGCACTGCGACTTCTACATCAACTCCAAGGCCTACGATGGGCTGTCGGCCGAATACAAGGCCGTGCTCGAAGCGGCGTCGTCGCATGCGCACGTGGACATGCAGGCCAAGTACGACGTGCGCAACCCCACCGCGCTGAAGCAGCTCGTGGGCGCCGGCACCAAGCTCAACCGCTTCCCGAAGGACCTGCTCGAGGCCTGCTTCAAGACCTCGATGGAGTACTACGCCGAGCTGTCGAGCAAGAACCCGAACTGGAAGAAGGTCTACGAGGACTACGCCAGGTTCCGCGGTGACCAGGTGCTCTGGTTCCGCTTCGCCGAAGCGGGCTTCGACGACTTCATGCAAGCCCAGAAGTTCTGAGCACCTGTTGCCCAGCCGAGGGGGGGCCTCGCTCGCGAGGCCCTTTTCACTCAGGGCCCCGATCCGAGCAGTTCGTGAGGTATTTGTGTCTGCACTCCTGAAACTGGCGCATCTGATCGATGCGCTCAACGACCGCTTCGCGAGTTTCGCCAAGTGGTCCATCCTGGCGTCGTGCCTGATCAGCGCCACGAACGCGGCGGTGCGCTACGGCTTCGACTACAGCTCGAACGCCTTCCTCGAAATCCAGTGGTACCTCTTCGCCGCCTGCGTGATGCTGGGCACGGCGCAGGTGCTGCGCGTCAACGAGCACGTGCGCGTCGACGTGATCTACGGCAAGTTGCCTGCGCGCGTGTGCGTCGGCATCGACCTCTTCGGCCTCATCTTCTTCCTGATGCCGGTGATGGCGCTGATGCTGTATTTCTCGTTTCCGCTGTTCATGCAGATGTACCGGACGGGCGAGATGTCGGGCAGCGCCGGTGGCCTGATCCGCTGGCCCGCCATGCTCACCTTGCCGCTGGGCTTCGCCATGGTGCTTCTTCAGGGCCTCGCCGAGATCATCAAGCGCATCGGCTGGCTCGCACACAAATATGAGATGGACATGCACTACGAGAGGCCGCTGCAATGAACTCGCCGACTCAACCTGCCAACGTGAGCCGGAGCTGCTGACATGACGATGGAAAACTTCGCACCCGTGATGTTCGCGGGGCTGATCGTCATCATGCTGATCGGCTTCCCCGTCGCGTTCTCGCTGTCGGCGCTGGGCCTCTTGTGCGGCTTCTACGCCATCTACATGGGCTGGTTCCCGCCGGAGTTCATGTCGGCCCTGCCGCTCAACGTGTTCGGCATCCTGTCGAACGAGCTGCTGCTGGCGATCCCGTTCTTCACGCTGATGGGGGCCATCCTCGAAAAGTGCGGCCTCGCCGAAGACATGCTCGACTCAATGGGCCAACTCTTCGGCCCGGTGCGCGGCGGCCTCGGCTACTCGGTGATCATCGTCGGCTTCATCCTCGGCGCGATCACCGGCACCGTGGCGGGCCAGGTGATCGCGATGGCGATGATCTCGCTGCCGGTGATGATGCGCTACGGCTACAACATGCGCTACGCGACGGGTGTGCTGGCCGCCTCGGGCACCATCACGCAGCTCGTGCCGCCGTCGCTCGTGCTCGTGGTGCTGGCCGACCAGCTCGGTGCATCGGTGGGCGACATGTACAAGGGCGCCTGGGGACCGTCGATCCTGCAGGTGCTGCTCTTTGCCTTCTACACCTTCTTGCTGTCGCGCATCAAGCCGGGCCATGTGCCGGGCGTTCCAAAGGAGGCGCGCACGCTCTCGGGCGTGAAGCTCTGGGCCAAATGCCTGCGCGGCATCATCCCCTCGGCCATCCTCATCTTTGCCGTGTTGGGCAGCATGGGCGGCCTGCCGGGCATCAACACGGCCGTGTGCACGCCGACCGAGGCCGGTGCGATGGGCGCGGTCGGGGCGCTGATCCTG
Source organism: Piscinibacter gummiphilus (assembly GCF_032681285.1). NCBI lineage: Bacteria > Pseudomonadati > Pseudomonadota > Betaproteobacteria > Burkholderiales > Sphaerotilaceae > Rhizobacter > Rhizobacter gummiphilus. The sequence goes on from NZ_CP136336.1 coordinate 1,799,839, forward strand.
GCGGCGATCCACCGGCGGCTGGACTGGGAGCTGATCAAGGGCGCGATGACGGGCACCATGCGCATCACCGCGATGGTCGTGTTCATCCTCATCGGCTCGCGTGTGTTCTCGCTGGTGTTCCAGGGTGTGGAAGGTGGCAAGTGGATCGAGCACATGCTGTCCGACCTGCCCGGCGGCCAGATCGGCTTCCTGCTCGCGGTCAACATCTTCATCTTCTTCCTGGCCTTCTTCCTCGACTTCTTCGAGATCGCCTTCATCATCCTGCCGCTCCTCGGCCCGGTGGCCGACAAGCTCGGCATCAACATGGTGTGGTTCGGCGTGCTGCTGTGCGTGAACATGCAGACGAGCTTCATGCACCCGCCCTTCGGCTTTGCGCTCTTCTACCTGCGTGGCATCTCCGACACGCTCTTCAAGAACGGGGCCTTGCCGCGCAAGGTGCTGTCGAGCGACATCTACCTGGGGTCGATCCCCTGGGTGATCCTGCAGCTGATGCTGGTGGTGATCGTGATCTTCTTCCCCCAGACGGTGACGGTCTTCCTCGACAAGGAAAAGAAGATCGACATCGACAAGGTGACGATCGAGGCACCCACCGATGCGGGCTACGGGAAGGACAGAAGCATCGACGACCTCTTCCAAAGCGTGGGCGAGCCGAAGAAGTAGCCCTGACGAACGCCCGCAACCGGGCCCCAAGGAGTGCACATGACAAACGCCGTCTCTGTCAGCCGCGTCGCCTGGACCGATGCATTCCCTTGGAAACCGAGCGACCTGGCCATGCTGATGCCGCAGACATTGGTCGAACACGACGCTTGCACGACGCCGGAGGCTGCCGTGCGCAGCCTGCAGGCGGCGTATCGGCGGCGGGATCTGGACGCCGCGGTGCGGTGCCAGGATTTCCGCTCCGAGGCGCTCCTGAAGTTGCGTCGCCATGGCGCGGCATTCGATGACGAGGCCCTCGACCGCGAGGCGCATGCACTGGAGGTCTCGTTTCGTAGGGCCACCGTCGAGAACTGGCCCGACTTCGAAGACGTGACGTCCACCGTCACGTCGGTCGAGCCGATGTTCGGCGAGTTCTACATCGGGGTGGAGGCGGGTTCGGTGGGGCGCAGTGCGTATGCGCGCACGCTCTATCTGTCATGCATCGCAGGGCGCTGGAGCGTGCTCGGGTCGATGTACCGGCCATGCACCTACGCCGAGGGGAGCCGCCAGGCGGGTGCCTAGCGGCAGCGCCGCGTCGCGGCGCGGGCGTCAGCGGCGTTGCGCTGCCTCCTGCGATCTGAGGTGCGGTGCCATGGCGTAGCGCGCGAAGGCCTTGATCACCTCGCTGTCGGCGGCGTGAACGAGCGTCACGAGACCGGCGCCTCCACGCACCACGAGGCGTGGGGCAATGATCCATGCGAACCACGGCACGTAGATCAGCTTGGCTTGTGTCACATCGGACCACAGCACGCGCTTCGACCAGATCCAGGTCTGGCTGATGGCGACGGCGTCGACGCGCGTTCGGCTCACGATGACCCAGTAGTTGAAGAGGAGCAGCGTGGCGAGGCCCGCGATCACGAGCAGCTTCGAGGTGAGCGACGCTTGTTGCAGGACCGGGCTGTCCAGGGCCAGGTAGCCGGCGATGAAGACGGAAGCCGTCATCGCTGAGAGCAGCCAGCAGACGAAGAGCGGAAAGGCCCGGCCTTCGGCGCTGGGCGGGAGTTCGGAGTCTTGAGGGTCATCCATGTCAATGTTCCTGCTTGAACTCCGGTGCGCGGAAGCTTCGGCAAAGCCGCACGTCGATCGGAGCGGGCGGGGCGGACTTGCCCCGCTGACATGCTGATCGAACGCCCCGGCACCGTCATCTGCGGGAGTGCGTTCGGTACGCCAGCACGAATGCGTACTCGTTTTCCCGGACCATCTCGTCGTGGGCGCGCGCCCCGCAGCACCACGAGCCCGCTCACGTGCTTTCACGGAACGCGACTCCGCAATGACACAGTGGTTCGCAAACCGGGCGCGTGGAACACTGAGGTTTGCTGTCTCACGCTAAGCAGTCCTCAGATCCGTATGACGTCCGGGTCTCCTGTCCTGCTGCCGGGTCGACCAGGCCGGCCGACGGGATGGTTCACGCGGGCCGCTGGCCCGCGTTTTTTTTAACTGTCTCCCGCGCCATTCACATCTGCGTGCAACGCCCATGACCTGTTTGCTTCGCGTCAGCAGCCAAAACGTCGACGTCGACACCTTGCTGGTCGACGCCCACGCCCAGCCGCTGAGCGTCTGGCGCAAGGGCGACAGGCGCTTTCCGAGATCGACCCCGAGTTCCACGAACGGCGTGAGCTTCCTGATGAGCAATGCCGAGTTCTGTCAGTTCATGGCCCAGCGGGAAGACGTGCTCACGTTCCTGCATGAGAACGCGGCCTGGCTGCGCCGGCTCGGCTCGCTGCACGGTGTGGAGATCGTGGCCGACTTCGGCGTCGAGACCCACCCGCCGCATTGGGACTCGTTTGTCTTCGAGCCCGTGCTGCTGGCGGCGCTGAGCGAAGCGGGTGCGTCGCTGGAGCTTTCGGTGTACCCCGCGCCTCCAGGTCCGGCGGACCATGCGTGACCGCGCGAGGACGGTGGGGGCGGCCGACGCACCGCCCACGGCCTCGCAGTGGGGGCTCTTCATGGTCATCGTGTGCGGCGTGTTGCCGCTCGTCGCAGACATCTGCATCCATCTGTACCACGAGCACCGGGCCGGGAGTTACTCGCTGACGCAGGCTCGGCTCATGTCTCTCGTGCCGCCGCTCAAGCCGCATCGTTCTCGGGCATTCGGGCCGCCCGGCGAGCAGCGAGAAGGCGTCTTGCAGCTGGAACGGGGCGGTCGCACGCGCGAGGTCTGGTTCTACTTCACGCGGGTGAAGCAGTCGAAGGTCGACGGCCTCTACAGAGTGGGTGATCTGGTGCCGGTGTGGGCGTCCGATGACGACGTGCTCTTGAAGCCGCCCGAGCGGGTCGAGCTGTTCGGCTGGTTTCCGTACCTGCACCTGGGCGTGGCCATCCCGGCGACGATGGCGTGGCTCTTCTTCTGCGTGATCAGGGCTGAACGCCGGAGGCTCCATGGATGACCTGGCGACGGCCCTGGCGATTGCCTTTGCGATCCCCCTGTCGCTGCTGGTGGGCGTGTGTGCGTGGCTGGTGTGCTACCGGATGACCAGCACCGCGGCGGCGGGCACCGTGACCTTCGTCAGCGTTCGCCTGTGGATCGACGACGACACCGCGCCTGCCGATCGTTACTTCGCGCCAGCGTGCGTTATGCCGCACAGGGGGTGGAGCACATCATCGAGCGCTGGGGGCCTCATGTGGTCGCGCCACCGATCGGCCGCCCGGTGACGATCCGGTATTGCAATGCCGAGCCGAGCCGGGCGGTGGTCTGGGAGAACTTCACCCGCGGCCGCGTCGCGTTGCTCTTGATCGCCTTCGGGATCTGCGCGGCGGCCGAGGGCCTGGCGCTCCGAAGCCTGCTGGGTTAGGCGGCATGCGGCGCAGCATTCTGCCCACCGGCGTGCAGCTCGCGGTTCTGCTGTTCCTCGGGTTCGTCGGCCTGAACTTCTGCCTCGGGGCCTTCGACTACTACAAGGCCCGCCGATCGGGTGACTGGCCGCAGGTCGACGGCAGAGTCGTGCGATCGGGTGTGGTGGCCGGTTGCCGGCGTGGCGGCAGCTTCGCGCCTGAGGTGCGCTACACCTACCCGGGGGGAGGCCGCACCCACACCGGAAATCGCTGGCGCTTCGGCAGCGCGCCTTGTGGTGATGAGGCGTCGGCACGTGCGATCGCTGCAAGCCACCCCGTGGGCGGCGTGGTCAGGGTGAGCGTCAATCCGGACGACGCGTCGGAGTCGGTGCTCCGGCCCGGAGAGGTGCAGCCCTACGCCTGGCTCGGTTTTGCCGTGCAGGCATTGATGTTCGCAGCGGGTGCGATGTTCATCGTCCGGTCGCCGCATGCTTGAAAGAACTGCCGCTCACCTGGAGGGCGGCACTCCCACCGACACATGCCCGACGGCATACGCCTCTCCCTCGATGGCGGTGGCAGGGATGGCGCGCCACAGCTGCAGGCGCACGAGCGACCAGGTGTTGGGGTCGAGCGCGACCACGGCGGCGAGCGCCCCGCGGGCGCGCTCGCCGTCGGCGCGTGAGATCTCGGTGCTGAGCAACACGGCGGGCGCGCTGCCCACCGGGACCACCACCGACTGCATGGTGGCCACCCGGGCCTCGCGGAGCAGGGGCGTGAGCGCCGCGTGGAGCGTCATCCAGCTGCGCACGGGCGGCCGCCCGAAATCGGCCATGAAGGCCGAGAAGCTCGGGCCGAGCAGAAAGCTGCGCATCGCCGCTTCGTCGTGCCAGAGGTAGAAGGGCGCGTAGCGGTTCTCCGGGCCGTGCTCGGCTCGCACGGCGTAGAGCCATGCCTTGAAGCTCAGGCCCTCCATGTCGTCCAGCATGTGCCCTTTGTCGGCGATGCGCCGGCGAATGAGGTCCATGTCGAACGCTGCGGGCAACGTGACCGCGTACTGCATCGAGCGCATCGCTCACCTCCGGAAACCAGGGGGATCAAGGCCAGTGAAGTCTCACGATAGGGGTGCGGAACCGTTTTGAAAATCTGATAATTCAAAACGGACAGTTCGACAAAGAGAGACGATCCATGCGCCCTCCAGCCTTCGATCTCGACGTGCTCCGCACCCTGGTGGCGGGGGTGGAACTGGGCAGCTTCGCCAAGGCCGCCGACCGGCTCGGCCGCTCGACGGCGGCCGTGAGCGCACAACTCAAGAAACTGGAGATGCAGGTCGGGGTGCCCGTGCTGCGCAAGTCGGGGCGTGGCATGGCGCTCACGCCCACTGGCGAGATGCTGCTCGGCTATGCGCGCCGCCTGCTCGAACTCAACGACGAAGCCCATCAGGTGCTGCGTGGCACTGAACTGCTGGGGCAGGTGCGGCTCGGAATGCAGGAAGACTTCGGCGAGGGCGTGCTGGCCCACGTGCTGGCCGGCTTTGCGCGGGCGCACCCGCGCGTGCGCGTGGAGGCACAGCTCGCCCGCAATGCGCAGCTGCTCGTGCAACTCGAGCGGAGACGGCTCGACCTGGCCCTCGCGTGGAACGGCGGCGCGCGCATGCCCCTCAGTCGCCGTCTCGGCCGTGTTGCGTTGCGCTGGATCGGTGCGGGCAGCGCCGCCGAGGCGAGACCCTCACCCGAAGAGCCGCTGCCGCTCGCGGTGCTGGAGTCGCCTTGCATGATGCGAGACGCGGCCATCGCCGCCTTGAACCGCGCCTGCATCCCCTGGCGCATTGCCTTCTCGAGCCCGAGCCTGGCCGGCGTGTGGGCTGCCGTCGACGCGGGCCTGGGCGTGACCGTCAGGACCGCCTTCGGTGTGCCGCCTGTGTTGCGTCTCCTCGAAGGGCTGCCTGCCCTGCCGTCGATCGGGCTCGACCTCCACCGCTGCGAAGACACCCCGGCGCCGGTGGTGCAGCGGCTCGAGACACTCATCTCGGCGCATCTGCGCGAGGTGATGGCAGGCTGGCCGCAGCGGGCACCCGTGCGCTGACGCTCCCCTGGCGCCGCTCGGCCGGCCTGCGCCGATCAATGCCGCGCCGACCCCGGCTCGGCCATCTTGCGGTGGCGCTGCGCGAGCACCTCGTCGGGCGTGACATTGGCCATCAAGGCCTGCAGCTTGTTCTTCCAGCCGGCCACGACATCGCTCTCGCCGTCCATCATGGCCTCGAAGCCGGCCTTGGCCACGTCGGCGGGGCTGGCCTTCGGGCCGGTGGCCACCTCGGTGTCCATCATGTCGGCGCGCTCGAAGAACTCGGTGTCGGTCGGCCCTGGCATCAGGCAGGTGACGGTGACGCCCGAGTCCTTCAGCTCGTCGCGCAGCGCGTAGCAGAAGGAATCGATGAAGGCCTTGGTGCCGTTGTAGACGGCCTGGAAGCTCCCCGGCATGCGCCCGGCGATCGAACCGGTGACGAGGATGCGACCACGGCCCTGAGAGCGCATGCGCCGGCCCACCTGGTGCAGCAGGTCGAGCGTGCCGCTCACGTTGGTGTTGATCACATGGCGGATGTTGGCGAAGTCCTGGTCGAGGAAGGCGCGGCCGAGGCCGTGGCCCGCGTTGGCGAGCAACGCGTCGACCGGCTGCGAGCCGATGCGCTCGACCAGCGCGGCCACACCGGCCGGTGTGGCGAGGTCGACGGTCAGCGTGCTCACCGAGACGCCCAGGTCGCGCAGTGCCGCCGCGGTCTCTTCCAGCGGCCCCTGGTCGGCGGCGATGAGCAGGTCGAAGCCGTTGCGGGCGCATTCGAAGGCGAGTTCGCGGCCGATGCCTGAAGAGGCGCCGGTCACGACGGCGAGAGATCGTTGCGTGGTGTCCATGTGCGGCTCCTTCGCGCTCACTTGCGAGCGCCGCTCTCGAGCGCGCGCGCCATCTCGAGGTGGTGGTTGAGGCCGGGCAGCGTCTTCTGCGCGAAGGCCTTGACCTCGGCGTCGGTCGCGCTCTTGGCGGCTTCTTCGAAGAGCTTGATCGTCTCTTCGTGTGCCTTCACGCCGAAGTTCTTGGCGTAGCGCTCGTCGAACTTCGCGTCGTCGCCCGCGCTGATCATCTTGAGTTCGCCCTTCTGCTTCATCGAAGGCCCGTCCGGCAGCGACACCTTCTTCGCCGCCGCCAGCTGCTTGAGCTCGTCGGAGGTCTTGGTGTGGTCGGCCACCATCTTCTCGGCGAAGGCCTTCACGTCGCTGCGCTGCGCCTTCTGCAGCGCGAGCTTGCTCGCCTCGATTTCCGCGGCGCCGTTTTGTGCCGCCTGTTTCATGAAGTCGGCGTCGGACCGGGCGCTCGCGGCCGTGGCCGCCATCAGGCCCAGTGCCGCCATGCCTGCACAGACGGCCATTCGAGAGATCTTGATCATGGGGAACTCCTTTGCGGATGCGTGGATGTCGATGCACGCGGCAACGCGTGTTCCGGCTGCGCTCGCGTGCCGGCCGGCGCTCGTGAGGCCCGCAATTGCCGGCTTCGCAAATTTTGCGGAAGTTCGCGGCGGCGCGAGCCTGAAAGCCCCGCGTGGAGCACGCTGTGCCGCACCCGCATTCGGCACCTCGCTTGCCTGTCTGGATGACGGCGCGACCGCGGCTCAAGCGGTGCCCGCCGAGCTCACGAATGCACCTACGAAATGAAAGGAAGCGACATGACTCAGCGTGACTATCAGAACCGCCAGGACGGCGGGTATGGCAGCGACGACTACGGCAGCGGCCGTCAAGGCGCACAACAAGGCGGTCAGCGCAGCGAATCGGGCAGCAACTACGGCGACTTCCGTCGGCAGGGCAGCAGCCAGCACGAGCAGCGCTCCGAACGCGGGCCGCAGTCGGGTGACTACTACACCGGCGGTGGACGCCAGTTCGACCCGGGCCGGCAGCAAGGCAGCGGCTCCGACTACGGCATGGGCGGCGGCTACGGCCAGCAAGGCGGTGGCTATGGTGGGTATGGCGGCGAATATGGTGGCGATTTCGGTCGCGACATCGGCGGCGGCTCGCAGGGCTACGGCGGCCAGGGCTACGGCCGGCAGGACTCCTTCCGCGGTGGCAGTGGCGGCAGTGGCGGCGGTTATGGATCGCAGCGCGATTTCGGGCGCCAGGGCGGCGAGGGCTACGGCCAGCGCTACGGCTCGCAGGGCAGCTATGGCCGCGACAGCGGCATGCAGCCGGGCTATGGCTCTATGGGCTTCGGTTCGCAGGGCTATGAAGGGTCGCAAGGCTACGGTGGCCAGCAAGGCTATGGCCAGCGCGAGTGGGGCCAGCATGCCGACTGGGGCCACTATGGCGGCCAGGCTGGCCAGGGTGGCCGCGAGCAACACCATGACCCCGACTACCACCAGTGGCGCAGCGAGCAGTTGCGCAACCTCGACAACGACTACCAGTCGTGGCGGCAGGAGCGCTACAAGAAGTTCTCCGACGAGTTCAACACATGGCGCAGCGGCCGCCAAGGCTCGCAGTCGGGCGCAGGCCCGCAAGGCGGGGGCAGCAGCACCACCGGCCTGAGCGGCGCCAGCACCACCTCGCCCACGACCTCGACGTCGACCGGCATCGAGTCGAGCGGCTCGTCGTCGGGCACGTCCGGCAAGAGCAAGTAACCAAGCACGCCCTCACGGCAACGCCCCGCCTCGCGCGGGGCGTTCTGCATTCAGCGCCGGTCGGCTCGCAAGGTCATCAGCGCGATGAAGGCGACGAGGCCGAGCGCCGTCGAGAGCCACAGGCTGGCCGCGCCCCAGTGGTCGAGCGCGAGGCCGAAGGCAAACGGCGCGAAGGCCTGCGCCACCCGCCCCGGCAGCATCAGCCAGCCCTGGCGCGCGCCGTAGCCCTGCGGCCCGAAGAAGACCAGCGGCAGCGTGCCCTTGGCAATGGTGAGGATGCCGTTGCCCGCGCCGTGCAGCACCGCAAACACCGGCGCCAGCGCCGGCCCCGTGAAGAGCAGCGCCACCGCGCCGATGGGGTGGGCGAGGTTGGCCAGCCGCGTGGAAAGCAAGGGGTGCACACGCCGCAGCACGCCGAACTCGAGCAGCCGCCCGGCCACCTGCGCCGGCCCGACGAGCGCGCCCACCGCCACGGCCACGGCGAGGCTCGCCCCCAGCGCCTGCATCAGCCGCGGCAGGTGCGCCGCCATCGCGGTGCTGGTGAACCAGGCCACCGCGAACACGAACGACAGCACCACGCTCACGAGCATCGGGTGCTGGGGTTGGATGTCGTCTTGCGTCGCCACGGGCTGCGCGGGCGCCGGTGCGGCGGCGATTGCCGCGCGCACCTTCGGCAAGGCCGCGTTGAGCGGCAGCCCGAGCACGAGGTGCAAGGCGGCCCAGCCGAAACACGCGCCGCGCCAGCCGTAGGCCGTCTCCATCCACGCGGTGAGCGGCCAGCCGACGGTGCTGGCAAAACCGCCGAAGAGCGTGATGCCGGTGATCGCATTGCGCGAGTCGTGGCCGTAGAGCCGCACGAGCGTGGCGAACGCCGCTTCGTAGAGCCCGGTGCCCATCGCGAGGCCGAGCACCAGCCAGCCTGCAAAGAGTGTCCATGGCCCTTGCGCCAGCCCGAGCCCGGCCAGGCCCGCGGCGAAGAGCAGGTTGGTGCCCATGAGCAGCTGCCGGCCGCCGTGGCGGTCGATCGTGCGGCCGGCCCACGGCCCCACGAAGGCCGAGACCACGAGTGCCAGCGAGAACGCGAGGAAGACCGTCGGCTCGCGCAGGCCCATGTCGCGCGCCATGGGCGCGGCGAGCAGGGCGGCGATGTAGTACGACGAGGCCCAGGCCAGGGTCTGGGCGGTTCCGAGCACGGTGACGACGAACGGCTTCTTCATGGGGCCGGCCGAATATAGAGGAGTAGGGATTGCGCGCCTGTCACATGCGTCGCCTACTGTGCCGTACACCCCACGCTCACCCACGGAGGCCGCCATGAACCTGAAAGAGCTGAGCATCGCCACCTTCAACCTCTACAACCTCAACGAGCCGGGCCGCCCGCTCTACACCGACCGCGACGGCTGGACCGAAGCCGAGTACGAACGCAAGATCGCCTGGACGGTGCGGCAGCTCACCATCCTCAAGTCCGACGTGTTCGGTTTCCAGGAGCTGTGGCACGCCGAGTCGATGAAGCGCGCGCTCCTGGCCGCCGGCCTCGATGCCGACTACGACCTCGTGGTGCCACCCGAGGCCGATGGCCGCAAGATCGTCTGCGCCGCCATCGTGCGCAAGGGGCTCCTGAGCAGCGTGCCCGAGTGGATCGAGCACTTCCCCGAGAACTTCGTGCTGCGCTCGCACGGCGACGACCCGCAGACGCCGCTCATCGACGTCACCATCCGCGGTTTCTCACGCCCGGTGGCGCACTTCACCATCAAGCCACGCGAAGACGGGCCCGACGTGCACCTCTATGTGTGCCACCTGAAGTCGAAGGGCCCGACCAAGCTCTTCAACGAAGGCTGGTACCGCGACGACCGCGACACCTACGCCAAGCACGCCACCGCCATCGGCGCGGCCATCTCGACCATCCGGCGCACGGCCGAGGCGGCGGCGCTGCGCTTCATGCTCACCGAGCAGATGAAGGGCAACGACACGCCGGTGATGGTGCTGGGTGACATCAACGACGGCCACTTCAGCAACACCACCAACATCCTCACCGAGCAGCCACGCTACCTCGTGGGCGACTCCATCGGCGGCGGCGACATCGCCCTCTACAGCACGCAGACACTGCAGGAATACCGCGACACCCGCGACGTGTACTACACGCACGTGCACGAGGGCATCCGCGAGTCGCTCGACCACATCATGGTGAGCGAGCAGTTCTACGACCACAGCCGCAAGCGCCTGTGGCTCTTCGATGGGCTGGTGGTCAACAACGACCACCTCAACTTCGACGACCACAAGGCCGACGGCACGAACGACCACGGGGTCATTCGTGCCGTCTTCAAGTACAAGCCACAGCGGGCTTGAGCTCGCTCACACGCGAGGTGGGTCGGTCTCGCGCTCGTAGTGGCGGTGCTTCGCAAGCGCGGCGAAGAAGCCTTCGACGTTGACCTCCGCGCCCGCCGCCGCGGCGTCCATCGGCTCGCCGAGCACGATGCCCGGGTCTTGCCCGCCATCGGGCAACTGCACGTCGATGCCGGCCTTCGCGACGATGGCGCTTGCATGCCCGAGCACCAGCATCGGCTTGCAGTGGCGGTACTGGTCTTTCACGAACTCGACGACCTGGCCCTGCTCGGCGAGCGAGAGCGCGGCCTGCTCGCCATCGGGCAGGACCACCGCGTCCCACGTGACCGACGGGGCCGCTTCGAGCGACACCTCCACATGCAGCGGCTCCTGGCTGAGCGGCGTGACGACCCCCAGCCGCACGCCCACGAAACGCGGCGCCGCACCGGCGGCGGCCAGCACCTTGTGCACCGTGCGCAGCCGCACGTCTTCCACGCCATCGGCGACGAGCAGCGCCACGCGTCGGCCCTTGATGCCTGCCTCGCCGGGGCGCGAAAGCAGCGAGAGCGCAGGCGACTTCTCCACCTCCGGTTTGACGTCAATGGGCAGCGCCTTCGGTTGCGGCGGCGGCACCGGCATGCCCAGGCCTTCGGCCACGCGCGTGGCGAGCTCCGTGTCGACGTTCGCCAGCACCGACAGCACCCGCTCGCGCACTGCGGGCGTCTGCACGCGCGTCAGCTCGAAGCGATAGGCGCCCACGATGTGCGCCTGCTCCACGGGCGTCTGGCTCTTCCAAAAGAGCGTGGCCTGCGAATAGTGGTCGGCGAACTTTTCGGGCTTGCCGCGCACCTTGTCTTCGGCCACCGGCTGCGGGAAGGACACGAAGCCCGCCTTGCCCGTCTGGAACGGGCAGCCGCCGCCCAGCGAGTTGGGCTCGTAGTTCACGCGCCCCCGGTGGATGGCCTGGCGGTGCAGGCCGTCGCGCTGGTTGTTGTGCACCTGCGCCACCGACGCATTGATCGGGATCTCGTGGAAATTGGGGCCGCCCAGACGTGTGAGCTGCGTGTCCACATAGGAGTGGATGCGCCCTTGCAGGAGCGGGTCGTTGCTGAAGTCGATGCCGGGCACGACATGCGCGGTGCAGAAGGCCACCTGCTCGGTCTCGGCGAAGAAGTTGTCGGGGTTGCGGTTGAGCACCATGCGGCCCACGGTGCGCAGCGGCACCAGCTCCTCGGGCACGAGCTTGGTGGGGTCGAGCACGTCGAAGCTGAAGCCTTCGGCCTGCACGTCGCTGAAGATCTGCACGCCCAGCTCCCACTCCGGGAAGTTGCCGGACTCGATGGCTTCCCAGAGGTCGCGGCGGTGGTAGTCGGGGTCGGCGCCGCCGAGCTTGGCGGCTTCGTCCCACACCAACGAGTGCGTGCCGGCCACGGGCGTCCAGTGGAACTTGCAGAAGACCGATTCGCCGGCCGCGTTCACCAGCCGGAAGGTGTGCACGCCGAAGCCCTGCATGGTGCGGTAGCTGCGCGGGATGGCGCGGTCGCTCATCACCCACATCAGCATGTGCGCCGATTCGGGCATCAGCGAGACGAAGTCCCAGAAGGTGTCGTGCGCGCTGCTCGCCTGCGGCATCTGGTGGTGCGGCTCGGGCTTGAGCGCGTGCACGAGGTCGGGGAACTTCATCGCGTCTTGAATGAAGAAGACGGGGATGTTGTTGCCCACCAGGTCCCAGTTGCCCTGGTCGGTGTAGAACTTGACGGCGAAGCCGCGCACGTCGCGCGCGGTGTCGATGGAGCCTCGCTCGCCGGCCACGGTGGAGAAGCGCACGAAGACCGGGGTTCTTTTGCCGGTTTCGGCAAAAGGTGCGGCAGTCGTGTGCTCGGTGAGCGCCTCGGTGCACTCGAAGTAGCCATGCGCGGCCGAGCCGCGCGCGTGCACCACCCGCTCGGGGATGCGCTCGTGGTCGAAGTGCGTGATCTTCTCGCGCAGGATGAAGTCTTCCAGCAGCGTGGGCCCGCGCAGGCCGGCCTTCAGCGAATTCTGGTTGTCGCCCACCGGCACGCCGTGGTTGGTGGTGAGCGCCTGGCCGCCGCTGTCGACGCGCATGCGGTCCAGCGGCCCGTTGGTCGGGTTGAAGCCCGGCCGCACGCTGCCGTCACCCGTCTTCGGCGACGCGGTGTCTTCGTTGACGGTGCTGCTGCGCACGATCTCGTCGGGCGCCGGCTGGCACGGCCCGGCCTGTGGTGTGTGGCCATTGGCGAGGCCGTGTTCGGCGGGCTTGAGCGGGTTCGCGGGCATCGCCTTCGCGAGCGCCTGCGTGCCGGCGTAGCGCGTGCCGAGCATCTGCTGCGCGGGCGTGGCGAGGGCCTGGGCGTTGTCTTCCGTGAAGCTCGCGGTCGACGGGCCGGAAAGCGTGCTCAGCACCGTGCCCACGGCCTCTTGTGGCTCGACTGGCATCGCCTGGCTAACGTCGGGCTTTGCGGCGGTGGGAGTGCCGGGCTTGCGGGATTGCTTCGATTTGGATGTGGCCATGCGACCTGCTTGTGAAAGGAGTGGTGATGTGGGCATTCGGCAAGGCCTGTTCCTGTGTGCGCGCCAGGGCGGTACAGGGCTTGCCGATGGCTCACCTTCCAACCTTCATCAAGGAGCGACCATGTCCGACCTCGTGGTGGTGACCGGCGGCGCCGGCTTTCTGGGCAGCAATCTGTGCGACCGGTTGCTCGCGATGGGCCGGCGCGTGGTGGCGCTCGATGACCTGTCGACCGGCGACGAGGCCCACGTGAGCCATCTCGCCGCGAACCCCAACTTCGAACTGCACCGCCACGACGTGACGCAGGTGTGGCCGCAGCGGCTCGAAGGCCCTTCCCGCATCTTCAACCTCGCCTGCCCGGCCAGCCCCGCCTACTACCAGCAGCACCCGGTGCGCACCACGCTCACCAGCGCCATCGGCATGTGGCGCGTGCTCGAGGCGGCGCTGCACAGCGGCTCGCGTGTGCTGCAAGGCTCCACCAGCGAGGTCTATGGCGACCCCGAGGTGCACCCGCAAAAGGAGAGCTACCACGGCCTCGTGAACCCCATCGGCCCACGCTCCTGCTACGACGAAGGCAAGCGTGTGGCCGAGGCGATGTGCTTCGCCTACCACCGCGAGCGCGGCCTGCCCGTGCGCCTGGTGCGCATCTTCAACAGCTACGGCCCGCGCCTGCGCGCCGGAGACGGCCGCGTGGTGAGCAACTTCATCGTGCAGGCTCTTCAAGGCGAGCCGCTCACGCTGTATGGCAAGGGTGAGCAGACACGCAGCTTCTGCTACGTCGACGACACCGTCGACGGCCTGCTGCGCATGATGGAGGCCGACATCGAAGGCCCGGTCAACATCGGCAACCCGACCGAGCACACCGTGCAGGAGCTGGCCGAGCTGGTGCTGCGCCTGACCGGCAGCCGCTCGAAGATCGAATACCACCCGCTGCCGGCCGACGACCCGCGCCGCCGCAGGCCCGACATCACGCTCGCGTCCACGAAGCTCGGCTGGGTGCCGCGTGTCTCGCTGGAAGACGGCCTGCGCGAGACCATCGCGCACTTTCGCCGCCAACTCGGGCTCGCCGACCGGCTGGCGGCATAGCGCCGTTCGCGCCGCCGCTGGCGGCGAACAGGGGCGTTTTTCACGCCCTGTTCTGCGCTTGGGCTCCAAGGCAGACCGATACCGTGGCTTCTGCAACACGCGGTGAGCGTCTGCGTTCAAGTCGACAGGTGGTTGGCCGACATTGCCGATGCAGGCTGCGCGTGGGAGCTTTGCGCTCCGAATGAGCACGCGCGTGCCAAAGCAGGGGGTTTCAGAACATCACAACAGCGGTGAAACCGGAGACACACGACATGAGCCAGATGCCGACGGAGTATGTGATCGACGATGGCGACCTGCTCGTCCTCGTGGGTGACCAGGCCAGCAACATCGTCTATGCCAACCCCGCCTATTGCAAGGCGAGCGGCTACGACTGGCGTGAGCTGAAGGGCACCAAGGCGGCGCTGATGATGCACCCCGCCAACCCGCCGCAGATCCTGAAGGACATGGGCGCCACGATGCGCCTGACCCGCCAGCCCTGGACCGGCATCATCAAGAACCGCCGCAAGACCGGCGAGTACTACTGGCTGCGCCTGAACCTCGCGCCCATCTTCCACGAGGGCAAGTTCATGGGCAGCCTGATGGTGCACAGCAAACCCGCACCGGGCGAAGTGGCGGCCATCGAGCCGCTCTACAAGCGCATGCTCGACGGCCAGCACAAGGACCTGAACCTTCGCCACGGGCGTGTCTACCGCAGCAACCTCATCGGCAAGCTCGGCCTCTGGGTGCGCGAGATGGGCCTGAAGGCGCGCCTCTGGGGCGCGCTCGGCGCGCTCGACCTGGCGATCGCCGGCGCCTTGTGGGCCGCGGGCGCGAACCCGGCCTCGTGGGCGTTCTGGGCGAGCCTCGGCGTGGTGGTCGCCGCCACCGGCGCGGCCGGCGCCTACCTCTTCCATTCGATCGTGAAGCCGCTGCGCAGCACGGTGAGCCTGGCAAGCCGCATCGCCGCGGGCGACCTGAGCGCGCAGGTGTCGAGCACCCGCAGCGACGAGATCGGCGCCGTGCTGCGCGCGCTCACGCAGATGAACATCAACCTGCGCGCCACCGTGAGCGACGTGCGCGAAGGCATCGGCCTCATGACCCGCGCCACCGCCGAGATTGCCTCGGGCACGCAAGACCTCTCGGCCCGCACCGAAAGCCAGGCGAGCAACCTGCAGGAAACGGCCTCGTCGATGGAGGAGATGAACGCCACCGTGCGCAACAACTCCGACGTGGCCCGCCAGGCGAGCGACGTAGCGGCCGGCGCCAGCCGCGCGGCCGAGACCGGCGGCTCCGCGGTGGGCGAGGTCGTTGCCACGATGGACGGCATCTCGCGCTCGTCCAAGCAGATCGCCGACATCATCGGCGTGATCGACAGCATCGCCTTCCAGACCAACATCCTCGCGCTCAATGCCGCGGTCGAAGCCGCGCGGGCCGGCGAGCAGGGACGCGGCTTCGCCGTGGTGGCGAGTGAAGTGCGCAGCCTTGCGCAGCGCAGCGCGCAGTCGGCGAAAGAGATCCGCGCGCTCATCTCGGAGAGCGTCGACCAGATCGACACCGGCGCCAGGCTCGTCAACGCGGCCGGCAGCACCATCAACGACGTGGTGGCTCAGGTGCGCCGCGTCAACGAGCTGGTCAACCACATCGCCGGGGCCTCGCACGAGCAGTCGTCGGGCATCGAGCAGATCAACCAGGCCGTGACCACGCTCGACCACATGACGCAGCAGAACGCGGCGCTGGTGGAGCAGAGCACCGCCTCGGCCGAGCACCTGCGCGAGCAGGCGGCGCGCATGGCCGAGGCGATGAGCGTCTTCAAGCTCTCGGCGGCCGATGCCGCGTCGATCAACAAGACGGCCGAAAAAGCGGTGATCTGAGGCGCTCGAAATACACCCTGCTCCATGCGGGGTTGCAGGCGCTTTTTACGATGGTGTGCTCGCGGCCACGACGCCGCTGTGAAAGGCAGCCCATGAAGACCCTCTTTGCCGCCACGACCCTCCTGGCCCTCGCGGCCTGCACCAGCTACGGGCCGCAGTCGATCGCGCCGGGCACGCCGGTGGACGCGGTGCGCCAGTCGCTCGGGGTGCCCACGGGCGAGTTCGCCCGGCCCGATGGTGGGCGCCGCCTCGAATACGCGCGCGGCCCGTTCGGGCGCCACACCTACATGCTCGACTTCGATGCCGCTGGAAAACTCCTGCGCTGGGAGCAGGTGCTGACCGAGGCGAACTTCAACACCATCCAGCCCGGCATGTCGGGCGCCGAGGTGCAGGCCCTGATCGGCCATTCGTTCGACCAACGCATGGTGGGCGTGGCCGAGCGCCGCCAGACCGTCTGGGCCTACCGCTACGAGACGCCGTTCTGCCAGTACTTCCAGGTGGGCATCGATTCGCACGGCAAGGTGATGGACACCTCGTATGGCCCCGACCCGCTGTGCGAGACGCGGGAGACGTCCGACGCGCTATAAACGGCCGATGAATTCCATCACCCTCTACGGCATTCCCAACTGCGACACCGTGAAGAAAGCGCGCGCCTGGCTGGCGGCGCGCGAGGCCACGGTGAACTTCCACGACTTCAAGAAACAAGGTGTGCCCGAAGCACACCTGGCGCAGTGGCTCCCGGCAGTCGGCTGGGAGAAGCTCGTGAACCGCCAGGGCACCACCTGGCGCAAGCTGCCGCCCGAGCAGCAGGCCGCAGTGACCGATGCCACGTCGGCCCGCGCCTTGATGCTGCGCGAGCCGAGCGTCATCAAGCGCCCGGTGGTCGAGTGGGCCGACGGCAAAGTGACGGTCGGGTTCTCCGACGCGCTCTTTGCCGAGCGCCTTGGTTGATCAGAAGACCAGCCAGAGCAGCAGGATCACGGGAATGGGCACGCCGATGGCCCAGAGCAGGATGGATTTCATGGGAGTCTCCTGTTAACCGTTGAGGTGCTTGCAGGTTAGGCGCAGGCGCTTGCGCCGCGTACCGGACAGCGCCTTTGAAGCGCAGGGGACAGCGCAGCCAAGCCGCGTCGGAGTGATCCGACGTGCGTGTTGCTAGGTGCGCAGCTCGAAGCCCGCTTCCGCCACGGCGGCCCCGTTCACCAGCACCTCGATGCGGTGCGGGCCCGGGTAGTAGACGCGCGTGGTGATGGGCCTGAGCGAATGCTGCTTGCGGAACTCGCGCCGCTCGCCGGCCGCCAGTTCCACCACCCAGCCCTTGAACACCTTGGGCGAGGTGTCGCCGTTGGCCTTCACGTGGTGCACGGCGTAGTCGATGGCCAGGCGTTGCGGCTTGCGCGCGGTGGACTGCAGCGTCAGCGCGAGCTGGAGGCTATCGCCCACCGTTGCGCGGCGAGACGACAGCGCCACGCTCGCTTCGCCCTTGAACCTGTCGCCCACGCCGAAGGCTTTCAGCACCCCGGCGTGCCCCTTCTTCACCAGCGTGCGGCTCGCGTGCCTCAGCAGCGCCAGGCGCGCCGGCGTGGCCGTGGGCAGGTGCTCCTGCAGCCAGGCTTCGATCAGGTAGGGGTGGTCTTTGGCGATGTCGTTCAGGTGGTTGGCGACGCTACGTCGCACGTAGGGGCTGGCGTCGTCCATCAGGCGGCGCAGCAAGGGCAGGGTGGGCGAGGGGTCGTCGACCAGGGGCTTGAGCACCATGCCCCAGGGCAGGCGAGGGCGGCTGCCTTCGCTCACCAAGCGGCGCACGTGCGGGCTCGCGTCGGTGCTCCAGCGCTGGAGTGTGTCGAACGACAGGGCGGGCTCCGCGAGGATGAACGGGCGGATGGCCCACTCGGCGGTGAAGCGCTGCGTCATCGCATGCAGGGCCTGCAGGGCGCGTGGGGCCTTGTCCTTCCCGTGCCGGGCCACATACTCGGTGAGCGGCCACACGGCCCAGCCGGCGAGGCCGTCGTCTCGGGCGCCGCTGGGGCTGTCGAGCGTGGCGTCGTCGATCTCGCCCATCGACGCGAGCGCGCCTTCCATCACCGTGGCGGCGCTGTCGAAGTCGCTGGGAAGCGTCTTCTCGAGCGCGGTGCAGAGGTGCTGCGCGCGGGCCTTCATCTCCAGGGCTTCCAGCCCGCTCAGGGCGAGCGAGCGGAAGCGTTTCGCGTTGAAGGCCGCACCGGTTTCAGCGCCCGCACGTTGCAGGTGGCTCGCCATCGCGGCGGCCACCTGCGGTCCGAGCAGGTTCTTGAACGGCTCCGGCATCAGTCCAAAGAGATCAGGCCGCAGCGAGCAACTGCCGCAGCACGAACGGCAGGATGCCGCCGTGCTTGTAGTAGTCGACCTCGATCGGCGTGTCGATGCGCAGCGTGACGCGCACGTCGCGCTTGCCGCCGTCCTTGCTGCAGATCACGAGCGTGGCGTCCTGCTGGGGCTTGATCTCGGTGCCGAGCAGCACGTCGAAGGTCTCGTCGCCCTTGATGCCCAGCGTCTGCCAGGAGTCGTCGCCCTTGAACTGCAGCGGCAGCACGCCCATGCCCACGAGGTTCGCCCGGTGGATGCGCTCGTAGCTGCGTGCGACCACGGCCTTGATGCCGAGCAACGCCGTGCCCTTGGCGGCCCAGTCGCGCGAGGAGCCGGTGCCGTATTCCTCGCCCGCGAAGACGATGGTGGGCACGCCGTTCTCCATGTACTTCATGGCCGCGTCGTAGATGAACTTCTTGCTGCCGTCCATGTAGATCGTGAGCCCGCCTTCCTCGCGGCTGCCATCGGGCAGCGGCGGGATCATCAGGTTCTTGATGCGCACGTTGGCGAAGGTGCCGCGCACCATCACGTCGTGGTGGCCGCGGCGCGAGCCGTAGGAGTTGAAGTCGGCCTTGGAGACGCCATGCGCCTTCAACCAGTGGCCTGCGGGCGATTGCTCCTTGATCGAGCCGGCCGGCGAGATGTGGTCGGTGGTGATCGAGTCGCCGAAAAGCGCCATTGCCCGCGCGCCCTTGATGCCCATGTTGGCCATGCCGGGGGTGAGGTGGAACTCGTCGAAGAACGGCGGCCGGGCGATGTAGGTGCTGCGCGGCCAGGTGTAGGTCTCGCCCCGCACGCCCTCGATGCGCTCCCACAGCTTGCCGGGGTTGCTCTTGACCTGCGCGTAGTTCTCGCGGAATGCCTTGCCGTCCATCGCGAGCTTCATCAGCGCGCCGATCTCGTCGCTGGTCGGCCAGATGTCGCCGAGGTAGACGTCGCGGCCGTTCGTGCCTTGGCCCACCGGCTCGGTCATGAGGTCGCGCGTCACGTTGCCGGCGATCGCGTAGGCGACGACGAGCGGCGGCGAAGCGAGGAAGTTGGCCTTGAGGTTGGGGTGGATGCGTGCCTCGAAGTTGCGGTTGCCCGAGAGCACGGCCGCGCACACGAGGTCGTTCTTGTAGATGACTTCGTTGAGCTCTGCCGTGAGGTCGCCCGCGTTGCCGATGCAGGTGGTGCAGCCGTAGCCGGCGAGCGTGAAGCCGAGCTTGTCGAGGTAGGGCGTGAGGCCGGCCTTGTCGAGGTAGGTCGTGACCACCCGCGAGCCCGGGGCCAGCGAGGTCTTCACATGCGGCTTGACGGTGAGACCGGCTTCCACCGCCTTCTTGGCCAGCAGGCCCGCGGCGAGCAGCACGGCCGGGTTCGACGTGTTGGTGCAGGAGGTGATGGCGGCGATCAGCACGTCGCCGTTCTTGATGGGGATGCCGCTCTTGGTGGTGTAGGTCTGGTGCAGTTTCTCGGGCGGCTGGTTGAAGCCGTTGGCCGAGACGGGCTTGGAGAAGAGCTCGGTGAATTCGCGCTTGAGGTTGCCGAGCTCGATGCGGTCCTGCGGGCGCTTGGGGCCGGCGAGCGACGGCGCCACGGTGCCGAGGTCGAGCGAGACTTCCTTCGAGTAGCGGATCTCGCCGCGCCGCGGGATGCCGAACATCTTCTGGGCCTTGAAGTAGGCCTCGAGCATCTCGATCTCGTCTTTCGTGCGGCCGGTGCCGCGCATGTAGTCGAGCGTGCGCGCATCGACCGGGAAGAAGCCCATGGTCGCGCCGTATTCGGGCGCCATGTTGGCAATGGTGGCGCGGTCGGGGAGCGTGAGGCTCTCGGTGCCCTCGCCGTAGAACTCGACGAACTTTCCGACGACTTTTTCGCGGCGCAGGATCTCGGTGACGGTGAGCACCAGGTCGGTGGCGGTCACGCCTTCGCGCAGGCGGCCGGTGAGCTCGAAGCCCACCACGTCGGGCGTGAGGAAGTAGACGGGCTGGTCGAGCATGGCCGCTTCGGCCTCGATGCCGCCCACGCCCCAGCCGACCACGCCGATGCCGTTGATCATGGTCGTGTGGCTGTCGGTGCCCACGAGCGAATCGGGGTACACCACGCCGCCCTTCTCGAACACGCCGCGGGCCAGGTACTCCAGGTTCACCTGGTGCACGATGCCGAAGCCGGGCGGGACCACGCCGAAGGTCTCGAAGGCCTGCATGCCCCACTTCATGAACTCGTAGCGCTCCTTGTTGCGCTCGAACTCGAGTTTCATGTTGAGGTCGATCGCGTCCTTGGTGCCGTAGTAGTCGACCATCACCGAGTGGTCGACGACGAGATCGACCGGGCACAGCGGCTCGATGGTGCGCGGGTTCTTGCCCTTCTCGACGGCCACGTTGCGCATGGCGGCCAGGTCGGCCAGGAGCGGAACGCCGGTGAAGTCTTGCAGCACCACGCGCGCCACGACGAAGGGGATCTCGTCGACGCGCTCGGCGTTGGGCGCCCAGTTCGCCACCCGCGCCACGTGGTCGGCGGTGACCTTCTTGCCGTCGCAGTTGCGCAGCACCGACTCCAGCACGATGCGCATCGAGACGGGCAGCTTGGCGACGTTGGGGTAGGTCTTCGCCAGCTCGGGCAGCGAGAAGTAACTCGCGCTGCGCCCGGAGGCGGTCTTCACGGTCTTGAGCGTGTTGGCGAAGGCGTGATCTGCTGGCTTCTTGGCGGTGGCCATGGCGATGCTCCTGTGGGTGAGGGAGGGGGAGAGCCTTTGATTGTGCCGCTGCTGTTTGACCTCGGGGTGGCAAGGCCACTGATCGGCGAGGTTCAGCAAAAAGTTTCTCATTGTGGACGGAATGCGCGGATCTGCATAAAATGAGAAACACTATGCCAGCCCGTGCACCCACCCCCGACCTCGCGGCCACCGCCCGCCTCGGTGCGCTCGGGCTCGACATCCGCGCCCGCCGCAAGGCGCTGGGGGTCAGCGCCCAGGCGGCTGCCGCGGCAGCCGGCATGTCGCGCGTGACGTGGCACCGCATCGAGGGCGGCGAGCCCTCGGTGACGATGGGCGCCTACCTCAACGCCCTGGGCGCACTCGGCCTGGAGTTCCGGGTAGGCGACGTGGCGGTGGTGCCCGTCAAGGCGGCGGCGATGGCCGTGCCGAAGCGCATCCGCCTGGCCGACTACCCGCAACTCAAGCGGCTGGCCTGGCATGCGCCCGGGCTCACCGAGCTGACGCCCGCCGAGGCGCTGAGTCTCTACGAGCGCCACTGGCGTCACCTCGACCGCGAAGCGCTCGATGCGAAGGAGCAGGCGCTGCTGGAGGCGCTCACGCAGCAGGAAGCGAAGGGGCGCCTGCTTGTTTGAGCGCCCCCACCACCGCCGCATCGCGACCGTGCTGGAATCGCTCGATGCACCCTTGCTGCTGACGCACCGCTGCCTCTTCGGGGGCGGCACGGCGGTGGCCCTTCGCTATGGCGAGTACCGCGAGTCGGTGGATGTGGACTTCCTGGTGTCCGACGTGGCGGGCTACCGCGAGCTGCGCCAACGCTTGACCGGCCCCAGAGGACTGCAGGCGCTGGTGCGCGACGGCGCGTCGTTGCAGGCGCTTCGCGAAGTGCGTGCCGATCAATACGGCCTGAGAACCATGCTGAAGGTCGACGATGCCGAGATCAAGTTCGAGATCGTGCTCGAAGGCCGCATCGAACTCGACCCGCCGGGGCCGGAAGATCTGCTCAGTGGCGTGGCCACCTTGACGCGCCTCGACATGGCCACGACCAAGCTGCTGGCCAACTCTGATCGCTGGGCCGATGACCTCGTGTTCAGCCGCGACTTGATCGATCTCGCCATGATGCAGCCCAAGGGAAAGCTGCTGAAGCTCGCCATCGCCAAGGCCCAGGCGGCCTACGGCGAGAGTGTGGAGCGCGACCTGGCCAAGGCCGTCGACCACCTGCTCGGCCGCGAAGGCCGGCTCGAGCGCTGCATGAGTGCCATGCAGATCTGCGTGCCGCGTGCGCTGCTGTGGAAGCGCATCAAGGCGTTGCGGCCAGCCGGCGCCGCCTGAACAAGCGCACCACCCCCGGCAGGCACAGCACCAGCACCACCATCGCCAACAGGGCGGCGCACATCGGGCGTTCGAGGAACACCGTCCAACGCCCCTCGCCGATGGCCAGGCCGTTGCGCAGGTGGGCTTCGGCGAGCGGCCCGAGGATCATGCCGACGATGACGGGTGCGGCTGGAAAGTCGAAGCGGCGCATCAGCACGCCGGCCAGGCCCACGCCCCACATCAGCACGAGGTCGAACGCGCTCTGGCGCATGCCGTACACGCCCACCGTCGCGAAGACGAGGATGCCGGCGTAGAGCTGCGGGCGCGGGATCTTCAGGAGCTTCACCCACAGGCCCACCAGCGGCAGGTTGAGCACCAGCAGCATCACGTTGCCGATGTAGAGCGAGGCGAGCAGCGCCCACACCAGCGCCGACGACGTCTGGAAGAGCTGCGGCCCGGCCTGGATGCCGTAGTTCTGGAAGGCGGTGAGCAGCACGGCGGCGGTGGTCGAGGTGGGAATGCCGAGCGTGAGCAGCGGCACGAGCGTGGCCGTCACCGAGGCGTTGTTGGCGGCCTCCGGCCCAGCCACGCCTTCGATGGCGCCGGTGGTGCCGAACTCTTCCGGGTGCTTCGACAGCTTGCGCTCGGTGGCGTAGCTGAGGAAGGTGGGAATCTCGGCGCCGCCGGCCGGCACCGCGCCGAACGGGAAGCCGATGGCCGTGCCGCGCAGCCACGCCGGCCAGGAGCGGCGCCATTCGCTGCGCGTCATGTGGACCTTGCCCGTGCGGTTGAGCGTCGACGCGCTGCGTCCCTCGTAGAGCGCGGTGTAGAGCGTCTCGCCGACGGCGAAGAGGCCCACCGCCACCAGCACCACCTCGATGCCGTCGAGGAACTCGGGAATGCCACCCACGTAGCGTGCCTGGCCAGTGAGCTGGTCTTGCCCCACCAGACCGACGGCCAGGCCGATGAAGAGCGATGTCATGCCGCGCAGGCGGCTGCGGCCGAGCACCGCGCTCACCGTGGTGAAGGCCAGCAGCATCAGGCAGAAATACTCGGGCGGCCCGAGCTTCACCGCGAACTCGGCCACGGGCGGCGCGAAGAGCGTGACCAGCACGGTGGCGAGCGTGCCGGCGACGAACGAGCCGATGGCCGAGGTGGCGAGCGCCGCGCCGGCCCGGCCGTTCTTGGCCATCTTGAAGCCTTCGAGCGCGGTGACCATCGTGGCCGTCTCGCCCGGCGTGTTGAGCAGGATGGAGGTGGTGGAGCCGCCGTACATCGCCCCGTAGTAGATGCCGGCGAAGAAGATCATCGAGGCGGTGGGCTCCACCTGGGCGGTGATGGGCAGCAGCATCGCCACCGTCACCGCAGGCCCGAGGCCGGGCAGCACGCCGATGGCCGTGCCGAGCGCGCAGCCGAGGAAGGACCACAGCAGGTTGATCGGCGTGGCGGCCGAGGCGAAGCCGGCGAGGAGCTGGTTCCAGGTGTCCATCAGATCCACCCGCTTTGCGTGAGTGCCGGGAGCGTGAGGCCCAGCAGTTTGCGGAAGAGCCAGAACACTGGCGCCGAGATCGCAAGGCCGATCGCGGCATCGACGAGGGTCTGCCCCGCGTCGCCGCCCGGCTTGCCCTCCGAACCGCGAAGCCCGCGCACCGCCAGCACGAAGCCCAGTGCGCAAGCCAACACGAAGCCGATGGTCGTGATGAGTGCCGCGATCTCCAGCACGCCGGCCGAGACCCAGGCGAAGGCCTTCCAGTCGCCGCGCCCGGCACCCGAGGGCACCTCCACCTCGCGATAGCCGCCATGCGTGGCGTGCCAGCAGAGCAGGGCGCCGCACAGCGCGAGCACCGCGCTCACCACCCACGGCAGGAAGTTGGGGCCGACGCCCTGGTAACCCGCTGTTGACGGGATGAACCACGCGCCGGCCGCCATCACGGCGGCGACCGCGAGGGTGCCGAGCCCCACCAGCAGTTGCAGGCGGGGCGAGGTGGCCGAGGTGCTCACGACACCATGCCGGCTTTGGTCATGGTCTCGCGCAGGCTCGCGAATTCCTTCTTCACGAACGCGTCGAACTCGGCGCCGCTCAGCACGGCGGGGGTCCACTGGTTCTTCTCCAGCGCCTCGGCCCAGGCCTTCGACTGCAGGGCCTTCAGCACCATCTCGGTGATCGCCTTGCGCTGCTCGGGCGTGATGCCAGGGCCGGCGTACACGCCGCGCCAGTTGCCGATCTCCACATTCAGGCCCTGCTCCTTCAGCGTGGGGATGTCGATGCCCTTCACGCGGCTTGGCGCGGTGATGCCGATGGGCAGCATCTTCTTCGCCTCGATGTACTGCTGGAACTCGCTGAAGCCGCTGCCGCCCACCGTCACGTTGCCGCCGAGAATGGCCGCCACCGCTTCACCGCCCCCACGGAAGGCCACGTAGTTGATCTTCGCCGGGTCGACACCCGCTTCGCGCGCGATCATGGCCGCGGCGATGTG
Organism: Piscinibacter gummiphilus; assembly: GCF_032681285.1. Taxonomy (NCBI): domain Bacteria; kingdom Pseudomonadati; phylum Pseudomonadota; class Betaproteobacteria; order Burkholderiales; family Sphaerotilaceae; genus Rhizobacter; species Rhizobacter gummiphilus. Next base: position 1,824,578 of record NZ_CP136336.1, read on the forward strand.
CTCGGTGGAGCCGCGCGAGCCACCGCCCCATTTCACGCTGCCCGGGTCTTTCTTGAGCTGCGCCACCACGTCGGCCATGGTCTTGAGCGGCGAACTGGCCGGCAGCACGAACACGCCGTATTCGGTGGTCAGGCGGGCGATGGGCGTCATCGTGTCGAGCGTCACCGGCGGCTTGCCGCTGATGATGCCGCCGAGCATCACCGCGCCCATCACCATCAGCGCGTTCGGGTCACCCTTGCCCATGTTGGCGAACTGCGCGAGGCCCAGGGCGCCCGCCGCGCCGCCCTTGTTTTCAAAGGTGACGCTGCCGGCCACCCCGGCGTCCTGCAAGGCCTTGCCGAGGGCCCGGCCGGTGAGGTCCCACCCGCCGCCGGGGTTGGCGGGGATCAGGATCTTGAGGTTGGCGGCGGCCTGGGCCGAAGAGGGCAGCAGGCCCGCGGCAGCAAGTGCAGCCAGGCCGTGGAGGAAGGTGTCGCGGCGCATGTCGTCTCCTTTGTGGTGGGGCTCGGCGCGCAGGCGCACGCCGGCTCGTTGTGCGCCGAGCTTACCCGCGCCACGGGTCTTGCGGGCGAGAGGCCCGGTAGGCGGAATAGACGCCGGATTCACCCGCATTCGCCCCGATCGCCGCGAGGGCCGCTGCCCACAATGGTGCGACCCCACTTTGCCCATCGTCCCCATGAAAAAGTCGACCGCGAAGCCTCCGCTGGTGGCGGCGAGCCCGGCAGCCGCCGTCGTCGCCGTTGACGCGCCTTCGGAACTCGACCGCGAGCTGGCGCTGGCACGCTCCGGCACCATGGGGCTGGGCGACCTGATGAACCGCAGCCAGCTGCTCGCGCAAGACGGCAAGGCCGACGCCGCCGCCGAGCTCTACGAAGCCTGGATTGCCCACACCGTCTCGCCGCTGCTGCACGTGGCCTGTTTCAACTGGGGCACGCTGCTCGGCAATCTCAACCGCATGCCCGAGGCGGAGCGCGCCTACCAGCGTGCGCTGGCCCTGAGCCCCGGCTTCCACCAGGCACGGCTGAACCTCGGCCACCAGCTCGAACGCCAGGGCCGCCCGGCCGAAGCCCTTGCCGAATGGCAGAAGGTGGCCGACCAGCCCGGCGTGGAAGAAGAGCTGCTGCTGCACGCCCTCAACAACATGGCGCGCCTGCTGGAAACGCAGCGCCGCTACGACGAAGCGCTGGCCTGCATGGTCAGGAGCCTCGAGTTCAAGGCCACGCAGAACGACGTGATCCAGCACTACGTGCACCTGCGCCAGAAGATGTGCGCCTGGCCGGTCTACCAGCCGGTGGGCGACGTGACGCTCAACCGCCTGCTGATGGGCACCTCGGCGCTCGCCATGCTCGGCGAGAGCGACGACCCAGCGCTGCAACTGCTCGCCGCGCAGCGCTTCGTGAACGAGCGCCTGCCCCGCCAGCAGCCCGAGCCCTTCCACAAGAGCGGGCCCCGGCGCGAGGGCAAGATCCGCATCGGCTACCTCTCGGGCGACCTGCACATGCACGCCGTGGGCTTGCTGTCGGTCGAGCTGCTGGAGCTGCACGACCGCGAGCGCTTCGAGGTCTACGCCTTCTCATGGAGCCGCGACGACGGCTCGCCGCTGCGCGCACGCATCCGCGCCGCGATCGACCACTACGTGCCCATCGGCGGGCTCGACGACGCCACCGCCGCGCGCGTGATCGCGCAGCACGGCATCGACGTGCTCGTCGACCTGCAAGGCCTCACCAGCGGCGCGCGCCCGGCCATCGTGGGCATGCGGCCGGCGCCGATCCAGGTGAGCTACCTGGGCCTGCCCGGCACCTGCGCGCTGCCCGGGGTCGACTGGATCCTGGCTGACCGTTTCGTGATGCCGCCCGAGCTGCTGCCGTACATGACGGAAAAGCCGATCTACGTGCCCAGCTGCTACCAGGTGAGCGACCGCAAGCGCGAGGTCGGCCCCACGCCGAAGCGCGCCGACTACGGCCTGCCCGAAGACGCCTTCGTCTTCTGCTCGTTCAACAACACCTTCAAGTTCACGCCGGCCCTCTTCAAGAGCTGGATGCGCATGCTGCAGCAGGTACCGAAAAGCGTGCTGTGGCTGCTGGCCGACAACGAATGGGCGCTCGAGAACCTGCGGCGCGAGGCCGATGCCCACGGCATCGCCCGCGACCGGCTGATCCTCGCGCCGCGCGTGCAACCGCCCGAGTACCTGGCGCGCTTCCAGCTGGCCGACCTGATGCTCGACACCTTCCCCTACAACGCCGGCACCACCGCCAGCGATGCGCTCTGGATGGGCCTGCCCATCGTCACGTATTCCGGCCGCAGCTACATCTCGCGCATGGCCGGCAGCCTGCTCACCGCGGTCGGCTTGCCCGACCTCGTGACCTTCACGCTTGCCGACTACGAAAAGCTCGCTGTGCAGCTGGGCAACAACCCGCTGCGGGTGGCGTCGTACAAGCGTTACCTGAACGAGCAGGGCCGGCAGTCGAAGCTTTTCGACGTGCCCCAGCTCGTGCGTGACATCGAGCACGAATTCGAGCGGTTGGCGCTGGAACACCGCGCCACCTGAGCCACACGGCCCGGAAGGGCCGAATAGTGCGGCAAACATCGCGCTATTGAGCCCATTGCGCGGGCGCCGGCCGCTCAGAATGAAGCGGACTCACTCTGTCTCACAGATCGCCTGCGCGTTTCGCGCTGGCACCCCTTCATGAGCGCCCGCCAGGAACCTTTCATCGCTGCGCCCGCAGGCTCGTTGCACGCCGACGATGCCCTGGCGCAGGCGATCGTCTGGCTGTGCAAGCACCACGGGCGCGAGCGCTCGGCCGAGTCGCTGCTGGCCAACACGCCGGTGGAAGGTGCGCTCGGGCCCGACCAGGCGGTGCGCATCATGCGCGAGGCAGGCTTCAACGCCGGCCTCGTCCAGAAGCGCATCTCCGACATCCACGCGCTGCTGCTGCCGGCGGTGCTGCTGCTGAAGAACGGCGACGCCGCCATCGTGGTGGCCCGCCACGCCGCCGAGAAGGGCGCCGACACCTACGACGTGGTGATGCCCGGCCCCGACAGCCACGCCTGCAAGGCCACCGAAGCCGAGCTGTCGGGTGAATACACCGGCTTCGCCTTCGTCGCCTCGCCCAAGCCGCAGGCCGCCTCGGGCGCCGCGCAGGAATTGCTGCTGCTCGACCCCGACCGCCACTGGCTCTGGGGCACGCTGCGCCGCTTCATCCCGTATTACCGCTCCGCGCTGCTGGCCGCCGCGCTGAGCAACGTGCTCATGCTCGCGAGCGGCCTCGTCACCTCGGTCGTCTTCGACAAGGTGCTGCCGCACCAGGCCTTCATCACCCTCTGGGCGCTGGCCATCGGCGGCTTCATCGCGCTCGCGTTCGACCTCATCGCGCGCCAGCTGCGCAGCCACCTGATCGACCGCGCCGGCAAGAAGGCCGACCTCATCATCGGCTCGCTGCTCTTTCGCCAGACGCTGGGCGTGCGCATGGAACACCGCCCCGAATCGGCCGGCTCCTACGCCCACCATCTCGCCCAGATCGAGACCGTGCGCGACTTCTTCGCCGGAGCCACGCTGTCGGCCCTGAGCGACCTGCCGTTCATCGTGATCTTCGTCGCCATGACCTTCGTGATCGGCGGCCCGCTCGGCTGGGTGCTGATGGCGGCCATCCCGCTGATCCTCGGCACCGCGTGGATGATCCAGGCGTCGCTGCGGCGCTCGATGAGCGCCAACATGACGCACCAGGCCGACCTGCAGGGCCTGCTCGTCGAAGCGGTCGAAGGGCTGGAAGACGTGAAGGTCGTGGGCGCGCAGGGTCGTTTCCTGCGCCGCTACGAGGAAGCCACCGCCGCCGCGGCCGACACCGCGCTGCGCGCACGCGCGCTCGGCGGCCTCACCAACAACATCTCGGCCATGTCGCAGCAGCTCATCACCCTCGTGATGCTGGTGGTGGGCGTGTACCTCATCGCCGACGGCCAGATCTCGAGCGGCGCCCTCATCGGCGCCATCATGTTCGCCGGCCGCGCGGTCGGCCCGCTGGGCAGCGTGGTGGGCCTGGCCACCCGCTACCAGGGCGCGCGTGCCGCGATGGTGGCGCTCGACCGCATGATGCAGCTGCCCACCGAGCGTGTGCCCGGTGCCAACTACGTGGCCCACCACGACGTGACCGGCCGCATCGCGCTGCGCGACCTGAGCTTCGCCTACCCGCCCACCTCCGAAGGCGCCACTGCGCCGAAGGTGCTGAAGGGCGTCACGCTCAAGTTCAACCCGGGCGAGCGCGTGGCGATCCTCGGGCGCATCGGCAGCGGCAAGTCGACCGTGCTGCGCCTGCTCGCGGGCCTCTACCAGCCGACCGAAGGGCTGGTGGAAGTCGATGGCATCGACCTGCGCCAGATCGACCCGGCCGACTTCCGCGCGAAGGTCGGCTTCGTGTCGCAGGAGCCGCGACTCTTCAAGGGCACCCTTCGCGAAAACGTCTTGATGGGCCGTGCCTCGGTCGACGCCACGCGGCTCGCCGAGGTGGCGCGCGTGACCGGCCTCGACCGTCTCATCGCCTCGCATCCGCAAGGCTGGGAGCTGGAGGTCGGCGAAATGGGCTGCCTGCTCTCGGGCGGCCAGCGGCAGCTCGTCGCGCTGGCACGCTGCCTCGTCACGCAGCCGCAGATCCTCTTGATGGACGAGCCCACGAGCTCGATGGACGCGCAGAGCGAAACCCTCTTCCTGCGCCAGCTCAACGAAGCGCTGGGCACGCGCACGGTGGTGATGGTCACGCACCGCCCGGCCGTGCTCGACCTCGCGCAGCGGGTGATCGTGGTCGACGGCGGCAAGGTCGTGCTCGACGGGCCGAAGGCCCAGGTGCTGGCGGCGCTGTCGGGTGCCAAGCCGGCCGCCACGGCCACGCCGGAATCGACAACTTCTCCCAACGTGCACCTGCACCCGTCGACCCAGCCCGTGCAGCGGCAGGCCTCCGTCTAGTCGATCGCAGCAGACATGGCCTTCTGGAAACGCAAACCCAAGGAGCCCCAAGGCGCTGAGATGGCCTACGTGGCCGACGTGCGTGCCGCGATGGTGGTCGACGCCATGCCCGGCACCACCTGGGCGCTCTACCTCATGGCCGCCGTGGTCACCGCCGCTATCGTGTGGGCGACGTTTGCCAAGGTCGACGAGGTGACGCGGGCCGAAGGCCGCGTGGTGCCCGAAGGCCGCGAGCAGGTGATCGCGAGCCTGGAAGGCGGCATCCTGCGCGAGCTGCACGTGCGCGAAGGCACGCAGGTCTTCGAGGGGCAGGAGCTGGCGCAGCTCGACCCCACGCGATTCGAATCGCAGCAGAACGAAGGCGAGGCCAAGCGTGTGGCGCTCCTCGGCACCATCGCGCGTCTCACCGCTGAAGCAAGCGGCCGCCCGCTCAAGTTCCCCGAGGAAGTGCGCAAGCTGGATGGTGTGGTCGCCGGCGAGACCGACGCCTTCAACGCCCGCAAGCTCGCACTCGACGAAGCGCTCAACACCAATGCGCGGAACGTGGCGCTGCTGATGAAGGAGCTGGGCGTTTCGGAGGCGATGGCTGCAAAGGGCCTCATGAGCGAGGTGGAGGTGATGCGCCTGCGCCGCCAGGTCAATGACCTGCAGCTCAACGCCCGCGAGCGGGTCAACAAATTCCGGCAAGACGCCAGCACCGACCTCGTGCGCGTGCAGACCGAACTCTCGCTGCTCGAAGAGCAGATGGCCGGCCGCGCCGACGTGCTGCGCCGCACCGTGCTCACCTCGCCCGTGCGGGGCCTGGTGAAGAACATCCGCGTCAACACCATCGGTGGCGTGGTGTCGCCGGGTGCGCCCATCATGGAGATCGTGCCCATCGGCTCGCGGGTGCTGGTGGAGGCCCGGCTGAAGCCGAAGGACGTGGGCTTCGTGCGCGTGGGCCAGAAGGCCGAGGTCAAGCTCGCCGCCTACGACTACACCACCTACGGCGGCCTGCACGGCAAGATTGAATACATCAGCCCCGATGCGCTTGGCGACGCCGACAAGGGCACGCCCGATTCCACCTACTACCGCGTGACGATGCGCACCGACCGCTCCACGCTGAAAGAGAAGAACGGCAAGCCGCTGCCCATCCTGCCGGGCATGACGGCGATGGTGGAGGTGCGCACCGGCGAGCGCTCGGTGCTGAGCTTCATCCTGCGGCCGATGATGAAGTCACAAGAGGCCTTCAGAGAACGCTGATCCGGGGTGAATTGGGGGCCATTTCCCCCTGCTTTCCACCCATCGAGACGAGCCCATCCGCGGTGTACTGAGGGGAATGCTGCCCCGTAGTACGCAGCCCCCGTGGAGCCCGTCTTGATCAAACCCACCGCCCAACACCTGCTGCCGGCCTTCGCTGCCGTGCTGGCGCTCCTGGCCGTGATGCCGGCCGATGCGAACTGCATCGACGAAGGCTCGGCCGAGGCCCGCACCGACGCGAGCCCGCTCAGCGAGCGTGTCGACCCCAAGACCGCGCGCGACAACCTACTCTCGATGGTCGACCAGGCCATGCAACGCAGCCAGGCCATCGGCGCGAGCCGCCTGCTGGCCGAAGCCGCCGCCATCGACGTGAGCGAAACCCGCGCTGCCCGCTTCCCCCAGGTGAACCTGGGCGGCACCGTTGGCGCCGTGCGCACCGAAGTCGGTGGCGTGCAGGAAGAAAGCGGCAAGCAAGGCCGTGCCACGCTCAGCATGAGCGTGCCGCTCTTCGATGGCGGCCGCATCTCCGATCTCACCGACTGGCGCAAGAGCCTCGCCGAAGCCGCCCGCCTGGGCGAAGTCAACACGCAGGAGCAAGTGGCGCTGCAGACCGTCTCGCTCGCCATCGAGCGCAGCCGCTACAACCTGCAGGCGCAGGTCTACCAGCAATACGCCCGCAAGATGAGCTGCCTGGTCGAGGCCTTGCAGACCATCGTGCGCGCCGACCGTGGCCGCACCAGCGAGCTGGTGCAGGCGCAGAAGAACCAGAAGCAGGCCGAGCTGTCGTTCTCGCAGACGCAGGCCACCGTGCGCCAGATCGAGACGCGCCTGAAGCGCTTCGTGGGCGACACGCTACCGCCCACGCAAGGCATGTCGTCGCTGCTCTTGAGCGTGCCGTCGCTGCCCGACGTGCTGGCCCAGGCCGAAGCCTCCGCCGACATCGCCCAACTCGCCGCCCAGGCCGAAGCCGCCAAGTACTACGCCGAGTCGGTGAAGGCCCAGCGCTGGCCGCAGGTCAACGCCGTGGTGAGCGGCACCACCATCCGCGGCACCGGCAACGGCACACAGTGGTCGGGCGGCGTGAACGTCAACATCCCGATCATGAATCCGCCCGTGGGCTACGCGATCGATTCGTCGCAGAAGCGCGCCCAGGCGGCCCGCCTGCAGCGCGAAGATGCGCTCCAGGCCCGCCGCTTCCGCATGACCGAGGTGCACGACCAGGCGCTGTCGGCCTTCGACCGAGCCCGCCAGGTGGTCGAAGTGCTGCGCGACAGCGACCGCGTGCGCAACTTCACGCTGCAGCAGTGGCAGCAGCTCGGCCGCCGTTCGCTGTTCGACGTGATGTCGTCCGAGGGCGAGCACTACAACCTGCGCGTGCAGTACGTCAACGCGCTCTACGATGGCCAGCAGTCCAACGCGCTGCTGTGGTCGCTGGGCCTGGGCGTGCGTGCCCAGCTCAAGTGAGCCGGCCACCGAATTCGAGACACGAGGACGAAACGTCATGGGCCTGATGACCGATGCCGAGCGCGAACTGCTCGCCGCCACCGCCTTGCGCGCCCGTGAGCACCGCTTCAGCGTGGTCGACGAGAGCGCGAGTGTGGGCTCGGGCACCACGCTCGGCCCGCATGTCTTCATCGATGCGCAGGTCGTCGTGGGCGAGGGCTGCACCGTCGAAAGCGGTGCGCACCTGTGCCGCGGCACGGTGGTCGAAGACGGGGTGCACATCGGTGCCCATGCCGCCTTCGCGGGCGCGCCCGGCAACGCGCAGCCCCCGGCCGTCGTCAAGGCCGGCGCCTGGATCGGCGCCAACACCAGCATCCTGGCTGGCGTGACCATCGGCGCCAAGGCCATCGTGCGCCCGGGCGCCGTGGTCTCACGCTCGGTGCCGCCCGGCGCCATCGTCGAAGGCAACCCGGCCAACATCATCGGCTACGTGGATGCGGCCCCGGGCCCCGGCACGGCGCCGCAGCATGGCGGCCCGCGCGGCGGCGCCCGCATCGAAGACACGGCCGTGAAGGGCGTCACGGTGCACCACTTCCCGGTGATCCCCGACCTGCGCGGCAGCCTGACGGTCGGCGAGTTCGACCGCCAGGTGCCGTTCACCCCCAAGCGTTATTTCATGGTGTTCGGCGTGCCCAGCCGCGAGATCCGCGGCGAGCATGCGCACCACCAGTGCCACCAGTTCCTGATCTGCGTGCGCGGCAGCTGCGCCGTGATGGCCGACGACGGCGAGCACAAGGTCGAAGTGCTGCTCGACTCGCCCGACCGCGGCATCTACCTGCCGCCCATGACCTGGGGCGTGCAGTACAAGTACTCCGCCGACGCGATGCTGCTGGTGTTTGCCTCCGACTACTACGACAACGCGGACTACATCCGCGACTACGCCGACTTCATCCGCATCAGCGCCGCCAAGAAGGCCGCCTGAACGCGGGGAAGTGGGGGGCAAATCCCCTCGCTTTCCGGCCATCAGCGCCCACTCACCTGCGGTGTACTGAGGGGCATGAGCAGCCCCTCGTCCCACGACAACGCGCCTTTCATCCACCGGCTGGCCGATTGCCAGAGCACGGCCATCGGCCCGGGCTCCAAGGTGTGGCAGTTCACGGTCGTGCTGCCCGGCGCGCGCATCGGCGCCAACTGCAACATCAACAGCCACTGCTTCGTCGAGAACGACGTCACGATCGGTGACGACGTGACCGTGAAGTGCGGCAACTACCTCTGGGACGGCATCACCCTCGAAGACAAGGTCTTCGTCGGCCCCAACGTCACCTTCTCCAACGACCGCTATCCACGCAGCAAGCAGTACCCCGAGGCCTTCGACCGCACGGTCGTGAAGAAGGGCGCCTCGATCGGTGCGGGTGCCGTCATCCTGCCCGGCCTCGTGATCGGGGCGGGCGCGCTGATCGGCGCCGGGGCCGTGGTCGTGAAGGACGTGCCGCCGAATTCGGTGGTGCGCGGCGACTACGCCCGCAATGTCTACCTCGCCAAGAAGAGCTGAGCCCACCATGACCCACCCGAGCGTTCCCTTCCTCGACCTCAAGGCCGTGCAGATGACGCAGCGCGACGAGTTGCGCGCCGCGTTCGACCGCGTGCTCGATTCCGGCTGGTACATCCTCGGCCAGGAGGTTGCGCAGTTTGAGGCCGAATACGCCGCCTGGTGCGGTGCCGCGCATTGCATCGGCGTGGCCAACGGGCTCGACGCGCTCACGCTCGCGCTGCGCGCGATGGGCGTGGAAGCCGGCGACGAGGTCATCGTGCCGTCGAACACCTACATCGCCACCTGGCTGGCCGTGAGCCACATCGGTGCCGTGCCGGTGCCGGTGGAGCCCGATCCGCTCACCTTCAACCTCGACCCCGCGCGCATCGAAGCGGCGATCACGCCCAAGACCAAGGTGATCCTCCCGGTGCACCTCTACGGCCAGGCGGCCGAGATGGCGCCCATCCTCGCGGTGGCGCGCCAGCATGGCCTGCGTGTGCTCGAAGACGGTGCCCAGGCGCACGGTGCAAGGGTCCAGGGCCAGCGCGTCGGTGCGCACGGCGACGCAGTGGCGTGGAGCTTCTACCCCGGCAAGAACCTCGGCGCTTTGGGCGACGGCGGTGCCGTGACGACCAGCGACCCACAGATCGCCGAGCGGCTGCGCGTGCTGCGCAACTACGGCTCGCGCGTGAAGTACCACAACGAAGTCATCGGCTACAACTCGCGGCTCGACGAGCTGCAGGCCGCGCTGCTGCGCGCCAAGCTGCCGGCGCTGCAAGGCCAGAACGAGCGCCGCGCGGCCATCGCGCAGCGCTACCTGCAAGGCCTTGCGGGCCTCGGCCTTTCTTTGCCCTTCGTGCCGCCGGGCCACGAGCCGGTGTGGCACCTCTTCGTGGTGCGCCACCCGAGGCGAGACGAGCTGGCCCAGGGCCTGGCCGCGCTCGGCGTGCACACGATGATCCATTACCCGGTGGCGCCGCACCTGCAGCCTGCCTATGCCTCGCTCGGCATGAAGGCCGGCAGCCTGCCGATCTCGGAGGCCATGCATGCACAGGTGCTGAGCCTGCCCATCGGCCCCACGCAGACCGACGCGCAGACCGACCAGGTGATCGCCGCCGTGCGCGAGGTCGCGCACCGCCTGCACAAGCTCGCTGCCTGAACCAGGCCTCGCGCATGCAGATCACCACGCTCATCCCGGCCTACAAAGAGGCCTACCTGCCCGAGCTGCTGCAGTGCCTGCGCTCGCAGTCGCACAAGGCCGGCAAGATCATCTTCTCCGACGACAGCCCGGGTGGCATCTACCGCGCCACGCTGTTCAGTGACGAGCTGGCGCCGCTGCGCCAGGGGCTCGAAATCGAATGCGTCGAAGGCCCGCGCAAGGGCGGCGGCTACGCCAACATGCTGCACCTCTTGAAGGTGTGGAACGCCCGCACCGAGCTGCTGCACCTGCTGCTCGACGACGACGTGATCTACCCCGAGTTCTACGAGCGCCACCTGATTGCGCATGCGTCGGTGAAGCTGAGCTGCTCGGTGAGCCGCCGCTGGTCGGCCGACGAGCAGGGCCGCCCGCTCAAGAGCGACCTGCCGCTGCCGCCCGCCGTGGCGCGCCACCCCAACCGCCTGCTCACGCTCGATGCCGGCGTGGTGTTTGCCACCACCGCCATCGAAGGCAAGAACTGGCTGGGCGAGTTCTCCAACGCCGTCTTCCATGCCGACACGCTGCCCGCGCTGCTCCACCCGAGCTTCGGCACCGTGTCGTATGCGGGCCTGTGGGACCTGGGCGCCTTCATGGCTGCAAGCCTCGTCGGGCCGGTGGGCTACGTTCATGAGCACCTGGGCTACTTCCGCACCGGGCCGGCGGGCAATTCGTCGAAGTTCTTCGGCCCCTACATGAAGAGCGCCTTCCTCGGCTACGTGGCGCTCGTGATGGGCGGTGCCGAGATCGGCCGCTACACGCCCGAGCAGGCGCGCGCCGCCTATGGCCGCCTGGGCCCGGTGCTCGCGCAGTACTACGGCAGCCAGGACGACATGAAGCCCTTCATCGCGCTGATGCCGGCGCTCGCGCAAGGCGATGCGCTCGCCGAGGCCAGCTTCCGCGAGCTGTGGAAGGCCTTCCTGCGCACGCACGACTTCTGACGCGCATGAAGACGCTTTTCGAACGCCTCGCGGCGCGCATGCAGAAGCTGAGCCCGCCCGACCTCGAGTCGATGGTGCGCGGCTTCCTCATCCAGTATTTCTTCCACATCTCCGACCGCCAGCGCATCGAGGTGGTGGGCGAGGGCCGCAAGAGCATCAACCTGCTCACGCCCACGCAGTTCAAGGGCCACGGCCGCATCGTGCTGTCGAACACCGCGGTCTTCGGCGTGCCGCGCTCGCCGGGCCACCATGGCTGCAGCTACATCGAGTCGCGCACGCCGACCTCGCTGATCCAGATCGGCGCCGGCACCGTGTTCAACAACCGTGCGTTCATCCTCTCCGAAGGCGCGAGCGTGACCTTCGGCGAGCGTGTGCTCGTGGGCCCCGAGCTGCACGTGGCCGACAGCAACTCGCACCAGCTCGACGTGCCCAACCGCGCCAAGCCCGATGACAACCCGCGCCCAGTGGTGATCGGCGACGACGTCTTCATCGGCTCGCGCGTGACGGTCCTCAAGGGCGTGCGCATCGGCCGCGGTTGCATCGTCTCGGCCGGCGCGGTGGTCACCTCCAACTTCGTCGCGCCCGACTACAGCGTGGTCGCCGGCAACCCGGCGCGCATCGTGGGGCGCGTGCCCGGCGCGCCGGAAGAAACATCGTCTCCCGCAACCCAGGAACTGGCTGCATGAACCCGCATGACATCCCCGTCGTCGCCGTCTCGTACAACTCGCCCGAGCTGCTGCTGGGCTTGCTGAGCTCGTTCCGCAAGTTCTACCCACGCAACCCCATCCACATCGTCGACGGTTCCGAGGCCGCGCACCTGGCCAAGATCCGCGAGGTGGTGGCCGGCTTCGAGGGCGTGCAGCTGCACGCGATGGAATACAACATCCACCACGGCCCCGGCATGGCCTGGGCGATCCAGAACCTGAATCTCACGGGCCCGGTGCTCTTCATGGACACCGACGTGCTGGTCATCCGCGAAGGCTTCATCGAAGCGCTGATGGCCGAGCTGCAACCCGGCGACTACGGTGCCGGTGGCGTGGCGTATGTCAACCGCGATGGCTTCGACATCGACTACGCCTACGGCGCCGTGGCCTACCTGCACCCGCCGTGCATGCTGTGCAACGTGGAGGTGATGCGCGAATGGCCCATGCCCATCAAGCACGGCGCCCCGATGGTGGCACCCATGCTCGCGCTGCACGATGCCGGCAAGTCCGGTCTCCTGAAGAACCTGCCCTGGTGCGCGAACGACGTGCTCATGGGCACCAAGAAGGTCTACATCGACCACATCGGCAAGGGCACCAGCACCGCCACCGGCAGCTACAACCTCGACGAGTGGATGGCCGAGATGGCCGAGAAGCGCAAGCGTGAGGCGGCCGACATGGCCGCCCGCGCCGGCTCGTACAACCCCGACCTGCTGAAGCTCATGCCCACGGGTGCGAAGGTGCTCGAAGTGGGCTGCAGCACCGGCGTGCTCGCCGCAGCCTATCAAGCCCAGCATGGCAAGACCGACTACTGGGGCATCGAGTTCGACCCCAAGGCCGCCGAGGTGGCGCGCCGCCACTGCACCCAGGTGATGGCGCTCGACGTCGAAGGCATGAGCGACAAGGAACTGGGCGAACTCGCGAGCCGCGACTGCTGGGTCTTCGGCGACGTGCTCGAACACCTGCGCGACCCGTGGCGCCTGCTCGCCCGCATCCGCAAGGTGCTGCCGCCCGGCGGCTGCGTGGTGGCGAGCGTGCCCAACGCGCAGCACTGGAGCCTGCAGGCGAAGCTCGCGATCGGCGACTTCCGCTACACCGACGGCGGCCTGATGGACCGGACCCACCTGCGCTGGTTCACCCGCCAGACGCTGCTCGAGATGTTCATCAACGCCGGCTACAAGATGGAAGCCGGCGTGCCGCGCATCTTCAACGAGCCCGGCCGCGAAAAGGTGCTGCCGGTCATCCGCGCGATGGCGCAGGTGACGGGGCAGTCGCCCGACCAGGCGGTGGCCGATGCGCTGCCCTTGCAGTACGTGGTGAGGTTTTCGGCGGCTTGACGGCCTGGCAGAGGCCGGGGGGAGACTCCGGTGGATGCACCCTGCGCAGGTGCACAATGGCCAATGCGCCTTTCAAAGTTCATCACCGAGAACCTGGACGTCATCCTGGTGGACTGGGTCGCGTTTGCGAGGGTGCAGTTGCCGGCTGCCGCAAACCTGGACGAAGTGGCATTGCTCGATCATGGGCGACTGATCCTGCAAGAGATCGCTGCCGACATGCGCCGGCCTCAGGACGATGAGGAGCGGCAGGCGAAGTCCGAGGGCAACAGTGCCGCTGCGTCAGAGTCCCCGGGCGTGCCGTCACGCAGCCACGCACGGCAACGGGAAAAGCAGGGTTTCGAAGTCGAGCAACTCGTCGCCGAGTACAGGGTTCTGCGCGCGACGGTACTTCGCCTATGGGCGGCCGCGTCGACCGATGCGCAGCGCCAGGACCTGGAGGACGTCACCCGCTTCAACGAGGCCGTCGACCAGGCGATAGCGGAGTCGCTGCAGGTATTCCTGGCGGAAGTCGACAGGTCGCGCGATCTCTTTCTCGGCGTCTTGGGTCATGACCTGCGAGGGCCGCTGAGCACGATTGCCGGGTGCGCCACGCTGGACATTCGAAGCCGACCTGATGATTCACGGCACGCTGCCATCATCTTGCGCAGCGTCCGACAGATGAAGGCGCTGCTTGACGATCTTGTCGAGTACACCAGGCATCGGCTCGGATCAGGGTTGGCCATCGACCCATCGAGCCTGCAGATCGACGAGTTCGCACGCAACACGCTTGACGAGATCAGGGCCATCAGCCCGGAGCGCACACTTCAACTGGAAACATGGGGCGACATGATGGGCGAATGGGACTCGCGTCGTTTGCACCAGGCCCTGTCGAACCTGGTCTTCAATGCCATGAAGTACGGCGAGCGGAACACTCCCATCCGCATTGCCATCGACGGGTCGCACGACGTGGAGGTGGTCGTTGCCGTCAAGAACACCGGGAAGGCGATTCCGCCCGAACGGCTGCCAACGCTCTTTGACCCGCTCGTTCGTGCTGCAGACGATGCCGGAGGCGCAGATTCACAGCTCGCCGGGGCGAATCTGGGGCTCGGGCTCTATGTCGTGAAAGAGATCGCCACGGCACACGGTGGCCGCGTCGAAGTGACCTCGACCGACGCGATGACGTGCTTCGAGCTGAGGCTTCCGCGAATCTGCGCGCGAACGAGCAACCCCGCCAGGTGAGTTCGTTCAGTCGTGTTCGTCGTCTCGCCCTTGGCCCGCCGGTGGGCGGCTTTGTTCGATCGCTTCGGACTGCTGGTCGTATCCAGCCTGCCATGCATCGCGCCGGGCGCGCCACTCTTCCACGGACTCGCCGGTGGACGGCGGCGTGTTTTCGGTCGCATCCATCGGATTCACGGGTGGGCTGTCGCCGCGCGCGGCGGATTTCGCGCCCTGGCGTGACAACTCGGCCGTCTCGCGGCGTCTGCGCTTTGGATGGGCCGGACTCCGCGGGGTCATGAGCTCTACTGCCTTTGCAGGGCATCCTACTCTTCGCGCTGCGCTGCGCTGCAGGCCCAGCCTCTGTCGAGGGGAGGGACTCTCCAGGATCGAGTCCCTGGTCGGAAGGCTCTCGACGGGTTCAGCGCCGCACCTCACCCTCTAACCGCCACCAGCAACACCACCATTCCCACTGCCAGCGTCCCGACGATCCCCCACTGCGCGAAGCGCACGAGAAACGCCTTGCGCTCCACCGCCTGCGCGATGTTCTTGAGCGACACCTTCCAGTGCTTCATGCGCGCCGCGTGGTAGCCGAGCAGTTTCTCTTTGGACACCTCCTCGGCAGGCAGTTGCAGCAGATCGTCGACTTCCTGGATCTGGTCGTGCGCCGCGAAGGGCACGCTCACGGGCACGACGCGTGAGGCGTAGAAGCCGAGGGCCATGCAGGCGAGCGTCATGCAGATGGTGAGCACGCCGAGCGCGATCACCAGCCCGGAGGAGGCGGCCACCAGGCCGCCCAGGCGGCCCGAATTGGTGAGCGTGACGATCGCGGCGAGGATCACGCCGCCCATGGTGACGACCGCCTGCGCCTTGGCGTCGAGTGCGTTGAAGGTCTTGCCGTAGTCGTCGTACTGCTTGGCGGCGTTGTCGCAGGCCGCCACGCTGGCGGTGATGAGGATGTCGAGGCGCCGCTCTTCGCTTGTCTTCTCGGTTGTGGTCATCGGTGTGCTCCTCGCTTGGCAGCGGCTTTCTTCGTGGCCGGCTTGCGAGGGCGCGTGTGCGTGCCGGCCGGCTTGGTCTGGTCGCTGTCAGGCTGGTGCTGCCAGCAGTAGTTGGTGGGGAACTGCGCGTCTCGCACGCAGCGTGTGCCCGATGTGGTGATCCGAATGCACCGGCTGGCCATGTGCGCTGCCTCCTCGATCTGCCGTGTTAAGAGCCCTGCCGAATCTACCGCCGGCCGAATGGCCCCGGCTTCTTGCGCCGGGCCGTGGCAGCCTGGAACCCTGCGGGGTCGAACCGACGTCGCTGCGCGAGCAGCTCATCGCCGTCGATGCGCTCCGCCAGGCTCTCGATGTCTCTTGCGCTCACACCCACCTGCGCGAAATGCGCGCGCCAGGTGTCGACCACCGCGATCACGGCCATCACCTCCGCCGCGGCCTCCGCCGGCAACAGGCCGAACGCATCGCACTGCGACATCGCGTTGGCCAGCGTCGAGTCGCGGCCCTGCGCGCCGCAGATGAACTCCTGGTAGCCCTGGCCCGAGTTGGAGGGCAGGAGGTCGTACGCCGGCGCGAGCCGCAGGCGGCCGTTGGCGAACGGGTTCACGACGAGCAGGGAATGGTTTTTCTCGTGGTCGTCGGTGTTGTCGACGAGGATGTTGAACACCATGCGGCGAAACAGCTCGCGTGCGTCCTGCGTGTTGGCGCCCTCGTCTGTGACGCCGATGCGGCGCAGGATGCGCGCCAGCGCCGGGTAGCCCATCTCGGGCTCGCTGCCCGCCGCGGTGGCCGCGCGGATGGCGGTGCCGGCCGAGAGGCTGTGGATGCGTCGCCCGGGCGCGCGGTCGAAGCGGCGGATGGCGACCGCGTTGGCGCCGGTGAGCGGGATGAGCCGTGTCTCGGCCACCGTGATGCCCGCCTGCGTCGCCAGCCGCATCGTGGCGTGCTCGATGAGCGGTGAGTCGATGGGCTCGTGGTTGAAGAACTTGACGACCCACTGCTCGCCGCCGATGTCGATCAGCGCCTTGGGCTTGGCGCCGCCGAGCGGGCTGCCGCCGCCCGCGATGATGCGCGCCTCGACGGTGCTGAGCGGCTCCGAGGCTTCGATCTTCGCGACCACCTCGCTGAGCTGTTGCGCATCTTCGAGACGGGGCAGCGGGCCGCCCGGCCGCGGCGCGTATTGCGTCGCCGAAGTCGAGACGCCGAGCGCACCGAAGCGGTCGTCGCCCGCGTAGTAAAGGTATTCGAGCAGCGACAGGCGCTTGGGCTTGTCGACGAAGCGGATCACCTTCTCGCCCCAGCGGTCGGGGCGCGCATCGTCGACGGCACCCACCGCACGCTGAGCGTCGCCCGCGAGCCGGCCGGGGGGCAGGAACTCGGTGTCGACGAGGGGCAGGTCTTCGCTCAGGGCAAAGCCGTGGGCAAGCCAATCCTTGGCGTAGCGCAGCGAGACACCTTTGCCGGCCGAGACGAGCTTCAGCTCGCCCACGTGGCGCGGCGCGGCAGGGTCGCCCAGGTACCAGAGGTGGAGGGCGTCGAACTTCATCGCTTCGCCCTCGAAGCGCGAGCCTCGGCCGAGGCCTGGGCGCGCGCGCGGCCGAGTTCGATGGCCTCGCGCACGTCCATCTCGATGGCGCCTTGGTCGTGCTCGGGCGCGGCGAGCCGGCCCAGCTCGCCATCACGCTGGATGAGCCAGAGCGCGGTGGCCACGATGCCGATGCCGACCGAAGGGTCGCCGGCTTCGAGCCGCTGCAGGGTGGGCACCGTGATGCCCAGACGCTGCGCCCAGGAGCGCAGCGATTCCTTGCGGCGCAGGCGCGCCACCGCGAGGTCGGCGCCGAGCTTTTCGATGGCGCCGGCCGTCGAGGGTGGCAGCTGCAGGAGCGCGCGGGTGGTCTTTGGCATACAAATAGATTATATCAACATAGGCAATCTTGTAAATATCTATAGATACAAAGTGGGTGCGATCGCCTGTGGGTGACCTGCGTCAAGGGCGCGCCAAGCTGCGCGCGCACAGTTGACAGGATGACCCATCCACTTGAAATCAAAGTGCTCGGATCGGGCTGCAGCAAGTGCCGCAGCACGGTTGGCCTCATCGAACGTACCGCTGCAGACGCTGGCATCGAGATCGACCTGACGAAGGTCGAGACGCCCGAGGAGATCAGGCGTTACGGCGTGCACGCCACGCCCGCCGTCGTGATCGCCAGTGAGGTGGTGCACAGCGGCGGCATCCCGTCGCACGAGGCGGTGCAGGCCTGGTTCAGGCGTGCGGCGGTCGGCTTCCTGCAGCGGCCGACGCGACATCTCTTCTTCACCGGCAAGGGGGGCGTCGGCAAGACCTCGTTGTCGACCGCCGCAGCGTTGACGCTGGCCGATGCCGGCAAAAAAGTGCTGCTCGTGAGCACCGATGCGGCGTCGAACCTCGACGAGATGCTGGGCATCGAGTTGCGCAACACGCCGGTGCCGGTGCCCGGTGCGGCGGGCCTGTCGGTGCTCAACATCGACCCCGACGCCGCGGCCGAGTCATATCGCCAGCGTGTGCTGGCCCAGATGGCGCACGGCACACCGGACGAAGAGCTTGCGAAGGTGCGCGAGCAGCTGTCGGGCGCGTGCACGACCGAGATCGCGTCGTTCGACGAGTTCTCGTCGCTGTTGTCCGATGGCGCCGAAGGCTGGGACCACATCGTCTTCGACACCGCGCCCACCGGCCACACCCTGCGGCTGCTGAGCCTGCCGAAGGCTTGGACCGGCTTCCTCGCGGGCAACGACCGGGGCGCGTCGTGCCTCGGGCCGCACTCGGGGCTGAAGATGCAGGAGGCACGCTTCAATGCCGCGCTCGCCGCCTTGAGCGACCCGGCGCTGACCACCGTGATCCTGGTGACCCGGCCGGATCGCGGCGCCATCAACGAGGCGGCGCGCACGTCGCTGGAGTTGCACGAACTCGGCCTCGACAACCAGCGCCTCGCGGTCAACGGGGTGTTCCACGCGATCGACCGGCGCGACGCCGTGGCGTGTGCCATCGAAGACCTGGGCCGTCGCGCCCTCGATGCGATGCCCGAGGCGCTGCGCCGATTGCCGCTCGATCAAGTGCCGCTGCGCGCCTTCGACATGGTGGGCCTGCCGGCCTTGCGTGCCTTGCTGATGCCCAGCCACGCAGCGCTGGCGGCGCCCGCGCTGGTGGAAGACCGCTCGCTCGCGCTGCCCGACCTGGGCGCGCTCGCCGATGAGCTGGCCGCCTCGGAGCGGGGCGTGGTCATGGTGATGGGCAAGGGCGGGGTCGGCAAGACGACCATCGCAGCGGCCTTGGCGATCGGCCTGGTGCAGCGGGGCAAGACCGTGCACCTCAGCACCACCGACCCGGCTGCGCACCTCGCCAGCACGCTCGAAGGCGAGCTGCCGGGCCTCAAGGTCAGCCGCATCGACCCGAAGGTGGAGACCCAGCGCTACATCGACAAGATCATGGCGGCCAGGTCACCCCAGCTCGACGCGCAGGAGCAGGCCTTGCTGCTGGAAGACCTGCAGTCGCCCTGCACCGAGGAGGTGGCGGTCTTCCACGCGTTCTCGCGCCTCGTGGCCGAAGGCCGCAGCGCGTTCGTCGTGCTCGACACCGCCCCCACCGGGCACTCGATGCTGCTGATGGATGCCACGGGTGCCTACCACCGCCAGATGACGCGGGAGTTCGAAGGCCATGGCGCCACCCGCGTGGTGACGCCGTTGATGCGGCTGCAGGACGCGGCGTACACGAAGATCGTGCTGGTGACGCTGCCCGAAGTGACGCCGGTGTCGCAAGCCGCGGCGCTGCAGGAGGACCTGCGGCGCGCCAGCATCGAACCCTATGCCTGGGTGCTCAACAAGAGCCTCTCGGGTGCCGGCACGCACGACCCGCTGCTCAGTGCCCGGCTGGCGCAGGAGCGCCGGCAGATCGACCGCATCTCGGCCGGCCTGGCCCAGCGCTTGTACGCGCTGCCTTGGCTGCCGGTGCCGCCCGCAGGGCTTGCGGCACTCTCGAAGCTGGTCGACGCCGAGGGGGCGCGCGAGCCCGTCAGCGGTACTGCGTGAAGCTCGGTGCGATCTCGTCGTGCAGGATGCGCTCGTGCATCTGCAGCACCAACGGGTGGAAGACGTTGCCGAGCATCTCGGTCCACGCAATGGGGTACTGCGAGCGCTCGCCGCCTTCGAACATCACGCCGGTCTGGTCTTGCGGGTGACGGGCCGGGTGCGTGCGCAGGGCGTCGAGCTTGGCGTCGAGCAGCGCGTGCGTGGCGGCGAGCCACGCGGTGGTGAAGGGCGAGTGCTTGCGGTAGATGAACGCGCACAGGCCGATCAGCTTCTGGTAGTTGGCGCGCAGCTCGTCGCCCATCGGGCCGGGCACCGGGGCCACGCCGCGCGGGCTGATCTCGGTGTAGCCGAGGCCGTCGTGCCCGGGGTGGGCCTGCAGCCTCTCGAAGAAGCCGCGCCAGGGTCGCAGCGTCTGCTTGATGTCGGTGTAGCCGCCGCCGTAGTGGTGCATGAAATACGTGCGCAGGTAGTCGGCGCGGTGCGTGGCACTCAGGAACTCGTAGGCAGGGTGGAAGGGCTGGTCGGGGTGCTGCCAGTCCATCAGGTTGCCGGGCGTCACGCAGACCACCGGCACGCCGATGCGCATGGTCACCGAGAGCAGCGCCATCGCGCGCTGGGGCGAGAGCGCGTTGGTGCCGGCCCAGCTGCAGAAGACGATCTGGTCGCGCAGGCCGTCGAGGTTGCGCAGGTACTCGTCGCGGCTGCGCATGTCAGAACCATTCCAGCGGCAGCGCGAGGCCGGCCGACTTCAAGAGCTCCTGCCGCTGCGCCTTGAGTTCCGGCGTGGGCGCGGGCCAGCGTTTGTAGACGTGCAGGAAGTCGAGCACCACCGAGGTGTCGTTGGCCGCTTCGCTGTTGCCGCGGCGCGTGCCGGGGTTCACGTAGTCCTTGTGCACCACGGCTTCGCCGCCGGCGTAGTGCACGGGCAGGTGGCGGGCGCACACGGCGAGCAGGAAGTCCCAGTCCTCCTGCGACTTCAGGTGCGGGTCGACCTCGCAGCCTTCGAGCGCCTGGCGGTGGAAGACGAGCGCGTTGTTGGGAATGAAGTTCTTCGCGTAGAGCGAGTCCACCGCCTGCGTGCCGAGCGCGATGCGGGCACGGCCTTGCGGCACCACCGGGGCCTTGGAGCGGTCTTCGGTGAGGATGTCGAAGTCGGAAAAGAGCACGCGCACGCCGTTGGGCGCCTGCAGGCGGGCATGGGCGAGCGCCGTGACCAGGTGTCCGGGGCCGTAGGTGTCGTCGTCGTCGAGGAAGGTCACCCATTCGCCGCGGGCAAGCTGCAGCGCGAGGTTGCGGCTGCGGGCGGGGCCGGGGGCGCCGCTTCGTTTCACGAAGACGTCTTGCGGGCGCAGCTGCCGGGCGCAGACGGCGGCCGTCTCGGCGTCGAGCGCGTCGGCGACCACGATGGTCTCGAAGTCCTGGAAGCTCTGCTCGCGCAGCGAGCGCAGCGCACGGTCGAGCAGCGCGGCGCGCAGGTGCGTGGTGACGATGACGGAGAAGACGGGGTGGGGCGTAGACATGCGCAGCGGCTGGCCTCAGGCCACGAGCGTGGGCCTCTGAACTTGGGGTGTGCGTCGATGCTAGGCGCGATGCCGTGCCGCCCATCGCCCGAACAGGCGGCGCAATTGGCGCCTGTTGCCGCGATCCCCGGGGTCAGATCAGCGGGTTGGACGAGCCGTCGACCAGGCCCGGGTACGACATCGGCGCCGCCGACACGGTGCCGGTGCTGGCGGTGCGCACCTCGCCGTCTTGCAGCAGGTTCTCGGGCGGGGCCGAGAGCAGATCGCCGAGCTGAAGGTCGGCACTCTTGTCCTTGGCCAGCCACACGTCGGCCATCGCGTGCTGCGCACCGTCGCCGGTGGTGTAGCTCGACACGAGCCCCAGCAGGTTGCCGTTGTCCACGGTGGTGCCGGCCACGGCGTCGAGGTTGAGCGAGACGATCCCGAGTTCGGCCAGGCCGTGCAGCTCGCCGGCATCGGCCTTGCCGTCCTGGTTGGTGTCGACCCAGACCTTCAGCTCGCCGAAGCGGGCATCGGCCGCGGTGAGGCGGCCATCGTGGTTGCTGTCTTCGAAGCGCATGGCCTCGAAGCCGTTGCCGGCGCGGCGGCCGTCGGCGCCGCGCGTGCCGGTGCCGAAGAGTTCGCTGCCGTCGTTGATCTGGCCGTCGTGGTTGCGGTCCATCACCAGGAGGCCGTCGGTGGCCGAGGCCCAGCCCACGCGGTGGGTGGTGCCGGTCGCGTTGAGGTCGAAGTTCACGCCGTCGGCGGCGGCCGTGGTGCGCACGCCGTTGCCGTCGAGGTCGAGCACGATGGGGGTGGCGGCGAAGAGCGCGTCGAGCTGCGCGTTCGACATCGCGTTGATGTCTTCCTGCTCGAAGGCACCGATCTGGTCGCTCGTCATCGCGGCGATGTCGGCCGTCTCCAGGCCCACGATCTGCGTGGTGGTCATCGCGATGATCTGGGCCGGCGTGAGCGCGGCCACCGCCTGGCTGCTCAGTGCGGCGATCTGCTGGCTGCCGAGCGTGGCCATGTGCTCGGGCGCGAAGGCCACCACCTGGTCGGGTTGCAGCGCGTGGATGGCGGCGGTGGTCATCGCGCGCAGGTCCTGCGTCTCGAGCCCGTAGATCTGCGTCTGCGAGAGGCCCACCACCTGCGCGCTCGTGAGCGCGGCGAATTGCTGGGTGCCGAAGCCGTTGAGGTCGGTGTTGGACAGCGCGCCGATCTGGTCGCTGTTGAACGAGGCGATCTGCTGCGTGGTGAAGGCGGCGAAGTGCTGCGACTCCAGCGCGTCGATCTGCACCGGCGAGAACGCGCGCAGCGCGGTGGTGGAGAGCGCGCGCACGTCGGCCGTCTCCAGGTGGGCGATCTGCTCGAGCGTGAGCGCGGCGATCTGCTGCGTGCCCAGGCGGCTGAACTGCAGCGTGCTCAGGGCGTTGAGGTCTTGCGTCTCCAGCGTGGCGATCTGCCACGGCGTGAGCGCGTTGACCTGCGCGGAAGTGAGCGAGACGATCTGCTGCGTGGACAGCGCCCCCAGGCTCTCGGGCGCGAGGCTCTCGATCTGGCTGGTGGTGAGCGCCACGATCTGCCCGGTGCTGAGGGCGGCGATGTGGTCGCTCGTGAGCCAGGCGAGCTGGTCGGGTGCCATCGCACGCAGCGCGGTGGTGGTGATGGCCCGCAGGTCCTGCGTCTCCAGGTTGGCGATCTGGCCGCCGGTGAGGCCGGCGACCTGCGCGCTCGTGAGCGAGGCGAACTGTTGGGTGCCGAAGCCGTTGAGGTCGGGGCTCGAGAGCGCGCCGATCTGGTCGGAGGTGAACGACGCGATCTGCTGCGTGGTGAGCGCGGCGAAATGCTGCGAGCCGAGCGCGTCGATCTGCTCGGGCGAGAAGGCCCGCAGCGCGCCGGTGGTGAGCGCGGCCACGTCGGCCGTCTCCAGGCTGGCCACCTGGTCGAGCGTGAGCGAGGCGATCTGCTGCGTGCCGAGTGCGCGGAACTGCGTCGTGCTGAGCGCGTTCAGGTCCTGCGTCTCCAGCGTGACGATCTGCCACGGGGTGAGCGCGTTGAGCTGCGTGGTCGTGAGCGAGGCGATCTGAAGCGTCGAGAGGGCCGCCAGCGCCTCGGGTGCGAGGCTCTCGACCTGGCTGGTGGTGAGCGAGGCGATCTGCGCGGTGCCGAGCGCCTGCAGCAGGTCGCTCGTGAGGGCGGCCAGCTGCTCGGGCGCGAGTGCGCGCAGCGCGGTGGTGGTGAGCGCGCGCAGGTCTTGCGTCTCGAGGTTCAGGAGCTGGTCGGCGGTGAGGCCCGTGACCTGCGTGCTCGTGAGCGAGGCGAACTGCTGCGTGCCGAAGCCGTTGAGGTCGCTCACCGACAGGGCGCCGATCTGCCCCGCGCTGAACGAGGCGATCTGGGTGGTGGTGAGTGCGCCGAAGTGCTGCGAGCCCAACGCATCGAGCTGCTCGGGCGAGAGTGCCTGCAGCGCGGTGGTCGACAAGGCCGCCACGTCGGCTGTCTCCAGGTTGGCGACCTGGTCGAGCGTGAGCGCGGCGATCTGCTGCGTGCCGAGTGCGCGGAATTGCAGCGTGCTCAGCGCGTTGAGGTCTTGCGTTTCGAGTGCGGCCACCTGCCCGGGCGTGAGGGCGGCCAGCTGGCTGCTGGTGAGCGAGACGATCTGCTGCGTGGAGAGCGCGCCCAGCGTCTCGGGCGGCAGGCCGGCGATCTGCGCGGTGGTGAGCTGCGCGATCTGCGAGGTGGCGAGCGAGGCGAGGTGGTCGCTCGTGAAGGCGGCGAGCTGGTCGGGCGTGAGCGCGCGCAGGGCGACCGAGCTCAAGGCGCGCAGGTCGGCGGTCTCGAGCAGCGCGATCTGCTCGACGCGCAGCGCGGCGGCTTGCGCGCTCGTGAGCACCGCGAAGTGCGCGGTCTGCAGCGCGTTGAGGTCTTCGTTGGTGAGGTAGGAGACCTGCTCGGTGGTGAGTGCGGCCACCTGGGCGGTGCCGAACGACGCGTAGTGCTGCGAGCCCAGGGCTTCGAGTTGCCAGATGCTGAGCGCCTGCAAGGCGGCGCTGCCGAGGGCGCGCAGGTCGGCCGTCTCCAGCTGGCCCATCTGGTCGAGCGAGAGGGCGGAGATCTGGGCGGTGCCGAGCGCGGCGAACTGTGCGCTGCCCAGCGCGTTGAGGTCTTGCGTCTCCATCAGCGCCAGCTGCAGCGGCGTGAGGCTGGCGGCCTGGGCGGTGGTGAGCGCGGCGATCTGCGCCGTGCCGAAGGAGTTGAGCTGCTCGGGCGCGAGGCCGGCCACCTGGGCGGTGTTGAGCGCGGCGACCTGGGCGGTGCCGAGCGCGGCGAGATGGTCGGAATTGAGCACCGAGAGCTGGTCGGTCGAGAGCGCGCGCAACGCGGTGCTGCTGAGCGCGGCCACGTCGGCGGTTTCAAGGCCGGCGACCTGCTCGAAGGTGAGTGCCGAGGCCTGCGCCGTGCCGAAGGTGGCGAAGTGCTCGGTGCCCATCGCGTTGAGGTCTTCGCCCGACAGCGCGGCGATCTGGTCGGTGCGCAGCGCATTGGCCTGGGCGGTGGACAGGCTCGCGAAGTGCTGCGTGCCCAGCGCGTCGAGCTGCTCGGGCGAGAAGGCGCGCAGCGCCGCGCTGCTGAGGGCGCGCAGGTCAGCCGTCTCCAGCGCGGCCACCTGCTCCAGCGTGAACGCCGAGGCTTGCGCTGTGTTGAAGGCGGCGAACTGCTCGGTGCCCAGCGAGTTGAGCACGTCGGTCGACATGGCGGCGATCTGCGCGCCGCTGAACGAGGCCACCTGTGCGGTGGAAAACGCCGCGAAGTGCTGGCTGCCCAGCGCCTGGAACTGCTCGGGCGTCATCGACTGCAGCGCGGCCGGGCTCAAGGCGCGCAGGTCGGCCGTCTCGAGCTGTGCCACCTGGTCGGTGGTGAGTGCGGCGATCTGGTGCGTGCCCAGCGCCTGGAACTGCGCGGTCGAGAAGGCGTTGAGGTCTTGCGTCTCGAGCGCGGCGATCTGCTCCGGCGTGAGCGCGGCCACCTGGGCGGTGCTGAAGAGCGGCATCTGCGCGGTGGTGAAGGCGGCCAGGTCTTCGCTGGAGAGGCTCGCGATCTGCGCGGTGCTGAGGGCGCCGAGCTGCGTGCTCGTGAGCGCGGGGAAGTGGTCGGAGCCGAGGGCGCCCAGCTGGTCGGACGACCACGCGCGCAGGCCGGCGGTGCCGATGGCGCGCAGGTCGGCCGTCTCCAGCATCGAGATCTGCTCGGTGGTGAGGGCGGCGATCTGCGCCGAGGTGAAGGCGGCGAAGTGCTGTGGCAGGAAGGAGTTGAGGTCGCGTGTGGACATCGCCGCGAGCTGCTCGGGCGTGAACGCGAGCCCCGCCGAGAGCGACACACGCTGCAACGCCGTGAGTGCGGCCAGCTGCTCGGCCGTCATCGCGCTCAGCACGGCGGTGGGCAGCGCGTTGAGGTCTTCGGTCGAGATGGTGGGGATCTGGTCGGTGGTGAGCGCGACGATCTGCGTGCTGGTGATGGCGGCGAACTGCGTCGTGGTCAGCGCGTCGAGGTCGGCCGTGTCGAGGTGGGCGAGCTGGTCGGTGGTGAGCGCGCGCACCTGGCTGGTGGTGAGCGCGACGATCTGGCCGCTGGTCAACGCATTGAGCTGCGCGCTGCCAATCCCCTGCAGCGTGGCGGTGCCGATGGCGCGCAGGTCGATGGTCTCGATGGCAGCGATCTGGTCGCTGTTGAACCCATTGATCTGCGTGGCCGAGAGCCCGGCGAACTGCGCGGTGGTGAGGAGGCGCACGTCGGCCGTCTCGAGCCCCGCGAGCTGCTGCGGGGTGAGCGCGTTGAGCTGGTCGCTCGTGAACGAGGCGATGTGCGCGGTGGTGAGCGCGGCCATCTGGTCGGAGCTGAGCGTTTGCAGCATGTCGCTCGACAGCGCCCGCAGGTCCACCGTTTCCAGCACGGCGATCTGGTGCGAGCCGAGCGCGGCCACCTGGTCGACGGTGAGCGAGGCGACCTGCGCGGTGGTGAGCGCCACCACGTCCTGCGTGGCGAGTTCGGCGATCTGCGTGGTGGTGAGCGCGCGCACCTGCCCGGTGGTGATCTGGGCGATCTGCGCGGTGCTGAAGGCCGCCATCTGGTCGGAGTTGAGCCCCGCCAGCGCGTCGACCGAGATGGCGCGCAGGTCGGCCGATTCGAGCGTGGCGAGCTGGTCGGTGCGCAGGGCCGCGACCTGGGCCAGGTTGAGGGCTGCGAACTGGGCAGTCCCCAGCGCCCGCAGGTCCTGCGTTTCGAGGGCGGCAATGCTGTCGAGCGTGAGCGAGGCCACCTGGGCCGGGGTGAGGGCAGCGAACTGCGCGGTCGTGAAGGCGTTGAGCTCGTCGGTGTCGAGCACGCGCAGCTGCTGCGTGGTGAGCTGCGACACCTGGCCCGTGGTGAGCGCGGCGAGCTGGGCGGTGGAGAGCTGCGCGATCATGGCCGTGCTGATCGACGGGATCACGTCGGTCGACAGGCCCACGATGCGCGAGGTGGCCAGGAGCGCGATCTGTTCGGTGGTGAAGGCGTTGATCTGCGCGCTGTTGTAGGCGCGCAGGTCGGCCGACTCGAGTGCGCGGAAGTCTGCCGTCTCGAGCGCGGCGATCTGCACCGGCGTGATGGCGCTCGCCTGGGTGACGGTGAAGAGCGCGAACTGGGAGGCGGTGAGGGCGTTGAGCTGGTCGGTGCTCATCGCCGCGATCTGCGACGGCGTGAGCGCGCGCACCTGCTCATCGGTCAGGGCGTATTGCGACCCGCCGTTGTTGCCGTTGTTCCCGCCGTTGTTGCCATTGCCGTTGCCGCCACCGTTGTTCGGGGTGGCAAAGGAGTTGTCGGACGAGAACCAGTCGCCGAAACGGATCTTCAGCTTGCTGAGCAGCGCCGTCCCGGTCAACCACTTGAAGAGCTTCATGTCAGGGCCTTCGCGCCATTTTCATGACATGACCCCACGGTTGATCGGGGGAAACGGGCGCTATCCACGGCCCATCTGTGGCCGTGGCAACCGACGGGCCGCAGCAACCGCCCCGGGGGAGGAGGTTGCTGCGCCACGGTCGTTGCGTCAGATCAGCGGCGTGTTGTTGTCGGCGTCCGGCAGCAGGCGGTTGTCGATCGCCCCGGTCGAAGCGGCAGGTGCCGCGGCGGCCGGTGCGGCAGCCGTGCTGCCCGGCAACACCTCGCTCGGCGCGCTGGCGAGCAGCTCGTCAAGCTTCGGTGCGTCCTTCGAGAACCACACGTCGGCCATGTCGTGCGTGCTGCCGTCGGCCTTGCTGTAGCTGGACGTGATGCCCAGGAGGTTGCCGTTGTCGACCGCGGTGCCGGTCACGCCGTGCAGGTCGAGCGACACGATGCCGAAGTCAGCCAGGCCGTGCAACTCGCCGGCGTCGGTCTTGCCGTCGGAGTTGGCGTCGACCCAGACACGCAGCTTGTCGAAGTTGGCGTCGCTCGCGTTGAGCACGCCGTCTCCGTTGCTGTCTTCCAGCTTCATGGCCTCGTAACCGTTGCCGGCGCGGGTGCCATCGGCGCGCTTCGTGGCCACACCGAAGAGTTCGGTGCCGTCATTGATCGAGCCGTCGCCGTTGCGGTCCATCGCGAGCAGGCCGTCGGTGGCGGAAGCCCAGCCCACGCGGTTGGCCGTGTTGCCCGTGCCGTTCAGGTCGAAGTGGACACCGTTGGCCGCAGCCAGGGTGCTCACGCCGTTGCCGTCGAGGTCGAGCACGATCGGCGAGGCCGCGAAGAACGCGTCGAGCTGCGCCGCCGACATCTGGCCGATGTCATCGGTGGCGAAGGCCGCGACTTGCGTCATGTCCATCGCTGCGATGTCCTGCGTCTGCAGGCCGGCGACCTGGTCGGTGGTCAGGGCCACGATCTGGTCGGTCGTCAGCGCCGTGATCTGCGCCGTGGTGAAGGCGGAGATCTGCGCGTTGGTCAGCGCGGCGAAGGCGTCGGTGCTGATCGCGGCGATCTGGTCGCTGTCGAGCGCCTGGATGCCTGCCGTGGTGATCGAACGGATGTCGTTCGTCTCCAGGGCGTTCATCTGCTCGGTCGTCAACGCATGGATCTGGGCCGTGCTGAGCACCATGAACTGCGAGGTGCTCAGTGCGTTCAGGTCGTCGGTGTCGAGGCCGGCGATCTGCTGCGTGGTCAGCTGGTTGACCATGCCGCCGAGCTGCTGCATCTGCGTCGAGGTCAGCGCGCCGAGCTGCTCATCGGTCAGCGAGCGCAGCGAGGCGACCGTCAGGGCGCGGATGTCCTGCGTGTCGAGCGACGGGATCTGGTCGCTCGTCAGGCCGGCCACCTGGTCGGTGGTGAGCGCGGCGTAGTGCGCCGTGCTCATCGCCACCAGGTCCTCGGTGGTCATGGTGCCGATCTGCGCGGAGCTCAGGGCATGCACCTGGGCCGTCGTCATCGCGGCGAACTGGTCGCTGGTGAAGGCGTTGAGGTCGTTGCTGTTGAGCGCACCGATCTGCTGCGTGGCGAGCGTGGACACCTGTTGCGTCGTCAGGGCCCCGATCTGGTCGGAGTTGAGCGCCGCGAACTGGTCGCTGCCGAGTGCACGCAGGCCAGCCGAGGAGATCGCACGCAGGTCGTTGGTTTCGAGCGCGGCGAGCTGGTCGGTCGAGAGCGCATGCACCTGGTCGGAGTTCATCGCCGCGAACTGGGCGGAGCCGAGTGCGTTGAGCTTGTCCGTGGTCAGGGCATTGATCTGCTGCGTGGTGAACGCACCGACCTGGGCGGTGGTGAGCGCACCGAGCTGGTCGCTCGTCAGGGCGTTGAGCTGGTCAGACTTGAACGACTGGATCGACGCGGTGCCGATGGCGCGCAGGTCGTTGGTTTCCAGCGCGACCATGTGGTCGGTGCTGAAGGCCCCGAGCTGGGCGCTCGTCAGGCGGCCGACCTGGGCGGTCGACAGCGCGGCGACGTCGGCCGTCTCCATCGTGGAGATCTGCGCGGTCGTCAGCGCCACGATCTGCGCCGTGCTCAGGCGCGAGATCTGGTCGGTGTTGAACGCGTTCAGGTCATCGCTGTTGAGCGTGTGGATCTGGTCGGTCGTGAGCGACATCACCTGCGTGCTGGTGAGCGCGCCGATGTGGTCGGAGCTGAGCGCTGCCAGCTGGTCGCTGCCGAGGGCGCGCAGGCCGGCGGTGCTGAGGGCACGCAGGTCGTTCGTCTCGAGGGCACCGAGCTGGTCGCTGTTGAGACCCACCACCTGGGCGCTCGAGAGCGTCGCGAAGTGCTGGGTGCCCAGAGCGTTCAGGTCCTCGGTGGTCATCGTGCCGAGCTGCGCCGAGGTCAGAGCCGAGGTCTGGGCCGTCGTGAGGGCGCCGATCTGGTCGCTGCTCAGCGCGCCGAGCTGGTCGCTGTTCAGGCCACGGATGGTGTTGCTCGAGATGGCACGGAGGTCGTTGGTCTCGATGGCACCGATGTGGTCGCTGTTGAAGGCACCGATCTGGGCGCTCGACAGGTTGGCCACTTGCGCAGTGGTCAGGGCCACGACGTCAGCCGTCTCCATGGTGGAGATCTGGCTGGTCGACAGGGCACCGATCTGCGTGGTCGTCAGACGCGGGATCTGGTCGCTGGTCAGCGCGTTCAGGTCGTCGCTGTTGAGGCTCTGGACCTGCTGCGTCGTGAGCGACACCACCTGGGCCGAGGTGAGGGCACCGATGTGATCCGAGTTCAGCGCGGCCAGTTGGTCGCTGCCGAGCGCGCGGATCGCCGCGCTGCTCAGGGCACGCAGGTCGTTGGTCTGCAGACCGCCGAGCTGGTCGCTGTTGAGGCCCACCACCTGGGCGCTCGAGAGCGTGGCGAAGTGCTGGGTGCCGAGGGCGTTGAGGTCCTCAGTGGTCATCGAGCCGAGCTGAGCCGAGGTCAGTGCGGCCGACTGAGCGGTCGTCAATGCGCCGATCTGGTCGCTGTTGAGGGCGGCCAGCTGGTCGCTGTTGAGGCCACGGATCGTGTTGCTCGAGATCGCACGCAGGTCGTTGGTCTCGATGGCGCCGATGTGGTCGCTGTTGAAGGCGCCGATCTGGGCGCTCGTCAGGTTGGCGACCTGGGCGGTGCTCAGGGCGACGACGTCAGCCGTTTCCATGGTGGAGATCTGGCTGGTCGACAGGGCCCCGATCTGCGTGGTGGTCAGGCGCGGGATCTGGTCGCTGGTGAGCGCGTTCAGGTCATCGCTGTTGAGGCTGCGGATCTGCTGCGTGGTCAGCGACACGACTTGCGCCGAGGTCAGCGCGCCGATGTGGTCGGACGTGAGGGCGGCCAGCTGGTCGCTGCCGAGTGCACGGATCGCGGCGCTGCTCAGGGCACGCAGGTCGTTGGTCTGCAGGCCGCCGAGCTGGTCGCTGTTGAGGCCCACCACCTGGCTGCTCGAGAGCGTCGCGAAGTGCTGGGTACCCAGGGCGTTCAGGTCCTCGGTGGTCATCGTGCCGAGCTGAGCCGAGGTCAGTGCGGCAGTCTGGGCGGTGGTCAGGGCACCGATCTGGTCGCTGTTGAGGGCGGCCAGCTGGTCGCTGTTGAGACCACGGATGGTGTTGGTCGAGATCGCACGCAGGTCGTTGGTCTCGATGGCACCGATGTGGTCGCTGTTGAAGGCACCGATCTGGGCGCTCGACAGGTTGGCCACTTGCGCGGTGGTCAGGGCCACCACGTCGGCGGTCGCCATGGTGGAGATCTGGCTGGTCGACAGGGCGCCGATCTGCGTGGTCGTCAGGCGCGGGATCTGGTCGCTCGTCAGCGCATTCAGGTCATCGCTGTTGAGGCTCTGGACCTGCTGCGTCGTGAGCGACACCACCTGGGCCGAGGTGAGGGCGCCGATGTGGTCGGAGTTCAGCGCGGCGAGCTGGTCGCTGCCGAGCGCGCGGATCGCGGCGCTGCTCAGGGCACGCAGGTCGTTGGTCTGCAGACCGCCGAGCTGGTCGCTGGTCAGGCCGGCGACTTGCACGCTGGTGAGCGTGGCGAAGTGCTGGGTGCCCAGGGCGTTCAGGTCCTCGGTGGTCATCGTGCCGATCTGCGCCGAGGTCAGCGCAGCCGACTGTGCAGTGGTCAGCGCGCCGATCTGGTCGCTGTTGAGGGCGGCCAGCTGGTCGCTGTTGAGACCGCGGATGGTGTTGGTCGAGATCGCACGCAGGTCGTTGGTTTCGATCGCACCGATGTGGTCGCTGTTGAAGGCACCGATCTGGGCGCTCGTCAGGTTGGCGACCTGGGCGGTGCTCAGGGCCACGACGTCAGCCGTCTCCATGGTGGAGATCTGGGCGGTCGACAGGGCGCCGATCTGCGTGGTCGTCAGACGCGGGATCTGGTCGCTGGTGAGGGCGTTCAGGTCGTCGCTGTTGAGGCTCTGGATCTGCTGGGTGGTCAGCGAGACGACCTGGGCCGAGGTGAGGGCGCCGATGTGGTCGGAGGTCAGGGCGGCGAGCTGGTCGCTGCTCAGCGCACGGATCGCGGCGCTGCTCAGGGCGCGCAGGTCGTTGGTCTGCAGGCCGCCGAGCTGGTCACTGGTCAGGCCGGCGACTTGCACGCTGGTGAGCGTGGCGAAGTGCTGGGTGCCCAGGGCGTTCAGGTCTTCGGTGGCGAGCCAGCCGAGTTGCTGCGAGTTCATCGCAACGGTCTGCGCGGTGGTCAGCGCACCCATCTGGTCGGTGCTGAGGGCGATCAGCTGGTCGCTGGTCAGGCCCTGCATCGACAGGGTGGCGATGGCACGCAGGTCGTTGGTTTCGATGGCACCGATGTGGTCGGTGTTGAACGCGCCGACTTGCGAGCTTGCCAGGCGGTTGACCTGGGCGGTGCTCAGGGCCACGACGTCGGCCGTCTCCATGGTGGAGATCTGGGCCGTGGTCAGGGCGCCGATCTGGGCGGTCGTCAGGCGCGGGATCTGGTCGCTGGTCAGTGCATTCAGGTCATCGCTGTTGAGGCTCTGGACCTGCTGCGTGGTGAGCGAGACGATCTGCGCCGAGGTCAGCGCGCCGATGTGGTCGGAGTTCAGCGCGGCGAGCTGGTCGCTGCCGAGTGCGCGCACGGCGTTGCTGCCGAGGGCACGCAGGTCGTTGGTCTCGAGTGCGCCGAGCTGGTCGCTGTTGAGGCCCACCACCTGGGCGCTCGAGAGCGTCGCGAAGTGCTGGGTGCCCAGGGCGTTGAGGTCGTTGGTGGCCAGGGTGGCGATCTGCTGCGAGGTGAGGGCCGAGGTCTGGGCCGTCGTGAGTGCGCCGATCTGGTCGCTATTGAGCGCGCCGAGCTGGTCGCTGTTCAGGCCACGGATGGTGTTGCTCGAGATCGCACGGAGGTCGTTGGTCTCGATGGCACCGATGTGGTCGCTGTTGAAGGCGCCGATCTGGTCGCTCGTGAGGTTGGCCACTTGCGCGGTGGTCAGGGCCACGACGTCGGCCGTCTCCATGGTGGAGATCTGGCTGGTCGACAAGGCGCCGATCTGCGTGGTCGTCAGACGCGGGATCTGGTCGCTGGTGAGCGCGTTCAGGTCGTCGCTGTTGAGGCTGCGGATCTGCTGCGTGGTGAGCGACACGACTTGCGCCGAGGTCAGCGCGCCAACGTGATCGGACGTGAGGGCCGCGAGCTGGTCGCTGCCGAGCGCACGGATCGCGCCGCTGCTCAGGGCGCGCAGGTCGTTGGTCTGCAGGCCGCCGAGCTGGTCGCTGTTGAGGCCGGCGACTTGCACGCTGGTGAGCGTGGCGAAGTTCTGGGTGCCCAGGGCGTTCAGGTCCTCGGTGGTCATCGAGCCGAGCTGAGCCGAGGTCAGGGCGGCGGTCTGGGCGGTGGTCAGGGCGCCGATCTGGTCGCTGTTGAGGGCGGCCAGCTGGTCGCTGTTCAAGCCACGGATCGTGTTGCTCGAGATCGCACGGAGGTCGTTGGTCTCGATGGCGCCGATGTGGTCGCTGTTGAAGGCGCCGATCTGGGCGCTCGACAGGCTGGCCACTTGTGCGGTGGTCAAGGCCACCACGTCGGCGGTCGCCATGGTGGAGATCTGGCTCGTCGACAGGGCGCCGATCTGCGTGGTCGTCAGACGCGGGATCTGGTCGCTGGTGAGGGCGTTCAGGTCATCGCTGTTGAGGCTGCGGATCTGGTCGGTCGTCAGCGAGACCACTTGCGCCGAGGTCAGGGCACCGATGTGGTCGGAGTTCAGCGCCGCCAGCTGATCGCTGTCGAGCGCACGGATCGCCGCGCTGCTCAGGGCACGCAGGTCGTTCGTCTCCAGGGCGCCGAGCTGGTCGCTGTTGAAGCCGGCGACCTGGGCGCTCGAGAGCGTCGCGAAGTGCTGGGTGCCCAGGGCATTCAGGTCGTTGGAGGCCAGGCCGGCGATCTGCTGCGAGGTCAGGGCAGAGGTCTGGGCCGTCGTGAGCGCGCCCATCTGGTCGCTGTTGAGCGCGCCAAGCTGGTCGCTGTTCAGGCCACGGATGGTCGCGGTCGAGATCGCCCGCAGGTCGTTGGTCTCGATGGCGCCGATGTGGTCGCTGTTGAAGGCACCGATCTGGTCGCTGCTCAGGCGGGCGACTTGCGCGGTGGTCAGGGCCACGACGTCAGCCGTCTCCATGGTGGAGATCTGGGCGGTCGAGAGGGCGCCGATCTGCGTGGTCGTCAGACGCGGGATCTGGTCGCTGGTGAGGGCGTTCAGGTCGTCGCTGTTGAGGCCTTGAACCTGCTGCGTCGTGAGCGAGACGACCTGGGCCGAGGTGAGGGCACCGATGTGATCCGAGTTCAGGGCGGCCAGTTGGTCGCTGCCAAGTGCGCGGATCGCGGCGCTGCTCAGGGCGCGCAGGTCATTGGTCTGCAGGCCGCCGAGCTGGTCGCTGTTGAGGCCCACCACCTGGGCGCTGGACAGGCCCGCGAAGTGCTGGGTGCCCAGGGCGTTCAGGTCCTCGGTGGTCATCGAGCCAAGCTGCGCCGAGGTGAGAGCGGCCGTCTGGGCGGTGGTGAGGGCGCCGATCTGGTCGCTGTTGAGGGCGGCCAGCTGGTCGCTGTTCAAGCCACGGATGGTGTTGCTCGAGATCGCGCGGAGGTCGTTGGTCTCGATGGCGCCGATGTGGTCGCTGTTGAAGGCGCCGATCTGGGCGCTCGTCAGGTTGGCGACCTGGGCGGTGCTCAGGGCCACGACGTCAGCCGTCTCCATGGTGGAGATCTGGCTGGTCGAAAGGGCACCGATCTGCGTGGTCGTCAGACGGGGGATCTGGTCGCTGGTCAGCGCGTTCAGGTCGTCGCTGTTGAGGCTCTGAACCTGTTGGGTGGTCAGCGAGACGACCTGTGCCGAGGTGAGGGCGCCGATGTGGTCGGAGGTCAGGGCGGCCAGTTGGTCGCTGCCGAGCGCGCGGATCGCGGCGCTGCTCAGGGCACGCAGGTCATTGGTCTGCAGGCCGCCGAGCTGGTCGCTGTTGAGGCCCACCACTTGGGCGCTGGACAAGCCGGCGAAGTGGTGCGTGCCGAGGGCGTTCAAGTCCTCGGTGGTCATCGTGCCGAGCTGCGCCGAGGTGAGCGCGGCGGTCTGGGCGGTGGTGAGCGAGCCGATCTGGTCGCTGTTCAGCGCACCGAGCTGGTCGCTGTTGAGACCGCGGATGGTGTTGGTCGAGATCGCACGCAGGTCGTTGGTCTCGATGGCACCGATTTGGTCGCTGTTGAAGGCGCCGATCTGGGCGCTCGTCAGGTTGGCCACTTGCGCGGTGCTCAGCGCCACGACGTCGGCCGTCTGCATCGTCGAGATCTGGTCGGTCGTCAGGGCGCCGATCTGGGCCGTGGTCAGGCGCGGGATCTGGTCGCTGGTGAGCGCATTCAGGTCATCGCTGTTGAGGCTGCGGATCTGGTCGGTGGTGAGCGACACCACTTGCGCCGAGGTCAGGGCACCGATGTGGTCGGAGTTCAGTGCGGCCAGCTGATCGCTGTTGAGCGCGCGGATGCCGGCGGTCGTGAGGGCGCGCAGGTCGTTGGTTTCGAGCGCACCGAGCTGATCGCTGTTGAGCGCGGCGACCTGCTGCGTCGACAGGGTCGCAAAGTGCTGCGTGCCCAGGGCGTTCAGGTCCTCGGTGGTCATGGTCGAGACCTGGGTGCTCGTCAGGTTGGCCACCTGCAAGGTGGTCAGGCCCTGCACCTGGTCGCTGCCGAGCGCATTGAGCTGGTCGCTGTCGAGCGCACGCATCACCTGCGTGGTCATCGCGCGCAGGTCCTGCGTCTGGAACGCGATCATGTGGCTGCTGCTCAAGCCGGGGACACCCGCCGTCGAGATCGCCGCAATCTGCGCCGTCGTCAGCGCCGCAATCTGGTCGCTGTTGAACGCTGCCCAGTCTTCGGTCGTCAGACCGGCGATCGTCCTGCTCGATAGGCCGGAGATCTGTGCGGTGCTGAGGGCTGCGATGATGGTGGCCATGTGGATTCCTTGTTCGGTTGTCCGTCTGCGACTTGGAGCTGGGCGTTTGGGCCTGCTGTTGTCCTGTTAGGGCGGGATTGCGGTCACGTCTCTCGGAAGATCGGAGACCAGGGCATTCGGTTGAATGCGATGCCCACAGAACCTCGTTCCCTTCCCATTCCGTCGGAATATCGGTGGCCTGGGACTTGGACTTAAGGTGGATTTGCGGCACTTCGGCCGCGTTGTTCCCCATGCACGGCCGTGCTCGCAGCTGCGGCTGCGACATTCGTCACGAATTCGAGCGAGGACGAAAAAAAGGGCCTCGCCGCTGCCGGCGAGGCCCTTGTTCGTTGGCGCTCTCTATATGGAGCAGCGCGAGCGGTCAGCCGTGGTGGGCCGCGAACTCCTTCATGTAGTCGGCCAGCGCCTGCACGCCCTCGATGGGCATGGCGTTGTAGATCGAGGCGCGGATGCCGCCCACCGAGCTGTGGCCCTTCAACTGCACCATCCCTCGCTCCTTGGCGCCCTGGAGGAAGGCAGTCGTGAGCTCTTCAGTGGGCAAGGTGAAGGGCACGTTCATCAGCGAACGGTCGCTGCGCGCCACCGGGCTCGTGTAGAAGGGCGTGGCATCGAGCAGGTCGTACAGCAGCGCGGCCTTCTTGCGGTTGTGCGCTTCCATCGCGGCGAGGCCACCTTGTTTCTTCAGCCACTGGTACACCAGGCCCGCGATGTAGATCGCGTAGGTGGGTGGCGTGTTGAGCATGGAGTCGTTGTCGGCCTGCTGCTTGAAGTCGAAGGCATTGGGTGTGATGGGGAGCGCACGGCCGAGCAGGTCGTCGCGGACGAGCACGAGGGTCATGCCCGAGGGGCCCATGTTCTTCTGCGCGCCGGCGAAGATGAGGCCGTAGCGGCTCACGTCGATGGGGCGCGAGAGGATGTCGGAGGACATGTCGGCCACGAGCGGCACGCTGCCGGTGTCGGGCACCCAGTGGTATTGCACGCCGCCGATGGTCTCGTTGCTGCAGATGTGCACGTAGGCGGCGTCGGGGTCGAGCTTCCAGGTGTCGCGCGGCGGAATGCAGGTGTAGTGCTGCGGCTCGCTGGTGGCCACCTCGTTGGCCTTCGCATACTTCTTCGCTTCCTTCAGCGACTTGCTGGCCCAGGAGCCGGTGTTGACGACGTCGATGCTCTTCTTGTTGCCGAGCAGGTTCATGGGGATGATGCCGTTCATGCCGACACCGCCGCCTTGCAGGAAGAGGATCTTGTAGTTGCTCGGGAGGTTCAGCAGCTCGGCAAGGTCGGCCTTGGCCTGGGCCAGGATCGACATGAACTCCTTGCCGCGGTGGCTCATCTCCATCACCGACATGCCCGAGCCATGCCAGTCGAGCATCTCGTCGGCGGCCTGGCGGAGCACGGATTCGGGGAGGACGGCGGGGCCGGCGCTGAAGTTGTAGGCGCGAGTCATGTCTTCGAATGCTTTCTGGGGGGCTGGATAGCTTAGCTGATGGTGTTCAACGTGCTGCGATACAGATTCTGAGGTTTTGCGGGGGCACAGACGACGGAGCGGCACATCGGGCCTGGGGTGAGGGGCTCCGTTCATGTCCCTCCTCGATGAACGCTCCCGCGTTCATCGATTCCTTCCTTTACTTCACTGCGCCCCTCACCCCAGGCCCGATGTGCGAGAGACGCACTGCCCCATCGTGAAAGGGCTGGGTGGTGCTGGCGCGGGGAGTGGGGGTGTCGCACGGAGCGAAGTAAAGGAGGAGACGAAGGCCGCGGGAGCGGGCTTCGTCGGGGGACATGAGCGGAGTGCGACACCCCCACTCCCCGCGCTCGCTCAGAACCCAACCCGCCCTGTTAGATTCCAAGCCCATGAGCGACATGAGCTTCTTTTGGCACGACTACGAAACCTTCGGTCGTGTGCCGCGCCGCGACCGGCCTTCCCAGTTTGCCGGTGTGCGCACCGACGCCGACCTGAACGAGATCGGCGAGCCGGTGATGGTCTATTGCAAGCCCACGCCAGACTACCTGCCCGACCCCGAGTCGTGCCTGCTCACGGGCATCCTGCCGCAGGTGTGCCTGGCCGAAGGCCTGCCCGAGCATGCGTTTGCCGACCTGATCGAGAAGCAGCTGGCGACGCCCGGCACCATCGGCGTGGGCTACAACTCGATCCGCTTCGACGACGAGGTGACGCGCCACCTCTTCTGGCGCAACCTCATCGACCCCTATGCCCGCGAGTGGCAGAACGAATGCGGGCGGTGGGACCTGCTCGATGTGGTGCGCATCACCTGGGCGCTGCGGCCCGAGGGCATCGAGTGGCCGAAGCACGACGACGGTCGGCCCTCGTTCAAGCTCGAGCACCTCACCAAGGCGAATGGCTTGCTGCACGAAGCGGCGCACGATGCGCTCTCCGACGTGCGCGCCACGATTGCGGTGGCCAGGTTGATCAAGACGCGCCAGCCCAAGCTCTGGGACTTCTGCCTGCGCCTGCGCCGCAAAGACGAAGTGATCCGCGAGATGGGCGTGGGCAAGCCCTTTCTGCACGTCTCGGGCATGTACGGTGTGGAGCGTGGTTGCATGGCGCTCGTGTGGCCGCTCGCGCCCCACCCGACCAACAAGAACGAAGTCATCGTGTGGGACCTGGCGTCGGACCCGACCGAACTCTTCGAGCTCGATGTCGAGACCATGCGCCAGCGCATGTTCAGCCGCAGCGACGACCTCCCCGAAGGCGTGGCGCGGCTGCCGATCAAGACCATCCACATCAACAAGTCGCCCATCGTGGTGGGCAACCTCAAGACGCTGAGCGACGCCGCCGCGGCGAAGTGGGGCGTGGACATCGCGCTCGGCCTGCGCCACGCCGAGCTGTGTGCGCAGAAGGGCCAGTTGCTTGCCGGCATGTGGCCCGCGGTGTTCGAG
The DNA here is from genome assembly GCF_032681285.1 of Piscinibacter gummiphilus. Lineage (NCBI taxonomy): Bacteria > Pseudomonadati > Pseudomonadota > Betaproteobacteria > Burkholderiales > Sphaerotilaceae > Rhizobacter > Rhizobacter gummiphilus. Next base: position 1,862,953 of record NZ_CP136336.1, read on the forward strand.
CGGCCCGCGCCCGAAGGCAAGCCCGATGTCGATGAAGACCTCTACGGCGGCTTCGTCGGCAACGACGACCGCCGCACGCTGCAGCGCCTGCGCGGCCTGACGCCCGAGCAGCTGGCCGAGAAGCGCCCGGCGTTTGCCGACAAGCGGCTCGACGAGATCCTCTTCCGCTACCGGGCGCGCAACTTCCCGCACACCCTGACCGAGGCCGAGCAAGCGCAATGGCAGGAGCACTGCGCGCACAAGCTGCACGACGGCGCGGGCGGGGCGCTCACACTCGAAGCCTTCTTCGAGCGCATCGACCAGCTCGAGCCTGAGGCCGACGAGCGCGGCCAGGAGATCCTGGGCGCACTGGTGGACTACGCGACCGAGATCGCGCCCGAGCGCGCTTGACCCTGACGGAGGTCTCTCATGCGGCGACACATTCCCCTGACCCTCGGCCTCGCGCTGGCGATCACTCTCGCCGGCTGCGGCAGTGTGCAGAACGTGCCCATCCGCGACCGCGACTCACCCGCTGGCAGCGTGCGCGCCACCTTCCATGGCAAGACGGGCGCGCGGCCTTCGGGGCCCGGCATCGAGGTGGGCTACGAGCACTACACCGCGAAAGACGCGCAGACGCTCGCGTTGGGCGAATCGGTCGTGCTCGACAACGCCAGCTTCGTCGGCCCGCAAACCTTGCAGCACAAGGCGCAGATGCAGTACGGCTACGTGGCCTACAACCACCGGCTGCGCTTTGGCGAGCATTTCGAGCTGGAGCCCTTCGTCGGCGTGGCGCGTGTGCATTTCAAGCTGCGCACCACGCCCGGCAGCGGCAGCACGGTCACGAGCTTGAGCGACCGGCGCACCGGCGCCATCGGCGGCGTGACGCCGCGCTGGCGCTTCAACGACTGGCTGGCGGTGGAAGGGCGTCTGAGCTACCTCAACGCGTCGGCCTGGGCCTCGGGGGCGACCTACGAAGCGGCGGTGGTCTTCAGCCCGGCGCCGCAGGTGGCCTTGCGGTTCGGGTATTCCGACCGGCGCCACGAGATCGAGCCGGTGTTGTCGGGCGCGGTGTCGGAGGTGACCGTGCGCGCGCGCGGGCCGATGGCCACGCTGCAGTTCGACTTCTGAACGACGGCCTTTCGGCAGGCTTGTACCGAACGGCTCAGTTGAGCCCAACCGCGGGTATTCCATATCTGCACGTGCGTGCATAAATCTCAACATCCGCGTCCATCCCGCTGAATCCACGGCGAGGACGCTTGTTGAGGAGACACCATGCACAAGACCCGAGCCCTGCGGCCGCTGCTGAGCGCGCTCGCGCTGGCTGCCCTGTCATCCGCCACCTTCGCCGGCAGTGCCGACCCGGCGTCTGCCCCGCCCGAGCTGCCGACTGATCGGCTGATCGTCAAATACCGCAGCGAGGCGAGCAGCACCGTGCTGGCCCGCGCAAAAGACGCTGCCACCCGCCGTGGCCACCGCCTGGAGCTGCTGCGCCGCGGCGGCCTGGGCACGCACGTGATGCGGCTCGAGCGACACCTGCCGCTCGCCGACATGCGCCAACTCGCTCGCGAGATCGCCGCGACCGATGCCAACGTCGAATACGCCGAGCCCGACCGCATCCTGCAGGCGATGGCCACGCCCAACGACACGCAGTACGGCCAGCAATGGCACTACTACGAAGCACGCGGCGGCATCAACCTGCCGGCCGCATGGGACCTCACCAACGGCAGCGGCGTGACCGTCGCCGTCATCGACACCGGCTACCGCCCGCACGCCGACCTGGCCGCCAACATCGTGGGCGGCTACGACATGATCAAGGACACCGGCGGCAGCAACGACGGCAACGCCCGCGACACCGACGCCCGCGACCCCGGCGACTACGCCACCTACGGCCAGTGCGGCCTCTTCTCGCCCTCGCACAACAGCAGCTGGCATGGCACGCACGTGGCGGGCACCATCGCTGCCGTCACCAACAACGGCAACGGCGTCTCGGGCATCGCCTACGGTGCGAAGGTCGTGCCGGTGCGAGTGCTCGGCGCTTGCGGCGGCTACACCTCCGACATCGCCGACGGCATCATCTGGGCCTCGGGCGGCAGCGTCTCGGGTTCGCCGGCCAACCCCAACCCGGCACGCGTGATCAACATGTCGCTTGGCGGCAGCGGCTCGTGCGACAGCACCTCGCAGAATGCGATCAACTCGGCGCGCAGCCGGGGCACGGTGGTGGTGGTGGCGGCGGGCAACAGCAATGCCAACGCCTCGGGCTTCTCGCCCGCGAGCTGCTCGGGCGTGATCGCGGTCGCCGCGACCAACCGCAACGGCGGTCGGGCCTCGTATTCGAACTACGGCGCGATCGTGTCGGTGGCCGCGCCGGGGGGCGACACCGCCTCGGGTTCGGCCAACGGCATCCTCTCGACGCTCAACAGCGGCACCCGCGGACCGGGCAACGACAACTACGCGTACTACCAGGGCACCTCGATGGCCGCGCCGCACGTGGCGGGCGTGGCGGCGCTGGTGCTGTCGCGCAACCCCTCGCTCACACCTGACCAGGTGGCCTCGATCCTCAAGAGCACGGCGCGGGCGTTCCCGGCCACCTGCTCGCAGTGCGGCACCGGCATCGTCGACGCCTATGCGGCGGTGGTGGCGGCCGGGGGTGGCACCACGCCGCCGCCCACCAACACGGTGGCCGAGATTGAGTCGAACAACACCGGCTCGACCGCGCAACTGGTGCGCGAGGGCTACACCGTCACTGGCTCGATTTCCAGCAGCAGTGACGTCGACTACTACCGCGTGAACATCAACCCCGGCAGCACGCTCGGCGTGCGCCTCACGCCGGTGAGCACGGCGAACTACGACGTCTACATCTACAACAGTGCCGGTACGCAGCTGGCCAGCAGCACCCTCGGCACCGGCCAAGTCGACAGCACCTCGGTGCGCAACAACGGCACGACCGTGGCGACCTATTACGTGCGCGTGCGCTACGTGAGCGGCACCACTGGCTCGGGTGGCACGTATTCGCTGGCGCTCGACTGATTGCTTTCAGTCAGCGCCAACAAAAAGGCCCGCGGTGTGAGCCGCGGGCCTTTTGCCATTCAGCGCTGAACGATCAGACCGTCGTCACCGTCTTCGCCGTCTCGACGTACTCGTCGATCTGGTTGAAGTTGAGGTAGCGGTACACGCTCGCCTTGTCGGCGTCGATGATGCCCATCTCTTTCAGGTACTCGGCAGGCGAGGGCAGCTTGCCCAGGCGCGAGGCGATGGCGGCCAGCTCGGCCGAGCCGAGGAACACGTTGGTGTTCTTGCCCAGGCGGTTGGGAAAGTTGCGGGTCGAGGTGGAGATCACCGTCGCACCTTCACGCACCTGCGCCTGGTTGCCCATGCACAGCGAGCAGCCCGGCATCTCGGTGCGCGCACCGGCGGTGCCGAAGGCGGCGTAGTGGCCTTCCTTGATCAGCTCGTCCTGGTCCATCTTGGTCGGCGGGGCGACCCACAGCTTGACCGGGATGTCGCGCTGGCCGCCGAGCAGCTTGGCCGCGGCACGGAAGTGGCCGATGTTGGTCATGCACGAGCCGATGAAGGCTTCGTCGATCTTGGTGCCTTGCACTTCCGACAGGAACTTGGCGTCGTCCGGGTCGTTCGGGCAGCAGACGATCGGCTCCTTGATGTCGGCCAGGTCGATCTCGATGATGGCGGCGTACTCGGCGTCCTTGTCGGCTTCGAGCAGCTGCGGGTTGGCGAGCCAGGCTTCGACCTTCTCGATGCGGCGCTGCAGGGTGCGGGCGTCGGCATAACCGTTGGCGATCATGTTCTTCATCAGAACCACGTTCGACTTCAGGTACTCGGCGACCGGCTCCTTGTTGAGCTTGATCGTGCAACCGGCGGCCGAGCGCTCGGCGGAGGCGTCGGAGAGCTCGAATGCTTGCTCGACCTTCAGGTCGGGCAGGCCTTCGATCTCGAGCACGCGGCCCGAGAAGATGTTCTTCTTGCCGGCCTTGGCAACCGTCAGCAGGCCTTGCTTGATCGCGTAGAGCGGGATGGCATGCACGAGGTCACGCAGGGTGACGCCCGGCTGCAGGGTGCCCTTGAAGCGCACCAGCACCGATTCGGGCATGTCGAGCGGCATCACGCCGGTGGCCGCGGCGAAGGCCACGAGGCCCGAGCCGGCGGGGAAGGAGATGCCGATCGGGAAGCGGGTGTGCGAGTCGCCGCCGGTGCCCACGGTGTCGGGCAGCAGCAGGCGGTTGAGCCAGCTGTGGATCACGCCGTCGCCCGGGCGCAGGGCCACGCCGCCACGGTTGCTGATGAAGGCCGGCAGCTCGCGGTGCATCTTCACGTCGACCGGCTTCGGGTAGGCCGCGGTGTGGCAGAAGGACTGCATCACCATGTCGGCACTGAAGCCGAGGCAGGCGAGGTCTTTCAGCTCGTCGCGGGTCATCGGGCCGGTGGTGTCTTGCGAGCCAACGGTGGTCATCTTGGGCTCGCAATACGTACCGGGGCGCACGCCCTGGCCTTCGGGCAGGCCGCAGGCGCGGCCGACCATCTTCTGCGCGAGCGTGAAGCCCTTGGTGCTGGCGGCAGGCGCCGTCGGCAGGCGGAACACGGTGGAGGCGGGCAGGCCGAGGAACTCGCGCGCGTTGGCGGTCAGCGAGCGGCCGATGATGAGGTTGATGCGGCCGCCGGCGCGCACTTCGTCGAGCAGCACGTCGCTCTTGAGCGCGAAGGTGGCGACCGTGGCGCCGTTCTTCTCGAGCTTGCCGTCATACGGGTAGACGTCGATCACGTCGCCCATCTCGAGCTTCGACACGTCGACCTCGATCGGCAGCGCGCCGGAGTCTTCTTGCGTGTTGAAGAAGATCGGGGCGATCTTGCCGCCGAGGGTGACGCCACCGAAGCGCTTGTTCGGCACGAAGGGGATGTCTTCGCCCGTGGCCCAGATCACCGAGTTGGTGGCCGACTTGCGCGAAGAGCCGGTGCCGACCACGTCGCCCACGTAGGCCACGAGGTTGCCCTTCTTCTTCAGGTCTTCGATGAACTGCATCGGGCCGCGCTTGCCGTCTTCCTCGGGCTTGAAGGCCGCATCGGGGCGGGTGTTCTTCAGCATCGCGAGGTAGTGCAGCGGGATGTCGGGGCGGCTCCACGCATCGGGAGCCGGCGACAGGTCGTCGGTGTTGGTCTCGCCGGGCACCTTGAAGACGGTGACGGTGATCTTCTTCGCGACTTCGGGGCGCGAGGTGAACCACTCGGCGTTGGCCCACGACTGGATGACTTCCTTCGCCTTGGCGTTGCCAGCCTTTGCCTTGGTGGCGACATCGTTGAAGAAGTCGAACATCAGCAGCGTCTTCTTCAGCGCATCGGCGGCGACAGACGCGACGTCAGCGTGGTCGAGCAGGTCAACCAGCGGCTGCACGTTGTAGCCGCCGACCATGGTGCCGAGCAGCTCGGTGGCCTTGGCCTTGGAGATGAGCGCGACCGTCACGTCGCCATGGGCGACGGCGGAGAGGAAGGAGGCCTTGACCTTGGCCGCGTCGTCCACGCCCGGAGGCACGCGGTGGGTCAAGAGGTCCAGCAGGAATTCGCCTTCGCCGGCCGGGGGGGCCTTGAGCAGCTCGATGACCTCGGCCGTCTGCTGGGCGGTCAGGGGCAGCGGCGGAATGCCGAGCGCGGCGCGGTCAGCAACATGTTGGCGATAGGCTTGAAGCATGGAGTTCTCCGGGTGGTGCAAAGCAAGGGAAAGGGGAAGCAAGATTCCTGCGCGCGGGGCGAACAGGAACTTGCCATGCGGTCATGTGGTTTGCGTGCGCACCCGGAGAAGCTCGTCGAATCACGACTTCGACGCCTCCATGGCGGCACGCTGCTTCTCGTGCACACAAGCGTCGACCAGGCGCTGGCCGATCTTGGTGTCCATCAGCATCGACTTGTTGGCGATCTGCAGCAGGAGCGTGCGGCCCTTGACGTCTTCCAGGCGCAGCGCGCCGGTGGACGAGACGCTGGGCTTCATGGTCCAGGTGTCCTTCTTGAACTTGACGTCGACGTAGCCCGGGTACTTGGCATTCATCGAGACGTCGATGGTCTGCTTGAAGTCGCATTCGTAGACGCCGAAGTGCGTGCGCTCGGCGGCTTCGAGCTGGGCCTGGTCGGCCGGGGGCAGCGGCTTCTCTGCCGGAGCGGCCTTTTTCGCAGCGGGCTTGGCGGCCGTCTGGGCCATGGCGGCGCCGCCAGCGAGGGCGAAAGAAACGGCAACGGCAAGTGCGATGCGAGAGGTCATGGATTCACTCCTGGGGTTGAGGGAGCACGAATTGTGAAGGGCCGCTCACATCGGCTTCCCAGGGCGGAATCCCTGATTGAAACAATTTGCAGGGCTGCATCGCGACGCGTCGCGCACCTGCGGTGCGCGCTGCCTCCGGCTGGTGCGGAAGGCAGCGCAAACGCGGTTCGGGTCGGCGTGTCTGAAGTCACGAACGCGGCATGTGCCGCCGCCCCACGGACGCCACCTGCCGTGCTAGCGCCGCGCGTGAGCGGCGCTGTCTCGCTGAAACATTTGTTCGCCAACCCGGCGAGCGCAGGTGTGAAGGAGTTCACGCCGCCGCTCCCGGGGTGTCAGCAAAAAACACCTCTTCGACCTGCGCCGGCAAGGCTTGGCCGGTCTGCCGTGCACGCTCCAGCACATGCCAGAAGTAGCGGAAGCTCGCGCGGTCGTGCAGGGTCTGGTGGTGGCTGATAGGGGCCCAGTCGGCGGCCTGCGCGGCCATCAGGATCTCGATGGCCTGGTCGGTCTCGGCAACCGTGGGCGCGAAGCTTTCGACGATGGGCAGGATCTGGTCGGGGTGGATGCTCCACATGCGCAAGTAGCCAAGTTGGCGCGAAGCCTTCTTGGCGGCGTCGCGCAGCAGGTCGAGCTTCTTGAACTCGGTGACGACGCAGTGCGACGGGGTCTTGTTGTACGCGTGGCAGGCAGCCGAGATCTCGAGCTTGGCGCGCAGCACCAGCGGGTGCTCGAACTGGCCCTGTGCGCTCATCCCCGCCTGGGGGATGGCGCCGCGGTGGGCCGAGACGAAGTCCATCAACCCGAACGACAGGGAGTCGATGCGCGGATGCGCGGCGATGCGCTGCACGTCGCGCAGGCCGCCGTGGGTTTCGATCAGCACGTGCACCGGCAGCAGGCGCTTGTGGCCGTGTTCGACCATCGCGCGGTCGATCGCGGCGACGGCCGTCTGGGCCTGATCGAAGCTTTCGATCTTGGGCACCATCAGGTAGGCCAGCTGCGAGCCCGCGCGCTTGACGAGGGTGGCCACGTCGGCGTCGAAGCTCGGGTGATCGACCGGGTGCACGCGTGCGCCCACGCGCCCGTGCAGGTTGAGCGCCGAGCTTGCCATCTCGGCGACGAGCTGCGCATGCTCGGCCTCGCCACCCACCGGGGCACCGTCTTCGCAATCGAGCGTGACGTCGAAGATCGGGCCGAGTTCGGCCTGCAGCTGCAGGCTCTTTCGCATGCGCGCCTCGACACCGCAATAGTGGTCGCAGACGGGCAGCACCGGCGCGCTTTCATGCGCGTCGAAGAGTGCGAGGCGGGGATGGAGGGCCATTCAGGTCAGGGCGAAAAAAAGGCCAGCAGCGTGATGCACCGGCCTTTGTTCTCTGCGCGTCGGGCGATCAGAGCAGGTGCTTCACGCCGTCCTGCTCTTCCTGCAGTTCCTTGAGCGTCAGGTTGATGCGCTCCTGGCTGAAGGCGTCGATCGGCAGGCCTTCGACGATCTTGTACTTGCCGTTCTCGGTGGTGACCGGGTAGCCGAACATCACGTCCTTCGGGATGCCGTATTCGCCGTTCGACGGGATGCCCATCGTGACCCACTTGCCGTTGGTGCCCAGGGCCCAGTCGCGCATGTGGTCGATGGCGGCGTTGGCAGCCGAAGCAGCCGACGACAGGCCGCGGGCTTCGATGATGGCGGCGCCGCGCTTGCCGACGGTGGGCAGGAAGGTGTCCTTGTTCCACACGTCGTCGTTGATCATCTCCTTGACCGACTTGCCGTCGATGGTGGCGAAGCGGTAGTCGGCGTACATCGTCGGCGAGTGGTTGCCCCACACGGCCAGCTTCTCGATCGACGAGACCGGCTTGCCGGTCTTGGCGGCGATCTGCGAGGCGGCGCGGTTGTGGTCGAGGCGCAGCATGGCGGTGAAGTTCTCACGCGGCAGGCTGGGGGCGCTCTTCATCGCGATGTAGGCATTGGTGTTGGCGGGGTTGCCAACGACCAGCACCTTGACGTTGCGCGAAGCCACCTTGTCGAGAGCCTTGCCCTGGGCAGTGAAGATCTGGGCGTTGGCAGCGAGCAGGTCTTTGCGCTCCATGCCGGGGCCGCGGGGGCGGGCGCCGACGAGCAGGGCGTAGTCGGTGTCCTTGAAGGCGGTCATCGCGTCGCCGTGGGCTTCCATGCCGGCCAGCAGCGGGAAGGCGCAGTCGTCGAGTTCCATCATCACGCCCTTGAGCGCCTTCTGGGCCTTCTCGTCGGGGATCTCCAGCAGTTGCAGGATGACCGGCTGGTCCTTGCCCAGCATCTCGCCCGAGGCGATACGGAACAGCAGGGCATAGCCGATCTGGCCAGCAGCGCCGGTGACGGCAACACGGACGGGTTTCTTGCTCATGGAAGGCTCCGGAAGGTTCAGGGGAATGGTGGGAATTCGGGCCGCGGCGGGCGCTTTTCTGGTGAGCCGGGGAGTGTAGGCGAGTCTAGGTGGCAACCCGGGGTGTGTCAACGCTCTTATGTCTTATATAAGACATCTTTCAAATGGGCGTGGACGCAAACCGGGCGCCTGTGTTGCAATTCCGGACATGGCCACGTCGACGTCCGCCCCTGTTGCTGTCCGCCCTGCGGAAGGCGAGGCCGACGGCCCGGCGTTCAGCCCCCTCTACCAGCAGATCAAGTCGCTCCTGACCCGCAGCCTTCAGAGCGGCGAGTGGAAGCCGGGCGAGGCCATCCCGAGCGAGATGGAGCTGGCGGCCCGCTTCAAGGTGAGCCAGGGCACGGTGCGCAAGGCCATCGACGCCTTGGCCGACGAAAACCTCGTGGTGCGGCGCCAGGGCAAGGGGACTTTCGTGGCCACGCACGCCGAGGAGAAGATCCAGTACCGCTTCCTGCGGCTGATGCCCGACGATGGCCAGCCCGGTGGCGCGCAGCGGCGCTTCATCGACTGCCGCCGCATGCGTGCGCCAGCCGACGTGGCCCGTGCGCTCGAGTTGAAGGCGGGCGACATGGCCGTGCAGGTGCGTCGCGTTCTGCACTTCCACGGCTCGCCGGTGGTGCTGGACGACATCTGGCTCAACGGCACCCTCTTCAAGGGCCTCACCGCCGAACGCCTGAGCGAATACCAGGGGCCGATGTATGGCCTCTTCGAGACGGAATTCGGCGTGCGCATGATCCGCGCCGAAGAGCAGTTGCGTGCGGTGGCCGCCGATGCCGGCGCCGCCGAGCTGTTGCAAGTCCCGCTGGGCGCACCCTTGCTCAGCGTGGAGCGGCTGTCGCGCACCTATGGCGACAAGCCGGTGGAGCTGCGCCGTGGGCTGTACAACACCCAGGCGCATTACTACCGGAATGAATTGAGCTAGGACCGAAGGCAGGGCGATCCGCGACGCAGAAATCATGCCGCTTGGGTGAAACCCTGCTGCGTTGCAATAAACTCCGAAAGTTTCTACAGGATTACAGGTTGGGTATGGCAGAGACCACAGCGAAGCAAAGACCCGGCGCCAACATGCGCCTCATCGAAGCCACGCAGTACCGGCTTCCCCCGGCGGCCGTGGTGTCGATCCTTCATCGCGTGAGCGGCATTCTGATGTTCGTGCTGCTGCCGTTCGTCATCTGGCTGCTCGACAAGAGCCTCACCTCCGAAGTGAGCTACAGCGCGTTCACGAGCGTCTTCGTGAGCGGCTTGTGGGTCTTCCCGGCCATCCTCGTCAAGCTCGTTGTGCTGGCCCTGATCTGGGCTTACCTGCACCACTTCATCGCCGGCCTGCGCCATCTGTGGATGGACGCCACGCACTCGGTGTCGAAGGAATTCGGCCGCAGTTCCGCGCTCGTGACGCTGGGCGTGAGCATCGTGCTCACACTGGCCCTCGGTTTCAAGCTCTTTTTCTGATCAAGAACATGACGACTCCGAACTACGGTTCCAAGCGCACGGTGGTCGGTGCGCACTATGGCTTGCGCGACTGGCTCGCGCAGCGCGTCACCGCCGTGCTGATGGCGCTCTTCACGCTGGTGTTGATCGTCCAGGTGCTGCTGCCGGGCCGCATGGGCTACGACAAGTGGGCCGGCATCTTCTCCAGCCAGTGGATGAAGTTCCTGACCTTCGTGACCATCGTCGCGTTGGCCTACCACGTGTGGGTGGGCATCCGTGACGTGCTGATGGACTACGTGAAGCCTGTGGGCGTGAAGCTCGCGTTGCAAGTGGCCACACTGGTGTGGCTGGTGGGCTGTGCCGGCTGGGCCATCCAAGTGCTGTGGAGACTGTGAACGTGAGCGCATCGATTGCAAAGAGAAAGTTCGACGTCGTGATCGTCGGGGCCGGTGGCTCCGGCATGCGCGCGTCGCTGCAGCTGGCCCAGGCCGGCCTGAACGTGGCCGTGCTGTCCAAGGTCTTCCCGACCCGCTCGCACACCGTCGCCGCGCAAGGCGGCATCGGCGCCTCGCTCGGCAACATGAGCGAAGACAACTGGCACTACCACTTCTTCGACACGGTGAAGGGCTCCGACTGGCTCGGCGACCAGGACGCCATCGAGTTCATGTGCCGTGAAGCGCCGAAGGTCGTCTACGAGCTCGAGCACTTTGGCATGCCGTTCGACCGCAACCCCGACGGCACCATCTACCAGCGCCCGTTCGGCGGCCACACCGCCAACTACGGAGAGAAGCCCGTGCAGCGCGCCTGCGCCGCGGCCGATCGCACCGGCCACGCGATGCTGCACACGCTTTACCAGCAGAACGTCAAGGCCCGCACCCACTTCTTCGTGGAGTGGATGGCGCTCGACCTGATCCGCGACGCCGAGGGCGACGTGGTGGGCGTCACCGCGCTCGAGATGGAAACCGGCGACCTGCACATCCTGGAAGCCAAGACCGTGCTGCTCGCCACGGGCGGAGCAGGGCGCATCTTCGCGGCCAGCACCAATGCCTTCATCAACACCGGCGACGGCCTGGGCATGGCGGCGCGCGCCGGCATCCCGCTGGAAGACATGGAGTTCTGGCAGTTCCACCCGACCGGCGTGGCCGGCGCGGGCGTGCTGCTGACCGAAGGTTGCCGCGGGGAAGGCGCGATCCTGCGCAACAGCAACGGCGAGCGCTTCATGGAGCGTTATGCCCCGACGCTGAAGGACCTGGCACCGCGCGACTTCGTCTCGCGCTGCATGGACCAGGAGATCAAGGAAGGCCGCGGCTGTGGTCCCAACAAGGACTACGTGGTGCTCGACATGACCCATCTGGGCGCCGAGACCATCATGAAGCGCCTGCCGTCGGTCTTCGAGATCGGCCACAACTTCGCCAACGTCGACATCACCAAGGAACCGATCCCGGTGGTGCCGACCATCCACTACCAGATGGGCGGCATCCCGACCAACATTCACGGCCAGGTCGTGGTGCCGAAGGATGGCAACCCCAACGCGGTGGTCAACGGCCTGTACGCGGTGGGCGAATGCTCCTGCGTGAGCGTGCACGGCGCCAACCGGCTCGGCACCAACTCGCTCCTCGACCTGCTGGTGTTCGGCCGCGCGGCCGGCAACCACATCGTCGAGAGCGGCCTCAAGGCCAAGTCGCACAAGCCGCTGCCGGCCGATGCGGCCGACTACACGCGCTCGCGCCTGTCCAAGTTCGAAAGCAGCACCTCCGGCGAATACGCCCAGGACGTCGCCAACGACATCCGCGCGGCCATGCAGCAGCATGCCGGGGTGTTCCGCACCCAGTCGTCGATGGACGAGGGTGTCGTGAAGATCAAGGCCATCGCCGAGCGTGTGAAGGGCATCCACCTGGCCGACAAGTCCAAGGTGTTCAACACCGCCCGCATCGAGGCGCTGGAAGTCGAGAACCTGATCGAGGCGGCGCTGGCCACCATGGTCTCGGCCGCTGCCCGCAAGGAGAGCCGCGGCGCCCACACCGTGAACGACTACGGTGACTCCACCGAATTCCCGAACGGCCGCAACGACAAGGTGTGGATGAAGCACACCCTCTGGTATTCGGATGGCAACCGCCTCGACTACAAGCCGGTGAACCTGAAGCCGCTCACCGCCGAATCGATCCCGCCCAAGGTCCGCTCGTTCTGAGCCCGCCGCAGGAACAGACATGACGAAGAGAACTTTCCAGATCTACCGCTACGACCCCGACACCGACGCAAAGCCGCGCATGCAGACGATCGAGGTCGAACTCGACGGCTCCGAGCGCATGCTGCTCGACGCGCTGATGAAGCTGAAGGCAGTCGACCCGTCGTTGAGCTTCCGCCGCTCGTGCCGCGAAGGCGTGTGCGGGTCCGACGCGATGAACATCAATGGCAAGAACGGCCTGGCCTGCCTGACCAACATGCGCACGCTGCCGGATGTCGTGATCCTTAAGCCGCTGCCCGGCCTGCCGGTCATCCGTGACCTGATCGTCGACATGACGCAGTTCTTCACCCAGTACAACTCGATCAAGCCGTACCTGGTGAACGACACCATGCCGCCCGAGAAGGAGCGCCTGCAGTCGCCGGAAGAGCGCGAAGAGCTCAACGGCCTCTATGAGTGCATCCTGTGCGCGAGCTGCTCCACCAGTTGCCCGAGTTTCTGGTGGAACCCCGACAAGTTCGTGGGCCCGGCCGGCCTGCTGCAGGCCTACCGCTTCATCGCCGACAGCCGCGACCAGGCCACAGGCGAGCGTCTCGACAACCTTGAAGACCCGTACCGCCTGTTCCGCTGCCACACCATCATGAACTGCGTCGACGTCTGCCCCAAGGGCCTGAACCCGACCAAGGCGATCGGCAAGATCAAGGAATTGATGGTTCGCCGCGCCGTTTGATCCACACTGATCCGACATGCAGACCCTGATCGACGAACGGGCCCTCTCCAAGCTGCGCTGGCGCTGCCGCCGCGGCTTGCTGGAGAACGACCTCTTCGTCGAGCGCTTCTTCAAGCGCCAAGGGGCGGCCATCACCGAAGGGCAGGCCCAGGGCTTGCTCGCGCTGATGGACCTATCGGACAACGACCTGCTGGACCTGCTGCTGGCCCGCAAGGAGCCCGAAGGCGAGTTGCAGCGAGATGAAGTATTCGAAGTGCTCAGGCTGATGCGTGCCCCAACGCAAGGCATTGGCAACCACTGAGCCGTGTGATTTCCAAGACTCTCAAGAAGGAACGCCCATGACCCCCTCCGACGTGAAAGCCACCCTGTCGTTCTCGGACGGCAGCCCCGCCATGGACCTGCCCGTCTACAAGGGCACCGTCGGGCCGGATGTGATCGACATCCGCAAGCTCTACGCCCAGACCGGCAAGTTCACCTACGACCCGGGCTTCCTGTCGACGGCCTCCTGCCAGTCGAACATCACTTACATCGACGGTGACAAGGGCGAGCTGCTGTACCGCGGCTACCCCATCGAGCAACTGGCCACCAACTGCGACTACCTCGAGACCTGCTATCTGCTGCTGAAGGGCGAACTGCCCAACGCCACGCAGAAGGACGACTTCGTGAAGACGGTGACCCGTCACACGATGGTCAACGAGCAGATGCAGTTCTTCCTGCGCGGCTTCCGCCGTGACGCCCACCCGATGGCCGTCATGACGGGCTTGGTGGGCGCGCTGTCGGCCTTCTATCACGACAGCACCGACATCAATAACCCGCAGCACCGCGAGATCGCGGCGATCCGCCTGATCGCCAAGATGCCGACGCTCGTAGCCATGGCCTACAAGTACGGTATCGGCCAGCCTTACATCTACCCGCGCAACGACCTCTCGTACGCCGGCAACTTCATGCGCATGATGTTCGCTACCCCGTGCGAAGAGTACGAGCCGAACGACGTGCTCGTGCGCGCGATGGACCGCATCTTCATCCTGCACGCCGACCACGAGCAGAACGCCTCGACCTCGACCGTGCGTCTGTGCGGCTCGTCTGGCACCAACCCGTTCGCCGCCATCGCGGCCGGCGTGGCCTGCCTGTGGGGCCCCGCCCACGGCGGCGCCAACGAAGCGGCGCTCAACATGCTGGAAGACGTGCAGAAGATGGGCGGCGTCGAGAAGATCGGCGAGTTCATCAAGCAGGTGAAGGACAAGAACTCCGGCATCAAGCTGATGGGCTTCGGCCACCGGGTCTACAAGAACTACGACCCGCGCGCCAAGCTGATGCGCGAGACCTGCCACGAAGTGCTGGGGGCCCTGGGCCTGCAGAACGACCCGCTGTTCAAGCTGGCCATGGCGCTCGAGAAGATCGCGCTGGAAGACGAATACTTCGTCGCCCGCAAGCTCTACCCGAACGTCGACTTCTACTCCGGCATCGTGCAGCGCGCGATCGGCATTCCGGTGAGCCTCTTCACCGCGATCTTTGCGCTGGCCCGCACGGTCGGCTGGATCGCCCAGCTGAACGAGATGATTTCGGACCCCGAGTACAAGATCGGCCGTCCGCGTCAGCTATTCGCCGGTGCCACTTCGCGCGACGTCAAACCCATTGCACAGCGCGCCTAACGCCGGAAAAGCGCTCGCTTTGCACGCAGACCCCGGCCTTAGCGCCGGGGTTTTTGCATCTGAACGCCTAAAATCTCACTCTTTTCGCCCGAACGCCAACTAGGTAGCCATGGGACGCACGCTGTACGACAAGATCTGGGACGAGCACGTCGTCCACACCGAGGAAGACGGCACCGCCGTCCTCTACATCGACCGCCATCTCGTGCATGAAGTGACGAGCCCGCAGGCGTTCGAGGGCCTGGACCTGGCCAACCGCAAGGTCTGGCGCATCTCGGCCAACCTGGCGGTCAGCGACCACAACGTGCCGACCACCGACCGCTCGCACGGCATCGCCGACCCGATCTCGCGCCTGCAGGTCGAGACGCTCGACAAAAACTGCGACCGTGTCGGCATCACGCAGTTCAAGATGAACGACAAGCGCCAGGGCATCGTCCACGTGATCGGCCCGGAGCAGGGCGCCACGCTGCCGGGCATGACGGTCGTCTGCGGTGATTCCCACACCTCCACGCACGGTGCCTTCGGCGCGCTGGCGCACGGCATCGGCACCAGCGAAGTCGAGCACGTGCTGGCCACGCAGACGCTTCTTGCGCGCAAGGCGAAGAACCTGCTCATCAAGGTGGAAGGCACGCTGCCCAAGGGTTGCGGCGCCAAGGACATCGTGCTGGCCATCATCGGCAAGATCGGCACGGCCGGCGGCACGGGTTACACGATTGAGTTCGCAGGCTCCGCCATCCGTGCGCTCAGCATGGAAGGCCGCATGACGGTGTGCAACATGGCCATCGAGGCGGGTGCGCGCGCCGGCCTAATCGCCGTCGACGACACGACCATCAACTACGTGCAGGGCCGCCCGTTCTCACCCACCGGCGTGGTGCTGGAGCAGGCGATTGCCTACTGGCGCACGCTGCATTCCGATGCCGATGCGAAGTTCGACCGTGTGGTCGAGCTGGACGCCAGCGAGATCCGCCCGCAGGTCACCTGGGGCACCTCGCCGGAGATGGTGCTGTCGATCGAAGACCGCGTGCCCGATCCCGACCGCGAGAAGGACGCGAACAAGCGCGGCGCGATAGAACGTGCGCTGACCTACATGGCGCTCGAGCCCAACAAGCCGATCGCCGACATCCGCATCGACAAGGTCTTCATCGGCTCGTGCACCAACTCGCGCATCGAAGACATGCGCGAAGCGGCGGCCGTGGTGAAGCGCCTGGGCAAGCGCATCGCGTCGAACGTGAAGCTTGCGCTCGTGGTGCCGGGTTCGGGCCTCGTGAAGGAACAGGCCGAAAAGGAAGGGCTGGACAAGGTCTTCACCGCCGCCGGCTTCGAATGGCGCGAGCCGGGCTGCTCGATGTGCTTGGCCATGAACGCCGACCGGCTGGAGCCGGGCGAGCGCTGCGCGTCCACCTCCAACCGAAACTTCGAAGGGCGCCAGGGCGCGGGTGGCCGCACCCACCTCGTGAGCCCGGCGATGGCCGCCGCGGCCGCGATCGAAGGCCACTTCGTCGACGTGCGTCGCATCGCTTAAGGACCGAGACCATGCAAGCCTTCAAGCTCCACAAGGGTCTCGTCGCTCCGCTCGACCGCGAGAACGTCGACACCGACGCGATCATTCCGAAGCAGTTCCTGAAGTCGATCAAGAAGTCGGGCTTCGGTCCGAACCTCTTCGACGAATGGCGCTATCTGGACCATGGGGAGCCGGGTCAGGACCCAAGCACCCGCAAGCCGAACCCCGACTTCGTGCTGAATCAGCCGCGTTACCAGGGGGCCTCGATCCTGCTGACGCGTCAGAACTTCGGCTGCGGCTCGTCGCGTGAGCATGCGCCGTGGGCGCTCGACCAGTACGGCTTCCGCGCCATCCTCGCGCCGAGCTACGCCGACATCTTCTTCAACAACAGCTTCAAGAACGGCCTCTTGCCGATCGTGCTGCCCGAGTCGGCGATCAACCAGCTCTTCGACGAGGTGAACGCCTTCGTCGGCTACCAGCTCACGATCGACCTGGAGCGCCAGGTCGTGGCCAAGCCCGATGGCGCTGAGATTCCGTTCGAGATCGCCTCGTTTCGCAAGTACTGCCTCATCAACGGCTTCGATGACATCGGCCTCACGCTGCGCCATGCCGACAAGATCAAGGCGTTCGAGGCCGAGCGCCTGCTGACCAAGCCTTGGCTCGCCAAGACCATCTGACCCTGACGACGACAACATGAAGATCGCGATCCTGCCCGGCGACGGCATCGGCACCGAAATCGTGGCCGAGGCCCTGAAGGCGCTTGCCTGCCTCGACCTCAAGTTCGAGATGGAAGAGGCCAAGGTCGGCGGTGCGGCCTACGAGGCACACGGCCACCCGTTGCCGGAGCACACGCTGAAGCTGGCCAAGGAGGCCGACGCGGTGCTGTTCGGCGCCGTAGGCGACTGGAAGTACGACAAGCTCGACCGGCCGCTGAGACCCGAGCAGGCCATCCTCGGACTGCGCAAGAACCTCGAGCTCTTCGCCAACTTCCGCCCCGCGATCTGCTACGAAGAGCTGACGCATGCGTCCTCGCTCAAGCCCGAAATCGTGGCGGGCCTGGACATTCTCATCATCCGTGAGCTCACCGGCGACATCTACTTCGGCCAGCCGCGCGGCCGCCGCTCGTCGCCCGATGGCGCGTTCAAGGGCGCCGACGAAGCCTTCGACACCATGCGCTACTCGCGCCCGGAGATCGAGCGCATCGCACACGTCGCCTTCCAGGCCGCACGCAAGCGCAACAAGAAGGTGCTGAGCGTCGACAAGGCCAACGTGCTGGAAACCTTCCAGTTCTGGCGTGACGTGGTGACCGAGGTGCATGCCCAGTACCCCGACGTGGAGCTGGAGCACATGTACGTCGACAACGCCGCGATGCAGCTCGTGAAGCAGCCGAAGCGCCTCGACGTGATCGTCACCGGCAACATGTTCGGCGACATCCTGAGCGATGAAGCGGCGATGCTCACGGGCTCGATCGGCATGCTGCCCTCGGCCTCGCTCAATGCGAAGAACCAGGGCCTGTACGAGCCCAGCCATGGCTCGGCACCCGACATCGCGGGCAAGGGGATCGCGAACCCGCTCGCCACGATTCTTTCGGCCGCGATGATGCTGCGCTTCAGCCTGAACCAGGAAGGCGCAGCGCAGCGCATCGAGGCTGCCGTCAAGGCGGTGCTGGCGAAAGGCCTGCGCACCGCCGATATTTACAGCGCCGGCACCACCAAGGTCGGCACCAAGGAGATGGGCGACGCTGTGGTCGCCCATCTGAAAGCGCAGGGCTGATCCCTGTCCCGCGTTTTCAGATCAAACACTTTCACAGACGATAGGAATCAAGATGGCTACGAGATTGGTCGGCCTGGTGGGCTGGCGAGGCATGGTGGGTTCGGTCCTGATGGACCGCATGCAGGCGGAGAACGACTTCGCGCTGATCGAGCCGGTGTTCTTCAGCACCAGCAACGTCGGCGGCAAGGCGCCTGCGCAAGCGAAGAACGAGACCACGCTCCAAGACGGCTTCAACATCGACGCGCTCAAGCGCTGCGACATCATCATCACCGCCCAGGGCGGTGACTACACCACTGAGGTCTACCCGAAGCTGCGCGCCGCCGGCTGGAACGGCCACTGGATCGACGCCGCCTCCACGCTGCGCATGAAGGATGACGCGGTCATCATCCTCGACCCGGTCAACATGCCGGTGATCAAGAACTCACTCGCCAAGGGCGGCAAGAACTGGATCGGCGGCAACTGCACCGTGAGTTGCATGCTGATGGGCGTGGGCGCGCTGTACAAGGCCGGCCTCGTCGAGTGGATGAGCACGCAGACCTACCAGGCCGCATCGGGCGGCGGTGCGCAGCACATGCGCGAGTTGCTCACGCAGTACGGCACGCTCAACGCCGAAGTGAAGGCTCTGCTCGACGACCCGAAGAGCGCCATCCTCGAGATCGACCGCAAGGTCATCGCCAAGCAGCGCAGCCTGACCGAAGCCGAGACGGCCAACTTCGGCGTGCCGCTCGGCGGCAGCCTGATTCCCTGGATCGACAAGGACCTGGGCAACGGCATGTCCAAGGAAGAGTGGAAGGGCATGGCCGAGACCAACAAGATCATGGGCATGGGCGAAGGCTTCGGCACGCCCGCGGTGCCGGTCGATGGCTTCTGTGTGCGTGTGGGCGCGATGCGCTGCCACAGCCAGGCCCTGACCTTCAAGCTGAAGAAGGATGTGCCGCTCGCCGACATCGAGCAGATGATCGCCAACGACAACGCCTGGGTGAAATATGTGCCCAACACCCGCGAAGACACGTTGCGTGATCTCACGCCGGTGGCGGTGACTGGCACGATGACCATTCCGGTCGGCCGCGTGCGCAAGCTCGCGATGGGGCCGGAGTACCTCGGCGCCTTCACCATCGGCGACCAGCTCTTGTGGGGCGCTGCCGAGCCGCTGCGCCGCATGCTGCGCATCCTGCTCGACGCGTGACCAGATGGACGCAGGCCCTTGTCCCGCGTTGCGGAACCGCCACAAGGACCTGCTCCTGAACCCTTTGATCGGCTTTGCCGGCGAATGTCAGGCAAAGCATGAGCTTGTCTTTGTATCTCGTTGATGTTATTGTGATTTCTACCTTTATCGGTTGAAAGCGCCCTAAAAGCCCGTGGCTCGCGTCAACAACAACTCCGAAAGCAGTGGGGCTCGCTCGGTTCCACCCCCTTCCTACTGGGAGACGCCTTGAAAAGAAACTCGCTGTACACAGGGCGATTCGCTCTGACCGGAGCGGCCTTCGCCGCGATGTGCCTCATTGCCTCGAACGCGCAAGCGCTCGGCTTGGGGCGCCTGAACGTGCAGTCGGCGTTGGGCGAAACCCTGAAGGCCGAGATCGAGGTGACGAGCCTCACGCCCGAGGAGGCGTCGAACTTCAACGTTCGCGTGGCGCCGCCCGAGTCGTACCGCGCCGCAGGCGTCGACTACAACGCCGTGCTTCCTGGCACGCAGGTCGTGCTGCAGCGCCGGCCCGACGGGCGCTCGGTGCTCACGCTGTCGAGCGACCGCGCGGTGCAGGAGCCCTTCGTGGATGTGATCCTCGAGATCACCTGGTCCACCGGCCGCTTGGTGCGCGAGTACACCTTGCTGCTGGACCCGCCGTCCACACGCGTGGCGGCAGCCCCGGTGCCCCCGGCCGCGCCCACGACGGCCCCGGTCATCACGCCGGCTCCTGCGGCGCCTGCCACTGCTCCCTCGTCCGAGCCAGTGCGCCGCACATCGCCGACGCCGCGCGCCACGGCGCCGGCACCGTCGGCCGAGCCCGCTGAACCTCGCAAACCTGCCGTCGCCCGCGCCCCCGCCGCAGCAGTGCCGTCCGGCGAAGCGCTTGGTGTCGACGAGTACAAGGTAAAGCCGGGCGACACCCTCTCGCGCATTGCGGGTCGCACGCAACGACCGGGTGTCTCGCTCGACCAGATGCTGGCCTCGTTGTACCAGGCCAACCCCGACGCGTTCGTCAACAGCAACATGAACCGGCTGAAGTCGGGCGTGGTGCTGAGCGTGCCGTCTGCCGACAGCGCAAAGGCCATCACCCCGGCCGAAGCTCGCCAGATGATCCAGGCGCAGAGCGCCGACTTCGGAACCTACCGTCAGCGTCTCGCCTCGGCGGCGCCCGCCGCACCCGCCGACGCGCCGTCGCGTCAGGCGGGTGGCAAGGTGCAGTCGTCGGTCGAAGACCGCAAGGCTTCTGCGGCGCCCACGCCTGACAAGCTCACGCTCAGCAAGGGCACGGCCGGCAAGGCATCGGGCCCTGAAGATCGCCTGTCTAAAGAGCGCGAGAAGAAGGACGCCAGCGCGCGCGTGGCCGAACTCTCGAAGAACGTCGAGGAACTGAGGAAGCTGTCGAGCGCTTCGGCAGCAGCCGGTGGCAAGGCACCTGCACCGGCGCCTGCTGTGACGGCTCAAGCGCCTGCGGTGAAGCCTCCGGTGGCTCTGCCGACTCCGCCCGTGGCGCCGGCCAAGCCGGTTGCGCCGCCCCCGCCGCCGCCTCCACCTCCCCCCCCGCCGCCTCCACCGCCGCCGCCCCCGGTTGCACCGCCGCCACCCGCTCCGGCTCCTGCTCCCGCGGTCGTCGCAGCGCCGGCCTCCGCACCCGAGGTAACAGCGTCGGCTCCAGCCGTGGTGGCCGCGGCATCTGCTGCGAGTGTGGCTGCGGCCAGCGCGCCGATGGTGGCTGCGTCGCGCCCCACACCTCGCCCGCCCGTGGCCGCCCCGGCTGCTGAGCCGCAGGGGCTGTTCGCATCGCTGCTCGAAGACAACCCACTGGTGCTGGCCGCAGGTGCTGCGCTCATCGCGCTGCTGGCTGGCTTCGGCATCTACCGCTTCACCAAGCGCGCGAAGAAGGACAGCGGCGAGACCTCGTTCCTCGAAAGCCGCCTGCAGCCTGACTCGTTCTTCGGCGCCAGCGGTGGCCAGCGCATCGACACACGCGATGCGGGTGGCGCCTCGTCGTCGATGAGCTACTCGCTGAGCCAACTCGACGCCATCGGTGACGTAGACCCGGTCGCCGAGGCCGACGTCTACCTCGCCTATGGCCGCGACCTGCAGGCCGAGGAAATCCTCAAGGAGGCGATGCGCGCGAGCCCCGAGCGCCTGGCCATCCGCACCAAGTTGCTGGAGGTCTACGCCAAGCGCCGTGACACCAAGGGCTTCGAGCTCCTGGCCACGCAGCTCTACGGTTTGACTGGCGGCCAGGGCGAGGATTGGAGCAAGGCCCAGGAAATCGGCCTGCAGATCGACCCCGAGAATCCGCTCTACCAGCCGGGTGGCAAGCCCGCCGCGGTGGAAGGTGAAGGTCGTCCGTCTGCCGAGCTGCTGGGTGCGAGCACGATGCCGCAGTCGGTGCTGCCGTCGCCCTCGGAGTTCGGCGCCAGCGGAAATTCGGGCAGCGGTTTCGACACCACGGGTGGTGGCGGGCTCGACCTCGATCTCGACCTGGGAGGGGCTGCCGAGGCCGCTCCCGCGCCGGCCGCGCGTCTCGATGAGCGCACGCAGCCCGTGCCCGTGCCGCCGCCGGCCCCGGCCGCGGCGCCGGCCTTCGACGCCATGAGCTTCAACCTGCCCCCGGTGCCCGCGCCGCCTCCTGCCCCGGCTTCGCAGTCGATGGACTTCGACCTCGGCAGCATCTCGCTCGACCTCGGCGACGAGAGCACGATTGCCCAGCCCAAGGCCGCACAACCCGCTGGTGACGATTTCGCCACCATCGACCTTGGCGAACCCGCTGACGACGGCGCCGACCCGATCGCACGGAAGCTCGAACTGGCGGAGGAGTTCCGCCAGATCGGCGACATGGAAGGTGCGCGCGATCTGCTGCAGGAAGTGGTGGCCAAGTCCAGCGGCGCGGTGAAGAACCGTGCCCAGGCCATGCTCAACGAACTGGGTTGATCCGTTCGAGAGGGCGTGCCGCTTTGCAGTGGCACGCTGACGTGACATGAGGCTGGCTCTGGGCGTTGCGTACCGGGGCCAGGCCTATGCCGGGTGGCAAAGCCAGCCGGGCGGGAACACGGTGCAAGACCACCTCGAATCGGCGCTGTCGCAGTTCGCGGCCGTGTCGATTCGCACTTTGTGCGCGGGCCGCACCGATGCGGGCGTGCACGGGCTCAACCAGGTCGTGCACCTGGACGCTCCGGTCGATCGCGAGCAGTTCTCCTGGGTCCGCGGGACCAACCGCTACCTGCCTCCCGACATCGCGGTGCAGTGGTGTCGCGCGGTCGGCGACGATTTCCACGCCCGCAACAGCGCGCGGGGCCGGCGTTATGCCTACGTGCTGCTCGAATCGCCGGTGCGGCCTGCCATTGAGCAGGGCGCCGCTGGGTGGGTGTTCCGGCCGCTGCAAGCGGAGTCCATGCGAGAAGCGGCGCAGGTGCTGATCGGTGAACACGACTTCAGCAGCTTCCGATCGGCCGAATGCCAGGCGGCGTCGCCGGTCAAGGAGCTTCGATCGATCGACATCACCCGGCGCGGTGCCTATTGGCGCTTCGACTTCGACGGTTCAGCCTTTCTTCACCACATGGTGCGCAACATCATGGGCTGCCTGATCGCCGTCGGTTCGGGCCAGCGCCCGGCAGACTGGATGAGCGACGTGCTTGCGGCGCGCTCGCGCGACGCTGCGGCGCCCACCTTTGCCGCCGCGGGCTTGTACTTCGTCGGGCCGTACTACGATGCCACTCTCGACCTCCCGGCCCACACGCCGGCGATCGACTGGCTTCCTCACGCTTGAGCCACGCATGAGCACTCGCACCCGAATCAAGATCTGCGGCCTGACCCGCGAAGCCGACCTCGACGCTGCCGTCGCAGCGGGCGCCGACGCCGTCGGCTTCGTGCTGTATGCCAAGAGCCCGCGCCATGTGAGCACCGACCGCGCAGCGGCTCTCGCCGCCCGTTTGCCGCCCTTCGTCACGCCGGTGGTCTTGCTCGTCAATGCGGCGCCAGACGAGATCGAGCGGGCGGTAGAGGCCATCCCCAACCTCATGCTGCAGTTCCACGGCGACGAAACCCCGGGCCAATGCCGCGAAGCCGGCAGGCCTTTCCTGCGGGCGGCGCGCATGGCGCCAGGCTTCGATTTGTTAGACTTCGCAGCCCAGTATCCCCACGCCCAAGGCCTGTTGCTCGACGCCCATGTCGAAGGCTATGGCGGCAGCGGAAAGGTTTTCGATTGGTCTCAAATTCCACCAAACGTGCCCCGTCCAGTCGTTTTGTCTGGTGGGTTGCATGCCGGAAATGTGGCCCAAGGGATTCTTCAGGTACGGCCCTCGGCCGTTGACGTCAGTTCCGGCGTCGAGGCTGCCAAAGGCATCAAGGATGCCGCGGCGATACGCCGGTTTTGCGAGGCCGTCCGCGATGCGGATGCGCGCATCGCAGACTCAGCCACCTGAAAGCGAGACACATCATGTTGAAGTACGACCAGCCCGATGCCCGCGGGCATTTCGGACCCTATGGCGGCACCTTCGTCGCCGAAACCCTGATCCACGCGCTCGACGAACTCAACGCCGCCTATGAAGCGGCGCGCAAGGACCCGGCATTCATCGCCGAGTTCGAATACGAGCTCAAGCACTTCGTCGGCCGCCCGAGCCCGGTCTACCACGCGGCCCGCCTGAGCCGCGAACTCGGTGGCGCGCAGATCTACCTCAAGCGCGAAGACCTGAACCACACCGGTGCGCACAAGGTCAACAACACCATTGGGCAGGCCTTGCTCGCCCGGCGCATGGGCAAGCCGCGTGTGATCGCCGAGACAGGCGCCGGCCAGCACGGCGTGGCCACGGCCACCATCTGCGCACGCTACGGCATGGAATGCGTGGTCTACATGGGCAGCGAGGACGTGAAGCGCCAGTCGCCCAACGTGTACCGCATGCACCTGCTCGGCGCCCGCGTGGTGCCGGTCGAAAGCGGCTCCAAGACCTTGAAAGATGCGCTCAACGAAGCGATGCGCGACTGGGTCACCAACATCGAAAACACGTTCTACATCATCGGCACCGTGGCCGGCCCGCACCCGTATCCGGCGATGGTCCGCGACTTCCAGCGTGTGATCGGCGACGAATGCCTGGTGCAGATGCCCGAGATGGCAGGCCGCCAGCCCGACGCGGTGATCGCAGCCGTCGGCGGCGGCTCCAATGCGATGGGCATCTTCTACCCCTACATCCCGCACGAGGAAACGCGGCTGATCGGCGTCGAAGCCGCAGGGCAGGGGCTCGACTCGGGCAAGCACTCGGCCAGCCTGTCGAAGGGCTCGCCCGGCGTCCTCCACGGCAACCGCACCTACCTCCTGCAAGATGACAACGGCCAGATCACCGAGACGCACTCCATCTCGGCCGGCCTCGACTACCCCGGCGTCGGCCCCGAGCATGCGTACCTGAAGGACATCGGCCGTGCCGAGTACGTCGGTATCACCGATGAGGAAGCGCTCCAGGCCTTCCACCGCCTGTGCCGCACCGAAGGCATCATCCCGGCGCTTGAGTCGTCGCACGCCGTGGCGCAGGCCATCAAGATGGCGCCGACGATGCAGCCGGACCAGCACCTTCTCGTGAACCTCTCTGGGCGTGGCGACAAGGACATCGGCACGGTGGCCGACCTCTCCGGCGCCGAATACTTCGACCGCCCCTCGCAGGCCGGTCGCACGGTGAAGGGGGCCAAATGAGCCGCATCCAGAGCGTGTTCGCCGCGCTGAAGGCGCAAGGCCGCAAGGCGCTGATCCCCTACGTGATGGCAGGCGACCCGTACCCCGATGCCACCGTCGAGGTGTTGCTCGCGATGGCCAAGGCGGGCGCCGACGTCATCGAATTCGGCGTGCCGTTCTCCGACCCGATGGCCGACGGTCCGGTGATCCAGGCGGCGGGTGAGCGTGCCTTGGCCAAGGGCATCGGCCTGCCACAGGTGCTCGAGTTCGTGCGCCAGTTCCGCCGCAGCAACGACACCACGCCCATCGTGCTGATGGGCTACGCCAACCCGATCGAACGCTACAACCAGCGCCTGGGCGAGGGCGCCTTCGTGCGTGACGTCAAGGCGGCAGGCGTCGACGGCGTGCTGGTGGTCGACTACCCGCCCGAGGAATGCGAAGCCTTCGCCGCGCAGATGCGGGCCGCCGAGCTCGACCCGATCTTCCTGCTCGCGCCCACCTCCACCGAAGCGCGCATCAAGGACGTCGCCCGCATCGCCACCGGCTTCGTCTACTACGTGTCGCTGAAGGGCGTGACCGGTTCCGGCGCGATCGACACGCGCTCCGTTGCCGACAACCTGCCCCGCATCCGTGAGCATGTGAAAGTGCCCGTCGGCGTGGGTTTCGGTATACGAGACGCCGAGACGGCCAAGGTGGTCGGAGCCGTTTCGGATGCCGTCGTGATCGGCGCCCGCATCGTGAGCCTGCTTGAAACTCAAACGCGCGACAATGTCGCTTCTGCCGGCGCGGCGTTCATCGCCGAAATCCGCGCGGCCCTCGATTCCCTGAAAGGAGTTCCCGCATGAGTTGGCTTGAAAAACTGCTGCCTCCGAAGATCCAGCAGACCGACCCGGCCGAGCGGCGCACCGTCCCCGAAGGTTTGTGGATCAAGTGCCCCTCGTGTGAGACGGTGCTCTACAAGAACGACCTCGAGCAAAACCTCAACGTCTGCCCCAAGTGCGCCCACCACCACCGCATCGGTGCCCGTGCGCGCCTCAACGCCTTCCTCGACGGTGAAGGCCGCTACGAGATCGGCCAGGAAGTGGTGCCGGTCGACGCGCTCAAGTTCAAGGATAGCAAGCGTTACCCCGAGCGCCTCAAGCAGGCGATGGAAACCACCGGCGAGACCGATGCGCTCGTGGTGATGGGCGGCGCGCTGCACACCATTCCCGTGGTGGCAGCCTGCTTCGAGTTCGACTTCATGGGCGGCTCGATGGGCTCGGTGGTCGGCGAGCGCTTCGTGCGTGGCGTCGAGATGGCCGTCGAGCAGAAGGTGCCCTTCATCAGCTTCACCGCCACCGGCGGTGCGCGCATGCAGGAAGGCTTGTTGAGCCTGATGCAGATGGCGAAGACCAACGCCGCCCTCACGCACCTCGCGAAGAGCAAGCTGCCGTACATCAGCGTGCTGTGTGACCCGACGATGGGTGGCGTGTCGGCCAGCTTCGCGTTCATGGGTGACATGGTGATCGCCGAACCGAAGGCGCTGATCGGCTTTGCCGGCCCGCGTGTGATTGCCGACACCGTGCGCGAGAAGCTGCCGGAGGGCTTCCAGCGTGCCGAGTTCCTGATGCAGACCGGCGCCATCGACGCCATCGTCGACCGACGCGAGTTGCGTGGCGTGATCGCCAAGTCGATTGCGATGCTGCAGCGGCAAAGCGCCGACGCGGTGGCCTGAGCGTCCAAGCGTCACAACGACAAGGGCGGCCTCGGCCGCCCTTGTGCATTCCAAACCTTCCTTCATCCCATGACCCTGCCCACCACGCTGGCCGAATGGCTCGACCACTGCGAGCGACTGCACCCCAAGAACATCGACATGGGCCTCGCGCGCAGCGAGGAGATGAAGCGCCGCCTCGCGCTCGAGTTCAAGGTGCCGGTCATCACCGTTGCGGGGACGAACGGCAAAGGCTCCACCTGCACGATGATCGAGTCGATCGGCCTGCACGCGGGCTACAAGGTCGGTCTCTACATCAAGCCGCACTTCGTGCACTTCGAGGAACGCTGCCGCGTGAACGGGTCGATGGTGTCGGCAGACGATCTGCTGCCGCATTTCGAAGCGGTGGAAAAGGCCCGCGGTGACATGCCGCTGACCTATTTCGAGTTCACGAGCCTCGCCATCTTCCGGCTGCTTTCGATGGCCGAGCTCGACCTGGTGATCCTCGAGGTCGGCCTGGGTGGCCGGCTCGACACGGTGAACGTGATCGACACTGATTGCGCCGTCATCACGAGCATCGCACTCGACCACATGGAATACCTCGGCCCCGACCGCGAGGCGATCGGCCGCGAGAAGGCCGCGATCATGCGGCCGGGCAAGCCGGCGATCTTCAGCGACCCGGTGCCACCGGCCAGCGTGGGCGAGTACGCGAAGAGCATCGGTGCCGACCTGTGGCAGATCGGTGTCGACTTCAACTTCGCTGGCGACAAGCAGCAATGGGGTTGGGCCGGCCGTGGGCGTCGTTACGCGGGGCTCGCGTATCCATCGCTCCGCGGTGCCAACCAGTTGCTGAACGCATCGGGTGCCATCGCCGCATTCGAAGCCTTGCGCGATCGTTTGCCGATCAACGCGCAGGCCATTCGCAGTGGCTTGGCCACGCTCGAGTTGCCGGGCCGCTTCCAGATCGTGCCGGGCCAGCCCACGCTGGTGCTCGACGTGGCCCACAACCCGCATGCGGTGGGCGCACTTTTCGAGAATCTCGACCAGATGGGCTTCTTCCCGCGCACCCACGCGGTGTTCGGTGTGATGGCCGACAAGGACATGGCGGCCATCCTCACGCGCATGGCGCCGTTGGTCGACCGCTGGTACTTCTGCGACCTGCCGATTCCGCGCGCAGCCCCTGCGCAGCAGCTCGCTGACCTGTACCGTGCGCTGGCGCTCAAGGGCCCGGGCCCGGTCACGACGTCCATGCATGCGAACCCGTCGGAGGCGTTGCGTGCGGCCGTCGCCGCAGCAGACCCCACTGATAGAATCGTGGCCTTCGGCTCGTTCTACACCGTGGGCGGCGTGCTCAAAGATGGCCTGCCTCGGTTGTCTGCCAAGCACCTCAGCTGATCTGCATCCGTCAGGCCCTCGTGGCCTCCGAAGCTCGACCTCCATCGAGCCACTTCGAACCAGCACTGCATGGGTCTGCTGTCATTTCTGAAGCGCAAGTCTGGTGAACCCACCGCGAGGCCGGTGGGTGTGCCCGAGTCGACCGATTCGGTGCAACAAGCCCGCACACGGGCGCGCCAACGGCTCGTCGGGGCGGTGGTCCTCGTGGCCGCGGGGGTGATCGGGTTCCCGTTGCTCTTCGAGACGCAGCCGCGGCCCTTGCCGGGCGACACGCCGATCGAGATCGCTCGCAACGGCGGCACATCCGCCGCAGCACCGACACGCACCACGCCGGCCCCTCGGGCGACAACTGCGTTGCCGCCGCCTGCCGTCATCACCGAGACGCCGGCAGAAGCGGGCCGTGAGGTGGCTGCGGCCTCCGCAGTGCCGCCGCCAGTTCCTGCGCCCCAGCCTGAACCGAAGCCCGAGCCCAAGCCGGTGGAGCCGAAGCCGGCTCCGGAGCCCAAACCAGCACCCAAGCCGGAAGCCAAGCCCGCGGAAAGCGCCCGCGCACAGGCGCTGCTCGAGGGCAAGGCGGCGGCCCCCAAGCCCGCCACTGCGGCCGATGGCCGTTTCATCGTGCAGGTCGGCGCCTTCTCCGAAGTCACGGCCGCGCGTGAAGCCCGCCAGAAGGTCGAAAAGCTCGGCCTCAAGACTTACACGCAAGTGGTCGAGACCTCCAGCGGCAAGCGCATCCGCGTGCGTGTCGGGCCGTTCGCCACGCGCGACGAAGCGGAGAAAGCGTCCGCCAGGATCAAGTCGGCCGGACTTGGCTCGGCGGTCTACACCCTCTGACACCACAGGCCATGCAATGGGTGGATCTCGCCATGCTGGGCATCCTGGCGATCTCGGTGATCGTGGGGTTGGTGCGGGGCTTCGTGTTCGAGGTGCTGTCGCTCGTGGGCTGGCTCGTGGCCTATCTGGTGGCGCGCTGGTTCGCGGTCGACGTGGCGGTGCACATTCCCATCGGCAAGCCGGGCGCGGCCACCAATCATGCGGTGGGCTTCGTGCTCCTGTTCATCGCGGCGCTGCTGCTGTGGGCCATTGCCTCGCGCTTGCTGCGCTTCCTGATCCATGCGTCGCCGTTGAGCATTCCCGACCGTGGGCTGGGCGCCGCCTTCGGCCTCTTGCGCGGCCTGGTGCTGCTCATGGCGGCGGCGACCGTGATCACCGTCACGCCCCTGGCGAAAACACCTGCCTGGCGGGCCTCGCGAGGTGCACAGTGGCTGCATTCGGCCGTGGACGGCTTGCGTCCACTGCTTCCGTCCCAACTTTCGAACCATCTCCCGAACCACGTGCCAGCCTCGTCGGGCAGGTCACGTTGACTCCCAAGGATTTCTGATCATGTGCGGCATCGTCGGTGTCATCTCCAAGAGCCCGGTCAACCAGCTGATCTATGACGCGCTGCTGCTGCTGCAGCACCGTGGGCAAGACGCCGCCGGCATCGTCACGATGCAGGGCACCAAGTGCTTCATGCACAAGGCGCGCGGCATGGTGCGCGACGTGTTCCGCACCCGCAACATGCGGGCGTTGCCAGGCCCGGTGGGCCTCGGCCAGGTGCGCTACCCGACGGCGGGCAACGCCTACAGCGAAGAAGAAGCGCAGCCCTTCTACGTGAATGCGCCCTTCGGCATCGTGCTCGTGCACAACGGCAACCTGACCAACGCCCTGGCGCTGAAGGAGGAGCTCTTCGCCATCGACCGCCGCCACATCAACACCACCAGCGACACCGAGGTGCTGATCAACGTGCTGGCCCATGAGCTGGAGCGCGCCGCACGCAATCTGCCGCTCACGCCTGATGAGATCTTCAAGGCCGTGAGTGCGGTTCACAAGCGCATCAAGGGTTCGTATGCGGTGGTGGCGTTGATCGCCGGGCATGGCCTCCTGGCCTTCCGCGACCCATTTGGCATCCGCCCGCTGGTCTTCGGCGAGAGCGTGACGGCCGATGGCCGCGAAGTGATGGTCGCGAGCGAATCGGTCGCCATCGAAGGCACCGGGCATACCGTTACGCGCGATGTGGCCCCCGGCGAGGCGATCTTCATCGACCTCGAAGGCCAGGTGCATGCGAAGCAGTGCGCCGATGCGCCCACGCTCAACCCCTGCATGTTCGAGTTCGTCTACCTCGCGCGGCCCGATTCGGTGATGGATGGCATCTCGGTCTACCAGGCCCGCCTCAACATGGGCGAGACGCTGGCACAGCGTGTGATTTCCACCATCAGGCCTAACGAGATCGATGTGGTGATCCCGATTCCGGAGTCGAGCCGTCCTTCGGCGATGCAATTGGCACAGAAGCTCGGCAAGCCCTACCGCGAAGGTTTCGTGAAGAACCGCTACGTGGGCCGCACCTTCATCATGCCGGGGCAGGGCATGCGCAAGAAGTCGGTGCGCCAGAAGCTCAACACCATCGGCATGGAGTTCAAGGGCCGCAACGTGCTGCTGGTCGACGACTCCATCGTGCGCGGCACCACCTCGAAGGAGATTGTGCAGATGGCGCGCGATGCCGGCGCCCGCAAGGTCTACATGGCCTCGGCCGCACCGCCGGTGCGCTTCCCCAACGTGTACGGCATAGACATGCCGACGAAGGAAGAGCTGATCGCCCACAACCGCAGCATCGAAGAGATTCGCGAGTTCATTGGCGCCGATGCGCTGATCTACCAGGACGTGGATGCGATGAAGAAGGTCGTGGGTGCGCTCAACGGCAAGCTCAGCGGCTTCGAGGCTTCCTGCTTCGATGGCCACTACGTGACGGGTGATGTGTCCAGCGCCGATTTCGATGCGATGGCCGCACAGCGCTCGTCGCAACCTGAAGAAGAAGAGGGCAACGACCGCACGCGGCTGGCCCTGCAAAGCGCTAACGAGCGCTCGTGAACGACGCATGACCCAAAAGATCCGCACCCGCATCGCCCCGTCGCCCACCGGCTTCCTGCACCTGGGCACGGCCCGCACCGCGCTCTATTCATGGGGCTACGCACGCCATCACGGCGGGGAGTTCGTCTTGCGCATCGAAGACACCGATGTCGCACGCTCCACGCAAGATTCGGTCGACCAGATCCTCGCTTCGATGAAGTGGCTGGGCCTCGAATACGACGAGGGCCCGGTCTACCAGATGCAGCGGCTCGACCGCTATCGCGAAGTCGTCGACCAGCTGATCGCGAAGGGCCGCGCCTATCGCTGCTACACCACGCCCGCCGAGCTTGATGCGATGCGCGAGGCTCAGAAGGCCCGTGGCGAGAAGACCCACTACGACGGCCGCTGGCGCCCCGAGCCTGGCAAGGTGCTGCCCACACCGCCGGCCGGTGTGCAGCCCGTGATCCGCTTCGCCAACCCCAAGGATGGCGCCGTCACCTGGGACGACCTCTGCAAAGGTCCGATCACCATCTCGAACCACGAGATCGACGACCTCATCATCATGCGCGCCGACGGTGTGCCCACCTACAACTTCGCCGTGGTGGTCGACGACTGGGACATGCAGATCAGCCACGTGTTCCGCGGCGACGAGCACGTCAACAACACGCCCTGGCAAATCAACATCTTCAATGCGCTGGGCGCGCCGCTGCCGCGGTTTGGCCACGTGCCGGTGATCCTCGGCGACGACGGGCAGAAGCTCTCGAAGCGCCGCGGTGCGGTCAGCGTCACCGCCTACGAGGAAGCGGGCTTCCTGCCCGAAGGCATGCTCAACTACCTTGCGCGCCTCGGCTGGAGCCACGGCGACGAAGAGCTCTTCACGCGCGAGCAGTTCATTGCCTGGTTCGACGGCTCGCACCTGTCGAAGAGCCCCGCGCAATGGGATGCAGCCAAGTTGGCTTGGGTCAATGCGCACTACATCAAGACCATCGACGAGCAGCGCCTGGCATCGCTCGTGGTCGATCAACTGAAGCGCCGTGGCATCGACTCCTCGGTGGCGTCCGTCGCTCGAACCGTGCCACTCTTCAAAGACCGCTGTAGCACCACCGTCGAGCTCGCTGATTGGGTGGCGATGTACTTCGCCGATGTGTCTCCCACTTCGGAAGACCTGTCAGCCCATGTCACCGACGTGGTGAAGCCAGCGCTCCCGACGCTGCGTGCCAAGCTCGAAGCCGCCGAGTGGGTCAAGCCCGCCATCGGGGCTGCGATCAAGGAAACGCTGGCGGCCCACAGCCTCAAGATGCCGCAGCTGGCGCATGCGGTGCGCGTGCTCGTGTGCGGGCGCGCTCAGACGCCTTCGCTCGACGCTGTCCTGGAACTGTTCTCCAAAGAGACCGTTCTTTCGCGTTTGCAGGTCGCTTGAAATTCTGTCTATAATCGCGGTCTCGCTTGAACAGTGTGACTCGTTGAAGTAGTTCAAACAACGGGGGTATAGCTCAGCTGGGAGAGCGCTTGCATGGCATGCAAGAGGTCAGCGGTTCGATCCCGCTTACCTCCACCAAAAACGGTGGCGCACAGTTCAAGAGATTCTCGAAAGAGGATCGCGAAGGATTAAGTCCCCTTCGTCTAGAGGCCTAGGACACCACCCTTTCACGGTGATTACAGGGGTTCGAATCCCCTAGGGGACGCCAAGTTTGATGGCGCTTGTGCAGAGATGCAGAAGCCATCTGGAGTGGTAGTTCAGTTGGTTAGAATACCGGCCTGTCACGCCGGGGGTCGCGGGTTCGAGCCCCGTCCACTCCGCCAGACAAATCAACGGGTTAGCTTGGAAACGAGCTAACCCGTTTTTCTTTGCCTGCGTCGCTTGGCAACTCTGTGTCGATCGCATTCCCATGGGCGACATGGGGCACAAAAGTCTTCATTCTTCCAGGCCTCTCTCGACGAGATTGGCCAAGTTTCGGGCTTTCAGTGATCGCTTGGCACGACTGTGTCGACAAGCGTCAGTTAGCGCCTTTAAGCACCGCTGAAGTGTCTGTGGCGACGAGTCCTGCCGGCGCATAGGAGCGCTCTAGCGCAAGAGAGGCCGCCCGAAGGCGGCCTCTATCGGCGCGACCCCGGGGGCCCAGGGCCGGGCAGTGCTGCAGTTCAGAACTTAAGCGCGGCCATGTAGCTGTCGAAGCGGAACTCCGAAAAGCGGGCCCACAGCAACTGGTCGCGCTGGAAGGCGCGCATGTCTTGGTGGATCTTCTTGAACTCGGGTGACTTCGCTTCGTGGGCGGCGAACACCTCCATGGAGGCCTTGAAGCCGGCATCCATGAGTTCCTTCGAAAAGGCCTTCAGCTGGGTCTTCGCGGTCACCAGGCGCTTCAGGGCGACGGGGTTCAGCGCGTCGTACTTGGCGGTCATGTCGCGTGCCGCGACCTTGGTGGCGGCATCGACGATCGCCTTGTTCTCGGCGGACAGCGCGGCGTAGGCCTTGGTGTTGATGAAGAACTCGAGCTCGGCGCCGCCTTCCCACCAGCCGGGGTAGTAGTAGAACGGGGCAACCTTGTTGAAACCGAGCTTCTCGTCGTCGTAGGGTCCGACGAACTCGGTGGCGTCCAGCGCGCCTTTCTCCAGGGCCTGGTAGACCTCGCCGGCCGGCATGTTCTGCGCGACCACGCCCAGCTTCTGCATGGCTTCGCCGAACAGGCCGCCGCCCATGCGCATCTTCAGGCCCTTGAGGTTGGCGACGGTCTTGATCTCCTTGCGGAACCAGCCGCCCATCTGGGTGCCGGTGTTGCCCGCGCTGGCGCTCTTGATGTTGTACTGCGCGTAGAACGCATCCATCAGCTTGCGGCCGTTGCCGTGCTCCATCCAGGCGTCCATCTGGCGCGCGTTCAGGCCGAAAGGCACGGCGCAGCCGAGGGCGAAGATGGAGTTCTTGCCGGTGAAGTAGTAGGGCGCGGTCTGCGCCATTTCGATGGTGCCGCTCTGGATGCTGTCGACCACGCCGAACGCGGGCACCAGCTCGCCGGCGGCGTGCACCGACACTTCGAACTTGCCGCCGGACAGTTCCTTCACCGTGCGCGAGAAGGTCTCGGCACTGCCGAAGATCGTGTCGAGCGATTTGGGGAAGGACGAAGCGAGGCGCCAGCGCAAGGCTGCTTGCGCGTGCACGGCGGGGGCGATGCCCGTGGCGAGCACGCCGGCGATGCCAGCGCGCTGGAGGGCGGAACGACGATCCATGTAGAAAGACTCCTGGGGAATGCTCGGGAGAGCGTGGAAGTGAGCCGAAGATGGTAATGCCGCCAACAGCGCAAGCTGTCAGGCGGCTGGCTTCACGGCGGAGGTGATGCGGAGACCTCCCGACACGGGAAAAGTTCCCGTCGAGTCAGAGCTTCTGCCACTGCAGGCAGCGGTGGGCGGCAACAACGGTGACGTAGCTCGATTCGTTGGAGTACGAAATGCGTAGCCCGCGCTAGACGGCACCGATCGATGCAGGCTTTTGGAATACGAATCCGCCGCAAACCCGCATGGATGCTCGCTCCGTCCTCCGGCCATGCGGTTGATGAGCCCGCGCGCTGGATGGACTACTCCTGGTAGCCGATCAGAAGCCGGTGCCGTTGCTGGACGCGCCATCGAGCGCTGACGGCGTTGCACTTCAATCATGAGGCGGCCCGTAAGACTAACGACTGATATGAGCGGCAACTTGTGGGCGGTAGGCGCGATGGCTCCCAAGCTTGCGCTGTGGACCGATTGAAGAGGCGGCGCGCCACTAGACGCCTCGGCGACGGTCCAGGATGTGGCTCGCAAGGTATGCGGCGTCCTCACCGACACCCCAGAGAAACGCGGATTTCACCTTGTGGAGGCGCGGCAGGCCGAGGAAGTACAGGCCAGGCGTCGGGCTCAGGCCGCGGCTGTGGACGGGGTGGCCGTGCGTGTTGAAGGGCGCACAGTGGATCCACCCGAAGTCGGGCTGGTAACCGACGGCCCAGATGATCGAGGTGATCCCGGTGGCTGCGAGGTCGATCACGCCGGGCTGCACCGCCCGCTCCATTGGACCGGTCGCCTGCGGTGCGGCCGGCGCTCTTGGTGCTGCCAAGTGATGACGCTGAACATGCGCGTCGACCGACCGACAGAAGTGTTCGAAGCCTGCGTCGCCCTTGGCCAGGTTCTCTTCCAGGTCGGAGACGAAGCGCAAGCGGGTGCCCTCGACCGCCCCGAGGCTGCCCAGCAGCGTCGCCCCTCTGCGTTGCAGGTCGCGCAGGTCGGCATCGTGGCCGCCGTCGATGCCTGTCAGCAGGGGCGGCGGCATGCTGCGAGGAACGTTGCCCACCACCTGGTCCGCCGTGCCCAGCGCTTCCTGCCACCAACCGAAGTCCTGTCCTCGGTAGCGGCGCGGGACGCGGAGGTGGCGTCCGACTGAGAGGTAAACCCGTCGCCCGTTCCTGACGAGGTCTTCGGCGATCTGCCAGCCGGATCCACCCGAACCCACCACCAGGACCGCTCCCGGCGGCAACTGCTGCGCCCTGGTGTAGCAGTTGGCGGTGATCTGCCACGTAGCCGCCGGCAGCGACTGGGAAAGCGCCGGGACGATGGGTCGCTGATACGGGCCCGTCGCCACCACCACATGGAGCGCTTCGAGGCTCAGCGAATCGGCTTCGACCCGCAGGTGGCCCGAAGGCGACTGGTACAGGCCCGTGACGCGCACGCCGCAGCGCACCGGGGGCATCGTCCGCCGGGCGTACTCTTCGAGGAACTCCACGATGCCGTCTCTCGGCATGAAGTCGTCCGGTCGAGGCCCCTCATAGGCGAAACCAGGCAGCCGAAGCATCCAGTTGGGGAACTGGAACACCAGCGAGTCCCAGCGTTCGCTGCGCCAGCGCTCTGCGATCCGCGCGCGTTCGAGGACCAGGTGTTCGATTCCCAGTCGGCTCAAGTGGTAACTCATGCACAAGCCGGCCTGACCCGCACCGATGACCACGGCCTCGACACGTTCCACGAAGCACCCGCAGGATGACGTGGTTGAAGGGCCTATTCGGGCTTGAGCCCGGCCTCGCGGGCCGCCTGGGCCCAGTCGGCCAGCTGCCCTTTCAGGAAGGTGCTGAACTCTGCCGGCGTGGATCCCGACGGTTCAACGCCCTGCAGCTGAAGCTGTTCCCTCACGTCGGGCCGCTTGAGGATGGTGTTCACCTCGCGGGAGATCAGCTCGACGCGTTCCACCGGCATCCTGGCCGGGCCGAACAGGCCTCCCCAGATCAGCACCGACAACTGCGGCATGCCGGCCTCCGCGGCTGTCGGCACATCGGGCAGCAGTGCGCTGCGGGTGGGCAGGAGCGTGGCCAAAGCGCGGAGCTTGCCCTGCTTGACCAGCGGCGCAACGACGGCACCGCTTGCGAACATCAAATGCACACGCCCATCGACAAGATCGGGAACGGCCAACGGTTCGCCCTTGTAGGGCACATGGACCATCTGAACCTTGGCCGCGGACGCCAGCTGCGCGGCCGCCAGCACCCCGTTGACGTTGCCGGACGCGTAGTTCAGCTTGCCGGGGTGGGCCCGGGCATGTTCGATGAGCTGGCCGAGCGTCTGTGCGGGCGTGTCGGGATGCACCACGAGGAAGAAGGCGAAGCGCACGACGGGGGTGATCGCCACGAAGTCATTCAGCGGGTCGTAGGGCGGGCTCTTGCGCAGGGTGGGAACGCCAAGCATCTGCGTGTTGCCGGCGAACAGGAGCGTCTGGCCATCTGCGGGAGATCTGGCGGCTTGTTCCGCAGCGATGGCGCCATCGGCGCCGGTGCGGTTGTCGACCACCACCGGTTGGCCCAAGGCCTTGGACAGCGGGGCGGCAATGATGCGAGCGACGCTGTCTGCGGCGGCCCCGGGTGGGAAGGGCATGACGATCCGTACGGGCGTCTGTGCCAGGGCCGCCATGCCGAGGCAGCAGCCGCTCACCAAGGTGCACGCGAGAAGCAAGGGTTTCATGTTGGCCTCCATGGAATGTGTGGTCGCCATGCTCTCCCTGTGCGATCGACCCGTCACGAGGCTGGCGTCCCGCGGCGTTGCGGCGTTCGTCGCGGCCGCGCGGAAATCCGGGACCGGTGTCCCGCTTCCTCTCACACGCTCAGTCGCTCAGTCGCCGAGCCCGGCCTTGCGAGCGACCACCACAGCCTGCGCCCGGCTGCGGACAGAGAGCTTGTCGAAGATGTGCGACACGGTGTTGCGCACGGTCTTCTCCGAGATCGCCAGCTGGCCTGCGATGCCCGTGTTGTCGAGTCCGCGTGCGACGAGATCCAGGACTTCGCGTTCTCGTCGTGTCAGGCAGGCCAGCGCTTCCCGGTCCGATGGGCCCTGGTGTTTCGGCAGGAAGCTCCTGAACTCTTCGATCATCTGGGTGAATGCAGGCTCGCCCTCGATCGGCATGTAGTTGCCGGCCTCGAGCTGGACGAATCGTGCCTGGGGGAGGGAAGAGGCGACGAAGCGCGCTTCTTCAACCGGCGCCAAGGCCGCGCCCCGCACGTGGAGCACCAGCGCCGGGCAGGTGACACGCGGCAGCAGGGCGGACACGTCAGACTCACCCGTCGCCATCACGGTGCGGGCCGCCAGCGGCGCGGGGGCGGCGACGCGGAACAGCTCGTTCAACTCGGCGATCTGCTCCGGGGAGGCGCGGGGAAACATCTGCGTGGTCTCGACCTGCCGGAATGCCGGGCTCTCCGCATCCCAGCCGAGCTCGACGAGCTTGACGAAGGCCTTGAATCGTTCCTTCTCGGCGTGCGTGGCGCTCGGGCGAAGGAGTGTTCCCCGGGCGATGGGTGCCGACAGGACGAGGTGGCTGACGCGGTCCGGATGGCGTGCCGCGTAGGCGATCGCCGTGAGCGAGCCGGCCGACGTGGCGCCCCACAAGGCGAACCGCGCCAGCTTCGCATGCCGCACGACAGAATCCAGGTCGGCGATGAATGTCTCGAGCGACACCTCGCCTCCGCCCTCGGACAAGCCGAACCCGCGCGGGTTGTAGCGGTAGAGCGTGCAGTGCTTGCTCAGTTCGTGAAAGGTCGGCCCGAGGATCGCGGTGCGCCAGTCGCGCTCGACGTTGGACATCCACGTCGCCGCCCGGACCAGCGGGTATCCGTGCCCCGACACGGCGTACGCGATGCTCGGCGCATCGGACGCCTTGGCGAACCGAATGTCCTGGGAGAACGCAGCCATGCATCGAGCGCTGGAGTGGAATCACGATTCTGCACTCTTCGACCAAGCGGCCAAGGTCAGGCAGGCCATTCGACGGCATCGCCGTGGCACAGCAAGGCCGACCCGACGTTCTGTCAGGACTGCGTGAAGGTCGCGTGCAGGCCCAAGGGCAGCGCGTAGGGCAGCTTCGCTAGCGCGACCGGGCCGTCGGACAGGTGATCGGCCCGAAAGCAGGCCAGCACCGTGCAGCGTTGCTTCAGGTCGAGCGCAGTGCCCAGCACCCAGCCCGCCCCGCCAGGCGCGGTGCCGGGCTCCGGAATGAACAGGTGCTCCTCCACCATGTGGTCCGCGCCGTACGAGTACATGTCCGTGTGGCCAGTCTCCACCGCCGTGCGCGCGACTGCGCTGAAGCCTGGGTGGGTGGCTTGGCTCTGCGAGGCATGCAGAAGGTGGCAGTGCCTTCGCCCCGTCAGCCGTGGATCGATGCGGGGGAACTCCGCCTGCACCTTCAACAACTCCTGCGAAGCTTTCCCACGGGCGGGGTCGAGCCGGGCGATCGCGATGTGGTACTCCGGGCGCGGCGACATCTGGCCGCGCATCAGTGCACGGTCGGTGCCGTACAGGACGCCTGGCGTCGCGGCATGCACGTAGTCGACCCGGATGATGCCCTGCGCGTCCTCCCACGCGTTGCCCAGGTGGAACATGAAGCCGGCCGGCAGCTCCAGCCACTGCTGGCGCGAGAGGTCCGCCTTGTCGACCACCAGCACGCGCATGCCGAGCTCGGGCCGCCAGCGATGGCTGTCGACGAAGCTGTGGCCTTCGTGCATGCGGCTGCGCTCCAGCACCAGTGGCGGCATCAGGAACACCAGGTGTCGCTCGGTGATGGCGAAATCGTGCACGTACGAGGTGTGGGGCGTGCGCACGGGCTGCGCGCGCCGAAGCTTCGCGTCCGGCCCGATCTCGTACAGCACCAGCATGTCCGAGAGGGCGCTGACACCGAAGTTCCACACGGTGCCGTCGGAGTCCACGCGCGGGTGAGCCGAAAACGGCACGCCACGGGTCTCCTGGCTCCACACCTTGGCGCCGCGTGTTTCCAGCGTCACCGGATCGATGGCGAAGGCAGAGCCACCCTCCCACAGGGCCAGCAGTTCACCGTTGACGGAGAGCACGCTGGTGTTGGCTGCGTTGAACGCATCGGGGCCCGTCACCTGCTGCAGGCCCGGCCACTTGGAACCAAAGCCCTCCAGCAGCCGCTTGCCAGCCGCCTTTTCCGCCACGAACTTCGGCGTGCGCACGACCTTGCCGCTGTGGGCGACGCCTGTTGCCGTGATGGCGTAGCGCTGAACCATGCCGTCGCCGTCGAACCAGTGCTGGTAGCGCTGGCCGCCCATGTCATGGATGGCCGGGCCATTGCGGAAGAGCACACCCTGCACGGCGGCCGGAAAGCGGCCGGTCACCTGGGCGGACGCGCCGCCGAAGTCCCCGGCGGGGGTGCGATAGCCGAGCGTCCAGGGCAGCGCGGCTTCGGCTTTCAGGAAGTCAGCCATCCAGGGATCGGCGGCGGCCTCGGCAAAGAGGGGCGGCGCGAAGGCCGCGCCGGCCGCGTAGGCGCTGGCGAGGCGTAGGAGATTGCGTCTTTGCATGTTGGGCTCCTTGGCTCAGCGCAGCTGGACGGTGATGGCTGCATCGGCCGTCAGGTCGATGACGGCCTTGTCGAAGGCCGGCGCAGCAGCGACGCCGAAAGCGTCGTTGCTGAAGCCGAGTGCTTCCACCGGCGAACCCGTCAGGTTGAAGTCGAGCTTGCCGTTGGTGTTCTCGTCGTGGAAGGTGGTGATCGCATAGCGGCCGGCCGGGAGATTGCGAAAGACGACGGTCACGGCTTCGACATCTGCTGGCGCCATTTGGACGCCAGCGTGCTTGCCAGGCTTGAGGAACGTCTCAGGACCGTCGTACAGGGCTACCAGCACGAGGCCTTGCGCCGAGCGCGCGCCCTTGACAGTGACAGCCAGATCCGCCGCGTGCACTTGCGCCAGCGCGCTGGTGGTGGCGAGGATGCAGGTCGCGAGCCAGCGGGCCGCGGCGCGTGAGGTAGGTTGAATTGCAGACACGAGCTTGCTCCAAAGAATGAGGGATGACGGGTCCACGGAAGAAGGACATGCCGTCGAGGAAGCAAACTGTGGCCGCCAGGGCCGG
The DNA here is from genome assembly GCF_032681285.1 of Piscinibacter gummiphilus. Lineage (NCBI taxonomy): Bacteria > Pseudomonadati > Pseudomonadota > Betaproteobacteria > Burkholderiales > Sphaerotilaceae > Rhizobacter > Rhizobacter gummiphilus. The sequence goes on from NZ_CP136336.1 coordinate 1,903,050, forward strand.
ATGGCGCGAGACGAACGAGATGGAATGCAGCACGACGTCGCGAAGCGGCGCGCTGCTGGTGCGAATCGCAGCCGGCCCCGATCAGGACCTTGGCGCCAAGCCCGGACGCTTACGCTGCCTCGCGCAGGGCCGTCTGCAGCGCGCCAATCTTCACGGGCATGGTGCCCTTGGGCCACACGAGGAACGTCTTGAACGCCGCATACCGACCCGGCAGTCGCTGCACGAACAGCAAGTCCCTGTGAGGGAACACGTCCAGCACGATCTTGGGAACGATGGACACGCCCATGCCGGCCGAGACACATGCCAGCAGCGCGTGGTAGGAGCCGATCTCCGACGTCTGGCCCACACGCAGGCTGCGCTCGGCCGCCAATTGCTCAAGGCGTTGCCGATGCGGGCAGCCCTGCTCGAAAACCACCAGGTCCACCTCGGTGGCTCTGACCAACCTCACCTTGCGTGACGAGACGAGCACCAGCGGTTCGGAGAATGCCACCTCCGCGCAGAACGGCCTCATGTCTGGCTGCTCCGTGACGAACGCGCAGTCAAGCGACCCATCGAGCACGGCCGCTGCGAGCTCGCCCGGATTGCCCGTGCGCAAGGCAACGTTCAGCAGAGGGTGGGTGCTCGCAAGATGGTGCAGTGCCTTCGGCAGGCGCGCGGCGGCGGTGCTTTCCATCGCACCGACACGAAGCTGCCCGCTGGGAACATTCGGCGCCGCAGCCTCGCGCGCTTCCTGCGCTAAAGCCAGCAGGCGACGCGCATACGGCAGCAGGTTTTGCCCGGCCTCGGCCAGGACCACGCGGCGGCCGCGCCGTGTGAAGAGCTGCGCTCCGAGCTTCTCCTCCAGCTGCCTGATGCGCGTCGTGACGTTGGATTGCACGCGGTGGAGCCGGTCGGCCGCTTTGGACACGCCGCCCGCATCGACCACGGCGACAAAGATGCGCAGGTCTGACAGTTCCATCCTCGCCCCTTTATCTCGAATCAAGATGGACAGCCACAAGATTATTCATTATTCGGCGGCGGCGACCGGGCCTACGCTGTGCTCCTTGTTTCAGGAGAAGTGATGGCAAAGGGCTACTGGATCGTTCGTGTCTCCGTGCACGATGCAGACAACTATCCGGCGTATCTCGCTGCGGCCAAGCCGGCGTTCGAGAAATACGGCGCACGGTTCCTCGTTCGGGGCGGGGCATGCAAGGGCATGGAGGGCGTCACCCGCGAGCGCAACGTCGTCGTCGAATTCGCGGACTTCGCGACCGCGCAAGCCTGCTACGACTCACCAGAGTACCGGGCAGCGAGGGCCTTGCGGCAGCAGTACGCCGAAGCCGACTTCCTGATCGCCGAAGGAGCCTGAATGCAGCCGGGCCGACTCGGGATGCGGAGCACGGCGCCAGCGGCGAGCAGCCGGCATCGTGCTGCTCGGCCAGAACCCGCCGTCCACCACCGGGTCACTGCGAGCGGGCGCCCGACTACCGGGCACCGCCCCGGCCGGTCACGCCGGCGAGCCCAGGTCCCAGAGCCGCAGCGCGATGTGGAGCTCGAGCGCGCGGGTGGCGCTGCCCCAGTGGCCGATCAGGTCTTCGAGGGTCGCCAGGCGCTGGCGCACCGTGTTGACGTGGATGCCGAGCTTCTGCGCCGTCGTCTTGGCGTTCTGGTTGCAGTCGAAGTAACACAGCAGCGTTGCGGCGAGCTCGGTGCCGCGCTTGCGGTCGTGCGAGGTCACGGCGCCGATCGTTGCGTCGAGAAATGTCTGCAGGCTCGCGCGGTCGTGCGTTTCGAAGAGGGTCGAGTACAGGGCCAGTTCGTTCTGTCCGATCACGTGGCCCTGCACGCCCATGCGCCCGAGCACGCCCAGCGCGCGGCGCAACGTCGCGTACACCGCCGGGATCTCCGCCACCGCCGAGATCGGCCGTGACACCACGCCGCGGTGCACGGCCGCCATCTCGCTGCGGGCCCATTGGGTGGCGAGCAGGCGCAGCTCGGGCGCACGGCTTGCAGTGCACAGCATCACGAGCACGCCGTCGATGTCGTCGACCAGCACGTCGTCCTGCGGCGGGAAGGCGCGGAAGCGGCGCGCCGCGTAGCCCGCGCTCGGGCTGTCCATCTCGATCAGCAGCAAGGCGAGCGGCTGCGCGAGGTCGACGCCCAGGCGCGCGGCGCGGTCGGCCATCAGCGCGGCTTCGTCCTGGCGGGGTGATACCAGCGCGCGCAGCAGCGCGGCGACAGCGCGGCTCTTGTTCGCCTCCATGCGCTCCTGCGACAGCAGCACGATGCCGATGACGCTGGAGCTGCGCTCGAGCGTGCGCACGGCGACCTCTTCGAGTTCGCCGCGGTGGAAGAGGGCGACCGAGCCGAGGATGTCGTCGCCGCCGATCACGGGCATCACGCGGCAGCGTTCGTCGCCCACCTCGTAGGCCTGCACGGAGCGCCCCGTCTGCCGGCTCAGGCGCAAGGCGCGCGCGACGTCGGTGCTGTGCTCGCCGTGCGGCGCGTAGCGCTGGGCCGCATCGCCCACATACGACTCGGCACTGCCTCGGGCGATGACCTGGGCGGCTTCGTCCAGCACCAGCAGGCTTCCGCCGAGCAGCTGCGCCACCGCGCCACACAACGTGGAGAGCGAGGCCCCGCGTGACAACAGCGAGGTCATCTGCTCGTGGGCATCGGCGGCCGCCTGGATGCTGCGCAGGTGCCGCTCGAGTTCGGCGCGTGCGGCATCGGCCTTCGCCAGTGCATCGCTCGCGCGCTCGAAGTCGCGTGCGTTGCGCAGCGCGACGGCGGCATGCGTGGCAAGCGTGCACAGGATCGAGATGCTCTGCGCGGTGTGCACCCGGTGGTAGCGGTCGGCCACGAAGAGCAGGCCAATCACCTCGCCGTCCCAGATCAGCGGCACGCCCACCAGCGCGGTGATGCCTTCGTCGCGGAAGGTGTCGTCGAGCCGGCCGTCGTGCGGGAAGCGCCGGTCGTGCAGGTAGTCGGGTGTGGTGAAGGGCAGGCGCGTGCTCATCACGACGCTCACCACCCCGCGGTCGCTGCGCGCGGCCATGTCGGTCACGCTGCGCGAGAGCGCACCTTCGGCCACCACCACATGGAACTCGCCGCGTTCGGCGTCGTGGGTCGTGAGCCACGCCAGGTCGGAGCCGAGCAGGTTGCGCGCCTTCGAGACGATCGCTCGCAGCAGGCTGGTGTGGTTGAGGCGGCTCGACAGGTCCTGTGCCGACTCGATCACCGCGAGCATGCCCTGCTCACGCTGCTGCAGCAGCTCGAGACGGTTGCGCACCGCCATCGCCATGCGCACGAGCTCGGTCTGGGCCGACTTGCCCGGCGTGCCCTCGGGCAGCGCCTCCGTCTGCGCCAGGACCTGCGCGAAGACCTCGGCCGATGCATCCTGATGCAGCAGCTGCACCAGCCGGCCATCGAGCGGCTCGACACATTCGGGAGTGAGGGCTGCGGCGTCCATCGTTCGATCTCGGCCGCAGAGGCTAGCAGAGGCATGGCGCCATGGCGCGCCGATACGGCCAAAACCTTCTTCGGGTTTTCGCGGTGGCCCGCGCGCACATCGCGCACCGGCTGCGTATGTGTCGCTCACACATTGAGCCGGCCACGCCCCGAGCCGAGACTGCGTCGCGTGCCGACAGCCCGTGGACCGTGTGTGCGTCTGCGCAAGAGAGCACCGCTGGGTCGCCCCAGCCACACAAGACCAGGAGACACCATGAGACCCCACTATCAAGCGCTTCGCCTCGCGTTCGCCACGATTGCCGTCACCGCCCTCAGTGCCTGCGGCGGTGGAGACGGCGACGCCTCGGCCCCGCCGCCGCCCGCGCCGCTGGCGTGCACGGCGCTCGCGGGCATGACGATCCCCGCCGCCGCCATCGGCCTGCCCACCACGGGCGGCACGGTGACCACGGCCACCGTGGTGGCGGCCTCCGGCACGGGGGCAAGTGCGGTGCCCGAGCACTGCCTCGTGAATGGCCAGATCGCACCGGTCGACTCGGCGGCCCAGGCCATCCAGTTCCGCGTCGCATTGCCGACCGTCTGGAACGGCAAGGCCATGATGTACGGCGGCGGCGGCTTCGACGGCAGCATTCCCAACGTCGTCGGCAACGTGCCCGCCGGCTCGCCCAACCAGGCGCTGCCGATCGGGCGCGGCTATGCCGTGTTTGCCAGCAATGGCGGCCATCAGGCCGGCGCCCTCGGCTCGCTCGACGGCACCTTCCTGCTCAACGAGGAGATGCTGCGCAACTGGGCCGGCGAGGCGCTGAAGAAGACGCGCGATGCGTCGGCCTTCCTGATCAGGGCGCGCTACGGCGTGTCGACCATCCAGCAGTCGTACTTCGCGGGCGGCTCCACCGGCGGCCGCGAGGCGCTCGAAGTCGCCACGCGCTGGCCCGACGACTGGACCGGCATCATCGCGTGGTACCCGGCGTGGAAGCAGATGTCGGCCATGCTCGCCGGCCACCGCGCCAGCCGGGCGCTCGCCCAGCCCGGCGCCTACCCCAGCACGCCGAAGCGCAAGCTGATCCAGGACGCAGCGCTCGAAGCCTGCGACGGCCTCGATGGCCTGGCCGACGGCCTCATCAGCAACCAGAACCGCTGCAACGCCGTCTTCGACCCGTCGACCGCCACGCTCAACGGCACACCGCTGCGCTGCCCCGACGGTGCGGACACCGGCGACACCTGCCTGTCGGACGTGCAGATCGCCACGCTGAAGGCGATGAACGCCTCGACGCGCTTCAACTTCACGCTGGCCAGCGGCGAGACCGGCTACCCCGGCTACAACGTGTGGGGCGCCGACCTCGGCATCACGAGCAACCCGAGCCCGCTGCAGCCGACGATCACCTTCCTCAACCTCAACACCTCGCAGCCGGTGCATCCGATGCCGGCCACGGCGCCCTACATCAGCCGGCAGCTCGACGCGATGATCCGCTACGGCGTCACCCGCGATCTCGGCTACGACTCGCTCTCGCTCGACCCCGAGAACCCCGGCCCCTGGGGCCCGCGCCTGAGCGAGCTGTCGACCCTGCTCGACGTGCCGGTCGACCTCGACGCCTTCGCGGCCAAGGGCGGCAAGCTGTTGCTCGCGCACGGCCTGTCGGACGTGCTCGTCAGCTCGCGCGGCACCGAGGAGTACTACCAGCGCCTGCAGGCCCGCATGGGCCCGGCCGAGGTCGACAAGTTCGTGCGCTATTACGAAGCGCCGGGCTACGGCCACGCCTTGAGCACCTCGTTCAACGTCGCGTGGGACTCGCTCACCGCGCTCGAGAACTGGGTGGAGCAGGGCACCGTGCCGCCGCTGCAGGTGATGGGCGACACCGCCTCGGGCAGCATCGCCCGCACCCGGCCGCTGTGCGAGTACCCCAAGTGGGCGCGCTACAACGGCAGCGGTGACGTGAATGCCGCGGCCTCGTTCACCTGCGTGCCCTACGAAGACGTGCCGCCCACCCAGCGCAGCACAACCCTGGGCACGGTGATCGGCAGCGACCTGTCGGCCACCAGCGGCACCTACGCCTGGAAGGGCATCCCCTACGCCAAGGCGCCCGTCGGCGACCTGCGCTGGCGCGCGCCGGCCGAGGCCGATGCGTGGACCACGCCGCGCTACACCCAGACCTTCGGCAACGCCTGCAGCTCCGCCGGGCGGCTCTACGGGCCGGGCCTCAACAACCGATACGACGCGACCATCGGCACGTCGCTCGGCCAGACCGTGGGCTCGGAAGACTGCCTCTACCTGAACGTGTGGCGCCCGGCGAGTGCCGCCACCAACTTGCCGGTGATCGTGTGGGTGCACGGCGGCAGCAACATCACCGGCTACACCGCCGACCCGATGTACGACGGCGCCAACCTCGCACGCACGGCCAATGCCGTGGTGGTGTCGGTGAACTACCGGCTCGGCCTGCTCGGCTTCTTCAACCTCGGGCAGCTCAAGAGCGGCACCAACGCGCTCGACGACTCCGGCAACTTCGCCATCCTCGACATCATCAAGGCGCTGCAGTTCGTCAACCGCAACGTCGCGAGCTTCGGCGGCAACGCCGGCAACGTCACGCTGATGGGCCAGTCGGCCGGCGCGGTGAACGTGTTCGCGGTGATGACTTCGCCGCTCGTCGCGGCCGCCAACCCGGCGCTCGTGCACAAGTGGCTGCCGATCAGCGGCGGGCTCTCGCCGGCGAGCGAGCTGCCGGCCGGCAGCATCGCGACCATGGCTGCGCCGTCTGACTTCCGCGGCCAGGCCGACTACTTCCTCGCCCGCCTCGTGATCGCCGATGGCCTCGCGACCGACATCCCGTCGGCCTCGGCCTACATCGCGGGCCAGACCGCCGAGCAGATCGCCACCTATGTGCGGGCCAAGAGCGCCGACACCATCTGGCAGACGGTCGTGACCCAGCTCGCCCCCATCGGCGCCGGCGGCTCCGGCCCCATCGGCGACGGCAACGTCGTGCCGCTGAACCCGATCGCCGCCATCCGTGCCGGCCAGTACGCGAGGGGCCCGGTGCTCATGGGCAACACGCGCGACGAGGGCAAGCTCTTCCCCACCTTGCTGCCGCTCGTGGGCGGTGCGGTGGGGCGCCTCATCAACGACGCGACGGTGTTCTCGATCGCCTACGGCTACCAGCCCAACGCTGCGCCGCAGACGACGCTGGAGCAGTGGATCCCGGCGTCGTACCTGCCGGTCACCACGCCGACGACGGGCTGGAACGCGCGCACCGAGCAGCTCAACCGCATCTTCTTCCTCAACAGCCGCGACAGCATGATCGCCGCGCTGCAGACGCAGCAGAGCAACATCTGGCACTACCGCTTCGACTGGGACGAACTGCCCACGCCGTTCAACGACATCTTCGGCGCGGCGCACGCGTTCGACCTGCCGTTCGCGTTCGGCAACTTCGGGCCGTCGCTCTACGCCGGCATCTCGTACACCACCGCCAACCGCCCGGGCCGCCTTGCGCTGTCGGACGCCATGATGCGCAGCATCGGCGCCTTCGCTCGCAACGGCGACCCGAACAACGCCGCACTCGGCGTCACCTGGCCGGTCTGGCCGGCATCGCTGCGCTTCGATGCCACGGCCACGGCCAAGGCCATCTCCGTGCAGCCCTGAGCCCCAAGGAACTGGTCCATGTCGATCGTTGAATCACTGCGGCCGTGTGCCGGCCTGCGCGTCCTCGTCACCGCGGGGGCGAGCGGGATCGGCGCGTCGATCGCACGCGCCTTCCACGATGCCGGCTCGCAGGTGCATGTGTGCGACATCGACCGTGCGGCGCTCGACCGCCTCGTGGTCGCCGCACCCGGCATCACCGGCAGCATGGCCGATGCGTCCGTCGCCACCGATGTCGACCTCGTCTTCGACGACGTGCAGGGCACGCTCGGCGGGCTGGACGTGCTGGTCAACAACGCCGGCATCGCCGGCCCCACGGGCCCGATCGAGGGCATCGACGCGGGCGAGTGGGAACGCACGATCGCCGTCAACCTCAACAGCCAGTACTACTTCGCCCGCCGCGCGGTGCCGCTGCTCAAGCGCTCGGAAGTGCCGAGCCTGATCGCGATGGGCTCGGTGGCGGGGCGCCTGGGCTACGCCTACCGCACGCCCTACGCGTCGAGCAAGTGGGCGATCGTGGGCATGACCAAGTCGCTGGCCATCGAGTTGGGGCCGCAGGGCATTCGTGTCAACGCGATCCTGCCCGGCACGGTGGAAGGCGATCGCATGCGTGGGGTGATCGCAGCGCGTGCTGCCGCCACCGGCGTGAGCGTCGACGCGATGCGCGAGCAGTACCTCAACAAGATCTCGTTGCGCCGCATGGTGACGGCCGACGACGTGGCGGCCCTGGCGCTGTTCCTCTGCTCACCCGCGGCCCGCAACCTGACCGGCCAGGCGATCAGCGTGGACGGCAACCTCGAGTACCTCTGACGGCGTCTGACCTCTGACATCGATTCCACAAACCAAGGAGACAAACATGCGTGATTCCCTCTGCACCACGGCGCGCCGCGCGCTGCCCGTGCTGGCGACGCTGACCACCCTGAGCGGCCTCGCCCAGGCCGCGCCGGTGAAGATCGGCCTGCTCGAAACCCTCTCGGGCCCGCAGGCCTCGACGGGCCAGTCGTTCCGTTCGGGCGTGAAGTACGCCATCGACAAGATGAATGCCGCCGGCGGCTGGAACGGGCAGCCGGTGCAACTGATCGAGTACGACAACCAGGGCGGCCCGGCGGGCGCGTCCGACAAGCTCAAGGCTGCCATTGCCGACGGCGTGCAGATCGTCGTGCAAGGCGCCTCGTCGGCCATCGGCGGCCAGATCACCGAAGACGTGCGCAAGCACAACCTGCGCAACCCCGGCAAGGAGATCGTCTACGTCAACGTGGGCGCCGAAGCGATGGAGCTGACCGGCGAAAAGTGCAACTTCCACCACTTCCGCTTCACCGGCAATGCGCAGGTGCGCACCAAGGCGCTCGTGGCCGGCATGAAGCAGGCCGGCACGCTCGGCAGCAAGGTCTACGCGATCAACCAGAACTACTCCTGGGGCCAGGACATGGAGCGAGCCATCGGCGACAACGCGGCCGCCGGCGGCTACCAGGTGGTCGAGAAGACGCTGCACGACACCAACAAGATCCAGGACTTCTCGCCCTACGTCTCGAAGATCGTGGCGAGCGGCGCCGAGACCGTGATCACGGGCAACTGGTCGAACGACCTCTTGCTGCTGATGAAGGCCTCCAAGGCCGCGGGCCTGAAGGCACGCTTCGGCACGGTCTTCCTCGACCAGCCGGGCAACGTCGCCAACGCCGGCGACACCGCGCTCGGCCACTTCATCGCCCATGCCTTCAACCCCGAGGCGGGCGGCGCTGAGAGCACGCGTTTCGTCGACGACTTCAAGGCCAAGACCGGGCATGTGCCGACCTTCGTCGAGCCGCAGGCCGCCTTCGGCCTGGAGATGGTGGCCGCAGCGCTCAAGGCGACCAAGCCGCAAGGCGATGCGCTCAACGTCAACGCCTTCGCCAAGACGCTGGAGGCCACGCGCATCCGCACGCCCATGGGCGAGGTGAGCATGCGCGCGGCCGACCACCAGGTGCTGATGCCGTTCGTCGTCTCGATGGTGAGCAAGGACGCCAAGTACAAGGCCGACGGCACCGACATGGGCTTCAAGCCGGTCAAGGTGTTCACGGCGGAAGAGGCGGCGGGGCCGGTGCAAGCCAACTGCAAGATGCAGCGACCCGACTGATGGACACGATCGTTTTTGCGCTGCTCAACGGCGTCATCCACGGCCTGCTGCTGTTCATGGTGTCGGCCGGGCTGACGCTGGTCTTCGGCATGATGGGCGTGCTGAACTTCGCGCACGCGTCGTTCTACATGCTCGGGGCGTACTTCGCGTACACGCTGCAGGGCATCGTCGGCTTCGGCCCCGCGGTCGTGCTCGCGGCGCTGCTGGCCGGCGCAGTGGGCGTGGGCGTCGAGCGCTGGTTCCTGCGGCGCGTGCACCACCACGGCCACGCGCACGAACTGCTGCTCACCTTCGGGCTGTCGTTCATCATCGCCGAGACGATCAAGCTGCTGTTCGGCAACCACCCGGTCGACTACCGGGTGCCGGCCTCGCTCGACTTCGCGGCCTTCTCGCTCGGCAGCCAGCAGTACCCCATGTACCGGCTGCTGATGGGCGGGGTGGCGATCGCGATGTTTGCCGCGCTCTGGGCGCTCTTGACGCGCACGCGGGTCGGCATCGTGGTGCGTGCCGCCATCTACCGCCCACGCATGGCCGAGGCGCTCGGCCACAACGTGCAGCTCGTCTTCATGGGGGTGTTCGGCGTGGGGGCGGCGCTCGCGGGGCTCGCAGGAGCCGTCGCGGGCGCCTTCTACACCACCAACCCCAACATGGCGCTCGAAGTCGGCGTGATGGTGTTCGTGATCGTGGTCGTCGGCGGGCTGGGCTCGCTGGGCGGCGCGATGCTGGCGTCGCTGCTGATCGGCGTCATCACCTCGCTGGCGGTGGGCGTGGACCGCAGCATCGCCGACCTGCTCGCGTTCCTGGGTGCACGTTCATGGGCTGAAGGCATCGGCGGGCTGCTGACGCTGAAGGTGTCGAGCCTGGCGGCAACGATCCCGTTTGCGCTGATGCTCTTCGTGCTGCTGGTGCGGCCTCGCGGCCTGATGGGGGAGGAGGCATGAGCCGTTCGTGGACGCTCCTGCTGCTGGGCGGCGGCGTGGCGCTGCTCGCTGCGCTGCCCGCGCTCCTGAGTGCGGGGCTGCTGAATGCCTCGATCCAGATGCTGATCGCCGCGCTGTTCGCCTGCGCCTACAGCCTGCTCGCAGGCCGTGCGGGCCTGCTGTCGTTCGGGCACGCCGCCTACTTCGGCGTTGGCGCGTTCGCCACCGTGCATGCGATGAAGGCGCTCGGCGGCAACGGGCTGCTGCCCACGCCGCTGCTGCCGCTGGTGGGCGCCTTGGCGGGCCTGGTGGTGGGCTTCGTCGCCGGCTGGTTCGCGACGAAGCGCAGCGGCACCACCTTCGCGATGATCACGCTGGCCGTGGCCGAGCTGTTGCATTCGCTTGCGCCGCAGCTCAAGGGCTGGTTCGGCGGCGAGTCGGGCATTTCGGCGATGCGCATGCCGGCCTGGGGACTCACCTTCGGCTCGACGGTGGAGGTCTACTACCTCACGCTCGCCTGGGTGCTGCTGTCGCTCGCGCTGCTGCATTTCCATGGCCGCACGCCGCTCGGGCGCCTCACGCTCGCGCTGCGCGAGAACGGCCACCGCCTCAAGTTCCTCGGCTACGACGCCCACGGCGTGGGGCTGTCGGCCTTCGTGGTCTCGTCGATGTTCGCCGGCATCGCCGGTGGCCTGCAGGCGATCAACAACGAGGCCGCCAACTACGTCGTCTTCGATGCCAGCGTCTCGGCCGCGGTGGTGCTCAACAGCTACATCGGCGGCGTCGGCAGCTTCCTCGGCCCGGCGCTGGGCGCGGCGCTGATGACCTTCTTCGGCTACGCGGTCTCGGACGCGACGCGTTCCTGGCTGCTCTACCAGGGCATGCTCTTCGTGCTGGTGATGATGTTCGTGCCGGTGGGCCTGACCGGCCTGTTCGGCGCCGCGGCGCGCTTGAAGGCACGGCGTGGTTGGCGCCTCGCGGTGTCGGTCTCTGCCCTTGCCGTGGTGGCGACGCTGTGCGCGGCGGCGGGCGTGGTCTTCGTCGTTGAGATGCTGCAGCGCCTGTGCTCGCACGACTACCGCGCGCTCGCCGCGATGGGCGGAAGCTGGCCGCCCATCGCGCTCTTCGGTCGAAGCTGGGCGCCCGGGTCGGTCGCGACCTGGCTCGTGCCCGCGCCGCTGGCCGTGGCCGGCCTCCTGGGCTGGGCGGCGCGCCGTGCCCTGGTGGCGCCTCCCGTGCAGCCGCCCGAGGCCGCAGCCGCCGTCGACCGGCAGGAGGCGTTGACATGAGCGACATCGTCCTGAGCCTGCGCGGCGTGCGCAAGTCGTACGGCGCGAGCGAGATCATCCGCGGCGTCGACCTCGACCTGCGGGCCGGCGAACGCCACGCGCTGATCGGCCCGAACGGCGCCGGCAAGTCCACGCTCTTCCACCTGATCTCGGGCAACACCGCACCGAGCGCCGGCGAGATCGTCTTCGGTGGCCAGCGCATCGACGGCTGGTCGCCGCAGCGCATCGCCCGTGCGGGGCTCGCGCGCTCGTTCCAGATCACCAACATCTTCCCCAAGCTCACCGTGTTCGAGAACATCCGCCTCGCGGTGCTGCGCCGCCACCACCTGCAGTACGCCTTCTGGCGCGTGCTCGACCGCGCGACGGCGGTGCGCGAAGACACCGAGCGCCTGCTCGAACGTGTGCGCCTGCAGGCGTATGCGACGTCGCTGGCCGGCGAGATGACCTATTCGGCGCAACGCTCGCTCGAGCTCGCGATGACGCTCGCCTGCGACCCGCAGGTGGTGCTGCTCGACGAGCCCATGGCCGGCATGTCGAGCGAGGAGACCGCCTACACCGCCGAGCTCATCCGCGAGACCACGGCGGGGCGGGCGCTGCTGATCGTCGAGCACGACATGAGCGTGGTCTTCGACCTCGGCGAGCGCGTCAGCGTGCTGGTGTACGGCGAGCTCATCGCCACCGGCACGCCCGACGAGATCCGCGCCCATGCCGGTGTGCGCGAGGCCTACCTGGGCGAGGAGGTGGCGGCATGAACGCGGCCGACGACGTGCTGCTCCAGGTCGACGACCTGCACGCCCACTACGGCAAGAGCCACGTGCTGCGCGGCGTGACGCTCAACGTGCGGCGCGGCGAGGTGGTGAGCCTGCTCGGCCGCAACGGCTCGGGCCGCTCCACCACGCTCAAGGCCATGATGGGCCTCGTGCCGCCGAGCGCAGGCCGGGTGCAGCTCGGCACGCGCGCGCTCGCGGGCGCCAAGCCGAACACCATCTGCCGCGCAGGCCTCGCCTACGTGCCCGAGGAGCGCGAGGTCTTCGCCAACCTCACGGTCGACGAGAACCTGCGCATGGGCGAGCAGCCGCCGGTCGAGGGCGCGCAGCGCTGGAGCATCGAGCAGATGTTCGACTACTTCCCGCGCCTCAAGGAGCGCCGCCGCACCAAGGCCGGCAGCCTCTCGGGCGGCGAGCAGCAGATGCTGACCATCTGCCGCTCGCTGCTGGGCAACCCGCTGGCCATCCTCATCGACGAGCCCACCGAGGGGCTGGCGCCCAAGATCGTGGCGCAGGTCGGCGAATGCATCCGCGACATGCAGCGCCGCGGCGTCTCGGTGCTGCTGGTCGAGCAGAAGCTCGCCATCGCGCTCAAGGTCTCCTCACGCGTGTGCGTGATGGGGCACGGCCGCATCGTCTTCGAAGGCAGCCCGCAGCAACTGGAGGCCGACGACGCGCTGCTGCAGCAGTGGCTCGCGGTCTGATCCCCACACCACAGGAACCCTCTCATGTCCGACAAGGTCATCATCAGCTGCGCCGTCACCGGCTCGGTGCACACGCCGACGATGTCGCCCTACCTGCCGCTCACCCCCGACCAGATCGCCGAGCAGGCCATCGAGGCCGCCCAGGCCGGCGCCGCCATCCTGCACCTTCACGCACGCGACCCGAGCGACGGCCGGCCCACGCCCGACCCGGCGGTGTTCGACCAGTTCGTGCCGCGCATCAAGGCCGCCACCGATGCGGTGATCAACATCACCACCGGCGGCAGCACGCGCATGACGCTCGACGAGCGGCTCGCCTACCCGTTGCGCGCGCAGCCCGAGATGTGCTCGCTCAACATGGGCTCGATGAACTTCTCCATCCACCCCGTGGCGCGCAAGATCTCCGAGTGGCAGCACGCCTGGGAGCAGCCCTACGTCGAGGGCATGGAAGACCTGATCTTCCGCAACACCTTCCGCGACATCAAGCACATCCTGCGCGTGCTCGGCGACGAGTGCGGCACGCGCTTCGAGTTCGAGTGCTACGACGTCGGCCACCTCTACAACCTGGCGCACTTCGTCGACGAAGGCCTGGTGCGCGGGCCGCTCTTCATCCAGAACATCTTCGGCATCCTCGGCGGCCTCGGGCCCGACCCGGAGAACCTGGTCACGATGCGCAGCACCGCCGACCGCCTGTTCGGCCGCGACGGCTACCGCTTCTCGGTGCTCGGCGCCGGGCGCCACCAGATGCCGCTGCTCACGATGGCGGCGGTGATGGGCGGCAACGTGCGCGTCGGCCTCGAAGACAGCCTCTACCTGGGCCGCGGGCAGCTCGCGCGTTCGTGCGCCGAGCAGGTGCGCAAGATCCGCCGCATCCTGGAAGAGCTGTCGCTGGAAGTGGCGACGCCGGATGAAGCGCGCGAGATGCTGGGCCTGAAGGGCCGCGAGGCGGTGGCGTTCTGACCACGACGAACTGACAACGACGAAAGAGGAAACGATGACGAAGCGATTGAAGGGCCGGGTGGCCATCGTGACGGGTGCCGGTGGCGGCCTGGGCCGCACGCACGCGCTGGAGCTGGCGCGCCACGGCGCACGCGTGGTGGTGAACGACCTGGCCGGCGCCGACGCGGGCGCGGCGGCGCACCGCGTGGCCGACGAGATCCGTGGCCATGGCGGCGAGGCGCTGGTGTGCCTGGGCGACGTGACGCGCGACGACGAGATGGAGGCGATGGCGGCGCAGGCGGTCGCGGCATGGGGCCGCATCGACATCCTGGTCAACAACGCCGGCATCCTGCGCGACAGGAGCTTCGCCAAGATGTCGCTCGACGACTTCCGCCGCGTGCTCGACGTGCACGTGATGGGTGCGGTGCACTGCACCCGCGCCGTGTGGGCGCGCATGCAGGCGCAGGCCTACGGCCGCATCGTGATGACGACCTCGTCGAGTGGCCTGTACGGCAACTTCGGCCAGGCCAACTACGGCGCGGCGAAGATGGCGTTGGTCGGGCTGATGCAGACGCTCGCGCTCGAAGGCGCGAAGTACAACGTGCGCGTCAACTGCCTTGCGCCGAGTGCCGCCACGGCGATGACCGCTGGCGTGCTGCCGCCCGAGGCACTCGCACGCCTCACGCCGGAGAGCGTGAGCCCGGGGCTGATCCCGCTGGTCGACGAGAACGCCCCCACGCGCATGATCCTGCTGGCCGGGGCGGGAAGCTTCGAGTCTGCGCACATCACGATGACGCGCGGCGTCTACATCGGCGACGACGCCCATGCCGGCGATCGGCTGTGTGCGCAGCTCGCGCTGCTGCAGGACCGCCACGGCGAGACCGTGCCCGCCTCGGGCTGGGAGCAGTACAAGCTCGAACTCGCCAAAGCCGACGCGGTAGAGGGAGAACCGGCGTGACGACGCTCACCGGCAAGGTCGCGCTGGTGACGGGCGCCAGCTCGGGCCTCGGCGAGGCCACTGCGCTGCACTTCGCGCAGGAAGGCGCCAAGGTCGTCGTGGTGGCCCGGCGCGTCGACCAGGGCACGCGCGTCGTGCAGCGCATCGAGGCCGCGGGCGGCGAGGCGCTCTTCGTGCAGGCCGACGTGAGCCGCGCCGGTGACGCCGAGCGCATGGTGGCGGCCACGCTCGAACGCTTCGGCCGCCTCGACTGCGCCGTCAACAACGCCGGCATCGCCGGCCCGCGCTTCACGCCCATCGCCGACGTCACCGAAGCCCAGTGGGACGAGGTCATGGGCGTGAACCTGAAGGGCGTGTGGCTGTGCATGAAGCACGAGATCCCGGCCCTGCTCGCCAGCGGCGGCGGCGCCATCGTCAACGTGGCGTCGATCTACGGGCTCAAGCCGAGCGACATCGGCCACGCGTCGTACTCGACCAGCAAGTTCGGCGTCGTCGGCCTCACCCAATCGGCCGCGTCCGACTACGGCCAGATGGGCCTGCGCATCAACGCGATCGCACCGGGTTTCACGCGCTCCGAGATGGTCGACCCCGAGCGCCCGGGTGCCGCCGAGCGCTACCGGGCGCTGACCGCGCGCCACAGCGGCATGAACCGGCTTGGCCGCGCGGAGGAGCCGGCCAACGCCATTGTCTGGCTGTGCTCGGAGGCGGCGAGCTACGTGAACGGCGCCGTGCTCGCCGTCGACGGCGGAGGCGCGACGCGCATGTATTGATGCGCGCCGTGCCGGCGGGCCAGAGGTGCGTCGAACGCACCCCGCCGCAGCCCTCAGCGCGAGCCGCGCTCCTTCTTCGCCAGGGTCAGAAGCTCGTCCAGGGCTTCCTCGCGCAGCCCCTTCAAGGCTGCAAAGTTCGCCTTCGACAAGGGGCTCTGCTCAAAGCTGCGCAGC
Organism: Piscinibacter gummiphilus; assembly: GCF_032681285.1. Taxonomy (NCBI): domain Bacteria; kingdom Pseudomonadati; phylum Pseudomonadota; class Betaproteobacteria; order Burkholderiales; family Sphaerotilaceae; genus Rhizobacter; species Rhizobacter gummiphilus. Next base: position 1,918,756 of record NZ_CP136336.1, read on the forward strand.
AACAAGGCACGCTGGTGGCGAGCCGCGGCCTCGGCCGCCTGCTCGGGGTCCAGCGGCAGCGCCGGCGCGGCTGAGGAATCTCGTTCATGCGCAGGAGCGGGTCGCTGATCGGGCCGAGGCTTGTGCGGGCGCTGTGGCGCACCCGACTCCGCATCGCCGGGCCGGCCGGGCCCTCGTCGTGCGGCGGCTTGGGGCGGTCGGGGGCGCCGTGGCGCCTGGCCGGGTTGCGAAGGCCGCGCGGAGCGGTCTGCGCGATCGGATGCGCCGGGTGGTGCCGAGCGCGGGCCCCGAGGGGCAGCGCGCTCGCCGGCTGCTGGCGAAGCGGTCTGCGACACCTCGGCCTGCTGGGAAGGCAGCGGCGGTCGGGCGTCGCGCCGCGAAGCGCGGGCTGCTTCGCGCCCTGCTTGTTTCTTTGCTTCGACGATGGCCCGGCGCCGCTCGAGTTCCACGCCTGCAGCGTCGCGGTGCTCGGCCGCGATGTCGCCGGCCGGCTGGCCATCGAGGTCCGTGCGTGTTGCTCCCTCTGCCACCAGGGCCCGCAGGTAGGCAGTCCCGGTGGTGTGGCGCTGCAGGAAGATCGAGAGGGCCTTCTTGGTGAAGACTCCGGGCGCCCGCTCATGGATGTCGGCCTGGATGCGAAGCTTGATCGGCTTGATCACGCCCGCTCCGAACAGCGCCGGAAAGTGCTGGGCCAGCAGGCGCGCGGTCTCGGCCACGTTGGGTTCGGGCCGAGACACAGGCGCGACAGGAGCCTCGGGCGCAGCGGGCGCCGCCTCGGTCGGCGTGGCCGGCGTCGCATGGGCCGTCGGGGCCGGAGCAGTCTCGGGAATTTCGGGGATGTCAGTCATCGGAACGAAGCAGGGCGGTTGCGGGGGGCTGTGTAGCAACCTCGCATTCTCGGCCCTTGCGGGTGGACTGAGCGAAGGGACTACGAGACGGCGTCGGCCAGGTACTGCACGAATGCCCGCACCCGCGCCGACAGGTGCCGGTTTTGCGGATACAGCACATGGAATGGCCTCGACCGGCCGCCGTGGCCCTGCATCACTTCGACGAGCTGGCCCGCCTTCACCGCCTCGCGCACCACGAAGTGGTAGATCTGGAACAGCCCGCCGCCAGCGACGGCCCAGCCGACGCCGGCCAGCACGTCCTCGTGCACGCGCTGGCGACTCTTGAAGCTGAAGTCGATGTCTTCGCCATCGGGCGATCGCAGGATCCAGGGCATCGTCCGGCCGGTACTGGGCAGCACGAACTGGATCAGGTCGTGCTGCCGCAGGTCTTCGAGACTCTTCGGCTTGCCGCGGCGCCGCAGGTAGGCGGGTGATCCGAAGATGCCCACCGTGGCCTCCTCGAGCTTGCGCGAGACCAGCCGCGAGTCGCGTGGCTCACCCAGGCGGATGGCCAGGTCGTAGCCATCCTCGACGAAATCGACGTTGCGGTTGGACACGTTGAGTTCGACCTCCACGCCCGGGTAGGCGGCCATGAAGCCTGGCAGCATCGGCACCACGCGGTGGTGGCCGTACACCGTGCCCACGCTCACGCGCACCAGGCCTTTGGGCCGGGCTTGCTGCCCGGTGATCGCACGCTCGGCTTCGGCGATCTGCTCGAGCGCTTGCTGGCACTGTGCGTGGTAGAGCTCGCCGCTGGCGGTGAGACGCACGAGGCGGGTGGTGCGGTTGAAGAGGCGCACGCCCAGCCGCGCCTCGAGCCGCGCGATGGAGCGGCTCACCGAGGCCGGCGTCAGGCCCAGCGCTTCGGCAGCGCCGGTGAAGCTGCCGAGCTCCGCCGCCTTGCAGAACAGCTCGATGCTGCCCAACTGCACGGGGTCGAAGGTGCGCGTCATTTGTTCAGCCAGGTAATGAACGTAGTTCCATGGGGCCAGTTTATGAGGCACCGGCGAATCAATACAGTCCCTTCCATCGCGCTCCCCCCTGGCGCGGCCACACAGAAGGAAACCCCATGACTCGCGCATCCTGATGATCGTCACCTCCAACGCCCGCATGGGCGACACCGGCAAGCCCACCGGCCTGTGGGCCGAGGAGCTGGCGGTGCCGTACTACGCGCTCGCCGATGCCGGCGTCGAGGTGACGCTGGCCTCCCCGGCGGGAGGCCCCACGCCCATCGACCCGGGCAGCATCAAGCCGGCCGGCCAGAACGACCCGGTGGTCGAGCGCTTTCTCGCCGATGCGGCCTTGCAGGCGCGCATCGCCGCGACACCCAAGGCCTCGGAGTTCGACGGTGCGCAGTTCGACGCCGTCTTCTTCCCCGGGGGCCACGGCACGATGTGGGACCTGCCGGTCGACGCCGGTGTGACCCGCGCCGTCGAACGCGCCTTCGCGGCCAAGAAGCTGATCGCCTCGGTCTGCCACGGGGCGGCCGGCCTGGTGACGGCCCGACGACCCGATGGGCAATCCATCGTCAAGGACCTGCGCGTCAACGGCTTCACCGATGCGGAGGAAGTGGCCGTCGGTCTGGAGAAGGTCGTCCCGTTCATGCTCGAGACGCGCCTGCGCGAACTGGGCGGCCGCTTCGAAGGCACCGGCAACTGGCAGCCGTTCGCCATCCGCGACGGCCAACTGATCACGGGCCAGAACCCGCAGTCATCGCACCTGGTGGCAGAGGAAATGCTGAAGGCGCTGGCGGCGCGCTGAAGGCGACGATCGGCCCGCCGCGCGGCACGAACTACTCGACCTCGGCGAGGATCACTGGGGTTGCCGTGATGTCCTCTTCGGCGAAGCCGGTTCCGCCCGCGGGAAAGAGCGATGTCACGTCGAGCTCTCCGTAGAGATCTGCGCCTGAGGCCGCCCGGGAGTCGACCTCGATCACGTACGACTTCGAGCAGCCCGCAGACGTGACGATGCCGCGCACGCCGAGCAAGAAGAACCCGGCATCGTTGGCGGAGGCCTCGGCGAAGATGGACCCCGACTGAGGCGCCCGGTCGCGGAGCACGACATGACCCACGTGCGGTTGCCCCCGGGGGTCGAGCACCCGGCCCGTGATGTTCATGTTCATGCGCACGGCGGGGTCGCAGTTGCCGCCGCCAGGCTGCGGCTGGGGGGGCACCGGCGGAACTGCGCTCGTGTCGTCGGACGACCCGCCGCACCCACCCACGGTGGTGGCGAGTGCCGTCAGCAACACGGTCAAGACCCCGGCGAGGGGACGCTTCGGGCGAGCAAATGGCTTCATGGTGTCTCGCTCTGGTGGCAGCTGACGCAGGCGATCGGAGAGGCGCGCCCGATCGGCACGTGGGCCGCTGCATCGGGCGGCGCGGCGAAGCGCGCCACGTTGGCGTCCGCGTCACGAATGCGCGCTTCGAGCAGCGCGCGGTGAGGCCAGGTGCCGTAGGCCGGGGAATGCTTCGCGTTGGCGTAGATCCTTCGTGCCAGCGCCACGTCACCGGACTTCACGAGCAGGTCGCCCCATTCAAGGAAGAAGCCTTCGAAGTTGTGCGGCGCGATCGCCGAGTTCCAGCACACCCGGTTCACGCCCTCGCGGGTTTCCAGGCGCATGTAGGGCTTCATGTCGGGGTCGCTTCTCGAGAGCTTGCCTCCGATGCACAGGTCTTGCGCCTGCCACATCGCGTCGATGGCTTGCTGCAGCGTCTTCGATCCTGCGGGAGCGCCGCCGAGATTGCGGGCCAGCACGAACAGGTTGAACTGCGGCCACGCCTGCAAGGCGTCCTGCAGGTCGGCGGCACCCAGCCGTTGCAGGCTGGCGTCACGGTGCATCGCGCCCTCGGCCAGGCGCGCACTGGCGCGGAAGCCCTGGCGGCGTGCGTCCGTGCCGTCGAGCGCGACGCTCTCTTCCAGAAAGCGCCGCGCATTCGCCATGCTCGCCAGCGTCGACGGGTCGGGCCTGCCCTGGCGCGTTGACTCGGACACACGCCACAACTGCGTCATGCCGATGTGCGCCGCGGTCGTCGCATCGCCCGGGTCGCCGAGGTACGCACCATGCAGTGCCACCAGCACGCGGTCGATGGACGCGTAGTCACCCTGGCTCAACGCCGACCACATGAGCTGGCTCGCCGCCTGCGCGGGGAGCGTCCGCGAGGTCGAGGCGCGTTTGGCCGGCGGTGCCTCGGCAGATGGCGCCGTGCCGGCAGCGCCTGGCGACACACAGGCAGACAGGGCGGCAGCGGCCACGGCAAGCGCTGCTTGCAGGACGCGTGCTGGCAACGAGCTGGCAGGGCTGGCGCCCCACTCGAGGGTGCGGCGGCCTGCGGTCGCAACGGCGGCGGATGAGTTCATGGGCATCTCCGGGTGAGGTGATGCCCAAGGATCGGCGCGACCACCGCCGAATTACCAGCCGAATTCGATGTCGAACTCGCTGCCGAAGGCTCAGGCCGTTTCCCGCTCCCACAGGGCCTGCACGACCCGCTCGATGCCCGTGGCGAGCTGGTAGCGGTAGGTTCCGAACGGCAGGCCCAGGCGCTCGGCGGCGAGTTCCTGCGAGCCGGCCGGGCGAAGGTAGGTCAGCTCGAGCGCGCGCCAGAACTTGCCGTCACGTGGCTTGGCGTTCAATCCCTCCGCGGTTTCGGTGAGCAGTCGGCGCAGGGCCTCGACTGCATCTTCCGAATCGCGCCGACTGGTGGTGACCACCGCGGAGGCCGTCAGCGGGTTGGCCACCAGCGCCGTGCGGTCGTTGAAGGTGCGCAGCCCGTCTCGCACCGCCCGGTCGAACTCGGTTCGTGCGAGCCGGGCCACGGCGGGCGCGGCGAACGGTTCTTCCATCGGCGCTTCTCGTCCCAGCTCGCGATCGACCATCACCTCCAGCCACCTCGACATCGGTGACGAACGCCAGTCGTGCCAGTAGCAGCCGAGCGGTATGCCGTCGATCACCTGATCGCAGCCGCTCATGCGAGCGAACCCGATGTGCATCATCATGGGCGCCCAGTGGTCTGGGTGCTCGGTGCAGATCACGAAGGCGCCGAGATTCGGGAGCGTCAGCCACTGATGAAACTGCGACATCTGCAGCGCATTCATCGCGCCCGATGGCTGCAGCAGGCCACCGGAGACGATGTTCCACCGTGCGAGGAGCTGGCGGTCGCCGGCCCGGGGCGCAGCGGCGCCTTGCAGGTTGCGCCACACGGCCGCCATGACCGGATCGCTTTCGCGCTCGTCGTCGCTCAGGGCCGCAAGGTCGATCGACAGCGTTGCCGCCGCCATCTGGCCAGGGCGTTGTCGCACGACCCAGACGCTGCAGGCGCGATGCGTGCACCAGCGCGCCACGTCGGCCTGCTGCGCGGCAGGCAGCTCGGCGCGCGCCAGCTCGAGAAGCAAGGGCATGTCACCCGGCCCGCCACGCTCGAAGTAGACGCTGCCCAGCGCGCGGAAGTCGACGAACGGCTGCATCGCCTGCGCATGGCGGTGGAGGAAGAGGACGTCAAACGTCGCGCCGGCAGCCTGCGTCGGGTCTTTCGCCTTGCGCAGGAGGTGATCCCGCACGGCCACGTGCACGTCGCGGTGGCGTTCCCGGTTGCGCCATTGCAGCTCCTCGTCGATCGCGTCGCGCACGAGGTCGTGAGGGAAGAGCCCGCCCGGGGCGCTCTCGATCACGCTCTGCGAGGCGAGCCAGTCGAACAGCTCATGGGCGCGGGTGGCATCCACTGCGTCGGCGAGCAGTGGCTCCGTGGTCAGCCGTGCATGCGCACAGGTTTCGAGTGCCCGTCGATGCAGGTCGCTCGGAGCCTGCGCGGTGAACCGCTCGGCGAGCTGCCGGACCACGTCACGCGCAAGCTTGTGCGGCACCTCGCCCGACGCTTGCACCACGTCGACCACCAGCGTCATGGCCAGCGGATGACCGTGCGTCAGCTTCACGATCGCGTCGTGATGCTCGACGGGAATGCCGCGGGCGCGGAGATAGTGCGCGCACTCGTCGACATCGAGATTTCGCAGCCCCAGCACGCGAGAGGCTTCACGCCAGAGAGGATCGGTGCGCCACACCGCGTCGGGCGGTGTGCGTGTCCCGATCAGCACGCGCGTCTTCGCGGGCAGCTCGGCAAGAAAGCTCTCACGCAGCCAGCCCACGAGGTGTGCCACGCGCTCGAAGGTGTCGATGACGATCAGGCGAGGTGGCGAGTTGCCGCATGCAGCCAGCGTGGCAGCGAGGTCGCCGTCGTGGTCGGGTGCGGCGAAGGCGCCCGCCAGCGCGCGAGCAAGGCCCGGCACGGACGCCTCCACATCGCGCGCATCGATGCGGACCGAGTCGATGCCGTGCGACGCGGCGAGCAGGCGCGCGCGCTCCAGCAGACCGGTCTTGCCGATGCCGCCCGGCCCGTGGACAAGAAAGACCTGGACGGACGGCGTCTCCGCGGCAAGCGATTCGGCGAGCAGCGCCAGCTCGGGTTCCCGGCCCACGAAGGTCCAGGCGAGGCGCGCTCGCATGCGGTCTGCGAGGCGATCCATGGTGGCGGGATGATAGAGCCGGCGTGGCCGACCTGTTGGTGCAGGGGCGGCTGGTCCAGGTCCTCTCGGACTGTCTCGACGCTCATGGGCTGTACGGGCGTGGTGGAACGGCGAAGCGCACTTCCAGCCATTCCTTGCCGAAGCGGACGAGGTCCTGGGCATCGAGCAGGTAGCACTGCGCAGCGCCGACCCTGCCGCGAAGCGCACGCCCATCGGCCACGTAGGCCTTCGCGATCGTCTCGACCGCATCGGGCTCGCCCTCGCGCGCAAAGCAGTCGAGGATGCCGTTGGAGTCGAGTTCCTCCGCGCGGCACCAGACCTTGCGACCCGCGGCGTCGAGCAGCGGCACCTCGTAGGTCACCCGGCGCTTGTCCGCAAGCTCGGCGATCGCCTCGGCGTAGTGCAGCACCGTCAACGCGTCGAGCGGTGCGCCGAGCGTGAGCACCTTGCCGCCGAAGGACACCAAGCGTTCGAGGGGCGAGCCGGGGCCATAGGCGTCGCCGAGCCTGTGCTCGCCGATCACCTCGTGTGCCCGTGCGCCGACGGCCACCATCGACGCGTCGGGGTGAGCGCTGCGGACAGCGCCCGGTGCCTTGCGCAGGAACTCGTTGAGCAGCCCGAACCCGCGGTAGGTGCCTGCCGTGAGGGGGTCGAATGCGGGCCACTCGGCACGCGCGGCCTCGCTCAGGACCGTGCCGTTGAGCGTCTCCTCATACGGCGAGCGGTCCCAGGAGACATAGGCCATCAGCGTGCCTTCGGGCCCGACCGCGTCGATCAACGCTCGGACCACCTCGGCGGCTCCGCCTTCGACCGGCCCCAGCGCCTTCAGCGACGCGTGAACCATCACGAGATCGCCAGCGCGCAGGCCAAGCCCGCGCAGTTGATGGACGAGGTGCCGCCGGGTCATCACGACAGGAGGATCGTCGCGCCGCGTGTGCGGTGCGAGTTCGGCGGCGGATCGTCGCGAGGTGTCGGGCTTCATCTTCGGTGGCAGCCAGAGTACTCGGACTCGTTGGAAGGGGCGGACGGTGCGGGCGCCCGGATGCACAGGCCAGCGCGGTTCGACCGGACGGATTGTGAACGCATGGTGGAGGCGCTGGAACCCTTTCCCGGCAGGGACTTCAGGTAGCGGTAGATCGCTGACAGCTCGTCGTCGCTCATGAGAGAGAAGGCATCCCAAGGCATCGGGGAAGCGCCGGGGATTTGGGCGCGGGCTCTGAAGAGCGCGATGAAAGACTGCTCGGAGCGCTGGCGGAGCGCGCCGGTTCCAGTGATGTCCGGCACGGAGAAGGTCGCGCCGCCTTCCTCGAGTCGAAGTCCTCCTGAGAACGGCGGTCCCGTCAACCGTCCGGTGAGGGCGCTTCTGGGGGTGTGGCAGCCGCGGCAGTTGGCGACCCGGTTCGCGAGGTAGGCACCGAGGGCTGCGTGGTCCGTCGAGGCATCGCTGGCGCTCGGTGGCGCGTGGACAGGAGTCCCGATGACCCAATGCAGCGCCACGCGGCCCATGAGACCGATCTCCGACGCTCCCGTCTCATGCCGCACGCGCGGCACACTGCGCAGGTAGGCCACGATCGACAGCAGATCCTGGTCCGACATGCCGGTCGTGTCCATCAGGGGCGCGAGTGGTCGGCCCTGGCGGTTGCGGCCTGTGCGCAGCACGCGATACAGCTCGGCATCGGTCCAGGCGCCCAGGCCCGTGCTTGCGTCACCCGTCAGGTTCGCGGCGACGAACGACCCCAGGAGACCCAGATCAAACGTGCGCCCGCCCGACAGGGGTGCGCTGGCGGCCGGGCCGTCTGCGGTACCGGCGTGGCAAGTTGCGCAATGCGCGGGGCCGTGAACGAGGAACCGCCCGCGCTCGACGCTGCCCTGATCGGCGCTGGCCTCGGTCATCGGCTCCCTGCCGCGCTGTGGCGCCAACGAACAGCCGGCCGCAACAGCGAAAACGAAAGACAAGACGATGGGGTGCCATCGCGGTGGATGAAACATGATCGTGGCGTGCTGTGTGCGTCGCCAGCACCGTAGGCAAGGCCCGCTTTGCAGGCGACCACTATTCGGCGAACGACACGGCGCTGGCGGCCAAGCGCTGGCTTCGACGGCCAGTGGCATGTGAGCCATGTCGGGCTCAGTGCCATTGGTGGCCTGGATCGCGGCGCACCGAAGCTGTTCGACGAACTGCCTGTTTCTGTCGGTGAACTGCGGCCTGCGCTCCAGGTCTTGGGCGTAGAGTGCAGACGAGCCATGACGCGAATGTCCCTCTCCGTGACCGAGCCCCCTCCGAGGGAAGGCGAAGACCGCCATGCCTTGCGCAGACCTGTGCTGGTGCTTGCCGCAGTGGCGCTCACCGCGCTCTTCGTCCCGGTGTACCGGCTTCAGGGCCTCACCTGGCCCGAGGCCTCAGTGGCCGCCGCTGCTTTTGCGCTGCCCTGCCTCGGCCTTGGCGTGTTGGCCTGGCACGTTCAGACCCTCGCCTTGCTGGATCGGCACGGCCTGGGAGCGTGGCTGTGGCATGGCCCTCTCGCAGTCATCTTCTCGGGGCTGTGGGTCGCCGCATTCACCTTGGCCGTCCATTTCCTTCGCCCCGGGGAAGCCGACGCCTACCTCGGCGACGCTGCGATCTGGCAGTTCGTCTGGGGCCTGCTGATCTACGCGGCGCTGGCGACCCTCGCGCACGTGCGCAGGCGTCTGCACCATCAGCGCCTCGCGGCAGAGACGGCGGAACTGGCGGCGCTGCGTGCGCAGCTCAACCCGCACTTCCTGTTCAACACCTTGCATTCGCTGACTCAGCTATCGCGCGAGGACCCGGGTGCCACCGCCGAGGCGCTCGAGCGCTTCGGTGGCCTGATGCGTTACGTGCTCCAAGCGGGCAAGCGCCCGAAGCACGAGGTCACGCTCGATGACGAGATCGGCTTCGTGCACGACTATCTCGCGCTGGAACGCCTGCGCTTGGGGGATCGTCTGCGGGTCATCCAGGACATCGACGACGACGCGCTGGACTGCACCGTTCCGCCGCTGCTGCTGCAGCCCCTGGTCGAGAACGCGGTGCGCCACGGCATCGCGCCGCTTCGCCGTGGCGGTACCCTGCGCATCACCGCACGGCTCGTCGACGGGATGCTGAGCCTGCAGGTGCAGGACGACGGTGTCGGGGCGGCCTCGCCGTCGCCGGCGGCGTCGGGTGGACTCGGCCTCATGGCGGTCCGCCGCCAGTTGCACACGCTTGGCGCCTCCAAGACCCGCTTCGAGATCGACACGGTGCCGGGCCATGGCTACAAGGTGAGTCTGACGCTTCCCTCTCGCGTGCCGAGCGAGGCCGCGCCATGATGACGGCGATCGTCGTCGATGACGAACCGCTCGCTCGCCGCGCGCTGGCGACCATGATCGAACGCTCAGACCGAGTGCGCCTCGTGGCACAGGCTGCCGATGGTGCCGCGGCGCTCCCGCTGGTGGAGGAACTCCAACCCGACCTGCTTTTCCTTGACATCGAAATGCCCGAGATGGACGGCCTGACGGTGCTTCGAACCTTGCGGTCGGCGGCATCGCCGCCGTTGCCGATCCTGACCACGGCCTACGACCAGCATGCCATCGCAGCCTTCGAACTCCACGCGCTCGACTACCTGCTGAAACCCTTTGGCCAGACACGGTTCGACGAAGCGGTGCGTCGCGCGGCCGACCTGCTGGACCTGCGGGAACGCGCCGCGGCGGTCGAGCGCGCGCAGTCCGCGCTCGGCGCCACGGGGGTGCCACGGCTGGAGCGCGTGTTCGTGCGCGACGCACGATCGATCCGCCCGGTACCGGTCGCAGATGTGTTGCGGGTGGAAGCGCAGAGCGACTACGCCGCGCTGCACGTGGGCCAGCGCGTGCACCTGGTGGACATGCGCATCACGGATCTCGCGGCCAGGCTGCCTTCGCCGCCGTTCCTGCGCGTCCACCGGTCTCACATCGTCAACCTCGACCATGTGGACCGCATCGAACTGGGTGACGACACGAGGATGACGGTCTTGATGAACGACGGCGGGCGGGTCCCGGTGAGCCGAAGTCGGGCGAGCGAGATTCGCAACTTCGCACGTTGAATGGGCCGAGCGAGCGCTGGGAGAGTCGTCGTGCTGGGCATCATGGCTTTGCAGGTGATCGACTCGACGCGGCGGATCTAGACGTGCCAGGCAGAGCGGATGAGGAAGCAGCATGAAGACAATCGGTGTCGTCGCTCACAGTGCAGAAGGCGCCGGCCTCTGCTTCGTTTCCGCGTGTCGCTACGGCGCAGCCGCTCTTGGCGATCACATGCATCCCACGATCGCGCTCAGCGCGATTCCAATGGCTCTGAGCATGCCGGCATGGTGGAGCGACAAGTACGAAGACATCGTGCCGCACCTTCGGCAGGGCGTGGACATGGTGGCGCGATCAGGGGCGGACTTTTTTGTCTGCCCGGATAACACGGCGCACATCGTGCTGGAGCAAGTGATCGCTCAACTCTCACTCCCCGGCCTTCACATCGCGCACGTCGTCGCGGAGGAGATTCGCCGCAAAGGTTGGTCTCGTGTGGGCTTGCTCGGTACCCGCTGGACCATGACCGGATCTGTCTACCGCAGAGCCCTTGAACGACACGGCGTGCAGATGCTGGTGCCATCGGAGAGCGAGCAAGAGCCACTGAATGCCGCAATCTTCGAGGAGCTCTGCAACTCGCGCTTCGAGCCGGCGACCACCGACCTGTTCATCAAAGCCATCGAGGGTCTGAAGAGAAGCGGGGCAGAGTGCGTCATCCTGGGCTGTACGGAAATCCCACTCATCATCAACGACGGCAACTCGCCGCTCCCCGTGCTCGATTCCACTCGTCTGCTCGCGGCATACGCGGTGGAGGTCGCGTTGCGGGACGACCCATTGCCGCGCGTGGGCTGGCTGTCGCCATCGGGCGACACTGAAGCAGATCGTGCATCAGCTCCTTCCAGCCTCGGTTCATCGTGACCCAGGATGCCCTTGGACTTCTTCTCTGTCATGAACTCAACAAGTCAACGTCGCCTTGGGTTGCTGCTTCGTCAGCTTGACATCGCATGGGCACTGATGAGTCACCACTTGATGGACCTCAGCTCGAAGGAGTGTCATTGGCGCCCCGCGCCTTGCGGCCCGCATGTCCAACTAACGCCGGCAGGCGTGTGGGTGGCCGACTGGCCGAGCCACGAGGGGTACAGCCTTGGTCCTCCAAGCATTGCCTGGACAACCTGGCATGTGATGTTCTGGTGGTCCATGACGATGGACCACTCTTTTGGCCCATCAACACTTGACCGGGCAGAGGTTGCATGGCCAGGCAATGCAGAAGCCGCATGCGCCGAGATCCGGCGCCTGCACACGATGTGGAGGGAAAAGGTTGAAGGACTGTCCGAAAACGACCTCACCTCGTCCGAGAGGACGAAGTGGCCAATCGAAAACCGGCCCTTCGCAGACGTGGTTGCGTGGGTGAACATTGAACTGACCAAGAATGCAGCGGAGATCGGCTTCGCGCGATTTCTCTACGCGACCACGAACAATGGCGCCGGTCAACCCGCCGATCGCGTCGGCCCGAACTGATCGCTACCCCGGGGAGGTCAGGGCACTCACGTGTTTCGTCGGCTGAGGAGCATCGGAATCCAGGCCGCGATGAGCTTGGCCATGAACTTCAGCGGGTAGCCCGGATAGCTGGGCAGGTCACGCGCGAACTCATGGCTCGCCTGCCTGAACTTCGTGCAGATCAGCATCTCAAGCGGCGGAGCCGGAGTCGAGAACCTGGCTTGGTAGATCGGTACCCAATGACGACCGTCGTTGAATTTCATGTACATGGCTGAGTTGCAGCAGCTCGCCACCATCCTGCTCGACGCTGACTCTCCTCTGATCTTGCAGCCCTTCAACAGCTCAGCGCCGGCAGACCAGCGAACGCGATCCTTTCGGTACAGGATGTAGGGCGTCCCGCCGTCGGGCTCCAGCACTGGCGCTGCGTTCGGCAAGGCTTCGATCTGCCGCGATCCCTCCTGGCAATCGTCGCAGTAGCAGACGACACCTGCAATCGGGGTGCCGTGTACTCGCAGCTTCACACTGCCGCAAGAGCATGACGCCGTGAGGTCGGAAGGAACCGGCCAGGTGGGCGGGGCGAGCCGGGGCATCAGGCTCGCTCCCGCAGTTCGCGGCGGAGTATCTTGCCCACGTTGGACTTCGGCAGTTCGTCTTTGAACACGATCACTTTGGGCCGCTTGTACGCGGTGAGCTGCTCGGCGCAGAAAGCCGCCAGTTGGCGCTCCGCGAGGGCAGGGTCCTTGCGCACCACGAAGAGCTTCACCGCTTCGCCCGTCTTCTCGTCCGGAACGCCCACCGCTGCGCACTCCAGCACGCCCGGGTGACTCGACACCACGCCCTCGATTTCGGTTGGAAACACGTTGAATCCACTGACGAGGATCATGTCTTTCTTGCGATCCACGATGCGGATGAAGCCTCGCTCGTCCATGGTCCCGATGTCGCCGGTCTTGAGGTAGCCATCGTGCGTCATGGCCTGCGCCGTCTCGTCGGGGCGCTGCCAGTAACCAGCCATCACCTGCGGTCCCTTGATTGCAATCTCTCCGGCGGCTCCAGTCGGGACGCTTCGACCCTGTTCATCGATCAGTCGGATGGCGACGTTCGGCAGAGGCAGACCCACGGTCCCGGTGAACGCGACCATGTCCGTCGGGTTGCAGGTGACGCCCGAACAGGTTTCGGTGAGACCGTAGCCTTCGACGATCGGGCAGCCCGTCGCTTGCAGCCAGCGACTCGCGACGACTTCCTGGACTGCGGTGCCGCCGCCGTTGGTGATCACGAGTTCGCTGAAGTACAGTGTGCGGAACGTGGGCTGCTGCAGCAGTCCGTTGAACAGCGTGTTGACTCCCGGGAAGATGTGAAGCCGGTGTGGCTTGAGCGTCTCGATGGTCTTCGTCAAGTCGCGCGGGTTGGCGATCAACAGGTTGCACGCACCCGTTCGCAAGCCAAGCAGGCCGCAGGTGATGAATGCGAACACGTGATACAGCGGGAGCGCACAGACGATCGTCAGCTGACCGGTGATGTTGCGGCGCTTCAGGCCGGGCTGCATCCATGCCTCGCTGGTCAGCAGGTTGGCGATGATCGTGCCGTGAAGCAGCATCGCCCCCTTGCTGACGCCGGTTGTTCCGCCGGTGTACTGGAGGACTGCCAGGTCGCTCGGCCCGAGGTCGACCGGCAGCAGGGCCGCTTGACGGCCTTCCCTCAGTGCCCGGCTGAACGGAATGAAGCCGGGCAGCTTCCATGGCGGCACCAGCTTCTTGTCCCGCCGCACGACATGGTTCACGAGCGTGCGCTTCCAAAGCGGTTGCAGGTCGCCCATCGTCGCGACGACAACCAGCTTCACCGGGACGCGGTCGATGACCTGCTGCAGCGTGGCGGCGAAGTTCTCCAGGATGACGATGGCGCAGCTGCCGCTGTCACGGAGCTGATGCTCGAGTTCCCGTGGCGTGTACAGCGGGTTGACGTTGACCACCACGAACCCGGCGCGAAGCACGGCAGCTGTCGCCACGGGATAGGCCAGGACGTTGGGCATCATCAGCGCGACCCGGTCGCCCCGCTGAAGCCCCTGCGTCTGGAGCCAAGCGCCGAGATCGCGGGACAGTCGGCCCAGCTCGCCAAAGCTCAACTTGGTGCCCATGCCCAGGTAGGCGCAGGCACTTTCGTGTAGCGCGAAGCTCTCCTCCATCAGTGCGGGTACCGACGCATAGCGATTCACATCCACCGTTGCGGTGACGCCAGGCGGGTATTGCTCGATCCAGGGCGCGTCGTCGTTCATCCGAAGAATCCTCTTTCCTGCGGCGCGCTCGATGCGGCCTGGTTGTGCCTTGGCAGAAGCTTGGCCCGTCACCTGGGCCCCGGTAGCAGCCCGAGCTGTCCCATGATGGCGAGGCTGTCCATCAGGTTCCACGTTTCGACGATGAGGCCGTCTTGGTCGAAGCGATGCAGATCCCAGAAGGTCGTGTCGATCCGCTTGTTCGTGGGTTGCACGCCGAAGACAGTGGCCGTGTGCGTCGCGGTCGTGCGGCTTCGCCCCATCACCCAGTCACCCTGCGCGACGGCATGCTCGACCACGATCTGGATGTCGGGCCAGGACTCGCGGGAGCCGGCCAGGAAGGCTCTGATCTGATCCCTGCCCCTGGGGCTCGGCCTGGACATGATCTGGTGGTCGGCGGCATAGAAGGCCAGGCACGCGTCGAGGTCACCGCGATTGAATGCCTCCTTGGCCTGCAGGTACCTGGACCTGTTCCGGTCCGCAACTTCCAAAGCATCGAGAGTCTGCACGCCTGCTCCTTGTCATGACGGAGGTCGCAGAAAGCGACCCGGAGTCGGTATTATCCAGACTCTGAGTCGGTAAAGCAAGGTTGGGTCGGAACCGCCAAGCGGTGGCGCTTGGCGCAGGCGATGGGACGCTTACGGGCGACTACGACGCCCGCGATCCCTTTCCCTTCGACGCTGCATCCAGCGCTCGAGGCCGTCTCGGCGAAGAGGCGCCTGCCCCTTGCAGCCCTGTCAGCAGGAGTTCGAACGATGCGCAGTGCTCTCGGATCAGCGTCGCTGGATCCTCGGACATGCCGCTGGACAACGCCGCTTCGGTGATGGCGCCCAGCATCAGGCGCGTTGCCGACGCCACCTGAGCCGCCCCCGCGTCGTCGGGCATCAGGCTGATCACGCCTGCACGCACCACGTCCGCGAAGTGCTTGTCATCGATCTCCCGCCACCGCTTCCATCCGAGGACCATCGGCCCGTCGATCAGCAGAATCTGGCGCACGCTCTTGTGGGTCGCACCTTCGAGGTAGTCGAAGATGTTCCTGGCCAGGGCAAGGGGAAGGGGCGCGGCCGGGGCGCTTTGGGCACGTTTGGCAACGAGCACGGCAAGCTGTGCCTGTATGCCGTCGAGCACCTGCTCAAACACTTCCTGCTTCGAGTTGAAGTGGTGATAGAACGCGCCCTTGGCGTAGCCGGCGCGTTGTGCGATTTGATCGATGCTGACTTCGGCGTAGCCGTGGCGGGCGAAGAGCGCGCGTGCAGCGTCCAGGATGGCCTTGGTGGTGGCTGCGCTTCGATCTGCTTGTTGAACCACGGCTTGTCCTCGTCTCGATCTTGTAGATGATACGAACGTCCGCACTGTCTCCATCGAGTGGTGGTGGCAAGCATCTCTCCTGGGGCGCCAGGCGCGGGCGTCCCCCGATCAGTCGGTATGCAAAGTCGCCGATGGCGGCGGTGGATCGCCATCCGCGAGGCGCTCGTACTCGGAGATGACCTGCGCCCCGAACAACAGCAGACCGGCGGCAATCTCCAGGCTCAGCAGCACGACGATCGCCGTCGTCAGCGAGCCGTAGACGACGCTCACCTGCGACAGGCCGGCGAAATACCAGACGAGAAGGTGTCGCGTCACCTCCCACAGCAACGCGGCGGTGGTGGCGCCGATCAGCGCGTGGCGCCATGCCAGACGGCCCACGGGCATGACGAGATACACCGACGTCAACAGGATCACTTCACCTGCGAACCCGAGCAGGTACAGGAGCAAGCCGGAAATCCCCTTCAGCGACCACACGCGCCCGAGGAGTTCGATCGACTCTTCCCCCACGACCTGCAGACTCCCGGCCACGAGGGTCACGAGCAACAGGCCGATGCCCAAGGTGAGGATGTAGCCGTACGGCAGCAGCGCCGAGATGAGGAAGTGCCTGCGGCGGGTGGCCACGCGGTGCAGGAAGATGACCGACATCGCGTTCTCCAGCACCGTGAACGC
Organism: Piscinibacter gummiphilus; assembly: GCF_032681285.1. Taxonomy (NCBI): domain Bacteria; kingdom Pseudomonadati; phylum Pseudomonadota; class Betaproteobacteria; order Burkholderiales; family Sphaerotilaceae; genus Rhizobacter; species Rhizobacter gummiphilus. The sequence goes on from NZ_CP136336.1 coordinate 1,934,938, forward strand.
GAGCGAACTGAAGAACAGCATGGTCGCGAGCAGCACCCAGCCAATGAACTCACGATGTTCGAGGAAGTTCGCGAGTTCGGCCACGATGGCACGCGACTGACCCGGGGTGAGCCACTCGAGGTACCGGCCGATGGTGACCAGCAAGTCGGCTTGGTCGATGACATGGGACAACGCGATGACGATCAGGATCAACAGCGGCACGATCGACAAGAGCGCGTAGTAGGCGACGGCGCCAGCGAGTAGCAAACCTTGATTGGCGCGGAACCCGCGAACGCACCGCAAGAGGAAGCGTCCCGGATGGGCCAGGACGTGGCGGGCGGGGGCGGAAACGAGGGGCATGTTGCACGGTAGCGCATGTGCGCTGTCCAGTCTTGGTTCCCCTGTGCGCTAGAACAGCTCGTCCTGCGGTGGCGGCGGTGGGGCAGTCTTCACGCCGCGCGCCAGCGGCGCCGCTTCGATCTTCAGCGGCCCCATCCACAGCTTGAAGAACTGCGGCGCCTCGTCCACCGTGCAAGTCAGCCAACGCATGTAGTCCTCGGGCGCGAGGACCACGACCATGCGCTTTTCCTCGCCCGGCTCGTGAAAGAGTTGCATCACCGGGTGGCCGTCCGCATTCACGGTCAACATGGCGAACGTGAACACCTCTCGACCGTCATCGCCGCGCCAGCGGCTATAGATGCCGGCGATGCCCATGGGCACGTCCCCCTCCTGGGCGATGCGCCAGCGCTCCGACTTGCCAGGCTTCCCGGCCGCGCCGAAATAGCGCGGCTCATAGATCGCCTCAGCAGGAACGATGCAGCGCTGCCCATTCGCCCACGCCCTCTTGAAGCTGGTGAGGGCATGGACGGTCTCGCTGCGCGCGTTGTAGGTCCTGCGTCCGTACTTGACCTCGGCCCACGGGCCGGGGCGCAGCCCAAATGCACCTTGCTCGGCGACCATGGCGGGCCTGCCGCCTTCCTGGCCCTCGACCTGCAAACGGATGAAAGGCGCTTCCCCGAGGGGGAACACGTCGCGCTCATGCAGGTTCGCCGGGATCTCCACCCCGAAGAACGTCAGCATCCGATCCATCCGCGTGACCGGGCGGTAGTTCGAGCACATCCGATAACTCTAGCCCGTCGGCAAAAAAACCCGAGGAGCTCGTGAGGTGAGCCAGTTCGGCGCTAGGGTAGCGCCATGGGCAACCCGAACAGAACTCAGCAGAACGGCCCCTGCAGGACCTGCAACGCCAACGGCGGGCTATGGCATGGCGAGCCGAACACCGTGAACTGCATGCGGCCGATGGACAGCCACCGGCACGTGATGCGGGGCGATCAGGCCACGCGCTGGACGAACCCCTGTTGGCAGCCGGTCACGCAGCCGCTGCCGCTGGACGCGGTGTTGGAGCTGGTGCGGCGCTGCTAGCCCCCGCGCTATCTCGCGCAGCAACCGCCCGCCGCAGAAGCAGCGCCCTCGTGTGCCGCGCCCAGGTCTTCGAGGATCGTGCAGTCGATCGCCGGCCCGCCGGCGCATGCCGATTCGCAGGTGCAGACGAAGGCACTGAGGCTGGCCTCCAGGGCCTGCAGCTCGGCGAGGCGGCTGCGCAGCTGCGCGAGGTGGAGGGCCGCGATGTCGCGCACCTCGTCGCAAGGCCGGTCGGGTTGATCGACGAGGCCGACCAGCTCGCGCACCTGGTCGATCGAAAAGCCGAAGTCGCGGCATCGGCGGATGAACGTGAGGCGGCGAATGGTCCGCTCGTCGTAGTGCCGCTGGCCTGCGTCGGTGCGGTGGGCCGGGGGCAGCAGGCCGATCTCTTCGTAGTAGCGGATGGTCGGCACGGTGCAGCCGGTCTGGCGGGCGACGAGGCCGATGGAGAGTCTTGCGTTCATCGCGCCATCCTAATCACCCGCAACGGCCGGGCGGGCAGGCGCAAGCCTTGCGGCCCGGCTGCTCGTCGACCGGCAGCGCACACGCAGGCGCGGTGAGCCGCGTCTTGCGCCTTCGCCAGAGCACCGCGGCCGCACCCAACGCCGCCAGGCCGAGCAGGGCGAATGCCAGCGGCAGCAACTCGTCGGCGCAGGCGAGCAGTGCCGACCCCACTGCGGCGAGGCTCGCGGAGCCTGCCGCCAGCGTGGCAGCCCCTCCGAGAAGTGGCACCGCACAGCAGGCGGCGCAAGCGGCTCCCACGCCGAGCGCGGCTTTCCAAGATTTCATGTCGTGTTTCCGAAGCCTGGGCACAACGCCCACGCCGCCACGGTAGGACCTCAAGCCACTTGAGGGTCAAGCGTTGATCTGTGTCAGACGGGCGCACCGCACCCGCCCCACACTGCGCACATGAAGCTCACATTCCTTGGCGGCACCGGCACCGTGACCGGCTCGAAGTACCTGCTCGAACACGGCGGCCGCAAGCTGATGATTGACTGCGGCCTGTTCCAGGGTCTCAAGCAGCTGCGGCTGCGCAACTGGGAGGCGCTGCCGGTGGACCCGTCGACGGTCGATGCGGTCGTGCTGACGCATGCGCACCTCGACCACAGCGGCTTTCTGCCGCGCTTTTGCGAGGGCGGGTTCTCAGGCCCGGTGTACACGAGCCAGGCCACGCGCGAGCTGTGCGGTCTCCTGCTGCCCGATTCCGGCCGCCTGCTGGAAGAAGAAGCCGAGTACGCCAACCGGCACGGCTTTTCCAAGCACCACCCGGCCTTGCCGCTCTACACCGAAGAGCAGGCCCGGCGGGCGCTCGCGGCCTTGCGCACGGTGGCGCTTGGCCAGCCCTTCGAGCCCATTCCCGGCGTGCAGGTGAGCCTGCGCAAGGCGGGCCACCTGCTCGGTGCGGCGAGCGTGCATGTCGCGTGGGGCGGCCGCTCCATCCTCTTCTCGGGCGACCTCGGGCGCCAGGCCGATCTGCTGATGTTTCCGCCCGACGCGCCCACCCCCTGCGACTGGCTGGTGATGGAGTCGACCTACGGCGACCGCAGCCATGTCGAGACCGATGCGCTGGAGTTGCTGGCCGACGTGATCAACCGCACGGCCGCGCGTGGCGGCGTGGTCGTGGTGCCGTCGTTCGCGGTGGGGCGCGCGCAGGCGCTCATGTACGCGCTTCACCTGCTGCGCGAGCAGCACCGCATCCCCGACATCCCGGTGTTCCTCAACAGCCCGATGGCGACCGACGCCACGCGCATCTACGAGGCGCACCATGCCGAACACCGGCTGACCGCCGAGCAGTGCGAAGCCCTGCGCCGCACGACCCGCATCGTCACCAGCGTCGACGAGTCGAAGCGCCTCAACACCCTGCGCATGCCGGCTGTGATCATCTCGGCCAGCGGCATGGCTTCGGGCGGGCGCGTGCTGCACCACCTGAAGGCCTATGCGCCCGACCGGCGCAACAGCATCGTCTTCGCCGGCTACCAGGCGGCCGGCACGCGTGGCGCTGCGATGGTGGCGGGCGCCGAGACGGTGAAGATCCACGGGCAGCATGTGCCGGTGCGTGCCGAGGTGGCATGCATCGATTCGATGTCGGCTCACGCCGACCGCAAGGAGCTGCTCGACTGGGCCGCTGCGCTGCCGCGGGCGCCGCGCCATGTGTTCGTGACGCACGGCGAGCCGGTGGCCGCCGACGCGCTGCGCCAGGCGCTCGAAGAGCGCCCGGGGTGGACGTGCTCGGTGCCCGAATACCGCGATTGCGTCGACCTCGACGCGCCGGCGTAAGGCTCAGCGCGCGAGGTGGCCGCCCTCCACCGTGAAGTACGCCCCGCTGCAGAACGTGGAGGCAGCACAGGCGGCCTGGCGGGCGTCACACCGAGCGGGCCTTGACCCGGGCGCCGTCCTTCAGGCCTGCGGGTGGGTAGACGATCACCGTGGCGCCGGGGTCCACGCCTTGCGGCACCCAGGCCATGCTGCCGTTGCGCGCGCCGACCTTCACCCGCAGCAGTCGCGCGTGGCCGTTGTCGAGGCGGAAGACGCCGAAGTCGGCATCGCCGGGCCCTTCGGAGTCCGGCAGCGGGAAGACGGCACTGGCCGGCAGCTGCACCGCCTTGTCGAGCGCGAGCGTCACCACGCGCACGCTCACACGGTAGCCATCGCCGAGGCTTGCCCAGCGGGCTGCGGGGCTCGTGATGTCGATCAGCACCTTCACGCGCTGCTCTTCCACGCCGAGCGCCGAGACCTTGGTGAAGCCCGCGGGCTCCACGCGCCGCACGGTGCCATCGAGTGCGCCCGTGCCGCCCCAGCGCTCCACGAGCACCTGCGCGCCCGGCTGGATGCGCAGGGCGTCGGTGGTCAGCAGTTCGGCCACGATCTCCTGCTGCGAGGTGTCGCCCAGCTCCAGGAGCGGCGCACCCAGCGCCACCGCACCTTCGCTCACTTGCGCCACCCGCAGCACGCGGCCGGCCACCGGCGCGCGCAGGTCGAACGCGCGCCCGTTCTGCTGCGGGCCGCGCACCACGCGCAGCGCGTTGCCGGCCTGCTCGACCTCGTGGTTCGCCACCTGCTGCTCCTGCAGGGCGGCGTCGAGTTCCTTCTGCGCGGCTTCGGCGGCCAGGCGGGTGACTTCGAGCTTGGTGAGCGACACGAAGCCCTGCGTGGCCAGCTGCTCGGTGCGCGCCGCTTCGCTGAGCGCCTGCTTGAGGCCGATGCGCGCACCGTCGGCCCGCGCGCGTGCCCGCTGCACCTGCGCGAGCGCAATGCCCAGTCGTGCCTGCAGGTCGCGCTGCGTGCGGTCGTCGAGCATGGGCGAGAGCACGGGCACGATTTGTGCCACCACCGCGCCGGCTTCGACGCGGTCGCCTTCGCGCAGGCGCATGCGAAGCAGCTGCCCGGCGAGGGGTGCAGCCACCACGTAACGCTCGCGCACGCGCGTCTTGCCGTCTTCGTCGATCGTGGCCTTGAAAGCGGCTTGCGTGACCGTCGCCACCTCGACCTCGAGCGGCCTCGGCGCAAACGCCCACACCACCAACCCCAAAGCCACTGCGGCGCCGCCGCCGGCCACCGCCCATGTCGATCGTTTCATCGTCATTCCCTCGTCTTCAAGGCCGACACCATGTCGAGCCGGTCGATGCGCCGGCGCACGACCCATGCGCTCGCCAGGCCCGCCACCACCACGCACAAGGCCGCCCACGCGTAGGTGCGCGCACGGATCACCACCGGAAAGAAGAACTGGTCGGACTTCAGCATCTCGCCGACCGCATGCGTGAGCGCCCAACCGAGCAGCATGCCCAGCGGCAGCGCGATCGCGATCACGAGCGCCAGCTCGCCCAGCAGCAGCGCCGACACTTCGGCGCGCGTGAAGCCGAGCACACGCAGGCTGGCCATCTCCCAGGCGCGCTCGGCCAAGGCGATGCGCGCGTTGTTGTAGACCACCCCCACCGCGATGATGCTGGCGAAGATGGTGAGGATGGTGCTCATGATGCGCACGTTGCGCGCGCTGATCTCCTGCATGTTGCGCAGCATCGTGGCCTTGCTCCAGGCCCCGGCGATGCGCGGCAGGCTCTTGCTGGCTTCCAGCACCGCCGACTCCGCGCCGCGGTCGATCGAGAGCACGAAGCCGGTCGACAGGTCGCTCTCGCCGAGCACGCGGTTGAGCGAGGGCCGGTCCATGTAGGCGTTCAAGCCCATCATCTCGCGCACCGTGCCGGCCACCACGATGTCGAGCGTGCGGGTGCGGCCTTCGAGCACCTCCATGCGCACCGTGTCGCCTACGCGCAGGCCGAGCTTGTCGGCCAGCCTGTCGGTGAGGAGCAGGCCTCGCCCGTCGAGCAGGGCCTGCCGGCCGTCCACGTCGATCACGCGGTAGAGGTCGGGCCGCGGGGCATAGCCGCGGATCATGCTGCGCTCGCGCCGGTGGCCGTTCACGAACTCCACCTGCACGAAGCGCGACGTTTCCACCGCCCTCACGCCGGGCAGGCGCGCCACCTCCAGGCGCACGGCGTCGTCGACCGGCTCGGTCACCCACACGCTCACGTCGCCGCGCAGGCCGAGGGTGAACTGGGTGTCGACCACCACCTCGATCGCATCGCGCAGGAAGTTGCCCATCACCACGATGGCCACGGCCGCTGCCACACCGCCGATCGACAGCGCCGTGCGCAGAGGCCGGCGCTCCATGTTGCGCAGGATCATCCGCGGCCCCGGGCCCAAGGCGTGCAGGCCCAGCCGTTCGAGCAGCGTGGCGCGGTAGCGGCCGGGGGCGGGCGGGCGCATGGCCTCGGCCGGTGCCAGCCGCACGGTCGCGAGGATGGCGTTGAGCGTGCCCGTCACCGCCGTGGCGACGGTGATGCCCACGCTCACCACCAGCAGCCAGGGCGCGATGCGGTGCTCGAAGCTCGGGAAGTGGAAGAACTCCGCATAGAGCCCGGTGAACATCGTGCCCAGGCGGTCGCCCACGGCAACGCCCAGCAGCAGCCCGAGCATCACGATCACGAGCACGAGTTTCAGGTAGTGCAGGGCGATGCTGCGGTCGGGGTAGCCGAGCGCCTTGAGCGCGGCGATCTGCTCGCGCTGCGTCGAGACCAGCCGCGACACCACCACGTTGAGCAGGAAGGCCGCCACCGCGAGGAAGATGACCGGCAGCACCGTGCCGAGCACCCGCTGCTCCTTGATCTCGTTGTCGAGCATGGCGTGCGAGGTCTGGTGCACCCGGCCATGGGCCGGCTGCCCGCCATAGGGGGCGATGTGCCGCGAGAGCCCATCGATCACCACCTGCTCCGAGGCGCCTGGGGCAAGCTTCACCGCGACGCGGTTGAAGGCGCCGCGCATGTCGTAGGCCGAGGCGAGCACGTCCTTGTCGAGCCAGAAGATGCCGAAGCCGCGCATGTCGGGCATGCCCCAGAGGCCGGCGAAGATGAACTCGGGCGAGAGCGCCGTGCCCACCACCACGAGCGCGCGGCGCCGCCCGTTGATCTGCGCATACACGGCGGAGCCGGGTTGCAGCTGCCGGGCTTGCGCGAAGCCTTCGGACACCAGCACCTCGATGCTGCCGTCACCGCGCTGGCTGCCCGCGCCCTGCGGCCAGCGCCCGCGGCTGAGCGTCACCCGGTTCATGTGCTGCGCATGGCTGGCCTCCAGCCCGATGAGCTGGCCGATGATCGGGTCGACCAGGCCAGGGATCTCGACCCGCACCACCTGCTCGATGGTGGTCTGCACGTCGGCAATGCCCGGCACGTCGTCGCGCAGCACGCCGGCCAGCGACAGCGGCGCGCGCTTCATTCCCGCGAACACGTCGGCGAAGCGCCCGTCGGCGTAGAAGCGGTCGCGCGCCAGCGCCAGCGAGTCCACGGCCGAGAGGCTGGTGAGAAAGCCGCCGATGCCGCTGGCCACCACCAGCGCGATGGTCAGCGCCTGGCTCCACATGAGGCGCAGGTCGCGCAGCAGCTTGCGGTCGAGGGCTTTCATCGCAGCGTCACCACGACAGCTCCGCGGGCGAGAGCTTCTTCTCGTTCACTTCCACGCGCAGCACCCGGCCGTCGCCGAGGTACACCACGCGGTCGGCCATGCCCGCGATGGCCGCGTTGTGGGTGATCACGATGGTGGTCGTCCCGAGTTCGGCATTGATGCGCGCGATGACCTCGAGCACGAGCTTGCCGGTCTGGTAGTCGAGCGCGCCGGTGGGTTCGTCGCACAGCAGCACCTCGGGCCGCTTCACGATGGCCCGTGCGATGGCCACGCGCTGCTGCTCGCCGCCCGAGAGCTGCGCGGGGAAGTGGTCGCGCCGTGGCGTGAGGCCCACCCGGTCGATGGCGTCGTCGACCGTCATCGGGTTCTTCACGATGTCGGTCACGAGGGCAACGTTCTCGCGCACGGTCAGGCTGGGGATCAGGTTGTAGAACTGGAAGACGAAGCCCACGTGTTCGCGCCGGTAGGTGGTGAGCTCGGCGTCGTCGGCGCGGCTCAGGTCTTCGTCGCCGAACATCACCTGGCCGGTGCTCGGCACATCCAGCCCGCCGAGGATGTTGAGCAGGGTCGACTTGCCGCTGCCCGAAGGCCCTAGCAGCACCACGAACTCGCCTCGGGCGATGTCGAGGTCGACCTCGCGCAGCGCGTCCACGCGCGTCTCGCCGCTGCCGTAGGACTTGCCGAGCCCGCGCGTGCGGAAGACGCAGCCGGCTGGGGGCGGCGTGCGCATCGCGTTCGGCATGGGGCGCTCCTGAAAATGGGACCCGACGAGCCTAAGGTGATGCGCTCAGGCGCCGTTGACGCATGTCAACCGATCGGTGCGTGGGGTCTCACACAGTCTCGCCATGACCCACACCGCTGCGCCCGCCAAGGCCCCGCCCGATGTCGACAGCGGCCCCGCCGGCCTGAGTGACGACGAGGCGCACGCGCGGCTGCTGCGCGACGGGCCGAACCGCCTGCCACCGCCCCGGCACCGCAGCCCGCTGGCCGTGGTGGCCTCGGTGGCGGCGCAGCCGATGGTGCTGCTGTTGCTCGCCTGCACGCTGCTGTACGGGCTGCTCGGTGAATTCTTCGATGCGGTGGCGCTCGGCGTGTCGATCTGTGCGGTGATCGGCATCTCGGCCTTCCAGGAGTTGCGCACCCAACGGGTGCTGGAAGCCCTGCACGACCTGGCCAGCCCGCGCAGCAGCGTGCTGCGCGGCGGGGTGGTGCGCCGCATTTCGAGCCAGGAGATTGTGGTGGGCGACCGGCTGCTGGTGGAGGAGGGCGACCGCCTCGCCTGCGATGCGGTGCTGCGCCAATCGCACGGCCTGCGGGTCGACGAATCGCTGCTCACGGGCGAGTCGGTCCCGGTCGACAAGCACCCCGGCGATGCCGACGCCTGCCGGCTGAACGCGGGCACGCTCGTGGTGCAGGGCGATGGCGTGGCCGACGTCACCGCCACCGGGCCGCGCACCGCGCTCGGGCGCATCGGCGGGGCGATCGGTGCGGTCGCACCGCGTCAGAGCCGCTTGCATGCCGAACTCAAGCGCCTCGTGCAGGCGGTGGCCGTCGTGGCGCTCATCACCTGCGTGGTGGCCGCGATGCTCTTCGCCTGGCGCGACGGCTCCTGGTCGGCCGGCCTGCTGGTGGGCCTGACGCTCGCCATGTCCATCGTGCCGGAAGAGTTTGCGGTGGTGTGGACGGTGATGCTCGCGCTCGGCGCCTGGCGCCTCGCGCGGCAGCAGGTGCTGACGCGCCAGCCGCAGGCCATCGAGACCCTGGGCTCGACGACGGTGCTGTGCGTCGACAAGACCGGCACGCTCACCTGCAACCAGATGGAAGTGGTGGGCGCGATGTCGTCGGCCGGCGAGGCCTGCGAGCGCCGGCCGGGCGATGCGCTTCCCGTGGCGCTCGCACCCCTGCTGCACGCGGCGGCGCTGGCGAGCGTGGCCGAAGGGCTCGAGCCGATGGACCGCGCCATCCTGCGCCTCGCGCCGCGCGACGCCGCAGACGCGCGCAAGGTGCTGCAGGCCCGCGAAGGCGTCGCGCCCGGCCGGCCTTACGTGCGGCAGTGCTGGGACCTCGGCGACGCGGGGCCGCTCTGGGTGGCGATCAAGGGCGCGCCCGAAGCGGTGTTCGAGCGCTGCGCCGACGTGCCCGAGGCGCTGCCGCGCCAGGTGCATGCCTGGGCGCAGCGCGGCATGCGCGTGATCGTCGTGGCCGGCGCACCCTGCCGCGATGCCTCGGCGCTGCCGGAGAAGGGCTACACCGTGCAGGGCGTGCTGGCCTTCCGCGACCCGCTGCGCGAGGACGTGCCCGCCACCTTGCGGGTGTGCCGCGAGGCCGGCGTGCGGGTGGTGATGATCACCGGCGATTCCGCCGCCACGGCCCTTGCGATCGCGCGCGACGCAGGCCTCGTGTCGGCGCACGACGAGCGTTCGGCCGCGCCCCCGGTGCTGACCGGCCGCGAGCTCGACCGGGCCAGCGAAGCGCAGCTCGAAGCCCTGGTGGCGCACGTGGCGGTGTACGCCCGCGTCACGCCGGTGCAGAAGCTGCGCATCGTGCAGGCCTTGCAGCGGCGCGGCGAGGTGGTCGCGATGACCGGTGACGGCGTGAACGATGGCCCGGCCCTGCGCGCGGCCGACGTCGGCGTGGCGATGGGGGGCCGCGGCACCGATGTCGCCCGCGAAGCCGCCGCGCTGGTGCTGCTCGACGACCGCTTCACCTCGCTCGTCGACGCGGTGCGTGCAGGGCGGCGCATCTTCGGCAACCTGCAGAAGGCGATCGGCTACCTGCTGGCCGTGCACGTGCCCATCGTCGGGCTCTCGCTGCTGCCGCTCTTCGGCGGGCCCGTGCTGCTGCTGCCGCTTCACGTGGTGCTGTTCGAGCTGATCATCGACCCGGCGTGTTCGCTCGTCTTCGAGGCGGAGCCGGCGCCGAAACAGTCGATGCAGGTGCCGCCTCGCGCCGCCGCGGCCACGCTCGTGACCTGGCCGCTGGTCGCGCGGGCGCTGGCGGTCGGCGGGCTGGCCCTCGGCTTCGCGGCGGCCGTGCAATGGGCGGCACAGCGGGCCGGCGCGACCGACATGCAGTTGCGGCTGGCGGGGGTGGTGTCGGTGGTCATCGGCAACCTGGTCATGCTGCAGTGGTTCCGGTCGGGCGGCGGCGCGTCGCACCACGGCAACCGGGTCTTCCAGTGGCTGCTGCTCGGGGTGTGCGCGCTGGGCGCCGTGGTCGGGCTGGTGCCGCCGGTGGCCGCAGCCTTCGGCCTTCCGGTGTTGCCGGCCCTGCCGGTGCTGCTGACACTCGCCGCGCCGGTAGGGTGGGCCGGCTGGCGGCTGCTCGGGGCACATGCTTCAGGCAGCACGAGTCGCACCGCTTCGTGAACGAAGCCCTGGAAGCGCGGGCATTCCACCTGATGCAACGGTAACGACTTGGCTAGACTCTTCTTGTAACTTTCTACTTACAACGACTCCCGCGCATGGCGATCCGCCGCCCCCCGTCGCTGTCCCGGCCCATCAGCGCGTGGACGGCCTTGTTAGAGGCCAGCACCGAACTGCTGGCCTTGCTCGACCGGCATGGCGTCGTGGTGTGGGCCAACCCCGCGTTGCTGCGGGCGGTGGGTGCCCCTGAGGGCCTGCCGCCAGGGCAGACACTCGCCGACGCGCTCCGCCTGCGCGCCGGCGCTGCCATGCAGACCCTGGCCGACGCCTTGCGTGCCCGCCAGCCGGTGCAGCTGAGCGCGCTCGCCTGGTGCGACGCCGAAGGTGCGGTGCGCAGCGCCGATGCCACCCTGAAGCCGCTGCGCGAAGAAGAAGCCAGCGCCGACGCGAGCTGGCTCTGGGCCATGCGCGACACCACCGAACTCACCCGCTCGCAGGCCGAGACCACGCGCGTCACCGAGCGGCTGGCGCGCGCGCAGGAGTTCGGCCGCCTCGGCCTCTACGAGCGCGAGCTGCCGATGGGCAAGGGCCACTGGGACGCCAACATGTTCCGCCTGTGGAACTTCGACCCCGCCAATGGCGCGCCCGACTTCAAGACCTTCGTCTCGCGCATCCACCCCGACGACCGCCCGGGCATGGACTACCGCGACTCCGCCCGCACCCCCGGCAAGTACGCCAAGCGCTACCGCATCAGCTCGCCCAGCGGGCAATGGCGGCATGTGCACGCGCAGTGGGAGGTGAAGGCCGGGCCCGACGGCGAGCCCAACATCATCATCGGGGCGATGGTCGACGACACCGAGGTCTACGAACTCGCCGAGTCGTTCAACACCACGAGCGCGCAGCTCAAGCTGGCGGTCGAACTCGGCAACATCGCGATCTGGCGGCACGACCTCCGGCTCGACCGCATCTTCTACAACGACAAGGCCTTCGAAGTGCTCGGCATCATGCCGCGCCCCGAGGGGCTCGCGCTCGACGAGGTGCGCTCGCTGATCCACCCCGACGACATTCCGCGTGTGGTGGCCACCGCGGCCGAATCGCTCGACACCGACCGCCCGGTCGACATGGAGGCGCGCTACCGCCGCTCCGACGGCACCTACCGCTACGTGCTCACGCGCCGCGTGGTGCGGCGCAACGCCGATGGGCAGCCCATCGAGTTCATGGGCGTGGCGCTCGACGTCACCGAGCAGGTGGCCAAGACGCGGCGTGCGCAGGAGCTGGCGCGCCGGCTCGAAGTGGCGGCGTCGGCGGCGGGGCTGGGCATCTGGAGCCGCGAGCCGGGCCTCGAGCGCGGCGAGTGGAACGAGCAGATGTTCCACATCATCGGCCGGCCCGTCTCGCAGGGCGTGCCACGGCGCACCGAGTGGCTGAACGAGGTCGTCCACCCCGACGACCGCGAGCGCATGCGCACCGCACACGCCGAGCTGCGCGCCACCGAAGACGTGACCGTCGAACATGAATACCGCATCGTGCGGCCCGATGGCGAGGTGCGCTGGGTGGTGAGCCGGGCGCGGCACGAGAAGCGCGAGTCGGGCAGCGTGCAGTTCGGCATCGCCATCGACGTGACCGAGCGGCAGGAGAAGCTCGTGGCCCAGCGCGAGAGCCAGGCGAAGTCGGAATTCCTCGCACGCATGAGCCACGAATTGCGCACGCCGCTCAACGCGGTGCTCGGGTTTTCGCAGCTGCTGCGGCTCGACCCGGCGCTGGCCGGCTCGGCCTCGCTCGCCAAGGTGCAGCACATCGTGTCGGCCGGCGAACACCTGCTGTCGCTCATCAACGATGTGCTCGACCTGTCGAGCCTGGAGAGCGGGGAGGTGAAGCTCGACCTGCGCCCCGTGCGCCTGGCCGACGTGCTGCAGGAGGCGAAGGCGCTGGTGGAGCCGGCGGCGCGCGATGCTGGGGTGAGCGTGGCGGTCGACGAGACGGACGCCGTGGTGCGGGCGGACCGCACCCGCGTGCGCCAGGTCGTGATCAACCTGCTGAGCAACGCCGTCAAGTACAACGTCTTGCGCGGGCGCGTCCACGTGAGCGTGCGCGAGAGCGGCGACGTCGCGCTGCTGAGCGTGGCCGACAGCGGGCGCGGCATGACGCGCCAGCAGATGGCGCACCTCTTCGAGCCATTCAACCGCCTCGGGGTGGAGCGCGAGGGCATCGAAGGGGCCGGTGTGGGCCTGTCGGTCGTGAAGGCGCTGGTCGAGCGCATGGGCGGCTCGGTGCAGGTCGAGAGCACCCCGGGCGTCGGCTCCCGCTTCGAGGTGCGGCTGCCGCGGCACACCGGGCCGGTGGTGCCCGACGAAGCGCCGCCCGCAGACGTGGCGCCCCCGGTGCCGCCTGCGCCGCCTGCATTGCGTCCGCAGCGCCAGGGGCGCCTGCTCTACATCGAAGACAACCCGGTCAACGCGCTGCTGGTCGAAGAGATGGTGCGGCGCCATGCAGGCCTGCAGATCGAGACGGTCGCCAGCGGCCTGGCCGGGGTGGCGCGGGCCCGCGAGCTGCAGCCCGACCTGATCCTCGTCGACATGCAACTGCCCGACGTCGACGGCTACGAGGTGCTGAGCCGCCTGCGCGAGCAGCCCTCGACCGCGGGCATCCGTTGCGTCGCGCTGTCGGCCAACGCCATGCCGGAAGACATCGCCCGTGCCAGCGCGGCGGGCTTCACCGACTACTGGACGAAGCCGATCCACATGCCGACTTTCCTCGCCGCGCTGGAGCGCCTGCTGCCGGGCTGAAAACCCGCGGGTGCAGGGTCAACCCTGATGTACTTGTGCGCCTTGCGAGGCGCGTAGTGCGACTCTTACCCTCACGGGTTCAGGAGTACGCATGAACCTCGCCCATCTGCTGCTGCGCAGTGCCCGCAGCGCCGGCCACCGACCCGCCGTCTACCTCGGCACCGAACTTCTCTTCGACTACGCCACGCTCGCCACGCGTGCGGCCTCGCTCGGCCGCGCGCTCACCGAGCGCCACGCCCTGCAGCCGGGCGACCGGGTCGGCCTCTTCATGAGCAACCACCCGGCGGTGCTCGAGATCTTCTTCGGCTGCTGGTGGGCGGGCCTGGCGGTCGTGCCCATCAACCCCAAGCTGCACCCGCGCGAGGTCGACTACATCCTCGCGCACAGCCAGGCATCGGTCGCCTTCACCACCGGCGACATCGGCCCCGCGTTGGCGGCGCTCGACGCGCGCACCGCCGAGTGGCGCGAGCTGCTCTTCGTCGACCAGCCGGACTACGAGCGGCTGCTGCAGGCGGCGCCGCTCGACGCGCCGGCCGAACGCCGCGGCGACGATCTCGCGTGGCTCTTCTACACCTCGGGCACCACCGGCCGGCCCAAGGGCGTGACGATCACGCACCGCAACCTGATGACGATGTCGCTGTGCTACTTCAGCGACGTCGACCCGGTGCAGCCCGACGATGCCGCGCTCTACGCCGCGCCGATGTCGCATGGCGCCGGCCTCTACAGCCTGCCGCACGTGCTGGCCGGTGCGAAGCATGTGGTGCCGGCCTCGCGTGGCTTCGATGCAGCCGAAGTGCTCGCGCTCGGCCGCCATTTCGGCAGCGTCTCGATGTTTGCCGCGCCCACGATGGTCAAGCGCCTGGTCGACCAGGCCGAGGCGCAAGGAGAGGATGGCACCGGCCTCAAGACCATCGTCTACGGCGGCGGCCCGATGTACGTGGAAGACATCCAGCGGGCGCTGCGGGTGATGGGCCCGCGCTTCGTGCAGATCTACGGGCAGGGCGAGAGCCCGATGACGATTACCGCGCTGTCGCGCCAGCAGATCACCGACACGCAGCACCCCGACCGCCTTGCGCGCCTCGGCTCGGTGGGGGTGGCAATGGCGGCCGTCGAAGTGCGCGTGACCGATGCACAAGGCCGCACGCTGCCCACCGGCGAGACCGGCGAAGTGGTGGTGCGTGGCGACTCGGTGATGGCCGGCTACTGGCGCGACGCCGCCGCCACCGCCCACACCCTGCGCGACGGCTGGCTCTTCACCGGCGACATGGGCAGCCTCGACGAACACGGCTTCCTCACGCTGCGCGACCGCTCGAAGGACGTGATCATCAGCGGCGGCTCCAACATCTACCCGCGCGAGGTGGAAGAGGCACTGCTGCGCCACCCCGGCGTGGCCGAGGTCTCGGTGGTGGGGCGGCCCGACGCCGACTGGGGCGAGGTCGTCGTCGCCTTCGTCGTGGCCCGCCCCGGCACCGAGCTCGAGCCGCTGGCGCTCGACGAGGTGTGCCGCGAGCACATCGCGCGTTTCAAGCGCCCCAAGGAATACCACCTGCTCGACGCCTTGCCGAAGAACCACTACGGCAAGGTGCTCAAGACCGACTTGCGCGCGCGGCTGGCCGCGATGCCGGCGCGCTGACCGCTTTACTTTCCTCAACCACGTCGAGACCTCCCCATGACCTCAACCTCCCTGCGTGGCCGCACCGCCCTCGTCACCGGCTCGATGCAAGGCATCGGCCTGGCCATCGCCACCCGCCTTGCGCAAGACGGTGCCCACATCGTGCTGCACGACGTGGCCGAGCCCGCCAAGGCCCAGGCCGCCCTCGACGCCGTGCGAACGGCCGGTGCCCCCGCGGCAACCTACCTGCAGCGCGACCTGCGCCACGCCGCCGAGATCGACGCGCTGATGGCCGAGGCCATCGCGTGGCAGGGCCGGCTCGACATCGTCGTCAACAACGCCGGCATCCAGTACACCGCGCCCATCGTCGACATGCCGCCGCAGAGCTGGGACGCGATCCTTGCGATCAACCTGTCGTCGGCCTTCCACACCATGCGCCTGGCCTTGCCCGGCATGGTGGCCCGCGGCTACGGGCGCATCGTCAACATCGCCTCGGTGCATGGCCTGGTGGCCTCGGCGCAGAAGGGCCCGTACGTGGCCGCCAAGTTCGGCCTCGTGGGCCTCACGCGCGTGGCGGCGCTCGAATGCGCGGCCGTCGGCTCGAGCGAGACGGGCGGCGTGACGGCCAACTGCATCGCCCCGGGCTGGACCGAGACCGCGCTCATCCAGCCGCAGATCATGGCGCGCGCTCAGGCGCATGGCGGCGACCGCGCCGCCGGCATCAAGGAGTTGCTGCAGGAGAAGCAGCCGAGCCACCGCATGTCGGCCCCGTCCGAGATCGGCGAGGTGGCCGCGATGCTGTGCCAGCCCTGGGCGCACAACATCAACGGCATCACGCTGCCGGTGGATGGGGGCTGGACGGCGCAGTAGCGCCGAGCACAGGGCCGGCCCGGCGCGCCCGCGTGCCGGACCTTGACATCGCGCAACACCCCCTGCGGCGCTCGGTTCAATCTGTCCACCGTCTCGCGCCGTCGCGAGCGCTTGTCGTGGAGAGGTGAAGCCATGAGCGCCGTCCTGGAGGCTCCGCCGGTGACGCTCGCGCCGGCCATCGTGACGCCGCCGCTGCCGCGGCAGCGTCCCGTCTCGCTGTCATGCGTGCTGCCGTGCTGGAACGAGGCGCGCAACCTGCGCCTGCTGCTGCCCTTGCTGGCGCGTGTGCTCGCGAGCCTTGCCGACGAGTGGGAAGTGGTGGTCGTCGACGATGGCAGCACCGACGACACCACGGCGGTTCTCGGCGAATGGACCGAGATGCCCCACGTCCGCCTGGTGCAGCTGTCGCGCAACTTCGGCAAGGAAGCCGCGCTCAGTGCCGGGCTGGAAGCCGCCCGCGGCGACGTGGTCGTGCTGATGGATGCCGACCTGCAGCACCCGCCGGGGTTGATCGCCACGATGATGGCCCATTGGCGCGCCGGCGCCGACGTGGTGTATGCCGTAAGGGCCAGCCGCGACGACGAGGCGTGGGCCAAGCGCGCCGGCACGCGGCTCTTCTACGCACTGATCAACCGCTTCGAGCGCGTGCCGATCCCCGAAGACGCAGGCGACTTCCGCGTGCTGGACCGGCGGGCCGTGGATGCGCTGCTTTCGCTGCCCGAGCGCAACCGATTCATGAAGGGCCTGTATGCCTGGATCGGCTTCGATGCAGTGGCCGTGCCTTACCAGCCGCAACCGCGCGCCCACGGCCGCAGCCATTTCGGCGCGGGGCGGTTGCTGCGCCTGTCGATCGACGGTCTGACCGCCTTTGCGAACTGGCCGCTGCGCATCGCGGGCAGCGTCGGCGTCTTCTGCGCGCTCGCCGGCTTCATGTATGGCGCGTACCTCACGGCGTCGTACCTGCTCTACGGGCACCCCATCTCCGGGTGGACGACCATCGTTGTCACGCTGCTCTTCTTCTTCGGCCTGCAGATGATCTTTCTCGGCATCCTGGGCGAATACGTCGCGCGCATCTTCGACGAGGTCAAGCATCGGCCGCTCTTCGTGGTCAAGCGCGAAGCGGGAAGCGGTTTACCCCCGCGAACCAAGCCATGCGCCAGATGATGGGGCTCGGCGTGGCGACCGAGCCGGCATGGCGCGGCATGGCCTCGCAGCGCTGGCGCCACGTGAAGGCGTGGGGGCACGAGTGGGGGTGGCTTGCCGCGACGCTGGCATGGCTCGTGGTCACGGCGTGGGCTCGCCCTCTGGCGTTGCCGGACGAAGGCCGCTACGTCGGCGTGGCGTGGGCCATGCTCACGAGCGGAGACTGGGTGGTGCCGCAGCTCGATGGCCTGCCTTACTTCCACAAGCCTCCGCTGTTCTACTGGATCACGGCGGGCTCCCTGTCTCTCTTCGGCCCCAGCGAGTGGGCCGCACGTGCCGGCCCGCTGCTGGGTGCCGCGGCGGGCACGGTGGCCGCGTTCCTCTTCGTCCGACGGTGGTGGTCCGCTTCGGTCGCACGGGCGATGCTGCTCGCGTTTGCCACCCAGCCGCTCGCATTCGTGGGCGCTCAGTTCGCCAACCTCGACATGCTGGTGGCCGGCTGCATCGCGGTGACGATCTTCTCGTTCGCGCATGCCGCGCTCGAAGCCGGCCTCGGCCAGCGGCCGTCGCGGAGGGTGCTCGTGGCGGGCTATGCGTTCGCTGCGCTCGGCGTGCTTGCCAAAGGCCTCATCGGGCTCGTGCTTCCGGGCGTGGTGCTGCTCGCCTGGTGCGTGGCGAGCCGCCGGCTCCGCGTGGTGCCGTGGCTGCTCTGGCCGCCGGGGCTGGCCCTCTTCGCGGCCATCGTCGTGCCCTGGTTCGCCGCGATGCAATGGCGCTTCCCGGCGTTCGCCCACTATTTCTTCGTGGTGCAGCACTTCTCACGCTACGCGCAAGGCGGCTTCAACAACGTGCAGCCGTGGTGGTTCTGCGCGGTCGCGATTGCCGTGCTCTGCCTGCCCTGGTCGGCGTGGCTCGTGCTGCCGCGCCGTGGCGGCCTGGGCGGCGCAGAGGTTCCGGCGCTGCGCAGCCTGATGTGGAGCGGGCTGCTCGTCATCACCGTGTTCTTTTCCATCCCGCAGTCGAAACTCGTGGGCTACCTCTTGCCGGTCACCTGGCCGTTGGCGCTGCTGGTGGCCGACAAGGTGACGCCGCTCACTGGCGAGGGGCACAGGCGTCGTTTGTGGGCGGGCAGCCTCGTGCTCGCCGTGGCGGCGTGCCTCGCCGCGGTCACGGCCTTCGCACTGCGTGGCGACCACTCCACGCGCGATCTGAGCCGGCCGCTGGCAACGCAGCTTCAGCCCGGCGACCAGATCTTCTTTCTGCACGATGCCTACTTCGACCTGCCGTTCTATGCACGCCTGCGCCAGCCGGTTCGCATCGTGGAGGATTGGGGCGAGCCCGACATCGCCGCGCGAGACAACTGGCGCAAGGAGCTGGCCGACGCCGCCCGCTTCGCGCCCGATCGAGCCGCCACATCGCTGGTGACCCCGGCGCAGTTCGGCGCACTCCTGTGCAGTGGCTCCAACAGCTGGGTCGTCGGTCACCCTGCCAACCGGGCCCGATACGCGGCGCTGGCCAGCGCAGAGCAGGTGGCCACCGCGCACGAGACCGTGCTCTGGCGCGTGGCGGCTGGCGTCAGTCGCGAGGCCTGTCCCGAAACGCCCAGCCCGAGCTCAGCAGGTAGGTGATGAGCGCCACGGCCACCAGCACGAGTGCGAGGAGCAGGTCGTACCGCAGGCCGCTGAACCGCAAGAAGGCGGCATACGCTGCTTCATTGAGGGCAAAGCCGCCCAACGACAAGGCCATGAACCGTGGCATCGCCTCCTGCCAAGGCGTGGTTCGCGCACGGAAGGTCAGCCGCCACTGGCCGAAGAACGACACGCAGAACGCGACGCACCACCCCGCCACGTTGGCCACGAGCGGTGCCCAGCCATGCCGGGACACCAGCCAGACCACCACCCCCAGGTGCACCGCCGCCGCCGCACCGCCCACGGCGACGAACCAACCGAGACTGCGCCAGTGAGTCACGTGTCGAGCGAGTTGCATGGAGCGCCGAGTATCGGCTCGGCAGCGGCAGCGGCCAAGCGCCGCCGCATCGCTGTTTGCGTGGACGACTTCGGCTTGTACCCCGGCATCGCCACGGCCGCCGTGCACCTGGCCGCGCACGGGCGCATCAGCAGCGTGAGCTGCATGACGGGGGCGCCTGCCTGGCAAGTTGGCCGCCCGGCATTGCGACAGCTGCAGGCGCTGGGCGTGGAGCTCGGTTTGCATCTCGACTTGAGCTCGCACCCGCTCGATGCCCGGCTGCGCGGCAGCCTGCCCCACTGGTTGTTTCGCGCAGGCACGGGCACGGTGGACGTGAACCTCCTGCGCCGCGAGATTCAAGCCCAGCTGGAGCGCTTCGAGGCCATGACGGGTGGCGCACCCGACTACGTCGATGGCCACCAGCACCTGCACCAGTTGCCGGGCGTCCGAACGACTCTGGTCGACGTGCTGCGAGAGCGGTACCCGGGGCGCCTGCCCTGGCTGAGGTCCACGCGGGCCGCCGCCGCAGGCGCAGGCCACAAGGCGCGCGTGATCGAGCGGCTGGGCAACGCCGGCCTCTCGACACTCGCACGACGATACGGCCTTGCGCAGAACGCGCACCTCCTCGGCGTCTACGACTTCTCAGGCGAGCCCGACCGTTACCTCACGCTGCTCGCCGGTTGGCTGGCCGGCGCAGGCGATGGTGATCTGCTCGTCTGCCACCCCTCGAGCGATGCGGCACCGGGCGACCCGATCGGGCCGGCGCGCCGCCGCGAGTTCGAGGTGCTGCGCAGCGCGCCATTCGATCGCCTGCTGAAAGATGCGGGTCTGAGCGTCGTACCGCTGCGCGACATGGCGTGATCGTCGGGTCGTCCGCCTTCACTTCAGCAGCTTCCCCTGGCTGCCGATCACCGTCACCTCGACGAAGCGCGAGCCCACGCGTTCCTTCGGCCCGTAGCTGATGCGCACGCCGCCGAGGTTGTGGTTGTTGATCGACTCCAGCGCGTTCATCACCTTGGCGCGCGTGGGCTTCGGCCCCGCGCGGCGCAGCGCCTCCACCAGCACCTTGGCGCCGAGGTATTCCTCGAAGTTGGTGTAGTTGACTTCGTCCTTCGGCGCGTATTTCTTCATCGCCTCGTGGAACTCGCGCACCACCGGCATCGTCTGCCGGTAGGGGTAGGGCACGACCTGGCTGATGCCCAGGCCGCGCACGTTCTCGAGGCCGCCGAGCTTGACGAGTTCGGCCGGGTCGACCACCGAGATGTTGAAGAGCTGGCCGCCGCCACCCGCCGCGCGGTATTGCTTCGCGAAGGCCGCGGCGGGCTTGTTGACCGCCACCATGATCA
Source organism: Piscinibacter gummiphilus (assembly GCF_032681285.1). Taxonomy (NCBI): domain Bacteria; kingdom Pseudomonadati; phylum Pseudomonadota; class Betaproteobacteria; order Burkholderiales; family Sphaerotilaceae; genus Rhizobacter; species Rhizobacter gummiphilus. The sequence continues at coordinate 1,955,381 of NZ_CP136336.1, forward strand.
CCGCCTGCGGCGAGGCGGCGCGGATCACCTTCACCGCCGCATCGACATCGGTGGTATTGCGCTCGTAGCCCGCCGAGGCCACGAGCTTGCGGCCGCGCCGCTGCAGCGCTGACTCCACACCGGCCAGGCCCGCCGTGCCGAAGGCGTCGTTCTGGTAGAGCACCGCCACGCGCGTGAGGCCCTGCGTGTTGAGCTGCTTGATCATGTGCTCGGTCTCGTCGGCATAGCCGGCGCGCACATGGAAGATCCACGGGTTGAACGGTTTGCGCAGCAGCTCGCCGCCGGTGTAGGGCGCCACGAGCGCGATGCCGGCATCGGCCAGCACCTTGTCTTCGAGCAGCTTGCCGATGTTGGCGGTGCCGGCAAAGCCGAAGAGCGCGAGCACCTCGGGCTTGGCCACCAGCTCCTTGGTGAGGCGCAGCGTCTCGTCGACCTTGTAGCCGTCGTCGAGCACCAGCGTGCGGATCTTCGCCCCGTGCACGCCACCGGCCTCGTTGACGGCATCGAAGTACACCTTGCCGCCCAGCACCATCTGGTGGCCGGTGCTGGCCAGCACGCCCGACAGCGGCGCCACCTGGCCGATGGTGATGGTCTCCTGCGCCGATGCGAGCGTGGCCCCCGCCATCAGGGCGACGCTGGCGATCCATGTGCCGCTGCGCGAGCGTGTGCGTGTCTTGAGCCCTGTGTGCATGCGATGCCCCTCGTTACCAAATGTGAGGCGATGCTAGGAGGCGCCTGCGCGCGCCACCACGGGGCCTTCGATGGCGGTGCCCCTACCTAGGGGTTGCTGCTGGCGATGAACTACCTAACGAGTCGTACTGATGTAGTCCTACGACTGCTCGCCGCGCGGGGTGACTTCTACATTGGGCCGCTCACCAACCCCGAGAGGAGACATCCCCAATGAATTCAAAGAACAAGCCCATCCTGCGTGTCGCATTGCTCACTTTGGGTGCTGCCGGGCTGAGCGCCTGCGGCTCGTCCGACGACCCCGAGGTGAGCACGCTGCCCAGCGGCATGACCACCGTGAGCGTCACCACCTACAGCGCCACCACGGTCGGCAGCGGCAGCACCGCCGCCACGCAGGACCTGCTCACCGGCGGCCTCGGCCGCACCGGCCTCGGCGCCGCCACCGCGCCCACCTACGCCGACCCGGCCAACCCCACCGCCGCGGAGTTGCGCCGCAATGCGCTCTATGCCAACTACCGCGGCCTCGTCGACTACACCGCCAATGGCGGCTATGGCCGCCTCTATGGCCCCAACATCGACCTCGCCGGCAACGACACGCTCGGCGAAGGCCTGATCCCCGGCCGCGAATACCTCGCCGTGCTCGACGACGGCACCGGCCGCAAGCAGGTGACGGTGGCGGTGCAGATCCCCACGAGCTTCGACCGCAATGCGCCGTGCCTCGTGGCCGGCCCGTCGTCGGGCTCGCGTGGCGTCTATGGCGCGCTCGCATCGGCCGCCGAGTGGGGCCTGAAGCGCAACTGCGCCGTCGTGCTCACCGATGCCGGCAAGGGCGTGGGCCTCTACGACCCGACCGATGACACCGTGAACCGCATCGACGGCACACGCGCCACGCGCACCGCCGCGGGCGCGCTCTCGCACTTCGCGGCGACGATCACCGACACCGCCCGCGCAGCGTTCAACGCCGCCTTCCCCAACCGCCTGGCGATCAAGCAGGTGCACTCGCAGGTCAACCCCGAGAAGGACTGGGGCACCGACACGCTCACCGCCATCCGCTACGCGCTCTACGCGCTCAACCAGGAGTACGCCGACAACTCACCGCTTGGCAACGGCAAGCTCGCCCGATTCACGCCGGGCAACACGCTCGTGATCGCCGGCTCGGTGTCGAACGGTGGTGCCGCGGTGCTGCGCGCCGCCGAGCAAGACACGAGTGGCCTGATCGACGGCGTGGTGGCCGGCGAGCCGAGCGCCCAGCCCGACACCACCACCGGCTACGGCGTGAGCTTCGCCGGTGCGCCGGTGTCGAGCTTCGGCCGCCCGCTGGCCGACTACTTCACCTTCGCCAACATCTACCAGCCCTGCGCCGCGCTCGCGCCGGCCGCGCAGATGGCCGAGACCTCGGTCTACAACTACATGACGCTCACCGGCATGAACGCGCGCGCCACCAACCGCTGCACGGCGCTGGCGGCCAAGGGCCTGGTGACGGGCGCGACCACCGCCGACCAGGCCACCGATGCGCTGGCCCGCCTGCGCGCCTACGGGTGGACGGCCGACAACGACACCATGCACAACGCGCACTACGGCCTGGGCAATGCCGCGATCATCTCGGCGATGTACCCGACCGGCTACGGCCGCTTCGGCCTCGCCGACAACCTCTGCGGCGTGAGCTTTGCGCAGGTCAACGGCACGGGCGACGTGGTCGCGGTCAACGCCAACGTCAAGGCCGCCAGCTTCGCGCTCGCCAACGGCACGGCCAACGGCACGCCGGCAAGCGTGGTCTACAACGATTCGGAAGGCGGCGCCAAGTCGTGGGCGTTCGCGGTCTCGCCCTCGACCCACATGGCCGACTTCGCGCTCGATGCCGCGCTGTGCCAGCGTGCGCTCGTGACCGGCACCGACCCGGTGACCGGCGCGGCCCTGAGCGGCGTCTCGACCCCCACGCTCGCACAGAGCCAGGCGGTGCGCACCGGCATCAGCGAAGTGCTGTTCAACGGCAACCTGCGCGGCAAGCCCACGCTCATCATGTCTGGCCGCAGCGATGCGCTGCTGCCCATCAACCACGCGGTGCGCGCCTACAGCGCCTACAACCGTGTGGTCGAAGGCAACGCCAGCCAGCTGCGCTACGTGGAGGTCGAGCACGCGCAGCACTTCGACGCGTTCATCCCGTTCTCGGGCTTCGACACGCGCTTCGTGCCGCTGCACGTGTACTTCAACCAGGGCATGAACGCGATGTGGGCCAAGCTGCGCAACAACACCGCGCTGCCGGGGAGCCAGGTCGTGCGCACCACGGTGCGCGGCGGCACGCCGGGCGCAGCGCCGGCCCTGACCACGGCGAACGTGCCACCGATGGCGGCCACCCCGGCTGCGGGCGATGCCATCACCTTCAGCGGCAGCAGCATCGCCATCCCGAACTGATGGCGGTTGAGTGAAGAAGCGCCTGCGCCGGGCGCTACATCAGGCCGGCCAGACGCGACACCATCTCGGTGGCCGTGTTGACCTTGAGCTTTCTCAGCAGCCGCACGCGGTGGGCGTCGATCGTGCGCGGGCTCACCTCGAGCACGCGTGCGATCTGCTTGCTGGTCTTGCCTTCGATCAGCAACTGCGCGATCTCGCGCTCACGGGAGGTGAGCGCGGTGGTGATGGGGCGGCGCGCCGAGATGTCTTCGAACATCCACACCGTGCAGCCATACGGGTCGTCGCGGTCGAGCGTGCGGCCCGAGGCGTGGCACCAGAAGAGCCGGCCGTCGCGGTGTTTCATGATGCGCTCGTCGGCATAGCGGCCGCAGTCGCGCAGCGCTTCGAAGCCGCGTGCACCGATGCCCATGAACTCGCTCTGCGAGGGGTACAGCATGCACATCGACTGCCCCGTCAGCTCGGCGGTCTCGTAGCCGAACATCGAAGCGAGTGCTTCATTGCAGCGCTGGATGACGCGGTTGTTGAGCACGCACAGTCCCACCGGGGCCATGTCGAAGGCCAGCACGAGGTTCACGTCCAGCGGTGGTGGAGGAGCGGGGTTCATGGCGAGTGTCGGCGCGAGCATAGCGAGGCGCCAATGCACATCACATGCCACGAGTACTTACGCAGAAAGCAGTAACGGCTTCTTCCCCAAAAACTGCACGGTCGAGCGCAACCTTGCCCGGGTGAACCCTAGCGTAGTCGCTCGCCATTGCCGCACGCAACGTCAGTCACGACACTGCCGCCTCTCGCAAAGGAGCAGCAGTGGATTGCATTCTTCACACCGAGCGCTTGACGAAAGAGTTCAAGGGCTTCGTGGCTGTCGACAAAGTGGACTTGCGTGTCCGCCGAGGAGACATCCATGCATTGATCGGCCCCAACGGCGCAGGCAAGACGACCTGCTTCAACCTGCTGACCAAATTCCTGACACCGACCTCGGGCCGGATCGTTTTCAACGGCCACGAGATCACCCACGACACGCCGGCCCGCATCGCCGAGCGCGGCGTGATCCGCTCCTTCCAGATCTCGGCGGTGTTTCCGCACATGACGGTGCTGGAGAACGTGCGCGTCGCGCTGCAGAAGAAGCTCGCCACGTCCTTCCACTTCTGGAAGCCCGAGCGTTCTCTCGATGGCCTGAACGCGCGGGCGATCGAGCTGCTGCGTGAAGTCGACCTCGCACCCTACGCGCACCTCACCACCGTCGAGTTGAGCTACGGCCGCAAGCGCGCGCTGGAGATCGCCACCACACTCGCGATGGAGCCCGAGCTGATGCTGCTCGACGAGCCCACGCAAGGCATGGGCAGCGAAGACGTCGACCGCATCCGCCAGCTCATCAAGCGGGTGTCGGCGGGTCGCACGATCCTGATGGTCGAGCACAACATGAGCGTCGTCTCCAGCATTGCCGACACGATCACCGTGCTGGCGCGTGGCGCCACGCTCGCTGAAGGGCCGTATGCGGAGGTGTCGAAGAACCCGTCGGTGATCGAGGCCTACATGGGGTCGGCGAGCGTTGAACTGGTGGGGGCGCATTGATCGTGACGCGTGCTCCGGTTGGCGCGAGCCGAGGCTGCCGGGTGACCGGCTCCGCTCATGTCCCCCGGCCAGGCTGCGCCTGGCCTCCTCCTTTACTTCGCTGCGCCGGTCACCCGACAGCCTCGGCAAGCACCTCAGGTAGCACGCCAAGTTTTCGGCGTGCCTCCAGTGTGGCTGGCTCGCTGCGGTGGGGCGCCGTGTGGAGTGAAGTAAAGGAGGAGACCGTTCACCACGGGAGTGGTGAACGGTCGGGGGACATGAACGGAACACGGCGCCCCGCCGTAGCGAGCCCGCTCAGCCCCAAGCAAAGGACCCATTGAGATGCCCACCAAGTTTCTGGAAATCAACAACCTACAAGGCTGGTACGGCGAAAGCCACGTGCTGCATGGCGTGAACTTCCACGTCAACGAAGGCGAAGTCGTCACGCTCCTGGGTCGCAATGGCGCCGGCCGCACGAGCACCATGCGCGCCATCATGGGCTTGATCGGTGCTCGCAAGGGCAGCATCAAGGTGCAAGGCAAGGAGACGATCCACCTCCCGACGCATCGCATCGCACGTCTCGGCCTGGGCTACTGCCCCGAAGAGCGCGGCATCTTCTCGAGCCTGAGCGCGGAAGAGAACCTGCTGCTGCCGCCGTCGCTGATGCCTGCGGGCATGAGCCTCGACGACATCTACGCGATGTTCCCCAACCTCAAGGAGCGCGCCAAGAGCCAGGGCACGCGCCTCTCGGGCGGCGAGCAGCAGATGCTGGCCGTGGCCCGCATCCTGCGCACCGGCGCCAAGCTTCTGCTGCTCGATGAGATCTCCGAAGGCCTCGCGCCGGTAATCGTGCAGAAGCTGGCCGAGATGGTGCTGATGCTGCGCTCGCGCGGCTACACCGTGCTGATGGTGGAGCAGAACTTCCGCTTCGCCGCACCGCTGGCCGATCGCTTCCTCGTGATGGAGCACGGCCGTGTCACCCAAGAGTTCACCCAAGCCCAGCTGCCCTCGCGGCTGGATCAACTGCACGAAACCCTCGGCGTCTAACAGTTCCTAAAGGAGACACTGTCTTGAATCTCTCGAAAATCAAAGCCATCGCCGCTGCCTGCGGCCTCGTGTGTGCCGCTCCGATGGCGCAGGCCCAGATCTCCGGTGACGTGATCCGCATCGGCTTCATCACCGACGTGTCGGGTCTGTACTCCGACATCGACGGCCCCGCCGGCGCCGAAATGATCCGCCAGGCCGTGGCCGACATGGGCGGTGCCGTCAACGGCAAGAAGATCGAGGTGCTGGTGGCCGACCACCAGAACAAGGCCGACATCGCCAGCTCCAAGGCCCGTGAGTGGTTCGACCAGCAAGGCCTCGACCTCCTGATCGGCGGCACCAACTCCGGCGCCAGCCTCGCGATGGCCGGCATCGCCGCCGAGAAGAAGAAGCCCTTCATCGCCGTGGGCGCAGCAGCTTCCGCGCTGACCAACGAGCGCTGCTCGCCCTACACCGTGCACTGGGCCTACGACACCGTGGCGCTGGCCAAGGGCACCGGCAACGCCGTGGTCAAGGCCGGCGGCAAGAGCTGGTATTTCCTGACCGCCGACTACGCCTTCGGCTCGGCGCTGCAGACCGACACCTCGGCCGTCGTCAAGGCCGCCGGCGGCAACGTGATCGGCTCGGTGCGCCACCCGCTGTCGGCCAGCGACTTCTCGTCGTTCCTGTTGCAGGCGCAGTCCAGCAAGGCCGACATCCTGGGCCTGGCCAATGCCGGTGGCGACATGATCAACGCGGTGAAGGCCGCCAACGAGTTCGGCATCACCAAGACGATGAAGCTCGCGGGCCTGCTGATGTTCATCAACGACGTGCACTCGCTCGGCTTGAAGACGGCGCAGGGCATGTACCTCACCGACAGCTGGTACTGGAACCAGGACGCCGACACCCGCGCCTGGAGCCGCAAGTTCTTCGACAAGTTCAAGCGCATGCCTTCGTCGATCCAGGCCGCCGACTACTCGGCCGCGCTGCAGTACCTCAATGCCGTCAAGGCCACCGGCACCGACGACGCCGACAAGGTGCTCGCCCACATGCGGAAGACGCCGATCAACGACGTGTTCGCCAAGGGCGGCCGCATCCGCGAAGACGGCCGCATGGTGCACGACATGTACCTGATGCAGGTCAAGACGCCCGCGCAGTCGAAGGAGCCGTGGGACTACTACAACGTGGTCGAGACGATCAAGGGCGAAGCCGCGTGGACCACAAAGGCCGAAACGCGCTGCACGTTGTGGAAGTGATGGCACAAGGGCAGGAGAACAGCCGTGGCTGAGATATTCGGAATCCCTGTCCAGGCCTTCATGGGGCAACTCATGCTGGGCCTGGTGAACGGCTCGTTCTACGCCATGCTGAGCCTCGGCCTGGCGGTGATCTTCGGCCTGCTCGGCATCGTGAACTTCGCGCATGGCGCGCTGTACATGATCGGCGCCTACGTGGCGTGGTTCGTGCTCGAGACCGTTGGCATCAACTACTGGGCGGCGCTCTTGATCGCGCCCTTGGTGGTGGGCGCCATCGGCCTCGTGATCGAGCGCACGCTGCTCAAGCACCTCTACAAGCTCGACCCGATCTACGGCCTCTTGCTCACCTTCGGCATCTCGCTGATCTTCGAAGGTGTGTTCCGCGAGCAGTACGGCGTGTCGGGCCAGTCGTACTCGGTGCCCGAGGCGCTGCAGGGGGCCACCAACCTCGGCTTCATGGTGCTGCCCAACTACCGGGCGTGGGTCATCGTGGCCTCGCTCATCGTGTGCCTGGGCACCTGGGCGCTGATCGAGAAGACGAGCCTGGGCGCCAAGCTGCGCGCCGGCACCGAGAACCCGGCGCTGGTGCAGGCCTTCGGCATCAACGTGCCGATGATGGTGATGTTCACCTACGCGGGCGGTGCAGCCCTTGCCGCATTGGCGGGCGTGCTGGCGGCGCCGGTGATCCAGATCACGCCGCTCATGGGCACCAACCTCATCATCGTCGTCTTCGCGGTGGTGGTGATCGGCGGCATGGGCTCCATCCTCGGCTCCATCCTCACCGGGCTCGCGCTCGGGTTGGTCGAAGGCCTCACCAAGGTGTTCTACCCCGAGGCCTCGAACATCGTCGTCTTCGTGATCATGGCCATCGTGCTGATGATTCGCCCCGCCGGCCTCTTCGGCAAGGAGAAGTAAGTTGTCTTCACTGTTCTCGACTCCGGCACGCATGGCGGGCTGGGCGGCGCTGGCCCTCTTCGTCGCCGCACCCTTCATCGGCATCTACCCGGTCTTTGCGATGAAGGCGCTGTGCTTCGCGCTCTTTGCGTGCGCCTTCAATCTGCTGCTCGGCTTCACCGGCCTGCTGTCGTTCGGCCACGCCGCCTTCATGGGCGCGGCGGCCTACGGCACGGGCTGGCTGGTGCGCTCGGCCGGCTTCACACCCGAGCTCGGGCTGATCGCCGGCGTGCTGGTGGCGGCAGGGCTCGGGCTGGTGGTGGGGCTGATTGCCATCCGCCGCCAGGGCATCTACTTCGCGATGATCACGCTCGCGATGGCGCAGATGATCTTCTTCATCTGCCTGCAGGCACCCTTCACCGGCGGCGAAGACGGGCTGCAGGGCGTGCCGCGCGGCAAGCTCTTCGGGCTCTTGCCGCTCGACAACGACCTCGCGATGTACTTCTTCGTGCTGGCCATCTTCGTGGCGGTGTACCTCTTCATCATCCGCGTGGTGCACTCGCCCTACGGCCAGGTGTTGAAGGCCATCCGCGAGAACGAGCCGCGCGCCATCTCGCTCGGCTACAACGTCAACCGCTACAAGCTGCTCGCTTTCGTGCTCTCGACCGCCATCGCGGGCCTGGCCGGTGGCCTGAAGACACTGGTGCTGGGGTTCGCGACCCTGTCCGACGTGCACTGGTCGCTCTCGGGCGAGGTGATCCTGATGACCCTGCTCGGCGGCCTCGGCACCTTTGCCGGCCCGGTGGTGGGGGCGTTCACCATCATCGGCCTGCAGAACTTCCTCGCCGACCGTGTGGGCTCGTGGGTCACCGTCATCATCGGCGCGATCTTCGTGGTCTGCGTCCTGGCCTTCCGCCGTGGCTTCGTGGGCGAGTTCATCGCGCGCCGCAAGAAGCCGGCCGCGGCCGAGCCGGCAGCCGCACCGGCGCAGGTGGAAGTGCACGCATGAGGCCCCAGCTCTCCGTCGCCAGGCGTCTCGCACTGGGCTTCGCCAGCCTGGTGCTGATGCTGGTGGGCGTGGCCACGCTCAACGGGCTCGAGATCCGCTCGCTGGGTGCGCGCATGCAGCACATCGTCGAAGTCGACAGCGCACGCAGCGACCTCGCGCAGGCCCTGCTCGCCCAGATCGGCCAGATGTCGGTGCAGGCCCGCACGGTAGCCCTGCTCACCGACCTGCGCGAGATCGACAACGAGATCAAAGCGCTCAACGCGACGGTGGCGCGCTATCAGGAGACCGAGCGCCAGCTCGCCGAGTCGCTCGACGGGGCCAAGTCGTCCGACGAAGAGCGCCAGCTGGTGGGCGAAATCGCCGCCACCTCCAAGGTGGCCATCCCCTTGCTGCTGCGCGCCGCCCGGCAGGGGCAGGAGGGCTCCAACATCGAAGCCACCACCACGCTCATGACGCAGGCCCGCCCGCAGGAAGCCCTGTGGCGCGGCAAGGCCGAGCAGCTGATGGCGGTGGAGCGGCAGTCGAGCGTGGCCTCGTATGCGAGCGCCGTGTCGGGCCAGCAGCGCGCCTTGTCGATCGCGGCGGTGGTGGTGGCCATCGCCGTGCTCGCGGGTGCGTTGCTGGGCTGGCGCATCACGCGCAGCGTGAAGCAGCCGATCGACCGTGCCATCCGCGTGGCCGAGCGCATCGCCGAGGGCGACTTGAGCTCGCAGGTGGAGGTGGGCTCGCACGACGAGATCGGCCGCCTGCTGCTGGCCATCGCGGCCATGCAGGAGCGCCTGCGCACGCTCGTGGGCCAGATCCGCGAGTCGTCCGACAGCATCCATGTGGCCAGTGCCGAGGTCAGCACCGGCAACCTCGATTTGAGCCAGCGCACCGAGCGCGCCGCGTCGAGCCTTCAGCAGACGGCTTCGTCGATGGAAGACCTCACGAGCACGGTGCGCCACAGTGCGAGCGCCGCCGAGAAGGCCAACCAGCTCGCGCACCGCGCCTCGGCTGTGGCCACGCGCGGCGGCGAGGTGGTGTCGCAGATGGTGTCGACCATGCGCGAGATCGACGACAGCTCGCGCAAGATCGCCGACATCATCGGCGTGATCGACGGCATCGCCTTCCAGACCAACATCCTTGCGCTCAACGCCGGCGTGGAAGCGGCGCGCGCCGGTGACCAGGGCCGCGGCTTCGCGGTGGTGGCCAGCGAGGTGCGCAGCCTCGCGCAGCGCAGCGCCGTGGCCGCGAAGGAGATCAAGGCGCTGATCGACTCTAGCGTCGACAAGGTCGATGCCGGCTCGCGGCTGGTGAAGGCGGCAGGCGAGACCATGGTCGAGATCGTGGCGAGCGTCGATGAGGTGGCCGCCATCGTCGGCGAGATCACCACTGCCGCCTCGGCGCAAAGCACGGGCATCAGCCAGGTGAGCAGTGCCGTCACGCAACTCGACCAGGTCACGCAGCAGAACGCCGCGCTGGTGGAAGAAGCCTCGGCCGCCGCCGAGAGCCTGCGCGAGCAGGCACAGAGCCTGACCAACGTGGTGTCGGCCTTCCGGCTGAAGTAGCCGGGCGCGCACGCCGCGCGTGATCGGAAGCCGGACGGGTTGTCTTCGAACCGGACGTTGCTGCACTGCGATGCCGTCCGGCGAGCAGGCAACCGTCCCCACGCCATCGCCGGCGTGAGCCCGCTCTCCGAGGGGAACGCGCGCCACGAGCGCGCCGGCCGGGGCTGGCACCAAGCTTGCGCTCTTCAGCAGGTGCACTCGACGCACCGCAGGGAGCGGAGAGGGCCCGGCAAGCACCGGGCCAGCCCACGCCCCGACTGCACGACGATGCAGCGGGGAAACCCCAGGCCCAATCAGAGGCAAAGGAGACAAGCTTGAAATTCACCCGCATCCTCGTCATGGCCGCCGCCCTCGGCGTGGCCGCTTCATCGGCCAGTGCCGCCGTCGTGGCGCTGCCGGCCTACAACGTCGACAAGAGCCAGATCACCGTGTCGGGCCTGTCGTCGGGCGGCTTCATGGCCAACCAGCTCGGCTACGCCTACTCGGCCACCTTCTCGGGCGTGGGCGTGTTCGCCGGCGGCCCCTACATGTGTGCCGGCCACAGCAACTACACCGCCTGCATGTACAACGCGACCATCAGCGCCAGCATGCTCAACACCATGCAGGCCGACCTCAACAACTGGAGCGGCACGGCCATCGACAACAAGGCCAACGTGGCCAACCAGAAGGTCTACATGTTCGTGGGCACCAGCGACTTCACCGTCGGCCCCAACCCGATGGACGCACTGAAGACGCAGTACACCAACAACGGTGTGTCGGCCGCCAACCTCGAGTACGTGAAGCGCGCGAGCACGGCGCACGTGTTCCCGACCGACTTCGACTCGACCGGCAACAACAGCTGCGGCAGCTCGGCCTCGCCCTACATCTCGAACTGCGGCTACGACGGCGCGAAAGCCGTGCTCACCAAGCTCTACGGCACGCTGAACGCGCGCAACAACGCACCGGCCGCGGCCAACTACATCGAGTTCAACCAGTCGACCTACAGCAACAACAACCCCGGCATGGCCGCGAGCGGCTGGCTCTACGTGCCGTCGGCCTGCGCAAGCGGCACGCAGTGCAGGCTGCACGTGGCGCTGCATGGCTGCCAGCAGAGCACCTCCAACATCGCCGACAAGTTCGTGAAGAACACCGGCTACACCCGCTGGGCCGACACCAACAACATCATCGTGCTCTTCCCGCAGACCAAGGCCGACAGCACCAGCCGCGCCACCTCGGCCAGCGGCTCGCTGCCCAACCCCAACGCCTGCTGGGACTGGGTGGGCTGGTATGGCAGCAACTTTGCGCAGAAGGCCGGCACGCAGGCTGCCGCCATCAAGGCGATGGTCGACCGCGTGGCCTCGGGCTCCACGGGCGGTGGCGGCACGCTGCCCGCGCCCACCAGCGTGAGCACCTCCAACGCGACGACGAGCAGCATGACCGTCACCTGGAGCGCGGTGAGCAATGCGGTGGGCTACAACGTCTACCGCAACGGCGCGAAGGTCAATGGCGCCGCCGTCACCACCACCAGCTACACCGACAGCGGCCTCGCGGCCGGCACCACCTACAGCTGGACGGTGCGTGCGCTCGACACCAACGGCGCCGAAGGTGCCAGCTCCGCGCCCGCGAGCGGCACCACCACCGGCACGCCGCCGCCCACGGCCACCTGCTACACCGCGAGCAACTATGCGCACACCACCGCGGGCCGTGCGACGCAGAGCGGCGGGTACACCTATGCCAAGGGCTCGGGCCAGAACATGGGGCTGTGGAACGTCTTCACGACGACCACGCTGAAGCAGACCGGCACCAACTACTACGTGATCGGCACCTGCCCCTGAAGGGCCGGTGCCCTGGTGCGTGCCCCAGGCGGGGCACGCCCGGGAAACCCCAGATGACACAACTGTCGCGGCTCCTGCCGCTGGACTCCCACAGCGTCCTGAAGCTGGCCGCGAAGTCGATGTTCGAGGTCTTCGAGCAGCTGGCGATGGGCATGATGGTGGTCGACCGCGATCACCGCATCGTGTGGATCAGCGAAGGCTACAAGCGCTTCCTGCCCGCGCTCGGCATCAGCGATCCCGAAGACTTCATCGGCCGCGCCGTCGAAGAGGTGGTGCCCAACACGCTCATGGGCAGCGTGGTCGACAGCGGCCGCGCCGTGCTGGTGGACCTCCTCACCAACCAGGCCGGCACCTTCCTCGTGAGCCGCCTGCCGCTGCACGACGACGCAGGCCAGGTGATCGGCGCCATCGGCATGGTGCTGCTCGACCACCCCGGCACCAACATGCAGCCGCTGATGACGAAGTTCACCCGGCTGCAGCGCGAGCTCGACGACGCGCGCCGGCAGCTCGCCGTGCAGCGCCGCTCGCGCTACACCATCGCCAGCTTCATCGGCACCAGCCCCGCGGCCGTGGGCCTGAAGAGCATGGCCTTGCGCGTGGCCGGCACCGAGAGCACGGTGCTGCTGCTGGGCGAGACGGGCACCGGCAAGGAGGTGCTGGCGCAGGCCATCCATGCGGCCTCGCCGCGCTCGGGCGGCCCCTTCATCGGCATCAACATCGCGGCCGTGCCCGAGAGCCTGCTCGAAGCGGAGTTCTTCGGCGTGGCGCCCGGCGCCTTCACCGGCGCGGGCACCAAGGCGCGCGACGGCAAGTTCAAGCTCGCCAGCGGCGGCACGCTCTTCCTCGATGAAGTGGGCGACATGCCGCTGCCGCTGCAGGCCAAGCTGCTGCGCGTGCTGCAGGAGCAGGAGGTGGAGCCGCTCGGCGCCAACGAGGTGGTGCGCGTCGACGTGCGCGTGATCGCCGCCACCAGCCGCGACCTGCCGGCGATGGTGGCCGCGGGGGAGTTCCGCGCCGACCTGTTCTACCGGCTCAATGTGCTGCCGATCCGGCTGCCGGCGCTGCGCGAGCGGCTGTCGGACCTCGGGGCGCTTGCCGACGCGCTGCTGGCCGACATCGCCCGCTGCAGCGGCATGCCCCAGCGCATGCTGACCCCCGACGCCCTGGCGCTGCTCGCCGGGCAGCGCTGGCCCGGCAACGTGCGCGAGCTGCGCAACGTGCTCGAGCAGGCGAGCGTGATGACCGACGACCTGCAGCTCACCCCCGCGCACCTGGCCGGCGTGCTGCCCGGCCGCGCCTCGCCCGCGAATGCGCCGCGTGCCGTGGGGGACGGGTTCGACCCCGCCACCTGGGTGCCGCAGGCCGCCGGGGAGATCCGACCCTTGCCCGACCTGATGGCCGACCTGGAGCGACACGCGATCGGCGCGGCGCTGCGCGCGACGGCGGGCAACCGTGTCGCGGCGGCGAAGCTGCTGCGCATCTCGCGCGCCACGCTCTACGAGAAGCTCGTGCTGTACCCCGAGCTGCGCACGGCGGGGACTCTGCCGCGCTGACGGCGGCGTGTCGTCTTCTTCGCAGACGACTGTCCGGCTTGCGAGCAGGCGCTTGTCCGGGTTGCTCGACACATCTCGCACCGAGCGGCTTCGGGTGGGTGCCCGCTTTCCACAAACCGAGAGGTAAGTGGGAATCGGGCCGGCCGGTGTGGCTGGTCAGCGAATTGCGATGGAGCAGGGGCCGGTGGCGCATGACGCAACCGGCCTACGACCCATCACACATTCGTTGGAGACCGACATGCACCCTCTCACCCGCCGAGGCCTGCGCGCCGCCGCCTTGATGCTCTCGCTCGCGCTGCCCGCCCTCGCTTCGGCCAAGGAATTGCCCCCGCCGCAGGAGCTGCGCATCGCGCACATCTACAGCAAGACCGGCCCGCTCGAGGCCTACGGCAAGCAGACGGCCACCGGCTTCACGATGGGCCTCGAATACGCGACCGGCGGCAGCATGAGCGTGGCCGGCCGCAAGCTGGTGGTCACCGAGCACGACGACGAAGGCAAGCCCGAGCGTGGCCGGCAGTTGCTGGAAGCGGCCTATGGCGAAGGCCGCGCCGATCTGGCGGTGGGGCCCACGTCGTCCGGCGTCGCGCTGGCCATGCTGCCGGTGGCGCAGGCGCACAAGAAGGTGCTGATCGTCGAGCCGGCGGTGGCCGATGCGATCACCGGCGAGAAGTGGAACCGCTACGTGTTCCGCACCGGGCGCAACAGCTCGCAGGACGCCATCTCCAACGCCGTGGCACTCGACCAGGCCGGCGTGCACGTGGCCACGCTCGCGCAGGACACGGCCTTCGGTCGCGACGGCATCCGCGCCTTCAAGGATGCGCTCAAGCAAGGCAAGGTCGTGCACGAGGAGTACATGCCGCAGGGGTCGGCCGATTTCGCCGCCGCGCGCCAGCGGCTCGTCGAGAGCCTGAAGGGAAAGCCCGGTCGCAAGGTCATCTGGGTGCTGTGGGCCGGCGCCGGGTCGCCGTTCACCATCGCCGATGCCGAGCTGAAGGCAGCCGGCATCGAGATGGCCACCGGGGGCAACACCTTGCCGGCGATGGTGCAGTTCAACCGCCTGCCCGGCATGCAGGGCGCGGCGTACTACTACTTCGGCTTCCCGCGCGGCAATGCCAACATGTGGCTCGTGTCGCAGCACTTCATGCGCTACAACGAGCCGCCCGACATGTTCACCGCCGGCGGTTTCTCGGCCGCGATGGCGATCGTGACGGCCTTGAAGAAGAGTGCCGGCGTGGCGCAGGGCGACATGCTCGTCGACATCATGGAAGGCATGAGCTTCGACACGCCCAAGGGCACGATGACCTTCCGCCGCGACGACCACCAGGCCATCCAGTCGATGTACCACTTCCGCGTGTCGGCCGGCGCGATGGCCGGGCGCATCCCCGACCTGCGGCTGGTGCGCGAGATCGCGCCCGACGAGATCGCGGTGCCGGTGCGCAACAAGCGCTGAGCGCGTGCGGCGGGGCCGCCCACCGATCTGGCATGCTGCAAATCCGACCCACCGGAAAGCCCCCTCATGCCGATGCACGCCCTTCAAGACCTGCCTTTCACCTCGGTGGTGCCCGGCCGCCCCGGCGCCTTGCCCGACGTGGCGACCCTCAAGCGCCAGATCGCGCTGGCGGCGCTCGTCCACTGCGAGCTCACCGAGCAGGCGCTCGGGGTCTATGCGCCACCGAAGGAGGTGCGCGAGGTGCAGCTCACCTACGCTGCCACCGACCAGATCCGCACGATGTGGCAGGGCCTTCGGCAGGCGGGCAGCACGGCGCCGCCGACCATTCCCTTGAAGGTATTCGTCACCGGCTTCGGCCAGGACTCCAACGGCGACACCTGGGCCGACATCGAGGTGCACCCGGGCCTGGCCGAGTGGGCCGGCCTCGCCTGAGCCTCCTGGGGTAACCGCGGGCGCTTCCGGGCTTGGCCCGGCGGGAATAATCGGGCGGATGCACACCTCCACCCCGGTGACCTGAACGATGGACGAGAGCCGCTACAGGCTGCTGGTCGACTCCGTCACCGACTACGCCATCTACATGCTCGATGCCGACGGCATCGTGTCGAGCTGGAACAGCGGCGCCCACCGCTTCAAGGGCTACACCGAGGCCGAGATCGTCGGCCAGCATTTCTCGCGCTTCTACGTCGACGAAGACCGTGAGGTGGGCCTGCCGCAGAAGGCCCTGGCCACCGCGCTGCGCGAAGGCCGCTTCGAGGGCGAAGGCTGGCGCGTGCGCAAGGACGGCACGCGCTTCTGGGCCCATGTGGTCATCGACCCCATCCGCGCGCCGGGCTCGGGCGAGCTGCTGGGCTTCGCCAAGATCACGCGCGACCTGAGCGAGCGCAAGGCGGCGGCCGAGCTGCTCAAGCGCAGCGAAGACCAGTTCAACCTGCTGGTGCAAAGCGTCACCGACTACGCGATCTACATGCTCGACACGCAGGGCCGCGTGTCGAGCTGGAACCTCGGCGCGCAACGCATCAAGGGCTACGCGCCCGAAGAGATCATCGGCGTGCACTTCTCGCGCTTCTACACCGCCGAGGATCGTGCCCGCGACCGGCCCAAGATCGCACTTGAGACGGCCACCCGCGAAGGCCGCTTCGAAGGCGAGGGCTGGCGCGTGCGCAAGGACGGCACGCGCTTCTGGGCCAATGTGGTGGTCGACCGCATCGTCGACCCGAGCGGCCAGCTGCTCGGCTTCGCCAAGGTCACGCGCGACGTGACCGAGAAGCGCGAGGCCCAGCACCAGCTCGAGATCGCCCGCGAAGCCTTCTTCCAGTCGCAGAAGATGGACGCCATCGGCCAGCTCACGGGCGGCGTGTCGCACGACTTCAACAACCTGCTGATGGCGGTGCTGTCGAGCCTCGCCCTCATTCGCAAGCGCATTCCCGAAGACCCGAAGACGCAGGCGCTGCTCGACAACGCGGTGCGTGGCGCGAAACGCGGCGCCGAGCTGACGCAGCGCATGCTGGCCTTCGCGCGCCGGCAGGAGCTCAAGCCCGGGGTGGTGCACGTGCCCGATCTGGTGGACGGCATGTCGGGGCTGCTGCAATCGTCGCTCGGGCCCACGGTCAGCATCGACACGCGCTACGAGGAGCTGCTGCCGCCGGTGCTGGTCGACGGCAACCAGCTCGAGCTGGCGCTGCTCAACCTCGCCGTCAACGCGCGCGACGCCATGCCGCAGGGCGGCGTCATCACCATCGCGGCGCGCGCGGAAAACGTGACGGGCGAGCACCCGGCGCGGCTCGCGCCCGGCCGCTACGTCTGCATCTGCGTGCACGACGAAGGCGAGGGCATGGACGAGGCCACGCTCGCGCGAGCCACCGAACCGTTCTACACCACCAAGGGCGTGGGCAAGGGCACGGGCCTCGGCTTGTCGATGGTGGAGGGCCTGGCCGCCCAGTCGGGCGGGCGGCTCACGCTCAAGAGCACGAAGGGCGAGGGCACCACCGCCGAGCTGTGGTTGCCGGTGGCGCGCGAGCAGGCCGAGCCGGCGCCCGCGCCGGTGGCCCCGAGCGAGGTGGCGCAGGTCGCGCCCCTCACGGTGCTTGCGGTCGACGACGACGCGCTGGTGCTGATGAACACCGTGGCCATGCTGCAGGAGCTGGGGCACACGGTGCGCGAGGCGCTGTCGGGCAAGGAAGCGCTGGCGATGCTCACGCGAGATGCGTCGATCCAGCTGCTCGTGACCGACCAGGCCATGCCGCAGATGACAGGTGCGCAGCTGATCGAGGCCGCGCGGCGCGAGAGGCCCGGCCTGCCGGTCATCCTGGCCACCGGCTATGCGGAGCTGGCCACTGCCTTGCCGCAGAACGTGCCGCGCCTGGCCAAGCCCTTCGACCTGGACGCGCTGGCGCAAGGCATCGCCTTTGCGCTGCAGCCGCAGACCTGAGCGCTACCAGGCGCCGCGCAGGGCCACCCGCAGCGTGCGCGGTGCTTCGCCCGCGACGTAGAGCGCCGAGCGCTCCGGCGGGTTGGTGTTGGTGAGGTTGCTCACGCCGATGGTGAGGCGAAAGCCCTGCTCCAGCTGGCGCGTGACGCTCGCGCCGAGGAAGACCAGCGGCGGCGCGTCGAGCGGCGGCTGGCCCGCAGTCGGCGAGGCGATGGCCTGGCCCGCCGTGGCGTCGAGCTGGGCGCTGGCGCGCCATTGCGCGGTGGCCCATTCGATGCCGGTGCCGAGCGTGTGGCGAGGGCGCTTCTCCAGCCGCATGCCGTGGCCGTCGGCGGCGTCGAGGTACTGGTAGTTGGCGTCGAGCTTCCAGCCTGGCGCCGGGCGCAGCGAGCCCGAGAGTTCGGCGCCACGCAACGTGGCGCGGTCGACGTTCTGGAAGCGGTAGACGGTGCGCGGCACGGTCACGCCGGTGGGCACCGGCACGATGAGGTTCTTCACGCGGTTGTCGAAGGCCATCAGCATCACGCCGGCATCGCGGCTGTCCCAGGCCACGCCCGCCTCGAAGCCGTTGCTGGTCTCGGCCTGCAGGTCGGGGTTCGAGAGGTAGGTGTAGGGGCCTTCGTCTTCCTGGTAGCCCGGGGTGATCTGCTTGAGCGTGGGCGGCTTGAAGCCGTGGCTGTAGCCGCCTTTCACGACCCACTGCGGCGCGGCGCGCCACACCGCGTAGAGGCGCGGGCTCCAGGCGTGGCCGAAGCGCTGGTGGGCGTCGTAGCGCAGGCCGGCGGTGAGCGTGAGCGCCTCGAGCGGCCGGGCTTCGTCCTGCAGGAAGACCGAGTGGTGCCACGCGCTTGCCTCGCCGCCGGGCAGGGCCTGGTTCTCCAGGCCCTCGTCGCGCCACTCGGCGCCGCCCGTGAGCTGGTGACCGGCCCCGGGTTGGCCGTCGAACTGACCGTCGACGGCGCGGTCGCGCAGCGTGTTCGGCCGCAGCGCCGCCACGCCGTTGGTGCGGGTGTTGGCCATCGCGAGGCGGCTTTCATAGATGCGCACGTCGCTGTGCCAGCGGGAGGTGCCCGACCAGTCGGCGTTCCAGCCGAAGGCGGTGTGCTGGCGGTCGACCTCGGTGTCGGAGCCGTACACCCGCCGCAGGCCGCTGCGCTCCACGGCCTTGGCCCAGCGCAACTCGCTGCCGAAGCGCTGTTGCACGTCGATCGTGTGGCCCGGCGCGGCGGCCCAGGCGAGGCGCCAGGCGGCTTCGCGCTTGCTGCGGCCTTCCAGGTCGGAGATGCGCGGGTCGAGCGCCGAGGGCACGTCGTCGCGCCAGCTTTCGCTGAGCGAGAGCGCACCGTTCACGCCCTCCATCAACGGCCCGGTGATGCGTGCCGCGGCGCGGTGACCATCGCTGCCGCGACCACCCTGGCCGCGCGAGCCTTCGAGCGAGACGCTGCCGCCGAGCGTGTCGGCCGGGGCCCGCGTGAAGATCTGCACCACGCCGCCGAGCGCTTCGGCGCCGTACAGCGCGGCCAGCGGCCCGCGCACGACCTCGATGCGCTCGATCTCGTCCATCGGCACCCAGTCGAGCTGGAAGTCGGTGTGGCCAATCACGCCGTCGCTCGCACTGATGCGCCGCCCGTCGACGAGAAAGAGCGTGTGCTTGGGGTCGAAGCCTCGCAGCGAGAGCGCCTTGCGGCCGGAGATGGTGCGGGTGAAGACGGTGACGCCGGTCTCGCCGCGCAGCGCTTCGAGCACGTTGTCGGCGCCGCGCTGTTCGATGGTGGCGCGGTCGACCACGGTGACGGCGGCGGGCGCGTCGGCCAGCGGCATGGCGTGGCGCGTGGCGCTGATGACGACACGCTCCAGCTCGTAGGTGGGCTTGTCGGCTTGGGCCCAGGCGCTCAGGGTGACGGTGGCCATGAGCGTCGTGGCGAAGAGGGCAGGGCGAGCGGGGTGGGCTCGGCGGCGCATGGTGGCTCCAGGGGTACGGAAGGACATGGCCGCAGCATCGGCGGCGTCCCGTGCCGTTTCCTTGAAGTGGTTCGCGTTCCAGGTGCAAAGGCGTGGGTCGCCTGCCCTCCGATTGACGGGGATCAAGGGGCGCGGTCGCGACGGGGCTCCGCGCCCGCGGCTTGAACTGGTTCAAGGATTTGCCGACGGCCTAGGCGGACCATGCCTCGCATCCGCCATTCCACGTCCACAACCCTTTAGGAGGGACCATGAACCCGATCAAGACCGCGCTCCGGCTCACCACACTCGCCGCGACGTTTGCGCTGCTCGCTTCGCCGCTCGCGCAGGCGCAGGACAAGAAAGCCGTGGCCCCCGGCGACGTGCAGTACCACGCGGCCCCCTCCGCGCTGACCGGCGTGCCGATGGTGGAAAGCCGCAACCCGAAGGCGCCGCCGATGACACAGGCCGAGTTCGATCAGGCGCGCACCATCTACTTCGAGCGCTGCGCCGGCTGCCACGGCGTGCTGCGCAAGGGCGCCACCGGCAAGCCGCTCACCCCCGACATCACCATCGGCAAAGGCACCGACTACCTCAAGGTGTTCATCGCCTACGGCTCGCCCGCCGGCATGCCCAACTGGCAGACCAGCGGCGAGATGGACGAGAAGACCGTCGACATGATGGCCCGCTACATCCAGCACGAGCCGCCCGTGCCGCCGGAGTTCGGCATGGCGCAGATGAAGCAGACCTGGAAGGTCATCGTGCCGCCGGAGAAGCGCCCGACCAAGAAGATGAACGACTTCAACATCGAGAACATCTTCTCGACCACGCTGCGCGACACCGGCGAGGTGGCGCTCATCGACGGTGACACCAAGAAGATCATCAACGTGGTGAAGACCGGCTACGCGGTGCACATCTCGCGCACCTCGGGCTCGGGCCGCTATGTGTTCGTGATTGGCCGCGACGCCAAGATCAACATGATCGACCTGTGGATGCCGGTGCCCGACAACGTGGCCGAAGTGCGCATCGGCCTCGAAGCCCGCTCGGTCGACACCAGCAAGTACAAGGGCAAGCTCGGCGACTTCAGCGACAAGCTGGCCATTGCCGGCGCCTACTGGCCGCCGCAATACGTGATCATGAACGGCGACACGCTCGAGCCCATGAAGATCGTGAGCACGCGCGGCATGGTCGTCGGCACGCAGGAATACCACCCCGAGCCGCGCGTGGCCTCGATCGTGGCCTCGCACTTCAAGCCCGAGTTCCTGGTCAACGTGAAGGAGACCGGCAAGACGCTGATGGTGGACTACTCGAACATCGACGCGCTCAAGGTCACCGAGATCGGCTCGGCGCCCTTCCTGCATGACGGCGGCTGGGATTCGTCCAAGCGCTACTTCATGGTGGCCGCCAACAACAGCAACAAGATCTCGGTCATCGACGCCAAGGACGGCAAGCTGGCCGCGATCGTCGACGTGGGCAAGATCCCGCACCCGGGCCGCGGCGCCAACTTCGTGCACCCGAAGTTCGGCCCCGTCTGGGCCACCGGCCACCTGGGCGACGAGACCATCTCGCTGATCGGCACCGACCCGGTGAAGCACAAGCAGTACGCGTTCAAGCAGGTCGACACGCTCAAGGGCCCGGGCGGCGGCGCGCTCTTCATCAAGAGCCACCCGAAGAGCCGGCACCTGTATTCCGATGCGCCGCTCAACCCGGATCCGGCGGTGTCGCAGTCGGTGGTGGTGTTCGACATCGACAAGCTGGAGAAGGGCTCGGTCACGCTGCCCATCGCCCAATGGGCCGACCTGAAGGACGACGGCGCCAAGCGCGTGGTGCAGCCCGAGTTCAACAAGGCGGGTGACGAAGTGTGGTTCTCGGTCTGGTCGGCCAAGAACAAGCAGAGTGCGCTGGTGGTCGTGGACGACAAGACGCTCAAGCTCAAGGCCGTGATCAAGGACCCGCGTCTCATCACCCCCACGGGCCATTTCAACATCCACAACACGCAGCACGACGTGTACTGAGCCGGAGGCCGCGATGAAGCTCATCAGGCGCCGTGTGCTGGCGCTGCTGCTGGCCGCGGGCGCCTTGCACGCCGCGCAGGAGGACGACTGCGCGGCACCCGAGGCCGCGCTGAGTCTGTCCACCGACGGTGGGCGTTATGTCGCCCTGGCGCAAGGCGAAGCGCTGAGCATCTACGAGACCAGCGTGGGCCTGGTGCGGCGTCTCGAAGGACGAAGCCTGGATGGGCGTTTGCAGGGCCCTGCGACCGCTCTCTTCGCCATGCCCCAGCGGCGCAGCATCGTGGCGGCCTGGCCGGCGCTCGGCGAAGTTTGGGAGCTGTCGCTCGACCCGCAGGCCCCGCCGGTGTACGACGGCCTGGTGCACGACTTCCGCATGGGCGAGGGCATCGCCGCCAGCGGCTTTCTTCACCCGCGCCGTGCGCGCATCGGGCCGCCGTTCCCGGAGTTGCGCTTCGCCGACTCGCGCGTGCCGTGGCTGGCCGGTGAGGTGCCCGGGGGCGTGGCCATCGTGCACCTCGACGTGCGGCGCCAGATCGCGCTGCTGCCCTGCCGCGAGCCGCAGCTGGAGCGCGCCGAACTGCGCGGCGAAGGTGGCGCGATGCGCTGGTGGCTGCCCTGTGGGGACCGCGTGCTGGTGATCGACCCCGTGCGCTGGCGCGTGGTCGAAGAGCGGGAGGCCCTCAGGCCGGATAAGCCGCCAGGCGCTGCGGATCGAGGATGCGGATGTCGCGCTTGTCCACCTCGATGAGGCGCGCCTCTTCCAGCTCGCGCAGCACGCGCGAGAAGTATTCCGGCGTGAGCGACAGGCGCGAGGCCACGGTGGCCTTGCTCACGGGCAGCGAGACGGTGACCACCTCGCCCGTCACGCCGTCTTCGGCCGTCTGGTCGCGCAGCAGGTAGCCGATCACGCGCTGCAGGCCGCTCTGCAGCGAATAGGCCTGCACGTCGTGCACGAGCCCGTGCAGGCGGCGCGACAGGCCGGCGAGCATGCGCATGGCGAAGCGCGGGTCGCGTTGCAACTCGTCGACCACCACGTCGCGCTGCACGTCCAGCAGCACTGTCTCGGCGAGCGCCTGTGCGTTGACCATGTACGGCTTGCCCAGGAACATCAGCGCTTCGGCGAAGCTGCCGCCGGGGCCGATGAGCTCGATGACCTTCTCATGGCCGTCGGGCGAGATCACGAAGAGCTTCACCTGCCCGCTCACCACCACCTGGAACGACAGGCAGGGGTCGCCCACGCGGAATACCATCTCGCCGCGCTCCACGCGGCGGATGTGGCAGCCGGTGGCCAGGCGCTCCAACTCCGGCAGGCCGATGTCGGAAAACAGCGGCAGCATCGAGAGAAAGCGCGGGATGTTGAACGAACGGGGGCTCAGCACGAGGCCGATGGTGGCGGCCGCCCTGGGGCGCCCGCTTGATGGGCGTCAAGAAACCGCAGGCCGGTTAGCGCTGCAGCAGGCGCGAGACGCTGAAGCTTTCGAGCCAGCCACCGAGCCGGCCGGCCACGGAGAGGCTGCGGGCCGGTGTGCCTGCCTCGGCCGTCACGGGTGCGCGCGCCACCGGCGCTGCCGCGGTGGCATTGGCGGAGGTGGTGCCGGCCGGCAGCAGCGGCCCCTGGGCGGGCTGGAGGCTCGCCACCCGGTGGCCGAGCGGTGCGGGCGACTGGCCGGTCGCCACCGGTCGGGTGAGCAGGGCGGCGGGCTTGGGATGCAGCACCGGGCGCAGCCAGTTCAGGATGGGCTGCCACTGGGCGATGTCGGCTTCCACCTTGGAGGCGGGCAGGTCGAAGAGGGTCAGGCCCTGCTCGACGCAGCGCACGTAGCCCTGCGTTTCACGCAGCACGCCGATGAACGGGATCTCGTGCTTGGCGGCCCAATCGCGCAGGGTCTCGTCGGCCTTGGTCCGGGCGTCGAGCCGCATGCCCACCGCGGCCACCTTGCACTTGCCGGTGGCGATGCGCGGCAGCGTCATCAGCTCGGCGAAGCAGTCGGCGGCCGATTCGCGGTCGAAGACGGAGTTGCACACGGGCATCACGATCGCGTCGGCAAACATCGCCACGCGGGCGAGGTCGAAGCCGCGCAGGCCGCCCGGGGTGTCGAGGATCACGTGGCTCACGCCCGGGGGCGAGCGCAGCACGCTGCGGGCGTCGACCGTCCAGCCGACGATGGGGGCCTTGTTGGTGACGTTCTGCTTGGCGCGCAGCCGCAGCCAGGCCTGGGTGGACTGTTGTTTGTCCACGTCGCCGAGCATCACGGGAATGCCGTCGTGCGCCAGGTGAGCGGCCAAATGGGTGGCCAGCGTGCTCTTGCCGCTTCCACCTTTTCGATTGACGACTGCAACGACGGGCATGAAGACCTGTGTCCGTGAAGGATGCCGCTCGCGCAGAGGCCAGCGGCCGTTGATTAAATCACCAAACCAGTGCGGCTCCCATAGGCTCGTGCCCTCGTAGCTGCCAAGTCTTGCCGGCCTGGATACTCGGCTTCGCTTCCTATATCGGCATGACCCCAGCAGTTCCTGACTCCCGATACGCCTGGATACGCCTGATGGCGGCGCTGGCGCTCATGACCATCGGCAGCGGCGGCATGTACCTCGTGGCCGTGGTGCTGCCCTCGGTGCAGGCCGAATTCGGCGTGGCGCGGGCCGATGCCTCGCTGCCCTACACGGCGCTCCTCATCGGCTTCGGCGTGGGCGGCATGCTGATGGG
This sequence comes from Piscinibacter gummiphilus, assembly GCF_032681285.1. Taxonomy (NCBI): domain Bacteria; kingdom Pseudomonadati; phylum Pseudomonadota; class Betaproteobacteria; order Burkholderiales; family Sphaerotilaceae; genus Rhizobacter; species Rhizobacter gummiphilus. Next base: position 1,979,662 of record NZ_CP136336.1, read on the forward strand.
AAAGCTCGCCGACCGCTACGGCGTGATGGTGCCGGTGCTCATCGGCAGTGCCGGCCTCGGGCTCGGGTACCTGGCCGCCGGGCTCGCGCCCAACGTGTGGGTCTTCGCGCTGGCGCACGGCGTGTTGCTGGGGCTGCTGGGCAGCTCGGCCACGTTTTCACCGCTGGTGGCCGACACCTCGCTCTGGTTCGTGAAGCGGCGGGGCACGGCGGTGGCCATCTGCGCCAGCGGCAACTACCTGGCCGGCGCCATCTGGCCGCCGGTGGTGCAGCACTTCAACGAGACGGTGGGCTGGCGCCACACCTATTTCGGCATCGGCGTCTTCTGTGTGCTCACCATGCCCTTCATTGCCCTGATGCTGCGCCCGCGGCCGCCCGTGGCGCAGGTCTCGGCCGTGCCGGGCGGCGCGGTGGTGGCGAGCGAGCGGCCCTTCGGGCTGTCGATGAACCAGGCGCAGCTGCTGCTGTGCGTGGCGGGCGTGGCGTGCTGCGTGGCGATGTCGATGCCGCAGGTGCACATCGTGGCCTACTGCGGCGACCTCGGCTACGGTGCGGCTCGCGGGGCGCAGATGCTCTCGCTGATGCTCGGGCTGGGCATCGTGAGCCGGCTGGTGTCGGGCTGGATCTGCGACCACATCGGCGGCTTGCGCACGCTGCTGCTCGGCTCGACGCTGCAGGGCGTGGCGCTGCTGCTCTTCCTGCCCTTCGACGGGCTCGTGCCGCTCTTCATCATCTCGGGGCTCTTCGGCCTCTTCCAGGGCGGCATCGTGCCGTCTTACGCGATCATCGTGCGTGAGCATTTCCCGCCGGCCGAAGCGGGCTCGCGCGTGGGCGCGGTGCTCATGTGCACGCTGCTCGGCATGGCACTCGGCGGCTGGATGTCGGGCAAGGTGTACGACCTCACCGGCTCGTACCACGCCGCCTTCCTCAACGGCATCGCCTGGAACGCGCTCAACCTGAGCATTGCGTGGTGGCTCTTCAGCCGCGCGCGGAAGGCTACGCGGCCGGTGTGACGAACTGATCGAGCCCCTTGGGCACTTTCGCCCAGAGCGCCTCGCGCCGGTCGGGCGTCAGTTCCATGCGGAAGTGCTCGCGCAGCGCGGCGTCGAAGGCTTGCTGCGTCGCCAAGCGCGTGGTCAAGGGCGGCACGCCCGGGCGGCGCTGCACCAGGCGGTCGTTGAAGAGACCCACGCGCAGCTCGGGCGTCACGCGCTCCATCAGCAGGTTGTGGCAGAAGATCGACGTGGGGTGCGTCGCGGTGAACCAGTTGAGCGGCTCGTAGTCGGCCGCGGCATGCGGCTCGAGCGTGAAGCGGTACATCGGCATCCAGCCGGCGGGCAGCCGCGTTTCGGCGGTGTAGGTGTCGCCTTCCAGGGTGAAGCGCAGCGTCGCATGCGGCGAGCGCTGTGGCTCGTCGACGACGAGGGGCAGCGGAGTGTCCATCAGGTTGCCGCCAAAACCGGCATCGGCGATGTAGGCGCCACCCGGCAAGGTCACCTTCAGCAGCATGTGGCTGCGCGGGCGCAGCGGCGCATCGGCCGGGCGCATCCACACCACGCGTGCAGCCAGCGCCTCGACCTCGAAGTCGAGCGCTTCCAGCGCCAGCTTGAGCAGCAGGTTCTGCTCGAAGCAGTAGCCGCCGCGGCCTTGTTGCACGAGCTTGTCGGCCACCGCCGCGGGGTCGAGCGAGGGCGGCGTGCCCAGCAGCGGGTCGATGTTTTCGTAGGGGATGTGGGCGGGGTGGCGTGCGCACAGTTCAGACAGCACATCCAGAGTCGGTTCACGCGCACCCTTGTAGCCGAGGCGGAGCAGGTAGTCGTCGAGTTTGATCATGATGCGCGGCGTTCGCCCAAGGCCCTCGGCAACTTCAGCACCCCGGTCACCAGGCTGGTGCCCAGCAGGATGACCGCGCAGCCGAGCGCCATGGCAAGGTCGACCTTCTCGCCGAGGAAGATGCCGCCCCAGACCACCGCGAACACCGGGATCAGGAAGGTCACCGAGATGGCGTTGGCCGGCCCGACGTTGGCGATGAGGCGGAAAAAGAGCAGGTAGGCGAGCGCCGTGCAGGCGACGGCCAGCACCAGCGCGTAGCCCCATGCCTCGGCGCCGGGCATCTGCGCCGGCCACCACACGAGCGCCGGCACGGCGAGGAAGAGCGCCGCGCCGGCCTGGCTGCCGGCGGCCACCGCCATCGGCGGCACGCCGGTGAGGTAGCGCTTGGTGAAGCTGGCCGAGAAGCCATAGAGCACGGTGGCGGCCAGGCAGGCCAGCACGGCCAGGGCGATGCCGGCGCTGCCACTCGCGCCGGGCTTGAGGCCGGCGCGGTCCCACACCAGCCAGAGCACGCCGCCAAAGCCGATCAGGAGGCCGGCGATGCGGGCGGGGTCGAGCCGGTCCTTCAGCCACAGCCAGGCGAAGACGGCGCCGAAGAGCGGCGTGGTCGCGTTGAACACCGCCGACAGGCCGGCGTTGATGGACAGCGCCGCGTAGTTGAAGCACAGGAAAGGCAAGGCCGAGTTGGTCAGGCCCACCACCAAGATCGCGCGCCAGTGCTGGCGCAGCGCGGGCATCTGCGCGCGGTAGGCAAGCAGCGGCAGCAGCAGGGCGCTCGCGGCCGCCACGCGCACGAAGGCGAGCGCGGCCGGGCCGAACTCGGCGGCGCCCAGGCGCATGAAGAGGAACGAGGCGCCCCATAGCGCCGCGAGGCTCACGAGTTCGAGCAGGTCGGTCCTTTTCATCGGGTGTTTTCTTCCAGTGCGAGCAGGGCCCGCTTGCGGTCGAGCCCGCCCGCGTAGCCGGTGAGTTGGCCGCTGCTGCCCAGCACGCGGTGGCAGGGCACGATCACGCTGATCGGGTTGCGGCCCACCGCGGCGCCCACGGCGCGCACGGCTTGCGGCGAGCCGATGCCGCGGGCGATGTCGGCGTAGCTGCGGGTGGCGCCGCACTCGATGTCGCGCAGGGCCTGCCACACGCTGCGCTGGAAGGGGCTGCCGTGCAGGTCGAGCGGCAGCTCGAAGCGGGTGCGGCGGCCAGCGAAGTAGTCGGTGACCTGCGTGGCGGCCTCGCGCAGCAGCGGGTCGTCGGGGCGCTCGGGCGCGTCGAGCGGCGCCGGGTGCCACTTCTGCGATTCGAACCAGAGCCCGGCGAGACCGGCCTCGGTGCGGGCGATGAGCACCTGCCCGAGCGGCGTGGTGTAGGTGGCCTGGGCGGTGATGTGGCGAAGCGTGGGCATGGTCAGGCCTTTCAGGCGAGCGAGTTCCAGAGACGAAGCACCGCGTATGAACGCCAGGGGCTCCAGCGCTCTGCGTGAGTCTCGGCCTCGCGCCGGGTGGTGATGCCGAAGAGCGGCTTCATGGCGTTGAGCACGGCCACGTCGTTCGGCGGGAAGGCGTCGGGCCAGCCGAGGGCGCGCATCGCGATGTAGTGCGCCGTCCATGGGCCGATGCCAGGGAGTTGCTCGAGCATCTCGATCAGCGCGGCGGGTTCGTGCTTGTCGTGCAGGTGGCGCGAGGCCTCGGGCCAGGCCTGTGCCAGCGCCTGGATGGCACCGGCGCGCGCGCGGATGATGCCGAGTTCGGCGATGTGCTCGACCGGGGCCGCCGCGATGGTCTCGGGCGACGGGAAGGTGCGCGTGACCTCGGGCCACGGGGTGGCGACGGCCTCGCCGAAACGGTCGGCGAAACGGCGGGCCAGCGTGCGCGCGGCGGCCACCGTGACCTGCTGGCCGAGCACGGCGCGCACGACCATCTCGAAGCCGTCGACGCAGCCCGGCAGGCGCAGGCCGGGGCCGCCGGGCAGGCCGGCGAGGGCGTGGTCGATCGTGTCGGGCGAGGCGTCGAGGTCGAGCCAGCGGCGAACGCCGGCGACCACGCGGGCGCTGTGGGGCGCGAGCGAGGGGGCGAACTGAAGGCGCACGTGGGGCCCACGGGTTTCCGTCTCGGGCACGAACTCCACCTGCAGCCAGCCGCCACTGGGTGCGAGCGCCCCGGCGCGCAGGCTTCGCCGCACGCACGGGTCCTCGACCTGCTCGACATCGGGAATCGCCCGCAGCGAGAGGAAGCGAAGCATCGCCGCCGTGTCGTAGGGCGGGCGGTGGCCGAGGTTGACGCAGACCGCCTGGTCGGCGGGCAGAGGGGTCGCGTCGTCGGCGTCTTGCCTCAGTCGGCTCGGGCTGATGCGGTAGCTGTCGGCAAAGGCGGCGTTGAAGCGGCGCAGGCTGCGAAAGCCGCTGGCGAGCGCCACCTGCGAGACGGGGAGACGCGTGTCGGTCAAGAGCTGCTTGGCCAGCAGCAGGCGGCGCGTCTGCAGGTATTGCAGCGGCGTCACACCATGCTCGGCGGCGAAGATGCGGCGCAGGTGGCGGTCGCTCACGCCGAGGTGGCTGGCCAGCGCAGCCATCGACGGGGCGTCGCTCTCGTCGTCGTCGGCGCCCAGCCGGCTGTCGAGCCATTGCGCGGCCTGGCGGGCGAGCGTGCGCGAGGCATCCATCACCGTCCAGGCGAGGCCGGGCCCGGGGGCCATCTCGGGGCGGCATTTCATGCAGGGGCGGAAAGCTTCGGCCTCGGCCTGGGCCGGGGTCGAGAAGAAGCGACAGTTTTCCTTGCGCGGGGTCTTCACGCGGCAGACCGGCCGGCAATAAATGCCGGTCGAGGTGACGCCCACGAACAGTCGGCCGTCGAAGCGGGCATCGCGGGCCTTGAAGACCTGGTAGGAGGCGTCGTGGTCGAGGGTCATGAGGTTCATTATGGGCGGCTGGAACGGCTCGACTGGCCGTTTCCGGACACATGCATTCGACTGTGGAAACGGGCCCGCGCGCGGTGGTGGAACGCCCCGTGCTCCAGGCCCCGAGGGCGCCATGTGGCGTCTATAGAATCCGCCAACTTCTTCCAGGAGCACTCACGCATGCAAGTCACCGCCTCCAACTTCAAGGCCTATGACATCCGCGGCATCGTCGGCAAGACCATCGACGAAAGCTTTGCGGAACACCTCGGCAAGGCCTTCGGGAGCGCGGCTGTGGCAGCAGGCGAGAAGGCCGTGGCCGTGGGCCGCGACGGGCGCCTCTCGGGCCCGGGCCTCGTGGCCGCGCTGACCCGTGGTCTCGCCTCCACCGGCCTCGACGTGGTGGACCTCGGCGCCGTGACCACGCCGATGCTCTATTACGTGGCGGCCACGCGCGGCCAGCACGGTTGCAACTCGGGCATCCAGGTGACTGGCAGCCACAACCCGAAGGACTACAACGGCTTCAAGATGGTACTGGCCGGCCGCGCGATCTACGGCGACGAGATCCAGGCCCTGCGCACGCGCATCGAGCGCGAAGACTACGTGGTCGGCAAGGGTCGCTCGGCCCAGATGGACATCCTCGCCGAGTACCGGCACCGCATCGCGAGCGACTGCAAGCTCAAGCGCAAGATGAAGATCGTGGTCGACAGCGGCAACGGCATCCCCGGCGCGTCGGCCCCCGGCATCCTGCGCGCACTCGGCTGCGAGGTGACCGAGTTGTATTCCGAGGTCGACGGCGACTTCCCCAACCACCACCCCGACCCGAGCAAGCCGGAGAACCTGGCCGACCTGATCCACGCGGTGAAGACGAGCGACGCCGAGATCGGCCTCGCCTTCGATGGCGACGGCGACCGCCTGGGCGTTGTCACCAAGGGCGGCAACATCATCTACCCCGACCGGCAGCTGATGCTCTTCGCCATCGACGTGCTGGAGCGCAACCCCGGCGCGACCATCATCTACGACGTGAAGTGCACGCAGCGCCTCGCCCCCGTGGTGCGCGAGCATGGCGGCAAGCCGCTGATGTGGAAGACCGGCCACTCGCTGGTCAAGGCCAAGCTCAAGGAAACCGGGGCGCCGCTCGCCGGCGAGATGAGCGGGCACATCTTCTTCTCGGAGCGCTGGTACGGCTTCGACGACGCGACCTACACCGCAGCGCGCTTGCTGGAGATCCTGTCCAAGAGCAAGGATCCGAGCGCCGTGCTCGATGGCCTGCCCACGAGCTTCAACACGCCCGAGCTCAACGTGCCCTGCGCCGAGGGCGAGCCGAAGCAGGTGGTCGAGAAACTGCTGAAGAACGCCGACTTCCCCGGCGCCGAGGTCGTGACCATCGACGGCCTGCGCGTGGACTACGAAGACGGCTTCGGCCTCATCCGCTCATCGAACACCACGCCGGTGCTGGTGTTGCGCTTCGAGGGCCACACGCAGGAGGCGCTGCACCGCATCGAAGAGACGATGATGGCGGCGCTGAAAGCGGCCAAGCCCGACGCGCAGGTCGCTGCGGCCGCGCACTAATCAGTTGTACCCGCCCCCTTGCGTGTCCTGATCGTCAAGTTGTCGTCGCTGGGGGACGTGGTGCACGCCATGCCGGTGGTGCACGACATCCGCAGCGTCTACAGCGGGGCGCGCATCGACTGGGTGGTCGAGCCGGCCTTCGCGCCGCTCGTGCGCCGCGTGCAGGGCATCGGCGAGGTGATCGAGTGCGCCCAGCGCCGCTGGCGCAAGCGCTGGTGGACAAGCGCAGTGCGCGCCGAGTGGCGCGAGTTCAAGCGCAAGCTCACCGCCGAGCGCTACGACGCGGTGATCGACCTGCAAGGCCTCACCAAGTCGGCCCTCGTCGCGCGCATGGCGCAGGGGCCAAGCTTCGGCCTCGCCAACAAGACCGAGGGCTCGGGCTACGAGTGGCCGGTGCGTTGGCTGATCGACCAGACCATCGAGATCACGCCGCGCATCCACGCGCTCGACCGCTCGCGTGAACTCGCGGCGCGGGCGCTCAACTACCAGGTGAGCGGCTCGCCGTACTTCGGCCTGCTGTCGCATGCCGAACCGCTGGCGCAGCCGACGGTGGTGTTCGTGCACGGCACCTCTCGCGACGACAAGCTGTGGCCCGAGGAATGCTGGGTGGAGCTCGGGCAGCGCATGGTCGCCTCGGGCGTGGCGGTGGCGCTGCCGCATGCGGGCCCGGTGGAGCTGGCGCGCGCCGAACGCATCGCCCGCGCGATCGGGCCGCAGGCGAGCGTGTGGCCGCAGATGTCGCTCGATGCGCTGGTCGACCGGCTGGGGGCCGCGCAGGGCGTGATCGGCGTCGACAGCGGCCTGAGCCACATCGCGGTGGCGCTCAACCTGCCGCACGTGCAGCTCTACAACTTCCCGACCGCCTGGCGCACCGGGCCGCTCGCGGCCCACGGCCACCATCACCAGGCGGCGCTGGAGCGCGAGCCCACGCCCGAGGTCGACCTCGTTTGGGCCACGTGGCAGGTGGTGCGTCGCGCCAAGCGCGGCTGAGCATGTTCGCGCGGCACCTCTATTCCAACCTGTTGCGCCTGCTCAAGCCGGCCTATGTGCTGCGCCTGTGGTTGCGTGGGCGCGCCGAGCCGCTGTACCGCCATGCGATCGGCGAGCGATTGGGCGCCTATCAGGGCGCGGCGCAGGCCGGTGCGTTGTGGGTGCATGCGGTGTCGCTCGGCGAGACGCGCGCCGCCGCGGCGCTGGTGGATGCGCTGCGCCTGCGCCACCCGCAACTGCGCCTGCTGCTCACCCACAGCACCGCCACCGGCCGCGAGGCAGGCAAGGCTTTGCTTCGCGAGGGCGACGTGCAGGCCTGGTTGCCCTATGACACGCCGGGTGTCGTCGACCGCTTCTTCAAACAGTTCAAGCCGGTGGCCGGCGTGCTGATGGAAACCGAGATCTGGCCCAACCTGCTGCATGCGGCCCATGCGGCGGGTGTGCCGATGGTGCTGGCCAATGCGCGCCTGAGCGCCAAGAGCCACCGCCAGGGCCAGCGCCTGTCGTCGGTGATGTACCCGGCAGCGGCCACGCTGCGCATGGCGCTCGCGCAGACGGAAGACGACGCCACACGGCTGCGCGATTCCGGCGTGCGCGAGGTCGTTGTCTGCGGCAACCTGAAGTTCGACATGACGCCCGACCCGGCGCTCATCGCACGTGGACGTGCGTGGCGTGCGCGGCTGGGGCGCCCGGTCGTGATGGCCGCGGCCACGCGCGAAGGCGAGGAGGCGCTGCTGCTGGCCGCCTGGGCCGCGCTGCCTTCGGCGCAGCGGCCACTGCTGCTCATCGTGCCGCGGCACCCCCAGCGTTTCGACGAGGTGGCGGCGCTCGTCGCGGCACAAGGGCTCTCGGTCGCGCGGCGCAGCAGCTGGCAGGCAGAGCCTGGCGAGGGGGCGTGGCCGGCCGACGTCTGGCTGGGCGACAGCATGGGCGAGATGCCGCTCTACTACGGCATGAGCGACGTGGCGCTGCTCGGCGGCAGCTTCGCGCCGCTCGGCGGGCAGAACCTGATCGAGGCGGCCGCCTGCGGCTGCCCCGTCGTGATGGGCCCGCACACCTTCAACTTCGCCGAGGCGGCCACGCTGTCGCTGGCGGCCGGCGCGTCGCGGCGGGTGGCCGACATGGGCGAGGGTGTGGCGCAAGCGGTAGCGATGGCCGGCGATGCGGGGCGGGGCCAGTCCGCCGAGCGGGCCGTGGCCTTCGCCACGCAGCATCGCGGCGCTGCCGAGCGCATGGCGGAAAAGATCTCCGCGCTGCTGCCGGACAGTGCCTCGGTTACTTCACCAGCAGCTGGTTGATCGCGGCCACATCGGCCGGCGAAAGCTGCCCGGCGGCCTGCTTGAGGCGCAGGGTGTTCACCAGCACGTCGTAGCGCGCACGCGCCAGGTCGCGGCGGGTGCTGTAGAGCTGCGTTTGCGCGTTGAGCACGTCGAGGTTCACCCGCACGCCCACCTTGTAGCCGAGCTGCGTGGCGTCGAGCGCCACCTGGCTGGACGTCTCCGCGGCTTCGAGCGCTCGTACGCGGGCCTGCAGCGACTCGGAGCCGTAGTAGGCCTGGCGGGCGGCCTGGTTGGCCGAGCGGCGGGCCGCGTCGAGGTTGTTGCGCGACTGCTCTTCGAGTAGCAGGGTTTCCTTCACCCGGTTCTGGATGGCGAAGCCGGCGAAGAGAGGGATGTTGACCGTCACGCCGATGCTGGACTGGTTGGTGTCACCGTTGTAGCGGTTGACTGGCAGCGAGCCCTGCTTCGAGAAACCGGTGGCGCGGCCCTGGCCATAGCTGCCGCTGAGATCGACCGTGGGCAGGTGGCCGGCGCGTGCCTTGCTGGTTTCGAGTTGCGCCACTTCGTAGCCGACCTGCGCCTTGCGAACGCCGGGGCCGCCTTCAGCCAGCGAGACCCAGGAATTCACGTCGGCCGGCATCACCGGCGGCAGCACCACCGGCGTGGCCAGCGGCTTGGGCTCCACGTTGCTGCGCCCTACGAGCTGGTCGAGCGCGATGCGCTTGTTGAGCAGGTCGTTCTCGGCCGCCAGCTCCTGCGCCGTGGCCAGGTCGTAGCGCGCCTGCGCTTCGCGGGTGTCGGTGATGGTGGCGGTGCCCACCTCGAAGTTGCGCTTGGCCGAGGCGAGCTGCTCCGAGATGGCCTTGGTGCTGGCCCTGGCGGTGGTGAGTGCGTCTTGTGCCCCCAGCACGTCGAAGTAGGCGTTGGCCACGCGAACGATCAGATCCTGCTCGGCGAGCGCGAGGTCGGCCCTGGCGGCCTCGACGCCGAGGTCGGCTTGCGAGATGGTGGCGTCGTTGGCCCGATTGAATAGCGTCTGCTTGGCGTTGAGTGCCGCGGTGGGCCCGCGGTTTTCGCTCTCGGTTGCCGGCGTTTCGTTGGTGGTGCGGGCATAGCCCACCGTCGCGCCCACATTCGGCCTGCGCAGCGAATGGACCCCCTCTGCCTTGTACACCGTCGAATCCGCCAGCGCTCGCGCCGCGAGATAGGTTGCGTCGTAGCCTCGGGCGGTGTCGTACAGCTCCTGCAGCGATTGCGCATGGGCCGTGGAGAGCGCGCCGAGCGCGAAGGCAGCCGCCAGGGCGAGCCGGCGTGGCGTGAAGGCAGGGGACATGGAACGGTCCTTGGGGTTGTACTGCGTTCGAAAGAAAGATCAGAAGTGCGGTTTAGAAGTGAAACCGCGAAGGCTCGTCGAAGCCCACGAGGCGCTGGGCCACGGTGTCGAAGAGGTTTACGCTCTTGAACTCGTTCTCGCCCACGCGGGTCACGAGCACGGCGTTCATCACCGGCTCCTGGCCGACGATGGCGGCGAGGCGGCCGCCGACCTTGAGCTCGTTGAGCAGGTTCTGCGGGATCGACGCCACCGAGCCCGAGAGCAGGATCACGTCGAACGGGCCAGCGGTGGGCAGGCGTTTGCTGCCGTCGCCTTCCATCACGCTCACATTGGTGACTGAGGCGCGCTTCAGGTTCTCGGAGGCGAGCCTGGCCAGCGTCGGGTCGCTCTCGAGCGTGACGACCTGGCGCGCCTTGTGCGCCAGCAGCGCGGCCATGTGGCCGGAGCCGGCGCCGATCTCGAGCGCACGCTCGTGCTTGCGCACTTCGAGCTCCTGCAGCAGGCGGGCTTCGATCTTGGGCGCCAGCATGCACTGGCCGTTCGGCAGGGGCACCTCGGTGTCGAAGAACGCCATGCTGCGGTAGGCAGCGGGCACGAAATCCTCGCGCTTGACCACGGCCAGCAGGGACAGGACGCTCGCGTCCAGCACGTCCCAGGGGCGGATCTGCTGTTCGATCATGTTGAAGCGGGCTTGCTCGGTGTTCATGGCGTGTTCTCGTTAAGACAGATGGGGTGAGCCAAAAATTCTATTTCCCGCCCGCGGGTTGCGGCGCAATGTCAGCAGCGGGGGCGGGCTGGCCGGCGAACTTGCGCTTGAGCCAGGCGGAGAAGTCGTCGAGGTAGCAGTAGATGACGGGCACCACGACGAGCGTGAGCAGCGACGAGGTGATGACCCCGCCGATCACCGCCTGCCCCATGGGCGCACGCTGCTCCGAGCCTTCGGAGAGCGCGAAGGCGAGCGGCACCATGCCGAAGACCATCGCCAGCGTGGTCATGAGGATCGGGCGCAGCCGCACTTCGGCCGCATGCAGCAGGGCGGCTTCGCGGCCCATCGGCGCGTCGCCGTGCTCGCCCTGGCGGGCGCGGATCGCGAAGTCGACCAGCAGGATGGCGTTCTTCGTCACCAGGCCCATCAGCATCACGATGCCGATGATGCTGAACATGTTGAGCGTGGAGCCGAAGACCAGCAGCGTGAGCACCACGCCGATCAGCGTGAGCGGCAGCGACGCCATCAGCGCGATGGGCTGGAGGAAGCTCTTGAACTGGCTCGCGAGGATCATGTAGATGAAGACGATGGCGAGCGCCAGCGCGCCGATGGCGTACTGGAACGACTCGTTCATGTTCTTCGTCGAGCCACCGAAGCTGTAGCGGTAGCCAGGCGGCCAGGCCACGCTGTCGAGCACGCGGCGGATGTCGGCCGACACCTCGCCCGAGCTTCGGCCATAGGCGTTGGCATCGACGTTGATCTCGCGGTTGAGGTCGCGCCGGTTGATCTGGTTGAGGCCGGTCGAGGGCTTCACATCGGCCACCTGCGACAGGCGCACGATGCGCGGCGAGCCGTCGGCCGCAGCTGTGACGTTGATGGGCACGCGCAGCAGGTCGGTGACATCGGTGCGCGCTTCGGGCGTGACGCGCACGTTCACGTCGTAGTTCTCGCCGTCGGGCGCGCGCCAGTTGCCGGCGGTGGTGCCGGCCACGAGCGTGCGCAGCGTGCCGGCCAGCGCGTTGACGTTGAGACCGAGGTCGGCGGCGGCGTCGCGCTTCACGTCGATCGACACGGTGGGTTTGTTGGGCTTGAGCGTGCTGTCGAGGTCCACCAGGCCGGGGATCTCGCGCAGCTTGGGCATGATGAGGTTCGACAGCCGCTCCAGCTCCGCGAGGTCGGGCCCCTGGATGGAGAACTGCAGGCTCTTGCCGCCGCCGAGATCGGTCACGCCGATGTTGGTGACGGTGACGCCGGGTATGCGCGCGAGCCGCTCGCGCAGCGGTGCAGTGAGCTGGTCGACGCTGCGGGTGCGGTCCTTGCGGTCGACCAGGCGCACGTAGACAGACCCGTAGATCTTGCCGGGCGCGCCCACGCCGTTGATGGTGGTCACGGTGTGGCGCACCTCGGGCATCTCGCGCAGCACGGCGTCGATCTGGCGGGCGCGGGCTTCGGTGGTCTCGAGCGACGAGCCGACCGGCGTGTAGAAGTTGAGCTGCGTCTCCGAGAAGTCGGCCTTCGGGATGAACTCGGCGCCGAGGATGGGGATCACGAAGAAGCTCGCGACGAAGGTGGCGAGTGCGACCAGCAGCGTCTTGAACTTGTGCCTGAGCGACCAGCCGAGGATGTGCTGGTAGGCATCGGACAGCCACTCGGTCAGGCGATCGAACACCGCGGTGACGCGGCCGATGGTCTTGTCGTACAGCGTGACCGGCGGGCCGCGGCGGCCGTGCTCATGCGCCTGCGGGTCGTGCCACACGCTCGAGAGCATCGGGTCGAGCGTGAAGCTCACGAACATCGAGATCAGCACCGCCGCGACGATGGTGATGCCGAACTGGTGGAAGAACTTGCCGACGATGCCGCCCATGAAGCCGATGGGCAGGAACACCGCCACGATCGACAGCGTGGTGGCGAGCACGGCCAGGCCAATCTCGTTGGTGCCGTCGAGCGCGGCCTGCATCGGGGTCTTGCCCAGCTGCACGTGGCGCACGATGTTTTCGCGCACCACGATCGCATCGTCGATCAGGAGGCCCACGCACAGGCTCAGCGCCATCATCGTGATGCCGTTGATCGTGAAGCCGAAGGCATACATGAAGAGGAAGGTGCCGATCAGCGCGATCGGGAGCGTCAGGCCCGTGATGACGGTCGAGCGCCACGAGTTCAGGAACAGGAAGACGATGAGCACCGTGAGCGCCGCGCCTTCGATGAGCGTCTGCGTGACGTTGGCCACCGAGACGCGGATCGAGCGCGAGTTGTCACGGTTGACCTCGACCTTCACGCCCGGCGGCACGAGCGGGGCCACGTCCTTGAGGGCGGCCTGCAGGCCGTCGACCACGGCGATGGTGTTCTCGCCCTGCGACTTCTGCACCGACAGCAGCACCGTGCGCTGGCCGTTGTAGAGCGCGAGGCTCTCGATCTCCTGCGGTCCGTCGACCACGTCGGCCACCTGCCAGAGCTTGATCGCGTTGCCGCCACGGCGGGCCACCACGATCTCGCGGAAGTCTTCCGGGCGCTTGAGACGCGCGTTGATCTGCACCACGCGCTCCTGCTCGGCCGACTGCAGGGCGCCCATCGGCAGCTCCTGGTTCTCGCTCTTCACGGCGGCGAGCACCTGGTCGACGCTCACGCCCATTGCTTCGAGCGCGGCCGGGCGCAGGTAGAGGTTGACCTGGCGCTTGACGCCACCCACCACCGTGACGGAGCCCACGCCGCGCACGTTTTCCAGGCGCTTTTGCAGCACCTGCGTGGCCCAGGTGGTGAGCTCCTGCGGCGACTTCTTGCCCTCCGGTGCCAGCACGGCCACGTTGAAGATCGGCGCGCTCTGCGGGTCGAAGCGGAAGATGCGCGGCTCCTTCACCTCGTCGCGCAGGTTGGGGCGGATCAGCGCGATCTTCTCTCGCACATCGTCGGCGGCCTTGCGGCCATCGACGTCGAGGTTGAATTCGACGACCACCACCGACGTGCCCTCATACGAGCGCGACGAGAGGGCGTTGATGCCGGCGATGGTGTTGACCGCTTCTTCGACCTTCTTGCTGATCTCGGCCTCGACGATCTCGGGCGAGGCGCCGGGGTAGTCCATCTGGACGACGACCGTCGGGAAGTCGACGTTCGGGAACTGGTCGACCGCGAGCCGCTGCACGCTGAAGAGACCGAGCACCACGAAGGCCAGCATGACCATCGTGGCCATCACCGGGTTGCTGATGGAAACGCGCGTGAACCACATGGCGGCGGCCCTTCAGCGGGCGGCGGCTGCGGAAGCCGGCGAAGCGATGCTGACGGGCGAGCCGTCGCGCAACTGGCCCACGGTGCCGCGGAGCACCTGCGTGCCGGCCGCCAGGCCCTGCGTGATCTCGACCACGCTCTCGCGCGTGCCGTTGATCACCGCCTCGCCACGTGCGCCGACCGTCACCGGCTTGTAGGCGATGCGGCCCTCGGCAATCGCCATCACGTAGGGGCGGGCCTGGTCGACGCGCACCACGCCGGCCGGCACCACGAGCGCAGTGCGCCGCTGCACCTCGACCGTGCCCCGTGCAAACAGCCCCTGGCGCAACCCCGGGTGCGGCTTGACGCTCAGGTAGACCATCACCGCGCGGGTGCCCGCCTGGGTGCTCGGGTTGATGCGCGCCACGGTCGCTTCGACGGGCTCGCGGTAGCCGTCGATCTCGAGCCGGGCGGTCTGGCCTACGCGCACGTCGGCCACGTCTTCGGGCGTGACGGCGGCTTCGAGTTCGATGCGCGACAGGTCGACGACCTCGATGAGGCGGGTGTCGATGGACACACGCTCGCCCACCTGCACCAGGCGCTGCGACACCGTGCCCGAGATGGGCGCCACGAGCTGCGCATCGGCGAGCGCCTTGCGGGCCAGGTCTGCGGCCGCTTGCGCCGCGCCGTAGTTGGCCCGGGCAGAGGCTTCGTTCGAGATCGAGGTCTCGAGACCCGTGGGCGAGATGAAGCCCTGGGCCACGAGGGCGCGGTTGTTCTCGAGCGCGCGTTTGGCGATGTCGAGCTGCGCGCGCGACGAGGCGGCCGTCTGCTCGGCCTGGCTCACGCGCAGCGTGAGTTCGGAGGTGTCGAGCTGGCCGAGCACCTGGCCGGCCTTGACCGCGTCGCCCTCGCGCACGGTGAGCGACTTCACTTCGGCGGCGACCTTGGCCTTGATGAAGGCGCTGTTGACGGCCTTTAGGCCGCCCGAGACGGCGAGCGTGCGCACGAGTTCCTGGTTGCCGGCGGCCACGAGGTCGGCCGGTGCGAGGTCATAGCTCTGCACCACCTTGGCCGGCTGAGCGGCGGCGACACGCGCCTGCCGTTTTGCATTCAACCGGCTGCCCACCAGGCCCAGCACCAGCAGCAGCACGATCCCCCCGATCGCCCACTTCAACTTTCTCTTCGTCATGACAGGTCTTCCCTCAGGATGCTTTTGTTGTCGTCTTCGCGGTGATGGCGGGCTTGGTCAGCAGCCCGTTGAGCATCAGCTCGATGTGGACCTCGATCACCCGGTCGGGGTCGAAGTCCATGCCTTCGAGCGGGCACGCGCCGAAGGAATTCTTGTGCAGCGACATGAAGATCAGCGGCGCGATCAACGCGTGCATCGCCTCTTCATAGGGGAGGGGGCGGAACTCGCCGCGCTCCACGCCGCGGCGCAGCGTGCGGATCAGCAGCTCGGATGACGGCTGGATCACCTCGTCGCGGTAGAACTGCGCGATCTCGGGGAAGTTGCGCACCTCCGCCATCATGATCTTGTGGATGCCGCCGGCCGGCGAACTGCCCACACGCGTCCACCACATGCGCATCAGCATGGCGAGCAACTCGGCGGTCGGGCCTTCGAAGTTGTCGACGATGCCGGCGCCTTCGGCGATCAAGCCGCTGTAGTTTTGCTGGATCACTGCCTTGAGCAGCTCTTCCTTGCTCGGGTAATAGAGATAGAGCGTGCCCTTGGAGACACCGGCGCGCACCGCGACTTCGTCGGAGCGTGTGGCGGCGAATCCCTTTTCGACGAAGAGCGCAAGCGCGGCGTCGAGCAGTTCCTGGGGGCGCGCTTCCTTGCGCCGCTGGCGCGTGGGCGCGGCCGATGATGTTTTGGACATGAAGGGGGGTTGAGATACTGACCAACCAGTCATTAATGTATCTGCCTTAGACGCGGTGGGTCAACCAAAGGCCCGTGAAGCTTTGCAAAGACTTGATCGGCCGCAAGGGCCAGGGTGGGGCGGCCCGCGCAATCCAAGGGCAAAAGTGCGCCGCTATCATGCGGCGTCTTTTTTGAGGGGTCGCATTTGGACGTCGTACTGCTGCTGAAGGCAGCCATCATGGGCATCGTCGAAGGCCTGACGGAATTCCTGCCCATCTCCAGCACCGGCCACCTGATCCTTGCAGGCTCCCTGCTCGACTTCACCGGCGACACCGTCAAGGTGTTCGAGATTGCCATCCAGACCGGCGCCATGCTGTCGGTGATCTGGGAGTACCGCGTGCGCCTCGGCCGCACGGTGGTCGGCATCACGCACGACCCGGTGGCACAGCGCTTTGCGCGCAACGTGATCGTGGCGTTCGTGCCGGCGGCCGTGTTCGGCCTGCTGCTGGGCAGCGTCATCAAGCAGCACCTCTTCAAGCCGGTGCCGGTGGCCATCGCCTTCATCGTGGGTGGCCTGATCATCCTGTGGGTGGAGCGGCGCCACAAACGGCTCTATGGCGAGAGCGACACCGAAGGCACGCGGCAGGCGCGGGTGGAGACGGTCGACGAGATGACCGCGCTGGACGCGCTGAAGGTCGGCCTGCTGCAATGCCTCGCGCTGATTCCCGGCACCAGTCGCTCGGGCGCCACGATCATCGGCTCCATCGTGCTCGGCTTCTCGCGCAAGGCGGCCACCGAGTTCAGCTTCTACCTCGGCATTCCCACGCTGATGGCCGCGGGCGCGTATTCGGTGTGGAAGCAGCGCGATCTCCTGCACTGGGGTGACCTGCCGATGTTTCTCGTGGGCACGGTGTTCGCGTTCATCAGCGCCTTGCTGTGCATCCGCTGGCTGATCCGGTACGTGTCGACGCACGACTTCACGGTCTTCGCGTGGTACCGCATCGTGTTCGGCCTGATCGTGCTCGCGACGGCCTACACCGGCCTCGTCACCTGGGCGGCCTGATCAAGCTTTCCGGAAGACGAGGTCCCACACGCCGTGGCCGAGCTTGAGGCCACGGTTCTCGAACTTGGTGAGCGGCCGGTAGTCCGGCTTGGGCGCGTAACCCTCGGCGGTGTTGCGCAGCCCCGGCTCGGCGGACAGCACTTCCAGCATCTGCTCGGCGTAAGGCTGCCAGTCGGTCGCACAGTGCAGGTAGCCGCCCGGTGCGAGCCGCGTCACGAGCTTCGCGACGAAGGGCGCCTGGATCAGGCGGCGCTTGTTGTGCTTCTTCTTGTGCCACGGGTCGGGGAAGAAGACGTGCACGCCGGCCAGCGAGGCGGGCGCGACCATGTGCTCCAGCACCTCCACCGCATCGTGCTGGACGATGCGGACGTTGGCGAGCTGCTGCTCGTCGATGAGCTTGAGCAGGGCGCCCACGCCCGGCGTGTGGACCTCGATGCCGAGGAAGTCGGTGCCGGGCAGGGCCTGCGCGATCTGCGCGGTGGCCTGGCCCATGCCGAAGCCGATCTCCACCACGAGCGGCGCCTGGCGGCCGAAGGTGGCCACGGGGTCGAGCACCTGCGGCGCGTAGGGCAGCACGAAGCGCGGCCCGAGCGTCTCGAGGGCGCGGATCTGGCCCGTGCCCATGCGGCCGGCACGGACCACGAAGCTCTTGATGCCGCGCCGCGGGGGAGATGAAGGAGAAGAGGTGTCGTCGCTCATGGGGGCACGCATTGTGCCTCGTGCCCCCTCAAGCGACGACCGCGTGCAGGCTCAGAGGCCGCCTTCCCACAGCTTCAGGTCGGGGGCGTAGTTGCCTGCGCCGTAGGCCGAGCAGAAGGCGGTGTTGTTGCCACGGTAGGTCGGGTCGAGTGCCACCACCGCCGGGCGGATGGCCTGCCAGAAGCGGCCGGGCTCTTCACCCGACTGGCCACCGGAGTCCTTCACCACGATCACCATGTCGAGGCCACGGTGCACGATGATGTACTGGCCACCGAGGCCCGCGGCGAAGAACACGCCCACGTCGTACTGCTGCGCGGGGCAGCCGGCGGTGCGCAGACAGCTCGGGGCGTTCGACACCGGGCCGTGCGGGTAGGCGCGGTACTGCGGCTTGGGCGCGCAGCTGTCGGCCTCGTTCAGCCAGGTGAGGTAGCCGTAGCGGGTGTTGGCGTCTTCGAACGAGGTGTGCGCGAGGTTGTGCAGGTAGTTCACGTCGACCAGGCGCTGGCCGTTCCACACGCCGCCGTTGTTCATCAGGAGGCCCAGACGTGCCATGTCGCGGATGGTCGTCTGCCAGCTGGTCGCGAAGTTCTTGCTGCTCGACGAGGTGCCCCAGGTGGAGTTCTCGAAACCCAGCGGCTGGGCGAGGTAGCGCGTCCAGAAGGCGCCGATGTTGCTGCCCAGCCGTGTGGTGTCTTGCGCTACCACGGTGTTGATGACGTCGCTCAGGCGGTTGATGGCGTCGCTTCCGACCGTGTCGTACTGGAACTCGCGGTTCGGGTAGTTGAGGTTGGGCGATGCGTCGCTCACCATGCCCAGCACGTGTGCCGTGGTCGAGGCCTGCTGGAAGGTGAAGCTGTCGAGCCAGTGGTCGATGCGCTGGAACTCGCCGAGCGGCCCGCGCTTGCGCGTGGTGGTGACGGGGATGTTCTTCGTCTGGTGGATCAGGGCGCCGATGGTCAGCGCCCCCATCGTCTTGGTGGTCGAGTAGACCTGGCTCACCGAATCGCGCCCGCTCGGGTAGTACTCGTGGCAGAGCTTGCCGTAGCGAACGATGGCATATGACAGGCCGAGCGTGCGGTTGGCCGATTGCAGCGCGGCGGGGTCGAGCTTGCATTCGGCGGCGACGTTGGCGGCCGAGACGAGGGTCCACGGGCCGGTGCCGGGGTCGCGCAGGCCGCCGGTGGGCGGCGGTGTGTCGGTGCGCGTGCCTTCGATGCGGGCGTGGGTGACCGTGTACGACTCGGTGGCGCTGTTGGCGTTCACGCGGAAGCGGATGTAGAGCGAGGCCTGCCCCGCGGCGGTGGTCGGGAGGGCGAAGGTCGCGGCCCCCGAGGCGCTGTTGCTCGACTCGAGCACGGTGTAGGTGCTGCCGTTGGTCGAGAACTCGACGATGCCAGCCTCGCCGGTGTCGAGCCCGGTGGAGCTGCGGCTGAACTGCAGCGTGAGGTTGGTGAAGCCCACGGTGCTGATGGGCGCGGAGCGGATGGCGCCGTCCGCACTCAGCAGCGATGCCGTCATGCGCGCGCCGTAGCTGCCGGTGCTGACGCTGCCGGTGGAGGTGAAGCCGCCAAGGCCGGCACTGAAGGTCTGGTCGAGCAGCACGTCGGCCTGGGCGGCGGCGGTGCAGAGGGTGAGGCCCAGGCCGCAGAGCAGCCGGTTCATCCGGTTCAGGGGGAAGGTCACGGTGTCTCCTTTGAAGCTTTTTGCCGAGGCGCGAATATGAACTGGCGTGCAAAAAGAGCGAATATCGATTTCCCGAGGCCGCGTTCTCCGGTGGAAAACACGCGCTCGCCCGTGCGATCCCGGTCGGGAGTGCGGGCTTGTATCGAGCGGGCGCGTTGCGCAAAGCCCGAGCGCCTGCTCACTATTGACGCTGCTGCCTAGAATCCGCGCCCATGCTGCTTCGACATTGGGTGCTTCTGACTTTCGTGGCGTCGGCCCTGTATGCGCACCTGCGCGGGCGCGAGCGGTTCGAGCTCAAGCGTGCGCTCGACTTCACCATCCTCCTGGCGCCGATCAACGCGCTGATGTACCTGTTCTCGCGCGTGCGGGCCTCGGCCTTCCTCGACACCCGCGACTTTCCTGAACTCGCCCCGCTGGCCGCACACTGGCAGACCATCCGCGACGAGGCCTTGCGCTTGCAGGAAAACGGCCAGATCCGCGCGGCCACCGGCTACAACGACATCGGCTTCAACTCGTTCTTCCGCACGGGCTGGAAGCGCTTCTACCTCAGCTGGTACGGCAAGGACATGCCGTCGGCCCAGGCACAGTGCCCGCAGACGGTGGCGCTGCTCAAGAGCATTCCGAGCATCAAGGCGGCGATGTTCGCGTCGTTGCCACCGGGCGCGCGCCTCACCCGCCACCGCGACCCGTATGCGGGCTCGCTGCGATACCACCTGGGCCTGGCGACGCCGAACGACCCGGGGTGCTACATCGAAGTCGATGGCCAGCGCTACCACTGGCGCGATGGCGAGGCGGTGATGTTCGACGAGACCTACATCCACCACGCCGAGAACACCACCGTGCAGCAGCGCGTGGTGCTCTTCTGCGACGTCGAGCGGCCCTTGCACTCAAGGGCGATGCGCTGGTTCAACCGCGTGTTCGCGAAGTACGTCATGGCCGCGGCGTCGAGCCAGAACGTCGAGACCGAGGCCGAGACGGTCGGCGCGATCAACCGCTTCTTCCGCTACCTCTATGCGCTGCGCCTGAAGGCCAAGGCGCTGAAGGCGTCAAACCGCAGGCTCTATTACGTGGGCAAATGGGCGCTGATCGCGGCGCTGGTGTGGTTGCTGTTCTGGTGAGGCTCGAGCGGCCCGCCGACGCATAACGATGATCGTTTTGCTTCGTTGGACGCATTGCGGTGCCTCTCTAGCATGTGGCCATGATCAAGATCCTTCGCCGCGTGCTGCGCCACCTTGCCCTCGAACATGGACTGCTGGCCGGGCTCTGGCTGCGCTTCGGAAAGCCGTCCAACCATGACAACGCGCTGTACCTCGGGCGCTGGGGCGGGCTGCATTCGGTCGGCCGCAACACGACCATCACCAAGGGCGCGGTGTTCACCGATCCGTCCTACGTGCGCATCGGCCACAACTGCGGCATCTCGGAGGCCACTTTCATCGGGCACGACGGTTCGATCCGGGTGCTGAACAACGCCTACGGCGTGCGTCTCGATGCGGTCGGCAAGATCGACGTGCGCGACAACTCGTTCATCGGCTATGGCGCGATCATCATGCCCGGCGTGACCATCGGGCCGAACTCGGTGGTGGGGGCGGGCGCGGTGGTCACGAAAGACGTACCGCCCAACACCGTGGTCGGTGCCGGCCCCACCCGCACGCTCATGAGCACCGAAGAGCTGGTGCAGCGCAAGCTCACCAAGGCGCGCAGCTACCCGTGGTACCCGCTCATCGAGCAGCGCGTGGGCGACTTCGACCCGAGACTGGAGCCCGAGTTGTTGCGTCAGCGCGTGGCGAGCTTCTACGGCCCCGACGCAGCACTCCCTGTGCGCTGACGAAGCCGGGAGCGGCCCGCTGGCCGACTGCCACGCTAGAATCCGCGCCACATCGCGGGTGTAGTTCAATGGTAGAACGGCAGCTTCCCAAGCTTCATACGAGGGTTCGATTCCCTTCACCCGCTCCACTTTCCGTCTGGCAGGGCCGCTTTTGCGGCCCTTGTCGTTGGGGCCCCCAGTCGCTGGAGAGCCGGGCATGACCGAGAAGCTGCTTCGTATCGTGTGGGTCGACCGGCCCGAGGTCTCGGTGTTCGACCTGCCTGAGACGAGCGTGTGGGGCCCGTTCACGGCGACCTCCGTGGTCGACCTCGGCGCCCAGTCCTCGCACGACGCGATCGCCAGTGCCGAGGCCGCGCTGCTGTGCCTGCCCTCCGGGGCGAAGGCGGCGCCCATCCCCTGGGCGGCCCTGTCGGCGGTGAGTGCCGACGCGGCGGTGCTGGTTCTGGCCGACACGATGGATGGCGCCACGCAGCAGCGGCTGCTCAACACGGGCGTGCAAGACGTGGTGCTGCAGCCCGATGCGGCGTCGCTCGCGCAGCGTGTGCGCCTGGCCGTGCAACGCAAGCAGGTCGAGCTGGAAGCCCGCAAGGCTTACGCCACCGACCTCGGCACCGGGCTGCCCAACCGGCAGCAGCTGATCGAGCACATGAGCCAGCTGCTCGCGCTGCGCGAGCGCGAGCCCAAGCCGGTGAGCGTGCTGGCCTTCCGCATCGAGGGCCTGCAGGGCGTGGAGAGCGGGCATGGCGTGGAGTCGGCCAACGTCGTGCGCCGCAAGATCGCGGTGCGTCTGCGGGCCGGCGTGCGCGCGAGCGACGTGGTGGCCTCCCTCGGTGGTGACGTGTTCGCGGTGCTGCTGCCGTCCACCGAATCGGCCACCGATGCCGAGTACGTGGTGCAGAAGCTCCTTCGCTCGCTGCGCGACCCGTTCAAGATCGCGGGGACCGAGGTGCCGATCACCGCACACGTGGGCGTGGCGCAGTACCCCGACGACGGCAAGCAGCCCGAGCCGCTGCTGCGGCACGCCTCGACTGGCGCCTTGCTCGGCGCCTACGGGATGAAGGATTCGGCGAACGAGTGATTCACTTGTTGATGTCGCCCAGGCAGAGGTACTTGATCTCGACGTAGTCGTCGATGCCGTGATGGGAGCCTTCGCGGCCCAGGCCTGACTGCTTCACGCCACCAAATGGCACTTCGGCCGTCGAGATGAGCCCGGTGTTGATGCCCACCATGCCGTATTCCAATGCTTCGCCCACGCGGAAGATGCGGCCCACGTCGCGACTGTAGAAGTAGCTCGCGAGGCCGAACTCGGTGTTGTTGGCTGCGGCGATCGCCTCAGCCTCGGTCTTGAAGCGGAATACGGGAGCCACCGGGCCGAAGGTTTCTTCCCGGGCGCAGAGCATGTCGCTCGTCGCGTTGGCGATCACGGTCGGCTCGTAAAAGCGGTCGCCGATCTTCTTGCCGCCGGTCAGCACCTTGCCGCCCTTCGCGGTGGCGTCGGCCACGTGCTTCTCCACCTTGGCGATGGCTGCGTCATCGATCAGCGGGCCTTGCGTCACGCCGGGCTCGAAGCCGTTGCCGACCTTGATGCTCTTTGCCTTCTCGGTGAGCTTGGCGATGAAGGCCTCGTACACGCCGTCCTGCACATAGAGCCGGTTGGCGCAGACGCAGGTCTGGCCGGCGTTGCGGTACTTGCTGGCAAGCGCACCTTCGGCCGCGCTGTCGAGGTCGGCATCGTCGAACACGATGAAGGGCGCGTTGCCGCCGAGTTCGAGCGAAAGCTTTTTGATCGTCGGCGCGCATTGCGCCGCGAGGATGCGGCCCACTTCGGTGGAGCCGGTGAAGGAGAGGTGGCGCACGATGTCGTTCGCGCACAGTTCCTTGCCGACCTCGATGGAATTGCGGCCATCGGCGGTGACGACGTTGAGCACCCCAGGCGGCATGCCGGCACGCTGTGCCAGTTCGGCCACGGCCAGCGCCGACAGCGGCGTCTGCTCGGCCGGCTTGATGACCACGGGGCAGCCCGCCGCCAGCGCCGGTGCCACCTTGCGTGTGATCATCGCGATCGGGAAATTCCACGGCGTGATGGCCGCACACACGCCCATGCTCTGCTTGATGACGAGGTAGCGCTTGTTGTTGTCGGTGGTGGGCACGGTTTCGCCGTAGACACGGCGGGCTTCCTCCGCAAACCACTCGATGAAGCTCGCGCCGTATCCCACTTCCCCCTTGGCCTCGGCGAGCGGCTTGCCTTGCTCGGCCGTCATGATGCGGGCCAGGTCGTCGGCGTGCTGATGCAGCAGGTGGAACCACTTCATCATGACCGTGGCGCGCTCCTTGGCGGTCTTGCTGCGCCAGAGCGGCCAGGCGGCGTTGGCCGCCTCCAGCGCCTTGCGGGTTTCGATGGCGCCGAGGTTCGCCACGTCGACCAGCTTCTGCCCCGTGGCCGGGTCCACCACGTCGAAACGGGCGTTGCCGCCGTCGACCCATTCGCCATTGATGAGGGCATTGCTCCTGAGCAGGCTCTGGTCGGCGAGCTGGGCGAGGGGTGAGGCGTTTCGGTCCATGGTTGATGTCTCCGGGTGAGGCTCGGACCATGATAAGGCGCACGGCCTGGCATCTCCCCGTGCGGGGCTTCGCCAGAGGGGCGCCACCTATAATCGCGACCCCCGGTAAATCAAGCACTTACCGCGGGTTCCTCCCCCGAGAAAGCGATTGGCATGAAAGCCTCTGAAATCCGTTCGCAGTTCCTGAAGTTCTTCGAGTCCAAGGGCCACACCATCGTGGGTTCCAGCCCCGTGGTCCCGGGCGACGACCCGACGCTGCTGTTCACCAACGCCGGGATGAACCAGTTCAAGGACGTCTTCCTCGGCTTCGACAAGCGCCCCTACACCCGCGCCACCACCTCGCAGAAGTGCATTCGCGCTGGCGGCAAGCACAACGACCTCGACAACGTGGGCTACACCGCACGCCACCACACGTTCTTCGAGATGCTGGGCAACTTCAGCTTCGGTGACTACTTCAAGCACGACGCCATCCAGTACGCCTGGGAGCTCCTGACCAAGGTCTACAAGCTGCCGGCCGAAAAACTCTGGGTCACCGTCTATGCCGAAGACGACGAGGCCTACGACATCTGGAACAAGGTGGTGGGCGTGCCGGCCGAGCGCATCGTGCGCATTGGCGACAACAAAGGCGCGCGCTACGCCTCCGACAACTTCTGGATGATGGGCGACACCGGCCCCTGCGGCCCGTGCACCGAGATCTTCTACGACCACGGCCCCGACGTGGCCGGCGGCCCCCCGGGCAGCCCCGATGAAGACGGCGACCGCTACATCGAGATCTGGAACAACGTCTTCATGCAGTTCAACCGCACCGAAGACGGCGTGATGCACAAGCTGCCTAAGCCGAGCGTCGACACCGGCATGGGCCTTGAGCGCATCACTGCGGTGCTGCAGCATGTGCACAGCAACTACGAGATCGACCTCTTCGTGGCGCTGCTCGCTGCCGCGCACAAGGCGGTCGAAGGCGCGGGCGGCAAGGACGTCGACCCGGCCTCGCCCAGCCTGAAGGTGATCGCCGACCACATCCGCGCCTGCACCTTCACCGTGGTCGACGGGGTGATCCCCGGCAACGCGGGCCGCGGCTATGTGCTGCGCCGCATTGCCCGCCGTGCCATCCGCCACGGCTACAAGCTGGGAGCGCGTAAGCCCTTCTTCTACTCGCTGGTGCCGGCGCTGGTCGAGCAGATGGGCGAGGCCTACCCTGAGCTGCGCGCCGGTGCCGCCCGCGCGACCGAAGTGCTGAAGCAGGAAGAAGAGCGCTTCTTCCAGACCATCGAGCGCGGCATGGAGATCCTCGAGACCGCGCTGGCCGCGAAGCCCGCCGTGCTCGATGGCGACACCGCCTTCAAGCTGCACGACACCTATGGCTTCCCGGTCGACCTGACCGGCGACGTGTGCCGTGAGCGCGGCCTGAAGGTCGACGAGGCGCGCTTCCACGTGCTGCTGGAAGAGCAGAAGCAACGCGCTCGCGAGGCCGGCAAGTTCAAGATGGCGCAGGGCCTCGAATACAAGGGCGCGCCCACCACCTTCCACGGCTACGAAGAACTGGCCCATGAAGGCGCGAAGGTCACGGCGGTCTACGTTGACGGCAGCGCCGTCGAGGTGGCCCGCGCGGGCGACGATGTGGTCATCGTGCTCGACCACACGCCGTTCTACGCCGAGAGCGGCGGCCAGGTGGGCGACGCGGGCGAGTTCCGCAACGCGACCACGCGCGTGGTCATCGACGACACGCTGAAGATCCAGGCCGACGTGTTCGGCCACCACGGCCGCATTGCCGAGGGCGAGGTCAAGGTGGGTGACGCCTTCACCGTCAAGGTGGATGTCGAGCGCCGTGCCAGGACCGTGCGCAACCACAGCGCCACCCACCTGATGCACAAGGCCCTGCGCGAGGTGCTGGGCGGCCACGTGCAGCAGAAGGGCTCGCTGGTCAACGCCGACCGCACTCGCTTCGATTTCGCGCACACCGGGCCGTTGACCGAGGAGCAGATCGCCAAGGTCGAGGCCATCGTCAATGCCGAGATCCTGGCCAATGCCGGCGCCAGCGCCGAGGTGATGGCGCTCGACGATGCGCAGAAGAGCGGGGCGATGATGCTCTTCGGCGAGAAGTACGGCGACACCGTGCGCGTGCTGAGCATCGGCAGCAGCAAGGAGCTGTGCGGCGGCACGCACGTGGGCCGCACCGGCGACATCGGCCTCTTCAAGATCGTGGGCGAGGGTGGCGTGGCCGCGGGGATCCGTCGTGTCGAGGCGGTGACCGGCGACAACGCACTGGCCTACCTGCGCAACCTCGAGCACACGGTGAACGGCCTGGCCGGCTCGCTGAAAGTCTCGCCGCAAGACGTGCCATCCCGCGTGGCCAGCGTGCTCGACCAGGTGCGCGCGCTCGAGAAGGAAGTGGCGGCGTTGAAGGGCAAGCTCGCTTCGTCCCAGGGCGATGAGCTGCTCGCCAAGGCCGTCGACGTGAAGGGCCTCAAGGTGCTGGCCGCCACGCTCGAAGGCGCTGACGCCAAGGCGCTGCGCGAGACGATGGACAAGCTGAAGGACAAGCTCAAGAGCGCGGCCATCGTGCTGGCGGCGGTCGAAGGCGGCAAGGTCCAGATCGCTGCGGGCGTCACGCCTGACAGCGTCGCGAAGGTCAAGGCTGGCGAGCTCGTCAACTTCGTCGCCCAGCAGGTGGGTGGCAAGGGCGGCGGCAAGCCCGACATGGCGATGGCCGGTGGCACCGACCCGAAGAACCTCGGGGCGGCATTGGCATCGGTGCAGGGCTGGGTGGCCGAGCGGATGTGAGACCGCGGCGTTTGACACCACCGCTTGCAAGCTGATGAAAACGCCCGCTCCATGAGCGGGCGTTTTCGTTTCATCATCGGAGCCAAAGGAGACTTGGCATGAGGTGTGTCATGGGTGTGATGGTGTGGGGCTGGGTGGGCGTGGTGTCGGCGCAGCAGAACCCCGAGCGTCTGTCGGCGTGGGCCACTCCGCAGGGCGCGGCACGCATCTTCGTGCAGGCGTGCGTGCAGACGAATGCGGAAGAGGGCGCCGCCGTCGACTGGGCGCTGTCGCAAGGTTTCGAGCCGGTGGACCCGATGCGCGGCAGCATGGATGGCTTGCTTGCCGGCCAACCGGGCAGCGTGTTGGCTGCCCCTGGCACTCGCGGCCAAGTGCTGCTGGCGGCGGCGACGGGCCGCCAGTGCACCGTGTGGGCCGAGCAGATGCCCGGGCCGCCGGTGCGCACGGCGATGCAAGAGGCTCTGGGCGTGCTGTCGACCCGCGGCGCCAAAGTGCAGCTCGGCGTCGACCGCAACTTCGAGCGGGCCGGGGCCTGGCGCAACCAGCTGCAATGGCGCTATCGGGCAGTCGGGGCCACTGGCGATCTCGGCATCGGCGCCATCACCACCCTGGGCGATGCGCCCGGCACGCAGGGCCTCAACGTGGCGCCTCTGCCGACCACGCCCGCCTTCGCCCCCGACGGAATTCCCGCGCGGTAGCCGCCCGCCATAATCTCGCCCACATGAGCACACCCCTCGACTTGCAAGGCCGACACATCGTTCTCGGCCTGAGCGGCGGCATCGCCTGCTACAAGAGCGCCGAGCTGGCGCGCGGCCTCGTCAAGGCCGGCGCGACGGTGCAGGTCGTGATGAGCGAAGCCGCGGAGCAGTTCATCACCGCTGTCACGATGCAGGCGCTGACGAATCGCCACGTCTACACCAGCCAGTGGGACACGCGCGAGCCCAATGCCATGGCGCACATCAACCTGACGCGCAATGCCGACGCGGTGCTGATCGCGCCGGCCAGCGCCGACCTGATGGCCAAGCTCGTGCAGGGCCGCGCCGACGAGCTGCTGAGCCTCATGTGCCTGGCGCGCCCCATCGAGCGCTGCCCCTTGCTGCTGGCCCCGGCGATGAACCGCGAGATGTGGGCGCACCCGGCCACGCAGCGCAACGCCGCGCAGCTTCGGGCCGACGGCGCCACCATCCTCGGGCCCGGCAACGGCGACCAGGCCTGCGGCGAGATCGGCGACGGCCGCATGCTCGAGCCCGACGAACTGGTGGCCGAACTGACGGCGTTCTTCGTGCCCAAGAATTTTCGCGGCCACCGATTGCTGATCACCGCCGGCCCGACCTTCGAGCCGATCGACCCCGTGCGCGGCATCACGAATCTGTCGAGCGGCAAGATGGGTTTTGCCATCGCACGCGCAGCCCAGGAAGCCGGTGCCGAGGTCACCCTGGTGGCCGGCCCGGTGCACCTGCCTACGCCGCGCGGCGTGCAGCGCATCGATGTGCAGACCGCGCAGCAGATGTACGACGTGGTGCTGCCGCAAGCGCCGCAGCACTCGGTGTTCATCGCCACCGCTGCCGTGGCCGACTGGCGGCCCGCAAGCCTCTCCGATCAGAAGATCAAGAAGAACGGCAACAAGGTCGCGCCGACCTTCGAGCTGACCGAGAACCCCGACATCCTGGCCGCTGTGGCCCGGCTGCCGAAGCGCCCTTATTGCGTGGGCTTTGCGGCCGAGAGCCACGACCTGCTCAAGCACGCCCGCGAGAAGCTCGAGCGCAAGAACGTGCCGCTGGTCGTGGGCAACCTCGGCCCGGCCACCTTCGGCCGCGACGACAACCAGCTCGTTCTCGTCGATGCACAAGGCCACCGCGAATTGCCACGCGCCGACAAACTTTCCCTCGCCCGTGCGCTGGTCAACGAGATTGCCCAGCGCCTCCACGCCAAATCCGCATGACCACGATCGACTTGAAAGTGCTCGACGCCCGCATGGCCGAGCAGCTGCCCGCCTATGCCACCGCCGGGAGTGCCGGTCTCGACCTGCGCGCCTGCCTCGATGCGCCCCTGGTGCTGGAGCCGGGCCAGACGCAACTGATTCCGACGGGCCTCGCCATCCACGTGGCCGACCCGGGCCTTGCGGCCATCATCCTTCCGCGCTCCGGCCTCGGCCACAAGCACGGCATCGTGCTCGGCAACCTGGTTGGCCTGATCGACTCCGACTACCAGGGCCAGTTGATGGTGAGCTGCTGGAACCGCGGCCACGCCACGTTCACCATCCAGCCGATGGAGCGCATCGCACAACTCGTGATCGTGCCGGTGGTGCAGGCGAAGTTCAACGTGGTCGACGAGTTCGGCGCGTCGGACCGTGGGACCGGTGGCTTCGGATCCACCGGCAAGCACTGACGGTCAGTGCAGGTCTGAGCCGCCCGGTGCGGAGTGCAGGATGCTGATGCCGGGCTCGCTCACGCTCCCGGCTTCAATCTCGTCTTCGGTCGCTTCGCGCACGTCGCGCACCGTCACGTCGAGCCGCAGCGCAATGCCGGCCAGCGGGTGGTTGCCGTCGAGCACCACGTGTTCGGGGTACACCTCGGTCACGGTGTAGATCGCGTCGGCCGGAAGGCCTTCGGTGGTGGCGCCTTCGGGCGGGCCTTCGAACTGCATGCCGGGCTGGAGCTTGTCGTCGAACACCGAGGCCGGCTCGAAGAACACGAGCTCAGGGTTGTACTCGCCGAACGCGTGTTCGGGCTCGAGGTGCAGCTGGGTCTGGAATCCGACTTCCTGCCCGTCGAGGGCTTCCTCGACCTTGGCGAGCAGGTCGTCGCCCCCGAAAAAGAACTCGACCGGCGCGGTGAGTTCGTCGATCAACTGGCCTTGGGCATCTTCGAGTCGCCACACGAGGCTGACGACGCAGGGGGCGGAAATGAGCATCGGGCAATGATCGCACAATGACCCCATGACCATCACCGAACCGATGACGCTGCTGGGCGGTTTGTCGCCCGCGAAATTCATGCGCCGCCACTGGCAAAAGCGGCCATTGCTGATCCGCCAGGCGGTGCCGAACCTCACCTCGTTCGTGAGCCGCGCCGAGCTGTTTGGGCTTGCCGGGCAGGAGGGCGTGGAGTCGCGTGTGATCGCGCACACGGGCAAGGCGTGGACGCTCAAGCACGGGCCATTTGCGCGCCGCGCGCTTCCCCCCGTGTCCCGGCCCGCGTGGACGCTGCTGGTCCAGGGTCTCGACACCCACCTCGATGCGGCGAACGAATTGCTCTTGCGTTTCCGCTTCGTGCCCGATGCGCGGCTCGACGACGTGATGGTGTCGTGGGCGAGCGACGGTGGCGGGGTCGGACCGCATGTCGATTCCTACGACGTGTTCCTGCTGCAGATCCACGGCAAGCGCCGCTGGCGCATCGCACCACCGGGGGACGCGACGCTGGTCGAGGGCGTGCCGCTCAAGATCCTCAAGCACTTTGCCCCGCAGGACGATTGGGTGCTCGAACCCGGCGACATGCTGTACCTGCCGCCCGGTTGGGGGCATGACGGAGTCGCGGTCGGCGAGTGCATGACCGCCTCGATCGGCTTTCGCGCCGCTGGCCGTGCCGAGCTGCGCGACGAGGTGCTGCAGCGCATGCTGGATGCCAGCGAGCGGCCCGACCCGGACCCGCTGTACCGCGACCCGAAGCAGCCGGCCACGCAGCAGCCGGCGCTCATTCCCGCCGCACTGCGCGATTTCGCCGCGCGCGAGGTCGCCCGCTGGCTCGCCGAGCCGCGCGCCCTGGCTTGCGCGCTGGGCGAAGTGCTGAGCGAGCCCAAGCCGTCGGTGTGGTTCGACGCGGGCCAGGCATTGGCCTCGGGGCAGGGCGTGCGCCTGGATCGCCGCACACGGATGTTGTATGACGAGCGTCATGTCTTCATCAACGGCGATGCCTTCCGCGCTGCCGGCCGTGATGCAACGCTGATGCGTCGCCTCGCCGACGAGCGCACCCTGCCGGCCGCCCGGGTTGCAGCCCTGAGCGACGACGCCCGAGAATTGCTCGACCAGTGGGCGCAAGCCGGCTGGCTGCATTCGCTTCCCGACTGAAAGGCCAGCCATGGACGACCTGCCGACCTCTCGCATCATCACGTCGCGATCGGAGTTTCACGACGCCTTGAAAGAGGCCTTCGCCTTCGTGGCGGACAAAGGGTGCCGCGAGGTGTTCATCGCCGACCCCAACTTCGCCGACTGGCCGCTGAGCGATCGTGCGGTGATCGAGAACCTCTCGCGCTGGGCCTTCACGCACCGCAAGCTCACGGTGCTGGCCGAGAGCTTCGACGAGTTCCCGCGGCGTCACCCGCGCTGGGTGGAGTGGCGGCGGCAGTGGGCGCACGTCGTCGAGTGCCGCGCGGTGGACGAGGCCGACATCGGCCAGATGAGCGGCCTCTTCCTCGCGCCGGGTCTCATGACGCTGCGTGTGCTCGACGCCGAGCACTACCGTGCGAGCCTGTCGTTCGACCCCACCGATGGCACCCGGATACGCGATGCGCTTGATGCGCTTTTGCAACGGTCCGAGGAGGCCTTTCCTGTCACCACTTTGGGGCTCTAGGGATGTCCCTAACAGCGGATATACTCATGGGCTGGCGTGGAGATGCTCGAGCGTTTCTCGCCTGATACGTTGGGGATCTGCCAGGACGGAGGGTTCCCACAATTACCGGTAATTGTTTGAACCTTTCACTGAGGACAAGTATGAAAAAGTCGCTTCTGATGGCTTCTCTGGTTGCTGCTGTTGCTCTGGCCGCTTGCGGCAAGAAGGAAGAGCCCGCTGCTGCTCCGGCCGCTCCGGCTGCTGCCCCTGCCACCCCGGCCCCGGCTGCTGCTGCTTCTGACGCTGCTTCGGCTGCTGCTACCGCTGCTGTTGCTGCTTCTGACGCTGCTTCGGCTGCCGCCACTGCTGCCAGCAAGTAATCGGTTCTCCGATTCTGAGAAAGCCGCCTTCGGGCGGCTTTTTCATGGCTGCGCAAGACTCAAAGCGCGAGCCAGTCGAACCCCAGCGCTGGATCGGCGACGACGATTTCCGCAGGCGTGCCGCCGAAGACCGCAGCCAGGGCCGCCTGCGCCAAGTCCGGCCGGTTGTTGCGCTCGCTGAGGTGTGCAGCCACCAGGTGCTTCAGGCCGGCGTGCATGCAACCGGCGAGGATCTCCGCCGAGGTGTCGTTGGCAAGATGACCCAACCGCCCGCCGATTCGGGCCTTCAGCGATGCGGGGTAGGCCGAGTTCGCCAGCAGCGTGCGGTCGTGGTTGCACTCGAGCAGCAGCGCCTCGCAACGTTGGAGCTGCGCCAGCAGATGTGGCGTGGCGCAACCGGCGTCGGTCAGCACCCCCAGGCACACCGCGCCATCGCTGGCGCGAAGCTGCAGCGGCTCGTGCGCATCATGCGGCACGGTGTAGGGCGTGAGTTCCAGGTCGCCCAGCCGGATCGGGCTCAGGTCGCGGGCGAAGTGGAGCAGGCCGTCGGGCAGCTCGGGCTGGCCGATGGCGCGCCAAGTGCCGCGGCTCGTCCACACCGGCACCTGGTGCTTGCGGGCGAGGTGGAAGGCGCAGCCAACATGATCGCCATGCTCATGGGTCACGAACACCGCATCGATGTCGCCTGCGGTGAGGCCGCGCACGGTCAGTCGGCGCTCCAGCTCACGCAGGGAAAAGCCGCAATCGACCAGCACCCGAGTGGTCGTGATGCCGGCACTGGCCTCGATCAGCGTCGCATTGCCCGAGCTGCCGCTGCCGAGGCTGCAGAAGCGCATCATCCCGGCACGCCTGCGACTGTCCCCGAGCGGCTTACTTCAGGTCGTCGACCAGCAGCTTGACGATGCGTTGGCCGGCGTCGCCGTTTTCCGGCTGGCCCTTGGCGTCGTACACCGACACGGTGCTGACCTCGCCTTCGGCCTTCACGTTGACGCGATAGCGGATGGGGCCGCTCAGCTTGGCATCGGTGAAGAGCCGGGCGAAGAAGCCGGGTTCCTCCTTGCCGGCCTGGGCCGGGTCGACGTAGCGCACGAAGTAGAGGCCTTGCGCACGGTCGCGGTCTTCCACCGTGAAGCCACTGCGGTCGAGCGCGAGGCCGACACGGCGCCAGGCGCGGTCGAAGCTCTCGTCGAGCTGTAGGGTGGCGGCCGGGCGGCCGGTCAGGGTGCGGGCGCGGGCGGCGGTGCTGGCGGTCGACGTCGCCGCAGCCTGCGCCATCGCGGCCTTGGCCACCTCAGCCTTGGCGCCGAGCTTGATCATCAGGCGCGACAGCATCTCGCCTTCGAGCGTGGGGTCGCTCGGGCGCGGCTTCCAGGTGGTCTGGTCCTTCAGCTGGCTGGAATAGACCTCTTCCATGCCGCGGTGGGAGATGTAGATGTCAGTGCCCCGCTCGCTGCGCTCGACGCGGGTGCGGTACTTGTCGCGCTCGCCGGTGTCGTAGAGCGAGTCGAACACCTTGCCGATGGTTTTGCGGATGATGTCGTCCGACAACTTCGCGCGGTTCTCGGCCCACACGGTTTCCATCACGCCAACATCGGGCTGGTCGACGGTGAGCGCGAGGCCACGTTCCTTCCAGAACTCCTGCAGCTGCGGCCAGAGCTGGTCGGTCGGGATGTTGGTGCTGAGGAAGCGCAGGTTGCCCTGGCGCTCCAGGCGCACGTCACCGAGCGCGGTGGGCGCCACCTGGTTCGTGACCGGGGCGGATGCGGCCACGCCGGGCGCCTGCAGCTGCGCGGCGCTGATGACGCCCGCGGTCGGGGCATAGCGCGGGTCGACGGCGAGCTGGGTCAGGTCGGGCGGGACTTCGAGCGGCGTGGCCTTGGTCTTGGCCGTGCGGTAGTCGACCTTGTCACCGGAGACTGCGCTGTCGAGCGCGGAGCAGGCGGTCAGGGTGCACAGCAGGGCTGTGGCGGTGGCCAGCGAACTGAGGGGAACACGAATCACGTTGAACATCTCCGTAGGGAGCGGGCCGGGCCGGTAGGGCCGTGGAGCCGTGGGTGACAGGGGAATGAATGCCGCGCCCGGGTCACAGGCGGCGGCCTCGGCTCACAACAGACCCGCTTCCCGCAGTGCTTGTTCCACGGCGGACTGGCCGGCCGGGCTCAAAGGCAGGATGGGCAGGCGCACGGTGGCCCCGCAGCGGCCCAGGCGCGACAAGGCCCACTTGGTGGGCGTCGGGCTGGATTCGACGAAAAGATTCTTGTGCAGGCCGAGCAGCTTGAGGTGGATGGCCGTGGCCTCGCGCACCTGGCCGGCCAGCGCCGCCTTGCAGAGCTCGTGCATCGCGCGCGGCGCCACGTTGGCGGTGACGCTCACGTTGCCGTGGCCGCCCAGCAGCATCAGCGCAACGGCGGTCGGGTCGTCGCCGGAATAGATCGAGAAGCCCTTCGGCGCATGCTTGATCAGCTGGCAGGCGCGCTCGATGTTGCCGGTCGCTTCCTTGATGCCGATGACGCCCGGCACCTGCGCCAGCTTGAGCGTGGTCTCGGGCAGCATGTCGGCCACCGTGCGGCCGGGCACGTTGTACAGCACCATCGGCACGTCGACCGCTTCGGCGATGGCCTTGAAGTGCGCGTAGATGCCGTCCTGCGAAGGCTTGTTGTAGTACGGCACGACCGAAAGCGTGCAATCGGCGCCCACCTCCTTGGCGAAGCGCGAGAGTTCGATCGCCTCACGGGTGGAGTTGCCGCCGGTGCCGGCCATGATGGGCACACGGCCCTTGGCGTGCTGAACGGCCACTCGGATGATCTCGCAATGCTCTTCGACCGACACCGTCGGCGATTCGCCGGTGGTGCCAACCACGCCGATGCAATCGGTGCCTTCGGCGATGTGCCAGTCGATCAGGCTGCGCAGGCCGTCGTAGTCGACGCTGCCGTCTTCCTGCATGGGCGTGACGAGCGCCACGATGCTGCCAACGATGGGTTTCATGGGGATTCCTCGGAATCCGGGGATTTTAGCCGCCCGACGCCCCCGGCCCGGACGTCAGCAGATGGCGTGGATGAGGGTCACTTGCGCTTGCCGACCGCAGGGCCGTGATGCGCTGCACGAAGCGCTCGGGGGCATCGAGAAAGCCGTCTTCATAGGCGACGACGCGCAGGCCGTTTGCGGCCCTCAGCAACTCGCCCGGCTGCAGCAGGAAATCGGGCCGTGACGGCTTGCCGACCGTCTGGTTGCCGTCGGCGAAAGTCTCGTAGATCAGCACGCCGCCTTCGGCCACGCTGCCGACAAGCGTGGGCAGGAGGGAGCGCCAGAGGTAGTTGGTGACGACGACGGCATCGAAGCGGCGGCCATCGAACGGCCACGGGCCATCTTCGATGTCTGCGACGACCACCTCGGCCATCGAACGCAAGGGTTCCACGGCGGCGGCATCGCGATCCACCGCGGTGACGCGACAAGCGCGCTGCGCGAACCAGCGCACATGCCGCCCCGAGCCGCACGCCACGTCGAGCACCGTGGCACCCGAAGGCAGCAGGTGCGACCAGCGCTGCACCCAGGGAGACACCGCCAGCGTCATTGCGGTCGGGCGTGCTGGTTCAGCGCCTTGAGCGCGAGCGAATCCACCAGGCCCGGCACCAGCAGCTTCAGCCAGCGGCCGAGCTTGCCCTTGGCCGTCATCACCACCTCGCGGCGGCGCGAGTCGGTGCCGTCGATGATGAGCCGGGCGCAGGTCTCGACGCTCATCGCGCCGCGCTCGTCGAGCCCGCTCTGGCCTGCCGCCTGGCCGTCGGCCTTGAAGCCGCGGTAGCGGATCTCGGTGGCCACGACGCCCGGGTAGGCGAGGGTGACGCTCACCCCGGCCGTGGACAGCTCGGTGCGCAGTGCCTCGAAGAAGCCGGTCATCGCAAACTTGGTCGAGCAATAGGCGGTGCGCCCCGGCACGCCCACCAGCCCGGCGAGGCTCGAGACGGCCACGATGCGCCCTTTCGCTGCCTTGAGATGCGGCAGCGCTGCGTGGGTGCACCACACGCTGCCCCAGTGGTTGATGCGCATCAGCGTCTCGTACCAGGCGAGGTCGGCCACCTCGCTGAGGAGCGCCTGCGCCGACATGCCGGCGTTGTTGACGAGTGTGTCGAGCCGGCCGAAGGTGTTGAGCGTGGCGGTGACGAGCGCCTCGCAGTCGGCCTGAACGCCCACGTCGCAGCGCTGCACCAGCACATGCGCGCTGTGCTGCCGGCATTGCGCCGCGACCTCGTTGAGCTTGTCGACGTTGCGCGCGGCCAGCACGAGCGCCTGTTGCGAGCCGCCGCGTTGCGCCCACTGGCGCGCCATCTCCGCGCCGATGCCCTCGGAGGCGCCGGTGATCACGATCACGTTCATGGTGTGTTCAGAAACAGTTCCAGAGCTGGTTCGCGAGTGTGAACGCGAGATCGGGCCGCAGGTAGGCGGCAAACACCGACAGCAGCACCACGGAGGCGGTGCCCCAGAGTGCGAGTCGCTTGCCGCGGGTCATGGCTCAGGCCGTGGCGGGCGCGCGGCGCACGATGGCCGACTCGCGCACCGGCAGGTTCACGATGGCCGCGAAGATGCCGAGTGCCACCGCGATCCACCACACCACGTCGTAGCTGCCGGTCGTGTCGTAGAGCTTGCCGCCCAGCCACACGCCGAGGAAGGAGCCGACCTGGTGGCTCAGGAAGACGAAGCCGCCCAGCATGGACATGTATTGCACGCCGAAGATCTGGGCAATCACCGCGTTGGTCGGTGGGACCGTCGACAACCAGAGGAAGCCCATGACGGAGGCGAAGATGTACACGCTCCACGGCGTGAGCGGCACGCTGAGGAAGATCACGATGGCCACCGAGCGCAGCGCATAGATCGACGAAAGGATGTACTTCTTCTGCATGCGCTGGCCCAGTGAGCCGGCGGCATAGGTGCCGAAGACGTTGAAGAGGCCGATGAGCGCGAGCGCGGTCGTCGCGACGTTGGGTGTGAGGCCGTTGTCTTTCAGGTAGCTCGGCATGTGCACACCGATGAACACCACCTGGAAGCCACACACGAAGTAGCCGGCCATCAACAACTGGAAGCTCGGGTAGCTGAACGCCTCGCGCAGCGCATGGCCGATGCTCTGGTGATGCGCGCCAGCCTGTGGCGTGGCCTTGGGTTCCTTCAGGCCGAAGGCCAGCGGCGCGATGGCCAGTGCCAGGCAGCCGAGCAGGAAGAGCGCGTTCTGCCAGCCAAAGCTGCCGATCAGCCAGTTCTCCACCGGCACCATCAGGAACTGGCCGAACGAGCCGGCCGCCGCGGCGACACCCATCGCCCAGCTGCGCTTTTCGGGCGCCACGTTGCGGCCGATCACGCCGTAGACCACCGCATAGGTGG
This sequence comes from Piscinibacter gummiphilus, assembly GCF_032681285.1. Classification (NCBI taxonomy): domain Bacteria; kingdom Pseudomonadati; phylum Pseudomonadota; class Betaproteobacteria; order Burkholderiales; family Sphaerotilaceae; genus Rhizobacter; species Rhizobacter gummiphilus. The sequence goes on from NZ_CP136336.1 coordinate 2,016,232, forward strand.
TGCCCGACTGCGCCATGCCGAGGATGAGGCCTGCGCTGCCGGTGAAGGCCAGGCCCGAGGTCGACACCGCCATCAGCACCAGCCCCGCCGCGTAGAGCAAGCTCCCTACGATGAGCACTCGAAACGCGCCAAAGCGGTCGGCCAGCATGCCGGCGAACGGCCCGGCCAGGCCCCAGGCCAGGTTCTGGATGGCGAGCGCGAACGCGAAGGTCTCGCGCGACCAGCCGCGGTCCATCGTGATCGGCTGCAGCCACAGCCCGAAGCCGTGGCGGATGCCCATCGAGAGCGTGACGATCAGCGCGCCGCACAGCAGCACCTGTTTCATGGAGAGCGGGGCGGGCGGCGTGGCGGCAATGGCGGTCATCGGGGCACTGTAGCCATTTCAATGGGGCCTTGCTGGGGACACTCCTAGAATCCGCCGCCTATGGCCACCAAACCCAGCGACAACTACGGCGAAGCGTCGATCCGCGTGCTCAAGGGCCTGGAGCCCGTGAAGCAGCGGCCGGGCATGTACACCCGCACCGACAACCCGCTGCACATCATCCAGGAAGTCATCGACAACGCGGCCGACGAGGCGCTCGCCGGCTACGGCAAGCGGATCGACGTCACGCTGCACATCGACACCTCGGTCAGCGTGCAGGACGACGGCCGAGGCATCCCCTTCGGCAAGCACCCGGAAGAGAAGGTGCCGGTCGTCGAGATCGTGTTCACGCGGTTGCACGCCGGCGGCAAGTTCGACAAGGGCTCGGGCGGCGCCTACAGCTTCTCCGGCGGCTTGCACGGCGTGGGCGTGAGCGTGACCAACGCGCTCGCCAAGCGGCTCGAAGTGCACGTGTGGCGCGAAGGCCAGGTGGCCAGCATCACCTTCTCGGGTGGCGACGTGATCGAGCCGCTCAAGGTTCGCAAGGCCACGAACGCCGACCGCAAGTCGGGCACCACGGTGCGCGCCTGGCCCGATGCCAAGTATTTCGAGAGCGCCGACTTCCCCAAGCCCGAGCTGATTCACCTGCTGCGCAGCAAGGCGGTGCTGATGCCCGGCGTGACGGTCACGCTCACGATCGAAAAGACCGGCGAGGTGCTCACCTGGACGTACAAGGGCGGCCTGCGCGACTACCTGATGCAGACGCTGCCGGCCGACCCGGTGATCCCGCTCTTCGAAGGCGAGCACTACGCCGACAAGGGCGAGACCGAGAACTTCGCCGAAGGCGAGGGCGCCGCCTGGTGCGTGGCCTTCACCGAAGACGGCTCGCCGATGCGCGAGAGCTACGTCAACCTCATCCCCACGGTGAACGGCGGCACCCACGAGTCGGGCCTGAAGGACGGCCTCTTCGGCGCGGTGAAGGGCTTCATCGAGTTGCACAGCCTCCTGCCCAAGGGCGTGAAGCTGATGCCCGAAGACGTGTTCTCGCGGGCGAGCTTCGTGCTGAGCGCCAAGGTGCTCGACCCGCAGTTCCAGGGCCAGATCAAGGAGCGGCTCAACAGCCGCGACGCGCTGCGGCTCGTGTCCACCTATGTGAAGCCGGCGCTGGAGCTGTGGCTCAACCAGCACGTGGACCTTGGCAAGAAACTCGCCGAGCTCGTCATCAAGCAGGCGCAGACGCGCCAGCGAGCGAGCCAGAAGGTCGAGAAGCGCAAGGGCTCGGGCGTGGCCGTGCTGCCGGGCAAGCTCACCGATTGCGAGAACCGCGACCTCACGCTCAACGAACTCTTCCTCGTCGAGGGCGACTCGGCCGGCGGCAGCGCCAAGATGGGCCGCAACAAGGAGACCCAAGCCGTGCTGCCGCTGCGGGGCAAGGTGCTCAACGCGTGGGAAGTGGAGCGCGACCGCCTCTTCGCCAACAACGAGATCCACGACATCTCGGTCGCCGTCGGCGTCGACCCGCACGGGCCGAACGACGAGGTCGACCTCTCCGGCCTGCGCTACGGCAAGGTCTGCATCCTGTCGGACGCCGACGTCGACGGCTCGCACATCCAGGTGCTGCTGTTGACGCTCTTCTTCCGCCACTTTCCGAAGCTCATCGAAAAGGGCCATGTGTACGTGGCCAAGCCGCCGCTCTTCCGCGTCGATGCACCGGCCCGCGGCAAGAAGCCGGCTGCGAAGATCTATGCGCTCGACGAAGGCGAGCTCACCGCCACGCTCGACAAGCTGCGCAAGGAAGGCGCGAAGGAAAACAGCTGGACCATCGGCCGCTTCAAGGGCCTGGGCGAAATGAACGCCGAGCAGCTGTGGGACACCACGCTGAACCCCGACACCCGTCGCCTGCTGCAGGTGAACTACGGCGTACTCGACTTCGGCGCCACCACCGATTCGCTGACCAAGCTCATGGGCAAGGGTGAAGCCGCGGCGCGCCGCGAGCTGATGGAGCTGCATGGCGACGACGTCGAAGTCGACGTCTGACGCCCGCCGACAAGATTCCACAACAAAAGGGAGGGTGTCATGAACAAGGATGCGATCAAGCCGCTGCTGGGCACGGGCCTGCAGTACATCGGCGAGGTGGTGAAGTGCGGCGCTGCGGGCGTATTCGTGAGCGGTGCGGTGTTGCTCGGGCTCGTCATGGCGCTGCCCGCGGGTGCCGGCGTGAATGTGCTGGCGATCGTGGGCTGCCTGCTCGCGCTCGTGCTCTACGTCGTGGCCGGGCATCAGCGCGGCGTGATGCGCGTGCTGAGCCAGCTCACGCAGTCGCATGGTGGGCTGCTGTTCGACCAGACCCTGGGGCGTTTCATCCAGATCACCGAAAGCAAGCGCCCCGGCACCGTGGCCGGCCTGTTGGGTACGCCGGGCCGGCTGGCGGCGGCATTCCGCCAGTTCCTCGGCAACGACGAGTCGAAGATCCCGGGCCCGCTGCGCCGGCTGGGCGCACGCTATGTCGACAAGCTCGACCAGAGCCTCGCCGAAAGCGGCCCCAGCGATGCGGTGGTCGGCGGCCAGCTGCGCGAAGAAGCGCTGCGCTCCTGGGCGGTGCAGCGCATGAGCGAGCAGGTGGCGCCGGGCTGGACGCTCTTTTCCATCGTGGCCGTGGCCCAGCTCGTCTTCGCCGTCGGTCTGTGGTGGTGGGCCACACGGGCATGAGCCGATGAACCGCGCCTGGTGCTTCGCCGCGATGGTCAGCATGCCCCTGGCATGCCAGGCGGAGCTCTGGGGCTTTGTCGACGGCAACGGCGTGGCGCACGTGTCGCCGGTGCAGGTCGACTCGCGCTACCACCTCGTGCTGGGCAACGCCGCGAGTGGCGAGCGTGTGCCGGGCAAGAGCGATGGGGCCGGCGGCCTGCTCACCTGGCTCGACTTCGCGCCCGAGGTGAAGTCGCTGCAGGCCCTCTTGCGTGACGCCTCGAAGACGCACGGCGTCGACATCGAATTGCTGAAGGCCATCATCGCCGTCGAGTCGGGCTTCAAGCCGAACGCCGTCTCGCCGCGCGGCGCGGTTGGGCTGATGCAGATCATGCCGGTGGGCAGCACGCCCGCGGCGCGTGCCGAGGAAGCTCAGCGCCTGCTCGACCCGAAGCACAACATCCAGACCGGCGCGCGGATGCTGTCGAAGCTGATGCACCGCTTCGGCCGCATCGACGTGGCGCTCGCCGCGTGGAACGCGGGCGTCGGCACGGTGATGAAACATGGCGGCGGCATGCCGCCGATTGCCGAGACCCAGGCGCATGTGCACCTGGTGCTCGAACTCTATTGGGCGCTGCTGCAGAACAAGATGCCGCGCGGCGCCCGCGAATTGCAGATGCACGGGCCGGCCACCGCATCGGCCCCGACACCGAACTGACATGAGCCCAGACGACACCACCGCCAACCCCGATGCCATCACGCTCGCGCACTATGCCGAGCGGGCTTACCTCGAATACGCACTCAGCGTGGTGAAGGGCCGCGCGCTGCCCGACGTGTGTGACGGCCAGAAGCCCGTGCAGCGCCGCATCCTCTACGCGATGGAGCGCATGGGCCTGAGCTTCACCGGCACTGCCGGCGCGCGCCCCGTGAAGAGCGCGCGCGTGGTGGGCGATGTGCTCGGCAAGTACCACCCGCACGGCGACCAGGCGGCGTATGACGCGATGGTGCGCATGGCGCAGGACTTCTCGCAGCGCTATCCGCTGGTCGACGGCCAGGGCAACTTCGGTTCGCGCGACGGCGACGGCGCGGCGGCCATGCGCTACACCGAAGCGCGGCTCGCACCCATCTCGCGGCTGCTGCTCGACGAGCTGGATGAGGGCACCGTGGACTTCGCGCCCAACTACGACGGATCGGAGCAGGAGCCCAAGCAACTGCCGGCGCGCCTGCCGTTCGTGCTGCTCAACGGCGCGAGCGGCATCGCGGTGGGCCTTGCGACCGAAGTGCCCTCGCACAACCTGCGCGAAGTGGCGGCGGCGGCGGTCGCGATGATCCGCAACGACAAGCTCAACGACGATGAGCTGGCGGCCCTCATCCCCGGCCCCGACTACGCGGGCGGCGGCCAGATCATCAGTGACGCGGGTGACATCCGCGCCGCCTACGCCACCGGCCGCGGCAGCCTCAAGGTGCGGGCGCGCTGGAAGATCGAAGACCTCGCGCGCGGCCAGTGGCAGCTCGTGGTGACCGAGCTGCCGCCCGGCACCAGCAGCCAGAAGGTGCTCGAAGAGATCGAGGAGCTGACCAATCCGAAGGTCAAGGCCGGCAAGAAGGCGCTCGCCGCCGAGCAGGTGCAGCTCAAGACGACGGTGCTGTCGGTGCTCGACGCGGTGCGCGACGAAGCCAGCAAGGACGCCCCGGTGCGCCTCGTCTTCGAACCCAAGACCTCCCGCATCAGCCAGGAGGAATTGATCCAGACGCTGCTCGCCCACACGAGCCTGGAAACGTCTGCCCCCATCAACCTCACAATGATCGGCGCCGACGGCCGGCCCACGCAGAAGAGCCTGCGCCAGATGCTGGCCGAGTGGGTGGCCTTCCGCGCCGAGACGGTGCAGCGGCGCTCGCAGTTCCGGCTCGACAAGGTGCTGGCGCGCATCCACATCCTCGAGGGCCGGCAGCTCGTGCTGCTCAACATCGACGAGGTGATCCGCATCATTCGTCACTCGGACGAGCCGAAGCCGGCGCTGATCGAGCGTTTCAAGCTGAGCGAGATCCAGGCCGAAGACATCCTCGAAATCCGCCTGCGTCAATTGGCGCGGCTGGAGGCCATCAAGATCGAGCAGCAGCTGAAGGAGCTGCGCGAAGAGCAAGGCAAGCTCGAAGACATCCTCAACTCGCCGGCCACGCTCAAGCGCACGCTCATCAAGGAGATCGAGGGCGACGCCAAGCAATACGGCGACGACCGCCGGACGCTGATCCAGGCCGAGAAGAAGGCGGTCGCCGAGATCAAGGTGGTCGACGAGCCGGTGACGGTGGTGGTGAGCTTGAAGGGCTGGGTACGCGCGCTGAAGGGCCACGAGGTCGACGCGGCGGCGCTGGCGTTCAAGGCGGGCGATGGCTTGTATGGCGTGTTCCCGTGTCGCACGGTCGACTCGCTGCTGGTCTTCGGCAGCAATGGCCGTGTCTATTCCACGGCCGTGGCGCAACTGCCGGGCGGCCGCGGCGATGGCCAGCCGATCACGACGCTCATCGAACTCGAGTCGGGCACGCAGCCGCTGCACTACTTCGCGGCGGCGCCCGATACGACCTTGCTGCTGTCGAACACCGGTGGCTTCGGCTTGCTGGCGCAAGTGGGCGACATGGTGAGCCGCCAGCGTGGCGGCAAGAGCTTCCTCACGCTCGAAGCCGACGACAAGGTGTTGCCACCCGTGCCGCTGGTGACGGGGCACTCGCAGGTGGTGTGCCTGTCGATGAGCGGCCGCCTGCTGGCCTTCCCGCTGCAGGAGCTGAAGCTGCAACCCAAGGGCGGGCGCGGCCTCACGCTGATGGACGTGGATGCGAAAGACCCGCTGGTGTCGGTGGCGAGTTGCGCCAACGGCGTGAAGGTGCTGGGCACCGGCCGTGGCGGCAAGGCCAAGGAAGAAGAGCTGAAGGGCGCCTCGCTCGCCGTCTATGCCGGCAAGCGCGCACGCAAGGGCAAGACGCTCGACGCGGGGATGAAGCCGCATCGGGTATTGAGCCTGGGGTAAAAACGAGCCGATGCAGACAACGGCACAGCTCTCGCCCGAATCTCCCTGGGCGCCGCTGAGCCAGCCGGTGTTCCGCATGCTGTGGAGCGTGTGGCTCACGGCGAACATCTGCATGTGGATGAACGACGTGGCGGCGGCGTGGATGATGACCTCGCTGACCACCTCGCCCATCATGGTGGCGCTGGTCCAGTCGGCGTCCACCTTGCCGGTGTTCTTCCTTGGCGTGCCGAGCGGCGCGCTGGCCGACATCCTCGACCGGCGCAAGTACTTCATCTTCACGCAGTTCTGGGTGGCGGCGGTCGGCGTGCTGCTGTGCCTGGCCACTGCGAGCGGCCACATGGGTGCGCCGCTGCTGCTCCTGCTCACCTTTGCCAACGGCATCGGCTTCGCGATGCGCTGGCCGGTGTTCTCGGCGGTGATCCCCGATCTGATTCCGCGGCATCAGCTGCCCTCGGCGCTGGCGCTGAACGGCATCGCGATGAACACCTCGCGCATCTTCGGCCCAATCCTGGCGGGCGCCTTGATCGCGAGCCTGGGCAGTGCGTGGGTGTTTGCGCTGAACGCGGTGCTGTCGGTGATCTCGGGCTTCGTGATCATGCGCTGGAAGACCGAGCCGAAGGCGAGCGCCTTGCCTGCCGAGCGATTCTTCGGCGCGATCCGCGTGGGGCTGACCTACGTTCGGCAATCGCAGGCGATGCATGCGGTGCTGTTTCGCATCACCGCGTTCTTCCTGCAGGCCGTGGCGTTGACTTCGCTCTTGCCGCTGATCGCCAAGCACATGGTGGGCGGCGGGGCGGGCACCTTCACGCTGCTGCTGGCGTCGATGGGGTTCGGCGCGGTGGTCGCCGCGCTGATGATGCGCCGCATCCGCGCCGTGATGGACGGCGACGCCCTGGTGCGCAACGGCACGGTGCTGCAGGCCGTCTCGATGCTGGTCGTTGCCTTCGCCCCCAACATCTATGTCGCCGCGCCGGCCTTGATGGTCAATGGCATGACGGTGATCTCGGTCGCCAACTCGCTGGCGGTGTCGGCCCAGCTCGCCTTGCCCAACTGGGTGCGGGCGCGTGGCATGTCGGTGTACCAGATGGCCTTGATGGGCGGCGGTGGCATCGGGGCGGCGCTCTGGGGCCAGGTGGCCACCTTCAGCGACGTGCGCACGAGCCTCGTGATCTCCGCGGTCGGTGGAGTGGTGCTGATGCTCGCCGTCATCCGCTACCGCCCGCGCGCCGAGGCGGACATGGAAGACCTCACGCCCTCCAGCGCCTGGAAGGCGCCCGAGATGCCGCCCGGTGTGCAAGGCCATGACGGCCCGGTGATGACGACCATCGAGTACCTGATCGACCCCGCGCGTGCCGACGACTTCATGGCGGTGATGCGCGAGACGCGGAGCAGCCGCCTTCGCCAGGGCGCGCTCTCATGCGAGGTCTTCCGCGACGCCACCGTGCCCGGCCGCTACGTCGAGCACATGCTCGACGAATCGTGGATCGAGCACCTGCGCCGCTTCGACCGCGTGACCGCCTACGACGTGGCGCTGCGCGAGCGCCGCCTGTCGTTCCACATCGGCGCGGAGCCGCCGCGCTTGACGCGCAGCCTCGCCGAAGCGATGGATTGATCAGCGCTTGCGTGCGGGAGCGCGCTTGCGCGGCGCCGGCTTCGCGGGCTCGGCCTCGGCGGGCTTGGCCAGGGCCAGCGGTTCGGCGCCGGCCGTCGCGGCCTTCGTGTCGGCCGTGCCGCCGCTCCAGCTTGGCAAGGGCCAGCTGCTCGCGACGGGGAATGCCGACAGCATCATGGTCCACCACGAGTGCGTGGCGCTGAGCATCGCTTCCCAACTGCGGGCTTGCAAGGCGATGGCCTGCTCGGGCGTCCACGGCGCGCGCCACAGCGAAGGGTCGTCGATGGCGGGCGGGTCGCCCGGTGCCGGGGCCCAGAGCGAGTTCCAGTGCCACATCATGGTGCGTGCTCCTCGAGACAACGAATGAGGGCAGCTTACTTGGCGCTCGCGACAAGCGCCAGCATGACCTTGTGTCGCGCTATCGCTTGCGGATGACGGCCACGCTGACGACGGCCAGCACGACGAAGACCGCCAGGCTCCAGAAGTCGTAGGGAATCCCCATCAGCGAGACCGCCGCGTCGGCGCAGCTCGCGCGGGCGAGGAAGACGTCGGGCCAGAGGCTGTCGAGCTTCATCGCGATGACGATCCGGTCGGCCACCGTGAGGGCGCAGGACGACGAGGCTGCGGCCTGGAAGTGCTGCCACAGCGCCGCCGCGATGCCGCACAGCAAGAACACGAGCGCCAGCACCCCGGCGATGCGCGTCGACACGAAGCCCACCCCGCACACCAGCGCGACGGCCAGGAAGATCACCCGCTGCAGGATGCACCACGGGCACGGCTCCATGCCGTAGACGTGCTGCGACACGAGCGCCGCGCCCACGGCGGCGATGCTGAGCACGGCCATGCCGAGCAGCAACAGGCCTGGGCGTTGCAGCAGCGCTTTCATGCCGGGGCCTTCATTCAGCGACTTCGGCGATCAGCTCGATCTCGACGCACGCGCCGAGCGGGATCTGCGCCACGCCGAAGGCGGCCCGCGCATGCACGCCGGCCGGCCCGAACACCTCGCCCAGCAGCTCGCTGCACCCGTTGGTCACGAGGTGGTGCTCGGTGTAGTCGGGCGAGCTGTTGACAAGGCTCACCACCTTGACGATGCGCTTGACCTTGTTCAGATCGCCCACCGCGGCGTGCAGCGTGCCCATCAGGTCGATGGCCACGGCGCGTGCAGCCTCTTTGCCGGTGGCGGTGTCCATGTCGCGGCCGAGCTGGCCGACCCAGGGCTTGCCGTCGCGTTTGGCAATGTGGCCGGAGAGGAAGACGAGCGAGCCGGTGCGCACGAAAGGCACATAGGCGGCAACGGGCACGCCGACGGCGGGCAGCTCGATCCCGAGGGACTTCAGACGGTCGTAGGCGGACATCGCGGTGCAGGCATTCGTGGGGGTCGCAAATCCTACACTGCACCCATGGGAGGAAAACAAAGGGCCCGGCACGCCGCCGGCATGGGCTTGGCATGGCTTGCGGGCGTGGCGGCGCAGCTGCACGAACGCGCGTTGCTGCCGCTCGAGGCCTATCAGACTTTGGTGCTGGGGGCACTGCTCGGCATTGCCGTCGGGTGGCGCTGGCAGCGCCTGCGCGTCTTGTGGATCGTGGCGGCACTCGCCGCCGGCATGGGGGCGAGCGGCTGGCGGGCGACGCTGCGCCTGGCCGATGCCTTGCCGGCGGCGATCGAAGGGCACGACGTGGAGCTGGTCGGCGTGGTCGCGAGCCTGCCGCAGCGGTCGGCGGCGGGCCTGCGGTTTCGTTTCGACGTGGAGTCGGCCACGCTGCAGGGCCAGGCGGTACAGGTGCCGACGAAGGTCGCGCTCGGCTGGTATGTCGGCTGGCACGAAGACGGCGGCCTGAGCGATCCGCAGCTCTCGCTGCGGGCGGGCCAGCGCTGGCGCTTCGTGGCGCGCTTGCGCCAGCCGCACGGCAACGTGAACCCGCACGGGTTCGACTACGAGCTGTACCTCTTCGAACAAGGCCTGCGCGCAACAGGCTACGTGCGGGCGAACGACCGCGCCGCACCGCAGATGCTCGACGCGAGCGCCGGCCGCTGGGTCGACCGCCTGCGCCAGCGGGTGCGCGATGACATCGACGCCCAAGTGAGCGACCCTCGCTCCGCCGGGGTGCTGGCGGCGCTGGCGGTGGGCGACCAGTCGGCCATCGAGCGCGAGGATTGGCAGCTCTTCCGCAACACCGGCGTCGCGCACCTGATGTCGATCAGCGGCTTGCACGTGACGATGTTCGCGTGGCTGGCGGGCCTCGCCGTGGCGGCGGTGTGGCGGCGCAGCGCGCGTGCGGTGCACCTGTGGCCAGCGCCCTGGGCCGGGCGGGTCGGCGGGCTGCTGGCGGCCACGGCCTATGCGGTGTTCGCAGGGTGGGGCGTGCCGGCGCAGCGCACCGTGTGGATGCTTGCCACCGTGACCTTGCTGCACCTGAGCGGGCGGCGCTGGCCGTGGGCGATGGTGCTGCTGGTGGCGGCGGTGGTGGTGAGCGCGCTTGACCCGTGGGCCTTGTTGCAGCCGGGGTTCTGGCTGTCGTTCGTGGCCGTGGGGCTGCTGATGGCCTCGGAGCCGGTGCAGCGGGCCGCCGAGCGTGCCCCGGCGCAGCGCTGGTGGCCGCGGTTGTGGGAGGCGGCGCGAGGCGGCCTGCGCACGCAGCTCGTGGCCACGCTCGGCCTCACGCCGCTCAGCCTGGTGTTCTTCCAGCAGGTGTCGCTCGTGGGGTTCGTGGCCAACCTGGTGGCGATCCCGCTCGTCACGCTCGTCATCACGCCGCTTGCGCTGTTGGGTGTGGCCCTTGCGCCGCTGTGGCGGGTGGGGGCGCTGGTGCAGGAGGCCTTGAGCCAGGGCCTGGCGTGGCTGGGTGCGATGCCCGGCGCGGTGTGGCTGGTGCCGGCCGCGCCCCTGTGGGCGCAGGCCGCGGGGCTGGCCGGCGCGGCGCTCCTCGTGCTGCCGCTGCCGTGGCGCATGCGGCTTTTTGCGGTGCCGCTCGTGATGCCCTTGCTGCTGCCCGTGCCGGCGCGCCCCGAGGCCGGCCGCTACGAGATGCTGGCGGTCGACGTGGGACAGGGCACCGCGGTGCTGGTGCGCACTGCGAAGCACCTGCTGGTCTACGACGCCGGCCCGCAGTACTCGCGCGAAAGCGATGCCGGCGAGCGCGTGCTCCTGCCGCTCTTGCATGCGCGGGGCGAAACGCGCGTCGACCGCCTGGTGCTGAGCCACCGCGACCTCGACCACGTGGGCGGCGCCAGGCCCTTGCTGCACGGGCTGCCGGTCGACGAGCTGCTCAGCTCGCTCGAAGACGCCCACCCGATCCGGGCGCTGGCACGGCGGCCGGTGCGCTGTGCGGCCGGCCAGCGTTGGGCCTGGGACGGCGTGCAGTTCGAGGTGCTGCACCCGCGCGTGGACGACTACGAACGCTCGCTCAAGTCCAACGCGATGTCGTGCGTCGTCAAGGTAAGCGGGCCGCAGGGCACGCTGCTGCTGACGGGGGACATCGAGCGCCAGCAGGAGGGCGAGTTGCTCGCCACAGCCTCCGCCGGAGCCCTGCGCAGCGACGTGCTGCTGGTCCCGCACCACGGCAGCCGCACCTCGTCGACCGCGGCGTTCCTCGACGCGGTGGCGCCCAAGGTGGCGATCGTGCAGGCCGGCTACCGCAACCGCTTCGGCCACCCGGTCGACGAAGTGATCGGGCGGCTGAAGGCACGCGGCGTGCACATCGAGACGAGCGCCGCCTGCGGCGCCTGGCGGTGGAACGGCGCCGACAGCACCTGCGAGCGCGATCGGGCGCGGCGCTACTGGCACCACCCTCTCACCCGAGGCGAGTAACCTCCGGGCGAGCATCGGGCCGCGTGCGCGCCGGGATGGGTGCGAATGGCCTGCGCAATTGGCCTGCTTTTTGCTACCCTGCCTGCGAGGAGACCAAGACCCATGCGACCCAGCTTCGACGAGATGCAGGCCACCAGCACCAGCGTGCGAGACCACTACCGGGTCTACGACCGTTGGCTGGCGCAGCAGCCCCGCGATGTGATGCGCTCGCGGCGTGAAGAAGCCGAGATGATCTTCCGCCGCGTGGGCATCACCTTCGCGGTCTACGGCGCGAAAGACGAAGACGGCTCCGGCACCGAGCGGCTCATTCCCTTCGACCTGATTCCGCGCGTCATCCCCGCGGCCGAGTGGACCGAGATGGAGAAGGGCCTCACGCAGCGCGTGACCGCGCTCAACCGCTTCATCCACGACGTCTACCACGAGCAGGAGATCATCCGAGCCGGCATCGTGCCCGCCGACCAGATCTTCAAGAACGCGCAGTTCCGGCCCGAGATGATGGGCGTCGACGTACCCGGCGGCGTCTATTCGCACATCAGCGGCATCGACATCGTGCGTGCGGCCAATGCCGACGGCAGCGGCAGCTACTACGTGCTCGAAGACAACCTGCGGGTGCCCAGCGGCGTGAGCTACATGCTGGAGAACCGCAAGATGATGATGCGGCTCTTCCCCGAGCTCTTCAGCCAGCATCGCGTGGCGCCGGTCGCGCATTACCCCGACCTGCTGCTCGAGACGCTGCGGGGCGTGGCGCCCGCGGCCGTCAACGACCCGACGGTCGTCGTGCTCACCCCCGGCATGTACAACAGCGCGTACTTCGAGCACGCCTTCCTCGCCCAGCAGATGGGCGTGGAGCTGGTCGAGGGGCAAGACCTCTTCGTCAAGGACAACTTCGTCTACATGCGCACCACGCAGGGCCCGAAGCGGGTCGACGTGATCTACCGCCGTGTCGACGACGACTTCCTCGACCCGCTGGCCTTCCGCGCCGATTCCACGCTCGGCTGCGCGGGCCTGCTGAGTGTGTACCGCGCCGGCAACGTGACGCTGTCGAACGCCATCGGCACCGGCGTGGCCGACGACAAGTCGATCTACCCCTACGTGCCCAAGATGATCGAGTTCTACCTGGGCGAGAAACCAATCCTCAACAACGTGCCCACGCACCTGTGCCGCGAGGAAGAAGACCTCAAGTACGTGCTCGACCACCTGCCCGAACTCGTGGTGAAGGAAGTGCACGGCGCCGGCGGCTACGGCATGCTCGTCGGCCCCGCGGCCACCAAGGCCGAGATCGCCGACTTCCGCAAGGCGCTCGAAGCCAACCCCGCCGGCTACATCGCGCAGCCGACGCTGAGCCTGTCCACCTGCCCCACCTTCGTCGAAAGCGGCATCGCGCCGCGCCACATCGACCTGCGGCCCTTCGTGCTCTCGGGCAAGGAGGTGCAGATGGTGCCCGGCGGGCTCACGCGCGTGGCTCTGAAGGAAGGCTCCCTCGTCGTCAATTCGTCGCAGGGCGGTGGTACCAAGGACACATGGGTGTTGGAGGCCTGAAATGCTGTCAAGAACTGCTGACCACCTCTTCTGGATGGCGCGCTACATGGAGCGCGCCGAGAACACCGCACGCATGCTCGACGTCAACTACCAGACGTCGTTGCTGCCGCAGTCGGCCGACGCCGCCGAGAACGGCTGGCGCGGCCTCTTGAGCATCTCGGAACTGAGCCACGACTACACCACCCGCTATGGCGAGGTCGACGCCCGCAAGGTGATGAGCTACATGGTGAGCGACGAGAAGAACCCGTCGAGCATCTACAACTGCCTGCTCGCCGCCCGTGAGAACGCACGTGCCGTGCGGGGCACGCTCACCACCGAGGTATGGGAGACGCAGAACCAGACCTGGATCGAGTTCCAGCGCATGCTGCGCAACAAGGCCTTCGAACGCGACCCGGGCGATGCCTTCGAGTGGGTGAAGTTCCGCTCGCACCTCTCGCGCGGCGTGACGGTGGGCACCATGCTGCAGGACGAAGCCTTCCACTTCCTGCGCATCGGCAGCTTCCTTGAGCGCGCCGACAACACCGCCCGCATGCTCGACGTGAAGTTCCACGCGGTCGAGAGCGAGTTCTACGGCGCGGGCACCGGCAATGGCGCCGCCTCGCGCGACCAGGAGTACGACTTCTATCACTGGTCGGCGATCCTGCGCTCGGTGTCCGGCTTCGAGGTCTACCGCAAGGCGTATCGCAACGTGATCCGGCCCGAGAAGGTGGCGGAGCTTCTGATCCTGCGCGCCGACATGCCGCGCTCGCTTGCCTGCTGCATGGACGAGGTCGTTGCCAACCTCAAGCGGGTGGCCAACGAGCAATCGCACGAGACGCTGCGGCGCGCCGGCCGCCTGCAGTCTGACCTGCGCTTCGGCCGCATCGACGAGATCCTCGCGACCGGGCTGCACGCCTTCCTCAGCCAGTTCCTCGAACGCGTGGGCACGCTGGGGGTGGGCATCAGCCGTGACTTCCTCGTGCCCGTCGCCGCCTGACGTGAGACGTGCTGGATGAAACTCAGCATCCAACACGTCACGCACTACGACTACAGCGCGCCGCTGCAGTACGCCCTGCAGTCGCTGTGCCTCACACCGCAGGGGAGCGCGCACCAGACGGTGCACGAGTGGTCGGTGAGCGCGCCGGCACCGCTGCACGCGCAGCGCGACGGCTACGGCAACCTGGCCCACACCTGGAGCCTGGCGCGGCGCAGCTACGGCAGCGCGGTGCGCGCGGGCGGCACGGTGGAGACGCACGCCTCGCCCTGGCTGGTGGACCAGGCCACGCCCAGCCAGCTCTACCTGCGCAGCACGCCGCTCACCGCCGCCGACGAGCGGCTGAAGTCTCTCGGCCGTGTGCACCTCGCCGACGGGGTGAGCGAGGCCTCGGCGATGGCGCTGGCGCACGCCGTGCTGAAACGCGTGCGCTACCAGCCGGGCATGACCGATGTGCAGACCACGGCGCAGCAGGCCTGGGAGCAGGGCGTCGGCGTGTGCCAGGACCATGCCCACGTCTACCTCGCCGCCTGCCGTGCCAATGGCGTGGCCGCACGTTACGTGAGTGGCTATTTCTACGCGCCCGATGCGCCGCACCTCGCAAGCCATGCGTGGGTCGACGTGTGCGTCGACACCAATGCCTGCCGCTGGCTCAGCGTCGACATCACCCACGGCTGCCTGATGGACGAGCGCCACGTGCGCCTGGCCGTCGGCCTCGACTACGCCGCCTGTTCGCCCATCCGCGGCGTGCGCGAAGGTGGTGGTGACGAAACCATGCGCGTGCGCATCGACATCCGCCAAGCCGGCGAACCCGCCGCGCCTCCTTTTTCTCAGCAGCAGACCCAAGCCCCGGAGCCCTGAATGTCCATCCACGTCGCGCTCAACCACGTGACCCACTATCGGTACGACCGGCCGATCAACCTGGGGCCGCAGGTGGTGCGGCTGCGCCCGGCGCCGCACTCGCGCACGCGCATCCTCAGCTACTCGATGCGCGTCGAGCCCGCCACGCACTTCATCAACTGGCAGCAGGACCCGCAGAACAACTACCTCGCGCGCCTCGTCTTCCCTGACAAGACCACGAGCTTTTGCATCGAGATCGACCTCGTGGCCGAGATGTCGGTGCTCAACCCGTTCGATTTCTTCCTCGAACCGTCGGCCGAGAATTTCCCGTTCACGTATGACGAATCGCTCGCGCACGAGCTGGCGCCGTACCGGGTGAAGGGTGAGCTCACGCCGGCGCTCGCAAAGTACCTCGCGAGCATCCCGCGCGAGAAGAAGCAGACCACCAACTTCCTGGTCGAACTCAACCAGCGTCTGCAAGGCGACATCGGCTACCTCATCCGCATGGAGCCCGGCGTGCAGACGCCGGAGGAGACGCTCACCAAGAAGAGCGGCTCATGCCGCGATTCGGGCTGGCTGCTGGTGCAGATCCTGCGGCACCTGGGCCTCGCGGCGCGCTTCGTTTCGGGCTACCTGATCCAGCTCAAGAGCGACGTGAAGTCGCTCGACGGCCCGAGCGGCACCGAGGTCGACTTCACCGACCTGCACGCCTGGTGCGAGGTCTACCTGCCGGGCGCCGGCTGGATCGGCCTCGACCCGACTTCGGGCCTTCTCGCCGGCGAAGGCCACATCCCGCTCGCATGCTCGCCCGACCCCTCGTCGGCCGCGCCCGTGACGGGCGCGCTCGACGAATGCGAGACCGAGTTCGAGCACCACATGAAGGTCACCCGCGTTTGGGAAGCGCCGCGCGTGACGCTGCCCTACACCGACGCGCAGTGGGCCGACATCGAAGCCCTCGGCCACGAGGTCGACGCCGACCTGCGCCGCCACGACGTGCGCCTCACGCAGGGCGGCGAGCCCACCTTCGTCTCGGTCGACGACCGCGACGGCGCCGAATGGAACACCGAAGCCCTCGGCCCCACCAAGCGCGTGCTGGCCGCCGACCTGATGGACAAGCTGCGCGCCAAATACGGCGACGGCGGCCTGCTGCACTACGGGCAGGGCAAGTGGTACCCCGGCGAGCAGCTGCCGCGCTGGTCACTCAACCTCTTCTGGCGCAAGGACCGCGAGCCGATCTGGGCCAACCCCGAGCTTTTCGCGAGCGAGCACCACGACTACGGCATCACCGACGTCAAGGCGCAGCAGTTCCTCTCCGGTGTGGCCAAGCGGCTGGCCCTGGACCCGAAGTACGTGTTCCCGGCGTATGAAGACGTCTGGTACTACCTGTGGCGCGAGCGCAAGCTGCCGACCAACGTCGACCCTTTCGATGCGCGCCTGTCCGACGAGCTGGAGCGCGATCGCATCCGCAAGGTCTTCTCGCAAGGGCTCGACAAGGTCGTGGGCCACGTGCTCCCGGTGCTGCGCAACCCGACCGGCGCCACGCGCTGGCAGACGGGCCCCTGGTTCCTGCGCAGCGAGCGCTGCTACCTCGTGCCCGGCGATTCACCGCTCGGCTATCGGCTCCCGCTCGACTCGCAGCCCTGGGCTTCGTCGGCCGATTACCCGTGGACGCACCAGCCCGACCAGACGCAGCCTTTTGCGCCGTTGCCGCCGTACCGGCGCTTGCGCTATGCGATGGCCGATCAAGAGCCGGGCGCAACGGCTGCGTGGCAGGAGCCGGCGACCACGGGCTCGACCTTCGGTGAACGCTCGCGCGCAGCGCTGAACGGCAAGGCCGCCGGTGCCACCGCGACCACGGCCCAGGAGGCGCCTCGCGCGCCGACACGCTTCGAGTCGGCCGGCTGGATCACCCGCACCGCGATGTGCGCCGAGCCGCGCAACGGGCGGCTCTACGTCTTCATGCCGCCGACCTCGGCGCTGGAGGACTACCTCGAGCTCGTCGCCGCCATCGAAGACACCGCCGCCGAGATGAAGCTGCCGGTGATCCTCGAAGGCTACGAGCCGCCGAAGGACCCGCGCCTGTCGACGCTGCGCGTGACGCCCGACCCCGGCGTGATCGAAGTCAACATCCACCCGGCGCACAGCTGGGAAGAGCTCGTCGACCAGACGACGCACCTCTACCAGGCCGCACACGAAACGCGCCTGTCGACCGAGAAGTTCATGGTCGACGGCCGCCACACCGGCACCGGCGGCGGCAACCACTTCGTGCTCGGTGGCGCGACGGTGGCCGACTCGCCCTTCCTGCGCCGGCCCGACCTGCTCGCGAGCATGGTGGCCTACTGGCACAACCACCCAGCGCTGAGCTATCTCTTCTCGGGCCTCTTCATCGGCCCGACGAGCCAGGCGCCGCGCATCGACGAGGCGCGCAACGACTCGGTCTACGAGATCGAGATCGCCTTCGCCGAGTTGCAGCGCAAGACGGCCGAGGGGCCGGGCGCATGCCCGCCGTGGCTGATCGACCGCCTGCTGCGCAACCTCCTGATCGACGTCACCGGCAACACCCACCGTGCCGAGTTCTGCATCGACAAGCTCTACTCGCCCGACGGCCCCACCGGCCGACTGGGGCTGCTCGAGATGCGTGCCTTCGAGATGCCGCCGCATGCGCGCATGAGCCTCACGCAGCAGCTCCTGATGCGCTCGCTCGTGAGCCGCTTCTGGCAGCAGCCCTATCAGCCGCAGCGCCTGAAGCGCTGGGGCACCGAGTTGCACGACCGCTTCATGCTGCCGCACTTCGTGTGGCAAGACCTGTGCGACGTGGTCGAGGAGCTCAACCAGTTCGGCTACGCGATGAAGCCCGAGTGGTTTGCGCCGCACCTCAACTTCCGCTTCCCGCGCCTGGGTGACTTCAACGCGATGGGCGTCGACGTGGAGCTGCGCCTCGCGCTTGAACCCTGGCATGTGATGGGCGAGGAGGGCGCACCCGGCGGCACGGTGCGCTTCGTCGATTCGTCGGTGGAGCGCGTGCAGCTCAAGGCCACCGGGCTGGTGAGCGACCGCCACGTGCTCACCTGCAACGGCCGCGTGGTGCCGATGCAGCCCACCGGCAAGGTGGGGGAGTTCGTGGCTGCCGTCCGCTACCGGGCCTGGGCGCCGCCCTCGGCCCTGCACCCGACCATCGGCGTGCACGCGCCGCTCACCTTCGACCTCGTCGACAGCTGGATGGGCCGCTCGCTCGGCGGCTGCCAGTACCACGTGGCCCACCCGGGCGGGCGCAACTACGACACCGCGCCGGTCAACGCCTATGAGGCCGAGGCGCGGCGCCTGGCGCGCTTCTTCCGCATTGGCCACACGCCGGGCTCCATGCGCGTGCCGAAGGAAGAGCGCAACCCGAACTTCCCGTTCACGCTCGACCTGCGGCGCGCCGTGCACGAGTAGGCGGTACTGCGCTGCTGCACCGGCAGCGCCATCGTTCGATACCCCGGCCCGCCCCCCAAAGGCGGGCCTTTTTCATCGAGGCCCCACCTCCATAATCGGCCGCCAACAAGGCAGGGGGAGACACGATGATGTTCATCTTCGGTGTGATCGGTGCGGTGCTCGGTTTGCTGATGGGCGAACTGATCGGCGGGCTGATCGGGTTGGGCGTCGGCATCGGGATTGCGTCGATGCTGAAGAAGAGCGATGCGTCGGCATCTGCGAAAGACGCACCCCCTGCTGCCGTCAAACCACCCGCCCCCGCAGCCGTTCCGATGGAAACGCGGGTCGCGCGACTGGAGCAGGAGGTCGCCCTGCTGCGGGCCGAGGTGAAGCGCCTCTCCAGCGCGCCACCGGCTGCGGTGACGAGCAAGGTCGCCGAGCCGGCCGAGGAGCCGATGGCGTTCGACCTGCCCGATCTGGAACCCGCCGCACCTGCGCCGCTGCCGGCACCTGCACCCTTCGTGCTGCCACCGGCTCCGGTAGCCGCCCCCATCGCGCAGGCGGCCCCCGCGGTGGCGGCGGTGCCGGTTCCCGTTCCTGCTGCCGTGACCGCTCCCGTTCCCGCGGCTGCACTGGCGCCGGCACCACGGCCGGCCCCCAGCCCGCGGCCTGCACCCGCGCCGCAGCCCACGCTCGAAGAGCGCATGCCGCCGCTGCTGCGCAAGCTCGTCTTCGGTGGCAACACCATCGTCAAGGTGGGTGTGCTGATCCTTTTTCTCGGCCTGGCGTTCCTGCTGCGCTATGCGGCCGAGCGCGTCACCGTGCCGGTGGAGCTGCGCTATGCCGGCGTGGCGCTGCTCGGTGGCGTGCTGCTGGTGCTGGGCTGGCGCCTGCGTGAGCGCAAGGATGGCTATGGCCTGATCCTGCAAGGCGCGGGCATCGGCGTCTTCTACCTCACGACGCTCGCGGCCTTGAAGATCAGCCAGCTGCTGCCGCCCGAGCTGGCGTTCGGCTTCCTCTTCGCCGTGACGCTCCTGAGTGCCGTGCTCGCGATGGCGCAGAACGCGCCGTGGCTCGCCTACGTGGCGGCGGCCGAAGGCTTCGCGGCGCCGGTGCTGGTGTCGACGGGCAGCGGCAACCACATCGCGCTCTTCAGCTACCTTGCCATCCTCGACATCGGCATCTTCCTGATGGCGTGGTTCCGGGCATGGCGGCCGCTCAACCTCATCGGCGCGGTCGGCACCTTCACGCTGGCCGGTGCCTGGGCGCACAAGCACTACACCGACGCGCTCTACCCGAGCGTGCAGGGGTTCCTGTTGTTTTTCTTCGTGCTCTTCACGCTGGTAGGCGTGCTGTTCGCGCGCCGCGCGCTCGCGCTCGGCAGCGAGCCCGACCTGCGCCACCCGCTCGGGCAGCGCGCCGCGCAGACGCTGGCACAGGTGGGCCGTGTCGACAGCACGCTGGCCTTCGGCGTGCCGCTGGCGAGCTACGGTCTGCAATACCTGCTGGTGCGCGGCTGGGAGTTCGGCCCCGCGTGGGCGGCGCTCGGTTTCTCGCTCTTCTACCTGCTGCTCGGCGGCGTCTTGCTGCGCGGTGGGAACGTGCGCTACGCGCTGCTCGGCGAAGCCTATGTGATCGTCAGCGTGATCTTCGGCACGCTGGCCATTCCGCTGGCACTCGAAGGCGAGTGGACGGGGGCCACCTGGGCCGTGGAAGCCGCGGGCATGTACTGGCTCGGCGTGCGCCAGGCGCGCCGCTACGCGCGGGCCTTCGCGCTGCTGGTGCTGGGCGCGGCCACGGTGCGGCTCGTGAGCGCGCTCGGCTTCGACTTCACGCCCGGCACGCCGCTCTTCACCGGCTCGGTGCTGGGGGTGCTGCTGCTGGCGGTCAGCGCCGGGCTGATGTTCGTCTTGGGCCGCCGCGCCGGGGTCGACCGACAGGGCGACTGGGAGGCCGCCGGCGTGATCGGCCAGCTTTGGATTGGCCTGGCAGCGCTGGCGCTCTCGGCCTGGCTTGTGCTCGTGCCGCAGTGGGCCTGCGTCGCCACCTCGCTGCTGGCCTTCGCGTGTGCCTGGGTGCAGGCGCGCAAGCCCTTGCCGGCCCTGCAATGGGCCAGTGCCGTGCTGCATGCGGTGGCGCTGGCGGGCTTTGCCACCACGCTGCATGCCGTGCACGGCGAGGCCATGCTCAGCAATGGCTGGCAGGGCTTGGTCGCGGCCTGCGTGATCGGCGTGAGCCTCCTGGTCAGCACCTGGCTGCCGCTGAGCGCGGCATTGCGTGAAGCCGAGGCGCGGCAGACCACGCCGCAGTGGTCGCTGGGCAGCAGCATCGGCTTGCTGGCGGGCATCGCGGTGCTCGCGGGCAGCCTGCTCTTCGTGATGCCGGCCGACATCGCGGCGCGTGTCTGGCCTTGGTTGGGCGTGCTGGCGCTCTGGCTGGGCCTGCGCCTGCACCACCCGGCACTCGCCGTGGCGTGGGCGGCGTTGCAGGTCGCGGCCGCGCTCGCCTTCGGTGTCTATGGCCCTGAACTGTGGGCCGACACAGGGGCGGGCCTCACGCTGTGGACGCCGCTGATCCTGTCGCTCGCCGGCTTCATCTCGGGCGACGCCTTGCAGCGCTCGGCGCGTCAGCCGCGCGCCGCCGCGTGGCAGGGTGCCGTGGGCCTGCAATGGGGCGTGGTGGTGTGGAGCCTCGTGTGGTGGTTGCAGACACTGCTGCCCGATCTCTACCGCCACCTGCAGCACACGCAGAAGGCCTGGGTGTTGATGTGGCCGGCAGCGCTCACCGGCTGGGTGCTCGTCACCTCGCTGCTGATGACCGCCGTGGCCCGCTGGCGCGAGTGGCGCGTGCTCGGGCAGGCGGCGTGGGCCACCGTGCCGGGCTGGGCCATCACCGCGGCGCTGGGCGTCGGGCTGATCGGCTTTGCGCCGCACGAGCACCTGGGCTGGCTGGTGTGGCCGCTGGCACTGCTGTGGCATGTCGTGCTGCTGCGGGCGCTGTCGCGCTGGTGGCCCGAGCCTGTGATCGCGCCTTTGCACGTGGGCGGCTTCTGGCTCTTCCTGCTGCTGGCGGCGCGCGAGGCGCAGTGGCTCACCGCGGGCCTGGGCGATGCCGGTTCCGCCTGGCCGCTGCTGGGCTGGGTGATGGTGCCGGCGCTCGTGCTCTCGCTGATCACGCGGCCCTCGGTGCTGCAACGCTGGCCGCTCGCGAGCTTCCGCGTGCCCTACCTGCTGGTGGCCTGCGTGCCGGTGGCCGTGTACCTGCTGCTGTGGCTGTGGGCGAGCAACACGCGATCGGGTGAGGCCGCGCCGCTGCCGTATGTGCCGCTGCTCAACCCGCTGGAGATCGGCCACGGGCTCGTGCTGCTGGCGCTCTTCCTCTGGCACCGCGCCTTGCCGGCCGGCACGCAGCTGCCGCGCCAGGCACTGCTGGCCGGCCTGGGCGCCACCGCCTTCGCGCTCTACACCGGCATGGTGCTGCGCACCTGCCACCACTGGGGCGGCGTGCCGTGGGAGAGCGGGGCGCTGATGGCGTCGACGCTCACGCAAGCCGCGCTGTCGGTCGCCTGGGCGATCGTGGGTGTGGCGCTGATGATGCTGGGCCACAAGCGCGTCGAGCGCGCGGTGTGGGTCGTGGGCGCGGCGCTGCTGGGTGTGGTGGTGCTCAAGCTCTTCTTCGTGGAGCTGGCCGACAGCGGCGGCCTGTACCGCATCGTGTCGTTCATCGTCGTCGGGCTGTTGCTGCTGCTCGTGGGCTACTTCGCCCCGGTGCCGCCCAGCCGCAAGGAGGCTGCGCATGCGGCGTGAACTGATCGCGGCCGTGCTGGCCTGTGCGATGCCCGCCTGGGCCGGTGAAGCGCCGCTGGCCGTGCAGGGCCAGGCCGCCTACTACGGCGTGACGCTGCCCTTGGCGGTGCTCGCCCAAACGCGGCAGGCCGACCTGGTCGACATCCGCGTGCTCAACGCGCGCGGCGAGCCGGTCCCGCACGCGTGGGTCGAGGGGCCTGCACCGACCGTTGCCGAAGCGCAGCAGCACACCGTGCCGTTCTTCCAGGCGCCGGCCGCGGCCTCGGCCACCACCGCGTCGCAACAGGGCGGCTGGATCCTCGACCTGCGCAAGGTGACGGGCGCGATGCTCGAGCTGCGGCTGAGCGTGGCGCCCGGCACGCACGGTGTCTACAGCTTCGCCATCGAGGCCAGCGACGACCTGCAACGCTGGCGCGTGCTCGACGGTGCGGCGCAACTGCTCTCTTTGCAACACCAGGGCCGGCGCCTGGAGCACACGAGCTTCGACCTGGCCGGCGTGCATGCGCGGTACCTGCGCCTGCGCCCGCAGGCCGGAAGCCCCGTGCCGCCGCTGAACGGCGCACAGGTGCGCAGCGTCACCCATGACCAGCCGGTGCCGCCGTTGCAGTGGAGCGAGCCCATCGGGCCGACGCAATGCACCGCGCAGTACTGCGACTACGCCGTGCCGCGTCACCTGCCGCTGGAGCGGCTGGAGTGGCAGCTGTCGGCCGCCAACACGCTTGCGCCGGTCGACCTGCTGGTGCAGTACGAGCGAGGCGATGCCACCTCGACGCCACAGCATTCGCGCCGCCACCGTTTGCGCGACCAGCTGCGCGGCGTTCGCCACAAGGATGCGCCGGTCGATCCGGCCAGCACCTGGAGCCCGCTGCTGCGCACCACGGCGTACTGGCTGCGCCTGCCCGAGGGTGAGCTGCGCTCGCCGGCCCTGCGGCTCGATGCCGGCGCGGTGACGCAGCTGCGCGTGCAGCCGGTCGGCGGCATGGTGCAGCTGGGCTCGCAGCCGCCGACGATCCGCATCGGCGCGCAGGCGGCGCGGCTCGTGTTCCTGGCGCGCGAGCCCGCGCCGTACCGACTGGCCTGGGGTGGTGAGGCGGCCCCGGCAACCTCGCTCGGCCAGCTCATGCCCACGCGCAAGGCCCACGATCCACTGCCCGTCGACACGGCCACCGTGGTGATGACGCCAGCGCCCGCGGCGGCACCCGTCGCTCCGGAGGCCAGCGTGGCACCGGCGGCGCCTGCGCCGTCGCGCAAGCTGTGGCTGTGGGGCGTGCTGCTCGCCGCCTTGTCGGTGATGGGCGTCATGGCCTGGCAACTGCTGCGCCCCGCGAAGACCGGCTGAAGCTTGACGGCATGGGGTGCGTGGCAGACTCGCCCCATGCCCATTGCCGTTGCCCGCGTGCTGGCCGTCATCCCGCCGATGACGCAGCTCAACACGCCGTATCCGTCCACCGCTTACCTCACCGGCTTTCTGCGCTCGCGTGGCGTCGATGCGGTGCAGGAAGACCTCGCCTTGGCGCTCGTGCTCAAGCTACTGTCGGCCGAAGGGCTGGTGCAGGTCCGCGCCGAGATCGAGGCCATGCCGGCGTCGAAACGAACACGGCAGGTCCTGACATTCATCGAGCAGTTCGACCGCTACCGCACCACCATCGGGCCGACCATCGCCTTCCTGCAAGGCCGCGACCCGACGCTTGGCCACCGCATCGCGAGCCGCGGCTACCTGCCCGAAGGAGCACGCTTCGAGTCGCTCGACGTCTACATCGATGAAGACGGCGGCGACCCGCTCGCCTGGGCCTTCGGCGCGCTCGGCATGCAAGACCGCGCACGGCACCTCGCCACGCTGTACCTCAACGACCTGGCCGACGTGCTGCGCGATGCCATCGACCCACGCTTCGAGTTCGTGCGCTACGCCGAGTCGCTCGCGCAGAGCCAGCCGAGCTTCGACCCGCTGGCCGAGGCGCTGGCCCAGCCGCTCAACCTGGTCGACCGAACGCTGGTCGACCTGACCCTGGCCGCCGTGGCGCGGCACCAGCCGGATGTGCTGCTGCTGTCGGTGCCGTTCCCGGGCTCGGTGTACGCCGCCTTCCGCATCGCCCAGGCGGTGAAGGCACGGCACCCGCACATCACCACCGCACTCGGTGGCGGTTTCGTCAACACCGAGCTGCGCGAGCTGAGCGAGCCGCGGGTCTTCGACCATTTCGACTACGTCACGCTCGATGCCGGCGAGCGCCCCTTGCTCGCGCTGCTGGAGCACCTGCAAGGCAAACGATCACGGCAGCGCCTGGTGCGCACCTTCCTGCGCGAAGAAGGGGTGGTGCGCTACGTCAACATGATGGAGCCCGACATCGCCTTCGCCGAGGTCGGCACGCCCACGTGGGACGGGCTGCCGCTGCAGCATTACCTCTCGCTGCTCGACATGCTCAACCCGATGAACCGGCTGTGGAGCGACGGGCGCTGGAACAAGCTCACCGTGGCCCACGGCTGCTACTGGAAGAAGTGCAGCTTCTGCGACGTGAGCCTCGACTACATCTCGCGCTACGAGGGCGCTTCGGCCGCCCTGCTGGCCGACCGCATGGAAGCCATCGTGCGCGAGACCGGGCAGACCGGCTTCCACTTCGTCGACGAAGCCGCGCCACCCAAGGCGCTGAAGGCGCTCTCGGCCGAGCTCATCGCGCGCCAGCTGTCGGTCTCGTGGTGGGGCAACATCCGCTTCGAGAAATCGTTCAGCCCCGAGCTGTGCCAGCAGATGGCCGACAGTGGCTGCATCGCGATCTCGGGCGGCCTGGAGGTGGCGTCCGATCGGCTGCTCAAGTTGATGAAGAAGGGCGTGTCGGTCGAGCAGGTGGCGCGGGTCACCAAGTCGTTCACCGACGCGGGCATCCTGGTGCACGCGTACCTGATGTATGGCTTCCCCACGCAGACCGTGCAAGACACGGTCGACGCGCTCGAATACGTGCGCCAGCTCTTCGAGCAGGGTTGCATCCAGTCGGGCTTCTTCCATCGCTTCGCCTGCACCGTGCATTCGCCCGTCGGCCAGCACCCGGAGGAATACGGTGTGACGCTGCAGCCGCTGCCGCCCGTGAGCTTTGCCAAGAACGACATCGGGTTCATCGACCCCACCGGCACCGACCACGACGCCCTGGGCGTGGGGCTGAAGAAGGCGCTCTACAACTTCATGCACGGCATCGGGCTGGAAGACGACGTGCGCATGTGGTTCGACTTTCCGGTGCCCAAGCCCAAGGTGCCGCGGCACTACATCGCGCGCGCCTTGGCCCTGGCTTAGGCCTTTCGCTTCGGGGCGGCCTCGATGCCCTGCGTGGCGAATGCCATCGCGGCCTGGGCCGCATAGCCGGCCGGCATCACGTTGGCCGCGGCGCTCGACAGCTGGAAGCTGCCTTCCATCAAGGCCACCAGCCCGGCGGCGAGGGTGGGTGCTGGGTCGGTGCTGCGGCGTTTTTCGGCGAGGCAGGCTGACAGCAACCGCGTGAGCAGGGCGAGTTCCTGCGCGATGGCCTGCTCGTAGAGCACACGCACCTCGGGCTGGCGCACGGCCTCGGCGCCGATCATCACCCAGGCGGCCACCATGTCGGGCGCGGCGCCGGTGCCCAGCCCCAGCCGCGCCTGCACGTAGGCCTGCAATCGCTCCATCGGCTCGGCGGCGCTTGCCGATTGGCTTTCGAAGCGCGTGCGGGCGAACTCGACGACCGCCGCCACCAGCGAGACCAGGATCTCCTGCTTGCTCTTGAAGTGGTAGTGCAGGAGCCCCGGCGTCAGGCCCGCCTCGCGGGCGATGGCCTGGATGGTCGCCTTCTCGTAGCCGTGCCGGGCCATGACCGGCAGCATGGCCGCCACGATGGCGGCGCGCCGGCTCTCGGTGTTGGTGGTGCTGGGGGTGCGGGGCATGACGTCGATTAATTGGCTGAATGACCAAATTATCGTTGCAATCGGCGGAGGTGGCCGCTAGAGTGGCGATAAATTGGTTGCGTGACCAAATATGAGAGGGAAGGCGATGACGATTCTCGATGCCGGTGCCGGCTTCTGCGTGGTGATTCCCGACTTCCTGTCGGCGCAGGAGTGCCGCGAGCACATTGCGCGCAGCGAGGCACGCGGGTTCAACGCGGCGGCGAGCCACTACCCGCCCTCGTACCGCAACAACGACCGGCAGGTGGTCGACGACCCCGCGTTCGCGCGCCAGATGGGCGAGCGCCTGGCCGGACACGTGCCCGCACGCCTTGAACACGAGGGGGAGACCTGGGCCTTCGACGGCATCAACGAGCGCTTCCGCTTCTGCCGCTACCGCGCCGGCCAGCAGTTCAACCTGCATCAGGACGGGGTGCATCACCGCGGGCCTGGGTTGCAGTCGCGTCTCACCTTCATGGTCTACCTCACCGATGGCGACGCCTTCGACGGGGGCGACACGCTCTTCTACTCGGCTGGCCCCGCGGGCGACGCGAACGGTGCCCCGGCGCGGCTGATCGGCCGGGTGCGGCCGCGTGCGGGCAGCCTCATCCTCTTCGACCACCGCCTGTGGCATTCGGGCGAGACGGTGAGCCGCGGCGTGAAGCACATCCTGCGCAGCGACGTGATCTATCGCCGGCACGAGGCCGCCCCCGCGCCGAGCCCGCGCCCCTTCGAGCCGGGACACCAGGGCTACGTCTGGGCCCTGGCACGCCTGGGCGACGACCTGCTCGCCAGCAGCGGGCGCGACACCTCCATCCGCCTGTGGCGCGACGATGGCCGTGCCGCGGGCCAGCTTGTCGGGCATCGCCAATCGGTGCTGGGGCTCGCGGCCTTGCCCGGTGGCCGGCTGGCGTCGATCTCGCGGGACGGCGACCTGCGCTTGTGGTCGGTGGCCGACCGCGCCTGCATTCGCACGGTCCCGGCCCACGAGGGCAGCGGGCTCACGGTGGCCGCGCTGCCCGACGGCGCGCTTGCGAGCGGCGGTGCCGATGCGCAGGTGCGTCTCTGGCGTGCCGACGGCGAGCCGCTTGCCACGCTCAGTGGCCACACGGACTGGGTGTGGTCGGTCGCCGCCGTCGGCCGCGGACTCCTGGCCTCGGCCAGCGAAGACGGGACGGTGAGGCTGTGGGATCGTGCTTCCGGCCGTTGCGTGGGCACGCTGCCCGGCGCGTCGCCGTTGCGCGACCTGCTCGTGCTGCCCGGCGGCGATCAACTCATCTGCGCCGACATCGAAGGCCGCCTCGACACCTGGGCGCGCAGCGGCAGCACCTGGACGCAGACGCACACGATGCAGGCGCACGGCGCCGCCGTGCGGCGGCTGCGCTGGCTCGGCGACGGCATGCTCGCGAGCGCCGGTGAAGACAACCGCGTGCGCGTGTGGCGCCTGGCCGACCGCACCTTGCTGGCCGAGTCGTGCCACGACAATTTCGTGACCGACGTGCTGCCGCTGCCGGGCGCCTACCTCAGCTGCTCCTACGATGGCCGCATCGCACGGCACGCACCACCCGAGGTTCACGCATGAACGATCTCTTGTCTTCCTGGCAATCGGCCTGGGGCCTCGTCGGCCTGGTCGAGCCGCCCCGCAGCACGTTCGACGCGCTGTGCCGGGCCTACGCCGAGCCGCAGCGCCACTACCACACGCTGCAGCACCTGCGGGAGTGCCTGGCCCAGGACGGCGAGATCGAGCGGCTGGCCGAACGCCCGGGCGAGGTGCTGCTTGCACTGTGGTTCCACGACGCCGTGTACGACACGCATGCCCGCGGCAACGAGGCCGCCAGTGCCGAGTGGGCGCGCGACACCGTGGCCGCCGCTGGCAGCCGCGAAGCGGGCGACCGAGTGCATGCGCTCATCATGGCGACCGAGCACCACGCGGTGCCCTCGACTCGCGATGCCAAGGTCATGGTCGACGTGGACTTGTCGATCCTCGGCGCCGATGCCGCGCGCTTCGATGAATACGAGCGCCAGGTGCGCGAGGAGTACCGCCACGTGCCCGAGCTCCTCTTTCGCACCAAGCGGCGTTCGGTGCTGCAAGGCTTCCTCGCGCGGCCCAGGCTCTACAACACCGAGGCCTACGTCGACCGGCTGGAAGCGAAAGCTCGCGAGAACCTGCGCCGTTCCGTCGAGAGGCTTTGAGCGCGCCTGCTCCTGGGACTTGTTGAAGAGAGCCCTCGCGGCCCTCTGTCACACGCAGCTGCGTGCGACCAGTTGGCCCTTGAGGTAGGCCCGCCGCACGGTGCCGGCCGCGATGGCTGCGGCCACGTCCTTCGAGTAGCGCTCGGCACCGCTCAGCTTGCGCACCCACTTGCGATAGGGCACCACGCCTTCGGCGGCGCTGCGCACGCTGCCGATGGCTTCGTTGGTGGCGAGCGTGACGCCGCGTTCGATGAGGCTCGGGTTGGCAGCGGTGGGGGGTGTGTCGAGGTCGGCCCCGAGCAGTTCGTCGAGCGCCTTGATCTCCGCTGCGAGCGCGGTGCAGCTCGCGTCGATGGGCGGGGCATACGGGCGCGCCGCCACGGCCACCAGCAGCGGCGGGATGGGCGCCTGCACGAGGTTGAGGTCGTTGAGCGGCGTGATGGCCGCATCGGTCACCGGCTTGGTGTCGACCTGGGCGCAGGCGCCCAGCAGCAGGGTGATGGTGAGGGCGAGGGCGAGGGTGGGGCGTGGGGTGTTCATGCGGCGCAGGGTACCAGCGGCCCGCGTGCACGGCGAGCGTCGAAACCCCAGGGTGCCAGCGTCACACCGGCAGCAGCGAGACCTGGTCGCGGCCGGCTTTCTTGGCGCCGTGCAACTGCGCATCGGCCTGTGCGTAGAGCTGTTCGCGGCTCAGCGGCGAGCCGAGTGGCTGGCCCCACCATGCCACCCCGAAGCTGGCGGTGACGATCCCGGTCGGGCTGCCCGGGTGCGTGATGTGCAGCTGGCGGATGGCATGGCGCAGCCGCTCGACGAACTGCCGTGCGCCTTCCTTCGTGGTCGCGGTGAAGAGCAGCCCGAACTCCTCGCCGCCGAGGCGGAAGAGCAGGTCGCCCGAGCGGCGCAACTCGGCACGCACCGCACCCGAGACGGCGCGCAGGACCTGGTCGCCCGCAGCCTGGCCGAGCAGGTCGTTGAAGGCCTTGAAATGGTCGAGGTCGAAGATGCAGAACGCCAGCGGCTCCTGGCGTGGCGCGTAGTCGAGCAACTGGGCGCAGAAGTCGTTGAAGTGACGGCGGTTGAAGGCGCCGGTCAGCTCGTCGGTGACCGACACCTCGTACAGGCGGCGGTTGGCGGCATCGAGTGCTTGGGCACGCTCTTTCAGCTGGGCTTCGAGCTTGCCGACCAGCGCCTGCTGGGCCAGACGGGCGCGGCGCTCGACGGCCACCTTTTCGAGGCCCAGCGCGTCGAGCATGTCGGACAGGCCCAGCGCGAGCAGCAACATCGCGAAGGTGGCCCCGATCTCGATCCCCCAGGTGCTGAACCCGTTGATGGGCACGAGCGCGGTGACCTGCGCGAAGTAGCCCAGCGCGCCCAGGCACAGCAGCGCGAAGGCGGCGACGTAGAAGCGCGCCGGGCGATGGCCGTGCAGCGCCAGCCGCGTGGCGAGGGCCAGCGTCAGGCTGCTCAGCAGCAGGCTGGTGACCCAGCCGAGCATCACGGTGAGGGCGTGGTACCCGGTCAGCGCCAGCAGGGCAGCGCCCACGTTGAGCGCGACCAGCACCTGCACCGCCATCAGCCACGGCCGGATCAGGTGATCGCGCAAGCGCAGATACGAGAGGGCGAAAAGGCCCATCGCGGCGAAGGCGGCGCTGCTGGTGAGGGTCAGGAAGCCGTTGTTGAAGTCGGGTGCGCCGGGCCACACGTGCTGCCAGACCTTGCCGTGCGAGGTGAGGCTCCACAGCAGGAGCCAGCCGGCGCAGTGTGCGTAGTGGCCGATGGCCTTCTGGCGCGTGACGCCGAAGAGCAGCAGGTGAAAAAGGCCGAGCGCCAGCACGCTGCCGTGGAAGAGCGTGAGGAGGGTGTCTTCGCGCACCATCGCGGCGTCGAAGCTGCTGCGGCTGTGCAGTGTGATGGGCAAGGGCTCGAAGAGGCCGTCGTGCGTCGACAGGCGCAGCCACACTTCGACCGTTTCGCGCGGCGCGAGCTGCAAGGGCAGGGCGATGTGACGCTGCGGCAATGGTTGTTGAGCGAAGGGCAGGCGATCACCGCCATGCACCTGCTCGACCCGGCTGCCGCCCAGGCGCAGCACGTGCCAGTGCGCATGGTCGTGGCGGGGGTGGCCGAGGTCGATCACCGCATCGGCGGGCTGAGGGCTGGTGTTGGTGATGCGCCAGCGCACCCAGAAGGCCGAGGGCTTGTAGCCGAAGGCCAGTGCGTTGCCGCGGCCGTATTGCCAGCCGCCGGCGGCACGGGCGCCGTTCAGGTCGAGGCGGGTGCTACGGTCTTCCAGCCACTCCGCTTGCGGCACCAGGTTGAGCGCCGAGGCCTGGGGCTGCCAGGGCAGGGCTTCCAGAGCCTGGGCGCCGGCCAGGCCGACGAGCCCGGCCAGGCCGATGGCGAGTCGCGCCACGGCCCGACGCCAACCCCCAAGCCCAGGCACGCGTGCAGACATGACGGCTTATCGACCCGGCCCGGCCGCGGTTGAGCGCCCAGGCGCGCGCCGGGGTTGGGGCTGTGCGGTTCACCACGCGGGTATTGTTTTTGCACGACAGCCCCGGGTTACGGTGGCCCTGCCGCGCTGCACCAATCTAAGAGAATCGCCCATCCATGTTGAAGAGGCTGCTCTCCGCTTACTCCGCCCTCGAAGGCCGCTACGACGAGCTGCTGGCCGCCTCGGGTGACCCGCGTCCGCACTGGGATGCCTTCCTGCACGCGCTGGCCGAGCGCGAAGGCGCGGGCGTGAGCGACACCCTGGCGCTGATGGAGCGCCAGGTGCGCGAGAACGGCATCACCTACAACGTGTACGCCGACCCGAAGGGCGCCGACCGGCCCTGGGAAGTCGACCCGCTGCCGCTGCTGCTCTCGCCACGCGAGTGGGACGAGATCGAAGCCGGCATCGCGCAGCGCGCCGAACTGCTCAACCGCGTGCTGGCCGATGTGTACGGCGAGCAGTCGCTGCTCAGGAGCGGGGCGATCCCGCCTTCAGTGGTGTTCGGGCACGGCGGCTACCTGCACCAGGTGCAGGGCATCCGACCGCCCGGCGGCGTGCACCTCTTCCATTACGCCGCCGATCTCGCCCGCTCGCCCGATGGCCGCTGGTGGGTGGTGAGCGACCGCACGCAGGCACCCTCGGGCGTGGGCTATGCGCTGGAGAACCGGCTCGTCGTCTCGCGTGTGTTCCCGCAGCTCTTTCGCGACCTGCATGTGCAGCACCTGGCTTCGTACTTCTCGCACATGCGCGAGTCGCTGCTGCGCTGGGCGCCGAAGGGTGATGGCGCTCCGCTGATCGCGCTGCTCACGCCGGGCCCGTACAACGAGACCTACTTCGAGCATGCGCTGCTCGCACGCTACCTCGGCTTCGCGCTGGTGGAGGGCACCGACCTGACCGTGCGCGACGGCCGCGTGTGGATGAAGACGGTGGAAGGCCTCAAGCGCGTGCACGCCATCCTGCGCCGCCAGGACGACGACTACTGCGACCCACTGGAGCTGCGCTCCGATTCGGCCCTCGGCGTGGCCGGCCTCACCGACTGCGCTCGGCGAGGCACCGTGCTCGTCGCCAATGCGCTCGGCTCGGGCGTGCTGGAGTCGGGCGCCTTGCTCGGCTACCTGCCCAAGCTCAGCGAGCAACTGCTCGGCGAACCGCTCAAGCTGCCTTCGGTGGCCACCTGGTGGCTGGGCGAGCCGGCCGCGTTCGAAGACGCGTGGAAGCGGCTCGACCACATCCTCATCAAGCCGCTCGAACGGTCGGTGAAGGAGCCGGCTGTGTTTGGCGCCGACCTGTCGGCCGACGAACGCACCGTGCTCAAGGCGCGCGTGGCCGCACGCCCGCAGCGCTACGTCGCGCAGGAGTGGGTGCATGTGTCGCAGGCGCCGGTGCTGGAGCGCGGTGCCGCGCAGCAGGGCGATCACTTGAGCGCACGCACGGTGGGCCTGCGCGTTTTCGCGGTGGCCACGCCGCAGGGTTATCGCGTGATGCCTGGGGGCCTGACGCGCGTGGCCAACGACCGCAACTCGCGCGTTATCGCGATGCAGCGCGGCGGCGGGTCGAAAGACACCTGGGTGCTGTCCGACGGGCCGGTGAACGCGGCGTTCTCGCTCTTGTCGAGCACGGTCACGCCACAGGATCTCGTGACCTCGCGCGGCAACGTGCCCTCGCGCACGGCGGAAAACCTGTTCTGGTTCGGCCGTTATGGCGAGCGCTGCGATGACTCGGCACGTCTGCTGCGCGTGGCGATCGCCACCGTGCTCGGTGCGACCGATGCCAATGCCGATGGCCGCTCCGATGGGCTCGTGCCGGTGCTGGCGCTCGCGCAGCGTGCCGGCCTGATCGATGCGGCCGACAACCCCGGCACCGAGCTGCTGCGCGCCGCCACGCACCCTGACGAAGGCCTGAGCCAGCGGCTCAGGCAGCTCTCGCGCGTGGCGTTCAACCTGCGCGACCGCATGTCGGCCGACAACTGGCGCACGCTCAACCGGCTGATCGGCGACCCCGTGTTCCAGCGCGGAAGCTCGCTGCCGCTCGCCCTTGCCTGGCTCGACCGCGCGGTCACGACCATGATGACGCTCTCGGGCTACGTGCTCGACGGCATGACGCGCGGCACCGGCTGGCGCTTCCTCTCGATCGGCCGGCGCATCGAGCGCCTGTCGAACCTGTGCATGACGCTGCAGGTGGCCACGCACGAAGGCCGTGCCGACGGGCTCGACTGGCTGCTCGAGCTGGCCGATTCGACCGTCACCTACCGCTCGCGCTACCTCGTGGCGCCCGAGTGGCTGCCGGTGCTCGACCTGCTGGTGCGCGACGACACCAACCCCCGCTCGGTGGCCTTCCAGGTGAAAGGGTTGGTGGAGTACATCGACAAGCTCGAGCGCGCACACGGCCGTTTTGCCTCGGACGTGCTGGCCCCGGCGCAAGCGGCGCTGCAGGCCTTGCAGCCGGCCGACCTGCACCCCGAGAGCGAAGCGCTGGCGTCGGCGATCGAGCAGCTCCAGCGTGCGGCGCACACCGTGTCGGACGAACTCACGCTCAAGTTCTTCTCGCATGCGGCCTCGCGCAGCGTGCTGTCGTTGGTGGCCTGAAGCATGACGGCCGCGGAGCGCTACACCGTCGAGCACGAGACGCGCTACGTGTATGCCGCGCCGGTGTCTCAGTCGTGGCAGCTCGCCCGTCTCACGCCGCGCACGCTGCCGTGGCAAAAGCTGCTCGCCTGCGCGATCCAGATCGACCCGCCGCCCGACGAGCGCCACGAAGCGCCCGACAGCTTCGGCAACAGCGTCACCCACTTCGGCCTTCATGGCGCGCACCGCATGCTGCGTGTGCGCATGCAGTGCAGCGTGGAGGTGGGCGACCGGCCGGTGGCCGACGCCACGCCGTTCACGCCGTGGGAAAGCGTGCGCGACATGGTGCGCGAGCAGCCGCAGCTCGATGGCCTGGTGCCCGCGCGCATGGCCGAGCCGACCTCGCTCGTGCCGCTCTCCGAAGGGGCGCGCATGTACGCGCTGGAATCGCTCACGCCCGGGCGCGACTGGCTCGAAGCGGTGACCGACCTGATGCAGCGCATCCACGCCCACTTCGAGTTCGACCCCGGCGCCACGACCGTGAGCACCTCGGTCGACGAGGTGCTGTACCAGCGCCGCGGTGTCTGCCAGGACTTCGCGCACCTGATGCTCGCCTGCCTGCGCGGCCACGGCCTGCCTGCGCGATACGTGTCGGGCTACCTGCTGACCAACCCCCCCGAGGGCCAGCCGCGCCTGATGGGGGTGGACGCCTCGCATGCCTGGGTGGCGGCCTATTCGCCAGCCACGGGCTGGGTGGAGTTCGACCCCACGAACAACCAGCTGGCCGACCACCGCTACATCACGCTCGCGTGGGGCGCCGATTTCGCCGACGTGGTGCCATTGCGCGGCGTGATCCTCGGCGGCGGGGCGCAGGAGATGGACGTCTCGGTGAGCGTCATCCCGGCCTGAACGATGGGTTCAAGGCCCGCCCCCCTGAAAGCGGGCCCTCGGCCTGCGGGATTCTTCTGAGGGTCTCAGCTCACTATCTTTGCAGCCATAGGTGGGATGTTTTCGCGAACCCGGCTTGCGCACACTGCGGCCCAAGCAAAACAGAGGGAGCGAACATGACGACGGCGAGTGCTTGGATGAAGACGAGCGACGTGAGGCACGAGGTGCGGCGCACCGGGACGGGCGAATGGACCGGCGTGAGCTGGACCGATTCGAGCTGGGAGCTGGCGCACGGCCTGGAAGTGGTGGAAGACCTGCCGCCCGATGTGTGGCCCCCCGAATTCCCACCCGGCCAGTTGCCACTGGCGTCGCCACAAGAAAATTGACCGGGCTCAGCCCGGTCGATTCATGAAGCGCTGGAAAGCGCTGATGGTGTCAGCGGCGGAAGCTGCCGTCGTCGCCGATGTACGAGAGGTCGACGTAGTCCAGGCCCGAATGGTCGGTCGGGGTGTACGAGAGTTCGGTGCCGCCGACGCCGCCGCCGATGTCGACCCGGTTGAAGGACTCCAGCGCCTTTTTGAACGAAGCGCGGGTGATGTTGTCCTTGTCCTTCGCCGCGCGGCGCAGCGCCGTCACCAGCACCTTCGACGCGGCATAACCTTCGATCATTGCCGGCGTGAGCTGCTTGATGCCCTTGGTCTGCGCAAGGCGCGCGGCCTCGGCAATCATCGGCGAGGCGAGTCGGCGCTCGGAGGGGAACACCTGGCTCACAATCACGCCCGAGGCGTGCTCGCCCAGCGCATCGATGAAGCCCTTGGCCGCGTTGTTCGACAGCGTGGCCACGGTCACCTTGGAGCCGGCCGCACGCAGTGCCTTGACGCCGGTGGCGACCGATGCCGCGGTGCTGATCATCAGGATGCCCAGCGGCTTGGTCTCCAGCGCCTTGGCAACGCACTTGGAGTAGTCGGGCTTGAATTTGTCGAGCGCCTCGTTGAAGGCGGTCTGCTTGCCGGCGGTCTTGAAGACGTTGAGCGCGCCTTGCAGCGCGTCCTGGCCGAAGGAGTCGTCAACGTAGCAGATGCCCACGCGCTCCAGGCCACCCATGCCGAGGTGGCGGGTCACGTGTTCGGCTTCGCGCTGGTAGGTGGCGCGCACGTTGAACACATACGGGTGCACCGGCTTGTGCAAGGCGATGGCGCCCGTGGAGGGGGCAAGCAGCACGATCTTGGCCTCGCTCAGCAGCGGCATCATGGCTTGCGCATGGGGCGTGCCGCGATTGAGGAACAGCGCCACGACCTTCGGGTCGGCGATCAGCTGCTTGGTGTTCTCGACGGTGTTGGTGACCTGGTTCTTGTCATCCAGCGTCACCACTTCGATCTGCTGGCCGCCGATACCGCCTTCGGCGTTGACATGATCGATATAGAGCATCGCGCCCTGGTTGATCTCTTTCACCGGCCCGGCCGCCGGCCCGGTCACGCCAGTCGTCTGGCCGATGCGGATCTGTGCCGAGACCAGGGTACTGGCAAGCAGACCCATGGCCACCACGGCTGCGCGCAATGCGCTCGCTTTGAAATCCATCACTGAGGACCCCTAATTTTCAAGTTTTGGTCGTGAGACCACCCAACGAAATTTTTGATATTGCAACTCAGTTTATCCGTCGCATTCCACGGAATAGCCTGATTACAGAGTTCTTCTTCTTGAAAGTGTTCGGTAGTGCTATTTTTCCAGCGCGGGGGCATTCGGATAGAGAGTGCTTTCCGGGGGGGTGTCATCGCTGGTGGCGATGGGCTGGGGCACTACGACCTCTTGCACTGCGGGCTTGCGGATCATCAGCACGCAGCCGATGGACCCGAGCAGGGCAAGGGCGCTGGCGAGGAACAGGTGGTGGTAGGAGCTGAGATGGGGCGCTGCTGTGGCCATCAGGAAGCCACCGCCGGCCTGGGCGATCGAGAAGCTGAAGGTCGCCAGGCCCCAGGCGCGGCGGTGCAGCGTCGGGCCGACCGTCTCGAGCGCGTAGGCCGAGATCAGCGCCACGATGCCGGGCGTGAAGATGCCCATCAGGAGCGACGAGACGAAGAGGGCCGGCACGCTGCTGCTCCACCAGGGCATGGCGGCGGCCAGTGACTTCAAGGCGAAGCCGGCGATCAGGCAACGCTTGAGGCCGAACTTGTCGGCCAGGGTGCCGGTGAGCAGCGGGCCGATCGCCGCGCCCACGCCGAACATCGACCACATGAAGCCGCCCATCGCCAGCGAGCGGCCTTGCTCGCGCACGATGTAGTCGACCCAGAACATCGTGTGGGCGAGGTAGCCCATCGCGTTGAGCCCATGGGCGGCGAGGATCAGCCAGACGGTGAGCTTTGCGTCGGCGGGGATCTCGTCTTTCGCCGCCGGCGCGCCGTCGGCTCCGCCCGTGGGCGGCACGCTCGCCTCGGGCGGCCACTGGCGCCAAGCCGAGATGGTGAGCAGCAGGCACACCGCGCCCATGCCGAGCCAGGCCCCTTCGACGCCGCGGAAGGCCAGGGGCCAGACCGTGTCGCCCCAGATCACGCCCACGCCGACACCGGCAATCAGCACCGGCACCAAGAGGCCCGACAGCACCGCGCCGAGGCCGATGCCCGAGAACACGATGCCGCTCGCGCGCCCACGCACGGCGGGGTCGTGTTGAGGCAGCACCACCGGCGCAGGCAGTACCATCAGGATGGCCCCGGCAAAGCCGGCCGCGGTGCGCCAGAGGTAGTACCAGGCGAATGGCGAATCGCGGAAGGCGCAGGCGAAGAAGCTGACCGTGCAGACGAGCATCGACCAGCGCAGCAAGGTCGCCACCGCGTAGCGGCGCCCCAGCCAGTCGGAGACCCACGCGCCGAGCACGTAGCCCACGAGCGTGGCCACGCTCAGCTGCGAGGCTTCTCCCTTGGTGAACCAGCCCGCGTCGATCAGCGCGGGCATCAAGGCGATGAAGGCGAACCGGCCGATGCCGTTGCCGATCAGCGTGGCGGACAGACCGGCAAGGCTCAGGCGGTTCAGCGCGGCTTGCAGCATCGCGGCAAGCCGGTCGAGGTCAGGAAGTGGGGCCCAGGGTCAGGACAACGCGCCATACAGGGAAGCAAAGGCGGAGGCGTACTCCGTCGTCGGAACAGGGGCCTCGATGGGCTCTTCATGCGGTGCAGGCGCGTGGCCGGTGATCAGCGAGATCATCTTGCTGACCGCTCGACCGGCGTCGACGATCGCGGTGGAGTTGACGCCCGAGCGCGGCACCACGAAGGTGTAGAACTTGACGCCCTCGGTCGGAATGCCGAGTGCCCACGCGTTCTCCAGCGTCTGGCCGCTGGCCGTGACCCAGTTGAATTCGCGCGAGACCTCGATGCCGCCGGGGTGGAAACCGCCGTTGTGGAAGAGGCGCACGTAGCCGGCTTTCAACAGGCCGCGCAGCAGCGGAGACGCGTCGTCGGCCGGGCTGTGCATCGAGATGCGCGCCTTGACGAGCACGTCGACCGCCACGCTCCTGTCGGGCCACAGGCTGGAGGTGAGACGAATGCGCTCGCCCGGTCGGCCTGGCTTGCAGGCAGCACCGGGGCCGTAGCTCATCTCCAGCACGCCGGCTTCGACGAGCGCGAGCAGTTCGGCGATGCGCGATGCGGGTGGGCCCACCGCGATGCGGTTCATGATGGGGTTGAACTCCGACAGCAACCAGCGGTGCGAGGCCTCGGTGAGGCCGCCGTGGTCGATGGCGGCGCGCAGGTTGTCGCGCAAATCGCGCACCACGTCGCAGGCGGCCTTGAGCGGGCCTTGCACGTTGCCCTTGTAGGCCTCGCGCAGGTCTTGCCGCAGGTGGTCCATCAGCCACTCGTGGAAGTCTTCCGGGGTGGCGAGCGCGTCGTCGGTGATCGGGTTGACCAGACGATCCCACGAGAAACGGTCGGCTTCGGGCACGTACTGGCAAATCAGCGCCTCGCGGCCGGCCACGTCGGCGCACAGGAACTGGTTGCAGAAGAGCATCGAGGTCACCGGGTCGCGGCGCTCGCGCAGATAGGCCTCGTAGTACGCGAACTGCATGTCGGCCAGCAGCAGCGGGAAGACGTCGGTGACGAAGTCGAGCTTGCGGCCGGCGCGCATGGCGCGCACCTTGTCGGCTTGCAGGAAGCGCGCCTTGTATTGCACCGACACGCCCTTCTGGTTGATGGCGCGCGCGGTGAGCGGCAGGCCGGAGCGGGAATAGGTGACCAGCCGGGGTTCCTGGCCCGAAGGCAGGTAGCGCATGCGGCCGTCTTCGTCTTGGACGAATCGGCCACCGCGGCCGGTGGTGAGTGCGCCCAGCACATCGAACATGGTCAACCCCATGCCCTCGATGGCCACCGTCATGTCGGCCGTGATGGCCGCTGTGGTAGTTTTGATGGGGTATGGGTCGTCAATTACCAGCGTGGTTCCGGGCAGGGGGTTGTTTCCAGTTGCCGGTTTTCCAGCAGGTTTGGTATGCCCGGTGGTGAGAAACAGGTAGTTGACGCAGAAGGAGCCGCTCTTGGTGGAAAGCACCCAGGAATCTTCTGCCAGACGATCGGTGCTCAGGATGGATTCCTGCACCAGGTTTATCTGCACGTGCGACGGGGCCAACGCAGCCAGATAGTGATAAACCCAATACAGGTATCGGCCGAACAGGGCGCGCGAATAGTATTTGTCGGGTGAAACCGGCTGGCCCGCCCAACGGCCGAGCTTGCTGCTGCGCTGCTCTTCGAGCCACTGGTAGAAGGACGGGCCTTCCAGGATCGGGCCGGCACCCACGACCGAATGGTCGGAAAACTGGGTGATCTGGCCGGCCACGGTATTCACGAGCAGGTAATCTTCCTGCTCGGGATCGTGGCAACCCACGCCCGGCGGATGCGGGTCGAAGATGAAGATTTCAATATTGGCCGATTTTCTGACCCGCTCATTGGCGACTATGCGCTCAAGAACCGTCAGGCCACGTGGCCCCATCCCGATGATGCCAATACGCGCTGTTGTCATGGGTTCCTTCTCTCCGGGACCGGCAATTTAACTGAGCGCCGCGACAAATTGATGGCTATTGCTGGGTTGTATCGTTTCGACAACTCTCATCGCAGCCTTGCCAGGTCAGCTCCCGATTCATGACCTGGCTTCGACGGGGTGCACTACCCCCTTGAATAGGGGGTTGCGTGTCGATGATGCGGGTTTTCTCTAGCCTCTTGTGTTTCTTCTTGTAAGCGCGCCAGGCCTTGATCGGGGGCAAAGCAGCGCTGCGACTCGTGCCGGCCCCTCTAGCGGATGCAGATGCGCGGCGGATGGAGAGTCGACGGTCGTATCGCGGCGTGAACCGCCCACGGCGGTGGCGAGATGCCTCTGCCGGCGCTGGTCAGCGGTCGATCTTGTGCTTGATGAGCCCGATCGCTTCGCCGAGGTCGAGCACGGCCATCGCGTAGTAGCTCGACCAGTTGTAGCGGGTGACGGCGTAGAAGTTGGCCGTGCCCGCGACGTAGCTCGGCGGAGCGTCGCCGTTGAAGAGTTCCACCAGCGCGAGCAGGCCGGGGAACTCGCGGCCGGCGGCGGGCAGGCCGGCGCCTCGCTCGCTGAACTGCCGGGCGGTGAAGGTGGGCTTGATGTCGGGTTCGAGCAGGGCCGCCCGGTTCTCCGGATCGACCGGCGGGGCCACGTCGAAGCGGGGCGGCATGCCGCGCTGCCAGCCGAATTCGGCGAGGTAGCGCGCAATGCTGCCGATCACGTCGGCGGGACTGCCGTGCAGGTCGACATGCCCGTCGCCGTCGAAGTCGATGGCGTACTTGTTCCAGCTGCTGGGCATGAACTGGCCCATGCCCATCGCGCCGGCATAGCTGCCCTTCAACTCGCGCGGGTCGATCTTCTCGGCCTGGGCCAGCACGAAGAGCTGCTCCAGCTCGTCGCGGAAGAAGGCGCTGCGGTCCTTGCGGCCGGTGGGGAAGTCGAAGGAGAGCGTGGCCAGGGCGTCGAGCACGCGGAAGTTACCCATGTGCCGTCCGTACAGCGTCTCGACCCCCACCACGCCCACAATCACCTCGGGCGGCACGCCGTAAGTCTCTTCGGCACGCTGGAGCCACTTCTCGTTCTCGCGCCAGAAGGCAAGGCCGGTGCGAATGCGCAGCGGCTCGACGAAGCGCGCGCGGTAGGCCGCCCAGTTCTTCGCCGTGGCGGCGGGCGGCGGCATGATGAACTTGGCCACGTTGGGCACGTAGCGTGCCTCGGCCAGCGTCGCCTTCACCCAGGCCGCGTCGAGCCCACGCCTTTCGGCGAGCTCGGCGGCGAAGCGCATCACGTCGTCACGCTGGCCGTAGGTGACGAGGTCGGCCTCTGCGTCTGACTTGACCTGCATGCGGGGTTTTTTGGCCTCGGCATCGGGCGCCCATGTGCTGCCGATCAGGAGGGCGGCGAGGGCAGGAATCGTGCAGCGCAGGAAGGTCGAACCAGACGTGAGCAACATGCCGCGGATTATCGCGGCGCGTGTTGCGCGCTTCGTCGCAGCGCGCGCACTTCTCCCCGCAGGGCGCGCAGCCATTGCGCCGACGGGTGCGCAAGCGGTGTAGGGCCGTAGCGCTGCCGTTCGAGCGTCAGCAGGCAGCTGGCCACGGCGGCCCCGAGAGGACCGTAACGCTCCTGCACCTGCGACGCCAGCGCCCGCGGCGGGTCGTGCGGCAGGGCGGGCAGGCCGAGAGCCTGCAGGCTGCGGCGCATCTGCTGCGCCTGCCGCGCCCAGGGGTCCTGGCGGTGGCGGTCCCACCAGGCCCACACCGCGCCGAGCAGCGCCAGGCCGCTCAGGATGCCGATCAGCAGCAGGGCCACGTCCTGCCAGCTTGGCGAGTCGAAGCCGATGTTCTTCAGGAGGTCGAGTTGCTGCCCGCGCGAGTAGTTGAGCACCCACTGGTTCCAGCGGTTGTTGAGCAGCTCCCAGCTCGCGCGGAGTTGCGCCATGAGCTCCGGGTTCACATTGGCCATGGCGCCGGCCACGAGGCCGGGGGCGGGTACGAGGTTGCGGCTGCGCACGATGCGGTCCGGGGCGACGGCGGCCGTGGGGTCGGCGCGCACCCACCCCTGGCCTTCGACCCAATACTCGGCCCAGGCGTGCGCGTGGCTCTGGCGCACGATGTAGAAACCGTCGACCGGCGCGGCGTCGGCGCCCTGAAAGCCAGTCACCACGCGCGCGGGCACGCTGAGCGCGCGCATGATCACCACGAAGGCGGCGGCGAAGTGTTCGCAGAAGCCTTCCTTGCGGTCGAGCCAGAACTCGTCGAGTGAGGCCCGCTCGTTGGTCTCGCCGTAGACGCCGGGTGCCAGCGTGTAGGTGAAGCCCGCGGTCGCGATGTGCTGCATGACCGCACGCGCCAGCGCGGGTGCATCGGCGTTGGCCATGCGGGGGTGGTCGCCGAGTTCGCGCGCCCAGGCGAGGGTGCGCGGGTTGTAGCCGGGTGGCAGCTGCACGTTCTCGCGCAGACTGGTGTTGCGCTGGAGGGGACCGTGTTCGAAGCGGGTGTGCGCCGTCGCCTTGAAGCGCACGCGGCCCTGCACCAGGCGGTCGGTGCCCCAGCTCAGGTTGTCGCGGCGGTTGCTGTTCAGGCCGTCGATGGGCTCTATGGCGGTGGTGGCTTCGAGCGTGGGCAGCAGGAAGAGGCGCGTGGGTTCGGCCGTCAGCTCGTATTCGATGGGGGCGCCGTTCAGGCGCAGCGGCTCGCGTGCCGGCCCGCTCGCACCGTAGCCTGCCGTCCAGGTGCGTCCGTCGAAGTTGCTGAGCACCGGCCCCCGGAAGTACAGCGTC
Source organism: Piscinibacter gummiphilus (assembly GCF_032681285.1). NCBI lineage: Bacteria > Pseudomonadati > Pseudomonadota > Betaproteobacteria > Burkholderiales > Sphaerotilaceae > Rhizobacter > Rhizobacter gummiphilus. The sequence goes on from NZ_CP136336.1 coordinate 2,058,119, forward strand.
TCGGGGGCAGGGGCCGCGCCAAGGAAGCGCACGCGCAAGGCGATGCTGTCGTCGATGGCGATCTCGGCCACGCTGCCCATGCGCATCGTGTTCGACAGCCCGGTCTTCACGAGCCCGTCCTGCGGCACGCCCCACAGCGGCCCCATGCGCGGAAAGAGCACGAAGAGCAGCACCATCACCGGCGCGCCCAACAGGGCCGTGCGCAGCGCAAGCCGGCTGGCGTGTCGCAGGCTCGGCTGGCCCACCGGCATGTGCGCGAGCACGAGCGCGGTGAGCAGCCCCCACACCGACGCGAGCATCGCCACCGCCACCAGCAGCGATTGCGAGAAGAGGAAGTGCGTGAGCACGATGAAGAAGCCGAGGAAGAACACCACGAAGGCGTCGCGCCGGGCCCGCAGCTCCAGCGTCTTCAGCGCCATCAGCACCACCGCCAGCGTGACGCCCGGCTCCTTGCCGAAGATCGAACGGAAGGACCACAGCGTGAGGCCCGCCGCCAGCGCAAGCACCGCGATCAGCACCCAGCGGCCGGGCAGCGGGGCGTTGGTGAGGGCGAGCCGGGTGCGCCACAGCAGCACCGCCGCGGTGAGCACGGAGCACCACAGCGGCAGGTGGCTCACGTGCGGCAGCACGGTCCAGGCGATCACGCCCAGCAGGAAAAGCGTGTCGCGCGCCTCGCGCGGCAGGTGGCGCCAGCGCGCGGCCAAGCCGAGGCGGGGCGCTGTCATGTCCATAGCGCGAGCGCCTCCAGGCAGTGCTTGCGCTGCGCTTCGCCTTGCGCCGGCGCGATCTCGAAGCCCGGCAGGCGCAGGCCGTGCTCGGCTCCGGCGCGGTTGGCGGCGAGCACCCAGGTCGCCAGGCGCGAGAGGCGATCTTCCGGAGCGAGGCCGGCGCACTCTGCCCAGTCGAGCCAGAGCTGATGCTGCACCGACGCGCTGGTGTCGCGGGTCACGAGCTCGCCGGATGTCTCGAGCGTGCGTGCGGCCTTTTTCCACAGCACCATCTTCAGCGGGTCGCCGCGGCGGTAGCTACGCACGCCTTCCACTTCACCGCCGTCGCTGCTGCGGCGAGCGGCCGGGCCGCCGGGCACGGCGTGGGCGGGTGGCAGTGGCGCGGCGGGTTGTTCGAGCTTCGGGTAGACCAACACCTGCGCCGCCGGCCGCCAGACCGACCACGCGCGAAAGAGCCCGAGCGGGAAGCGTGTCTCGATCTGGATCGTCGGCACCGCATGGCGGCCGCGTTGCGCCGGCACGAAGCTCACCTGCGCGCTCGACTGGCCGCCTTCGGGCACGTCGGTCCAGGCCACCGCCTTGCCGGGCGACGACTCCAGCCCGAGCCCAATGCCGAAGCGCGCGCGGCCGGCGCTGGTGAGCGTCACGTCCAGGAGAGCCGGCGTGTTGGCGAACACGGCGGTGGGCGGCCGCAGGTGCAGCGTGAGCCCGCGCAGTGTGTTGTGCGTGATGTGCATCGACACCGCACCGCTGCCCGCCAGCAGGAAGGTCAGCACGTAGCCCAGGCTGAGCTGGTAGTTGATCGACGCCAGCAGCAGCACGATGAGCGTCACGCCGAACATGAGCCCCGCGCGTGTGGGCAGGATGTAGATGTTGCGCTGGGTCAGCAGCAGCGTGTCGGTGCGCGGCAGGCGCGCCTGCCACCAGGCGCGGAAGCGTTTGCGTACCGCCGCGGCGGGGTTCAGCTGGTCGTAGAGCCGAGATGCCGTGGGACTGCTGCTCATCGGGCCCCCGGCTCAGGCGACCGGCACCGCCTCGATCATCGCCCGCACCTGCTCGCGCGCGCCCCGGCCAGCGCCGGCCACCGGCACGAGTCGGTGCGCCACCGTCTGCACGAGGATGGCCTGCACGTCGTCTGGGGCCACGTAGTCGCGCTGGTCGAGCAGCGCATGGGCCTTGGCCGCGCGCAGGACGGCGATGCCGGCACGCGGGCTGAGGCCATCGACGAACCAGGCGCCGCTGCGGGTGGCGGCGATCAGCGCCTGCAGGTAGTCGAGCAGCGCGTCGCTCGCGTGCACCTTCAGCACCTCCTGCTGCGCGGCCATCAGCTCCTCGGGTGTCATCACCGCCTTGAGTTCGGCGATGGCCTCGCGGCGGTCGACGCCGGCCAGCAGCGCACGTTCGCTCGCCTTGTCGGGGTAGCCGAGCGTGAGGCACATGAGGAAACGGTCGAGCTGCGACTCGGGCAGCGGGTAGGTGCCGAGCTGGTCGGTCGGGTTTTGCGTGGCGATCACGAAGAAGGGGCGGGGCAGGGCGCGCGTTTCACCCTCGACCGTCACCTGGTGCTCCTCCATCGCCTCGAGCAGGGCGCTCTGCGTCTTGGGCCCGGCGCGGTTGATCTCGTCGGCCAGCAGCACCTGGGCGAACACCGGGCCCGGGTGGAAGACGAAGGCCTCCTTGCTGCGCTCGTAGACGCTCACGCCGATCAGGTCGGCCGGCATCAGGTCGGCGGTGAACTGGGTGCGCGAGAAGCGCAGCCCGAGCGACACGGCCAGGGCGTGCGCCAGGGTCGTCTTGCCGACGCCGGGCACGTCTTCGATGAGGAGGTGGCCGCCGGCCAGCAGGCAGGCCAGACAGTCGCGCACCTGGGGGCGCTTGCCGACGATGATCGTGCTAATCTGGTCTGTCAGTTGGGTGAGTCGTGTCGCCAGGCTCGTGTTCATGCGGCGCACGATACCCGAAACGATCACGCTGCGAGACATGTCCACCGCCCTCTACACCCACGCCGACTGCCACGCCCATGACATGGGCCACGGCCACCCCGAGTGCCCGCAGCGGCTCGATGCGATCCACGACCATCTGATCGCCTGTGGGCTCGACGTGGCCCTGGAGCACCGAGACGCGCCCTTGGTCGACCTGCGCGATGTGGAGCTGGCGCACAGCGCGCATTACGTGTCGGAGCTGAAAGACCGGCTGGAGCAACTCGCGCTCACCGGCGAATCGCGCGCCTTCGACCCCGACACCGCCGCCAACGCCGGCACCTGGGCCGCCACGCAGCGCGCGGCCGGTGCGGCCGTGGCCGCCACCGATGCGGTGATCGACGGCGAGATCGACAACGCCTTCTGCGCCGTCCGCCCGCCCGGTCACCACGCCACGCGCGACGAGACCATGGGGTTTTGCTTCTTCAACAACGTGGCCATCGCCGCACGCCATGCGCTCGACGTGCGCGGCCTCAAGCGCGTGGCCATCGTCGACTTCGACGTGCACCACGGCAACGGCACCGAAGACATCGTGGCCGGTGACGACCGCATCCTGATGGTCAGCTTCTTCCAGCACCCGCTGTACCCCTACAGCGGCGGCGTGCCCAAGGGCGAGAACATGATCAACCTGCCCATTCCGCCCTACACGCGCGGCATGGAGATCCGCGACATGATCGAGGCGATGTGGATGCCCCGTCTCGAAGCCTTCCAGCCGCAGATGGTCTTCATCTCGGCCGGCTTCGACGCCCACCGCGAAGACGACCTCGGCCAGCTCGGGCTGGTGGAGGCCGACTACGAGTGGATCACGCGGCGCGTGAAAGACGTGGCCGACCGCCATGCGCAAGGCCGCATCGTCTCGTGCCTCGAAGGTGGCTATGCGCTGAGCGCCCTGTCGCGCAGCGTGGCGACGCACCTGCGGGTGCTGGCCGACCTCTGAGCTCCTCTTTGCAAGGCGCAGGCCGGCGGCGCGTCGGCCTGCGGTGTTTGTTTGACAAACGATCAGAACAAGACATGAACGCCACCTACGACCTGCACGAGTTCCAGGACCTGCTGCGCAATCTCGGCACCCAGAGTGCGTTGACGGAGGCGGCGGTGCTGCTGGGTTGCCTCGGGGTGTCGTGGCTGCTGTGTGCGGCGTTGCGGCGCGTGCTGCACATCCAGGGGGCGGTGCTCTTCGGGCGCAGCGTGGTCGATGGCGTGCTGTTCCCGGTCTTCGCGCTGGTGCTGGCGCTGATCGCCAGGCAGTTGCTCGCCAGCGCGGTGACGGTGGCGGTGTTCAAGCTGGCGATTCCGATCCTCGTGTCGCTGGTGCTCATCCGCCTCACGGTGCGAGTTCTGTCGGCGGCCTTCCCGAACAGCCACTGGATGCGCGTCATCGAGCGCACCGTCTCCTGGATCGCCTGGATCGCGGTCGTGCTGTGGGTCACCGGCGTGATGCCGGCGGTGCTGGAGCAGCTCGACGGCGTGCGCTGGAAGGTCGGCGGCGCACAGATCTCGCTGCGCAACCTGATCGAGGGCACGCTCACGGCCGGCGTGGTGATGGTGCTGGCGCTGTGGCTCTCGGCCGCCGTCGAACGCAAGATCATCCGCGGCACCGGCGACGACCTCTCGATGCGCAAGATGGCGGCCAACGTGGTGCGCGCGGTGCTGCTCTTCGTCGGCCTGCTGTTCGCGATGTCGGCGGTGGGCATCGATCTCACCGCGCTCAGTGTGCTTGGCGGTGCGGTGGGCGTGGGCTTGGGCTTCGGCCTTCAGAAGATCGCGGCCAACTACGTGAGCGGCTTCGTGATCCTGGCGGAACGGTCGCTTCGAATCGGCGACATGGTCAAGGTCGACAACTTCGAAGGCCGCATCACCGACATCCGCACCCGCTACACCGTGATCCGCGCGCTCAACGGCCGCGAAGCCATCGTGCCGAACGAGATGCTGATCACACAGCGCGTCGAGAACTCGTCGCTCGCCGACCCACGCGTGCTGATCACGAGCGTCGTGTCGGTGGCCTACGGCACCGACATCCGTGCGCTGCAACCCAAGCTGATCGACGCGATCAAGACGGTGCAGCGCGTGATCGCCGACCCCGCCCCGGGGGTGCAGCTGTCGGCCTTCGGTGCCGATGGCATCGAGCTCACCTTGCAGTACTGGATCCGTGACCCCGAGAACGGGCAGGGTGCAGTGAAGTCGGAGGTGAACTTCGCCGTGCTGGCGGTGCTGGATGCCGAAGGCATCGAGATCCCGTTCCCGCAGCGGGTGGTGCACACCCGCGAAGTGCCCGCCGCAGCCCCCAACAAAAACGCCGGCTGAGCCGGCGTTTTTGTTGTTTCATCAGGCCACGGCGACGGGGATCTTCCCGATCTTGGCCTGCCACTCCTTCGGCCCGGTGATGTGGGCCGAGGTGCCGCCGGCGTCGACCGCCACGGTGACCGGCATGTCCTTCACGTCGAACTCGTAGATGGCTTCCATGCCGAGGTCGGCGAAGCCCACCACCTTGGCCGCCTTGATGGCCTTGGCCACGAGGTAGGCCGCGCCGCCCACGGCCATCAGGTAGGCGCTCTTGTGCTTCTTGATGGCCTCGATGGCGACCGGGCCACGCTCGGCCTTGCCGACCATCGCGATCAGGCCGGTCTGCGCCAGCATCATCTCGGTGAAGCCGTCCATGCGCGTGGCGGTGGTGGGGCCGGCGGGGCCGACCACTTCATCGCGCACCGGGTCGACCGGGCCCACGTAGTAGATGACGCGGTTGGTGAAGTCGACCGGGAGCTTCTCGCCCTTGGCGAGCATGTCCTGGATTCGCTTGTGCGCGGCATCGCGGCCGGTCAGCATCTTGCCGTTGAGCAGCAGCGTGTCGCCGGGCTTCCAGCTGGCCACTTCGGCCGGGGTGAGCGTGTTGAGGTCGACACGCTTGCTCTTGTTGTAGTCGGGCGCCCAATTCACGTCGGGCCAGAGGTCTAGGCTCGGGGCTTCGAGGTAGGCGGGGCCCGAGCCGTCGAGCACGAAGTGTGCGTGGCGGGTGGCGGCGCAGTTTGGGATCATCGCGACCGGCTTGCTGGCCGCGTGCGTCGGGTAGGTCTTGATCTTCACGTCGAGCACCGTGGTCAGGCCGCCCAGGCCCTGCGCGCCGATGCCGAGCGCGTTGACCTTCTCGTAGAGCTCGATGCGCAGTTCTTCGAGCTTGTTGCTCGGGCCGCGCTCCAGCAGCTCGTACATGTCGATGTCTTCCATCAACACTTCCTTGGCGAGCAGCACCGCCTTCTCGGCGGTGCCGCCGACGCCGATGCCCAGCATGCCCGGCGGGCACCAGCCCGCACCCATGGTCGGCACGGTCTTGAGCACCCAGTCGACCAGGCTGTCGTTGGGGTTCATCATGACCATCTTCGACTTGTTCTCGCTGCCACCGCCCTTGGCGGCCACGATCACGTCGACGGTGTTGCCCGGCACCACTTCCATGTGGATCACGGCGGGGGTGTTGTCCTTCGTGTTCTTGCGGGCGAAGAGCGGGTCGTCGAGCACGGACGCGCGCAGCACGTTGTCGGGGTTGAGGTAGCCCTTGCGCACGCCGTCGTTCACCGCATCGGCGATCGAGCCCTTGAAGCCTTCCCAGCGCACGTCCATGCCGATCTTCAGGAACACGTTGACGATGCCGGTGTCTTGGCAGATCGGGCGGCGCCCCTCGGCGCACATCTTCGAGTTGGTGAGGATCTGCGCAATGGCATCCTTGGCCGCAGGGCTCTGCTCGCGTTCGTATGCGCGCGCAAGGTGCTGGATATAGTCGGCCGGGTGGTAGTAGCTGATGTACTGCAGGGCTGCGGCGACGCTCTCGACGAGGTCTGCGTGGCGGATGGTGGTCATGGGGAGGCTCGCGTGGCGGGAGGCGCAGATTTTATCGAAGGGGAACTGCGGTGATCACGGATGCGCTGAAGCGATTCTTCGCGGCTGAATCGGCGAGCGGCATCGTGCTGGCCGTCGCCACCGTGGCGGCACTGCTGCTGAGCAACTCGCCCTGGGGCATCGACTACGAGGCCTTCCGCCAATTGCCCGGCGAGGTGCGCATCGGCAATGACGCGCTGGTGCTCTCCAAGTCGCTGATCCTGTGGGTCAACGACCTGTGGATGGCGGTGTTCTTCCTGCTCGTCGGCCTGGAGATCAAGCGCGAGCTGATGGTCGGAGAGCTCTCGACCTTCCGCCAGGCGCTGCTGCCCCTCGGGGCGGCGATCGGCGGCATGGCGCTGCCGGCCGGCATCTACGCGGCGATCAACTGGCACGACCCGGTGGCGCTGCGCGGCTGGGCCATCCCGGCGGCCACCGACATCGCATTCGCGCTCGGCATCCTGCTGCTGCTGGGCTCGCGTGTGCCGGCCTCGCTGAAGGTGTTCCTCACGGCCGTGGCCATCATCGACGACCTGGGCGCGATCGTCGTGATCGCGTTCTTCTACACCGCCAACCTGTCGTGGGCCATGTTGGCCTCGGCCGGCGTGGGCATCGCCGTGCTGTTCGCGCTCAACCGTTCGGGCGTGAAGAGCGTGCTGCCCTATCTGGCCGTGGGCACGGTGATCTGGCTGTGCGTGCTCAAGTCGGGCGTGCACGCCACGCTGGCCGGCGTGGTGACGGCATTTGCGATTCCCTTGCGCACCGAGGACGACGAGGCCCACTCGCCACTCGAATCGCTGGAGCACGCCTTGCACCCGTGGGTGGCATTCGCCGTGCTGCCGATGTTCGCGTTTGCCAATGCCGGTGTGGTGCTGCAAGGTCTGTCGCCCGACACCCTGACGCAGACCGTGCCGCTCGGCATCGCTGCCGGCCTGGTGCTGGGCAAGGCGGTCGGTGTGTTCGGCGCTTCGTGGCTGCTGGCCGTCACCGGGGCCGCCGAGCTGCCGGACGGGGCCAACCGCTGGCAGTTCTTCGGCGTGTGCGTGCTGTGCGGCGTGGGCTTCACCATGAGCCTCTTCATCGGCGGGCTGGCCTTCGAGGGCCAGGACCCCGCCTACGAGACGCAGGTCAAGCTGGGGGTGCTGGGCGGCTCACTGGTCGCCGGCGTGCTGGGCACCTACATCCTCATGCGCGCCGAGCGGCGCGGCCCGGCGCGGCGCCGGCAGCAGCACCTGCGCGAATCGAGCTTCCACCCGTCGAAGCTTCAGTGATCGCGGCCCGGGGGCGCCGAGAGGATGCGATCGGTCCACGCAATCGCCAGCGCCGAGAACAGGAAGGTCACATGGATGACCGTCTGCGCGATCAGCACCCGGTCGCTCAAGGCCCCGGCGTTGATGAAGGTCTTGAGCAGGTGGATCGACGAGATGCCGATGATGGCGGTCGCAAGCTTCACCTTCAGCACCGACGCATTCACGTGGCTCAGCCACTCGGGCTGGTCGGGGTGGCCTTCGAGGTCCATGCGCGAGACGAAGGTCTCGTAGCCGCCCACGATCACCATGATCAGCAGGTTGGAGATCATCACCACGTCGATCAGGCCCAGCACCACCAGCATGATGGTGGTTTCGGTGAGCTTGCCGCCGGCGGCGGCATCGCCGGTGATGCCCACCGAGGTGTAGATGGCCTGCAGCGCCGTCTTGTCGCCGACGGCGGCCTCGATCAAGTGGACGAGCTCGACCCAGAAGTGGAAGACGTAGACGCCTTGCGCGAGGATGAGTCCCAGATACAGCGGCAGCTGCAGCCATCGGCTGGCGAAGATCAACTGCGGCAGGGTGCGCAGGCGGCGGGAGACTTGGGCTTGAGCGGGCTTCTGGGCGGCCATGGTGCTTGTTCTGGAGCGATTCAGGGATTGTCCGATTGCCGGGGATTCTAGTTGTCACACCATGACTGGACGCCCGTGCGGCACGGGCCTTGCCCCGTCGAGTAAGCCCTTCGTAAGAGCGCCCCCCTATGGTGCTGCCTGCACACCATTCCAGGCCAGGAGACCGCCATGACCGACACCACCAAGCTTTATCTGCCACCCGCCGCCCTCGCCGAGAAGGCACACGTGTCGGGCATGGCCGCATACGACAAGCTGTGCGCCGAGGCTGCGTCCGACTACGAGGGCTACTGGTCGCGCCTGGCACGCGAGTTCGTGAGCTGGAAGAAGCCCTTCACCCAGGCGCTCAACAGCAGCGAGGCCCCGTTCTTCAAGTGGTTCGAAGACGGCACGCTGAACGTCTCGTACAACTGCCTCGACAAGCAGGTCGAAGCCGGCCTCGGCGACAAGGTCGCAATCATCTTCGAGGCCGACGACGGCAAGGTCACGCGGGTGACCTACCGCGAGCTGCTCGCCAAGACCTGCCGCATGGCCAATGTGCTGAAGGCCGAGGGCGTGAAGAAGGGCGACCGGGTCGTCATCTACATGCCGATGTCGGTGGAGGGCGTGGTCGCGATGCAGGCCTGCGCCCGCATCGGCGCCACGCACTCGGTCGTGTTCGGCGGCTTCTCGGCGCAGAGCCTGCGCGACCGCATCGAAGATGCCGGCGCGGTGATGGTGATCACCGCCGACGAGCAGCAGCGTGGCGGCAAGTCGCTGCCGCTCAAGGCCATCGTCGACGAGGCGCTGGGCCTCGGCGGCTGCGACAGCATCAAGAGCGTGATCGTCTACCAGCGCACCGCCGGCAAGATCAACTGGACGGCGCGCGACAAGTGGATGCACGAACTCACCGCCGCGCAGGCCGAGACCTGTGAGCCCGAGTGGGTGGGCGCCGAGCATCCGCTCTTCCTGCTCTACACCTCCGGTTCGACCGGCAAGCCCAAGGGCGTGCAGCACAGCACCGGCGGCTATCTGCTGCACGCGGCACTCACGACGAAGTGGACCTTCGACCTCAAGCCCGACGACGTCTTCTGGTGCACCGCCGACATCGGCTGGGTCACCGGCCACACCTACATCGCCTATGGGCCGCTCGCGCTCGGCGGCACCGAGATCGTGTTCGAAGGCGTGCCGACCTTCCCCGATGCGGGCCGCTTCTGGAAGATGATCCAGGACCACAAGGTCACGATCTTCTACACCGCGCCGACCGCGATCCGCTCGCTCATCAAGGCGGCCGAGTCGAACGAGGCCGTGCACCCGAAGAAGTACAACCTGTCGAGCCTGCGCATCCTCGGCTCGGTGGGCGAGCCCATCAACCCCGCCGCGTGGGAGTGGTACCACCAGCACGTGGGCGGCGGCCGCTGCCCCATCGTCGACACCTTCTGGCAGACCGAGACCGGCGGCCACGTGATCACGCCGCTGCCGGGTGCCACGCCGCTCGTGCCGGGCTCGTGCACGCTGCCGTTCCCGGGGATCATGGCCGCGGTGGTCGACGAGACCGGGAAAGACGTGCCCAATGGCCAAGGCGGCATCCTCGTCATCAAGAAGCCGTGGCCGTCGATGATCCGCACCATATGGGGCGACGCGCCGCGCTTCAAGAAGAGCTACTACCCGGAAGACTTCAAGGGCCAGTACTACCTGGCCGGCGACGGCGCCATCCGCGACGAGAAGACCGGCTACTTCACCATCACCGGCCGCATCGACGACGTGCTCAACGTCTCAGGTCACCGGATGGGCACGATGGAGATCGAATCGGCGCTGGTGTCATGCACCGACCTCGTGGCCGAAGCCGCGGTGGTGGGCCGCCCCGACGACACCACCGGCGAGGCGATCTGCGCCTTCGTCGTGCTCAAGCGCCCGCGCCCGACCGGCGACGAGGCCAAGGCGATCGCCAAGCAGCTGCGCGACTGGGTGGGCAAGGAGATCGGCCCGATCGCCAAGCCCAAGGACATCCGCTTCGGCGACAACCTGCCGAAGACGCGCAGCGGCAAGATCATGCGGCGCCTGTTGCGCTCGGTGGCGAAGGGCGAGGCGGTGACGCAGGACACCTCGACGCTCGAAAACCCCGCCATCCTCGAGCAGCTGGGCCAGGCGTACTGAGCGCTCAGTTGCGACGCGAAGCGAGCAGGTCGATGGCCTGCTCGCCTTCCAGCGGCACGATGCGGCGGGCAGTGAGATCGAACTCGGGCTGCTCGCCGCGCTCCACGCACAGCGCCACCGGGTGCTCCGGTGTGGCCCAAAGGTGGCGCAGCGCCCAGCGCTCGGCGGGGTCCTGCAGCTCGGGCAGCGTCTCGAGCGACACCGCGCCCGGCTCGCGCAGGTCGAACGCGAACTTGTGCAGCGGGATCGACAGGCCCATGCCGCGTGCCTTGATGTAGCTTTCCTTCAGCGTCCACAGCTCGAAGAAGCGGGCGGTGTGGTGTTCGGCCGGCAGGGCCCACAGGTGCTCGCATTCGCTGGGCGCGAAGAAGCGGTCGGCGACGTCGAGCAGCGCGCCGCGGGTGATGTTCTCGGTGTCGACACCGACGGCGCGCTGGCGCGTGACCGCCAGCACCACCAGGTCGCTCGTGTGCGTGAGGTTGAACGACAGGCTCTGTGCCTCGGGCTCCGGGTTCAGGATGACCGGCTGGCCGTAGGCCGTGGCATCGAAGCGCCAGTCGTGCGGCGCGATCGGCGCGTAGCGCGAGAGCACGCTGCGCACGAGCGCGCGTGTCACGCGGTAGCGGGCGCGGTCTTGCTCGAAATAGAAGCGGTCGCCGCGGGCGCGCTCTTCTGGCGTCATCAGCGCGCGGTAGCGCTCGTGCAGCAGTTCGCGGCCCGCATCGGCGCAGAAGGCCAGCCAGAGGTGGACGTCGGATCGGTCGAGCGCGAGGGTCATCGTTCGGCTAACTCTCGTAGACGCACACCAGCTCCTTGCGGGCGATGTGCGCTTCGTGCGGGTAGGCGAAGGCGTTGTTGACGAAGAGCGTGCCGTCGAGTTCCACACGCCGGTTCACGTGGCTGTGGCCGTAGACGTGCACCGCCGAGCCCAGCGCCTTCACCTGCTCGCCGAGCGCGGCACTGCCGAGCACCGGGTAGATGAAGCGCTTGTCGAGCGGGATGCGCGCCGGCATCACGTCGATGCGCGGCAGGAAGTGCGAGTACGACACGATCACCTCGTCGGCCGACTGGCGCCGGTAGCGGTTCATCGCCATGAAGGCCTGGGCGGTGTGGTGCGACTCGAAGCCCTCCGGCCAGCGGCAGGCACGGAAGTCGACCCAGGCCATGCGCAGCTCTTCGCCGGGCTGGCCGAAGGAGCCGTCGTACCACCCGAGCAGCGGCACGATGCTGAGCGGGCCCTTGTGGAACACGTCCATGCTGCCGCCCGCGGCCCGCACCAGCTCGCGGATGCGCTCGAACTTGCCGAAGGAGTCGAGGCCCGGGCCGTCGCGCCGGACCCAGAGGTCGTGGTTGCCCGGCACGAAGAGCACCTGGCGGAATCGCCGGGCGAGTGTCTCCAGGCAGTGCTGCAGCCGCTCTACGTGGTCGGACACATCGCCCGCGACGATCAGCACGTCGTTCTGGTAGTCGACGAGCGACAGCTCCTGCACCCAGCGTGCGTTGGGTTCGTAGTCGACGTGCAGATCGGAGATGGCAAAGACGCGCATGGGCAGCAGTGTGTCGCCAAATGAAAAAGGCCCCGGAGTGGGGCCTTCGAAGCAACCGCCTGGGCGGTGAAGGTCACTTCTTGAGCGACAGGATCCAGGTGACGAGTTGCTTGGCTTCGGCGTCGTTCACCGCGGTGTTGGCCGGCATGGGCACGGGGCCCCACACGCCGGCGCCACCCTTGATGACCTTTTGCGAGAGCTTGTCGACGGCGTCCTTCTGGCCGGCGTACTTCGCGGCCACGTCCTGGTACGAGGGACCGACCACTTTCTTGTCGACCGCGTGGCAGGCCATGCAGTTCTTCTTCTGCGCGAGATCGGCGTTGGCAAAAGCCGGGCCAGCGACGAGTGCCGAAGCGGCAAAAATCAGGGAAAGCAGTGACTTCATGGGTTCCTTTCGGGTGCCGAAGACAAAACGGGTGAATTACATTTCCAGCACTGCCGGAATCAACGCATTCTACGGGCCACCAGTTGACAGCCCGGGCGTGACGGTTAGAGCCTGACGTGGGGTTTTTGCATGTATTTCGTGGTCCTCGGCGTGTTGTTGCTGGTGATGAAGGTGGCCGAATTCGGCCCCGTCGCCCTGTGGTCCTGGTGGGCGGTGCTGTGGCCGTTTGGCGCCGCAGTGGCCTGGTGGGCCTGGGCCGATGCCACCGGCTACACCAAGCGCCGCGAGATGGACAAGATGGACGAGCGCGTGGCCAAACGCCGGGTCGAAAACCTGGCCAAGCTTGGCATGGACCACCGCGGGCGTCGCGGCAAGGCCAAGAAATAAGGTCTTGGCGCCCAAAGCAAAGCGGCCCCGCAGGGCCGCTTTCTTCATGGTCGCGTGAGTGGCGTCATTCGAACTTGTCGAGCACCGCACCGGAGCTGGCGCTTGACGCGTTCTTCGCGAACTTCGCCAGCACGCCGCGGGTGTAGCGCGGAGCGGGGCGCTTCCAGGCCGCGCGGCGCTTGGCGAGTTCGGCCTCGGGCACGTTGAGCTGGAGCACGAGCGTCTTCGCGTCGATGGTGATGGAGTCGCCTTCCTGCACCAGGGCGATGTTGCCGCCCTCGTAGGCCTCGGGTGCCACGTGGCCAACCACCATGCCCCAGGTGCCGCCGGAGAAACGGCCGTCGGTGATGAGGCCCACCGATTCGCCCAGGCCCTGGCCGATGAGGGCGCCGGTGGGGGCCAGCATTTCCGGCATCCCCGGGCCGCCTTTGGGGCCGAGGTAGCGCAGCACCATGACGTCGCCGGCCTTGATCTGGTTGGCCATGATGGCGGCGAGCGCCGATTGCTCGTCGTCGAACACGCGCGCCGGGCCGGTGATGGCCGGGTTCTTGAGGCCGGTGATCTTGGCCACGCAGCCTTCGGGGCTCAGGTTGCCCTTGAGGATGGCGAGGTGGCCTTCGGCATAGATCGGGTCCGACACCGGGCGGATCACCTTCTGGTCCTTCGACAGCTCGGGCACGTCGGCGAGGTTCTCGGCGACGGTCTTGCCGGTGATCGTCATGCAGTCGCCGTGCAGCAAGCCGGCCTTGAGCAGCTCCTTCATCACGGCGGGGATGCCGCCTGCGTGGTGCAGGTCGATGGCCAGGTACTGGCCGCTCGGCTTCAGGTCGCACAGCACCGGGGTGCGGCGGCGCACACGCTCGAAGTCGTCGATGGTCCAGTCGACACCGGCGGCGTGGGCGATGGCGAGGAAATGCAGCACTGCGTTGGTGGAGCCGCCGGTGGCCATGATCACCGCGACAGCGTTCTCGATCGCCTTCTTGGTGACGATGTCGCGCGGCTTGAGGTCCGCCTTCACGGCCTCGACCAGCACCTGAGAGGCGCGGCTCACCATCGCCACGATCTCGTCTTCCACGTTGGCCATCGTCGACGCATACGGCAGGCTCAGCCCCAGCGCCTCGAACGACGAACTCATCGTGTTGGCGGTGTACATGCCGCCGCACGAGCCGCTGCCGGGGATGGCGCGGCGTTCGATCTGGCAGAAGTCTTCCTCGCTCATCTTGCCGGCGCTGAACTGGCCGACCGCTTCGAAGACGCTCACGATGTTCAAGTCCTGGCCCTTGTACTTGCCGGGCAGGATGGTGCCGCCGTAGATGTAGAGCGAGGGCACGTTGGCGCGCAGCATGCCCATCATGCCGCCGGGCATGTTCTTGTCGCAGCCGCCGATGACCATCACGCCGTCCATCCACTGGCCGCCGACGCAGGTTTCCACGCAATCGGCGATGACCTCGCGCGACACCAGCGAGTACTTCATGCCCTCGGTGCCCATGGCCATGCCGTCGCTGATGGTGGGCGTGCCAAAGATCTGCGGGTTGGCGCCGGCCTGCTTGATGCCGATCACGGCCGCGTCGGCCAGCCGCTGCAGGCCCGAATTGCATGGGGTGATCGTCGAGTGGCCGTTGGCGATGCCGATCATCGGCTTCTTGAAATCGCCCTCCTGATAGCCCAGGGCGTAGTACATGGAACGGTTGGGCGCGCGGGCCACGCCCTCGGTGATGTTCTTGGAACGACGGTTGGAACTCATGTGACTTTCCTGGCGATGTGCGGGGAGGTGGGCAGTATCTCGTCGGGGCTGGCCGGCGTCCAATATATATAAAATGCGTCGGTGATATGCCTCTCATATCGAGAGGGGTTCGGTTTTCGATTCGCTTCTTTCATGTCTCTGCAGAACGTCTACGTCACAGGAATTTCCCACTACCTGCCGAACCGCCCCGTAGAAAACGATGCGATGGAGGACTACCTCGGCCTCATCGGTGGCAAGTCGTCGCGCACGAAGGCGATCGTCCTGCGCAACAACGGCATCACGCAGCGCTACTACGCGCTGGAAAAGGGCGGCCACCCGACGCACACCAACGCGCAGATGACGGCCGAAGCGGTGCGGGGGCTCTTCGACGCCCGCTTCACGGCCAGGGACCTCCAGCTGCTCGCCTGCGGCACCGCCTCGCCCGACCAGCTCGTGCCCTCGCACGCGGCGATGGTGCATGGCCTGCTGCCGGTGCCCACCGCGGAGATCGCATCGTTCGCCGGCTCGTGCGCGGCCAGCATGCAGGCACTCAAGCTCGCGCAGATGTCGATTGCGACCGGCAACACCGCCAACGCGGTGTGCACGGGCAGCGAGATGCTGTCGCACTGGATGCTCGCGAAGTTCTTCCAGCCCGAGATCGACCGCGAGCGTCAGCTGAACGCGAACCCGATGCTGTCGTTCGACAAGGAGTTCCTGCGCTGGATGTTGTCCGACGGCGCGGGCGCGCTGCGCCTGGAGAACCAGCCCCGTGGCGACCGCCCGCTGAAGCTCGAATGGATCGACGTGCGCTCGTATGCGAACGAGGCCGAGACCTGCATGTACGTCGGCGCCGAGAAGGCGAAGGATGGCGAGCTGCGCGGCTGGAGCCGCTTCGAGCCCGAGGAGTGGCTGGCCCGTTCGATCTTCTCTGTGAAGCAGGACACGCGGCTGCTCAGCGAACGCATGATCAAGCACGGCATCCAGTTCGCACTCGAGGTTGCGCGCAGGCGTGATTTCGATGTCGCCACCATCGATCACTTCCTCCCGCACCTGTCGTCGGAACTCTTCCGCGAGCCGATGTACGCGGGCCTGCGCGATGCCGGCCTGCACATCCCGAAGGACAAGTGGTTCACCAACCTCTCCCAGGTCGGCAACGTCGCCACCGCATCGTTCATCCTGATGCTGGAAGAGCTGGTGCGCACGCGCGAGCTCAAGTCGGGCCAGCGCATCATGGTCTTCGTGCCCGAGAGCGCACGCTTTTCGTATGCGGCGGCATTGTTGACGGTCTGCTGAGGAGCCCGCGATGAGCGACACCAGCACCCAGATCGAGTTGCGCGTGTGGCGCCAGTTCCTGGTGCTGGCCGAAGTGCTGCACTTCGGCCGTGCCGCCAAGCAGCTCAACATCACCCAGCCACCGCTCACGCTGGCCATCCAGCAACTGGAAGCGCGCCTGGGCGTGCCGCTCTTCGAGCGCACGCGCCGGCAGGTGTCGCTCACGCCGGCCGGGCAGGCGCTGGTCGAGCCGGTGCGGCAGCTGCTGCAGCAGGCATCGGCGCTGTCGTCGATCGCGCGCACGGTGGGGCAGGGAGCCGTCGGGCGCTTGCGGTTGGGCTTCGTCTCGACGGTCGGCTTCGGCCCGCTGCCGGGGTGGCTGCGCGGTTTCCGCGACATCGAACCCGGCATCGAGGTGGTGCTGCGCGAAGCCACCACCGACGTGCAGCTACGCGCCTTCGAACTCGGCGAGGCCGATGCAGGCTTCGTGTTGCATGCGCCGGGGTTCGTGCCGGAAAGCGGCTCGGGGCAGAGCCTCTCGCGCCTGTCGGTGAGCATCGAGCCGATGGTGCTGGCGGTGCCCGAGTCGTCGCCGCTCACCACGGCGCGGCGCTTGACGCTGCCGCAGATCCTGGCGCAGCCGCTCATCATCTTTCCGCGCGAGATCGCGCCTTCGCTCTACGACGCGGTGCTGGCCTTCTATCACCGCCACAGCGCCTCGCTCGTGATCGCGCAGGAAGCGATCCAGATGCAGACCATCGTCAACCTCGTCTCCGCGGGCCTGGGCCTCGCGTGGGTGCCGCAGGCAGTGACCACGCTGCAGCGGCCGGGTGTGGTGTACCGGCGGCTGCCGGTGGCGCTGGGCGCGATGGCACCGCGCGCCGAGACGAGCCTCATGTGGCCATCCGACGCCGGCCCCGTGGTGACGCGTTTCGTCGAGTACGTGCAGCGCACCCTCGGGGACGACGAGCACGACGCCGCACCCGCCTGAGGCGGGCACCGCGGGCGGCTGCGGTATCGTTCGCGCTGCTTTCCGTTCCCCACCCGACAGGCCATGCTCACTCATCCGCAGTTCGACCCCGTCGCCCTCCAGATCGGCCCGGTGGCCATCCACTGGTACGGGCTGACCTACCTGGTCGCCTTCGGGCTCTTTCTCTGGCTCGCGTCGCTGCGGGTCAAGAAGCCGTGGTTCGCCGACGCTGGCTGGACACGGCGCGACGTGGAAGACCTGCTCTTTTACGGTGTGCTCGGCGTGGTGCTGGGCGGTCGCCTGGGCTTTGTGCTCTTCTACAACCTCGGCCATTACCTGCAGAACCCGCTCGAGGTCTTCGCGGTGTGGAAGGGCGGCATGTCGTTCCACGGCGGCATGCTGGGGGTGGCGGTCGCACTCGCCGCGTACTCGTGGACGCGCAAGCGCCCGGTGCTGCAGACCTTCGACGTGATCGCACCCTGCGTGCCGACCGGGCTCGCGTCGGGGCGCATCGGCAACTTCATCAATGGCGAACTGTGGGGCCGTGTGGCCGACCCGAGCCTGCCATGGGCGATGGTCTTCCCGCAGTCGGGCAGCGAGCAGCCGCGCCACCCGTCGCAGCTCTACCAGTTCGCGCTCGAAGGGCTGCTGCTTTTCGCCTTTCTCTGGTTGTATGGCCGCAAGCAGCGCGCGCCGGGCCAAGTGGCCGCGGCCTTCGTGTTCGGCTACGGCGTGTGCCGCTTCGTCGTTGAGTACTTCCGCCAGCCCGACAAGGGCCTGGAGAACCTGCCGCTCGGCCTCAGCATGGGCCAGTGGCTGTGCGTGCCGATGATCCTCGGTGGCGCGCTCTGGTGGTGGTGGGCAGGCCAACGCGCGCAGAAGGCGAACGCCGCATGAGACAGATCTTCTTCGACACCGAAACCACCGGCCTCAGCCCCGAGTCGGGCGACCGCATCATCGAGATCGGGTGCGTGGAGATGGTGAACCGCCGTCTCACGGGCAACAACAAGCACTTCTATCTCAACCCCGAGCGTCCCAACCACGAAGACGCAGTCAAGATCCACGGCCTGACCGACGAGTTCCTCGCCGACAAGCCGCTCTTCGCATCCATCGCCGACGAGTTGCTCGAGTACCTGGCCGGCGCCGAGGTCATCGCGCACAACGCGAGCTTCGACGTGGGCTTCTTCAACGAGGAGCTGAAGCGCCTCGGCCGGGGCAAGTTCACCGAGCACGTGGGCAGCGTGACCGACACGCTGGTGATGGCGCGCGAGATGTTCCCCGGCAAGTCGAACTCGCTCGACGCGCTCTGCAAGCGACTGGAGGTCGACAACTCCAACCGCACCTTGCACGGCGCGCTGCTCGATGCAGGCCTCCTGGCCGAGGTCTACATCAACATGACCCGCGGGCAGGACTCGCTGGTGATCGACGCCACCGAGGCCGCCCAGGGCGACCTGGTGCTCGCCGCCATCGACTTCAGCCAGTTCACGCTCCCCGTGCTGGTGGCCAACGACGAAGAGGCCACGGCGCACGACGCCATCCTTGCCGAACTCGACAAGTCGTCTGGCGGCAAGACGGTGTGGCGCGCGCTTGTGGCATAATCTGCGGCTTCCCGTCGGATTGGGCGGTTAGCTCAGCGGTAGAGCACTGCCTTCACACGGCAGGGGTCGCAGGTTCGAACCCTGCACCGCCCACCAATCGATCGGATGACACGAAAACGGCACCCCAGGGTGCCGTTTTGTTTTGGGGCCTCGATGTTGATCGAGCCTTGTTCAGTGCTTGTTCTTGCGGCTTCTGCGCGCGATGGCCAGCGAGCCGAGCGCGGCAAGCATCAGGGCATAGGTGCCTGGTTCCGGCACCGGCGCGGCGATCGCGGTGGTGACGGCCGTACCCACGTCGCCGTCGCGCACCGCCAGCACATAGCCCGTCATCAGGCCCGTTTCGTCGGTGACGAGGTTGCGGCCGGTGGTGATGTTGCGCAACTCCTGCCAGGCCATGTCGGCCGTCCAGGTGAGGTAGTTGCCGTTCATCACGTTGGAGAACTGGCCGGTGGCGCCCGACAGGAAAGACAACTCGCTCGGGAACTGCCCCGCCTGCGGCGTGGCCTGGATGCACGCGAGCGGGCACGACGGGCTCGGCACGTATCCCACCGGAATCACCCGTTCCGGCAGCCGCCAGTCGCTGACCGACCCGACCACGAGTGCATCGACCCAGCTGATGGCCGTGCTTAGGCGCAGTTCGCCCGCGCCCAGCGTCCCGCCCATGAAGCTGCGCGGGTCTCGATCGGCCGGGCCGCCGAGCGTGGCGTAGAGGTTGGCATCGGCCAGCCAGGTGAGGTTGTGGACGCTGTCGTAGAAGGCATCGGTGACGCCGTCATTCGTCAGGTCCCGTGCCTGGAAGGTTTGGGCCTGGGCAGTGCAGGCCAGCAGCGCGAGGGCTGCAAGAGCGACTTTTTTCACGTTTTCTCCCATGGATGCGCGCAATGTAGAGCGGCCAAGGGCATGGCTAACACCCCTGAGGCACGGGGTCGACACCCGCGCATGGCAAGAAGTGACCATGCTCGCTCCGCTCTAGCGTTGCCACCTCGCCACACGCCTGTAGGTCATCGCCTACAGAAAGTTGGCGACCCCGCTGCTGGCAGGCCCGGCGGGAGCAAACGATGCTCCGGACGGCATTTTTCAAGGAGCAGGCATGGCAGGCGAGTCGGGGCTGGGCGCGTTGGCGGGGCCGCGCGGCGTGGCCGCGCCTGTCGGCCATTCCGACGCGTTGTGGCAGGCCTGCTGGCGCCATGCGCGGCTCCTGGCGAGCGGCGATGAGCGCCGCCTGCACGACGACCAGGGCCACTACTTTCCCGGGCTGAAGCTCAACTACACCGAGAACCTCCTGGCCGGCGACGGCCAGTCTGCCGACGCCATCGCCGTGACCGCCCGCCTGGCCGACGGCAGCCTCTACCGCATGAGCCGGGCCGAGTTGCGCCGCCAGGTGATCGCCCTGGCCCACGCGCTGCGCCAGGGCGGTGTGGCCGAGGGGGACCGCGTGGTGCTCGTGCCTCGAAGCGATGCCCGCGCCGTGGTCGCCGTGCTGGCCGTGGCCGCCATCGGCGCCAGCCTCGCACTGGCGTCGCCCGAGATGGGCCCGTCGCTCGTGGTCGACAGGTTCAAGCCGCTGGCGCCCAGGCTGATCCTGACGCATGCCGGTGCCATGCCGCACGACACGGGCATGCCCTTGGCCGACCGCGTGGCGCAGGTGGTGAAGGCCTTGCCTTCGCTGGAGGCGGCGATCGTGCTCGACGACGCGTCGTCGCTGCTGCCGCCGCTGGGCCTGCCAGTGATCGACCTGTCGCAAGCCCTGGCCGAAGGCCTCGACGAACACGGCGCGGCCACGCCTCTCTGGCCACGATTCCCGTTCCACCAGCCGCTCTTCATCACCCGCACGGCCGGGGCCGACGGGCGGCTGGAGTCGCTGGTGCACGGTGCCGGCGGTGTGCTGCTCGAGCACGTCAAGGAGCACCGGCTGCACCTGGGCATCGACGGCCGCAGCCAGGTGTTCGCCCCGTCGTCGGTGGCGTCCGCCCTCTGGCTCTGGCAGCTGTCGAGCCTGGCCAGCGGTGCCGGCATCGTGCTCTACGACGGCCCGGTGCGCGACGCACGTACGCTGTGGCGCATCGCCCAGGATGGCGGCGCCACCGTGTTCGTGGCCCACGCCTCCTACCTGCGCCTGGGCGAGCACGCCGGTCTCGCGCCTGGGCGTGAGTTCGACCTCGCCGCGCTGCGCTCTCTGCTCTACACCGGCATGACGCTCGACGATGCCGCGGCCCGCTGGGTGCAAGAGAAGGTCAAGCGCCTGCCTCTGCAGGCGCTGTGCATGAACCCCGACCTGCTCGGCTGCCTGCTGCTGCAAGGCGCCGCGCCTTCGCTGGCCCACGCCGACAACCACAGCCTCGGCCTCGGGGTGCGGGTGGCCGAGCGCGGCAACGGGCTGGAAGGCGAGCTGGTGTGCCAGGCGCATTTCCCGTCGCGGCCGTTGGGCTTCCTCGATGACCCGCAGGGCGCCCGCTTCGCTGCCACCTACCTCCAGCGCACCCCCGGGGGCTGGTCGAGCGGTGAACGGGTGGAATGGGCGCCCGACGGCTCCTTGCTGCAGCGCGGTCGTGTCGACGGGCTGATGAACGTGCGTGGCGCGCTGGTGGCGCCGGCCGAGCTGCTGCCGCTGCTGCGTGAGTTCCCCGAGATCCGCGAGTCGGCCGTGGTCGAGCAGCAGCAGGCCGGCCAGCTTGGCGAAGGTCGTGCCGTGCTGCTGCTCGCGCTGCGTGAGGGCGCGAGCCTCGACGGCTCGCTGATCGCCCGCATGCGCCGCCGTTTCGCCGAAGCTGGCTCGCCCGCGCACGTGCCCGACCTCGTGCTGGAAGTGCGCGAGCTGCCGCGCCTGGCCGATGGCAGCGTGTGCATCGCCGCGCTGCGCGACGTGGTCAACGACCGGCCGGTCACCGACATGCGCCGCCTGCTCAACCCCGGCTCGCTGCGCGCCCTGCGCGGCGACCCGGCGCTGCGCCTGCCCACGGTGCCCGCCGGCCCCTTGCCGCCGCCGCCGGCTCCTGGCTGGCGCTCGCGCCAGGACCACGAGGCCTACCTGCAGGCGCTGTGGGAAAAGATCTTCGGCTTCTCGCCCATCGGCCTCGACGACGACTTCTTCGAGATCGGCGGCCACTCGCTGCTGGCCGCGCGCATCTTCACCGACATCCAGCTCTCCACCGACCAGCGCCTGGCGCCCAGCACGCTGCTCAAGGCGCCCACCATCCGCCAGCTCGCCGCGGTGATGGACCAGGCCGCGTGGGACCTGCCGGTGCCGCTGGTGCAGCTGCGCCCGGGCAGCGGCCGGCCCTTCTTCCTGGTGCACAGCCTGGCCGGCACCTTCCTCGAACTGTGGGCGGTGCTGCGGGCGCTCGACACCCAGCGCGCCGTCTACGGCCTGCAGGCCCGCGCGGTCGGTGACGAGAACGCGCCCTACGTCAGCGTGCGCGAGATGGCCGCCGACTACATCGGCCACATGCGCCGCGTGCAGCCCGAGGGGCCGTATGCGGTGGGCGGCTATTCCTTCGGAGGCCTGGTGGCCTACGAGATCGCGCAGCAGCTCAGCCGCGCCGGCGAGCAGGTCGAGCTCGTCACGCTCATCGACACCCACGTGCACGGCCGCTACCTCCCGCTGTGGGAGTGGGCGCGCTATTGCACCGGCTGGCTCGGCGTGACCTTCCGCCGCCTGCGCTCGCTGCCGCTGCGCGGACAGGTCGATTACCTGCGCAAGAAGTCGATGGTGCTGAGCGACCGCTGGCGCGTCGCCATGGGCCTCAACCCCAAGCACCCCGAGCTCGTGGGCGACGTGCTGAAGGAGGCCAACCTGCCGCCGGCCTTGCGCCGCACGCGCGGGGCGATGCTCGTGGCGCTGCGCGAATACCGCCCCGAGCCGTATGCGGGGCGCGTCGTGTTCCTGCGCGCGTCGCGGCCCAGCCCCGGCGACCCGCTGCCGGTGTGGCGCAAGGTCGCACACAAGCTCGAGATCGACGTCACCCCCGGTGACCACGACGAGATGATCAGCGGGGCCAACGCCAAGGCGCTTGCCGTGGCGCTGGCGCGTCATCTCTAGTCGCCTATCACAGCTGCGCACACCGGGCGGGTGCCTGCCGTCCTGTACCCTTGCGCCCGGCAAAAAGCAGAGCACCCTTGGTGGAGACCCTATGTCCTGGATCCGGACCCTCGTTTTCCTGCTGTCGTGTTGGTGGGCGTGCAGCGCCGCCGCACAAGGCATTGAACCGGCGCCCGACTGGAAGAGCGCAGACACCGCGCACTTCCGCATCAACTACCGCGCCGCATGGCGCCCGCAGGCCGAGCGCGTGGCGAAGATCGCCGAGCAGGTCTACCCTCGCATCACCAAGGCACTCGCCTGGGAGCCGCGCGGGCGCACCGAGATCCTGCTGATCGACCAGTACGACCTGGCCAACGGTTTCTCCACGCCGCTGCCCTACAACATCATCGGCGTCTACATGGCGCCGCCCGATTCGGGCGAGTTGCTCGACAACAGCGACTGGCTCGAGCTCCTCATCACCCACGAGTTCACGCACACGGTGCACCTCGACAAGGTGCGCGGTTTCCCCGGCGTGCTGCAAAGCATCTTCGGCCGCCAGCCCTTCTTCTTCCCCAACATCTTCCAGCCCAACTGGATGGTCGAGGGCATCGCCGTCTACACCGAGAGCGAGCCCGGCACCGGCCGAGGCCGCCTGCGCGGGCCGGTGTTCGAGGCCTGGCTGCGTGCCGAGGCGGGCCGTGGCTTCCTCTCGCTGCGGGAGATCAACGCCAACGGGCGTGCGCTGCCGCTGTCGAAGTCCTACCTCTACGGCGCGTACTTCTTCGACTTCCTGGCGCGTCGCTATGGCGCCGAGTCCATCTACAAGGTCGTGGACCACTACAGCGGCAACCCGCCGTTCTGGCCGCGCCTGCACAACAGCCCGGTCGAGGCGACCGGCAAGCAGATGGACGTGCTGTGGGCCGAGTTCCTCGCCGACCTGCAGCAGCAGGTGAAGGAGCGTGCCGCGCCCATCCAGCAGAAGGCCGAGGCCGTGGGCGAGCGCCTGGCCGGGCCGATGTTCGGCGTGGGCGCCGTGGCCGCGCTACCGGGCGGCGACACGCTGGCCGTGCTCGAAGATGGCCTCCACCATGCCAAGCTCGTGAAGATCGGCAAGGACGGCAAGCAGACCGTGCTGGCCGACGTGAACGGCAACGCCGAACTGCATGTGAACGCCAAGGGCGAAGTGCTGATGAGCCAGCCCGACGTGTGCAACTGGCGCTACCTCGCCTACGACGTCTACCGCGTCGACGCCGATGGCGATGTGCACCAGCTCACCCACTGCGCCCGCCTGCGCCGCGCGGTGCAGGCCGGTGGCGGCTTCGTCGCGTTGCAGCAAGGGCAGGGCCTCACCCGGCTCGTGCAGCTCGACGCCAAGGGCCAGCAACAGCGCGTGCTCTGGGAGCCGGCGCCCGAGGTCAACTTGATCGACCTGGCCGCCTCGCCCGACGGGCAGCAGGTGACGGTCGTGAGCAAGCGGGCCGGTGCCTGGCGTGTGGACGCCTTCGACATGGGCCAGCCCGTGCCCACCGCGCGTCTGCTCTTCACGCACGACGCGCCCTTGCATGGCCTGGTGCACGGTCCCAAGGGGCTGGAGTTCATCGCCGTGCGCGACGGGGTGTTCAACGTGTACCGCCAGGAAGGCGCCGCGTGGGTCAAGCTGAGCCACACCCACACGCGCGTCACGGCGCAAGGCGGCACGCAGGACGACGGCTCGCTCGCGATGGCCGTGATCGCCCCGGGTGGCTACGAGTTGCGCCGCATCGGTGCGGCCGCGCCGCTCGACCGGGTGGCCGCAAAAGCGGCGGCGCCGGCGGCCGCGTCCGCCAGCGCACCGGCGGCGGCGCCGGTCGCGGCCGGCTCGGCGCTGGGCGAAGGCCGCTCTTACAGCGCGCTGCGTTCGGTCTACCCGCGCGCCTGGTTCCCCGTCTTCTCCAGCGACCGCGGGCTCGTGAGCGCCGGTGCCAGCGCCTTCGGTGCCGACGCGCTCGGCTGGCACCAGTACGCCGCGACCTTCGCCTACGAGGTGACGCAGAACGAGCCGGTGGGCGCGCTGCAATACCTCTTCCGCGACCAGCACCTCTTCTCGCTGCAGCGCACCCTCACGCCGCGCGCCTGGGTGAACGGCGACGAGACCGAAGAGGTGCGCGCCTTCGACCGCAACACCAGCGCGCAGTGGCTGAGCGTGGTGCCCTGGCTGCGCCTCGACCGGCGCGTGCTCTTCGGCGTGGGCGCCGCGCTCGACCACGTCGAGCGGGTGCACCCCGAGAACTACAGCGCGCCGGTCAACCGCACCGAGCGCCTGCTGGCCGGCCTCTTCGAGTACGACACCACCGGCAGCAGCTGGTGGTCGGAGGGCGACAACCGCGGCCAGAAGGCCACGCTGCTCTACGAGACCTATCGCCCGTTCACCCGCGAAGGCCGGAACGACTACGACGGCGAGGTGGTGCGCCTCGACTGGCGCGGCTTCGTGCCGGTGGGCCGCAGCGTGATCGCCCTGCGCCACACCGAAGCCTGGGCCGAGGGCCTGACGGAGCCGTTCCAGCTCGGCGGCGCGGTCGACCCCCAGCTGCAGCTGGGCCTCGCGCTCAACAACCGCGACATCACCCTGCGCGGCTACCGTGGCAACGAACGCGTGCTGCAAGGCCGCAAGGCGCGCGTCACGAGCTTCGAGTTCCGCACGCCGATCACTGACCTCGACACCCACTTCATGACGCCCGCCGTCGGCATCAACCGCGTCTCGGCGGCGGTCTTCTTTGACATCGGTGGCGCCTGGAACACCGGTCACCGCCCGCTGCACTACAGCCGTGGCGTGGGGGCCGAAGTGCTGGCCGACCTCAAGTTCCTCTACGCGCTGGGCCTGCAGGTGCGCATCGGCGTGGCGCAGGGGCTCGATGAGCCCAAGGGCACGCGCGGCTACGCCACGCTCGGCAGGGCCTTCTGATCACGGGCGGCCCCCAACGGGGCCGCTCAGTGCATCTTGTCGCGCGGCGGCTTCTTGCTGAACGACTTCGGCTTGTAGACGTTGCCCTCCCAGTGGCCATCGTCGCGCGCGCGGCGGATGGCCTCTTCGGCCAGGCGCTCGGCGCTCTTGCGCGAGCTGCGCCAGTGGTAGAGCTGCAGCCACCCGTGCTTCAGCCGCAGCCAGGCGA
Organism: Piscinibacter gummiphilus; assembly: GCF_032681285.1. Taxonomy (NCBI): domain Bacteria; kingdom Pseudomonadati; phylum Pseudomonadota; class Betaproteobacteria; order Burkholderiales; family Sphaerotilaceae; genus Rhizobacter; species Rhizobacter gummiphilus. The sequence continues at coordinate 2,083,751 of NZ_CP136336.1, forward strand.
TGCGTGCCCAGGCATCGAGTCGGGCGCGCCGCTGTGTACCGACCAGCAGCCGGATCATGAAGACCACGCAGAGCGTGGCCACGATGCCGGCAGAGACTTTCTCGATCATCGTCAGGAAGGGGTTTCGGGGCGGGATGTTCCGCCCGTGGCGCCATCCTAGCGAGCGGGCAAGACCTTGGCCGCAGAATCGGTTCACGCCGGCCGACGGAAGGCTCAGCGCGTCGATTTCTCCACGCGCCACTGCACGTCGAGGCTCAGCGTTTCACCCGCCGACAGCACCCGCAGCCCCGGCCTGCCCGGCAGGTGGAAGGCGTCGATCGGGTGGGTGACGGGCTCGAAGCAGAAGGCGTTGCCGGCGGGTGGCCGGTACATCAGGCAGTAGCCGTCGTCGCGGCCGCGCCGCAGCGTGGCGAGGTCGCGCATCGTGAGGCGCAGGCCGTGCTCGGGCCAGTCGATGTGGGCTTCGCCCGACCAGCCGGTGTAGCAGTTGTCGACGAAGCTGCCTTGGGCGGGCGCGCCGCGGTTGAAGTCCCAGTCGGCGGGGATTGCTTCGGTGTGGCCGGTGGGCAGCGGGTCGCTGCCGGAGAGCCACACGCCTTTCACCGAGGTGGTGATGCGCGTGCCGGGCGTTCGGGGGAAGTAGGGGTGCAGGCCTGTGCCATAGGGCAGCGGCTCGGCGCCGAGGTGGGTGATGTGGATGGATTGGTCGAGCCCGCCTTCGAGCAGCGTGAAGACCTGTTCGGCGCGGTAGTGGTACGGGTTGCCGTCGTGATGCTTCGATTCGAGCGACAGGCGCAGGGTGCTCACGCGCGGCCGGTCGGCCTGCCAGGCCTGCAGCCAGCCATCGCCGTGGATGGGGTAGGGCTCTCCGGCGCGGTTGGGCGCTACCGGGTGGAAGTGGCCCGCCTGCTCGAAGCCGCCGCGGCTGATGCGGTTGGTCCACGGCAGCATCGCGAAATTGGCGAGCGTGTAGCGGTCGGGCGTGGCGCCGTCCCAGGGGCGCCAGAGGTCGTGCCAGGTGTCCGCGTGCCAGGTCTGCCAGGCGGCGACGCCACCGCCCAGCGTGGGCAGCAGGCCGAGGCGCTGCCCGGCGTGTTCGAGCCAAACGATGTCAGCCTGCATAGAGATTGGGCGCGCGGCCCGCTTGATCGAGGTCGATGGAGAAGAGCGCGCCGGCGAGCGGCTGCGCGGCGAGTTGCGCCTCGCTCAGCTCGAAGCGCGCGGTGGTGATGAAGAGTGTCTTCAGGTCGGGGCCACCGAAACAGCAGTTGCTGACGTGGTCGGTGGGAAGCTCGATGCGGGCCAGCTCTTCGGCCGTCACCGCGTCGTGGCAGGTGACGCAGGCACCGCCCCAGTGGGCGATCCAGAGGCGGCCGTTCGCATCGGTGGTCATGCCGTCGGGGTAGCCATCGTCGTCGGCGAACCGGAGAAAGAGGCGCTGGTTCGAGAGCGCGCCGGTGGCCGGGTCGAGGTCGAAAGCGTGGACCTTCTTCTTCGCCGTTTCGTTGAAGAAGAGCGTGCGGCCGTCGAGCGACCAGGTGGGGCCATTGGTCACCGCGTAGTTCGCGTCGAAGGCAAGGGTGCAGCGGCGCTCGGCATCGAAGCGGTAGAGCTTGCCGGTGGGCGCGGTGCAGGCGAAGTCCATCGTGCCGCCCCAGAAGTTGCCTTGCGCATCGCACTTGCCGTCGTTGAAGCGGTTGCCTTCGATGTGCGGCTCGGGGTCGTGCAGCGGCTCCAGCGTGCCGGTGTCGGGGTCGAAGAAGGCGAAGCCGCTGCGCAGCGTGACGACCAGGCCCGGATGGTTCGCACGTTCGGCGACGGCAGAGATCTCTTCACCGAAAGGCCAGCTGGTGCGCGAGTGGCTCGCCGGCTCGTAGCGGTGCAGCTGGCGCCCGAGGATGTCGACCCAGTACAGCGCCTGCCGCCGTGGCGACCAGAGGGTGCCTTCGCCCAGCGTGGCGTTAGCGGGCCAGAGGCAGCGCAGGTCGGAGGTCGGTCGCGGGGCGTTCATGTCGGCGGGGTCGAAAGTGGAGGCGGCGCGATTGTGGAGGCTCGCGCCGTAACCGCTTTGTTCCTCAGTGCGATTCCCGGGGCACCGCTGCGCCGCTGCTGCCCACCAGGAAATCGAGGTCGGCCCCCAGGTGCGCCTGCTGCACGTGCTCGACGTAGAGCTTGTACCAGCCGCGTTTCGGCACGTCGGGCGCCTGCCAGTCGGCGCGGCGGCGGGCCAGCTCCTCGTCGGAGACTTCGAGGTGCAGGCGCCGCGCGGCCACGTCGAGTTCGATGATGTCGCCGTTCTTCACGAGTGCGAGCGTGCCGCCGGCCGCCGCTTCGGGCGAGGTGTGCAGCACCACGGTGCCGTAGGCGGTGCCGCTCATGCGGCCGTCGCTGATGCGGACCATGTCGGTGATGCCCTTCTGCAGCACCTTCGGCGGCAGCGGCATGTTGCCCACCTCGGCCATGCCGGGGTAGCCACGCGGGCCGCAGTTCTTGAGCACCATCACGCAGTGCTCGTCGACGTCGAGCTCGGGGTCGTCGATGCGGGCGTGGAAGTCTTCGATGTTCTCGAACACCACTGCGCGGCCGCGGTGCTTCAGCAGATGGGCCGAGGCGGCCGAAGGCTTGATCACCGCGCCGTTGGGTGCGAGGTTGCCACGCAGCACCGCGATGCCGGCGTCGGCCATGAAGGGCTCTTCGGGGGTCTTGATGACTTCACGGTCGTAGCAGGCGGCGTTGGCGATGTTCTCGCCGAGCGTCTTGCCGTTGACCGTGGGGGCATCGAGGTGCAGGCGCGAGGCGATCTCGCGCAGCACCGCCGGCAGGCCGCCTGCATAGAAGAAGTCTTCCATCAGGTACTTGCCCGAGGGCTGCAGGTTCAGGATGCAGGGCATCTCGGCGCCGAGCTTGTCGAAGTCTTCCAGCGTGAGCGGGATGCCCATGCGGCCGGCAATCGCCAGCAGGTGCACCACCGCGTTGGTCGAGCCACCGATGGCCGCGTTGGTGCGGATCGCGTTCTCGAAGGCCTGGCGTGTGAGGATCTTCGACATGCGCAGATCCTCTTTCACCATCTCGACGATGCGCCGGCCGGTGAGTTGCGCGAGGCGGTGGCGGCGCGTGTCGACCGCGGGGATGGCTGCGTTCTCGGGCAAGGACATGCCCAGCGCCTCGACCATGCTCGCCATCGTCGACGCCGTGCCCATCGTCATGCAGGTGCCGCTGGAGCGGTGCATGCACGACTCGGCGGCGGTGAACTCCTCCATCGTCATTTCGCCGGCGCGCACCATCTCGCTCATCTGCCACACGCCGGTGCCCGAGCCGACGTCGCGGCCGCGGAACTTGCCGTTGAGCATGGGGCCGCCCGAGAGGCCGATCGTCGGCAGGTCGCAGCTGGCCGCACCCATCATCAGAGACGGGGTGGTCTTGTCGCAGCCCATCAGCAGCACGACGCCGTCGATCGGGTTGCCGCGGATCGACTCTTCCACGTCCATGCTGGCCAGGTTGCGGAAGAGCATCGCGGTGGGCCGCATCTGCGTTTCGCCGAGCGACATCACCGGGAATTCGAGCGGGAAGCCTCCTGCCTCGTACACGCCGCGTTTGACGAACTCCGCCAAGTCGCGGAAGTGGCCGTTGCAGGGGGTCAGCTCGCTCCAGGTGTTGCAGATGCCGATGACCGGGCGGCCATCGAGCAGATCGTGCGGGTAACCCTGGTTCTTGAGCCAGCTGCGGTGCATGAAGCCATCGCGGTCCTGCTTGCCGAACCAGGCCTGACTGCGGCGCACAGGCTTGTCGTCGGGCTTCTTCTTCGAATCCATTCGTTGTCGTCCTCGGTGCTTTTATGTCGCTGGGGCGCGATGGCGCTTGACGCGGCGGATGCTAACAAGGCACATTGATAATAGAAAAATAAAGAAAAGAACTCATGACATATATAGATTGCAATACATCAGGAGATCGCATGCCTTCCCCCTCTCAACTCGCCACCTATCCCAGCCTGCAGGGCCGCACCGTGTTCATCACCGGTGGCGGCAGCGGGATCGGCGCGGCGATGGTCGAGGCCTTCGTTGCGCAGGGTGCGCGCGTGGCCTTCGTCGACATCGACGAAGCCTCGAGTCGCGCGCTCGCGCAGAAGCTCGGCACCGAGTCGCTCTGGTGGCGCCGCTGCGACGTGCGCGACATCCCGGCGCTGCAGGCGGCGATCGCCGATGCGGCGAAGGCGCTGGGCGACTTCGCCGTGCTCGTGAACAACGTGGCGAGCGACGACCGCCACACGCTGGAAGAGATCACCCCCGAGTACTACGACAACCGCATCGCCATCAACCAGCGCCCGGCGATGTTCGCCATCCAGTCGGTGGTGCCCGGCATGAAGCGGCTGGGCTTCGGCTCCATCGTCAACCTCGGGTCCATCGGCTGGCAGACGAAGAACAGCGACTACCCGTGCTACGCGGTGTCGAAGTCGTCGGTCGACGGGCTCACGCGCGGCTTTGCGTCGGGCCTGGGCCAGCATCGCATCCGCGTCAACACGGTGACGCCGGGGTGGGTGATGACCGAGCGGCAGGTCACGATGTGGCTCGACGCGGAAGGCGAAAAGGAGATCGCGCGCAACCAGTGCCTCCCCGACAAGCTGCTGCCGGAGCACATCGCGAGCATGGTGCTGTTCCTGGCCTCCGATGACGCGGCGATGTGCACGGCGCAGGAGTTCACGGTGGATGGCGGCTGGACCTGATGACGGCCCCTCGGCCGCGGGTACGCGGCCGATCCCCCGAGGGGAAGCGGGCCGGCTTGGGGGGCGGCCCGGCGCTCGGCCCGCTCAGTCCAGGTCATCCACAGTAGGCTCGAAGCGCGTGCCGTACACCGTGACGGCCGTGCTCTTCAGCGCCTTCAACATCACCTTCGCCGCCGGCGACAGGAGCTTGTCAGTGCGGGTGATCAGCCCGAACGCATCCATGTGGCAGGGCAGGTCGATCGGCAGGATCGACACGATGCCGTGCGAGGCGTAATAGCGCGCCACGTCGCTCGCCACCACCGCGATCATGTCGCTCTGCTGCAGCATCTTGGTGATGAAGAGCAGGGCGCTCGTCTCGATGATGTTGACCGGCGGCTCGAGGCCTTCTTCCTGGAACATCAGCTCGAAGCGGTGGCGCAGCACGCTGCCCGTGGGCGACACGATCCAGCCCGCGCTCACCACGTCGCGCAGGCCGAGCTGCGACACGTTGAGCAGCGGGTGGCCGGGCCGTGTGATGGCGGCCACCGGCTCTTCGGCCAGCACCTCGTAGCGCAGGTCGCTTTTGTCATGGTTGGCGAAGAGGCGCGACACCAGCATGTCGAGCTTGCCGTGCGAGAGCCGCTCCATCAGCACATCGCTGGTCTCGATCTGCAATGACACGTTGAGGCTCGGGTGCTCCTGCTTCACGAGCGCCACGGCCGGCGGCAGCAACGCGAGGCCGGGCGAGGTGATCGCCCCCACGCTCACCTGGCCGAATCGGCCGGCCTTCAGCGCGGTGAGCTCGTCATGCGCCTGGTTGAGGCTTGCCAGCGCCACGCGGGCGTGGCGAATCATCGTTTCCCCGTACCAGGTGGGCCGCATGCCTCGCGGCAGGCGCTCGAAGAGCGGCACCTCGAGCACGTCCTCCAGGTCTTTCAGGAGCTTCGACGCGGCAGGCTGCGTCATGTTGAGCACCTGGGCCGCGCGGTGGATGTTGCCCTCTTCCGCCAGGGCCACCAGCAGCAACAGCTGGCGGGTCTTGAGCCGGGCGCGGATGAACCAGTGCGTGTAGTTCGTCGTCATGAAACGGGGATTCGGGTTTTCATTGATAAGAAATCGTATATCGATTGCCGGCAAATATCTATTGGGAAGTTATCTGTCGGCTTCGTACCATGCGGCACCTTTGGAAGCCCAGCCCCATGAGACTCATTCAGTTCATCGATGACGACGGCGCCTGCAGCGTGGGCCGCGTCACCGCCGACGGCGTGCGCCGCGTCGGCGGGTTCCGCAGCTGCCATGCGCTGGCCGAAGCGGCACTGTCGCGTGGCATGGGGCTGGAAGCGTTCGCCGAGACCCGCGACACCCCGGGCGCCGTGCTGCCCTACGCGCTGCTCCAACAAGAGAGCCGCCTGCTGCCGCCCGTGACACACCCCGACCCGGCCCACTGCCTGGTGAGCGGCACCGGCCTCACGCACTTGGGCAGCGCCGCCGCGCGCGACGCAATGCACCACAAGCTCGCCGGTGGCGAAGAGACCCTGTCGGACTCGATGCGCATGTTCAAGTGGGGCCTCGACGGCGGCAAGCCGGCCGAAGGCGCCGGCGTGCAGCCCGAGTGGTTCTACAAGGGCACGGGCCACATCGTCGCCGCACCCGGCGCACCGCTCACCATGCCCGACTTCGCGCTCGACGGCGGCGAAGAGCCCGAACTGGTCGGCCTCTACCTGATCGATGCCGACGGCCAGCCGCGCCGACTGGGCTTTGCCATCGGCAATGAGTTCTCCGACCACGTGACCGAGCGCCAGAACTACCTCTACCTCGCCCACTCGAAGCTGCGCGCCTGCGCCATCGGCCCCGAGCTGCGCACGGGCCCCTTGCCGGCGAGCCTCTCCGGCACGAGCCGCATCCGCCGTGACGGGCAGGTGGTGTGGGAGAAGCCCTTCCAGACCGGCGAGGCCAACATGAGCCACAGCATCGCCAACCTGGAGTACCACCACTTCAAATACGCCGAGCACCGCCGCCCGGGCGACCTGCACCTCCACTTCTTCGGCACCGCCACGCTGAGCTTCGCCGACAACATCCGCGTGCAGCCCGGCGACCGTTTCGAGATCGAGCTGCCCGAGTTCGGCGCACCGCTCATCAACCCGTTGGCACTCGCCGAACGTGGCTTCGCCTTCGGTGGCGTGAAACCCCTCTGAGCCGCTCATGTCGCAGCAAACCTTCAAGAACTACATCAACGGGCGCTGGGAAAACGGCGTCACCACCGGCATCAGCGAAAACCCGTCGGACCTCTCCGACGTGGTGGGCGAATACAGCCGCGCCGATGCGAGCCAGACGCAGTCGGCCATCCGTGCCGCGGCCGATGCGCGCAGCGCCTGGGGTCAGAGCACGCCGCAGCGCCGCGCCGATGCGCTCGACCAGATCGGCAGCGAAATCATTGCGAGGAAAGACGAGCTCGGCGAACTGCTGGCCCGTGAAGAGGGCAAGACCTTGCCCGAGGCGATCGGCGAGACGGTACGAGCCGGCAACATCTTCAAGTTCTTCGCCGGTGAAGCCTTGCGCATCGGCGGCGAGAAGGTGGCCTCGGTGCGACCCGGCGTCGATGTGGAAATGAGCCGCGAGCCGGTCGGCGTGGTCGGCATCATCGCGCCGTGGAACTTCCCGCTTGCCATCCCGGCGTGGAAGATCGCGCCGGCTCTGGCCTACGGCAACGCGGTTGTCTTCAAGCCCGCCGAGATCGTGACGGCCTGCGCCTGGTCGCTCGCCGAGATCATCAGCCGCGCCAACCTGCCGGCGGGCGTGTTCAACCTCGTGATGGGCAGTGGGCGCCAGGTCGGCCAGGCGCTGCTCGACAGCACGCTCGTCGACGCGGTGAGCTTCACCGGCTCGGTGGGCGTGGGCGAGCAGGTGCTGAAAGCCACCGCCGCACGGCGCGCGAAGGTGCAGCTCGAGATGGGCGGCAAGAACCCGCTCGTCGTGCTCAACGATGCCGACCTCGAGCAGGCGGTCGAAGTCGCCGTGCAAGGCTCCTACTTCTCCACCGGCCAGCGCTGTACCGCGTCGAGCCGCCTGATCGTCGAAGCCGGGGTGCACGACGCCTTCGTGAGCCGCCTGCGCGATCGTGTGAAAGCGCTGCGCGTGGGCCATGCCCTGAAGCGCGAAACCGAGATCGGCCCCGTGGTCAGCAGCGACCAACTGGCGCAGAACCTGTCGTACGTGGAGCTCGGCCGCACCGAAGGCGCCGAGCACATCTGGGGCGGTGACGTGATCGAGCGCGACACCCGCGGCCACTACATGAGCCCGGCGCTCTTTCTCGCACAGCCGCAGCACCGCATCGCCCGCGAAGAGATCTTCGGCCCGGTGGCCGCCGTGCTGCGCGCCGACGACTACGAACACGCGCTGGCACTCGCCAACGACACGCCCTTCGGCCTGTGTGCCGGCATCTGCACCACTTCGCTCAAGCGCGCCACGCACTTCAAGCGCCACGCCCAGGTCGGCATGGTGATGGTCAATCTGCCCACCGCGGGGGTCGACTACCACGTGCCCTTCGGCGGGCGCAAAGGTTCGAGCTACGGCCCGCGCGAGCAGGGCCGCTACGCCGCCGAGTTCTACACGACCGTGAAGACGGCCTACACGTTCGCTTGAAAGGTTTCCCGAGCAGTTCACACAACAGAAGGTCTTCGACGAAAGACCTTCACTTCGACAAAACGCCGCTTCGTTCCGCCGAACATTCCACCAAGACATCCCCACGAGGAGACAACATGAAACTGCAACGACGCACCCTGATCGCAGCCGCCACCGCCGCACCGCTGGCCGGCCTGCTGCCCACCGCTTTCGCCCAGAAGAAGATCGTGCTGGGCTTCAGCCAGATCGGGGCTGAAAGCGAATGGCGCACCGCCAACACCGAGTCGATCAAGTCGTCGGCCAAGGAAGCCGGCATCGAGCTCAAGTTCTCCGACGCGCAGCAGAAGCAGGAGAACCAGATCAAGGCCATCCGCAGCTTCATCGCACAGAAGGTCGACGTGATCGCCTTCTCGCCGGTGGTCGAGTCGGGCTGGGGCACGGTGCTGCGCGAGGCCAAGGCCGCGAAGATCCCGGTGATCCTGTCCGACCGCGCCGTCGACGAGAAGGACGACAGCCTGTGGGTCAGCTTCATGGGCTCCGACTTCGTGGAAGAAGGCCGCCGCGCCGGCCGCTGGCTGGTGGAGAAGATGAAGGGCCAGAGCGGCACCGTCAACATCGTCGAGCTGCAAGGCACCGTGGGCTCGGCACCTGCGATCGACCGCAAGAAGGGCTTCGAGGAGATCGTCAAGGCCGACCCGAAGTTCAAGATCATCCGCTCGCAGACCGGCGACTTCACCCGTGCCAAGGGCAAGGAAGTGATGGAAGCCTTCCTGAAGGCCGAGGGCAAGAAGATCAACGTGCTCTACGCGCACAACGACGACATGGCCATCGGCGCCATCCAGGCGATCGAAGAAGCCGGCCTCAAGCCCGCGAAGGACATCATCATCATCTCGATCGACGCCGTGAAGGGCGCCTTCGAAGCCATGATCGCCGGCAAGCTGAACGTGTCGGTCGAGTGCAGCCCGCTGCTCGGCCCGCAGCTGATGGCCGCGGTGAAGGACCTGGTCGCCGGCAAGCAGATCCCCAAGCGCATCGTCACCGAGGAAGGCGTCTTCCCGATGGAAGTGGCCGCCAAGGAATTCCCCAAGCGCAAGTACTGATGCGCTGAACCGATGGCGGGCTGCACCCGGGGGTTGCCACACGCAACGCTCCGGGTGGCCCGCTGCATCCCCACAAGAAGGAGACAGACAGCATGCAAAAGATTCGACGCCTCATCGTCGCGGCGCTGGCCACCGGCCTCGTCGCGTGGATGCCCATCGCACAGGCCCAGGAGAAGGGCCTCGTCGGCATCTCGATGCCCACCAAGTCGTCGTCGCGCTGGATCAGCGACGGCCAGAGCATGGTCAAGTACTTCCAGGCCAAGGGCTACAAGACCGACCTGCAGTACGCCGACGACGACATCCCCAACCAGCTCGCCCAGGTCGAGAACATGATCACCAAGGGCTCGAAGGTCCTCGTGATCGCGGCCATCGACGGCACGACGCTGTCCGATGCACTGCAGAAGGCGGCCGACAAGGGCGTGAAGGTCATCGCCTACGACCGCCTCATCCGCGGCTCGAAGAATGTCGACTACTACACCACCTTCGACAACTTCCAGGTCGGCGTGCTGCAGGCGAATTCCATCGTCGACAAGCTCGGCCTGAAGCAGGGCAAGGGCCCGTTCAACATCGAGCTCTTCGGCGGCTCGCCCGACGACAACAACGCCTTCTTCTTCTACAACGGCGCAATGTCGGTGCTCGACCCCTACATCAAGAGCGGCAAGCTCGTGGTGCGCAGCAAGCAGATGGGCATGGACAAGGTCGGCACGCTGCGCTGGGACGGCGCCGTGGCCCAGGCCCGCATGGACAACCTGCTGTCGGCCTACTACACCAATGCGCGCGTCGACGCGGTGCTGAGCCCGTATGACGGCCTCTCCATCGGCATCCTGTCGTCGCTGAAGGGTGTGGGCTACGGCACGCCGAAGCAGCCCTTCCCGGTGGTGAGCGGGCAGGACGCCGAGCTGCCCTCGGTCAAGTCGATGCTGGCGGGTGAGCAGTACTCCACGGTGTTCAAGGACACGCGTGAGCTCGCCAAGGTCACGGTCGATCTCGTCGACGCAGTGCTCGCCGGCAAGCAGCCGCAGATCAATGACACCAAGACCTACAACAACGGCGTGAAGGTCGTGCCCTCTTACCTGCTGAAGCCGGTGAGCGTGGACGCGTCCAACTGGAAGCCGGTGCTCGTGGGCAGCGGCTACTACACCGAGTCCCAGGTCAAGTAAGCGTTCAAGCGGCTTGAGCCTGCGTTCGACCCCGATTCGTCCGCGCAGGCTCTTTTTTGACCTCCAGGCCATGAACATCCTCGAGATGCGCGGCATCACCAAGACCTTCCCGGGGGTGAACGCGCTCAGCAACGTCAACCTCGCGGTGCGCCAGGGGGAGATCCACGCCGTCGTCGGTGAAAACGGCGCCGGCAAGTCGACGCTGATGAAGGTGCTGAGCGGCGTGTACCCGTGCGACACCTGCAGCGGCGAGATCCACTTCCAGGGCGAGCTGCGTCGCTTCAAGAGCATCGCCGACAGCGAGAAGCTCGGCATCATCATCATTCACCAGGAGCTGGCGCTGGTGCCGCTCCTGTCCATCGCCGAGAACCTCTTCCTCGGCAACGAGCCCGCGCGCCACGGCGTGATCGACTGGGGCGAGGCGCACCGCCGCACGCGCGAGCTGCTGGCGAAGGTCGGGCTCAACGAGTCGCCGTCCACGCTGGTCACGCACCTGGGCGTGGGCAAGCAGCAGCTGATCGAGATCGCCAAGGCGCTCGCGAAAGAGGTGAAGCTGCTCATCCTCGACGAGCCCACCGCCAGCCTCAACGAGAGCGACAGCGAAGCGCTGCTCGAACTCTTGCTGCAACTGAAAGGGCAGGGCATCTCGTCGATCCTGATCTCGCACAAGCTCAACGAGATCGCCAAGGTGGCCGACTCGATCACTGTGCTGCGCGATGGCAGCACCGTCGAGACGCTCGACTGCCGCGAGCAGCCGGCGAGCGAAGACCACATCATCCGCTTGATGGTCGGCCGCGAGATGGCCGACCGCTACCCCAAGCGCACACCCAACCCGGGCGACGTGGTGTTCGAGCTGCGCGACTGGCATGTGCACCACCCGCTGCACGCCAACCGCGAAGTGGTGAAGGGCGTGAACCTCACGGTGCGCCGTGGCGAGATCGTCGGCATCGCCGGCCTGATGGGCGCCGGCCGCACGGAGCTGGCGATGAGCCTCTTCGGCCGCGCCTACGGCCAGCGCATCAGCGGCGAGGTGCTGAAGAATGGCCGCCCCATCGACACCAGCACCATCGACCGTGCCATCGCCCAGGGCATTGCCTACGTCACCGAAGACCGCAAGGGCCTGGGGCTGGTGCTGCACGACGACATCCGCCGCAACATCACGCTCGCCAACCTGCGCGCGGTGTCGAAGCGCGGCGTGATCGACGGTGGCCGCGAGCACACGGTGGCGGTGGACTACCGCCGCAAGCTCAACATCCGCAGCTCCGGCGTGCACCAGGCCGTCGTGGATCTCTCGGGCGGCAACCAGCAGAAGGTCGTGCTGAGCAAATGGCTCTTCGCCGAGCCCGAGCTGCTGATCCTCGACGAGCCCACCCGCGGCATCGATGTCGGCGCCAAGTTCGAGATCTACAGCCTGATGGCCCGGCTGGCCGAAGAAGGCAAATGCATCCTGATGATCTCGTCGGAGATGCCCGAGTTGCTCGGCATGTGCGACCGCATCTATGTGATGAACGAAGGTCGCTTCGTGGCCGAGTTCACCTCGGCCGAAGCGTCTCAAGAAAAGATCATGCGCGCCATCGTGAAGTCGGGCAGCGCCATCCACCAAGCAGAAGAGGTCGCCGCATGAGCAGCGTGGCCCCCACCACGATTCCCGCCGCCCGCCAGGAGCGCGGCAACTTTCTCAAGGCCAACATGCGCGAGTACGGCATGTTGCTGTCGCTCGTGGTCATCATGGGCCTGTTCCAGGTGCTGACCGACGGCACACTGCTGCGGCCCCTGAACCTCACCAACCTCGTCCTGCAGAACAGCTACATCGTCATCATGGCGCTGGGCATGCTGCTCGTGATCGTGGCCGGGCACATCGATCTTTCCGTCGGCTCGGTGTGCGGCTTCATCGGCGCGCTCGCCGCGGTGTTGATGGTGCAGATGGGCTGGCACCCGGTGCCCACCACCATCGCCTGCCTGGTCGCCGGCGGCCTGATCGGCGCGGCGCAGGGCTGGTGCGTGGCCTACCGCCGCATCCCGTCGTTCATCGTCACGCTGGCGGGCATGCTGGTTTTCAAGGGCCTGTCGCTCGCGCTGCTCGGCGGCATGTCGGTCGGGCCGTTTCCGGTGGCCTTCCAGCGCCTGAGTTCCGGCTTCATTCCCGAAGTCTTCACCGATGAGGGCATGCGCCTCACCTCGCTCGTGATCGGCGTGATCGCCGCGGTGATCTGGTTTGCCGTGCAGATGCGCGCGCGCCAGCACCAGGCGAAGCACGGCATGGATGAAGAGCCGTACCCGTTCTTCCTCGGCAAGACACTGGTGTTCTCGGCCGCCATCGTGGCGTTCAGCTGGCTCATGGCCTCGTACAAGGGCCTGCCCAACGTGCTGATCGTGATGGTCGTGCTGATGCTGGCCTACGACTTCGTCACCCACCGCACCACGCTCGGCCGCCGCATCTACGCGCTCGGCGGCAACGAGAAGGCCACGCGCCTGTCGGGCATCAAGACCGAGCGGCTCACGCTTTTCGCCTTTGCCAACATGGGCGTGCTGGCCGCTCTCGCCGGCCTGGTGTTCGCCGCGCGCCTCAACACCGCCACGCCCAAGGCCGGCCTCGGCTTCGAGCTCGACGTGATCGCCGCCTGCTTCATCGGCGGCGCCTCGGCCTCGGGTGGCGTGGGCAAGGTGATGGGCGCGGTGATTGGCGCCTTCATCATGGGCGTGATGAACAACGGCATGTCCATCATGGGCATCGGCATCGACTACCAGCAGGTCATCAAGGGGTTGGTGCTGTTGGCGGCGGTGTTCATCGACGTGTACAACAAGAACAAAGCCTGACGTCACTCCCATGGTCTATCGAGAGCACCCCCACGACGATTGCCCGCAGCCGCTGCTGCGGCTGAGTGGCGTATCCAAGCAGTTCTCCGGCGTGCGGGCCCTGCACGACGTCGGCCTGCGCCTCTTCCCTGGCGAAGTGCATGCCCTGATGGGGCAGAACGGCGCCGGCAAGTCCACCCTCATCAAGGTGCTGACGGGCGTGTTCCCGGCCGATGGCGGCGAGATGCTGCTCGGCGGTCAGGCCATCGCGCCCGCTTCGCCGCAAGACGCGCAGGCGTTGGGCATCAGCACGGTCTACCAGGAGGTGAACCTCTGCCCGAACCTCTCGGTCGCGGAAAACATCTTCGCCGGCCGCTACCCGCGCAAGGGCCCGATCGGCGCCTGGCGCATCGACTGGGCCGGCATGAACCGGCAGGCCGAGGAGTGGCTCGCCAAGCTCAACATCCGCATCGACGTGACCCGCCGGCTCGACAGCTATGCGGTCGCCGTGCAGCAGATGGTGGCCATCGCCCGCGCCTTGAGCGTGTCGGCCAAGGTGCTGATCCTCGACGAGCCGACTTCCAGCCTCGACGAAGACGAAGTGGCGCGCCTCTTCGACGTGCTGCGCCGCCTGCGCGGCGAGGGCATGGCCATCCTCTTCGTCACGCATTTCCTGGAGCAGGTCTACGCGATCTCCGACCGCATCACCGTGCTGCGCAACGGCGAGTTGGTGGGCGAGTACCAGGCCGCGATGCTGGGGCCGACGGCACTGATCACCGCGATGGTCGGCCGCGAGCTGGCGGCCAGCCAGGGGCAGGCGCAAGCGCGGCCGGTGCCGGCGGGTGCGGTGCCGGTGCTGGAGATGAAGGGCCTGGGCGAACGCGGCCAGCTGCAGCCGGTCGACCTGAGCGTGCACGCCGGCGAGGTGGTCGGGCTCGGCGGTCTGCTGGGCTCGGGCCGCACGGAACTCGCACGCCTGCTCTTCGGCCTGTCGTCGGCCGACAGCGGCGAGCTGCGTGTCGACGGCCAGGCGGTCGCGTTCAAGACACCGGCGGATGCCGTGCGCCACGGCCTGGGCCTCTGCCCCGAAGAGCGCAAGGCCGACGGCATCGTGGCCGAACTCTCGGTGCGCGAAAACATCGCACTCGCACTGCAGGCGCGTCACGGCATGGGCAAGTTCCTCTCGCGCGAGCAGCAGGCCGAGCTGGCCGAGCGCTACGTGAAGCGCCTGGGCATCAAGACCGCGAGCATCGACACGCCCATCGGCCTGCTCTCGGGCGGCAACCAGCAGAAGGCGATGCTCGCGCGCTGGCTCGCCACCGAGCCGCGACTCTTGGTCCTCGATGAGCCGACGCGCGGCATCGACGTGGCCGCCAAGCAGGAAATCATGGACGAGATCCTCGCGCTCGCCGAAGGCGGCATGGCCGTCGTCTTCATCTCGTCGGAGATGAGCGAGGTGGTGCGTGTCTCCAACCGCATCGCGGTGCTGCGCGACCGCCGCAAGGTCGGCGAGCTGCCGGCCGGCAGCAGCGAGCAAGCCGTCTACCACCTGATCGCGGCCGACGCATGAAGAAGCTCTTCGAACACCGCCTGGCGTGGCCCATCGTCACGCTGCTCCTGCTGCTGATTCTCAACGCAGCGTTCAACCCGAGCTTCCTGCACCTCGAGTGGCGAGACGGGCACCTCTACGGCAGCCTCATCGACATCCTCAACCGCGCCGCGCCGCTGATGCTGGTGGCGCTGGGCATGACGCTCGTGATCGCCACGCGCGGCATCGACATCTCGGTGGGCGCAACGGTGGCGATTGCCGCCGCCATCGCCGCCTGGATGATCGGCGGGGCGCTGGTGGTGCAGAACGGCGTGGCCACGCACGTGAGCCGCTTCCCGATGCCGGTCGCGATTGCCGCGGCGCTGGGCGTCGCGCTCATCTGCGGCCTGTGGAACGGTGTGCTCGTGGCCCGCGTCGGGATGCAGCCCATCGTCGCCACGCTGATCCTGATGGTGGCCGGGCGCGGCATTGCCCAGCTCATCACCGACGGGCAGATCATCACCATCTATTACGCACCGTATTTCTTCATCGGTAGCGGCTACCTGCTGGGCATTCCGTTCTCGCTGTTCATCGTGGCAGCCGTGTTTGCACTGCTGTGGTGGGTGGTCACGCGCACGGCGCTCGGCCTCTTCATCCAGGCGGTGGGCATCAACCCCGCGGCGGCGCGCGTGGCCGGCGTGCGCTCGCGGCTCATCACGCTTTCGACCTACGCCTTCTGCGGCCTCTGCGCTGGCGTGGCGGGGCTGCTCATCAGCTCCAACGTCAAGAGCGCCGACGGCAACAACGCCGGTCAGTTGATGGAGCTCGATGCCATCCTCGCCGTCACCCTCGGCGGCACCTCCCTCAACGGCGGGCGCTTCAGCCTCGCCGGCAGCGTGCTGGGCGCGCTCATCATCCAGACGCTCACCTATGCGATCTATTCCATGGGCGTGCCGCCCGAAGTCAACCTCGTCGTCAAGGCGGTGGTGGTGTTCGTCGTGATGTTGCTGCAGTCGCCCGAATTCCGGCAGACCGTGCGCGGGCTCGTCTTCCGCGCGCCGGTGGGAGCCCGTTCATGAGCGCGTCACCGATGGCCGCGGGCCTGGGCGCGACAGGGCAGGGCGCCATGCTGCGCCGCCCGAAGTTCGACCCGAAGTACCTGCCCCTCACCGTCACCATCGCGCTCTTCTTCGCAATGGCGACCGCGGGCTCGGTCGCCTACACCGGCTTCTTCTCGTCGCAGGTGTTCCTGAACCTGCTGATCGACAACGCCTTCCTCTGCATCGTGGCGGTGGGCATGACCTTCGTGATCCTCTCGGGCGGCATCGACCTTTCGGTGGGCTCGGTGATCGCGCTCACGACGATGGTGTCGGCCTCGCTGGTCGAGAAGCACCAGTGGAGCCCGGTGGTGGTGCTGCCGCTGGTGCTGCTGATGGGCACCGCCTTCGGGGCGCTGCAGGGCTTCCTCATCGAGCGCTTCCGCTTGCAGCCCTTCATCGTGACGCTCGCCGGCATGTTCCTCGCGCGGGGCCTGTGCTATCTGATCAGCATCGATTCGATCAGCATCACCCACCCGACCTACACCGCGATCTCGCAGTGGCGGCTTCCAGTGTGGGGCGAGGCCTCGATCACGTTGAGCGGCCTGATCGCCATCGTGGTGGTGCTGGCGGCGATCTTCACTGCGCACTACACGCAGTTCGGCCGCACCGTGTATGCCGTGGGCGGCAGCGAATACTCGGCCACGCTGATGGGCCTGCCGGTGCGTTCCACCATCGTGGGCGTCTACACGCTCAGCGGCTTCTGCTCGGCACTGGCCGGCGTGGTGTTCACCTTCTACATGCTCTCCGGCTATGGCCTGCACGCGGTGGGGCTGGAGCTCGACGCCATCGCCGCCGTGGTGATCGGCGGCACGCTGCTCACGGGCGGCGTGGGCTATGTCGCGGGCACGCTCTTCGGCGTGCTGATCCTCGGCATCATCCAGACGCTCATCATGTTCGACGGCACGCTCAGCTCGTGGTGGACGCGCATCGTGATCGGCGCGCTGCTTTTCGTCTTCTGCCTGTTGCAGCGGGTGTTCGAATCGAAGCGAAGGCGATGAGGCGCGGTGTGACATGAAGAACGGCGTGATCGGCATCGACTGGGGCACCACTCACCGCAGGGCTTACCTGCTGGGCGAGGGTGGGGCGCTGGTCGAAGAGCGCGCCGACGACCAGGGCCTGCTCGCCGCACGCGGGCGCTTCGCCGAGGCCTTCGACGCCATCGTGCAAGGCTGGCCGCGCGAGTGGCCGGTGGTGATGTCGGGCATGGTCGGTGCTGCCTCTGGCTGGCAGGAGGCACCGTACCTCGAAGCCTCGACACCGCTCACCGCGCTCTCCCGCCATCTCGTGCCGCTGAAGCATGCGCCGCAGGGCCGGCGGATCGCCCTCGTGCCCGGTTACCGCTGGATCGGGCCGAACGGCGAGGTCGACGTGATGCGCGGCGAGGAGACGCAACTGCTCGGCGCGCTGGTGCTCGGCCAGTCGGACGGCTGGGTGGTGCTTCCGGGCACGCACAGCAAGTGGGTGCGCCTCGAGCATGGCGCGATGCAGGGCTGGCGCACCTACATGACGGGCGAACTCTTCGCGCTGCTGGGCCAGCAGGGCACGCTCGCCGGCCTCATCGGGCCCGACGATGTGCCGGCCGCCTTCGAGGCCGGCTTGCTTGCCGCCGGCCGCGGTGCGCTGTCGCACGCGATCTTCGGCTGCCGCGCCAAGGTGGTGACCGGCCGCATGCCCACCGAGTACGCACGTTCGTATCTTTCGGGCCTCTTGATCGGCGCCGAGTGGGGCGACACCCGCCCGTCGCCACGCACGGTGACGGTGGTGGCGGCCGGGGCGCTGGCGTCGGCCTACGGCGAAGCCGCGCGCCACCACGGCAGCACGCCCGTGGTGCTCGAACCGCGGGCGGTGTACCTCGCCGCCCTGGCGACTCTGCAGGAGGGCATGGAAAAGTGACGGAGCTGCAAACCTTCCGGCCGCCGCTGGTGGCCATCCTGCGCGGCCTCGCGCCCGAGCACGCGCGCGCGGCGGCGCTGGTGCTCTTCGAGGCCGGCTTTCGCATCGTCGAAGTGCCGCTCAACCGGCGTGGCGCCCTGTATTGCATCGAGACCATCGCCGCCGCGGCGCCGGCCGATGCGCTGGTGGGCGGCGGCACCATCCTGTCGACACGCGAAGTCGACGAGGTGCATGCGGCCGGTGGCCGGCTGATGGTCGCGCCGAACTGCGATGCCGACGTGATGCGCCGCGCCGCGGAGCGTGGCATGGCCGTGGTGCCTGGCGTGGCCACGCCGACCGAGGCCTTCAACGCGCTGCGCTGGCGTGCCCATGCGCTCAAGGTCTTTCCGGCCGAGATGGTGGGGCAGGCCGGGCTCAAGGCCTTCAAGTCGGTGCTGCCGGAAGGCACGCCGCTGCTGCCGGTGGGCGGCGTGACGCCCGAGAGCATCGCCGGTTGGGTCAAGGCCGGGGCGACGGGCTTCGGCATCGGCGGCCAACTGTTCCAGCCGGGGATGGCGCTCAACGAACTGGGCCGCCGTGCGCGCGAGTTCATCGCGGCCTGGCATGCGGCCACCGCTGTACCCACGGCGACATCGATGCCGTCGGCCGCTCACGCAGAATAGGCCGGCCGGGGATCGCCCGGGCTCATGTGGCGAAGGGCGGGCGCTCAGATGGAACAGGTCGATGCAGTGGTGGTGGGCGCAGGCGTGGTCGGCCTGGCGGTCGGGCGCGCACTCGCGCAACGTGGCCTCGACACCATCGTGCTGGAAGCCGAAACCGCCATCGGCACCGGCGTCAGCTCTCGCAACAGCGAGGTCATCCACGCCGGGCTCTACTACCCCGCCGGCTCACTGAAGGCGCGGCTGTGCGTGCAGGGGCGGCAGATGCTCTATGCGTTCTGCGAGTCGCATGGCGTGGCGCACCAGCGCTGCGGCAAGCTGGTGGTGGCGACCGACGAGACGCAGGTCGCGGGGCTCGACGGGTTGATGAAGAAGGCCGCGGCCAATGGTGTGCACGATTTGAAGCGCCTGACGCGCGACGAAGCCCTGGCGATGGAGCCGCAGCTGCAGTGCGAAGGCGCGATCCTGTCGCCCTCGACCGGCATCGTCGACAGCCACGGCCTGATGCTCGCGCTGCAGGGCGACCTGCAATCGGCGGGCGGAGACGTGGCGCTGTCGTCGCCGGTCGAGTACATCCGGTGCCTCGAAGGCCACCATGTGCTGCACGTGGGCGGCGACGAGCCCATGGAGCTGGCCGCACGCCACGTGGTCAACGCCGCGGGCCTCTGGGCGCCGAAGCTGGCTGCCGCGACCGAAGGTCTCGACAGGGCGCACGTGCCGTCCGCCCACTTCAGCCGGGGTTGCTATTTCTCTCTCGCCGGCCGTGCGCCGTTTTCGCGCCTCGTGTACCCGCTGCCGCAGGACGCCTGGCTCGGCGTGCACCTCACGCTCGACCTCGGAGGCCAGGCGCGCTTCGGCCCCGATGTGGAGTGGCTGCCCGACGGGGTGGCGCAGCACCCGCTCGACTACACCGTCGACCCGGCCCGCGCCGCCGGCTTCTATGCCGACGTGCGCCGCTACTGGCCGGGCCTGCCGGATGGCGCCCTGCAGCCGGCCTACAGCGGCATCCGCCCCAAGATCCACCGGCCCGACGAGCCCGCGCCCGACTGGCGCATCGACGGCCCGGCCGAGCACGGCGTGAAGGGCCTGGTGAACCTCTTCGGCATCGAGTCGCCGGGGCTCACCTCGTGCCTGGCGATTGCCGACGAGGTGGTGGCGCGCCTGGGGGTCTGAGTCTCTTCAGCGGTTGCCCGCCGCCACCGGCGGCAGCGTCTTCAGGTGCAGGTACATCGCCTGCACGTCGGTGTCGTTCATCTCCTTCAGCGCGATGAAGGGCATCACCTTGCTCACCTCGGAGCCGTCGGGCCGCTTGCCGGTCTTCAGCATCGTGGCAAAGGCCTCGGGCGTTGGATAGTGCTTCATCGCGCTGCCGTCGCCCGGCGTGAGGTTGGCCGCGGCAGGCCACTCGGGCGGGGCGCCGGGGATCTTGCCGCCCGAGAGCTTGTTGCCGTGGCAGCCGATGCACGAGTTGATGACGTAGGCGCCGTGCTCGGCGCTGGCCGCCACGGGCACCGGAGCCGAGGGCGGCAGGGTGTGGTCGATGACCTCGGCCGCGTCGTGCACCACGCCGGCGGCGTAGAGCGTCTTCACGAGCGGCGGCAGCTCCAGCACTGCGGCCGTGCCCGTGGCCGGCGGCATCTGGCGCAGGTAGGCCACCATCGCACCGAGGTCGGCGTCGGTGAGGCGGGCGTAGTCTTCGCTCGGCATCACGATGGCCGGGCGGCCATCGGGCTTCACACCGTGGCGCAGGGTGCGCACCCAGTCGGTCACGTCGTACTTGGCGACCACACTGCCCGGCCCTGGCGTGATGTTGGGGGCGCGAACGTGCATGCCCTTGCCGTCGTTGACGACGTCTTTCCCGGCGCCGTCGACCCCGTGGCACTCGGTGCAGCCGCGCGACAGGTAGAGGTAGCGGCCACGTTCGATGCTCGCGGTATCGGTCGGCAGCGTGATGGCTGCCACGTCGACCGACACGATGCGGTTCATCTTGCGCTGGCCGAGCTGCGTGCCGACCACGAGCGTCGAGGCGCCGAGGGCGACGAGGCCCAGCACGGCGAGGCCGCCGCGTTTCACCCATTTGTTCATGTTGTGTCTCCTGGGGAGCGGGTCAGCCGAGGTCGCGCGTGAGCTTCGACCAGTCGTGTGCGGACAGATGCGGGCGCACCGCGTTCAGCACCGCCTGGAACACTTCGGCCGGCGCCCCGGCCTTCATGCCGCCGAGCAGGGCGGTGCGCTGCTGCGGGGTGATGCCCGGCACCATCCAGCGCATCGTGAGCATGGTGTCGGCGGGGCTGATCGTGGCGACCAGGCGGGCCTCCAGGTCCATCAGCTCCTCGTCGGTGTAGTGCTCCCACAGCGCGGCAGTGTTGGCCGTCTCCTCGATGTGCATGTGCTGCAGGTTCTCGGCGATGAAGAGCGCGAGGTGGCGGTACAGGCGCAGTGCGAGCACATGGCGCTGGGCGTCGTCGGCGTCGTAGACGGCGCGGGTCTCCTTGTGCAGCGCGTCGATGCTCTCCAGATGCTCCACGTGGTCTTCGCTGGTGCGGCTGGCCCCGGCCGGCTGGCGGGCCCGGATGGCGGTGTGGATGAAGTCGTTCTCGTGGCGCACGTGCTTGGCGCAGAAGTCGAGCAGCGACTCGACCTGGCTCAGCGCGCCGGCGAGGTCTTCGGCATCGGTCACGTCGACGCGGCCGAGGCGGGAGAGGGTGTCGCCCATGAAGTTGCGCAGCGCCTTGTGGATGGGCTGGTAGATGTCGAATCGCTGCGCCGGGGCGGGGGTGGTGTCTTGCGGGGCGGCGTCGGCGTGGATTGCGGTCGTCATGGGTCTCTCCTGATGGGTTGAAGGGGTGCCGCGGGGTTGGCGGCATGGTTGTCAGTGTTCCGGGGCGGGGCGGGCCGGGCATCGCCTGAAGGAGCCATCGCATGGCCCGCGGCGGGCCACCCCGGATGAGGGGGTGGAGGGGCTCAGCGGGCCACGGGCTCGGCCGTGAAGACGCTCAGCACCCTCAGCGGCAGCGCGCTGTTGTTGGTGATCTGGAAGTCACAGCCGGGGGGCACGACCAGGGTGCACGGTGCCTGGAAGCGCACCGGCCCGCCGTCGAGCAGCAACTTGCCCGAGCCCGAGAACGCGAGGCAGGCGAAGCTGCCGCTGTGGCGCTGGAGCGGCGTGTGGGCGCCGGGCGGCAGGGTGTGCACCCAGACCTGGAAGTCGTGCACGCCGCAGGGCGGGCCAATGGCGCAGAAGTGCTGCTCGCCCTCGCGGTCGTGGGCGAGGCGCATCAGGTGTTGGTGGTGGAAGACATGCATGCCCGGCAGTCTGCGCAGCGGACCCGGCCACGGCATCGCCCAGAAGAGCCATTGGTCACTGGCCGCGCGCGGCGCTTTGGGCAGAATTGCGCGCATGCCTGCCCCCGCCGCCGTTCCGGCGCCGTCGTTCGCCCTTGCCAAGATCCAGCCGCCGCGGCCTCGGGCGGGGCTCGTGGCCCGCCCGCAGCTGGAAGAGGCGCTCGGCCGGGCTTTGATGGAGCAGCGGCTCACGCTGCTGGTGGCGCCGGCCGGCTACGGCAAGACATCGGCGCTCGGGCGCCAGATCCGCCTGCTGCCCGAGGGCCACGAGGGGCTGGCGCTGGCCTGGGTGTCGGTCGACGAAGACGACCAGCTGCCGCGTTTCCTCGCCTGTCTGGCCACCGCGCTGGAGCCTTATGACCTGCCATGGCGTGTGTCGCCCGAAGCGCTGGCCTTGCTGGCGCAGGCCGAACACGGCTTGCGTGACGTGGCCACCGAGCTCGCCAACGCCCTCGCCGGCACCGAGGTGTGGCGAGGGCTCATCGTGCTCGACGACGCCCATCGGCTGAACGACCCACGCATCTTCGAGCTGCTGCAGGCGCTGATCGAGCGGCTGCCGCCGCGCTGGGGCCTGGTCGTGGCGAGCCGGGTGGAGCCGGTGCTTTCGCTCGCGCGCCTGCGGGCCCAGGGCGAGTTGGCCGAGTTCCGCCAGTTCGACCTGCGCTTCAACGAAGCGGAGGTGAGCGCCTTGCTCGACCTCAACGCCGGCAGCGCGTGCACCAGCCCGCGTGAGCTGCTGGAGCGCACCGATGGCTGGGCCGCTGGACTTCGCCTGAGCCTGGCCACGCGGCCGGGCGCGGCGCGCGCGAGCGTGCCCACGCAGCGCCATCTGTTCGACTACTTGGCAACCGAGGTGCTCGACGAGCTGCCCGCCGAGCTGCGCGAGTTCCTGCTGCGCTGCTCGGTGCTGCCCGAGCTGACGGTGGTGCGCTGCGGCCATGTGGCCGAGACGCCGCATGCGGCACGGCTGCTCGAAGACATCGAGCGCCGCGGCCTCTTCGCCAGCGTGATGGAGGCCGATGAGTTCACGCTGCGCCTGCACGACCTTTTCCGCGATTTCCTGGAAGACCGGCTGCAGCGCGACTTCCCCGACGAACTGCCGCGCCTTCTGCGCCGCGCGGCCGAGCACGAGCCCGACCTGTCGCGCGCCGTGGGCTACCTGGCCCGCGCCGGGGCGTGGGACGAGGCCACGGCCGTGCTCGCCCGGCGCGCGCAGGAGCAGCTGGGCATCGGCGCCGGTGCGACGCTGGAACAGCTGCTGACGCTCTTCCCGGAAGACGAACTCGCGCGCCGGCCCGACCTGCAGCTGGTGAAGGGCCTGGCCGCCTGGCCGCACTTCGACTGGTCGACGCTGCTCGTCGCCATGCAGCAGGCCGCAGAGGGCTTCGCCCGCATGGGCCGCCAGCGCGACGCCGTGCTCACGCGGGCCAACGTCTGCTCAGGCCTGTGGCACGCCGGCCGCCTGGCCGAATCGACCCGCGAACTCACGGCGCTGCGCGCGATGCCGCTCGACGATGCGGCGCGCGCCTTCGTCTACTACAGCAGTGCATGGGATGAATTCGTGGCCGCGCGCACCGAGAAGGTCGCCCCCATGTTCGCCGAGATGCTGGCCTCGCTGGAGCGTGTGCCGGTGCCGATGCTGTGGATGCAGTTCCCGGCGCACTGCGTCTTCGTCGGCCTGCCGGGCATGCAGCCGCTGCTCGACCGCTTTGCCCACAGCGCGGTGCGTGTGTGCGGCGATGCGCCCACGCAGCTGCGTGCGGGCGTGGCCAACATCCGCGCCTGGCTGGCGCTCGGGGCGGCCCAGCTCGACGAGGCGGGGCAGTGGCTGCAGCGCTGCGAGGAAGACTGCCACTGGCTCGGCATGCCGCGCATCCTCGCGACCGAGCTGCGCCTGGCGCGCACGCTGTGGCTCGCGCTGCGCGGCGAGCGCGAGGCCTGCCACGCGGTGGGGCGCGAGATGGTCGACGACCTGCGCCTGCACAGCCCCTTGAGCCACCGGCAGGTGCATGAGTCGGAGGTGCTCTTCGTGCACCTGCGCGCGTGCTGGATCCTGCGCGACGACGAGGCGCTGCGCCGTGTGGATGCCGAATTGCAGCGCGCCGGCAACGCCTACGAATGGCCGGGGGCGCCGGCCAACCGCTCGTTCGGCCGGGCGCTGGTCGCGCTGGCCGACGGCCGGCTCGACGAGGCTCGTCCGCTGCTGCAGCCGCTGGCCGACGACGTGAACCGTTCGCTCTTCTACCCGGCCACGCAGGCCCGGGTGATGCTGGCCGACATCCATGTACAGCAAGGTCGCCTCGACCTCGCGGCCATCACGCTGCAAGACTGGTTCGACGAAGTGCGCGACCGGCGCGAGATCGGCGGGGCCCTGTTTGCCGGCCCGCAGGTGCTGGCGCGGCTGCAATCGGCACCGTGGGGCTCGCGCCTGCCAGCGGCCGACCAGGCCTTGCTGGTGCACCTGTCGTCGGTGCTGGGCCTGCAGGCCCCGGTGGTGGCCACGCCGAGTGCGCGACCCGCGGGCGCGTCGGGCCTGAGCGAGCGCGAGACCGAGGTGCTCGCGCGCATCGCCGCCGGCGACAGCAACAAGCTCATCGCCCGTGCCTTCGACCTCAGCCCGCACACCGTGAAGCGGCACGTGGCCAACATCCTCGGCAAGCTGGGCGTCGACACGCGCGGCCAGGCGGCGGCGCGCTGGCGCGAGTTGAACGCTTAGGACTTGTCGAGATCGGCCTTGCGGATGCGCACGGCCACCTTCTTCTTCGGCGCTTCGGCAGGAGCGGCAGCGGCCGTGGCGCTGGCGATGAAGACGTCTTCCGCCGTCGGGGCGGCTTCGCCCGGGGTGCCGGCGGCCGGCGCGTCCTTGATGATGCGGGTGAAGGGCGCGAGGATGTTCACCATCTGCGCATAGATCTTCGGGTTGCCGGCCACCACCTCGCGCTGGTACATGAAGTCGGCCTCGCCCGTGAAGTTGCCGATCAGGCCGCCTGCCTCGGTGATGATGAGCGAGGCGGCAGCGATGTCCCAGGGGTTCAGGCCGGTCTCGAAGAAGGCGTCGTAGTGGCCGGCGGCCACGTAGCAGAGGTCGAGCGCGGCAGCGCCCGGGCGGCGCACGCCGGCGCATGAGGTCATCACCTCGGCAAACATCTTCAGGTAGCGCTGGAAGTTGTCGCCCTTGCGGAACGGGAAGCCGGTGCCGACGAGCGAGTCGCTCAGGCGCGTGCGCTTGGAGACCCGCAGGCGCTTGTCGTTCATGAACGCGCCGCGGCCCTTGGAGGCGTAGAAGAGGTCGTTGCGCGTCGGGTCGTAGACCACGGCCTGCTGGATCTGGTCGCGGAAGGCCAGCGCGATCGAGACGGCGTAGAACGGCAGGCCGTGGATGAAGTTGGTGGTGCCGTCAAGCGGGTCGATGATCCAGACGTATTCGCTGTTCTTCGCGCCATGGGTGCGGCCCGACTCCTCCGCCAGGATGCCGTGGCCGGGGTAGGCGCCGAGCAGGGTCTCGATGATCGCTTCCTCGCAGCGATGGTCCACCTCGGTCACGAAGTCGTTGGCCGACTTGGTGGTCACCTTGAGGATGTCCAGGTCGAGCGAAGCACGGTTGATGATGGTCCCCGCGGTACGGGCCGCCTTGATGGCGACGTTGAGCATGGGGTGAAGCGCTTGCGACATGGGGCGTCCTGCAAAGGAAAAGGAAAGAGGCGGATGGCGGTGAGGAAAGAGCGGGGTGCCTGCGAATCTCGTGAAGAGAGCGGCACGGATAATCGAATTTTAAGCGCGAGCCCATGAACGACACACGTTTCGTCCTCATCAACACCAGCCATCCGGGCAATGTGGGCGCGGCGGCACGGGCGATGAAGGTGATGGGCTTCAGCGATCTGGTGCTCGTGGCGCCGCGATTTGCCGACGTGCTGGTGCAGGAAGAGACGGTCGCGATGGCCAGCGGCGCGGCCGACATCCTGGTGCGCGCACGCGTGGTGGGCACGCTGACCGAGGCCCTCGACGGCGTGACGTATGCCTGCGCCACGGCCATGACGCCACGCGACTTCGGCCCGCCGACCCACGCGCCCCGTGAACTCTTCACGCAGCTTGCCAAGACCGACCACCGCGTGGCCTTCGTCTTCGGCTCCGAGCGTTATGGCATGGGCAACGACGATGTGTACCGCTGCCATGCGTGCCTGAGCATCCCCACCCACCCCGACTACGGCTCGCTCAACCTCGCGCAGGCGGTGCAGCTCATCGCCTACGACTGGCGGCAGGCGCTCGGTGGCTTTGACGTCGCCCCGCGCACGCCCACGGCCGTGCCGGCCGCTGCGAGCGATGTGCAAGGCCTCCTCGACCACTGGAAACGGGCGCTGACGGACGTGGGCTTTCTCGACCCGGCCGCACCCAAGAAGCTGATGCCGCGCCTGAACCAGCTCTTCAACCGCGCCGAGCTGACCGAGGAAGAAATCCACATCCTGCGCGGCATCGCCCGCGCGATGCAGGGCGCCCGCAAGCCCTGACAGCCCGGGCCGAGCAGGCTTGGAAGTCCGTCGCTAAACTGCCTCGCCATGTTCCAGCGCCTACGAGAAGACGTCCATTGCATCCTGGAGCGCGACCCGGCCGCGCATTCGGCGTTCACCGTGCTCACCTGTTACCCCGGCCTGCATGCGCTGGTGATGCACCGCTGGGCGAATGCCTGCTGGGTGCGTGGCTGGAAGTGGGGCGGGCGCTTCATCTCGCAGCTCGCGCGCTGGTTCACCGGCATCGAGATCCACCCCGCCGCGAAGATCGGCCGGCGCGTCTTCATCGACCACGGCATGGGCGTGGTGGTGGGCGAGACGGCCGAGATCGGCGACGACTGCACCATCTACCAGGGCGTGACCCTCGGTGGCACCTCGCTCACGCGCGGCGCCAAGCGCCACCCGACCTTGGGCAAAGGCGTGATCGTCGGTGCCAATTCGCAGGTGCTGGGCGGGTTCACCGTGCACGACGGTGCCCGTGTCGGCTCGAATGCCGTCGTGCTGAAGGAAGTGCCGCCCGGGGCCACGGCCGTGGGCAACCCGGCGCGCATCATCCACAAGGACGTCGACGCCAAGCGCGAGGAGGCCGCCGCCCGCATGGGCTTCTCGGCCTACGGCATCACCGAGAGCGACGACCCGATGTCGCAGGCAATGAAGGGTCTGATCGACAACGCGGCCGGCAACGCGCACCAGATCGCGCTGCTGTGGGCGGCCATCGAGAAGATCGCGCCGATGCAGAAGGGCGACTGCGTGCCCAGCGATGCGGCGACGAAGGAAGACTTCGACGCCGACCGCCTGAGCCAGCTCGTCAAGTAGCCTTTTCTTTGCCCAGAAGCGCCGCGAACTCGTCGGGCGCCACCGGCTTGCTGAAGTAGTAGCCCTGCATCTCGTCGCAGGCCTGTTCGCGCAGGAAGGTCTGCTGTTCGGCGGTCTCGACCCCTTCGGCCACAACGGTGAGGCTGAGCGTCTTGCCCATCGCGATGATGGCGCTGGTGATGGCCTTGTCTTCCGAATCGGTGGCGAGGTCGCGGATGAACGAGCGGTCGACCTTCAGCGTGTCGATCGGGAAGTTCTTCAGCTGGCCGAGCGACGAGTAGCCGGTGCCGAAGTCGTCGATGGCCAGGCGCACGCCGAGCTGCTTGATGGCGGTGAGCAGCTTGATGGCACGGTCGACGTTGTGGACGATCATGCCCTCGGTGATCTCGAGCTCCAGCAGTGCCGGGTTCATGCCCGTCTCCGCCAGGATGGCGGTCACGTCGGCCAGCAGGTGCTCGTCGGCGAACTGGCGCACCGAGAGGTTCACCGCCATGTTGATCGGCGGTAGCCCTTGCTTCTGCCAGGCCACGTTCTGCAGGCAGGCGGTCTTCATGACCCAGCGGCCGATGTGCACGATGAGGCCGGTCTCTTCTGCCACCGGGATGAAGGTGGCCGGCGACACTGCGCCCAGCTCGGCGTTGTGCCAGCGCAGGAGTGCTTCCACGCCGGTGATGCGCCCGCTCTTGAGGTCGACCTTGGCCTGGTACGCGAGCGAGAACTCCTGGCGCTCGAGCGCGCGGCGCAGGTTCGATTCGAGGGTCAGGCGCTCCAGCGTCTGCGAGCTGATCTCGCTCGAATAGAACTGGAAGTTGTTCTTGCCTTCTTCCTTGGCGTGGTACATCGCGCTGTCGGCGTTCTTCATCAGCGCCTGCTCGTCCTGGCCGTCGCCGGGGAAGAGCGAGATGCCGATGCTCGCTGTGACGCGGCATTCCTGGCCCATCAGCTCGATCGGCTTGATGGCGGCCGAGAGCAGCTTGCGCGCCACGGCGGCGGCGTGCTCGCGGTCGGGCACCTCCTGCACCAGCACCACGAATTCGTCGCCGCCCAGGCGCGCCAACACGTCGCTCGCGCGCACGGCCTGCTTGAAGCGGGCGGTGATCTCCTTGAGCAGCGTGTCGCCGGCCTCGTGGCCCAGCGTGTCGTTGATGAACTTGAAGCGGTCGAGGTCGATGAACATGACCGCGAAGGTGCGCTTGTAGCGTGCGGCCGTCTTCAGGGCGGCGTTGAGCAGGCTGCTGAAGAGCAGGCGGTTGGGCAGCCCGGTCAGGCTGTCGTGGCGCGCCATGTGGTGGATGTGCTCTTCGGCCACCTTCTGCTCGGTGATCTCGCGCGAGATGCCGCGGTAGCCGATGTAGGCGCCCGAGCTGTCGAACATCGGCTCGCCGCTCATGCTGATGTAGTAGGGCGACTTGTTCGGCGCCATGCGCTGCATGACGATGTCGCGGAACGACTGGCGGTCGGCCAGCAGCGCGCGGAAGTCGTCCCACCCGCCGGGCAGGTGGGCCTGCATGGTGCTTTCCCAGATGGCTCGGCCGATCAAGGGGTTGCGGCTCTCGCGCAGCCCGGTCTCGCGGCTTTCGAGCCGGGTGAAGCGGGTCTCGGGGTCGGTCTCCCAGTACCAGTCGGAGGACAGGTTCGTCATTGCGCGGAAGCGTGCCTCGCTCTCTCGCAGGGCCTGGTCCATGCGGCGGCGTTCGGTCACGTCGCGCAGGATGCCGCGGAAGCCCACCGGCTTGCCGTCTTCGTCTTTGACCAGCAGCACCGAGCCCTCGACCTGGATCGTGCTCCCGTCTCGGTGGATGTACTCCCACAGCTGCGAGCGTTTCGACTGGCCGGTGCGGAAGACCTCGTTGAAGGCCTTGAACACCACCTGCGTCATCTCGGGCGTCTGCCGGCTGCGGTAGTCGCGCTCGGCCACGTGATGGTGGTCGTAGCCCAGCATGCGGGCATAGGCGCTGTTGAGGTAGATCGGGTGGCCCTTCAGGTCGACCTCGTAGTAGGCGTCGTCGAGGCTTTCGAGGATGTTGCGGAACTTGTCTTCGCTGCGGCGCAGTGCCGCTTCGGCATGCTGGCGTTCGGCTTCGCGCTCGAAGTTGTCGAGGGCGAAGACGATGTTGCGCGCCATGCGTTCGAGCAGCGCCACGATGCTGTCGCCGAAGGCATCGATCTCGCGCGCATAGAAGAGCATCACGCCATAGGCCTTGCCGCCGCGCACGATGGGGATGGCCGCCCCCGACGCCACGCCCGCCCGGCCGGCCTGGGCGTGCCAGGGCGCGGTGCGCGGGTCCTGCATGAACTGGTTGCTGATGGCGGGCTTGATGCCCCGGTAGGCTTCGCCGACCAGCCCGCGGCCCTCGGCCGTGGTCTCGTCGACCGAGATGCGTGACTCGCGCAGCTGCGAGGCGGCGATACCCGACGCCGCTTCGACGCGCAGCCAGGCGGTGTCGGCATCGGGCGTGGTGACCGCTGCGGTGAGGAACTGATGCCCGTCGACCGCGGCATCGCACACGCGCTGGAAGAGCTCGGTCGGTGTCTTGGCGTACAGCAGCGCCTCGTTGGTGGCGCTGAGCACGGAATACATGGCGACCATGTGCCGTTCGCCGCTGCTGTCGCGGGCGGGCTGTGCGCTCATGCTGTCTCCTGTTGGTCTGTCGTCTCTGGGGTGGCCTGTGTGCAGGCTCTGGTTCCCTCAGCCACGCGGCGGAGGCCGCTGCGCAGATTTGGGTCTGAAGGCTTTGCAGACGGCGTCGTCTGTCTCGAGGTAGGGGCCGCCGATGAGGTCGATGCAATACGGCACTGCGGCGAAGATGCCGTGCACTGGAGGCTGAGCAAGCGGCAGTCCTTCCAGTGTCTCGGCGATCGATTTGGGCTGGCCGGGCAGGTTGATGATGAGCGACTGGCCGCGGATCACGGCCACCTGGCGCGACAGGATGGCGGTCGGCACGAAGCGCAGGCTGATCTGGCGCATCTGCTCGCCGAAGCCGGGCATCTCCTTGTGGGCGACGGCGAGGGTGGCTTCGGGCGTCACGTCGCGCGGCGAGGGGCCGGTGCCGCCGGTGGTGAGCACGAGGTCGCACTTTGCACTGTCGACGAGGTCGATGAGCGTGGCGCTGATGGTGGCCTGCTCATCGGGGATGAGGCGGGTTTCCCATTCGACCGGGTTGCGCAGCGCGCGGGTCAGCCAGTCCTTGAGCGCCGGGATGCCCTTGTCTTCATAGACGCCGGTGGAAGCGCGGTCGCTGATCGACACCACGCCGATGCGCACTCTGTCGAACGGCGCTGCCTCAGTCATGGCCGACGGAATGTTCCTTGATGAACTGGAAGAGCTCGCGGTACGCGCGGCCGTTGCGCTGCTCGGGCGTGGCGGCGGCGTCCTTGCGGGCCGCGCGGATGAGGCTGCGCAGCTGCTGGAGGTCGCTGCCGGCATGCTCGACCATCCAGCGGGTGAGGGCGTCGTCGCTTGCGAGCAGCTCGACGCGCCAGCGTTCGGCTTCGTGCAGGGCCAGCGCATCCTTCGCGCGGCCGAGCTTCATGGCGGCCACCGCTTCGCGGATCGGCTCCACGTCGTTCTTGCGCATCAGCTTGCCGATGTACTGCATCTGGCGGCGCTTGCCTTCAAAGGACTTGGTGCGCTTGTACTCGGCCACCGCATCGCGCAGCGACTCGGAAATGGGCAGGTCGACGACGCGGTCATCGGGCAGGCCGACGAGCGCCTCGCCCAGGTCCTGCAGCTCGTGCATCTCCTTCTTGAGCTGGGTCTTGCTGGGGCGATCGAACTCGGGGGCGCCGTTGTCGTCGGCATGTCCGTCGTCGGCGGAGGGGGAGCGCATGTGGGGCTGAACCATAGGTCGTGGGTATGATAGCCGCGGCCTTTTTGCAGGGCGCCTCGTGTGGGCCCTTTGCTGTGCACGTCACCGTGCATCCCGTCACCAAACGCCGCTGCGCATGAGCTCCTCGCTGACCAGACACCACGGGTTTTCGTATTCGCAGGACGACTTCCGCCAGCTCGTGGACGATGCGCTGGCCATCGCCAAATCGCTCGGCGCGAGCAATGCCGGCGTCGAGGTGTCCGAAGGCGCGGGCCTGTCGGTCTCGGTGCGCAAGGGCGAGATCGAGAACGTCGAACGCAACCGCGACAAGTCGATGGGTGTCACGGTTTACGTGGGCCAGCGCCGCGGCAACGCGAGCACTTCCGACTTCTCGCGCACCGCGCTCGAGCAGACGGTGCGCGCCGCCTACGACATCGCCAAGTTCACCGCCGAAGACCCCGCCGCCGGCCTGCCCGACGAAGCCGACCTCGCGCTCGGCGAGGCCGCGAAGCTCGACCTCGACCTCTTCCACCCCTGGGACATCAACGCCGAGGCCGCGGCCGAACTCGCACTTCGCTGCGAGGCAGCGGCCCTCGGTGTCGACAAGCGCATCACCAACTCCGAAGGGGCCGGCGTCTCGGCCCAGCAGTCGCACTTCTTCGCCGGCAACACGCACGGATTTCGTGGCGGCTACGCCAGCTCGCGGCATTCGCTCTCGGTGGCCCCGATCGCCTCGGTGCCCGGCCCGAACGGCGAAGACATGCAGCGCGACGCCTGGTACAGCTCGATGCGCTCGCCCACCGAGCTGGCCGCACCCGAGGCGGTGGGGCGCTATGCCTCCGAGCGCGCGCTCTCGCGACTCAACGGCCGCAAGATCAAGACCTGCGAAGTGCCGGTGCTCTTCGAGTCGACGCTCGCCGCGGGCCTGCTCGGCGCCTATGTGCAGGCCACGAGCGGTGGGGCGCTGTACCGCAAGTCCTCGTTCCTGCTCGACAGCCTGGGCGAGCAGGTGCTGGCCGACCACATCGACATCCACGAGGACCCGCACATTCGCGGCGCCAAGGGCAGCGCGCCCTTCGACGACGAAGGCGTGGTCACTCGCGTGCGCGACGTGGTGACAGCCGGCGTGGTGCAGGGCTACTTCCTCTCCAGCTACTCGGCTCGCAAGCTCGGCATGCGCACCACGGGCCACGCCGGTGGCTCGCAGAACCTCACCTTCACGAGCCGCCTCACGCAGGCCGGCGACGACCTCGATGCAATGCTGAAGAAGCTTGACCGCGGCCTCTTCGTGATCGAGCTCATGGGCCAGGGCGTGAACTACGTCACCGGCGACTACTCGCGCGGTGCCGCGGGCTTCTGGGTGGAGAAGGGCCGCATCGCCTACCCGGTGCACGAGATCACCATCGCGGGCAACCTGCGCGACATGCTCAAGGGCATCGTGGCCGTGGGCGCCGACACCTACACGATGGGCACCAAGACCATCGGCTCGGTGCTGATCGACCGCATGAAGGTGGCCGGTTCCTGACGCTTTGCTGACGTGGCGCAGGCTCTGCGCTACGCGGTTTTGCTCACGGGTAAATCCGGGTCGGGGGCCTGGGGGCCGCTCCTAGAATTTGCCGCCACCGGCCCTGGGAGGGCCTACTAGGAGACTCTTCATGCAACGTCGTTCGTTCGTTCACGGCGCGGGACTGGCCGGCGTGTTGGCAGCGGGTGCAGCCCCGGCCATCGTTCATGCACAGGCCAGCCTGCGTTGGCGCCTGACCTCGAGCTTCCCCAAGTCGCTGGACACCATCTTCGGTGCCGCTGAAACCTTCGCGAAGAAGGTGCGCGAGATGACGGGCGGCAAGTTCGAGATCTCGGTGCACGCCGCTGGCGAGCTGATGCCTTCGCCGGCGCTGATCGATGGCGTGCAGAACGGCACCGTCGAGATGGGCCACACCGCGCCCTACTACTACTTCGGCAAGGACGAGACCTTCGCCCTCGGCTGCGCGATTCCCTTCGGCCTCAATTCCCGTCAGATGACGGCGTGGATGTACGAAGGCAACGGCTTGAAGCTGATGCGCGAGTTCTACGCCAAGTACAGCATGATCAACTTCCCGATGGGCAACACCGGGGCGCAGATGGGCGGCTGGTTCCGCAAGGAAATCAAGACCGTCGCCGACATGAAGGGCTTGAAGTTCCGCGTCGGCGGCTTCGCCGGCAAGGTCTGCGAGCGCCTCGGCTCGGTGCCGCAGAACATCCCCGGTGGCGAGATCTACCAGGCGCTGGAGAAGGGCACCATCGACGCGGCCGAGTGGGTGGGCCCGTATGACGACCAGAAGCTCGGCTTCAACAAGGTCGCGCAGTTCTATCACTACCCTGGCTGGTGGGAAGGTGGCCCGCAGCTCGACCTGCTGGTCAACCAGAAGGCCTACGACGGCCTCTCCGCCGAATACAAGGCCATCGTCGAAGCTGCCGCTGCGTTTGCGCACACCGAGATGCAGGCCAAGTACGACGTGAAGAACCCGGTGGCCCTGCGCCAGCTCGTGGCCAACAAGACCAAGCTCGTCGCCTTCCCGAAGCCGGTGATGGACGCGGCCTTCAAGGCCTCGATGGACCTCTACAGCGAGATCTCCGCCAAGAACCCGAGTTGGAAGAAGATCTACACCGACTACTCCAACTACCGCAAGGAAGCGAACCTGTGGTTCCGCTTCACCGAGGCCCGCTTCGACAGCTACATGCAGAGCGCCAAGCTCTGAGGTTGCGCGACACTCGTGCAAGCCCCGCCACGGCGGGGCTTTTTTCTTGGGCCACCCCTTTCACACGTTCACGCCACCCGATGCCATGACGCCCACCACCGTCCAACTCGTTGCCGCTGCGCTCTTTGCCGTGGCCCTGGTGCACACCTTCTCGACCAGCGTGTTCGCGCACCTGGCGCACCGTTATCCGCGGCACGAAGGCGTGTTCCACCTGCTGTCCGAAGTGGAGGTCGTGTTCGGCTTCTGGGCGCTGGTGCTGGCGCTCTTCCTCTTCGTGGCGCTCGGGCGTGACGGTGCGGTGGCCTACATCGACGGCCGCAACTTCACCGAGCCGCTCTTCGTCTTCGCCATCATGGTCGTGGCGGGCAGCAAGCCCATCCTGAAGCTCGCCGAGGTGCTGGTGAACGCGCTGGCGCGGGTGACGCCGCTGCCGCAGTCGATGGCGGTGTACTTCCTCGCGCTGTCGGTGCTGCCGCTGATGGGCTCGGCGCTCACCGAGCCGGCGGCCATGACGCTCGCCGCGCTGACCCTGCGCGACCGGGTGTTCAACGTCGAGTTGCCCGAGCGCGTGAAGTACGCGACGCTCGGCGTGCTCTTCGTCAACGTGTCGATCGGCGGCACGCTCACCTCGTTTGCAGCCCCGCCGGTGCTGATGGTGGCTGCGAAGTGGGGCTGGGATTCCACGTTCATGCTGAGCCACTTCGGCTGGAAGGCGGCGCTGGCGGTGGTGATCAACGCGTCGGTCGTGACGCTGATCTTCGCGCGCCACCTGCTGCGCCCCACGCCGGAAGCGGCGGGCATCCGCGACCGCAGCGGCCCGCCGCCCACGGCGATGATCGTGAGCGGGCTGTTCCTGCTGGGCGTGGTGATGTTCGCCCACCACCCGGCCGTCTTCATGGGGCTGCTGCTCTTCTTCATCGGCTACGCGCGGGCCTATCCGCGGCACCACGATGCGCTCATCCTGCGCGAAGCGCTGCTGGTGGCCTTCTTCCTCGCGGGGCTCGTGGTGCTGGGCGGGCAGCAGCAGTGGTGGCTGCAGGAGCTGCTGACGCGCCTAAGCGCGCAGCAGGTCTACTACGCCGCCACCGCTCTCACGGCGGTGACCGACAACGCCGCGCTCACCTACCTCGGCTCTCTGGTCGAAGGCTTGAGCGACGAGTTCAAGTACTCGCTGGTGGCCGGTGCCGTGACCGGAGGCGGCCTCACGGTGATCGCCAATGCGCCCAACCCGGCTGGCTATTCGATCTTGCGCGCCAGCTTCCGCGACGGTGCCATCAGCGCGGTGTGGCTCTTCGTCGCTGCCGCCGGCCCCACGCTGGTGGCGATTGCCGCGTTCCAGCTGTTGTGAGGCCGGGGTCAGCGGAGCTTCGCGCTCCGCTGGGGTGAGAACAACGGCTACTTCTTCTTTTCGTCGTCCTTGATCGCGTCTTCGATGGCCTTCATCGGGTCGTCGGCCTCGGTGCTGCTGTCGGCCTGAGGCTCGGACGCGGCAGGGTCGCCCGGCTGAGCTTCCGACGCGCCGGGATCGGCCGGCTCGGCGGTTAGGCCGGCTTCCTTGTCTTCCTGCATGCGCAGTTCCTGGAAGGCCTTGTCCGCGTCGATGGTCTCTTCCTTCGTGAGGCCGCTGGAGACGAGCCCCGGGAACGCGATGATCAGGCCGACCATGATGATCTGGATCACCACGAACGGCACTGCGCCCCAGTAGATCTGCCCGGTGGTCACCTTGGCCACGGGCTGGCCGGTGACCTTGTCGGTGTAGTCGTTGTGCGGTGCCACGCTGCGCAGGTAGAAGAGTGCGAAGCCGAACGGTGGGTGCATGAACGAGGTCTGCATGTTCACCGCCAGCAGCACGCCGAACCACACGAGGTCGATGCCCAACTTGTCGGCCACCGGGGCCAGCAGCGGCACCACGATGAACGACAGCTCGAAGAAGTCGAGGAAGAACGCGAGCACGAAGATCAGGATGTTGACCACGATCAGGAAGCCGAGCTGGCCCCCCGGCAGGCTGGTCAACAGGTGCTCGACCCACTTCGGCCCGTCCACTCCCTGGAACGACAGGCTGAACACCGTGGAGCCCACCAGGATGAAGAGCACGAAGCACGAGAGCTTCATGGTCGAGTCCATCGCCTGGCGAAGGAGCTTCATGTCGATGCGCTTGCGCGCCAGCGCCATGATGAGCGCGCCGGTGGCACCCATCGCGCCGCCTTCGGTGGGCGTGGCGATGCCGAGGAAGATGGTGCCGAGCACGAGGAAGATCAGCCCGAGCGGCGGGATCAGCACGAAGGTGACCCGCTCGGCCATGTTCGACAGCAGCTTCAGGCGCGCCACCTTGTTGATGACGGCGAGCAGGAAGGCCACGCCCACGCCCACGCACATCGAGACGACGATCATCTCGTCGGTCGGGGTGCCGGCCGGGCGCGTCTTGGCGAAGGCGATGGCACAGCCCGTCGACAGGATCGTCAGCACGAGCAGCGAGCGCAGGCCGGGCGAGCCGTCGGGCTCGCGGATCGTGCGGGCCTCGGGCGGCAGGGCGGGCACCCATTTCGGACGCGTGATCGCCACGCCGACGACGTAGAGCAGGTAGAGCGCGGTCAGCACGAAGCCGGGGATGAAGGCGCCCTTGTAGAGATCGCCCACGCTCTTGCCGAGCTGGTCGGCCATCACGATGAGCACGAGCGACGGCGGGATGATCTGCGCGAGCGTGCCCGAGGCGGCGATCACGCCACCGGCCAGGCGCCGGTCATAGCCGTAGCGCAGCATGATGGGCAGCGAGATCAGGCCCATCGAGATGACCGAGGCCGCCACCACGCCGGTGGTGGCCGCAAGCATCGCGCCCACCAGGATCACCGCGATGGCCAAGCCGCCGCGGATCGGGCCGAAGAGCTGGCCGACGGTATCGAGCAGGTCTTCGGCCATGCCCGACCGTTCGAGCACCAGCCCCATGAAGGTGAAGAACGGGATCGCCAGCAGCGTGTCGTTCTGCATGATCCCGAAGATGCGCAAGGGCAGCGCCTGCATCAGCGAGGCCATGCCGGGCACGCCCAGCTCAATGGCCACGAAGCCGAAGAAGAGGCCGCAGGCGGCGAGCGAGAACGCCACCGAATAGCCCATCAGCAGGAAGACGATCAGGCTGGCGAACATGATCGGAGCCATGTTCGCGGTGATGAACTCGATCATTTGTCGCCTCCCTTGACGAGGGCCTGCTCACGGGCGGCCACTTCTTTCTGCAGCAGGAACTCGGCGAGTTCTTCCTCGGCGCTCTTGGCGCCGGCCTTGAGCGTCGGGTCGGGGATCATCCCCTTGAGGAACGCCACACGCTTGATGAGCTCGGAGATCGCCTGGATGCCCAGCAGCAAGAGGCCCAGCGGCAAGAGCGCATAGACCGGCCAGCGGATCAGCCCGCCGGCATTGGGCGACACCTCGCCGCTGTGATAGGCGCTCAGCACCAGCGGCATCACCATGCTGAACACGACCACCACGAAGGGCAGCAAGAAGAACGCCAGGCCGACGATGTCGACCCAGATCTGCACGCGCTTGGAAAAGCGGCCCACGATCACGTCGATCTTCACGTGCTCCTGGCGCAGCAACGTGTACCCCGCTGCCAGCAGGAAGACCCCGGCGAAGAGGTACCACTGGATTTCGAGGAAGGCGTTGGAGCTGGTGTTGAACGCCTTGCGCACGACCGCGTTGGCCGCGCTGATCAGCACCGCGGCCAGCACGAGCCATGCGACCCAGCGGCCGATGAACTCGCTGAAGCGGTCGATCCACCTGGACAGTGAAAGTAGGGGGGACACGGGAGTCTCCGGAGGTTTTGAGAGATCGGATGCGGGGGCGCCTCGTGGGCGAACCGGCGGCAGGCTGGATCAGAACCGATTCGGCCCTGGTGCGCCACGGGTCTTTCCGCTAAGTGGTTTTACGTGCCTGGCGCGTGGTCGCGGCAGTGCTCGACCGCGTATTTGATGAGTTCGGCCTGGCCCTCCAGCCCGAGCTTGCGCTTGATGTTCTGGCGGTGGGTCTCGACGGTGCGCACGCTCAGGCCCAGTGCTTCTGCGATCTGGCGGCTGGCATGTCCGCGGGCCAGGCCGGCCAGGATCTCGCTCTCGCGCGGCGACAGCACCGGGCGCGGGGCCTGCGAACGTGACATCCGACCGGAGATGGCGGCGCTGAGATACGTGCGGCCGGCGTTGATGGCGGCGATGGCGTCGATGATCTCGTCCGACGGGGCGTCTTTCAGCACGTAGCCTCGGGCGCCGGCCCTCATCGCCCGGTTCACGTATTCAGGGTTGTCGTACATGCTCAGCATGAGCACGCGCAGGTGCGGGTGCTGGCGCAGCAACTGGGCGGTGAGGTCGATGCCGTTGGTGCCTTTCATGCCCACGTCCATCAGCACGAGTTCGGGGGCCTGGCGCTCGACCATGTCGAAGGCCTCGGCGGCATCGCCTGCTTCGCCGACGAGGGCGAGCGCGGGGTGGGCCGACAGGCGCAGCTTCAAGCCGTCTCGCACCAGGGGGTGGTCGTCGACGATGGCGATGCGGGTGGGGTTCATGCGGCCAGGCGCTCTGAAGGGGAAAGGCGCCGGAGCGAGGCCGCCGGCACATCGACCACGACTTCGGTGCGGCCCGGTCGCGAGCGCATCTGGAAGCGCCCGCCGATCGATTCCACCCGTTCGCGCATGTTGCGCAAGCCGATGCCGCGGCGCGGGTCGAGCGCCACCGCTTGTGCGTCGAAGCCGACGCCGTCGTCGGTGATGCGCAGGCGCACGCCGGTGACGCCGAAGACGAGGCGCACCTGCACCTCGCCGGCTTCGGCATGTTTTTCGATGTTGGTCAGGGCCTCTTGCGTGACGCGGAAGAGCACGGTGCTCACCGCGTCGGGCAAGGGCGAAGCCGCGCCGCCCACGCGCATGTCGAACGCCATCTCGCTGTGCTCGCTGAACTCGCGCCCCATCTGCTCGAGCGCGGCAGGCAGGCCCAGCACGTCGAGCTCGGCGGGGCGCAGGCGGTGCGAGATGTTGCGCACCTCGTGCAGCGCGTCGTTGAGGCGGGCCAGCGCCTTGGCGAGCGGCGCGCTGCCGTCGCGGTCGAGCTGGGCCTGCGCCGATTCGAGCAGCAGCTTGATCGAGACGAGCGTCTGGCTGGTGCCGTCGTGCAGCTCGCGCGAGAGGTGGGCGCGTTCGTCCTCCTGCGACTTCACCACCTGGCGTGCGAGCAGGCGCAGCTTGTGGTCGGCTTCACGCGATTCGCTGAGGTTGAAGGCGAGGCCGCAGGCGCCGAGCACTGCGATGCCGGCCAGCGCAATGCCGGCGATCCACCACATGGTGGTGCGCACGTTGTCGCTGACCTGCTGGTCGAGCTCGGCAAGCGTGGCGTGGATGTCGTCGAGGTACAGGCCGGTGCCGAGCATCCAGTTCCAGCGCGGCAGCGAGACCACGTAGCCGAGCTTCGGGGTGATCTGCTGGGTCGATGGTTTCTGCCAGACGTATTGCACGTAGCCGCCGCCCTCGCGGGCCTTGCCGATGAGCTGCTGGATGATGGGCTGGCCCTGGGCGTCGCGCATCTCCCAGAGGTTGCGGCCCATGAGTTCGGGCTGGCGCGGGTGCATGAGGTTGCGCCCGCTCATGTCGTAGAGGAAGAAGTAGCCGTCGGCGCCGTAGTCGAGGGCGGCCAGAAGGCGCATGGCCTCGGCCTTGGTGGCCTCGTCATCGCGGCCCGACTGGTACAGCGGTGCGATGACGCTCTGCGCCAGGTCCACGTAGTGGCGAAGCTCGGCTTCCTTGTTGGCCATGTAGGCCGACTCGACCAGCGCACGCTCGCGCTGAGAGAGGCTCTTCTCCTGCTGGCCGACGGCCCACGCGATGAGCGCGGCCGACGCCAGCAGCGGGATCACCGCCAGCAGGAAAACCTTGAGCTTCAGGCGCATGGCGGGCGCCACGGGGTCAGAGTGCGCTTGCGGCCTGGTAGAGCTTGCCCGAGCGGGCGCCCGAACGGCAGAACGCGAGCAGGGGCCGCGGCATCGTGCGAAGTAGCTCGGCGAAGCGTTCGATCTCTTCCGGCGACTGGTAGCCGCCGTTCACCGGCAGGAAGGCGTATTCGAGGCCGGCCGCGCGGGCCGCGGCTTCGATGGCGGCATTGGTGGGCTGGTCGGGGCCGCCTTCGAAATCGGGGCGGTTGTTGACCACGCTCTTGAAGCCGTTCTGCGCTGCCCAGGCCATCGCCGACGGGTCGAGCTGGGGGGCGACGCACACATCGGGCGCCACGGGCATCACATGGGGAGTCGTCATGGCGGAGACCTCAGCGTGCAAGCGCTTGTTTGACGGCGGCGGAGACCAGGCCCATGTCGGCCTTGCCGGCGAGTTGCGCCTTCACGGCGCCCATCACCTTGCCCATGTCGCCCGGGCCGCTGGCGCCGAGGCTCGCTACGATCTTGGCCACTTCGGTGGCGATCTCGTCGGCGCTCATGCGTTGCGGCAGGTAGGCCTCGAGCACCTTCAGCTCAGCCGTTTCCTTGTCGACCAGATCGGTGCGTCCGGCGGCGGCAAACTGGCTGATGGAGTCCTTGCGCTGCTTGATGAGCTTGTCGACGATGCCGATGATGGCCGCATCGTCGAGCGTCACGCGCTCGTCGACTTCCTTCTGCTTCATGGCCGCCATCAGCCCGCGGATGGTCAGCAGGCGATCGGCTTCCTTGGCCCGCATTGCGGTCTTCATGTCTTCGGTGATCTGGTCTTTCAGGCTCATCGCAGCTTCTCCGGGGGTAGAAACAACAAAGCCCGCCGAGAAATGACAAAGCCCGCTGTTAGCGGGCTTCGGGGGCTTTGCCGCGGATCCGTGTGGATCAGTACAGGCGCTTGGGCAGCTGCATGCTGCGGATGCGCTTGAAGTGACGCTTCACGGCGGCCGCCTTCTTGCGCTTGCGCTCGGCGGTGGGCTTTTCGTAGAACTCGCGGGCGCGCAGGTCGGTCAGCAGGCCCAGCTTTTCAATCGTGCGCTTGAAGCGGCGCAGGGCCACGTCGAACGGTTCGTTTTCTTTGACGCGAATAGAAGTCATGGATTCAGAAGTTGTGCGCTCGGTGTTCGCTCGGGGTGCCAGGTAGGAGGTTCCGGAATCCAGCCTGGTGTGCTGGGCGAATCGACACGCGGGTTTTGCCAGCAAAGACGGCGATTATAGCCAGGGAATTCCGGCTTGCAAGCGCAGGTTAGTGGCTGCTCTGAGAGGGATCTGCGAGGGCTTGGGCACAGGCCGCGGCGCTGGCCCAGGCCCACTGGAAGTTGTAACCCCCGAGCCAGCCGGTCACGTCGACCACCTCGCCGATGAAGAAGAGGCCCGGCGCAAGGCGGCTTTCCATCGTCTGGGAACTCAGTTCCCGGGTGTCGACCCCGCCGACCGTGACTTCGGCCTTGCGGTAGCCCTCGGTGCCGGAGGGCGTGATCTCCCACGCCTGCAGGCTCTGGGCAAGGGTCTGCAGGTCGCGGTCGCGCAGGTCGGCGAGCGGGCGGTCGGTGAGCGTCGGGTGGCGTGCGAGCCAGCCTTCGGCCAGGCGCTGGGGAAGGAGGGCGGCGAGTTCGGTCTGCAGCTTGCGCTTCGAGCCCGACTTGGCCTGGACGAGGTGGGTGGCAAGGTTGAGCTGGGGTGCAAGGTCGAGGCGCAGCGGCGTGCCGGGCTGCCAATAGCTCGAGATCTGCAACACGGCCGGCCCGCTCAAGCCGCGGTGGGTGAAGAGCAGGTCTTCGAGAAAGGCCATGCTGCCCTTGGCAGGGCCGGTACGGATCTCGACCGGCAGCGACAGCCCCGACAGCGCGGAAAAGGGCGCCCAGGTGGCCGCGTCAAAGGTCAGCGGGACGAGTGCCGGCCGTGTTTCGACGATGCGGTGGCCAAACTGCTTTGCGAGCCGATAGCCGAAGTCGCTGGCGCCGATCTTGGGAATGGAAAGCCCGCCGGTGGCCACGACAACCTTGCTGGCGCGCACGGGGCCTTCCGCGGTGTCGAGTTCGAAGCCGGCGGCGGTCGACCGCACGGCCTGCACCGCGCAGCCCTGCCAGCGTGTGACCCGGCCCTGCTCGCACTCGCGCAGGAGCATGCCGATGATGTCTTCCGACGATTCATCGCAGAAGAGCTGCCCCTTGTGCTTCTCGTGCCAGGGAATGCGGTGGCGCTGCACGAGTGCGATGAAGTCCTGCGGCGTGTAGCGGGCGAGTGCCGAGCGGCAGAAGTGCGGGTTGGCCGAGAGGAAGTTGGCCGGGCCTGCATCGCGGTTAGTGAAATTGCAGCGGCCTCCGCCCGAGATGCGGATCTTCTCGGCCACCTTCTCGCTGTGGTCGATCAGCAGCACCTTGGCGCCGAGCTGGCCCGCCATGCCGGCGCAGAACAGGCCTGCTGCGCCCCCACCGATCACGACTGCATCGAATCTCCCCATCGCACGATTATCCCGGCCGATTCCTAGAATCGCCGCCCCATGAACCTCGCCGTGCCCTTTCCTGACCTGACCCTGCTTCGCGCGACGATCGCTGTGCGCGCACAGTTCTTCATCGCCGGAGCGCTCTTTGCCACGTGGGGCATTCATGTGCCCACGGTCAAGCTGCACTACGGCCTTGGCGAACAGGCGCTCGCGATGGCGATGCTGGCGTCTGGTGTTGGCGCCGTGCTGACCTTGACCCAAGCCGGGCGGATCGTCGGCCGCCAGGGCGCGCGCCGCATGGCGATGCTGTCGGGCGCCTTGTGCGCAGGAAGCCTCGTCGCGCTGCTCGTGAGCCAGAGCTATGCCGTGCTGCTCGCGCTGATGGTGGTGTTCGGCATCGGCATGAGCCTGCTCGACGTGTCGATCAATGCGGCGGCGAGCGAGCTGGAAAGCCTGCGCAAGCGCAACCTCATGAGCGGCTTCCACGCCATGTTCAGCC
Organism: Piscinibacter gummiphilus; assembly: GCF_032681285.1. NCBI lineage: Bacteria > Pseudomonadati > Pseudomonadota > Betaproteobacteria > Burkholderiales > Sphaerotilaceae > Rhizobacter > Rhizobacter gummiphilus. Next base: position 2,126,414 of record NZ_CP136336.1, read on the forward strand.
TGGGCGGCATGGTGGGCGCGGGGTTTGGGAGTGCGCTGCTGTCGCGGGGTGTGGATGCAGAAACCCATCTCGTGGTGACGTCGATCACCTCTGGCGTCTTCGTCCTGCTGGCGGGCCTGGTGATGCTGCAGACCGTGGCCGGCTCGTCGCAGGAGGGCCACGGCTTCTCCTTGCCGCGCGGGGCGCTCGGGCTTCTGGGTGTGCTGGCGGCGCTTGGCCTGATCGCCGAAGGCGCGATGTACGACTGGAGCGTGCTCTACATGGCGCAGGAGCTGAAGAGCGCTCCGGATTTCGCGGCGCTGGCCTATGCGAGCTTCAGCGGTGCAATGGCGGCGGCTCGTTTCGGTGGCGACTGGGTGCGCGACCGTGTCGCGCCTGCGGTGTTGATGAGCAGCAGCGCCGCGCTCGCGGCAGTCTCGATGGCGGCGGTGCTCTTGATCGCGCACCCCGTTGCCACGCTGATCGGATTTGCGCTCGTCGGCCTCGGGTTCGCGAACGTGGTGCCGGTGCTGTTCGGCACTGCCGCGAAGCTCGATGCGAACCCGGCGCACGGCATTGCCGTGGTCGCCTCGGTCGGCTACTTCGGCATGATGGCCGGCCCGCCCCTGATCGGCGTGATCGCCGAGCATTCGTCTCTGTCGGTGGGCCTGGCCTCGGTGGCCGTCTTTGCCGCGATCCTGGCGCTGGCGGCGCCGAAGGCGCTCAGCCCTTCCAGGTGAACGGGAACTTGACCTGCTTCCAGAAGCCGTTGGGCACGTAGTCGCCGACCACGCCGTACTGGGCGGGCCATTCGCGGTCCGACTTCACCGCGGTGCCGAAGAGGTAGTCCAGGAACGCGAAGTGCGCGGCGTAGTTCTTGTCGATCGCCTCGTCGTCCTGCGAGTGGTGCCAGTGGTGGAAGTTGGGCGTGACGATCAGATAGCGCAGCGGCCCGAGCCGCACGCTCACGTTGGCGTGGTTGAACACCGCCTGGAAGCCCACCACGATGATGTAGGCATCGATCACCTGCTTGCTGAAGCCGAGCACGTAGATCGGCGCGAGCACCAGCGTGCGGGTGATCAGCAGCTCGAGGATGTGCTGGCGCGAGCCGGCCAGCCAGTCCATGCTTTTGACGCTGTGGTGCACCGCATGCAGGCGCCACAGCAGCGGCACCTCGTGGTAAGCGCGGTGCGTCCAGTACTGCACCAGGTCGGCCACGAGGATGATGAGGAAGAGCGCCACCCAGAAGTTGAGGCCCGCCACCCAGCCGCGGATGCCATCGTGCGCCGCCCAACCGAAGAGCTTGTGCACCAGCAGGTTGGTGGCCAGCAGGATGAAGCCCACCACCATGTGGTTCACGATGAAGTGGTGCATGTCGGTCTGCCACTCGGCGCGGAAGACGGGCTGATCCTTGCGCAGCGCCCACAGCTTCTCGATGAAGATGAAGATCAGCGTGGAGCCGAGCAGGTCGAGGATGAACCAGTCGAGGCCGATGTAGGGCGTGTGGTCGGGGAAATTCGGGTCGACTTCCACCTTGTGCCCGCCGAGCAGCAGCGTGAGCGCCACGAGGCCGAAGGTCCACAGCGCCAGCCAGCGGTTGCGGCCGCGGATGAGGTTGAACAGCGAGAGCCCGCCCGAGATGCCAATGGCCACCAGCATGATGGTGCGGATCACGTTGACGTCGTAGCTCTTGCGCAGCTCGGGCGTGGTGAGGTACTGCGGGAAGTGGAAGGCCAGCACGCCCAGGAAGCACAGCATGGCCAGCACCAGCGCGATCACGCCGGTCACCATGCCTTTGCCGCGGCGCAGCTCGCCGTGGGATTCGGTGAGCTGGTTGAGCTTGTCGAGTTCGAGCATCGGTCCCCTCCGTCCGTGAAACGCCGGGGATTATCGTGTCGGCGCGCCTCGTCAGGCCACGCGCGTCGCCCCTCTTTCGAGGGGCAGGGAAGCGAGGCCCTGAAGCACGTCGCCCACCACGATGATGGCCGGGCTGCCCAGGCCTTCGCGCTCGATCAGGCCGGCCAGATCGCCCAGCGTGCCGACGGCGTGGCGCTGGTGTGGCAGCGAAGCGTGCTGCACGACCGCGATGGGTGTCGAGCGGCCCAGGCCTTCGAGCAGGCCCTGTTGCAGGTGGCCCGCTTGCGCGACGCCCATGTAGATGACGAGCGTGAGGCCCTGCGCCGCGGCGGCGGCGAGCGTGGCCCAGTCGGGTGAACGGCCATGCTCCTTGGCGTGGCCGGTGACGAAGATGACGCCGTGCGCATGATCGCGATGTGTGAGCGGCACGTTGAGCGACGTGACGGCCGCCAATCCCGAGGTGATGCCGTTGACCACGGTCACCTCGATGCCGAGCTTGCGCAGGTGCTCGACCTCCTCGCCGCCACGGCCGAAGACGAACGGGTCACCGCCCTTCAGGCGCACCACTCGCTCGCCTTTCAACGCCTCGGCCGCCATCAGCTTCTCGATGAAGGCCTGCGGCGTGCTCGCGCATCCACCGCGCTTGCCCACACGCACGATGCGCGTGCTGCGGCGTGCATAGCGCAGCACACCCTCGCCCACCAGGTCGTCGACGAGCAGCACCGTGGCGGCGCGGATCGCGCGCACCGCCTTGACCGTCAGCAGCTCCGGGTCGCCCGGGCCAGCGCCCACCAGAGTGACGACGGGGCGGGTTACTGCTGCGGGGGTCATGCCAGTTTCTCCTGAGGATGGGCGTGGGCGAGGGCTTCGAGCGAGGCCTGCAGGCAGGCGACTTGTTGGGCGAGAGGCGCCGGGGCAGGCTTCTCGCCGCTGATCACCGACTGGATGTACATCGCGGTGGTGGCCGCATCGCAGGTGCGCGGCAGCACCGGCAGCTCGCGCAGCACGCCGTCGTGGGCGGCCACCGACAGATCACTGCGCAGCACGCCGTCGATGAAGACATCGAGCTTCGGCAGGCGGCGCGGGTCGGCCACCGGCTCGCCTTCGGTACCGCGCATCAGCATCGCGTTGGCCAGGGTGTGCTGCAGGAAGCCGGTCAGCATCTGGCCGTACTCGGGGTGGGTGTAGTTGACGACGCGCATCGCGCTGCCGGCGGGGCAGGGGTCGAGCAGCTTGGCCACCGTGTGGCCGGAGTTGCGCAGGCCGATGGTCCAGCGTGCGTCGAGCAGGCGCGCGAGCGGTGGGCACAGCACGTCGGTGCGGATGTAGACCGGCTCGTGCCGCGCCCAGGCGGCGGCCACGTCGCCGGCGTCGCGGGCGATGGGCAGGCCCAGGTCGTGAAAGATCTCGGCGGTGGTCACACGGCCCGGGTCTTCGGGCATGCCATGCACGAGCACCGGGATGTCTTCCTGCGCCAGCAGCAGCGCCAGCAAGGGCGTGAGGTTGGGCAGCTTGCGAGCGCCGTTGTACGAGGGCAGAACGACGGCCGGCCGGGGGGGGGTGATCGGCAGGCAGCGCTCGGTCGTCGCCTGCAGGAAGCCCGCGGTCTCGTCGATCGTCTCGCCTTTGATGCGCATGGCCAGCGCAAAGGCGCCGAGTTCGAGGTCGGTGACCTTGCCGTCGAGCACCTGACTCATCAGGTCGTGCGCCTGTTCACGCTTCAATGCGCGGGCGCCTTCCTTGCCGCGACCGATTTCCTTGATGTGGTGGCTGATGCTCATGTGCTTGTCGTCCCTGGAACTGCATTCGCAAGACCCGGGCCACCTTGGGCCCGGGAATGCGGATTTTCAGGCGGCGCTGAGCTGTGCGCGCACGAGACGCTTCAATTCAGGGATGCATGAGCCGCAATTCGTGCCGCACTTGAGCGAGCCTTGCAGCTGCGCGAGCTGCTGGTCCTGCGAGCCCTCGCAGCCTTGCAGCGTGCTGAGGATCTCGGGTTCGGTCACGTTGAAGCACGTGCAAACCTGCCGCCCGCGCGCCTGCACGGCCACCGGCGCACGGGCGCCGGGCAGGAGCAGCAGTCGGCCGTAGGCCTGTGCGGGCAACTCGTCCTGCAGCAGCGGCTTCACCCAGCTTTCGGCGCTGGTGTCGCCGGCGAGCACGAAGCCTTCGAGACGCGTCTGGTCACCAGCCTGGGCGAGCCGCATCGTGCGGCGCTGCCCACGGCGCTTGTCGGCGTAATGCAGCACCTCGGCGCCGCCCAGCCCCAGCATGCCCTCGATCTGGATCACGAGATCGTCCGGCGGTGCTTCGTACCCCGCGGCCCGGAAGAGCACGCCGCCGCGATTGCGGCCAAACGGGACGCAGCTCGCATAAGCAAAAGCACCCATCAGCGACTTGAGCTGCTCGCGTGCGGAGATGACCTTGTCGTCGGGCAGCCAAGCCATGCCGAGCAGGCGCCAGGGCAACTCGGCCTTCAGCACCTTCACGGCCGCATGCTTGAACTCGGGCTGCTTGGACTTCGGGCAGTACGCGGGCGTGGTGAGCGCGTTGACACCGTGGATGCGCGAGCCGGTGGCGCTGCTGCCGGAGACAAACTCCTCGCCCCAGTGCATGCCGATGAAGGCCTGCGTGCCGGCAACCTGATCGCTCGCGCGCACCGGCAGCACGACGCTGCCGCGACGCGAGGTCACGTGCACGAGGTCGCCCTCGCTAAGCCGCAGTCGGGCCAGATCCTGTGCGTTCATCTCGACCACCGGCTCCGGCACGTGGCCGAACAGGCGGCCGATGGTGCCGGTGCGGCTCATGCCGTGCCACTGGTCGCGCAGGCGGCCGGTGTTGAGCGAGAAGGGGTAGCGTGCATCGCGCGGCTCGGCCACGGGCGCGTAGCTCACGTCGGCAAAGCGTGCGCGGCCGTCGGCGGTGGGGAAGATGCCGTCTTCGTAGAGCCGCTCCTTGCCTTGTGTGTCGCCTTCCCGGAAGGGCCACTGAGCCGGCGATTGTTCCAGTCGTGCGTAGCTGAGCCCGGTGATGTCGAGGTCGCGGCCGCGGGTGCTTTCCCGGTGCTCGACCCACACCGACTCTGGCGTGTCGTAGGGGAAGAGTGTCGGCAGGCCAGGGCGCAGGTGCCGCTCCAGTCGGCGGGCGAAGTCGACCACGATGTCCCAATCGTGCCGTGTCTCGGCCGGCTTGGGTACCGCTGGGCGCACGCGGCTGATGCGGCGCTCGCTGTTGGTCACCGTGCCGTCTTTCTCGCCCCAGGTGGTGGCGGGCAGCAGCAGGTCGGCGTACCGGCAGGTGGCGGTGGTGGAGAAGGCCTCTTGCACCACCACGAACTCGGCGCGCTCCAGCGCGCGGTGCACGGCGGCCTGGTCGGGCATCGATTGCGCAGGGTTCGTGCAGGCGATCCACAAGGCCTTGATCTCGCCGTCGGCGGCGGCCTCGAACATCTCGACCGCCGTCTTCCCGGGCTTGGCCGGCACGTCGTCCACGCCCCACAGCCGCGCCACCTCGGCGCGGTGCTCGGCCTTGCCCATGTCGCGGTGCGCGCTCAGCAGGTTGGCGAGGCCACCCACTTCGCGCCCGCCCATCGCGTTGGGTTGGCCCGTCAGCGAAAAGGGGCCGGCGCCGGCCTTGCCGATCTGGCCGGTGGCCAGGTGCAGGTTGATGAGCGCGGCGTTCTTGTCGGTGCCGCTGCTGCTCTGGTTCAGGCCCTGGCAGTAGAGCGAGAGCGTGCGGCCCTTCGAGTCGGCGAACCAGCGCGCCGCCTGCAGCAGCGCGTCTTCGGTGATGCCGCAAAGCTTCGCCACTTCTTTGGGCGTGTAGTCGCGCACGCGGTTGCGCAGGGCCTCGAAGCCGTGGGTGTGGGCGTTGATGTAGGCGTGATCGACCAGGCCCTCCCACAGCATCACATGCAGCATGCCGTGGTACAGGGCGACGTCGGTGCCCGGGAGGATGGGCAGGTAGAGGTCGGCGAACTCTGCCGTCTCGGTGCGGCGCGGGTCGGCCACGATCACCTTCATGGCCGGGTTCGCCCGCTTCGCGTCTTCGATGCGGCGGAAGAGGATGGGGTGGGCGAAGGCGGTGTTCGAGCCGGTGATGAAGAGCGTGCTGGCGTGGTTGACGTCGTCGTAGCAGGCGGGCGGTGCATCGGCGCCGAGCGTGGCCTTGTAGCCGGCGACCGCGCTGCTCATGCACAGGCGCGAGTTGGTGTCGACGTTGTTGGTGCCGACGAGCCCCTTGGCCAGCTTGTTGAAGACGTAGTAATCCTCGGTCAGCAGCTGGCCCGAGATGTAGAAGCCCACCGCATCGGCCCCGTGCTCACGGATCGTCCGGCTGAAGCGCTCGGCGGCAAGCGTGAGCGCCGCATCCCAGCTCACTGGCTGCGGCGCACTCTGCCGCGAGAGGCGCTGCGCCGGGTGCAGCAGCCGCGCCTGCAGCGTGATGGGCCGGGTGGCCGTGTGGTGCAGCGTGGACCCTTTCGTGCAGAGCCGGCCGAAGTTGGCCGGGTGCTCCGGATCCCCGCGCACGCCGGTGATCTGCGCCCCGTCGCTTTCGACGATGACGCCGCAGCCGACGCCGCAGTAAGGGCAGGTCGTGCGGGTTTCGAGCATCGGGGCCTGTCCTCGCTCAGGCCGAGTGCGGGGTGTGCACCTCGATGACTTGGCCGCCGCCGATGGCTCCACGCGTGGCGCAGGGGCCCGCCACCGGCAGGGGGAGGTCGGTGCCCAGCGACTCGAGCTCGTTGGCGTCGAGGTAGATGGCGCCGCCTTCCACCTTGACCGCGAACTTGGGCACGCAGCCTTCGTCGGGCTCCTTGACGCGGCCGTCGTCGAGGCCGATGTTCATGTTGTGCAGCGGGCAGGCGACGCTCGTGCCGAAGACGATGCCCTGGCTGAGCGGGCCGCCCTTGTGCGGGCAGCGGTCGAGGATGGCGAAGATCTGATCGCCCTGGGCACGGAAGACGGCGACGGCGGCGCCCTTCGGGCGCGCCACGCGTCGCGAGCCCAGGGGGCTGATGTCGTCGACGCGGCAGATGAGGGTCCAGTTGGGCATGAGGTTCTCGAAAGGCAATGGAAGGTGATCAGACCGCCTGGACGGGCGTGAACTGGCGCGTGTCGACCTGCGCCTTGTCGAACTCGAACCACGGGTCGGGCTCGCCATCGAGCGCGTACTGCAGCTGCGCCCACAGCGCCTTGCGGCCCTCGTGGTCGTCGAGGATGCGCTTCTTGACGTAGTCGAGACCGACGCGGTTCACGTAGTGGACGGTGCGCTCCAAGTACCAGCCCTCTTGGCGATAGAGCTCGCAGAAGGCGCCGGTGTACTCCAGCACTTCTTCGGCCGTCTTGAGCTTGACGAGGAAGTGCGCCACCTCGGTCTTGATGCCGCCGTTGCCGGCGATGTACATCTCCCAGCCGGAATCGACGCCGATGATGCCCACGTCCTTGATGCCCGACTCTGCGCAGTTGCGCGGGCAGCCCGAGACGGCGAACTTCACCTTGTGCGGCGCGTACATGCGCCACATCGCACGCTCCAGATCCTTGCCCATCTGGGTGCTGTCTTGCGTGCCCATGCGGCACCACTCGCTGCCCACGCAGGTCTTCACCGTGCGCAGCGCCTTGGCGTAGGCGTGGCCCGAGGGCATGCCGATGTCTTTCCAGACGTTGACCAGGTCTTCCTTCTTCACGCCCAGGAGGTCGATGCGCTGACCGCCGGTGACCTTCACGGTCGGGATCTTGTACTTGTCGACCGCGTCGGCGATGCGGCGCAGCTCGGCGGCCGTGGTCTCGCCGCCCCACATGCGCGGCACCACCGAGTAGGTACCGTCCTTCTGGATGTTGGCGTGGCTGCGCTCGTTGATGAAGCGCGATTGCGGGTCGTCCTTGGCCTCCTTCGGCCAGGTGCTGATGAGGTAGTAGTTGATCGCCGGGCGGCAGCTGGAGCAGCCATTGGGCGTGCGCCAGTTGAGCGCCTTGTAGGTGTCGGCGATGGTGAGCAGCTTCTGCTCGCGGATGGCGTCGCGCACTTCCTGGTGGCTCGCGTCGGTGCAGCCGCACATCGCCTTCTTCTTCGGCGTGGCGGAGTAGTCGCCGCCGGCGGTGAACATCAGGATCTGCTCCACCAGGCCCGTGCACGAGCCGCAGGAGGCGGATGCCTTGGTGTGCTTTCGCACCTCGTCGAGCGTGAAGAGGCCCTTCTCCTTGATGGCCTTGCAGATGGCGCCCTTGTTGACGCCGTTGCAGCCGCAGACCTCGTCGCTGTCGGCCATCGCGGCCGCCTTGTTGTGGCCCTCGTGGCCGGTGTCGCCGATGTTGGACTCGCCGAACATCAGCTTGTCGCGGATGTCGGCGATCTTGCGGCCTTCGCGGAGAAGTTTGAAATACCAGGAGCCGTCGACCGTGTCGCCATACATGCAGGCGCCGATCAGCTTGTCGTCCTTGATGACGAGCTTCTTGTAGACGCCGCCGTAGGGGTCGCTCATCACGATCTCTTCGCAGCCTTCGCCCCCCATGAAGTCGCCGGCCGAGAAGAGGTCGATGCCGGTGACCTTGAGCTTGGTGCTGGTCTGCGAGCCGGTGTAGCGGCCGATGCCGAACTCGGCCAGGTGCGTGGCGCACACCTTGCCCTGCTCGAAGAGCGGCGCCACCAGGCCGTAGGCGATGCCGCGGTGCGCAGCGCACTCGCCGATGGAGTAGATGCGCGGGTCGGTGATGGTCTGCATCGTGTCGTTGACGACGATGCCGCGGTTGCAGTGCAGGCCGATCTTCTCGGCCAGCTCGGTGTTGGGGCGGATGCCCGCGGCCATCACCACCAGGTCGGCCGGCACTTCGGTGCCGTCCTTGAACTGCACGGCCATCACGCGGCCGGCCTTGCCGCCGTCCTGGTCGCCGATCAGTGCCTGCGTGCTGGCGCCGATCATGAACTTGAGGCCGCGCGATTCGAGCGACTTCTGCAGCAGCTTGCCGGCGGTGTCGTCGAGCTGGCGCTCCATCAGCCACGGCATGATGTGGACAACAGTGACCTGCATGCCGCGCAGCATCAGGCCGTTGGCGGCTTCGAGGCCGAGCAAACCACCGCCGATCACGACCGCGTGCTTGTACTTCTGCGCGGCCTCGATCATCGTGTTGGTGTCGGCGATGTCGCGGTAGGCGATCACGCCCTCGAGATCCTTGCCGGGCACCGGCAGGATGAAAGGGTTGGAGCCGGTGGCGATCAGCAGGCGGTCGTACGACTCTTCGGTGCCGTCGGCGGCCTTCACGATGCGGTTGCGGCGATCTACATCCACGACCTTCTTGCCGAGGTGCAGCTTGATGTTGTTCTCTTCGTACCAGCTCAGCGGGTTGAGCACGATCTCATCGAGCGTCTGCTCACCGGCCAGCACGGGCGAGAGCAGGATGCGGTTGTAGTTCGGGTGCGGCTCTGCGCCGAACACCGTGATGTCATAGAGGTCGGGCGCAATCTTCACCAGCTCTTCGAGGGTACGCACCCCTGCCATGCCATTGCCGACCATCACCAGCTTCATCTTCTTCATGCAGCACATCCTCAGTCGCGGTTCTGTATGGCGGCATAGTTAGCAAACACGGTGCCAGCGTGCACCACGCTCACGGCCGCAATCTGGTGCTGTGCGCACTCTTTGCGGGCAAGGCTCTTGCTTCGCAGGTGACGTGAATCAGAGGCGCCCCATGCGGGTGCAACAACATGAGCTTCGACATCGATGTGGGCTATGCGAGCGAGTGTGGCCCGAGGCAAGACAACGAGGATTTCGCCGGTGCGCGCAAGGCGGCGCCTCACGAGGAAGAAAAGGGCTTCATCGCCGCGATTGCCGATGGGGTCTCGATGGGTGGCGAGGGCCGCATGGCGGCGCAGACCAGCGTGCGCTCGGTGGTCGAAGACTATTTCGGTGCGCCGCCCACGTGGGACACCAGTGTGGTGCTCGATCGCATCATCAGCGCGCAGAACAGTTGGCTCGCCACCCACAACCGCCGCCACAACGGCGCCGCGATGAGCACCCTGACGGCCCTCGCGCTGCGCGGCCAGACCTGGACCGTGGCCCATGTTGGGGACACGCGGGCCTATCTGGTGCGTGACGGCGAATGCCGCCGCCTCACGCAGGACCACGCGCTCGACCACCCCGATCTCAAGAGCCAGCTCACCCGTGCGATGGGTCAGGACGACGCCATCCGTGTGGACTACCTGCAAGACGAGTTGCATCTCGGCGATGTGTTCGTGCTGGCGTCCGACGGCGTGCACGGCAAGGTGCCTCACTCGCAGATGCTCAATCTGCTCGGACAGGGCACAGCGCAGGAGGCGAGCGATGCCATCGCGCAGGCGGCGCTCGCCGCAGGCACGCAGGACAACGCCACGGTGCTTGTGGTGCGTGTGCTCGGGCTGGCCCGCTCGCGTCTCGAAGACGCCATCGTGCGCAGCCGCCAGTTGCCGGTGCCGCCGCGGCTCAAAGTCGGCGACGAACTCGACGGCCACGTGGTCACGGCGCTCGTGGCCGACACCGGCGTGCACCTGCTGTATCAGGTGCGCCATGTGCAGACGAAGGCGCTGCGGGCACTCAAGACGCTGCACCCCTCGCGTGCCAACGATCCGCAGGAGCGGGCGATGCTGGCGCACGAGGCGTGGCTCGGCACGCGCGTCAACGAACGTGGCAGCGCCGGGTTCGTGGCCTTGCACGAAGTGCAGGATGCAAGCGCCTTCTATCTGCTGTTCGACTGGCACACGGGGCAGACGCTCGAGCAGCACCTCACGGCGCGCCATGATGCTTTCGGCCTGCCCGTGGCCGACGTGGTGGCCTGGGCGCTGGCCGCCACGCGTGCGATCGGCAAGCTGCACCGGCTCGGGGTGGTTCACCGTGACATCAAGCCCGGCAACCTGCACCTGGGCGACGACGGGCAGCTGCGCCTGCTCGATCTGGGCGTTGCCATCTCGGGCAACGAGCCCGAGGAGCAGCGCAGCCTGCACGCCGGCACGCCCAGCTACATGAACCCGGAGTTGTGGGACGACGAGCCCGTCGACGCGCAGACCGATCTCTTCGCGCTCGGCGTGACGCTCTACCAGCTGCTCACCGGGCACCTGCCGTTCGGTGACATCGAGCCGTATCAGAAGCTGCGCTACCGCCGTCCGCCCAAGCCGCCGTCACGCCTGAGGCCCGACGTGCCGATCTGGCTCGATCACATCGTGCTGAAGGCCGTGGCCTTCGAGAAGAAGCAGCGCTTCGAAACCGCCGAGGAGCTGGAGCTGGCGCTGCAGCGCGGGGCCTCCCGGCCCCTCTCGGCCCAATCGCCCACACCGCTCCTGGCCCGCGACCCCACGCTGATGTGGAAGGTCGCGTTCGCGGTGTCGGCCCTGTTCAACGCATTGCTGGTGTACTGGTTGCTTTTCCTGCCGCGCTAGGCGAGGCGATGGGCGCGGGCCTGGCGCGGCCGCCTTTTTCGGCCCACGTGCGCGTCCAGCGGATCTGCACCCAGCGCAGCATCACGAGCATCGCAAGCGCCAGCACGGCAAACGACACGAAGCCCCAGAGGTAGGTGCCGGCGTACTGCTTGGACTGGCCCATCGCATTGGGCAGGAAGCCGCCACCGAGCGCGCCCACCTCGCCGATCATCGACCCCGCCACTGCCGTGGAGAGAGGCCAGCGCAGCGGCACCAGCTGGAACAGGGCACCGTTGCCCGCGCCGAGTGCCGCGAAGCACAACATGAAGAGCAGCGTGGTGATCGCGACCGAGTTGCCTGCGAGGCCGCACAGCACCAGCGTGCCGGCCACCAGCACCAGCACGCCGCTCAGCGTGTTGATGCCGCCGATGCGATCCGAGATGTAGCCCCCCACCACACGCACTGCGGAGCCCATCAGCGTGGCCAGCATGGTGAGTTGCCCCGCCTCGACCTTGGTGACCTTGAACTGGTCGTAGAAGTACGTCGGCAGGAAGCTCGCAAGCCCGATGAAGCCACCGAAGGTGACGATGTAGATCAGGCTGAAGGCCCAGCCGTCCTTCTCGAACAGGCAGGCGATGTGCTCGCGGAAGGTCTGGTGCTCGCGATCCGGCGGCTCCTTGGCGGCAAACCACATCACGGCCATCGGCAGCAGCATCGTGCAGGCCGCCAGCCCGTAGACGGCGGACCAGCCGAACTTGGTGGCGAGCGGAGGCGCGAACAGCACCGCGAGCACGGTGCCCGAATTGCCGGCACCGGCGATGCCCATTGCAAGACCCTTGTACTTGGGCGGGAACCAGCCCGAGCCGAGCGACAACGCCACACCGAAGCTCGCACCGGCAATGCCAAGCAGCACCCCCATCGCAAGCACGCTGTCGTAGCTGTTGACGAAGAAGTAGCCGAAGGCGAGTGCCAGCACGATGAGGGTCATCTCCACCATCGCGGCGTTCTTGCGGCCGATGTACTGCGCCAGCACGCCGAGCGGAAACCGCATCAGCGCGCCGGCGAGGATCGGCACCGACACCATGAAGCCCTTCTGCGCGGCCGTGAGCTGGAACGATTCGCTGATGAAGGGCGCCATCGCCCCGTTCAGCACCCAGATCGCGAAGCAGAAGTCGAAGTAGAGGAATGAGGCGAAGAGGGTGGGGGCATGCCCCGTCTTCAGGAAGCTCTTGAATCCAGACACGTTGATCCTCAGAAGGCGGCGCCCTTGTTTTGGGCAAGTTTTCAAACTGACCGCCTTGAAGCGATTCCTGTGCCAGATGCCGGTGCGCCATGGGCCACGCGAGGGCACGACGCTTGCCGGGCATCTGAAGCGTGGGTGGCGGTGTGCGCCGAGTCCGTGCCAAGGGCACGCCTTTTGTGCGGAATCTTCACGCCCTGCACATGAGGTGGGCGGTCTGCATGCCAGAACACCACCGCTATGATCGATCAACCTAGGGGTTTTCAAGGCGCCATGCCGGGTGCGCTAATCACCGGCAGGGCACTTCTGCCGCCGATGGCGGCCTGCGGGCACCGACGAGACAAGGAATGACCGACATCCACCAGCAGGCACTGTCTGCGCGTGCCGATCAGGCGCACGCCCTGACGACTGCGCTTGGCCTCGCCCCGCAAGCCTGGGGCGTGGTGGCCATGAGCCTGCTGGACCGTGCCGAGGCGATGTTCGCCATCAAGGAAGCGGCCACCGGCCGCTACGTGCACGCGAACCCACGCATGCAGGCCCTCTTCGGCCGCAGCGCTGACGGGCTCGTCGACGAGGAATGGGTCGACCCGCAAGCCTGCGCAGCGCTGCGCACCGCCGACCAGTCGGCGATGGTCGTGACCGTCCCGCAGGTCAGCGAGCATCGGCTGGAACTCGGCGGCGTTCGCCGGGAGTTCTCGGTCACTCGGCTGGCCTTGCCCTCGGCCGATGGTGGTGCCGCCAAATACCTCTGCTGCATCTGGCAGGACCTCACGCCCCAGCGGCAGGCCGAAACGCAGCTTCAACTGGCCCTGCGCCAGCTCGAAGAGCAGCAGCAGGCCAACGAGACCCTGCGCCGCGAGATGCAGGACCACGGCCTGCGCGACAGCGTCACCGGCCTCTACCAGCGTGGCCATTTCGACGACCAACTGCGCCGCGAGGTCGACCTGTCGTCACGCGAGCACCGCGAGTTCGCGCTCGTGTCGGTGGCGCTCGATCCTCTGGGCGAGGCGGCCCGCGCCTCGGGCAGCGAGGGGCGCAAGCGTGTGCTGGAAGCGCTCGGCCGCCTCCTGCGCAGCAACACCCGTGCGATGGATGCCTCGTGCCGGCTCAGTGAAGACCGTTTTGCGGTGCTGCTGTCAGGTGTGGGCCTGGCCACCGCGCATGCACGCATGGAAGGTCTGCGCCGCCAGTGCGCCACCCAGCTCGTGATGCTGAACGGCCAGGACCTCGGTTTCACGGTCTCGATGGGCGTGGCGAGCTTTCCGCACACCGCTCATACGCAGGAAGATTTGCTGCAGGCCGCCGACACCGCCCTGTCACAGGCGCAAAAGCGCGGCGGCAACCACGTCACGCTGGCCAGCATCAGGTTTGAGGCCTGAGCGGGCTCAGCCGAGCCGCTTCAACACAGCCTTCCACTCGGCCGCCGTCACCGGCGTGATCGAAAGGCGGTTGCCCTTCTTCAGGATGATCATGTCGGCCAGTTCAGGCGCTTCGCGCAACTCGGGCAGCGACAGCAGCCGCGTCTTGCGATCGAGCGTCACGTCGACCAGCATCCAGCGAGGTTCTTCGCGCGTGGACTTCTCGTCGTAGTAGTGGCTCTTCTTGTCGAACTGGGTTTCGTCGGGGTAAGCCGTGCTCGACACGGTGGCCAGGCCCACGATGCCCGGCTCCGGGCACGACGAGTGATAGAACAGCACGCCATCACCGACCTGCATCTGGTCGCGCATGTAGTTGCGCGCCTGGTAGTTGCGCACGCCGAACCAAGGCACAGTCTGCTTCTTGGCGGCGGCGAGATCGTCAATGGAGCATTCACTCGGCTCACTCTTCATGAGCCAGTATTGTTGTTTTGCCATGCGGATGAGCCGAGGGAAAGAAAAGGTGTCCGTCGCGAGCCGTGAGCCGCATTCCTGAACCCAGGCTGGTTCAGGTGGGCGAGGTCAGCGTGGCTTCGGGTTCATCTGACGCGAGACGATCACACCTGCCAGGCGATGTTCCAAGCCCTGGCGCTTACGCGCATCGGTTCAAGGAAATATAAGACTCACGCGAACGCAACGGACAGAGCGAATTTTACGCGCCGCCTCGCCGCGACACCATCGCTTCAGAGCAATTGACCGTCGGCGCCAAGGGCTTGGTCGAGGCGCTGGATGAGTGCGTCGATGTCCACGTTGGAGGTGGGTACGCTTGACGCACCGGCAGGCGCTTGTGCTACTGCGGCGGCGGGTGCCGGGCGCTCGGCCAGTGCATAGGCGAGGTTCAACGCGGCCAGCACGGCGATGCGCTCGCGTGCCTTGACGCGGCCGGCATCGCGGATGGCGCTCATTTCACGGTCGACACTGCCCACGGCTTCGAGCAGCGACACCTCACCGCCCTCGGGGCAGCCGAGGATGTAGCTCTGCCCCATGATGGTCACTTCCATCTGCTTCATGGTGCTCATGCGCGGCCACCTTCGTTGCGGCTGTCGTTGTGGGTGTCGCCCGCAGGCGCGTCGACCGGCAGGCGGTCGAGCAGGGCGTCGATGCGGCTGCGCGCCGCGTTCAGCCGCGAGCGCAGGTTGTCGCGCTCTTGCGTGAGTTGCGCCACCTGCTGTTCCAGCAACTCATTGGTGCGCTTGAGTTCCTCGTGCCGCAGCAGCAAGCGCTCGACGCGGTCTGCAAGGTCCTGGATCTTCGACATGGGGTGCCGGAAGGTTGCGTTGCGTCATTGTAGGGCGGCCTTTCTCGCTGCTTACAATCCGCGTGTTGGTGCCCGTGCCGGTTTTCACATCGGCACAGTTAAACGGGAAGCAGAGGTCGCAACGCCCCACGGGCCGAGCACCCACCTGCGCTGCCCCCGCAACGGTAAGCGGACGAAGGCCAGCCCTTCGCTCATGTGCAAACACCACTGGTGCCTCACGGCGCTGGGAAGGTCGCATGGGATGTCCGCCAGCCCGGATACCGGCCAACAGGGGGCTCGCGGCATGCCGCGGGCCATGAGGTGCGAGCTGGCGGGGAAGCCGGCTCGCACGATGTGTCCTTGTGAGTTTTCCATGATGAGTCCCGTTCTGCGCGCTTCGGCATTGGCTGCCGCTGCGCGGTTCGCTGCGCCCGGCTTTTCCCTGTCGGTATTTGCCCTTGCCTGCGCTGCATCACATGCGCAGGCGCCAACCCTGCCGCCCGTCACCGTGACGGCCACCCGCTTCCCGGAAGACGCGAGCCGCCTGTCTTTCAGCGTCAGTGTGCTGACGGCCGAACAGATCCGCGACAGCGGCGCCGTCACCGTCAACGATGCGTTGATGAAACTCCTTGGCGTGCCGGGCCGGCTGGACTTCTATGGCGGCGGCGACTACCAGCTCGACCTGCGCGGCTTCGGCACCACCGCCGACTCGAATCAGGTGGTGATCGTCGACGGCGTGCGGCTCAGCGAGGCCGACATGGGCGGCACGCGCCTCGCGGGCATCCCGATCGACTCGGTGGAGAGCATCGAGGTGGTTCGAGGCGGTACCGCTTCGGTGCTGTATGGCGAAGGTGGCACGGCAGGGG
The DNA here is from genome assembly GCF_032681285.1 of Piscinibacter gummiphilus. Lineage (NCBI taxonomy): Bacteria > Pseudomonadati > Pseudomonadota > Betaproteobacteria > Burkholderiales > Sphaerotilaceae > Rhizobacter > Rhizobacter gummiphilus. The sequence continues at coordinate 2,142,389 of NZ_CP136336.1, forward strand.
CGATCGTCATCACCACCAAGGCCGCGAGTGGCAAGCCACGCGTGGCCGGCGGCCAGGGGTATTTGGCCCTGGGCAGCCACTCGCTGCTCGAGGGCCGCAGCTCGGCCACCGTCGTGAAGGACGGCTTCTCGCTCGACGCCGCGATCGACGCGCGCAGCACCGACGGCCACCGCCGCAATTTCCATTCGTCGAACGAAGGTCGCAGCCTGGTCGCGCAGTGGCGCAATGACTGGCTGCGCATCGGTGCGCGCCACGCGCAGGACTCGCTGGAGACGGGGCTGCCCGGTGCGCTCTCGGCGGACGAGTACGCCGCCGACCCGACGCAAGCCCAACCGAATCACGAGACCGACCGTGCCCACGTCGACAACCAGCGCAACGGCATCTTCGCCGCCGCCACATTCGGCCCGTTCCAGATTTCGCTCGACGCCGGCCAGCGCAACAAGGCGCTGGAGAGCGTGACGAGCTTCACCTACGCCTACACCATCGAGGCACGCAACCGCAGCCTGCGGGTGCACCACCACGCGCCCCTCGGCGACTTCGTCAACACGCTCATCGCCGGTGTCGACGACGACAGCTGGACGCGCGTCGTGCCAGGCGCCTTCAGCTCGACGGCCGAACAGGACTCGCGCGGCTTCTATCTGAAGGATGACATCGCCATGCCCTGGGGCACGGTACTTTCGCTCGGCCTGCGCCGGCAGAGCGCCACCAAGACCAGCACCGATGCGCCGACCGCCACCGTCGACCGCCGCTTCAATGCATGGAACGTCGGCGCGGTGCAGGCCATCGGCCAGACCACTTCGCTTTACGGCAACGTGGGCCGCAGCTTCCGCTTCCCGAACGTCGACGAGATCGGCTTCACCGCCATCGGCGCCACGCTGGAGCCGCAGACCTCGCGCGATGCCGAACTGGGCGTTCGCATGGGGTGGGCCACGGGCCGTGGTGACGTGCGCGCCTACCGCAGCGCCTTGCGCCAGGAGATCGGCTACAACCCCACGGCGCCTGGCCCGTTTGGCCCCGGGGCCAACGTCAACCTCGACCCGACGGTGCGCCAGGGCGTCGAACTCGAAGTCCGCCAGCAATTCGCCGCGGCCTGGCTCGTGTGGGCGAACGCCGCGGCGCGTGAGGCCAGGTTCACCGCCGGCCCAAATGACGGCCGCCGCATCGCGCTCGCGCCGCGCCGCACCGCGTCCATCGGCGTCGACTGGAAGCTGAGTGAGGCCCACAAGCTCGGGGCGCTGGTGAACACCGTGTCGTCACAATCGCCGAACTTCGAGAACAGCTGCACCATGCCGGCCTACACGATTGGCAACCTGCGTTATGCCTTCAGCACCGAGAAGGTTGAACTCGGGCTGGGTGTCAACAACGTGACCGACCGGAGGTACTACACGCAGGCGTACGGCTGCAACTCAAGCGGTGCGCCCACCTCCATCTACCCGGAGGCCGGCCGCAACGTGGTGCTTTCGGTGCGCGTCTCGCTCTGACCACCGTGGTCTCGTCGGTCGAACTCATCCTCGGCGGGCAGCGCAGCGGCAAGTCGCGCTGCGCCGAAGAGCGCGCGCGAGCCTGGCTCGCACAGCCAGGGCACGAAGCCGTGCTGCTGGCCACGGCGCAGGCGCACGATGCCGAGATGCGCGAGCGCATCGCCCGACACCGTGTCGACCGGGCGGCGCGTGCCCCAGGGGTGTCGACCGAGGAGGTGCCCTGCGCGCTGCCCGAGGCGTTGCGCAGGCTTGGCGCGCCGCATCGGCTGCTCGTGGTGGACTGCCTGACCCTGTGGCTCACCAACCTCCTGATGCCCATGCATGGCGCACCGCTGGACGACGGCGCTTGGGAGGCACGGCTCCAGGCGCTGTGCGATGCGCTGAGCATCGCCCCCGGCCCCGTGGTGCTCGTGTCCAACGAAATCGGCCTCGGCGTGTCGCCGCTGTCGCCCGAGGCGCGGCGCTTCGTCGATGCGCTGGGGCAGTTGCACCAGGCGGTGGCCAGAATCGCGAGCCGGGTCACGCTCATGGTGGCGGGCCTGGAAGTGAACGTGAAGGGCCCGGCATGAGGCGCCTGCTGGTGGCGTGGCTTCTGCTCGCGGGGCTGTGCGGCCCTGCGCTGGCGGCGTTGACCTTGCGAGACGATCGCGGCGTCACGCACCGCTTCGAGCGCCACCCGCAGCGCATCGTCACGCTCTTGCCCTCGTTGACGGAGACGGTGTGCGCACTCGGCGGCTGCGGGCGGCTGGTGGGGGTGGACCGCTTTTCCAACTCGCCGCCGCAGGTGCGGTTGCTGCCAAACGTGGGCGGGCTGGAAGATGCGCAGGTCGAGCGCATCGCGGCCCTCAAGCCCGACGTGGTGCTGGCCGAACCCTCGGCTCGCGTGGTGGACCGGCTCGAAGCCCTGGGCCTGGCGGTCGTGATCGTCGATGCGAAGACGCATGCCGACGTGCGGCACGCGCTCGGCATGGTGGCCGTGCTGCTCGGCACACCCGGCGAAGCCGAGCGTGCATGGGCGCGCATCCAACGCGCCATCGACGAGGCCGCCGCGCGCGTGCCGGCGAGCGTGCGCGGGCAGAAGGTGTATTTCGAGGTCGACGCCGCGCCCTATGCCGCAGGCGCCGGCTCCTTCATCGGCGAGACGCTGCAGCGGCTGCACATGGGCAACGTGGTCGACCCGTCGCTCGGCGCCTTTCCGCGCCTCAACCCGGAATTCATCGTCAAGGCGCGGCCCGACATCGTCATGGCCGCGCAGCGCAACCTCGACGAGATGCCGCGCCGCCCCGGCTGGGCCAGCCTGCCGGCCTTGCAGCAGCGGCGCAGCTGCGGCTTCGGCCTCGAGCAGTACGAGGTGCTGGTGCGCCCCGGCCCCCGCATGGGCGAGGCGGCGCTGCACCTGGCCGACTGCCTGGCCGGTCTGGCCGGAAGGGGCCGTTGATGTCGCAGGAAGAGCGCCAGTCCCGCCTGCGCCTGGCCGTGGCCCTCTGGGCGCTGAGCCTGCTCTTCGTGGCGGCGGGCCTTGCGGCGGGCAGCGAGGGCTGGTCGCCTGCGCAGACCTGGGCCCTGCTGCAAGGGCCCGACGGCGGCTTGCTGATCGGCCAGATCCGCGCACCGCGCACGCTCGGCGCCTGGCTCACCGGGGCGCTGCTCGGCCTCGGCGGGGCGGTGGCCCAGGGGCTCTTCCGCAACCCGCTGGCCGACCCCTACCTGCTCGGCTCGGCGTCGGGCGCGGTGCTCGGGGTGGTGGTGGTGCTGGCGGCGTCGATGCTGGTCGGGCATGGGGTGAGCCTGGCCACCGCCGACGTCATGGCGCGCTTCGGCCTCGTCGGTGCCGCGTTCCTCGGCGCGCTGGTCGGTGTGATGCTCACGCTGAGCCTCGCGCGTGGGGCGCAACAGACGGCGCGGCTTCTCCTGGCGGGCGTGGTGGTGGGCGTGCTGCTCGGCGCGGTGAGCGACCTCGTCACCACCGCAGCGCCCGATGCGCTGCGCGGCAAGCAGGCCTTCCTGCTCGGCTCCACCGGCTTCCTGGGCTGGGGCAGTTGCGCGGTGATGGGCGCAGGGCTGCTCATCGTGCTGCCGCTCGGCTGGCGCCTCTCGCGTGCGCTCGATGCCCTGACTCTCGGCGAAGACAGCGCCCTGAGCCTCGGCATCGCATTGCCACGTGTGCGGTTAGCGATGGTGGTGGTGCTGGCACTGGCGACCGGCCTGGCCGTGTCGCAGGCCGGCTTGATCGCGTTCGTGGGCCTGGTGTCGCCGCACCTGGTGCGCCGTTTTGCGCTCGCCACGCATGGCTACCTCCTCGTCGCCAGCGCCGCGACCGGCGGGGTGCTGCTGCTCGCAGCCGACGTGCTCGCGCGCAGCCTCACCGCGCCGCAGGAGCAGCCGGTGGGGGTGCTGACGGCGGTGCTCGGCGGTGGCTACCTGATCTGGCTGCTGCACCGGCGGAGGGTGGTGGCATGAGTGGCTTGCACGCCGAACGGCTCACCGTCCAGCTCGGCAAGGCGACGGTGTTGCACGACGTGACGCTCGCCGTGCCCAGCGGCTGGACTGCCATCGTCGGCCCCAACGGTGCCGGCAAGTCGACGCTCCTGCGCTGCCTCGCCGGCCTGCTCACGCCACGGTCGGGCGAGGTGCGCCTTGACGGGCGGCCGCTCGCCCGCCATACGCCGCGAGAGCGTGCCCAGCGCATCGCCTGGCTCGCGCAGCAGGGCGAGGCCACCGGCGAGCTGAGCTCGCGCGAGGTGGTGCAGCTCGGCCGCCTGCCGCAGCTCGGACTCTTCGCCGAGCCGGGCCCGCGCGATCACGCAATCGTGCAGCAGGCGATGGCCGACGCCGAATGCGAAGCCTGGGCCGAGCGGCGCCTGCATGAACTCTCGGGGGGCGAACGGCAGCGGGTGCTGCTGGCGCGCGCCCTCGCGGTCGATGCGCCGTTCCTCCTGCTCGACGAGCCCACCACCCACCTCGACCCGCCGCACCAGGTGGCTCTGGTGCGGCTCTTCCAGCGGCTGGCGCGCGAGCGCACGGTGGTGAGCGTGCTGCACGACCTGTCGCTTGCATTGCAGGCCGACCACCTGGTGGTGATGCAGGCCGGGCGGGTGAGGGCGGTGGGCCCCGCGGGCGACGACGAAGTGCATGCAAGGCTGCAGGAGGTGTTCGGCCACGCGCTGCGCATCGAGCGCATCGGCGAGCGTTTTGTTGCGATCCCCTACCTCGATTGACGCGCATCGGCGCGCCGCTGACGCACAATCCCGCCGCACCGACCTCGACGATGCTGCCCGCCACACCTTCTGCACCGCTGTCTGCCGCTCTCGTCCTTGCCCTCGCGCTCGTCCTCGCCTGGGCCCTTGACGCCTTCTTTGGCGAACCCCGCAACCCCCTGCATCCCATCGCCTGGCTCGGCAAGCTGCTGTGGCCGCTCGGCTGCCGGCTGCGCGTGCTGCCGCAGGCGGCGGCGTTCTGGGGTGGGGCGCTCTCGTGGATCGTGCTGGCCGGCGGTGCGGCCGGGCTGGCGTGGTGGTTGCAGAAGCAACTGCTCGGCGCGGCGTGGTGGTGGTCGATCCCGGTGCTGGCGCTGCTGCTCAAGCCGATGTTCGCCTGGCGCATGCTGCGCGACGAGGTGATCGCCTTCGAAGACAGCCTGGCGCTCGGCCTGGAGCCGGCGCGTGAGCGCCTGTCGCAACTCGTCAGCCGCGACCTGAGCGACTTCGATGAAGACACGCTGCGCGAAACCGCCATCGAGACGCTCGCCGAGAACCTCAACGATTCGGTCATCGCGCCGCTCTTCTGGTTCGCGATCTTCGGCCTGCCCGGCGCGGTGCTCTACCGCGTGGCCAACACCATGGATGCGATGTGGGGCTACCGCGGCGTGTGGGAATGGGCGGGCAAGTGGTCGGCGCGGGCCGACGACGTGCTGTCGTGGCTGCCCGCGCGCCTTACCGCGCTGAGCCTCTACCCGGCGTGGCGGGCGGCCAGCTGGCGTTCGCTCAGGCGGCAGGCCGGGCGCACCCCGTCGCCCAACGGCGGCTGGGCCATGGGCGCGATGGCGCTGCGCCTTGGCGTGCGGCTGGCCAAGCCGGGGGTCTACGTGCTCAACGAGACCGGCGCCGCGCCGTCGTCGCGCAACATGGTGCAGGCGCTGGGCTTTGCCACCATGGCCGCCTGGGCGGCGATGGTGCTCACCGTGTTGTCGTGGGTAGCGAGGGCCGTGTGAGCGCGCGAGGCCGTGCCCGCGCGGTGATGGTGCTCGGTACCACCAGCGGTGCCGGCAAGAGCTGGCTCGCCACGGCGCTGTGCCGCTGGTACGCGCGCCAGGGCCTGAAGGTGGCGCCCTTCAAGGCGCAGAACATGAGCAATAACGCGCGCGTCGTGCCGGGGCCAGACGGTGCCCTCGGCGAGATCGGCAGCGCGCAGTACTTCCAGGCGCTGGCCGCGCGGCGGGTGCCCGAGGTGCGCATGAACCCGGTGCTGCTCAAGCCCGAGCACGACACGCGCAGCCAGGTGGTGGTGATGGGCGAGGTGCGGCCCGACCTGGCTGCGGTGCCCTGGCGCGAGCGCAGCGAGGTGCTCTGGCCCTTTGCACGCGAGGCTCTCCAGTCGCTTGCGGCCGAGAACGACTTGCTCGTGATCGAAGGCGCCGGCTCGCCGGCCGAGATCAACCTGCATGCGAGCGACTTCGTCAACATGCGCACGGCGCGCGAGGTCGACGCGGCCTGCCTGCTCGTCACCGACATCGACCGCGGCGGCGCCTTCGCCCACCTCTACGGCACGCACCAGCTGCTGCCCGAGGCCGAGCGCCGCCTGCTGCGCGGCTTCGTGCTCAACCGCTTCCGTGGCGATGCCGGCCTGCTCGCCCCGGGCCCGCAGCAGTTGCAAGACCTCACCGGCGTGCCCACGCTGGCCGTGTTGCCCATGTGGCGCGGCCACGGCCTGCCGGAGGAAGACGGCGTATTCGACGACACGCCCACCGGCCCAGCCGGCGGCACTCGCATCGCCATCGTGGCCTACCCGCGGATCAGCAACCTCGACGAATTCCAGCCGCTGCGCAACCTGCCCGGCGTGCGGGTGGGCTGGGCGCGCAGCGTGGCCGATCTCGCGTCGCTCGGCGAGGGCGACTGGATCGTGCTGCCTGGCTCCAAGCACACCAGCGGAGACCTGGCGTGGCTGCGCGCCCAAGGGCTCGAGGGCCCAATTCGCGCACACGCAGCACGCGGCGGCCGGGTGCTCGGCCTCTGCGGCGGCTTGCAGATGCTGGGCGAGGCGCTCCACGACCCGCACGGCGTGGACGGCGATGCGGCCGGCCTCGGGCTGCTGCCGCTCGTGACCCGCTTCGAGCCGCGCAAGCTGCTGTCGGCCACGCCGGTGCGCTTCTCGTCGCTGCAGGGTGCCTGGCAGGCCCTGTCGGGTGTGCAGGCCGAAGGCTACGAAATCCGCCACGGTCGCACCGAAGCCGCACCGGGCGCCAGCGCGCAATCCGCACTTTTCAACCCCCGAGGCGAGGCCATCGGCTGGCAACACCGCAACGTGCTCGGCCTGTACGCTCATGGGCTCTTCGAGTCGGCCTCGGTGATGCAGGCGCTGTTCGGCGCCGGCGTGCAGCCGCTGGAGTCCGTGTTCGACGGGCTCGCCGATTTTGTCGACACCCATTTCGAGGCCGGCGCCTTGATGCGCCTGGCAGACGCGCCGCCCCGACCATGAACCTGCCCGAGATCGCCGACCTCCACGACACCGCGCTGCGCCAGCGGCTGCAGCAGCGGCTGGACCGCAAGACCAAGCCGACGGGGTCGCTGGGGCGCATCGAGTCGCTGGCGTTGCAGGTCGGGCTGATCCAGCAGACCGAGGCGCCGAAATGGCGTTCACCCCAGCTGCTCGTGTTCGCCGGTGACCATGGCCTGGCGGCGCGTGGCGTTTCGGCCTACCCGAGCGACGTGACCTGGCAGATGGTCGAGAACTTCCTCGCCGGTGGCGCGGCGGTGAGCGTGCTCGCGCGCCAGCACGGGCTCGCGCTCAGCGTGGTCGACGCGGGCGTGAACCACACCTTCGCGCCGCGCCCCGGGCTCATCGACCGCAAGATCGGCTTCGGCACCGCCGACACGCTGGTGGGGCCGGCAATGAGCGAGGCGCAGTGCGTGCAGGCCATCGAGGCCGGTCGCGAACTCGTGCGCTCGCTGCCGGGCAATGTGGTGCTGCTGGGCGAGATGGGCATCGGCAACACGTCGAGCGCGGCCTTGCTGCTGGCGCGTCTGGGCGGTGAAGACCTCGAGCGCTGCACGGGCCGGGGCACCGGGCTCGACGATGCGGGCCTCGCGCGCAAGCTCAGCGTGCTGCGCTCGGTGCTCACGCGGCACCGCGAGGCGAGCACGCCGCTGGCCGTGCTGGCGGCAATGGGCGGTTTCGAGATCGCGATGCTCGCGGGCGCGGCGCTGGAGGCGGCGGCCGAGCGGCGCACGGTGGTGGTCGACGGGTTCATCGCCGGTGCGGGCGTGCTGGCGGCAGCGCGGTTCGTGCCGCGCGTGCTGGGCTATTGCGTGCTCGCGCACCGCTCGGCCGAGCCGGGGCATGCAGCGCTCATCAAGCACCTGGGGGCCGAGCCGCTGCTGGACTTGGGGCTGCGGCTGGGCGAAGCCTCGGGCGCGGCGCTCGCGTGGCCGCTGCTCGTGAGCGCGCTCACCTTGCTCGAACAGATGGCGAGCTTCGAGTCGGCGGGTGTGTCCGACCGCCGGGACAAGCGCGCTCCATGATTCGCCACGAGCTGCGGCTCATCGGCGTGGCGTTGCAGTTCCTGACGCGCGTGCCGGTGCGGGTGGGCTTCGACCCGCTGTGGCTGAACCAGAGCGCGCGTCACTTCCCGCTGGTCGGTGCGTTCGTCGGAGCCGTCGGGGCGCTTGTGCTGTGGGCGGCGGGACTGCTCTTTCCGCCCGTCGTGGCGGTGGGGCTGTCGATGATGGCGACGGTGCTGCTCACCGGCGCCTTCCACGAAGACGGCCTGGCCGACACCTGCGATGCCCTTGGCGGCGCGGTGAGCCGCGAGCGGGCGCTCGAGATCATGAAGGACTCGCGCATCGGCACCTACGGAGCGGTCGGCCTGCTGCTGGTGCTGGGCCTGAAGGCGGCCACACTCGCAGCGCTGCCCGTGGCCGGGGCCGTGGCGGCGCTGCTGCTGGCGCACACGGTGTCGCGCACGGCTGCGGTGGCCTTGATCCGCTTCCTGTCGTATGCCGGTGACGTGTCGCTGGCCAAGGCCAAGCCGCTGGCCGAGCGCATTTCCGGTAGCGGCTTCGTCGTGGCGCTTGCCTGGTCGCTGGTGGCCGGCGCCGCGTTGGTGGTGTGGCACCCCGCGTGGTGGCCGATGGTGGTGACGGCGTGGGCTTTGGCGCTGGCTGGGGCGTGGCTCTGCGGGCGCTGGTTCATGCGCCGGCTGGGCGGCGTCACCGGCGACACACTCGGTGCCACGCAGCAACTCACCGAACTCGCCGTGCTGCTGGGGTGGCTCGCATGGTGGCCCCGCTGATCGTCTGGCGCCACCCGCAGCCGGTGGGTGCGCAGGGGCGTTGCGTGGGCCGGGTCGACCTGCCGGTGGATCGGCGCAAGGCCAAGCGCCTCGCGCATCGCATCCGCCAGCGTGTACGGCGCGAAGCGTGGGCGAGGGTGGTCGTCACCTCGCCGCTTGCGCGCAGCGCCGAAGTGGGGCGATGGCTGGCGCGCTGGGGCTTCGAGCACCGCATCGACGCGCGTCTGTGCGAACTCGATTTCGGGCGCTGGGACGGGCGGTGCTGGGCCGACGTGGGCGCTGCAGAACTCGGGGCATGGACCAACGCCTTCGCCGACCACGCGCCGGGCGGTGGTGAATCGGTGCGCGAGCTGATGGCGCGCTGCCGCTCGTTCCTCGAAGAGCTGGGCGATGCGCCGCTGTGCGCGGTGGGCCATGCCGGGTGGATCAACGCGGCACGCTGGGTGGCGGCCGGCGAGTTGCACCCGCTCAGCGCTGCCGAATGGCCGGCCGCCGTGCCTTACGCCGCCGCCGTCAGCTTCTTCAGCAATTCGGGCGGCGCCGAGTCGCAATAGCGCAGCACCTGGCACTGCTCGCACAGCGGCCGCCGCGCCTGGCAGACATAGCGGCCATGCAGGATGAGCCAGTGGTGCGCATGGTGCAGGTACTCCGGCGGCACGCGCCTGAGCAAGCCCATCTCCACTTCGAGCGGGTTCTTGCCGGGTGCGAGGCCGGTGCGGTTGCTGACGCGGAAGATGTGCGTGTCGACCGCCATCGTCGGCTCGCCGAACACCACGTTGAGCACCACGTTGGCCGTCTTGCGGCCGACGCCCGGCAGCGCTTCGAGTGCCTCGCGGTCGTGCGGCACCTGGCCCCCGTGCTGCTCGACGAGGATGCGGCTCGTCTCGACCAGGTTCTTCGCCTTGTTGCGGAAGAGGCCGATGGTCTTGATGTGCTCGCTGACACCTTCGACGCCGAGCGCGACCATCTTGGCCGGCGTGTTGGCGACAGCGAAGAGCTTGCGGGTCGCCTTGTTGACGCCGGCATCCGTGGCTTGTGCCGATAGCAAGACGGCCGCCAGCAGCTCGAAGGCGTTGGTGTATTCCAGCTCGGTGACGGGGTGGGGGTTGGCAACCTTGAGGGTGGCGAAGAAGGGCTCGATCGACGACGTCTTCATGGACGCCGATTGTCTCAGCGGGTGAGGTCGTCGAGCGGTTGGGCCTTCAGGAGTTGTGCGACAGGCTTGGGTGGGTCACCCGGTCTTGGCGTCTTCTTGGGGTCGCATGCCAGCAGGGCGCCAAGGGCGGCTGCGAGCACGATCCACCACCCGGGCCGGTTCATGGGCCATGCGCTCAATAGCGCGATTGCAGCTCGCGGATCTGCTCGCGGGCCTCGCCTTGGCGGATGGCGAAGGTGCGTTGCGTCTTGCCCGTGGCGTGTTCGCGCACCTTTTCGCCCTGGTGTTCGTCTCCGAACAGGCGGCCCCAGCCTTTGCGAGCGTGGCCCTTGGTCTTCAGCTGGCCACCGATGCGATCTCGATTCATGTCGGCTCCCGTGAGTGACGGTAGGTTGCGGGCCCGAAGCTGAACCCGTGCGCACAGCGTAGGCGCCGCTTCTCGCGGTCTAAGTCAGCCCCGTGCAACGAGACCTGTCGGAACTGGCCGCGAGTGGGCGTAGGACGACGCCGACAGGCGCCCGGCGGTCAGGGGGTGCCGTTGCGCCGGCGGGCGCGCGCCAGGGCGGCGGCGATGCGGCTTTCCTTGGTCACCGGGGCTTGGGCGTCCGGGGCAGGAGTCGCGGTCTCCTGCAGCGCCTGTGCGCGCGCCGCCAGGCGGGCGCTGCGTTCGTCGGCGTCGCGCTGCAAGCGCAGGCGATGAAAGGCGTAGCGTGTTTTCGCCTCGTCGGCGTGGGGGGCGCTCCAGGCTTGCCAGCCCGTGGCCTCGCCGGTGACGTTGACGAGCGAGATGCAGTCGACCGGGCACACCGGGATGCACAGTTCACATCCGGTGCACAGCGGGTCGATCACCGTGTGCATGCGTTTGGCGCCGCCCACGATGGCATCGACCGGGCAGGCCTTGAGGCACAGGGTGCAGCCGATGCACCAGGCTTCGTCGATGACGGCCAGCTGGCGCGGGCCTTCGGCGCCGTTGTTCGGGTTAAGGGGGAGGGCCGGGCGGCCGGTGAGCTGCGACAGCCGCGCCACACCTTCGGCGCCGCCGGGCGGGCATTGGTTGATGCCGGCCTCGCCGCGGGCGATGGCCTCGGCGTAGGACCGGCAGTCGGGGTAGCCGCAGCGCGTGCACTGCGTCTGCGGCAAAGCGTCGTTCAGTGCGTCGGCGAGGGCGACAGCGGTGTGTGTCGGTGCAGTCACCCGCTGAGCTTAAGCGGCTCGCTTGCTGCGGGCCGGTGCTGCCTTGCGTGTCGTCTTGCGCGGGGCAGCGGCGGCCTTGCGAGGCGCCGAGGCCGAGGCCTGATGCGACGCGATGAAGTCGCGCAGTTCCGGGTAGACCTTCTCGCGCCAGCGGCGGCCCGAGAAGATGCCGTAGTGGCCCGCACCTTCCACGTCGTAGTGGAACTGGCGCGACTTCGGGATGCCGGTGCACAGCTCGTGTGCAGCCCTGGTCTGGCCGGCGCCGGAGATGTCGTCGAGCTCGCCTTCGATGGTGAGCAGGGCCGTGGTGGTGATGTCTTGCGGGCGCACGAGATTGCCGCCCACGTCCCAGGTGCCGTTCACGAGTGCGAAGTCCTGGAAGATGGTTTTGATGGTGTCGAGGTAGTACTCGGCCGGCATGTCGAGCACGGCGTTGTATTCGTCGTAGAAGGCACGGTGGAACTCGGCGCTTTCATCCTCGCCGCGCATCAGGTCCATGAAGTAGTCGTAGTGACTCTTCAGGTGGCGGTCGGGGTTCATCGCGATGAAGCCGCTGTGCTGAAGGAAGCCCGGGTACACGCGCCGGCCGTTGCCCGGGTAGTTGGTGGGCACACGGTAGATCACGTTGTTCTCGAACCACTCGTAGCTCTTGTTCATCGCCAGGTTGTTGACCGCGGTGGGCGATTTGCGAGCGTCGATGGGGCCGCCCATCATGGTCATGGTGCGCGGCGTGAATTCGCCGGCGCTGGCCATCAGCGAGATCGCGGCGAGCACAGGAACGGTGGGCTGGCACACCGAGATCACGTTCACCTCGGGGCCGATGTGGCGGATGAACTCCTGCACGTAGTAGATGTAGTCGTCGAGGTGGAAGGGGCCGGCTTCGGTCGGCACCATGCGCGCGTCGGTCCAGTCGGTGATGAAGACCTTGTGGTCGATCAACAGCATCTTCACCGTCTCGCGCAGCAGCGTGGAGTGGTGACCCGACAGAGGCGCCACCACGAGCACGGTGGGTTGCTCCTTCAGCTTGGCGAGCACGGTGGGGTTGTCGGTGAAGCGCTTGAAGCGCAGCAGGCGGCAGAAAGGCTTCTCGATCGCGACCTGCTCCTGCACGGCCACGTCGACCCCGCCCACCTTGACCGACGTGATGCCGAACTCAGGCTTCTCGTACTCCTTCGAGAGCCGGTGCATCAGGTCGAGGCCGGCCGAGACACGGTGGGCCAGCGGCGTGTGCGTGAACGGCGACAGCGGGTGGCTGTACAGCTTGGCCGAGGCGCTGGCGAATTCCGAGAACGGGCTCAGCAGCGCACGGTGGGTTTCATAGAGTTGATACAGCATCGGAGTTCCTCGTGAGCGTGGATTGCACGCCAGTGCACGCTTGTGCGTCGCAGCATTCTAGGCAGCTGCCCTGAATCGTGCAGATGACAGCGGCGGGTGGAAACCCCGAAAAGGCACCAGAAGAGGGCCTAGTGTGTTTTTGTGCGTGCGTTTGCCGCACAAGGGGTGTCCCAGGCGGGACACCCTGGGCTCGGATCAGCTCACCTTGGCGATGGCGCTGACCACCGCGTCGATGTTCTTCTTGTTGAGCGCGGCCACGCAGATGCGGCCGGAGTCGACGCCATAGATGCCGAACTCGCTGCGCAGGCGCTGCATCTGATCCTTGCTGAGGCCGGAGTAGCTGAACATGCCCTTCTGCGAGGTGATGAAGCTCATGTCCTGCTTGATGCCCGCGGCCTTGAGCTTCTCGACCAGCAGCGTGCGCATCTCCTTGATGCGAACGCGCATGCCGGCGAGTTCTTCTTCCCACAGCGTGCGCAGAGCCGGGGTGTTGAGCACGGTGGCCACCACCTGTGCACCGTGCGTCGGCGGGTTGGAGTAGTTGGTGCGGATCACGATCTTGAGCTGGCTCAGCACGCGGGCCGCTTCGTCCTTGCTCTCGCAGACCACGCTCAGCGCGCCCACCCGTTCGCCGTAGAGAGAGAAGCTCTTAGAGAACGAGGTGGATACGAAGAAGTCGAGACCGGCGGCCATGAACTGCTCGATGACGGCGCCGTCTTCCTTGATGCCTTCGCCAAAGCCCTGGTAGGCCATGTCGAGGAAGGGCACGAGTTTCGCGGCCTTGACCGCATCGACGACCTGCGCCCATTGCGCGGGCGTGATGTCGTAGCCGGTCGGGTTGTGGCAGCAGGCGTGCAGCACGACGACGGTGCCTGCCGGCGCGGCCTTCAGGCCGGCGAGCATGGCGTCGAAGTTGACGCCTTTCTTGGCGGCGTCGTAGTAAGGATAGGTGTCGACCGTGAAACCGGCGTTGGTGAAGAGCGCTCGGTGGTTTTCCCAACTGGGGTCGCTGATCAGCACCTTGGCGTTGGGATTCAGGCGCTTGAGGAAGTCGGCGCCGATCTTCAGGCCGCCGGTGCCGCCGATGCCCTGCACGGTAGCGACACGACCTTCCTTCACGGCGGCACTGTCGGCACCGAAGACGAGGCCTTGCACGGCCTTGTCATACGCCGCGATGCCGTCGATGGGCAGGTAGCCGCGCGCTGTGGGCGCCTCCATCATCTGCTTCTCGGCCTGGGCCACGCACTTGAGCAGCGGGAGCTTGCCGTTCTCGTCGAAGTACACGCCGACGCCGAGGTTCACCTTGTTCGGGTTGGTGTCGGCGTTGAACTGCTCGTTCAGGCCCAGGATGGGGTCGCGGGGGGCCATTTCAACGGCGGCAAACAACGAGGTCATGGGACAGTCCTTGTCAGTAGAGCGGGGGAATGATTTGGGCTAACCTGAACGATTGCCCTGCGTGCGCGGGGAAACCCGGAGATTTTATCTGCCATGGCCGAGATGTCTGAAGTGATCGAGCAGCCCGCGGCGGGCGAGTTCGTGAGCTTTCCCGATTCGCCGTTCCAGTTGTTCCAGCCGTACCCGCCGGCCGGGGATCAGCCCGCGGCGATCCAGCAACTGGTGGAGGGCGTGCGAGATGGTCTGAGCTTCCAGACGCTGCTGGGGGTGACCGGCTCCGGCAAGACCTTCACCATGGCCAACGTGATCGCCCGGCTCGGCCGCCCGGCGATCGTGTTCGCGCCCAACAAGACGCTGGCCGCGCAGCTGTACAGCGAGTTCCGCGAGTTCTTTCCGAAGAATGCGGTCGAGTACTTCGTCAGCTACTACGACTACTACCAGCCCGAGGCCTACGTGCCTCAGCGCGATCTCTTCATCGAGAAAGACAGCTCGATCAACGAGCACATCGAGCAGATGCGTCTCTCCGCGACGAAGAGTCTGCTGGAGCGGCGCGACGTGGTGATCGTGGCCACCGTCTCGGCGATCTACGGCATCGGCAATCCGAACGACTACCACCGCATGGTGATGACGCTCAGAAAGGGCGACAAGATGGGGCAGCGCGACGTGATCGCACAGCTCATCCGCATGCAGTACACACGCAACGAGCAGGATTTCTCGCGCGGCACGTTCCGCGTGCGTGGCGACACCATCGATGTGTTCCCGGCCGAGCATTCGGAGCTGGCGGTGCGCATCGAGCTCTTCGACGACGAGGTCGAGACGCTGCAGCTCTTCGACCCGCTCACCGGGCGTATCAAGCAGAAGATCGTGCGTTTCACGGTCTATCCGTCAAGCCACTACGTGACGCCGCGCGACCGCGTGCTGGCCGCCATCGACACCATCAAGCAGGAGTTGCGCGAGCGGCTCGACGAGTTGGTGAAAGCCGGCAAGCTCGTCGAAGCACAACGGCTGGAGCAGCGCACGCGCTTCGACCTTGAGATGTTGCAGGAGATCGGCCACTGCAAGGGCATCGAGAACTACACGCGGCATCTGTCGGGTTCGGCGCCCGGCGAGCCGCCGTCGACGCTCGTGGACTACCTGCCGAAGGATGCGCTGATGTTCCTCGACGAGTCGCACGTGCTGATCGGCCAGCTGGGCGGCATGTACAACGGCGACCGCGCGCGCAAGACGACGCTCGTCGAATACGGGTTCCGCCTGCCGAGCGCACTCGACAACCGGCCGCTGAAGTTCGAGGAGTTCGAGAAGAAGATGCGCCAGGTGATGTTCATCTCGGCGACACCCGCAGACTTCGAGAAGAAGAACTCAGGGCAGGTGGTCGAGCAGCTGGTGCGCCCCACCGGCCTCATCGACCCGGTGGTGGAAGTGCGCCCCGCCACGCGCCAGGTCGACGACGTGCTGCAGGAGATCCGCGAGCGCGTGAAGGTCAACGAGCGGGTGCTCATCACCACGCTGACCAAGCGCATGGCCGAGCAGCTCACCGACTACCTCAGCGACAACGGCGTGAAGGTGCGCTACCTGCACAGCGACATCGACACGGTGGAGCGCGTCGAGATCCTGCGCGACCTGCGCCTGGGCACCTTTGATGTACTGGTGGGCATCAACCTGCTGCGCGAGGGCCTGGACATTCCCGAGGTGTCCCTCGTGGCCATCCTCGATGCCGACAAGGAGGGCTTCCTGCGCTCGGAACGCTCGCTGATCCAGACCATCGGCCGCGCGGCGCGCAACCTGCACGGCAAGGCCATCCTCTACGCCGACAAGGTCACCGACTCGATGAAGCTTGCGCTGACCGAGACGGAGCGGCGGCGTGCCAAGCAAATGGCGCACAACCAGGCCGAAGGCATCACGCCGCGCAGCATCCAAAAGCAGGTGCGCGACCTGATTGATGGCGTCTATAGCGAAAAAACCAAGGATGCCCAAAGGGTCTTGGAGGCTGCGGCGGTCGAGGCCTTGTCCGAGAAAGACCTCGCAAAACGCATCAAACAGCTGGAAAAACAGATGCTCGAACACGCCCGCAACCTCGAATTCGAGAAGGCGGCGCGGGTGCGAGATCAGCTTGCGACCTTAAGAGAGCAAGCATTTGGGGCTGCGGGGACCGACAATGTGTCACCCGAACCGGCCGGGTCGAAGTAAGTGTCAGGGTGGAAAGGCAGGCCAATGAGCCTGCTCACCGAGGGGGAACTTCCTTAGCCAATGCCGACCGAATCAGTGGGTTTCATATATACTTGAGTAAACCTGTCGGATTAATCCGCGGGTTAACCCGCCCCATGAGGGCGGTGCTTGCGAGCGTGAAGCCACCATTGATCGCTTTCATTGACTAATCGTGCTGTCACCGGCACCAGGAGGATTTCATGCGACTGACCACCAAAGGCCGTTTTGCCGTTACCGCCATGATCGACCTCGCCCTGCGCGAGAACACCGGCCCCGTTGCGCTGGCTGCCATCAGCGCTCGCCAGCAGATTTCTCTGTCCTACCTCGAGCAACTGTTCGGCAAGCTGCGCCGCCATGAGCTGGTCGAGAGCACCCGTGGCCCCGGCGGCGGCTATTCGCTCGGCCGCAAGTCCGACGAGATCACCGTGGCCGACATCATCGTCGCCGTCGACGAGCCCATCGATGCCACCGGTTGCGGCGGCAAGGAAAACTGCATGGGCGATGACGCCGGCCGCTGCATGACGCACGACCTGTGGTCCAGCCTCAACGCCAAGATGATCGAGTACCTCGATTCCATCTCGCTGCGCAAGCTCGTGGAAGAGCAACTCGCCAAGGGCGTCTCGATCGAAGAGCACCCCGTCAAGCGCGCCATCTCCACGCAACCCGTGGTCAAGCCGATCAAGATCACCGCCCCGAATTCGGTCTTCGCGCTCGGCGGCGCCATGAGCAAATAAACGAACCGTCTCTCGCCTTTCGTCATGGACATGACCCAGCATTTCCCGATCTACATGGACTACGGCGCCACCACGCCGTGTGACCAGCGCGTGGTGGACGCGATGATTCCGTGGTTGCGCGAACATTTCGGCAACCCGGCATCGCGCAGCCATGCGTGGGGTTGGGAAGCCGAGGCTGCCGTGGAAAAGGCCCGCGAACAGGTGGCGGCGCTGATCGGTGCCGACCCCCGCGAGATCATCTGGACCTCGGGCGCCACCGAGTCCAACAACCTGGCCTTGAAGGGTGCCGCACAGTTCTACAAGACGCGCGGCAAGCACCTCATCACCGTCAAGACCGAGCACAAGGCGGTGCTCGACACCATGCGCGAGCTGGAGCGCCAGGGCTTCGAGGTGACCTACCTCGACGTGCAGGAAGACGGCTTGCTGGATCTGGACAAGCTCAAGGCCGCGATGCGCGCCGACACCATCCTCGTGTCGGTGATGTACGTGAACAACGAGATCGGCGTCATTCAAGACGTCGCCGCGATCGGCACGATGTGCCGTGAGCGCGGGATCATCTTCCACGTCGATGCGGCGCAGGCCACCGGCAAGGTCGAGATCGACCTCGCCAAGCTGCCCATCGACCTGATGAGCCTCGCCTCGCACAAGACCTATGGCCCCAAGGGCATTGGCGCGCTCTACGTGCGCCGCAAGCCCCGAGTGCGTATCGAGGCGCAGATGCACGGCGGTGGCCATGAGCGCGGCATGCGTTCGGGCACGCTGCCCACGCACCAGATCGTCGGCATGGGTGAAGCCTTCCGCATCGCCCGTGAAGAGATGGGCGTCGAGAGCGAGCGCATCCGCATGCTGCATGACCGGCTGATGAAGGGGCTCTCCGGCATCGAGCAGACCTTCCTCAACGGCCACCCGACGCAGCGTGTGCCGCACAACCTGAACATGTCGTTCAACTTCGTCGAGGGCGAGTCCTTGATCATGGGCATCAAGGGCATCGCGGTGTCGTCGGGCTCCGCCTGCACCTCGGCTAGCCTGGAGCCGAGCTACGTGCTACGTGCGCTCGGCCGCAGCGATGAACTCGCGCACTCGTCGCTGCGCATGACCATCGGTCGCTTCACGACCGTCGACGAAATCGACTACGTGATCAACACACTGAAGGACCGCGTGGCCAAGTTGCGCGAGTTGTCGCCGCTGTGGGAGATGCACAAGGACGGCATCGACCTGAGCACCATCCAATGGGCCGCTCACTGACCACCGGCGCACGAAGGATTCTGGAGTACTGACATGGCATACAGCGAAAAGGTCGTAGACCACTATGAGAACCCGCGCAACGTGGGTTCGTTCGAAAAGGGCGATGACAGCGTGGGCACCGGCATGGTCGGCGCGCCGGCCTGCGGCGACGTGATGAAGCTGCAGATCAAGGTGAACCCGGCAACGGGCCTGATCGAAGACGCGAAGTTCAAGACCTACGGATGCGGCTCGGCCATCGCCTCGAGTTCGCTCGTCACCGAATGGGTGAAGGGCAAGTCGCTCGACGAAGCGCTGACCATCAAGAACACGCACATCGCGGAAGAGCTGGCGCTGCCGCCGGTGAAGATCCACTGCTCGATCCTGGCTGAAGACGCGATCAAGGCAGCGGTGAACGACTACAAGGCGAAGAAGGCGCATTGATGATGGCGGTCACGCTGACGGAAGCGGCGGCACGCCATGTGACGCGCTATCTCACCAAACGCGGCAAGGGCGTCGGTGTGCGCCTCGGCGTCAAGACCACCGGCTGCTCGGGCTTGGCCTACAAGCTCGAATACGCCGATGACGTGGCACCGGAAGACATCGTCTTCGAAGGCCACGGCGTGAAGGTGCTGATCGATCCCAAGAGCCTGCCCTACCTCGACGGAACGGAGCTCGACTTCGTGCGCGAGGGACTCAACGAAGGCTTCAAGTTCCACAACCCGCGCGAGAAGGATCGCTGCGGTTGTGGCGAGTCGTTCCGGGTCTGAGCCCCGGTGGTGTGCAACGGGCGCGGCATGTGTCGCGCCCTTGTTTTGTCTGGTTCCTTTTCATTCGTGAATCGAGCGTGCCGTGAAGCTGGACGATGATGACTTCGCCCTGTTCGGCTTGCCGCGGCGCTACAAGCAGGAGCGCACCACGCTCGATGCACGTTGGCGTGAACTCCAGGCCCAGGTGCACCCCGACAAGTTCGCCGCCGAAGGCGCAGCGTCCAAGCGCGTGGCCATGCAGTGGGCCGTGCGCGTGAACGAGGCCTACCAGCGCCTTAAAGACCCGATCAAGCGCGCCGCCTACCTGTGCGAGCTGCACGGCGTGCCGGTGCACAGCGAGAGCAACACCTCGATGCCCTCGGGCTTTCTGATGCAGCAGATGGCCTGGCGCGAAGCTCTCGAAGAGGCCACGCTGCTGAGCGACGTGGAAGCGCTGGCCGACGAGGTCAACACCCATCGTCGCGAGGCGCTCGAGCAGCTTGCCAGCACCTGTGACGAGCAAGGTGATTTCAGCGCAGCCGCCGAGCAGGTCAGAGCCCTCATGTTCGTCGAGCGCTTTGCCGACGACATCGATCAGCGCCTGGAAGCGCTGGGACAATAACGACATGACCTTGCTTCAGATTTCAGAGCCGGGCGAAAGCCCGGACCCGCACCAGCGGCGCATCGCGGTCGGCATAGACCTCGGCACCACGCATTCGCTGGTGGCTGCCGTGCGGCACGGCGTGGCTGAGTGCCTGCCGGATGCGCAGGGTCGTGTGATCCTGCCGTCGGTCGTGCGCTATGTCGACAAGACCCGCCGCCAGATCGGCCACGAGGCGCAGGCCGAAGCCGCGGTCGACCCATCGAACACCATCGTCTCGGTCAAGCGCTTCATGGGCCGCGGCCTCGCCGACATCGCGCAGCGCGAGAAGCTGCCCTATGACTTCGTCGATGCGCCGGGCATGGTGCAGCTCAACACCGTTGCGGGCGTGAAGTCGCCGGTGGAAGTCTCGGCCGAGATCCTCGCCACGCTGCGCCAGCGCGCGGAAGACAGCTTCGACGACGAGATCTTCGGTGCGGTGATCACGGTGCCTGCGTACTTTGACGACGCACAACGCCAGGCCACGAAGGACGCAGCGCAACTCGCTGGCCTCAACGTGCTGCGCCTCATCAACGAGCCGACCGCCGCCGCGATCGCCTACGGGCTCGAGAACGGCAGCGAAGGGCTCTACGCCGTGTACGACCTGGGCGGTGGCACCTTCGATGTCTCGCTGCTGCGCCTGAGCCAGGGAGTGTTCGAGGTGGTGGCGACGGGTGGCGACTCCGCCCTCGGCGGTGACGACTTCGACCGCCTGCTCGCCGACTGGGCGCTCACGAAGAGCGGACTGCGCGCGACCACGCCGCAAGACAAGCGCGCCGTGATGGTCGCGGCCCGCGCCGCCAAGGAAAAGCTTTCCAGCACCGACCACGCCACGCTGGCCTGCCCGCTTTCCGAGGGCGAGTTGTCGGTGCGCGTGACGCGAGACGAATTCCACCAGCTCAGTGCGGAACTGGTCGGCCGGACCATGGGCGCCTTGCGCAAGGTGCTGCGCGACGCCAAAGCGGCCAAGGACGAGGTGCAGGGCGTCGTGATGGTCGGCGGCTCGACGCGCATGCCGCAGGTGCAGGCGGCCGTCGCCGAGTTTTTCGGCAAGGCCCCGCTGACGAACCTCAACCCCGATGAAGTGGTCGCACTCGGTGCTGCGATCCAGGCGAACGCATTGGCCGGCAACACTGGCGCCGACGAGCTGCTGCTGCTCGACGTGATCCCGCTCTCGCTGGGCCTGGAGACGATGGGCGGGCTGGTCGAGCGCATCATCCCGCGCAACAGCACCATTCCCACCGCCCGCGCGCAAGACTTCACCACCTTCAAGGACGGCCAGACCGCGATGGCCATCCACGTGGTGCAAGGTGAACGTGAGCTGGTGAGCGACTGCCGCTCGCTTGCACGCTTCGAGCTGCGCGGCATTCCGCCAATGGTGGCTGGTGCGGCGCGCATCCGTGTGAGCTTCCAGGTCGACGCCGATGGCCTCCTGGCCGTCAGCGCGCGTGAAGAAGGCTCGGGCGTGCAAGCCTCGATCAACGTCAAGCCCAGCTACGGCCTGACCGACGACGAAGTGGCGCGCATGCTGACCGAGAGCTTCACCACCGCCGAATCCGACATGAAGGCGCGCAGCCTGCGTGAATCGCGCGTCGAGGCCGAGCGCATGCTGCTGGCCACCGCCTCGGCGCTGCAAGCCGATGGCGACCTGCTCAGTGCTGAAAGCCGCGCCGAGATCGACGCGCTCATGCAGGCGCTCGACCAAACCCGTCAAGGCGACAACCACGCCGCCATCGACACCGCCGTGGAAGCACTCGCCAAAGGCACCGAAGCCTTCGCGGCCGAGCGCATGAACCGCGGCATCCGCCAGGCCCTTGCAGGCCGCAAGGTGGAAGAAGTCTGACCATGCCCGTTATCAAAATCCTGCCCCACCCCGAGTACTGCCCCAAGGGCGCCACGATCGAGGCGCCCACCGGCACGTCGATCTGCGAGGCCCTGCTCGACCATGACATCGAGATCGAGCACGCCTGCGACATGAGCTGCGCCTGCACCACCTGCCACGTGGTGGTGCGCGAGGGCTTCAATTCGCTGGGTGAGATGGACGAGGCCGAAGAAGACCTGCTCGACCGAGCCTGGGGCCTGGAGCCCAACTCGCGCCTGTCGTGCCAGGCGATCCTCGCCCAGCAGGACGTGACGATCGAGATCCCCAAGTACTCGATCAACCACGCCAAAGAGAAGCACTGAGAAAAGAACCCTCTGACCGCATGGGCCAGAGGGTTGGCAAAGGGCAAGGGCCCTACTGAGGAGACAGAAGGCAGGCGATGAGCACCTGCAGTCTCTCAGTCTGCAAGCGCCATGCCTGCTTTGCGCGTCATGCCGCTTCGGCGAGATCCACGCACACCACGCCCGGGTAGCGGTTCCAGCGGAACGTGATCACATAGGGATGCTGCCGCGTGCGCGTGCCGCCAGATGGTTTGCCGTGCACCACCTTGGGCACTGAAATCTCCAGATCCTTGCCCAACGTGCGTCGGGCATTGCCGGCCAGGGTGTTGGCGATCTCGCCCACCGCATCCAGCAGGCTGCTCTGCGACAGGTCGGTTTCCTTCTGGATCAGCAGCAACTCTTTCAGTGCCGCCGCCGGCAGCGACACCACCACCTGCCCGCGGTAGCGCCCCGAGAAGCTCACGATGCCGTTGAAGTCGTGCCCAGGCATCGCATCGACGCCCAGGTAGGCCGAGGTGATCTCGGGCTCGATGCGGCTCGTGACATCGAAATAGCGCCGCACCGAGTCGACGAAGAGCCGCAGGTCGGATTCTTTCAACGCGCTCATAGGTGATGCTCGAAAAGCCCCTTGAGGGCGAGTTGCAGGCCGTCGTCGGTGAAGGGCTTGGGCAGGAAGCCGTGTGCGCCCAGCCGCAGCGCGCGGATGGCGGTCGACTTGTCGTCGAGCGCGCTGATCACGAGGATGCGCGTGCGCGGGTGCATGGCGAGCAGCACCGGAATGCACTCCAGCCCGTCCATCTCGGGCATGGTGAGGTCCATCGTCACGACGTCGGGCGCGGCGGTGCGGGCCGCGCGCAGCGCTTCTTCGCCGTTGCGCGCCAGACCCAGCAGCGTCACCTCGCCAAGCGTGCCGCTCTGCACGACACGCGCGATGCGCGAGCGCACCATGTTCGAGTCATCGACCACCAGCAGCTTCATGCTGCTCACGTCGCCAGCCTCACACGGAAGGTCGTGCCTTCCTGGGCCCGACTCGACACGAGCAGCCGCGCTCCGAGGCGACGCACCTCATGGGCCACGATGTCCAGCCCCACACCGCGACCCGCATGTTCGCCGGTGACTTCGGCCGTGCTGAAGCCCGGCTTGAACACCTGCGCCACGATCTGAGACACGCTCATCTCGGCAAGCTGCGCCTCGTTGAACCAGCCGAGCGAGAGCAGGCGCTGCCGCACGCGCTCGGGGTTGAGGCCGCCGCCATCGTCGCGCACCAAGAGGTGCACCTGGTCGGTCTCGTCGCGGGCCACTTCGACGTCGATGCGAGCCCGCACCGGCTTGCCGCGTGCCTCGCGGGTGGCGGCGTCTTCCACGCCGTGCACGACGGCGTTGCGCACCAGCTGCACCGCGATCTGCGTCAGGGCATCGCGCACGCGGGTCGGCAGATCGGTGATGGCGTCGAGCTTCGCGTGCAGTCGCGCGGGCTTGTCGGTGTCTTCACCGATGCGCTCGACGAGCGCGCTGAGCTGGGCGCCGAGGCCGTCGACACCCGGTTGTGGCGCCACCTGCGGCAGGCGGTGCCGATCGCGCAGCACCGAGCGCTTGAGCGCCTGAAGGCGGGTCAGCAGCTCTTCGAGCGGCAGAGGCAGCGCGAGCAGTGCTTCGCCGCTCATCGAGGCCGCTTCGCGCAGCGGCTGCAGATGAGATTCGAATTCGTGCGCGGTGCTCGCCAAGAGCTCCAGCGAGAGCATCGCGGCTTCGCCCTTCACGGCGTGGACGTGGCGGTAGATGCGGTCGACGGTGCGGCGCAACTGCTTGGCATCGGAGCCGGCATCCACCTGGCGCAGCAGGTCGTTGACCTCGAGCAGGCTCCCCTCGGTGCGCTCGACGAAGGCGGCGAGTGCGGCCGGGTCGGCCTCGAAGGCCTGCACCAGCAGGTCGAACTCGCGCTGGGCGCGCTTCTGTTCGCCCTCGAGCTTGCGTTCGAGTTCGATGCGCGGCGTCACGTCTTGCACGGTCACGAGCAGGTGCTTGACGCTCTTGTCCTCCACCACCCGGCTGAACTGCATCGACAGGAAGCGCTGCCGTTTCTGGCCAAGGGTGTCGGTCTGCGTCAGCTCCACTTCGGTGAGCGGGTTGATGCTCTGCACCAGGTCTTCCTTCACGTGCGGCGTGAAGAGCAGCTCGATGTAGCCGCGGGCGTCTTCCAGCGTCTTGGCCGACACGAGCGGTGAGAGCAGCAGGATGAAGTTGTCGCCGGCCTGGGCCGGTCGACCGAACATGCCGCTCACCGAGTTCGAGATCTGCGTGCCGAGCGTCATCTCGGGTGTCAGCAGGAACAGGCCCTCGCGCACGACGGAAAGGATCTCCTGCGTCTCGCCGCTGGCCTGCTCGACGGCCGCGTCGGACTGGCGCAGGCGTCGGATGAACTTGAAGAGGATGAACAGGAAGTTGAGCAGCGCGAGCACGATGCCGCCTGTCTGCACCATGCGCAGCACCGAGGCGCGCTGCGAGGCGGCGCTTTCCAGGTCGGTGGTGAGCTCGTTCATCATGCCGAGCAGCGCGAGGTTGTTGGCACGGGCGTAGTCGGCGGCGGCCTTCACGTAGGCCGCGTGCGACGCGCTGCCCGACTCGCGCAGCAGGTCCATCTGGCGGCGCCACGGCTCCCAGAGGGCGAGCGCGCGGTTCAAGATGTCGGCGCTTTTCGGCCCCGAGGCTGCGGGCAGGAACACCTGACGGCCGTCGCCGCCGGTCACCTGTGCACCGTTGCGAAAGCCCTGCAGGGTGTTGTCGAAAAGGCGGCTCGCGTTGTGCAGCTCGTCGAGCAGGCTTTGCGGGATCGGCCCGCTGGCCGACGCCAGCTCGCTCGCATACAGCGCCTTCGACATGCGCTGCGACAGCATGCGCTGCCGGCCGGCGAGGTTGATGGAGACGGCATCTTCGGCGATCTGGAACGACACGTAGAAGTTCAAGACCAGCACGGCCAGGTCGAAGAGCAGGAAGAACGCGACCGCGATGATGATCTCGCGGTACTTGCCCAGGTTGAGCTGCACCTTGCGGCCGGCGCGCCGCAGCAGCGGTGGGGCGGATGGAAGGGCAGGGGAGATCGCAAGACCGGGCGCGCCGGGTGATGACATGGGTCCTCCTCAATCACGCGTCATGCGTGTGACTGTTATTCGCAAGCAAGCCGCAGGCCTTCCCGCCCGCGGCGCTTGCCCCAACGACTCGCGGCTCAGGCGGCCGCTTTTTCCACGTGACCGTGGCGTGTGTACAGGAAGTCGAGAACTTCCTTGCGGTAGTGGACGTAGCGCGTGTCTTCAGCGAGGTCCACGCGGTTGCGCGGGCGCGGCAGGTCGATCGCCAGGATCTCGCCGATGGTTGCGGCCGGGCCGTTGGTCATCATCACGATGCGGTCGGAGAGCAGCACAGCCTCGTCCACATCGTGCGTCACCATCACCACAGTGCTCTTGGTGCGGGCCACGATCTTCAGCAGCTCGTCCTGCAGGTGAGCGCGGGTGAGGGCGTCGAGCGCACCGAAGGGCTCGTCCATCAGCAGCACCTTGGGCTCCATGGCGAGCGCACGGGCGATGCCCACGCGCTGCTTCATGCCGCCCGAGATTTCATGCGGGCGCTTGCTGGCCGCATGGCCCATGTTGACAAGCTCGAGCGCTGCATTGGTGCGCTGCTTCAGTTGGGCTTTGCTCTCCTTGCCGCCGAAGACACGCTCTACCGCGAGGTGCACGTTTTCGAAGCAGGTGAGCCAGGGCAGCAGCGAGTGGTTCTGGAACACCACCGCACGCTCGGGGCCGGGGGATGCGATCTCGCGGTTGTCGCACAGCAGCGCGCCGCTCGTGGGCAGCGTGAGGCCGGCGATCAAATTGAGCAGCGTCGACTTGCCGCAGCCCGAGTGGCCAATCAGCGTGACGAATTCGCCCTGGGCCACGTCGAGGTTGATGTCGCGCAGCGCATGGAAGCGGCCCTTCTTGGTGTTGAACACCATCTCGGCCTGTTGCACTTGAATGAAGTTCTTCATGGTGTGAGCCTCCGGTCGATCAGGTTTCGGCGTAGGTGAACTTCTTGGCGACGGTGACGAGCAGCCACTCGAGCAGCAGGCCCACGATGCCGATCACGAAGATGGCGATGAGGATGTGCGTGACGTTGAGGTTGTTCCACTCGTCCCACACCCAGAAGCCGATGCCCACGCCGCCGGTCAGCATCTCGGCCGCGACGATCACGAGCCAGGCGGTGCCCACCGAGAGGCGCACGCCGGTGAGCATGTAGGGCAGCACGGCGGGGAAGAGGATCTGCGTGATCACCTTCCACTCGGAGAGGTTCAACACGCGCGCCACGTTGAGGTAGTCGCTCGGCACACGCTGCACACCCACCGCGGTGTTGATGATCATCGGCCAGATGGAGCAGATGAAGATCGTCCAGATCGCGGCCGGGTTCGCAGCCTTGAAGACCAGAAGGCCGATGGGCAGCCAGGCGAGCGGCGACACCGGGCGCAGCAGGCTGATGAGCGGCGACACCATGTTCGACAGGAAGGCGAAGCGCCCGATCATGAAGCCCATCGGGATGCCAACGAGTGCTGCGAGGCCGAAGCCCACCGCTACCCGCTGCAGCGAGAAGAGGATGTTCCAGCCGATGCCCTGGTCGTTGGGCCCCTTGCTGTAGAACGGGTCCGAGAAGACCTTGATGGCTTCGTCGAAGGTCGCGCCGGGCGTCGGGAAGTTGCCGCCCTTCATCGTCAGCAGGTGCCAGATGCCCACCAGCAATGCGATGCCGATGATGGGTGGCAGCACCTTGAGCCAGAGGGCCGACCAGTCGAACGGCATGGTGGCCGGCTTCGGTGACGGAGCGGCCACGGCCGCGGCCGGCTTGGTGGCATTGGCGGCTGCGCGGGCCGCACGCTCTTGCTTGGAGGCGTCGAGCGGAGAGTGGAAGACTGCACTGACCATGGCTTACTCCTGCTGTGATCGGGTGGGAAATCAGGCCTTGATGGCAAAACCGTCGGCGTACTTCTTCGGGTCCTTGCCGTCCCAGACCACGCCATCGATCAGCTTGCTCGTGCGCATCACGTCCTTGGGCACGCTGATCTTCATCGCCGAAGCCACCGACTTGTAGAGATCGATCTGGTTGATCTGCTTGGCGACGTTGAGGTAGTCGGGGTGTTCCTTGATCAGGCCCCAGCGCTTGTGTTGCGTGAGGAACCACATGCCATCGCTGAGGTACGGGAAGTTCACCGCACCGTCGTTGAAGAATTTCATGTGGTTGGGGTCGTCCCAGGTCTTGCCCAGGCCGTTCTGGTAGCGACCGAGGATGCGTTGGTTGATCGCGTCGACGCCGGTGTTGACGTAGCTCTTGTCGGCCACCGTCTCGGCCATCTTCATCTTGTTCTGCAGGCCGGCGTCGATCCAGCGGCCGGCTTCCAGGATCGCCATCATCACGGCGCGTGTGGTGTTGGGGTACTTCTTGACGAAGTCACCCGTGGTGCCGAGCACCTTCTCGGGGTGGTCCTTCCAGATATCTTGCGTGGTGACGGCGGTGATGCCGATGCCGTCCATGATGGCGCGGTGGCCCCAGGGCTCTCCCACGCAGAAGCCGTCCATGTTGCCCACGCGCATGTTGGCCACCATCTGCGGGGGCGGCACGGTGATGGCCTTGGCGTCCTTGAAGGGGTTGATGCCGGCGCTGGCGAGCCAGTAGTAGATCCACATCGCGTGGGTGCCGGTCGGGAAGGTCTGCGCGAAGGTGTATTCGCGCTTCTCGGCCGCCATCACCTTCGCGAGGCTCGGGCCGTCGACGGCGCCCTTGTCGGCGAGTTTTTTCGACAGCGTGATCGCCTGGCCGTTGTTGTTGAGGGTCATCAGCACGGCCATGTCTTTCTTGGGGCCGGCAATGCCGAGGTGCACGCCGTAGATCAGGCCGTAGAGCACGTGCGCCATGTCGAGCTCGCCGTTGACGAGCTTGTCGCGCACACCGGCCCACGAGGCTTCCTTCGTCGGGATGATCTTCACGCCGTACTTCTTGTCGAAGCCCAGCACTGAGGCCATCACGACGGAGGCGCAGTCGGTCAGCGGGATGAAGCCGATGCGGACTTCTTCTTTCTCGGGCTTGTCGGATCCTGCGGCGTAGACGGCGGTGTTGAGGCCGGGGACGAGGCCGGCGGCGCTTGTGGCAGCGGCGGCTTTGATGACGGTTCGGCGGCTCATGTGTGCCTTTCGATCAATGGTCATGGCGTGGTCTCGGTACGTGGATGAATGACGAAAGCGAAAAACAAAAAGGCGTCCGCACTTGCTGGGGGTTAGCCCAACGCGTGGGGACGCCGTCGTCCTGTCAGCAAGGCACCGTCATTGGTGCGTTGTCGATGTCTTCAGAAGATCGCCGTTGACCTTCTGCCCTTCAATTCGCAAGGCCCGTGCCAGGGCCGTTCATGAGGTTTGTGGTGTTGCATTGCACCAAGGCGGTGTGCAAATGCCGGCGCCGCACCTCAGCCGAGCAGGTCGCTCACATCAATGAGGCGCTGCGCCACATCAGCCAGCTTCAGGCGCTTCTCCATTGCGGTGCGTCGCAACCTCGCATACGCCTCTTCTTCGCTCAGGCCGTGGTGGCGGATGAGCAGTGCCTTGGCGCGGTCGATCAGTTTGCGGTCCGACAACTCGGTGCGTGCGTCGGCCAGCTCGCGGCGAAGCCCTTCTTCGTGCTGGAAGCGCGCCATGGCCACGTCGAGCACGGGCTTCACGCGTTCGGGCGCGAGGCCTGCCACCACATAGGCGGTCACGCCGGCCGCGATGGCCGCGCCCACGTGGGTCGTGTCGTCGTCGTTGGTGAAGAGCACGATGGGGCGGCGCTCCTCGCGCGTCGCCATCACCACGTGCTCCAGCGTATCGCGCGCCTGGCTCTCGGCGTCGACGATGATCATGTCGGGCGCGATCTGAGCGAGGCGGTCGGGCAGGAACACGTCGGCCGGCAGCACGGCCACGATGTTGTAGCCGTGCTCCAGCAGGCCGATGCGCAGCGCGCGCGAACGTTCCGCCTCGGTGCCGGCGTCAGGGTCGGACGCATCGGGCGCGAGGTCTGGCGCCACGATGACGATGCGCAAGGTGGTCGACGGAATGGCAGGGCGCAGGGGCGCTTTCATGGTGCATGAGTGAGCAACATCCACGCCAGAAAGCAAAAAGCCCGCGGGAGGCGGGCTTCGTGAAGGAGTTGGCAGAACTCAGCGGTTGTCGGCCGAGGCGTTGAGCGCCTTGCGGATCCAGCCGCCCAGCGGGCGCAACGAGCCGAAGACGGAGTCGTTGGCGAAGAGTTCGCGGTCGATGAGCAGGTCGCGGGCCTCGAGCATGTCGAGGAACTCGCGCACCTCCTGGCGCTTGAGGCCACTGGCCGACACGAGCTGGGCGTGCGTCATGTAGCGGTGCGACAGGTCGGTCAGCATGCGCCGGTAGGCCATGCGGTGATACGGCGCGGGCAACTCGGCCCAGGCCAGGAGACGGTATTCCTTCATGTGGATCCCCCAACGACTCTCATATTTGTGCCCCGGCGCACGCAGGTTTCGGGCCGGGACGCGCAGGGTAGAGCGCCAATGCGGTGCACGGGAAGCGGGTCGTGGGCCCATCCTGCGGTATTCGCGGGAAAACACCGATGCGAAGCTGTAGGGATCCACAGGCATTCAAGGGCGAAGTGTTGCGCTCGGTACACTCTTCCGAATGAACGTACTGGGAGTCGAGTCGTCGTGCGACGAAACAGGTGTGGCCTTGGTCGATGCCGATACGAGCGGCGTGCCGAAGCTCCTGGCCCAGGCCCTGCACAGCCAGATCGACATGCACCAGGCCTATGGCGGCGTGGTGCCCGAGCTCGCCTCGCGTGACCACATCCGACGTGTGCTGCCGCTGACGGGGCATGTGCTGTCCGAGTCGGGCCGCAGCCTCGAAGACATCGACGTGGTGGCGTACACCCGTGGCCCTGGGTTGGCCGGCGCGCTGCTGGTGGGCGCGGGTGTGGCTTGTGCGCTGGCGGCAGCGCTCGGCAAGCCGGTGGTGGGCGTGCATCACCTGGAGGGGCATCTGCTGTCGCCGTTCCTGGCGGCCGATCCGCCGGAGTTTCCGTTCGTGGCCTTGCTGGTGTCGGGTGGGCACACGCAGCTGATGCGCGTCGATGACGTCGGCAGCTACGAGTTGCTGGGCGAGACCATCGACGACGCGGCGGGCGAGGCCTTCGACAAGTCGGCCAAGATGCTCGGCCTCGGGTACCCGGGGGGGCCGGCGCTCGCACGGCTGGCCGAGTTCGGCAGCGGCGACGCCTTCGAACTGCCGCGCCCGCTGCTGCACAGCGGCAACCTCGATTTCTCGTTCGCCGGGCTGAAGACGGCGGTGCGCACCCAGGTGCTCAAGTTCGGCACCAACGTCTGCGAGCAGGACAAGGCACATCTGGCGGCCTCGACCCAGCAGGCGATCGTCGACGTGCTGGTGAAGAAATCGCTGGCGGCGCTCAAGCAGACGGGGCTCAAGCGCCTGGTGGTCGCGGGCGGGGTGGGGGCCAACGCGCGCTTGCGCGAGCAACTCAACGCCGCCTGCGCGAAGCGGGGCGTGAAGGTGCACTACCCGGAACTCGCGCTGTGCACCGACAACGGCGCCATGATCGCGCTCGCGGCGGCGATGCGGCTCCAGCGGGGCTTGGCGCAGCCGCGGCAGGAGTACGGGTTCGATGTGCAGCCGCGCTGGGATCTGTCGACCGTATGAGAAAGGCGATTGCGGGCCTGCCGGCCTCCAGGATCCGCGAAGTGGCCAACGCTGGCCTCGGCCGCAGCGACGTGCTGGCCTTCTGGTTCGGCGAGAGCGACGAGGTCACGCCCAGCCTGGCGCGCGACGCGGCCATCGCGTCCTTGCAGGCGGGTGAGACCTTCTATTCGCACAACCTCGGCCTTCCGGCGCTGCGCGAGGCGCTGAGCGCCTATACGAGCGAGCTGCACCGGCCGGTGGAAGTGGAGCGGATCGCGGTCACCTCGTCCGGCGTGAGCGCGCTGATGATCGCAGGCCAGCTGATCCTGGAGCCGGGCGACGACGTCGTGGCCGTGGTCCCGGTGTGGCCCAACGTGACGGCGCAGCCGGTGATCCTCGGCGCACGGGTGACGCGCATGTCGCTCGCCCCGCGCGACGGCGCCTGGGTGCTCGATCTGCAAGCGCTGCTCGACGCCATCACGCCGCACACGCGGGCCGTGATCCTGAATGCGCCCAACAACCCCACCGGCTGGACGCTCACACACGACGAGCAGCGTGCCATCCTCGACCGATGCCGCCAGACGGGCACCTGGATCCTGGCCGACGAGGTCTATGAGCGCCTCTATTTCGAGCCCGGAAGCCGGACAGCTCCAAGCTTCCTCGACATCGCAGACCCGACCGACCGCTTGATCGTCGCGCACAGCTTCTCGAAGAGCTTCCTCATGACCGGCTGGCGCCTGGGCTGGCTGGTGTTGCCCGAGGGACTGTCGGGCGAGGTGGCCAAGCTGATCGAGTTCAACACCTCCTGCGCCCCGGTGTTCGTGCAAAAGGGCGGCCTCGCGGCCTTGTCGGAGGCGGGTGAGTCGGTGCCCGGGCTCGTCGCCCGGCTTCAGGCCTGCCGCGACACGCTGGTCCCGCGCCTGGCCGCGCTCCCCGGGGTCACCGTTGCCCTGCCGCGAGGCGGGATGTACGCCTTCTTCCGGGTCGACGGGGAAGACGACTCGCTGGCTTTCGCAAAACGGCTGGTGGAACGCCACGGGCTCGGGCTCGCACCCGGTTCGGCCTTCGGCGACGAGGCCGAAGGGTGGCTGCGCTGGTGCTTCGCCGCCCGCGACCCCACGCGGCTCGTGCAGGGCGTGGGCCGGCTGGCCGACGCCCTTCGGCTATAATCGACGGGCTTTGTGCCGCCGGTCTGCCGGTGGCCCATCGCATTAGCACGGCGCGGGAAGGTTTCTCCCGCTACCGCAAGTCGCAACACCGGAAACCGCAGCGTCATCATTTGCAGGCGCCGGCGACCGGATTTTTCTGGAAACTGACATGTCTGTCGCTGATCTGAACAAGGCCGAAATCGTCAAGGCCAACGCCCGCGGTGCCGCCGATACCGGCTCCCCCGAAGTCCAAGTCGCACTGCTGACTGCTCGCATCAACGAGCTGACCCCCCACTTCAAGACCCATCTGAAGGACCACCACGGCCGCCGTGGCCTCCTGAAGATGGTCAACACCCGCAAGAGCCTCTTGGCTTACCTCAAGAACAAGGACGCAGAGCGCTACACCGCTCTGATCCAGAAGCTGGGTCTGCGCAAGTAAACCGAAGCGAAAAGTGAAGAGCCTGTCTGGACCTGCCAGCACAGGCTCTTTGCATTTGGAGACCGACAGCCACTGATGACGATGTGTCATTCCACCGGCGCTTCAACCGAAGCAGAGCCCCGCTGGAATGGCATCGCGCCAGGTTGTTGTGCTCCGGGCAGAAGGCGCCGCCCGTGAAGGCGCTGACAAGCAATAGGAGAGACGCATGAGCATGTTCAACAAAGTCACCAAGACCTTCCAATGGGGCCAGCACACCGTGAAGCTGGAAACGGGCGAGATTGCCCGCCAGGCTTCCGGCGCGGTGCTGGTCGATGTCGAAGACACCGTGGTGCTCGCCACCGTCGTGGGCGCCAAGAACGCCAAGCCCGGTCAAGACTTCTTCCCCCTGACCGTCGACTACCTCGAAAAGACCTATGCCGCTGGCAAGATTCCCGGCAGCTTCTTCAAGCGTGAAGGCCGCCCGAGCGAACTCGAGACGCTGACCTCGCGCCTGATCGACCGCCCGCTGCGCCCGCTGTTCCCGGATGGTTTCTACAACGAAGTGCAGGTCGTGATCCACGTCCTGTCGCTGAACCCCGAAGTCTCGGCCGACATCCCGTCGCTGATCGGTGCGAGCGCTGCGCTGGCCATCTCGGGCATTCCGTTCAACGGTCCCATCGGCGCTGCGCGCGTGGGCTACATCAACGGCCAGTACGTGCTGAACCCCGGCAAGACCCAGCTGCTTGACTCGCAGATGGACCTGGTGGTCGCTGGCACGCAAGCCGCCGTTCTGATGGTGGAAAGCGAAGCGCAGCAGCTGAGCGAAGAAGTGATGCTTGGCGGCGTGGTCTTCGGCCACGAGCAAGGCAACATCGCCATCGCCGCGATCAACGAGCTGGTGCGTGACGCCGGCAAGCCGGCCTGGGACTGGCAGCCGCCCGCGAAGGACGAAACCTTCATGGGAAAGGTGACCGCGCTGGCCGAAGAGAAGCTTCGCGCCGCCTACCAGATCCGCTCCAAGCAGGCCCGCACGCAAGCGACCCGCCAGGCCACCGCCGACGTCTTCGCCGCGCTGGACGCTGAAGGCACCGCCTATGACAAGGTGAAGGTCGAGACCATCCTGTTCGAGATCGAAGCCCGCATCGTTCGCAGCCAGATCCTCTCGGGCGAGCCCCGCATCGACGGCCGCGACACCCGCACCGTGCGCCCCATCGAGATCCGCAACGGCGTGCTGCCGCGCGTGCACGGCTCGGCACTGTTCACACGTGGCGAGACGCAGGCGCTGGTCGCGGCCACCCTCGGCACCGACCGCGACTCGCAGAAGATCGACGCGCTGGCGGGTGAGTTCAGCGAGCACTTCATGCTCCACTACAACATGCCCCCGTTCGCCACCGGCGAAACCGGCCGCGTGGGCTCGCCGAAACGCCGCGAGATCGGCCACGGCCGCCTGGCCAAGCGGGCGCTCGTCGCCGTGCTGCCGGATCGTGTCGAGTTCCCGTACTCGATGCGCGTGGTCTCAGAGATCACCGAGTCGAACGGCTCCTCTTCGATGGCCTCCGTCTGTGGCGGTTGCCTCGCGCTGATGGACGCTGGTGTGCCGCTCAAGGCGCACGTGGCCGGCATCGCCATGGGCCTGATCAAGGACGGCAACCGTTTCGCCGTGCTGACCGACATCCTCGGTGACGAAGATCACCTGGGCGACATGGACTTCAAGGTGGCCGGCACCACCGCCGGCGTGACCGCCCTGCAGATGGACATCAAGATCCAGGGCATCACCAAGGAAATCATGCAGGTGGCTCTGGCCCAGGCCAAGGAAGCCCGCCTGCACATCCTCGGCAAGATGACCGAAGCGATGGGTGAGGCCAAGGCCGAGGTGTCGCAGTTCGCGCCGCGCCTGTACACGATGAAGATCAACCCCGAGAAGATTCGTGACGTGATCGGCAAGGGCGGCGCCACCATCCGCGCGCTGACCGAAGAGACCGGCACCACGATCGACATCGGCGAAGACGGCACCATCACCATCGCCTCGGCCGATGCCGACAAGGCGGCCTACGCCAAGAAGCGCATCGAAGAGATCACCGCCGAGGTGGAAGTGGGCAAGATCTACGAAGGCCCGGTCACCAAGATCCTGGAGTTCGGTGCGCTCGTGAACCTGCTCCCGGGCAAGGACGGCCTGCTGCACATCAGCCAGATCGCGCACCAGCGTGTCGAAAAGGTCACCGACTTCCTGAAGGAAGGCCAGATCGTCAAGGTCAAGGTGCTCGAGACCGACGAGAAGGGCCGCGTCAAGCTGTCGATGAAGGCGCTGATCGAACGCGAGCCGCAGGCTTCCGCCACGCAGGAGTGATGCTGCTGGGCGGTGTGTCTGCCGCCCAGCGAATCGTTGTGCCATGAAAGCCATCGAAATCTCGTCCTACGGCAAGCCGGACGTGCTGCGGCCGGCCGAACGTCCTACGCCCTCTGCGGGCGCGGGTGAGGTGCTGATCCGCGTGAGCGCTTCGGGGGTCAATCGGCCCGATGTGCTCCAGCGCAAGGGGCACTATCCGGTGCCGCCTGGTGCGTCTGACCTGCCGGGGCTCGAAGTCGCGGGCGTCATCATCGATGGCGACCGCGAAGCGATGCGCGCTGCGGGCTTCAAGCCCGGTGATCGTGTGTGTGCGTTGGTGGCCGGTGGTGGTTATGCCGAGCAGTGCGTGGCGCCGATCGGGCAGTGCCTGCCGGTCCCGGGCTCGCTGAGCGATGTCGAAGCCGCCAGCTTGCCGGAGACCTTCTTCACTGTCTGGTCGAACGTGTTCGACCGTGGCGGGCTGCAGGCGGGCGAGACCTTCCTCGTGCAAGGTGGCACCAGCGGCATCGGCGTGACGGCCATCCAGCTCGCTAAGGCGGCCGGTGCGATGGTGATCGCGACGGCCGGGTCCGACGAAAAGTGCGATGCATGCCGCGCGCTGGGAGCCGACCACGCGATCAACTACCGCAGCCAGGATTTCGCGGCGGAAGTGGCGCGCATCACCGAGAAGCGCGGCGTTAATGTCGTGCTCGACATGGTGGCCGGCGAGTACGTGGCGCGCGAGCTGGGCTGCCTCGCCGAAGATGGCCGGCTCGTGATCATCGCGGTGCAAGGCGGCGTGGAAGCGCGCATCGATGCGGGTGTCGTCATGCGCAAGCGCCTCACCGTCACCGGCTCGACGCTGCGTCCGCGCCCGGTGGCGTTCAAGGCGGCGATTGCACAGGCACTGCGCGCAAAGGTATGGCCGTGGCTGGCGTCGGGTGCTGTCAAGCCGGTGATCTTCAAGACCTTCCCGGCCGAACAGGCAGCGCAGGCCCACGCGTTGATGGAATCGAACGAGCACATCGGCAAGATCGTGCTCACCTGGTGAAACTCTAGGAACTGAATTGATGCGTCGCAAACTGGTGGTTGGCAACTGGAAGATGAACGGCGGCCGTGTGGCCAACGCCGAGTTGCTGGCCGCATTGAAGGAAGCTGAGCCGTGGGATGCCGCGGTCGCGGTGTGTGCGCCATTTCCTTATCTCGCCGACACGGCGCTGTCGCTGCAGGGCAGCCGGATGCAATGGGGCGCGCAGGACTGCTCGGCCCACGAGTCGGGCGCCTACACCGGTGAGGTGTCGGCTGGCATGCTGGCCGAGTTCGGCTGCCACTTCGTGATCGTGGGTCACTCCGAGCGCCGCGCGTTGCACGGGGAGTCTGACCAGTTGGTGGCCGACAAGGCCAAGATTGCGCTGGCCCACAAGCTCACGCCGATCGTGTGCGTCGGCGAAACCCTCGCCGAGCGTGAAGCAGGGCAGACCGACGCGGTCGTCAAGCGCCAGCTGTCGGCGGTGATCCACACGCTCGGCCATTGCATCTCGCAGGTGGTGGTGGCGTATGAGCCGGTGTGGGCGATCGGCACAGGCAAGACGGCCACGCCCGAGCAGGCGCAGGCCGTGCACGCCGTGCTGCGTGCGCAACTGCATGCCGCCACGGAGAAATCGGCCGAGATGCTGATCCTCTACGGCGGCAGCGTGAAGGCCGACAACGCCAAGCAGCTGTTCGCACAAGGCGACATCGACGGTGGCCTCATCGGTGGTGCGTCGCTGAAGGCGGCCGATTTCGCCGCCATCTGCAAGGCCGCCGCCTGAGCGCCGGCCCTCAAGAACAAAACCAGGAGCTCGTAGCAATGCAAGTGTTGATGAATGTCGTGTTGGTGGTGCAGATCCTCGCAGCGCTGACGATGATCGGATTGGTGCTGATCCAGCACGGCAAGGGTGCGGACATGGGCGCGTCCTTCGGCAGTGGTTCGTCGGGCAGCCTTTTCGGGGCGACGGGCAGCGCCAACTTCCTCTCGCGCTCGACGGCCGTGTGCGCCGCCATCTTCTTCTGCTGCACGCTCGCCCTGACGTACTACTCCAGTGGTCGCTCGGCGTCGAGCACCGGCAATAGCGTGCTCGATCGCGCAGGTGCGGCACCTGCCGCTGCCAGCGCAGCGGCAAGTGCGCCCGCCGGTTCGATCATTCCGGGTGCCGTGCCTGCTGCGTCGGCCCCTGCGCCCGTGGCGTCTGGCCCGGCGCAGATCCCGGTCGACAAGTGATGTGACGCGCCGGGCGTTTGCCCGGCGTCAAATCACGCTGTAGGTAATACTGCAGCAGTGAGTTTGCGTGGTGTTTGAGGTTAGAATTGCGGGCTGTCTGGTGAGCTACTCCTCATGCAATCCAGGCGCCGTTGCTGGTAGTTGAACGGCAGACCCGTTAGGCCGACGTGGTGAAATTGGTAGACACGCTATCTTGAGGGGGTAGTGGCGAAAGCTGTGCGAGTTCGAGTCTCGCCGTCGGCACCAGATCTATCGACAAGGTACCTACCCGGCGCCTTGTCGAAATCACCAGCCCAGACGCCACCATGAACCTCGGCCCCTACCTTCCTGTGATCTTGTTCATCCTGGTAGGTGTGGCAGTAGGTGTGGCGCCCCAGGTGCTGGGTTTCCTTTTCGGGCCGCGTCGTCCTGACGCCGCCAAGAACTCCCCCTACGAATGCGGTTTCGAGGCGTTTGAAGACGCTCGCATGAAGTTCGACGTGCGCTACTACCTGGTGGCCATCCTCTTCATTCTCTTCGACCTCGAAATCGCGTTTCTTTTCCCCTGGGCCGTGTCGCTGCACGAGATCGGCGCTGCCGGCTTCTGGGCCATGATGTTGTTCCTGGGCATCCTCGTCGTCGGCTTCGCCTACGAGTGGAAAAAGGGCGCCCTCGACTGGGAATGATCGCGAGGTAGTACCGTGGGTATTGAAGGTGTCCTCAAGGAAGGCTTCATCACGACCAGTGTTGATGCCCTCGTGAACTGGTCCAAGACCGGATCGCTGTGGCCCATGACCTTCGGTCTGGCCTGTTGCGCGGTCGAGATGATGCATGCGGGCGCGGCCCGCTATGACATCGACCGCTTCGGCATGCTGTTCCGTCCAAGCCCGCGCCAGAGCGATCTGATGATCGTGGCCGGCACGCTGTGCAACAAGATGGCGCCGGCGCTGCGCAAGGTGTACGACCAGATGGCCGAGCCGCGCTGGGTGCTCTCGATGGGCTCCTGCGCCAACGGTGGCGGCTACTACCACTACAGCTATTCCGTCGTGCGCGGTTGCGACCGCATCGTCCCGGTCGACGTCTACGTGCCGGGTTGCCCGCCCACCGCAGAAGCGCTGCTCTACGGCATCCTGCAGCTGCAAACCAAGATCCGCCGCGAGAACACGATCGCCCGCTGAGCGCCCGCATGAGCAGACTCGACACACTCCAAACCGCTCTTGAGGCCGCGCTCGGTGACAAGATCAAGTCGCTGGTCAAAGACCGCGGCGAGATCACCATCACCGTGTCCGCCGCCAACTACCACGACGTCGCCACCCAGCTGCGCGATGACGGCACGCTTTACTTCGAGCAACTCGTCGACCTCTGTGGCGTCGACTACTCCTCGTACAAGGACGAGCCGCGCGATGGGCCCCGTTTCGCCGTCGTCTCGCACCTGCTGTCGGTGCGCCACAACTGGCGCGTGCGCCTGAAGGTGTTCTGCCCCGACGACGACCTGCCCTCCGTGGCGGCGCTCACGCCGGTCTGGAACTCCGCCAACTGGTTCGAGCGTGAGGCTTTCGACCTCTACGGCATCCTCTTCGAAGGTCACCTCGACCTGCGCCGCATCCTCACGGACTACGGCTTCATCGGCCATCCGTTCCGCAAGGATTTCCCGGTCAGCGGTCACGTCGAGATGCGCTACGACCCCGAGCAGAAGCGCGTGATCTACCAGCCGGTGACCATCGAGCCGCGCGAAATCACGCCGCGCATCATTCGCGAAGACAACTACGGCGGCCTTCACTGACATGGCTGAGATCAAGAATTACACGCTGAACTTCGGGCCCCAGCACCCAGCCGCACACGGCGTGCTGCGCCTCGTGCTCGAACTCGACGGCGAAGTCATCCAGCGTGCCGACCCGCACATTGGCCTGCTGCACCGCGCGACCGAAAAGCTCGCCGAGACACGCACCTACATCCAGTCGCTGCCCTACATGGACCGGCTGGACTACGTCTCGATGATGTGCAACGAGCACGCCTATTGCCTCGCCATCGAGAAGCTGCTGGGCATCGAGGTGCCCGAGCGCGCGCAGTACATCCGCGTCATGTTCTCCGAGATCACCCGCTTGCTGAACCACCTGATGTGGCTCGGCGCGCACGGCCTCGACTGCGGCGCGATGAACATGCTCATCTACTGCTTCCGCGAGCGTGAAGACCTGTTCGACATGTACGAGGCCGCTTCCGGCGCCCGCATGCATGCCGCCTACTTCCGACCGGGCGGCGTCTACCGCGACCTGCCGGACTCGATGCCCCAGTACAAGGCCTCGAAGATCCGCAATGCGCGCGCGCTCGCGCAGATGAACGAGAACCGCCAGGGCACGCTGCTCGACTTCATCGAGACCTTCGCGAACAATTTCCCAAAGCGCGTCGACGAATACGAGACCCTGCTCACCGACAACCGCATCTGGAAGCAACGCACCGTCGGCATCGGCGTCGTCTCGCCCGAGCGTGCGCTGAACCTAGGCTTCACCGGCCCGATGCTCCGCGGCTCTGGCATCCAGTGGGACCTGCGCAAGAACCAGCCCTATGACGTCTATGGCCGCATGGACTTCGACATCCCGCTGGGCAGCAACGGCGACACCTACGACCGCTACCTCGTGCGCGTGGAAGAGATGCGCCAGGCCAACCGCATCATCCAGCAGTGCGTGAAGTGGCTGAAGGCCAACCCTGGCCCGGTGATCACCGACAACCACAAGGTCGCACCGCCGTCGCGCGTGGACATGAAGTCCAGCATGGAAGAGCTGATTCACCACTTCAAGCTCTTCACCGAAGGCTTCCACGTGCCGGAGGGTGAGGTCTACTCGGCTG
This sequence comes from Piscinibacter gummiphilus, assembly GCF_032681285.1. Lineage (NCBI taxonomy): Bacteria > Pseudomonadati > Pseudomonadota > Betaproteobacteria > Burkholderiales > Sphaerotilaceae > Rhizobacter > Rhizobacter gummiphilus. The sequence continues at coordinate 2,181,855 of NZ_CP136336.1, forward strand.
TCGAACACCCGAAGGGCGAGTTCGGCATCTACATCGTGAGCGATGGCGCCAACAAGCCGTATCGCCTGAAGATCCGTCCGCCCGGCTTCCCGCACCTCGCGGCGCTGGATGAAATGTCGCGCGGCCACATGATCGCCGACGCGGTCGCCGTGATCGGCACCATGGACATCGTGTTTGGAGAGATCGACCGGTGAGCGCCGCAACCGCAACCCTCAGCGAGGCCACGCGCGCTCGCTTCGACCGCGAGGTCGCCAAGTACCCCGCCGACCAGAAGCAGTCGGCTGTGATGGCTTGTCTGGCCATCCTGCAGCAGGAGCAGGGCTACGTGTCGGCCGACGGCGAGCGCCTGGTCGCCGACTACCTCGGCATGCCGCCCATCGCGGTGCACGAGGTCACGACCTTCTACAACATGTACAACCAACAGAAGCTGGGCACCTTCAAGCTCAACGTCTGCACCAACCTTCCGTGCCAGCTGCGCAACGGGCAGGGCGCGCTCAACCACCTGTGCGAGAAGCTCGGCGTGGAAGAGGGCGGCACCACCGCTGACGGCATGTTCACCGTTCAGAAGAGCGAGTGCCTGGGTGCCTGCGCCGACGCGCCGGTGATGCTGGTCAACGATCGCCAGATGTGCAGCTTCATGGACAACCAGCGGCTCGACTCGCTGGTCGACACCCTGCGCGCCGGCGCCAAGAAGTGAGTTCGACGATGCAACCCCAGATCGACCTGTCGCAGTTCCAGGCCAAGGGCACGGAGACCTGCTTCCACGGCCGCCACATCGGCGCGCAGATCTATGACGGCCTCGACGGCAAGAACTGGTCGCTGAAGGACTACGAAGCGCGCGGCGGCTACCAGGCGCTACGCCGCATCCTGACCGGCGGCAACGGCCTCGAGCCGATGACTCCCGAGCAAGTGATCGCAGAGGTCAAGACCTCGGGCCTGCGTGGCCGCGGCGGCGCAGGCTTTCCGACCGGCCTCAAGTGGAGCTTCATGCCCCGCATGTACCCGGGCGCGAAGTACCTCGTCTGCAATTCCGACGAAGGCGAGCCGGGCACCTGCAAGGACCGCGACATCCTCATGTTCAACCCGCACATCGTGATCGAAGGCATGGCCATTGCCGCCTTCGCGATGGGCATCGCCACCGGCTACAACTACATCCACGGCGAGATCTTCGAGGTGTACGAGCGCTTCGAAGCCGCGCTTGAAGAAGCGCGCGCTGCGGGCTATCTCGGCAACAACATCTTCGGCTCGTCGTTCAGCTTCCAACTGCACGCCGCGCACGGCTTCGGCGCCTACATCTGCGGCGAAGAAACTGCGCTGCTGGAGTCGCTCGAAGGCAAGAAGGGCCAGCCGCGCTTCAAGCCGCCGTTCCCCGCGAGCTACGGCCTGTACGGCAAGCCGACCACGATCAACAACACCGAGACCTTCGCGGCGGTGCCCTGGATCATCCGCAACGGCGGCCAGCAGTACCTCGAGATCGGCAAGCCCAACAACGGCGGCACGAAGATCTTCTCGGTGGTGGGCGACGTCAACAAGCCCGGCAACTTCGAAGTGCCGCTCGGCACGCCGTTCCCCAAGCTGCTCGAACTTGCCGGCGGTGTGCGCAGCGGCCGCAAGCTCAAGGCGGTGATCCCCGGTGGCTCGTCGGCCCCGGTGTTGCCGGCGTCGATCATGAACGAGTGCACCATGGACTACGACTCCATCGCCAAGGCCGGCTCCATGCTCGGCTCGGGTGCCGTCATCGTGATGGACGACTCGCGCTGCATGGTCAAGAGCCTGCTGCGTCTGTCGTACTTCTACATGCACGAAAGCTGCGGCCAGTGCACCCCCTGCCGCGAAGGCACGGGCTGGCTCTTCCGCATGGTCGAGCGCATTGCCAACGGCCAGGGCCGCATGGAAGACATCGACCTCTTGAATTCGGTGGCCGACAACATCCAGGGCCGCACCATCTGCGCACTGGGCGATGCCGCCGCGATGCCGGTGCGCGCCATGATCAAGCACTTCCGCGATGAGTTCGTCCACCTCATCGAGCACAAGACCAGCGTGGTCCCGGCCTACGTCTGACGCGGGCCCCCAAGGCAACACGACATGATCGAAATCGAACTCGACGGGAAGAAGGTAGAGGTCGCCGAAGGCAGCATGGTGATGCATGCGGCCGACAAGGCCGGCACCTACATCCCGCACTTCTGCTACCACAAGAAGCTCTCCATCGCCGCCAACTGCCGCATGTGCCTGGTCGAGGTGGAGAAGGCTCCGAAGCCCATGCCCGCCTGCGCCACGCCGGTCACGCAGGGCATGATCGTGCGCACCAAGAGCGACAAAGCCATCAAGGCCCAGCAGGGCGTGATGGAGTTCCTGCTCATCAACCACCCGCTCGACTGCCCCATCTGCGACCAGGGCGGCGAGTGCCAGCTGCAAGACCTGGCCGTGGGCTACGGTGGATCGGCCTCCCGCTACACCGAAGAAAAGCGCGTCGTCTTCCACAAGGAAGTCGGCCCGCTGCTGTCGATGGAGGAGATGAGCCGCTGCATCCACTGCACCCGCTGCGTGCGCTTCGGCCAGGAAGTGGCCGGCATCATGGAGCTTGGCATGGTGCACCGGGGCGAGCACTCCGAGATCACCACCATCACCGGCGACACCGTCGACTCCGAGCTCTCGGGCAACATGATCGACCTGTGCCCTGTGGGCGCGATCACCAGCAAGCCCTTCCGCTACAGCGCCCGCACCTGGGAGCTGTCGCGTCGCAAGAGCGTGAGCCCGCATGACAGCACCGGCGCCAACCTGATCGTTCAGGTGAAGAACCACAAGGTGCTGCGTGTCGTGCCGCTCGAGAACGAAGACGTCAACGAGTGCTGGCTGGCGGACCGCGACCGCTTCTCCTACGAAGCCGTCAACAGCGAAGATCGCCTGACCGCCCCGATGCTCAAGCAAGGCGGCGAATGGAAGACGGTCGACTGGACCACCGCGCTCGAATACGTGGCCAATGGCCTGAAGCAGATCAAGACCGATCACGGTGCCAAGGCCATCGGCGCGCTGGGCTCCGCCCACAGCACGACGGAAGAATTGCACCTGCTCGCGAAGCTGGTGCGTGGCCTCGGCAGCGAAAACATCGATCACCGCTTGCGCCACGCCGACTTCTCGAACACCGCGGGCGTGCGTTGGCTGGGCACTTCGATCGCTTCGCTTTCCACGCTGCAGAGCGCGCTGGTCGTCGGGTCCTTCCTTCGCAAGGACCACCCGCTCTTTGCCCAGCGCATCCGCCAGGCCGCACGCAAGGGCGCCAAGGTGTCGCGCATCAATGCGGTGGCCGATGACTGGCTGATCCCGACCTCGAACGACCTCATCGTGGCTCCGAGCCTCTGGACGCAGGCGCTGGCCGAAGTGGCAAGTGCCGTTGCCGCCAGCGAGGGTGTTTCGGCCCCCGTGCAAGCCGAAGCGACCGATGCCGCCAAGGCCATCGCGGCCGCACTGCTGGCAGGTGAACGCAAGGCTGTGCTGCTCGGCAACGCCGCCGCCCAGCATCCCCAGGCCAGCCAGCTGCTGGCCCTGGCGCAATGGATCGGCGAGCAGACCGGCGCGACCGTCGGCTACCTCATCGAAGCCGCCAACACGGTAGGCGCACAACTCGTCAACGCAATGCCCGGCAACGGCGGCCTGAACGCTGGCCAGATGCTGTCGACCGGCGGCCTGAAGGCCGTGCTGCTGCTCAACACCGAGCCTGCCTACGACGCCGCGAACCCGGCCGCCGCACGCGAAGCCCTCAACGGCGCGCAGATGGTGGTCGCGCTCACCTCGTTCAAGAACGCCGCGGTCGACAACGCCGACGTGCTGCTGCCCATCTCGCCGTTCAGCGAAACCTCGGGCAGCTTCGTCAACGCAGAAGGGCGCGTGCAGAGCTTCCACGGCGTGGTGCGCCCGCTCGGCGACACCCGCCCGGCCTGGAAGGTGCTGCGCGTGCTCGGCAACATGCTGGGCCTGAAAGGCTTCGAGTTCGAAACCTCGGAAGAGGTGAAGGCCGAAGCGCTGGGCGATCTCGCCACCGTGGCGGGCCGCCTGAGCAACAAGGCCGCCGTGGCGCCTGCCGACGTGGTGAAAGCCGCCGCCGGCCTCGAGCGCATTGCCGATGTGCCGATCTACTGCACCGACTCGTTGGTGCGCCGTGCCACCTCGCTGCAGCTCACCGCCGATGCGAAGCCGCCGGTGGCCGACATCCCGTCGGCGCTGTGGCTGCAACTCGGGCTGAGCGAAGGTGCTTCGGTGCGTGTCTCGCAAGGTCAGGCCCAGGCGGTGCTGCCTGCGCGCCTTGATGCCTCTCTCGCGTCGACCTCCGTGCGCGTGCCGGCCGGTCACCCGTGCACCGCCTCGCTGGGTGCGATGTTCGGCGCCATCACCGTGGAGAAGGCCTGACCATGGTCGACATGTTCAACCAGTTCACCCAGGCCTGGCCCAACACCTGGGCGGTCGCCTGGAGCCTGATCAAGATCATCGCGCTCGTCGCGCCGCTGATGATTTGCGTCGCCTACCTCACGCTCTGGGAGCGCAAGGCCATCGGCTGGACGCAGATCCGCCCCGGCCCGAACCGCGTGGGCCCTTGGGGCCTGCTGACCCCGATCGCCGATGCGGTGAAGCTGATCTTCAAGGAGATCATCCTCCCGACGGCGGCCAACAAGGGCCTCTTCCTGCTCGGCCCGATCATGACCATCATGCCGGCGCTGGCCGCCTGGGCGGTGGTGCCGTTCGGGCCCGAAGTGGCGGTGTCCAACATCAATGCCGGCCTGTTGTTCCTGATGGCGATCACCTCGATGGAGGTCTACGGCGTCATCATTGCCGGCTGGGCGTCCAACTCGAAGTACGCCTTCCTGGGCGCCCTGCGTGCGTCGGCGCAGATGGTCAGCTACGAAATCGCGATGGGCTTCGCGCTGGTCGTGGTGCTGATGGTCTCGGCCAGCCTCAACATGACCGACATCGTGCTCGGCCAGAACAAGGGCACCTTCGCATCGATGGGCGTCAACTTCCTGTCGTGGAACTGGCTGCCGCTGCTGCCGATCTTCGTCGTTTACTTCATCTCGGGTCTGGCTGAAACCAACCGCCACCCGTTCGACGTGGTGGAAGGCGAATCCGAGATCGTCGCCGGGCACATGATCGAGTACTCCGGCATGGCCTTCGCCATGTTCTTCCTGGCCGAGTACGCCAACATGATCCTCGTGTCGGCGCTGGCCGTGACCATGTTCCTCGGCGGTTGGCTGGCCCCGATCTCGTTCGCGGCGATCGGCATGCAGACGCCGGCGTGGATCCAAGCGTCTGCGTGGTTCTGGGACTGGTTCTGGTTCTTCGGCAAGACCTTCTGCGTCGTGACCATCTTCCTGTGGGTGCGCTCGACCTTCCCGCGCTACCGCTATGACCAGATCATGCGTCTGGGCTGGAAGATCTTCATCCCCGTCACCCTCGTCTGGCTGGTGGTCGTCGGCCTGTGGATCCAGTCGCCCTGGAACATCTGGAAGTAATCAGAGGGCAATGCCATGAGCGCTGTTGCATCCGTCAAGAATCTGTTTTCGAGCTTCCTGCTCGCCGAACTCTTCAAGGGCATGGCCCTGACCGGCCGCCACTTCCTGTCGCGCACGATCACCGTGCAGTTCCCGGAAGAGAAGACGCCGCTGTCGCCGCGTTTCCGCGGCCTCCACGCGCTGCGCCGCTATGACAACGGTGAAGAGCGTTGCATCGCCTGCAAGCTGTGCGAAGCGGTGTGCCCGGCGCTCGCGATCACCATCGAGTCGGACATCCGCGACGATGGCTCGCGCCGCACCACGCGCTACGACATCGACCTGACCAAATGCATCTTCTGCGGCTTCTGCGAAGAGAGCTGCCCGGTCGACTCGATCGTCGAGACGCACATCTTCGAATACCACGGCGAAAAGCGCGGCGACCTGTACTTCACCAAGGACATGCTGCTGGCCGTGGGCGACCGCTACGAAAAGGAAATCGCGGCCAACAAGGAGGCTGACGCGCGCTATCGCTGACCCTTCAGGGCCTTCATGCCCGTTCAGCGTGACCGTCACAAGAACCACATGGATACATCCACCGCGCTCTTCTACGTCTTTTCTGCCGTGCTGCTGGTCGCCGCGTTTCGCGTGATCACGGCCCGCAGCGCCGTGCATTCGGCGCTCTTCCTCGTGCTCGCCTTCTTCTCGGCTTCGTGCGTGTGGCTGCTGCTGCGCGCCGAGTTCCTGGCCATCTCGCTCGTGCTCGTCTACGTGGGCGCGGTGATGGTGCTGTTCCTCTTCGTGGTGATGATGTTGGACATCAACGTCGATGCACTGCGGGTCGGCTTCTGGAAGCACTTTCCCGTCGCAGCGATCGTCGGCGTGGTGATCGTCCTGGAGATGGCGCTCGTGCTCATTCCCGGCTTTGACGTTGTCAATGCGCCGCCCGCCGACGCCAAGTCGATCTCGATGGGCAACACCAAGTTGCTCGGCATCGAGATCTACACCAACTACCTTTACCCGCTGCAGATTGCGGCCCTGATCCTGCTCGTGGCCATCATCGCGGCGATCGCGCTGACCCTGCGCCAGCGCAAGGACAGCAAGGCGATCGACCCGTCGCAACAGGTCAAGGTGAAGAAGGCCGATCGCCTGCGCATCGTGAAGATGCAGCCGGTCGTCGAGCCGCCGCCTGCGCCCCCAGCACCCCCGGCCGCGCCGGCTGGAGAGACCAAATGACAAGCCTCTTTGCCGGCCCGGTCGCACTCGGGCACTACCTCACGCTGGGCGCGATCCTGTTTGCGCTGTCGGTGATTGGGATCTTCCTCAACCGCAAGAACCTGATCGTGCTGCTGATGGCCATCGAGTTGATGCTGCTGGCGGTCAACCTGAACTTCGTGGCCTTCTCGCACTACCTGGGCGACATGGCGGGCCAAGTGTTCGTGTTCTTCATCCTCACCGTGGCCGCCGCCGAGTCGGCGATCGGCCTCGCGATCCTGGTGGTGCTGTTCCGCAACCGCTCGAACATCAACGTCGACGAGCTCGACGCGCTGAAGGGCTGACGGCATGACCGCGACTCTCAATCCGAACCTGCTCCTCGCCGTTCCGCTCGCGCCGCTGGCCGGCGCCATCCTCGCCGGCTTTTTCGGCAAGCTGATCGGCCGCCGTGGCAGCCACGTCGCCACCATCCTCGGTGTGCTGGTGTCGTTCATCATCTCGGCGTTTGTGCTGAAGGACGTGATCGACGGCGCGCGCTTCAACGCCACTGTCTACGAGTGGATGGTGCTCGGTGGCCTGAAGATGGAAGTCGGCTTCCTCATCGACGGGCTGTCGGCGATGATGATGGTCGTCGTGACCTTCGTGTCGTTGATGGTGCACATCTACACCATCGGCTACATGGAAGAAGACCCGGGCTACCAGCGCTTCTTCTCGTACATCTCGCTCTTCACCTTCTCGATGTTGATGCTCGTGATGAGCAACAACTTCCTGCAGCTCTTCTTCGGCTGGGAAGCGGTGGGCCTGGTGTCGTACCTGCTGATCGGCTTCTGGTTCACCAAGCCGACGGCGATCTTCGCGAACATGAAGGCCTTCCTGGTGAATCGGGTCGGCGACTTCGGCTTCATCCTCGGCATCGGGCTGATCGTCGCCTACGCCGGCACGCTGAACTACAGCGAGACCTTTGCCAAGGCGGGTGACCTCGCGAAGCTCACGTTCCCCATGCCCTTGTGGGGTGGCGAGTGGATGCTGCTCACCGTCACCTGCATCTGCCTCTTCATCGGCGCGATGGGCAAGAGCGCGCAGTTCCCGCTGCACGTGTGGCTGCCCGACTCGATGGAAGGCCCGACGCCGATCTCGGCGCTGATCCACGCGGCCACGATGGTGACGGCCGGCATCTTCATGGTGGCGCGCATGTCGCCGCTCTTCGAGCTGTCGGACACGGCGCTGAGCTTCATCCTCGTGATCGGTGCCATCACGGCGCTCTTCATGGGCTTCCTCGGCATCATCCAGAACGACATCAAGCGCGTCGTCGCGTACTCCACGCTTTCGCAGCTTGGCTACATGACGGTGGCGCTGGGTGCGTCGGCGTACTCGGTCGCGGTCTTCCACCTGATGACGCACGCCTTCTTCAAGGCGCTGCTGTTCCTCGCTGCAGGCTCGGTGATCATCGGCATGCACCACGACCAGGACATCCGCAACATGGGCGGCCTGCGCAAGTACATGCCCATCACCTGGATCACCTCGCTGCTGGGCTCGCTCGCGCTGATCGGCACGCCGCTGTTCTCGGGCTTCTACTCGAAGGACAGCATCATCGAAGCGGTGCACGAGAGCCACCTGTGGGGCTCTGGCTTCGCCTACTTCGCGGTGGTGGCGGGCGTGTTCGTCACGGCCTTCTACTCGTTCCGGATGTACTTCCTCGTCTTCCACGGCAAGGAGCACTTCCACCACAAGCCGTTCCCCGGTGAACACGATCACCACGACGATGAGCATGGCCACCATGAGCCTCATACGCCGCACGAGCCGCCCTGGGTGGTGTGGCTGCCGCTGGCGTTGCTGGCCATCCCGTCGGTGGTCATCGGCTACCTGACGATCCAGCCAATGCTCTACGGCGAGTTCTTCAAGGATTCGATCTTTGTCGACCTCAGCAAGCACCACGCGATGAAGGAGATGGCCGAGGCCTTCCACGGCGCGGGCGCGATGGCGCTCCACGGTCTGCAGACGGCGCCTTTCTGGCTGGCGCTCGCGGGGGTGGTCACGGCCTACGTGTTCTACATGGTCAAACCCGAGATTCCTGCCGGGATCAAAGCCCGCACCGGCTTCATCAATCGCATCCTCGAGAACAAGTATTACTTCGACGCCTTCAACGAGAAGGTGCTGGCCGCGGGCGCACGCCTGCTCGGCACGGGCTTGTGGAAGGGCGGCGATGCCGGGCTGATCGACGGCGTGCTCATCAACGGCACGGCACGCGGCGTGGGTGGCATCGCCTCGCTGGTGCGTGAAGTGCAGACCGGCCGCCTGTACTGGTATGCGCTGGTCATGATCCTCGGGGTGCTGGGTTTGATGACCTGGCAGTTGTGGCCCTACCTCAGCACGACGCTGGGGCGCTGATCGGGCACGGAGAACAAGAACATGGGTTTGATCAGTCTCGCCATCTGGCTGCCGATCGTCGCGGGCGTCTTGCTGCTCGCGCTCGGCCGCGATGAACACGCCAAGGCCGTGCGCTGGATGGCGCTCATCGCCGCCGTCGTCAGCTTCCTCGTCACGATCCCGTTGATCACGGGCTTCGACAACGGCACCGCGGCCATGCAGTTCCAGGAGAACTTCGCCTGGATCGAACGCTTCCGCGTGCGCTACCACCTGGGCCTGGACGGCATCTCGGTGTGGTTCGTGCTCCTCACTGCCTTCATCACCATCATCGTGGTGATCGCCGCGTGGGAAGTGATCGACGAACGCGTGAACCAGTACATGGGCGCGTTCCTGATCCTCTCGGGGATCATGATTGGCGTTTTCTCGGCACTCGACGGCCTGCTGTTCTACGTGTTCTTCGAGGCGACGCTCATCCCGATGTACATCATTATCGGCGTGTGGGGTGGCCCGCGCCGGGTGTACGCGGCGTTCAAGTTCTTCCTCTACACGCTGGCCGGCTCGCTCCTGATGCTGATCGCGCTGATCTTCCTGTACTTCAAGTCGGGCAGCAGCTTCGAGATCCAGACCTGGCACAACGTGCCGCTCACCATGGGTGAGCAGACCTTGCTCTTCTTCGCCTTCTTCGCCGCCTTCGCGGTCAAGGTGCCGATGTGGCCAGTGCACACCTGGCTGCCCGACGCCCACGTCGAGGCACCCACCGGCGGCTCGGTGGTGCTGGCCGCCATCATGCTGAAGCTCGGGGCCTACGGCTTCCTGCGATTCTCGCTGCCGATCACGCCCGATGCCTCGCACAAGTGGACCTGGGTCATCGTGGCGCTGTCGCTCATCGCGGTGATCTACATCGGCCTCGTCGCGCTGGTGCAGCAGGACATGAAGAAGCTGGTGGCGTACTCGTCGATCGCTCACATGGGTTTCGTGACGCTCGGCTTTTTCATCTTCAGCGAGTTGGGCGTCTCGGGCGGCCTGATCCAGATGATCTCGCACGGCTTCGTGTCGGGAGCCATGTTCCTGTGCATCGGCGTGCTCTATGACCGTGTGCATTCGCGCGAGATCGCAAGCTACGGCGGCGTGGTCAACACCATGCCCAAGTTCACCGCGTTTGCGGTCTTCTTCGCCATGGCGAACTGCGGTCTGCCAGGTACCGGCGGGTTCGTCGGGGAGTGGATGGTGATCCTGGGGACCGTGAAGGCGAGCTTCTGGCTCGGTGCCTTGGCGGCGACGGCGCTGGTGTTCGGTGCGGCCTACAACCTGTGGATGGTCAAGCGCGTCTACTTCGGCCCCGTCGCCAACGACAACGTGCGCGCCCTGAAGGACATCAACGCCCGCGAATTCGCGATGCTGGCAGCGCTGGCCATCGCGACGCTCTGGATGGGCCTCTATCCGAAGCCTTTCACCGACACCATGCACGTGAGCGTGACCGAGCTGCTCAAGCACGTTGCAGTGTCCAAGCTGAACTGAGCCCGACAACATGAAAGACATGAACTGGTTGGCCGTCTATCCCGAGCTCGTGCTCCTGGTGATGGCCTGTGTGGTGGCGATGGTGGACCTGTGGGTCAAGCATCCGCGCCGCACGCCGACCTACCTGCTGACGCAAGCGACGCTGGCCGTGGTGGCCGTCATGCACTGGCTGTATTTCGACGGCGGCTTCACCATCTACGGCATGCAGCGCATGGTCGTGACCGACCCGCTCGGGCACCTGCTGGGTGTCTTCGCTGCGATCTCGGTGATGATCGCGCTCGCCTATGCCCGGCCCTATGCCGAGCACCGCGAGATCCTGAAGGGCGAACTCTTCACGCTGAGCCTCTTCTCGCTCCTGGGCATCTCGATCATGCTCTCGGCCAACAACTTCCTCGTGGTCTACCTGGGCCTGGAGTTGATGTCGCTGTCGCTCTATGCCCTGACCGCGATGCGCCGCGATCACACCGAGTCGACCGAAGCGGCGATGAAGTACTTCGTGCTGGGCGCGCTGGCCAGCGGCTTCCTGCTGTACGGCCTGTCGATGATGTACGGCGCGGCCGGCTCGCTCGACATCCCGAAGGTCTTCGAAGCCATCGCCACCGGCCAGATCAACAAGGCCGTGCTGGTGTTCGGCGTGGTGTTCATCGTCGCCGGCCTGGCCTTCAAGCTCGGGGCCGTGCCATTCCACATGTGGATTCCCGACGTGTACCAGGGTGCGCCGACGGCTGTCACGCTGCTGATCGCAGGCGCCCCGAAGCTGGCTGCCTTCGCGATCACCTTCCGCCTGCTGGTCGAGGGTATGTCGGGTGTCGCGACCGACTGGCAGCAGATGCTGATGTTCCTCGCCGTCGCGTCGCTCGTGGTCGGCAATCTGGCCGCCATCGCGCAGAGCAACTTGAAGCGCATGCTGGCCTACTCGACCATCGGCCAGATCGGCTTCATGCTGCTCGGCTTCACGCCGACCGTGGTGTCGAACAACACCTTCTCGGCGGCCAATGGCTACTCGTCGGCGCTCTTCTACCTGGTGAGCTACGTGCTGACCACGCTCGGCACCTTCGGCATCATCATGCTGCTGTCGCGCCGCGGCTTTGAAAGCGAAGAGATCGACGACTTCAAGGGTCTGGCCAAGCGCAGCCCCTGGTATGCCGCCGTCATGGCGATCTTCATGTTCTCGCTGGCCGGCATCCCGCCGACGGTCGGGTTCTACGCGAAGCTCGCCGTGCTGCAGGCACTGGTCTCCACCAACGACCCGACCTTCATCACGCTGGCCATCGTCGCGGTGGTGCTGTCGCTGATCGGCGCGTTCTACTACCTGCGCCTCGTGAAGGTCATGTACTTCGACGAGCCGGCCGAGACAGCTCCCATCACCAGCACCGGCGACGTGCGTGTGCTGCTGTCGCTCAACGGTGCGGCCGTGGTGCTCTTCGGCCTGCTGCCAGGCGGGCTGATGATGGTCTGCGCCAACGCCGTGCTGCTCGCGCTCAAGACCTGACGGCGCCCTTCATGAGCGACCGTCATCTGACCGAAGAGCGCATCAGCTCGCAGCAGGTCTACCGCGGTCACTTCCTCGACGTCCGCCGCGACGAGGTGCGGTTGCCCGACGGGACCGTGGCCGCGCGCGAATACATCGTCCATCCGGGCGCCGTGATGATCGTGCCGCTGCTCGACGACGGTCGCCTGGTGGTCGAGCGGCAATACCGCTACCCGATGGGCCAGGTGATGCTCGAATTCCCGGCCGGCAAGCTCGATGCAGGCGAGCCGCCGCTGCGGTGTGCCATCCGCGAGCTGGCTGAGGAGACTGGCTATACGGCTCGCGAATGGGCAAGGGCGGGCATCCTGCACAACGCTATCGCGTACTCCAACGAAGGCATCGAGGTCTGGTTCGCCCGGGGCCTGCAGGCAGGCGAGCGGTCGCTCGATGCGGGAGAGTTTCTCGACGTCGGCATCGCGACCGTCGACGAACTGGAGGCCCAAGCTGCCCGCGGCGAGCTGACCGATGCCAAGACCCTGATCGGCCTCCTGTGGTTGCAGAATTGGCGCTCGGGCCGCTGGGCCTTGAGTTGGGGGCCTGCGGAGGCTGCATCCCCCCGCCCATAATGTGGGCATCATGAAGGTCCTGAACCTCCGCTGTGCCCACGACCACGCCTTCGAAGGCTGGTTCGCATCCGAAGACGATTACCAGTCGCAAAACGATCGCGGGCTGATCGAATGCCCGATGTGCGGCGAAAAGGCCATCTCGAAGCTGCCGTCGGCGCCGCGCCTGAACGTTTCGGGCGCCCGCGAGCCGAGCGTGCCGGCCGCGGCTGACGTTTCAGGCGAGACGACCCAGGCGATGACGCTGCAGTCGATGTGGATGAAGGCAGTGCAGCACGTGATGGCGACGACGGTCGACGTCGGCGACAAGTTCGCCGAAGAGGCCCGCCGCATCCACTACGGCGAAACCGAAGAGCGAGCCATTCGCGGCAAGGCTTCGGCCGAAGATGCCCGGGCCCTGCAGGAAGAAGGCATCGAGGTCATGGCCTTGCCGATCCCGGCCGCGGCCAAGGGCAAGCTTCAGTAGGCTGCTGCCGCGCAATCGGGCAGCGCGAGCTTGTCTTCTGCCGCGGGCCTGGGGTTTTGGGCCAGGCTGGCCGACCGGCGGTAGACGAAGGCGGCATCCTTCAGGGCTGACACCACTGCCGTGCCCGCGCGGTCGAGCGTGAAGCACTCCCGCGGCCCGAGGATGATGTCGCGCGGGTCGCCGTCTTGCGTGACCCACAGTTCGCCGCTCTGGCATTCGATGCGCTCGCCGCGGCGGGCGCGCAGTTGGAAGGTCTGGCGCCGTTGCAGGCGGGTGACGGGAACGATGGCGACTTGCATGGTGAGCTCCTTCAGGTGGGGCCTGCATGCCTTGCCGTCATGTGATCGATCGGTGGCTGCGGGCTTGTGCTCAGTGTCGGCAGCCGACGGTTGCATGACAAACGATCGTTTGGCATCCTTTGTATGCAGATTTGGAATGCGAGGTGACTCCCATGCGACGCTACAGACTGCCCCCGCTCGACCTGCTCGAAGCCTTCGAAGCCGCCGCCCGGCATCTGAGCTTCACCCGTGCGGCCGATGAACTGGCGCTGACCCAGTCGGCCGTCAGCCGCCAGATCGCGGCGCTCGAAGAGAGCCTGGGTGTGCCGCTCTTCCAGCGCATGCACCGCGCCTTGCGCCTCACTGAGTCGGGCGAGTTGTTCGCCCGCACCGCCACGGGCGTGCTGATGCAGCTGCAGGGCGCCACCGAGCAGCTGCGCCACATCGAGCGGCAGAAGACAGTGGTCGTGACCACCACGCCTGGCTTTGCGGGCCTGTGGTTGATCCCCCGGCTGTCGTCGTTCACGGCGCGCTACCCCGGGGTCGATGTGCGCATCTCGGCCAGCTTCACCCTCGTCAAGCTCGAACGCGAGGGTGTCGACATCGCCATCCGCTACTGCGCCAGTGCCGTTGCCGGCCCGCAGGCGGTGAAGCTCTTCGGCGAGGTGATGACGCCGGTATGCAGCCCGGCCCTGCGGCGCACGCCCGGCAAGCCGCTCAAGAAGCCCGAAGACCTGCGCCACCACACCTTGCTCTACACCGAGCAGTCGCACAGTGCGCCGCTGTACGACTGGTCGATGTGGCTGCGCGCGATGCAGCTCGACATCAAGCCTGCCGCCGCACTGTATTTCTCCGACTACGACCAGATGGTGAGCGCCGCGTTGCGCGGGCAGGGTGTGGCGCTCGGCCGGCTGCCGCTGGTCGACCAGCTGGTGCGCGAGCGCAAGCTGGTCACGCCGTTCAACCAGAGCGTGGCGTCACCGATGGGCTACCACCTGTTGCGTTCGGAGACGTCGGCCGACAAGCCCGAAGTCAGCGACTTCAGTGCCTGGCTGATGGAGGAAGCGGCGCGCTAGGCGCGGCGTCCTCAGAGCACCCGGCCGGGGTTCATCAAGCCCTGAGGATCGAGCGCACGCTTGATCGCCCGCATCATTTGCAGGGCCACCGGCGACTTGCGGTGCGTCAGCTCGTCGCGCTTGAGCGCACCCACGCCGTGCTCGGCCGAGATCGAGCCGCCATAGGCAGTGACGGCGTCGTAGACGATGGTGTTGACCGAAGGCTCGTGCAGCCGCAGGAACTCCGCCCCGTCCACGCCCAATGGCGCTTGCAGGTTGTAGTGCAGGTTGCCGTCGCCCAGATGGCCGAAGTTGACCGACCGTGTGCCGGGGTGCGCCGCGTGCAGCGCCGCGTCGGTCTTGGCCACGAACTCGGGGATGCAGGAGACCGGCAGCGAGATGTCGTGCTTGATGTTGGGGCCTTCTTCGGGCTGCGCCAGTGGGATCGACTCGCGCAGGTGCCACATGGCACGCGACTGCTCGATGCTCTCGGCCACGGCGGCATCGGTGATGAGGCCGGCGTCCATTGCGGATTCCAGCAGGCCTTCGAACAGCGCCCGCGCGTGGGCCTCGCTCTCGGTGTCGGACTGCTCCAGCAGCACCGTCCACTCGGCCTCGGGCAGTGGCTGGCGCAGCTGCGGGAAATGCTTGCGGACCAGCGACAGCGAAAAGCGGTTCATCACCTCGAAGCCGGTGAGCCCGGCGCCCAGGCGCGCCTGCGCCATCTGCAGCAGCGCGACCGCGTTCGGAAGCGTTTCGAGCGAGGCCAGGGCCGTGGTGCGCGCCGCGGGCTGCGGGTAGAGCTTGAGTGTGGCGGCGGTGATGATGCCGAGCGTGCCTTCGCTGCCGATGAAGAGGTCGCGCAGGTCGTAGCCGGTGTTGTCCTTGCGCAGGCCGACCAGGCCGTCCCACAGCTCACCGTCGGCGTTGACCACTTCCAGGCCGAGGCAGAGCTCGCGCGCATTGCCGTAGCGCAGCACCTGCGTGCCGCCGGCGTTGGTGGCGAGGTTGCCGCCGATGGTGCAGCTGCCTTCGGCCGCCAGACTCAGCGGGAACAGCAGCCCGCGCGCGGCGGCGGCCTGTTGCGCCGCCTGCAGGATGCAGCCGGCCTCGACCGTCATCGTGAGGTTGGCCTCGTCGATCGCGCGCACCTTGTTCATGCGCTGCAGGCTCAGCAGCACCTGGGTGCCGCTGCCGTCGGGCACTGAGCCGCCCACGAGGCCGGTGTTGCCGCCTTGCGGCACCAAGCCCGCGCCGTGCCGCGCGCACAGCTTCACCACGGCGGCCACCTCGGTCGGGTTCGCGGGGCGCACCACGGCGAGTGCCTTGCCTCGATAGCGACGACGCCAGTCGAGCTCGTAGGCCGACAGGTCGCCCTCGACCATCACGTTGGCGGCACCGACCACGGTGCGCAGTGCGCTCAGAAGAGCAGTGCTCATGCCTGGGCCTCCTTCGCCGCCCGCAGCCGCCAGCGCACGTGCATCGCGCAGGCGGTGAAGAGCGCGAGGCACAGCAGCACCTCGGCGCCGGCGAGCCAGGCGCTGAGGCCGCGGTCGCTGGTGGCGCGCACGACACCTTCAGTGAAATACAGCCACACCATCAAGCTCACCCAACGGTAGGTGTACATGCGGTTGCGCAAGAGGCCGGGGATCGGGATGAGCAAGGGCAGGGCCTTGATCGCGAGCGTGCCGCGGCCCACCGGTGCGAGCCACAGCTCCCAGGCGAGGCAGAGCACGAAGAGCGCGATCAGGCTGGCCAGCGCCAGCGCGCGTGTGCGGGCGACGAAGGGCGGGATCGTGGCGGGCGCGGCCGGTTCGGCAGGCGCAGCCGGTGCTTGGGAAGAGGGCAGGGCAGAGGTCATCGCTGGCTATGATGCCGCAAATGAATGTCCCGACCGTCTTCAAGCAAAGCTTGCGAGCCCGTGCGAGCGAGCTGCTCGAGACGCTGCAGCACTGGCCGTGGCTCGACACCCTGCGCACGCTGCGCCATCGTTTTCGCGAAGACCGCCTGGGCCTGACGGCAGGTAGCCTCACCTTCACCACGCTGATTTCGCTGGTGCCGCTGGTCACGGTGATGCTGGCGCTCTTCACCGCGTTCCCGATGTTCAGCCAGTTCCAGGTGTCGCTGCAGAAGTACTTCCTGCAGGCGCTGGTGCCCGACACGATCGCCCGCCCGGTGCTGGGCGCGCTCACGCAGTTCGCAAGCCAGGCCAACCGCCTGGGCACTTTTGGCCTGATCGTGCTCGTGCTCACGGCGCTCGCGCTCATGCTCACCATCGACCGCACGCTCAACGCCATCTGGCGCGTGCGCAAGTCGCGCCCCATGACGCAGCGTGTGCTGGTGTATTGGGCCGCCGTCACGCTGGGCCCGCTCGCATTGGGCGTCAGCCTGTCGATCACCTCGTATTTCATCTCGGCCAGCAAGGGCCTGGTGAGCGATGTGCCGGGCGTGGTGAGCGTGGTGCTCAACACCTTGCAGTTCGCCTTGCTCGCGGCCGGCATGGCAAGCCTCTTCCACTACGTGCCCAACACCCACGTGCAATGGCGGCACGCGCTGGCCGGCGGCATCTTCGTGGCGGTGGCGTTCGAGGTGGCCAAGCGCGGGCTGGCCTTCTATCTCGCGAGCGTGCCGACCTATCGCACGGTGTACGGGGCGTTTGCCACCGTGCCCATCCTGCTGATCTGGATCTACCTCGCGTGGGTGATCGTGCTGCTGGGCGCGGTGATCGCGGCCTATGCACCCAGCCTGCAGATGCGGGTCGTGCGCAGGCCGTCGGTGCCCGGCTTCCGCTTCCTGCTGGCCGTGGGCATGCTGCAGGAACTGCTACTCGCGCGCCAGCTCAGCACGCATGGGCTGAGCGCGGCGCAGCTGTCGGCCCGCCTGCGCACCGACCCGCTGCAGATCGAGCCCCTGCTCGACACGCTGGTGGCCATCGACTGGGTGGGCCGGCTCGACGAGGCCGGCAGTGCGCGCTACGTGCTGCTGTGCGACCCCGAGGCCACGCCAGCCAAGCCGCTGCTGGAACAGGTGCTGCTCGACCCGGCCCCCGCCGTGCGGGCCTTCTGGGACCACGCGCGGTTTTCGGAGCTCAAGCTGAAGGACGTGCTCCAGGCCTGAACCGGTAGCTCAGAGCGGGATGCGGCCGAGCCAGATGTCGCGGTACATCACCCAGTCGCCCATGAAGCTCCAGAGCGGGCGCTTGAACGAGGCCGGTTTGTTCTTCTCGAAGCCGAAGTGCCCGAGCCAGGCGAAGCCATAGCCGCACAGCAGGCCCAGCAGGATGAACAGCGGCGCGGCGAGCGTGATCGCTGCGGCCAGGCAGAGCAGGGCCAGCGTGGAGCCCGCGAAGTGCAGGCGGCGGCAGATCCGGTTGCTGTGCTCGCTCAGGTAGAACGGGTAGAACTCGTCGAAGCTCTTGAGCGACTTCGGGTCCAGGGCGGCGGGGTTCATGGTGTACGGCTGAGGAATGAACTGATGCCATTCAACACCCCGTCGGGGGCTTCTCCCATCAGGGAATGTCCTGCGGGCAGGACCAGCCTGTCGGCCTTCAGCGCCGAGGCTAGCGCGTCGGCCGCTTTGGGCGGCGTCATTTGGTCGGCCGAGCCGAGGATCATGCGCGTGGGGCACTGCACCTGAGCCGCTGCGTCCAGGCCGCGCGCGTACCGGTCGCAGGCCAGGAAGTCCTGGTGGAAGAGGTTGCCGTGGCCTTGAGCCGCGTAGGCTGCCTGCAGGCGCCGCATCAGCGCCCGGTTGCCGCCATGCAGCCAGAAGCCGGGGGCCGGCGACGACGGCTTGGCTGCGAGCGTCGAATGTGAAAACGCGTTGACCATGTCGATGGCCTTCAGCGGTGTTTCTTCCGCCGTGGCGATCAGTGCTGGCGACACCTTCATCGGAAACGCCGTCCCCACCATCAGCAGGTGCGTGGCGCGGGCACCGAGCTGCGCCGCCGCTTCGAGCGCGATCAGCGATCCCATGCTGTGGCCGACCAGTGCGGCGCGCTCGACGCCGGCTGCCTGCAGCAGCGCCACGACCCACTGCGCCGCCGCTTCCACGCTGGCGAGCGCCGGCCCTTCGCTGCGGCCGTGGCCCGGCAGATCGACTGCGAGCACGGCATGGCCGTGGTGCGCCAGCGAGCGCGACTGCAAGCCCCACACGCTGTGGTCGTGCATCGCCCCGTGGATGAAGACGACCACCGGCAGCGCCGCATCGAAGGTCTTGCCTCCGGTGTACGCGTAGGCCTCGCGGCCTTGCACGCCGAGCTTCATGCGCCCGCCTTCTGCGCGGCCTTGAGCGCGCGCGAGAGGTCGTCGATCAGGTCGTCGGCGTCTTCCAGCCCGATCGACAAGCGGATCGTTCCCTGCGTGATGCCGGCCTGCGCGAGCGCCGCGTCGTCCATGCGGAAGTGCGTGGTCGACGCCGGGTGGATGACGAGCGAGCGGCAGTCGCCCACATTGGCGAGGTGCGAGAACACCTTCAGTGCCTCGATGAAGGCTTTGCCCTGCGCGCGATTTCCCTTGAGGTCGAAGCTGAACACCGAGCCGCAGCCGCGCGGCAGCAGCTTCTTCGCCAGCGCATGGTCGGGGTGTTCGGGCAGCTCGGGGTAGCCCACACGCGCGACCATCGGGTGTGCGGCGAGAAACGCCACCACCTTGCGCGCATTTGCCACATGCCGCTCCATGCGCAGCGACAAGGTCTCGATGCCTTGCAGGATCAGCCACGCGGTGTGCGGGCTCATGCAGGCGCCGAAGTCCCGCAGGCCTTCGCGGCGCGCGCGCAGCAGGAAGGCGCCAACCGTGCTTTCCTCGGCGAACACCATGTTGTGGAAGCCCGCGTAAGGCGCGGCGAGTTCGGGAAAGCGGCCGGAGGCCGACCAGTCGAAGCGCCCGCTGTCCACCAGCACGCCGCCCACCACCGTGCCGTGGCCGCTCAGGAACTTGGTGGCCGAGTGGTAGAGCAGGTCGGCCCCATGGTCGAAGGGCTTGATGAGGTAGGGCGAAGTGAGGGTCGAGTCGACCAGCAGCGGCAGCCCCTGCTCGTGCGCGATGTCGCTCACGCTCGGGATGTCGAGCACGTCGAGACCGGGGTTGCCGAGCGTCTCGCCGAAGAGCAGCTTGGTGTTGGGCCGGATCGCGGCACGCCACCCATCGAGGTCGCCGGGCTTGACGAAGGTGGTCTCGATGCCGAAGCGCGCCAGCGTGTAGTGCAGCAGGTTGTGCGAGCCGCCGTAGAGCGCGCTGCTCGACACGATGTGCGAGCCCGCACCCGCGAGTGTCGCAATCGCGAGGTGCAGTGCGGCTTGGCCGCTCGCGGTGGCGATGGCGCCCACACCGCCTTCGAGCGCGGCCACACGCTCCTCGAACACCGCCGTGGTGGGGTTGGAGATGCGGCTGTAGACGTGCCCCGAGCGCTCCATGTTGAAGAGCGCGGCGGCGTGGTCGCTGCTCTCGAAGACGAAGCTCGTGCTCAGGTAGATCGGCAAGGCGCGCGCGCCGGTGGCCGGGTCGGGCGCTGCTCCGGCGTGCAGCGACAGCGTGTCGAAACCGGGGTCGGAAGAGCCGGGCATGGGGATTCCCCTGGCAGAAATCGAGGGTGTTGCGCCCGGGCATTGTGGGCTATATTGGCCCGACACCTGCCACGGGAGATACCTATGAAAGTCTCGGACATCCTGCGTGTCAAGGGCGGCACCCTGTACACGGTTTCGCCCGATCAACCTCTGGGCGATGCGGCCAGGACCATGGCCGAGTTCGACATCGGGTCGCTGGTGGTCATGGACCATGGCGACCTCGTGGGCATGCTGACCTTCCGCGAAGTGATCCTCGCCGTGGTGGGCAATGGCGGCACGGTGGGCAACAGCACCGTGCGTGGTGTGATGGACGACCACCCGCTCACCTGCACCCCCGAGACCGAGATCGACGAAGTGCGCCGCATGATGCTCGAGCGCCATGCGCGGTACATGCCGGTGGTGAGCCAGCGCACCCTGATGGGCGTGATCTCCTTCTACGACGTGGCCAAGGCGGTGGTCGACAGCCAGGACTTCGAGAACCGCATGCTCAAGGCCTACATCCGCGACTGGCCGGCGGCCGAAGACGCCCAGCCCCAGGCCCGGCTCTGAGCGGCTTCGCTCGCGAGGGATAATCGCCGCCCATGAGCGGCAGCACCTTCGGCACACTTTTTCGCGTCACCAACTTCGGTGAATCCCACGGCCCGGCCATCGGCTGCGTGATCGACGGCTGCCCCCCGGGCATGGAACTGTCGGAAGCCGACATCCAGCCCGAACTCGACCGCCGCCGCCCTGGCACCTCGCGCCACGTCACGCAACGCAACGAGGCCGATGCGGTCGAGATCCTTTCGGGCGTGTACGAAGGCAAGACCACCGGCACGCCGATCGCGCTCCTGATCCGCAACACCGACCAGCGCAGCAAGGACTACGGCAACATCCTGCAGACCTTCCGCCCGGGGCATGCCGACTACACCTACTGGCACAAGTACGGCATCCGCGACCCGCGCGGTGGCGGCCGCTCTTCGGCGCGCCTCACGGCGCCCACCGTTGCGGCCGGTGCGGTGGCCCGCAAGTGGCTGCAGCAGAAATTCGGCACCACCTTCGTCGGTCACATGACGCAGCTGGGAGAGATCGCGGTGCCCTTCGAGTCGCTCGAGCACATCCCGAACAACCCCTTCTTCGCCGCCAACGCCACCGACATCCCGCGCCTCGAGGCCTACATGGACGAGTTGCGCAAGGCTGGCGACAGCTGCGGCGCCCGCATCGACGTGGCAGCGCGCAACGTGCCCGCGGGTCTGGGCGAGCCGCTCTACGACCGACTCGATGCCGACATCGCCCACGCGATGATGGGCTTGAACGCGGTGAAGGGTGTCGAGATCGGTGCCGGCTTCGCGAGCATCGCGCAGCGCGGCACGGTGCATGGCGACGAGCTCTCGCCCGAGGGCTTTCGCAGCAACAACGCCGGCGGCGTGCTGGGCGGCATCTCCACCGGCCAGGACATCACTGTCTCCATCGCCATCAAGCCCACGAGCTCGATCCGCTCGCCGCGCCAGTCGATCGACCTGCAGGGCCAGCCGGCGACGGTCGAGACCTTCGGCCGCCACGACCCCTGCGTCGGCATCCGCGCCACGCCCATCGCCGAGGCGCTGCTCGCGCTGGTGCTGATGGACCACGCCCTGCGCCACCGCGCCCAGTGCGGTGACGTGCGCGTGGAGCCCGGCCCTATCCCCGGTCAGGCCTGAGCGCCGCCCAACCGGCACAACGCCACACCTGGGCCGCCCTCGCGCTCAAGTTTCCCGCCGCGCTCGCCGAAACCCGTCCTGAGCCGCCACAGAGGCGAGGGCAGGGGTCAGCCTGCCAAAGCATCGGGGAATGCCATGAGCACGAAGTCGGGTGTGCAGGATCACACGGACGGTTTCTTTCGGTTCCACGGGGCCTGGGCCCCGGGCGTGCGCCTGTTCCGGCGCCTGCAGTTCAGGGCCAAGGCGGCGATGGTGTCGGTGATGTTCCTCGTGCCCATCGTGGCGTTGGGGTGGAGCTTCTACAACGACAAGGCGGCGTCGATCGGCTTCTCCGCCAAGGAGCGCCTGGGCATCGAGTACATCCGCGAGCTGATGCCGGCGCTCAAGCTGGGCGTGCAGCAGCGTGCCGCAGCGGGCACGCCGGGCGCTGCAGAGATCGCGACCAAGCTCGAGGCACAGCTCAAGCAGGTGGCCGCGGTCGAGCAGCGCCTGGGCGCCGAGTTGGGCACGGCTCCGCTCTACGCCAAGCTCGTCGAGGCGCACAAGGCAACGCTGGCCAGCGCCGGCAAGGCCGACGAGGCAGCCTTCAACGCCCGCACCCAGTTCGTGACGGCCGTGCTCGACGTGCTCGGCCAGGCCACCGACGGCTCCAACCTCATCCTCGACCCCGACCTCGACACCTACTACCTCATGGACCTGTCGACCACCCGGGTGCCGCAGCTCATCGAGTTGGTCGCCCGCGTGCAGGCCGCCGGTATACCGGTGCTGGAATCGGGGGCCACGCCGGCCGCGATGCGGGTGCTGGCCGATCGAGTGCCGCTGGTCGAGTTCCACGAAGAGCAGACCAGGATCGGGCTGGCCAAGAGCACCGGCGCAACCGCCGAACTCGCCGCCACGCTGAAAGCCGAAACGCCGACGAAGGACCTGCGTGCGTTCATCGAGCTGTCGCGTGCGTCGTTCTTCGGCGATGCGGTCAAGGGCGACAAGGCCGCGTTCGTGCAGGCCGCCTCCAAGGTGATCGATTCGCAGGTCGAGTTCTCGACCCGCCTGCTCGACGATCTCGACCGCCTCATTGCCAAGCGCGTGGCCGGCATGGCCCTGGTCCGCGATGTGACGACCGCGATCGTGGCCGTGGCGCTCGCGGCTGGGGCGTACCTTTTCTACAGCTTCTTCCTGGTCACGCAGGGCGGGTTGCGCGAAGTGCAGAAGCATCTCGAAGCCATGACGTCCGGCGACCTCACCACCCACCCGCAGCCCTGGGGCCGCGACGAGCAGGCGCACCTGATGGTCACGCTGGCGGAGATGCAGCACTCGCTGCGCGCCATCGTGTCGCGCGTGCGCGGCTCCTCGGATCAACTCGTGCAGGCGAGCGGCGAGATCGCCTCCGCGGCGATGGACCTGTCGTCGCGCACCGAGCAGACCGCGTCCAACCTGGAAGAGAGCGCGGCGTCGATGGAGCAGATTTCCTCGACGATCAAGCACACCGCCGACAACGCCCATGAAGCGGCCAGCGTGGCCGTCACCAACTCGGGCGTGGCGCAGCGCAGCGGCGAGGTGATCGGCCAGGTGGTGAGCACCATGCAGGAGATCCATGCCTCGTCGGCGAAGATTTCCGACATCATCGGCGTGATCGACGGCATCGCCTTCCAGACCAACATCCTCGCGCTCAATGCGGCGGTGGAAGCCGCCCGTGCGGGCGAGCAGGGCCGCGGCTTCGCGGTGGTGGCGAGCGAGGTGCGCAGCCTCGCGCAGCGCAGCGCGCAGGCGGCGAAAGAGATCAAGAGCCTCATCTCCGCCAGCGTGGAGCGCGTCGACACCGGCACGCGCGTGGTGCAGGGCGCCGGCGCCACGATGGACGAGCTGCTCGGCAGCGCGCGCCGCATCAGCGACCTGCTGCACGAGATCTCGACGGCGGCCAAGGAAGAAAGTGCCGGCGTCACGCAGGTGGGCGCCGCCGTTCAGGAGCTCGATCGCATGACGCAGCAGAATGCCGCGCTCGTCGAGCAGACAGCCGCCGCGGCGTCGTCGCTGAAGGACCAGGCCACCGACCTCGCCGCCGAAGTGGCGAGGTTCCGCCTGCCGTAGCGCGGGGTTCAAGCGGCTGCGTTAGGCTCGGCGCTTCTGAGAAAGGAGCGCCCCGATGAAATACACCCGCCTCGGATCGACCGGCCTTCAGGTCTCGCGCCTGTGCCTGGGCATGATGACCTACGGCACGCCCGAGTGGCGACCCTGGGTGCTGGACGAAGCCGCCAGCCGCCCGCTGGTCAAGAAGGCCGTCGAACTCGGCATCAACTTCTTCGACACCGCCGACACCTATTCCGCCGGCGAGAGCGAGGTGCTCACGGCCAAGCTGCTCGGCGAGTTCTGCAAGCGCGACGAGATCGTCATCGCCACCAAGGTCTTCTTCCCCGTGTCGATGGAGACCAAGTTCGGCACCCACACCTCGGCCCAGCGCGTGCCGCTCAACACGCACGGCCTGAGCCGTAAGCGCATCTTCCACGCCATCGATGCGAGCCTGAAGCGCCTCAACACCGACTACGTCGACCTCTACCAGATCCACCGCTGGGACCCGCACACGCCCATCGAAGAGACGATGGAAGCGCTGCACGACGTGGTGAAGGCCGGCAAGGCGCGATACATCGGCGCGAGCTCCATGTGGGCGTGGCAGTTCGCCAAGGCGCAGCAGGTGGCCAAGGAGAACGGTTGGACGCGCTTCGTCAGCATGCAGAACCACTACAACCTCGCCTACCGCGAGGAAGAGCGCGAAATGCTCCCGCTCTGCCGCGACCAGGGCGTGGCCGTGATCCCGTGGAGCCCGCTGGCCAGAGGCTTCCTCGCCGGCAACCGGGCGCGCGACGACAAGACGAGCGGCGCCACGGAACGCGCGAAGACCGACGACCTGGCCCAGCACCTCTATTACCGCGACAGCGATTTCGCGACCGTCGACCGCCTGAAGGCCATGGCCACGCAGCGCGGCGTGAGCGCGGCGACGCTCGCCTACGCCTGGCTGCTGCACCAGCCGGGCGTCAGCGCGCCCATCATCGGCGCGAGCAAGCTGCCGCAGTTCGACGATGCGGCGGCGGCGGTGGAGCTGCACCTGTCGGCCGAGGACCTCAAGCAGCTCGGCCAGGGCTACGAGCCGCACCCGATCCTCGGGCACGCCTGACCGACGGGCACCTTCAGGTGCTCTGCCGCTGCATCAGCTGGTAGCCCACGTCGATCGACGCCTGCGCCACCGGCTCGCGCCGCATCAACGCGAGCAGCATGCGCGCCGCCTCTTCGCCGATCTCGGTACGGGGCGTGTGCACGGTGGTGAGTGGCGGCAGCATCTGGTCGCTGCCCGCCAGGTCGTTGAAGCCGGCCACGGCCACGCGCTCGGGCACCTTCACGCCCATGCGCAGCGCGGCGAGCAGGCCGCCCTGGGCCAGGTCGTCGTTGCAGAAGAACATGGCGTCGACATCCGGCCTAGTCTTCAGCACCTCTTCGAAGAGCTGGCCGCCGAGCGCCATCGACGAGCGCTCGGGGTTGAGCAGCTCGAGCTTCGGGTCGTAGAGGCCGGCCTCGCGCAGGCAGCGGCGGTAGCCCTCGGCACGCTGCATCACGCGCGGGTCGAGCTGCGCGGCGACGAAGGCGATGCGCTTGCGGCCGCGTGCGAGCAGGTGGGCGGTGATGGCGTGCCCCGCGTCGGTCTGCGAGAACCCCACGCTGTGCACGCCGGGCGCTTGCGTCGTTTCCATCACGTGCACGCAGGGCACGCCGCTCGCCGCGATGAGCTGGCGGCTCGCTTCGGTGCGGTCGAAGCCGGTGACGAGCAGGCCGGCGGGGCGGTGCGCCATGTAGCTGCGCAGGAGCTGCTCTTCTTCCTGCGGGTCGTAGTGCGTGACGCCGATGAGCGTCTGGAAGCCGGCCGGCAGCAGCGTGCGGTGCACGGCTTCGAGCAGGTCGACGAAGAGGGTGTTGGTCAGCAGGGGGATCAGCACGGCCACGTGGGAGCTGCGGGCCGAGGCCAACGCACGGGCCGCGGGGTCGGGCACGTAACCGAGCTGCTGCGCGGCGGATTGCACGCGGGCCACGAGTTCGGCGGCCACGCTGCGCTCGCCGCGCAACGCGCGTGAGACGGTGATCGGGCTGACGCCCGCCGCGGCGGCGACGTCTCCGAGGGTCACCCGGCCGGTGGCACGGGGACGGCGGGAAGAGGACATGGGAGTGTTGACAGGAAGCTACGGGTTAGCCCGCATGACGATCAATGGGGTGGGGCCTAGGATAGCGCTGTCCAACGCAGTGCAGCAAGGCCAAGCCCTGGTGGGTTTCCCTGAGAGAGGCTGACGCAGCGAAAGGAACGGCGGCCGCATGCAAGGGCCGTTTTTCGGCATCAACGAGATAGCGCTATCCAATGTCTTCCGTCGTCTTCATGGGTGTGGCCGGTTGCGGCAAATCGAGCGCAGGCCAGGCCGTGGCGCAGCGCATGGGCTGGCCGCTGATCGAAGGCGACGACTACCACCTGGAGGCGAGCAAGGCCAAGATGCGCCAGGGCATTGCGCTCACCGACAGCGACCGCGCCGAGTGGCTCGCCATCCTCGGTGGGCTGCTGGCCGACCAGCAGCGGCGCGGCCAGTCGGCGGCGCTCACCTGCTCGGCGCTCAAGCGCAGCTACCGCGATCTGCTGCGCAGCCGCAACGCGGGCCTGCGCTTCGTGTACCTCGAGATCGACAAGCCCCATGCCCTGCAGCGCGTGGCAGCGCGGGCGGGCGAGCATCTCTTTCCGCCGAGCCTGGTCGACAGCCAGTTCGCCACGCTGGAGGCGCCGCACGGGGAGCCCGGCGTGCTGTGCATCGATGCGCTGCTGCCGCGCGACGAGCTGGCCGACCGTGTGGCCGAGTGGCTGAGGAGCAACCCATGACCCGACACGATGCCCCGCGCAACGGTGCGCAACGCCTGGCCGAGATGGCGATGGCGCTCGCCTTGGCCGTGATGGCCCTGGCCGTCTTCGTCAACGTGGTGCTGCGCTACGGCTTCGGCAGCGGCATCGCCGCCAGCGAAGAACTCTCGCGCCTGCTCTTCGTGTGGATGGTCTTCATCGGCGCCACCGCGGCCTACCCGCTGGGTGAGCACATGGCGTTCACGAGCCTGCTGCGGCCTCTGCAGGCAAAGCCTCTGGCGCTGAAGGTGCTGACGCGGGTGATCCACGCGCTGGTGGTCGGCACCTGCGTGTTGGTGGGCTGGGGCGCCTGGCAGCAGGTGGTGGTGGGCATGGACAGCAAGAGTGTGGTGCTCGGTTACCCCTCGGCGCTGCTGCCGCTGCCCGCGCTGCTGTGTGCGGCGGCCATCGGGGTGATGGCGCTCGTCGACCTGGTGCGTGGCAAGCCGATCGACTTCGGCCACGAAGTCGACGTCGAGTAAGAGGCGAGGGGAACACACCATGGACCAAGGCCTCGTCGCCGTCATCTTCATCGTCGCCATGCTCGGCTTCATGGGCATCGGCGTGCCGATGGCCTTTGCACTCGTGCTCACCGGGGCCTCGATGGCCTGGGTGCTCGGCTTCTTCGACACCCAGCTCTTCGCGCAGAACCTGGTGGCCGGCATCGACAGCTTCCCGCTGCTCGCCGTGCCGTTCTTCATCCTCGCCGGCGAGCTGATGAACGCGGGCGGCATCAGCCGCCGCATCATCGACATGGCGCAGGCCTGGGTCGGCCACATCCGCGGCGGCCTGGGCTTCGTGACCATCGGCGCGGCCATCCTCATGGCGAGCATGAGCGGCTCGGCCCTGGCCGACACCGCGGCGCTCGCGACCATCCTGCTGCCGATGATGCGGGCGCACGGCTACCCGATGGCCACCTCCGCCGGCCTCATCGCCTCGGGCGGGATCATCGCGCCCATCATTCCGCCGTCGATGCCGTTCGTGATCTACGGCGTCACGACCAACACCTCGATCTCCTCGCTCTTCCTCTCGGGCATCGTGCCCGGGCTCATCATGGGCGTGGGCCTCGTGATCGCGTGGAAGCTGCAGGTGCGCGGCATGACGCTCGTCGAGAACCCGCCCGTGCCGATGGGCCAGCGCGTGAAGATCACCGTCAAGGCGTTCTGGGCCCTGCTGATGCCGCTCATCATCATCGGCGGCATGAAGACGGGCGTCTTCACGCCCACGGAAGCGGCGGTGGTGGCGGCGTTCTACGCGATGGTCATCGCCTTCTTCGTGCACCGCGAGATGACGCTGCCGCAGTTCCACGGCGTGCTGGTGCGCGCGGCCAAGACGACGGCCATCGTGATGTTTCTCTGCGCCGGGGCGCAGGTCACGAGCTACATGGTGACGCTGGCCGACCTGCCGGCCACGCTCACCGCCTGGCTGGGCCCGCTGGTGGAGCACCCGCGCGTGCTGATGGCGGTGATGATGATCGTGCTGGTGTTGATCGGCACGGCGCTCGACCTCACGCCCACCATCCTCATCTTCGCGCCGGTCATGCTGCCCATCGCGGCCAAGGCCGGCATCGACCCGGTGTACTTCGGCCTGATGTTCGTGCTCAACGGCGCCATCGGCCTCATCACGCCGCCGGTGGGCACGGTGCTCAACGTGGTGGCCGGCGTGGGCCGGCTTCGGCTCGACCAGGTCATCAAGGGGGTGAACCCCTTCCTCACCGTCTACCTCGCGATCCTCACCTTGTTCGTCGTGTTTCCCCAGATCGTCATCGCGCCCGTCAAGTGGATGCGGTGACCACGCTCGCTCTCGTTCTCACGCTCACACCAGGAGACAAACCATGAAGCTCTTCCGCCGCACCCTGCTCGCCGCGCTCGCCGTGGCCAGCGTCGCCCCTGCCTTCGCCCAGGACATCAAGCCCCGCCTCATCCGCTTCGGCTACGGCCTCAATGAACAGTCAAACCAGGGCCGCGCCACCAAGGTCTTCGTCGACGAGGTCGAGAAACTCTCGGGCGGCAAGATGAAGGTGCGTGCCTTCGGCGCCGCGAGCCTGGGCACCGACGTGCAGATGCAGCAGGCGCTGATCGGCGGCGCGCAGGAGATGATGGTCGGCTCGACCGCCACGCTCGTGGGCATCACCAAGGAAATGGCGCTGTGGGACACGCCGTTCCTCTTCAACAACGCGCAAGAGGCCGACGCCGTGCTCGACGGCCCGGTGGGCACCAAGGTCAAGGCCAAGCTCGAAGAGAAGGGCCTGGTCGGCCTCGTCTACTGGGAAAACGGCTTTCGCAACCTCACCAACAACAAGCGTGCGGTCGCCAAGCTCGAAGACCTCGACGGCATCAAGCTGCGCGTGATGCAGAACAACGTCTTCCTCGACAGCTTCAAGACGCTCGGCGCCAACGCGATCCCGCTGCCGTTCAGCGAACTCTTCAGCGCGCTGGAGACCAAGGCGGTCGACGGCCAGGAGAACCCGTACAACACCATCCTCTCCAGCAAGTTCTACGAGGTGCAGAAGTACCTGACCGTCACCAACCACGTCTACAGCCCGTGGATCGTCACGGTGAGCAAGAAGTTCTGGGACCAGCTCTCGCCCGCCGAGAAGAAGGTGCTGCAAGACGCCGCCGTGAAGAGTCGCGACTTCGAACGCAAGGACACGCGCGACGAAGCCGCCAAGGCGCTCGCCGACTTGAAGGGCAAGGGCATGCAGATCAACGAACTGCCGGCGTCCGAAGCCGCGCGCATGCGCGAGAAGCTGGGGGCGATCAACAGCTCGATCGCGGCCAACGTGGGCCAGGACCTGTGGAACGAGACCCAGGCTGAGCTGGGGAAGCTGCGCAAGAAATGAGGTCGTTCACTGAGAGACGTGGATCACGTCTCTCACGACCGGATAGATCTGGCTTCTCCAGCGGCGCCCGCTGAATACCCCGTAGTGCCCCACGCCGGCCTGCACGTAGTGCGTCCGCATGTACGGCCGCAGGTTGGTGCAGAGGTCTTGCGCGGCGAGCGTCTGCCCCGTGGCGCAGATGTCGTCGCGCTCGCCTTCCACCGTCAGCAGCGCCGTGCGGCGAATCTTTGACGGATCGATCGTGCGCCCGCGAAACTTCAGTTGCCCCTGCGGCAGCGCGTATTCCTGGAAGACGAGGCTCACCGTCTCCAGGTAGAACTCCGCCGGCAAATCGGCCACCGCGAAGTACTCCTCGTAGAACTTGCGGGTGTGTTCGGCCGCCTGGATCGTCTCTTCGTCGGGATCGGGGTGCGCCAGGTTGGCGTAGTAGGTCTTGAATGCCTCCATGTGCCGCTCCTTGTTCATCGCCATGAACGCCGTGAGCTGCATGAAGCCCGGGTACACGCGCCTCCCGCCGCCCTTGAAGCGCCAGGGCACGCGGCTCACGAGGTTGTGTTCGAACCACTCGATGCCCTTGGTCATCGCGAGCTTGTTCACCTCGGTCGGGCTGATGCGGCAGTCGATGGGGCCGGCCATCAGCGTGAGGCTCGCGGGCGTGGCCGGGTCGCCGTCTTCCGACATCAGCGCCACCGCACTCAGCGCCGACACGCAGGGTTGGCAGATCGCCATCAGGTGCGCGCCGGGGCCGAGCACGCGCAGGAAGTCCATCAGGTGCTCGGTGTACTCGTCGAGGCCGAAGCGTCCGTGCATCAAGGGCACGTCGCGCGCGTTGTGCCAGTCGGTGATGTAGACGTCGTGGTCGGGCAGCATGGTCTCGACCGTGTCGCGCAGCAGCGTGGCGAAATGGCCCGACATCGGCGCGACGATCAGCACCCGCGGCTGCGCCGGCGTGCCGGCCGGCAGTGCTTTCTTGAAGTGCAGCAGCGTGCCGAAGGGGGTGACGTGGGTCGCTTCTTCCGTCACGCCGACCGGCTCGCCCTTGACGAGCACGCGGTCGAGGTCGAAGGGCGGCCGATGGTGCGTGATCTCGCCGAGCTTGATGACTTCGAGCATCGCGGCGAACTTGCGGTTGGAGTCGACTGCATCCAGGCCCAGGCTCTTGTCGCGCAGCCAGGGCAGGGTGCTCCGGGCGAAGGTGCGCAGCGGCCACATCAAGTCGGCATGGGCTTGGTAGGCCTCGTACATGGGCGTCTCCTCTCGCGCTGTTCGATGTGCGTGTGCTTCTGCAACTTGCGCGCCAACACACGAGCACCGCGTTGGGGTGCCGGTTTGGCACATGCCTTGCAGATCGTTGGCCAGCCCACAACCACGGGAGACACGCCTCATGGCCACCGTTGCCGCCAAGCCCGCCCCGAAGAAGACGTCCGCGAAGCCGGCCGCCAAGCCCGCCGGCAAGCCTGCGCCCAAGGCGGCGAAGAAGCCGGCGGCCACGCTGAGCCTGTCGAGCAAGAACTATTCGTCGTGGTCGCTGCGCGGCTGGTTGCTCGCCAAATTCGCCGGGCTCGACTTCGAGGAGGTGATGGTCCCGCCCGACGATGCCGACGCGCGCAAGGAGCTGCTGCTGCTCGCCCCGTCGATCCGCGTGCCCTGCCTCACGCACGAGGGCGCCAAGGTGTGGAACACGCTCGCCATTGCGCAGTACCTCGACGAGATCAAGCCCGACGCCGGCCTCATGCCGAGCGACCGCATCGCCCGCGCGCATTGCCGCTCGGTGAGCGGCGAGATGAACTCAGGCTTCTCGAACCTGCGTTCGTCCTTGCCGATGAACCTCAAGGCCCGTCACCCGGGCTACAAGATCTGGGCCGGCGCCCAGCCCGACATCGACCGCATCGTCGAGATCTGGACCGAGTGCCTCGCCACCTACGGCGGCCCCTTCCTTTTCGGCAAGCAGCGCACGATGGCCGATGCGATGTACGCGCCGGTGTGCACCCGGTTCCTCACCTATGACGTGAAGCTGCCCAAGAGCTGCATCGTCTACTGCCAGACCATCATGGCGATGCCGGAGATGAAGGAATGGGTCGCCGCCGCCAAGGCCGAGCCTGACGACATCGAAGAGCTCGACATGGATTTTTGAGTGAAAGAGGCGGCTGGGCCGCCTCTTTCACTTCCAGGGGGTGAAGGGGGGCACTTCGCAGGGGCCTTCGACGTCGATGGTCTTGAAGTCCGCCGGGCTCACGATCTCCAGGTACTCCATGTCGGGCGAGTAGTCGAAGAGGTAGTGGACGATGCCAGGCCGCTGGTGCACGCAGTCGCCGGCCGAGACGAGCGTTTCCTTATTCCCGTACATGAAGCGCGCCCAGCCCTTGATCATGATGACGATCTGGAACTCCGCTTCATGGCGGTGCCAGCCGGTGCCCTTTTCGGGTGCCATGTTGGCCTTCACGAGGTGGGCGATGACCTTTCCATGCGTGGCCTCGGCCACGCCGAGGTCGCGGTAGAGAAAGAAGTCGCGAAGCCCCTCGCCCCGCCATTCGGTGTCGCCCGGTTTCACGTGTGAAAACTGGGTCTGGCGCGCTTCCAACACCTTGTCCAACATCTCCGCTCTCCTGGTTTGCTGCGACGCGCCATCGGCATGCATGAAGCGTTCCGCCCCGACTTGGCGTGAAACAGGCGCAGAAAAGCCGGAAAAAGGCATCGAAGGGCTGTTTCGCCTGGGAACGCTTTGCCGCCCGCGCTGTCGGAGAATGCGAACCATGAGTACCTGGGCACATTTCAAGGGCGCACTGCGCCTGGCCACCGGGGCGCTGGCCAGCCTGGTGCTGGCCACGGGCGCGCTGGCCGCCGACGAGTTTCTCGACCCCGAGGTGGCGTTCCGCCTCTCGGCCCGCGCGCTCGATGCCACGCACGTGGAGGTGCGCTTCGACATCGCCCCCGGCTACTACCTCTACCGCGAGCGCATGAACGCGGAAGCCCAGCCGGCCAGCGTGCAGGTCACCGAGGCGAAATTGCCGCCCGGCAAGGTCAAGTACGACGAGACCTTCCAGAAAGACGTGGAGACCTACCGCGACACGGTCACCATGACGGTCGCGCTGGCGCAGATGCCGGCCACCCCCTTCAAGCTTTCCGTCGGACTGCAAGGCTGCGCCGACAAGGGCCTGTGCTACTCGCCCCAGAAGCGCGGCTTCAAGGTCGAACCGGGGCAGGGCGCCGGGGGCGCACCGCGCTTCACCTACCTCAACGAAGCCCAGGCCGCGGCCTGGACGCCCGGCGGCAGCACGAGCGCCGTGACCTCCGCGCTCACCGGCCCGGCGCCGGCACAAACCGCCACCGCCGCCGTGCCAGATGTGGCGGCGCCTGCCAGCACCACCGCCGAGCCCACCGAGCCGGTGGGCCGCGCCCTGCAATCGGGCAGCACTGCGCTCGTGGTCGGGCTCTTCCTGCTGCTGGGTCTGGGCCTGTCGTTCACGCCCTGCGTCCTGCCGATGCTGCCCATCCTCTCGTCGATCATCGTCGGGCAGGGGCAACCCGTGTCGAAGGCTCGGGGCTTCTCGCTGGCCGTGGCGTATTCGCTGGGCATGGCCTTCGTCTACACGCTCTTCGGCGTGGCCTCGGCGCTGGCCGGCGAAGGGCTGGGCCAGGCCCTGCAGAACGTGTGGGTGCTGGGCGCCTTTGCGCTGCTGCTGGCGGTGCTGTCGCTCTCGATGTTCGGCTTCTACGAGTTGCAGATGCCGCTGGCGCTGCAGAACCGGCTCAACCATTTCTCGCAGCGTTTCAAGGGCGGCCAGCACCTGAGCGTGCTCGCGATGGGCGGCTTGTCGGCGTTGATCGTCGGCCCCTGCGTGGCCGCGCCGCTGGCCGGGGCGCTCGTCTACATCAGCCAGACACGCGACGTGCTGCTGGGTGCCACCGCGCTCTTCTCGATGGCGGTGGGCATGAGCGTGCCGCTGCTGCTCGTGGGCTTGTCGGCCGGGGCGCTGCTGCCCAGGGCCGGCGCCTGGATGACCTACGTGAAGCTCGTCTTCGGCGTGATGCTGCTGGCCGTGGCCGTGTGGATGGTGGCGCCGGTGCTTCCCACCTGGGCCGGCATGCTGCTCACGGCGGGGGTGCTGGTGGTGGCCGCCGGTTGCCTGGGCGCCTTCACCACGCTGCCCAGGCCTGCCACGGCACTGCGCAAGATCGCCAAGGGCGCCGGCCTGTTGCTCGGCCTCTTTGCCGTGGCCCAGGTGGTGGGCGCGGCGACCGGCGGGCGTGAACTCACGCGCCCCCTCGCGCACCTGGGGCGCGGGGCGCAGCCGGCCGCGGCCGAGGTGCAGTTCCAGACCGTGCGCAGCCTGGCCGAGCTCGACGCCGCCGTGCGCGCCTCCACCAAGCCGGTGATGCTCGACTTCTATGCCGACTGGTGCGTGGCCTGCAAGGAGCTGGAGAAGTTCACCTTCACCGATGAGGCCGTGGCCAAGCGCATGGCCGGCATGACGCTCCTGCGCGCCGACGTCACCGCCAACAACGACGACGACCGGGCGCTGCTCAAGCGCTACACGCTCTTCGGGCCGCCTGCGCTGATCTTCTTCGCGCCGGCCGGCAACGAGCTGCCCGGATCGCGTGTGATCGGCTACCAGGACGCCCGTCAGTTCGGCACCCACCTCGACCGGGTGCTGGCTTCGGCCAAGCCGCTCAGCGGCCCGCAGGTCGGCCTGAAGTGAGCGCGACGCCCGCCAGCCAGCGCTTCGACCGGCTCGACGCGCTGCGTGCGGTCGCCATCCTGTGGATGGCGGTCTTCCACTTCTGCTTCGACCTCAACTACTTCAAGTTCATCCACGAGAACTTCTACCGCGACCCGTTCTGGACGGTGCAGCGTTCGGTGATCGTGACGCTCTTCGTCTTCGTCTCGGGCCTCGGCCAGGCCATCGCATGGGAGCAGGGCCAGAGCTGGCCGCGCTTCTGGCGGCGCTGGGCGCAGGTGGCGGGGTGCGCGCTGCTCGTCACCGCGGGCTCGTACCTGATGTTCCCGAAGAGCTACATCAGCTTCGGCGTGCTGCACGGGTTTGCGGTGATGCTGATCCTCTGCCGGCTCACCGCGAATGCGGGCGTGTGGCTGTGGCCCATGGGTCTGGTGGCGGTGCTCTTGCCGCACTTGGTGCAACACCCGTTCTTCGACACGCGGCTCACCAACTGGGTGGGCCTCGTCACGCACAAGCCCATCACCGAAGACTACGCGCCGGTGCTGCCCTGGATCGGCGTGATGTGGTGGGGCCTGGCCTCGGGCCAATGGGTGCTCAGGCACAAGCGCCACTGGCTCTCGGGCGCGCTGCCGCAGCGGCTCTCGCCGCTGGCGGTGCTCGGGCGCTGGTCGCTCAGCTTCTACATGGTCCACCAGCCGGTGCTCATCGGCCTGCTGATGGGGGTGGTGGCACTGGTTCGCTGATCGGCGGATCGGCCTTCGGGTCGACCAGCGACTCGAGCGCCGCCCCAGGGTCTTCTTCACCGGCGACGGATTCCTCGGCGATGTCGACGGGCGCGGGTGCCGACGAAGGCCGCCGAGGCGGCGGCGGGGCGGGGGGCATCGGTGTGTGGGCCATGCCCCTGCGCAGCAAGCCGCGTTCCGTCAGTTCCGCTCGCAGCGCCGCTCGTTGACCAGGCAGCGCGCGTAGTCGGAGTCGTTCTTCAGCAGGTACATCGCGCGAGCCGCGTAGGCGGTGTCGGCGAAGTCGCTGAAGAGGCCGTCGACGCCCAGCTCGTAGAACGCCAGGTACTCGTTGACCGGGTTGCCCTGGTAGTTGCTTGCCAGGCGCTTGGGCTCGTTGCGGAAGGTGTAGGGGTGCACCACCAGCGCCAGCTTGTGGGCATTGGCCACGACGTCGGTGGCCGGCAGCAGGCGGCGGTCGCGCTCGTCGACCACGCCGTCGCCGTTGACATCGGCACACGCGCCGTTGCGAACGGTGATGCACGCGCTGCTGATGAGGTAGGTTTTCCAGGGGCCGATGCCGTCGGCATAGCTGCGCACCTCGGCCAGGCCTTGCGGGGTGAGCAGGTCGCGGAAGAGGCCGGCCCGGCCCGCCACCGTCCAGTCGTACGGGCGGTCGTAGGGCGGCGTGAAGTCGAGCGAGCCGTCGGCATTCACGTCGTTCGCGTCCACCAGCTGCACCAGGCGCACGCTGGTGCGCGAGCGCAGGTACTTGAGGTTGGCCGTCTCGAAACTCTGGATAAACACCGGCGCGCTGCGGTGGTTCCAGCCGGCGCGGGTGAGTGCGGCCAGCAGGCGGTCTTCCAGCGGCAGGCCGAGCTTCTGGTGGTAGGTGGGGTGCTTGGTCTCGGGGTAGATGCCGATCTGGCGGTCTTTCTCGCGCGACTTGCGCTTCACGAATTCGATGATCTCCGGCAGCGTGGGGATTTCGAACTTGCCGTTGAAGCTCTGGTCTCGGTCGCCGAACGACTGCACCGCCCGCAGCTGCTTGATCTCGGCGAGGGTGAAGTCGCTGGCGAAGAACCCTTCCTCCTCTGCACCGTCGACGACAGCCTTGCGCCTGCGGTTGGCGAACTGCGGCAGGGTGCTCACGTTCGTCGTGGCAATGAGATTGGGCTCGTGGCGGGCGATCAGGTGGCCGTCTTTCGTGGCCACGAGGTCGGGCTCCACGTAGTCGGCGCCAAGCTCGATGCCGAGGGCATAGGCCTCGAGCGTGTGCTCGGGCAGGTAGCCGTTGGCCCCGCCGCGGTGGCCGATGACCAGCGGGGCCGGAGTGGCTCGCTGCGCATGCCGGCCTTGCGGCTCGGCCGCGGCAGGCACCGCGCAGCCGGCACAGGCGGCCAGCACGGCCAGTGCCATCGGCAGTTTGTTCAGGGACAGCTCGTTCAGGATCCGCATTGCCAGTTCTCCTCGTGATGTGGAAGCCGGCGCACCTTAGGGCTGCGCGATGACACCGCCATGAAAAGCGGATTGTGAGCAAGCGGCATTCCCCAGGGGCGATGGGCCTTCTTGCGACGGGGCCTGACACATGTGTCAGTTGTGGCGAGGTGTGAGCGGCGGTACGTTCGCTCCAGGAGACGGCATGAAACGAATCTCGATGCAGCGGGCGATGTTGTTGGGCATGTTGGTGGCTGCGGCCGCCGTGGCAGCCTTGGGTTATTTCGCGTGGGACTACGCCCGCCAGACGGTCGAAGCGGGCCGCTTCGTCAACCACACCCATGAGGTGAAGGCGGTCATCCGCGACCTCGAATCGAGCCTGTACCGGGCCGAGGCGGGCCAGCGCGCCTATCTCGTGACACGCCTCACCTCTTACCGCAGCGAGCGCGACGTGGCGCTGGAGTCGCTTGAAAAAGGCCTGGTCGAACTCACCCGCCTCACCACCGACAACCCCGAGCAGGCCATGCGCGTGGCTAACCTGCGGCGCGAGGTCGGCACGCGAGTGGCCGTCTACCGCGTGAGCGACGGGCTCCTGCAGAGCGGCAACCCCTATTCGGCAGAGCAGCGCATCGAGATCGGCTCGCAGGCGCTGGCCGACATCCGCCCCCACATCGACCTGCTCGTGGCCGAGGAAGACCGCCTGCTCACCGAGCGCGAATCCGTGCAGGCGGCGCGCACGCGCAGCACGGTGCTGATCTTCGCCAGCTTCGTGGCCTTGCTGCTGGTGCTGCTGCCGACCACCTTCTGGCGCATGTCGCGCGATCTCAAGGCGCGCGCGTTGGCCGAGGTGCTGGTGGCCGAAGAGCGCGCCTACGACGCGGTGCATGCCCGCGCACTCATCCTCTACAACGCCGAGAACGACCGCAAGCGCGTGCTCGAGGGCACGCTCTCGCTGCTGGGCGAGAACCCGCTCTTCCCCGTAGGCGCCTTCTATTGCTACGACGAATGGGCGGGTGGCCTTCGCCTGGACGCAGCGCGAGGCGCACCCGCCGACATCAAGCGCATGGTGCGCCTCGACGACGGGCCGATCGGCACCGCCGCGCGCGAGGGCCACAGCCTTTACCTCGAAGGGCTGGAGGGGGCGGGCGCGATGAACATCGAGACGGGTCTGGCCACGGTTCGCCCGGCCGCGGTGCTGATGTGCCCGGTGCAATACCAGTCGCGTCTGCTCGGCGTGCTGGTGCTCGGCACCGGGAAGCCGCTCGGCGAGCGCGACCGCGAGTTCGTCGACCGCCTGTCTGCCCAGCTGGCCGTGGCGCTCAACAACCTGAGCCATCTCGAGGAGATGAGCCTGCTCACCGACCAGCTGCGCAGCCGGGGCGAAGACATCCAGCGCAAGAACGCCGAGCTGGAGCGGGCCAACCGCATGAAGAGCGAGTTCCTTGCCAACATGAGCCACGAGCTGCGCACGCCGCTCAACGCCATCATCGGTTTCTCCGAGATCATGAAAGACGGCCTCACCGGGCCGCTGGGCACGGAGCAGCAGGAGTACGTGGAAGACATCCACGGCAGCGGCAAGCACCTCCTGTCCCTCATCAACGACATCCTCGACCTCTCGAAGGTCGAGTCGGGCCAGGTCATCCTCGAACTCGAAGGCGCCGACCCGCAGCTGCTCGCGGCCAGCACGATGTCGGTGCTGCGCGAGCGCGCCGCCACCGCGCGCGTGCGCCTCAACGTGCAGTGCCCCCCGGGCATCGGCCACCTCTGCCTGGACATGCGCAAGGCCAAGCAGATCGTCTACAACCTCGTGTCCAACGCGCTCAAGTTCACGCCCGAGGGCGGCACCGTGACGCTCGCGATGGAGCGCGTGCCGGCCGAGCGGGTGCGTGGCATCCAGCCCGAGCCGGGCACGCGGGTGTTCCCGCCCGTCGATACCCGGTGGGAGCATTACCTCGAGCTGCGCGTCACCGATTCGGGCATTGGCATCGCGCCTGCGGACCTGCAGCATCTCTTCCAGGCCTTCGTGCAGATCGACTCGTCGCTCTCACGCCAGTACGCCGGCACCGGCCTCGGCCTCACGATGGTGAGGCGCCTGGCCGAGCTGCACGGCGGCGGCCTCATGGTGCGCAGCGTGGAAGAGAAGGGCTCGACCTTTGCGGTGTGGCTGCCGTGGCGCGAAGTCGAGGCCAAGGCCGAGACCGCCCAGCCCCCCGCGATCGCCGAAGGCTCGCACGGCGATGCGCGCGTGCCCGCCGTCGCCCAAGCCGAGGGCAAGCCGCTCGTGCTCGTGGTCGAAGACGACCCGCGCGCCGCCAACCTGATGCGCCTGCAGCTCGAAGCCAACGGTTACCGGGTCGAATTCGCCGGCACCGCGGAGGACGGCCTGCGGCGCGCCGCCGAGCTGAACCCTGCGGCCGTGGTGCTCGACATCATCCTGCCCGGCATGGACGGCTGGGACATGCTCGCCCGGCTGAAGGACCAGCCCGACACCACCAACATCCCCGTTGTCATCGTCTCGATCACCGACGAGGTTCAGCGCGGCTTTGCGCTCGGCGCGGCACAGGTGCTGGTGAAGCCGGTGACGCAGGGCGACCTGTTGGCCGCACTCGCTGCCGCCGGCCTCGACGAGCCGCACACCGGGGCGCGCGTGCTGGTGGTCGACGACGACCCGAAGGCGGTGTCCCTCGTCAGCAAGCACCTGCAGGTGGCGGGCTACACGCCGGTGGGTGCCTATGGCGGGCAGGAGGCGCTCGACATCGTGCGCGCCGAGGCGCCGGCGCTCATCGTGCTCGATCTGATGATGCCGCAGGTGACGGGCTTCGACGTGGTGCAAGGCCTGCGCAACAGCCCCGAGACCGCGGGCATTCCCGTCATCGTGCTGACCGCCAAGCTGCTGACGCGCGAAGACCGCGCACTGCTCAGCGGCAAGGTGCAGCAGGTGATGGAGAAGACCCATTTCAATTCGATCGGCCTCCTGGCCGAAGTCAAACGCGCATTGGCCGGGCGACAACACACGACCTGGCACTGACCCCTCCCACTGGAACTGCATGCACGCCGACCCTGCGATCCTCATCGTCGACGACAACCCGGCCAACCGCCGCCTCTACCAGGCCACGCTCAGCGACCTGGGCGCGCAGCTCTACATGGCCAGCTCCGGCGAGGAGGCCCTCGACAAATGCACCGACCAGCCCTATGCGATGGTGCTGCTCGACGTGCACCTCTCCGGCATGGACGGCTTCCAGGTGGCGCAGGCCATCCGCGACAAATGCCCCGGCCTCGACGCCCCCATCGTCTTCGTCTCGGCGGTCTACGTGCACGAGCAGGACACCTACCGCGGCTACCGGCTCGGCGCGGTCGACTACATCCTCTCGCCCATCGTGCCGGAGATCCTGCGTGCCAAGGCGGCGATCTTCATCCGCATGCACCGCCTGCGCGCCGAGGCCGAGCTGCACGCGCACGCCATCGAGAAGGC
The DNA here is from genome assembly GCF_032681285.1 of Piscinibacter gummiphilus. Lineage (NCBI taxonomy): Bacteria > Pseudomonadati > Pseudomonadota > Betaproteobacteria > Burkholderiales > Sphaerotilaceae > Rhizobacter > Rhizobacter gummiphilus. Next base: position 2,221,637 of record NZ_CP136336.1, read on the forward strand.
GTATCGCGAGCTGCGCACCGTGCACGCCGAGATGGAAGGCTTCAGCTACTCCGTCTCGCACGACCTGCGCACACCGCTCGGGCAGATCGCAGGCTTCGCCGACCTGCTGCAGATGGGGCACGCCGGCCCGCTCAACGAGAAGGCGCTCGACTACGTGGGCTACATCCAGAGTGCGGCCCACCGCATGAACAGCCTCATCGACGACATGCTGCTGCTGGGCAACATGAGCCGCACCGAGATGCAGATCCAGCCGGTCGACCTGTCGCACCTGGCGCAAACGCTGCTGACGGAGCTGGAGGCCCTGCGCCCGCAGGTGCATGCGTCGTGGCAGGTGCAGCAGGGCCTGCAGGCGCAGGGCGACCAGCGGCTGCTGCGGGTGGCCCTGTCGAACCTGCTGTCGAACGCCTGGAAATACAGCGCCGGGGTGCCGCGCCCCTTCATCGACTTCGGCAGCCGAGAGGCAGACGACAAGGACGACGGCCAGGTCTTCTACGTGCGCGACAACGGCGCCGGCTTCGACGTGCACGCCGCCGGCGAGCGGCTCTTCCGGCCCTTCCAGCGCTTCCATTCCGATTCGAACTTCCAGGGCAACGGCGTGGGGCTGGCCATCGTGCAGCGCGTGATCGACAAGCACGGCGGCCGCCTGTGGGTCGAGTCGGCTCCGGGCCGCGGGGCGACCTTCTTCTTTACGCTGGGGCGATTGTCGAGCCGGCCGGCCCCGCTGGTTTGAAAGGAGCACTGCATGGCCAACATCCTCGTCGTCGAAGACAACCCGCAGAACCTGAAGCTCGCCCAGCTGGTGCTGCACAAGGCGGGGCACGCGACCCTGGCCGCCGAGAGCGGCGAGATCGGCCTGCAGCTCGCGCACGACAGGCAGCCCGACCTGGTGCTGATGGACGTGCAGATGCCCGGGCTCGACGGGCTGGAGGTCACGCGCCGGCTGAAGTCGAACCCGAGCACCTCGCACATCAAGGTGGTGGCGCTCACGGCGCTCGCGATGAAGGGCGACGCCGAGCGAATCCTCGCGGCAGGCTGCGACGCCTACCTCGCCAAGCCCTACCAGTACCAGCAGCTGATGGACGTGGTGAACAAGGCGCTGAACTGAGGCGTGCCCGCGGCGTGGCGCAGATACCATCGCCGCATGACCAGCAAGACTTCGATTCTTTTCGGCTTCCACGCCGTCACCGTGCGGCTGAAGACGGCCGCCGACTCCATCACCGAGATCCACGTCGACGCCTCGCGGCGCGACCAGCGCATGCGCCAGTTCGTCGAGCGCGCGAAGGAGGCCGGCGTGCGCCTGATCGAGAGCGACGACGACCGCCTGCAGAAGCTGTGCGGCACGCACCGCCACCAGGGCGTGGTGGCGCGTGTGAGCGCGGTGGCCAAGAGCCACTCGCTCGACGACACGCTCGACGCGGTGGAAGGCCCGCCGTTGCTGCTGGTGCTCGACGGCATCACCGACCCGCACAACCTCGGCGCCTGCCTGCGCGTGGCCGATGGCGCCGGCGCGCATGCGGTGATCGCGCCGAAGGACCATGCGGTCGGCATCAACGCCACGGTCGCCAAGGTGGCGAGCGGCGCGGCCGAGACGGTGCCGTACTTCATGGTGACCAACCTCGCGCGTACGCTGGGCGAACTGAAGGAGCGTGACATCCGCGTGATCGGCACGTCCGACGCCGCCGAGAAGTCGCTCTACGAGATCGACCTCAGCGGCCCGGTGGCGCTGGTGCTCGGGGCCGAAGGCGCCGGCATGCGCCAGCTCACCGCCAAGACATGCGACGAGCTCGTGCGCCTGCCGATGAAGGGCGCGGTGGAGAGCCTCAACGTGTCGGTCGCGTCGGGCGTGTGCCTGTACGAAGCGCTGCGTCAGCGCGAGGCGAAGGGATGAACGAGCCGGCACCGCTGCGCGAGGCCCGTGCCTGGGTGCACGGGGCTGGCACGCTGGCGGTGCTCACCGGCGCGGGCATGTCGGCCGAGAGCGGCATCGCCACCTTCCGCGATGCACAGACCGGCCTCTGGGCGAAGTTCGACCCCGCCCAGCTCGCAAGCCCGGAGGGCTTTCGCACCAACCCGTCGCTCGTGTGGGACTGGTACGCGGAGCGCCGCAAGGGCGTGCAGCGTGCGCTGCCGAACGCGGGCCATGTGGCGCTCGCGCAGTACGAGAAAACGCACCTTGGCCGCGTGACCATCGTGACGCAGAACGTGGACGACCTGCACCAGCGCGCCGGCAGCACCGACGTGATCCGTCTGCACGGCGACATCCTGCAAGACGTGTGGCTCGACACCGGGCGTTGCCGGCCGTGCGACATGAGTCGCGCCGTGCCCGGCAGCCCACCGCGCTGCGCCGCCTGCGGCAACCTCGTGCGCCCCGGCGTGGTGTGGTTCGGCGAGATGCTGCCGGCCGAGGCCTTGTCGCGCGCCGAGCTGCTGGCGCAGAGCTGCGACGCGATGCTCGTGATCGGCACCTCGGGCGCCGTCTACCCGGCAGCGGGGCTCGCGCACACGGCGCGGCGCGCCGGCGCGAAGGTCATCATCCTCAACCCCGAGCCGAGCGAGATCGACGACGAGGCGCACCTGCTGCTGCGCGGCACGGCGGCGCGGATCTTGCCTGCGTTGCTGCAAACGGAGTGAACCGAACCATGCCAGTCATCGACGTCAAGCACCCTCTCGTCAAACACAAGATCGGTCTCCTGCGCGAGGCCGACATTTCCACCAAGAAGTTCCGCGAACTCACGCACGAGCTGGCACGCCTGCTGGCGTATGAAGCGACCGCCGATTTCCCGCTCGAGAAGACCACCGTCGCATGCTGGAGCGGCCCGGTCGAGATCGACCAGGTGAAGGGCCGCAAGGTCACCGTGGTGCCCATCCTGCGCGCGGGCCTGGGCATGCTCGACGGCGTGCTCGACATGGTGCCCAACGCCAAGGTGAGCGTGGTGGGCCTGAGCCGCAACCACGAGACGCTTGAACCCGAGCACTATTTCGAGAAGTTCGTCGGCCACCTCGACGAGCGCACCGCACTCATCGTCGACCCGATGCTCGCCACCGCCGGCTCGATGATCGCGACCGTCGACCTGCTGAAGCGACGTGGTTGCACGGACGTGCGCGCCCTCGTGCTCGTGGCCGCGCCCGAAGGGATCGCGGCATTGCAGAAGGCACACCCCGACGTGCGCTGCTGGACGGCCGCCATCGACAGCCACCTCAACGAGCTGGGCTACATCATTCCCGGCCTGGGCGACGCGGGCGACAAGATCTTCGGCACGAAATAGGCGGCAAGCCCCCACGCAAGGGGCGGGTCAACGTCTTGTCACACATCGGCGCCATGCTCGAGGAACGCATGCCGCAGTGCGTCATCAGACGACTGCGGGAAGCACCCGAGTGCTTTTACGTTTCTTCGCTTTGCAGTGCCTTGACCGACGGTTTGAAGCAGTCGTAACGTCGGCGCTCCGAGCGCAAAAGGAGCTTTCTGATGAAGAAACCGTTTCGCTTCTGGATGACCAGTGGTGTGGCGATCATGGTCGCGGCCGTCAGCGGTGGCAGAAGTTTTGCAAGCGAAGACGAGCGTCTCACGCTCACCAGGATCAGCCGCTACGGAGTGTCTGAAACGGTTCAGCGCATCGAGGCCAGCGCACAACGCCACGGCATGCACGTGCTCGCCTGTCTGCCGCAGAAGCTCAACGAGGTCACCGGCGAATCACGCTACATGCTCGTGTTCGAGTCGTCGCAGGGCGGTACGCCGGTGATGATGGAAAGCGAGGGCGCCAAGCCCAACCTGCTGCTCACGGTCTACCTCAAGCAGGCGGCGGCGGGCGGCACCGAAGTCTTCCTGCCGCGCGACGTGCTGCGCGATGCGCCGGAAGGCTTGTCAGACCAATTGCAGAGCGACCTCGCCGGCCTCCCGGCGGTGGTCGACGAGGCGCTCTCGGCCTGAGGCCGCTCGTCTCCTGCCGCTACTGCGGCGAGTAGTCGAAGTAGTCGAAGTCCGCATGCAGCCCTGAGCCGCTCAGGTCTTGGCAGGCGAGGCCGATGTAGTTGCCGGTGAAACCGAAGCTGCGCGGGAAGCCGTCGTCGAAACGCGTGGCGTGTTCGTCCGACAGGATGGCCGCACGCAACGTCTCGCCGAACGGCCGCCAGTCGCCTTCGGCCAGCGCATACGAGAAGCGCAGCGCCTCGCCTTCGAAACGCAGCTTCAGCCACACGCGCGGCACGTTGCCGATGGCAATGGGCGCCGCCGCCTCGCGCAGCTTGCCGTGGTCGTTGACCGACAGCCGCAGCACACGCCCGTTGCGCTCTTCGTCGTGCGAGACGTGCAGGTAGGCGTGGTTCTGGGTGTTGTAGTAGGCGACGAGGCCGGCCATCTGCTGGAACACCACCGGCTGGAACTCGACCACCGTCTCGGCTTCGCAATCGAAGTGCTGCTGGCGGCGAGCGATGAGGCTCTGGTCGAAGGTGGACATCAGCGAGCAGCGGCCGACCAGACGCAGGTGGCCGGGGCGAGCGCTGAGCGACAGCCAGCTCGCATCGGCCGGTTCGCGCAACGTGTTCCAGTGGCCGCTCAAGGTGGTGGACGAGAAGTCGTCGCGCACCGGCTCGCGCTCCACCGGCGCAGGCGGCAGCTTGGGCGCCGGTACTTCCGTGCGTGGCGCGTTGTCGCCATGCGCGAGGCGTGGCCAGCCATCGGCCGTCCACTCGACGCGCTGCAGCGCGGTCTCGCGGCCCAGGTTGCAGTGCAGGCCGTCGTAGCTCTCGGGGGGCGTGGCAGGCGGGTGCTCGCGCCATTCGAGCGGCCGGCCGCACAGGTGGGCCATGTACCACTCGCCCTCAGGTGTGTCGACGAGGCTTGCATGGCCCGCACGTTGCAGCCCGGCCGGCGACTTGTGCCACGCGGTGAGCATCGGGTGGTGCGGGCTCAGCTCGTAGGGGCCGTCGATGCTGCGCGAGCGTGCGATCGTCACGGCGTGTTCGTAGAAGGTGCCGCCCTCGGCCGTCAGCAGCACGTACCAGCCGTCGCGCTTGTAGAGGTGCGGGCCTTCCACCACGCCGAGCGAGGTGCCCGGGAAGATGTTCTTCACCGGGCCGGTGACGCAACGCTTCTCGTGGTCGTACTCCTGCAGCAGGATGCCGTGGAAGGCGTTGTGCCCGGGCCGGTGGTCCCATTGCATGCTGAGCACCCAGCTGCGGCCGTCGTCGTCATGGAACATCGAGGCGTCGAAGCCGCGGCTGTGGAGGTAGACCGGCTCCGACCACGGGCCGCTCGGGTGCGGCGCGGTGACCACGTAGTTCGGCGTGTCCTTGTAGCCGCCGAGCTTGCTGCGCACGTTGGTGAACACCATGTAGAACAGCCCGTCGCGGTAGCTGAGGCAGGGTGCCCAGATGCCGGCGGAGTCGGGGTTGCCGCGCATGTCGAGTTGGCTCTTGCGCGTCAACACATACGAGAGGTGCTGCCAGTGCACGAGATCGCGCGAGTGGTGGATGCGCACGCCGGGCCACCATTCGAAGGTGGAGGTGGCGAGGTAGAAATCGCGGCCCACGCGCAGGATGGCCGGGTCGGGGTGGAAGCCCGGCAGCACCGGGTTCTGGATGGTGGCGCTCATGGTCAGACGAATCGGTTGAACCAGTTCTCCAGCGCTTCCTGCTTGCCGGAGCGCGGGGCGACGTCGGTGTTGCGGTCGAGCGTGCGCTGGGCCAGCGCGGCCAGGTCGAACTTGCCGGCGTGGATGTCCTTGCCCAACTGCGCGTCCCAGCCGGCGTAGCGCTCGGCCACGGCGCGGGCGTGGCCGCCGTCCTGGATCATCTTCTCGGCGATCAGCAGCGCGCGTGCCGCCACGTCCATGCCGCCGATGTGGCCGATGAAGAGGTCTTCCGCATCGATCGACTGGCGGCGCACCTTCGCATCGAAGTTGAGCCCACCCGTGGTGAAGCCACCGGCCTGCAGGATGTAGTACATCGCAAGCGCGGTCTCGGGGATGTTGTTGGGGAACTGGTCGGTGTCCCAGCCGCACTGCATGTCACCGCGGTTCATGTCGAGCGAGCCGAAGATGCCGAGCGTGAGCGCCGTCACGATCTCGTGCTCGAAGCTGTGGCCGGCGAGCGTGGCATGGTTGGCCTCGATGTTGACCTTGACCTCCTTCTCCAGGCCGTACTGCTTGAGGAAGCCGAACACGGTGGCCACGTCGAAGTCGTACTGGTGCTTGGTGGGCTCGCGCGGCTTGGGCTCGATGAGGATGGGGCCCTCGAGCCCGATCTTGTGCTTGTGCTCGACGGCCATCGAGAGGAAACGGCCGAGCTGCGCCAGCTCGCGTTTCATGTCGGTGTTGATAAGCGTCTCGTAGCCTTCACGACCACCCCACATCACGTAGTTCTCGCCGCTGAGCTTCTTCGTCGCGTCCATCGCCTCCTTCACCTGCAGCGCGGCCATCGCGAAGATCTCGGGGTCGGGGTTGGTCGCCGCGCCGCTCATGAAGCGGCGGTGGCTGAAGAGGTTGGCCGTGCCCCACAGCACCTTCATGCCGGTGCGTTGCTGGTGTTCGCCCAGCACGTCGACCATGCGGCGCAGGCGGTCGACGCTCTCGCGCGGCGTGGCGCCTTCGGGGGCGACGTCACGGTCGTGGAAGCAGTAGTAGGGCACCCCGAGCTTCTGGAAGAAGTCGAAGGCCACTTCGGCCTTGGCGCGTGCGGCTTCCATCGGGTCGGCCATGTGGTGCCACGGGCGCTCGAAGCTGCCGTCGTAGCCGAAGACGTCGAAGCCGTTCCAGCAGAAGGTGTGCCAGTAGCACGCGGCGAAGCGCAGGTGGTCTTCCATGCGTTTGCCGAGGACGACCCGGTCCTTGTCGTACCAGCGGAAGGCGAGGGGGTTGGTGCTGTTCTCGCCCTCGTACTTGATGGGGGCGATGGTCTTCAGGTAGCTCATGGGTACTTCTCCAGAGAAAGGGTTCAATTCGCGAAGAGTTCGCGGGTGGCGGCGTAGAGGCCGCGGAATCGTTGGTGGCGGGCGAAGAGGGCCGGGGCACGTGCGGGGTCGAGCAGGAAACGCTCGCGCAGCGCGGGGGGGCGGCACACCTCGCGCTCGTCGCCGCCGTCGGCGAGCCAGGCCAGCCGCGCCGCACCGAGGGCGCCGCCGGCTTCGCCGCCATCGAGCGTGCGCACCTCGACGCCCAGCACGTCGGCGAGCAGCTGGGCCCAGAGCGCGCTGCGTGCACCGCCGCCCACCAGCGCGAGCGGCCCCACGTCGGTGCCGGCCGCGCGCAGCGCATCGAGGCCATCGCGCAGGCCGAAAGCCACGCCTTCGAGCACGGCATGGGCGAGGGCACGCGCATCGGTGTCGTGGTTCATGCCGAAGAACATGCCGCGTGCCTTGGCATCGTTGTGCGGCGTGCGCTCGCCCGAGAGGTAGGGCAGGAAGATGGGCGCGGCCTGGCGTTCGGCGTCGGTCAAGGTTTCGGTGCGGGCGAGCAGCGCGGCTTCGCTTCCCGCGCCGGTGAGCTGCGTGACCCACTGCAGGCACGAGGCCGCCGAGAGCATCACCGCCATCTGGTGCCAGCGCCCCGGCAGCGCATGGCAGAAGGCATGCACGGCCGACGCCGGGTTGGGGCGGAAGCGGTCGTTGACGACGAAGAGCACGCCGCTCGTGCCGAGCGAGAGGAAACCGTCACCCGGGTTCACCGCGCCGATGCCGACGGCACTTGCCGCGTTGTCGCCACCGCCACCGGCCACGATCGTCGACGGCGGCAGGCCCCAGGCCCACGCGACCTCGGGCGAAAGCCGCGCCGAGACGGCGCTGCCTTCCACCAGCTCGGGCATGTGCGAACGGTCGAGGCCCGTGACCGCGAGAAGCTCCTCGGACCACGCACGTTGGGCCACGTCGAGCCACAGCGTGCCGGCCGCATCCGACATCTCGCTCACGTAGGCGCCCGTCATGCGAAAGCGCAGGTAGTCCTTCGGCAGCAGCACCTTGGCCACACGTTCGAAGACCGCCGGCTCATGCTCGCGCACCCATGCGAGCTTAGGGGCGGTGAAGCCCGGCATTGCGAGGTTGCCGGCGATCTGCGGCAGCGTGGGAAGGGCCCTCGTGAGACTCTCGCACTGCTGCGCAGATCGCACGTCGTTCCAGAGGATGGCCGGGCGCAGCACCTCGCCATGCGCGTCGAGCAGCACGGCGCCGTGCATCTGGCCCGAAAGCCCGATGGCGCGCACCGCGGCCCAGGCCTGCGGTGCCTGCTGGCGCAGCTGCACCACGGCGGCCTGGGTGGCGGCCCACCAGTCGGCCGGCGCCTGCTCGCTCCAGCCCGGGTGGGGCCGCGAGATGCCGAGCTTCACGCCGGCCTGCGCGACGATGCTGCCGCTCGTGGCGAGCAGCACGAGCTTGACCTCCGAGGTGCCGAGGTCGATGCCGAGGTACATGCTTGGGGCTCCGTCAGTGCATCAGCGACGCACGCGCTTCTTGATCGCCGATTGCGCGTCAGCCAAGGCGGTCTTGATGTCCTTGTTCTGCTCCAGCACCTTGTCGAGCTCGGCGTTGACGATCTCGTTGGCGACCGGGTCGAACTTGTCGACCGCGATGGCCTGGATCTTGTCGGCCGAGACCTTCCAGAGCTGGCGCGCCTTCTGGCCGCCGAAGTATTCGATGGGCTCGTTGACGAACGGGTCGGACTGCGCCTCGATGAGCGCCGGGAACGCGTCGAGCTTGCGGAAGGCCTCGATCTGCATTTCCTTGTTCGTCGTCATGAACTTGATGAACTCCCAGGCCGCAGCCTTGTTCTGCGCCTTCTGCGGGATGGCATAGAACGAGCCGCCCCACGAAGCGAAGGCGCCGTTGGGCAGTTGCGCCGAGCGCCACTGGCCCTTGGAGTCGGGTGCGAGCCAGTTGCTCAGGTGGCCGCCGAGCCATGCGCCCATCATCTGCGAGGCCACCTTGTCGCGCTTGAAGCCTTCGCCCCACTCAGGCGACCAGGCCTTCACCTTGGCGTCGATGCCGGCGTTGCGCGCGGCCTTGGCCAGCTCGAAGCCTTTCTGGAAGCGCGGCGAGTCGATCAGCGGCTGGCCCTTCTTGTCGAAGTAGATGCCCTCGCCGGCCTTGAGGCCCGAGCGGATGTAGATGTCCTTGATGTCGACCGCATCGGCCATCAGGTAGGCACCGGTCGCAGCCTTCACCTTCTTGCCCGCCTCGATGTACGACTCCCAGCTCTTGGTGAGGTCGGCTTCGGTGACGCCGGCCTTGTCCATCATGTCCTTGCGATAGAAGAGGGCGCCCGGGCCGATGTCGGCCGGAATGGCCGCGAGCGTGCCCGAGCCGCTCATGGCCAGCGGCACGGTGAACTTGGCGAACTTCGGTGTGAGCGCCATGCCGTTGTAGGGCGGCTTGCCCAGGTCTTCCAGGCCTTTCGACTCGACGAGACGGCCGATGTAGCTCAGCTCCACGCCCATCACGTCAGGCACGTTGCCGCCGGCGGCGAGCGCGGTGGTCATCGCGGTGTGGTGGTCGGCGAAGGCCAGGCTCACGAGCTTGATCTCCACGTTGGGGTTGACCTTCTTGTACAGCGGGATCGCGGCCTTCACGGCCAGGTCGAAGCTTGGGAAGGACGCGACGGTCAGCGTCGTGGTCTGCGCCTGGGCGCCGAAGGCGGCGACGGCGGCAGCCGTCCCGATGACCAGGCGCTGAAGCGCGGCCCGCTTGGTCAGTGTGTGCATGGTTTGTCTCCTGTGTTCTGGATGAAGAAAAGGAAGGTGGTGGTATTGGCGGAGAACAGGCGTTTTGAAATCTGCCGGTCAGGGGCTCTGTGGTGGAGAGCTGGGCCTGCCGGGCAGTGGTTTGCCGCCGATGATCATTCCGAGCACTTCGTCCTCGGTGACCTCGGCGGTCTTGTAGGTGCCCACCGTGCGGCCGTTCTTCATCACCGTGAGGCGATCGGAAAGGCCGAACACGTCGGGCATGTCATGGGTGATCAGGAAGATGCCCACGCCCTGGGCCTTGAGCTTCTTCACGAGCTCGTGGACCATGCGTGTCTCCTCGGGGCCGAGCGCGGCGCAGGGCTCGTCCATGATCAGCACGCGGGCGTTGAAGTACAGCGCCCGCGAGATGGCGACCACCTGCCGCTGGCCGCCCGAGAGCGAACGCACCGGCACGCGGATGTTCTTGAAGTTGGGGTTGAGGCGGTGGAAGACGTCGCGCGCGGCGACCTCCATCGCGTCGTCGTCGAGCGTGCGGAATCGCGTGAGCAGCTCGCGGCCAAGGAAGAGGTTGGCCACGCTGTCGAGGTTGTCGGCGAGTGCGAGCGTCTGGTAGATCGTCTCGATGCCGAGGGCCTGCGAGTCGGCGGGGGTGTCGATCTTCGCGGGCTGGCCGTTGACGAGGATCTCGCCGCTGTCGATCGGGAAGGCGCCCGCGAGCATCTTCATCAGCGTCGACTTGCCGGCGCCGTTGTGGCCGAGCACGGCCACCACTTCGCCGGGGTAGACGCTCAGGCTCACACCTTCGACGGCCCGCACGCCGAAGAAGGCCTTGTGGATGTTCTTCAGCTCCACCAGAGGCGCAGTCATGGGCATGGGGGTGTTCATGTCAGACGCTCCCCGGTCCAGCGACGGTAGAGCACGTCGAACACCACCGCGACGATCAGCACCTGGCCGATGATGACCATGCGCTGGCCGATGCCCACGTCGAGCAGCAAGAGGCCGCTCTCGAGGAACTGGATGATGAGCGCGCCCAACACCGAGCCGAGCACGGTGCCGCTGCCGCCCGACAGCGCCACGCCGCCGATCACCGCCGCGGCAATGACGTAAAGCTCCATGTTCGTGCCGAGCGAGTTCGTGCCGGCGTTGAGGCGGGCGACGGAGACCACCGAGGCGATCGTCACCAGCACCGCCAGCAGCAGGAAGAGCATCAGCATCACCCGCTTCACCGGAATGCCGACGAGCAGCGCCGCCTCGGGGTTGCCGCCGATGGCGTAGACGTAGCGGCCGAAGCGCGTGCGCCGCACGATGAAGGCCATGCCCATCACGACCACGCCCCAGATGACGACGGGGATGGGCACGCCTTGCGCGGCGTCCTTGCCCGGCAGTTGGTAGGCGCAGGTGACGGCGACGAAGCCGAGCAGCATGGCCACCACGAAGGCTGCGAACGCGGCGTCGAACCACAGCGGCCGCACCGTGAAGCCATGAGCCCGCTTGCTGCGGCGGCGCGCGGCGGTGTTGAAAATCACGAGTGCCGAGAGCGCGGCACCGAGCGCCCAGCTGAGCGCGGGGCCGAGCGAGCCATCGAGCCCGCCACCGAGCGCAAGAAAGGTCGGGTCGGTGATCGGCTGCGTCTTGCCGTCGGCGATGAGAAAGGCCGCGCCGCGGAAGGACATCAGCCCACCGAGCGTGACCACGAAGGAGGGCACGCCGAGATACGCGGTGAGCCAGCCCTGGTACAGGCCGACGACGAGCGCGAGCGCCAGGCCGGCGAGCGAGGCCGGGATCCAGTGCCAGCCCGAGGTGTATTGCAGGAAGGCGATGAGCACGCCCACGCAGCCCATCACCGAGCCGACCGAGAGATCGATCTGGCGCGCCACGATGATGAGGGCGACGGCGGTCGCGACGATGCCCACCACGGCGGTCTGCTGCGCGATGTTGTAGAGGTTTTCCGGCGTGAGGAAGGTGCCGGTCAGCACGTGGAACACGACCGCCATGACGGCGAGCACCGCCGCCATGAGCGACAGCCGCAGGTCGAGTGCGCTGATCTGGAGGGGAAGGGACATGGGGCCGAACGAGGCGCCCGCCGCGGCGGGCGCCTCCCTGTTCAAAGCGAGGTCGAGGGCTGCTTACTTGCAGGCGGCCGGAGCGGTGGCTGCGGCCACGCCCTTGCACACCACGTCCTTGCTGACCCAGCCGGCCTTGATGACCACGTCGAGGTTGCTGGCGGTGATGGCCACCGGCGCCAGGAACTTCGAGGTCATCGGCACCTTCTTCTCGCCGTCGGACCACACCACCGAGCCGTCGACCTTCTTGCCGGCGGCGAGCGTCACCGCGGCGGCAGCGGCTTCACGGCCGAGCACACGGGCGTCTTTCCACACCGAGACGGTCTGCGTGCCGAGGGCCACGCGGTTCAGTGCGGCATGGTCGCCGTCCTGGCCTGAGACGGGCACACCCTTGATGCCGCGTGCGGAGAGCGCTGCCACCACGCCGCCGGCCGTGCCGTCGTTGGAGGCCACCACCGCATCGACCTTGTTGTTGTTGCGGGTGAGGATCTGCTCCATGTTCTTCTGCGCGACCTCGGGCTTCCAGCCGTCGGTGTATTCCTCGCCGACGATCTTGATGTCGCCCTTCTTGATGGCAGCGGCCAGCACCTCACCCTGGCCGGCGCGCAGGAAGTCGGCGTTCGGGTCGGTGGGCGAGCCCTTGATCATCACGTAGTTGCCCTTGGGCTTGGCGGCGAACACACCCTTGGCCTGCAGGCGGCCGACTTCCTTGTTGTCGAAGGTGATGTAGAAGACGCCGGGCTGCTCGATCAGGCGGTCGTAGGCGACGACCGGGATGTTGCGCTGCTTGGCCTTGGCGAGTGCCGGCACGATGGCGTCCTTGTCCATCGCGAGGATGATCAGCGCCTTCGCGCCCTTGGCGATCAGGCCGTCGACGTCGGCCAGTTGCTTCTCGGGCGAGCCACCGGCATCGGCGCTCACGTAGCTCGCGCCCAGCTTGGCAAGCTGTTCCTTGATGGCCGCCTCGTCGGTCTTCCAGCGCTCTTCCTGGAAGTTGGACCAGCTCACGCCGACCACCGTTTGAGCGGCAGCGAGTGCTGAAAACGTTGTCAGAGCAGTGGCGAACAGTGCGTGGGTGAGTTTCATGTTGTCTCCGTGCGTTGTGATTTGCGCTCGTGGCGCGTTTGGGGGATCAGGTGACGGGTCTGGGCCCGTCGGGTTCAGTCTCGAACCCGTGCCGTGACACCGATTCGAGAATCTCTGCGGACTCGTCCAGGCGTTGCAGCACCAGCGATGCCGCGCCGCGCGCCCAGGTCTCGTCGCCGCGGTGGTGCACCACCAGCAGCTCGCGCTGGCGATGGGGAAGGGCCAGCGCTTCGTTCATCGCGCGCTGCAGCGAGCCGAGGAAGAGCTCGGTGCCTTCCTCCATGCCGTCAAGCATCACGAGCTGCGGCGCGAGCAGGTTGACCATGTTGCCCATCCAGCGGCCGAGCAGCTCGCCTTGTTGTTCGAAGATCTGGCGTGCGCGGCGGTTGCCGGCACGGGCCTGGGCGGCGAGTTCGACGTAGGCGGTCTCGATCTCGCCCGAGCCCAGCTCGCCCCCCGGCAGCAGCCCGGCCTCCTGGCCCTGGCCCACCACCGCGCTGTGGGCCACGTAGGCTTCGAGGCAGCCTTGTTTGCCGCAGCGGCAGGCGCGCCCGCCGGGCACGACCTGGATGTGGCCGAACTCGGCGGCCAGGCCCGAGTGGCCGCGGAAGAGTTCGCCATCGAGCACGAGGCCGAGGCCGAGGCCATGCTCGAGCGTGACCACCGCGACGTTGGACAGGCGCGCCGCCTGGCCGAACCATTGCTCGGCCAGCGCCAGCATGTTGGCGTCGTTCTCGATCATCACCGGCACGCCCAGCGCGTCGGTGAGCGGGGCGGCGAGTGCGGCAGCCTCATCCTTGCGGCCGGGCTTGAGCAGCGGCGACCAGTGCACTTCGCCGCGCAGCGAATCCACCATGCCCGGCACCGCCACACCCACGCCAGCCAGACGCTGGCGCACCTGCGGGTCGGCCGCGGCGAGGCAGGCCTTGATCTCCTTCACCAGCCGCTGCAGCAGCGCGGCCTGCGTGACGGGGGCGGAGATCGGCACCTTCAGCGTGTCGCGCACGCCACCCGCGAAGTCGACGAGGGCGAGGGTGATCTGGTGCATCGACACCTTCACGCCCACGACCCAGGCGAAGTCGGGGTTCAGCGCGAGTTCGCGTTCACGGCGGCCACTGCCGGTCGACGGGCGGGCACCGACCTCCATCAAGGCGCCGGTTTCGAGCAGCCGCCGCGTGAGCGACGACACGGCCGGCTGGCTAAGCCCCGTGGCCTGGCAGATCTCGGCACGCGACGCCGCCGGGCGCGCGAGGCGCACGGTGTGCAGCACCTGGTAGAGGTGCAGCAGCGAGATCTGCCGGGACTGGAGACGTGTCATGCCGGAGCGGCCTGTTTTGCAGTGTTCGGTCGAAACAGTGCGGCATTTTATTTTGGCGAAGTATTATTGAATCAGGGCTTTCCCAGGGGCGCCGTGTGGCGCCTCTTATCAGGTGGCGAACCGGCTCGGCAGGCTCGCCTGCACGATCGAGCCGAGCGTGCGCATGCGCAGCCCGCGCGGGTGCGAGTCGAAGAAGCGCGGATTGACGTTGTGGGCGTCGTGCCGGCGCACGTCGGCGAAACCCATCGCCTGCAGCGCTGTGCGCAAAGGCTCCGGCGCGAAATGGCCGATCCACGGTTCGCCCATGCGCGCGAAGCGCCGTCGCAGCACGGCGAGCATGAGCCGCAGCAGCGGGTTGAGCGTGGCGGGGTCGTTGAGCACATCGAAGACGATGCCGCCGCCGGCCCGGGCCAGGCCGCTCAGCTCGCGCAGCGTGGCGAGCGTCACCTCGGGCGGCAGGTACATCGTGACGCCCAGCCACGAGAAGAAGGCCGGGCGCGCGGGGTCGAAGCCGGCGTCGAGCAGTGCCTCGCCCACCGACTGCCGGCCGAAGTTGACCGGCACCCAGTGCAGGTGCGCCGGCACCACGAGCCCGGCGCGTGCGAGCAACTGCCGCTTCCAGCTCTGCGTGGCCGGGTGGTCGACCTCGAAGACACGCAAGCGCGCCGCCGAATAGGGGCTGCGCAGCGCGAAGGTGTCGAGCCCCGCGCCGAGCACCACGTACTGCGTGGCGCCGTGGGCCACGGCCTCGTGGAGCGCGTCTTCGGTGATGCGGCTGCGGGCCACGAGGCTCGCGCGCACGCCGCGCAGGTAGGGGTTGTCGCCGCGGCGGCCGAGGCGTTCGAGTTCGAGCGCAGTCTCGGGCCCGAGGATGCGCAGCGCCAGCGGGTCGTCGAAGACCTTGGGCGTGTCGATCAGCTGGTGGCGTGCGCGGGCGACCGCGGCGCGGAAGGCGGTGGTGCTGGGACGATCGTCTTGCATGGCACGAAGCGTGAGTGGAGGTGCGGCGCATGCTAGGCAGCCGCGTGCGGCCTGCCATCCGCGGCGCCCACTACGCACGCGCCACTACGTGCGTCCCACTACGTGCGTCCCACTACGCGGGAGCCCGCTTGCGGGCTCAGGGTGTTTCGAGCAGCACCCAGTGCTGGGTGGTGGGGAACTGCACCCGGCCTTGGCGCACGATCGCGGTGTTGCCCGAGTAGGCATCGCGCACCGTGCTGCCTTCGGGGAAGACATCGCCGACGACGATGTGCTCGGCGTCGCTCGCTTCCATCGCGACGACGACACGGTCGCCGCTGACCGCATCGATGCGGCTGAAGGTATACGGCTTGTCGGCGAGCCTCTGGTGCGCGCCGCGGGCGAGCGCCACATGCTTGCGGCGGAACTGCCCGAGCTTGCGCCAGTGCACGAGCAGGCTCGCGTCGACGTTGCCCCAGTTCATGTCGGAGCGGGTGGCCTGCTGCGGGTCGCTGCTCGGTGCGGTGCCGGGCAGGCGGCGCGTCTCGTCGCCGTAGTAGATCTGCACCCCGCCCGGCGCGAGCATCAGCCAGGCGGCGCCATCGGCCAGGCGCTTGCGGTCGAAGAGCTCGGTATCGTGCGACGACAGGTAGCTGAGCGTGTTGTAGCCCGGCCGGCCGCCGAGCAGGCTGGCGTAGCGGGCATAGAGCTTCTCGGGCTGCGCATCGCGCAAGGCCGCGTTCTGGAAATCGAAGTTGATGAGCGCGTCGAAGCCGCTGTCGTGCAGCGGGTCGCGCTGCGGGCCCTTGCCCCAGTCTTCGCCGACCATCCAGAAGGGCTCGTCGTCGATCTTCTTGTCGGGGTTCGCCTTCTTCCACTCGGCGAGTGCCTTCGTCGCCGCCGTCTTCAGCTCGGCCCAGGCGGCTGGCTCCACGTGCTTGACGGTGTCGGCGCGAAAGCCATCGATGCCGTATTCGCGCACCCACTGCGTGAGCCAGGCGACAAGGTAGCCGCGCACGGGCGTGTCGCGCAGGTCGCGGGCTCGCGTGTCGGGCTTGTCGCGCAGGAACTTCGGCAGCTTCACATGGGCCGTGCTCTCGGTGCGGAAGTCGGGCAGGAAGGCCAGTTGCTTGGTGAACTCGTCGCGCCCGCCATCGAGGTAGCTCGGCAAGCCGGCACGCACCCAGTCGCGGCCCCACCAGTCGGTGAAGGCGAAGTTGTTGTAGTCGATGAAGGAGTGGTAGTTGGCGAGCGTCGCCTTCTCGGAGCCGGGCCACAGCACCCGGAGGCCGACCTCGCGCGCGGTCTGCAGGTCGAGGTAGCCCGGGTGGTTCATCACCACGTCGAAGAGGATCCGGATGCCTTGCGCATGCGCGGTGTCGACCAGCTCGCGAAGCTCGTCGGGCGTGCCCATCGCCTTGTCGAGCACGGTGTAGTCGAGCGCGTAGTAGCCGTGGTAGGCGTAGTGCTTGAAGGCCTTGTTGCCGCCGATCACCCAGCCGTGGATCTGCTCGTAGGGCGCGGTGATCCAGATCGCGTTGACGCCGAGTTCGCGGAACCAGCCTTCCTTCAGCTTGGCGGCGAGTCCTTTCAGGTCGCCGCCATGGAAGGTGCCCACGTCGTCTTCGGGCTTGGCCTCTCGGGTGCGGCCGTAGGCGTTGTCGTTGGCCGGGTCGCCGTTGAAGAAGCGGTCGGTGACGACGAAGTAGACGATGGGGTTGTCGGCGAAGCGGGCCGGGCCTGGCGCGGCTGGCGCGGTCAGCAGGAGCACCGGCACCAGGGCCAGCAGCACCGCCAGGCGCCTCATCCCTTGATGCCCCCGGCGGTGAGGCCCGAGATCATCCAGCGCTGCGCGAGGATGAACACCAGCGTGATCGGCAGGCCCGAGAGGATGGCCGCCGCCGCGAAGTCGCCCCACAGGTACTTCTGCTCGTAGAGGAAGAGATTGGAGCCGACCGCGAGCGTGAGCTTGGCCTGCTCGTTGAGCAGGATCGAGGCGACCGGGTACTCGATGATCGCGCCCACGAAGGCCAGCAGGAAGACCACCATCAGGATCGGCAGCGCCATCGGCAGCAGCACGATGCGGAAGGCCTGCCACGGTGTCGCGCCGTCGACCTTGGCGGCCTCTTCGATCTCTGCCGGGATGGTGTCGAAGTAGCCCTTGATCGTCCACACGTGCAACGCGATGCCGCCCGAGTAGGCGAGCAGCAGCGACCAGTGGCTGTCGATGCCGAAGGTGGGGAAGACGTTGCCGATGCGGTCGAAGATGGCGTAGATGGCGACCAGCGCCAGCACGCTCGGGAACATCTGCACCAGCATCAGGCCGGTGAGCGAAGCTTCCTTGCCGCGGAACTTCATGCGCGCGAAGGCATAGGCGGCGGTGGTCGAGAGCAGCAGTGTCACGAGGCCGGTGAGCGCCGCCACCTTCACCGAGTTCCACAGCCAACGCAGCACCGGGAAGGTGGGCTGCACCAGGCTGCCGTCGGGCGCGGTGTACGACAGGCCGAGCGCGAGCATCCAGTGTTCGAGGCTGATGCGGTCGGGGATCAGGCTGCCGGTCGCGAAGTTGCCGGGCCGGAACGAGATCGACAGGATCATCAGGAACGGGAAGATCGTGACGATCACCAACCCGATGAGGAAAGCATGCGCCAGCAGCACGCGCCAGCGCTGCGATTTGGCGACGACGATGGCCATCGTGTTCTCCTTTCAGCGGGCCGGATCGCGCGAGATCCGCGTGAACTTGATCTGCACCATCGAGATCGCCGCCACCATCAGGAAGATGACGGTGGAGACCGCGGCGGCCAGGCCGAACTGCTGGCCCGAGTCTTCGAAGGCGATGCGGTAGGTGTACGACACCAGAAGATCCGTGGTACCGGCGGGCACGGTGGTGTCGAGGAAGTCGGGCCGACCGCCGGTGAGCAGGGAGATCAGCACGAAGTTGTTGAAGTTGAAGGCGAAGGCGGCGATCAGCAGCGGCGTGAGCGGCTTGATCACGAGCGGCGCGGTGATGCGGAAGAAGTTGGTCAGCGGCCCGGCACCGGCCACCGCCGAGGCTTCGTACAGGTCGGCGGGGATGGCGCGGATGAGGCCCATGCACACCAGCATCATGTAGGGATAGCCCAGCCACACGTTGACGATGAGCAGCATCGCCTTCGCGAGCGTCGGGTCCGAGAACCAGGTCGGGCGGATGCCGAACAGCGCATCGAGGATCAGGTTGATCTCGCCGAAGTTGTTGTTGAAGAGCCCGCGGAAGACGAGGATGGAGATGAAGCCCGGCACCGCATACGGCAGGAACAGCAGCACGCGGTAGACGCCCTTGAAGCGCAGCGCGTCCCAGTTCAGCAGCACTGCGAGCAGCATGCCGAGCGAGGCGGCGAAGAGCACGGTGAGCGC
Source organism: Piscinibacter gummiphilus (assembly GCF_032681285.1). Taxonomy (NCBI): domain Bacteria; kingdom Pseudomonadati; phylum Pseudomonadota; class Betaproteobacteria; order Burkholderiales; family Sphaerotilaceae; genus Rhizobacter; species Rhizobacter gummiphilus. The sequence goes on from NZ_CP136336.1 coordinate 2,240,120, forward strand.
GGCGAAGGCGACCGTCCACACGAAGATGCGCAGGAAGGGCTCGCGGAAGGCGGGCTCCGTGAAGATGCGGCGGTAGTTGTCGAAGCCCACGCCGACCTGGAAGCCGGGGGTCACGCGCTCGCCATTGGCCTTCTCGTAGAAGCCCGTTTGGTGATTGGCCTTGAGCAGCTCGCCGGTGCGCTTGTGGACGAGCACGCCGGGTTCGCGCTGTTCGTAGACCTTCTCCAGGCCGGAAAACTGGCGCAGGCCCGTCATCACCACCTGGCGGCCACCGGGCAGCTCGAAGGTCAGGGCCTTGAGAGCCGCCTGACGCTGGATCACGTCGCGCAGGGGCAGCGGCTCGCCGAGCGGCAGCTTCACCTGCGGTGCCGGCTCGACCGCGAGCTTGAGCGGTGCGGTGTTCTTGAGTGCGAGCGGCCCGGAAACCCAGGCCTTGGATTCCTCATCGGGATCACTCAGGCGGACGCGGAACTCGGGGCCATCGGCATGCAGCGTGAATGCGAGCGGGTCGCCTTCGGCGGGCGCGGTCTCGTCGAGGTGGTACTGCGTGGCCCGTTGGAAGCTCAGCAGGTTGGCCGAGCTGTAGTTGGTGAAACCGATGCCGATGGTGTAGAGCATCGGGAACACCACGAACACCATCGCTGCCGCAATGCCCGGGAAGAGATAGCGCCACGCGTAGAAGCGTGGCGAGGTGTAGAGCCACGCCGCGAGCGCCGTGATGAAGAGGAGGGTGGCGGCCAGCAGCGTCTGGCCCGCGGCGTGGACCACCACCACGATGTAGAGCGCGGCCAGCAGGGCCGCGATCAGGAGGAGCGGGCCGAACCAGCGCGGCGAGTTTTTCTTGTGTGTCGGCATGGCCCGCGGATCGTCGAAGCTCAGGGTGCAGCGATGCGCTTGGCGGCGGCGTCCATCGCTTCCTTGGGCGACTGGCGGCCCTCGGTCATGTTTTGCAGCGCCGAGGCCATCGACGACCAGAAGCGGCCCATCTCCTTGTTGTTGGGCATCGGGGCGCCGTCTTGCGCGCTCGCCATCGTCGCCTGGATGTTGGGGTTGTTCTTGAGCTCGTTGAAGAAGGCCTTGTTGGCCGGCGTGCCGAGCGGCACGTCGTCGTTGATCTTCTTCAGGCCGTCGACCGTGAGCATGTGGTTCTCGAGGAACTCGACCGCCAGGTCCTTGTTCGGCGTGGCCTTGGTGACCATCGCGCCGAGCACGCCGACGAAAGGCGCGGCCTTCTTGCCGGCCACGGTCGGGATCTTGGCGACGCCGAAGTTCACGTTGGCCTTCTTCAGGTTGTCCCACGACCAGGGGCCGTTGATCATCATCGCGACCTTGCCCTGCGCGAGGCCGGCTTCCATCTCGGCGTAGTTGGCGCCCTTGGTCATCACGCCGTCCTTGATCATCTTCGACAGCAGCTCGGCGCCCTTCAGTGCGCCGGCGTTGTTGACGCCGGTGTCCTTGGCGTCATAGGTGCCGTCGGCCTTCTGCTTGAAGGGGTAGCCACCGTTGGCAGAGAGCAGCGGCCAGGTGAAGTAGGTGTTGTTGTAGTCCCAGAGGATGGCCTTCTTGCCCGAGGCCGAGAGCTTCTTGTCGAGCGCGATCACCTCTTCGAAGCTCTTGGGCGGCGTGGGCACCAGCGCCTTGTTGTAGACGAGCGCCACCGCTTCGATCGACATCGGGTAGCCCCAGGTCTTGCCGCCGACCGTGAACGCCTTCCAGGCCAGCGGGTCGATGTCGGCCTGGACCTTCTTGCTCGGGGTCACCGGCTGCAGCAAACCACCTTCGATCCACTCGCCGATGCGGTCGTGCGGCCAGATCCAGATGTCGGGGCCCTTGCCGGCGGCGGCGGCTGCCTGGAACTTGCTCGGCGCGTCTTCGGGGTACTCCACCGTGACCGGGATGCCGGTCTTCTTGGTGAACTCCTCGCCGATCTTGATGATGCCCTTGTAGCCCTTGTCGCCGTTGATCCACACGAGCAGCTTGCCGGGCTCGGCGGCCTGCGCGAGCGGGGCGAAGGTGGCGCCGAGGGTGAGGGCGGCCGCGGCCGCGAGGAGGGTGCGTTTGGTCTGCATGCTTTCTGTCTCCTGGTTGTGATGGGGTCTTTTGGCAAGGGTCATGGCAGGGTCTGCCCCTGCTCGTCGAATACGAAGCAACGCTCGCGCGGCAGGTGCAGCCATGCGGTGTCGCCGGTGTTGAGCGGGTTGTCGGGTGCGGTGCGCACGGTGATGGGCTCGGGCGCGCCGGGCACGAGCAGGTGCAGGTAGGTGGTGTCGCCCAGGTGCTCGGCGAGCTGCACGGTGGCTTTCACCGCGCCTTCGCCTGGCGTGCGGTCGGCATGGATGTGCTCGGGGCGGATGCCGAGCGTCACGGGCTTGCCGACGGCGGCGGTGCGCGCGGCGTCAGTGCTGGGCGAGACGGGCACGACGCTGCCGTCCTTCAGGACCACATGGCTCGCGTCGCCCAAGGTCGCGTCGAGGAAATTCATCTTCGGCGAGCCGATGAAACCCGCGACGAACTTGTTGACCGGGCGGTGATACAGATCGAGCGGCGCGCCGACCTGCTCGATGCGCCCGGCGTTCACGACCACGATGCGGTTGGCAAGCGTCATCGCCTCGACCTGGTCGTGCGTGACGTAGACCATGGTGGTGCGCAGCTCGCGGTGCAGGCGCGAGAGCTCCACCCGCATCTGCACGCGCAGCGCGGCGTCGAGGTTCGAGAGCGGCTCGTCGAAGAGAAAGACCCCCGGCTTGCGCACGATGGCGCGGCCGATGGCCACACGCTGTCGCTGGCCGCCGGAGAGCGCCTTGGGCTTGCGGTCGAGCAGGTGCTCGATCTGCAGCGTCTGTGCGGCGCGCTGCACCGCGTCTTTCATCTCCTGCTTGCTGTAGCCGGCCAGGCGCAGGCCGAAAGCCATGTTCTCGGCCACGCTCATGTGCGGGTAGAGCGCGTAACTCTGGAACACCATCGCGATGCCGCGCTCGGCGGGCGGCACGTCGTTGACCAGGGTGTCACCGATGTACAGCTCGCCGGCGGTGATTTCTTCCAGCCCGGCGATGCAACGTAGCAGAGTCGACTTGCCGCAGCCCGAGGGGCCGACGAAGACGAGGAACTCGCCGTCGTTCACCTCGAGGTCGATGCCATGCAGCATCTCGACCTCGCCGAAGGACTTGCGCAAACCGCTGAGCTTGAGGGTGGCCATGGATCGGGACCTTAGACGCTGCCGTGCTGCCCGTAGAAGAAACCATGCGCGGGCAAGGTGATGCGCTCGCCGGCGAGGGTGGCTTCCAGGTGCTCGTCGACACCGGTGTGGATCTGCTGCAGCCCGTTGGCCGGCGCGTCGATCTCGACCGGCGTGCGGCCGAGGTTGAAGACGCACAGCAGCTCCGGGCCCTGGTCGGGCGTGCGATAGAAGGCCAGCACCGGCTCGGGCGCATCGACGAAGCGGATGCCGCCGCGCAGCAGCCGCGACTCCGTTTTGCGCCAGGCCAGCAAGCGCCGCATGAAGTGCAGCGGCGAGGCCGTGTCGGCTTCGCTCGCGTCGACCGCGCGGGCCGAATGCTCGGCTGGCACCGGAAGCCACGGCTCGACCGGGCGGCCGCCGCTGAAGCCGGCATGCACGAGGTCGCGTGACCACGGCATCGGCGTGCGGCAGCCGTCGCGGCCCTTGAACTCCGGCCAGAAGGTGATGCCGTAGGGGTCCTGGATCTTTTCGTAGGGGATGTCGGCTTCGGTCAGCGCGAGTTCGTCGCCCTGCCACCAGCAGACGCTGCCGCGCAGCGAGGCGAGCATGGCCAACGCCACCTTGGTGTAGTCGCCCGTCGCGCCCACGCCGCCCCAGCGGCTGAGGAAACGCGGCACGTCGTGGTTGCCGATGGACCAGCTCGTCCAGCCGTCGGCGATCTGCGCTTCCAGCTCTTCCACCTGCCGGCGGATGTAGCCCGCGCTGCTTTCGGTGGCCAGCAGGTTGAAGCTGTAGGCCATGTGCAGCTTGTCGCCGCCGCTGGTGTAGGCGGCCATGGTCTTGATCGAGTCGTCGTCGCCGATCTCGCCCACGCTCGCGGCGCCGTACTCGTCGAGCAGGTTGCGGATCTTCTGCAGGAAGCCGATGTTCTCGGGCTGTGTCTTGTCGTAGAGGTGGCGCTGGAAGCTGTAGGGGTTGGAGGCCGGCACCGAGAGCGTGTCGGCTTTCTGCGCCGGCGGGTTGTCGCGCAGCTTCAGATCATGGAAATGGAAGATGCAGGCGTCGAAGCGGAAGCCGTCCACGCCGCGGTCGAGCCAGAAACGCAGGTCGTCGAGCAACTGCTTCTGCACGTCCGGGTTGTGGAAATTGAGGTCGGGCTGGCTCGCGAGGAAGTTGTGCAGGTAGTACTGGCGGCGGCGTGTGTCCCACTGCCAGGCCGAGCCGCCGAAGATGCTCAGCCAGTTGTTGGGCGGCGTGCCGTCGGCCTTGGGGTCGGCCCAGACGTACCAGTCGGCGCGGGCGTTGTCGCGGCTCGCGCGGCTCTGCATGAACCACGGGTGCTGGTCGGAACTGTGCGACAGCACCTGGTCGACGATCACCTTCAGGCCCAGCTCGTGGGCTCGCGCCACGAGGGTATCGAAATCCTGCAGCGTGCCGAAGAGCGGATCGACGTCGCGGTAGTCGCTGACGTCGTAGCCGAAGTCCTTCATCGGCGAGCGGAAGAAGGGCGACACCCAGATGGCATCGACGCCCAGGCTCGCCACATAGGGGAGCCGCTCGACCATGCCGGCGAAGTCGCCGACTCCGTCGCCATTCGCGTCGGCAAAGCTGCGCGGGTAGAGCTGGTAGATGACGGCGCCGCGCCACCAATCACGGTCGTGGGTCGCCGGGGCCAGCACGGTCTGGGGGTCGCTCTTCATGGCTTGTGAGGGGACGATTTCTTGTGCTCTTGAACGATTCAGATGTAACGCAGTTACATCCCGCGAAAGCCTCGACTTCAGGCTGGACGCGACTGTAGTGAAGCTTCTGAATCGAGAAAGAGCGGGCTTTCCCTAGGTCTCAGGGATGTACCCGAGGTACGGGTTTCAGGTGTCGCGCGCGACCAGCGTGAGCGGCAGCACCACCGACGGTTCGTCGTCGAGCACCACACGCACGGCGCTTTCGCCTTTTTCCACGCCGTCTTGCCGCACGGTGGTGAGGCCGGCCGCAGCCGCCGCGGGGATGTCGTCGAAGCCGACCACCGACACCAGCTCCACCTTCGGCCAGCTGCGCATCGCGCCCATCGCGGCGAGCGCAATGCGGTCGCTCATCGCGACCACCGCGATGCGCTGGTGCTTGCAGAGGCGAGCGCGCTCCTGTTCCACGGCGCGCAGCGCGGCGGCTTCGGGGTCGCCGTCGTCGACGATGTGCCAGACGATGCGCGAGGCATCGAAGCCGGCGCGCCGGGCGGCCTGCGCGTAGCCGGCCACGCGCTCGCAGGTGTTGAACGGGCTGCGCGGCGCACGGGCGGCCTGGGCGCGTTTCATCGGCTCTTCGTCGACGAAGAAGCAGAGCACCAGCACCACGTCGGGCTTGGCCTTGAGCGCATGTGCCATTGCGAGCTCGGCGCCGCGCCGGTCGTCGAGGCAGACGGACGGCGCGCCGGGCACCATGGTGTCGACCACCACCAGCGGCAGCGGCGCGGCGCGCACCATCGACGCGAACTCCGGTGCCACCTCGGCGTGGAAGATGAGCGCATCGGCGGTGGTCTTGAAGGCCACGTCGAGCGTGGGCTCGATCTGCCGCGAGAACATCGGAATGAGCTGCAGCGTGAGGCCGCGCTGCTGCAGTTGGCGTGCCACGCCGCGCATGAAGTCGAGCGTGAGCGGGTCGTTGAAGGCGTAGGGCAGGTCGTGGTGGAACACGAGCGCGACTTCGCGCAATTCCTTGCGGCGCAGCGCGCGGGCCTTCGGGTCGGGGCCGAAGTAGCCGAGTTCACGGGCGGTGGTGAGGATGGTCTCGCGCAACTCCTTGGAGAGCTGCTCCGGCCGGTTGAACGCGTTGGAGACCGTGGTGCGGCTGATGCCGAGCGTGGCGGCCACGTCGGCGAGCGTCAGGCGCACCCGGCCGCTGCGGGCTCCGGTCTGCACGGAGGAGGTCTCGTCGGTGGGCATCGGGGTCTCGGAAAGTCGCGGGCACTATAGCCTCGCCTGACGGGCGGTCTGATTCGCGATACATGCCGGTTACGGCATCGGGGCCGCTGCAAACGAGATTGGACGCGGTCGATGTGGCTCTCTATCCTGCGCGGCTCACCCAAAGAACCAGCAGGAGACAACACATGCAATACCGCCCGCTCGGCCGCACTGGCTGGAACGTGTCGACTGTGAGCTTCGGCGCCTGGGCCATCGGCGGCACCTGGGGCGCGGTGGACGATGAAGCGTCGATGAAGGCGCTGCACCGCGCGCTCGACCTTGGCATCAACTTCTTCGACACCGCCGACGTGTATGGCGACGGCCACAGCGAGCGGCTGATCGCGCGCCTGCGCCGAGAGCGCTCGGAGCCGTTCTACGTGGCGAGCAAGGCGGGGAGGCGCCTGTCGCCGCACACCGCCGACGGCTACAACAAGGCGAACCTCACCGCCTTCATCGAGCGCAGCCTGAAGAACCTCGAGGTCGAGGCGATCGACCTGCTGCAACTGCATTGCCCGCCGGTCGAGGTGCTGTACCGGCCCGAGGTGTTCGAGGTGCTCGATGGCCTGGTGAAGGCCGGCAAGCTGCGCCACTACGGCGTGAGCGTCGAGAAGGTCGAAGAGGCGCTGAAGGCGATCGAATACCCCGGCGTGCAGTCGATCCAGATCATCTACAACATCTTCCGCCAGCGGCCCGCCGATCTCTTCTTCGGCGAGGCGCAGCGGCGCGGTGTGGGCATCCTGGCGCGCCTGCCGCTGTCGTCAGGCCTGCTCAGCGGCAAGCTCACGCGTGAGTCGACGTTTGCGCAAGACGATCACCGCAATTTCAACCGCGAGGGCGCGGCCTTCGACAAGGGCGAGACCTTCTCCGGCCTCGATTTCGAGCTCGGCCTGCAGGCGGTGGAAGCGCTGAAGCCGCTGGTGCCCGCCGGCCAGACGCTGGCGCAGTTCGCGCTGCGCTGGATCCAGATGCACCCGGCCGTGACCTGCAGCATTCCGGGCGGGCGCTCGCCGAAGCAGGTGGAAGACAACGCCGCGGCGGCCGACCTGCCGGCGATCACGCCCGAGACGATGGCCGCAGTGCAGCAGGTCTACGAGCGTTTCGCCAAGCCGCACGTGCACCAGCGCTGGTGAGCGCGGCTCAGACCTTGCCGCCGAGCTTGATGGTCTGGCGCTGCGCCCACACGCTCAGCGAGATGGCGACCACCGTCCAGGCGAGTGCGATCCAGTGCAGGTTCTTGTAGAGATCGTCGCCTGATTCCCCCAGCGCGTCGTGTGCGGCCACCACGATGCCGCCGCCGGCGGCGCCCACCGCCTGGCCGAGGTAGATGGCCGATGAGTTGAGCGCCATCAACGCGGTGGCGAGGTGCGGCGCGGCGAGGCCGAGCCGCGCCTGCTGCGCCGAGTTGGAGGCGAAGCCGCCCAGGCCCCACGGCAGGATGACGAGCGCCATCGTGATCACACCAGTCGCGAGCGGCCAGATCAGCATGCTGAAGGCGGTGCCGATCATCGCGAGCGCCACGATGCGTGCCGCACCCACGCGGTCGATGTAGCGCGAGAGCAGCAGGTTGCCGAGGAGCCCGAAGGCACCCGTCCAGAAGAAGAGAAAACTCGTTTCGGCCGCGTTGGCCCCGATCACCTGGCGGTAGTAGGGCGCCATGTAGGCGAAAAGGGTGAACTGCCCCGCGCCCGACAGCGCCGTGACGAGGATGATGGCCATCAGCACCGGGTGCGTGAACACCTCGCGCCACTCGGCCAGGCGCATGGTCGGCGGCTTGATGCCGTCGGGCATCACCACCCACACCCACCACGCCGCGCCGGCCGACAGCACGGTCACGAGCCCGAAGGCCCAGCGCCAGCCGAAGGCTTCGCCGATGAAGCTGTGCACCGGCATCCCCACCACCGAAGCCACCGACCAGCCGAGGAAGATGAAGATGATCGAGCGGCCACGCTCTTCGGGCGGCGCGACGAAACCGATGGCGGCCGCAGCCTGCGGCGTGTAGACGGCCGCGGCCACCACGCAGAGCGCTCGCAGCGGCAGCAGCAGCGCGTAGTTGGGCGCGATGGCGGAGAGGCCATGGCCGATGGCGAACCACACGAGCGCCAGCACCAGCAGGCGGCGCCGGTCCCAGTGGCCGAGCAGGGCGGCGAGCACCGGCGCGCCGAAGCACATCATCACCGCCGCGATCGAGATCAGCTGGCCGCCGAGCGCCACACTCACACCGAGCGAGCGGATCAGGTCGTTGAGGGAGCCGGCCACCACCATCACGCCGCAGCCGATGGCGAAGTTGCCGGCCATCAGGGCCCAGCGGGCGCGCGTGACTTGCTGGTGCGGTGTGAGTGGCGCCGCGGCCGTCATCCGCGCAGGACCTTCAAGGCCGCGGGGTTCACGATGCCCGTCGGGTTGCCGTTCACGAAGTTGACGACGTGGTCGAAGGCGGCACCGAAGTACATCTCGTAGCTGTCTTGCTCGACGTAGCCGATGTGCGGCGTGCAGATGGCGTTTTCCAGCCTCAGCAGCGGGTGCCCTTGCAGGATGGGCTCGCTCTCGAACACGTCGACCGCCGCCATGCCGGGGTGGCCGCGGTTGAGGGCCGACACGAGCGCGCCTTCTTCGATCAGCTCGGCGCGCGAGGTGTTGATGAGCAGAGCCGTGGGCTTCATGCGCGACAGGTCGTCGAGCTTGACCATGCCGCGCGTCTCGTCCGACAGGCGCTTGTGCAGGCTGAGCACGTCGGACTGCTCGAAGAAGGCGTCGCGAGACTCGGCCACCGCGTGGCCGGCGGCGCGCGCCTTCTCGCGCGACGATTCGCTGCCCCAGACCACCACGTTCATGCCGAAGGCCCGGCCGTAGCCGGCCACGATCTCACCGATGCGGCCGTAGCCCCAGATGCCGAGCGTCTTGCCCTTGAGCAGCATGCCGATGCCGAAGTTCGACGGCATCGAGGCCGACTTCAGGCCCGACTGCTGCCACGCGCCGTGCTTCAGGTTGCCGATGTACTGCGGCAGCCGGCGCATCGCCGCCATGATGAGCGCCCAGGTCAGCTCGGCCGGCGCGAAGGGCGAGCCCGTGCCTTCGGCCACGGCGATGCCCAGGCGGGTGCAGGTCTCCACGTCGATGTGCGGGCCGACACGCCCGGTCTGCGCGATCAGCTTGAGCTTGGGCAGCTTCTCGAGCAACTGGCGCGGGAAGTGGGTGCGCTCGCGGATCAGCACCAGCACTTCGGCGTCGCGCAAGCGCACCGAGAGCTGGCCGATGCCCTTGACCGTGTTGGTGAAGACCTTGGCGTTGAGGTGTTCGAGGCGCGCGGCGCACTTGAGCTTGCGCACCGCGTCTTGGTAGTCGTCGAGGATGATGATGTTCATCAGGTGCGCAGTGAGGCCATCTCGGAAGGACCGGTCGATTGTGCCCGCAGGAAGTAGCATCCGGGCTCTCAAAAATACCGAGACGACAACGGAGATTCCCCATGCCCATCACCATGCACTCGGCCAGCGTGCCCATGTTCGTTCGCATGCTCACCAACCTGAGCAAATTCATCGAGAAGGCCGAGGCCCACGCCGCAGCCAAGAAGTTCGACCCGGCGGTCTACCTGGTGGCGCGCCTCGCGCCCGACATGCTGCCGTTCACGCGCCAGGTGCAGATCGCCTGCGACACGGCCAAGTTCTGCATCGCCCGCCTGGGTGGCGTCGACGCCCCCAAGCACGACGACAACGAGGCGAGCCTCGGTGACCTGAAGGCGCGCATCGCCAAGACGATCGCGTTCGTGCAGTCGGTGCCTGCCGAGCAGATCTCCGGCACCGAAGAGAAGGACATCAACGTGCCCCGCCGTGACGGCGTGCTGGTGATGAAAGGCGAGGCCTACCTCAAGCACTACGCCACGCCCAACTTCTACTTCCACGTGACCACCGCCTATGCCCTGCTGCGCCACAACGGCGTGGAGCTCGGCAAGAGCGATTTCCTCGCGGGCCTCTGATGCTCGAGGCGCTCGGGGTGCACGACCTGCCGCTGTTCATCGCGGCCGGGCTGCTGCTCAACGTCACCCCCGGCGCCGACATGCTCTACGTGGCCGGCCATGCCGCGAGCGGCGGGCGCCGGGCCGGCCTGCTGGCGGCGCTGGGCATCGGCGCCGGCTGCCTCTTCCATGTGGCGCTCGCCACCATCGGGCTGTCGGCCCTGCTGGCCAGCTCGGAGCTGGCGTTCAACCTCGTGAAATGGGCCGGGGCCGGCTACCTGGTCTGGATGGGCTTCGGCATGCTGCGCGCGCGTGCCGGCGGGGGGCACGAATCGGCGCCACCCGACGTGCACCGCGTCTTCTGGCGCGGCGTGCTCACCAACGCGCTCAACCCCAAGGTGGCGCTCTTCTTCCTCGCGTTCCTGCCGCAATTCATGACGCCGGAGGCACCGCACCAGGCACTTGGGTTTGCGTTGCTGGGCCTCGTCTTCACCGTCAACGGCACGCTCGTGACGCTCGCCTTCGCCTGGCTGGCCGGCACCGCGCGCGAACGGTTCGCGGAGCAGGTGCAGGGCCGCCGCCTCGGCCTGTGGTGCCAGCGTGCCGCGGGAGCGATGTTCATCGGGCTGGGCATCCGGCTCGCCGTCAGCAGCCGCTGAACCCGCGCGGCTGGCGTTCGTCGCTTCGCAGGATGGCCGCCGCACCGCGCCTGCGGTTACGCTCCGTCCCGTTGGATGGAGACAGGACGACAACACATGAAATGGATACGTCGCGGCGCCTGGGCGCTGCTGTGGCTCGCGCTGATCGTGGCCGTGGCCTTGTGGATCTACAGCCGGCGCGTGCTGCCCACCACCCAGGGCACGATCACGCTGCAAAGCGGCCCGAAGAGCGAGCTGCGCATCGAGCGTGATGCCGACGGCATCCCGACCATCAAGGCCGCTTCTCGCGACGACGCCTTCTTCGGCCTCGGGTACGTGCATGCGCAAGACCGGCTCTGGCAACTGGAGACGCACAAGCGCATTGCCAGTGGCCGCCTGTCCGAGGCCTTCGGCGAATCGGCGCTCGAGACCGACAAATTCCTGCGCGCCCTCGGCGTGCGCCGCATGGCCGCCCAGCAGTGGGAGCAGGTCAGCGCCGAAGGCCGCGCCGCGCTCAACGCCTACGCCGCCGGCATCAACGCCTATGTGCAGAACGAGTTGAGCGCCCGCCCGCCCGAGTTCATGCTGACCGGCGTGCAGCCCGAGCCCTGGGTGCCCGAAGACAGCATGGGCTGGGCCACGATGATGGCCTGGGACCTGGGCGCCAACTGGTCGGGCGAGTTGCTGCGCCTGCGAATGGCCTTGCAGATGCCCGTCGAGCGCATCCAGGAACTGCTGCCGCCGTACCCCGGCGAGAAGCCCCTGGCCACGGCCGACTACGCCGCGCTCTACCGGGGGCTCAAGCTCAACGCCAACCTCGGCCAGACGGCGCTCAGCGCCGCGCCCGAGTCGGGCATCGAAGGCGTGGGCTCCAACAACTGGGTGGTGCATGGCTCGCACACCGAGAGTGGCAAGCCGCTCCTGGCCAACGACCCGCACCTGAAGCTCACCGCACCGGCCCTGTGGTACTTCGCGCGGCTCGAGGCGCCGGGTTTCAAGGTGGCCGGCGCCACCATGCCCGGCCTGCCGATGGTGGTGCTGGGCCAGAACCAGCACGTCGCCTGGGGCTTCACCAACACCGGGCCCGACGTGCAAGACCTCTACATCGAGCGCGTCAACCCCGACGACGCCAACGAGTACCAGACGCCCGAAGGCTGGGCGAAGTTCTCGAGCGTCACCGAGACCATCAAGGTGCGCGGCGGCAACGAGGTCACGCTCACCGCGCGCAGCACGCGGCACGGGCCGGTGATCTCTGACGTGGGCGGCGTGACCGAGGGCATCGTGTCGTCGTCGCGTCCTGCCTACGTGCTGGCCATGCGCTGGACGGCGCTCGACAAAGACAGCGGCACGCTCGACGCCGCACTCGCCTTCAACAGCGCGCGCTCGGTGCCCGAGTTCATCGCGGCGGCCGGCAAGCACTTGGCGCCCATGCAGAACATGGTGGTGGCCGACGTCGATGGCCACATCGGCATGGTCTCGGCCGGGCGGGTGCCGGTGCGCAAGCCGGAAAACGACCTCAAGGGCCTGGTGCCCGCGCCGGGCTGGGACTCGCGCTACGACTGGGCCGGCGTGCTCGAGCCGACCTGGACGCCCCGCGAGACCGACCCGCCGCGTGGCTGGATCGCCACCGCCAACCAGCGCATCCACCCGGCCGACTACCCGCATTTCCTGACCAGCGAATGGGCCGCGCCGTACCGGCAGCAGCGCATCGAGCAGCTGCTCAACGCCAAGCCCAAGCACAGCCTGGCGAGCCTGCAGGCGATGCAGGCCGATCTAGTGTCGCTCGGCACGCAGCGGCTGCTGCCCTTCCTGCGCAAGGCGCAATCGCAGCATGCGCTGGCGGGCGCTGCGCAGAAGGAGCTGGCCTCGTTCGACGGCACGATGGCCGCCGACAAGGCCGCACCGCTGATCGCCTGGGCCTGGGCGCGCCAGTTGACCGTGGGCATCTTTCGCGACGAGGTGGGCGCCGCGCAGTTCGACAAGCTCATCGCCACCCGCAGTTTCCGCGAGGCGCTGGAGGGCGCACTCGATCGCAACGATGCCTGGTGGTGCGACGACAAGGGCACGCCGGCGCAGGAAAGTTGCCAGGACCAGATCGACGCCGCGTTCACCCGTGCCCTCGACGAGCTGCAGGCCGCGCAGGGCGCAGACGTGTCGAAGTGGCAGTGGGGCAAGGCGCACCAGGCGCGTTCGGAGCACCGGCCGTTCAGCCGGGTGAAGCTGCTGGCGAAGTATTTTGAGCTGCGCACGCCGGTGGGTGGCGACACCTACACGGTCAACGTGTCTCGCGTGTCGCAGAAGCCCGATGCGACCACGGGCGAGCTGTACCTGGACGAGCACGGGCCGTCGTTCCGTGCGGTGTACGACCTGGCCGACCCCGGCAAGTCACGCTTCATGCATTCGACGGGGCAGTCGGGGATCGTCTTCTCGCCGCAGTACCGCAGCTTCATGGACCGCTGGCGTGAGGTGCAGGGGGTGCCGGTGTGGGCCTCTGAGCCGGCCAAGCGGGCGCTGGTGTTGAAGTCTCGGGCTTCCTGAGTTCTCGCCTGCGTCGTTCGGAGCGGCGGGAAGGGCGCGGGGTGAACGGCTCCGTTCATGTCCCCCTTTGGTGACCCTGCCGGGTCACCAAATTCCTCCTAATACTTCACTCCGCCGTTCACCCCGCGCCCTTCCCGCGAGACACGGTGGCATGCGTGCGGGGGGCTGTGCACGCTGGTGCTGGAGCGCTGCGGTGGGGCGCCGTGTGCAGTGAAGTATTAGGAGGAATTCCTTGAGCCGGGAGGCTCAAGGAAGGGGGACATGAACGGAACACGGCGCCCCGCCGCAGCGCTCTTGCTCAACCCCAGGGCGCCTAGACCGATCCGAACAACGCCTTCCGCTGCGCCGTGTAGTTCCACCAAGGTGCCGGCGCCGCACCCGCCATGAAATCGGTCGCCGCCATGAAGGTGTCCAGCACGCAAGGGTCTTGCCGCGTGCCGGTCACCGAACACAGCTTCTGGTAGAGCACGAACGCGTCTTTGCCGCGCAGCTGCTGCGGCTGGTGGATGCCGATCAGCCTCAGGTCTTCGGCCAGTGAGGGCCCGATGTTGGGCAACTGCTCCAGGCGCTCGCATTCGTCGGCGGTCTTGGCCTTCGGTGATTTGATGGACGGTGATTTGATCGAGGCCATGAACTGCCTCACATCATCATGTTGTTGCGAATCAAGCCGACCGCGATGCCCTCGAGTTCGAAGTCGACGTCGCCGAAGGGGATGACGATGGGCTTGAAGTCGGGGTTCTCGGGCAGCAGCTCGATGCTCGTGCGCGTGCGGCGGAAGCGCTTGACGGTCACGTCGTCGCCCAGGCGGGCCACGACGATCTGGCCGTTCTTCGCGTCTTTGGCCTTCTGCACGGCGAGCAGGTCGCCGTCCATGATGCCGGCGTCGCGCATGCTCATGCCGCGCACCTTGAGCAGGTAGTCGGGGCGGCGCGGGAACATGCTCGCCTCCATCAGGTAGGTCTGGTCGATGTGCTCCTGCGCGAGGATGGGGCTGCCGGCGGCCACGCGGCCCACCAGCGGCAGCGTGAGCTGCGACAGGCTCGGCAGGGGCAGGCTGAACTGCTTGCCGCGGATCTCGTTGAGCGCCCGCAACGTGTCAGACTTCAGCCGGATGCCGCGCGAGGTACCGCCCACGAGTTCGATGACGCCTTTGCGGGCGAGGGCTTGAAGGTGCTCTTCTGCGGCGTTGGCCGAACGGAAGCCCAGCTCGCTCGCGATCTCGGCGCGGGTGGGCGGGGCGCCGGTGCGCTCGATGGCGCTTTGCACGAGATCGAGGATCTGCTGTTGGCGTTCGGTGAGCTTGGGCGCTTCCATCGTGGGCCGTCCTGAGGTTTCATCCAGTGCCTGTATTTTCATCCAGCTCATCAAGAAATGCAAAACACTTCTCGGACGATCGTGGTGCTGGGCACCGGCGGGACCATCGCCGGCACCGCCGCCGATGCGGCTGACAACGTGGGCTACACCGCGGCGCAGCTGGGTGTCGAATCGCTGGTGAAGGCTGTGCCGGCGCTCGCGGGCCTGCCGCTCGAATGCGAGCAGGTCGCGCAGGCCGACAGCAAGGACATGGGCTTTGCCATCTGGCGCTCGCTTGCGCTGCGCGTCGCTCACCATCTGGCTCGCGACGACGTGGCCGGCGTGGTCGTGACCCACGGCACCGACACGCTCGAAGAGACCGCCTATTTCCTGCAACGCGTGCTCGCGCCGACGAAGCCGGTGGCGATGACGGCCGCCATGCGACCGGCCACCTCGCTGAATGCCGATGGCCCACAGAACCTGCTCGACGCCGTGACCGTGGCGGGCACCTCGGGTGCGCAGGGCGTGGTGGTGGTGGTGGCTGGTGCGGTGCACGCCGCTGTCGACGTGCGAAAGGCCCACACCTACCGGCTTGACGCGTTCACCTCAGGGGATGCCGGTGTGCTCGGTGTGGTCGAAGAGGGCCGCACGACGGCGTGGCGCGCCTGGCCGCAGGGCGAAGCGCTCGGGCTGCAATGGCTGCCGGTGGAAGACGACGCCTGGCCGCAGGTGGAGATCGTGACCAGCCACGCCGGGGCGAGTGGTGCACTCGTGCGCGCGGCCTGCGAGATCGGTGTGCAGGGGCTGGTGGTCGCGGCCACCGGCAACGGCACGGTGCACGCGGCGCTCGAAGCTGCGCTGCTCGAAGCGCAAGACCAGGGGGTGACGGTGTGGCGCAGCAGCCGCTGCGGCAATGGCCGGGTGATCGGACGGGCCGACGACGTGCTGCCGTCGGCCGGGGAACTCACGCCTGTGAAGGCGCGGGTGGAGCTGATCCTTCAGCTTCTCACGCCCTGTTAGCAGGCGAGGGGCTGCCGATCAGACGACGGTCAGCGTGACGTCGATGTTGCCGCGGGTGGCGTTCGAATACGGGCACACCTTGTGGGCGGCTGCCACCAGCGCTTCGGCCTGGGCCTTCTCGAAGCCGGGGATCTTGATCGCCATGGCCACCTGGATGCCGAAGCCGCCGGTGATGGGGCCAATGCCGACGTCGGCCGTGATCGACACGTCATCCGGCAGCTTGATCTTTTGTGCGGCCGAGACCGCCTTCATCGCACCGATGAAGCAGGCCGAGTAACCGGCGGCAAAGAGCTGCTCGGGGTTGGTGCCCGGGCCGCCGGCGCCGCCCAGCTCCTTCGGGGTGCTCAGGGTGAGCTTGAGCGCGCCATCGGACGATTCGGACGTGCCGGTGCGGCCGCCAGTCGAGGTGGCGTGGGCGGTGTAGAGAACTTTTTCTAGGGCCATGTGAAGCTCCGTTCAGGGGTGGTGGAAAGAGGGGACGTCAATGTGCCGCCGCGGCATCACCCGCGGTGGCGTCGAGGAGATTGGTGCGCAGCTGTTGCAGCCGCTGCGTGAGGCTCGTGATGTCTTTCAGGTCGCACTGCATGGCCTGGCCGAGCTGCAGGGGCACGCTCTTGGCCTTCAGGCGCAGCGCTCGACCCTGGGGTGTGAGCTTGACCACGACGCGGCGCTCATCGGCCGAGTCGCGCTCGCGCTTGAGCCAACCCGCGGATTCCATGCGCTTGAGGAGTGGGGTCAGGGTGCCGGAGTCGAGGAAGAGCCGCTCGCCCAACTCGCCGACGCCCAAGCCATCTCGCTCCCAGAGCACCAGCAGCGCCAGGTACTGCGGGTAGGTGAGACCCAGCGGCGCGAGCAGCGGCTTGTAGAGTTTGGTCATCGCCAGCGAGGTGGAATACAGCGCGAAGCACAGCTGCTGGTCGAGCTGCAGCCAGTCGGTGCGGGCTTGTTGGGAGTCGTTGCGCAGGGATCGCATGGGGACGGATGATAAATCAATCGAGCAATTAAATTGTGTGCAACATAATTCCTGCGCCCCGAGGAGGGGCATTTGATGCACCTCAAGCAGGCGCGTTCAAGTACCGCGTTGTCGAGTCGATAGAGCGGGGGTCGCTTTCATTGCCTCGTGCTCCCTCGTTCATGAAATCCTGGATTGGCCGGCTCAAGATCTGGCAGAAGTTTGCGGTGCTCGGGGGGCTGACCCTGGTGCTGCTGGTGCCGCCCACGGCCTATGTGGTGGTCGGCGAGATGCGGCACATCCAAGCCCGCGAGCGGCAGCAGGCGGGTCTTGCCCCCGTGGCCGAGGTGCTGCGCCTGGTGCAGCTCACGCAGCAGCACCGGGGCCTCACCAACACCTTGCTCAGCGGCGACGCCAGCAAGCAGGCGCCGCGGCAGGCGAAGCAGCGGGAGGTCGATTCGGCCATGGCCAAGTTGCTCGATGCCGCGGCTGCCAAGCCGAGTGCTCGCGTGAGCAGCCGCCGTGACCGCCTGCGTGCGCAGTGGCAGGCGCTCGCCGCCGACGTGGAGCGCGGCCAGGTCGCGTTGCCGGCCAGCTTTGCGCGCCACAGCGCGTTGATCAAGGAAGAGCTGGCGCTGGTCGATGACCTGCTGGACGCCAGCGGCCTGTCGCGTGACACCGTGGCTGCGACGCACCACCTGAGCCTGGCGGCGCTGCGCAGCCTGCCGCAGTTGAGCGAGTACCTGGGGCAGGCCCGTGCCCGTGGCGCCGGCTACCTGGCCAAGGGCCAGCTCGACCCGACCGACCGTGTGACGCTGAGCCAGCTCGTCGAAGCCGTGCAGGACCAGGCCGCACGCGTGAATGCCGATCTCGACCACGCGACCGACGCCGACGCCGCCGCGCTCGGCCCCCTGGCCGAGCGGCGCCAGCAGGCCGCGGCCGGGGCCGACGCGGCGGTGAAGCTCATCCAGTCGCAGGTGCTCGACGCGCCCGCCCTCACGCTCGCGCCAGGTGGCTTCTTCAACACGATGACCGGCCACGTCGACGCGCAGTACGCGCTTGGCGCGGCCACCTTCGATGTGCTTAACGCCGAATTCGAGCGCGAGCTCGCCGCCACGCGCCGGCTGCTGTGGCTGCTGGTGCCGGTGGTCCTGCTCGGTGGCGCCGCGGCGGCGTGGCTCATCGTCACCATCGCCCGCACGACCTCGCGCTCGATGGCGCAGGCGCTGGCCGCGTCGAACGCGCTGGCCAGCGGCGACCTGAGCTTCCGCGCACGTGCCGAAACGCAAGACGAGCTGGGCCAGATGCTGCGGGCGCTGGGCGGCTCGGCGGGTGCGATCGCCGATGTGGTGTCGCACATCAAGTCGTCGAGCGACTCCATCGCCACCGGCTCCGACCAGATCGCCGCGGGCAACTTCGACCTGAGCCAGCGCACCGAGGAGCAGGCGGCCAACCTGCAGCGCACGGCCGCCTCGATGGTGCAGCTGGCGAGCACGGTGCGCAGCAACGCCGACAACGCGCAGCAGGCCTCGCAACTCGCCAGCTCTGCCAGCGGCGTGGCCGCGCGGGGCGGCGAGATGATGGGCCAGGTGGTCGCCACCATGAGCGACATCGCCAGCAGCTCGAAGAAGATCGCCGACATCATCGGCGTGATCGACGGCATCGCCTTCCAGACCAACATCCTCGCGCTCAACGCGGCGGTGGAAGCGGCACGCGCCGGTGAGCAGGGGCGCGGCTTCGCGGTGGTGGCCGCCGAAGTGCGCTCGCTGGCCCAGCGCAGCGCCGGCGCGGCGCGCGAGATCAAGAGCCTGATCGGCGAGAGCGTCACGCGGGTGGAATCGGGCTCGCAGCTCGTGAACGACGCCGGCGCAACGATGAGCGACATCGTCGCCCAGGTGCAGCGCGTGAGCGACCTGATCGGCGAAATCGGCCATGCGGCGCAGGAGCAGCACGCCGGCATCGAGCAGGTGACCGGCGCGGTGGCCGAACTCGACCAGGTGACGCAGCAGAACGCCGCGCTGGTGGAGGAGTCGGCCGCCGCGGCTGAAAGCCTCAAGCACCAGGCGAGGAAGCTCGCCGAGGCGGTGCGCGCGTTCAGGCTCTGATCAGGCGCCCGCCGAGAGCTCGTCGATCTGCGTGGTGAGTTCGAGCCAGCGGCCTTCGGCCTGCTCGGTCTCGTCGCCGATCTGCTTGAGCCGCTTGCCTTGCTCCACGCGCTGGGCGGGCGTGAGGTCAGGGCGGGCCGAGGCGGCTTCGATGTTGTCCTTCTCCTGGGTCAGCGCGGCGATGCGCTTTTCCAGCGTTTCCAGCTCCTTGCGCAGCGGCTTGGTCTGCTCGGCGAGTTTCTGGCGGGCCTGGCCCGAGGCCTTGCGGTCTTCGCGCTTGGCCGGCTCGGGGGGCGGAGCTGCGGCGACCACGGCGGCCTGTTTCTCTTTCCTGACCTTGCCGCTGGCGGCGTCTTTCGCGGCGCGGGCCATTTCGCGCGAGGTCTCGAGCAGCCACTTCTGGTAGTCGTCGAGGTCGCCGTCGAACGGCTTGACGGTGCCTTCGGTGACGAGCCAGAACTCGTCGCACACCTCGCGCAGCAGCGCGCGGTCGTGGCTCACCAGCATCACCGTGCCCTCGAACTCGTTGAGCGCCATCGAGAGCGCTTCGCGGGTCGTGAGGTCGAGGTGGTTGGTCGGCTCGTCGAGCAGCAGAAGGTTGGGGCGCTGCCACACGAGCATCGCGAGCACGAGGCGGGCCTTCTCGCCGCCCGAGAGCGTGCCGACCGCCTGCTGGACCATGTCGCCCACGAAACGGAAGGAGCCGAGGAAGTCGCGCAGCTCCTGCTCGCGCGCCTGCGGGCCCACGTCGCGCGCGAGGCGGATCATGTGCATCAGCGGGCCGTCGTCGAGCGAGAGCACGTCGAGCTCCTGCTGGGCGAAGTAGCCGATCGACAGGCCCTTGCCCTCGGTGACCTCGCCCGAGATGAGCGGGATCTCGTGCGCGATCGTCTTCACGAGCGTCGACTTGCCCTGGCCGTTGGCGCCCAGGATGCCGATGCGCTGGCCGGCGAGCACCGAGCGGTTGATGTCCTTCACGATGGGCACGCCGTTGTAGCCGCAGCTCATCATCGAGAACGCGAGCATCGGGTTGGGCAGCGAGACGGGCTCGCGGAACTCGAACTGGAAGTCGCTGCTGGTCAGCACCGGGCCCAGCTTTTCCATGCGGGCCAGTGCCTTCACCCGGCTTTGCGCCTGCTTGGCCTTACTGGCCTTGGCCTTGAAGCGGTCGATGAACTTCTGCAGGTGCGCCATGCGCTCCTGCTGCTTGGCGTAGTTGGCTTGCGCCTGCAGCAGGCGCTCGGCGCGCATCTCCTCGAAGGCGGTGTAGTTGCCGGTGTAGCGGGTGAGGCGCGTCTCATCCAGGTGGAGCGTGACCTTGGTGATCGCGTCGAGGAACTCGCGGTCGTGGCTGATGACGATCATCGTGCCTTCGAACTTCTGCAGCCAGGCTTCCAGCCAGACGAGGGCATCGAGGTCGAGGTGGTTGGTCGGCTCGTCGAGCAGCATCAGGTCGGCCGGGCACATCAGCGCGCGCGCGAGCTGGAGTCTCATCCTCCAGCCGCCCGAGAAGCTGTTGACCGGGTCGTCGAGCTGGTCGAGGCGGAAGCCCAGGCCCATGAGCAGCGCCTGTGCGCGTGGGCGGGCTTCGAAGCCGCCGGCTTCGGCGATCTCCTGGTGGGCATCGGCCATCGCGTGGCCGTCGTCGGCGGCTTCGGCCGCGGCGAGGGCCGCGTTGGCTTCCATCAGGCGGGTGTCGCCTTCGAGCACGAAATCGGTGGCGCCTTGCTCGGTCTCGGGCATGTTCTGCGCGACTTCGCCCACGCGCCAGCGCGGCGGGATGCTCACGTCGCCCGAGTCCGACTGAAGCCGATGCGTCAGCAGGGAGAAAAGCGAGGACTTGCCGGCCCCGTTGCGCCCCACGAGGCCGATCTTTTCACCCGGCTGCAGGGTGACGCTCGCGTCCTGCAGCACGATCTTCGTGCCGCGGCGCAGGGTGACGTTCTTGATGACTATCATGCTGAGACTGCTTCATCCAATTCTTGCGAGACCACCCATGAGCCGCGGCCTCACCACACAACTTCTCCATGCCGACCGCCTGGGCGGCGTGGAGCACGGCGCCACCCACAAACCTCTGCACACCTCGGCGGCTTACGGCTACGAGACCGCCGCCGACCTCGCCTCGGTCTTCCAGGGCGAGCGCAGCGGCCATGTGTACGCCCGCCAGGGCAACCCCACCACGCACGCCCTCGAAGCCAAGATCACCTTGCTGGAAGGCGGCGTGGGCACCGTGAGCTTCGCCACCGGCATGGGTGCCATCGGCTCGATGTTCATCGCCTTGCTCAAGCAGGGCGATCACATCGTGGCCAGCCAGTTCCTCTTCGGCAACACGGCCAGCCTGTTCCAGACCCTCGAGAACCTGGGCTGCTCGGTGACGCTGGTCGATGCGACCGACGCCAGCCTGGTGGCCCAGGCCATCACGCCCAAGACGCGTATTGTCTTCGTAGAAACGATTGCCAACCCGAGAACGCAGGTGGCCGACCTCGAAGGCATCGGCAAGCTGTGTGCGGAACGCGGCATTTTGTACGTGGTCGACAACACCATGACCACGCCCTACCTCTTCCGGCCCTCCGTGGTGAAGGCGGGCCTGGTGATGAATTCGCTGTCCAAGTCGATCAGCGGCCACGGCAACGTGCTGGGTGGCGCGATCACCGACACGGGGCTTTTCGACTGGTCGACCTTCCCCAACATCCTTGCGCCCTACAAGAAGGGCGCGCCCAAGAGCTGGGGCCTGCTGCAGATCCGCAAGAAGGGCCTGCGCGACTTCGGGGCCACCCTGGGCGCCGAAGCGGCGCACCGCATCTCGAATGGCGCCGAAACGCTCGCCCTGCGCATGGACCGCGTCTGCGACAACGCGCTCAAACTCACCACCTGGCTGGAGCAGCACCCCAAGGTGGCGGCCGTGTACTACCCGGGCCTGAAGAGCCACGCCCAGCACGAGAACGCCACACGCTGGTTCAAGGCCTATGGCGGGCTGATGAGCTTCGAGTTGAAGCCCGGGCACGACACCTTCGCGATGCTCGACGCGCTGGAACTCGTCATCAAGTCCAGCCACCTGGGCGACAACCGCACGCTGGCCATCCCCGTCGCGCAGACCATCTTCTGGGAGATGGGCCTGGAGAAGCGCCAGAAGATGGGCATCAGCGAATCGCTGGTGCGCATCTCGGTCGGCATCGAAGACTACGTCGACCTGCAGGCCGACTTCGAGCAGGCGCTGGCGAAGGTCTGATCAGCGCAGCCAGCGTTGCAGCGCGTCTCGGGTGACGAGCAGCACCTCGTCGCTGCCGGCGCTCGTCTCCAGCCACGCCACTTCCAGCTTGCGGAAAGCATGCTCGAAGTGCGCACGCTCGTTGCCGATCTCGAGCACGAGCACGCCGATGTCGCTCATGCGCGAGGGTGCGTCCTTGAGGATGCGGCGCACGAGGTCCATGCCGTCGTCGCCACCGGCCAGCGCGAGCTGTGGCTCGTGCAGGTATTCCTTCGGCAGCTCGCGCATGCTCTGCGCGTTGACGTAGGGCGGGTTGCAGACGATCAGGTCGTAGGGGCCTTTCAGATCGTCGAGCAGGTCGGACTTGATGAGCTGGATGCGTTTCGCAAGCTTGTGCCTGTCGACGTTGATCTTCGCGATGGCCAGGGCATCGTCGGAGATGTCGGCGGCATCCACCGTGACCTCGGGGTAGGCCATCGCGGCGATCACGGCCAGGCTGCCGTTGCCGGTGCAGAGGTCGAGCACGCGCTGCGTGCGGTCGGAGAGCCACGCGTCGAGCGTGCCTTCGCCCTCGCCATCGGCCAGCAGCTCGGCGATGAAGGAGCGCGGCACGATGGCGCGCTCGTCGACGTAGAAGGGCACGTTCTGCAGCCACGCTTCCTTCGTGATGTAGGCGGCGGGGCGGCGCGTCTCGATGCGCTCGGTGATCACCACGTCGATCTTCGCGAGTTCGGCGTCGGTGAGCTCGCGCTTGGCGTGCGGCTCCAACTCGTCGATCGGCATGCCGAGCGCCCACAGCACGAGCCATGCGGCCTCGTCGAACGCGTTGGTCGTGCCATGCCCAAACGAAACGCCCGCCTGTTTGAGGCGGGCGGCTTGCGCGGTGATGCAGTCGATGAGCTTCACAGCAGCAGTCCTTCCAATGTCTTGCGGTAGATGTTCTTGAGCGGCTCGATGTCGGCCACCCGCACGTGTTCGTCGATCTTGTGGATGCTCTCGTTCAGCGGGCCGAATTCAACGACCTGCTCGCAGATCTTCGAGATGAAACGGCCGTCGGAGGTGCCGCCGGTGGTCGACAGTTCGGTCGTCACGCCCGTCTCGCTGCGGATGGCCGCGTCGAGTGATTCCACCAGCGCGCCGCGCGGCGTGATGAAGGGCTCGCCGCTGAGCGCCCAGGCGATGCTGTAGTCGAGGCCGTGCTTGTCGAGCACGGCGTTTACGCGCGCCTTCAGTGTGTCGACGGTCTGCTCGGTCGAGAAGCGGAAGTTGAAGTCGATCACCAGTTCGCCGGGGATGACGTTCGACGCACCCGTGCCGCCGTGGATGTTCGACATCTGCCAGCTCGTCGGCGGGAAGTATTCGTTGCCGCGGTCCCACTCGATGGCGGCCAGCTCGGCCAGGGCGGGGGCTGCGAGGTGGATCGGGTTCTTCGCTAGCTGCGGATAGGCGATGTGGCCTTGCACACCCTTGACGGTGAGCTTGCCCGAGAGCGAGCCGCGGCGGCCGTTCTTGATCATGTCGCCGAGCGTGTTGACCGAGGTGGGCTCCCCGACGATGCAGTAGTCGAGCTTCTCGCCGCGCGCCTTGAGTGCCTCGCAGACCTTGACGGTGCCGTCGACCGAGGGGCCTTCCTCGTCGCTCGTGATGAGCAGCGCGATGCTTCCGCAACGCTCCCCGTGCTGCGCGACGAACTCCTCTGCCGCCACCACGAAGGCGGCGATCGAGGTCTTCATGTCGGCCGCGCCACGGCCGTAGAGCTTGCCCTCGCGGTGCGTGGGCACGAAGGGGTCGCTCGTCCACTGCGTGAGCGGGCCGGTGGGCACCACGTCGGTGTGGCCGGCGAAGACGAGCAGCTTGCTGCCGGGCCGGCCCCGGCGCACGGCCCAGAGGTTGGTGACGCGGAAGGCATCCGGCCCGAAAGCGAGCGTCTCGCATTCGAAGCCGAGGGGCGCGAGGCGCTTGGCGATCAGGTCCTGGCAGCCGCCATCGTCGGGGGTGACCGAGCGGCGGGCGATCAGCTGTTCGGTCAGGGAGAGGGCAGCCGACATCGATCAGAAGCGCGTCGCACGGAAGCCGCTGTTGCGGCCGTCGTCACCGGGCACGTCGAGCGTGATTTCGGTGAAGGTCGGCTGGTCGTCGACTTCCTCCTTCTTGGGCTGCAGGCGCGACACCGGCTCGGTGTCGTTCTGCAGGCGCCACATCAGGTTGGTCGGCGAGTCGGCATAGGCCAGGCCTTCGTCGCGGGTGATCACGCCTTCGCCGATCAGGCGGGCGAGGTCGGCCTCGAAGGTCTGCGAGCCTTCGGCCATGGAGTTTTCCATGGCCTCTTTGACGCCGTTGAAGTCGCCTTGCTCGATGAGTTCGGACACCAGCTTGGTGTTGAGCATCACCTCCACCGCCGGGCGGCGGCCGCCGGCCGAGGCGCGCACGAGGCGCTGCGAAACGATGGCCTTCAAGCCCGAGGCCAGGTCGGACAGCAGGGCGGGGCGCGACTCCGGCGTGTAGAACGACAGGATGCGGCCGAGCGCGTGGTAGCTGTTGTTGGCGTGCAGCGTCGAGACAACGAGGTGGCCCGACAGCGAATACGAGATCGCCATCGTCATCGTTTCGCGGTCGCGGATTTCACCGATGTAGATGCAATCGGGCGCCTGGCGCAGCGCATTCTTCAGCGCGATCTGCAGCGACTGCGTGTCGCGGCCCACTTCGCGCTGGTTCACCATCGAGCGCTTGTTGTGGAA
Source organism: Piscinibacter gummiphilus (assembly GCF_032681285.1). Taxonomy (NCBI): domain Bacteria; kingdom Pseudomonadati; phylum Pseudomonadota; class Betaproteobacteria; order Burkholderiales; family Sphaerotilaceae; genus Rhizobacter; species Rhizobacter gummiphilus. The sequence continues at coordinate 2,264,690 of NZ_CP136336.1, forward strand.
GATGAACTCGATCGGGTCCTCGATGGTGAGGATGTGACCGGCCATCTGCTGGTTGCGTTGTTCGATCATCGAGGCGAGCGTGGTGCTCTTGCCGGTGCCGGTGGCGCCCACCAGCAGGATGAGCCCGCGCTTCTCCAGGATCATCGTGTTGAGCACCGGGGGCAGGTTGAGGCTGCCGAGCGCGGGGATGTCGTGCGGAATGCAGCGGAAGACGGCTGCGATCGAGCCGCGCTGGCGGAAGGCGCTCAGGCGGAAGCTGCCCACCCCGCTGATGCCGATGCCCACGTTGAGCTCGCCCGTGTCTTCCAGGTCTTCGAGCTGGCTCGGCGTGAGCAGCTCGGCCAGCAGCTGGCGCGGTTGGGCCGCGCTCAAAGGCTGGTCGGAGAGCTGGAGGATCTGCCCGTTGATCTTGATGAGGATGGGCGTGGCGGCCGACAGGTAAACGTCGGACGCACTCTTCTCGGCCATCAGCCGCAGCACGCGTTCCATGTTGCCGCCGGATGCGGCGGTGCTGCTCGTCGTGGTGTTCATCGGAGTCCTTTCAGGGCTCTTTCGATCGGTTCAGAGAGCGAGGCGAGACTTCTTCGTTCTTATCGGGAAAAGTTCAGCTGCGCAGCAGTTCGTTGATGCTGGTCTTGGCGCGCGTTTCGGCCGTGACGCGCTTGACGATCACCGCGCAGTACAGGCTGTGGCTGCCATCCACGGCAGGCAGCGAGCCGCTCACGACCACCGAGCCCGAGGGAATGCGGCCGTAGGAGATCTCACCCGTCATGCGGTTGTAGATCTTGGTGCTCTGGCTGATGTAGACGCCCATCGAGATCACCGAGTTCTCTTCGACGATCACGCCTTCCACCACCTCGGAGCGGGCGCCGATGAAGCAGTTGTCTTCGATGATGGTCGGGTTGGCCTGCAGCGGCTCCAGCACGCCGCCGATGCCCACGCCGCCCGAGAGGTGCACGTTCTTGCCGATCTGGGCGCACGAGCCCACGGTGGCCCAGGTGTCGACCATCGTGCCTTCGTCGACATAGGCACCGATGTTCACGTAAGAGGGCATCAGTACCACGTTCTTCGCGACGTAGCTGCCGTGGCGGGCCACGGCCGGCGGCACGATGCGCACGCCGGTGGCGCGCACTTCGTCTTCGCTCAAGTGCGAGAACTTCGTCTTCACCTTGTCGAAGAAGGCCAGCTCGCCGGCATGCATGAGCGTGTTGTCATTGAGGCGGAACGACAGCAGCACCGCCTTCTTGACCCATTGGTTCACCGTCCAGTCGCCCACGCCCTTGCGGTCGGCCACGCGGATGCGCCCGGCGTTCAGGTCGTCGACCACCTGCGTCACCGCGTTGCGGATCTCGGGGCTCGCGTTTTGCGGGTTGAGGCTCGTGCGGCCTTCCCAGGCGAGGTCGATGATGTTCTGGAGCTGTTGGGTCATGAGGGGTTTCTGGCTGAGAGAGACTTCACAGAGAAGCGACGTAAGAGCGGATGCGTTGCGCAGCTTCGAGGCATTCCTCGACCTCGGCCACCAGGGCCAGCCGCACGCGGCCTTTGCCCGGGTTCACGCCGTCGACTTCGCGGGCGAGCAAGCTGCCGGGCAGGACGGTCACATTGTATTGAGCCAGGAGCCCGCGGGCGAACGCGATGTCGTCTCCGCCCGGCACGCCCGCCCACAGGTAGAAGCTAGCGTCGGGGAGCTTCACGTCGAGCGCCTGCTCGAGCACCGGCATCACCTGCGCGAATTTGCGACGGTACTTCTCGCGGTTGTCGACCACATGCTGCTCGTCGTTCCAGCCGGCGATGCTGGCGTGCTGGATCATCTGGCTCATGGCGCTGCCGTGGTAGGTGCGGTAGAGCAGGAATTTCTTGATGATCTGCGCGTCGCCCGCCACGAAGCCCGAGCGCATGCCGGGCACGTTGGAGCGCTTGGAGAGGCTGGTCAGCGCGATGAGGTTCTTGAAGTCCTTGCGGCCGAGCTGTGCCGCGGCTTCGAGGCCGCCGAGCGGCGGCTCTTCGCGGAAGTAGATCTCGGAGTAGCACTCGTCGGAAGCGATCACGAAGCCGTGGCGTTCGCTCAGCTCGAAGAGGCGCTTCCATTCGGCGAGCGGCATCACTGCGCCGGTCGGGTTGCCCGGCGAGCACACGTAGATGAGCTGAGTCTTGGCCCACACGCTGTCGGGCACGGTATCCCAGTCGGCCGCGAAGTTGCGCTTGGGGTCGCTCGCCACGTAATGCGGCGTGGCGCCGGAGAGTAGCGCCGCGCCTTCGTAGATCTGATAGAACGGGTTGGGGCAGACGACGGTGGCGCCTTGCTTCGTCGGGTCGATCACCGTCTGGGCCAGGGCAAAGAGCGCCTCGCGCGAGCCGTTGACCGGGAGCACCTGCGTGCCGGCATCCACCGTCACGCCGTAGCGGCGGGCCAGCCAGCCGGCGCACGACTCGCGCATGGCGCGGTCACCGGCCGTCGCCGGGTAGGCCGCAAGGCCCCCGAAGCCCGCCACCAGCGCATCGAGGATGAGCTGCGGCGTCGCATGCTTGGGCTCGCCGATGCCCAGGCTGATCGGCTTGAAGGCGGGGTTGGGGGTGATGTCCTTGGTGAGGGCGCTCAGCCGTTCAAAGGGGTAGGGGTGCAGCCTGGCCAGCAGAGGGTTCATGCGCCGGATTATCGGGGAGCGCGTCTCCCGAAACCGTCCGATCCGGTGCGGATCGCCGGCGCCTTCCAGCCGGGAGGCCAGACCGGCTGCCCCTTCTCACCGAGACCGCTTTCCATGCCGAGCTTTCTGATGAGCGTAGCCGCGTCGTAGGGCGCATGCACCTTCACGTCGTTGTCGAAGTAGGCGTAGATGTCGCGCTTGGCGCGTTTGGGCGCCGGTTTGGGTGAGGCGAGGCGCGCGTCATCCACCTGGCCGCCCTCGCTCCAAGTGCGGATGCGCTCCGCCCACCGTTCGAGTGCCGCGTCGCTGTAGCCACTGGCGTAGAGCTCCTTGTCGCCGTGGAGGCGCAGGTAGACGAAATCGGCGGTCAGGTCTTCGAGCAGCGGCCACTTGCCGGCCGTGTCGGCCACGACGAGCGCGATGCGGTACTTGCGCAAGAGCGCGATGAACGCCGGGTCGGCGAAGCTCTCATGGCGGATCTCCACCGCATGGCGCATTGGCCGCTTGGCGTCGGGCTCCAGGCTGGTACGGCCTTCGACGCGCTTGTCATGCCTGGCCGCGATCTCGGCGGCGGCTTCGGTGTCGCGGGGCAACTGCGCGAAGAAGGCCTCGAAGCGCTCGGCCATGAACGGCAGCATGGGCGGGAACTGCCACAGGATGGGCCCAAGCTTCGGACCCAGCTCGAAGAGCCCGTTGGCGAAGAAGTTGGCGAGCGGCGTCTCCACCTCCTTCAGCCGCCGCATGTGCGTGATGTATTTGGGTCCCTTCACCGCGAAGACGAAGTCGTCCGGTGTGTCGGCCGCCCATTGCGCATAGGACTCGGGCCGCTGCAGCGAGTAGAAGGAGCCGTTGATCTCGATCGTGGGCAACATGCGCGAGGCGTATTCCAGCTCCCGGCGCTGGGCCAGCTTCTCGGGATAGAACACCCCGCGCCAGGGCTCGTAGCGCCAGCCGGAGATGCCGATGCGGATGTCGGGTTTGGCCATGCCGAAACCCTGGCAAAGGAGATGCCGGATCGCGGTTTGCTACAACCGCGGCATGAGAACGCTCGTGTCGACCGTCCTGCTGGGGCTTTCAACCGTGGCCTGCACCGCCGGCCCGCAGGCCGCTGCGCCGGTGCCACCGCCGGCCACGCCCATGGCGCGCAGTTGTGGCATTCCCAATCTCCAGGCCAGCATGCTGGCCCGCGTCAACGCGGCCCGTGCGCGCGGTGCGAGCTGCGGCAGCGCCGGCCGCTTCGGCCCTGCGCCACCGCTCGCCTGGAACGATCCGCTGGCCCGCGCGGCCGAGCGTCACTCGCGCGACATGGTGGCGGCCAACCTCTTCTCGCACACCGGGTCCGACAAGACCGAGCTGCGCCAGCGTGCCGACGCCGTGGGCTACAACTGGCGCACGCTCGCCGAGAACATCGCCGGTGGCCGCGGCACGGTCGACGGCGCGGTGCAGCAGTGGCTGGACAGCCCCGGCCATTGCGCCAACCTCATGAAGCCCGACCTCGTGCACGTGGGCGTGGCCTGCGCGCTCGGCGGGCCGCGCAGCACCTACACGCACTACTGGACGATGGCGCTCGGCGCGCCCATGCGTTGACCGCTTAGAGCAGCCCGCGCTCTTCCACGTGCTTCGGCAGCTCGACGGCCGGCTGCGGCTTCCAGCCTTTCTGGCGATGCTCGGCCACCACGTTGGTGTAGATGCCGCCGCGCACGTACCACTTGGCGGTGATGCGCACGAAGCGCGGATTCGTCGCCTTCACGATGTCGTCGAGGATGGTGTTGGTCACCTTCTCGTGGAACGCGCCTTCGTTGCGGTAGCTCCAGAAGTACATCTTCAAGCTCTTCAACTCGACGCAGAGCTTGTCGGCAATCATGTCGATGGTGAAGTGCGCGAAGTCGGGCTGGCCGGTGAGCGGGCAGTGGCAGGTGAACTCGGGCACCTGGAACTGGATGACGTAGTCGCGCTGTGGCGCCGGATTCGGGAAGACCTGCAGGTCCTTGCTCGGCGCGGTGGGCGGGTTGGCCGGCTTCTCGCGCTGGTTGAGTTTTGCCGAGGCAGGTTTCTGCTGCGGGGCGGCAACTTTGGCGGACATCTTGGCCATGGCGTGTCGAGAGGTTTCTACGGGGGTTTCAGAGGGGGTGCGATGGTATCATCGCGCCTCGCTGGGAATCCGCCGGATGGCGTAATTTCCCAAGTAAATCAAGTACTTAGACGCGCTCGGCACACGCCGAAGCCGCACCAGGCCCCGCTCTCTCCATGCGTCTGAATTCCATCAAGCTTTCGGGCTTCAAGTCCTTTGCCGAGCCCACGAATTTCCAGCTGCCGGGCCAGCTCGTCGGCGTGGTCGGCCCCAACGGCTGCGGCAAGTCCAACATCATGGACGCGGTGCGCTGGGTGCTCGGTGAGTCGAAGGCCAGCGAGTTGCGCGGCGAGTCGATGCAGGACGTCATCTTCAGCGGCTCGGGCAACCGCAAGGGTGCGAGCCGCGCGAGCGTCGAGCTCGTGTTCAGCAACGAAGATGCCCGGGCCGGTGGCCAGTGGAACCAGTTCACCGAGATCGCGGTGAAACGCGTGTTGACGCGCGATGGCACCAGCAGCTACTTCATCAACAACCAGCCGGTGCGCCGCCGCGACGTGCAGGACGTGTTTCTGGGCACCGGCCTCGGCCCCCGCGCCTACGCCATCATCGGCCAGGGCACGATCAGCCGCATCATCGAATCGAAGCCGGAAGAGCTGCGCCTCTTCCTCGAAGAAGCCGCCGGTGTCTCCAAGTACAAGGAGCGCCGCCGCGAGACGGAGAACCGCCTCAAGGACACGCGCGAGAACCTCACCCGCGTCGAAGACATCCTGCGCGAGCTGAACGCCAACCTCGAGAAGCTCGAGAAACAGGCCGAGGTGGCGAGCCAGTACCGCGCGCTGCAGGAGAGCGGCTCGCTCAAGCTGCACCAGCTGTGGTTCCTCAAGCACCGCGATGCCGCCATCGAGCAGGAGCGGGTGAAGAAGGAAGTGCTGGAAGCGACCAATGCGCTCGAAGCCCGCATGGCCGAGCTGCGCCACGGCGAAGCCGAGCTGGAGACGATCCGCCAGGCGCACTACGCTGCGAGCGACGAGCTGCACACCGCCCAAGGCTCGCTGGCCGAGGCCTCGCTCGAAGTGAGCCGCCTGGAGGAGCGCATCCGCTACGTGGTCGAAGGCCGCCAGCGCGTCGAGCAGCGCCTCGTCGAGTTGAAGGCGCAAAACGAGCAGTGGGAAGAGCGCCAGGCCGAAGCCCAGGCCGAACTCGAGCAGATCGCCGAACAGATCGCCGCGGCCGACGAGCAGAGCGAGATCCTCGCCGCGCAAGCCGAAGAGCAGGCTGGCAATCTGCCCAACGCGGAAGACGCCGTGCGTGCCGCGCAAAGCCGCGCCAACGAGCAGCGCACTTCGGTCACGAGCGTGCAACAGCAGATCCAGGTGCTGGCCGCCGAGAGCCGCAACATCGACGACCAGCGCAAGCAGCTCAATGCCCGTCGCGACCGCCTCGACGCCGAGCGCCGCCAGCTCGCCGCGCCCGACATGGCGAGGCTCGAAGAGCTGAAGCAGCAGTCCGCCGTGGCTGAAGAGGCGCAGGCCGTGGCCGACGAGCGCCTGCACGAGCTGAGCGAGCAGGTGCCGGCGCTCGACGAAGACCGCCGTGCAAAGCAGGAGCAGGTCAATGCCGAGAGCGGCAGGCTCTCCGACCTGAGTGCCCGCCTCGAAGCCCTGCGCGCACTGCAGGAGAAGGTGCAGACCGAAGGCAAGCTCAAGCCCTGGCTTGCGAAGCACGGCCTCGAAGGCCTGCAGGGCCTGTGGACCAAGATCCACATCGAATCGGGCTGGGAGACGGCCCTCGAATCGGCGCTGCGCGAGCGCATCAACGCGCTCGAAGTGGGCCGCATCGAGACGGCGCGCGCGTTTGCTGCCGACGCGCCCCCGGCCAAGCTCGCGTTCTATACGCCGCCGCAAGCGGCGATTGCCAACACGCACCAGACGCTGCCGCGGCTTTCCGACCTGCTGCGCCTGGGCGATGCCGGCCTCAAGGCGCTGCTCAACGATTGGCTGGAAGGGGTCTACACCGCCGCCAACATCGACGAGGCCTTTGCTGCACGCGACAAGCTCACGCATGGCGAAGTGATCATGACCCGCGAGGGCCATGCGGTGAGCCAGTTCGCGGTCGCGTTCTACGCGCCCGACTCAGAACAGGCGGGCATGCTGGCCCGCGCGCAGGAGATCGAGAACCTCGAGCGCCAGTCCAAGGCGCAGGCGCTGATCGCCGAAGAGTCGCGCAGCAGCCTGGTGCGCGCCGAGGCGGCGTACACCGATGCGTCGCAGCGCCTCGTCACGGCGCGCCGTGAAGCGGCCGAGACGCAGACGCGTGCGCATCAGTTGCACGTCGAGTTGCTGCGCTTGTCGCAACAGGCCGAAGCCACCAGCACCCGCCGTGGCCAGCTCGATGCCGAGCTCGCCGAGGTCGATGGTCAGCTTGAAGAGCTGAACGAGCGCCGCGCCACCGGCGAAGCCAAGTTCGAAGAACTCGACATGCAGCTCGCCAACACGCAGGAGCGCCACGCCGAGCTGGAAGAAGCGGTCATCACCGCCGAGCGCAAGCTGGCCGAGGCGCGCGAGCAACTCCGTTCGCTCGAGCGCCAGGCACAGGAAGCGCAGTTCTCCTCACGCTCGCTGGCCGCGCGCCGCAGCGAGTTGCAACGCAGCATCGAAACGGCCACGCAGCAGGTCGCGTCCAACGAACAATCGGCCGTGCAGCTTCAGGAAGAGCTGGCCCGCCTCACCGACGCTTCGGCGCAGGCCGGCCTGGAAGCGGCACTCGCCGTGAAGCTCGAACGTGAAGCGGCACTCGGCGCCAAGCGCAGCGAGTACGACGACCTGACCCTGCGCCTGCGCCGTGCCGACGAGCAGCGCCTGCAGCACGAGCAGAGCCTGCAGCCCATGCGCGACCGCATCACCAAGCTGCAGCTCGAAGAGCAGGCCGCCCAGCTCGGCGGCGCGCAGTACATGGAGCAGCTCACCGCCGCCGAGGTCGACCTCGAAGCGCTGGCGAAGAACGTCGCCGAGAACAACGTCAAGCTCTACGGCCTGCAAGGCGAGATCGACCGCATCAACCGCGAGATCAACGCCCTCGGCGCGGTCAACCTCGCCGCACTCGATGAACTCACCGCCTCGCGCGAGCGCAAGACATTCCTCGATGCGCAGAACGCCGACCTGAACGAAGCCATCACCACGCTCGAAGGCGCCATCCACAAGATCGACCTGGAAACGCGCGACCTGCTGGGCAACACCTTCAACCAGGTCAACGCGCACTTCGGCCGCATGTTCCCGAGCCTCTTCGGCGGTGGCCAGGCCAAGCTCGTGATGACGGGCGACGAGATCCTCGACGCCGGCGTGCAGGTGATGGCCCAGCCGCCCGGCAAGAAGAACAGCACCATCCACCTGCTCTCGGGTGGCGAGAAGGCGCTGACCGCCATCGCGCTCGTGTTCGCGATCTTCCAGCTCAACCCTGCGCCGTTCTGCTTGCTCGACGAGGTGGATGCGCCGCTCGACGACGCCAACACAGAGCGCTACGCCAAGCTCGTGAAGGAGATGAGCAGCGGCACGCAGTTCCTCTTCATCAGCCACAACAAGATCGCGATGGAAATGGCCGAGCAACTGATCGGCGTGACCATGCAGGAGCAGGGTGTGTCGCGCATCGTGGCGGTCGACATGGAATCGGCCGTCAGCATGGCAGAAGCGGCCTGAGCCCATGAACAGCCTGACCATCGCGCTGGCCGGCCTCGGGGGTGTGGTGCTGGCCGGGGTGGTGGCGCATGGCGCGTGGCAGGCCCGCAAGGCCGGCCCGAAGCGCGCCGAACAGCCGGCACCCGAGCCCCGCGAGCGCCAGGCGCCGCGCGACCTGATCGAGCCGGTGTTGGGCGATCTCCCCGCCGAGCCTGTGCTGCAGGACGCTGCGCCGGTCCTGCTCGACGACGACAAACCTGTGTCGCCCCTTCCGATCGCCGCGGTGCGACGTGCCACCCCGCGCATCGATGCGTTGGTCGACGCGATCGTGACGCTCACGCTCGAATCCCCCGTGACCGGCGAACTCGTGCTGGCGCATCAGCCCACCACCCGCCGCGCCGGCAGCAAGCCCTTTCTCATCGAAGGCCTGAACACCGAGACCGGCGAATGGGAAGCCCCGCTGCCCGGCCGCCACTACGGCGAGTTGCAGGCCGGTGTGCAATTGGCCAACCGCACAGGCGCGTTGAACGAGATCGAATACTCGGAGTTCGTGCAGAAGATCCAGCCGATGGCCGACGCCATCGGCGCGATGGTCGATTTCCCCGACATGCTCGACGTCGCCTCGCGCGCCAAGGAACTCGACGCCTTCGCCGGCCAGCACGACGCGCAACTCGCCGTGCACCTGCAAGCCCGCTCGGTCGCCTGGAGCGTGGGCTACATCCAGCAGCACGCCGCCCGCCACGGCTTCGTGCCCGGCATGGTGCCCGGCCGCCTGGTGATGCCGTCGAAGGAGGAGGGTGCGCCTCCCATCCTCACGCTGACCTTCGATGCGCAGGCCGCGTTGGCCGACGACCCCAATCAGGCCGCGGTGCGCGACGTGACGCTGAGCTTCGACGTGCCGCAGACCGAAGCCAAGGCCGAGCCCTTCATCGCCTGGCAGGCGAGTGCCCAGGCGCTCTCGCTGGGCATGGATGCGGCCATCGTCGATGACAACGGTCAGCCGCTGAGCCCTGCGGGGTTTGCCGCGATCGGGGCGGAGCTGGGCAAGTTGTACGAGGCGCTGGAGGCGCGCGACATCGCGGCGGGGTCGATGGTGGCGCGCAGGCTCTTCAGCTGACAGACAAACGTCGCACGACCCGCGGCCTGGGCGATGCGAATCACGAGCGAGTGGCCACGGAGGAGGAACATGAAGAAGGTTTTCGTCATCGCGATGCTCAGCTGGGCCCTGGGCGGCTGCGCCACGCAGTACGGCAGCTCAGGTTTCACCGGCGGCCACACCGACCGCGCTGGCCCTGGCAAGCTGCAGAAGGTCGACTTCAACGGCAATGGCTACATCACGTCGGAACTGGTCCAGAAGTACGCCTTGTACCGTTGCGCCGAGCTGGCCAAACAGAAGGGCAAGCAGCACTTCATCATCTACGACAGCCTGTTCGCAGCGGCGCTTGACCGCCCGTCGGCCCTGCCTCGCGTGGGCACGCTGGGCAACAAGCCGAGCGCCACGGCCTTCATGCTCCTGCTGGATGAACCTCGCAGCGGCTCCAAGCAGGCGCAGGCAGTGATCGACGAGATCGATCCCGTCATCAAGGCCAACAACCCGACCCAGCGCTGAGGAGTACGAGATGATGATGAAGATCTGCCTGTGGGTGGCGGCGGGTGTGGCGATGTCGATGGCGGCCGGCTGCGCGGTGATGCCGTACCAGCCCGCAGCAAATGAGCCGATGGCGTCGGTGAAGTACTTCGGCTGGGGATCCCCGCGCATATGCAAGGGCGGCAAGATGTACAGCCTGTCGAGTGTCGGGAATTCCGACGTGTACCAAGTGCCGGTGGGCCAGCCCATCGCATTCGGCGCGAACCTGCAATCGGGCGGCTACAACGTCACGTACTTCTGCAACCCCTGGCTTGGTTTCACGCCGGAAGCCAACCGCACCTATGTGGCAAATGCAGGCCTCGCGGCAGCGGGCCGATGCTTCATCGAGCTGGTGCGCGAAGACAACTCGCGAGAGACTGGTGTCGCCGTCGAACCGACTCTTGCACGCGCTCCTTCCTGCACGGCGCCGCCGCCCGCAGCGTCTGCAGCCGCGTCGGCGCCGCGCTGAGCCTGTCGCTCCAGGGGCCAAGGCCGGGAGGTGCCGGCCTTGCATCAAAATTCCAGCATGACGCCAGACGCCGCATCGAAGCGTGCCGCCCAACTGCGGCAACAACTCCACCACCACGCCCACCGCTACTACGTCCTCGACGACCCGGAGATCCCGGACGCCGAGTACGACCGCCTGTTCCAGGAGCTGCAGGCCATCGAGGCCGAGCATCCCGAGCTGCTGACGGCCGACTCGCCCACGCAGCGTGTGATCGGTCAGGTGCTCGACGGCCTGACGCCCGTCTTCCACACGGTGCCGATGCTGAGCATCCGCACCGAGACCGACACCGAATCGAGCGGCGCCGTGGCCTTTGACGCGCGGGTGCGCCGCGAACTCAAGCTCACCGAGGCGGACCCGCCGGTCGAGTACGCCGCCGAGTTGAAGTTCGACGGCCTCGCGATCAACCTGCGCTACGAGCACGGCGTGCTGGTGCAGGCGGCCACGCGCGGTGACGGCGAGAAGGGCGAAGACGTCACGCACAACATCCGCACCATCGGGCAGATCCCGTTGCGGCTGCAAGGCATGGATGCGCCGGTACTCGAAGTGCGCGGCGAGGTCTACATGAGCCGCGACCAGTTCGAGAAGCTCAACGAACGACAGCGCCAGCTGATCGCGCAGGGTGCGAAGAACGAGAAGACCTTCGTGAACCCGCGCAATGCGGCGGCGGGTGCCGTGCGCCAGCTCGACTCGGCCGCAGCGGCCAAGAAGCCGCTGAGCTTCTTCGCCTATGGCCTTGGCGATGTGCAGGGCTGGGAGGTGCCGCCCACGCACAGCGAGATGCTGGATGCGCTGCAGCGCTTCGGCCTGCCGGTGAGCGATGAGCGCGTGGTGGTGCAGGGCGCCGAGGGGCTCGTCGCCTTTCACCAGAAGATCCGCGAGAAGCGCGACAGCCTGCCCTTCGACATCGATGGCATCGTCTACAAGGTCAACTCGCGCGAGCTGCAGAAGCAGCTGGGCTTCGTGTCGCGCGAGCCGCGCTGGGCGGTGGCGCACAAGTACCCGGCGCAGGAGCAGATGACGCTGCTCCGCGACATCGATATCCAGGTCGGCCGGACCGGCAAGCTCACGCCGGTGGCCAAGCTGGAACCGGTGTTCGTGGGCGGCACGACGGTGAGCAACGCCACGCTGCACAACGAGGACGAGACCCGTCGCAAGGACGTGCGCATCGGCGACACCGTGATCGTGCGCCGTGCCGGCGACGTGATCCCCGAGGTGGTGGGCGTGGTGATGGAGAAGCGACCGGCCAACGTGGGCGAGCCCTTCGATCTGTATAAGCGCCTCGGCGGCAAGTGCCCCGTCTGCGGCAGCGACATCGCACGCGAAGAAGGCGGCGCCGACTGGCGCTGCAGCGGCGGGCTTTTCTGCCCGGCGCAGCGCAAGCAGGCCATCCTGCATTTCGCCGGCCGGCGTGCGATGGACGTGGAAGGCCTGGGTGACAAGCTGGTCGACCAGTTGATCGACTCGGGCCTGATCCGCACGCTGCCTGAGCTCTACACGCTGGGTCTTGCCAAGCTCATGGCGCTCGAGCGCATGGGCGAGAAGAGCGCGCAGAACCTGCTCGCGGGCCTGGAGAAAAGCAAGAAGACGACGCTGGCGCGCTTCCTCTACTCGCTGGGCATCCGGCAGGTGGGCGAGACGACAGCGAAGGATCTCGCCAAGCACTTCGGCAAGCTCGACCTCATCATGGACGCGAGCGTCGAGCAGTTGCTCGAAGTGCCCGACGTCGGGCCGATCGTGGCCGAGAGCATCCACACCTTCTTCCGGCAGGACCACAATCGCGAGGTGGTGGAGCGCCTGAAGGCCGTCGGCGTGACCTGGGAAGAGAAAGAAGGCGCCGGCGACCTGAGCCCGAAGCCGCTGGCCGGCAAGGTGTTCGTGCTGACCGGCACCTTGCCGAGCCTGAGCCGCGACGAGGCCAAGGACATGATCGAGGCCCAGGGTGGCAAGGTCTCGGGCTCGGTGTCGAAGAAGACGACCTACGTCGTTGCCGGCGCCGAGGCCGGCAGCAAGCTCGACAAGGCGCAGGAACTCGGCGTGGCGGTGATCGACGAAGCGGCCTTGCGGGACATGCTCTCTTCAGGCGGCTGAGCGTCTTGGCGAGCTGGCGTGCGCGAGCACGGCCAGCACCGCCAGGCACCACACGATGAGCGCACCGCTCGGCAGGTCGAACAGCGACGACAGCACCAGCCCGAGCGCGTAGCCGCCGATGCCGATGGCATAGGCCAGCGGCAGGCGGCGTGCTTCTGCGTGCTGGCGCACGCCGAGGGCGGGCACGATCAGGCTGGCGAAGACGAGGTACACGCCGACGAGCTGCACCGAGACGGTGACGGCCAGCGCGAACAGCAGGTAGAAGCCGAGCCGCGGCAGCCGTTCACGCCAGCCGAACCACAGCGCGAGGATGAGCGCGGTGATCGCGGCTGGCACCCACAGCTGCCCGAACCCCACCCACAGGATCTGCCCGGCCAAGAGATCACGCAGGTGCTCGCCGCCGTGCGGGTTCTTTGCCAGCAGCAGGATGCCGGCCGTGGCCGCCAGCACGAAGAGCACACCGATCTGCGCTTCCTGCACCTCGGGCCAGCGCTTCTCGGTCCAGGTGAGCAGCAGGGCGCCCGCCACGGCCGCCGCGGCGGCCGCGAGCTGCACCTGCCAGCCGCCCGGCGCCACGTCGAGCAGGCCGGCCACGATCACGCCGAGGGCGGCGATCTGCGCGATGGCGAGGTCGATGAAGACGATGCCGCGCCTGAGCACCTGCGCGCCGAGCGGCACGTGGGTGGCGAGCACGAGCAGGCCCGCCACGAAGGGGGCCAGGAGGATGGCGAGGTCGAGGTTCATCGTGCAGCGGCGAGCAGCAGCGACAGCGTGCTGTCGAAGAGGCCAAACAGGTCTTTCGCCTGCTCATTGCCACCCACGGTGAACGGCAGCACCACGGCTGGGATGCGCGCCTGCTCCGACAGCCACTGCGCGGCTCGCGGGTCCTGGTAGGCCGCGCGCACCACGAGCTTCGCCGGCTGCTTGGCGAGCTGGGCCTTCAGCGCACCGAGGTGGCCGGCACTGGGCTCGAGCCCGGGTTTGGGCTCGAGCGTGCCGACTTCGCGCAGGCCCAGCCAGTTCGACAGGTAGCTCATGTTCTTGTGGTGCACCACCACGCTGAGCCCCTTGAGCGGCGCGGCCTGCTGCTCCCACCGGCGCAGGGCGTCGGCCCAGCGGGCGGCGAAGGCGGCGTGACGCTCCTGGTAGACCCGTGCATTCGCCGCATCGAGCTGGGCCAGGCGCTCGGCGAGCGCCTTGGCCACGAGCGCGATGTTGCGCGGGTCCAGCTGGATGTGCGGGTTGCCGGCGGCGTGCACGTCGCCGTCGCTGCGGTCGAGCCGGGCCGGCACGTCGAGCGCGGTGACGAACCGGCCCGCTTCGAAGAAGCCTGCCGCGCCCGGCGCGACCTTGGCATTGCCCGACTGCTGCAACAGCACCGGCAGCCAGCCGGTTTCGAGTTCCATGCCGGTGCAGACCAGCAGGTCGGCGTTGCGCACGCGCGCGATCAGGCTCGGGCGTGCTTCGATGCGGTGCGGGTCTTGCAGCGCCGTCGTGGCCGACGAGACCTGCAGTTGATCGCCGCCAAGTTCGGTGGCGAGGGCGGCCCACTCCGGTTCGCAGGCGACGACTTTCAGCGCAGCGTGCGCCTGCAGGCCGAAGCCCACCAGCGCCACGCACAGGAGGTGTCGAAGGTTCATGGCGTGGCCCCCTCAGAACGTGTGCGCACCGTGAGCGCCGAGGCTCATGATGTACTGCAGGAAGACCTGGCGATCGGTGCCGTCGCCCCGGCTGCGGTCGGCGGCGAACTGCAGGCGCACGCGGCTGAACTCGGTGGGTGAGTAGTCGAGCATCACGGTGCTGCGCTCGGGCTTGGCCTTGATGAGCGACGGGAGGTCGGCCTCGGTGAGCGTGCCGTTGTCGACGAGGCCGATGCGTGCGTTGCCGGCGTCGAGCCGGTCGTAGCGCAGCCCCGCGCGCCAGCGCGGCATGAACTGATACACCGCCTGCGCGTACCAGCCGCTCTGCGTGTTGCGGTAGCTGTCGCTCAAGGGGCCACCGGCTTGCGAGGTGGTGTCGAAGTCGAGCGTGCCGCTCTCGCTGCGCCGGAAGTATTCGCCTTGCAGCTTGAAGCTGCGGCCGGTGGCGTTGCCTTGCGGGGCCCACTTGTAGACGGCGTCGAGCACCCAGGTGGTGCTGCGGCCGGTGAAGCTGTTGGTCACCGGGGTGCCCAGGCTGTCGCTGTCTTCGAAGGTGCGTTGGCTGGCCCGGTGGCGCAGCCACGAGATGCCGGTGCGCCAGCTCGAGCTGGCGCCAATGTCGTCGCCGGTGTGCGCCATCAGTGCGAACACGCCGGCGCCGTTGCGAGAGGTGTCGCTGCCGGGGAAGGTCCGGCCGGCGCCGACCTCGGCCGCGAGTTCGATGAAGCGGTCTGTCGGTGCGAGCCAGCGCAGCTGCAGGCCGTCGTTCTTCAGCGCGCCGCCGAAGAAGGCCTGGTAGGCGAGCGGTGCGTCGGTGAAGTCCCAGGTGTGGGCGTGCTGGCCGTTCAGGTAGCCGAAGGACGAGAGGAAGCGGCCACCCTTGAGCGTGGCGCCGTTGAAGAGACCGGTGCGTTCGAACCAGGCTTCTTCCACCTCGACTTCGTTCTCGGGCGTGACGGCGGCGGTGAAGCGGCCGTTGAAGGTGGGGTCTATGGCGGCGCTCAGCGTGAGTTCCGATTCACCGAGCTGGAAGCTGCGGCCACCCGGGCCGATCTCGCCGCCGCTCGGGATGAAGCCCTGGAAGCGGTAGGTCTCGGGGTCGCGCGAGAGGTTGGCGTAGGTGCCGTTGAGGATGAGCGAGATCGCGGGGTTGAAGCTCGTCTCGGGGGTGGCGGCGGTCGAGGCGGTCGAGGCGGTTTGCGAGAAGGCGGGCAGGGTCGCGGCCAGGCAGGCGCCTGCGACCGCGGAGCGGATTGCGAACATGGAAAAGTCCTGTGTGACGGAAATGGAAATGCGCCGCTCGGTGTCGAGCGGGGCTTCGGTCAGATCACAGGAAGACGGGCGGGGCGCGGGCCTGGAAGTGGGCTGGGGCACGCAGGGCGATCTGCGTGAGGGCGACTGACACGGGCGGCGGGGCCTGGGTGTCGAGGGTGGCCCAGGTGTGCTGTGCGGTGAGGGCTTGACCGAGGTGCGCGAAGAGCAGGCAGCTGTCGCAAACCTTCTCGGGCGCTTGCTGGCGCTCGTCTGCGCTTTTCGCGGCGGTGGCTGCAGGCGCCAGGTGAGACAGCGCGTGCACGAGCGACAGCTGCGGCGCCGCCACCACGGCCAGCGCCAGCCACCAGATTCGCCAGGAACGCAGAAGAGATCTCACCGTACAGCCGGTTGCAAAGCCGGCGGGCGCCGGCAGGGGCCGAAAGCTAACACAGCCGCAGAATGCACGCAAAGCCGTGCGGGCCCACATCCAGGGAAGGACGCCATGCAGCACACCCACTCAGCCTCCCGGCGCCTCACGGCGCTGTCGATCCTCGTGGCCGGCGTGTCGGCCTGCGGTGGTGGCGAGACCTCCGCCGCCACCAACCCCTGCACCAGCCTCGCCGGGCAGACCGTCGCGGGCGCCACCATCAGCCGCGCCACCGTGGTCGCGGCGAGTGGCGGCATCGGCGAATACTGCCGCGTCGAAGGCTCGGTGCGGGCGGGCTTCAACTTCGAAGTCCACCTGCCTACGCAATGGAACAACAAGCTCGTGCAGAACGGCGGTGGCGGCTGGGACGGCGTGCTGCAGCTCGTGCCGCAGGCCTCGATCTCGTCGTATGTGCGCGTGGCCTCGAATGGCGGCCACGTGGGCGACCCGCTCGATGCCTCGTGGGCGCTCAACAACGCACAGGCGAAGAACGACTTCGGCTATCTGGCGCCGCATACCACGCTCGGCGTCGCCAAGGAGCTGGTGCGCCGCCGCTACGGGCGCGACGCGCAGCGCCACTACTTCCAGGGCTGCTCCAACGGTGGCCGCGAGGCGCTGATCCAGGCGAGCCGCTACCCGGCCGACTACGACGGCATCCTCGCCATCATGCCGGCGGTGAGCTTCAGCGAGCTCTTCCAGGCCTTCATCCGCAACGCGCAGGCCTACAGCGCCCCGGGTGCGGCGATCAACGCGGCGAAGGCGCGCACCATCGCCAACGCCGTGGTGGCCCGATGCGACGCCAACGATGGCTTGCAGGACGGCATCGTCGGCCAGCCGTGGGCCTGCAACTTCGACCCCGGCGCACTGCAATGCACCGGCGCCGACAGCGACAGCTGCCTCACCGCCCCGCAGGTCGCCGCCGCGCGCACGATCTATTCCGAATACCGGCTGCCCAACGGCACGCTCGTTTACCCTGGCTGGAGCCCGGGGGGTGAAGACATCGGCTGGCCGGGCTGGATCGGCAACCCGCCTGCGCAGCCGCTCACCAACCAGTTTGCGTTTGCCGACGGCCTGGTGCGCTACTGGCTCGCCAACGATCCGAGCTACAACACGCTCGCGAACTTCTCGCCCGCCAACTTCCAGCCGCAGCTGGCCGCGGCGGCCGCGACGCTCGATGCGTCGCCCAACCTCAGCACCTTCTTCGCGCAAGGCCGCAAGCTCGTGCTCGTGCATGGCACGCACGACTGGGCCATCAGCTACAAGGGCTCGGTGAAGTACTTCGTGGAGGCCGGTGTCCTGTCGGGCGGAGACGCGGTGCGCGACGCCAACATGGAGCTCTTCCTGCTGCCCGGCGTGCAGCACTGCGGGGGTGGCGTGGGGCCGTTCTATGCCGACTACTTCGACGCCACGGTGCAGTGGGTCGAGGCGAATGCGCGGCCCTCGTCGCGCAACCTCGTCATCTTCGGCACCGATGCCAACGGGCAGATCAACCGCATGCGCCCGCTTTGCCGCTTCCCGACCTTTGCGCGCTACGTCGGCGGCAACCCCGCATTGGCCACGAGCTTCACCTGCTCGCTCTCCTGAACCAGAATGCCGGCATGGCCATTCGAGAAATCCTGAAGATGGGCGACCCGCGCTTGCTGCGCGTCGCCAAGCCCGTGCAGCGCTTCGACACGCCCGAACTGCACACGCTCATCGCCGACATGTTCGACACCATGCACGCCGCCAACGGGGCGGGCCTGGCTGCGCCGCAGATCGGCGTCGACCTGGCACTCGTGATCTTCGGCTTCAAGAAGAACGACCGTTACCCCGACGCGCCGCCCGTGCCCGAGACGGTGCTGCTCAACCCGCAGATCACGCCGCTGTCCGACGACGAGGAAGAGGGCTGGGAAGGCTGCCTCTCGGTGCCGGGCATGCGCGGCGTGGTGCCGCGTTTCGCGCGCATCCGATACACCGGCTTCGGCCCGAAGGGCGAGGGCATCGACCGCGAGGCCGACGGGTTCCATGCCCGCGTGGTGCAGCACGAATGCGATCACCTCATCGGCAAGCTTTACCCGATGCGGATGCGCGATTTCAGCCGTTTTGGCTTCACGAGCGTGCTCTTTCCCGAGCTCGACCCGGCCGAAGACGACTGACCCCCCGCTTCGGGCCTCTCGATTGCGAAGAAACGTTTCTGTGGTCAGCGCAGGGCACTTCCCCTGCGTTGAACCGGAACCGCGGCTGTTGACAGCGCTCGAATGCGAGACATGCCCATGAAACCGACTTCCTCCGCTTCTTCCCGCCACCTGGTGGCATGGCCCCATTGGCTGGCCCTGTGGTTCGGCCTGGCGCTGCTGAGCCTGCTGGCGCTGCCCATCCAGGCGGCCGAGGCCGACCCGCCGGGCCGTGCTGGCCGCATCGCCGAGGTCAGAGGCCAGGTGTGGATCTACGCCACCGACACCAACGAATGGATCAGTGCCGTTCGCAACCGGCCCGTCACCACCGGAGACCGGCTGTCGACCGAGGCCGATGGACGCGCCGAGGTGCGCATCGGCTCCACCGTGCTGCACCTGGGCGCCAACACCGAGGTGGAGGTGCAGCGGCTGGACGATGACCGCGTCGACCTGCACCTGCTCAACGGCACTGTCGCCGCGCACCTGCGCACCCGCGAGGCGGCCGACGAATTCGGCCTGAGCACCGATGAAGGCCGCTTCGCCGCCGAGGGCGTGGGCCAGTACCGTTTCGACCGTGCCGATGGCACCAGCAGCGTGACGGCATCGAGCGGCCGGGCCCGCTACGAAGCCGACGGCACCGCGCTCACGGTGCAAGCGGGCCAGCGCGTGGAGTTCTGGAAGGATCGTGGCGTGCCGCAGTACTCGATCACCGAGCCGCGGCGCGACGACTTCTCGAACTGGGTGGCAGCCGAGAACTCACGCGACCAGCGCAGCGTGTCGTCGCGCTACGTCTCGCCCGAGATGACCGGCGTGGAAGACCTCGACCGTTATGGCCGCTGGGAGCCGCAGACCGAATACGGCGCAGTGTGGATCCCGCGCACCGTGGTGGCCGGCTGGGCGCCGTACCGCATGGGCCATTGGGCGTGGATCAACCCCTGGGGCTGGACCTGGGTCGACGACGCGCCCTGGGGCTTTGCGCCGTTCCACTACGGGCGCTGGGTCTGGTATCGCGATGCGTGGTGCTGGGCTCCGGGGCGCTATGTGCAGCGGCCGGTCTATGCGCCGGCACTGGTGGCCTGGGTGGGCCGGCCGGGCGTGAGCGTGTCGGTGCGGGTGGGCAGTGCGCCCACGGTGGGCTGGTTCCCGCTCGGGCCGCGCGAGGTCTTCGTGCCGGGCTATCGGGTGAGCCCGCGCTACGTGCAGAACGTGAACGTCACGCACGTCACCAACATCACCAACGTCACGACGATCGTCAACAACCCCGGGCAGGTGGTGGCCAACACGCGCTATGTGCACCGCGACATGCAGCGCGCCGTCACCGTGGTGCCGTCGCAGGTGGTGGAGCGCCGCCAGCCGGTCGCGCCCGCCTTCCGGCCCGTCGACCAACGCACCTGGCGCGAGATCCGCAACGAGCGGCCGCGCGCCGATGCGCCCGTCGTGGCCCCTCCGCGGTTCGAGGCCGGCTCGCCACGACAGGTGGTGGACCCGCGCGTCTCGCGCCCGGGTGCACCGCGGCCAGGCCCGGGGCGCGATGCCGAGGCGGGTGGCCCGCGGGCGCCGGCCGTGATCTCGACCCCGCGTCAGCCTGAGCGCGATGTGCGGGTGCCCGAGCGCGATGCGCGGGGGCCAGACCGGGATCCTCGCGATGGGCGTGATGCGCGCGATGGACGCGATGGCCGAGGAGGGCGTGACGGGCGTGACGGGCGGGAGGCACCGGTCGTGCGGCCGTCTCCGAACCCACCCGCACAACCCGGCTTCATCGGCCGCCCGGGCGTCGAAGCGCCACCCCGCGTGACGCAGCCTGCGCCGCAGCCTCAGCCGCCACAGATGCAACCGGCGCCCCAGCGCCCGCAGCAGCCTGGTTTCTCGGCGCCGCATCGCGACGTGGAGCGGGTGGCCCCGCCGCGGGACGATCGACCACGCGACGACCGTTCACGCGACGACCGTTCGCCCCGCGACGACCGCCGTCGCACCGAGGCTCCGCCGCCCCGCATGCAGGCTCCGCAGCCTCAGCCTCAGCCGCAACCCCAGCCGCCGGTGCGGCAGGCACCGCCGCCGCAGATGGCGCCCGCGCAGCCGCCCCAGGTGATGCGTCCGCAGGTCCAGCCTCCGCCGCGTGATGCGTTCATTCCCCGCGTGCGCGAGGAGCCCCGCGAGCGCCCCGACCGTGGCGGCAACGGTGGCGAGCGTCCGGAGCGCGGCGAGCGCTCGAGGTGATGCTGCGAATGTGGCGCTGAGGCCGGAACCCGCGCCTCAGCGCAGCAGTGGCTTCAACCCGGCCCACACATTGGCGAGCATCGTCGGGTGAGCCTGCGCCTTCGGGTGGATGCGGTCGGCCTGGAACAGTGCCTCCGCATTGGGCACGTCGGCCACGCCTTTCAGCAGGAAGGGCACGAGAGCCGTGCCTTCCGCCTTCGACACCGAGCCGAAGAGCGCCGCGAAGTCTTCGCTGTAGCGCCGACCGTAGTTCGGGGGCACCTGCATGCCCACCAGCAGCACCTTGGCGCCAGCCGCCTTGGCGGCACGCGCCATCGCGAGCAGGTTGTCCTGCGTCATCTTGAGCGGCAGGCCGCGCAGTGCGTCGTTGGCGCCGAGTTCGATCACCACGAGGGTGGGCCGATGCTGCTTGAGCAGGGCCGGCAGGCGCGAGCGGCCGCCCGAGGTGGTGTCGCCGCTGATGCTGGCGTTGACGACGGTCGCGCTTTGTTTGTCTTGCGCAAGCTGCTTCTCCAGCAGCGAGACCCAGCCCTTGCCGCGCTCGATGCCGTATTCGGCCGAAAGGCTGTCACCGACCACGAGGATCGTGTGGCGAGCTTCAGCCCAAGCCGGTAGCCCGCCACCTGCGGCCACCAAGGCAAGCACGGTAAAGTGGGCCAACAGCGTTCTGCGTGTCATCGAGCTCATCGTTCCATCCATGTCCGAATCCATCATTGCCGTCGAGCACGTCACCAAGCAAGTGCAGGATGTGAGCGGCCCTCTGACGATACTGCACGACATCGACTTCACGCTCGCGGCGCGGCAATCGGCCGCCATCGTGGGCGCGAGCGGCTCGGGCAAGAGCACGCTGCTGTCGATCATTGCCGGCTTGGACACGCCGAGCACCGGCACGGTTCGCCTCGCCGGCACCGATTTGTTCGCGCTCGACGAAGATGCACGCGCCGCGGTGCGGGCCGCCAAGCTCGGTTTCGTGTTCCAGAGCTTCCAGCTGCTCGGCAACCTCACGGCGCTCGAGAACGTCATGCTCCCGCTGGAGCTGCAGGGCCGGGTGGATGCGCGCCTGCAGGCGTCGGAGATGCTGCACCGGGTGGGGCTGGGTGAGCGGCTCACGCACTACCCGAAGGTGCTGTCGGGCGGCGAGCAGCAGCGTGTGGCCCTTGCGCGCGCCTTTGTCGTGAAACCCGCGGTGCTGCTGGCCGACGAGCCCACCGGCAGCCTCGATTTCGCCACCGGCGAAAAAGTGATGGAGCTGATGTTCGAGCTCAACCGCGAGGCGGGCACCACGCTCGTCCTGGTGACGCACGATCGCAGCATCGCCGCGCGCTGCGACCGGCAGCTCAGGATCGAAGCGGGCCGTTTGACGACGCCCTGAAAGACAAAAGGCACTCCGAAGAGTGCCTTTGCAAACAGGCCGCGAAGCGGGCCCACATCTAGCAACGCCCGCGGAGCCGGCTTTGCCGGGCCGCCAGGCGGCGCCCCTTGGGGCCAGGAGCGCCAGCGACTGGGGGGCTCACTGACTGAACTTGTAGTCGGTCTTGGCCTTGGCCTTGATGTCTTCGCGGTACTTCGCAAGCTTCTGCTGCGCGAGGCTCTGCTGGATGCGCGGCTTGACTTCGTCGAGGCTCGGGAACCCGGCTTCGCGCGTGTCTTCGAGCTTGATGATGTGGTAGCCGTACTCCGTCTTCACGGGCGTCTCGGTCATTTCACCCTTCTTCAGCTTGGTGAGTGCCTGGCCGAACTCGGGCACGTAGGAGTTGGGGTTGGCCCAGTCGAGGTCGCCGCCGTTGGAGCCCGAACCCTGGTCCTTCGAGTGGGCCTTGGCCAGCTCGTCGAACTTGGCGCCCGCCTTGATCTGCTTGATCAGCGCCAGGGCGTCGGCTTCCTTCTCGACCAGGATGTGCCGAGCGTGGTACTCGGTGCCGCCTTGTTGTGCCTTGGCCTTGTCGTACTCGGCCTTGATCTCTTCGTCGGTGACCGGGTTCTTCTTGCTGTAGTCGTTGAAGAGCTCGCGGATCATGATGCTCTGGCGGGCGAGTTCCATCTGGGCCTTGTAGTCGGCCGTGCGGGCAAGACCGAGCTTCTCGGCTTCCTGCATGAACATCTCGCGCAGCACGATCTCGTCCTTGACCTGCGCTTCCAGTTCGGGCGTCTTGGGCTGGCCGCCGCGGGTGGCCTGCTGCAGCAGCACCTCCACGCGCGAGCGCGGCACGGCCTTGCCGTTGACGATGGCCACGTTGCCTGCAGCGTCGGCGCCTTCGCCCGTCGCCTTGCCAGGCTCGGCGCAGCCGTGCAGCAGGGGGATCGCGAGGGCCAGCAACGAGGCACGAGCGGTGATGGACAGCTTCTTCATGGCAGATTGCCTTTCAGCGAATGAATGGAGGCGGTGAATGGAAAAGGGGAGGTGTTGTCGTCTGTCGCCGGTGCGAATCGGCGCCTTTGTGGCGCCTGTCGTTGTCACCCTTCGCCGGGAGCCCGGGCGTCGATCGCCAGGGCGTGAATGCCGCGTGGGATCAGAAGGCGGAGGGCATCATATACGAGGCGATGCCGCTTCAGGCGGGGCGTTCCGGCGAAGCGGCTGCTGACGATGCGCACGCTGAAATGGCGGCCTTCGCGTGCGCCGGCATGGCCTGCGTGCAGGTGGCTGTCGTCGGTGACGGCGAGGTCGTCGGGCTGCAGCTGCTCGCGCAGGGCGGCCTCGATCTCCGAGGCGGTGACGGGCATGGGTCGTGGCTCGTCAGGGCTGCTTGTCGGCGGCCGGCGCCGATTCAGGCGCGTCCTTCAGGTAGCGGCTCAGGTAGATCACCTGGGCCACCGTGAAGGCGATCATCAACCCGTAGACACCGAAGACCTTGAAGGTGGCCCAGGTCGAGGTGCTGTAGCTGTAGGCGACGTAGAGGTTGAGCAGGCCCATCAGGCCGAAGAACGCGACCCAGGCGAAGTTGAGGCGTTGCCACACGGTGGGCGGCAGCTGAAGCTCGCCGCCGATCATCGACTGCAGCAGGTTCTTCTTGAAGATGGCCTGGCTCACCCACAGGGCAAGGCCCATCGCCCAGAAGGCGGCACTGGGCTTCCACTTGATGAAGGTCGCGTTGTGGAACCAGACCGTCGCACCCCCCAGCACCACCACGAGTGCGAGCGTGATCCACAGCATCAGGTCGATCTTCTTGCCACGCAGCTTGAGCACCGCGACCTGCACCAGTGTCGCGGCGATCACCACCAGGGTGGCCAGCAGCACCGGGGCCTCTTCGACGCCGACCACGCCGCCCGAGACCAGGAAGCTCAGGTGATTGCTGCAGAAGGCCGCGGCCCACTCCTTGTGCGCCTCGGCGAACTTGAAGGTGCCGAAGAACAGCAGCAGCGGGAGGAAATCGAGAAGGAGCTTCATCGGGTCGGCGGCGCGCCAGGCGCCGCGGGGGTCAGGTCGAGGGCTTGAAGTCTATCGCCGCCGAATTGATGCAGTAGCGGTCGCCGGTGGGGGCAGGGCCGTCTTCGAAGACGTGGCCGAGGTGCGAGCCGCAGTTGTTGCAACGCACCTCCACACGCACCATGCCGTGGCTCTTGTCGACCACACGCTCGATCACTTCGCTGTTGATCGGCTCCCAGTAGCTCGGCCAGCCGCAGCCCGCGTCGAACTTGGTGTCGGACTTGAAGAGTGGTGTGCCGCAGCCGATGCAGTTGTACTGGCCTTTCTGAAAGTGATCCCAGTACTTGCCGGTGAAGGCCCGCTCGGTCGCCGCGTGACGCGCCACTTCGTATTGCATCGGGTCGAGCTGCGCTCGCCACTCTGCATCTGACTTTTCAACTTTGTACTTGCTCATGATGAACACGACACTTCGATCGATTGCGCCCATTCGGGCGGGAAGTCGGCATAGGCCGAATGCTCGGGTTGTTCGTCGTAGGGACGCTCCAGAACTTTCAGCAGTTTGTGTGTCTCGCTGAAGTCGCCTTGCTCGGCCGCGCGGATCGCGACCTCAGCCAGGTGGTTGCGCAAGACGAACTTCGGATTCACGCGGTTCATGCGCTGCGCGCGCTCGGCATCGACGCTGCCTTCCGCGCGAAGGCGTGCACCGTAGGCCTGCGCCCAGGCGTCGAAGGCGGGCCGGTCGAGGAACATGTCGCGCACCACATCGTTGCTCGCGCCTTCGGCCGAGTTGAACTGGGCGAGGCGGCGGAAGGTGATGCTGAAGTCGGCGCGGTCAGCGGCCATGCACTTGAGCAGGCCGTCGATGAGCGCCATGTCGCCGTCGTGCGCGGTTGCGAGGCCAAGCTTTGCGCGCATCTGCCGCGTGAGCGCTTGCGGGAAGGCGGTCTTGTAGGGCTCGAGTGCGGCGAGGGCGGCCTCGGCATCGTCGATCAGCGGCATCAGCCCTTGCGCGAGCGCGTGCACGTTCCAGAAGCCGACGTTGGGCTGTCGGGCATACGCATACCGGCCCTGGTGGTCGGAGTGGTTGCAGACGTGGCCGGGGTCGAAGGCATCGAGGAAGCCGAAGGGCCCGTAATCGATGGTGAGGCCGAGGATCGACATGTTGTCGGTGTTCATCACGCCGTGGCAGAAGCCCACGGCCTGCCACCACGCCATCAACTCCGCCATCTTGCGCGCCACCGCTTCGAGCAGCGCCGCATAGGGCTGCGCCAAAGTGGCGCACTCGGGGTAGTGGTGGGCGATGACGAAGTCGGCGAGCTGGCGCAGCGCCTCGGTGTCTTCGGCCGTGTGCGTGAAATGCTCGAAGTGCCCGAAGCGGATGAAGCTCGGCGCCACCCGCGTGACGACCGCCGCCGTCTCGACGGTTTCGCGGCGCACGGGGAGGGCTGAGCCTGTGATGCACAAGGCGCGCGTCGTGGGCACGCCGAGCGCGGCCATTGCTTCGGAGCACAGGAATTCGCGGATCGACGAGCGCAGCACCGCACGCCCGTCGCCCATGCGCGAGTAGGGCGTGAGGCCTGCGCCCTTGAGCTGGATCTCCATCGGCCCGCTGGGCGTGTCGAGTTCGCCCAGCAAGTGCGCACGGCCATCGCCGAGCTGCCCTGCCCACACGCCGAACTGGTGGCCGCTGTAGACGCTGGCCAGCGGCTGCATGCCCGGCAGCGAGGCGTTGCCACTCAAGACCTGGAGCAGCCCATCGCGTTGGCCTTGCCAGCCCAGCAGCTCGGCGCAGCGCTCGCTCCAGGCGACCCAATGAGGCTCGGGCAGACCTTGCGGCTGCATGGGCGTGTAGAAACGGTCGCCCAGCGTGGCAAAGCGATTCGGCCATCGGCGTTCAAGCACAACCGACGCTTCGGCGCCATCGAAAACTTCAACCATCACGGCAGTGTAGCGAGCGCGTCCGACTGCGATTTCTCTAGGGGTAAACAGTGAAATCGCGCATGTTGCTGCGTTCCTATCATCCGTTGCATTGCAGCAATCTCACGAGGTACAGAACATGGCGCACCTGATGGGCCAGATGATGGAAATGCCGCTGATGATCTCGTCGCTCATCAAGCACGCGGCGCGGCATTCGGCCGACACCGAGATCGTCTCCAA
The DNA here is from genome assembly GCF_032681285.1 of Piscinibacter gummiphilus. NCBI lineage: Bacteria > Pseudomonadati > Pseudomonadota > Betaproteobacteria > Burkholderiales > Sphaerotilaceae > Rhizobacter > Rhizobacter gummiphilus. The sequence continues at coordinate 2,290,512 of NZ_CP136336.1, forward strand.
GCGCACCGAAGGCGACATCCACCGCTACACCTACAAGGACTGCGAACTGCGCGCCCGCAAGCTCGCGCAGGCCTTCGCGCGGCTCGGCTGCGAAGCCGGTGACCGTGTGGGCACGCTGGCGTGGAACGGCTACCGGCACCTCGAGATCTACTACGCGGCTTCGGGCTCGGCGCTGGTGTGCCACACCATCAACCCGCGTCTCTTCCCGGAGCAGATCGTCTGGATCGTCGAAGACGCGAAGGACCGCGTGCTGTGCTTTGACCTGACCTTCCTGCCCCTGGTGGAGAAGATCGCGCCGATGCTCAAGAGCGTGAAGCACTTCGTGCTGATGACCGACCGCGCGCACATGCCCGCGGCGAGCAGCCTGAAAGGCCTGCTCTGCTACGACGAGCTGGTGGAAGCCGAGAACGGGAACTACGCCTGGCCCGAGTTCGACGAGAGCACCGCCTCGAGCATCTGCTACACCTCGGGCACGACCGGCAACCCCAAGGGCGCCGTGTACAGCCACCGCTCGACGCTGCTGCACGCCTACGCCAGCGCCTTGCCCGATGCGCTGGGCTGCTCGGCGGCCGACACCATCCTGCCGGTGGTGCCCATGTTCCACGTCAACGCCTGGGGGCTGCCGTACTCGGCGGCGCTCGTCGGCGCCAAGCTCGTGATGCCCGGCCCGCACCTCGACGGCAAGTCGTTGCACGAGCTCTTCGAGAACGAGAAGGTCACATTCAGCGCCGGCGTGCCGACGGTGTGGCTCGGCCTCATCAACTACGTGAAGCAGAACGACCTCAAGTTCAGCACCTTCAAGCGCACGGTGATCGGCGGCTCCGCCTGCCCACCGTCGATGCTGCGTACGCTGCAAGACGAGTTCGGCGTCGAAGTGATCCACGCATGGGGCATGACCGAGATGTCGCCGCTCGGCACGCTCGCCAAGCTCAAGGGCAAGCACGTCTCGCTCAGCAAGGAAGCCAAGGAGCGTCTGCAGTTCACCCAAGGGCGCGTGGTCTACGGTGTCGACATGCTGATCCTCGACGATGACAACAAGCCGCTGCCGTGGGACGGCAAGGCCTCGGGAAACCTGGTCGTGAGGGGGCCCTGGGTGATCGCCAGCTACTTCCAGCGAGACGAGTCGCCGCTCGTGAAGGTCGACGGCCTCGACTGGTTCCCGACCGGCGACGTGGCCACCATCGATGCCGACGGCTTCATGCAGATCACCGACCGCAGCAAGGACGTGATCAAGTCAGGCGGCGAGTGGATCAGCTCCATCGACCTCGAGAACATCGCGATGGCGCACCCGGCCGTGCATGAGGCCGCGGCGATCGCCTGCCGGCACCCGAAGTGGGACGAGCGACCCTTGCTGGTCGTCGTGAAGAAGCCTGGCGCCGAGTTGAGCCGGGAAGAGCTGCTCGGATTCTTCGAGGGCCGCATCGCGAAGTGGCAGATCCCGGACGACGTGGCCTTCGTTAGCGAAATCCCTCATACGGCGACCGGCAAGATTCAGAAACTCAAATTGAGAGAGACGTTCAAAGACCATCAACTCCCTGGTTAGACGCCAGTTCTGCAGAGCGGGAGGGCGGGTTTGCACTGTCGTGCGATTCCGGGTAATCCTTGAATTGGCCGGAGGGGCTATTCAGGTATGTTCATGGGGTTTTGTTTTTTGTGCACCAAGGAGAAGTCATGAAATTTGCGAAGAAGATGTTCGGCATGTCGGTGGCCTCTGCGGCCCTGTCGCTCAGCGTGAGCGCAGCGTTCGCGCAGGCCGGGGAGACCGTCAAGCTGGCATTCGTTGACCCGCTGTCGGGTCCGATGGCCAACATCGGCACGAACATCTTGCACACCTTCCAGGTCATTGCCGAGCGCAAGAGCGGCAAGGGCAACCCGGCAGGCGTGAAGTACGAGATCGTTCCGTTCGACAACAAGGGTTCGGCCCAGGAAAGCCTGAGCGTCCTGAAGGCGGCGATCGACCAGAACATCCGCTACATCATCCAGGGCAACGGCTCGGCCCCCGCCATGGCCCTGATCGATGCCATCAGCAAGCACAACGAGCGCAACCCCGGCAAGGAAGTCATCCTGCTGAACTACGCTGCGGTGGATCCTGATCTCACCAACAGCAAGTGCAACTACTGGCACTTCCGCTTCGACGCAGACACGTCGATGAAGATGGAAGCGATGACGACCTACATGAAGGACCAGAAGGACATCAAGAAGGTCTACATCATTGGCCAGAATTACTCGCACGGCCATCAGGTTGCCAAGTTCGCCAAGGACAACCTGGCCCGCAAGCGCCCCGACGTGCAGATCGTCGGCGAAGACCTGCACCCGATCGCTCAGGTGAAGGACTTCTCGCCCTACGTCGCCAAGATCAAGCAGTCGGGCGCCGACACCGTGATCACCGGCAACTGGGGCAACGACATGGCCCTGCTGTTCAAGGCCGCGCAAGACGCCGGCTTGAACGTCAACTGGTACACCTACTACGCTGGCGCCGCCGGCTCGCCGACCGCACTGGGCAGCTACGGCCTGGGCAAGGTTCGCTACGTGTATCCGGGCTACCCGAACCTGCCGGGCGAGTACCAGGAAGCGATGAAGGCCTTCGAGACCCGCTTCAAGGGTGAAGACTTCAGCACCGCCACCTCGCTGTCGCTGTTCGACATCCTCGGCGGTGGTATCGCCAAGGCCAAGTCGACCGACCCGGTGAAGGTCGCCAAGGCGATGGAAGGCCTGTCGGTGAAGTCGTACTCGGGCGACATCCAGATGCGTGCCAGCGACCACCAGCTGCAGCAGACGCTGTACCTGGCCAGCTGGAACAAGGTCGACAAGAAGAACCCGGTGAACCGCGAGAACACCGGCAACACCTGGCACGCCGAGAAGGTGTTCGAGCCGTATGTGGCCAGCACCCCGACCACCTGCCAGATGAAGCGCCCGGGCTGATCCCGCGCCTGCTTGCAGAAGGCCTGCGAAGGCTTCCTGCAAGCGCTCTCTGCATGTCTCTGCAAAGAGAGGCAAGTCTTCACGGGCTTGCCTCTTTTTGTGCGTTGCAGCGGGGTAGTCCCTATCTCGGGCACCCTGGAAATCAACTACGGTGCGCACTGCTCGCAACACGGTGGACGAGGGACTGATCGTGTCTCGACCGCGACCGCGCAGCGTTGCGCCACGTAGTACGCTGCCGTGCTTTTTTGCGGCAACCGTGCTTCGGCTTCGCATGGCTTGCCAAGCATGCGTACACGAGCTTTCCACACTCACCAATTGGACCTGACGACGCGATGGAGTTCTTCACCATATCGCTACTGAACGGCATCAGCTACGGGCTGCTGCTGTTCATGCTGAGTTCGGGCTTGACCCTGATCTTCAGCATGATGGGCGTGCTCAATTTCGCCCATGCCAGCTTCTACATGCTTGGCGCCTACTTCGCGTACACCACGATGAAATACGTGGGCTACTGGCCCGCGCTGATCGTGGCCCCGCTGCTGGCCTTCCTGGCAGGTGCGGCATTCGAGCGCTACTTTTTGCGCCGCGTGCACAAGTTCGGCCACGTGCCCGAACTGCTGATCACCTTCGGCCTGTCGTTCGTGCTGCTCGAGCTGGTGCAGCTCACGTGGGGCCGCCTGCCGGTCGACTACAAGGTGCCGGCTGCGCTCAGCGGCCCGCTGTTCACGCTCTACGGCACGCAGTTCCCGATGTACCGCGGCTTCATGATGCTCGTCGCCTTGCTGATGCTGTTCTCGGTCTGGCTGCTGCTGGCCAAGACCCGCATCGGCCTCATCATCCAGTCGGCGTTGACGCACCCCGAGATGTCGGAAGCGCTCGGCCACAACGTGCCGCGCGTCTTCATGCTGGTGTTTGGTGGCGGTGCTGCGCTGGCCGGTCTTGCAGGCGTGATCGGCGGCAATGCCTACGTCACCGAGCCCGGCATGGCGGCGGCGGTCGGCCCGATCATCTTCGTGGTGGTGGTGGTGGGCGGCATGGGCTCGCTGGCCGGCGCGTTTGCGGCCTCGTTGCTCATCGGCATCCTGCAGACCTTCGCCGTCGCGATGGACCAATCGGTGCTGACGGCACTGCGCCATCTCAACGTGAGCGTCTCTCCTTCCACTTTTGGCTACCCCCTGATGGAACTCAAGATCTCGCAGGTGGCCCCGATCCTTCCCTACGTCCTGCTGGTGCTGATGCTGATCTTCCGCCCGAAGGGCCTCATGGGCACGCGTGAGGGCTGACATGAGCAAAACACAATACTTCCAATTCCAGCCCTTCAACGTGGGGCGCCTTCTGGTGTGGAGCGGCTTTGCGCTGCTCCTGCTCGTCGCACCGCTGCTCTTCAAGAGCAGCCTCGCGCTGACGGTGCTCTCGCAGATGGGCTACATGATCATCATCTGCCTGAGCTACAACCTGCTGCTGGGTCAGGGCGGCATGCTGAGCTTCGGCCATGCCGTCTACACGGGTCTGGGCGCGTTCTTCACGATCCACGCGCTCAACATGGTCGGTGGTGGCAAGCTGCCGATCCCGGTAAGCCTGTTGCCCATCGTCGGCGGTCTCGCCGGTGCCGGCATCGCGGCCCTGCTCGGCTGGGTGACCACCAAGAAGTCCGCCAACACCTTCGCGATGATCACGCTGGGTGTGGGCGAGCTGGTGTTCGCGATGTCGCTGATGTTCTCGGGCTTCTTCGGCGGCGAAGGCGGCATCAACGCCAACCGCGTGGTCGGGCAGCCGTTCTTCGGCATCACCTTCGGGCCGGCCATCCAGGTTTACTACCTGATCGCGGTGTACTGCTTCATCTGCACCGGCCTGATGTTCATGCTGACGCGCACGCCGCTCGGCCGCATGCTCAATGCCGTGCGCGACAACCCGGAGCGTGTGGAGTTCGTCGGCTACAACACCCAGGTGGTGCGCTACATCGCCTTCATCATCGCCGGCTTCTTTGCCGGCATCGGTGGCGGCCTCACGGCGATCAACTTCGAGATCGTGACGGCGGAGTCGGTGGGCGCGGCGCGCTCGGGCGGCTACCTGCTGTTCACCTTCCTCGGCGGCGCGTCGTTCTTCTTCGGCCCGATCATCGGTGCGGTGCTCGCGGTCCTGGCCTTCGTGCTGCTGTCGGAGATGACCAAGGCCTGGTTGCTGTACCTCGGCATCGTGTTCCTGGTGATGGTGATGTTCGCCCCGGGCGGCATCGCGAGCCTCATCATGATGAACGTGCGCGTGGCGGCATTCGGCAAGTGGAAGCGCCTTGCCTTGAGCTACCTCGGCCTCGTCCTCACCACCGTGGTGTGGCTGGTCGGCGGCGCGGCCATCATCGAGATGGTCTATCACGTGCAACTTGAAGCCGGCACCGGCGACACCATCAAGTTCATGGGCCAGGTGCTCAACACCAAGGACATGACCAACTGGATCGGCGCGGCTGCGCTGCTGTTGGTGGGTGGTGGGCTGTTCGAGCTGGTGCGTCGCCGCTTCCATGCGAAGTGGGGCGCGATCCAGGAAGAAATCGAAAAAGAGATTCACCGCAGGGGTGCTGCATGAGCCAGGGCAACGTGGCAAACGACAAGGGCGGTTGGGCGGTCGAGCTCAACGACTGCCGCAAGAGCTTCGGCAAGACCGAAATCATCCGTGGCGCTTCGCTCAAGGTGAAGGAAGGCGAACGTGTGGCCATCATCGGCCCCAACGGCGCCGGCAAGTCCACGCTCTTCAACCTCATCAGCGGGCGCTTCGGTCTCACGAGTGGCGAGATCAAGCTGCATGGCCAGCGCATTGACGGTCTGCGGCCGTTCGAGATCAGCCGACGCGGCCTGGCACGCAGCTTCCAGGTGTCCAACCTCTTCGGCCGCCTGTCGGTGTTCGAGAACATCCGCTGCGCGGTGCTGTGGTCGATGGGCTACCGCTACGTGTTCTGGAAGTTCCTCGCCAACCTGCACGACGCGAATGACCGCGCCGAGCAGGTCATGCGGATGATCAAGCTCGAAGCCAAGCGCGACGAAGCGGCGATGAACCTCACCTACGCCGAACAGCGCGCGCTCGAGGTCGGCATCACCATCGCCGGTGGCGCGAGCGTCATCCTGCTCGACGAGCCCACCGCCGGCATGAGCAAGAGCGAGACCTCGCGTTTCATCCAGCTCATCCGCGAGATCACCGTCGGCAAGACGCTGCTCACCGTGGAGCACGACATGGGCGTGGTGTTCGGCCTGGCCGACAAGATCGCCGTGCTCGTGTATGGCGAGGTGATCGCCTTCGACACGCCCGATGCCGTGCGCGCCAATGCGCGTGTGCAGGAGGCCTATCTCGGCTCCGTGCTGGCCGAACAACAAGCGGCGGGGCACTGACCATGACGATGCTTCAACTCAAAGACTTGCACGCCTTCTACGGCAAGAGCCATGTGCTGCATGGCGTGAACATGGACGTGAAGCCAGGCGAGATCGTGGCGCTGCTGGGCCGCAATGGCTCGGGCCGCTCGACCACCGCCAAGACGATCATGGGACTGGTCGACGGCCACGGCTCGGTCAAGTGGCGCGACCAGGAGATCCTCGGCAAGAAGGCCTTCCAGATCGCCCACGCAGGCATCGGCTACGTACCCGAGAACCGCGACATCTTCCCCAAGCTCACCGTGCACCAGAACCTGATGCTCGGCGAGAAGGGCACCGCGAAGAAGCCGCGCTGGTCATTCGATGACATGTACCAGATGTTTCCGCGGCTCAAGGAGCGCCAGCACACCGAAGCCGGCGTGCTCTCCGGCGGCGAGCAGCAGATGCTCACGCTGTGCCGCACGCTGATGGGCGACCCTGACCTCATCATGATCGACGAGCCGACCGAAGGCCTGGCGCCGAAGATCGTCGAGCTGGTGGCCGAGTACCTGAAGGAGCTCAAGCGGCGCGGCATCTCGGTGCTGCTGGTCGAGCAGAAGCTCACCATCGCACTCGAGATCTCGGAGCGCTGCTACGTGATGGGCCACGGCCAGGTGGTGTTCGAAGGAACGCCTTCCCAGCTGCGCGCCGACGCGGCCATTCGCAAGGAGTGGCTGGAGGTCTAAGATCGACTGAAGCCGCTAGCCACCTCGGCCGGCACTGCTTCGCACGACACCCCGGCTGGCCGGTTTGTCGCTGACGAGACAGGAGCCGGCCGTTCTGTTTTCTAGACTCGAACGATCGTTCGCTTTTTGCCGTTCCATCCGGCTTCAGAAGGGTCATCCGCCATGAGCGCCACCTATGAATTGCGCGGCAACGTCGCCGTCATCACACTGAACAATCCGCCGGTCAACGGCCTCGGGCATGCCACCCGCCTGGGCATCACGCAAGGGCTCGAGAAGGCCGAGGCCGACAGCGCCGTGAAGGCGGTGGTGATCACCGGTGCCGGCAATGCGTTTTCCGGTGGCGCCGACATCAAGGAGTTCGGTTCGCCCAAGGCGATGGCCGAGCCGAACCTGCTGAGCGTCATCGCGGCGGTCGAAGCATCGAGCAAGCCGGTGGTCGCGGCCATCCACAGCGTGTGCATGGGGGGTGGGCTGGAACTGGCGCTCGGTTGCCACTACCGCGTGGCCGCCAAGGGCACGCAGGTGGCGCTGCCGGAAGTGAAGCTCGGCCTGCTGCCCGGTGCAGGTGGCACGCAGCGCCTGCCGCGCGTGCTGGGTGTCGAGACCGCGCTCAACATGATCGTGAGCGGCGAGCCGGTCAAGAGCGAGATGCTCGCCTCGCTGCCGGGGCAGAAGCTCTTCGACAAGCTGGTGGATGGCGATGTCGTCACCGCCGCGCTGGCGTTGGCCGCCGAGGTGGCCGACAAGCGCCCGCTGCCGCTCGTGCGCAACCTCAAGGCCAAGCACCCCAACGCGGACGGCTATCTGCAGTTCGCCCGCAATTCGGTGGGGGCGATGTCGCGCAACTACCCGGCGCCGCTGCAGTGCGTGGAAGCCGTGGCCAATGCCGTCTACAAGCCTTTCGACGAAGGCATGCGCCTCGAACTGGTGGCCTTCCAGGCCCTGATGCTCACGCCCGAAAGCCGCGCGTTGCGCCATGTGTTCATGGCCGAGCGCGCCACGAGCAAGATTCCTGACGTGCCGGCCGACACGCCGGTGCGCGATGTGAAGAAGCTCGCCATCATCGGCGCCGGCACCATGGGTGGCGGCATCGCGATGAACTTCCTCAACGCCGGCATGCCGGTGGTGATGCTCGAGATGAAGCAGGAAGCGCTCGACCGCGGCGTCGCCACCATCCGCAAGAACTACGAGGCGCAGGTCAAGAAGGGCAAGCTCACGCAGGAGAAGCTCGACGTCCGCATGGGGTTGCTCACCACCACGCTCAACTACGGCGACCTGAAGGACGCCGACATGGTGATCGAGGCCGTGTTCGAAGAGATGGGCGTGAAGGAGAAGGTTTTCAAGGCGCTCGACGAGGTGATGAAGCCCGGTGCCATCCTCGCGTCCAACACCTCCACGCTCGACGTGAACCAGATCGCCGCCTTCACCAAGCGCCCGCAGGACGTGATCGGCACGCACTTCTTCAGCCCGGCCAACGTGATGAAGCTGCTGGAAGTGATCCGCGGCGAGAAGACCGCGAAGGACGTGCTCGCCACCGTGATGGCGCTCGGCAAGAAGATCAAGAAGACCTGCGTGGTCTCGGGCGTGTGCGATGGCTTCATCGGCAACCGCATGATCGAGCAGTACTCGCGGCAGGGCGGCTTCCTGCTGGAAGAGGGCGCGACGCCCGAGCAGGTCGACAAGGCGATCGAGAAGTTCGGCTTCGCGATGGGCCCCTTCCGCATGGGCGATCTCGCCGGCAACGACATCGGCTGGTACATCCGCAAGCGCCGCTACGTCGAACAACCCGAGATGATCTACAGCAAGACGGCCGACGTGCTGTGCGAGATGGGCCGCTACGGCCAGAAGACGGGCGCCGGCTGGTACGACTACAAGCCGGGCAAGCGCGACGCGATTCCCTCGAAGGAGGTCGTGGCGATGATCGAGAAGGTGCGTGCCGAGAAGGGCATCACCCCTCGCAAGATCAGCGACCAGGAGATCGTGCAGCGCCTGGTCTACGCACTCGTCAACGAAGGCGCCAAGATCCTCGAGGAAGGCATCGCGCTGCGCGCCTCCGACATCGACATGGTCTACCTCACCGGCTACGGCTTCCCCGCGTTCCGCGGTGGCCCGATGTGCTACGCCGATACGCAGGGCCTCTTCAACGTGGTCGCCAGCATGCGCCGCTTCCAGAAAAACCCGCGCGACGACGCGAAGTTCTGGGAGCCGGCGCCGCTGCTGGCCAAGCTCGCGGCCGAGGGCAAGACCTTCAGCTGATCCCGACAAGCATCACCAGGAGACACGATGAAGCGCGCCACCTTCACCAGCATGGAGACCAGCACCGCCGACGACTGGTCCATCATCAAGGAAGAGGCCGGCGTCTTCCAGCGCGGCCTGCCTGACCGTCTCATCGCCCACCTGAAGCTGCTCGAAGGTGACTACGGCGGATTCCCGGTCGACCGCTACACCCACTCGCTGCAGACCGCGACAAGGGCGATGAAGGACGGCCGCGACGACGAGTACGTGGTGTGCGCGCTGCTGCATGACATCGGCGATACGCTCGGGCCCGCCAACCACTTCGACATCGCCGCAGCCATCCTCAAGCCCTGGGTCAGCGAAGAGAACCTCTGGATGGTGCAGCACCACGGCATCTTCCAGGGTTACTACTTCTTCCACCACCTCGGCCTGGACCGCCACCTGCGCGACCAGTTCGCAGGCCACCCGAGCTACGAGCGCACGGCCGAGTTCTGCGCGCTCTACGACAACCCGGCCTTCGACCCCAAGGGCGAGACGCTGCCGATCAGCGAGTTCGAACCGGCGTTGCGCCGCGTCTTCGCCAAGCCCAAGAACAGCATCTACCTGCCGGCCCAGAAGGCCGCCTGATCACCCGAATCTTCCGGAGTACCCCATGACCTCAGCCGTGATCGTTTCCACCGCCCGCACGCCGCTCGCCAAGAGCTGGAAGGGTGCTTTCAACATGACCCATGGCGCCACGCTGGGTGGTTTCGCCGTGAAGGCCGCCGTCGAACGCGCCGGCATCGAAGGTGCCGAGGTCGACGACGTGATCATGGGCTGTGCCACGCCCGAAGGCGCGACCGGCGGCAACATCGCACGCCAGATCGCCCTGCGCGCCGGCCTGCCGATCACGACCAGCGGCATGACCATCAACCGCTTCTGCTCCAGCGGCCTGCAGACCATCGCCACTGCCGCGCAACGCATCATCGCGGGCGAAGGCGACGTGTACGTGGCCGGCGGTGTGGAGAGCATCTCCTGCGTGCAGAACGAGGCCAACCGCCACATGGCCGCCGACGGCTGGCTCGTGGAGCACAAGCCCGAGATCTACTGGAGCATGCTGCAGACGGCCGAGCAGGTGGCCAAGCGCTACAACATCGGCCGCGACCGCATGGACGAGTACGGCGCTGCCAGCCAGCAGAAGGCCTGCGCTGCGCAAGAGGCCGGCAAGTTCAACGCCGAGATGATCCCGGTCACCACGATGGCTGGCGTGGCCGACCCGGTGATGGGCCTGCGCACGAAGGAAGTGACCATCAGCGCCGACGAAGGCCTGCGCGCCGGCACCACCAAGGAAGGCATCGCCGGCATCAAGCCCGCACTGCCGGGCGGCCTCATCACGGCAGGCAACGCGAGCCAGTTCAGTGACGGCGCCGGCGCCTGCGTGCTGATGAACGAGAAGCTGGCCGAGCAGCGGGGCTTCAAGCCGCTGGGCCGCTTCCTCGGCTTCGCGGTGGCCGGTTGCGAGCCCGACGAGATGGGCATCGGCCCGGTGTTCGCCGTGCCCAAGGTGCTGAAGAAGCTCGGCCTCAAGGTCAGCGACATCGACCTCTGGGAACTGAACGAGGCCTTCGCCGTGCAGGTGCTCTATTGCGCAGACACGCTGGGCATTCCGATGGACCGCCTCAACGTCAACGGCGGCGCGATTGCCGTCGGCCACCCCTACGGCGTGAGCGGCCAGCGCCTCACCGGCCACGCGCTCATCGAGGGCAAGCGCCGTGGTGCCAAGCGCGTGGTGGTGACGATGTGCATCGGCGGTGGCATGGGTGCTGCCGGCGTGTTCGAGGTGCTGTGACGAGCTGACGACATGACTTACCGCTCCACCGTCGATTTCTTTCTCTATGACTGGCTGGCGGTGGAGGAGCTGACGCAGCGCCAGCGCTTCGCCGACCACTCGCGCGACACCTTCGCCTCCGTGCTCGACACCTGCGAGCGCATCGCACGCGACAAGTTCGAGCCTTTCAACCGCCTCGCCGACACGCAGGAGCCGCACTTCGATGGCGAGAAGGTGATCCTGCCGCAGGCGTCGCACGATGCGGCCAAGGCCTACGTCGAGTCGGGCATGCTGGCCGCCGCGCAGGACTACGACATCGGCGGCATGCAGTTGCCCTGCGTGGTGGAGATGGCGGCCAACACCTTCTTCTCCAAGGCCAGCATCGGCCTCGGTGGTGGCGGCATGCTGACCGCCGGCAACGCCAACCTGCTGATGGCGCATGGCACCGAAGCGCAGAAGGAAGTCTTCGCGAAGAACGAGTTCGCCGGCCGCTTCTTCGGCACCATGTGCCTCTCCGAGCCGCAGGCCGGCTCGTCGCTCTCCGACATCCTCACGCGCGCCACGCCCGATGGCGATGACTTCGAGAGCGACCCGCTCGGCCCACGCTACCGCCTGCGCGGCAACAAGATGTGGATCAGCAATGGCGAGCATGAGCTCACCGAGAACATCGTGCATTTGGTGCTGGCCAAGATTCCCGGACCGGATGGCAACCTGATCCCCGGCACCAAGGGCATCTCGCTTTTCGTCGTGCCGAAGAAGCTGGTCGACATCGACGGCAAGCTGACGGGCGAACGCAACGACGTGGCACTCGCCGGCCTGAACCACAAGCTCGGCTACCGCGGCATTCCCAACACGCTGCTCAACTTCGGTGAGGGCAAGTACCCGGCGCGTGGCAAGGCGGGTGCGATCGGATACCTCGTGGGCAAGCCGGGCGATGGCCTCAAGTGCATGTTCCACATGATGAACGAGGCGCGCATCGGCGTGGGCCTCGGTGCGGTGATGCTGGGTTATGCCGGCTACGAGGCCAGCCTCGAATACGCGAAGGGTCGGCCGCAGGGTCGCCCGATCGGCGTGGGCGGCAAGGATGCGAAGCAACCGCAGGTGCCGATCATTCAGCACGCCGACGTGAAGCGCATGCTGCTCGCGCAGAAGTCGTACTGCGAAGGGGCGCTGGCGCTGGAACTCTATTGCTCGCGCCTCGTCGACGAGCTGCACACGGGCGACGTCGACAAGCGCGCCGAAGCCGGCCTGCTGCTGGAGATGCTCACCCCCATCGCCAAGAGCTGGCCCAGCGAGTGGTGCCTGGAGGCGAACAGCCTCGCGATCCAGATCCACGGTGGCTACGGCTACACGCGCGACTACCCGGTGGAGCAGTACTGGCGCGACAACCGCCTCAACATGATCCACGAGGGCACGCACGGCATCCAGGGCCTCGACCTCCTGGGCCGCAAGGTGGTGATGGATGGCGGCAAGGGCCTCGCGCTGCTCGCCGCCAAGGTCAACGCGACCATCGAGCGCGCGGTGCAGACGCCCGAATGGGCCGAGCCGGCGAACGCAGTGGCCGGTGCGCTCAAGCACCTGGGCAACGCCACCAAGGCAGCCTGGGCGACCGGCGTGCCCGAAGAGGCGCTCGCCAATGCCGTGCCCTACCTGCAGGCCTTCGGCCACACGGTGCTCGCTTGGATCTGGCTCGACGTGGCGCTGTGCGCGCAAGCGTCCAAGGCCGACGAGAACCTTCGGCAGGGCACGCTCGCGGCCGCGCGCTACTTCTTCCGCTACGAGCTGCCACGCGTCCCGGCGTGGCTCAAGGTCGTCGAGACACGCGACGACACCTGCCGCACGATGAACGACGACTGGTTCTGAGCATGAAGACTTCGACGCTCGACACCCTGATCTGGGTGCTGATCTACGGTGGCTTGCTGGGCGTGGGCCTCGGGCTCTACGTACAACGCACCGAAAGCGCGCTCGGCACCAGCGTGCTGGCCATCGGCGGCGGCGTGGCCGCCCTCGGCTTCGCCCTCATCTACGTGCGCTCGCGCATGAAAGACGACAACCCCTCCGCACCGGAGAAGAAAGCACCATGAGCACCCCCGTCCAGAAACTCTTCGACCTCAGCGGCAAGACCGCACTCGTCACCGGCGGCTCGCGCGGCCTCGGCTTGCAGATCGCCGAAGCGCTCGGCGAGGCCGGTGCGCGCATTCTGCTTACCTCGCGCAAGGCGGCTGACCTGGAAGAGTCGGCCGCTCACCTGAAGGCGCGTGGCATCGACGCGATTTGGGTCGCCGCCGACGCGAGCGTGCCGGAAGAGATCCAACGCGTCGCCGCCGACGCGATGGCCCGCCTCGGCAACGTCGACATCCTCGTCAACAACGCCGGCGCGACCTGGGGTGCCAAGGCCGAGGACTACCCGCTCGAAGCGTGGGACAAGGTCATGAACCTCAACATCCGCAGCATCTTCCTGATGAGCCAGGCGATCGGCAAGCTGAGCATGATCCCGCGCCGCCAGGGCCGCATCATCAACGTGGCTTCGATCGCCGGCCTCTCCGGCGCCGGCCCCGACATCCAGTACATCGCCTACGGCACGAGCAAGGGCGCGGCGGTGAACTTCACCCGCACGCTGGCGGGCGAGTGGGGCAAGTACGGCATCACCGTCAACGCGCTCGCGCCGGGTTTCTTCCCGAGCAAGATGACCAAGGGCACGATCGAGCGCGTGGGCGCCGACGCGATGGCCTCGCGCGCGCCGCTGCAGCGCATCGGCGACGACGACGACCTGAAGGGCGCCGCGCTGCTGTTCGCATCGGCGGCCGGCAAGCACATCACGGGGCAGATCCTCGCGGTCGACGGCGGGGTGTCGGCCATCCACGGCGGCTGAAACGTCGGCCGATGAAGTTCCACACCTACATCCCGTTCGTCGAGCACCTTGGCTTCGAATTGCTCAGGTTCGAGGACGGCGAGGCCGAGATCGCCGTCACGCTTCGCGAGGAGCTGTGCAACTCGTGGAGCGTGGCGCACGGCGGCGTGACGATGACGCTGCTCGACGTGACGATGGCGCACGCCGCTCGCGCCACCGGGCTCAGTGGGGAAGGGCAGAGCAACGGCATCGGCGTCGTCACCATCGAGATGAAGACGAGCTTCATGCGCCCAGGCCTCGGCCGCCTGCATGCCAAGGGCAGGCGCGTGCATGGCACCGCGTCGCTGGCGTTTTGCGAGGCGCAGGTGTTCGATGAGAAGGGTGCGCTCGTCGCCCAGGCGAGCGGCACCTTCAAGTACCTGAAGGGCCTGCCCGCGGGCGGCCGCAAGATCATGCGCAACAACGCGTCGGATTGAAAAGGAAAACGCTCATGTCCGACCTCGTGCTGCACCACTACGCGGGCTCGCCCTTCTCTGAGAAGGTGCGCCTCATCCTCGGCTACAAGGGGCTGGCCTGGAAGTCGGTCATCGTGCCGGTGATGCTGCCCAAGCCCGACGTGGTGGCGCTCACCGGCGGCTATCGGCGCACGCCCTTCCTGCAGGTCGGTGCCGACATCTACTGCGACACCGCGCTGATGTGCCGCGTGATCGATGCGATGGCGCCGCAGCCGCCGCTGTATCCCGTTGCGGCATCGGGTGCTCAGCACGTGCTGGCGCAATGGGCGGACTCGACGCTCTTCTGGGCCGCGATCCCGTACACGATGCAGCCCGCCGGCGCGCAGCATCTCTTCGGCGATGCGCCGCCCGACTTTCTGAAGGCATTCGCCGCCGACCGCGCCGCCATGGCGCCCAACATGCGGCGCGCAACGCCCGCCGATGCGGCCGCGCAGCTCGCCAGCTACTTCGGCTGGCTCGAATCCGAGTTGTCCGATGGCCGTGCCTTCCTGCTGGGTGCGCAACCGTGCATCGCCGATTTCTCGGTGGCGCAATCGCTCTGGTACATCCGCCGAGCGCCGCCGGTGGCCACCGTGCTGGCGCCGTTCCCGCGCCTGCTGGCGTGGTACGAGCGCGTGGCCGCGTTCGGCCATGGCACGCCGGAGAAGATGCGCAGCGATGCCGCACTCGAACTCGCCGCCGCCACGCACCGCCATGCCGCGACGCAGGTCGCGCCCGACTCCGGCTTCGCCGCGGGTGAAGCCGTGACGGTTTCGCCCACCGACTACGCAACCGACCTCGTCAGCGGCACGCTGGTCGGCCTCAACCAGAACGAAGTGGTGATCGAGCGCAAGGATGAACGTGCCGGCACGCTGCACGTGCACTTCCCGCGCATCGGTTACCAGGTCAAGAAGCCAAGAGCTGAATCAGGAGAAAGCAAATGAAGAACTTCAAGGGCGGCACCGCCGTCATCACCGGCGCCGGCTCGGGCTTCGGCCTCGAAGCCTCGCGCATCGCCGCGAAGCTTGGCATGAACGTCGTCATGGCCGACGTGCAGAAGGATGCGCTCGACGCCGCCACCGCCGAGATCGAAGGCTTGGGCGCGAAGGTGCTGCCGTTCAGGCTCGACGTGGCCAAGGCGGCCGAAGTGGAAGCGCTGGGCGCCGCCACCTTCGAGCGCTTCGGTGCGCCGACCTTCGTCTTCAACAACGCCGGGGTCGGCGGTGGTGGCCTGATCTGGGAGCAGTCGCTGAAGGACTGGGAGTGGGTCGTCGGCGTCAACCTGATGGGCGTGGCGCACGGCGTGCGTGTCTTCACGCCCATGATGCTCGAAGCCGCGAAGAAGAACCCGGCCTACGAAGGCCACATCGTCAACACCGCCTCGATGGCCGGCATGCTCAACGCGCCGAACATGGGCGTGTACAACGTGACCAAGCATGCGGTGGTGGCGCTGAGCGAGACGCTCTATCAAGACCTGCGCCTCGTGACCGACCAGATCGGTGCCTCGGTGCTGTGCCCGTATTTCATCCCGACCGGCATCAGCAAGAGCGCGCGCAACCGCCCGGCCGAGATGACGGACGTCGACGCCAAGCCCACCAAGAGCCAGCTGATCGCCCGCGCGATGAGCGACAAGGCCGTGAGCAGCGGCAAGGTGACCGCGGCCACGATGGCGCAGGCGGTGTTCGATGCCGTGGCGGCTGGACGCTTCTACATCTTCAGCCACCCCCACGCGCTCGGCGGCGTGCAGACGCGCCTGGAAGACGTGATGCAGCAGCGCAACCCCACCGACCCGTTTGCCGCCAGGCCCGAGTTGGGCGAGCAGCTGAAGGCCGCGCTGCGCGCAGCCGACTGATCAGCACCTGGAGTCGGCGACGGGGCGGTGCCGCCGCACCGACAATGCGGGCTGTTGTCGAACGCCTGCCGCCTCCATGAACGCTCCCACCCGAACTCCGCACATTGCCATCGTGGGTGGAGGTCCGGCCGGCCTGATGGCCGCAGAGGCCGCCGCGCAGGGTGGGGCGCAGGTCGACGTCTACGACGGCATGCCTTCGGTGGGCCGCAAGTTCCTTCTGGCGGGCAAGGGCGGCCTCAACCTCACGCACAGCGAGCCGCTGGAGCGATTTCTCCCCCGCTACGGCATGCGCCGGGCGCAGGTCGAACCGTGGTTGCATAGTTTCGGGCCCGAGCAGGTGCGGGCCTGGGCTCAGGGCTTGGGCGTCGACACCTTCGTGGGATCGTCGGGCCGTGTGTTCCCGACCGACATGAAGGCCGCGCCTCTCTTGCGTGCGTGGCTGCAGCGGCTGCGTGCGGCCGGCGTCCGGTTTCACATGCGGCACCGCTGCAAGGGCGTGGTGCCGGGTGACCCCGCCAGGCTTGAGTTCGATGCACCCGGCGGCGTGCAATCGGTCGAAGCCGATGCGGTTGTGCTGGCGCTTGGTGGGGCGAGCTGGGCGAGG
Source organism: Piscinibacter gummiphilus (assembly GCF_032681285.1). Taxonomy (NCBI): domain Bacteria; kingdom Pseudomonadati; phylum Pseudomonadota; class Betaproteobacteria; order Burkholderiales; family Sphaerotilaceae; genus Rhizobacter; species Rhizobacter gummiphilus. The sequence continues at coordinate 2,307,355 of NZ_CP136336.1, forward strand.
CTCGGCTCCGACGGCGCTTGGGTGAGCTGGCTGGGCCTGTCGGCCGACGAGCTGGCGCCGCTTCAGCCGTCCAACTGCGGCTTCGACGTCGGCTGGTCGGCGCATCTGCAGGAGCGATATGCCGGACAGCCGTTGAAGTCGGTGCACTTGTCGTTCCAGCCTGGGCAGGGCGCGGCCTTCGACCAGATCGGGGAATGCGTGGTCACGCAGACCGGCCTGGAGGGCAGTCTTGTCTACGCCGCGTCGGCCGGCTTGCGCGACGAGATCCAGGCGCATGGCCACGTGATCATCCATCTCGATCTGCTGCCCGCGCGCGGTCTCGACTGGGTGCGCGGTGAGCTCGCTCACCCGCGGGGGCCACGCTCTTTGTCGACACATCTGAAGAGCCGGCTCGGGTTGCACGGCGTCAAGGCCGGCCTGCTCTACGAGCTGCTCGCCAAGGACGAGCTGGCAGACGTGGGCCGGCTGGCGCAGGCCATCAAGGCCCTGCCGGTGAAGCTGGTGGCCGCGCGGCCGCTCGACGAAGCCATCAGCACCGCAGGCGGTGTGCGCTTCGAGGCGCTGGACGAGCGCCTGATGCTGGCCCGACGGCCCGGCATCTTCTGCGCAGGCGAGATGCTCGACTGGGAGGCGCCGACCGGTGGCTACCTGCTCACGGCCTGCCTGGCGACCGGGCGCGCGGCGGGAGCCGGCGCCCTGTCTTGGCTGGGTCTTCGCTAGATCTTCACCAGCAGCACGCGGCGCGTCTCCCGACGGCCTGCGTGCATGGGCCCGAATCTGAGATCAGTACGGGCAGTTCGTGCGCGAGTCAGACACGCGCAAGGTGTTGGCGATCTGCGTCTGGTGCGGAGCGCCGCAGAGGAACGGGCTGTAGCGGGTGTCGCTGTCGACGAAGCGCTTGAACCACGAGATCATGTACTTGCCGACCAGGCCGTACTCGCCGCTGTCTTGCGGGAAGAAGTGGTCTTCGTTGTTGAGCTCGAGGTAGCCCTTGGGCGTGCTCGACGGGATGCTCGTGTAGAACGGGATCGAGTGCGAGGTCACGCTCGCGACGGTGTCGCCATCGGCACCGACGATCAGCGTGGGCACGCGCACCGTCGAGAAGCTCTTCGTGGTGTGCCACGGAGCCAGCGGCACCGACGCCTTCAACGACGGGTAGTCGCGCGCAGCGGCCAAGCTGCCACCGCCGCCCATCGAGTGGCCCGCGACGGCGAGGCGCGACGAGTCGACCTTGCCGTAGAGCACGTTGGTGCGGCTGCTGGCGAGGCTCACCACCTTGTCGAGCGCGGCCTTCAGCTGGCGTGCGCGGCTGTCGGGCTGGTCGGAGGTGGTGTTGGTGTCGATCGTGATGACGACGAAGCCGTGCGAGGCAAGGCGGCTGCCGATCCAGCTGATCGACGACTGGTAGGCGGTGAAGCCGGGCGACACGGCGACGACGCCGTAGCTGCCGGTGGCGGTCGGGTAGTAGATGGTGCCGCCGCCGAAGCCGCTGGCGCTCAGGCGGGAAACGGTGGTCGTGCGGATGGCGAAGGTGCCGTCACGCTCGAGGCCGGCCACCGTGGGGTCCGGGCCCTTCTGGTACTGCGCGTTGGCAACGCCGGCGAAGAGCACTGCGGCCGCAAGGACCGAGGCCTTCGTGAATCGCGCGAGGTGTCGCACGGCGGGGTTCGAAGCAAATTGCATGGTGTCTCCTGGTTTTGGCTTAGGCGCCGATCTAGAAACGGTTTTAGGACGCCCGTTCAATGTCGACGCGTGGATAGTGCACTAGCGTGCTCTATTTGCGTTGTACGGCGTTGCTGAGTTGATCTGCGCCGAAAAAAGAACAGGGCGCACAGCCGAGGCTGGCGCCCTGTGGGTTTCCGATGGCGCGATGGTGGTCGCGCCAAGGTCACCAACCCGGATCAGTACGGGCAGTTCTCGCGGTAGTCGGAGAACGGGCCGAAGACACCCAGGTCGCCCTGGTGCTGGCTGCCACACAGGAACGGGCTGTAGCGCGTGTCGTTGTCCATGAAGCGCTTGAACCACGAGATCATGTAGCGGCCGACGATCGGGTAGTTCGACGACAGCTGCGGGAAGAAGTGGCCTTCACCGTTCAGCTCTGCGTACGCCTTCGACGTGGTCGACGGCAGGCTCGTGTAGAACGGGATCGAGTGCGAGGCCACCCCGGCGATGGCGTCGTTCTCGGCGCCAATGATCAGCGTCGGCACGCGCACGGTGCGCCAGCTCTTGGTGGTGTGCCACGGTGCGAGCGGCACGGCAGCCTTGTACGACGGGTTGTCGCGGGCCGCAGCCAGCGTGCCGCCGCCACCCATCGAGTGACCGGCCACGCCGAGGCGGCTGGAGTCGACCTTGTTGTAGACACCGCTGGTGCTGCGGCGGCTTTGCGCGACGACGTAGTCGAGCGCGGCCTTCAGCTGGCGGCCACGGCTGTCGGGCTGGTCGGAGGTGGTGATGGTGTCGATGGTGATGACCACGAAGCCGTGCGAGGCCAGGCGGGTGCCGATCCAGCTGATCGACGACTCATAGGCCGTGAAGCCGGGCGAGACGGCGATCGCACCATAGGTGCCGGTGGCAGTGGGGTAGTGAATGGTGCCGCCGCCGAAGCCGCTCGCTGCGGTGCGAGAGACGCTCTGCGTGCGCACGGTGAAGGGGCCGGTGCGCTCGAGCGCCGAGACCGTGGGGTCCGGGCCCTTCTGGTACTGGGCGTGGGCCACGCCGGTCAGGGCGAGGGTGGCCGCCAGCACGGAGGCCTTGGCGAAACGCGCGACATGGCGCAAGGTGGGGGTCAATGCAAGTTGCATGGTGTCTCCTGGGGTTGAACTGGCGCCGAGGACGAACTATTTGTGTACGGCTGTTCTAATTCGGCTCGCGCATGTTGAACGACAGTGCGTTTAAAACGTTTCATCGATTTCCCTGATCCCTGATTTACCGACTTATGTGAGGCTTTCGGGACTGTTTGTGGGTCGTAGCAACTCAATACTGATTGGGTAGAAAGATTTTTTGAATGGCTGTGCATCTGAACATTGCGCCTTGGTGGAAGAGGCGTTCCGTCCTTGCCGTGCTGGGCATCGCTCTCGTGGGCTCTGCCGCGGCCGTGCTGTGGTTCGGGGGGGCGAACGAACCGCCCGCCGCCCCCGAAGGGATCCACGCAAACACTTCCAACACAAAAGCAAGCGGCTTTGACAGCACCTCGGCCGGAGCCCGCGATTCGGGCGGCAACCCGGCCCTCGTGGAAGTCGATGTCCTTGGTACCCGCATGGACGTTTCCCGTCTTTTCCAGTTGGGATTCGGCGGCGGGCTCAACGTCGATGCCGACACGCGGGCCACGCTCGACACGCTGATGGTCCAGATGTCGGACCCACCCACCCCCGAGGAGACCGCGAAGCTGGAATACACCCTGCGGCAGGGTTTGCCGAAGGAGGAGGCCGAGAAAGCACTCAAGCTGCTGCAGGGCTACCGCAGCTATCAGGCGGACCTGCGCACCGAGGGCGCGCAACTGGCCATTCCAGAGACGGCTGCAAGCGTCGATGACTACTTTGCGAAGGTCGCGCTGATCCAGCGCCGCCACTTCGACGACAACACCGCCAGTGCACTCTTCGGGCAAGACCTGCGCAACGCTCGCGCCGTGATGATGGCGGCCGTGATTGACCAGAACCCCAACCTGACTCCGGCGCAGAAGAAGGAGCAGATCGACGCGCTGCGCGCCACGCTGCCACCGGAGCAACGCGGCATCGTTCCCGAACCGTCGGAAGGGGCAGCGTCCGAGGCGAAATGACCGTGTGGCACACTTCGCCGCTTCCGTTTTTCGTCCCTCTGCGGACTGCTGTACTTGAACAAGATTCTTCTGCAGTTGGCTGGCGAACTGAAGGTTCGCCCGGCCCAAGTGAACGCGGCGGTGGAGTTGCTCGATGGTGGCGCCACCGTTCCCTTCATTGCCCGCTACCGCAAGGAGGCCACTGACGGCCTCGACGACACGCAGTTGCGCGAGCTGGAAGGCCGCCTGGGCTACCTGCGCGAGCTCGAAGAGCGCCGCGCCGCGGTGCTCAAGAGCATCGACGAGCAGGGCAGGCTGACCCCCGAGTTGCGCGCGGCCATTGAAGCGGTGCCCACCAAGCAGGAACTGGAAGACCTCTACCTGCCCTACAAGCCGCGCCGGCGCACCAAGGGCATGATCGCCCGCGAAGCGGGGCTCGAGCCGCTGGCAGACAAGCTCTTCGCCGACCCCACGCTCGACCCGGCGGTAGAAGCGGCCGGTTTCGTCAACGCCGAGGCCGGATTTGCCGACGCCTTCGCCGTGCTCGACGGCGTGCGAGACCTGCTGAGCGAGCGCTGGTCGGAAGACGCCACGCTCGTGGGCAAGCTGCGCGAGTGGCTCTGGGAAGAGGGCCTGCTCAAGTCCAAGCTGATGGACGGCAAGGACGAGAACAACGCCGACGTGGCCAAGTTCCGCGACTACTTCGATTACGACGAGCCGATCGGCCGTGTGCCGTCGCACCGGGCGTTGGCCGTGTTCCGCGGGCGCACGCAGGAGATCCTCGATGCCAAGCTGGTGGTCGACGAAGAGGTGGTGCCCGGTCAGCCCACGCTGGCCGAAGGGCGCATTGCTCGCCACCTCGGCTGGAGCCACGCCAAGCGGCCGTCCGACGACCTGATCCGCAAGTCCATCGCCTGGACCTGGAAGGTCAAGCTGAGCCTGAGCCTGGAGCGTGACCTCTTCAGCCGCCTGCGCGAAGAGGCCGAGAAGGTGGCGATCAAGGTGTTCGCCGAAAACCTGCGCGACCTGCTGCTGGCGGCACCCGCCGGCCCGCGCGTGGTGATGGGGCTCGACCCCGGGATCCGCACCGGCGTGAAGGTGGCGGTGGTCGATGCCACGGGCAAAGTGCTCGACACCAACACCGTCTACCCGCACGAGCCGCGCAAGGATTGGGAGGGCTCGATCCATACGCTCGGCCGCCTCTGCGCGACGCACGGCGTGAACCTCATCGCCATCGGCAACGGCACCGCGAGCCGCGAGACCGACAAGCTGGCGTCCGACCTCATCAAGCGCATCCAGCAGCTTGCACCCGGCACCCACATCGAGAAGGTCGTGGTGAGCGAGGCCGGCGCTTCGGTGTACTCGGCGAGCGAGTTCGCGAGCAAGGAGCTGCCCGATCTGGACGTGAGCCTGCGCGGCGCCGTGAGCATTGCCCGGCGTCTGCAGGACCCACTGGCTGAACTGGTGAAGATCGAACCCAAGAGCATCGGTGTCGGCCAATACCAGCACGACGTGAACCAGGGCGAGCTGGCCAAGAGCCTCGATGCCGTCATCGAAGACTGCGTGAACTCGGTGGGTGTGGACCTCAACACGGCGTCGGCGCCGCTGCTGGCGCGTGTGTCGGGCCTGAGCACCGCGGTGGCCAACAGCATCGTGCGCTGGCGCGATGCCAACGGCGCGTTCAAGAACCGCCAGCAGCTCCTCGACGTGAGCGGGCTCGGTGCCAAGACCTTTGAGCTGAGCGCAGGCTTCCTGCGCATCAATGGCGGTGACAACCCGCTCGACCAGTCGGGTGTGCACCCCGAAACCTACCCGGTCGTCGAGAAGATCCTCGCCAAGGTCAGCAAGCCGCTGACGGAGGTGATGGGCCGAAGCGACGTGATCCGCGCCCTGAAGCCTGAGGCTTTCGCCGACGACACCTTCGGCGCCATCACGGTGAAGGACATCTTGGCCGAGCTGGAAAAGCCGGGCCGCGACCCGCGTCCCGACTTCAAGGTTGCGCGCTTCAACGATGGCGTGGAAGACATCAAGGACCTGCAACCCGGCATGACGCTCGAAGGCACGGTGAGCAACGTCGCGCAGTTTGGTGCCTTCGTCGACCTCGGCGTGCACCAGGACGGCCTCGTGCATGTGAGCCAGCTGTCGAACAAGTTCGTGAACGACGCGCGCGAAGTGGTGAAGACGGGCGACATCGTCAAGGTGAAGGTGCTGGAGGTCGACCTGGCCCGCAAGCGCATCTCGCTCACGATGAAGCTCGACACCGCACCGGCACCGCGGGGCGAGCGCGGTGACAACAGCTACCGCCCTCCGGCACGCGGCGAGCGCATGGGCGGCAAGCGTGCCCCGGCGCAAGCGCAGGCACAGGCGCCGTCGGCGATGGCCGCCGCGTTCGCCAAGCTGCAGACCAAGCGCTGATCGCTCGATCGCCATGCAAGCCCTGCAGGTCCACGCCGGCCCGCGTGCGCTCAAGCACCTGCGCGAGCACGGGCTGGCGGCGTCCGACGTGCGGGCGATCCCCGGTGCGGCCGGTGGCCCCAAGGGTTTGGTGCTGGGCCCGCTCGACCAGTTCATCTTCGGCGAGTGGTTGCAGGATGTGGCGCATCCCGTCCACCTGATCGGTGCGTCGATCGGCGCCTGGCGCATGGCGACCGCTTGCCTGCGCGACCCGCGCCAGGCCTTCGCGCGCATGGCCGACGACTACATCACGCAGGAATACGAGCACAAGGCCGGCAAGGCCCCGACGCCGACGCACGTGAGCGAGGTGTTCGGCGCCAAGTTGCTGGAGCACTTTGCCGGCCAGGAAGTGCAGGTGCTGAACCATCCGAAATTTCGGCTGCATGTGTTCACCAGCCGTGGGCGGCATGTGCTCAAGCGCGAAGGTCGCCGCTTGTCGCGGGTCACGACGCCTTTGGGTTATCTCGGTGCCTTCGCCACCAATGTCGTCAGCCGCAAGGCGATGGGCGCGTGGCTCGAGCGCGTGATCTTTTCCGACGCGCGCGACACCTTCCCGCTGCACACGCACGACTACAGCACCCGAATCGTCGCGCTCGACGCGCAGAACCTTCAGCAAAGCATCTTGGCCAGCTGCTCGATCCCGTTCTGGCTGGATGCGGTGCACGATATTCCCGGCGGCCCGCGCGGTGCGTATTGGGATGGCGGCATCACCGACTACCACCTGCACCTCAACTACGCCTCGCTGCGAGACGGCTTGGTGCTCTACCCGCACTTCCAGAAGTCGATTATTCCCGGTTGGCTCGACAAGGCGCTGAAGCACCGTCACCGCGCGAGTCCCCACCTCGATAATGTGGTGGTCGTATCGCCTAATCCCGAATGGATTGCCACGCTTCCCGATGGCAAGCTGCCGGACCGCAACGATTTCAAACGATATACCCACGATGTGCCCGCCCGGGTGAGGGCCTGGAGGCGGGCAGTGGCGGAGAGCGAACGCCTGCGAGACGAGTTCCAGCAACTCGTCGAGCGGCGCGAGCCCATCGCCGCGTTGCCACTTTGATCACCGACACACGACCGTCGTCCACCACAGGAGGAGCCGTACATGACCACGCCGCAAGGCCGCCCGAACGCACAGGCCGTTCAACTTCCGCACCAGCCGCTGCCGGACTATTACCCGTCGAACGATCTGCAGGCGCGCGAGAGCTTCCTGCGCAAGACTTTCGACGACACGGCAGTCGACTACAACAAGCTCGAAGCCATCCTCGGCTTCGGCACCGGCCCGAGCTACCGGGGCCGCGCACTCAAGCGCGCCGGCCTCAAGCCCGGGATGATGGTGGTGGACGTCGGCATGGGCACGGGCATCGTGTCGCAGGAGATCCTGAAGATCACCGGCGAGCCCTTGAAGCTGATCGGCGTCGACCCGAGCCCCGGCATGATGGCGCAGGCGAAGCTGCCGGCCGAGGTCGTGTGCAAGCTCGGCCGTGCCGAAGAGATTCCGGTGCCCGATGCGTCGGTGGACTTTCTGGTGATGGGATACGCGCTGCGTCACATCAGCGATTTCTCGAAGGCCTGTGCCGAGTTCCGCCGTGTGCTGAAGCCGGGTGGCCGCTTGCTCATCCTTGAGATCACCATGCCGCAGAGCCGGCTCGGCACCTGGGTGCTGAAGGCGTACATGCGCGGCGTGGTGCCTCTGCTGGCGCGCTTCGTGTCGAAGTCGTCGACCACGCCGATGCTGTGGCGCTACTACTGGGACACCATCGCCGGCTGCATTCCTCCCGCGCAGGTGATTGCGTCGCTTAGCGCTGCGGGCCTGCTGGAGGCAAGCCGGTATGTGGAACTGGGCATCTTTTCCGAGTACCGGGCGCAGGGCTGAACTAGAATCCCGGGTCCCCAGTCCATCACTGGCAATCTACAAGAGCGAGAAGGGCATCATGGTTATGACACCGCGAACTACGACCCGGCAGGTAAAGGTTTAGTCGGCCGCGGCTTCGTCACGTCTCTTCTCGTCATCATCAAAAAGCGCGGCTCATCACCGCGCTTTTTGCTTTCTGGAGTGTGCTCATCATGATTTCCGTTCAATTGCCCGACGGTTCCAAGCGTCAGTTCGACGGCCCTGTGACGGTGGCCGAGGTTGCGGCCTCGATCGGGTCCGGCCTGGCGAAGGCCGCGCTGGCGGGTCGCGTGGGGCAGGGCGCCGATGCGAAGGTCGTGGACACCAGCTACCGCATCGAGGGCGATACGTCGCTCGCCATCCTGACGGACAAGGATGCCGATGGTCTGGAGGTCATCCGCCACTCGACGGCACACCTGTTGGCCTATGCGGTGAAGGAGCTCTTTCCCGAAGCGCAGGTCACTATCGGCCCGGTCATCGAGAACGGCTTCTACTACGACTTCTCGTACAAGCGCCCCTTCACGCCCGAGGACCTGGCTGCCATCGAAGCCAAGATGACGGAGCTTGCGAAGAAGGACGAGAAGGTCGAGCGCCGCGTGCTGCCGCGCGACGAGGCCGTGGCGTACTTCAAGAGCCTGGGCGAGCACTACAAGGCCGAGATCATCGCGAGCATCCCGGCCAATGAGGATGTCTCGTTGTATCGCGAAGGCAAGTTCGAAGACCTCTGTCGCGGCCCGCACGTGCCCAGCACGGGCAAGTTGAAGCACTTCAAGCTGATGAAGGTGGCGGGTGCCTATTGGCGGGGTGACCACCGCAACGAGATGCTGCAGCGGGTCTATGGCACGGCCTGGGCCACGAAAGACGAGCTGCAGCAATACCTGCACATGCTCGAGGAGGCCGAAAAGCGCGATCACCGCCGCCTTGGGCGCGAACTGGATCTTTTCCACATCGACGAGCATTCGCCCGGCACGGTCTTCTGGCATCCCAAAGGCTGGACCATCTGGCAGGAAGTCGAGCAGTACATGCGACGGGTGTATCGCGAGAACGGCTATCAGGAGGTGAAGGGGCCGCAGATCCTCGACAAGAGCCTGTGGGAGAAGACGGGCCACTGGGACAAGTACCGCGAGAACATGTTCACCACGGAATCGGAAAAGCGCGACTACGCGCTGAAGCCGATGAACTGCCCCGGCCACATCCTCATCTTCAAGCAAGGCATCAAGAGCTACCGCGAACTGCCGTTGCGCTACGGCGAATTCGGGCAGTGCCATCGCAACGAGCCGACTGGCGGCCTGCACGGCATCATGCGCGTGCGCGGCTTCACGCAGGACGATGGCCACATCTTCTGCACCGAAGACCATATCCAGTCCGAGGTGACGGCGTTCACGACGCTGCTGCAGAAGGTCTACAAGGACTTCGGCTTCACCGACATCATCTACAAACTCTCTACCCGCCCCGAGAACCGCATTGGAACCGAGGAAAGCTGGGACAAGGCCGAGGCGGCCCTGGCCGACGGCCTGCGGGCTTCCGGCTGCGAATTCGAGTACCTGCCGGGCGAGGGGGCGTTCTACGGGCCGAAGATCGAGTACACGCTGAAAGACGCCCTCGGCCGCCCCTGGCAGTGCGGCACGATTCAGGTCGATCCGAACATGCCCGAGCGCCTTGACGCCGATTTCGTCGGTGAAGACGGTGCCCGCCACCGGCCGCTGATGCTCCACCGGGCCATCGTCGGCAGCCTTGAGCGCTTCATCGGCATCCTGATCGAGCAGCATGCCGGCGCGCTGCCGGTTTGGCTGTCCCCAGTGCAGGCAGTGGTCATGAGCATCACCGACGACCAAGCCGACTATGCCCGTGAGGTAGCGAAAACGCTTCAAAAACAAGGGCTTAGAGTCGAAAGCGATTTGCGAAACGAGAAAATTACTCGTAAAATCCGCGAGCATTCCCTGCAAAAGGTCCCGTTCCTCCTCGTCGTTGGCGACAAGGAGAAGGCGAACGGGGCTGTTGCCGTGCGCGCTCGCGGTAACCAAGACCTTGGTGTGATGCCCCTCGCCGACTTCGCCTCGAAGATCGCGGGTGACATTGCCAGTCGTGTTTGACGAGAGGTCCGGTTGTCCGGCGCGCGTTGATTGTTTTTGGGCCCTGTCGCCTTGGGGTTCGCTGAAGGAATTGAACTATCGCTACCTTTGCTGACCGCCGCGCTCCCAACGTGGAACGCAAGCACCGCCTGAACCGCGAAATCATGGCGCCGGAAGTCCGGCTGAACGGGGTCGAGAACGAGCCTTTGGGCATCGTCCCCCTGCAAGAAGCCTTGCGGATGGCCGGTGAGCTGGACGTTGACCTTGTCGAGATCGCCGCGCAGGCCGACCCGCCTGTGTGTCGCCTGATGGACTACGGCAAGTTCAAGTACCAGGAGCAGAAGCGCGCGGCTGAAGCCAAGTCGAAGCAAAAGGTCATCGAGATCAAGGAAGTCAAGTTCCGCCCGGGCACCGACGAAGGCGACTACCAGATCAAGCTGCGCAACCTGCGCCGCTTCATCGAGGAAGACGGCGACAAAGGCAAGGTGACGCTGCGCTACCGCGGTCGCGAGATCACCCACCAGGACATCGGCATGCGGCTTCTGGAGCGCATCCGCGACGACCTGGCAGATTGCTCGGTGGTCGAGAACATGCCCAAGCTCGAAGGCCGCCAGATGATCATGGTCCTCGGGCCAAAGAAGCGGTAGAGCGTTTGAAGAGTTCGTCGCCCTGGTTTGGTCACCAGGGTGATGCAAGAAGCCTCTGCAGGCTTACAAGACCGCGAGAGATTTCGCGGGCGCCTGCAGGAGCAATTTAGAAGGAGCAGTCATGCCCAAAATGAAGACCAAGAGCAGTGCGAAAAAGCGTTTTCGCGTTCGTCCGGGTGGCACCGTCAAGCGCGGTCAGGCGTTCAAGCGCCACATCCTGACCAAGAAGTCGACGAAGAACAAGCGCCAGCTCCGCGGCGCTGTCGGCGTCCACGAGACCAACATGGCAGGAATGGCGCAGATGCTGCCGTTCGCCGGTCTCTGATTTCTAGAAAGGAAACGACATGCCTCGCGTCAAACGTGGTGTAACCGCACGTGCTCGTCACAAGAAAGTTCTCGCACTCGCCAAGGGATTCCGCGGCCGCCGCAAGAACGTATTCCGCATCGCCAAGGAAGCGGTCATGCGCGCTGGGCAATATGCCTATCGCGATCGCCGCACCAAGAAGCGTGTGTTCCGCCAGCTCTGGATCGCCCGTATCAACGCGGCGAGCCGTGGCCTGGGTGTCACCTACAGCAAGTTCATGGCTGGCCTGAAGAAGGCCAACATCGACATCGACCGCAAGGTCCTTGCCGACATGGCCGTGAATGATCCTGCCGCCTTCGGCAGCATCGTCGAGAAGGTGAAGGCCCAGCTCGCTTGATGTCGTGATCACGCCGGGCGTTCATTTGCCCGGCGCACGCAAGCTTTCAAAGGCCGGCCTCGTGTGCGGCCTTTTTTGTTTGTCCCGAATCCGCTTTCCGTTTCACTGAACCGATGAACGATCTCGATCAACTGGTGCAAGCTGCGCAGGCCGACTTCAACGAGGCCGCCGCACCTGCCGATCTGGAGAACGCCAAGGCGCGCTACCTCGGCAAAGCCGGGCGCGTCACCGAGTTGCTCAAGGGCTTGGCCGCGCTGTCGCCCGAAGAGAAGAAGACGCGCGGCGCCGACATCAACGCGGCCAAGCAGCGTGTCGAAGCGGCGCTCAACGCGCGCCGCCAGGCACTGGCCGATGCCGAACTGCAGGCGCAGCTCAAGGCCGAAGCGCTCGACGTCACGCTGCCTGGCCGCAAGCGCGGCATCGCTGGCCTCCACCCAATCACTCGCACGATGGAGCGCATCGAGGCCATCTTCGGCTCGATGGGGTTCGACGTGGCCGATGGCCCCGAGATCGAAACCGACTGGTACAGCTTCACCGCGCTCAACAACCCCGAGAACCACCCGGCGCGTTCGATGCAGGACACCTTCTACGTCGACATGAAAGACGCCGAAGGCCGCTGGCTCAACCTGCGTCCGCACACCTCGCCGATGCAGGTGCGTTATGCCCAGGCACATGCCAAGAAGTACGAAGGCCAGCCGAACATGCCCGACATCCGCGTGATCGCGCCGGGCCGCACCTACCGCGTCGACAGCGACGCAACGCACTCGCCGATGTTCCACCAGGTCGAAGGCCTGTGGATCGGCGAGAACGTGAGCTTCAAGGACCTGAAGTCGATGTACCTCGACTTCATCCAGGCCTTCTTCGAAACGACCGAACTCAAGCTGCGCTTCCGCCCCAGCTACTTCCCCTTCACCGAGCCGAGCGCCGAGATCGACATCATGTTCGAGCGTGGGCCGCTGAAGGGCCGCTGGCTCGAGGTCTCGGGTTCGGGCCAGGTGCACCCGCAGGTCGTCCGCAACATGGGGCTCGACCCCGAGCGCTACATCGGCTTCGCGTTCGGCTCGGGCATCGACCGGCTGGCGATGCTGCGCTACGGCGTGAGCGACTTGCGCCTGTTCTTCGAAGGCGACCTGCGCTTCCTCTCTCAATTCAAGTAATCCAGAGCAGACGACGAGATGCAATTTCCAGAGTCCTGGCTGCGGGAGTTCTGCAACCCGCCCCTCAGCACCGAACAGCTGGCCGACCTGCTGACCATGTCCGGCATGGAGGTCGAAGAGCTGCGCCCTGTCGCGCCGCCGTTCTCCAACGTGGTGGTCGCCGAAGTGCTGGAGGTCGCTCGCCATCCAAATGCCGACCGCCTGAACGTCTGCCACGTGCGCACCGGCAATGGGACAACGCTCAACATCGTCTGCGGCGCACCCAACGTGCGCCCCGGTATCAAGGTGCCATGCGCTTTGGTGGGTGCGAAGCTGCCGCCAGCGGAGGAGGGCGGGGCACCGTTCGAGATCAAGCTCGGCAAATTGCGTGGCGTCGAGAGCCAGGGCATGTTGTGCTCGGCCCGCGAACTCAAGCTGTCGGAAGATCACGGCGGCCTCTTGATCCTCGCCGACGATGCTCCCGTGGGGGCACCCATCCGCGAACATCTGAAGCTCGATGACACGCTCTTCACACTGAAGCTCACGCCCAACCTCGGGCACGGATTGAGCGTCTACGGCATCGCACGCGAAGTGGCGGCGTTGACGGGATCCCCTCTGCTGAAACCAGGCTTCCCGCAGGCGAAGGTGGTTCACTCGGACACACTGCCGGTGCGCATCGAAGCGGCCGATCTGTGCGGCCGTTTTTCGGGGCGCATCGTCCGCGGGGTCGACACGAAGGCGAAAACGCCCGCGTGGATGGTCGACCGCCTGGCGCGCTGCGGCCAGCGCTCGGTGACGGCGCTCGTCGACATCTCGAACTACGTGATGTTCGAGTTCGGCCGCCCGTCGCACATCTTCGACCTCGACAAGATCCACGGCGGGCTCGTCGTGCGCTGGGGACGCAAGGGTGAGCAACTCAAGCTGCTCAACGGCAACACGATCGAAGTCGACGAGCAGGTCGGCGTGATTGCTGACGATCGGGCCGTCGAATCGCTTGCCGGCATCATGGGTGGCGATGCAACTGCCGTGTCCGACGACACGCGCAATGTCTACGTCGAGGCCGCCTTCTGGTGGCCTGAGGCGGTGGCAGGCCGCTCGCGCCGCTACAACTTCAGCACCGATGCAGGCCATCGTTTCGAGCGCGGTGTCGACCCATCGCAGACCGTCGAGCACATCGAGCGCATCACGCAGCTCATCCTCGACATTTGCGGCGGCGAACCGGGCGCGATGGACGACCAGACGGTTCGATTGCCGGCACGCAAACCTGTGTCGCTGCGAATCGAGCGCGCGGCCAAGGTGATCGGCATGCCGGTCACGCAGGCGCAGTGCGTCGAAGTCCTGCGTCGCCTGGGCCTTGAGGTGAGCGAAGCTCCTGGCGTGCTGACCGTGACGCCGCCGAGCTGGCGCTTCGATCTGCAGATCGAAGAAGACTTGATCGAAGAAGTCGTGCGAGTGCTCGGCTATCAGAACCTGCCCGACACGCCGCCGGTCGCGCCGATTCGCGCCCATGTGCGCAGCGAGTCACGCCGGGGCGTGCATGCGCTGCGACACGCGTTGGCTGCGCTCGACTACCAGGAGACGATCAACTTCAGCTTCGTCGAGGAACGTTGGGAGCGTGAGCTTGCGGGCAACGACAACCCGATCCGTGTGCTCAACCCCATTGCCAGCCCGCTGTCGGTGATGCGCTCGGGCTTGATTGGCAGCCTGGTGTCGGTGCTGCGCTTCAACCTCGCCCGCAAGGCCACGCGGGTTCGCATTTCTGAGGTCGGGCGTGTGTTCAAGCGAGACGCGGCGGTGGCCGACGGTGCGGGCACGGTGGCGGGCATCGAGCAGCCCCTGCGCGTTGCGGGCCTGGCGTATGAGTCGGTCGACGAACTCCAGTGGGGCATCAAATCCCGGCAGGTGGACTTCTTCGATGTGAAGGGTGACGTCGAAGCGCTGTTGGCGCCGCGTGTTGCGCGCTTCGTGCCAGCGGCGCACCCCGCGTTGCACCCGGGGCGTTCGGCGCGGGTCGAGGTCGATGGCCGCGCCATCGGCTTCGTCGGTGAACTGCACCCTCAGTGGCGCCAGGCCTATGAGCTGCCGGGCACCCCGGTGGTGTTCGAGCTCGATGCCGCGGCCTTGATGGAGCAGCCTCTGCCAGTCTTCCAAGCCATTCCACGCCAGCAGTCGGCCTGGCGTGACATCGCGGTCATGGCGGGTGAGCAGGTGAGTCACGATGCCTTGATCGAGGCAGCCAAAGCGGCCAACTCGCAGCTGGTTCGCTCGGCGAAGCTCTTCGACGTCTACAAACCGACCACCTGTGCTTCGACCGACATGGCGGCCGGTGAACGCAGCCTGGCGCTGCGCCTGGAGATCCTCGACGACTCGACCACGATGACCGATGAGCGCATCGAATCGGTCAAGGCCGAGGTGGTGGCCGCGCTTAACCAGAAGCTCGGCGTTCGTCTGCGTGCCTGACCTACTGGATAACCCGAATGAGTACCCCCCCTCCAGAGAAAGCGCCCGACCGGGTGGTCCTCCCGACGCTGGAGACGCCCACGCTGACCAAAGCCGAACTGGCCGAGCTCCTGTTCGAGCGGCTGGGGCTGAATAAGCGCGAGTCCAAGGACATGGTCGAAGCCTTCTTCGACATCATCCACGGCACGCTTGTCGCGGGAGAAGACGTCAAGATGTCGGGGTTTGGCAACTTCAACATCCGCCGCAAGGCGCCGCGGCCCGGGCGTAACCCGCGTACCGGCGAAGCGATCCCCATCAAGGCCCGCAACGTCGTCACTTTTCACGCGAGCCACAAACTTAAGGGGGTTGTCCAAGGCGACATCCCTGCGGGAGACGACTTCGAGTAAAGTCTAGCTTTCTCTCCTGATCTTATTGATTTACATGGAGAAAGCGCTTCCCGCCATTCCAGCCAAACGCTACTTCACCATTGGAGAAGTGAGCGATTTGTGCGGCGTGAAGCCGTATGTGCTGCGCTATTGGGAACAGGAGTTCACGCAGCTCAAACCCATGAAGCGGCGGGGCAACCGCCGCTACTACCAGCACCACGAGGTGCTGCTCATCCGCCGCATACGCGAGCTGTTGTATGAGCAGGGCTTCACCATCAGCGGCGCCCGCAACCGTCTGACCGAGTTGGTCCACAGTCGGGGTGAGCCGGCTTCGGCGCACGACAGCAAGGAACCCGATGGGCTCGACGAGGGCGAAACGGTGGGGGCCGATGAAATGGCCGCTTCGGGCCCCGACGAGCCCGTGCCTGTTCCCGAAGTCATCACCACCGAGGTTTCGATGGGGCAGATGCGACAGGAGCTGATCTCCATTCGCGGACTGCTCGTCGTCTGAGCTGGAGCGCAGTTTTTTCAGGCTATACTGCGCGGCTCGTCGGGGTGTAGCGCAGCCTGGTAGCGCACTTGCATGGGGTGCAAGGGGTCGCGAGTTCGAATCCCGCCACCCCGACCATTGAACAGCACAAGCCCGGTACCGAAAGGTGCCGGGCTTCTTGCTTTCCAGCGGCCAAAGAAAAAGGGCTCCAACGGAGCCCTTTGTTTGTGCGGTGCCGCTTACTGGCTGGCCGCGCTTGCAGCCGCTGGCGCAGCCGGCGCTGAGGCCATCGGCGCCGTCGCCTCAGGCATTGCCGCCGCAGGTGCTGATGCGGCGGCGGGCGTGCTGTGCGCGGCCGTGCTGCTGGTCGCTGCAGTCATCGGCAGCAGCGGCACGATCAGCAGCGCCACGATGTTGATGATCTTGATCAGCGGGTTTACCGCGGGGCCGGCTGTGTCCTTGTAGGGGTCGCCCACGGTGTCGCCGGTCACGGCCGCCTTGTGCGCATCGGAGCCCTTGCCGCCATGGTGGCCGTCTTCGATGTACTTCTTGGCGTTGTCCCAGGCGCCGCCGCCGGTGCACATCGAGATGGCGACGAAGAGGCCAGTCACGATGGTGCCCATCAGGAGGCCGCCGAGGGCCGCCGGGCCGAGCAGAAGGCCGACAAGGATCGGCACGACCACCGGCAAGAGGCTCGGCACGATCATTTCCTTGATCGCCGCAGTGGTCAGCATGTCGACCGCCTTGCCGTACTCGGGCTTGCCGGTGCCTTCCATGATGCCCTTGATGTCGCGGAACTGGCGGCGCACTTCCTCCACCACCGAGCCCGCCGCACGGCCCACGGCCTCCATCGCCATCGCGCCGAAGAGGTAGGGGATCAGGCCGCCGATGAAGAGGCCCACGATCACCATGTGGTTCGACAGGTCGAAGCTCACGTGCATGCCGCGCGATTCGAGCGCGTGCGTGTAGTCGGCGAAGAGCACGAGTGCGGCCAAGCCGGCCGAGCCGATGGCGTAGCCCTTGGTGACCGCCTTGGTGGTGTTGCCGACGGCATCGAGCGGGTCGGTGATGTCACGCACGCTGTCGGGCAACTCGGCCATCTCGGCGATGCCACCGGCGTTGTCGGTGATGGGGCCGTAGGCGTCGAGCGCCACCACGATGCCGGCCATGCTGAGCATGGCGGTGGCCGCAATGGCGATGCCGTACAGACCAGCCAGCCAGTACGACACGACGATCGCGATGCACACGAAGATCACGGGCCAGGCGGTCGACTTCATCGACACACCGAGGCCCGCAATGATGTTGGTGCCGTGGCCGGTGGTCGAGGCCTGCGCGACGTGCTGCACCGGCTTGTAGTCGGTGCCGGTGTAGTACTCGGTGATCCACACCATCGCCGCGGTGAGCACGAGTCCTACCACGCAGGCACCGAAGAGCGACATCGCGCTTAACGTGCCGCCGCCCGCCAGCGCGACCGGCGCCGGGAACATGGTGCGCGCCACGAAGAAGAAGGCGATCAGCGAGAGCACGCCCGCGACGATGAGCCCGCGGTAGAGCGCCGGCATCACGTTCTTCATGCCGGGCGAGGCTTTCACGAAGCTGCAGCCGATGATGGACGCGATGATCGAGACGGCGCCCAGCACGATCGGGAACACGACTGCGTTGATCGCGCCACCCGTGACCATCAATGCACCGAGCGCCATGGTGGCGATCAGCGTCACTGCATAGGTCTCGAACAGGTCGGCCGCCATGCCGGCACAGTCACCGACGTTGTCGCCCACGTTGTCGGCGATCACCGCGGGGTTGCGCGGGTCGTCTTCGGGGATGCCGGCTTCGACCTTGCCCACCAGGTCGGCACCGACGTCGGCGCCCTTGGTGAAGATGCCGCCGCCGAGACGCGCAAAGATCGAGATCAGCGACGAGCCGAAGGCGAAGCCCAGCAGCGGCTTGAGCAGCGTCGACAGCGTGCCGTCGGCGACGGGCTTGCCGCCGTTGAGCAGGTAGAGCAGGAACACCGTCACGCCCAGCAGGCCGAGGCCCACCACCAGCATGCCGGTGATCGCGCCGCCCTTGAACGCCACGTTCAACGCCGGGCCGATGCCCTGCGTCGCGGCCTGCGCGGTGCGCACGTTGGCGCGCACCGAGATGTTCATGCCGATGAAGCCGCAAGCGCCCGAGAGCACCGCGCCGACGACGAAGCCGGCGGCCGTCGTCACGTCGAGGAAGATGCCGATGAGCACGGCGAGCACCACGCCGACGATGCCGATCGTTCGGTACTGGCGGGCCAGGTACGCCGCGGCGCCCTGTTGGATGGCACCCGCGATCTCCTGCATGCGGGCGTTGCCAGCGTTCTGGCCCAGGATCCAGCTTCTCTGAACGAAGCCGTATAAAACTGCGGCAATGCCGCAGGCAAGCGCAAAGTAAAGCGCCAGGTTCGTCGACATCAGTGGGACTCCTCTTATCGGTTGTTCAAACACGTGAGAGAGACTGCGCCAGGCACTACTTCACCCCGGGGGCGGGGTACGGCCGGGTCTGCGGCGCATGCTACGGGATGACCCCGACCCTGGCAAACGAAGCCCGCATGGTGTTTTCCATCGGTCATTCAAAGGGCGTGCGCGTGGGTTCGCGTAAGGATGTGGCGGCTACACTCCGGGTTTTCCCGCGCATTACGACTAGAGACCGAGACCATGAGCCTTCACAACGTCACCCCCGGCGCCAAGGCGCCCGAGCAGTTCAACGTCATCATCGAAATTCCGATGAACGCCGACCCGATCAAGTACGAGGTCGACAAGGAAAGCGGCGCGATCTTCGTCGACCGCTTCATGACGACGGCGATGCACTACCCCTGCAACTACGGCTATGTGCCGCAGACGCTGTCCGACGACGGTGACCCGGTCGACGTGCTCGTGATCACCCCGTTCCCCCTGACGCCTGGCGTGGTGGTCACCTGCCGCGCCATCGGCGTGCTGAAGATGGAAGACGAAGCCGGCGGCGACAGCAAGGTGCTCGCCGTGCCCATCGACAAGATCCTGCCGATCTACACCCACTGGCAGAAGCCGGAAGACATCAACCAGATGCGCCTCAAGGCCATCCAGCATTTCTTCGAGCACTACAAGGACCTCGAAGCCGGCAAGTGGGTGAAGGTCGTGGGCTGGGAAGGCCCCGAGTCGGCCCGCCAGGAAATCGCGAATGGCATCGCGGCCTACAAGCCCGGCAAGTAAGCCCAGGGTTTTGTATGGATGACAAAGAAGGGAGCTGCGGCTCCCTTTTTTCATGCCGGAACTCGGGGCATGGACCCGGCTCTACACTGGCCTTCCGTTGAGTTGAGAGGTGCCGATGCTGCGTCGATTCTGGTGGGCTGCTATCCATCTTGTGTTGTTGGCTTTCGTGCAGCCCGTGCTGGCCCAAGCGCTGCCCGCCGGCGTGAGCAAGGTGCAGTCGGTTGAAGGCATCACCGAGTACCGCCTCGCCAACGGTCTGCAGCTGCTGTTGATCCCCGACGACGCCAAGCCCACCACCACGGTCAACATGACCTACCGCGTGGGCTCGCGCCATGAGAACTACGGCGAGACCGGCATGGCGCACCTGCTGGAGCACCTGCTCTTCAAGGGCACGCCGAAGACGCGCAACGCACTCGGAGAATTCACCAAGCGCGGCCTGAACGCCAACGGCAGCACGTGGTTCGACCGCACCAACTACTTCGCGAGCTTCGCCAGCAACGACGAGAACCTGAAGTGGTACCTCGACTGGCAGGCCGATGCGATGGTCAACAGCTTCATCGCCCGCAAGGACCTCGACACCGAGATGACGGTCGTGCGCAACGAGATGGAGATGGGCGAGAACAGCCCCGAGCGCATCCTCTTCGAGAAGACGCTGGCCACGATGTACCAGTGGCACAACTATGGCAAGAACACGATCGGCGCCCGGGCGGATGTGGAGAACGTCGACATCCCGCGCCTTCAGGCCTTCTACCGCCAGTACTACCAGCCCGACAACGCGACGCTCATCGTGGCGGGCAAGTTCGATGCTTCCAAGGTTCTGGGCTGGGTTCAGCAATCCTTCGGCAAGCTGAAGAAGCCCACGCGCAAGCTGCCGACGCAGTACACGCTCGACCCGGTGCAGGACGGCGAGCGCAGCGTGACGCTGCGCCGTGTGGGGGGCGTGCCCTTGCTGATGGCGGCGTATCACGTGCCGGCGGCGGCGCACCCTGACTTTGCGGCCATCGAGGTGCTGAACCAGAGCCTCGGCGACACACCCTCGGGCCGGTTGCACAAGCGGCTCACCGCGAAGCAGCTCGCCGCCGGCACGTATGCGTTCTCGCAAGGCCTTGCGGACCCTGGCTTTGCGATCTTCGGTGCGCAGCTTGCACCGGGGCTCGACGTGGACAAGGCCCGCAATGAGCTGCTGGCCACGGTCGAGTCGATCGCGAAGGAGCCCATCACCGAAGAAGAGCTGAAGCGCGCACAAGGGCAGTGGCTCAAGGCCTGGGAACAGGCCTTCACCAACCCCGAGACGGTGGGCGTGTCGCTCAGCGAATCGGTGGCGCAAGGCGACTGGCGGCTTTTCTTCCTTCTGCGCGACCGGGTGCGCGATCTCAAGCTTGCTGATGTGCAGCGCGTTGCCGTCGAGCGCTTGCGGCTGTCGAACCGCACGCTCGGCACCTACCTGCCGGTGGATGCGCCGGCACGTGCACCTGCGCCGGTCAGGCCCGATGTGGCGGCGGAACTGAAGAGCTTCAAGCCGCAGGCGGCGGCCGCCGCGGTGCAGGCCTTCGACGCAACGCCGGCCAACATCGACCGGCTGACGCAGCGCTTCGACATCGGTGGCCTGAAGGTCGCGGTGCTGCCCAAGGGCGCGCGGGGCGGTGCGGTGACCGCACTCCTGACGCTGCGCTTCGGCGACGAGAAGACGCTCTTCGGCCAGGGCGAGGTGCCCGAGTTCGTGGCCGCGATGCTCGACAAGGGCACGGCGACGCTGTCGCGCCAGCAGATCCAGGACAAGCTCGATGCGCTCAAGACCGAAATGCGCATCGGTGGCGGGGGCGGTGTCGTGACCGTGAGCCTGACCTCGCGCCGCGACACCTTGCCGGAGGCAATTGCCCTCGTGGGCGACGTGCTGCGCAACCCGTCGTTCCCGCCCGAGGTGCTCGATGAACAGAGGCGTGCGGCGCTGGCCGACATCGAGCAGCAGCGCAAGGAGCCCGAAGCGCTGGCGGACAACGCGGTGTCGCGTGCGATGAACCCTTACCCGCGCGGCGACGTGCGCTACACCAGCAGCTTCGACGAGATGGTGGCCGACATCAACGCCGTGACTGTCGACCAGCTGAAGGCCTTTCACAAGCGCTTCTACAGCGTGGCGCGCAGCGAGTTCGGCGCCGCGGGCGATCTCGACGTGGCGGCCGTGCGCTCGGCGCTCGAGAAGGCCCTTGGGGGCTGGACCGGTGGCGAGCCGTACACGCGTGTGCCGCGTCCGCTTGCACCGGTGAAACCGCAACGCCTGCAACTGCCCGCGCCCGACAAGCAGAACGCGACGCTGCTGGTCCGCCAGAGCGTGCCGCTGTACGACCTCGACCCCGACTACCCGGCCTTGTCGATGGCCAACTACCTGCTCGGCACAGGTGGCCAGTCGCGCCTGTGGAAGCGCATCCGCGAAGACGAAGGCCTGTCTTACGACGTGCGCACCGGCATCCTCTGGAACAGCCACGAGCCGCACTCGATGCTGCAGGGCAGTGCGATCTTTGCGCCACAGAACCTGGCGAAGGTCGAAGCCGCCTTCCGCGAGGAGCTGACGCGGGCGCAGAAGGACGGCTTCACCGCCAAGGAACTGGCCGAAGGCAAGCGGGGGCTGCTCGCATTCCGCCGCCTCTCGCGCGCGCAGGACCGCAACCTCGCCGCGGCGCTGGCAACCAACCTCGACCTCAACCGGACCTTCGAGGTCTCGGCGCGCGTCGACGAGGCACTGGGCAAGCTGACGCTGGAGCAGGTGAACGCCGCGCTGCGCAAGTACGTGAAGCCCGATAGCTTCGTGACTGCCGTCTCCGGCGACTTCAAGCCTTGAACGGCTGGCGCTCGTTGAGCTCGTCGAGGTAACTCTCGACGCCGGCGCCTTCGCGCGCCAGGAAATCGGCCACGGCTTGCGCGAACTGCGGGTGTGCCAGCCAGTGGGCCGACCAGGTCTGCACCGGCAGCAGGCCGCGTGCCATCTTGTGCTCGCCTTGTGCGCCACCTTCGAAGCGCTGGTAGCCCTGCGCGATGCACCAGGCGAGCGGCTGGTAGTAGCAGGCCTCGAAATGCAGGCAGGAGATGTGCTCGGTCGCGCCCCAATAGCGGCCATAGGCTGCGCGGCGCTCAGGGTCGATGGCGATCAGCGACGCGGCGATGCGTTGGCCGTCGCGCCGGGCGATGAAGAGCAACCAGTTCTCGGCCATCGTATCGGCCATGCGCTGGAAGAAATCGCGCGTGAGGTAAGGCGACGAGTGGTGCTCGCGGTAGGTGCGGGTGTAGCAGCGGTAGAAGAAGTCCCAGTCCTCGCGTGAGATCTCCGTGCCTTGCTGCGCGGTGAAGGTGACGCCGGCCTCGGCGACCTTGCGGCGCTCCTGCTGGATCTTCTTGCGCTTCTCGCGCTGCAGGCCGGCCAGGAAATCGGCGAAATCGGCGTAGCGCTGAGGCTCGCGGTTCTGCCAATGGAACTGGACGGTGCTGCGCATCATCCAGCCGGCCTCTCGTGCAGCTTGCTGGTCGGCCTCGTCCAGGAAGAGCACATGGGCCGACGAGAGCTTCGCATCCACGGCGATCTGCGTCATGCCACGCAGCAGCACCACGCGTGATGCTGCATCCCGCGCCAGCAGGCGAGGGCCGGGCACCGGCGTGAAGGGCACGGCACTCAGCAGCTTGGGGTAGTAGCGCAGGCCGTGGCGCTGGTACGCATCGGCCCATGCCCAGTCGAACACGTACTCGCCGTAGGAGTGCGACTTCAGGTACAGCGGGCAGGCGGCGACGAGCGCATCGCCGTCGTGCACGGTGAGGAACTGCGGCTGCCAACCGGTCTCGTCCACCGCACTCTTCGATTCGTGCATGGCCACCAGGTACTCATGGCGCATGAAGGGTGTGGCGCTCACTTGCTCAGCCAACAGTGCGTTCCATTGCGCGGCGTCCACATCACGCGGGTGGTCGTGGACCCGGATGACATAATTCTTCGAGCTTCTTTCCTCACGCATATGTCATCGAACGCCAGGGTCAAGGTCGCACTCGCGCAGATCAACGCAACGGTCGGCGATCTGGCCGGCAACGCCCGCAAGATCGTCGAGTTTTCGCGGCGTGCACACGCGCAGGGCGTGCAACTGGTGCTCGCCCCCGAGCTCGCGTTGTGCGGCTACCCACCCGAAGACCTGCTGCTGCGCCCGGCCTTCATGCAGTCGTGTGCGCAGGCGCTCGCCGAGTGCGCGCAGGCGCTGGCCGATCTGCCGGGGCTGCATGTGGTGGTGGGGCATCCGCATCAATGGGGTGAGCGCGGTGATGTTAGGTCGAAGTCGCATGCCGTGCAGCAGCGCTACAACGCGGCCTCGGTGCTCGAAGGCGGCCGCGTCGTCGCAACCTATTGCAAGCGCGAGTTGCCGAACTACCAGGTGTTCGACGAGCGGCGCTATTTCGCCTCGGGCCGCGATGCGGGGCAGGGCGCGCTGGTGATCGACGTTGGCGGCCTGAAGTTCGGCATCAACATCTGCGAAGACGCCTGGTTCGATGAGCCGCCGCGTGCGGCCAAGGCGGCCGGTGCGCAGGTGCTGTGCGTGCTGAATGCTTCGCCCTTCCACTTGGGCAAAGTGGCCGAGCGCGAGGAGCGCATGCGCCGCTGCGCCCAAGACATCGGCATGCCGGTGCTGTATTCGCACCTGACCGGCGGGCAGGACGAAGTCGTCTTCGACGGCGCGTCGTTTGCCCTCGATGCGAGCGGGCGGGTTGGCGCCCGTGCGCCGTTTTTCGAGGAAGCGCTGTTGGTGGTCGAGGTCAGTGCGAGCGAAGTGCAGGGTGCTGTGGCGCCCGTGCCCGAGATCGAGGCGCAGGCCTGGGGCGCTCTCGTGACGGGCGTGCGCGACTACATCGGCAAGAACGGCTTTCCCGGCGTGCTGCTCGGCCTGAGTGGTGGCATCGACTCCGCGCTGGTGCTGGCCGTGGCCGTCGATGCGCTCGGCCCGGAGAAGGTGCGCACGGTGATGATGCCGTCGCCCTACACGGCCGACATTTCTTGGATAGACGCGCGCGACATGGCCGAGCGCCTGGGCGTGCGATACGACGAGATTTCGATCGTGCCCATGTTCGAAGCCTTCCGGCAAAGCCTGGCAACGGAGTTTGCCGGCCTGAAGGAAGACACGACCGAAGAGAACATCCAGGCGCGTGTGCGCGGCATCCTGCTGATGGCCTTGTCCAACAAGTTTGGGTCCATCGTGCTGACCACTGGCAACAAGAGCGAGATGGCGACCGGCTACTGCACGCTTTATGGCGACATGGCCGGCGGCTTCGCTGTCATCAAAGACGTGGCAAAGACGCTCGTCTATCGCCTGGCGAACTGGAAGAACGCGCAGGGCCAAGAGGTGATTCCCCAGCGCATCATCACGCGCCCGCCATCGGCCGAGCTGCGCCCTGACCAGAAAGACCAGGACAGCCTGCCACCCTACGAGGTGCTTGATGCCATCCTGCAGCGCTACATGGAAGAAGACCAGAGCATCGAGGAGATCGTGGCGGCCGGGTTCGCGCCGGCCGACGTGGAGCGCGTCACCCGCCTCATCAAGATCAACGAATACAAGCGCCGGCAGTCGCCGGTGGGCATTCGCATTACCCATCGTGCCTTCGGTAGGGATTGGCGCTATCCCGTGACCTCGAAGTTCCGCGCTTAAACTACGCTCATCTTTTTTTGCTGCCCCGGAGTCCGTCATGAAACAGATCACCGCGATCGTGAAGCCCTTCAAGCTCGAAGAAGTGCGTGAAGCCCTCGCCGAGGTTGGCGTGACGGGTCTCACCGTGACCGAGGTCAAGGGCTTCGGCCGCCAGAAGGGCCACACCGAGCTGTACCGCGGCGCGGAATACGTGGTCGACTTCCTGCCGAAGGTGAAGGTCGAAGTGGTCGTGAAAGACGGCGACGTCGACCGCTGCATCGAGGCCATCGTGAAAGCCGCCAAGACCGGCAAGATCGGCGACGGAAAGATCTTCGTCACGGCGGTGGAGCAGGTGGTGCGCATCCGCACCGGCGAGACCGACGAAGCGGCCGTCTGAGCCTTCTCTTCTGCAATGAAGGAAGCCCGCTGCGAGCGGGCTTTTTCTTGGGTCAGATTTTTCGGTAGTCGTCGGGCGCGGTGGCGGCTCTTGCGTCGTTCGACAGACGATCAAGCAGCTCGGTCGGGTCCGATGACGATTGCAGCAGCGGGCGCTGTGCAGGGAGCACGAAGCCTTGCGCCACGCTGTGGTCGAGGAAGGCCAGCAACTGGTCGTAGTAGCCCTCGACGTTGAGCAGTCCGACCGGCTTGTCGTGGTAGCCGAGCTGGCGCCACGTCCACGCCTCGAACAGCTCTTCGAAGGTGCCGATGCCGCCCGGCAGTGCGAGGAATGCGTCGGCGCGCTCGGCCATCATCTGCTTGCGCTGGTGCATGGTGTCGACCACGTGCAACTCATGCAGGCCGGTGTGGCCATGCTCGCGGTCCATCAGCGATTTCGGGATCACGCCGACGACCCGGCCACCCGCGGCCAGCGTGGCGTTGGCCACTGCACCCATCAGGCCGGCGTTGCCGCCGCCGTAGACCAGTTGCCATCCACGTTCGCCGATGATCGTGCCGACGCGGCGAGCGGCGGCTTCATAGCCCTCGTGCAGCCCAACCTTGGAGCCGCAATAGATGCACAGCGAGAAGCGGCTCACAGGAACCGATGCCACAGCGCGGCCGCCCACATGCTGCCGCACAACACGAGCGAGAGGAACACGGCCGCACTGGCCAGGTCCTTCGCGCGTTTGGAGAGGTCGTGCAGCTCGAACGACACGCGGTCGACCACCGCTTCGATGCCCGAGTTCAGCAGCTCCACGATCATCACCAGCAGCACGCTGCCGGCCAGCAGTGCCACTTCGACCCAGCTTCGGCCCACCCAGAACGAGGCGGGGATCAACACGACGGCCAGCCAGGTTTCCTGCCGGAAGGCGCTTTCGCCGCGATAGGCCGTCTTCAGGCCGTCGAACGAATAGCCAGTGGCGCGGACGATGCGGTCAAGGCCGGTGCGGCCCTTGAAAGAATTGCTCATGGGCCGCGATTGTGCCCGGCGAAACCGATGCTCTATGCGACGGCAGGCTTGCCGGCATCGACCGTGACGAGGCGGGTGCCGCACAGGGCGTCGTGCCAGAACTGGCGCTGCGGGTGCAGCAGGGCGAGCAGGCCATACGCAGCGATGCCGATGGCCACGGCCGCCATCGTCGTGCTCGGCGGCCAATGGTTGACCTTCGCCAGCACGGCCGCAGGCGCGATCCACAAGGCGCATGCGGCGTAGCGCAGGAGGGCACGGCCGATTCCCAGCCGCTCGCCGCGGCTCGTCACGAGCTGGATGCGCCAGGTTTGCATGGGCAGGGTCTGG
The DNA here is from genome assembly GCF_032681285.1 of Piscinibacter gummiphilus. Classification (NCBI taxonomy): domain Bacteria; kingdom Pseudomonadati; phylum Pseudomonadota; class Betaproteobacteria; order Burkholderiales; family Sphaerotilaceae; genus Rhizobacter; species Rhizobacter gummiphilus. Next base: position 2,333,923 of record NZ_CP136336.1, read on the forward strand.
CCGCGGCGCGTCCAGAACCAGACGAAATAGAGGCCGTAGACCGCAATGCCCACCCCTTGGAGAAGCACGTCGCGCGAGGTGGCCGAGGCAAGCCCGGTGATTTTCAGCAGCAGCGTGCCAATGGCGCCCGAGACGAGGCCGACACCGAACAACAGCAGCGATTCATAGAGCAGGCAGGCGAAGCGGCGGCGCAGGCTGGGCGCCTGCCATTCGCCGCCCGTGGCGGCCGGGAGAAGACTCATTGGCGGGAAGGCGCTGAGGCGGGAGCCGCGGCGGATCGGGTCGCTGCACCTTGCGGGCCACGCTTGGGCAGCAAGGTCGATTGATCGACGAAGCCCGAGGTCACCGCGATCTTCGGCAGGCCCGCGGGTTGATGGGCGGGTGGGTTCGGCCGCTTCGTGATCAGGTTGGTGGTGGCGCCAGGGCGGGCCTGCGCAACCGTGGGGGCGACTGGCTTAGGCTTGGGGGCGTAGGACGGGTTAGGCACCACGTTCGACTTCCGGCTCGAGTCGGCGGTGACGTCGTTGTTCGGCTTGCGCGCAGGCGGCACGGCCTTGGCCGCGAGTTGCTGGCGCTTCTCAGGGGGCAGCGCGTTGTACTCGTCCCACTTGGCCTTGCGCTCCTGGGCAGGCACCTGTTGGGCTTCGCGGAAATTCATGCGGGCCTGGCCGCGCTCGCGCGGTGTCAGCGTGGCCCATTCCGTCATGCGAGTCTGCACGCGGGCCTGTTCGGCGGGCGACATCGTGGGAAAGCGGTCGGCGATCTCCAGCCACTTCGAGCGGCGCGGGCTGTCGATGCGGCCCCACTCGGCTTCGAGCGGGCGCAGCGCCTGCCGCTGGCTGGGGCTGAGGGAAGACCAGGTCACGCCACCCGCAGGAGCCGCCTGCGCACCTTTGGTGTTCGATGGGATCGAAGTGGTCTGGGCCACGCTTGGCAGGGCCAATGCGGCGAGTACGGCTGCTGCGAGCGCCAAACCACAGAAAGCGCTGCTGCGCCGCGTAAGACGATCGAGGCGAAAGAGTGGGGTCACGATCGCGACTCCGGTCAATCGCGAGGAGTTTTCAGAAACTCCACGAAGCCGGGATCGCTGTAGGCCGCGGGGGGAAGGTCGTCTGCGAGGATGGACGCGTCGATCTCAGCCGCAGCCGCAATCTGGCTCTGCGTGTGCAGACGCTGGATCAGCACCAGACCGCCTACCAACGCCACCAGCGGCAACCATGCGGCAAGCTGCATCCACCAGCCGGAGCCTGCGGGGGCACCCAACGTGAGGTTGCCGTTGCCGTTGACCACGGTGGCAGAAGCCGCGCTCGTGGTGGAACGAGCTGCCTGGGCGCACTGCAGAGCCTGCTCGCGAGCGAAGCGCAGCCGCTCGGTCACGTCTTGCGGCAGCTCGGCGGCCTTTTCCGTCAGCCGAGCGGTCATGCGCAGAGCAAGCCGGGCCTCAAGGGCTTCCAGCTCGGCGGGTGCGTAAGGACGAAGTTCGGTGCGGTTCATAGCTCAATTCCCTTTGCCTTCAGGGCATCGGCCAAGGCGTGCACTGCGCGAGAGCAGTGGGTCTTGACGCTTCCCTCCGAGCAACCCATCACGGCGGCTGTCTCGGCGACATCGAGTTCCTCCCAGTAACGCAGCAGGAAGGCTTCTCGTTGACGGGCAGGCAGCCTAGCCACTTCACCATCGATGGCAAGCATGATTTGCGCCCGGGAAACCGAGTCAGCTGCACTTTCTGCAGCAGGAGAGTCATTTTCGGCCGCCAGAGTTTCCAGCAGATCGAAATCTCCGTCCTCGGATGAGGATTCGTACTCGGAAAAATTGCGGACCACCGCGTTGCGCACCTTCTGGCGGCGGAACCAGTCCATGGTGGCGTTGGACAGGATGCGCTGGAAGAGGAGCGGGAGCTCAGCCGCCGGCCGGTCGATGTACTTTTCGGCCAAGCGGATCATGGAGTCTTGGACGATGTCGAGTGCGGCATCGTCGTCCCGAACGGCATACGCGACGCGCTTGAAGGCACGTCTCTCAACGCTTTTCAGGAAATCCGAGAGTTCTTTGTCAGATGCCAAGGGGATGCCCGGGGGCCGGCAGCTCGAAAACCGGCGGGATTATGGCACTCGCGCATTCCGTCGCCCTGCGCGAGCCCTCGCAGCTCTATAATGTGCGTTCGCACAACATCTGGTCTTAATTTGGCGCCCGACCTGGGCGCCTTCGTTATTACCGAGCAGGTACCACACCCGCTTCAAAAGAGCGCGGAGAGGTGCACCGATGGATTTTCGTTAGAGAAATTCGCAAAGGTTCAACATGGACATGTCTGCCGCGGAAATCAAACGCGCCGCCTCGGCGCAGCCGCAAAACTCCCCCTCCGCCGAGCCGAACGGCTCGGAAATCCTGGTCCGCTGCCTTCAGGCCGAAGGCGTCAAGTTCCTCTGGGGCTACCCCGGCGGTGCGGTCCTCTACATCTACGACGCCCTGTACAAGCAGGAGAGCATCGAGCACATCCTCGTACGCCATGAGCAAGCCGCCGTGCACGCGGCCGATGGCTACGCCCGGGCGACGGGCGATGTCGGTGTGGCACTGGTGACCTCGGGCCCTGGCGTGACCAATGCCATCACCGGCATTGCGACCGCGTACATGGACTCGATCCCGATGGTGATCATCACCGGACAGGTGCCCACGCCGGCAATCGGCCTCGACGCCTTCCAGGAGTGCGACACCGTCGGCATCACCCGCCCGATCGTCAAGCACAACTTCCTGGTGAAGGACGTGCGCGATCTCGCCATCACGCTGAAGAAGGCCTTCCACATCGCCCGCACAGGCCGCCCCGGCCCGGTGGTGGTCGACATCCCGAAGGACGTGTCGCTCAAGACTGCGCCGTTCCACTACCCGGCGACCGTCGAGATGCGCTCGTACAACCCGGCACGCAAGGGCCATGGCGGGCAGATCCGCAAGGCCGTGCAGCTGCTGCTGGCCGCCAAGCGCCCCTACATCTACACCGGCGGTGGCGTGGTGCTGGGCAATGCTGCAGCCGAACTGCGCGAACTGGTGAACCTGCTCGGCTACCCCGTCACCAACACGCTGATGGGCCTGGGCGCGACGCCTGCGAGTGACCCCAAATTCCTCGGGATGCTCGGCATGCACGGCACCTACGAAGCCAACATGACGATGCAGAACTGCGACGTCCTGCTGGCCGTGGGCGCCCGGTTCGACGACCGCGTGATCGGCAACCCCAAGCACTTCGCCTCGGTCGAACGCAAGATCATCCACATCGACATCGACCCGTCATCGATCTCGAAGCGCGTGAAGGTCGACATCCCCATCGTCGGCGACGTGAAGGACGTGCTGCAGGAGCTGATCGCCCAGATCAAGGAAGCACAAGCCAAGCCTGACGTGCAGTCGCTGTCGGCCTGGTGGGGCCAGATCAACGAATGGCGCAAGCGCGAGTGCCTGAAATACAAGAACAGCACCGAGGTCATCAAGCCGCAGTACGTGGTCGAAACCCTGTGTGAGCTGACCCGCAACCGCGACACCTACATCACCTCCGACGTCGGCCAGCACCAGATGTGGGCCGCGCAGTTCTACCGCTTCGAGGAGCCGCGCCGCTGGATCAACTCGGGTGGCCTGGGAACGATGGGCGTGGGCCTGCCGTACGCCATGGGCATCAAGATGGCCAAGCCCGATTCAGACGTTTTCTGCATCACCGGCGAAGGGTCCATCCAGATGTGCATCCAGGAGCTGTCGACCTGCCTGCAGTACAAGACCCCGGTCAAGGTGGTCTCGCTCAACAACCGCTACCTGGGCATGGTGCGCCAGTGGCAGGAACTGGACTACCAGGGCCGCTACTCGCACAGCTACATGGACGCGCTGCCCGACTTCGTGAAGCTCGCCGAGGCCTATGGCCACGTCGGTCTGCTGGTCGAGAAGCCGGGTGACGTGGAGCCGGCGCTGCGCGAAGCCATCAAGCTCAAGGACCGCACCGTCTTCCTCGACATCCGCACCGACCCCACGGAGAACGTCTGGCCGATGGTGCAGGCCGGCAAGGGCATCTCGGAGATGCTGCTCGGGTCCGAAGACCTGTGAGACGCTGAACCCGGCCAGGGGTGGTGCGTTACCGCGCCCACCCGAACGCCCGGGAGACGCGCCGAACGACTTCGGCCATTCCTAACCCTTATTCACGGACAGCGTGGCCAAGGGTCATGGGTTACCGCCCATGGCCTGAAGAGCGCGCTACACACCCATGAAACACATCATTGCCTTGCTGCTGGAAAACGAACCAGGAGCCTTGTCGCGCGTGGTCGCCCTGTTCTCGGCCCGCGGCTACAACATCGAAAGCCTCACGGTCGCGCCGACGGAAGACCCGTCGCTCTCGCGCATGACCATCGTGACCACCGGCTCGGATGACGTGATCGAGCAGATCACCAAGCACCTGAACCGCCTGATCGAAGTGGTGAAGGTCGTCGACCTCACCGAAGGTGCCTACACCGAGCGTGAGCTGATGCTCATCAAGGTGCGCGCCGTCGGCAAGGAACGCGAGGAGATGAAGCGCATGGCCGACATCTTCCGCGGCCGCATCATCGACGTCACCGAGAAGAGCTACACCATAGAGTTGACCGGCGATGCGTCCAAGCTCGATGCCTTCATCGAAGCCCTGGACCGCACCGCCATTCTGGAAACCGTGCGCACCGGCACCAGCGGGATCGGTCGCGGCGAGCGCATCCTGCGCGCGTGAGTCCCTCACCGAAAATCCCCGAACCCCGCTTTGAACTGACGACAGAGAGAAGGAGCTAGACATGAAGGTTTACTACGACAAGGACGCCGATCTGAGCCTGATCAAGGGCAAGAACGTCGCCATCATCGGTTACGGCTCGCAGGGCCACGCGCACGCGCAGAACCTGAACGACAGCGGGGTGAAGGTCACCGTCGGCCTGCGCAGGGGCGGTGCCTCGTGGCCCAAGGTCGAGAAGGCCGGCCTCAAGGTTGCGGAAGTCGCTGATGCCGTCAAGGCTGCCGATGTCGTCATGATCCTGCTGCCCGACGAGCAGATCGCCGCCGTCTACTACAAGGACATCGAACCGAACATCCGCCAAGGCGCGTCGCTCGTCTTCGCCCACGGCTTCAACGTGCACTACGGCTTCGTCACACCGCGCGCCGACCTCGACGTGTGGATGGTCGCCCCGAAGGCCCCCGGCCACACCGTGCGTGGCACCTACGCCCAGGGCGGCGGCGTGCCCCACCTGATCGCTGTGCATGCCGACAAGTCGGGCAAGGCGCGTGACCTGGCGCTCAGCTACGCCGCGGCCAACGGCGGCGGCAAGGCCGGCATCATCGAGACCAACTTCCGCGAAGAAACCGAAACCGACCTCTTCGGCGAGCAAGCCGTGCTGTGCGGCGGCACCGTCGAGCTGATCAAGGCTGGCTTCGAGACGCTGGTGGAAGCCGGCTATGCCCCCGAGATGGCCTACTTCGAGTGCCTGCACGAGCTCAAGCTCATCGTGGACATGATCTACGAAGGCGGCATCGCCAACATGAACTACTCGATCTCGAACAACGCCGAATACGGCGAGTACGTCACCGGCCCCCGTGTCGTGACCGAAGAGACCAAGAAGGTCATGAAGCAGGTGCTGAAGGACATCCAGACCGGCGATTACGCGAAGAGCTTCATCCTCGAGAACAAGGCTGGTGCGCCCACGCTGCTGTCGCGCCGCCGCTTGATGGCCGAGCACCCGATCGAACAGGTCGGCGAGAAGCTCCGTGCCATGATGCCGTGGATCAAGAAGAACAAGCTGGTCGACCAGAGCAAGAACTGATCGTCCACCGTTCTCCGCACGAGACGCCGCAAGGGAAACCTTGCGGCGTTTTTGCTGGGGGCTGCGGTATCCTCCCAGCCTTGGTTTCCGACCTCTTCACACGCAGATGAACGACATGCATGACGGCGTGCAACCCGTGGCCGACGCAGACGAAGCGCCGGCTCGCCCGCGCCGCAAAGGCATCTACATCCTGCCGAATCTATTCACGTTGGCGGCGCTCTTCGGAGGCTTCTACGGCATCGTGATGGCGATGAACGGCCGCTTCGAGCAGGCGGCCATCGGCATCTTCTGCGCGATGGTGCTCGACAGCCTCGACGGCCGGGTCGCTCGAATGACCAACACGCAGAGCACCTTCGGCGAGCAGATGGACAGCCTGTCCGACATGGTCTCGTTCGGTGCGGCCCCGGCGCTCATCGTGTACGAATGGGCGCTCAAAGGTCTGGGCAAGCTCGGCTGGATCGCAGCGTTCGTCTACTGCTCTTGCGCCGCGCTGCGCCTCGCCCGCTTCAACACCAACCTCGGCGTGGTCGACAAGCGCTTCTTCCAGGGCCTGCCCAGCCCCGCGGCCGCAGCCCTCGTGATGGGTTTCATCTGGCTGATGGACGACTCGGGCTTCAAGGTCGCGCTCACCGGCGATTGGCTGCGCTGGACGGCCTTCGGCTTCGCGATGTACGCCGGCCTCACGATGGTCACCAACGTGCCGTTCTACAGCTTCAAGGACGTGAGCTTCAAGCGCTCGGTGCCCTTCATCGTGATCGTGGCCATCGCGCTCGGCATTGCCGTCATCAACATCCATGCGCCCTCGGTGCTCTTCGGTGTCTTCTGCATCTATGGCCTGTCGGGCTACGTGGTCTATGTCTGGAAGCGCATGAAAGGCCGCCCGGTGAGCGTTATTGCCACTTCGATGGACGAGCCCGACGAAGAAGGCCTGCACCGCTGAAGAAAACGCTGATATATTCGCCAGCCATGACGTTCTCGATCTCCCTCGCGCTAGCTCTACTAGAGGTGCCACGGGCTCGCTGATCGTTCACGTCCATCGTTTTCGTTCTCAACGGCCCGTTTGCAACCAGCATCGGGCCGTTTTGCATTTGGGTTTGCTGGTTGCCGTTCAACTCTCTTCAGGGGATGACCATGTTGAAGCAACCGCAGCAGAAATACCGACCCTTCGCCCCCGTTGGCTTGCGTGATCGCACTTGGCCTGACGCCGTGCTCACCCAAGCGCCAATCTGGCTCAGCACCGACCTGCGCGATGGCAACCAAGCGCTGATCGAGCCGATGGATCTGCCGCGCAAGCTGCGCATGTTCGAGATGCTGCTGCGCATCGGCTTCAAGGAAATCGAGGTCGGCTTTCCTTCGGCATCGCAGACCGAATTCGACTTCCTCCGCACCTTGATCGAGCAGGATCTCGTGCCGGACGACGTGACGATCCAGGTGCTGACCCAAGCCCGCGAGCCCTTGATCCGCCGCACCTTCGAGTCGCTGAAGGGCGCAAAGCGCGCGATCGTGCACCTCTACAACGCCACCGCGCCGGTGATGCGCGACGTGGTGCTCGGGTTAGACAAGGACGGCGTCGTGGCCCTCGCCGTGGAGCACGCTCAGCTGATGAACCAGCTCGCCGCCGAACAGCCCGAGACGGAGTGGCGCTTCGAGTATTCGCCGGAGACCTTCTCCGACACCGAGCTCGAATTTGCCAAGCGCATCGTGGACGCCGTCACCGAAGTGTGGCAGCCCACGCCCGAGCGCAAATGCATCGTCAACCTGCCGACGACCATCGAGCGCTCGACGCCGAACATCTTCGCCGACATGGTCGAGTGGATGCACCGCCACTTGGCCCGCCGCGACAGCATCGTGCTGTCGGTGCACCCGCACAACGACCGCGGCACCGGCACCGCCACGGGAGAGTTCGCCTTGATGGCCGGTGCCGACCGCATCGAAGGCTGCCTCTTCGGCAACGGCGAGCGCACCGGCAACTGCGACCTCGTCAACATCGCACTCAACCTCTACACGCAGGGCGTGTCACCGATGCTCGACTTCTCGGACATCGACGAGGTGCGCCGCTGCGTCGAGCACTGCAACCAGCTGCCGGTTCATCCGCGCCACCCCTACGTCGGCGACCTGGTCTACACCTCGTTCTCGGGCTCGCACCAGGACGCCATCAAGAAGGCCTTCGCCGCGCGCAAGGAGGGCGACGTCTGGAACATGCCCTACCTGCCGATCGACCCGAAAGACCTCGGTCGCAGCTACGACGCGGTGATCCGCGTCAACAGCCAGTCGGGCAAGGGTGGCATCTCGTACCTGCTCGAGAACGAATATGGCCTCGAGCTCCCGCGCCGCCTGCAGATCGAGTTCAGCCAGGTGGTGCAGGCCGTGATGGACGACACCGGCAAGGAGCAGACCGCCGCCGAGCTGTGGAACATCTTCCAGCGCGAATACAGCGCCGCCGGGGCCTGGGATGCACAGGTCGTGCACGCGACGATCTCGCCGGTCGCCGACGGACAGGTCAAGCTCTCGACCAGCGTCTACGTCGATGGCCGCGGCCTGAAGGTCGAAGGGCAGGGCACGGGCCCGATCGAAGCTTTCGTCGAAGGCGTGAACCGCCAGCTTGCCTCGAAGGTGCGCGTGCTCGACTACCACGAGCACGCCATCGGCAGTGGCGCCGATGCCAAGGCCGTGGCGTATCTCGAGCTGCGCGTGGGCGATGGCCCCACGCTCTTCGGCGTGGGCATCGATGCCAACATCGTCTCGGCGTCGCTCAAAGCCATCACGTCGGGACTGCATCGCGCACGCCGCCAGGGCAAGCTGCAGTTCGCGCAAGCGGCGCTCGCCTAACATCGCGGAAAAGCCAGCCATTGAGGAGCACCCCATGACCGACAAACTCATCATTTTCGACACCACCTTGCGCGATGGCGAGCAGTCGCCCGGGGCCTCGATGACCAAGGACGAGAAGCTGCGCATCGCGCGCCAGCTTGAGCGGCTGAAGGTCAACGTGATCGAGGCGGGCTTCGCCGCCTCATCCAACGGCGACTTCGAAGCCGTGCGTGCGATCGCGCAGGCGATCAAGGACAGCACCGTCTGTTCGCTGGCTCGCGCCAACGACCGCGACATCTCGCGTGCCGCCGAGGCGCTGAAGGGCGGCAACTCCACCCGCATCCACCTCTTCCTTGCGACGAGCGCGTTGCACATGGAGAAGAAGCTGCGCATGACGCCCGACCAGGTGTTCGAGCAGGCCAGACTCTCGACGCGATTTGCGCGCAACCTCACGGAAGACGTTGAGTTCTCGCCCGAAGACGGCTATCGCTCCGACCCCGACTTCCTCTGCCGCGTGCTCGAAGCGGTGATCGACGCGGGGGCGACCACGCTCAACATCCCCGACACCGTGGGCTATGCGATCCCCGAGCTCTACGGCAACTTCATCCGCAATCTGCGTGAACGCATCCCCAACTCCGACAAGGCGATCTGGTCGGTGCATTGCCACAACGACCTGGGCATGGCGGTCGCCAACTCACTGGCGGGCGTGAAGATCGGTGGTGCGCGCCAGGTGGAGTGCACCATCAACGGCCTCGGCGAACGCGCGGGCAACTGCGCGCTGGAAGAGATCGTGATGGCCGTGCGCACCCGCAAGGACTACTTCGGCCTCTCGCTCGACATCGACGCGTCGCAGATCGTGCCGGCCTCGCGCCTCGTCTCGCAGACCACCGGTTTCGTGGTGCAGCCCAACAAGGCCGTCGTCGGCGCCAACGCCTTCGCGCACGCCTCGGGCATCCACCAGGACGGCGTGCTCAAGGCGCGCGACACCTACGAGATCATGCGTGCCGAAGACGTGGGCTGGACGGCCAACAAGATCGTGCTGGGCAAGCTCTCGGGCCGCAACGCCTTCAAGCAGCGCCTGCACGAACTGGGCATCGAGATGGAGTCCGAGGCCGAGATCAACGCGGCCTTCGCCAAGTTCAAGGAGCTGGCCGACCGCAAGAGCGACATCTTCGACGAGGACATCCTCGCCCTCGTGATGGACGAGTCGGTGACCACCGAGCACGAGCACTACCGTCTGCTGGCGCTCTCTCAGCGCTCGGAGACCGGCGAGCGCCCGCACGCCCGGGTGGCTTTCGCGGCCGGCGAACAAGAGTTGCATGCTGAGAGCGACGGCAATGGCCCGGTCGACGCCAGCCTCAAGGCCATCGAGACGCAGGTGAAAAGCGGGGCGGAAATGCTGCTTTATTCGGTGAACGCCATCACCTCGGGCAGCACAGAATCACAGGGCGAGGTCACTGTGCGGCTTCAACACGGCGGGCGTGTCGTGAACGGTGTGGGGTCCGATCCCGACATCGTCGTTGCGTCGGCCAAAGCCTACCTTTCGGCGTTGAACAAGCTGCACAGCAAGAACGAGCGCGTGGCTGCGCAGGGGTGATATTTCTCACAAACCTGACAACTCCTAGGTCTGACTTTAGGAAAAACGCGCAAGTTTTTGATCTTGCGAGGGTTTTTTCGTTGGCCTACACTCGGGCGACCGAGCGTGAAAGGTAGTTGTTGTGGCGCGTCTCACTCAAAAATCAGTGTCGTTGTTGTTTCGTGGCCTGGTGACCGTGGTGATTGCCGCCTGCCTGCCGTTGTCGGCCGGTGCGGCAGCCAAGCCCGCAAAGAAGCGCGCCGCGGCCGTGGCCAAGGCGCCGGTCAAGGCCAGCAAGGCCGTGGTGGTGCGTGGCGTCAAGCGCACCAGCCTTCGCACCGCCCGTGTGGTGGTGCCGGCGCGTCCCTCCTTCGGTCAGATCGCAGGCCTGCACTCCGCCGCCGATCCGCTGGACCTGAAATCAAGCGTGGCCCTGGTGATGGACCAGGACACCAACGAAGTGCTGTTCAGCAAGAACCCGCAAGCGGTCTTGCCCATTGCTTCGCTCACCAAACTCATGACCGCGCTGGTCGTCACCGAAGCCAAGCTCCCGCTGGATGAGGTGCTCACGATCAGCCAGGACGACGTGGACACCGAAAAGGGCAGCCGCTCGCGCCTGACGGTCGGCACGCAACTCACTCGCGGCGAGATGATGCATCTCGCGCTGATGTCGTCTGAAAACCGCGCTGCGCATGCGCTCGGCCGCCACTATCCGGGCGGGCTCGATGCGTTTGTCGCGGCGATGAACCGCAAGGCCATCGAACTGGGCATGCCGGCGACCCGCTACGTCGAGCCCACGGGCCTGTCGAGCCGCAACCAGTCGAGCGCACGCGATCTCGCCACGCTGGTGAAAGCCGCACACCATTACCCGCTGATCCGCGAACTCTCGACGTCGCCCGAGCATCAGGTGGCCGTCGGCCATCGCAACCTGCAGTTCCGCAACACCAACGGCCTCGTGCGAGACCCCGACTGGAACATCGGCCTGCAGAAGACGGGCTACATCTCCGAAGCCGGCCGTTGCCTGGTGATGCAGGCGCAGATGGCCGGTCGCCAACTCATCATGGTGTTCCTCGATTCGGCCGGCAAGTATTCGCGGATTGGCGACGCCGAGCGAGTGCGCAAATGGGTCAATGAGCGCATCACTGTGGCTGCGCCGGTGCGTGCGACGCCCACGATCCCGTCGATCGTTTCTCCGATTACGCCGGTAGTGCCAGCGGCTGCAGCACCTGCGGCAATGCCTGTGGTGCCGGCTGCCGTCGTGCTGCCCGAGCCCGCGAGCGAGAAGGCACACGAGACGCTTGAAGCACCGAAGCTCACGTCCTGAGTTGGCGCTGAAGTTCAAACAGAAGAGCCCGGCGCTGCCGGGCTCTTCTGCTTTCAGCCGCATGGAAGCTCAGGCGCGGTGCCCGAGCGCCGATGAGATCTGCGACGCAGTGGCCTTCAGCCGCTCCAGCCACGCCTCTTCCAGGCGGTCGGCGGGGGCCGAGATCGACAGGCCGGCCACGAGCTTGCCTTGGTCGTCGAGGATGCCGGCGGCCATGCAGCGCACGCCCAACTCCAGCTCTTCGTCGTCGCGCGCGGTGCCGTACTGCAGCACCTTCGAGAGTTCGCGCTCCAGGTTGCCGACGTCGGTGATGCTGTTGCGAGTGTGACCAGCCAAACCCGTGCGCGTGGCGTAGGCGCGCACGCGTTGCGGATCGTCGTGCGCCAGGAAGAGCTTGCCGACGGAGGTGAGGTGCAGGGGCGCCCGGCCACCGACCGCACGGACCACCTGCATGCCCGAGCGCTCGCTGTAGGTGCGCTCGATGTAGACGATCTCGTCGCCCTGGCGCACGGAAAGGTTCACCGGCTGATGCGTCAGCTTGTGCAGCTCGCGCATCGGGCCGAGCGCGGCGTCGCGCACATCGAGTCGCGCCTTCACGAGATTGCCGAGTTCGAGCAGGCGCATACCGAGGCGGTAGCTACCGGCTTCGGGGCGATCGACATAGCGGCCAACCGTCAGGTCGTTCAGGATGCGGTGCGCGGTGGAGGGGTGCAGCCCCGTCTGCTCGCTGATGAGCTTCAGGGAGACCGGGTCCTGGTGCGAGGCCAGCAGGTCCAGCAGCGAGAACATGCGTTCCAGCACCTGGATTGCCGGCTTTTGATCCTCTTTGCTTTTCATGCGGGGATTCTCACCCGATTCGCGCGCGTTTTGCATCGCGAAAATCAGACGACCATGCCAGCAGCAAGCCCGGAACGGGTGGCGCCTTCGAGCGTGGCCGGATAGGGGCCTTCGACATAGTCGCCTGCGGCCAGGAGGCCTGCCGCGATGTGCTGCGCGGGCCGGCGCAGGCCCGGCGTGCAGAGGAAGGTGGCCCGCTTTTCAGTGGTGGTGCGCAGCGGTTTCCAGTGCGGGCCGCCGAAAGCCGCTTCGGCCTGCTGCAAGGCCGCCTGCTCGACGGCGCCCATGCCCCGCGCCACCCACTCGGCCGCACCGCTGACCACGAGGGCGACGACGCCATCGGGGCCCCCCAGCGCCCCCAGATCGAAGGCGAACTGCGCGGGACGCGCGTTGTCGCTGCGCAGCGCCATCATCGGTTGAGGCAGGCGCCGCGGTGCGGGCTGCTGTGCGTAGACCGTGACGATGGGCTCATAGCGCAGCTGGGCGGCTTGTGCCGACCACTCGGGGGCGATGGGGGCCGTCAATCGAGCGGCCTCGTTGGCGGTGCACGAGAGCACCACGGCATCGAAGCTTTCTCCATCGAGTTGCCAGCGCCCTTGGGTGTTTGCAATGCGCTCCACCCGGGTCGACAGGTGCACCGTTGCTCCCGATGCCTTGAGCCAGCGCGCCGCCGGGGTGGGCCACAGCTCGCTCAGGCGCTGCCGTGGCAAGAGCAGGTCGGCCGAACCGGGGCCGGAGAAGAGGGCGTCTTTCAGCACCCGCAGGAAGACGCTGGCGCTCGCCTGAGGTGCCGGGGTGTTGAGGGCGGCGATGCACAGCGGGTCGAGCAGCTCGTCGCGCACCTTGGCCGGCAGGCGCGCGGTGAGTTGCGACACCGTGAGCGACGCATCGCAGCGAAAACCCCGCAGTGCCCACCCGGTCGACGCCATCAGCATGGCCTGCTTCTCGCGCCAGCCCCAGCCGGGGTAGCGCATCACCGCCGCGGCGAAGGTGATGAGGGGCGAGCCCGGTTGCAGCTGCAAGCCGGCCCCATCGGGATAGGTGACCTTCAATGGCGTGCGCAGCAGGGCCCGGTCGAGATCGACGCCGACGAAGCGCATCAGCGACAGCGTCTGCGAATAGGCGCCGATCAGGATGTGCTGCCCGTTGTCGAGCAAGGCGTCGCCAAAGTCGACCGCGCGCGCACGGCCGCCGAGTTGCGGCGCCATCTCGAAGAGCGTGACATGGTGGCCGCGCCGCGTGGCTTCGACGGCGGCTGCGAGCCCGGCCCAACCGCCGCCCACGACGGCCACACGCCGCCCTGCGGCCATCAACGGCCTCGCCAGTTCGTGCGTGCGGCGATCCACAGCTTGCGCACGGGCGTGAGCGAGATGCGCTGGTGCAGCACCTGGAAGCCGCCGGCCTCGATCTCGCGCAGCAGCGTGCGGTAGATGTTGGCCATCATCAGCCCCGGCTTCTGCGCCTTCCGGTCGGCCTCGGGCAGCAGGGCGAGGGCTTCGTCGTAGAGGCAGTGCGCGCGCTCGGCCTGGAATTTCATCAACGCGGTGAATCGCTCGCTGTAGCCGCGGTTGAGCACCTCGTGCGCCTTCACGTCGAAGCGCTGCAGCTCCGACACCGGCAGGTACACGCGGCCTCGCCGCGCATCGTCGCCCACGTCGCGGATGATGTTGGTGAGCTGCATCGCGAGGCCGAGCTTGTGCGCGTACTGCACGGTCGACGCTTCGGTGCGGCCGAAGATGCTCGAGGCCACCTCGCCCACCACGCCGGCCACGAGGTGGCAGTAGCGCTCGAGGCCGGGGAAGTCGAGGTAGCGACTCTGGTCGAGGTCCATCTGGCAGCCGTCGATCACGGCGATGAGATGCTCGGCGCGGATGTCGTAGTCAGCGATGTGCGGCATCAGGGCCTTCATCGCCGGGTGGCTCGGCTGGCCGCCGAAGCTCGTGGCAACCTCTTTGCGCCACCACGCGAGCTTGGTCGCGGCGACGCCGGGGTCGTGCACCTCGTCGACCACGTCGTCCACTTCTCGGCAAAAGGCGTAGAAGGCCGTGATCGCCGCACGCCGCGGTGGCGGCAAAAAGAGGAAGGCGTAGTAGAAGCTCGACCCGCTGGCCGCTGCCTTCTGCTGCACGTATTGCTCGGGCGTCATGGGCGCGCCTCCTGCAGCGATGAGGCGGCGCCGGGCTTCATGCGCAGGGCGCGCCAGAGCAGCAGGGGCGCGTCGTACCAGCGAAGCGTCGGGCGGAAGTGGAGGGTGTCGTGATGCAAGTGTTCGATCTTCTCCAGGATGCGCAGTCCGCCTTGCACCACCAGCCGCAGCTCCCAGCCGGCCCGGCCGGGAATGGCGTGGACGAGCGGTGCGCCTTCCAGCATCAGCCCTCGCGCCCAGCCCACCATCTCCGCGACGAGGTGGCGCATGGCCGGCGAGTCCTCTCGGGCGAGCAGCGCGGTGAGTCGGATGCCATGCCGCGACAGGTCTGCCATCGGGATGTAAGCACGGCCGCGCGTGGTGTCGATGCTCAGGTCCTGCCAGAAGTTGATGAGCTGCAGTGCGCTGCAAATGGCATCGGATTGCCGAAGCGAGCGCGCGTCGCGGATGTCGTAGAGGTGAAGCAGCAGGCGGCCGACGGGGTTGGCCGAGCGGCGGCAGTAGTCGAGCACGCCGGCACGGTCGGCGTACTGGTGCTGGTGCACGTCTTGTTCGAACGCGGAAATCAGGTCTTCCAGCAGGTCCAGCGGCAGTTGGTGCTGGTCGAGCGTGCGCTTGAGTGGCGTGAAGACGGCCGACCAGCGAGGCGAAGGCGCGGCGCCTTGCGCCACGGCCCGCAACTCGGCTCGATAGGCCTGCAGGGCAGCGGTCCGTTCGGCAGGGGAGGCGTCGCCTTCGTCGGCGAGGTCGTCGGCCGTGCGGGCGAACCAGTAGATCGCGGCAACGGCCGGGCGCAGCGGCGGCGGGCACAGCACCGAGGCGACCGGGAAGTTTTCGTAGTGGTCGATGCTCATGAGAGGCGCGCATTGTCGCCGTGAGCGCCGCTTTTCACGGCCTTCTGTGCCGATGTCGTCGCTCGCCGCAACCGGGCACCTGGGCCGCGCAAAAGTCGTTTGACAGGCCAGGGTTTGCCTGAATACATTACTGACCAGTCAGTCAGTTGTGTAAATCAAGTCCCGCCGAGGCTCCCATGCGTCACACCCTGCTCGTTCCGTTGCTCAGCGTGGCCGTTCTGGCCGCTTGCACCAAGGCCGAACCTGTTTCTGCGCCCGTTCGCGCCGTGCGAACGATGACGATCTCGACCGAAAGCGCGGGCGGGGCCTACGAGTACGCGGGCGAGGTGCGGGCGCGCACCGAGTCGCGGCTGGGCTTCCGGGTGGGCGGGAAGATCGTGCGCCGTGTCGTCAACGTGGGGGACTCGGTGAAGGCCGGGCAGGTGCTGGCTCAGCTCGACCCCCAGGACCTGAAGCTCGGGCAGGCCGCCGCACAGGCATCGCTCGTGGCGGCGCAGGCGAACCTCGACCAGACCCAGGCCGACTTCAAGCGCTTCAAGGAACTGCGCGACCAAGGCTTCATCAGCTCGGCGGAGCTCGAACGCCGCGAGACAGCGCTCAAGGCCGCACAGGCCCAGCTCGACCAGGCGCGCGCGCAAGCCAGCGTGCAAGGCAACCAGGCCGGCTACACCACCCTCGTGGCCGATGCGAACGGCGTCATCACCGGCGTCGACGCCGAGCCCGGCATGGTCGTGGCGGCCGGTGCGCCGGTGGTGCGCCTCGCGCACGATGGCCCGCGCGACGTGGTGTTCAACGTGCCGGAAGACAAGGTCAACCTGGTGAAGAGCCTGGCCGCGCAACCTGCGCGACTGAAGGCCAGGCTGTGGGGTTCGACCGACACCTTCCCGGCGCAGATCCGCGAAGTGGCCGCCGCGGCCGACCCGGTGACCCGCACGTTCGCCGTCAAGGCCGACCTCGGGCAGACGCCCGCCACCGCCGCGGTGCGCCTGGGCCAGACGGCCACCATCGTGGCCGAACTGCCGCGCCAGGCCGGCGTGACCAAGCTGCCGCTGTCTGCGCTGCGTGAAGCGCAGGGTGCAACCAACGTGTGGGTCGTCGACAAGGCGACCATGACCGTGGCGCTCAAGAAGGTGCAGCTGGCAGGCGCCGAGGGCAACGATGCGGTGATCACCGGCGGTGTGTCGCCGGGTGACGTGGTCGTGACTGCCGGGGTGCACGTGCTCAACCCGGGCGAGCAGGTCAAGTTCTATGCCGACCCGGGCGCACCCGCGACCGCCTCGGCCGACATCGGCACCCCCGTGGCGGTGAAGTGAGCGAGGCTGGCGTGAGCGATGCATCTGGCGCCGTGCGTGCGGCGCGGTTCAACATTTCCAAGTGGGCGCTGGAGCACCCGGCGCTGACACGTTATCTGCTGGTCGTCCTCATGGTGCTGGGTCTCACGGCCTACTTCCAGCTGGGGCAGGACGAAGACCCACCGTTCACCTTCCGCGCGATGGTGGTGCGGGCCTACTGGCCCGGTGCCACCGCGCAGCAGGTGGCCGAGCAGGTGACCGACAAGCTCGAGAAGACGCTGCAGGAGGTGCCCTACGCCGACAAGATCCGCAGCTATTCCAAGCCTGGCGAGACGCTCATCATCTTCCAGCTGAAGGACTCGACGCCGCCCAAGGACGTGCAGCAGATCTGGTACACGGTGCGCAAGAAGGTCGGCGACATGCGCGGCACCTTGCCAGGCGGTGTGGCCGGGCCGTTCTTCAACGACGAGTTCGGCGATGTGTACGGCTCGATCTATGCGCTCTCGAGCGATGGGTTCAGCTACGACGAGCTCAAGGAGCACGCCGACCAGGTGCGCCAGCGCCTGCTGAAGGTGAAGGACGTCAACAAGGTCGAAGTCTTCGGCGCGCAAGACGAGAAGATCTTCATCGAGATCTCGCAGAAGCGCCTGGCGCAGCTCGGCATCGACTTCAACGCAGTGCTCGCGCAATTGGGCCAGCAGAACGCGGTGGAGTCGGCGGGCGTCATCAATGCGCCGACCGACTATGTGCAGGTGCGCGTGGGCGGGCAGTTCAACTCGGTCGAGCAGCTGAAGAACTTCGCGATCCGCGCCAATGGCGCCAGCCTGAAGCTCGGCGACATCGCCGAAGTCAAGCGGGCGTATGTGGACCCACCACAGGTGAAGGTGCGCCACCAGGGCAAGGAGGTGATCGCCCTCGGCATTTCGATGGCCAAGGGCGGCGACATCATCGAGATGGGCCAGTCGCTCAAGAAGGCGACCGACGCGATCCGCGACGACCTGCCGGCCGGCATCACGATGCACCAGTTCCAGAACCAGTCGACGGTGGTCGCGCGCTCGGTCAACGAGTTCGTCGGCGTGCTGATCGAGGCCGTGGTGATCGTGCTGGCGGTGAGTTTCGTGAGCCTGGGCCTGCACTTCAAGCCGCTGCGGCTCGACTGGCGGCCGGGCTTGGTGGTGGGCATCACCATTCCGCTCGTGCTGGCCATCACCTTCGTGACCATGTTCTATTGGGGCGTGGGCCTGCACAAGATCTCGCTCGGCTCGCTCATCATCGCGCTCGGCCTCCTGGTCGACGACGCGATCATTGCGGTCGAGATGATGGTGCGCAAGCTGGAAGAGGGCTACGACAAGGCGCGTGCGGCCACCTTCGCGTATGACGCGACGGCGATGCCGATGCTCACCGGCACGCTCATCACGGCGGTCGGCTTCCTGCCGATCGGCTTGGCGAAATCGACGGTCGGCGAATACACCTTCGCGATCTTCGCGGTGACGGCGGCGGCGCTCCTGATCTCGTGGTTTGTCTCTGTCTACTTCGTGCCGTACCTCGGCACGGTGCTGCTCAAGACCAAGCCGCATGCCGACAGCGACCAGCCGCACGAGCTCTTCGACACGCCGTTCTACACGCGCTTCCGTGCGCTCGTCGATTGGTGCGTCAAGCACCGCTGGATCACCATCGGCCTGACGGTGGGCACGCTGGTGCTTGGCGTTGTCGGCATGGGCAAGGTGCAGAACCAGTTCTTCCCCGATTCGAACCGGCTCGAACTGCTGGTCGACCTGTGGCTGCCCGAAGGTTCGTCGTACAGCGCCAACGAGGCGATCACCAAGAAGGTCGAAGCGCGCCTGATGAAGCTCGAAGGCGTCGACCACGTCACCACCTGGGTGGGCAGCGGCGTGCCGCGCTTCGCGCTCGTGCTCGACCAGATCTTCCCGCAGAGCAATGTGAGCCAGATCGTGCTGCTGCCCAAGGACCTGGCGGCGCGCGAGAAGCTGCGCCATCAGCTGCCCGAACTGCTGGCCACCGAGTTCCCCGAGGTGCGTGCCCGGCCCAAGCTCCTGCCCAACGGGCCGCCGGTGCCGTACCCGGTGCAGTTCCGCGTGGTCGGGCCGGACCCGGGCAAGGTGCGTGTCTATGCCGACGAGGTGA
Organism: Piscinibacter gummiphilus; assembly: GCF_032681285.1. Taxonomy (NCBI): domain Bacteria; kingdom Pseudomonadati; phylum Pseudomonadota; class Betaproteobacteria; order Burkholderiales; family Sphaerotilaceae; genus Rhizobacter; species Rhizobacter gummiphilus. Next base: position 2,352,700 of record NZ_CP136336.1, read on the forward strand.
AGGCGATCATGCTGAAGAACCCCAACATGCGCGGCGTGAACGACAACTGGAATGAGTCGGTCAAGGTGCTGCGGCTGGAGGTCGACCAGGACAAGGCGCGGGCGCTGGGCGTGTCCAGCCAGGCCATTGCCCAGGCAGCGCGCACGCTCAACAGTGGTACGACTGTCGGCCAGTACCGTGACGGCGACAAGCTGATCGACATCGTGCTTCGCCAGCCGCTGGAAGAGCGCAAGGCGATCACCGACTTGGCGAACGCCTATGTGCCGACGACCATCGGCCGCAGCATCCCGCTGAGCCAGGTTGCCAAGGCGAACTTCGTCTGGGAGCCGGGCGTGCTGTGGCGCGAGAACCGCGACTACGCGGCCACGGTGCAGGGTGACATCGTCGAGGGCCTGCAAGGGGCGACGGTGACGGCGCAACTCGATCCGCTCTTCGCCCCCATCCGCGCCAAGATGCCCGCCGGCTACCGCGTGGAAGTGGCCGGCGCGGTGGAGGAGAGCAGCAAAGGGCAGGGCTCGATCGCGGTCGGCGCACCGCTGATGCTTTTCATCATGTTCACGCTGCTGATGCTGCAGCTGCAGAGCTTCAGCCGCGCGATGCTGGTGTTCCTGACCGGGCCACTGGGCATCGCCGGCGTGGCGGCAGCGTTGCTGCTGCTGAACCGGCCGTTCGGCTTCGTGGCGCTCTTGGGCGTGATCGCGTTGATGGGCATGATCATGCGCAACTCGGTGATCTTGATCGACCAGATCGAGCAGGACCGCGAGCGGGGCGTGCCGACCTGGAATGCGGTGGTCGAAGCCTCGGTGCGGCGTTTCCGCCCGATCATCCTGACGGCCGCGGCGGCGGTGCTCGCGATGATCCCGCTGTCGCGCAGCGTGTTCTGGGGCCCGATGGCGGTGGCCATCATGGGTGGACTGATCGTCGCAACGGCACTCACGCTGCTGGCTTTGCCAGCGATGTATGCGGCCTGGTTCCGGGTGAAGTCTGCCGATCAGGAACTGCAAGGGTCCGGCAAGCTCGCCACAAGCGGCTAAAATCCGCGGCTCCCCGAATTCGGCCGGAACAGTGCTGGGGTCGCTTAGGCGACCCCGATGCACTTTTCAGGCACCCGCGCGGGTGGCGAAATTGGTAGACGCACCAGGTTTAGGTCCTGACGCCAGCAATGGTGTGCGGGTTCGAGTCCCGCCCCGCGCACCAGCCTTATCCAAACCAGAGAGTCCGTACACATCATGGCTGTCACTGTTGAAACCCTCGAAAAGCTCGAACGCCGCATCACATTGACGCTGCCGGCCGACACCATCAACAACGAGGTGCAGTCGCGCCTGAAGCGTCTCGCACGCACGGTCAAGGCGGATGGCTTTCGCCCGGGCAAGGTGCCGATGAGCGTCGTGACCCAGCGTTATGGCTATTCCGTTCACTACGAGGTGATGAACGACAAGGTTGGCCAGGCTTTCGAGCAGGCCACCAACGAAGCCAAGCTGCGTGTGGCCGGCCAGCCCCGCATCACCGAGAAGGAAAACGCACCCGAAGGCCAGGTCGCATTCGACGCCACGTTTGAGGTCTACCCGGAAGTGAAGCTGGGTGATATTTCGACCGCCGAAGTCGAGCGCATCAGCGCCGAAGTGACCGACGCCGCGATCGACAAGACCCTCGACATCCTACGCAAGCAGCGCCGCACTTTCGCCCAGCGCGCCCAGGGCGACGCCGCGGGTGAAGGCGACCGCGTGACGATCGACTTCGAAGGCAAGATCGACGGCGTGCCCTTTGACGGCGGCAAGGCCGAAGGCTTCCAGTTCATCATCGGCGAAGGCCAGATGCTGGAGCAGTTCGAGAAGGCCGTGCGCGGCATGAAGGCCGGCGAATCGAAGACCTTCCCGCTGCAGTTCCCCGAGGACTACCAGGGCAAGGACGTGGCCGGCAAGGAAGCCGACTTCCTCGTCACGCTGAGCAAGATCGAAGCGCAGAACCTGCCCGAGGTGAACGAAGCCCTGGCCAAGAGCCTGGGCATCCCCGATGGCACCGTCGAGTCGCTGCGTGCCGACATCAAGAAGAACCTCGAGCGCGAAGTGAAGTTCCGGGTGCTGGCCCGCAACAAGGCCGCCGTGATGGACGCCGTGGCCAAGACCGCCGAACTCGACCTGCCGACGGCGCTGGTGGCCAACGAGACTGCCCGCATGATCGAGTCGGCCCGCGCCGACCTGAAGAAGCGCGGCATCAAGGACGCCGACAAGGCCCCGATCCCGGAAGAGATCTTCAAGCCGCAGGCCGAGCGCCGCGTGCGCCTGGGCCTGGTCGTCGCCGAACTCGTGCGCGCCAACAACCTGCAGGCCAAGCCCGAGCAGTTGCAAGCCCACATCGAGGAAATGGCGCAGAGCTACGAGAAGCCGGCCGAGGTGGTGCGCTGGTACCTGAGCGACCGTGAGCGCATGGCCGAAGTCGAAGGCGTTGTCATCGAGAACAACGTCACGGAGTTCGTGCTGGGCAAGGCCAAGGTCACCGACAAGGCCGTGCCGTTCGATGAGCTGATGGCTGGCTGATCGGGCTTTCAGCCAGAAGGAGAGGGCGCCAGCCGGCACGGCGAGGCGCCCTTTGTTTTTCCATCGATCGCATTTCTGTCGTGTCTCTCTTGAGGCGACATAATCAAGCCCAACCTGTAGGCATCACTTCTGAAGGACGCACACGCATGAGCGCGCTGGACACTCTGGGTTTGGGCATGGTGCCCATGGTCATCGAACAGTCGGGACGCGGCGAGCGTGCCTACGACATCTACAGCCGCCTGCTGCGCGAGCGCATCGTGTTCCTGGTCGGCCCGGTCAATGATCAGACGGCCAGCATCGTCGTGGCCCAGCTGCTCTTTCTCGAGAGCGAAAACCCCGACAAGGACATCCACTTCTACATCAACTCGCCTGGCGGCTCGGTGACGGCCGGCATGTCGATTTTCGACACGATGGAGTTCATCAAGCCCGATGTGTCGACCATGTGCGTGGGCATGGCGGCGAGCATGGGCTCTTTCCTGCTGATGGCGGGCGCCAAGGGCAAGCGTTTTGCGCTGCCGAACGCCCGGGTCATGATCCACCAGCCTTCGGGCGGTGCGCAGGGCCAGGCCACCGACATCGAGATCCACGCCCGCGAGATCCTCAAGACCCGCGAGCAGCTCAACCGCATCTACGCCGAGCGCACCGGCCAGCCCATCGAGAAGATCCGCGCCGACATGGAACGCGACTTCTTCATGGACCCCGAAGAGGCCAAGAACTACGGCCTGATCGACCAGGTGCTCAACAAGCGCGCCGGGCCGGCCACCAGCTGACGCGCAAACACGGGGCCAAGACCCGTAACTGCAATCGAAACGGGGCCTTTTTTACCGCCAAGGCCCCGTTTTCTTTTGCTCTATCATCCCAACCAGCCTCTTCCACGCCTCGTGCGCCCCACTTAAATGGCCGAAAAAAAAGGCTCCTCCAGCGAGAAAGTTTTGTACTGCTCCTTCTGCGGCAAAAGCCAGCATGAGGTGAAGAAGCTGATCGCCGGCCCGTCGGTGTTCATCTGCGATGAGTGCATCGAGCTGTGCAACGACATCATCCGTGACGAGGTTCCGGCCGATACCCCGGAAGCCCGCGCGGCCAAGTCCGATCTGCCGGTGCCGGCCGACATCAAGGCCAGCCTCGACCAATACGTGATCGGGCAAGACACGGCCAAGCGCACGCTGTCGGTCGCGGTCTACAACCACTACAAGCGGCTCAAGCACATGGCCACGTCGAAAGACGAGGTCGAGCTGGCCAAGAGCAACATCCTGCTGATCGGCCCCACGGGCTCTGGCAAGACGCTGCTGGCGCAGACGCTGGCCCGCCTGCTCAATGTGCCCTTCGTGATCGCCGACGCCACCACGCTGACCGAGGCCGGCTACGTGGGTGAAGACGTCGAAAACATCATCCAGAAGCTGCTGCAGAACTGCAACTACGACGTCGACAAGGCGCAGCGCGGCATCGTCTACATCGACGAGATCGACAAGATCTCGCGCAAGGCCGACAACCCGTCCATCACCCGCGATGTGTCGGGTGAGGGCGTGCAGCAGGCGCTGCTCAAGCTCGTCGAAGGCACGATGGCCTCGGTGCCGCCGCAGGGCGGCCGCAAGCACCCGAACCAGGATTTCCTGCAGATCGACACGACCAACATCCTGTTCATCTGCGGTGGCGCGTTCGATGGCCTGGAGAAGGTCATTCAAAACCGCTCCGAGAAGTCGGGCATCGGCTTCGGTGCCACGGTGCACTCGAAGAGCGAGAAGCGCGTCTCCGAAGTCTTCCGCGAGGTCGAACCGGAAGACCTGATCAAGTTCGGCTTGATCCCCGAACTCGTCGGCCGCCTGCCGGTGGTGGCGACACTGGGCGAGCTGACCGAAGACGCGCTGGTGCAGATCCTGACTGAGCCCAAGAATGCGCTGGTCAAGCAGTATCAGAAGCTCTTCGCGATGGATGGCGTCGAGCTGGAAATCCGCCCGTCTGCGCTGAGCGCCATCTCCAAGAAGGCCCTGGCCCGCAAGACCGGCGCGCGCGGCCTGCGCTCGATCATGGAGCTCTCCCTGATCGACACCATGTTCGAGTTGCCCACGCTGGACGGCGTGGCCAAGGTGGTGCTCGACGAGCACACCATCGAAGAGAACGCCAAGCCCTTGTTGGTGTACCGAGAACAGGCCAAAGCCAGTGCCTGACGCCCCTCTGAGACTGAGGATCCTGAATAGCCTGTGCCTATCGGGCAGGTGTCTTGCAATTGATTCCTCGGGCCTTATGTGGGCCTGAGAAAGAGAGGTTCCTATGTCCGGACATCCTGTTTTGCCTGCTGAGCCCATCACCATGCCGCTGCTCCCGCTGCGGGATGTGGTGGTCTTTCCCCACATGGTCATCCCGCTGTTCGTGGGGCGGCCGAAGTCCATCAAGGCGCTGGAAGCCGCGATGGAGGCGGGTCGTCAGATCATGCTGGTGGCGCAACGCGCGGCCGGCAAAGACGAGCCCAAGCCCGACGACATGTTCGAGGTGGGCTGCGTGTCGAGCATCCTGCAGATGCTCAAGCTGCCCGACGGCACGGTGAAGGTGCTGGTCGAAGGCATCCAACGCGCCAACACCCACAGCATCAGCGACAACGGCGAGCACTTCATGGCTGAAGTGACGCCGGTGCCGCCGGAGACCGACACCAAGCCCGAGATCGAAGCCCTGCGCCGCGCCGTGACGCAGCAGTTCGACCAGTACGTCAAGCTCAACAAGAAGATTCCGCCGGAGATCCTGACCTCCATCGCGGGCATCGACGATGCAGGCCGCCTGGCGGACACGATCGCGGCGCATCTGCCGCTCAAGCTCGAAAACAAGCAATCGGTGCTCGACCTCTTCGCCGTCGACAAGCGGCTGGAGAAGCTGCTCGAGCAACTGGAGCACGAAGTCGACATCCTCCAGGTGGAGAAGCGCATCCGTGGGCGTGTGAAGCGCCAGATGGAAAAGAGCCAGCGCGAGTACTACCTGAACGAGCAGGTCAAGGCGATCCAGAAGGAACTCGGTGACGGCGAAGAAGGCGCCGACATGGAGGAACTGGAGAAGAAGATCATCGCGGCGAAGATGCCGAAGGATGCGCGCAAGAAGGTCGACGCCGAGCTGAAGAAGTTGAAGCTCATGTCGCCCATGTCGGCCGAAGCGACCGTCGTGCGCAACTACATCGACACGCTGATCAACCTGCCCTGGACCAAGAAGACCAAGATCAAGCACGACTTGGCACATGCCGAGGAAGTGCTGAACGAGGACCACTACGGCCTCGAGAAGGTCAAGGACCGCATCCTCGAATATCTCGCGGTGCAACAGCGCGTGGACAAGGTGAAGGCGCCCATCCTGTGCCTGGTCGGCCCTCCGGGTGTCGGCAAGACCTCGCTCGGCCAGAGCGTGGCGCGTGCCACCGGCCGGAAGTTCGTTCGCATGGCGCTTGGCGGCATGCGTGACGAGGCCGAGATCCGCGGCCACCGCCGCACCTACATCGGCTCCATGCCGGGCAAGGTGCTGCAGAGCCTCTCCAAGGTCGGCACGCGCAACCCGCTGTTCCTGCTCGACGAGATCGACAAGCTCGGCATGGATTTCCGTGGCGACCCGTCCTCGGCGCTGCTGGAAGTGCTCGACCCCGAGCAGAACCACACCTTCAGCGACCACTACGTCGAGGTCGACTTCGACCTGAGCGACGTGATGTTCATCGCCACCTCGAACTCGATGAACATTCCGCCGGCGCTGCTGGACCGGATGGAAGTGATTCGCCTCTCGGGCTACACCGAAGACGAGAAGGTCAACATCGCGACGCGTTACCTCTTGCCCAAGCAACGCCAGAACAACGGCGTGAAGGACGAAGAGCTCGACGTCACCGAGTCGGCCGTGCGCGGGATCATTCGCTACTACACCCGTGAAGCCGGCGTGCGTTCGCTCGAGCGCGAGGTGTCGAAGATCTGCCGCAAGGTGGTCAAGGGTCTGCAGCTCAAGACCTACACCGGCAAGGTGGTCGTGACCGAGGAGAACCTCAACGAGTTTCTCGGTGTTCGCAAGTTCTCCTACGGCCGCGCTGAAAACGCGAACCAGGTCGGCCAGGTGGTCGGCCTCGCGTGGACGGAAGTCGGCGGCGACCTGCTGACGATCGAAAGCGCCGTGATGCCGGGCAAGGGCAACATCATCCGCACCGGCTCGCTGGGCGACGTGATGAAGGAGTCGGTGGAAGCAGCACGCTCCGTCGTGCGCAGCCGCTCACGCCGTCTCGGCATCAAGGACGAGCTCTTCGAGAAGCGCGACATCCACATCCACGTGCCCGATGGCGCCACGCCGAAGGATGGCCCGAGCGCCGGCATCGCGATGACCACGGCCTTCGTGTCTGCGTTGACGGGCATTCCAGTGCGCGCCGACGTGGCGATGACCGGCGAGATCACGTTGCGTGGCGAGGTCACGGCGATCGGCGGGCTGAAGGAAAAACTCCTGGCGGCTCACCGTGGTGGCATCAAGACGGTGCTCATCCCGGAAGAGAACACCAAGGACCTGCAGGACATTCCCGAGAACGTGAAGAACCATCTCGAGATCGTGCCGCTGAAGTGGATCGACCAGGTGCTCGAGGTTGCGCTCGAGTCGGCTCCGCAGGCCCTGTCCGAAGAAGATCCGCCGAAGGTCGACGCAGAAGCCGTCAAGAAGGTGGATGCGCCGGCTGCGAGTGGCGATTCGCTGAAGCATTGAGTTGAAAGCGGCTCCGGTCTTGCAGGCCGGAGCTTTTTTCATTTATACTTTCAGCTTCGGTTGATTCAAGCAATTGAGTTGATCGGAACACGCGGGATTAGCTCAGTTGGTAGAGCGATACCTTGCCAAGGTATAGGTCGAGAGTTCGAGCCTCTTATCCCGCTCCAAATTCAAAAGGGAAGCTTCGGCTTCCCTTTTTGCCAAGGCGCCCAATGCCTTCGGCCGCAACAGTCAACGGCGCGGTAGCAAAGCGGTTATGCACCGGATTGCAAATCCGTGTAGGTCGGTTCGACTCCGGCCCGCGCCTCCAGACACTTCGGCGCAGCCAAAGAAAAACGCCCCGTCTATCGGGGCGTTTTGCATTTCGTGGCGCGCTCAAGCCGTCATTCAAACGCCTGCACGGCAACCAGCTTGCCATTGCCCGGCTCGAACTCGCAGCGGTAGTTGAACTGCACGAGGTTCATGCCCGGCGCGCGCTGCACAGCGCCGATGCCTTCGAGGCTGGCGCGGCCACCAGGCGCCGGGCGCAACTGGCGCGAATCGGAGCCGAAAGCGATGCGGCCCACGCGCGGATGCTTGCTCTTCAGCGTGGCGGCCACGGCGGTTTCACATGCTTCGGGCGACACGCTCATCAGGTCGGGTTGCCATTCCTTGCCTTCGCTCGCGCGCAGGCCGCCAGCGTCGCGGAACACGATGCCCGAGGTCGCGCCTGTCTTGCTGTTGTAGGCACAGCCGTAGGTGAAGGGCGCCGATGCACCGACCGAGTTGCGGTAGCGGCCCGCCCCCTTCACGTCGGTCTCTTCGCCGGTCGTGGGCGACAGCATGCGCTTGTCTTTCTGGAACTGAACATCGCTCGCGTCACGGCCGCGCATCTCCTTGATGGTTTCGGTGACGGCGGCCTCGCAACTCTCGGCAGCCTTGGCCGCATCAGCCGGTGTGGCGGCGTGCGCGACCGAGCTGCACACGAGAGCGATGGCAGGGAAGAGGAGGGTGGTTTTCATCGGATGAACTGCTGAAAGCAACTGGCTGGCATGGTGTCGTGTTTTGCCGGCAGCGGCAAGAGAACGAGCCCTGAGCGTTTTGAGCGCCGACATGGGCTCTGGTTCACCCAGTCTTCACACAAGGGCTCGCGGCTTCATCGCAGCTTCCCATGCACACGGGATGCTCTCGCGCATGCCGCCACGTCGGGCGGTGCCAACCGGAGTTGAGAACCGTGAGTGCCTCTTCCCACCTCATCGTTCACGGCGGCATGCCGCTGTCGGGCCGCATCGAACCGTCGGCCAACAAGAACGCGGTGCTGCCGATCCTCTGCGCGACCTTGCTGACCCGCCAGCCGGTGCATCTGCGCGGCGTGCCCGACATCACCGACGTGCGCAAGATCCTGCAGTTCTTCGAATCCATCGGCAGCGAGGTGCATGCCGACATGGCGCGGGGCATCGTCGGCCTGTACCACCGGCACAGCGTGTTCGATGCGCGCCGCCACCGCCTGCCGCTGGAGATGCGCTCGTCCATCATGCTGGTGCCGCCCCTGCTCGCTCGCTTCGGCGAGGCGCGCATCGAAGACGAGGTGAAAGGCTGCACGCTCGGGGTGCGCGAGATCGACCCGCACGTGGAGACCTTGCGCCATTTCGGCGCCCACATCGAGCCGGGCGAAGACGGCTTCGCCGTGCGTTGCGACGGCCCCTTGCGCGCCACCGAACACTGGCTCGACTACGCCTCCGTCACCACCACCGAAAACTTCGTGCTGTGCGCCGCGCTTGCAGGCGGCCGCTCGGTGCTGACGAATGCCGCCTGCGAGCCGCACGTGCAGGAGTTCTGCGAGTTCATGTGCCGCCTCGGCGCCCACATCGAAGGCATCGGCACCTCCCGCCTCGTGATCGAGGGCGTCGATGCCCTGGGCGGCACCGAGTTCAGGTTTGCCGAAGACTTCCACGAGGTGACGACCTTCCTCGCGCTCGGTGCGATCACGGGCGGTGAGGTGACGGTGCGCAACTCGCGGCCCGAGCACTTTCCTCTCATCGACCGCAGCCTCGCGAAGTTCGGTGTGCATGTCACGCACCGCGACGGCTGGTCACATGCGCGGGTGCAGGGCGGCTTGAAGGTGGCCGAGCCCTTCACCCGCAACATGCTGCAGAAGATCGAGGCGGCGCCCTGGCCCTACCTGCCGGTCGACCTGCTGCCGATCTTCATGGCGCTGGGCGTGCGCGCCGAGGGCAGCGCAATGTTCTGGAACAAGGTCTACGACGGCGCGATGGGCTGGACGTCGGAGCTGTCGAAGTTCGGGGCGCACGTGTTCCTGTCCGACCCGCACCGCGCCATCAGCTTCGGCGGACGGCCGCTGGCACCGGCGCAGGTCGACAGCCCCTACATCATCCGCGTTGCGATCGCTTTGCTGATGGTGGCGGCGAGCATCGAAGGCCGCTCGGTGATCCGCCACGCGGCGCCCATTCGGCGCGCCCACCCCCGCTTCGTCGAGAACCTCTGCGCGCTCGGCGCACGCATCGAATGGACCGAGCGGCCCTGAGGCTCAGCGCCGCGGCGCGAGACGCAGCGTCTCGCCGATGGCGATGGTGTGGAAGGCATCGTCTCCAAGACCACGCGCCGCGCGCACTTCCTTCAACACCCTTGGCGGCTCGTCGAGCGGCTCGTCGGTGAGCGCGAAGGTGCCCCAGTGCACGCCCAGCGAGCGCTTGGCGCCGAGGTCGATGTGGATCTTCACCGCCTCTTCCACGTTGACGTGCTGGGCGGACATGAACCAGCGCGGCTCATAGGCCCCGATGGGCAGCAGGGCGATGTCGAAGCCACCGCCGCGGGCCGCGTCCTGGCGATGGGCGAGGTGCTCGCGGATGTCGGTGAAGTCGCGCGAGTAGGCCGTGTCGCCGGCATAGAAGAGATGGCAATCGTCGGCCAGTACCGCGAAGCCACCCCAGAGCGTGGCCATCCGGTCGTCGAGCCCTCGTGCCGACCAGTGCTGTGCGGGCAGCAGCATCACGTCCACCTCGCGGCCATCGTGCTGCAGGCGGTGCGTGTCCCACCAGTCGAGTTCGACCGCATGGTGCACACCTCGCGTGGCGAGCCAGGGCTTCAGGCCGAGTGGCACCACGAAGAGCGGCGGCCCTCCGGCTTGCCGGTTCAGCGTGTCGACCGAGGCGCCATCGAGGTGGTCGTAGTGGTTGTGCGAGACCAGCACCAGATCGATGCGCGGCAAGGCCTCGAGGGCCACACCCGGTGCCTGGTGCCGCTTCGGCCCGACGAACGACACGGGGGAGGCGCGCATCGAGAAGATGGGGTCGGTGAGCAGCGTGAGGCCGCCAATCTGCGCCAGCACCGTGGCGTGGCCGATCCAGGTGACGGCCGGCTTCATCTGGCGTCGCGCGAGCGCGTTGCGCTGGAGGAAATCCAGATCGGCGGGCACTTGCGGAATCGGCTCGCGTGGCGGCTTGGGCAACCCGTGGCGCGTCGCATCGAAGCGCCATCGCAGGACTTCGGCCAGTGTCTTGGGTGCGAAGTCGGTGTGCCGGTTCTGAAAGCCCTCGGGCCGGTGATGCGGCTTGCTGGGGTCGTAGTAAGGATTCTTCGGCATGGTGGTGTGCGAGCCGGGCCAGCATAGCCCAAGCATCCGAGGGGGCATCGCGGGGGATAGACTCGCGGCCACGATGTACGCCAAATTCTTCGGCCTGCGGCAGGAACCGTTTTCCATTGCCCCCGATCCCCGCTATCTCTTCATGAGCGAGCGGCACCGCGAGGCGCTGGCGCATCTGCTGTACGGCCTGCGCGGCGGTGGTGGCTTCGTGCTGCTCACGGGCGAGATCGGGGCAGGCAAGACTACGGTGTGCCGCTGTTTCCTGGAGCAGATCCCCAAGCGCTGCAACGTCGCCTACATCTTCAACCCCAAGCTCACCGTGATCGAACTCCTGCGCACGGTGTGCGAGGAGTTCCGCATCCCGCTCGACGCGGAGCGCCCGCGCGGCGAGAGCGTCAAGGAATACCTCGACCCGATCAACGAGTTCCTGCTCAAGACGCACGCCGTCGGGCAGAACAACGTGCTCATCATCGACGAGGCGCAGAACCTCTCGCCGGAGGTGCTGGAGCAACTGCGCCTCCTGACCAACCTCGAGACCAGCGAACGCAAGCTGCTGCAGATCATCCTCATCGGCCAGCCCGAGTTGCGCGACATGCTCGCGCGGCCCGAGCTCGAGCAGCTCGCACAGCGCGTGATCGCGCGGTACCACCTGAAGGCGCTCAGCGAGAGCGAGACGGTGCAGTACATCCGCCATCGCCTCGGCGTGGCGGGCCTGAGCGGCATGGTGCCGTTCGACCGCGCGGCGCGCAAACGCATCCATGAGCTGTCGCGAGGCGTGCCGCGCCGCATCAACCTGCTGTGCGACCGCTCCCTGCTCGGCGCGTATGCAGAAGGCCGCTCGCGGGTGAACCGCGAGATGGTCGACCATGCCTCGGCCGAAGTCTTCGGCGAGGCCGAACGCCCGCTCGCGGCGGCCGTGAGTGGCATCAACCGCAAGCCGGTGTATGCCGCCGCGGCCGGGCTGCTGGTGGGGGCGCTGCTTTTCGGCGTGGTGAGCTGGGTGCGCGACGGTGGCGCGGGCAAGACCGCTGCGGCCGCGGCGGCGTCCGCCGTGCCCGCGAAGGCGGCGATCGCAGCCACCGTGGCATCGCAGCCGGCCACTGCGGCGTCTGCCGTGAAGCCGGCTGCCACGCTCACGCTCGACGGCCTGCGCAGCGAGACCCAGGCCCTGCGCGAGCTCGCCGCCGCGTGGAAGACGCCCTTGGCCGAGACCGACCCGTGCAGCACCGCCGCGCGCCAGCAGCTGCAGTGCTTCAAGAGCGATGACGGCGGCCTCGCGATGCTGCGCGCGCTCGACCGCCCCGGCGTGCTCACCGTCTACGACGACGCAGGCAAGCCGGTTTACGTGCTGCTGATGTCGCTGGCGGCCGACAGCGCCACCCTGCGCGGGGCCGGTGGGGCGACGCAGACCGTGCTGCTCTCGGCGCTGGCCAAATCCTGGCGGGGCGAGTTCGCCACCTTGTGGCGCACGCCTCCGGCGTACATCGGACGCGTGCCGGTGGGCCAGAACGGGCCGGTGGTCGACTGGGTGGCGCAACAGGTCGCGCGTGCACAGGGCGAAGCCTTGCCCACCACGCCGGGAACGCTGGATGCTGCATTGCAGGAGCGCATCGCGAATTTCCAGCTGGCACATGGCCTCAAGCCCGACGGTCGGGTGGGGCCGATCACGCTGATGCACCTCAACCGGGTCGCAGGGGTCGACGAGCCCCGGCTGCTGACCACCGTGGCGTCGAACTGAAAGGCGGGCGATGTCTTACATCCTTGATGCGCTGCGCAGGGCCGATTCGGAGCGGGAGCGTGGGGCCGTGCCCAGCCTGCACAGCAAGCAGATCGCCCCCGGCGTGGCCGATGGCGATGACGGCGACGAGCCGGCCGGCCGCTCGGTGCAGCCACTGTGGTGGGCCGTGGGGGGCCTGTCGCTCGCCCTGGTGGGCATGGCCGCCTGGCTGGTGCTCGGGCGCTCGGGCGCGGAGCCCGAACCGATGCGCGCGGCACTGCCGGTAGCCCAAGCCCCAGTCCTGCCCGCGCCACCGCCCGCACCCCAAGCGCAGCAACCTGCCCCCGAGCCCGTGGCTGCGCAGCCAGCACCGGTTGAACCCAAGAGCGTCCCGGTCTCACCACCGCCCGCACCGGCGCCTGCGCGAGTCGCAGCAGCACCCAAGCCTGCAGAGAAGCCGGCAGACAAGCCGGTGGCCGCAGCCCCCGCGGCACTCCGCGACGAAGACACGCCGGTGCCCTCGATCTCCGAGCTGCCCGATGACATCCGCCGGCAACTGCCCACGCTCTCGGTCAGCGGGGCCAGCTACTCCAAGAACCCGGCGAGCCGCATGCTCATCCTGAACGGACAGGTGTTCAAGGAAGGCGACAAGGTCGCCAACGACCTGGTGCTGGAGCAGATTCGGCTGAAGAGTGCCGTGCTCTCGTTCAAGGGGCGGCGCTACAGCGTCAGTTTCTGAAGGCTTGCCGACCTAGAATCCGCTGCCTACGGCCAGCCGGCGTGGCGAAATCGGTAGACGCAAGGGACTTAAAATCCCTGCTCCTCAAGGAGGTGCGGGTTCGAGTCCCGCCGCCGGCACCACGAACGTAGAGCGTTCGAGCCCTGCACACCCGCTGCACAGCGCTCACGCTTCACATCACCCCCCGCCTCAACTCCGCTTGCTGCGCCCGACCGGGCTCGGCGGCTTGACGCGCGCGAAGGCCTTGCGGTCTTGCGCGCTCTTGTCCCACTGGCGGGCGATGCTGCCGCAGACCAGGTCGCATAAGGCGTACACCGACTCGTCGGCGATGCGGTAGTAGACCGCGTTGCCGCGGCTTTCCCGTGCCACCAGGCCGTGCTTCATCAGCAGCGCGAGGTGGCGCGAGATGTTGGCCGAGGTGTAGCCGCAGGCCGTGGCCATCTCGCCGACGTTGTGTTCGCCGCCGCGCAGCAGATTGAGGATCTGCAGACGCGTCGGCTCCGACAGCGCCTGGAAGTACGCGGCGACCTGCGCCAACGCCTCGGGAGTCAAACCTTGCATGCTCGGGCACAGAAGTGTGGAGGGTGGCGAATCATGCCTCATCGATGCACCTTTTGATGTCGTGTGGCTACTTGACTATTTAACTACTTGCGCAAATACTATCATTCAAGTGAACCGGAGCAAACCATGACGGCATCAGGCATGAAGCACATTTCGACGCGCACGGCGCTCATCGCCGGCCCGCTGGCATGGGCGATCGGCCTTGCCTTCGCTGCGAGTGCTTCGGTGGCGGCTCCGGCCGAGCTGGCCACTGTCCAGGTGGCCGCCGCCTCGGGCGCGCAGGCCAACGCCTTCGACGGCGTGGTGGAGGCCGTGCGCCAGACCGTCATCGCCGCCCAGGTGCCGGGTGCGGTGGTGGCCGTGCAGGTGAAGGCCGGCGAGCGGGTGAAGGCCGGTCAGGTGCTGCTGCGCCTCGACGCGCGCGCCGCCGAGCAGCAGGCCGCTGCCGCCGCCGCGCAGGTGCAGGCCGCGCATGCCGCGCAGGAGGCCGCCACCCGCGAGTTCGAGCGCCAGAAGCAGCTCTTCCAGCAGAACTACATCAGCCAGGCCGCGCTCGAGCGCGCCGAGTCGCAGCACAAGTCGGCGCAGGCGCAGGCCGCCGCGCAGCTGGCCTCGGCGGGTGCCGCCCGCACCGAGTCGGGCTTCTACACGGTGAAGGCGCCGTATGACGGCATCGTCTCCGAGGTGTCGGTGGTGCTCGGCGACATGGCCATGCCCGGCCGCGCGCTCGTGACGGTGTACGACCCGGCGCAGCTGCGCGTCACGGCCTCGGTGCCGCAGACCGCCGCGCCCGAGCCGGGTGCCACGCCGCTCATCGAAGTGCCGGGCACCGCGCCCGCGCGGATCACGCCGCTGCGCTGGCAGCTCCTGCCGTCGGTCGACGCGGCCACGCACACGGTGCAGCTGCGGCTCGAGCTGCCGCCGGGCACGGCCTTGTCGCCGGGCATGTTCGCCCGTGCCTGGCTGCCGGTGCGCGGCGAGGCGGGGCAGCGCATCGCGGTGCCGGCGAGCGCGGTCGTGCGCCGCGCCGAGCTGACCGGCGTCTACGTGATCGGTACCGATGGCCGCGCGCTCCTGCGCCAGGTGCGCCTGGGGCCGGTCAACGGCAACCAGGTCGAGGTGCTCTCGGGCCTCAAGGCCGGGGAGCGTGTGGCGCTGGACGCGCAGTCTGCGGCGAAGGGGCGCTGAGGTGAACGTCTCCGGTCGCATCGCGCGCTTCTTCCAGTCGGCGCAGATCACGCCGCTGCTGGCCCTGGTGGCGCTGCTGCTGGGGGCCTTCGCGGTGATGGTCACGCCGCGCGAGGAGGAGCCTCAGATCAACGTCACGATGGCCAATGTGCTGATCCCGTTCCCGGGTGCGTCGGTGGCCGACGTGGAGCAGATGGTGGCCACGCCGGCCGAGCAGGTGCTGTCGCAGATCGCCGGCACCGAGCACGTGATGAGCGTGTCGCGCCCTGGCCTCGCGGTCATCACCGTGCAGTTCAAGGTGGGCGTGCCGCGCACCGAGGCGCTGGTGCGGCTCTATGACACCGTGCATGCCAACGCCGACTGGCTGCCGCGCGGCCTGGGCGCGGGCGAGCCCATCGTCAAGCCCAAGGGCATCGACGACGTGCCCATCGTCACGCTCACGTTCTACGCGAAAGACGCCGACACCGGTGCCGCCGACCTGGAGCGAGTGGCGCACACGCTGGAGGCCGAGCTCAAGCGGGTGCCCGGCACGCGCACGGTCTCGACCGTCGGCGGCCCGGGCCGCGCGGTGCGCGTGGAGATCGACCCGGCGCGCCTGGCCGGGGCCGGCGTCACCGTGGCCGAGCTGCGCCAGGCGCTGCAATCGGCCAACCTCGGCACGCCGGTGGGCGAGCTGCTGGGCGGCGACCGCTCGGTGGCGCTGGAGGCCGGCCCGTTCCTGCGCGATGCACGCGACGTGGGCTCGCTCGTGGTGAGCGTGCGCAATGGCAAGCCGGTCTTCCTGCAAGACGTGGCGCGTGTGGCCGACGGCCCGCTGCCGCCGCAGCGCTATGTGTGGCATGGCACGAAGGAGGGCGACTCACCCGCGGTCACCATCGCCATCACCAAGAAGCCCGGCGAGAACGCGATCAGCGTCGCCGATGCGGTGATGCAGCGCGTGCAGGCCGCGCGCAACACGCTGATCCCCGCCAACGTGATGGTGGCCGAGACGCGCAACTACGGCGCCACCGCCAACGACAAGGCGATGAAGCTGATCCAGAAGCTGCTCTTCGCCACGGCTTCCGTGGTGGCGCTCGTCTTCGTGGCGCTCGGCCGCCGAGAGGCCGCCATCGTGGGCAGCGCGGTGATCCTCACGCTCACGGTGACGCTCTTCGCCTCGTGGGCCTGGGGCTTCACGCTGAACCGGGTGTCGCTCTTCGCGCTGATCTTCTCCATCGGCATCCTGGTCGACGACGCCATCGTGGTGGTGGAGAACATCCACCGCCACATGGCGCTGCACCCCGACAAGACGCTCGCCGAGCTGATCCCTGGTGCCGTCGACGAGGTGGGCGGCCCCACCATCCTTGCCACGCTCACGGTGATCGCGGCCTTGCTGCCGATGGCCTTCGTGAGCGGCCTCATGGGCCCGTACATGAGCCCCATCCCCATCAACGCGAGCATGGGCATGCTGTTGTCGCTGGCCATCGCTTTCGTCGTCACGCCGTGGCTCGCCCGGTTGTGGATGAAGCACACCGGCCATGCACATCAAGAGCCCAAGGGGCTGGCCGCCAAGCTCGGCCCGCTGTTCGACCGCATCTTCCGCCCGCTGCTCGACGCCCGGCAAGGGGGCCGCAACCGCAAGCTGCTCGGCCTCGCGGTGGCCGGCCTGATCGCCATCTCGCTCGTGCTCCCCGCCGTGGGCCTGGTGGTGCTCAAGATGCTGCCCTTCGACAACAAGTCGGAGTTCCAGGTCATCGTCGACATGCCGGCCGGCACGCCGCTCGAGCGCACCGCCGCCGTGCTGCGCGAGCTGGGCGCCCATGTAGCCGCGCAGCCCGAGGTCACCGACTACCAGGCCTATGCCGGCACCGCCGCGCCCATCAACTTCAACGGCCTCGTGCGCCAGTACGACCTGCGCTCGGGTGGCGAGGTGGGTGACCTGCAGGTCAATCTCGTCGACAAGCACCACCGCAGCGAGCAGAGCCACGCCATCGCCACGCGCCTGCGCCCCGCGCTGCAGCAGATCGGCCAGCGCCACGGCGCCAACGTGAAGGTGGTGGAAGTGCCGCCCGGCCCGCCGGTGCTCTCGCCCATCGTGGCCGAGGTCTACGGCCCCGAGGCGCAGGGTCGTCGCGAGGTGGCGCAGGCCGTGCGCAAGGTGTTCGAGCAGACCGCCGGTGTGGTCGACGTCGACGACTCCGGCATCGCCGATGCGCCGCGCAAGCTGCTGCTCGTCGACCGCCGCAAGGCCGCGATGCTCGGCGTGCCGCAGGCCGCCATCGTGAGCACGCTGCGCGCGGGACTGGCCGGCGAGGCCGCGGCCTACCTGCACGACCAGAGCAAGTACCCCGCAGCCGCCACGATCCAGCTGCCCGCCGAAAGCCACGGCGACCTCAACGCGCTCCTGCAACTCGGCGTGCGCGGTGCGGCGGGGCAGGTCGTGCCCATCCGCGAGCTGGTGACGGTGAGCGACACGCTGCGCGAGCAGCCCATCCACCACAAGGACGGCCTGCCGGTGCACTACGTGGTGGGCGACATGGCGGGCGCGGTCGACAGCCCGCTCTACGGCATGTTCAAGATGCGCAGCGCCCTGGCGCAGGTGAAGACGCCGGGCGGCGGCACGCTCGGCGAGACCTTCATCCGCCAGCCCACCGACCCCTGGCGCGACTACGCCCTCAAGTGGGACGGCGAATGGCAGATCACCTACGAGACCTTCCGCGACATGGGCGCCGCCTATGCCGTGGGCCTGGTGCTCATCTACCTGCTGGTGGTGGCGCAGTTCGGCTCGTACCTCACGCCCCTCATCATCATGGCGCCCATCCCGCTCACCATCGTCGGCGTGATGCCGGGCCATGCGCTGCTGGGCGCGCCGTTCACCGCCACCAGCATGATCGGCATGATCGCGCTGGCCGGCATCATCGTGCGCAACTCCATCCTGCTGGTCGACTTCATCCGGCTGCAGGTCGCGCAGGGCATGCCGCTCGAAGAGGCCGTGGTGCGCTCGGCCGCCACCCGCGCGCAGCCCATCCTGCTCACGGGCCTGGCCGCCATGCTGGGCGCCTTCTTCATCCTCGACGACCCGATCTTCAACGGGCTCGCCATCTCGCTGATCTTCGGCATCTTCGTCAGCACGGTGCTCACGCTCGTCGTGATCCCGCTGCTGTATTTCGTGGCCTACCGGCGCCAGAGCGTGCCGCAGCCGTCTCCACTTTCAACTGAAGGAGCCCCGTCATGACCTCATGGCAACTCGTCCGCCTGTTCGCAGGCAGTTTCATCCTCCTGTCGCTCGCGCTCGGCGTGCCCGGCAGCATGCTCTTCGTGAGTACCTGGTGGCTCGCGTTCACCGCCTTCGTGGGCGTGAACCTGCTGCAGAGCTCGATCACGCGCTGGTGCCCGCTCGAGATCATCCTGCGCAAGCTGGGCGTGCCCGCGGGCTGCTGATCGCCGGAGCCTGCCATGCAACTCGTCTGCCCCACCTGCGGCACGAAGAACCGCGTGCCCGACCAACGCCTCGCCGATGCGCCGATCTGCGGCCGATGCAGCACCGAGCTGATGGCCACCAAGCCTGTCGCGCTCAGCGACGAGCGCTTTCCAGGCTTCATCGAAGGCACCGAGCTGCCGGTGCTGGTCGACTTCTGGGCGGCCTGGTGCGGTCCGTGCCGCATGATGGCGCCGCAGTTCGAGCAGGCCGCGGCGCAGATGCCGAACGTGCGCTTCGCCAAGGTCGACACCGAGGCCGCACCGCAGGCGAGCGTGCGCCAGCGCATCCGCAGCATCCCGACGATGGTGCTCTACCACCGCGGGGTGGAGGTGGCGCGCCAGAGCGGCGCCATGGCGGCGCGCGACATCCAGCGCTGGGTGCAGTCGCAGCTCGCCGCGGCCGGAGCGGCGTCATGACACGCCCGCCGCGCCTGCGCGCATCGGCGGTCGTCGTGGCCGCAGGGGCGGTGCTGTTTGCACCCTCTGCCTGGTCGCTCGACCTGATGCAGGCCTGGCAGCGTGCCGAGCAGCATGCGCCCGAAGCCGCGCTCGCCCGCGCCTCGCGCGAGGCGGGCGCGGCACGTGGCGAGCAAGCCAAGGCCCTGTGGCGGCCGAACGTCGTGCTCGAAGGCGGTGTGTCGTACGCCAACGGCGAGACCGCCACGCGCGGCGCGCAGTTCTCGGCCCCCGGCTTCGGCTCGGCCACCGGCGTGTCGTTCGACACCTCCGTGCACGGCGGCACCGCCACCCGCTACGCACTCGGCCTGCGCCAGCCCGTCTACAACCGCGAGCGCAGCGCCCAGGCCGAATCGCTCGCCATCGCGGCCGATGCCGCCCAGCACGAGTGGGCCCGGTCGCGGCAGGACCTGATGCTGCGCACTGCCGAGCTCTACTTCAATGCGGCGCTCGCCGCCGAGCGGCTGCAGCTGCTGCAGCGCCAGCAACGCGCCGTCGACAAGGCCGCCACCGAAGCGCGAGACCGCTTCCGCCTGGGCGACCGCCCCGTGACCGACGTGCACGAGGCCACCGCGCGCGCGGCCTCGCTCGACGCAGAGCGCCTGGCCGCCCAGACCCAGCTCGACCTGGCCCGCAACGCACTCGCCGACCTGACCGGCGTGGCGCGCCTGAACGACCCGACCGAGACGCTCGCGCTGCCGGGCGGCACGCCGGTCGACGACATCGGCACGCTGCCCGACTGGCTGGCCCGCGCCGAGCGGCACAACCTCGAGCTCAAGCTCGCCGAGGCATCGCTGCGCTCGGCCGAGGCGCGCTCGCGGGCGTCGGCCGCAGCCTTCTCGCCCACCGTCGACGTGGTAGCGCAGGTGGCGCGCGAGCGCTTGTCGGGCGATGGTGATTTCGGCACCGCCAGCAACACCGCGCGCAACCGCGCGGTGGGGGTGCAGCTGGCCGTTCCGCTCTACACCGGCGGCATGCGCAGCGCGCAGGCCACCGAAGCCCGTGCGCTCACCGACAAGGCTCAGGCCACCCTCGACCAGGCGCGCCAGCGCGTGGCCCAGCAGACCCGCGCCGCCTGGCTCGACCTCGCGGTCGGCAAGAGCCGAATCTCGGCGCTGGCGACCGCGCTCGATGCCAGTCGCGCCCGCCTCGACGCCACGCGCGTCGGCCTGCGGGCCGGCGACCGCAGCACGCTCGACCTGCTCAACGCCGAGAACGACGCCTCGGCCGCCGAGCTGGCGCTGCTCGAAGCGCGCACACGTCTCATCGTCCATCGTCTGCAGCTTGCCGCCCTGGCCGGCGAGCTGGACGACGCCGCCGTGCAGCGCGCCAACGCGCTGCTGCAATCCACCCGCTCCTGAAGGAGGCCCACATGGCTCACATCGTCGTTCTCGGTGCCGGCATCGGCGGCATGCCGGCTGCCTACGAGTTGAAGGCAGCGCTCGGCCGCGAGCACCGCGTCACCGTCATCAACGCGGTCGACTACTTCCAGTTCGTACCGTCCAACCCCTGGCTGGCGGTGGGCTGGCGAGAGCGCGAGGCGATCACGCTGCCCATCGGGCCGGCGCTCGGGGCCAAGGGCATCGAGTTCATCGCGCAGCCGGTGGTGCGCCTCGACGCCGAAGGCAACGCGGTGGAGCTGAAGGACGGCAGCCGCATCGCCTACGACTACCTCGTGATCGCGACCGGCCCGCGGCTCGCGTTCGAAGAGGTGCCGGGTGCGGGCCCCCTGGGCGGCTTCACCCAGTCGATCTGCACCGTCGACCATGCCGAACATGCGCTCGCCGAGTACCGCAAGTTCCTCGACGACCCCGGCCCCGCGGTGATCGGCGCGATGCCCGGCGCGAGCTGCTTCGGCCCGGCCTACGAGTTCACCTTCATCTTCAGCCGCGACCTGCAGAAGCGCCGCCTGCGCCACAAGGTGCCCATCACCTACGTCACCAGCGAGCCCTACATCGGCCACCTGGGCCTGGGCGGCGTGGGCGACTCCAAGAGCATGCTGGAGAGCGAGCTGCGCAACCACGACGTGAAGTGGATCTGCAACGCGCGCGTCACCAAGGTCGAGGCCGGCAAGATGTTCGTGACCGAGCTCGACGACATGGGCCAGGTCAAGAAGGAGCACGAGCTTCCCTTCAAGTTCAGCATGATGCTGCCCGCCTTCAAGGGCGTGGACCCGGTGGCCGCGGTCGAAGGCCTCTGCAACCCGCGCGGCTTCGTGCTGATCGACGAGCACCAGCGCAGCAAGAAGTACAAGAACATCTTCTCGGCCGGCGTGTGCGTGGCCATCCCACCGGTCGAAGCCACGCCCGTGCCCACCGGCGCGCCCAAGACGGGCTACATGATCGAGTCGATGGTCACCGCCATCGTGCACAACATCGTGGCCGACATCCGAGGCGAGCCCGCCACGGCCAAGGGCACCTGGAACGCGATCTGCCTGGCCGACATGGGCGACACGGGCGCCGCCTTCGTGGCGCTGCCGCAGATCCCGCCGCGCAACGTGAACTGGTTCAAGAAGGGCAAATGGGTGCACCTGGCGAAGATCGCGTTCGAGAAGTACTTCTTGCACAAGATGAAGACCGGAAATTCGGAGCCGGTCTATGAGAAATACGTGCTGAAGGCGCTCGGCATCACGCGGCTCACCGAGCGGAGTTGACGCGGGTCAGTCGGCGGTGCGGGTTTTGCCGGCAAGGGGCGGCACGCCGGTTGCTGGTGGGTTAAAAACTGTTTCAAGGATCTGCGCCCATCCTCCTGCCTGCCATGCTCAAGCCCGCCTTCCTGCTCCTCTTGTGGCTCGCGACCGCGGCGCTGTCGCCGGCCGGGGCAGCCCCCGCCGGCGGCAAGCAGACGGTGTGCACCGTCACCGTCAACTCGCCCGACGAGAAAGAGGTGTTCCGGCGCTACCTGCCGGCCTCGAAGTACGAGTTCGTCGAACTCGTCGAGCGTGGGCGCTCCGACTGGCTGGCCTCGTCGTGCCGCGCCGCCACCCGCTGCGACGTGCTGGTGGTGTCGGGGCATTTCGACGGCGACAACGAATTCTTTTCCGACCAGCTCGACGTGCACGAGTTCGTGACCGTCTCCGAGCTGGAGCGCGCCTCGTGCAGCGCCTCGTGCCCGAGCCTCTTCTCGCAGTTGAAGGAGGTCTATCTCTTCGGCTGCAACACGCTCAGCCGCCACGCGCAGAGCAGCGCTTCGGCCGAGGCGGTGCACGAGTCGGTGCGGCAGCGGCGCTCGCTCGGCGAGGCCAACGCCGAACTCAAGCTGCTCGGCGACGCCGGCCACGGCCAGAGCAGCCGCGACCGCATGCGCCAGCTCTTTGCCGGCGTGCCGGTCATCTACGGCTTTTCCTCCACCGCGCCGCTCGGGCCCATCGCGGCCGACACGCTCGAGCGCCACCTGCGCCAGCGCAAGCCCAAGATCGGCACCGGCCGCGCCGACCCGGCGCTGCTGCGCGCCTTCTCGGTGTTCTCGCTCGCCTCGGCCCCTGGCGCCAAGCGTGGCGAGGCGGCCATGGCCGACCGCGGCGACATGTGCCGCTTCGCCGACGAACGCGTGCCGGTGGCCGGCAAGCTCGACTTCGTGCACCAGCTCATGCGCCGCCCCGACGGCAGCGCCATGCGCTACCTCGACCGCATCCAGCGCCTGGCCGGCTCGCTCGACGAGAAGACCCGCGCACAGCCCGCCGTGGCACGCGAGCTGTCCGAGATCGCCCACGACAGCGCCACCCGCGAGCGCTTTCTCGCCAGCCAGCGCGAAGCCGCCCAGGCTCCCACCCGCGTGCGCCTGGTGAACCTCGCGCGCAACCTCGGCTGGCTCGACGACGACCAGCGCTGGCAGGAACTCGCGCTCATGCTGGGCGAACTGCAGGCGCGCAAGACGGTCGGCATCTCCGAGATCGATCTCGCCTGCCGTCTCAACGAAGACGGTGAACTCGATGGCGCCTTCTCGCGCCGCGTGGTGTCGGGCGGTGCGGCCGACACCGTGGCCCATGCCGCAATGCGCGCCTGCCTCGGCAGCAACGAGGGCCGTGCGCAGACGCTCGACGCGCTGGCCAGCGCCCGCGAGGCCGACGTGCAGGCCGCCCAGGCCTACCTGCGGCGCCGGCCCATCGCCGATGTGGCCGAGTTGCGGCGGCTCACGCAGCGCATCGTGGAGATGCCGGCCGGCGACGCCCAGGTGCGTGCGCTCGAAGTGGTGGGGCGGCACTACGTGTCCGACCGCGAGGTGCTGATGAAACTCTCGGAGCAGTACGCGAAGACGCCCTCTGTGGAGGTGCAGAACGCCATCGCCGGTGTGCTCATCCGCGCCGACCGCCGCGCCATCGACGCCGCCGAGCTGCGGCAGGTGCTCTCGCAGCACCGCAAGCGCCCGGCTGGCCGCGGCGGCGAGATGGTGGACGCGCTGTTGTCGCGACTCGAGAACGGCTGAACGCCGCTGGGTGAGCAAAGCGCACGAAGATTCGGTTACATCTGCCCCGCGGGCGCGCATGCCGTGGAAAACTCGCGGGCATGCTGTACCCCCTCGCCGTGCTCCGCGGCCTGCCCCGCGCTGGCGCTCTGCTGCTGTCGGCCCTGGCGGCCGTGCTGCCCCACGCAGCCCGCGCCGAGCCCAAGACGGTCTGCACCATCACGATCAACTCGTCCGACGAGCGTGAAAGCTTCAAGCGCCACCTGCCGGCGGGTGACTACCGCTTCGTGGAGCTGGTGCAGAGCAACCAGCCCGACTGGTTCGCCAACGCCTGCCGCAGCGGCGTGCAGTGCGATGCGCTCGTCATCTCGGGGCATTTCGACGACGGCACCGAGTTCTACACCGACCGCCTCGGCGACCGCGACAACCTCCCGGTGACCGAGCTGGAGCGTGCGTCGTGCAGCAACTCGTGCGACGGCGTGCTCGCGCATGTGAAGGAGGTCTACCTCTTCGGCTGCAACACGCTGAAGGACGACCCGCGCCACGTGGCGGAAGGCGAGGTGCTGCGCAGCCTCACGCGCGCCGGCCACACGCCCACCGATGCCGAACGTGTGGCCGCCGCGCTCAACGTGAAATACGGCCAGAGCAACCGCGACCGCCTGCGCACCATTTTCAAGGACGTGCCGCTGCTCTACGGCTTTGCCTCCAAGGCGCCGCTCGGCCGTTACGCCGGCCCGCTGATGGATCGCTATTTCCAGTCGGCCCCGGTGGGCGAGGTGGCCGGTGGCCGCGCCAGCCCGACGCTGCTGCAGCTCTTCGGCCCGACCTCGATGGTGTCCACGCGCGGCATCGACGCATCGGAAGCCCGCAGCGGCTACCGCGAAGACATGTGCCGCTTCACCGACACCCGCACCTCGGATGCCGCCAAGGTCGAATCGTTGCACGCCATGCTGCGCCGCAGCCCCGCCGAGTCGCGCATGTTCCTCGACCACCTGGAGCGCTTTGCTGCCAGCGTGGGGCCCGAGAAGCGCCGCCAGCCCGAGGTGGCTGCCGCGCTGGAGCGCATCCGCCGCGACGACGGCACCCGCACCCGCTTCCTCGAACTCGCCCGCGATGCCGACCGCGCCAGCGCGCAGACCCGCATGATGGCGCTCGCCCACGGCCTGGGCTGGCTCAGCGCCGAAGAGCAGCAGGCCGAATTCGTCCGCATGGTGGCCACGCGCATGTCGCGCGGCACGCTGGGGCTGCATGAGGTCGACCACATCTGCACCAAGGTGGCGGCGCAGGAGGCGCCGCTCGCGCCGAACGTGCTCGCCCTCGGCGGCGCACGGCCCGACAACGTGGCGCACTCGGCGGCACTCGCCTGCCTGGGCGACCGTCCCGGCCACGAACGCACGCTGCGCGCCCTCACGAGCGCGAGCGACAACGACGTGGCGGTGGCGCAGGTCTACCTGCGGCACCGGCCGCTGGCCGACGTGGCGGAAGTGCGGGCCATCGCGGCCGGCATCGGCCGCATGACGTCGCCAGCAGCGCAGACACGCGCCCTCGAAACCCTGGCCAAGCAGCGCCTGGCCGATGCGCAGAGCCTGCAGGCGATCGCGCGGCTCTTCCCGGCGGCGCGCTCGCTCGACGTTCAGCGCGCCATCGCGGGCATCCTCATCCGCTCCGACTACCGCCAGCTCGGCACCAGCGAACTCGCGCGCACGCTGCGCCAGCACCGCCTGCGTTCACCGGGCGGGCGCGACGTCATCGATGTGTTGATCCATCTGCTGCAGACGGCGTAACGCCGGGCTGCGGCGCGGCATCGTCCACCGGCCGCGCCTCGCCGCACAGGCGCAAGGCATAGGCCACGAGTGGCGGGCCGAACGTCTCGAAGACGGCCACGGCTGCCAGCACCACCGCACCCACCTGCGCGCCGAGTTCGGGCACCAGCCCGGCCGTCGATTGCACAAGGCCGATCGCGAGCCCCGCCATCGGCAGCAGCATCAGGCTCACCGCCGTCGAGCGGCGGTGCGCGAAACCGAACGCCCGCCCGCAGGCATACACGGCCACCGCCTTGGCGAGGCAGCGCATCAGCACGAAGCCGAGGGCCGCCGGGGCATGTTCCACCAGGTCCGACAGGTGCAGGTTCGCGCCGGCCACCACGAAGAGGATCACGAAGAACACGTCGCCCCCGCCGCCGAACTCCACCCGCGTGAGCCGCGAGCGGCCTTGCAGCCAGCGGCACACGATGCCCAGCGCGAGCGCGGTGAAGAGGGTCGACACGCGCAAGGCCACCGCCAGACCGAGCGAGAGCATCACCGCGCCCACCAGCAACGCGAAGCGCAAGTGCTGCTCGTTGCGGCGTGTCTGCCGCGCGATGCGCGTGGTGACGAAGCCGACACCGAGCGCGACGATCACCGCGCCTACCAGCTGATACGCCGGCAGCGCCAGTGCCGCCAGCGGCTCGAAGCGTGCGCTCTCCAGGGCGAGCGGCAGCGTCATCGAATACAGCACGAAGGCCAGCACGTTGTTGATCGCCACCAGCGACATGGCGGCCTTGATCGTGGGGCCGCGCGCGTGCAGCTCGTCGGCCACGTGGATCAGGACGGAGGGCGATGACGACACCGCAATCGCCGCCACCAGCGTGGCCACCGTGTGCGAGGCGCCGAGCAGGTGCATCAGCCCGAGGATGGCGGCAAAGGTGGCGAGGCTTTCCACCAGGCTCGTGATGAGCAAGCGGCGGTCGTGCACCACCGCCCACGGGTGCAGCGCCGCGCCCAGGCGAAAGAGGATGAGCCCGAGCGCGATGTCGACCAGCACGCGCGCCCCGTCGAGTGTGCTCTGCGGCAGCAGGCCAATGCCGCTCGGCCCGATCACGAGGCCGCAGGCCATGAAGCCGGTGATGGTGGGCAGCCAGCGCACGCGTGCGGCAAGCAGCCCGCCCAGCGTGCCGAAGGCGAGCAGCACGCCGAAGGCGATCATGAGATTGCTCTCGGGCCAGCCGGTGGGCAGGAAATCGACGATGGAATGCATGCGGGGATGGGCTGCCGAGGCCAAAGGCGCGGCGGGCGATCTTAGGGCACGGCCCCAAAGACCTTCCACGCCGGCCACACTCCGCCTGACGCGGTCGGCGCGTTCAGCGCTCCAGCACGTAGAGGCCCGGGGCCCGCTCCGTCGGCGCGGTGCGCCCTGCGCCCAGCGACGGCGGCGCGCGGCGGCGCCCGGAGTGCTGGCCGAGCCAGGCGGCCCAGGCCGTCCACCACGACCCAGGTGTCAAGGGCGTCGCGGCCAGCCACTCGTCGGGTGTCAGCAGCGGGTCGGTGGCCTGCCGGGTGTGCAGGCGGTAGCTCGACGGCACCGGGTTGCCAGGCGGGTTGACGATGCCCACGTTGTGGCCGCCGGCGGTGAGCACGAAGGTCTGCTCGGCGTCGCACAGGGCGTTCAGCTTGTAGACCGAGCGCCACGGCGCGACGTGGTCCTGCACCGTGCCCACGTTGAAGACGGGCACGCGGATGTCCGACAGGTGCACCGGCGCGCCCTGCACCCGCCACTCGCCGCGGGCGAGTGCGTTGTGCAGGAAGAGGCCCTGCAGGTACTCCATGTGCATGCGGTAGGGCAGGCGGGTGCCGTCGGCATTCCAGGCCATGAGGTCGCTGATCGACTCGCGCTCGCCGAGCAGGTGGCTGCGCAGCCGGTGCGACCACACCAGGTCGTTGGAGCGCAGCAGCTGGAAGGTGGCGCGCATCTGGCGCTTGTCGAGGTAGCCGCGCCGTGCCATGAGGCGCTCGAGGAAGGCGACCTGCGCCTCGTCGACGAAGAGCGCCAATTCGCCGGGCTCGGTGAAGTCGGTCTGCGCAGCCATCAGCGTCACGGTCTTGAGCGGCGCGAGCCGGGCATGCGTGCGACCCTGCCGCCCCATCCACGCCGCCACGGTGGACAGCAAGGTGCCCCCGAGGCAGTAGCCCGCGGCGTGCACCGAGGCGCCGGGCACGATGCGCGAGATCTCCTGCAGCGCCTCGAGCACGCCCAGGCGGGCGTAGTCGTCCATGCCGAGGTCGCGGTCGTCGCTGCCGGGGTTCTTCCACGAGATTGCGAATACGGTGAAGCCTTGCGCCACGAGAAATCGCACCATCGAATTTGAGGGCGACAGGTCGAGCACGTAGTACTTCATGATCCACGCCGACACCAGCAGCACCGGCTCGGGGTGGACGGTGGGCGTGGTGGGCTCGTACTGGATCAGCTCCATGAGCCGGTTGCGGAAGACCACGCGGCCCGGCGTGATGGCCACCTCAACACCCGGCTTGTAGCGCTCGGCGCCGAGCGGAGGCAGGTCGGCCACCTCGCGGCGCAGGTCGTCGAGGGCGTGCTGCGCGCCGGCCCACAGGTTGAGGCCGGCCTGTTCGGCAGTGCGCTTGAGCACGACGGGATTGGTGCTCACGAAGTTCGATGGCGCCACCATGTCGAGCCATTGCCGTGCAGCGAAGCTCACCATGTCTTCGTGGTGGCGCGTGATGCCGGGCACGCCGGTCGTGGCGTGGTGCCACCAGCGTTGCCACAGATGAAAGCTCTGCGCGAGGCCCCGGTAGGGCATCTGCTGCCAGGCCGGGTCGGCGAAGCGCTTGTCCTGCGGCAACGGGTCGATCACCTTCCGGCCGTGCCACACCGACCAGATGTCGGCCGCCACCTGCGCTGCCTCGCGCGCCAGTTCCGTCTGCTTGGCGGGCGACGCGGCGAGGTTGGTCCACCAGTCGAAGAAGGCGCCCAATGCGGTGGTCGGCGCCACGGTGGTGGGGAAGGGGCTGTCGAGGGGCCAGGTCCGGTCGATCGGCGGGGTGGGCGCGGCGGCGTCGGTCGCGCGGGCGGCGGCCTCGCGAAGCCAGGGGCTGTCGCGCCGCTCGCGCAGGCCGGGCCAGGGGGGAGAAGCGGTCGTCATGTGGCGGTGGGCAAGGGTTGAAGCGGCAGCACCAGGCGCAGGCTGCCGGGGTCACGCCAGCCCTCGTCGCGCACGAAGCCGCGCTCGTGCGCCAGGTCGCGCATGGCGCTGTTGTCGTGCAGCACGAGAGCCACGAGGCGCTGCGTGCCGCGCGCCACGAGGTAGTCGGTGAGCCGGTCCATCAAGAGCGTGCCCAGGCCCTGGCCCTTGAGGTCGGAGCGCACGACGACACCGAGCTCGGCGTCGACGTTGTCGGGGTCGCAGGCGGCCCGTGCCACGCCCAGGATCTCGGGCGTGCCGGCGCCATGTGCATCGATGGCGACGAAGGCCATCTCGCGGTCGTAGTCGATCTGCGTGAGCCGCCCGAGTTCGCTCGGTGGCAGCTCGCGCCGTGTGCTGAAGAAGCGGAAGCGCAGGTCTTCCGGCGACAGGCTCGCCACGAAGGTGGCGTGGATCGCGGCATCCTCGGGCCGGATGGGGCGCAGCTCCAGCGTGCGGCCGTGCCAGGTGACACGCGTGGCCAGCCCCGCGGGGTAGGGCGCGATCGCGAAGCGCGCCGCACCGGCCACGGGCGCGGCGCTCAGGCGCACGCGGGCATCGAGGGCGATGGCGCCGTCGGCGTCGGCCCACAGCGGGTTGATGTCGAGTTCGGCGATCTCCGGCAGATCGGCCAGCAGGCGCGAGACGGCCACCAGCACATCGCAGATCGCATCGAGCTTCGCGGGCGGGTGGTCGCGGTAGCCGGCGAGCAGCCGGGCCACGCGGGTGCGCGAGATCAGGTCGCGCGCCAGCACGCGGTTGAGCGGCGGCAGCGCGAGTGCGCGGTCGGCCATGACCTCGACTGCCGTGCCGCCCTGGCCGAAGAGGATGACAGGGCCGAACACCGGGTCGACGCTCGCACCGATGATGAGCTCCTGCGCATGCGGGCGCGCCACCATCGGCTGCACGGTGAAGCCTTCGAGCTGCGCGTCGGGGCGCTTCGCGCGGATGGTGTCGAGCATCTGCCGCGCGGCGGCGCGCAACTCGTCGGCATTGCGCAGCCCGAGGCGCACGCCGCCCACGTCGGACTTGTGCGACAGCTGCGGCGAGAGGATCTTGAGCGCCACCGGGAAACCCAGGCGCGAGGCTTCGTCCACCGCGGCCTGCGGATCGGGGGGCACCGCCACCGTCTCGACCACGCCGATGCCGTAGGCGCGCATGAGCGCTTTCGCCGAGGCCTCGTCGAGCATCAGCTGAGACTGCTCGATCGCTTTCGCGACGATGGCCCGCGCGGTCTCCAGGGCGGGCTCGGCAACCCCATTGACGGCGGGCGCTTCGAGCAGCAGCGCCTGGTTGCGGCGGTAGGTGCCGAGCATCGCGAAGGCGGCGACCGCCTGCTCGGGCGTGGCGTAGTCGGCGATGCCGGCTTCTTCGAAGACGCGCCGCGCGGGCAACACCGCATCGTCGCCAAGCCAGCACGAGAGCAGCCGGCCGCTCGCCTTCTGCGCCACCGGCAGGCAGGCACGGGCGATGTCGTCGCTGCGCACGATGGCGGTGGGGGCGTGGATGAAGAGCAGCGCGCCGGCGTCGCGCGTGGCGAGCAGGCAATTGAGCGTGTCGACATAACGCTGAACAGGTGCGTCTCCGATGATGTCCACCGGGTTGTGGCGCGACCAGGTGGCCGGCAGTTTCTCGTCGAGCGCGGCCAGCAGGGAAGGGCTCAGGTTGGCCAGGCGCACGCCTGACCGCTCGGCGGCGTCGGCTGCCATCACGCCGGCACCGCCGCCGTTGGTGACGATGGTGAGTTCGTCGTCCTGGTTGTGGCCGAAGCGGGTGAGCGTCTCGGCGGCGACGAAGAGTTCCTGCAGGGTGTCGACCCGCAGCATGCCGGCGCGGCGGATCGCCGCGTCGTACACGAGGTCGGAGCCGGCGAGCGCGCCGGTGTGGGAAGCCGCCGCGGCCGCACCCCGCGCGCCGCGGCCGGCCTTCACCACCACCACCGGCTTGTTGCGCGCGGCGGCGCGTGCGGCCGACATGAACTTGCGCGTCGACTCCACCGACTCGATGTACAGCAGGATGGAGCGCGTGTGCGGGTCGCTCGCCAGGTGGTCGAGCAGGTCGCCGAAGTCGACGTCGGCGTGGTCGCCGAGCGAGATCATGTGCGAGAAGCCGATGCCGCGCGGGCGCGCCCAGTCGAGCACGGCCGTGACCAGCGCCCCCGACTGCGAGACGAAGGCGAGGCTGCCGGCCCGTGCGTCGACGTGCGCGAAGCTCGCGTTGAGCCCGATGCGTGGCGACAGCAGGCCGAGGCAGTTGGGGCCCAGCACGCGCAGCAGGTAAGGCCGCGCGTTCGCGAGCATGGCCTGGCGTGTGTCGCGGTCGAGCCCGGCGGTCATCACGATGGCCGCGCGCGTGCCCAGGCGGCCGAGTTCTTCGATCAGGCCGGGCACGGTGGCGGCCGGCGTGCAGATGACGGCGAGGTCGGGCGGGGCGGGCAGGTCTTCGACGCGTGCGAAGACGGGCGTGTCGCCGAGCGTGCGGTGCTTCGGGTTCACCGGCCACACCGGGCCCGCGAACGCGCCGCCCTGGAGGTTGTTCCAGACGGTGGCACCCACGCTCGCCGGCCGCCCGGAGGCACCGATGACGGCAACGGACCGGGGCTCCAGCAGGCGGTCGAGGTGGCGGATGCTCATCGTTGGGACGTTAGCGCGACATCAGTACCGGCACGGTCATCGTGGCCAGCACGCCGCGTGTCGCGCCGCCGAGCAGGCGCTCCGTCCAGCGGGTGTGCCCGTAGCCGCCCATCACGAGGAGATCGGTGTCGAGATCGGCCGTGCGGGAGAGGATCGCGTCGGCGATCGGCGCCGAGGCCACTTCGTTGCGCACCGTGGCGGTGACGCCGTGGCGGGCCAGCCATTCGCGCAGGGCTTCGAGTTCCGCGTTGGGCGTCGTGTCGGCGAGCAGGCCGTTTTCGCGCCAGGCCGCCACGTCGACGCGGCGCGCCTTGCGCAGGAAGGGCAGGGCATCGGCGATGGCGCGGTCGGCCTCGCGGCTGCCGTCCCAGGCGACGAGGGCGTTCTGGAACGGGGCCTCCACCGTGCCGGCATAGGGAATCAGCAGCGTGGGCCGCGCGTTGAAGAGCACCAGGCGCTCGACCACCGCGCGCCGCATCGTGTAGCCCGTCTCGGCCGGGTCGGGCTGGGTGAGCACGATGAGGTCGTGGCTGTGTGCCTCTCGCAGCAGGGCGTCGGCCGGCTCGGCCTCGAGCACGACCGAGCGGCAGGCGCTGAGCTTGGCGGCCACGCAGGCGGCGTCGAAGGCCTGCGCGGCGGCACGGGCACGGTCGCCCAGCTCGGCCTGTGCCGCCTCGGCCAGCTCGGTGACCACGGTGGCGGCCTCGACCGAGATCGGCAGCTCCACGAGCCCGGTGGGGGCCACGCCGGTGAGGTGGGCCTCGAAGTTGCGGGCGAGGTCGATCGCCACCTTGACGCGCGCGGCGCACAAGGGGTCGTCGTCGAGCAGGACGAGCAGGCTGCGGTAGGTCATGGTGATCTCCTGGCGAGGGTGGGCGGGTGTGGTGTGCAGAGGTTCACACGCTGCTGTGCCCGCGGGCTTGCGCGGGATCAAGTTCGCGGCAGTGGCGCGGCCCGCGGCCGGTGGCGAGGCGGTGCACACAGGCCCTAGACTCGCCCGCATGAATGACCGCGCCATGTCAGGCAGCACGCTTTCGAGGCCACGCGAGCTGGCCCGCCTGCAGGAGATCGTGGCGGTGCTCGTGCGCCATGGCCTCGGCGACGCCGTGCGCCGCATGGGCTGGGCCGACCTGCTCGAAAAAGCCGGCCAGCTCGTGCACTGGACGAGCGCCGCCGAGCTGGCCCGCCTCTCGCCGCCGCTGCAGGTGCGGCGTGCGCTGGAAGAACTCGGGCCGACTTTCGTGAAGCTGGGGCAGATCCTCGCTGGGCGGGCCGACCTCTTCGGCCCCGAGTGGATCGCCGAATTCGAGAAGCTGCACAGCCGCGTGCCGGCGGTGCCCTTCGAGGCCCTGCACGACCAGCTGGTGGAAGACCTGGGCGGCGAGCCGGGGGAGGTCTTCGCCTCGTTCGACCCCACGCCGCTGGCTGCCGCGTCGATTGCGCAGGTGCACCGCGCGCGCCTGCACGACGGCGCCGAGGTGGTGGTGAAGGTGCGCCGCCCCGGCATCCGCCCCGTCATCGAGGCCGACCTGCGCCTGCTGGAGCGGCTGGCGTCGATCGCGGCCAGCCGCTGGCCCGACCTTCAGCCCTACCGGCCGGTGGCGCTGGTGCAGGAGTTCGGCCGCTCGCTGCGGCGCGAGCTCGACCTGGCCAACGAATGCCGGCAGGCCGAGCGCATCGCCGCCAACTTTGCCGAGCGGCCCGAGATCGTGATTCCCAAGGTGTATTGGGAGTGGACGCACGAGCGCGTCAACGTGCAGCAGCTGATCGACGGCCTGCCCGGCGATGCGCTGGAACGCGCCGATGGCGAAGGCCTCGACCGCAAGCTGCTCGCCAAGCGCGGCGCGCAGGCGGTGATGAAGATGGTGGTGGAAGACGGCCTCTTCCACGCCGACCCGCACCCCGGCAACGTCTTTTACCTCAGCGGCAACCGCATTGCCTTCATCGACTTCGGCATGGTGGGGCGGCTCTCGGCGCAGCGCCGCGACGAGTTGCTCAAGCTCATGCTCGGCCTGGTGCAGCGAGACGCCGCGGCCGTGAGCGACGTGTTGCTCGAATGGGCCGATGGCAGTGCCGAAGAAGAAGCCCAGCTGAACGGCGACATCGAAGCCTTCGTCGATGCCTACCACGGCGTGCCGCTCGCGCGCCTGAGCTTGGCCGACATGCTGGCCGACGTGACCGGCATCCTGAGGCGCCACCGGCTGGGCCTGCCGTCCGACCTGGCCTTGCTCATCAAGGCCTTCGTGACGGTCGAAGGCATGGGGCGCGGCCTCGACCCCGACTTCCACATGGCGGCCGAGGCGTTGCCGCTCCTCAGGCGGGCGCTGCGCGCGCGCTACCGCCCGCAGGCCATCGTGCGGCGCAGCTGGCAGTCGATCAACCGGCTGGCTGGCCTGCTCGCGGCCATGCCCGACGACCTGGCGCGCCTGCTGCGAAACGTGCGGCATGGTGGCGTGCAAGTGCACATCGAGGTCAAGCACCTGGAGCGTGTGGGCGACCAGCTCGACCGGGCGGCCAGCCGCCTCACCGTGGGGCTGGTGGTGGCGGCGCTGATCGTCGGCTCGTCCATCGTGATGACGGTGCAGGGCGGGCCGAAGCTCTTCGGCCTGCCGGCGTTCGGCCTCATCGGCTTCGTGGGCGCGTGCGTGGGCGCGGTGTGGCTGCTGCGCTCCATCTCGCGCAGCGGGCGGCACGACGGCAAGTAGTCGCCGCCGCCCGGGCGTGCTTCAAGACTGCTCGCGCGGCGGCGGCACCACCAGCACCGGGACCGTGGTGCTTGCCAGCACCCGCGCCACCACCGAGCCGAGCGCGAGCTGGCCCGCGGGGCTGTGCCCGCGCGAACCCATGACGATCAGGTCGGCACGCCAACGCGTGGCCTGCTCGACGACCACCTCGGCTGCCGGCCCTTCGCGGTGCAGGTACTCGGCCTGGATGCCGTGGTGGTCGAGGAAGGTGCGCACCGGGCGGAACACCTCGTTGGCTTCGGTCGTGTAGCGCGTCTCGATCTGCTTCTCGTCGAGCAGCAGGCGCAGGCCATTCGGCAGTGGCGTCTGCGCGTGCAGCACTGCAAAGCGATGCTGCGGCGAGAGCCACTCCGGGTGGGCACCGAGCCAGGCCAGCATGTGGCGGCTGAAGGAGCTGTCGTCGACAGCGAGCAGGATGTTCATGGACGAGACTCCGTTGCAAGACCGTGGAGGCTCAAAGGTAGGTCGACTCCTGCGGTGGGAGCTTGATGCGGCGCAAACCTCGACAGGCGCGGCGGCTCGTCAGGGCACCAGCACTGCCGCGCCGTCGAACGTGCCCCTGCGCAGTGCATCGAGCGCCTCGTTGGCCCCGTCGAGGGGATACGCCGTGGTGTGCGAGCGCACCGGATGCTGGCGCACGAAGTCGAAGAACTCCTTCGCGTCGGCACGCGTGAGGTTGGCCACCGAGCGCACTTCGCGCTCGCCCCAGAGCAGCGAATAGGGGAAGGCGGGGATGTCGCTCATGTGGATGCCGGCGCAGACCACGCGGCCACCGCGCCGCACCCGTGAGAGCGCCAGCGGCACCAGCGCCCCGTCGGGCGCGAAGAGGATGGCGGCATCGAGCGCATCGGGCGGCGCGGCGTCGGTGCTGCCGGCCCATTCGACTCCCAGCGAGAGCGCAAAGGCCTGGCGTGCGGTGTCGCCGGGGCGGGTCATGGCGAAGACACGCCGCCCCTGGGCCTTGGCCACCTGCGCAATGAGATGGGCCGACGCGCCGAAGCCGTAGAGCCCGATCACGCGCGCGTCATCGCCCGCAGCCTTGAGTGCACGCCAGCCGATCAGCCCGGCGCACAGCAGCGGTGCGGTCTCGACCGGGTCGCCCTCGGGCGGCAGCGGGATGCAGAAGCTGGCGTGGGCGAGCGCGTGCGAGGCGTAGCCGCCATCGCGGCCGTGGCCGGTGAAGACGGCACGCGCGCAGAGGTTCTCGCGGCCACGCCGGCAGTCGTCGCACTCGCCGCAGGCCCAACCGAGCCACGGCACGCCCACATGATCGCCGGCCTGCCAGCCCGTCACGCCGTCGCCGAGGGCCGCGACCGTGGCCACGATCTCGTGGCCCGGCACGACACAGGCGCACGTCGGTGCGAGCTCGCCATCGGCGATGTGCAGGTCGGTGCGGCACACGCCGCACGCCAGCACTTTCAGCAGCAGCTCGCCCCGGCCCGGGCGGGGCACCGGGCACTCGACGAGTTCGAGCGGCCGACCGCTGCCGCGCCAGCGCATGGCGCGCATCGTGGCCGTGGCCGGGGCTTCGGTCACTTGATGGCGATGGTGCGGCTGCCGCTGCCTTCGAGTTTGGGCAGCGTGAGCTTGAGCACGCCGTCTTCGAATTTGGCCGCGACCTCCTTCGCGTCGACTTCGTGCTCCAGCGCGAAGCCACGTGACACCATGCCGGTGTAGGTCTCGCTCAGCAACACGCGCTTGCCTTGCTTCTCTTCCTTCTCGCGCTTGATCTCGGCGCTGATGGACACGAAGTTGTGGTTGACGTTGACCTTGATGTCTTCCTTGCGCGCACCGGGGATCTCGGCCCGCACTTCGTATTGCTTGTCGGTCTCGGTGACATCGATGCGGATGTCGTTGGGCAGGCCTTCGGGCAGGCGCAGGGCGCGGGGAAAGCCGCGGAAG
The DNA here is from genome assembly GCF_032681285.1 of Piscinibacter gummiphilus. NCBI lineage: Bacteria > Pseudomonadati > Pseudomonadota > Betaproteobacteria > Burkholderiales > Sphaerotilaceae > Rhizobacter > Rhizobacter gummiphilus. The sequence continues at coordinate 2,388,272 of NZ_CP136336.1, forward strand.
AAGTCGGGGAAGAAATCGTTCATTCGCTCGATGCGGGTCAGTGCATTCATCGTGCTCTCCTGGATTGAAGGATGTCTGCGCGGGCTGGGCACAGCCCTGCAGGGGCCCCGATCTTTCGGCAACTCCGGCGTCAGGAGATTGCGCTTCGTCAAGGCAGCGTGGGGTGCGCGATCGCCGGCCGGCTTGATGCCGGGCAAGCGTGGTGCCGCGTGTCTGCGCGACAGTGCCGCGCATGGGAACGAACCCGTCTTCGTGCGTGGCACGCTGCCGTCGTGTCGTCGCCGCGCTCTTGATCGCGTGGCTGCCGGCGCTGGCGGCCGTGGCCGCGGACGCTCCACTTCGAAGCGACTTCGCCGTGTCGGTGCCGAGGGCGCTCGACCCGCCCGAGATCGTGGTCGCCACCTACGGCGTGCTGCTCGACGATGCGCTCGCCAAGCACGACCTCGTGCTGCTGCGCGAGCAGTTCGTGCTGCTGGTCGACCGCGCGCCGGCCGTGCAGGCGGCGTTGGTGCTCTGGGGTTCCAGCACGACGGGGTGGTCACTCGTCGGCGCCGCGCCGGTCTCCACCGGCCTGCCGGGGCGCTTCGAGCATTTCACGACGCCGCTCGGGGTCTTCGAGCACTCGCTCGCCAACCCGGACTTCCGCGCCGAAGGCACGCGCAACGAGTTCGGCATCCGCGGCTATGGCCGTCGCGGCATGCGTGTGTTCGATTTCGGCTGGGTGGCCGCGCCCAAAGGCTGGGGCGACCGTGCATGGAGCACGATGCGCCTGCAGGTGCACGCCACCGACCCCGACGTGCTGGAGCCGCGCCTCGGCACGGCGCAGTCGAAAGGCTGCATACGCATCCCGGCTGCGCTCAACGAGTTCATCGACGTCAACGGCGTGCTCGATGCCGACTACGACGAAGCGCTCGACGCCGGCCGCACGCTGTGGGTGCTGCGACCCGACCGGCGCCGCCACGCCGCCGCCGGCCGCTGGCTGGTGGTGATCGACTCGGAGGCGCTGGCGCGGCCGGCCTGGGCCATGCCGCCGTGAACGCGCGTCAGGGCGGCACCTTGGCGAGCCCAAAACGCTTGACGAGCTCGGTGCTCGCCGCATACGCCACGACGATGCCCGCCACCGCAGCCGACACGCCGAGTGGCAGCGGCACGAACCCCAGCCATGCCGCCAGCGGCCCGGTGTAGGGCAGCGCGAGCGCCACGAGCGCGACAGCGAGCAGCGCGCCGCTCAACATCGGCGCCGGCGGGCTCGTCCACGCCGGCTCGCGCGAGCGCAATACCACCACCACCGCCAGCTCGGTGAGCAGCGACACCTGGAACCATGCCGTGCGGAACACGGCCTCGTCGGCCGCCAGCACCCACAGCAGCACCGCGAAGGTGATCAGGTCGAAGACCGAACTGGTGAGCCCGAAGACGAGCATGAAGCGCCGCAGCGAGGCCATCTTCCAGGCGCGCGGGCGGCGCAGCTGAGACGCTTCGACCCGGTCGGTCGACAAGGCCATCGCCGGCAGGTCCGACAGGAAGTTGTTGAGCAGGATTTGCGTGGCGGTGAGCGGCAGGAAGGGCAGGAAGGGCGTGGCCAGCGCCATGCTGACCATGTTGCCGAAGTTTGCGCTGATGGTGAGCGAGATGTATTTCAGCGTGTTGGCGAAGGTGCGCCGGCCTTCTTCCACTCCGCGGCAGAGCACGCCGAGGTCGGGCTGCAAGAGCACGATGTCGGCGCTCTCGCGCGCGACGTCGACCGCTTGGTCGACCGAGATGCCCACGTCGGCCGCGTGCAGGGCCGGCGCGTCGTTGATGCCGTCGCCGAGGAAGCCCACCGCATGCCGCGTGCGCTGCAAGGCGCGCACGATGCGCTCCTTCTGCGACGGGTCGACCTCCACGAAGAGATCGGTGCGCGGCGCGAGGTGCCACAGCGACTCGTCGCGCAGGCCGGCGATGGCCTCGCCGGTGAGCATGGCTTTGGGGTCGAGCCCCACCTGCTGGGCGACATGCGCCGCCACATGGCGGTTGTCGCCGGTGATCATCTTCACGCGCACGCCGTGGCGCCGCAACTGTTGCAGCGCCTGGGTGGCACTCGGCTTGGGCGGGTCCGAGAAACTCAGGAAACCCTGCAGCGTGAGGCCTTGTTCGTCGGCGGGCGTCACCTTGTCCTGCTCGATGTGGCGGGTGGCGAGGGCGAGCACGCGCAGCCCGCTCTCGCCCTGGGCCTGCACGAAGCCGTCGAGCCGGGTGCGCCAGGCGCCATCGAGCGCCACCGGGCCGTCGGCTGCCGCCACATGGCTGCAACAGTCGAGCACCTGGGCCACCGCGCCTTTCACCACCATCCAGCGCGTGCCGTCGCGCTCGTCGCAGGCCACGATGGTGAGGCGCTTGCGCACGAAGTCGTAGGGGATCTCGTCGACCTTGCGCCAGCCGGCGGTGCCGAGCGAGTGCGTTTCGCCGGCACGCACGAGCGCTGCATCGAGCGGGTTCTCGATGCCGGTCTCGAAGGCGGCGTTGAGATACGCCCATTGCAGCACCTGCGGCGAGGGCTGGCCCTGCGGGTCGACGGCCGCATCGAGCGTCATCTCGCCCTGGGTGAGCGTGCCGGTCTTGTCGGTGCACAGCACGTTCATGCCGCCCAGGTCTTCGATCGCCTCCAGCCGGCGCACGAGCACGCCTTGCGCCGCGAGCTTGCGCGTGCCGCGCGCGAGCATCACGCTCACGATGGCCGGCAGCAGCTCGGGTGACAGGCCCACCGCCAGCGCCACCGCGAAGAGCAATGAGTCGATCAGCGGGCGGCCGAGCCACTGGTTCATCGCCAGCACCGCGATCACCACCACGAACATCACCCGCAGCAGCATCTCGCCGAAGCGGCGCGTGCCAAGGGCGAAGCGGGTTTCGGGCTCGCGCAGTCGCAGGCCCGAGGCCAGCTCGCCGAGCACCGTGCGCTCGCCGGTCTGCGTGATGAGCACCGTGGCCGAGCCACTGCGCACCGAGCTGCCGAGGAAGACGCTGTTGGTCCGTTCGCGCAGGGCGGCGCCGGCCGCGAGGGGGCCGGCGTGTTTCTCCACCGGAAAGGTCTCGCCGGTGAGGCTCGCCTCGGTGACGAGGAAGTCGCGCGCTTCGAGCACCACGCCATCGGCCGGCACCAGGTTGCCGGCGCTCAGCTCGACCACGTCGCCCGCCACCAGCTCGCGTGCGGGCAGGCGCGTGGGGGTGCCGTCGCGCCAGGTGCGTGCGGTGAGCGCCAGGCGCTTGCGCAGGCTCTCCACCGCCTGCGAGGCGCGCAGCTCCTGCCAGAACCCGAGCGCCGCGCTGCCGGTGACGATGGCGAGGATGGTGGCCGCATCGGCCCAGCTCGTGAGCAGCGCCGAGATGGCGCCGCCGATGACGAGGATCAGCACCAGCGGGCTCGACACCTGGCGCAACGCCAGCCGCCAGATGGCCACGCTGGTGCGCTCGTCGATGGCATTCGGGCCGTGCTGCTGCAAGCGGGCCCGCGCCTCGGCGCTGCCGAGGCCGCTGCGGCGGCTTGCGTGGCGTTGCAGCAGTTCGTCGGCGGGCAGGCTCCAGTCGGGCCGGTTGGCGGTTGAGGGCGCCGACGGGTTCGCGTGGGGATGCATTTGTTGTCGCATGTCACGTTCGGGCACAAGAGGCTCGCCGGCCCCTGCGAGTCACTTAAGCGGCCGTTAAACGAGCCGGCCGACCATGCCGGTCAGCAAGGCGATCCCTTGCGCCACCGACCACCCATCATGCATGCGCGACGCTTACACCACGCTTCAAACGAGACGCACACCTGCCGTCTGGAACTGCACGCACCGGCCTCACCGCGACGCGCGGCGGTGGAGGCCCTGATCCGCAACGTGTACGACCGCCGCTACGGCGCGCAGCCGCCGGCCTTCACGCCGGTGCTGGCGAGCCTGTCGGGCGCGCACGGCGTGGTGGCCGCAGCCGGCTACCGCGCAGCACGCGACGAGCCGCTCTTCCTCGAACGCTACCTCGGCCGACCCATCGAACATTGCCTGCCCCAGACAGCCGGCGAGCACGTGCCCCGCGCGCAGATCGTGGAAGTGGGGCACCTTGCCACCACGCGTGCCGGAGAAGGGCGCCGCCTCATCCACTGCCTCACCCAGCACCTGGTGGACGAGGGCTACACCTGGGTGGTGAGCACCGTCACGCGCGAGTTGCGGGCGCTCTTCCTGCGCCTGGGCATCACGCCGCTTGCGCTCGGTGCCGCCGACCCGCACAAGCTCGGTGACGAGCGCCACCACTGGGGCCGCTACTACGAACACGAGCCGGTGATCCTCGCCGGCCACCTGCCGCAGGCGATCAGCCGGCTCGACGGGGCGCACCGTCGAAGCGCCTCCGACGAGCCGCTGCCATTCTTCACGCCGGAGGGCCAGCCATGAACGTGGGTGCCGATCACTGGGCCCTCGAAGACGAGCGCGTGCGATGGACCGGCGCGCAGCTCGACGAAGCCATCGCCGCCTGCGCTGCGCAGTTGCAGGCGCGCAGCATCGAAGGGCGGCTCGCGACGCTGCTCGACAACTCGGCCGCGTGGGTCGTGCTCGACCGCGCCTGCGTGCGCACCGGGCTCGTGCACGTGCCGCTGCCGGCCTTCTTCACGCCTGAGCAGGTGCAGCATGCGCTCGTCACCGCGGGCGTGGGCACGCTCGTCACCGAAGTGGACGCGGAGGCCGCCGACACCTTCGCCGTGGCCGGCCGCCACCTGCGCCTTGCGCGCCACGCCGCAGCGGCGGTGCCGCTCCCGGCGGGCACCGCGAAGGTCACCTTCACGTCGGGCACCACCGGCGCGCCCAAGGGCGTGTGCCTGAGCGAAGCGGCCATGCAGCGTGTGGGCCTGGGCCTGGCCGAGCGCCTGCAGCCGCTTGGCATCACGCGCCACCTGTGTGCCTTGCCGCTGCCGGTGCTGCTGGAGAACATCGCTGGCGTGCTGGCGCCCTTCGCTGCCGGGGCCACCTGCATCGTGCGGCCGCTGCGCGAGCTGGGCCTCACCGGCTCGTCGAGCTTCGACCCCGCCGCCTTCGACCGCGCGGTGCGCCTGCACCAGCCGCACAGCCTGGTGCTGCTGCCGCAGATGCTGCGCGCCTGGGCCGGCTGGCTGCACGCCACGCGCCAGCGCGCACCGGAAGCGTTGCGCTTCGTGGCGGTGGGCGGCGCGGCCGTCGGCCCCAAGCTGCTGGCGCTGGCGCGCGCGGTGGGGCTGCCAGCCTACGAAGGCTACGGCCTCTCGGAAGCGGCCTCGGTGCAGACGCTCAACCTGCCCGGCGCCGACAAGCCCGGCAGCGCCGGCCGGCCGTTGCCGCACGCGCAACTGCGCATCGGCGCAGGCGGCGAGGTCGAGGTCACGGGCTCGCTGTATCTCGGCTACGTGGGTGGCCCGGCCATGACCGACGCGTGGGTGGCGACGGGCGACCTCGCCTCGATCGACCCCGACGGCTTCCTGCACCTGCAGGGCCGCCGCAAGCACGTGCTCATCACCGCCTTCGGCCGCAACGTGTCGCCCGAGTGGGTGGAGACGGTGCTGCGCGACGAGCCCGCCGTGCTGCAGGCGGTGGTCTTCGGCGAGGGCGAGCCGCAGCTCTGGGCCGTGCTGTGGCCGGTCGACCCGCGTGCCGACGACGCCGCGCTCGACCGCGCCGTGGCCGCTGCCAACGCCACGCTGCCCGACTACGCGCGCATCGGCCGCTGGGTGCGAGGCGCCGCGCCGTTCGATGCGGCCTCGGGTTTCGCCACCGCCAACGGTCGCCCGCGGCGCGATGCCATCGAGCAGCGCCACGCCTCTTCTTCACAGCTTTCGAACCAACCGACATGAGCTTCTACGAACGACTCGCCGCCGACACGGCCGCTGCCCGCAACACCCTGCTGGCCGCACCCATCATCCAGGGCTGCCTGAAGGCCGAGGTGTCGCTGCCGAGCTACCTCGCCTTCCTCACCCAGGCCTATCACCACGTGCGGCACACCGTGCCGCTGCTCGAAGCCTGCCGCGCCGCGCTGCCGCCGCGCCTCGAGTGGATGCGCGCCGCCTTCGACGAATACATCGCCGAAGAGGCCGGCCACGACGAGTGGATCCTCGACGACATCCGCGCCGCCGGGGGCGATGCCGAAGCGGTGCGCCACGGCGAGCCGGGCCACGCGACCGAGGTGATGGTGGCCTATGCCTACGACGCCATCGCGCGCCGACACCCGCTGATGTTCCTCGGCATGGTCTACGTGCTCGAAGGCACGAGCGTGTCGCTTGCGCTCGCCGCGGCCGACCAGATCCAGCAGGCGCTCGGCCTGCCCGACAACGCCTTCAGCTACCTGCGCTCGCACGGCACGCTCGACCGCGAGCATGTGGACCACTACGCGATGCTCGTCGACGGCCTCGACGATGAAACCGACCGCGCCGCGGTGGTGCACGCCGCCAACGCCTTCTTCAAGCTCTACGGCGACGTGTTCCGCAGCCTGCCGATGCCGCGTGCCGAGGTGGTGGCATGAAGGCCGGCGAGGCGCGCGTGCTGCTCACGGGCGCTGCGGGCGGCATCGGCCGCGCCGTGGCCGCACGGCTCGTGCGCTCGGGCGCCTCGGTGATGCTGGTGGGGCGCTCGGCGGCACGGCTCGCGAGCCTCGCGCGTGAACTCGCCGCTTCGGTCGGGGCCGACCCCACCGACGAGAAGCGCCTCGCCTGGCGCGTGGCCGACCTCACCGACCCCAAGGCCCTCGCGCAGCTGGCCGGCGATGCCGCCCAGTGGCACTGCAACGTGCTCGTGCACGGCGCGGGCGTGCCCGCGTTTGGCCCCATCGCCGAGCTGGAGGCCGCGCACCTCAACACGCTCGTGGCGACCAACCTTATCGCGCCCATCCTGCTCACGCAGGCGCTGCTGCCCCACCTGCGCACGCGCACGAAGGCGCAGGTGATCTGCATCGGCTCGGCACTCGGCCGCCTCGGCCTGCCGGGCTTTGCCGCCTACAGTGCCACCAAGTTCGGCCTGCGTGGCTTTGCCGAGGCGCTGCGCCGCGAGCTGGCCGGCACGCCGGTGCGCGTGCAGTACCTCGGCCCGCGCAGCACGCAGACCAACTTCAACGACGCCCGCGCCGAGGCCTACGCGCGCGACACCGGCGCCACGCTCGACACGCCCGAACGTGTGGCCGACGCGCTGCTCGCACTGCTGGAAAGCGAGCGGGCCGAACGCTACGTGGGCTTCCCCGAAGTGATCGCGGTGCGCCTGAACGGCCTCGCGAGTTCGTGGCTCGACGGTGCGTTCCGCAAGCACCGCGACAGCCTTCAACCCCGCAACCGATAGAGAGTGACCTCATGGACAAACTGACCTTCGGCGCCATGGGCGCCTTCGCCCTGTGCCTCCTGATGACGATGGCGCCCACGCGCGCCGCCACCGCCGGGCCGGTGGAAGACGGCGTGGCCGAGATCCAGCGCGAGTGGGCGCAGATCCGCTACCAGCGCCCGCCCGCCGAGCGGGTGCGCCTCTTCGAAGATCTGGCCGCGAAGGCACACCGCCTGAGCGAGGCGCAGCCGCAGCGCAGCGAGCCGCTGGTGTGGGAAGGCATCGTGGTCAGTTCGCTGGCCGGCGAGAAGGGCGGCCTCGGCGCGCTCGGCCTCGTGAAGAAGGCCAAGTCGCTCTACGAAGACGCGATCCGCATCGAAGGCAGCGTGCTCGAAGGCTCGGCCTACAACAGCCTGGGCGTCCTGTACTACAAGGTGCCTGGCTGGCCCATCGGCTTCGGCGACAAGGCCAAGGCGCGCGAGCTGCTGCAAAAGGCGCTCTCGATCAGCCCGAACGGCATCGACGCCAACTACTTCTACGGCGAGTACCTCGTCGAGACCGGCCGCCGCGGTGACGCCGTGGCCTACCTCGAGCGTGCACTGGCCGCACCCGCACGCCCTGGCCGCCAGGTGGCCGACGAAGGCCGCCGCGCCGAGGCCCGCGAACTGCTCGAACGCGCCCGTGCCCATTGACGTGCGAGGCCCGCTCGGCGCGGGCCTCTGCTTACACTGCGCCTCGCGAGGACTCTCTGCGAGGTGAGCATGCGTGTGCTGGTGGTGGAAGACGACGGCCCGCTCGGCGAGGCGCTGGCCGAGGGCCTGCGCCAGATCGGCCATGCGGTCGACTGGTTCACCACCGGCGCCGAGGCCGACAACGCGCTCGGTGTGGCACCGTATGACGCCATCGTGCTCGACCTCGGCCTGCCCGGGCGCGACGGCCTGTCGTGGCTGGCCGAGTGGCGGCGGCGCGCCATCGCGGTGCCGGTGCTCGTGCTGACGGCGCGCGACGCGGTCGAGCAGCGCATCGAGGGCCTGGACACCGGCGCCGACGACTACCTCGTCAAGCCCATCACCATCGACGAACTCGGCGCCCGCCTGCGCGCGCTCGGCCGCCGCGCTGCCGGGGGCCGCGCGCAATCGGTGTGGCAGCACGGGGCGCTGTCGTTCAACGCGTCGTCGCGTGCCGTCGAGTGGTGCGGCCGGCCGGTCGAGCTCACGGCGCGCGAGACGGCGGTGCTGGAGGTGCTGATGTCGAACCCGCACCGTGTGCTGTCGAAGGCGGCGATGCTGGAGAAGCTCTACGACTGGTCGCGCAACGAACCCGAGGGAAACTCGCTGGAGGTGCACATCCACCACCTGCGGCGCAAGCTCGGCCCATCGGTCGTGCGCACGGTGCGCGGCGTGGGCTACGCCCTGGGCACGGCCGAGCCCGAAGCGCCATGACGCTGCAGCGCCGCCTGCTTGTCTACCTGATGCTGTGCGCGCCGCTCGTGTGGGTGGTCGCCTTCGCGATCTCGTTCGACCGGGCGCGCGACGAGGTCGATGAACTCTTCGACACCGAACTCATCCGCCTCGTGCGCCAGGTGCACGCGCTGCTGCCGCCCGATGGCGATGCGAGCCGGGTCTCGTTCGGCGAGCTGCCCAAGATGCCGAAGACCGGCGACGCGAGCAGCGGCGCCGCGGAGATGAACGACTTCGCCATCGCCGTGTGGGACCGCACCGGCCGCCGCGTGCTCGACCATGACGGCAACGGCCTCGAGCACAAGCCCGGGCGCAACGGCTTCGTCAATGAGACCCACGGCGGCGAGGTGTGGCGCGTGTACTACCTGAGCTCCGCCTCGGGCGCGTGGCACGTGGCCGCGGGCCAGCTCGACCATGAGCGCGACGAGCTGGTGTACGACGTCACGCTGAGCCAGCTCTTCCCCTGGATCGTGATGCTGCCGGTGCTGATCGGCGCGATGGCCTGGGCGGTGCGGCGGGCGCTCGCGCCCATGCAGCACCTGGCCTACCAGATCGGACACCGTGGCGCCGACGACCTCACGCCCATCGCCACCGAGCGCCAGCCCGGCGAGCTGCTGCCGCTGCTCGACGCGATGAACGGCCTCTTCAAGCGGGTGGCTGACGTGCTCGCGCGCGAGCGCCGCTTCACCGGCGATGCCGCGCACGAGCTGCGCACGCCGCTTGCAGCGCTGCGGGCGCAGTGGGATGTGGTGCGCCGCGCGGCGCCCGGCCCGTCTCGTGCACACGCCGAGGAGCGGCTGGCCTCGGGGCTCGACCGCATGGACCGGCTCGTGGCCCAGCTGCTGATGCTTGCGCGGGTGGAGTCGGTGCGCCCCGGCAGTGCCGCCCCCGCGAAGGACGAGATCAACTGGCGCAGCATCGTCGAAGAGGTGGTGGCCGACTGCCTGCCGCTCGCCGAGCGGCGCCACATCGAGATCGTTTGCGAGTGGCCGCCCGACGACCGGCGCGCGCTGCCGATGCTCGGCAGCAGGCCGCTGCTGGCGGTGATGCTGCGCAACCTGCTCGACAACGCGGTGCGCTACGCGACCGGACACACCACGGTCAGCATCCGCTTCACCGAAACCGGCCTCACCGTCGACAACGACGCTGCGGCGATCCCGCCCGAGCACTTCGCGCGGCTCGGCGAGCGGTTCCACCGCGTCGAGGGCCAGGCCGAGTCGGGCAGCGGCCTCGGCATCTCGATTGCGAGCCGCATCGCGGCGCTGCACGGCCTGGTCGTGGCGGTGGGCCCGCAGCCGGGCGGGCGGGGCTTCTGCGCCAGGGTGCAGTTCGCGCCCTGAGCGCGCGGCCTTGATCTGGGTCACGGGCTTGCGCCTCAGGCGGCGCATGCTGGGTGTCTCTCAGCTTGCAAGGAGATCGAACATGACCCGCAACGAAGGAAACATCGACCGCGCCGTGCGTGCCCTGGCCGGTGTGGGGCTCATCGGCGCCACTGTGGCCGGCATCATCGGCCCGTGGGGCTGGATCGGCGTGGTGCCGCTCGTCACCGCGGCGCTTGGCTGGTGCCCGCTCTACAGCGCCCTGGGCATCAACACTTGCAGCCTCGGGAAGTAGCGCCTCTAGCGGGTGCCGGGCGCGGCATGCTGCCGCAGCCACGGCACGAGAAAGGCCTCGGAAAACCGTGCGAGGCCCTGGCGGTTGAGGTGGTCGGAGTCGAAATACAGCGTCGCGTCGTCGATGCTGCGTGACTGGTCCTGCACCTCGGCGCCGGTGCGTAGTGCCAGGGCCGCAAGCGCCGCGTCGAAGGCACCTTCGTCGGGGAGCTGGCGGCGAAAGCCCGCCGGCAGCGGCATCTTGAGCAGGTGCAGCGTCATGCCGTGGGCGCGTGCGGTGCCGAGGAGCCTGGCCAGCTCGTCCATGTAGCGCGTGAGCGCGTCTTCCGGTGTGCCTTGCGGGTACAGGTAGGCGATGCGCTTTCGCGTGGCCGTGGCCGATGCGCGCGCCGAGCGGTCGAACTGCGCCTCGCCTTCCCACGCATCGGGTTCGAAACGGTTGCGGTTGTTGATCTTCGAGAAGCCGGTCGTGTAGTCGAGGAGCGCCCGTGGGTCGACCCCGTCTTCGGCCACGTGGCGGGCGAGGCTTGCGGCCAGCGAGGCACGCCAGGGGGTGCGGGCGAGCAGCTTCGCATCGGCGAGGCGGTCTTCGTTCCAGGTGCGCGAGTAGAAGGCGAACGAATCGACCACATACAGCAGGTGGCGTGCGCGGTGGCCCGACTGCAGGTAGTGCTCGAACACCCAGCGGTTGTAGAGCGGCCCGGTGCCGGGGCCGGCGAGCTGAACGAGGCGCTGGCCCGTGGCCTGTTCGAGCGATTCGTTGACGCCGGCGAAGCCGAGCGGCATGGCGTGCGAGGCGCCCAGCACCACCCAGTCGGCCGTGCCCGGCGGCAGCTGCTCGACCCTGAACACGGGGTTGCTGTGGCCCTGGCGCTGCAGCAGCTGCTCGGCCGCTGCGTAGAGCGCGAGGTACAGCAGCAGGCCAATGGTGCAGAAGAGCAGAGCCGGGCGCCACAAGGTCTTCATCGCAGGCTCAGAACTGCATGTAGATGAATTCGCGCGACTGCCAGCGCCCGCCGAGGAGCAGCGCCGCGATGGCGAGGTAGCACACGCCCCAGCGCAGCGCGGTCGGTGCGGCACGCAGCCGCTCGAAGAGGCTCCGGCGTTCATCGACGAGCTCGACGATCAGGAGCCCGGCGATCAGCGCGGCCCCGAGCTTGTGGTCGGCACCGAAGGGGTAGCTCATCGCGAGGCCGGGCAACTCGGGCAGTTGCGTGGCGATGCGCTTGAGCACGAGCCACGCTTCCTCGATCGTCTTCGCGCGGAAGAACACCCAGCTCACCAGCACGAGGTGGAAGGTGAGCAGCACGCGCAGCGTCGCCCACCCGAGGCTGCCGGCCGCTCGCGGAAGCGCGCGCGCGAGCCGCTGCCACAGCGGGCGGGTGGCGACGCCGCCCCACAGGTAGGCGCCGTTGAGCGCACCCCAGACGAGAAAGGTCCAGCCCACGCCGTAGCCGAGCCCCGCATGCCAGAGGCCGCTCGCCAGAAACACGATCATCAGGTTGAGGTAGTGCCGCACCCGGCCGGCGCGGCTGCCGCCGAGCGGCAGGTACAGGTAGTCGCGGAACCAGCGGCCGAGCGAGATGTGCCAGCGTTCGCCCCAGAACTCGGCCGTGCTGCGCGCGAGGTAGGGTCGGCGGAAGTTCTCGATCAGCGGCAGGCCGAAGAGCATCGAGATGCCGATGGCCATGTCGGTGTAGCCGGAGAAGTCGCAGTAGATCTGGAAGGCGAAGAAATACACGCTCACCAGCAGGTCGACGGGCGAGGCGTAGGCCGCGATGCCGAAGGTCTTGTCGACGAAGGGCGCAAGGTTGTCGGCGATCAGCACCTTCTTGACCAGGCCCCACAACAGGAGCTGCAGACCGTGGACTGCGAGTTCCGGGCTTGGGCTCAGGCCCTCGCGCACGCGCGGCAGGAAGGCGGTGGCGCGCTCGATCGGCCCGGCCAGCACCTTCGGGAAGTGCGCAAGGTAGAGCGCGAGCTCGCCGGGGCCGGCAGGGTGCAGGCGGCGCGCGTAGGTGTCGATCAAGAGGCTCGCGGCTGAAAACGCATAGAAGGAATAGCCCGCCGGCGAGGCGAGGCCGAGCCGCGGCAGTGCCGCCCCTTCGACGAGCCGCTCGATCTCGCCGGCCGCGAAGTCGTAGAACTTGAGGGCCGCAAGCGACCCCAGCACGGTGGTGAGCCCGAGCACGAGCCAGGCCGAGCGTGCCGCGGCCTGTGCACGCGCCAGCGCCTGGGTGCACACGAGCACGACGGCGGTCACGCCGCCGAGGTACAGCAGGTTCGCGGGCTTTGCAAAGCCATAGAAGACCCAGCTCGCCAGCAGCAGCACCGCCCAGCGCCGGTCGGCCCGCACGAGCCCGAAGCACACCAGCGTGAGCGGCAGGAAGAGCAGGAATTCGAGCGAGGTGAAGAGCATGGCCGGGCCTCGCGCCGGGGCGCACGCGTCTCAGTAGGTCGCGCCCCCGGCTCGCAACTCTTCGGGCACATCGTCGATGGGGATGCCGCCGTTGATCACGAGGTAGTTCGCCAGTGCCTCGCGCTGGTCGGGCTTGAGCTTGATCTGCACGTGGCTCGGCTTGCCCATCGTCCCGAGCCATGCCTCCTTGGTGCGCTTCTGGGTGATGACAACGGTGATGATGTGGCAGCCCTGGCAGTAGTTGAGCGCGAAGTCGCGCCCGTCGGGCGGCAGGGCCTTCGCCCAATTGGCCTGCGAGGGCGGCGACGGCGCCTTGAGGCCGGATTGCGGCATGTTGGCGGCGAGGTAGTCGGCCAGCGTGCGCACCTGTTGCTCGTCGAGCTTCTGCAGGCCGGCGATGGCCTTGTCGTGGCCGCGCAGGTAGGCCACCCACTCGTCGCGGCTCTTCTTGCCCGAGAGCACGGCGTTGAGTTCGGCGTCTGCCGGCCGGCTGCCGAAGACGCGGGCGAAGAGGGTGCGGCCGCCGTCGGGGATGAAGTCGAAGACGTCAGCCGCCAGCGCGAAGAGCGGCAGCGCGAAGAGCGGCAGCGCGAGGGCCAGTGCGGCGGCGGCGCGAGCGGTGGGTTTCACGGCGGTTCTCCTCGCGGTTCGTGTGGCTTCGCTGCGCTCAGAAGCGCAGGTCCTTCGGTACGTCGTCGGTGTTCATCGGCATGTTGATCGCGGAGTAGCGCGCGAACTCCTCGCGCTCCTGCGGCGTCATCTTCAGCTCGCGGTGGAAGGGCGAGAGGAACATGTTTCGCCAGCCCTGCACGTCGCGCCGCTGGGTGAGGTGGCTGGAATAGAGCGAGTGGCAGAACTGGCACTGCTGCCAGGCGAGTTCACGGCCGTCGCGCGGCAGCACGTCTGCGAGCTTGCCCGGCTGGAGCGAGGCGAGGGCCTTCTCGGGCAGCGGCATGTTGACGCTCAGGTAGGCCGCAAGCGTGGCCTTCTCGCGCGCGCCAGCCGGCACCGCGCGCCCGGCGACGAAGGCCTCCCACTGCGCGTCGGTGTTGCGGCTCGACGCGATGCGGCGGAACTCGTCGACGCCCGGTTGTGCGCCGAGCGATTCGAGCAGTAGCGTGCGGCCGCCCTTGGGCATGAAACGCTCGTCTTCGCCCTGGGCGTTGGCGACGGCGAAGGTGATGAACGCGAGGATCAGCCCGAGTGCAAGCCACCCCAGCACGCGCATGCCGAAGAGACGCCCTGTTCTCACGACACGTTCCTGACGGCCGGCGCTTCGCCGTAGTCGAACACCGCCACCTCGACGGTGCGCACCGCCTGCTCGGCGGGAAAGCCGCCACCCCGCAGGATGTCCAGGCCGATGGCGGTGCGGTCGTCGTAGAACTGGTCGCCGCAGCGCTCGCACACGAGTGCCGGGATGCCTTCCACCACGACCAGGCGATCGTCATGCCAGAAGGCCGAGCGCACGCGGCTGGCGTGCACCTCGGCGCTGCCGCACGACATGCAGCGAAACGAGGGCGCGGCTTCGCCTTCGGGTTCGAACGGGAGTTGCATCTCCATCGGCTCACCCCACCAGCTTCTTGGCCGCGTTGACGATGTGGGTGGCGTTCGGGCGCATCCAGAGGAACATCTCGGGCGATGCCGGGGGCGCCGCGTCGGGGAAGGCCACGCGGTTGAAGCGTGCGCCGTTCACGTTCTCGGCCACACGCGCGATGACCTCGGCGCCGGGGCACAGCGTGTAGTACGACTGGTCCACGGTGAGCAGCCGCTTGGTCTTCTGCACCGACTTCACGAGCGTCTCGGTGTCCATCGGCTTCAGGCTGCGCAGGTCGATCACCTCGACCTTCATGCCCTGCTTCTTCAGTTGCTCGGCGGCATCGAGCACCTCGGGCATGCCGCCGCCCGAGCCGACGATGGTGATGTCGCTGCCGGTCGAGCGCACCGCGGCCTTGTCGAGCGGCACGGTGTACTGCTCGTCGGGCACCTCGTCGACCAGTTCGCGCAGGCCAGCGGCGTAGAGGAAGCACACCGGGTTCGGGTCGCGGATGGCCGAGACCATCATGCCCTTGGCGTCGTACGGCGTCGACGGCACCACCGTCTTCACGCCGGGGATGTGGGCGTAGTAGGTGTCGATTTCGTAGTCGGAGTGCTGGCCCGCGAAGCCGGGCGTCTGCCCGGTCATCTCGAGGATGAAGACCACCGGCATCGAGGCCACGCCGCCGGTCATCCCGCGCAGCTTGCCCACGTGGTTCTGGATGATCTGGAAGCACATGCAGTTGCCCTGGTAGGGGATGTAGGTCACGGCCTTGCTGCCGGCCAGGCCCGCCCCGAGGGTGGCCGCGGCCATCCACATCTCGTCGATGCCGGTGTTGACCACGCGGTTGCGGCCGAACTCCTTCTCGAGGTTGATGACGGGCTTGCCGGGGTTGGACGAAACGGGCGGCGTCAATTCGAAGATCCAGACCATCGCCGGGTCCTGTCGCATTTCGTACTGCACCGCCTCGAGGACGGAATACATGAAGCTCTTGCGTGCCATGGTGTTGTCTCCTCAACCGAATTGGCGGGCCGCCACCGAGCCGGTGGTGTACACGTGCTTGAGCCCGTCTTCGGGCTTGCAGAAGGGTTGCTGGTCGGCCCACGCGAAGGCGTCGATGGCCTCCTGCTTGGCCGCCGCCTCGATGCGGTCGGCGCGTGCGCGGTCGAGCACACCCCAGCTGATGAGCACGTTGCGGCAGATGTCGACCGGGTCGCGCTGCATCCACTCGCGCACCTCGCGCTCGGGGCGGAAGGTCGAGATCGCCAGCGGGTCGTAGCCGAACGCGCCCAGCTCGCCCGGCTTGGCACCGGGCGCTCCCCAGTGGTTGTAGTAGCGGTAGGTCTTGGCTTCGATGAGCGTCGGCCCTTCGCCGGCACGGGCGCGGTCGACGGCGGTCTTGGCGGCGTTGTAGACCTGGAACACGTCCTGCCCATCGACCACCACGCCGGGGATGCGGTAGGTGCGCGCCGCATCGGCGATGTCCTTCATCGGGCACGAGTACGAGTAGTGCGCGTACTGGTGGTAGAGGTTGTTCTCCAGCACGTAGATGAAGGGCAGCTTGAGCAGCGCGGCGTTGTTGAGCGCGGCGTGGAAGTGCGGCGTGGCGTAGGTGCCGTCGCCTGCGAACACCACCGACACCTGCTTGCTGCCGCGCGCCTTGAAGGCGAAGGCCGAGCCGGTGGCGATCACATGGCCGGGGCCGATCATGCCGTCGGCGCCGATGAAGCCGCAGCTCTTGTCCGACAGGTGCATCTCGCCGCCGTAGCCGCCGTTGAGGCCGGTGGCGCGGAAGTCGTTCTCCGCAGCCATCTTCTTCATGTCCACGCCCTTGGCGATGGCGTGGCCGGTCGGGCGGTGCGAGCTGTAGACGAAGTCGACCTGGTCGAACGAACCCTTGTTGTTGAGCGCGGAGCACACGCCCACGGCCACCGCTTCCTGGCCCGCGTAGAAGTGGTTGTAGCCGCGGTACTTGGTGTCGGTGAGCATCTTGTCGACCATGGTCCGCTCGTGCCAGCGGATGCGCACGATGTCGGTGTACATCTGGACCAGCTTGTCGCCGGGCAGGTCCTTCGCCCAGTAGCCGATCTCCTGCGCCCACGCGCTCTTGTTCAGCAGCGATACCGCGGCGCCTGCGCCGGCCACGGCCTTGAAGAAGCCGCGTCGATTCGAAGGCAGCAAGCCTTCGGCGGAGGGAGGCGCGTCGTGCGGCGCCCCCGTGGGGGTGGTGGCATCTGTCATGTTTCGTCTCCTGCGTTCCCACACAACGTGGTGCTTGTGCGGGCCATCGTGTGCTTCGCAGCGCAGGCCGTGTTGACGAATCGCAATGCGCCGTTCAGCGCCAGGGCAGGGTATAGCGAAGACCGATGGAAGCGGCTTCTTGCCGCGGTGCAGCAAGCAACCTGCTGCCGTCGGCATAGGGGAAGGAGATGTTGGCGCAGCCGTATGCCCAGTCGTTCCAGCGGGTGTGGCTGTAGCGCAGGTCGAGCCGCCAGTGCGCCTGCTCGCCGGCCTTGCCGCGTGCGAAGAGCGCCAGCGTGCGCTGCCGCAGCCGCACGTCGGGCAGGCCGCCGCTTGCGGCGAGCAGCTCGGCGTCGCCGAGGCCTGCGGTGGTGTCGAGCGTCTGCCGGTAGCGGCTCAGGTCGTCGGCGAACGAGAGCGCCGCGCCGATCTGCAGCCGCTCGTGCGGCTGCCCGGTGAGGCCGACGCCGGCCTGCGTGCTGCGGTTGTCGAACACGATGGCGGCGGCCGAGGGCCGCGACTGCGGCAGGCGCTGGGTGGCGTGCGACACGTTGGCATCGAGCCGCCAGTTCGCCGGCAATGCGTAGTCGACGTCGAGCCCGATCCAGCGTGTGTTGGCGCCGTGCAGCCCGTAGGGGCTGGGCGAGCTGTAGCGGTCGCGCCCTGCGCGGGCCGACACGCTCAGGTGCAGGCGGCTGTCGGCCTGCCAGTCGGTCGAGAGCTGCACTTCGTCGCGGTCTCGGTCGGCCAGCGTGGGCATGAAGATGCCGGTGGCGAAACCGGTCGACGGGTCGGCGGGGTTGGTGACCTCGGTGACGCCTGCGCCGCTGTTGTCGCGCAGCCAATTGGAGCCGCTGCGCCGCGCGTGCAGCAGCGTGAGCGCGGCGCCTAGGCCGTCGTCCACCTGCTGCCGCGCGCTTGCGCGCAGCGTGGTCTCGCGCGTGTGCTGGCGCAGCGCGGTGGTGCCGGCGATGGCCGCCGTGGAAGTGAAGACGCCGCGGTCGATGGCTTCATGCTCGAGCGACAGCGAACCTTGCCGCGTGCGGTCGAGCTGGTAGAGCGCCTGCACGCGGGCACGGTCGGTCTGGTGCGGCAGGCGGCGGTTGGTGAACTGCGTGGCGCCTTCCACGTGATAGGCGGCGAGCGGTGTGCGGTCGTCGCGCTCGCGCCGGCTCAGCTCGCCGTTGATCGAGAGGCGTGGCAGCGGCCGCGAGGTGAGCCTCACCAGCAGGTGGGTGGTGACCGTCTCGCCGCCGAGATCGGTCACGCCTGCGGGTGCGCCAGGGAGCCCCGCGTCGGCGAACGACTGGCGTTGTGTGACCTGCTCGCGCGCGAGCTTTGCGGCCACGCGGGTGTGGCGGTTGAACGCGTAGCTGCCGGTGAGGTCGAGGTGGTGCGCGTTGCTGTCGGGGGGCAGTGCGATGGGCTGCTGCAGTTGCGACTGCAGGCCCGCGGCGAGCGGCACGAGCGTGCCGGTGGCGTTGTAGAGCGCGGCGGGCACCGAGGGCACGAGCGTGTCGTGCAGGTTGCGGAAGTACGAGCCGTGGTAGCCGCCCGACAACTGCCACTGCGGCCCGGCATAGGCCAGGCGCGCTTCGAGCTGCGTGTGCTCGTCGTGCAGCGGCTCGGGCAGCAGCAGCACCGCCCAGCCGCTTTCGCCCGCGCCGGGGGGTGCGCATCCGCCATCGGCGCTCGTGGGGCAGCTGACGCCGCGGCCGGTGAGCCGGTTGCCGGTGCGGCGCCCGTGCGAGAGGTCGAGGTCGAGGCGCAGGCGCGAGCTGATCGCCTTGTCGAGATGCAGGCCGAGTTCGGTGCGGCGGATGTGCAGGTCGACTTCCTGCAGGTCGGGCGCAGTCGAGACCTGCGGTTGGGTCGTGCCACCGTTCACCACCGGGCTGCTCAGGCGTTGCAAGGGCGGCTGTCGCGTGGCGTCGCGCAGCCGCAGCATCGCCTTCCAGTCGCCCGGCTGCGTGGCGCCGAGCTCGACCTCACGTTGCTGCTGCAGCGTGCCACCGCTGGCCTGCACGCTCGCGCTCGTTTGGGGGTCGTCATCGGCATGCACGGCCTGGCCGTCGATCGCCAGCAGCGCGATCACGCCTGCGCGCAGCAGCCGGCTCATCGCAGCAGCAGCGGCCCGGCCGCCGGGTTGTTGCTGCCGTGGATCTGCACGTGGCAGTTCATGCAGCTGCGGCCCTGCCACATCGTCACCACGTTCTTGCCGTTCGACTGCCCGGTGACGAGCGGCGTGCCGCCCGGCACGGCCGGCGTGTAGACGCCGCGTTGCCCGCCGAGTGCGCCCACGCCGCCCGCCACGTGCGGCGTGTGGCACTGCTGGCACAAGAGCGGCATGCGCACGCGCAGCATGCCGGTCACGCTGCTGCCGTGCGGGTCGTGGCAGGTGGCGCAGTCGTCCATCACCGGCTCGTGCGGCTGCACGAAGGGGCCGCGCTTGTCGGCATGGCAGCCGTGGCAGGTGGCGTTGGTGCTGTCGCGGCGCACGAGCTTCGGCCCCGCCGAGCCGTGCACCGCGTGGCAGTCGGAGCAACCCATCGCGCCCTCGGGCAGCGGGTGGCGGAAGGCCTTGCGGAACTTCGCCTGCTGCTCGCGGTGGCAGCCCGCGCAGGCCTGCGGTTCGGCCTGGCGGGTGAGCACCGCATCTTCGGCCGCGTGGAGGCGGTGGCAGTCGGTGCAGGCCACGTTCGCGGTCTCGTGCGCACTGCCGGGCCAGAGGGCATGCCGGCTGTTGCCGCGGTGGCAGGCGAGGCACACGCCGCTTTGCTCGGCGGGCGGCGTTGACCCACCGAACTGCCGGTCTGGCGGCGCGCGTCGTGCAGCGCCAGGCGGCTTGTTGGCATGCGAGACGCTTGGGCCGTGGCAGCTCGTGCAGCCCGATCCACGCGCCTCCCGGTGCACGGTGTGGGCGCCTTGCTTCAGGTCGGGCTGGCCGAGCGGAGCGTGGCAGCGCACGCACGACGCCGACGGGTCCTGGGCTTCATCGGCCGCGCACACTGCCGTCGCCACGCCGCATCCCCACAAGCACCAGGCGAGGAGAACGGCGGCTCTCATGGCGCTTGCCGCCGGCTAGCGCTGGCTATGCACGCGGTCCACGCCCATCACGCCACCGCTGCCGTGGCAGTCGGCGCAGATCTCGGTGTGGCGAAGCGACCAGGCCTGGCTCTGCGTGCCGAACGAGGCGCCGCCGTAGGCCGACACGTGCGCCCGCGCCTGGGTGGAGTCGTGGCACGCGGTGCACGACGCGGCCTTGGGCGAGATCACGAGCCACTGCAGCGGGTCGGTCACACCGGCCGGCTTGGACACCACCGCACCGAGTTGCCCCCAGTCGACACGGTGGGAGCCGTTCACATGGCAGGCGTTGCAGTCGATGCCGATGCCGCTCCAGGCGACCTCGGCCGCGTAGTTCTGCACGTCGGCGGCAAGGGGCACGCCGCCGGTGAGCGAGCTGCCGTCTTTCGCGAATGCATCGACCACGCGGTTGCCGTGCGTGTACGGGTGGGTGCGCCGCGAGTTGCCGTGGATGCCGTGGATCATGCGCTGGAACTGATACGACTCCTGGAGCGCCAGTCCGTTGGTCATCACGGTGCTCGAGGCGCGGTTCGCGTCGTGGCACACGGCGCATGACTCGACCGTGTTGCGCGCGCCGCTGTGGAAGGCCTCGGCCAGAGTGTTCGAGCCCGAGGTCGTGCCGAGCGCGGCGTGGCAGGCGTTGCACTTTTCGTTCGAGACGATGGTGCGGCGGGGCACCAGCGGGCCGCTCAGCGCGAGGTCGGCGTGGGTGTGCTGCACCACCACGTTGACGAGTTCGCGCGGCGTCACCTCGGGCCGCGGGTCGGTGGCCCACTTGGCCTGCAGCTTCTGCTCCTTCACCTGGCCGATGCTGACCACGCGGGCGCTGCCCGCCGCCACCGCGGTGGCGGTGTCGGGCGGCACGGCGATGCGCACGGTGTAGTGGTTGTGGCCGTCGTTGTCGCCGCGGTAGGCGTACACCTGTGCGGTGTTGCCGCCGTTGTTGTAGGCCGAGAAGTCGGTGATGCCGGTCGGCTGGCCTGGCAGGTTCTGGTAGGCGAGGTAGAAGCGCAAGTTGCCGAACTTTGCGCTCGTGGGGCAGGCGAGGGTGCTGCCGCTTCCGGTGCAGTCGCCGGTCACGAGCTCGTAGGCGGCATCGCCGGCGGTCGGGTCCGAGAGGTGGTAGCGCACGGTCACCTGGCGGGTGCCGGGGTCGTAGGCGGCGCTCTCGATGTGCATCCGGTAGCGTGATGCGTTGTCCTCGTTCTGGTTCCAGTGCACCCGTGCGGTGTCGAGGTTGGAGCCTGTGAGGTGGCAGGCACCGCACTGCGCGTTGGGCATGGTGGTGGGGTCGGCGCCGCCGTTGAAGACACTGTGGCTCGCCCGCCAGGCCGAGCCGGTGCCGCTCGCATGGCAGGTCAGGCATGCGCCCTTGCTCACGACCGTCTTCCACAGGTCACCCTGCGGCGTGGACGGGGAAGCGGCGCTGTGGCACTTGCTGCAGTTGCGCAGGTCTTGCGGGTAGCCCACCTCGGCGTAGTGCTGGGGTTCATCGCGGTAGCCCCAGAGCACATAGTCTTCGCCTCCGGCGTTGGCGTCGAGCAGCGCCTTGAGGCGGCGGCCGGCGTGGATCTTGTGCGTCATCGTGGCCATGTCGAGCGTGTGGCCGCTGTTGGCGTCGGTGGTGCCGGGGTTGTGGCAGGTGACGCAGAAGGTCGTGTCGACTCGCCCGCCACCGTGGGCGCTCAGCCGCTCGTGGCAGGCGTTGCACGAGCCCGTGTCGCTCATGCGGCGGGTGAGCGAAGGGTCGGTCACCGCGACGGCGCGGCCCTGCGCGTCGACGGTGAAATCGAACGACGGGTTCACGCGCACCGTGTCGCCTGCCGCATTCACATAAGAGAGCTGCAGCGACACGCGGTGCGTGCGCGTGGGCTCGAAACTCACGCCGCGGGTCTGCGTGGGGTCGGTGATGTCGGTGCGGAAGGTGTAGGTGTAGTAGCCCTCGTCGTGGTACGTGAGTTGCGCGGCGCGCAGAGCGGCGTCGGTCTGCTTCGGGTCCATCGTGGCCTGCGGCGCGCTGGCCACGGCCGGCACGCCACCCGGGCCGACACCCGCGGTGGCCGTCTCGATGGACGATGTGTAGCTGACCCAATGCGCGGGTTCGCCGCCGCTTGCCGGCACGAGCTTCGCGATGATCGCGCTCACGTTCGACAGGCTCAGGCCACGCTTCACCGCTCCATCGGAGATGACGGTGAAGTTGACCCGCGGTGCGCTGCCGAATTGCACCGCCACCACGCCGGCCGACTGCGGCACGGTGAAGGCTGCCGCTGGATGGGCGGCGGTGTCGTTGGCGGGGTCGGCCGCTGCTGCTGCGATCAGCTCGCCCACGGGCGTGGCCGGCTCGGGTTCGGCATCGCCCCCGCTGCCGCAGGCGCCAAGCAGCAGGATCGCGGCCAGCAGGCCCGATCGCCACAGTGCCTGGAACACGACGTCGATGCGCGCCTGCAAGTGCCGAGATTCCATGATGGGGCGGCCCGTTGAGCGCGGCGTGTGCGGCGGCGCGGCTCAGCCGACGCTCAGCTCGTTGACCACCGCCCGCACCCCCGGGGCCGACCAGGCCACGCCCTGCACCGCTTCGCGCTCCTGCCACGAGTGCACGTTGCCGCTGAGCCTGACCGTTCCGTCCTCCACCGCCACCTTGATCTTGCGGGCTTCGCGCACCGCCTGGCGGGTGAGGGCGTCCTGGATGCGCTGCGCGAGGTTGTCGACCTTGACCTTGGCACGCAGCGTGATGTCGTTGCTCACGCCGACCACGCCCACCAGCGGGCGAACCGCCTTCTCGGCGGCGCGGCGCTGGTAGTCCCAATCCACCTCGCCGCGCAGCGTGACCCAGCCGGTGTCGACCGTCGGGTGGACGGCATCGACCGGCACCAGCGTGTTCCAGCGCAACGCATGCTCGGCGCTCGTGGCGATGTCGGTGTCGCTGCGCCGGTGGCTGGGCGAGAGCCGCACATCGAGTTCGAGCGCCACCGCCCGCACCCCGGCCACGCGCTGGGCAGCGCGGGTCGCGGCGTGCTTCTCGGCAAAGGTTTCCAGGTGTCCGCTGAGCGTCACCACGCCGTCGTTGACGGCCACGCCGATGTGCGTCGCGTCGATGGCCGGGTCCCAGGCGAGCTCGGCGGTCACGTCTCTCTTGAGGTCTGCATCTGTCTTCACGATCAGCTCCTTCCGGTTCAGGGCCTGGGGGTGGGGCTGCGCACCAGCAGCACGGGCACCGGCGCCTGGCGCAACACGAGTTCGGCGTCGCTTCCCAGCGCCATGCGGTTGAAGCCACGCCGGCCGTGCGTGCCCATCACGATCAGGTTGCAGGCACGCTTCGCTGCTTCCTGCACGATCGAATCGGCGGGCCGCTGCGACATCACCTCGCTCAGCACCGTCTCGCAGGCCAGGCCGGCGTTGCTCACGGTCGTGCGGCCTTCTTCGAGCACCTTCTTGCCGTGCTCGACCAGGATCGCCCGGGTTTCGTTGAAGGCCGAGACCGAGGCCATCTCCACCGTCATCGGGAAGTCGTCCACCACGGTCAGCAGCACGAGCTGCGACTTGAGCTGCCGGGCGAGGTCGATCGCCTCGTTCAGGCCGCGCGTGGAGGTCGCGCTGCCATCGATGGGAACCAGGATCTTGTCGTACATGTGAACGTCCTCGCGGCCAACCAGCGGTGGGCCCCGCCAGGCCTCGGCAAGGGCAGATCGATTCTTTCGATGCCGCTGCGCGGCGTTTTGAGAATTCGCACTGAACGCGGCGTGCACGCTCAATCGCGATAGGCCAGGAACAGCACGACCGCCCAGGCCACGAGCAGGGCCAGCACGAGCAGGCCCCCTGCGAGCAGCACCCAACTGAGCATGCGGCCGGCCCTCATCCGACGGGGCCCGGGTGTGCGTGATGGGGCATGGCGTTTCCCTTCAGTGCTGGGGTGGCGGCCCGGCGGGCTGCCGGTGGCGAACCGTCTTCACTGTGGACGCCGCGGCATCCGGTGCATTGCGTTCCATCAAGTCCTGGCTTTGACCTGGCGCAAGCCGATGCGAGGAGCACCGCTGCCCAATGGCTTGTGCTGGCTCCGAGAGGCCCGATGCGCCCCCTGCGTACCTACCTGCTGACCCTTGTCGTCGGCGCCGTGTTGCCGCTCGCCGTGCTGACCACCGTGGAATCGGTCGGCGATGCGCGGCGGAAGCGGGCCGCCGTGGAGGCCAGCCTGGTCGACACCTCGCGCTCCCTCGCCACCGCAGTCGAGCATGAACTGGCCCGCAACATCTCTGCCCTGGGCGTGCTGGCCACGTCGCCCCGGCTCGAGGCGGGAGACATCCCGGGCTTCCGCGAGGAGGCCCGGGCCTCGATGGGGCAGATGCCCTGGCTGAGCGTGTGGCTCGCCGATGCCCAGGGCCACCAGCTCATGAACCTTCTCGCGCCGCCGGGTTCACCGCTTCCGGACATCGGCGACCGCCCGCATGTGAGGCAGGCGCTGCTGAGCGGCAAGCCGGCCGTGTCGTCGGGCCTCATCATTGGGCGGTACGCGGGCCTGCCCAACGTGGCGGTCGTCGTGCCGCGCCTGCGCGATGGGAAGACCGTCTACCTCGTCGGCGCGGCGGTGCAGCCCGCGAGCTTCCACAAGATCCTGGCGCCGGCCGACCAGTACTTCAAGTCGGCCACGGCGGCGATCGTCGGCTCCGACTTCCTCATCATTGCGCGCAATCGCGAGAACGCGCGCTGGATGGGCCAGCGGGCCCGCCAGGACTACATCGATGCGGTGACGTCCGCCCCGGAGGGCTTCTCCCGGACCACCACCCTCGAAGGCGACACCGTCTACGCAGCGTATCGACGCCTGCCGGACAGCGGCTGGATCGTCGGGATCGGCGTGCTTGCATCCGAGGTGGAACACCCGATGCGTCGCGCGCTGTGGGCCTCGGCCTTCATCGGGCTGTCGGGCCTGGGGCTGGCCGGCGCCGTGGCGGTGGTGCTCAGCCGGCGCATTACCGTGCCGATCAAGCGGCTGGCGGCCACCGCGGACGACATCGCACTCGGCCGCCCAGGCGCGGTGCCGCAGCCCGAGGCGTCGGGCATCACCGAGATCGCCACGCTGGCCACCGCCTTGCAGCTTGCGGCCACGGCCACGCGCGAGCGCGACCAGCTCGCCGAGCATGCGCGTCACATCGCCGCGGAGCTGGAAGCGGCGGAGATCCGTGAGCGGCAGCAGATCGCGCGTGACCTGCACGACGAGCTGGCGCAGACGCTGTCGGCCGCCATGATCCGCCTGGCGAGGCTCCAGGCCCATGCCGACCCGGACGTCGCCCGCACCGCTGCGGAGCTGGCCGGGCTCGTGAGCCGGGCCGACCAGTCGACGCGGTCGCTCGCTGCGCAGCTCTCGCCGCCCGTGCTCTACGAGTTGGGCCTGGTGCCTGCGCTCGAGTGGCTGGCGCAGCAACTCGCGAGCGACTACCAGCTCGACATCGAGATCCAGGACGACGGCGAACCGAAGCCGCTCTCCGCCGAAGTGGCGTCGGTGGTCTTCCGGTGCGTGCGCGAGCTGCTGATCAACGTGGCCAAGCATGCGCAGGCGCAGGAGGCGTCGGTGGCCCTGCTGGTCGAGGACGACGGACGAACGCTGGCCATCCATGTGCAGGACGGCGGGCGCGGCATCGGGATACCTCTGGCCAGCGAGGGCGGGATGGGGCTATTCGCCGTGAAAGAGCGCCTGGCCCACCTAGGGGGCTCGTTCGAGATTCGTTCGATCGATGGTGGCGGCACCGATGCCACGATGCGCGTGCCCCTGGATCCGGCGAGCGGGTCTATTCATTGATCTTTGTCATGAGCACCGATCCCGCGGGGCGCATGCTCGGGTGCCGGCAGTTCGACGAAAGGGTCGCCCATGAGCATTGCAGACATTTCCCGCCAGGACGTGCTGGCGATCGATTGCGGCACGCCGGTGGCCGACGCCGCGGTGCAGATGCGCGAGCACCACGTCGGCGCGCTGGTGGTGACCACGGGCGACGGTGAAGGCGAGCGGGCGATCGGGATGCTGACCGACCGCGACCTGGTCGTCGAGGTGCTGGGGCGCCGTCTCTCATACGACGGGCTGACAGCCGGCGACGTGGCGTGCCGCACGCTCGTCTCGGTGCGTGGCGACACCGACCTGGCCGACGCCATCTCCACGATGAACAAGCACGGCGTGCGCCGGCTGCTGGTGACCGGTCAGCACGGCGAGATCACCGGCATCGTGTCGCTCGACGACGTGCTGGAATCACTCGTCGCCCAGCTGGCAGGGCTGGCCATGACGATGCGCCAGGGCATGGCGCGCGAGGCCACGCAGCGCCAGGCGCGCATCGGGCAGCGCCGGCCGGTGTTCCTGCCCTACGGCACGCCGGGCATGCCGGGCGCTTGACGCGCCGGCGCAGCGGGCGTGGGCATGTGGCCTTCCATCGACCCTTGGCTGTGGGGTGCCATCGCAGGGCAGGTGATGGCGGCGCCACTGGGCGGCCCCGAGGCCATCGCCGAATTGCGGACGACGCGGCTGCGCAGCTTGCTGGCGCATGCGAAAGCGAACTCGCCCTTGTATCGGCGCCTCCTCGACGGCATCGACCCGCAGCATGCCGGCCTGCACGATCTGCCGGTCACCCGCAAACGCGATCTCATGGCGCAGTTCGACGAATGGGTCACCGATCCGCGCCTGCGGCTGGCCGAGTTGCAGCGCTTCATGGCCGACGGCAATCGCATCGGCGAACCCGGCCCGCACGGCTACATGGCCTGGCAGAGTTCGGGCAGCTCGGGCGAGCCCGGTGTGTTCGTGCAGGACGACATGGCGATGGCCGTCTACGACGCGCTGGAAGCCCAACGCCGGCCGTGGTCGGCCCGCCGCCTCGTCGACCCATGGTTCACCGGCGAGCGCATCGTGTTCGTCGGCGCGACGAACGGGCACTTCGCGGGCATCGCCTCGATCCGCCGCTTGCGAGGCCTCAACCCCGCACTGGCCGGCCACTTCTGCGACCTGTCGTTCCTCCAGCCGACGGCCGAGCTGGTGGCTCAGCTCAACGCCTTCGCCCCGACCATCCTCGCCACCTACCCGAGCGCGGCGCTGCTGCTCGCCGAGGAGTACCGCGCAGGCCGCCTCAAGTCGCCGCCGCGCGAGGTGTGGATGGGGGGTGAGTCGCTGTCACAGGCGATGCGGCGGCATGTGGAGGAGGCGTTCGGCTGCACGGTGGTCGAGAGCTACGGGGCGTCCGAGTTCCTGGTGCTGGCCTCGCAGTGCCGCTGCGGCCGCCTCCACCTCAACAGCGACTGGGCGATCCTCGAATCGGTCGACGAGCACGGGCAGCCGGTGCCCGACGGCCAGCTCGGCGCCACCACGCTGCTCACCCACCTGGCCAACCGCGTGCAGCCCCTGATCCGCTACGACCTCGGCGACCGCATCGCGATCCATGCCGAGCGTTGCGCGTGCGGATCGCCGCTGCCGCTGGTCGACGTGCAGGGCCGGCGCGACGACACGCTGCACCTCGCGTCGAAAGGGCGGCATGTGAGCGTGCTGCCGCTGGCGGTGTGCACGGTGCTCGAAGAAGAGGCGGGCCTGGTCGACTTCCAGGTGGTGCAGCGGGGGCCGGCCGAGCTGGAGATCCTGGTCGGCGATGGTGCGCAGACATCGCCCGCGCCGGCGGACCGCGCGCCCCAGGTGCTCGCGGGCTTCCTGCAACGCGTGGGCGCCTCGGGCGTGCGCGTCGCCCTTAGCACCGGGCCGTGCCGCCACCTCGGGCCCGGCGGAAAAATCCAGCGCGTGGTGGCGCTCAGTGCGCCGATTCGTGGCGATGCAAGGCATCCGCCACACGTCGCTCCAGCTCGTCGACTCCAAACGACGTGAGGTCGAGGTCGACCGAGGCCTTCAGCGAGCGCTTGGCCGCGGGGCTGAGCTGGGATCTCAGCTCGCCCAGGAAGGGGCACGACGCGAACAGGACCACGCTGCCATAACGGCCGCTGCCGAGTTCGGCGTCGATGCGACGCGCCACCTCGTCGGCGAACTGCAGGTGCTCCTTGCGCTTGCGGCTCATGCGGGGTGCAAACGCCACGCCGCCCGGATGGCGGTCGCTGCTGCCGTGGCCGGCGCGGTCGGGCTCGAGCTCCGAGGCGCGTGCCCGGCTTTCGGTGTGTTTCATCAGGGCCAGCGGCATCAGCGGGTCATGCCGCGACTCGCGGGCGAAGAGGTGAGCTTCGCTGGCGTTGGCCACCAGCGTGAGTTCGGCTTTCATCGGGCTTCTCCAGGTTGGCTACCGCATCGACTCTAGGAACGCCGTGGGCGTGCACCTTGCGCGAAGTCAATCGGCGGCCGGTGCGCTCAGCCCTTGACGCACGTCAAGCCGCCGGATGAATACCCGTTTGCCGGTACACGCGTTTGCATCGTTTGTGGATTTCTCCACGCCACCGGGCTGCCTACAGTGGTTGCGAATCCTCAACGGCACCGCCAGGAGCATCGAAATGGGCAAGGACAGCATCGTCGAACGGGCCAGCTGGCTGCTGGAGAGCAGTGGTGATTCCGCCTACATCACCAGCCCCGAAGGCACCATCGAATACGTCAACCCCGCCTTCGAGGCGATGAGCGGCTTCGGCGAGCTCGAGGCGATCGGGCGCACCCCGGCCATCGTGAAGTCGGGCGTGCAATCCGATGCGTTCTACCGCGACATGTGGAGCACCCTGCACGCGGGCCACGAGTTCCACGGCGTGCTGGTCAACCGCCGCCGCGATGGCAGCCTCTTCCACGAGGAGAAGACCATCCGCCCCTTGTTCGACGAGGCGGGCCGCATTGCCCACTACCTCTCGTGCGGCCGCAACGTCAGCGAGCGGCTGGAGCTGCAGGACCTTCTCCAGCACCAGGCCACGCACGATGCGTTGACCGGCCTGCCCAACCGCCTGCTCTTCACGGACCGCCTCGAGCGGGCCATCGCACAGGCCGAGCGCACCGGCGAATCGTTCACCGTGGCGATGGTCGATCTCGATGGCTTCAAGGCCATCAACGACCGCCACGGCCACGCGGCCGGAGACGAGGCGCTGAAAGACATGGCGCAGCGCCTCACCGGCTGCGTGCGCGAGGCCGATACGGTGGCGCGCTGGGGCGGCGACGAATTCGCGCTGCTGCTGCGCGATGCGGGCGACACCGACCGGGTGATGAGCGCCATCGTCGAAGCGGGCCGCCAGCCGTCTGCCAGCAGCGACCGCGCGCTGCGCCTGAGCCTGGGCGCCTGCCGCTTCCCCGAGGGAGGCCGCAGCGCCGAGAGCCTGCTGCAGACCGCCGATGGCGCGATGTACCAGGCCAAGCGCGACGGTGGTGACCGCTACCGCTGGGCCATGCGCGAACACGAAGCGCCGGTCGTGGTGAAACCGACGGCTGGCGAGGCCGCGGCCATCGATGCCCTTCGCCTGCTCGAAGGCAAGGTGCCCATGTTCAGCCGCCGCCTGCGGGCGGGCGACACCCTGTACCGCGCGGGTGACAAGTTCAGGGACCTGCACATCCTGCGCTTCGGGCTGTGCAAGCTCATGAGCGTCACCGCCGAAGGGCACGAGGAACTGAGCAGCATGGTCTTCAAGGGCGACTGGCTGGGCTTCGACGGCCTCGCGGATGGCCGCCACGGCTGCAGTGCGGTCGCGGCCGACACCGGCGAGGTGTGGACCGTGCGCTACGACGCGCTGATCCTGGCCGGCGTGCGAAACCCCGCGCTGCTCGGGGCGATGCATGCCGCGATGGCACGCCAGAGCGCACGCGAGCGCGAGGCGGTCGTCACCATGCACAGCCTGCCGGCCGATGGCCGCGTGGCCGCGTTCCTCTGCCGCTGGGCCGACGACCTCGACCACTGCGGCATGCGCAACGACCACATCACCCTGCCCACCACACGCGCCGAGATCGGTGGGCATGTGGGCCTGCGGCTCGAATCGGTGAGCCGCGCGATGGCGGCGCTGGAGCGAGGGCGCCTGATCCGCTTCGCGTCGGGCAACCGCCGCAACATCGAGATCCCCGACCTGCCGGCGCTGCGCCGCTACGTGCGCGAGGCCTCGGCCAGCGCGCGCTGACAAGGCCTGCCGCGCATCAGAACATCGCCGGTGCCTCGCCCGCGGCGGCCGTGGCACCGGCGGCGTCGCGGCGGGGCGCGCTTGCGATCATGCAGTCGGTGGTGAGCACGAGGCTCGCGATCGAGCCGGCGTTCTGCAGCGCCAGGCGTGTCACCTTGGCCGGGTCGATCACGCCCATCGCCAGCATGTCTCCGTATTCGCGCGTCGCGGCGTTGTAGCCGAAGCTGCGCTCGGGGCTTTCGTCCACGCGGTGCAGCACGATGGAAGGCTCGTCGGCTGCGTTGCTGACGATGCGCCGCAGCGGCTCCTCGACGGCACGCATCACGATCTTCACACCCGACTGCTGGTCGAGCGTGGCCAGGTCGAGCGCCGCGAGCGCCTTGCGGGCGCGCAGGAGCGCGATGCCGCCGCCCGGCACGATGCCTTCTTCCACCGCGGCGCGGGTGGCATGCAGCGCGTCTTCCACCCGAAGCTTGCGTTCCTTCATCTCGGTCTCGGTGGCCGCGCCCACCTTGATGACGGCCACGCCACCCGAGAGCTTGGCGATGCGCTCGTCGAGCTTCTCGCGGTCGTAATCGCTCGTGATCGATTCGCGCTCCTTCTTCAGCGCGGCGATGCGCTCGGCAATCGCCTTGCGGTCACCCGCACCGCCGATGAGCGTGGTCGAGTCCTTGTCGACTTCGACGCGGCGTGCGTGCCCGAGGTGCTCGAAGGTCGCTTTCTCGAGGCTCAGGCCGAGCTCGGGCGAGATCACCTGCGCGCCGGTGACGAGCGCGATGTCCTGCAGCATCGCCTTGCGGCGGTCGCCGAAGCCGGGCGACTTGACGGCGCAGGTCTTCACCACGCCGCGGATGCTGTTGAGCACGAGCGTGGCCAGCGCCTCGTTGTCGATGTCTTCGGCGATCACGAGCAGCGGCGTGCCCGCCTTGGCCGCCCATTCGAGCAGCGGCACCATTTCCTTCACGCTCGAGAGGCGCTGGTCGCACAGCACGATGGCGGCGTCTTGCAGCACCACCGCCTGGCGCTCGGCATCATTGATGAAGTAGGCCGACTGGTAGCCACGGTCGAACTGCAGGCCCTCGACCGTCTCGAGTTCGCTGGCAATGCCCGAGCCGTCTTCGATGGAGATGGCGCCTTCGCGGCCGACCTTGTCCATCGCCTTGGCCACCAGCTCGCCGATGGAGCGGTCGTTGTTGGCCGAGATGCTCGCCACGTGGGCGATCTCCTGCGCGCCGGTGCAGGGTTGCGCCATCGCCTTCAGCTGGCCGACCACCACCTCGATGGCCTGGTCGATGCCGCGCTTGAGGTCCATCGGGTTCATGCCGGCGGCGAGGTACTTGAGGCCTTCCTCGATCATCCCGTGGGCGAGCACGGTGGCGGTGGTGGTGCCGTCACCGGCCATCTCGCTTGTGCGCGCCGCCACTTCGCGCAGCAGCTGCGCGCCCATGTTCTCGAACCGGTCTTCCAGCTCGACCGACTTCGCGACGACCACGCCCGAGTTCACGATCTGCGGTGGGCCGAACTCGCGCTCCAGCAGCACGGTGCGCCCGCGCGGGCCGAGCGTGACCTTCACCGCATCGGCCAGGGCATCGACGCCGCGGCGGATCTTCTCGTGGGCCTGGTCGCTGAAGATCAGTTGCTTGGCGCTCATGGTCGGGCTCCTTCGTCTGCCATCTCAATGAGGTTGCGCCGTCGAGGCGGCGGATGCGCCCAGGCCCACCTCGTGGGTGAGGCGCACCAGGTCGTCACGCAACTGGCGGCGCAGCACCTTGCCGAACGAGGTGCGCGGCAACTCGTCGCGAAACACCACGATCGACGGCTGCTTGTAGCGGGTGAGGTGCTGGCGGCAGTGCTCGCGCACGGTCTCTTCGGTGAGGCCGGGGTCGCTGCGCACCACCACGAGGGCCACCGCTTCGCCGGCCGCCGCATCGGGCACGCCGACCACGCCGCAGTCGGCCACGCCCGGGCAGGTGCGCACCACTTCCTCGATCTCGGCGGGGTAGGCCTTGAAGCCGGAGACCACGACCAGGTCCTTGGCGCGGTCGACGAACTGCACGTAGCCCTGGTCGTCCATCCGGCCGATGTCGCCGGTGCGAAGCCACCCGCCGTCGATGAACACCTTGGCCGTCTCGTCGGGCGCGCCCCAGTAGCCGCGCATCACCTGCGGGCCGCGCACGCAGATCTCGCCGGTCTCGCCCAGCGGCAGCGGGCGGCTGTACTCGTCCATGATGGCCACTTCGGTCGACGGGATGGGCAGGCCGAGCTTGCCGGTGAAGGCAGGTGCGTTCACCGGGTTGGCACAGACGATGGGCGAGGTTTCGCTCAGGCCGTAGCCTTCGACGATGGGCACGCCCATCGCCTGCTGCCAGCGCTCCGCGACGGGGCGCTGCACCGCCATGCCGCCCGCCACGCTGAGCTTGAGCGCGCCGGCGTTCGACTTCACCACGGCGTCGAAGTGCGGTGCGTTCAGCAGCGCGTTGAAGAGCGTGTTGACGCCGGTGATCACGGTGAAGCGTGTCTTGTGCAGCAGCTCCACGAAGTGTGGGATGTCGCGCGGGTCGCTCACCAACACGTTGGTGCCACCGAGCTTCAGGAACATCATCAGGTTCGCCGTCAGCGCGAACACGTGGTACAGGGGCAGGGCGGTGATCACCGTCTCTTCACCGAGCTTGAGCGCGCCGGCCAGCCACGCGGTCGTCTGCTCGACGTTGGCCATCAAGTTGCCGTGCGTGAGCGCCGCGCCTTTCGGGCGCCCTGTGGTGCCGCCGGTGTACTGGATGAAGGCGAGGTCGCCCGGGCTCACCGGCACCGACGTGAAGCCGCGCTGGTGGCCGATCGCGAGCGCATCGCGCAGCGGCGTGGCGCCGGGGATCGACCAGGCCGGGACCATGCCCTTCACATCGCGCACCACGAAGTTGGTGACCCAGCGGCGCGGCTGCGGGAAGAGGTCGCCGATCTGCGTCACGATCACGTGCTTCAAGGCCGGCAGCATGGGCAGCGCCTGCTGCAACGTGTGCGCGAAGTTCTCGAAGACGACGATCGCGCTCGCCTGTGCGTTGCCCAGTTGCACCGCCAGCTCGCTCGCGGTGTACATGGGGTTCACGTTGACGACGGTGAGCCCGGCGCGCAGCACGCCGAAGACCGCGATCGGGTACTGCAGCGAGTTGGGCATCATCACCGCCACCCGAGCCCCCTTGGGCAGGCCCAGGCCCTGCAGGTAGCCGGCGAAGCGCTGCACCAGCCGGTTGGCCTCGTCGTAGCTCAGCCCCGAGCCGAGGTTGACGAAGGCCTGGCGTGCGCCAAAACGCTCGCAGCAGTCGTCGAAGAAGTCACCCAGCGAAGGGAAGGGGTGCGGGTCGATCTCGGCCGGCACGCCGGGCGGGTAATGCTTGATCCAGGGCTTGTCCATCGCACGGTCTCCTTTGTCGTGGTCGTCACACCAACCGTAGCGCCGGGCGCGCGCGGCGCTTTGCGTCTGCTCAATCTCCGGTCGCAAAAGACCACGCCTCGTGGGTACTTGAGCGAGGTCAAGCGCCGCCAGCCGGCACGCCGCAGACTCCGGCCATGCGTGACGACACCGACGCTGCCCGCGCGAAGGCCCACCGTGCCTGCATCCAGGCCTTGCAGGCGGCGCTGGCGCGGGCGGACGGCGCGCCCGTCGAGCACATCGAGACGCACATCTCCGACCTCCTGATCACGCGGCAGACGGTCTACAAGTTCAAGAAGCCGCTGCAGCTGCCCTTCGCCGACTTCAGCACGCCGCAGCGGCGCGAGCACTTCTGCCGCGAGGAGTTGCGGCTCAACCGCCGTCTCGCGCCGGAGCTCTACCTCGGCGTGGTGCCGGTCGGTGGCACCACCGCGGCGCCGGTGCTCGGCGGCGAGGGCCGGCCCATCGACCATGCGGTGTGCATGCGCCGCTTTCCGGCAGATGCGCTGTGGTCGCGCCGGCTGGCCGAGGGCCGCCTCTTGCCGGAACACGTCGACCGCCTCGCGCGGCGCCTGGCTGCCTTCCACGCAACGGCGCCGAGTGCTTCACCCGGCTCGGGGTTCGGGGCTCCCGCGGCCGTGCTCGGCCGCGTGCAGGCGGTGCTCGCGCAGCTGCAAGGCGCTGGCGCCGAGGTGCACGACCTGACCGGCTGGGTGGCGACGCAGGGCGCAGCACTGGCGGTGGCGTTCGAGCAGCGGCGCGCCGGGCAGGCGATCCGCGAAGGGCATGGCGACCTGCACCTCGCGAACCTGCTGGTGCTCGACGACGGCGAGGTGACGGCCTTCGACTGCCTGGAATTCGACCCCGCGCTGCGCTGGATCGACGTCATGGACGACATCGCCTTCACCACGATGGACCTCAAGGCGCACGGCCGCGACGACCTGGCCTGGCGGCTGCTCGACGCCTACCTGCAGCAGCGCGGCGACCATGCCGGGCTCGAGGTGCTGCGCTTCTACGAAGTCGGCCGTGCCCTCGTGCGCGCGCTCGTGACGCGGCTCACGCCGGCCTCGGCCGGTGCGGCCGTGGACGGCGTCGACTACCTGGCCTGCGCGCGCCGCCTCGCCTTCGAGCCGACTGGCGCGCTCGGCCTGGCCATCATGTGCGGCGTGTCGGGCTCGGGCAAGTCGTGGCTGGCTGGCGAGTTGCTGGAGCTGGCGCCGGCCGTGCGGCTGCGCTCCGACGTCGAGCGCAAGCGGCTCTTCGGCCTGGCGCCGTTGCAGGCCTCGCGCGCGGCCGGCATCGACCTCTACACGGCCGATGCCACGCTGCAGACCTTCGACCGCCTGCGCGACCTCGCCCGCCAGGCGCTGCGCTGCGGCTACGGCGTGATCGTCGACGCGGCGTTCCTCGACCGCGCGCAACGCGGGATGTTCCACCGCCTGGCCGACGAGCTGCGCGTGCCCTTCGCCGTCATCCACTGCACCGCCGACCTGGCTTGCCTGCGCGAGCGTGTGAGGCGGCGTGCGGCCACCGGGCACGACCCTTCGGAAGCCACCCCCGAAGTGCTCGACCGCCAGCTGCTGCTGCAGGAGCTACCCGCCGCCGACGAGGCCGCCTGGACGCTCGCCGTCGACACCACCCACCTGGCCCACGGCGCCGGCGTGGCCGAGGTGCTCGACCGCTGGCGCGCGCACGTGGCGCGGCTGCAAGCCTCGCGCCCGGCGCCCGGCCGCTCAGGCGCGACGGCGTGACCGCGCGCGCACACGCCGCAGCAGCGTGGCGAACTCGCGTTCGAACGCCTGCGTGATCGCCTGCGGATCGGGCACCAGCCGCGCGTCGGCCATCACCGTGAGCGTGGCCTGGCCCTGGTAGCTGAAGAGGCTCAGGCCCAGCCCCAGTTCCTCGCCCGGGTGGGGCACGCAGAACATCATGCGTTCGACCGGCACGCCCGCCAGGCGCACCGGCAGGCGCGGGCCGGCCACGTTGGTCAGCACCACGCTCGCCTTGCTGCCAAAGACGAAGCTCGCCACGTCTTCCAATGCCTTGGGCCCGCGGCCGAAGAGGTCGAAGAGGGCCTGCATCGCCAGCGCCTGCGGCGAGCGCTTGAGCGCATCCATGCGTGCCTTGGTGAGCGCGAGGCGGCGCGACGCGGTCGTGGCCGAGACCGGAAGGTCGAGCGCCACGAGGCCGAAGGCGTTGCCGAGCAGGCCCATGCGCGAAGGCGGACGCAGGTTGACCGGCACCATCGCGCGCAGTGTCGTCTGCTGCACGTCGGTGCCGCATCGGCGCAGGTAGTGGCGCAGGGCGCCGGCCACGGCGGCCACCAGCACGTCGTTGACCTTCGCGCCGGCCGGGGCGGCGATGGCCTTGGCGTCGGCGATCGACACCCCGCGCGACCACGCCACCTGCTGCCCGGTCGCAAACGGGCCCTTGAATGGCGAAGGCGGGTCGGGTGTCTTGAGCAGCACGCCGGCCAGCGACGACACGGCGGCGGCACTCTGCAGCACCAGGTCGAGCACGCCCATCGGGCGGGGTGCGGGCCGCACCGTGCGACGCCGTGGCACGGCGAAGACGCGCGAGGCCACGCTCATCATCGCCAGGCCATCGCCGATGCAATGGTGATAGCGGAACACGAACGCGCTGCCACGGCCCACATGGTCGACCACGTAGGCCTGCCAGAGCGGCAGGGCGTGGTCGAGCGGCTGGCCGGCAAGCTGGCTCACGAAGGCGACCAGCGCCGCTTCGTCGTGCGGCGCGGGCAGGGCGGCGCGATGCAGGTGACGGTCGATCTCGAAATCGGCCACGTCTTCCCACACCGGCGAGGCGAGGGGCCATCCGGCCTCGACCACCCGCTGCCGGAAGCGCTCGAAGTAGAGCAGGCGCTGCTCGAGCACGCTGCGCACCTTGGCGTGCGAGAGCGGCTTGGCGGTCACGGCCACCATCGTCACGATGGCGGGGTTGGCCGGCCCGTCCATGTGCAGCCAGGCGGCGTCTACCGGGTCGAGCGGGTTCATGGGCGTTGAAGCCTCCAGGGCTGTGTCGGCGTCATCGTAGGAAGGGCCGTGCAGCGCACCTTGATCGGGCGCAAGGTGCCGCCTGCCGGCCCTTCCTACAGTGAGGCATCGACATGAAGGAGCCGACATGGACGTCCCGACCCAGGCGCACCTCACCACGCTGCGCGACCTGCTGCTCTACCGTCGCCGCGAGTTGACCAGCGATGTTCACGCGGCCGAACTGACGCGCCAGGCGGCGGTGTCGTCGTCGCCGGCCACGGAGGTCAGCACCCATGCCGAAGGCGCGGCGCAATTCGCGCAGGCCGAGGTCGACGCCGCGCAGGAGCAGCGCGACCGCGACGAGCTCGCGCAGGTCGACGCCGCACTCGTGCGGCTCGACCAGGGCGTGTATGGCGACTGCGCCGACTGCGGCGAGGCGATCGCGCTCCAGCGCCTGATGGCGCAACCGGCGGCGCTGCGCTGTGCGGCGTGCCAGGTGGCGTTCGAGCACCGGCCCGGGGCCGCGGCGCACCGCGCCTGAGCGCCCTCAGCGCTGGGATCTCACCAGCAAGACCGGCACCGGCGTGTGCCGCAGCACCGCCTGCGCCGTGCTGCCCAGCATGTGAGGCAGGCCGCGCCGGCCGTGCGTTCCCATCACCACGAGGTCGCAATCCCACTGCGCGGCCTCGTCGAGGATCACGCCGGCCACGCCCTCTTCGCCACGCTCGCGCAGCACCGTGTCGCACGGGATCCCGCGGCGACGCGCGCGCCGGCTCACCCGGGCGAGCAGTGCCTTGCCTTGCTCGTGCAGGGCGTCGAGCACGCTGCTGCATTCGGCGGCGGTCAGCATGTCGACGGCGGCGGCGGAAGGGTCGAGCACATGGAGCACGCGCACGGCGGCGCCCTGGTCATGAGCGAGTGCGAGGGCTTCGCGCAGCCCGGCTTCCGCGGTCTTGCTGCCGTCCAGCGGCACGAGGATATGGGTGTACATCGCGTGATCTGCGGTTTCGGATGAACCCATTCTGGGCAGCGGCGCGTGCGCCGGCTTGAGGCAACGCAAGCCCACGGCGCGTGGACCGCTGCACGATCGCGCCGTGAACGCGAGCCCACCCCCTCCGGCAACGCCCGAGCGGCGCGAGACCTTCAAGGTGCTCTCGCTGGCCGGGGGCGGCTTTCTCGGGCTCTACACCGCCTGCGTGCTGGAAGCGCTCGAAGCACGCGCCGGCCGGCCGCTCGCGCGCTGCTTCGACCTGATCGCCGGCACCTCGATCGGCGGCATCCTCGCGCTCGCGCTGGCCTTCGAAGTGCCGATGAGCCGGCTCGTGCGCTTCTTCGACGAGCATGGCACCGAGGTCTTCTCGACGCGTGCGCTGCCGGTCGGGCCGATGTCCAGGTTGATCGACCTCACACGCTCGGTGCTCGGCCCCAAGTACTCGGGCGATGCGCTGCGCGAGCTGCTCGACGCCGAGCTCGGCCAGCGCACGCTGGCGCAGGCCTTGCACCGGCTCGTGATCCCGGCGGTCGAGGTGAACCGTTGCCGCACCAAGATCTTCAAGACACCGCACGCGCCTGCCTCGACGGGCGACGGCGCGCTGCGTGCGGTCGACGTGGCGATGGCGACCAGCGCCGCACCCGCGTATTTCCCGGCGCAGCGCATCGGCGAGCGGCTCTACGCCGATGGCGGCCTCTTCGCGGTCGCCCCCGACCAGGTGGCGCTGCACGAGATCGAACACTTCCTGGGCGTCGACCTGGCGAGCGTCTCGATGCTGTCCGTCGGCACGGGGGCGGCGCAGTACCGGCCGTCCGAGGGCGTGCGAGACGATGCCGGTGCGGTCGGCTGGCTCAATGAAGGGCGCCTCGTGCTCACGCTGATCTCGGTGCAGCAGCAGCACGTGCAGGCGATGGTGGAAGACCGGCTGGGCGAGCGCTATGTGAGGCTCGACGCCGACTGGCCGCCCGAGGGCGGGCTCGGCATCGACGTGGCCACGCCGCAAGCGCGTCGCCTGCTGCGCTCGATGGCACGCCGCACGGTGCGCGAGGCCGACCTGCGCCGGATCGAAGCCGGCTTCCTGGCGTGATCCGGGGTGTCGCGCAGACGCCCGGCGCGACGCGGTTTCATTGCGCTGGCGCAATGCGGTGCTGCCGCCGTCTTCCAGACTGCGTGGTGGCAGCCTGCCGCCGTGAAAGGAGCCTCCCATGCGTGTCGGTGAAATCTGCACCCGGGTGCCCGTGACCTGCACGCGCGAGACCTCTCTCACCGAAGTGGCCGGCATGATGCGCGAGCAGCATGTGGGCGCCGTCATCGTGGTCGATCGCGACGCGGACGCGCGCCCGCGGCCGGTTGGCGTCGTGACCGACCGCGACCTGGTCGTCGAGATCATGGCCAAGGGGGTCGACCCGCTGACTTTCCTGGCGGGGGACCTGTTGATGGGCAGCCTGCATCTCGTCAACGAGTGCGATTCGATCTACGACGCGGTGTGGCAGATGCGCGGGCATGGCGTGCGGCGCCTGCCCGTCGTCGACGATGGTGGCGCACTCGTCGGCGTGCTGACGTCGGACGACGTGACCCGGGTGCTCGGCGAAGCGCTTTCCGACATCGCGCGCACCGTGCCCAACCAGATCCGCCAGGAGCGGCAGCTGCGGCCCTAGGGTGCGCCGCTTGAGTTTCCGCAAGGTGCCGCCGAGGGCGCTGGCCATCATGGGCCTGTGCCGTCGATGCACGCCGCATCGGTGGTCGACCGAAGCCTCGAGGAGCAAATCGCATGAAACACCAACAAGGGCTTGCCTGGGCGTTCGTGGCGGCGTTCGCTGCGCTTCATGGCGCAGCCTTCGCGCAGCAGAAGACGAAAGTCGACCTGGGAAAACAGGAGTACGAATCGCGATGCGCCGTCTGCCACGCAGTGACGGGCAAGGGCAAGGGGCCTTACACGCCCTACCTCAAGGTGCCCGCCCCCGACCTCACGGTGCTCGCCCGAAACAATGGCGGTGTGTTTCCGCTGCAGCGCGTCTACGACGCCGTCGAGGGCAGCGGGCCGGGGCACGGCTCGCGCGAGATGCCGATCTGGGGCCGCACCTTCGCGGTGGAGGCCGCCGAGTACTACGGTGACGTGGCCTACAACTCCGACGCCTTCGTGCGGGCTCGCATCCTGGCGCTTGCCGAATACGTGAACCGCCTGCAGGTGAAGTGAATCGCGTCGAGGCATCGTCCACTGACGCGGGTTGGCGGGCGGTTTCGGGGATGGGCCTCAGCCTGGCGACGAGTCTGCAACGCTTGCAAGCCGCGCCACGATGGTCAGCCCGCAGGCAATGCCGGCCATGGTGCCGAGCGCGAGTTGCGCCGTGAGATCGGGTACCAGCAATACGCCCAGTGCGGCCACCATCAGCAGCCCCCCGATGCAACGACCCAGCGGGTCATGGAAGCGCGAGCTCGTGGTCGCCGCGAAGACGGCGAAGCTGGCTCCGATTGCCCACAACGGCCACCAAGGCAGCACACCGGCCACGGCGCAGCCGGCAAACGCGCCCGCCACCAGCGTGAGGTCGGTGCAGCTGTCGAACCACGCGCCTGCGCGTGTGGCCTGCCCAAAGCGGCGCACCAGCGGGCCGTCGAGCAGGTCGGTGGCCATGGCGAGCGCCAGCGCGAACGAGGCGAGGCCGAAGCGGCCGTTCGCGATCCACAGCGAGATCCAGGGTGACGCCACCAGCCGCGAGGCCGTGAGCAGGTGGCCCGCCACGGCCCCGGTGTGCGGCAATGGGCGCAACTCCGATGCGGTGCTCATGGCGAGACGGCGCGCAGCCCGCGTCCCGCATCGCGCGCCATGCGGGCGGCCCGCTCCACCTGCGGGCCGGTGTCACCCGGTGGCGGATCGCCGATCTGCTGGGTGGTGTAGCCGAGCCGGGCCACGACACGACCGTGGTGCGCCGCGGCTTGGGCGGCGCTTGTCTCGAGGGCCGGGCCCGCATCGCCCGCGGCGGTGAACACGAGCACCACGGGCCGCCCGCCGAGATCACCAAGGCGGTCGAGGTAGCGTGTGAGGGGCGGTGCCGCTGCGTTGGCATAAACAGGCGAGCCGAGCACGACGAGGTCGTAGCCGCTCAAGTCGGTGGGCGCGCGGCGGCTGGCGGTCGTGCGGTCCACCCGCCAGCCGGCACTGGCCATGCCGGCGGCGAATGCGGAGGTGATGCGATCCGGGAAGTCGCTCAGCCCGGGGTGGTAGACGACGAGTGCGCGACCTGTGCTCCCCGTGTGGCTCAGCGAGGTGATGCGCGTGACCACCTCGCGCGACGCGGCCCACCAGACCCCTGCACTGGCCACCAGCAGGCTCACCACGACCGCGGCCGCCACGATCAAGGTGTTGCGCAGGGTGGGGCTCATACGCTGCACCGGGGTGAATTCCGGCCCTAGTGGGCCATGAGCACGGGAATCGACGGATCGCGCGTCATCGACTTCGTTGTGCCGCCCAGCAGCCACTCTCGGGTGCGGTTGTGGCCGTAGCAGCCCATCACCACCAGGTCGGCCCCGATCTCGGCGGCAAGGGCTTGCAGCGCGGGGCCGGCGTCGCGCGCGTCGGGCAGGGGCGCGCGGCGCGTGCACTCGATGCCTTGCGCGGTGAGGTAGCGCGTGAGGCTGGCCACGCTGGCCGGGCCGCTGTCGTCGAGCGTCTCCGCGGTGACGACGTGCACCTGCGCGGCTTGCCGCAGCCAGGGCAGGGCCGCCGCAATAGCGCGGGTCGCCTCACGGGTGGGCTTCCACGCCAGCAGCACGCGGCTGCCGATCTCGGTCGGCGTCTGCGTGGGCAGCACCAGCACGGGCCGGCCGCTTTCGATTGCCACCGTCGCCGCGAAGTCGGCCGGCAGCTCGGCTTGGGCCGCCGGCCCGCCGCGCATGACCACGAGGTCGGCATACATCGCGTGGCGGGAGAAGTCCCACGGCGACACCGGGCCCACCTCGCACCAGTGGACGCGTGGCAGGCTCTTCTGCGTGGTGACGAAGCGGATCTTCGTCAGGGCGCGCTGCTGCTCGTCGAACTCGGCGAGCTGCGACGCCGCTGCCCACGCGCCATCGAGTGCGATGGAGGCGGGGAAGCGCGACAGCGAGGGCAGCACTGAATACAGGGCATCGGCATGGGCATCGAAGCGATCGGCCAGACGCTGCACCACACGCGCATGCTGGGTGGCAGCGTCGCTGTCATCGACGTGCAGGAGGAAGGTCTTCAGTGTGTCCATGTCGGCTCCTTGGAAGATCGCTTGAAGATCACTTGGCGGCGGGCGCGGAATAGCGGCCCCAGTCGCGCCGGCAACCTTGTGCCGTGCCCGGCTCGGCTGCCTTCCCGTCGAACATCTCGCTGCCGAGCGCCACCAGGTCGGCGCTCGCCTCGATCACCGTGCGCCGGCCGTGGGTGCAGACCGTGAAGTCATAGGAGGTGTCGGCCGCGGCTGCAGGCAAGGCGATGGCAAGGCACAGGGCCGTACTCCCAAGCGCAGAGGGCAGCGAAGGCATGTCGTTTCCTTTCGCTCAGGCAGCACGCGGCGACCACTCGGCCTGGCGTGTGTCGTCGGGCTGTTGCGTGGTCTCCGCAATGGCCTGCGCGAAGGCGCGCAACCGCAGGGAGTAGCTGCCATCCTCGACTTCGCGTGCGGTGAACGCGGTGCTCAGCACGGGCGAGTGGCCGGTGATCTCGCCGATCTCGGCCACCGCGTTGGGGGCGCCGCGGCTGCCCATCAGCGAGATCACGGCGAAGTTCTGGAGCTGCGCCTTGTAGCGCGCCACGAAGCTGCGCATCGGGCCGGCCAGCCGGTACATCCAGATCGGGGCGACCAGCACCACCATGCCGAAGCGCGCAGGCAATGGGCCGAAGTAGTCGATCGTCGGGTGTCTGCGCAGGAGCGAGTCGAGCACGCAGCGCCAGGTGCCGAGCACGCCTCGGCGCGAGCGAGTCTCTTCGATCTCGCCGAGTGTCCACCCCTGCAATGCGCACAGCCGCTTGGCCACCTGCAGCGATGTGCCGGTGTTCGAATAGGTGACGACCAGGACCTTTCTCATTGCATGCTCCGAAGTTGCTGTGACCACTGTAGGAAGGGGAGCGCTGCGGGCCTTGCGTTTCGTCAAGCCGGCGGCATCACGGGCGCACGCGCTCGTCGAGCGGCCACAGGCTCGAGAGGCGCACCAGCACGCCGGGCTCGACCCCGGGCGCGTCGTAGTGCCAGAGCACGGGGCCGGTCGTGAGCTTGCCGAGGCGGGCGGCGCGGATGTTGACGTGCCGCACCGGCAGGCCCTTGTCGTTGAGCAGCCGTGCCTCGGCTTCGCTGCGCGGGTCGCCGCTGAAGAAGAGCCATCCCGACACGAACTGCGCCTGCAGCCGCGAAAGCTCGGGGCACAGCGCCTGCGGCACCGGCGAATGCGCGAGGTCGGTCTGGCCCTGTGCGTTCACCGCCACCCAGCGGCCGCGCACGTCGTCTTCGAGCGTGCGGTAGAGCACGTCCCTGCCGTTGTGCGGGTCGTTGGCGGGCAGCATGAAGTAGCTGCATTCGTCGACGCCATCGCGCATGCCGACATACCACCCATAGATGTCGCCGCGCTGGGCGAACCACATCACGGCGTAGAGCAGCCCGGCGCCGCGCGGGGCGTAGGCGAGGTGGACGTGCGACTCGATCATGCAAACATTCTTGGCTCACGATGGGCACGGCGCTTTGACGCAGCGCATGTCGCACGGTTCGTCCGGGCTGTGATCTTTGTCAAGGTCGCGAGCGGCCGAAGGCCCTAGGGTGGAAGTTCATTGCAACCCTCGTCTCCAGGAGAGATGCCCATGGCCACCTCGCCCGCCACTCAGCGCAGCGGTACCACTCGCCGCGCCGCCCCTTCGACCACGGCCGCAAGCCAGCGCACCCGTGCGACACCCGTCGCCGCGAAGCGCCGCCGTGCCGCCGAGCTCGGGCCCGCCGGCCAGGCCACCCGCGACGGCGTGGCCAGCAGCATGCACGAGCTGGAACGCATCGAAGCCGAGATCGCCGCGCTGGTGCGCCGCACCGTGGTCGACACCATGCGCGCGAGCAACGAGGCCGCGCAGGACTTGAGCGGTGTGCTGCGCGACGTGGTGCGCGGCAGCGCCGAAGCGGCCACCCAGGCCCGCAGCGATCTCACGGGCAGCATGCGCGGCGTGGCACGCGGCGCGATGGCCGGCGTGCAGGACGTGCAGGGCAACGTCGCCAAGGCGGCGCGCGAGATCCTGCGCGTGGCGGTGACGCAGGCCAACCAGGTGGGGGCCGACGTGGGCTGGGTGGCCCGCTGCGCCGCCGATGGCATCGTGAAAGGCGCCTCCGACAGCCGCGGCGATGCGCTCGCGCACAGCCGCGAGGCCATCAAGGCGGCCCTGGCCACGGCGGCCGACCTGAGCGTGGTGGCCGGAGAGGCGGTGCGGCAGGTGCTGGCCGGCATGGCGGAAGGCGTCGACGAGATCGCTGCCGCGCGGCGCGCACCGGCCGCAAGGCGTCGCGCCTGACGGCTTGCGCGAGATCAAGCCCGCCTGCGCCGGCACCGGGGATGCTCTGGCCATGAGCGCGCCACCCGCTCCACGGCAGATCACCGTTCTGCTGGCCGATGACCATCGGCTGGTGCGCGAAGCCCTGCGCTCGGCACTGGCGCAGGAGGCCGACATCCATGTGGTGGCCGAGGTGGGCGAGGGGGCGGCGGCAATCGAGGCCGTGCGCACCTTGCAGCCCGACGTGGTGGTGCTCGACATCGGCCTGCCCGACCTCAACGGCATCGAGGTGGCTGCGCGCGTGCAGGCGCTGCACCTCGCCACACGCATCGTGGCGCTCTCTGCGTATTCCGACAAACGCTTCGTCACCGAGATGCTGCGCGCGGGCGCAGCGGCCTACGTGAGCAAGAGCGCGGCCGGCACCGAGCTGGTGGTGGCGATCCGCTCGGTGGCGGCCGGTGGCAGTTACCTCAGCCCCGACGTGGCCGGCGCCCTGGTGGCCGAAGTGCGGGGGGCCGAGCCCGACGGCCAGACACGCCTGGGCCGCCGCGAGCGCGAGGTGCTGCGTCTGATCGCCGAAGGCGAGCGCTCATCGGCGATCGCCGAGGCGCTGCACATCTCGGCCGCCACGGTCGAGGTGCATCGCCGCAACATCATGCGCAAGCTCGGCATGCACACGGTCGCGGAGCTCACGCGCTACGCGGTCCGCGAAGGAATCATCCAGCCGTGAGGTGGGCTCCCGGCATGAACCCTGACCCAGACTTCAGGCTGCTGTTCGAGTCGGCGCCGGGCCTCTACCTTGCGTTGCTGCCCGACGCGCCGCGCTACACCATCGTGGCCGCGAGCAGCGCCTACACGCGAGCCACCATGACGCGCCGGGAAGAGCTGCTCGGCCGCGGCCTCTTCGAGATGTTCCCCGACAACCCCGACGACCCGCGGGCAGACGGCGAGCGCAACTTGCGCGCCTCCCTCGACCGCGTGACGGCCGGCGCCGCGCAAGATGCCATGCCGATCCAGAAGTACGACGTGCGCCGCCCGGCCGAGCAGGGCGGCGGGTTCGAGGAGCGCTGGTGGAGCCCGGTCAACTCGCCCGTGCTCGCTCGCGATGGCACGCTGGCCTACCTGATCCACCGCGTGG
Organism: Piscinibacter gummiphilus; assembly: GCF_032681285.1. Classification (NCBI taxonomy): domain Bacteria; kingdom Pseudomonadati; phylum Pseudomonadota; class Betaproteobacteria; order Burkholderiales; family Sphaerotilaceae; genus Rhizobacter; species Rhizobacter gummiphilus. Next base: position 2,432,965 of record NZ_CP136336.1, read on the forward strand.
AAGACGTGACCGAGTTCGTGCGGCTCGCGCAGCGCGGCGCAGAGCAGGAGGAGACCGCCGCCGCGATGCGCTCGAATGCCGAACGCATGGAGCTGGAGATCTTTCAACGGGCGCAGGAAGTCCAGCAGGTCAATGAGCAACTGCGAAGCGCCAACGCCGAGATCTCCACGCTCTACGACAAGACCCGCGAACTGGACCGGCTCAAGACCGAGTTCTTCGCCAACGTGAGCCATGAGTTGCGCACGCCGCTCACGCTCATCCTCGGGCCGGTGCAGCGCATGTTGTCGTCGGCCGGCGGGTCGGGTGCGGTCGACAGCGAGGCGCTCGAAGTGATCGAGCGCAATGCGCGCACCCTGCTGCGCCATGTCGACGACCTGCTCGACGTGGCGCAGCTGGAAGAGGAGTTGATCGCCCCGGCTTACGAACAGACCGACGTGCCGGCATTGGCGCGGCTGGTGGCCAGCCATTTCAGCTCCGTCGCCCAGGAGCTCGACGTGCAGTGGCGTGTGGTGCTGCCCGATTCGCTGGAGGCGCAGCTCGACCCGCAGATGTTGCAGCGGGTGCTGTTCAATTTGCTGTCCAACGCCTTCAAGTTCACGCCTTCGGGCTCGCATGTGCGCCTGAGCATCGAGCCGCGCGGCGAGCGGCTGCGCATCGAAGTGGCCGACGGCGGGCCCGGCATACCGCAGCAATGGCGCGAGGCCATCTTCGAGCGCTTTCGCCAGGTGCACGGCCACAGCGAGCGGCGCCACCCCGGCACCGGGCTGGGCCTGGCGATCGCGCGCCAGTTCGTGCAGTTGCATGGCGGCAGCATCGAGGTGTCGGAAGCACCGGAAGGCGGTGCGCTCTTCGTCGTGGAGCTGCCGCGCACCGCGCCGCCGGGCGCGACCGTCCAGCCGGCGGGGCAAGGCGGCGGGGCGCGCGCGGTCGGGAGCCAGGCGATGGTGGCCTCGTCATCGCGGGCCCCGGCCATGCCGGTGCCGCCCCGGCCGGGGCCCGAGCCGCTGGTGCTGGTGGTCGAAGACAGTGCAGACATGAGCAGCTTCATCTGCGGCACGCTCGCGCCCGATTGCCGGGTGGCCGCCGCTTTCGATGGCGCCCAGGGCCTGGAGCAGGCGCTGTCGCTGCGGCCGGACCTGATCGTGACCGACATCATGATGCCCGGCACGGGCGGCGACGCTCTGGTGAGCGAGTTGCGCCAGCGAAGGGAGTTCGACGACACGCCGGTGGTGGTGCTCAGTGCGCGCGCCGACGAGGCCCTGCGCATCAAGCTGCTGCGCGAGGGCGCGCAGGACTACCTGGTCAAGCCCTTCGCCACCGAGGAGTTGCGCGCCCGCGTGGCCACGCAGCTCGAACGGGTGCAGGCGATGGCCGCGATGCGGCGCAGCCAGGAGTATTGGCGCGAGATGTTCTCGGAGTCGTCCGAGGGCATCCTCATCGGTGACGCCCAGTGCAGCATCGTGGAGGCCAACGCCGCGGCCTGCATGCTCTTCGGCCGCACGCGCGAGCAGCTCTTGGGGACCGAGCCGCGCGACTGGCTCGTCACCAGCGGCGCCGAAGCGGGGAGCCGGCTGCTGGCCGACCTGCACAACGGCCATCCGCTCAGCCGCGAATGGACGCTCAAGCGCCCCGACGGCGGCACGGTGCATGTCGACGTGACGGTGCGCAACCTGTCCGATGGCCGCTGCATCGCCTTCTTCCGCGACGCCACGCCGCGGCACCGGCGCGAGCGCGCCGCCGAGGCCCTGCACGAAGAGCTCGAGCGCCGCGTGACCGCGCGCACCGAGCAGCTGCGCCGCATGGCCGCCGACCTCGAGCTGGCCGAGAGCCGCGAGCGGCGCCAGATCGCACGCGACCTGCATGACGACCTCGGCCAGGTGCTGGCCGCGGCGCGCATCCGGCTCGCGTCGCTGTGCAGGGACGAGCGTGACGATGTGCGGCGCCAGGCGCTGGAGGTCTCGGACCTGGTCGAGCAGGCGAATCGGTCGACCCGCTCGCTCGCCGCGCAGCTCGCGCCGGCCGTGCTGTACGAGCTGGGCCTGCTGCCAGCGCTGGAGTGGCTGGCCGACGAGATCGCGATCCACTTCGGCCTCAAGACCGAGGTGTGCGACGACGGCGAGCCCAAGCCCTTGTCGCAGGAAGTGCGCTCGCTGGTGTACCGCGCCACGCGCGAGCTGCTCATCAACGTGGCCAAGCACGCAGGTGTGGACAGTGCCACGGTGACCCTCACGCGCGAAGGCTCGTCGATGCGCGTGCGCGTGGGCGACGGCGGGGTGGGCTTCAACCCGGGCGCGGGCGCGTCGAACGCCGGCGGTGGCATGGGCCTCGTGAGTGCCCGCGAGCGGCTCTCGCACATCGGCGGCAGCCTCGACATCCGAAGCGTGCCCGGCGACGGCACCGAGGCCACGCTCGTCGTGCCACTGGAGGCGGGCTGAGGGGCCTGCGCCTGCGACGCCTCAGTGGGACATCAGCACCGGCACCGTCATCGACTGCAGCAAGCCGCGGGTGGCGCCGCCGAGCACCCGCTCGGCCAGGCGTGTGTGGCCGTAGGCGCCCATCACGATGAGCCCGCTGCCGAAGTCGGCGGCGCGCGACAGCATCGCCTCGGCGATCGGGGTGGCGGTGGTCTCGACGCGGGCCTCGGCCGTGACGCCGTGCCACAGCAGCCAGCGCCGCAGGGCTTCGAGGCGCTCCTGCATCGGGGCGCTCGGCGGGTGGCGGCCGGGGCGGTGTTCGTCCCAGGTGACGAGCTGCACCTCCTCGCACTGGCGCAGCAGCGGCAAGGCGTCGTAGACGGCACGTGCCGCCTCGCGGCTGTCGTCCCAGGCCACTAGCGCGGGTTTGGAGAAATCGTCGAAGTGGCCCGCGTGCGGGATGATGAGCGTCGGCCGGGCGCTGTCCATCACCACCTGCTCGACCATGCTCGAGATCATGGGCGTGCGCACGGCCATGGGCAGCTCCTGCGTGAGGATCACGAGGTCGCTGCAATGGGCACGCTCGACGAGGGCGGCGGCCTTGTCGCGCTCGTCGACCACGACTTCGAAGGCCTTGAAGTTCGCCGCAGTGCAGGCGTCGCGGAACTGCTGAGCAGCGGCCTCGACCCGGTCGCGCAGGGCGTCCTGCACGAGCGCTTCGAGTTCGGCGTGCGCCACGGTGGCCTCGCTGCCCACCGGCATGTAGATGGCGCCGGTGCATGCCACGCCCACCAGGTGGCTCTCGTGCTGGCGGGCGAGGCGGATGGCCAGGTCGATGCGCGCCGCGCAGTGCTTGTCGCTGTCCAGGTGGACGAGCAGGCTGCGGTAGTTCATGACGACCTACTTCTTGGTCATGTCGGGCACTTCGCCCTTGGGGATCTCACCTGCCTTGACTGCGGCCTTCGTCTCTTCGCGCACTTCGGCGCGGGTCTTGCTGCTCGGCTTCGCCTTGGCGGTGCCCTGGGCGTCGGCGTCCTTGGGGATGTCGCCGGCCTTCACGGCGGCCTTGGCCTCGGCGCGTTCCTTGGCGCGGGCTTCGCCGAGCTTCTTCTTCGGCGCGGCGGGCTTCTTCGCCTTGCGTTCCGGCAGGCCCTGGTCGGCGGCGTCAGCCGGCATCGTGCTGGTCTTCGCGGCGGCCTTGGCTTCGGCCTTGACCTCTTCGCGGCTCTTGTCCTGCGCCATCGTGGCACTGGCCGCGATGCTTGCGAGCACGGTGAAAGCAAGAAGGGTGATTCTTCGGTTCATGTCGGGACTCCTGTGACTTCCGTCGTTGTTGGGCTTGTTGCCAACTTATTGTGGGAAGTCGCCACAGAAGGCCGCTTGAGAAAAATCAAGCCTCGATTCGCCGTGGCCTCGCCATCTCGATGCGACCCTTGCCGGCGCGCTTGGCGCGCAACATGGCGTGGTCGGCCATGTCGAGCAGGGTCTGGGGGTCGGTGCTGTCGGACGGGCACAGGGCCACCCCCACGCTCGTGTCGACCTGCACCTTGATGCCGCCCTTGAGCAGCACGGGCGCACGGATCGCGGCCAGTGCCCGCTCGAGGATCGGCCGCCATTCGTCGGGTGCCTGCAGCATCGACATGACCAGCACGAACTCGTCGCCGCCCAGGCGCGCCGCCGTGTCGTTGGCACGCAAGGCGCCTTCGAGGCGGTGTGCCATCTCGCGCAGCAGCGCGTCGCCCGCGTCGTGGCCGTGCTGGTCGTTCACCGCCTTGAAGCCGTCGAGGTCCAGGAAGCACACGGCCACGAAGGTGGCGGTGCGCTCGCTGGTGGCCAGGGCCTGCCTGAGGCGGTCTTGCAGCAGCAGCCGGTTGGGCAGCTCGGTGAGCGCATCGTGGAAGGCGATGTGCTCCATGCTGGCCTGCGATTCCTTCATCGCGGTGATGTCGACCATCATCCAGAAGGTGAGGTCATCCGAGAGCTTCACGCCGCTCAGGTCGATCCAGATCAGGTGGCCGTCCTTGTGGCGAAGCTGGATCTGGGTGCGGAAGTTCTGGCCGGCGTCGAGCGCCGGGTAAGCCTGTTGGCCGAGCGCCACGAACGAGGCTTCGTCGGGGTAGAGCAGCCGGGGCGAGTGGCCCTCGAGTTCACCGGGGCCGTAGCCGAAGATGCGGTCGAGCGCGCGGTTGCGCCACACCGCCACCCGGTTGCGCAGCTTCACCATGCCGACGATGTCGTTGTCGAGCATGGCGGTCTGGTCGCGCAGCAGGCGCGCGGCTTCTTCCTGCGCTTCGTGCTGCGCGGTGATGTCGAGCGCGACGCTGCGGCTCATCTCGAACGCACCGTGTGCGTCGAGCACGGCGGTGACGCTGGCCTGCACATAGCGAGAGGGCGCACCGGGCGGCACGAGTCGCAGCTCCAAGCCATCGAGCGGCTGCCCCGACTTCAGCATCGGGAACTTGTGCGTGAAGCGGGCCTGGCTGGGTGCATCGAGGAAGTCGACCAGGCGCGCCTTGCCGATGAGTTCGGCCTCCGTCATGCCGAGCCATCCGCGCAGGGTGGCGTTGGCATGCACGAACACGCCGTCGCCGTCGAGCGAGTAGTAGCCGCAGGGCGCATTGTCGTAGAGGTCGCGGATGCGTGCCGACGAACTCTCCAGCGTGGCGAGCAGACGGCGCTTTTCGGTGATGTCGCGCGTGGAGGCGAACACCAGGAACTCCCCTCCGATGTCGGCCACCGTGAGCTGTAGCTCCACGTCGATGATGCGCCCGTCGGCCCGGCGGTGCTGGATCTCCCAGCGGCCGACATCGCCGTCTTTCGCGCTGGCGAACCAAGCGGCGAGCTGCTCCTTGCTCTTCCTCGCGTCCCAGGTGCTCACGTGCTTGCCGATCAGCGCCTCAGGAGTGGTGCCGAGCATGCGCGCGAACGAGTCGCTCATCGCCAAGAGGCTGCCTTTGCGGTCGAGGATGTGAATGCCGTCGGCGGTCACCTTCAGCAGGGCCTGCACGCGGCGCGTCTCGGCCGAGAGGGCCCGCAGCGTGCCGGCCAGGCGTTGCAGCGCGACGTAGATGGCGGCGGTGACGCCGGACACGAGCAGCCAGGCGAGCGCCGCCATCAGGGCGATCTGGCGCGTCTGGGCACGCCAGGGTTCGAAGAGGCGTTCGTTTTCCAGGCCGGCGATGACCACGAGCGGCCAGCCATCGACGTGGCGGTAGGCGTTGGTTCTTTCCACGCCGTCGATCGCGGTGTGCGACACGAAGGTGCCGTGCGATGGGTCGCTTCGGAAGGCGGCCGCAAACTCCTGCGAGACGGTGGTGCTCCCTGGCGTGAGTTCGGGCTTCATGCCGGGCGCGTGGCGCACCAGCAGCTGGAGCTTGGGGCTCGTGCGCAGGGTGATGGCGTCCTGGCGGCCGAGCTGGTAGGCCGAGAAGAGCTTCTGGAAATGATCGAGCGAGATGGTCGCGTACACGAGGCCGCGAAAGCGCCCGCCGGCATGGAACTGCCGCACGACCACGACCACCCAGATGTCGGTCGCGATGGTCTTCACGGGGCCGAACAGCAGGGGCGGGCTGTTCTGCATTTCCGGCACGCGTGCGAAGTACTCGCCGAGCGGAAGCTCGGTCGGTGGGCCGGGCGGCAGGTTGTTGCCCCAGCGCACGCGGCCCACCTCGTCGGTCAGCCGCAGGCCTTCGAGGGCAGGCTGCAGGCGGCGGTGCGCTTCGAGCGCGCGGTTGAGCGCGGCGTCGTCGCCGGGACGTGCCACGACGTGCGACTCCAGCTCGCGCAGCGTCGCGAGCATCAGCGTGTCGACGCGGGCGATCTCGGCAGCCACGTTCGACTGCGCGATCGACACGAGATGGGCGGTGGTGTCTCGGGCCCGCGCGTCATGCGCCTGGTGGCTGGTGCGCGCGACGAGCCACACCGTGCCGGCCAGGAGCGCCGCGATGGCCAGGTTCACGGCCAGCAGCATGTGGATGGCCAGCCGGCGGTCCAGGAGTTTCGAGCGGTTCATCGTGCGGTGCGATGTCGGGCCGGTCTATGCGCGGCTCTTGAAATCTCCCATGGGCATTGTGGTCACTCTCCCGTACGCGTGGGGCGTCGGGAGAGCAAGGCCGGGCGGGTTGTCGTGACGGATGCCGCAGGGAGCCGGCCTCGCACACCTTCAAGCCTTGGACTGCAACACGCCGGGGTAGGTGAGCGAGCCGCCCGAGGCGCTCAGGGTGAAGACGGCCGGGCTCGTGTCCTGCCGCTGGAGCAGGGAGCCGTAGAGCGACATCACCCCGGAGGCGTTGGCCGCGTAGCGGGCGGCCTGCGAGATGGCGGCGTTCTGGCGCAGGGTCTGCGAGTGCGCATCGGCCTCTTTCGCAAGCGCGCCCAGGCGCGACGCGAAGCTCGGCACGCTCTTGTCGTTCTTCAGAAACGCCTTCGCCGCGTCGGTGTCTTTGTCGGTGCCCTTGATCGCGAGCTGCCCATCGGCTGCCACGGAGAAGTCGACCGGGCCGCCCAGCTTGACGCCGGCTTGCTTGAGCGCCGCCTGAAGCTCGACAGACAGCGCCGTGGCCTTCGATTCGAGCTGGCGCTGGCCGGCGGCGGCCTTCACGCCCTTGGCGGCGTTGGCAAGCGCCGCCTCCGAGGCCGCCTTCATGAGCTTGTCGCCCTGAGAGCCGGCTTCGACGCCCGACGCGTCCGCGCCCTTGGCCTTTGCCAGCAGCGAGTTCACATACGACGACATCGCGTTGCCGCTGCCCAGTGCAGAGAAATTCAATCGGTGCTCCTCGGTCGTGACCCGGTGGGGTCGCCCCGGGATGGTCGCCGGCCCGGGCGGTGCCGATCGTTCGAATAGCGGGGTTCTGCGGGGGCTACTCCGGCCGCGTGGCCATCGCCTCGACCGGGCAGCAGCCCGCGTGGGGCGTCGTGCCACTGCCAGGCGCCGAAGCCGAGCACGGCCAGCAGCAGCAGGCCTGCGAGCCATGCGCGGTTGTGCTGCACGAGGCTCGGGCCCGTACCGCGCACGTGGCCGGTGAGCATGGGCAGCGCCTGGTTCTGCCGGCGCAGCAGGCTCAGCAGCGCCATCAGGCCTAGGTGCGCGAGCACCACCGTCAGGAAGGTGTTGGCGAAGAACTCGTGCACCTCCTCGAGCCAATCGCCGCCGAGCGCATCGCCCCAGTCGTTGTAGGTGCCGTAGCCGCTGAGCACGAGCGGCAGCACGAGCGCGAGCATCGCCACGATGGCGAGCGCCACGCCGAGGTTCTGGCCCTGGCGCCAGTTCACCGGAGAGGCCGCTGGCGCCGCCCGGCTGGCCCACAGCGAGCGCAGCCAGGCCGGTGTGCCGGCAATCCGCCGCCAGAGCAGGACCAGGCGGGCGTGGCGCGGCCCGACGAGGCCGTACACCAGCCGGAAGCCGAGCAGGCCGCCGAAGGTGTAGCCCAAGGTCACGTGCAGCAGCCGCCAGTGTTCGCTCTCGGCCGTGACGTAGGCGCCGAGGAAGCTCAGGGCGAAGAGCCAATGGAACATGCGGGTGGGTGCGTCGACCACGCGTCGGCTGGGTGCCGTGGCGGGCCGTGTGGCCGTGCCGGCGAGGCCGGTCGTCGAGGGGGAGGCGTGCATCGTCATCTCCTTGAGGCAGTTGCGGTGGATCAATCGGCCCAGGCCTGGCGCTGGCGCGCGCTGAGGCCTGCGGGCATGCGCAGGTCGTCGTCGCTGAAACGACCCTGCTCGGCGCCGGTGTGGCAGGTGGCGCAGTTGGCTGCGCTCTTCACGCTCGGCAGTTGCCAGACCGCGGGCTCGACCTTGCGGTGCTTGCGTTCGAACCAGGCGGAGCGGGTGATGCGATCCTGCGGGGGCTCTTCGGCGACGCGCTTGTAGGTGCCGGCATAAGACTGAAGCCAAGTGCTGAGCTGCTGCAGCGTGGCGGCATCGAGCGATGCGTCGGTGCCGTAGTGGCGCTCCAACCCGCTCATCACGCGCTGCCATGAGCGCGCCGGCAGCATGCTGGGCGAGTAGGCCACGTGGCAGGACGCGCACTCCTGCGTGTAGGCGGGCGGCACGCTGCGTGGCATCGCTCGGCCGCCATCGGCCAAGGCCGGGAGCATGGCGCCGAGCGCGAGGCTGGCCGCCAGCAGGGTGCGGGGCAGAAGGGCATTCATGGTGGGGCGCTCCAGGTTCAGAACGGTGGCTTGAGGCTCGCGAGGTAGGCCAGTACGTCGGCCTTCTCGGCCGGGCTGCACTCCCGCGCGAGCACGTCTTTGCAATTGCGGCGGAACCACTTCTCCACCCGCGCGGAATCGGTGAAGGTGCGAGGGTTGGCGCCTGGTGCGAGCGGGTCGATGGCCTTGCCGGTGCTGGCGTGCCGGCCCGCGCCGGTGGGTGGCGTGCCATGACAGGAGCTGCACGACCATTCGCCGCCGTGCCGGTTGTTGAAGAACGCCTGGCCGCGCTGGGCATTGCCGGGTTGGCCGGCTTGCGTGCTCCAGTGCGACAGCTGCTGGGCGATGCTGGTGTCGGCCGCGTGTGCCGGCAGGCACAGGCTGCATGCAAGCGCGGCCATGACGGTGAACGGAGTGGGCTTCACGAAGGGGCTCCAAGGCGAGTGACGTGCCCAGTGTGCGAAGCCGCGCTTGAACGGCAGCTGAAGCCGGTGTTCATCGCCCGTTCAGCTTTGGCCTAGCAGAATGCGGGCGTGAACACCCGTCGTGCGCCGCTCCTGCGTCTGCTCGGTGCCATCGTGGCGCTGGTGGGGGCCTTGCTGCCCGGCGCTCCGGCGCTGGCTGGCGGCGACCACGACCGCGCTCGCGCCGCCGTGCAGGCGGGCGAGGTCTTGCCGCTCAAGACCGTGCTGGAGCGGGTCGCGCGCAGCCATCCTGGGGAGGTGCTCGAAGTGGAGCTCGAACAGGAAGACGGCCGCTGGGTCTACGAGATCAGACTCCTGCAGCCGGGCGGGCGGCTCGTGAAGCTCGAAGTCGATGCGGCGACGGCCGAGGTGCTGCGCAGCAAGCGGCGAACGCACTGATACCCTGGCCACCGTGAAACTGCTGCTTGTCGAAGACGACCCCACGCTGCGCACCCAGTTGCGCACCGGCCTGGAAGAGTCCGGCTACGTGGTCGACGAAGCCGGCGATGGCCGGCAGGCGCAGTTCCTCGGCGACACCGGGCACTATGCCGCCGTCGTGCTCGACCTCGGCCTGCCGCTGCTCGACGGGCTGAGCGTGCTCAAACGCTGGCGCGAGGCGGGGCGGGCGATGCCGGTGCTCATCCTCACCGCGCGCGACAACTGGAGCGAGAAGGTGGCCGGCATCGACGCCGGGGCCGACGATTACCTCACCAAGCCCTTCCACATGGAGGAGCTGCTCGCGCGCCTTCGCAGCCTGATCCGCCGTGCGGCGGGCCAGGCGTCGCCCGTCTTGCGCTGCGGCGAGCTCGCGCTCGACACCCGCAGCGGCAAGGTCACGCTCGGCGGCCATGCCGTCACGCTCACGAGCCACGAGTTCAAGCTGCTCGACTACCTCATGCATCGGCCCGGTGCCGTGGTGTCGCGCACCGAGCTGACCGAACACCTCTACGCCCAGGACTTCGACCGCGACTCCAACACCATCGAGGTCTTCGTCGGGCGCCTGCGCAAGAAGCTGCCGCCGGGGCTGATCGAGACCGTGCGCGGCCTGGGTTACCGGCTGGCGGTGCCGTGAGCGCGCGCGGCGGCTCACTGCGCCTGCGGCTGCTGGGCGCGACGCTTGCGACGCTCGTGCTGGCGCTCGTCGGCGCGCACTGGTGGCTCGCGGGGCTGTTCCGTGATCACGTGCAGCAGCAGTTCGACACCGCCTTGTCGCAGCAGCTCGACCAGCTCACCGCGCGCCTCGAGTTCGATGCCCGCGGCCAGCCCGTCATCGGCCCGCGCGGTATGAGCGATCCACGTTTCGAGAAACCGTATTCCGGCCTGTACTGGCAGGTGGAGCCCCTGCCGCTCGTGGCGGGCGACCGCCGCGCCGCCTTGCGCTCGCGCTCGCTGTGGGATGCCGAGCTGCAATTGCCCGACGATGCGCTGGCCGACGGCGCAATCCACCGGCATGAGTTGGCCGGCCCACGCGCGGAGCCGCTTCGCGCGGCGGAGCGCTCGGTGCAGGCCCAGCAGCCGGTCGGGTCGCGATGGCGCCTGATCGTGGCGGGCGACTTGCACGAGGCCTCGGCGGCCATCGGCCGCTTCAACGGCGTGCTGGCGGCCTCGCTCGTCGGCCTGGGCGTGCTGCTCGCACTCGCGGCATTGGCACAGGTGGCCGTGGGGCTCGCGCCGCTCAAGGCCATGCAGCGCGGGCTGCAGCGCGTGCGTGACGGCCGCGAGCAGCGGCTGGCGGGGCGCTATCCGGCCGAGGTGCAACCGCTCATCGACGACTTCAACGGCGTGCTCGATCGCAACGCCGAGGTGGTGGAGCGCGCACGCGCCCAGACGGGCAACCTCGCACACGCCTTGAAGACACCGCTGGCCATCCTCGGGCAGGCGGCGCGCGAGGCGCCGCCGTCGGACTTCAGCTCACTCGTGGGCGAGCAGGTCGGGCAGGCCGAGCGCCAGCTGCAGTGGCATCTCGCGCGCGCCCGCGCCGCGACCACCCAGCACGTGCCGGGCCAACGCACCGCGCTTGGGCCAGTGCTCGGCGGCCTGCTGCGCGCGATGGACAAGCTGCACGCGGATCGCCACCTCCATCTCGAAGCCGATGGTGTGCCACCCGATCTCGCCTTTGCCGGCGAGGAGCAAGACCTGCAGGAGATGCTCGGCAACCTGCTCGACAACGCCTGCCGCTGCGCGCGTGCCGCGGTCGTCGTGCGTGCCGTGCGCGACGGGCCGTGGCTGCAGATCGCGGTCGACGACGACGGCCCCGGCATCGCACCCGAGCGGCGCGCGGCGGTGCTGCAGCGTGGGGTTCGCGTCGACGAGAGCCAACCGGGCAGCGGCCTGGGCCTCGCGATCGTGGTCGACCTGGCGCGCGTCTACGGCGGCGACCTCACGCTCGGCGGGGCTCCCGCGGGGGGGCTGAGCGCGCGGCTCTCGCTGCCGGCGGCGGGGTGACTCAGAGCCCTGGCGCGTGCGCCACGTTGCAGTCGAACGGCAGCCACCGCGCCGCCAAGGCTTTCAGGCGCGCGGCATCGCCGGTGGTTTGCAGGTGCACTTGGCGAGGGCGGTCCGAGGTCGGCTTGGGCTCATGCAAGAGACGGGCGGCCTGGCGTGCGACGGCTTCGGCGGTGTCGACGAGCGTGACGCCGACGCCGAACGCCGCTTGGATCTGCGCGTGCACGAAGGGGTAGTGTGTGCAGCCGAGCACCACGGTGTCGACGTGCGCTTCCTTGAGTGGCGCGGTGAACTGGTCGATCAGCGCGAGCAGCGCCGGATCGTCGTGGATGCCCTTTTCGATCTGCCCGGCAAGGCCGGGGCAGGGCTGCAGGTGCACCGCGATGCCGGCCCCGTGGGCGCTCAAGAGGTGCTTGAACTTCTCGCTGCGCAGCGTGGCCGGCGTGGCCATCACGCCGATGTGGCCGTTGCGGGTGAGCGCGACGGCCGGCTTCACGCCGGGCTCGACTGCGACGATGGGCACCTTGGGCCAGCGCTCGCGCAGGCTGGCGACCGCGACCGCCGTGGCGGTGTTGCAGGCGATGACCAGCAAGCTCGCGCCTTCGGCAAGCAGGTGGCTTGCGATACGGTGGGTGCGCTGGCCAATGTAGTCGTCGCTGCGCTCGCCGTAGGGCGCGTGGGCCGAGTCGGCCACATACAGGAGATCGTGCGAGGGCAGCTCGGCGTGAAGCGCCTTCAGCACCGACAGGCCGCCTACCCCGGAATCGAACACGCCGACAAGTGGGGTCCGGGTGGGGTTCATGGGGCGCGCAGTCTAGCAGTGCGAGAGGAATGCACGTTTGCGGCGGCGCGAGATCGTGAGACAATCCAGAAAGCGAACGATCGTTCGTTTTTTCGTCTTCTGCCGGAAAAGCGAATCCCCCGTCTTCAATGTCTAGGAGATACGTGCGATGAAAGTGCTGGTAGCCGTCAAGCGAGTGGTGGACTACAACGTGAAGGTGCGTGTGAAGAGTGACGGCAGCGGTGTGGACATCGCCAACGTCAAGATGAGCATGAACCCCTTCGACGAGATTGCGGTGGAAGAAGCCGTGCGTCTGAAGGAAAAAGGCGTGGTCACCGAAGTGATCGCTGTGTCGGCCGGCCCGGCCCAGTGCCAGGAGACCCTGCGCACCGCGATGGCGATCGGCGCCGACCGCGGCATCCTGGTCGAGACCGATGCCGAACTCCAGCCGCTCGCCGTGGCGAAGCTCCTCAAGGCCCTGGTCGACAAGGAACAGCCCGGCCTGGTCATCCTCGGCAAGCAGGCCATCGACGACGACTGCAACCAGACCGGCCAGATGCTGGCCGCACTCGCCGACCTGCCGCAAGCCACCTTCGCCAGCAAGGTCGAGCTCGCCGCCGATTCCGCCACCGTCACCCGTGAAGTCGACGGCGGCCTGGAAACCCTGAAGCTCAGCCTGCCGGCCGTCGTCACCACCGACCTGCGCCTGAACGAGCCGCGCTACGTGACGCTGCCCAACATCATGAAGGCCAAGAAGAAGCCGCTGGAGACCGTCAAGCCCGACGCGCTCGGCGTCGACGTCGCCCCCCGCATCAAGACCCTGAAGGTTGCCGAGCCCCCCAAGCGCAGCGCCGGCATCAAGGTGCCCGACGTCGCCACGCTGGTCGACAAGCTCAAGAACGTCTCCAAGGTCCTCTGAGAACAGGCAAGGAACCCACAACATGACCACCCTCGTCATTGCTGAACACGACAACAAGACCGTCAAGGGCGCGACCCTGAACACCGTCACCGCCGCCGCTGCCATTGGCGGCGACGTGCACGTGCTCATCGCCGGCAACGCCGCCGCCGACGCCGCCAAGGCCGCGGCCCAGATCGCCGGCGTCGCCAAGGTGATCCACGCCGACGGCGCCCAGCTCGACCACGGCCTGGCCGAGAACATCGCGGCGCAGGTCTTGGCCATCGCCGGCCACTACAGCCACATCCTCTTCCCGGCGACTGCCAGCGGCAAGAACGTCGCCCCGCGCGTGGCCGCCAAGCTCGACGTCGGCCAGATCAGCGACATCACCAAGGTCGTCGCCCCCGACACCTTCGAACGCCCGATCTACGCCGGCAACGCCATTGCCACCGTGCAGAGCGCCGACAAGGTCAAGGTCATCACCGTGCGCACCACCGGCTTCGATGCCGCCGCCGCCACGGGGGGCAGCGCCCAGGTCGAAACCGCCGCCGCTGCCGCCGACTCCGGCAAGAGCAGCTTCCAGGGCAGCGAGATCGCCAAGAACGACCGCCCGGAGCTCACCGCCGCCAAGATCATCGTCTCCGGTGGTCGTGCGCTCGGCTCCAGCGAGAAGTTCGTCGAAGTGATGACCCCGCTGGCCGACAAGCTGGGCGCTGCCATCGGTGCGAGCCGCGCCGCGGTGGACGCGGGCTACGCCCCCAACGACCTGCAGGTCGGCCAGACCGGCAAGATCGTGGCGCCGCAGCTGTACATCGCCGCCGGCATCTCGGGGGCCATCCAGCACCTGGCCGGCATGAAGGACAGCAAGGTGATCGTGGCCATCAACAAAGACCCCGAGGCGCCGATCTTCAGCGTGGCTGACTACAGTCTCGAAGCCGACCTCTTCACCGCCGTGCCCGAGCTGGTGAAGGCGCTCTGAACCCAATACAACAACGACGACAGCAGGCCCGTTCGCCCCATCCAGGCTGACGGGCTTTTTCTTGCCTACATAGAAAAGTATCGAAGGAGATGCCATGAGCTACGTTGCCCCCGTGAAGGACATGCTGTTCTGCATGAAGGAGCTGGCCGGCCTGGAAGAAGTCGCGAAGCTGCCGGGCTTCGAAGAAGCCGGCCTGGAGACCGCACAAGCCGTGCTCGAAGAGTCGGCCAAGTTCAACCAGGACGTGCTGGCGCCGCTCAACTTCGAGGGGGACAAGAACCCGTCGTACTGGAAGGACGGCAAGGTCTTCACCACGCCGGGTTTCAAGGATGCGTTTCGCCAGCTGGGCGAAGGCGGCTGGCAGGGCTTGCAGCACCCGACCGACTTTGGCGGCCAGGGTCTGCCCAAGACCATCGGCGCGGCCTGCATCGAGATGCTTAACAGCGCCAACATGAGCTTCGCGCTGTGCCCGCTGCTCACCGATGGCGCGATCGAAGCGCTGCTCACCGCCGGCTCACCCGAGCTGCAGCAGACCTACCTGCCCAACATGATCTCGGGCAAGTGGACCGGCACGATGAACCTCACCGAGCCGCAGGCCGGCTCCGACCTGGCGCTCGTGCGCACGCGCGCCGAGCCGCAGCCCGACGGCACCTACAAGATCTTCGGCACCAAGATCTTCATCACCTACGGTGAGCACGACATGGCCGAGAACATCGTGCACCTCGTGCTGGCTCGCGTGACCGGCGCGCCGGAAGGCGTGAAGGGCATCAGCCTCTTCGTCGTGCCGAAGTTCATGGTGAATGCCGACGGCTCGCTCGGCGCGCGCAACGACGCGCATTGCGTGAGCATCGAGCACAAGATGGGCATCAAGGCGAGCCCGACGGCGGTCTTGCAGTTCGGCGACCACGGCGGCGCCGTCGGCTACCTCGTGGGCCAGGAGAACCGTGGCCTGGAGTACATGTTCATCATGATGAACGCGGCGCGCTACGCGGTGGGGATCCAAGGCATCGCCGTGGCCGAGCGCTCGTACCAGAAGGCGGTGCAGTACGCGAAGGATCGCGTGCAGTCGCGCCCGGTCGACGGCTCGATCAACAAGAGCGCACCCATCATTCACCACCCGGACGTGAAGCGCATGCTGATGACGATGCGCTCGCTGATCGAAGGGTGCCGCGCGATGGCCATCACCGCGGCTGCGGCCTACGACGCGGCCCACGCCCACCCCGATGCCGAGGTGCGCAAGCAAAACCAGGCCTTCTACGAATTCATGGTGCCACTGGTGAAGGGCTACAGCACCGAGATGAGCCTCGAAGTGACGAGCCTGGGCGTGCAGGTGCACGGCGGCATGGGCTTCATAGAGGAGACCGGCGCGGCGCAGTACTACCGCGACGCGAAGATCCTCACCATCTACGAAGGCACGACCGCCATCCAGGCGAACGACCTCGTGGGCCGCAAGACGGCGCGCGACGGCGGCCAGACGGCCAAGGCCATCGCCCAGCAGATCGCGAAGACCGAAGCCGAGCTCGCCAAGCGCGACAGCGTGGCGGCCCGTGCCGTGCAGAAGCGCCTGAGCGCGGCCCGCGTGGCCTTCGAGCAGGTGGTCGACTTCGTGGCCGGTGGCACCAAGGGCAACCCGAACGCGGTGTTCGCCGGCTCGGTGCCGTACCTGATGCTCGCTGGCAACGTGATGGCCGGCTGGCAACTCGGCCGCGCACTGCTGGTCGCCGAATCGCAGCTCAAGGCAGGCGAGGGCGATGCCGCCTTCCTGCGGGCCAAGGTGACGACGGCGCAGTTCTACGCCGAGCACATCCTGAGCCGCGTGCCGGGTCAGCGCGATGCGATCGTCGATGGCGCCGAGAGCGTCACCGCACTGGCCCTCGAATCCTTCTAAGAACCACGGAGACGCCCTTGGCACTGCCCCCCATCCTGCAGAACCTGCCGCTGCCCATCATCGGCTCGCCGCTCTTCATCATCAGCAACCCCAAGCTCGTGATCGAGCAGTGCAAGGCCGGTGTGGTCGGCTCGATGCCGGCGCTCAACGCACGGCCGGCCGAGCTGCTCGACGAGTGGCTGGCCGAGATCACGGAGACGCTTGCGGCCTACAACCGCGCCAACCCCGACAAGCCGGCTGCGCCCTTCGCCATCAACCAGATCGTGCACAAGAGCAACGACCGGCTCGAGCACGACATGGCGCTGTGCGCGAAGTACAAGGTGCCCATCGTCATCACCTCGCTCGGGGCGCGTGAAGACGTGAACCAGGCGGTGCACGGCTGGGGTGGCATCGTGCTGCACGACATCATCAACAACAGGTTCGCGCACAAGGCGATCGAGAAGGGCGCCGACGGCTTGATCGCCGTGGCGGCCGGTGCTGGCGGGCATGCGGGCGTGAAGAGCCCGTTCGCGCTGGTCCAGGAGATCCGCGAGTGGTTCGACGGCCCGCTGGCCTTGAGCGGCTCGATCGCCAACGGCGCAGCCGTGCTGGCCGCGCAGGCGATGGGCGCCGATTTCGCCTACATCGGCACGGCCTTCATCGCGACCGAAGAAGCGCGCGCCGACGAGCGCTACAAGCAGTCGATCGTCGACGGCACCTCCGACGACATCGTCTACAGCAACCTCTTCACCGGCGTGCACGGCAACTACCTGGCCCCGTCGATCCGCAATGCCGGCCTCGACCCCGACAACCTGCCGACCAGCGACGCCAGCGCCATGAGCTTCGGCTCCAACCGCGTGAAGCCGTGGAAGGACATCTGGGGATCGGGCCAGGGCATCGGCGCCGTCAAGAAGGTGCTGCCGGCGCGTGAACTGGTGCAGCGGCTGGCCAGCGAATACGCCGCTGCCCGCGAGCGGCTCGCTGCGATCGCCTGATCAGCCCGCGTCTGCCGACAGGCTGCAGTCGCAGCCCCGGCCCGCGGCGATCAGCCGCCGCGCGGCCCGGCCCAGCAACCGGGCCAGCCATTCCATCTTGACGTAACGCTGTGGCTCGCTCACGACGCCGCAGCGGTACACCCGTGCACTTTCCATCCACACGAGCGCCGCGCAAGCGCCGGTGCGGCGCCGGCTCACCAGCATGCCCACCGGGCAAGGCTCGGCCGCACAGCACACGCCGCAGCCATTGCAGGCCTCGCCCGGCGCCGGTTTCGGCGCAGCTTCGGGGTGCAGGTGGATGACGCGATGCATGCGGAATATGAATTTGTCCCTGTTTGCATCGTAAGAAGCGCTGGAGAGTCCAATGCGCCGAAGTGACAGTGCTTCCATGCCGGTGTTACAGTCGCGCCCAGACTTTTCAGGTCCTTCCCGTCCCCTTGATGCTTGTCAAGGCGGGTCGCAATCCGCCAGTCGGTTAAGCCGTGTCGCGGAAGGTTTATCAACCCACTACAGCCCCGGAAACCGGAGCGAAAGGTGAGCGAAATGATGCAGGAATACAGGTCGAACTCGTACCTGTTCGGAGGCAATGCGCCCTACGTCGAAGAGATGTACGAGGCCTACCTCGACAACCCGGGCTCCGTGCCCGACAACTGGCGTGCGTACTTCGACGCCCTCCAGAACGTTCCTGCGACCGACGGCACCGAGGCCCGCGACGTGGCCCACGCGCCGGTGGTCGAATCATTCGCTCAGCGCGCCAAGGCCAATGCCTTCGCCGTCAAGACGAGCAGCACCGAGCTGGCCGTCGCACGCAAGCAGGTCCACGTCCAGTCGCTGATCGCGGCCTACCGCTCGCTCGGCGCACGCTGGGCCGACCTGGACCCGCTCAAGCGGCAAGAGCGCCCCAAGATCCCCGAGCTGGAGCCGGCGTTCTACGACCTGAGCGAGTCCGACATGGACATCACGTTCAGCGCGACGAACACCTACTTCACCACCGCCGAGCAGCAGACGCTGCGCGAGATCCTGCAGGCGCTGCGTGAAACGTATTGCGGCTCCATCGGTGCCGAGTTCATGCACATCACCGAGCCGACCGAGAAGCGCTGGTGGCAGCAGAAGCTCGAGTCGATCCGCTCGAAGCCCAACTTCACGGCCGACGAGAAGAAGAACATCCTCGAGAAGCTCACGGCCGCCGAAGGCCTGGAGCGCTACCTCCACACCAAGTACGTCGGCCAGAAGCGCTTCTCGCTCGAAGGCGGCGAGAGCTTCATCGCCTCGATGGACGAGGTGGTGCAGCGCTCGGGCGTCAAGGGCGTGCAGGAGATCGTGATCGGCATGGCCCACCGCGGCCGCCTCAACGTGCTCGTGAACACGCTGGGCAAGATGCCCAAGGACTTGTTCGCCGAGTTCGACCACACCGCGCCGGAGAACCTGCCCTCGGGTGACGTGAAGTACCACCAGGGTTTCTCGAGCGACGTGTCGACCGACGGCGGCCCGGTGCACCTGAGCCTGTCGTTCAACCCCTCGCACCTGGAGATCGTGAACCCGGTCGTCGAGGGCTCGGTGAAGGCCCGCCTCGACCGCCGCGGCGACAAGGAAGGCGACACCGTGCTGCCCGTGCTCGTGCACGGCGACGCGGCCTTCGCCGGCCAGGGCGTGGTGATGGAGACGCTGGCGCTCGCCCAGACCCGCGGCTACTACACCGGCGGCACGCTGCACCTCGTCATCAACAACCAGATCGGCTTCACCACCAGCGACCCGCGCGACACGCGCTCCACGCTGTATTGCACCGACGTCGTCAAGATGATCGAGGCCCCGGTGCTGCACGTGAATGGCGACGACCCCGAGGCCGTGGTGCTGTGCACCCAGCTCGCGCTCGACTACCGCCAGGAGTTCAACAAGGACGTGGTGGTCGACATCGTTTGCTTCCGCAAGCTGGGCCACAACGAGCAGGACACCCCCTCGCTCACCCAGCCGCTGATGTACAAGAAGATCGGCCAGCACCCCGGCACCCGCAAGCTCTACGGCGACAAGCTCGTGGCCCAGGGCGTGCTGCCCGCCGAGGGCCCGGACGACATGGTCAAGGCCTATCGCGCCGCCATGGACGCCGGCAAGCACACCGTCGACCCTGTGCTGACCAACTACAAGAGCAAGTACGCCGTCGACTGGTCGCCCTTCCTCAACAAGAAGTGGACCGACTCGGCCGACACCGCGCTGCCGCTCACCGAAATCAAGCGTCTGGCCGAGCGCATCACCTCGATCCCGGTCAACTTCAAGCCGCACCCGCTGGTCGACAAGGTGCTCGCCGACCGCGCTGCCATGGGCCGTGGCGAGATCAACGTCGACTGGGGTATGGCCGAGCACTTCGCCTACGCCTCGCTCGTGGCCAGCGGCTACCCAGTGCGCCTCTCGGGCGAAGACTGCGGCCGCGGCACCTTTACCCACCGCCACGCCGTGCTGCACGACCAGAACCGCGAGAAGTGGGACGAAGGCACCTGGACGCCGCTGCAGCACATTGCCGACAACCAGGCCCCGTTCGTCGTCATCGACTCGCTGCTGTCCGAAGAGGCCGTGCTCGGCTTCGAATATGGCTACGCGAGCGCTGACCCCAACACGCTCGTGATTTGGGAGGCGCAGTTCGGTGACTTCGTGAACGGTGCGCAGGTCGTGATCGACCAGTTCATCGCCTCGGGCGAAGTGAAGTGGGGCCGTGCGAACGGCCTCGTGATGATGCTGCCGCACGGCTACGAGGGCCAGGGCCCAGAGCACTCGTCGGCACGCCTCGAGCGCTTCATGCAGCTCGCGGCCGACAACAACATGCAGATCGTGCAGCCGACCACGGCCAGCCAGATCTTCCACCTGCTGCGCCGGCAGATGGTGCGCATGTTCCGCAAGCCGCTCGTCATCATGACGCCCAAGTCGCTGCTGCGCGCCAAGGATGCGTCGTCGCCGCTCGCCGAGTTCACCAAGGGCGAGTTCCGCACCGTCATCGGGCCGAACCACCCCGAGATCGACCCGCAGAAGGTCAAGCGCGTGATCGCCTGCTCGGGCAAGGTTGCCTACGACCTGATGAAGCGTCGCGACGAGAAGAAGTCGTTCGACACGGTCATCCTGCGTGTGGAGCAGCTGTACCCGTTCCCGCACAAGGCGTTCGCGGCCGAGCTGAAGAAATTCCCGAACGCGACCGAAGTGGTGTGGGCACAAGACGAGCCGCAGAACCAGGGCGCCTGGTTCTTCGTGCAGCACTACATCCACGAGAACATGCTCGAAGGGCAGAAGCTCGGCTACGCCGGCCGCCCGGCCTCGGCCTCGCCGGCCGTGGGCTACTCGCACCTGCACCAGGAGCAGCTGAAGGCGCTGCTCGACCAGGCATTCGGCAAGCTCAAAGGTTTTGTCCTGACGAAGTGATGTTCACGAGAACGACGGCGGCCGCCCTGCGCCGCCGTCGTTTCGTGCGCTCGGCCGCGACAAGACGGCCACTCGCGCGGGGTGATGAACGACAGAAAGAATTGAAATGGCAATCGTAGAAGTCAAGGTTCCGCAGCTTTCCGAATCCGTCGCCGAAGCGACGCTGCTGCAGTGGAAGAAGAAGCCCGGCGAAGCCGTGGCCGTGGATGAAATCCTCATCGAGATCGAGACCGACAAGGTCGTGCTCGAAGTGCCGGCGCCGTCGGCTGGTGTGATGGGTGAGATCGTCAAGGGCGATGGTTCCAGCGTCGTGAGCGATGAAGTCATCGCCAAGATCGATACCGATGGCAAGGCCAGCGCGGCTGCGCCTGCTGCAGCTCCTGCTGCGGCGGCTGCGCCCGCTCCGGCGCCCGCCGCTGCGGCTCCGGCATCCGGTGGCAGCAAGAGCGATGTCGCCATGCCGGCCGCCGCCAAGCTGATGGCCGACAACAACCTCGCCGCCGGCTCCGTGCCGGGCACCGGCAAGGACGGCCGCGTGACCAAGGGCGACGTGCTCGGCGCCATCGCCGGCGGCGCGAAGCCGGCGGTGTCGGCGCCCGTCGCCGCGCCGGTGAACGCTGCGGTCGCCAAGCCGCTGCCGCCCGTGGCAGCCCCGGTGGCCATGAACCTCGGCGACCGCCCCGAGCAGCGCGTGCCGATGAGCCGCTTGCGCGCCCGGGTCGCCGAGCGCCTGGTGCAGTCGCAGTCGACCAACGCCATCCTGACCACGTTCAACGAAGTGAACATGGCCCCGGTGATGGAGATGCGCAAGAAGTTCCAGGAGAAGTTTGAGAAGGAGCACGGCGTGAAGCTGGGCTTCATGAGCTTCTTCGTGAAGGCCGCGGTGGCCGCGCTCAAGCGCTACCCGGTCGTCAACGCCTCGGTCGACGGCAACGACATCGTCTACCACGGCTACTTCGACATCGGCATCGCGGTGGGCTCGCCGCGTGGCCTGGTGGTGCCCATCCTGCGCAACGCCGACCAGATGACCTTCGCCGAGATCGAGAAGAAGATCGCCGAGTTCGGCAACAAGGCCAAGGAAGGCAAGCTGTCGCTCGAAGAGCTGACCGGCGGTACGTTCTCGATTTCCAACGGCGGCACCTTCGGCTCGATGCTGTCGACCCCGATCATCAACCCGCCGCAGTCGGCCATCCTCGGCGTGCATGCCACGAAGGACCGTGCTGTCGTCGAAAACGGCCAGATCGTCATCCGCCCGATGAACTACCTGGCGATGAGCTACGACCACCGCATCATCGACGGCCGTGAAGCCGTGCTGTCGCTCGTGGCGATGAAGGAAGCGCTGGAAGACCCGGCTCGCCTGCTGTTCGACATCTGAGGACACGACCATGAGCAAATCATTTGACGTGGTCGTCGTCGGTGGCGGCCCCGGCGGCTACATCGCCGCCATCCGCGCCGCGCAACTCGGCTTCAACGTCGCCTGCATCGACGACTGGAAGAACGGCAAGGGCGGCCCCGCACCGGGCGGCACTTGCACGAACGTGGGCTGCATCCCCTCGAAGGCCCTGCTGCAGTCGAGCGAGCACTTCGAGCATGCCGGCAAGCACTTTGCCGACCATGGCATCGGCCTGTCGGACCTGAAGATCGACGTTGCGAAGATGCTCGGCCGCAAGGACACCGTTGTGAAGCAAAACAACGACGGCATCCTGTACCTCTTCAAGAAGAACAAGGTCACGTTCTTCCACGGCCGTGGTTCGTTCGTGAAGGCGGCCGACGGCGGGTACGAGATCAAGGTGGCGGGTGCGGCTGAAGAGTCGGTCACGGCCAAGCATGTGATCGTCGCCACCGGCTCCAACCCGCGCGCGCTGCCGGGTGCGCCGTTCGACGAAGAGAACATCCTCTCCAACGACGGCGCACTGCGCATTCCGTCGGTGCCGAAGAAGCTGGGCCTGATCGGCGCCGGCGTCATCGGCCTCGAGATGGGCTCGGTGTGGCGCCGCCTCGGCTCGGAGGTGGTCGTGCTGGAAGCGCTGCCCACCTTCCTGGGCGCCGTCGACGAGCAGATCGCCAAGGAAGCCGCCAAGGCCTTCAACAAGCAGGGCCTGAAGATCGAGCTCGGCGTGAAGATCGGCGAAGTGAAGTCGGGCAAGAAGGGCGTCACGGTCGCGTATGCCAACGCCAAGGGCGAAGCGCAGACGCTGGAAGTCGACAAGCTCATTGTCTCGATCGGCCGTGTGCCCAACACGATTGGCCTCAACCCCGAGGCCGTGGGCCTGAAGCTCGACGAGCGTGGCGCCATCGTGGTCGACAACGACTGCAAGACCAACCTGCCCAACGTCTGGGCCATCGGCGACGTGGTGCGCGGCCCCATGCTCGCGCACAAGGCCGAGGAAGAGGGCGTGGCCGTGGCCGAGCGCATTGCCGGCCAGCATGGGCACGTGAACTTCAACACCATCCCGTGGGTGATCTACACCTCGCCCGAGATCGCGTGGGTGGGCCAGACCGAACAGCAGCTCAAGGCTGCGGGCCGTGCCTACAAGGCCGGCACCTTCCCGTTCACCGCCAACGGGCGTGCGCGCGCGCTTGGCGACACCACGGGCATGGTGAAGTTCCTGGCGGATGCGAAGACCGACGAGATCCTTGGCGTGCACATCGTGGGCCCGATGGCCTCCGAACTCATCTCGGAAGCCGTGGTGGCGATGGAGTTCAAGGCCTCGGCCGAAGACATCGCGCGAATCTGCCACGCTCACCCGAGCCTGAGCGAAGCCACCAAGGAAGCAGCGCTCGCGGTCGACAAGCGCACGCTGAACTTCTGACGGCGTGACCTTGGGAGTTCGAGCGCTCTACGAGCAGACGCTGGCCGAGCGGGGGTACAAGCCCGATCCGGCTCAGCTTCGCGCCATCGATGCGCTTGAACGCTGCGAGCGGGAGTGGGCCGATTACAAGTCCCGCCGCAGCAATGCGATCACCAAGCTGGTGGTGAAGCCGCCGATTCCGCGCGGTGTCTACATGTATGGCGGGGTGGGGCGGGGCAAGAGCTTCCTGATGGATTGCTTCTTCAACGCCGTGCCGCTGACCCGCAAGACGCGCCTGCACTTCCACGAGTTCATGCGCGAGGTGCACCGCGAGCTGGCCGAGCTGAAAGGCACGGTCAACCCGCTGCACGAGTTGGGCAAGCGCATCGCGCGCCGCTACCGCCTCATCTGCTTCGATGAGTTCCACGTTGCCGACGTGACCGACGCGATGATCCTGCACCGCCTGCTCGAATCGCTGTTCGAGCACCGCGTGAGCATCGTCACCACCTCCAACTTCGAGCCTGACGGGCTGTACCCGAACGGCCTGCACCGCGACCGCATCCTCCCAGCCATCGAACTGCTGAAGCAGAAAATGGAAGTGCTGAGTGTCGACAACGGCACCGACTACCGCCGCCGCACGCTGGAGCAGGTCAAGCTCTATCACACACCACTCGGGCCCGAGGCCGATGCCGCGATGAGCGAAGCCTTCACCCGGCTGGCCGAGAGCAAGGATGAACCTCCGGTGCTGCACATCGAGCACCGAGAGCTGCACGCACGTCGAAAGGCCGGGGGTGCGGTGTGGTTCGACTTCAAGCAGCTCTGCGGTGGCCCTCGCTCGCAGAACGACTACCTCGAACTTGCGACGCAGTTCCACACGGTGCTGCTGTCAGACGTGCCGCAGATGTCGCCACGGCTCGCCTCAGAAGCGCGGCGGTTCACCTGGCTGGTGGACGTGCTCTATGACCGGCGGGTGAAGCTCATCATGTCGGCCGAGGTGCCGCCTGAGCAGCTGTACACCGATGGCCCGCTCTCGCATGAGTTCCCGCGCACGGCGTCGCGGCTGAACGAGATGCAGTCGACCGAGTTCCTCTCGCTGGCCAAGCGTGACGTGGACACCTCGCTGACATGATGAAAGCCGCGGCGACCCTGCTGGCCGGTGTGCTGGGCGTGGCGGCGTTCAGCGTGCACGCTGCCACCCGCGAAGAACTCCGGCGCGAGCGCGAAGCCATCGAAGCCGAGCACGCTCGCCGTGCCGAAGCCTGCAAGTCGCAGTTCGTCGTCACGCCTTGCCTCGACAGGGTGCGCATCGAGAAACAGAAGGCCCTGAGCGGTGTGGCGGCGCAGGAAAACGCGCTCGATGCCGCCGAGCGTCAGGCGCGTGCCGACGCGCGCAGCAAGCGCTTGGCCGACAAGGCGGCGACGGTGGAAGGTGCCGCATCGGCTGCAGCGGCGACACCGTCTGAACCCAGTCCTGGGCCGGCGCCCCGCAAGACGCCCAAGCCGCGCCAGAAGAAGGCGGAAGTGCCTGACCGCAGCGCCCAGGAAGAAGCCAAGCGTGCCGATTTCGAGGCACGTCAGCGCGAGATCGAGGCCCATCGCCAGAAGGTCGAGGAGCGCAACGCCGAACGTGCCCGCAACAAGCCGGCGCCGCGGCCATTGCCGCCGCCGGCCAGCGCCAGCAGCCGCTGACGCGTCAGCTCAGCGGATCGAGGCGCACCAGCGCCAGCGACAGGTTGTCGCCCGATCCACGCGCCCGCTGCCGGGCCTTGCTCACCAGCATCTCGCTCGCTTCGCGCGGCGGAAGCGTGTGCACGATCGCACCGAGTTCCTTCGGCGTGAAGTAGTGCCACAACCCGTCGCTGCAGGCGAGCATGGTGTCGCCGATCTCCAGGCGGTCGATGTGGTGAAGGGTGAGCGGAGGGTCCTGGAAAGTGCCCAAACACCCCGTCAGCAGGTTGGACTGCGGGTGCGTGTTGGCCTCGTCTTCGGTGATCTGGCCTTCGTCGACCAGGCGCTGCACGAAGGAATGGTCGATGGTGCGGCGGACCATGTCAGGCCCACGGAAGTGGTACACGCGCGAGTCGCCCGCGTGGATCATGTCGCACTCGCGAGAAGGGCTGATCAGGAAGGCCGTGACCGTGCTGTGCGGCTCTTCCTCGGCGGTGATCGCGGTCAGCTTGATCATCAGGTGCGCTTCCAGCACCAGCTGCTTGAGCAGCTCGGACGGGTCGTCCTGGTTGGGGCTGTAGCGATCGAAGAGCTGTTTGGCGGTGAGGATCACCTGGTCGGCGGCCTTTCGGCCACCGCTCTTGCCACCCATGCCGTCGGCCAGCACTGCGAGCGCGCAGCCGGGCACTCGATGGTGAGGCAGGATCTCGACCTGGTCTTGCTGGTAGGCGCGGTCTCCGCGGTGAATGCCGGTGGCCGCAGACAGGCGATAGCCAGGAGGTGTGCTCATGGGCGAAAACTATAATCGCTTCCGCCTCGCTGCCCTCATCGCGCTTTCATGGATGACAACCTGCATTCCCCACAGCGCCGATTGATCGAGTTGCGCATGGAACACGCCGACCTCGATTCGCTGATCGACGAAGTCGGCGTGGGTCGGCCCGACGAGCTGGCCCTGCGCCGGCTGAAGAAGCGGCGGCTCGTCCTTCGCGACCAGATCTCCAAGCTCGAAGCCCAGCTGGAACCCCCAGAGCCGGCATGAGCATCCTTCGCGATCACGTGGCGCAAGCCTTTGCGTCCGGCGGGCCTTTGGCCGAAGCGGATGAGCGCTATGTGGAGCGTGAAGTCCAGCAACACATGGCCTACGCCGTGGCCGATGCGATCGACGAGCAGCGAGCCCTGGTGGCCGAAGCCGGCACGGGGGTGGGCAAGACCTTCGCGTACCTCGTTCCCACGCTGCTGTCGGGCAAGCGCGCCCTCGTCAGCACCGCGACCAAGAGTCTGCAGGACCAGCTCTTCCTGCGCGATTTGCCGCGTTTGCGCGATGCCTTGCAACTGCCGGTCTCGCTTGCGCTGCTGAAAGGCCGGGCGAGCTACCTCTGTCTGCATCGGATGAAGCAGGCGCATCAGTCGGCCCAGCTGCCCGACCGCTGGGCCGTGCGCACGCTCGCCAAGATCGAGGCGTGGGCGCAGGGCACGCAGAGCGGCGACCTGGCTGAACTCGAGGGGCTGGATGAGCGGTCCAGCGT
Organism: Piscinibacter gummiphilus; assembly: GCF_032681285.1. Classification (NCBI taxonomy): domain Bacteria; kingdom Pseudomonadati; phylum Pseudomonadota; class Betaproteobacteria; order Burkholderiales; family Sphaerotilaceae; genus Rhizobacter; species Rhizobacter gummiphilus. The sequence continues at coordinate 2,459,339 of NZ_CP136336.1, forward strand.
GATCCCGCTCGTCACCTCGTCGCGCGAGAACTGCCTCGGCAGCGAGTGCGCCGACTACCGCCAATGCCATGTGATGAAGGCCCGCCGCGAGGCAATGGCGGCCGACCTGGTGGTCGTCAATCACCACCTTTTCTTTGCCGACATGGCGCTGCGCGACAGCGGCGTGGCCGAGTTGCTGCCGAGTGTGGAAGTGGCGGTGTTCGACGAGGCCCACCAGCTGGCCGAGGCCGGCGTGCAGTTCCTCGGCGTGACGCTGGGCAGCGCGCAGGTGATCGACTTCGCCCGTGACATGCTGGCCGCGGGCCTGCAGCTCGCCCGTGGCCTCATGCCCTGGCAGGACCTGTCGGCGGCCTGCGATCGGGCGGCCCGCGAACTGCGGCTCGCCGCGGTGGGGCCGCTGCGCGAGGTGCGGGGCAGTTTCAAGCTGCGCTGGGACGAGCGGTCCACGCGAGACGAGTTCATCGCGTGCATCGGTGCGGTGGCGCAGGCGTGCCTGGCCGCCGCAGAAGCCCTGGACACGGTCGACGAGCTCGCGCCCGACTTCACGAAGCTCGCCGAACGAGCCCGCGCGCTCGCGAGCCACGCCGAGCGCTTCCGCCATGACGCCGTGCCCGGGCATGTGCGCTGGATCGACCTGTCGCCGCATCAGGCGCGGCTGGTCGAGTCGCCGCTCGACATCCGCGAAGCGCTGCGCGAGCAGATGGACGCGGCATCCAAGGCCTGGATCTTCACCTCGGCGACGCTCGGCGACGACGAGCGCCTGAGCTGGTTCACCGAGTCGGCGGGGCTAGATGACGCCACGGTGCTGCGCGTCGGCAGCCCGTTCGACTATGCCGCTCACGCGAGGCTCTACGTGCCGACGCGGTTTCCCAAACCCAACGAGCCGGCGCACCCTGCGGAAGTGGCCGCGCTGGCGGCACGTTTCGCTCGGGCGCTGGGCGGGCGGACCTTCGTGCTCACGACCACGCTGCGGGCGCTGCAGGCCATCGGGGATCGCCTGCGAGAATCTTTCGAGGCCGAAGGCGATTCGATCCAGGTCCTTCAGCAGGGCGATGCACCCAAGCGCCAGCTGCTCCAGCAGTTCCTCAACCAGCCGCGCTCGGTGCTGGTCGGGTCGCAGAGCTTCTGGGAAGGCATCGACGTGCCCGGCGAGGCCTTGCAGTGCGTGCTGATCGACAAGCTGCCGTTCCCGCCGCCCAACGACCCGCTGGTGGAAGCCCGCGTGAAGCGGCTCGAGAGCGAGGGCCGGAACCCCTTCGCCGATTACTTCATCGCCGAAGCTGCGGTCTCGTTGAAGCAGGGGGCAGGGCGCCTCATCCGCAGCGAGACCGATCGCGGCTTGCTGGTCGTTTGCGACCCGCGCATGGCCGGCATGAACTACGGCAAGCGCTTGCGCGAGGCCTTGCCGCCGATGACGCGAGTGATGAGCGAGGAAGAAGCGCTCGCGTGGCTGAACGATCTGTCGGCAGCCGCGCTGCCGTTCTGAGCCTTACTTCGTGGCCGGGGCCGGCAGCGTCGCGATGAAGCCGCTGGTCGGGAAGTTCTTGCGCAGGATGCGGTTGGCGTCGTCGCGCAACTGCGTCATGCCGAGCTTGTCGTAGCTCTGCACCATGAGCGCGAGCGCCTCTTCGGCGGCGGGTGCCTGCTGGAACTCCTGCAGCGTCTGCTGCGCCCGGTTGACCGCGGCGAGGTAGGCGCCGCGGCGGTAGTAGTAGCGTGCCACGTGTACTTCGTAGGCGGCGAGCGAGTTCACGATGTAGCGCATGCGGACCTGCGCGTCCGGCGTGTATTTCGAGCGCGGGAATTGCTCGGTGAGCTGCTTGAACGACTGGTACGAGTCGCGTGAAGCCTGCTGGTCGCGCTCGGACAGATCCTGATTCGCCAGGCTGCCGAAGATGCCCAGGTTGTCGTTGAAGTTGATCACGCCCTGCAGGTACAGCGCGTAGTCCATGGCGGGGCTCGTCGGGTGCAGCTTGATGAAGCGCTCGACGATGGCCAGCGCCTGGGCCTTGTCGCCGGTGCGAAAGCTCATGTAGGCTCGCTCGAGCTGTGCCTGCTGCGACAGCAGCGTGCCGGCCGCGCGGCCTTCGAGGCGCTCGTAAAGCTTGAGCGCACGCTCGTAGTTGCCGGCAGAGGCTTCCTCGCGCGCCTCTGAATACAATTTCTCCACGCTCATGCCGGCGGTTTCGTCCTTCGGGATCGAGTCGCAGGCCGACAGCAGCAGCGACACCACGGCCAGCGACAAGGCTTTCGACGCGCGGCGAGTCCAGCGGATCCGATTCATCAACGACATGGCGCCGCCGCGGCAGCGCTTCGAGTGGAAAGCGCAGAGTATATGGTTCGCCCCCCGCTGCCGGACGCGGTGCCCCTGCCGGCAGAACAGCAGGAGGAAGACGACGCGCCGGAGCGTCGCACGAGCACGGTGCCGGCCGAGTTGCACGGCACGCGTCTCGACAAGATGCTCGTCACGATGGCCGAGGAGTTCTCGCGCAACCATCTTCAGCACCTCATCGATGCAGGCCATGTGTGGGTGGATGGTGTGGGAGCCAAGAGCGCTTCGCGCAAGGTGCTGGCGGGGCAGCGCATCGAGGTCGATCTGGTCCCGACGGCAGAAAGCCGCGCGTTCAAGGCAGAGCCGATCGCCTTGCCCATCGTGTTCGAAGACGACTACCTGATGGTGATCGACAAACCCGCGGGCCTGGTGGTGCACCCGGCTGCAGGCAACTGGTCGGGCACCTTGCTCAACGGCCTGTTGGCCCATCACCCCGGCGCTGCGGCACTGCCTCGTGCCGGCATCGTGCACCGCCTCGACAAGGACACCTCGGGCCTGATGGTGGTCGGCAAGACATTGCCGGCGGTCACCGCGCTCATGCGGGCGATCGCCGGACGCGAGGTGCAGCGTGAATACCTCGCGTTGATCCATGGCCGCCTGGCCGAGGAGTTCCTGCACATCGACCGGCCCCTCGCACGCGACCCGCAATCGCGTGTGCGCATGGCCATCGTGCCTGGGGGCAAGCCCGCCCAGACGGATGTTGCGCGGCTGGCGGTCGCAGAGACGGCAGACGGCCCCGTGACCGCGGTGCGGTGCAAGTTGCACACTGGCCGCACGCACCAGATTCGCGTCCACCTCGCGTCGCGCGGGCACCCGCTGCTGGCCGATGTCATGTACGGCGGGCGTTCAGTGCTCGGGTTGCAGCGGCAGGCCCTGCACGCTCAGCGACTCGCGTTCGAACACCCTGGCACTGCCGAAACGGTGGCTTTCGAGGCCGCCTTGCATGCCGACATGGCGCTCGCGTGGCAACAGGTCGTACCCGGTCGTGGCGGCATCTGACGAGCTTCTATACAATGCGGGCACTTTCCCCAGGGTAACGAGCGTTCGACGCGCCGCGCACAGCGCCCACCTGCGGAAATGATCGCGCCGGAAGGGGCGCGACCCCTGGTTCACCGCGATGAGCGGTGTGAACTTCAAGGCCAAACACTCAGCAGCCATCGACGTGGGCCCGCCGCTTTGCCGGCAGCCTTGGGCGGGAAGCCGCTGTGAGAGAGTCCCGGTGCTGGAGACGAGTCCGGCGATCCCCGACTGAGGATGTAGACGACATCTATGAACACACAGGATGCGAAGCGCGTCCTCGAAACCGCGCTCATCTGTGCGCAGCAGCCCTTGCCCCTGAAGGACATGCGCACCCTGTTCGCCGAGGAACTGGGCCCCGACAGCCTGCGCGCCCTGCTCGATGAGCTGACGCGCGATTGGGAAGGGCGTGGTGTCGAACTGGTCGCGCTGTCCACCGGGTGGCGCTTTCAAAGCCGGCCCGAGATGCGCGACTACCTCGATCGGCTGAACCCCGAGAAGCCGCCGAAGTATTCGCGAGCCGTGATGGAGACTTTGGCGATCATTGCCTACCGCCAGCCGGTGACCCGCGGTGACATCGAAGACATTCGCGGCGTCACCGTGAGCAGCCAGATCGTCAAGCAGCTCGAAGATCGTGGCTGGATCGACGCGATCGGCTACCGCGAGGCGCCCGGCCGGCCGGCGCTCTACGCCACCACCAAACAATTTCTCGATGATCTCGGGCTCGCCAGCCTGGAGCAGCTGCCGATGCTCGAGGGTGGCGGTGCCACTCCAGCAGTAGCGCTGGCCGAAGCGTTGCCCGACCAGGGGTCGCTGCTGGAGGATTCCGCCCAGGCCGTGTTGAGCCTGGACGAAGACGCAACGGCCGTGATTGAACCCGTTGGCGACGAGGCAGCAGATGCACCGGTCGAAGCTGACGATGCCACTGCGTCAGAGGGCGGCGAAGCGCTGCTTCCCGAGGCCGAAGTGACCACCGATGAAGCGCAGGTCGGCCACGAGCCGGCCGAGCAACTTCCTCCCGATCAAACCGAGACCGAGACGGCAGCGCCGTCCGATGACTCCGAATTTCCTTCCGAACCCGCGGCAAAGACCGTCCCGATGGACCCCCAAGCATGAATCAGCCCGACGACGACACCCCGGTTGACGTGAGCTCTGCATCGACCGATGCGGCGCCTGCCGAGGCCAAGCCTGTGCGGCGTCGCCGCACGGCCAAGGCCGACGCGGCACCTCCCGCCGAAGAAGCCCCGGTCGAGAGGGAAGGCGCGGCGCTTGAAGCCGCACCCAAGCCCGCGCGCAAGCGCCGCACGACGGCCAAGGCCGACGCTGCGGAAGCGCCCGTGGCCGCGGAGGCCGCAACGCAAGAGGTCGCGCCTCGCGAGCCGGGTGAGGCACCTGCGCTTGTGCGGCCGGAGCCCAGCGAACCGGCCCCGGTGTCCGAAGGTTCGGCGTCGGCCGAGGGTGGCGACGCCGCACAGGCTGCCGACACCGCCGAGGGTGACGACCGGCCGCGTTCTTCGCGCAACCGTCGCCGCAACCGCAAGGATCGCCAACGCGAACGCGAAGGCGCACCCGACCCGGCAGTGGCGGCTCAGACCGTCGCCAGCCAGGCCGGTGAGGTGTTTGCGCAGGTGCTGGCGGGAGACTTCGACGTCGAGGCGCCTGTCGCCGAGGAGGGCGCCGAGCCGACCGAAGAGGGCGACGAAGCCGCGGCCGAACACAAGCGCGTGCTGGCCGCCGAGCCTGACGCGCCCAAGCTGCACAAGGTGCTGGCGCAGTCGGGCATCGGCTCACGCCGCGACATGGAGCAGCTGATCGAAGACGGCCACGTGACCGTCAACGACCAGCCGGCGCATGTGGGCCAGCGTGTGTCGTTCGGCGACCAGGTGAAGATCAAAGGCAAGCCGGTGCGCATCCGCATCGTGCCGCCACCGGCTCGCATCATTGCGTACCACAAGCCCGTCGGCGAGGTCGTCACGCACGACGACCCGGAAGGGCGCCCGACGGTGTTTCGCCGTCTGCCGCGTCTGCAGCAGGGCAAGTGGCAGTCGGTGGGGCGTCTGGACCTCAACACCGAAGGCCTGTTGCTCTTCACCACCTCGGGCGAGCTGGCCAATCAGCTCATGCACCCGCGATTCGGGGTCGAGCGTGAATACGCCGTGCGCGTGCTGGGCACCTTGACCGAGGACGACAAGGAAGAGTTGCTCAACGGGGTGAACATCGAAGGCCAGATGGCCAGCTTCAAGTCCATCCAGGATGGGGGCGGTGAAGGCGCCAACCACTGGTATCGCGTCGTCATCACCGAAGGCCGCAACCGCGAAGTGCGCAAGCTCTTCGACGAAGTGGGCTTGACCGTCAGCCGCCTGATCCGCATTCGCTACGGCACCGTCGTGCTGCCGCGCGGCCTCAAGCGGGGCGTGTGGGTCGACCTCGATGAGAACGACGTGCGCGCGATCCGCCGTCTGGCCAGTGGCAACAACCCCGGCCAGCAGCAGGGCGACCGCGGTGGCCACGGCCAGCAGCAGAACAACCAGAAGCGCGGCAACCGCAACGATCGCAACGACCGCGGCAACCGGCAGGACCGCGGCCCGCGCGGCGGCCAGCAGCAGCCCGTCCCGGCGCAGGCGCGCGAGAGCAACCATGACGACCAGGATCGCGATGACGATCTTGACTTCGATCCCAGCAAGATTCCCAACCCGCTGGAGCAGACCTTCGACAAGCGCTTCGTGCAGAAGCCGCGCGGCCCGGTGGGCGGCGGGGGCTTTGGTCGAGGCGGCGGAGGTTTCGGGGCGGGGGGAAGCGGCCCGCAGCGCCCGCAGGGCGGGGGCAACAACAAGAAGGGTGGGCCGCGTGAGCCCGATCCGCTGCAGACGTCGGTCGGCTACATCGGCGCCGATGCCTTCCACCGCAAGAACCGCGGTGGCCGGGGCAAGGGTGGGGGCGGTGGTGGCGGCTTCGGTGGCGGCGGCGGTGGTGGTGGCTTCGGCGGAAACCGCCGCGGCGGCCGCTGAACGCTTCTGGTATTCACGAAGGAACCCACCTTCAAGCGTTAGAATCCAAAACTTTGCCAAGTGCTTGATTCAGGAGAAGAAATATGGCGATCGAACGTACCCTTTCCATCATCAAACCCGACGCGGTCGCGAAGAATGTGATCGGCCAGATCTACGCTCGCTTCGAAGGCGCCGGCCTCAAGATCATCGCGGCCCGCATGGCGCATCTCTCGCGCAATGAGGCCGAGCAGTTCTACGCGGTGCACAAGGCCCGCCCGTTCTTCAAGGACCTGGTCGACTTCATGGTCTCCGGCCCCGTGATGATCCAGGTGCTCGAAGGTGAAGGCGCCATCGCCAAGAACCGCGACCTGATGGGCGCGACCGACCCGAAGAAGGCCGAGAAGGGCACCATCCGCGCCGACTTCGCCGACAGCATCGACGCCAATGCGGTGCACGGCTCCGACGCTCCGGAAACGGCCGCCGTCGAAGTGGCGTTCTTCTTCCCTGGCATGAACGTCTACAGCCGCTGAGCGCTGGCCTTGCGCCTCGTGTAGGCGTCGCCTGCCTGAGCGCAAGGAACCACCCCATGACACCGGCCAACCTGCTCGACTTCGATCTCGACGGATTGGCCGCGTTTTGCGAAAAGCTGGGTGAAAAGCGCTTCCGCGCGACCCAGCTCTTCCGCTGGATCCATCAAAAGGGCGAAGCCGATTTCTCGGCCATGTCCGACCTGGCCAAATCGCTGCGCGACAAGCTCGCCGGCGTGGCGGCGGTGACGCCCTTGTCCGTGCTCAGCGAACAGGCTTCGAGCGACGGCACCATCAAATGGCTCTTCGACGTGGGCGGTGGCAATGCCGTCGAGAGCGTTTTCATTCCGGAAGACGATCGCGGCACGCTCTGTGTGTCGTCGCAGGCGGGATGCGCGGTCGGGTGCCGCTTCTGCTCGACCGGCCACCAGGGCTTCAGCCGCAACCTCACCACGGGTGAGATCGTGGCGCAGTTGTGGTTCGCCGAGCACCACCTGCGCAAGCGCCTGAAGCTCGCGCCCGGTGAACGGGCCATCACCAACGTGGTGATGATGGGCATGGGCGAGCCGCTGCAGAACTACGCGGCCCTGGTGCCCGCGTTGCGCGTGATGCTCGACGACCACGGATATGGCCTCTCGCGCCGGCGTGTCACGGTGTCGACCTCGGGTGTCGTGCCGATGATCGACCGTCTGCGTGAAGACTGCCCGGTGGCGCTCGCCGTGTCACTGCACGCACCCGATGACACGCTGCGCGACCACCTCGTGCCGCTCAACAAGAAGTACCCGATTGCCGAGTTGCTCGACGCCTGCAACCGCTACCTCGACCGTGCGCCGCGCGACTTCATCACCTTCGAGTACTGCATGCTCGATGGGGTGAACGACACGCCAGCCCATGCCGAAGCGCTGGTCGAGATCAGCCGTCGGATTTCGTGCAAGTTCAACCTGATCCCTTTCAATCCGTTCCCCGAGTCGGGGCTCGTGCGTTCGCCGCGCGAGCGTGTCACCGCCTTTGCGCGGGTGCTGCAGGACGCCGGCGTGGTGACCACCGTGCGCAAGACGCGTGGCGATGACATCGCGGCTGCCTGCGGGCAACTCGCGGGCGAGGTGCAGGACCGCACCAATGCGGCCGAGCGCATGACGCGCGCGCCGATCCAGATCCACCGCAAGACCAAGACCCCTTCGTCCACACCTCCGGAGAAACATGCATGAGTCTGGGCCGCAGTCGCTTGTGGGTCGCCGCCGCTTTCTGGATGTTCAGTTCATGGATGGCAGGGTGCGCCTTGCCGGCCGCCTCTCCGGCGTCCGGTGACACGCCCGACCGCATCACCGCGTCCGACGAGAGCGAGGCCAGCAAACGTGCGCGTGTGCGGCTCGAACTGGCAAGCGCGTATTTCGGTCGTGGCCAGCACACCACCGCGCTCGACGAGGTGAAGCAGGCGGTGTCGCTGAACCCGAATCTTGGCGAGGCCTACAACCTGCGTGGCCTGATCTATGCCGCGCTCGGCGATGACACGCTGGCGCAAGAGAGCTTCAAGCGTGCGTTGCAGATCAATCCCAACGACGGCGACAGCCTGCACAACTACGGCTGGTACCAATGCCAGCAAAAGCGCTACGGCGAGGCGCAGGTGATGTTTCAGCAGGCGCTGGGCATCCAGCAGTACGCGTCCGCACCGCGCACGCTGATGATCAGCGGTGTCTGCTACGCCCGTGCGGGCCAATGGCCCGAGGCAGAGCTGGCCCTGACCAAGGCCTACGAGCGCGATCCGTCGAACCCGGCCACGGCGGTCAACCTCGCCGAAGTGTTGCTGCGCCGGGGCGAGGCCGAGCGGGCGCGCTTCTACATTCGCCGCGTCAATGCGATGCCGAATCAGTCCAATGCGCAGACCTTGTGGTTGGCCGCACGGGTCGAAAACAAGCTCGGCAATCGCCAGGGCGTGAACGAACTCGGCCGTGAGCTGCGCAGCCGTTTCCCGCAGTCGCGCGAAGCCTCGGCCTTCGATCGGGGCTTGTTCAATGAGTGACGCGCCGGGCGACACCCCGATCGCCGAACCGACCCCGACCCCCGATACCGCTGGCAGCCTGCTGCGGCAGGCCCGTGTTGCCAAGGGGCTGCACATTGCGGCCCTGGCCACGTCCATCAAGGTGGCGCCGCGCAAGCTGGAGTTGCTTGAAGCCGACCGCTACGACGAACTTCCGGGCGCAACCTTCACCCGGGCGCTGGCGCAGACCGTCTGCCGCACGCTCAAGATCGATGCCGCACCCGTGCTGGCCTTGCTGCCGCAGCCGGCCGACCAGGGGCTGTCGCAACTGAGCCGGGGGCTGAACGAGCCGTTCCGCGACAAGCCGGGTCGGCGCGTCCCGAGCGACCTGAGTTTCCTCAAGAGTCCCATCGTCATCGCGGCCCTCGTGCTGGTGGTCGCCAGCGCGGTGATGTACCTGTTGCCCGCCGGCTGGGTGGCCGACCTTGCACAGCAGGCAAGCGGCACGGGAGCGCGCGAAGGCGACGCGGCGTCGGCGCCGCTGGGCACGACGTCCACCATCGTCACCTTGCCGCCACCGGCCGTTGCCACGTCGGCATCCGACCCGGTGGCCTCCGCGGCTCCGCCTGCATCGGCTCCTGCGTCGGGCGCAGAGGCAGCATCGGCGCCTGCAACTGCAGCATCCCTGCCGGTGGTGGCGATTGCCGCACCTGCGCCCGGCGGTGCGCTCCTCTTGCGCGCCAAAGAGCAGTCGTGGGTGGAGGTGATCGACGGCCGGGGCAATGCGCTGATGTCGCGCCTGCTCGAAGCCGGAGAAACCGTGGGCCTCGATGGGCCTACTCCGCTGCGGGTGAGAATCGGCAACGCATCGGCCACGCAGGTGTCGTTCCGCGGTCGCCCTGTCGACCTCGCGCCTTCGCGCGACAACGTGGCCAAGCTCGAACTCAGGTGATGTGATGACCCAGGCCCGTCCTGCCCTCGACGCTGCTCTTCTAGACGCTTTCATCGAACCGGCCGTTCCCCTCGTGCGGCGCAATCTGCAGGCGCAGGTGCGCTGGGGCTCCCGGCTGGTCACGATCGGCGGCGATGCGCCGGTGCGCGTGCAGTCGATGACCAACACCGACACGGTCGATGCGATCGAGACGGCGATCCAGGTCAAGGAGCTGGCGGTGGCCGGCTCCGAGCTCGTGCGCATCACGGTGAACACGCCGGAGGCCGCCGCCGCCGTGCCGCACATTCGCGACCAACTCGACCGCATGGGCATCGACGTGCCGCTGGTGGGCGACTTCCACTACAACGGCCATCGCCTGCTCACCGACTACCCGGCGTGCGCCGAGGCCTTGTCGAAGTACCGCATCAACCCCGGCAACGTGGGCAAGGGCGACAAGCGCGACAAGCAGTTCGCCCAGATGGTCGAAGTGGCCGCCAAGTACGACAAGGTCGTGCGCATCGGCGTCAACTGGGGCAGCCTCGACCAGGAACTGCTCGCGCAGATGATGGACGAGAACGCGAAGCTCGCCGAGCCGTTCGAGCCGCAGCAGATCATGTACCGCGCGATCATCACGTCGGCGATCGAGTCGGCGCGCCGGGCGGAAGAGGTGGGCCTCCGGGCCGAGCAGATCGTGCTGTCGTGCAAGATGTCGGGCGTGCAAGACCTCGTGAGCGTGTACCGCGCGCTCGCCAAGCGTTGCGACTACCCGCTGCACCTGGGCCTCACCGAAGCCGGCATGGGCACCAAGGGCACGGTGGCGTCGACGGCCGCGCTGTCGCTGCTGCTGCAGGAAGGCATCGGCGACACCATCCGTGTCTCGCTCACGCCGCAGCCGGGTGAGGCGCGCACCCAGGAAGTGGTGGTGGCGCTGGAGATCCTGCAGGCCCTCGGCCTGCGCTCCTTCAACCCGAGCGTGACCGCCTGCCCGGGTTGCGGCCGCACCACCAGCACGACGTTCCAGGAACTGGCCAAGCAGATCGACGACTACCTGCGCCTGCAAATGCCGGTGTGGCGTGCGCGCTACCCGGGGGTCGAGAAGATGAAGGTCGCGGTGATGGGTTGCATCGTCAACGGCCCGGGTGAAAGCAAACATGCCGACATCGGCATCAGCCTGCCCGGCACCGGCGAAGCGCCGGCTGCGCCCGTCTTCATCGACGGCGAAAAGGCGCTCACGCTGCGCGGCGAGCGCATCGCCGAAGAGTTCCAGGCGCTGGTCGAGAACTACATCGAGAAGCGCTACGGCAGCGCGACCGCACAGCATTCGACCGCGCCGGCCTGACCGGGGCCGCGCGCATCCGGCGAACGATGCCGTCGCAAGCGACGGCCCTCATTTCTTCTTCTTCCGTGAGAGATGGCTGACAAAAAGAACGCCGCCCTGCAGGCCGTGAAGGGCATGAACGACATCCTGCCGCCCTCGGTGCCACGCACCGAGAAGCTGCCGGATTCCGCCATCTGGGCCTGGTTCGAGACCACGGTGCGCCGGGTGCTGCACAACTACGGCTATCAGTACCTGCTGACGCCCATCGTCGAACCCACCGCGCTCTTCGTGCGGGGTCTGGGCGAGGTGACCGACATCGTCGAGAAGGAGATGTATTCCTTCACCGATTCGATGAATGGCGACAAGCTCACGCTTCGCCCTGAAGCCACGGCCGGCATCGTGCGGGCGATGGTCGAGCACAACGCGCTCTACAACGGGCCGCTGCGCATCTGGACCATGGGGCCGATGTTCCGCCACGAGCGGCCGCAGAAAGGCCGATACCGCCAGTTCAACCAGCTCGATGTCGAGGCCCTCGGATTCGCCGGGCCGGACGTCGATGCCGAGATGATCCTTATGGTGCGCAGCCTCTGGCGCGAGCTCGGCCTGATCGTAGGCCAGCATGTGCGGCTCGAGATCAACAGCCTCGGCCAGCCCGACGAACGCAAGGCGCACCGCGATGCGCTGATCCGCCACTTCGAGCAGCACGCCGACAAGCTCGACGAAGACGGCAAGCGCCGCCTGCACAGCAACCCGCTGCGCATCCTCGACACGAAGAACCCGGCCATGCAGGCCGTGGTTGAAGCGGCACCCAAGCTGATGGACTTCCTCGGCGAGGCCTCGCTCGCGCACTTCAATGCTGTGCGCAAGGTGCTCGACGCGGCGGGTCTCGAGTACCGCGTCAACACCCGTCTCGTGCGGGGCATGGACTACTACAACCTCACCGTCTTCGAGTGGGTCACCGACCACCTGGGCTCGCAGGGCACGGTGTGCGGCGGCGGCCGCTACGACGGCCTCATTGAGCAACTGGGCGGCAAGCCCGCACCAGCCGTGGGCTTCGGCCTCGGCATCGAGCGGCTGTTGCTGCTGCTGCAGGAACTGGCGGTGCCGGTGCCCAGCAGCGCCCCGGTCGCTTATGCCGTGATCCCGAGCGAGGCGACGGTGGCGCAAGCGATGGTGGTCATCGAGGCGCTGCGCAATACCGGCGTGTCGGTGCTCATGCACGCCGGAGGTGGCAGCATGAAGAGCCAGTTCAAGCGTGCTGATGCGAGCGGCGCCCGCTTTGCCCTCATCTTCGGTGACGATGAGGTCGCGCGCGGTGAGGTTTCGCTCAAATCCTTGCGCGACGCGGCCGTGCCGCAGCGCGGCCTGCGCCTCGATGACGCCGCCACCTGGGCTGCCGAACTGCTGGCCGCATAATCCTCGACTCTTTTGCAGAAACGCATCCCCTCATGGCCACGCATCTCGACCTCGAAGAACAAGAGCAGCTCGACCAGCTGAAAGCCTTCTGGAAGCAGTACGGCAATCTCATCACCTGGGTGCTGATCCTGGCGCTCGGCGGATACGCGGGCTGGATGGGCTGGAGCAACTGGCAGCGTGAACAGTCGGTCAAGGCCGGTGTGCTGTTCGAGGAGCTCGAGAAGGCCGCGCAGGCGGGCGATGTCGAGAAGACCGTACGCGTCTTCGGCGACATGAAGGAGCGCTTCGGCCGCACCGGCTATGCCCAGCAGAGCGCGTTGCTGACCGCGAAGCTGCAGCATGAGAAGGGGCAGGGCGAAGCGGCGCGCGCCACGCTCGGCTGGGCCGCCGAGAACGCGAGCGAAGACGAATACCGCACCGTCGCCCGCCTGCGCCTGGCCGGTCTCCTGCTCGACGAGAAGAAGTACGACGAAGCGCTGAAGCAGCTCGACGGAGCCAGCAGCAAGGAATTCGCAGGCCTCGTGGCCGACCGCCGTGGCGACGTCCTGCTCGCGCAGGGCAAGAAAGACGATGCCAAGGCGGCCTACCTGCAGGCCTGGAGGGCCATCGAGGAGACGGTGGAATACCGGCGCATCGTCGAAGCCAAGCTCGCTGCCCTGGGTGCGGCACCCGCTGAAGCGCCGAAGGCCGATGCCTTCTCCGGAGCCGGCAAATGACCTTGTGGTCGCGCCGTATCGGCGCCTGGGCGATCTGTGCAGTGCTCGTGGGATGCGCGGGTTCCGGCCGACCCGACCCAACCCCGCTGCAAGCCCTGGAGGCCAAGGTCTCCGGCAAGCGGGTGTGGAGAGAGGACATCGGCAAGGTGACGTTCCCGCTGGCCGTGTCCGTGAACGGCGGCGTCTTCACCGTGGCCGACGACAGCGGCCTGGTGCTCGCCTTGCAGGCGGACACCGGCAAGGAAGTCTGGCGGGCCGAGGTGGGAGCCAAGCTGAGCGCCGGCGTGGGCAGTGACGGCCGTTTCACGAGCGTCGTGACGCGCGACAACCAGCTCGTCACGCTGCAGGCCGGCAAGGTGTCTTGGCGCAAGCCGCTGCCGTCGCGCGTGGTCACCGCCCCGCTGGTGGCGGGTGAGCGTGTGTTCGTGGTGGCGGTCGATCGTTCGGTGCACGCATTCGATGCACTCGATGGCCGCAAGCTGTGGACCTATCAACGCCCGAGCGACGCCCTCAACCTGGCCAGTGCCAGCGTGCTGATGCCGTTCCGGGACACCCTGGTGGTCGGGCAGGGCGCCAAGCTCGTGGGGCTCGACCCCTTGGTCGGAACGCCTCGTTGGGAAGCGACCCTGGCATCGCCGCGCGGCACCAACGAAGTCGAACGCCTGGCCGACGTGGTGGGCCCTGCGGCGCGCGTGCGAGACGTGTTCTGCGCCCGCGCCTATCAAGCGGCGGTCGCCTGCGTGAATGCTGAGCGTGGCAGCACGGTCTGGACGCGCAATGCCGGCGGCATCGTCGGCGTCGGCGCCGATGACCAGATGGTGGTCGGCGTGGACGCGAGTGATCGGGTGAACGCCTGGAAGACGAGCGACGGCACACCCGCCTGGACCATCGAAGGCCTGCTCTACCGCAGCCTGAGCGCGCCCGTGGTGCTCGGCAAGGCGGTGGTCGTGGGCGACGTGAAGGGCATGGTGCACTGGTTCGCACGCGATACCGGCGAGGCGGTACTGCGCCTGCCCACCGACGGCAGTGCAATCCGAAGCACGCCGGCCGCGTCGGGCCTGACGCTGCTGGTGGTCACGACCGATGGCGGGCTGTATGCCTTCCGTCCCGAGTGAACGAACACAGAGCGCCCTGACCTCATGAAACCAGTGATTGCGGTGGTGGGCCGCCCGAACGTGGGCAAGTCCACCCTGTTCAACCGCATGACCAAAAGCCGCGACGCAATCGTGGCCGACTATTCCGGGCTGACGCGCGACCGGCACTACGGTGACGGCCGCCTGGCCGACCGCGAGTACATCGTCGTCGACACCGGCGGCTTCGAGCCCGACAGTTCCACCGGCATCGTCAAGGAAATGGCCAAGCAGACGCGCCAGGCCGTCGCCGAAGCCGATGCGGTGATCTTCGTCGTCGACCTCAGGGCGGGTTTGTCTGCGCAGGACCACGACATCGCGCGTTACCTGCGCACGGCCAACAAGAAGGTCTTTCTCGCGGCCAACAAGGCCGAAGGCATGAGCGAGTCGCCGCTGCTGGGTGAGTTGTACGAGCTCGGCATGGGCGCACCGCACCCGATCTCGTCCGCACACGGCCAGGGCATTCGCAGCCTGCTCGATGCGGTACTGGCCGATTTCCCGTTTGACGAGCCGCACGAAGAAGAGGGCGCTGGCGAGCAACCGCCGATCCGCCTGGCCGTGGCCGGCCGCCCCAACGTGGGCAAGTCGACCCTCATCAATACCTGGCTCGGCGAAGAGCGCCTTGTTGCCTTCGACATGCCGGGCACGACGCGCGATGCGATCCGCATACCGTTCGAGCGTCACGGCCAGAAGTTCGAGCTGATCGACACGGCCGGCCTGCGCCGCAAGGGCAAGGTGTTCGAGGCGATCGAGAAGTTCTCGGTGGTCAAGACCTTGCAGGCGATCGCCAGTGCCGATGTGGTGCTGTTGCTGCTCGATGCCACGCAAGGCGTCACTGAGCAGGATGCCCACATCGCCGGATACATCCTCGAAAGCGGCCGCGCGGTGGTACTGGCCGTGAACAAGTGGGACGCCATCGACGACTATCAGCGCGAGACCCTGGAGCGCTCGATTGCCCAGCGCTTGGCGTTCCTAAAGTTCGCGCCGGTGCTGCGCATCTCAGCGCTCAAGCGGCAGGGGCTCGGGCCGCTGTGGCAGTCGATCGCCGACGCCCATGCCTCGGCCACGCGCAAGATGAGCACGCCGGTGCTGACGCGCCTCTTGCACGAGGCGGTGGAATTCCAGACGCCCAAACGCTCCGGTGGCTTCCGCCCGAAGCTGCGCTATGCGCACCAGGGTGGGATGAGCCCGCCGGTGATCGTGATCCACGGCAACTCGCTCGAACACGTGACCGACGTCTACAAGCGCTTCCTGGAGCAGCGCTTTCGTGATCATTTCAAGCTGGTGGGCACACCGCTGCGCATCGAGATGCGCTCCAGCAAGAACCCCTACGCCGACAAAGACTAGGCTCATTGTCGTTAAAGCGGCGCTG
Source organism: Piscinibacter gummiphilus (assembly GCF_032681285.1). Lineage (NCBI taxonomy): Bacteria > Pseudomonadati > Pseudomonadota > Betaproteobacteria > Burkholderiales > Sphaerotilaceae > Rhizobacter > Rhizobacter gummiphilus. The sequence continues at coordinate 2,475,063 of NZ_CP136336.1, forward strand.
CGGTGCAGGGCTGTGTTAACGTGAATGCCTCATCCACTCTACATATCACGGAGCATATCGTGAGCAACAAAGGGCAGCTTCTACAAGACCCGTTTTTGAACCTGCTTCGCAAGGAGCACGTTCCGGTGTCGATCTACCTTGTGAACGGCATCAAACTCCAGGGCCACATCGAGTCCTTCGACCAATATGTGGTGCTGTTGCGCAATACCGTGACGCAGATGGTCTACAAGCACGCGATCTCTACCGTCGTGCCAGGCCGTGCGGTGAACTTCCACGCCGCAGAGGCTCCGGAGCAGACCTGAGTTCCGGGCTGCGCCCGCCCAGGCGGACCTCACCTTGACAGCAGCGGCACCAACCGCCGCCCCGGCGGCGGGCGATTCCCCTCGCGCCATCCTGGTGGGTGTCGACCTTGGCGGTCGTTCCCATTTCGACGAGACCCTCGACGAACTCGCCTTGCTTGCCGAATCGGCGGGCGATGTGCCGGTCGCGCGTGTCATCGCCAAGCGGAAGGCGCCCGATCCGGCGCTCTTCGTGGGCTCCGGCAAGGCCGATGAGATCAAGGCGCTCGTCGAAGGCCACAAGGCCGAAGCGGTGCTGTTCGACCAGGCCTTGTCGCCCGCACAGCAGCGCAACCTCGAGCGCCACTTGGGCGTGGCCGTGGCCGATCGCACGATGCTCATCCTCGAGATCTTCGGCGCGCGGGCGCAGAGCCACGAAGGCAAGCTGCAAGTCGAGTTGGCCCGGCTGCAGTACCTGTCCACGCGCCTTGTGCGCCGCTGGAGCCACCTGGAGCGGCAGCGGGGCGGCATCGGCACCCGCGGTGGCCCCGGTGAAGCCCAGATCGAACTTGACCGGCGCATGATCGGCGAGCGCATCAAGTCGGTGAAAGAGCGACTGGTGAAGGTCAAGCGGCAGCGCGGCACACAGCGGCGCTCGCGTGAGCGCAGCGGCACCTTCCGCGTTTCGCTCGTCGGCTACACCAATGCGGGCAAGTCGACCTTGTTCAATGCGCTGGTCAAGGCGCGAGCCTATGCGGCCGACCAGCTGTTTGCCACGCTCGACACCACGACCCGCCAGTTCTACCTGGAAGACATCGACACCACCGCATCGCTGTCGGACACGGTCGGCTTCATCCGCGACCTGCCTCACAAGCTCGTCGAAGCCTTCGAGGCCACGCTGCAGGAGGCGGCCGATGCCGATCTCTTGCTGCACGTGGTCGATGCCGCGAGCCCGGTGCTCGACGAACAGATGGCCGAGGTTCAGCGTGTGCTGCAGGAAATCGGTGCAGACGGCATTCCGCAGATCCTCGTCTACAACAAACTCGATAATCTCGCCGAATCGCAGCGGCCCCATGTCTTGAGCGATGTGCTCGAGCGTGACGGCGGTGTGCGCGTTCCCCGTGTTTTTGTGAGCGCGCTGAATGGCACAGGGCTGCCCGAACTGCGGCGCCTGATCTCCGCCGCGGTGACGGAAGGCCGGCGCCCCGGCTTGAACTTCGGCGAGGCGGCGTCAGATTCCACCGAACCCGAGCCCCGGCATGAGACCGAGGCCGAAGACGACCCCAGAGCGACCAGACGACAACTCTGAACCTGTCATGACCATGAGCGCTACTTCTTCTTCCTCCAGCGGCCAGCCCGTGCATCTGCGCGAGGTGGCCGCTGCGGCCCGCGCCCTCCTGACGGGGGCGTGGCTCACCATGCGCGGGCGATTCGGCCACCGGCCCGAGCTGGTGCTCAACAACGGTGGGCGCGGCGAGGGGCCGCCCGACCTCGATGAGCTGTGGCGCGACTTCAACCGCAAGCTGAGCAATCTTTTCGGCGGCAAGCAGCGCGCCAATAGCCCCGGCAACGGCGGCCCGAACTTTCAACCCGACATGCGTGGCACGGGCATCGGTATCAGCCTCGTGGCAGGTCTGGTGGTGCTGGTGTGGGCGGCGAGTGGCTTCTTCATCGTGCAAGAAGGCCAGCAAGCGGTGGTGACCTCGTTTGGCAAGTACAGCCACACGGTCGATGCTGGCTTCAACTGGCGCTTCCCGTACCCGTTCCAGGCGAACGAGGTCGTGGCCGTGACCCAGCTTCGCTCAGTCGAGGTGGGGCGCAGCGCCGTGGTGCAGGCCACGGGTCTGCGCGAATCGTCGATGCTCACGAAGGACGAGAACATCGTCGACATCCGCTTCACCGTGCAATACCGCCTGAAGGATGCGCGTGCCTATTTGTTCGAGAACGCCAAGCCCGATGAAGCGGTGATCCAGGCTGCCGAGTCGGCCGTGCGCGAGATCGTGGGCAAGAGCAACATGGACCAGGTGCTCTACGAGCAACGCGACGAGATTTCGTCGCAGCTGATGGCCTTGCTGCAGGCTCAGCTCGACCGACTCAACACCGGCATCCTCGTGGTCAACGTCAACGTCGGCAGCGTGCAGGCGCCCGAGCAGGTGCAGGCCGCGTTCGACGATGCCTTCCGTGCCGGTGCCGACCGTGAGAAGGCCAAGAACGAAGGCCAGGCGTATGCGAACGACGTGATTCCGAAGGCTCGCGGCAGCGCGGCGCGCCTCCACGAAGAGGCCGAGGCCTACAAGGCTCGCGTGGTTGCGCGTGCCGAGGGTGACGCACAGCGTTTCAGCCGCGTCTTGGCCGAGTACCAGAAGGCTCCCTCCGTCACGCGAGACCGCATCTACATCGACACCATGCGCGACATCTATGCCGGTGTGAGTAAGGTGATGGCCGATGGCCGCAACAACTCCAACCTGCTGTACCTGCCGCTGGACAAGCTGATCCAGCAATCCGCAGCACCATCGCCGACACAACCGGCAACCCCCTCGCCGGTGGACACCGGAACCTCCACGTCGGCACCCGGCAGTGCGGCAGATGTCCGCCTGCGTGACGGGCAGCGCAGCCGCGACCGCGACGCACGTTGATCAGGGCAGGAAGCACAAGACCATGAATCGAATCGGAACCTTTGCCATCGGCCTCATCGTGCTGCTGATGCTGGTCTATTCCACGCTCTTCATCGTGGACCAGAAGCAGTTTGCAGTCGTCTATGCCCTGGGTGAGATCAAGGAAGTCATCACCGAGCCAGGGCTCAAGTTCAAGCAGCCGCCGCCGCTGCAGAACGTTGTCTTCCTCGACCGCCGAGTGCAGACACTCGACAGCCCCGAGACGCGCCCCATCTTCACCGCCGAGAAGAAGAGCCTCGTGATCGACTGGCTCATCAAATGGCGCGTGACCGAGCCTCGCCAGTTCATCCGCAACAGCGGCACCGACATGCGCAACGTCGAGGCGCGCCTGAGCCCGATCGTGCAGGGCGCCTTCAACGAAGAAGTCACCAAGCGCACGGTGCAGGCCATGCTCTCGACCGACCGCGACAACGTGATGCAGGGCGTGCGGACCCGCCTCGCCGATGAGGCGAAAAGCTTCGGCATCGAGATCATCGACGTGCGAATCAAGCGCGTGGACTTTTCCGCCAACATCACCGGCTCGGTTTACGGCCGCATGGAGTCAGAACGCAAGCGCGTGGCCAACCAGTTGCGCTCGACCGGCTTCGCCGAAGCCGAGAAGATCCGCGCCGACGCCGAGCGCCAGCGCGAAGTGATCCTCGCCGAGGCATATCGCGACGCCCAGTCGATCAAGGGTGATGGCGATGCGAAGGCTTCGGCGATCTACGCTGAGGCCTTCGGCCGCGACCCGCAATTCGCCAAGTTCTATCGCAGCCTCGAGGCCTACCGAGCCAGCTTCCAGAACCGTTCAGACGTGATGGTGGTCGATCCATCGAGCGAATTCTTCCGTGCGATGCGCGGTGAGATGGGCGGGTCGTCGGCCTCCGGCAAGAAGAAGAGTGAGTAGGGCAGGGCCCGCAGTGTCGGATCTGCTGCTCAGCGCTCTGGCCTTGATGCTGGTGGTCGAAGGGCTGCTGCCCTTCCTGAGCCCCGGCGCATGGCGGCAGGTCTTTCAGCGGGCCTTGCAGTTGTCGGACGGGCAACTGCGATTTCTCGGCCTCACCAGCATGATCCTGGGGCTGATCGCCTTGCTGCTGCTCTGGCCCTGACCCGGGCAGTAACAGCAGTCGGCGGGGGACCGGCCGGCCGGTACAATCTTGTTTTTAATCCCCCGGTCATTTCACATGTCGTCTGCTTGGCTGCTGCCCGAGCACATTGCTGACGTCCTGCCTGCGCAGGCCAGACGCATCGAGGAACTCCGTCGCGACCTGCTCGACGGCGCTCGCGGCTACGGGTTCGAACTCGTCATGCCGCCGTTGCTGGAGCACCTGGATTCGCTGCTGTCCGGTGCTGGCCGCGAACTGGACCTCAAGACCTTCAAGCTCGTCGACCAGTTGAGTGGCCGCACCTTGGGTGTGCGTGCCGACACGACTTCGCAGGTTGCTCGCATCGACGCGCATCTGCTCAACCGCCGGGGTGTGACGCGCCTTTGCTACTGCGGGCCCGTGCTCCACACCCGGCCTGACGGTCTCCACGGCACGCGCGAACCCCTGCAGTTTGGCGCCGAGATCTATGGCCATGCCGGCTTGGAAGCCGATCTGGAAGTGCAGGAACTGGCTCTCGATGCCTTGCGCCGTGCTGGCATCACCCAGCTGACGCTCGACATGGGCGATGCACGCATCGTGCGGGGTTTGCTGGCCGGGCTGTCGCTCGATGCATCGATGCTGGCGCAAATCTACGCCGCGCTGGCCGCGAAGGACCAGGCCGCCATGGATGCCGCGTCAGCGCCGTTGCCGGACGCGGCGCGCCAGGGGCTGCGAGCGTTGCTCAGGCTCTACGGCGGCCAAGACGTGCTGCAGGCCGCCCGCCAGGAACTGCCAGCCCATCCGCTGATCCACGCTGCGCTGGACGACCTGGGTTGGCTCGCTCAGCACCTGCGGCAGGCGTATCCCGATGTGCGCATCGGTTTCGACCTGGCCGACCACAGCGGCTACGCGTACTACAGCGGGGCCCGATTCGCGATCTTCTCCGCCGGCACCAGCGACGCGCTGGTGCGCGGTGGGCGCTACGACGAGGTGGGCGCCGTTTTCGGCCGCAATCGCCCGGCGGCCGGCTTCAGCACCGACCTGAAGCAACTGGTGGCCGTGGCGCCCGTGCGCGCCATGCGGCCCGCCATTCGGGCACCCTGGGGCGAGCAGCCGGAGTTGCGCGCGGCCGTGCGTGCTTTGCGTGAGCAGGGCGAGTCGGTCGTGTGCATCCTGCCGGGGCACGAGCATGAAGGCGAAGAATTCGCCTGCGACCGTGAACTCGCCCTCGTCGAGGGCCAATGGCTCGTGCGCGCGCTCTGACGCTGGCGCACTTTCATTCTTCAAGCAAACCGGATTCGAGCAATGCAACAGAAGCGCAGCGGCCACAACGTGGTCGTCGTGGGCACCCAGTGGGGTGACGAAGGCAAGGGCAAGGTCGTCGACTGGCTGACCGACCACGCGCAGGCGGTGGTGCGTTTCCAGGGTGGCCACAACGCCGGCCACACACTCGTCATCAAAGGCGTGAAGACAGCGTTGCAGCTGATCCCGTCGGGCATCATGCGCGATGGCGTGAAGTGCTTCATCGGCAACGGCGTGGTGGTCGATCCGAGCCACCTGCTGAGCGAGATCGAGCGCCTGGAAGCCATCGGCCTCGATGTCCGCTCGCGCTTGTACATCAGCGAATCCTGCCCGCTGATCCTGCCGTTCCACGTGGAAGTGGACCGTGCGCGCGAGGCGCTGCGTGAAACCAGTGGCGCCGGCAAGATCGGCACCACCGGCAAGGGCATCGGCCCGGCCTACGAAGACAAGGTGGCGCGTCGCGCGATGCGCGTTCAGGATCTGAAGCACCCCGAGCGCTTCGCGAAAAAGCTGCGCGAGCTGCTGGAGCTGCACAACTTCGCGCTCGGCGGTTACCTCAAGTCGAAGCCGCTCGAGTTCCAGCCGATCTTCGACCATGCGATGAAGGTCGCGGAAGCGTTGAAGCCGATGTTGGCCGATGTGGGCTACCAGCTCTACACCGCCAGCCAGAAGGGCGACAACATCCTCTTCGAAGGTGCACAAGGCACTCTGCTCGACATCGACCACGGCACTTATCCGTATGTGACCTCGAGCAACTGCGTGGCCGGCAACGCGGCCGCAGGTTCTGGCCTGGGCCCGGACATGCTGCACTACGTGCTCGGCATCACCAAGGCCTACACCACGCGCGTGGGCAGCGGCCCGTTCCCCACCGAGCTGGAATGGGACACGCCGGGCACGGTCGGCAACCACCTTTCCGTCGTGGGCCAGGAGCGCGGCACCGTCACCGGCCGCCCGCGCCGTTGCGGTTGGCTCGACGCTGCGCTGCTCAAGCGTTCGATCATCATCAACGGAATCTCGGGCCTGTGCATCACCAAGCTCGACGTGCTCGACGGCCTGCCGGAGATCAAGGTGTGCGTGGGCTACGACCTCAACGGCAAGCGCCTCGACATCCTGCCGCTCGATGCCGACGAGATCGACGCCTGCGTGCCGATCTACGACGCCTTCCCGGGCTGGACCGAGAAGACCGCCGGCATCACGCAATGGGACCAGCTGCCGCTGAATGCGCGCCGCTACCTCGAGCGCGTGCAGGAGTTCATTGGTGCGCCGATCGACATGGTCTCCACCGGGCCCGATCGCGACCACACCATCCTGCTGCGCCACCCCTACCAAGCTTGATGTCCAAGGAGCTTTCTGCATGTTGACCGAAGACGGCAAACACCTCTACGTTTCCTGGGACGAATACCACCTGCTGATCGAGCGTCTTGCGCTCAAAGTGCATGCATCGGGCTGGCAGTTCGACCAGATCCTGTGCCTTGCCCGGGGCGGCATGCGCCCCGGCGACGTGCTTTCGCGGGTGTTCGACAAGCCGCTCGGCATCATGTCGACGAGTTCGTACCGCGCGGAGGCCGGCACCATCCAGGGCCGGCTCGACATGGCGAAGTACATCACGCTGCCGAAGGGCGAACTCGCAGGCCGCATCCTGCTGGTCGACGATCTCGCCGACTCCGGTGTGACGCTCAGGGCGGTGGTGGAGCGCCTGCGCAGCATGCCCGCCATCACCGAGCTGCGCTCGGCGGTGATCTGGACCAAGGGAGTTTCGAGCTACACGCCCGACTACTACGTCGAACTGTTGCCCACGAGCCCGTGGATCCATCAGCCGTTCGAAGAGTACGACGAGCTGCGCCCGGACGGCCTGGCTCGGAAGTTCGCGATCTGATCGCGACGGCGTTCACCCGATGCAGCACGGCCGCAACGATGGCCCCAATGACTGCATCAACAAACGAGCGCGCAAACAAAAAGGCCTGCATCATGCAGGCCTCTTCGTTTCACGCTTTATTTTTCTAACCACTTGGTGCCCAGGAGAGGACTCGAACCTCCACGGAGTTACCCGCTAGTACCTGAAACTAGTGCGTCTACCAATTCCGCCACCTGGGCATTTCAGGAAGTCTTGGACTATATCATCAAACAATCGAAATTTTCAAACACGACTGCCATCGGCGCTGAGCTGATGAGCGAAGTCGAAGGCACAGTGCAAGGCCATCGCGATGGACACGGCTTCGTCGTGCGCGATGACAACCAGCCCGATCTCTATCTTTCGCCGCAGGAGATGCGGGCGGTTCTGCATCGTGACCGTGTGAAGGCACGCGTGGTGCGCTACGACCGCAAGGGCCGCCCTGAAGGCCGCGTGCTCGAGATCCTCGAGCGCCGCAAGACACCGATCATCGGGCGCCTGCTGCACGAGAGCGGCATCTGGCTCGTGGCACCTGAAGACAAGCGCTATGGCCAGGACATCATGGTCCCGAAGAACGCGATCGCGAATGCGACCGCCGGACAGGTCGTGGCCATCGAGCTGACCGAGCCGCCGTCGCTGTACTCGCAGCCGATGGGCCGCGTGACCGAAGTGCTCGGCGAGATCGACGACCCCGGCATGGAGATCGAGATCGCGGTGCGCAAGTACGAAGTGCCGCATCGTTTCTCGCCGGAGACCTTGGCACAGACGGCCAGCCTGCCGGAGAAGGTCCGCCCCGCCGACAAGCGCGATCGCATCGACCTCACCGATGTGCCGCTCGTGACCATCGACGGTGAAGACGCCCGCGATTTCGACGATGCCGTCTACTGCGAGCCCGCCAAGCACGGCCGTGGCAAGAGCGCCTTCGACGGCTGGCGCCTCGTGGTCGCCATTGCCGACGTGAGCCACTACGTGAAGCCCGGCGAGCCGCTGGACGACGACGCCTACGAGCGCGCCACGTCGGTGTACTTCCCGCGCCGTGTGATCCCGATGCTGCCGGAGAAACTCTCCAACGGCCTGTGTTCGCTCAATCCGAATGAAGACAGGCTGTCGATGGTCTGCGACATGCTCATCACGAAGGAAGGCGAGATCCACGCCTACCAGTTCTTCCCGGCCGTGATCTGCTCGCATGCGCGCTTCACCTACAACGAGGTGGCGGCCATCCTGTCGAACACCCGCGGGCCGGAAGCCGCGCGCCGCAAGGACCTGGTGTCGCATCTGCTGCACCTGCACGAGGTCTACCGCGCGCTGCTGAAGGCGCGTGCCAAACGCGGTGCGGTCGACTTCGAGACCACCGAGACGCAGATCATCTGCGACGACAACGGCCGCATCGAAAAGATCGTGCCGCGCACGCGCACGGAGGCGCACAAGCTGATCGAAGAGGCGATGCTGGCCGCCAACGTGTGCTCGGCCGACTTCATCGCATCGGCAAAGCATTCGTCGCTGTACCGCGTGCACGAAGGGCCGACGCCGGAGAAGAAGACGCTGCTGCAGAACTACCTCAAGCAGCTCGGCCTCGGCATGAACGTCGGCGACGACCCGAAGCCCGGAGAATTCCAGGCCATCGCCGCCGCGACGAAAGACCGGCCCGACGCGCAGCAGATCCACACCATGCTGCTGCGGTCCATGCAGCAGGCGATCTACACCGGCATCAACAGCGGCCACTTCGGACTGGCCTACGAGGCCTACACGCACTTCACGAGCCCGATCCGCCGTTACCCCGACCTGCTGGTGCACCGCGTGATCAAGGCGCTGCTGCAGGGCAAGCGCTACAGCTTGTTGAGCGGCCACATCGAGGCTGCGGGCAAGTCGCGCAAGAACTCGCACGCGGAAGAGGAGCGGTGGGAAGGCGTGGGTGCCCATTGCAGCGCCAACGAACGCCGTGCCGACGAAGCGTCGCGGGACGTCGAAGCCTGGCTCAAGTGCCGCTTCATGCGCGAGCACCTGGGCGAGGAGTACAGCGGCACGGTGAGCGCCGTGACGAGCTTCGGCCTCTTCGTCACGCTCGACAGCTTGTACGTTGAGGGCCTGATCCACATCACCGAACTCGGAGGCGAATATTTCCGCTTCGACGAAGCGCGCCAGGAACTGCGCGGCGAACGCTCCGGCGTGCGCTATGCCATCGGCTCGCGCGTGCGCGTGCAGGTGAGCCGCGTGGACCTCGATGGCCGGAAGATCGACTTCCGCATGGTCCACGAAAACGAAGACAGCGCCCTGCTGGCCCGCGCCAAGCGCGACAAGGCAGGGGCGGGCAAAGGTGCCGTGGCCGAACTCGCCGCGGTGAAGGAGGCGGACCGTGCCGTGAAGGCCGCCACACGTGCCCGCAAGGAAGGCTCGGGCAGCAAGAAGAGCGGTGCGCACCCGGTGCGCGCGGCCAAGTCGGCGGCACGCAAGCCCAGCGGCAAGACGGCGCGCCGACGCTGAGCCCTCAGCGCCGTGCGCCGGCGCTGTGCATCGCTTCGACCAGATCGGCGGCGCGCAGCGGCGCCGTGGGGCTGAGTTCGGCGGCCAGGCCGTGCAGCCAGGTGGCGTGTCGCGCGGCCTCGAGCGCGCCGCTTCCCGAGGCCGACCAGCAGCCGCCGATCCAGCCTGCGAGCACATCGCCGGTGCCGGCACTGGCGAGCGCTGCGTTGCCGGTGCCGTTGATCCAGAGTGCACCGTCGGGCGCCGCGATCACCGACCCCGAGCCCTTGAGCACGACCACGCAGCCGAATTGCGACGCCAGTCGGCCCGCAGCGGCGAGGCGGTCGGACTGCACGCTTGCGGTGTCGGTGTTCAGGAGGCGTGCGGCCTCGAGTGGATGTGGCGTCAGCACGGTTTCACGCTGACGGGTCTGGCGTGCCGCCAGGAGCGCAGCGAGCGACGGATCGGCTGACACGGCGTTCAAGGCGTCGGCGTCCAGCACGAGACGGCCCGCGGTGCTCAGCAAGCGGGGCAGTGCTTCGCGGATCGCCGTGCCGCCGCCGCAGCCGGCAACGACGGTCGACGCTTCTGCCGATGCGGTTTGCCACCAGCCGCGGCGGAACATCAGCTCGGGCCGCGTGGCATCCAGCGTGAGCGGGGCGGCGTCGAGCACGTCCACGTAGACACGGCCGCTGCCGGCGGCATGGGCGGCTCGGGCGGCGAGCAGCGCCGCTCCTGCCATGCCAGTGGCGCCGCCCACGATGGCGACGTCGCCAAAGCTGCCTTTGTGCCGCGCGTGGCCTCGGTCGGCGGCGCTTGCCGGGGAGCCGCTCAGCATGGCGCTCGCGCGTTCGGGCCCAGCAGTTCCCAACGCATCGAACCACACCTCTCCTGCGTGGTCTCGGCCGGCCGCGGTGAAGAGGCCCGGCTTGAGTGTCAGGAGCGACAGCGTGTGGTCGGCCACGACGCAGGCATCGTCATGCGCTTGGCCTGTGTCGGCGTTCAGGCCCGAGGGCAGATCCACCGCCAGCACCGGGCAGGCGAGGGCGTTCAGGGCGTCGATCAGCGAGGCGAGTTCACCGGCCGGAGCGCGCCGGCTGCCCAGGCCGAGAAGGGCGTCGATCGCGACGTCCGGCCTCTCGGCCGGCCCGGTGTTGGCGTGAACGGAGATGCCGGCGTTGCGGGCCCGTGCGTAGGCGTCTGCCGCATCGGCGGGCAGATGCTGCGGGTCACCGATCAACGAAACCTCGACTGACCAACCCGCAGCCAGCAGGTGGATGGCGGCGTCCAGCCCATCGCCGCCGTTGTTGCCCGGCCCGCAGGCGATCCACACGCGGCGTGCGTGAGGATGCAGCGCGCGCGTGAGGGCGGCGACCGCCGCTCCCGCTCGCTGCATCAAGGTGTGGGGCGGCAACCCAAGCTGCGCCTGCTGCTCGATCTGCCGCGACGCGGCCACGTCATGCAGCGGCCAGTCGCGCCGGGCGGGCAGGATGCGTTGCATCGCTCAGTGCCGCAGCCGTTCGAGGCCGAGGCCTTCGGTGTCGATGGCCGCGGCGCGCGACGACACCGCATCGGCGACCACCCGCGCCGACCCGCAGGCGAGAGCCCAGCCGCTGGAGCCATGACCCAGGTTGAGCCACACGCCGGGCAGGCCGCTTTCGCCCAGCAGCGGTGGGCCGTCGGGCAGCATGGGGCGGGCACCCTTCCACACCTGGGCCTGGCTCATGTGGGCCGCGCCGGGGAACCAGTCATTCAGCACCTTGTAGAGCGTGGCAAGCGCGGCCTTGTGGTGCCGCTCGGGGCGGCCGCCGAGTTCGGCACTGCCGGCCACGCGCAGGCGTGAGCCGAAGCGGCTGACCGCGACCTTGTAGCGTTCGTCCATGACGGCTGAGCGCGGGCCCAGGTCGGGGTGGGCGTCTAGCTTGCGAAGCGGGGCCGTCACCGAGTAGCCATACACGGGGGCCAGCGGCAACTTCAAGCCGTGCGGTCGCAGCAGCCGGGTCGAATCGACGGCGGCACAGATGACCACGGCGTCGAACGTTTCGGTCTCGGGCTCGAAAGGGAGGACGTCGGTCGGAGGCCCGTCGAGGCGCGCGGCGTCGGCGCTCACCCAGGTGGACTCCTCCATCGGCGAGTAGACCCTGGTCAGCGTCGGTCGGCTACCCGGGCCGAGGCTCTGCACGTTGGTGTGGAAACGAAACTTGGCGCCCAGGCGTTCTGCCTCGGTGCGCAGCAGCAGCGCGAACTGGCGGCAATTCCCCACCTCGTCGTGCGGCAGGTGGACGCCGGCGTGCAGCGGAGCATCGGCGCTCAGGCCCGGCTCGACCTGGCGGCATTGAGCGGCATCGAGAAGGTGGTGGCGTATGCCGGCTTCCTTCAGCTGATCGAGGGTCGCTTGCGCGCGTTCGGCCTCGCGGGCACTGCGCAGCAGCACGAGGTAGCCCTCGGCACGCTCGTAGTCGAGCTGCAGTGCATGCGTGAGCTTGTGCAGACGCTGCTTGCTGTAGTTGGCGAGCCGCTGCAGGTTGGCGCGGTTGCTGCGGTAGGCGGCGGGGCGGCAGGCGCGCCACCAGCGCCACATCCAGCCCAGCGTCGACGCCCCGAGGCGTGCGTTGAGCCTCACGGGGGCGTGCCGTTGGAAGAGGTGGCTCATCACGTGCCACGGCATGCCCGGCGATGCCCAGGGTGTCACATAACCTGGGGCGATCACGCCCGCGTTGGCGAAACTCGACTCGGCTGCCACGCTGCCGCGACGCTCGAAGACAGTGACGTCGTGGCCATCGGCCGCGAGTTCATAGGCAGACGTCACCCCGACGATGCCAGCTCCGATCACGGCGACGCGCATCAGGAGCGCCCCTTCGCGAGCGTGGCTTCGATCGCAAGCGAGGCGTCGAGTACGGCGTCGTCTTGCAGTGCGTGGCTCCAGACCATCAGGCCGACGGGCAGTTCGTCGGGCGTGTGGCAGGGCAGCGAGAGCGCACAGCCATCGAGCATGTTGACGACCGAGGGGTTGCGCAGCAACAGGGCATTGGTGGCGAAGAAGGCATCGTCGCTCGTGAGGCTGGCGATGGTGGGCGCCACGATGGGGACGGTGGGGCTGAGCAGCGCGTCGTAGCGGCGCATCGTGAGGGTCATGCGGGCAATCCAGTCGGCGCGGGCGCGCGTGAGGTCGAGGTAGTCGGCGGCCGACATTGTTTCGCCGCGGTGGATGCGCAGGGCGACGCGGGGGTCGTAGTCGGCCTGGCGCTGGCTGAGCAACTGGCGGTGCCACGCCCAGCTCTCGGCGGCCGAGAAGCCACCAGTGGCGTTGATGGCGGTGAGCTCGGCCAGCTCGGGCAGGGCAAGGGTCTCGATCTGTGCCCCGGCTTGGCGCAGTGTTCCGAGGGAGCGCTCGAAGGCGCGCGCGACGTTGTCGTCCAGTCCTTCCAGCTGCGACGTGGGCACGGCCAGTCGCAGTGCGCTCACGGGGCGGCCCGGGAGACTGACGCGACGTGCCGCCAGTACTTCGTGGAGCAGCACGGCGTCGCGCACCGAGCGGGTGATGGCGCAGGCGGTGTCAAGCGTGGTCGACAGAGGGATCGCGCCTTCGGTCGGCGTGAGCCGGGCCGTGTTCTTGAAGCCGACCAGGCCTTGCAGCGCAGCCGGGATGCGGATGGAGCCGCCGGTGTCGGACCCGAGCGCGGCCCACGCCGCGCTACTGGCGACCGAGACGGCGCCCCCCGAGGTCGAACCACCTGGAATGCGAGGCTCGGCGTCCAGCGCCAGAGTCGCGGCGTTGGGAGGCGTGCCGTAGTGGGGGTTCAGTCCGACGCCCGAGAACGCGAACTCCGTCATGTTGGTATGGCCGGTCAGCGAAGCGCCGGCGGCTCGCAGCCGAGCGACCGCCGGGCAGTCGGCCTGCGCGACTGGCGCATCGGCCAAGACGCGGGAAGCGGCCGTCGTGGCGTAGCCCTGCACATCGAACAGCGCCTTCACGCTCACCGCAAGGCCTGCGAGGGCGGGAAGCGGCGCGCCGGCCGCGTGCAGCCGGTCGACGCCGTGCGCCGCGGCCATCGCCTGGGCATCGAAGCGGGTCAGGTACGTCCTGGTGTTGGCGGCGCTCTCGGCGCTCTGCAGGCTGGCGGCCAAGGCCTCGGCCGCCGTCGTGCGCCCTTGCAGCAGGGCGGCTCGGGCAGCGGTCAGGTCATTCGTCATGGGTGGAGAGTGCCTGCTATACTCCGCGGGTTTACCTGAATGCCGGCCGTGTCGAGCTGGCGTGGGTGAACAAATCGCGAATCCGGCCGTTGAAGGTGTCGCCTGCTTTACGAAAAAGCGCTGGCGATTCTGGCCGGATTCTAGAACCAACCTTTGGAGTGATTCATGTCCGTCACCATGCGTGAAATGCTGGAAGCCGGCGTCCATTTCGGGCACCAAACGCGCTTCTGGAACCCCAAGATGGCCCCGTACATCTACGGCCATCGCAACAAGATCCACATCATCAACCTCGAGAAGACGCAGCCGCTCTTCCTCGATGCGATGAAGTTCATCCGCCAGCTCGCCGCCAAGCGCGGCACGATCCTGATGGTCGGCACCAAGCGCCAGGCGCGCGACGTGATCGTGCAGGAAGCCAAGCGCGCTGGCATGCCCTTCGTCGACCAGCGTTGGCTTGGCGGCATGCTGACCAACTTCAAGACGGTCAAGGGTTCGCTCAAGAAGCTGAAGGACATGCAGGCCCAGGTCGAGGCGGGCAGCGAGATCCGCATCAAGAAGGAAGCCCTGCTGTTCCAGCGCGAGCTGGCCAAGCTCGAGAAGGACATCGGCGGCATTCAAGACATGAACGCGCTGCCTGACGCGATCTTCGTCATCGACGTCGGCTATCACAAGATTGCCGTTGCCGAAGCCAAGAAGCTGGGCATCCCGGTGATCGGCGTGGTGGACTCCAACCATTCGCCCGACGGCATCGACTACGTCATTCCGGGCAACGACGACTCGTCCAAGGCCGTGGCGTTGTACGCCCGCGCCGTGGCCGACGCCGTGCTGGAAGGCAAGGCCAACGCCACCAACGAAGTGGTCCAGGCTGTGTCGGCCGAAGGCGACGAATTCGTGGAAGTCAGCGAGAACGCCTGAGCGACTCGCCCCGACTCACCTCACGGGTGAGCATGAAAAGGGGCTTTGACAGCCCCTTTTTTTCAATCAATGCATGACGATTCCGGCGGTCGGCGGACGCTTCCGACCCCGAGCCAACAGGAGATTTGAGATGGCTGCAATCACCGCAAGCATGGTCGCCGAGCTGCGCGCCAAGACCGACGCCCCGATGATGGAGTGCAAGAAGGCACTCACCGAAGCCGGTGGCGACTTCGACAAGGCCGAGGAACTGCTGCGCGTCAAGCTGGGCAGCAAGGCCGGCAAGGCCGCTTCGCGCATCACCGCTGAGGGCGTGGTCGCCGCGGCCGTGGAAGGCACGACCGGCGCGATCCTCGAAGTCAATTGCGAAACCGACTTCGTCACCAAGAACGACTCGTTCCTCGCGCTCGCCAAGGCCGCCGCCGAGCTCATCGCCAAGAGCAACCCGGCTGACGTGACCGCGCTGGGCGCATTGCCGTATTCGCAAGACGGCTTCGGCCCCACGCTCGAAGACGTGCGCAAGGGCCTGGTCGGCAAGATCGGCGAAAACATGTCGTTCCGCCGCTTCAAGCGCTATGCCAGCGGCGGCAAGCTCGCCAGCTACCTGCACGGCACCCGCATCGGCGTGATCGTCGAGTTCGACGGCGACGAGGTCGCTGCGAAGGACGTGGCCATGCACGTGGCCGCCATGAAGCCGGTGTCGCTGTCGGCTTCAGACGTGCCCGCCACGCTGATCGAGAAGGAGCGTTCGGTTGCTGCCCTGAAGGCTGCCGAATCGGGCAAGCCGGCCGACATCGTCACCAAGATGGTCGAAGGCTCGGTGCAGAAGTACCTGAAGGAAGTCAGCCTGCTGAACCAGGTGTTCGTGAAGGCCGCCGACGGCAAGCAGACTGTCGAGCAGTACCTCAAGTCCACCAACACCACGGTCAAGGGCTTCACGCTCTACGTGGTGGGCGAAGGCATCGAGAAGAAGGTCGACGACTTCGCAGCCGAAGTGGCGGCGCAAGTGGCGGCCGCCAAGGGCGGCTGAAGCCCCCACTGGAGCGTGCCGCGCCGGGCCTTCGGGCCCGGCTTCGCGGATAGACTCAATGCCCACCCCGTCCTGAACACGAGTTCGTCTGACCACAAGTCGACTTCACGAGGAAACTGAATGCCGGCCTACAAGCGCATCCTGCTCAAACTTTCTGGCGAAGCCCTGATGGGCGACGATGCCTACGGCATCAACCGCGCGACCATCGTCCGCATGGTGCGCGAGATCCAGGAAGTGACGCAGCTCGGGTGCGAGGTGGCGGTGGTCATCGGCGGGGGCAATATCTTCCGCGGCGTGGCGGGCGGCTCGGTCGGCATGGACCGGGCCACGGCCGACTACATGGGCATGCTGGCCACGGTGATGAACTCGCTGGCGCTGGCCGACACGATGCGGCAAGAGGGCATGACGGCGCGCGTGATGTCGGCCATCGGCATCGAGCAGGTGGTCGAGCCCTATGTGCGCCCGAAGGCGTTGCAATACCTTGAAGAAGGCAAGGTGGTGGTCTTCGCTGCCGGCACCGGCAACCCCTTCTTCACCACCGACACGGCCGCGGCACTGCGCGGCGCCGAGATCGGCGCCGAGATCGTGCTCAAGGCCACCAAGGTCGACGGCGTCTACACCGCCGATCCCAAGAAAGACCCGAGCGCCACGCGCTACAGCCGGGTCAGTTTTGACGAAGCCATCACCCGCAACCTGCAGGTGCTCGACGCAACCGCCTTCGCGCTGTGCCGCGACCAGAAGCTGCCGATCAAGGTCTTCAGCATCTTCAAGGCCGGCGCGCTCAAGCGCGTGGTGCTGGGTGAAGATGAAGGCACTCTCGTGCACGTGTGAGGCAGGAGCACTGAAATGAGCATCGCAGACATCCGCAAGAACGCTGAAGCGAAGATGGCCAAGTCCATCGAATCGTTCAAGAACGAACTGGGCAAGATCCGCACCGGCCGCGCCCACCCCGGCATCCTCGACCAGGTGCAGGTCGACTACTACGGCTCGATGGTGCCCATCAGCCAGGTCGCCAACGTGAGCCTGCTCGACGCCCGCACGATCAGCGTGCAGCCCTGGGAAAAGGGCATGGGCCCGAAGATCGAGAAGGCTATCCGCGAGTCGGACCTGGGCCTCAACCCCGCCGCACAGGGCGACCTGCTGCGCGTGCCGCTGCCGGCGCTGACCGAAGAGCGCCGCCGCGACCTCACCAAGGTCGTGCGCTCGGCTGCCGAAGACTCTCGCATCGCGGTGCGCAACCTGCGCCGCGATGCCAACGACCAGGCCAAGAAGCTCCTGAAAGACAAGCTCATCACCGAAGACGACGAGCGCCGCTCGCTCGACGAGGTGCAGAAGCTCACCGACCGCATCATTGCGGAAATCGACCGCCTCACCTCGGCCAAGGAAGCCGAGATCATGGCCGTCTGACACACAGCACCTTCGTGGACTCAGCGCAGCGCGTCCCACGCCACATCGCCATCGTGATGGATGGCAATGGCCGCTGGGCGAAGAAGCGCTTCATGCCGCGCTTTGTCGGGCACAAGTTCGGGGTCGACGCGCTGGTGGGGGTGGTGAAGGCCTGCGCTGACCGTGGGGTCGAGTACGTCACGGTCTTCGCGTTCTCGTCGGAAAACTGGAAGCGACCGGCCGAAGAGGTGTCGGGGTTGATGAGCCTCGCCATTTCCACCGTCTCCAAGCACCTCACCAAGATGGTGGGCGAGGGTGTGCGCATCCGCATCGTCGGCGATCGTTCGCACGTCGCACCCGCAGTGCGCGCGGCGCTCGAGCGTGCCGAAGAGTCCACACGCCACAACACCCGCATCAACCTGTCGGTCGCGTTCAACTACGGCGGCCGCTGGGACGTGGTGCAGGCCTGCCAGAAGGCGATCGCCGATGGCGTGGCTCCCGAAGCCCTGGACGAGGCCACGCTCTCGCGCTACATGGCGATGAGCTTCGCGCCCGACCCCGATCTCTTCATCCGCACCGGCGGCGAGAAGCGCGTGAGCAACTTCCTGCTGTGGCAGGCGGCGTACTCGGAATTCGTGTTCAGCGACTGCCTCTGGCCCGACTTCGGCGAAGCCGAACTCGATGCAGCACTGGCCGATTACGCGCGGCGTGACCGCCGTTTCGGCCTGGTGTCGTCGGCGGACGCAGCGGCGCTGGCGAAGGCCTGACACCATGTTGAAGCAACGTGTCATCACCGCGGTTGTCATGTTGCTCGTCTTGCTGCCGGCGCTCTTTGCGCCGATGGCCTGGCCGTTCGCCCTGCTGATGCTGGCGATGGCGGGCGCCGCGGCCTGGGAGTGGGGTCGCCTCAATGGCGCGTCTTCTGCGACTGCCGTGGGAATGGGCGTTGTGACGGCGGCAGCCTGCGGCGTGGCGTTGTGGGCGGGCTGGGTGCACGTCGGGCCGAGTGTGGCCTGGTGGTTGGCGTTCGTCGTCTGGGTGCTGGGCGGCGCGCTCGCGCTGAAGGTGGGCGTCGGATCGTGGCCGAACTTGCCTCGCGTGGCCCGCTGGCTGATTGGCATGGCCGCCATCTGGACGGCCTGGCTCGCGCTCTCGAGTGCCAAGGCGGCCGGCATCAACTTCCTGCTGTCGATCTTCTGCCTGGTCTGGGTGGCCGACATCGCGGCCTACTTCGGCGGCAAGACCTTTGGCCGGCGCAAGCTCGCCCCCGCCATCAGCCCTGGCAAAAGCTGGGAAGGGGTGTGGAGCGGCATGGTCGGCGTGCAGGCACTGGCCTGGGCGTGGATCTGGGCCGATCAGCACTGGCAATTGCCATCCCTCGACTCGGCGAGCCTCTTCACCGTGCTGCTGGAGCGCCTGGGGGCGCCAGGACTCGTGCTGGCGTTGGTTTTCCTGAGCGCGATGAGTGTGGTGGGGGACCTGGTCGAGTCGCTCGTGAAGCGCAGCGCCGGGGCCAAGGACAGCAGCAACTTGCTGCCCGGGCATGGCGGTGTACTCGACCGTGTCGATGCGCTGCTGCCCGTGTTTCCCATCGCGATGGCGCTGAGCACGCTCGGCAATTTCTGAGCAACTCCATGCAATCGACTCCTTCCGCGCGGCAGCGCGTCTGTGTCCTTGGCTCGACCGGCAGCGTGGGCGCAAACACGCTTGAAGTGATGTCACGTCACCGCGAGCGGTACGACGTCTTCGCTCTGACGGCGCACAGCCGCGTCGACGAGCTCCTTGCACAGTGCGTGCAGTGGAAGCCGCGCTACGCCGTGATCACGCAGCCAGGGCTCGCCCAGCTCTTGCGCGAAGGCCTGAAGGCCGCAGGCCTGCGCACCGAGGTGCTCGAAGGCTCGGGTGCCCTGTCGCTGGTGGCGGCGCATCCTGAAGTGGACTCGGTGATGGCGGCCATCGTCGGAGCCGCGGGGCTTGAGCCCTGCATCGCTGCGGCGCGTGCCGGAAAGCGCCTGATGCTCGCCAACAAGGAGGCGCTCGTCGTGGGCGGCGCGTTCTTCATGAAGGCGGTGAAGGAGGGCGGCGCGACGCTCCTGCCCATCGACAGCGAACATTCCGCGATCTTCCAGTGCCTGCCGGAGGATCGCAGCACCTGGGGCCGGCGCATCGACCACATCGTGCTCACCGCGTCGGGCGGCCCGTTCCGCCAGCGAGATCACGGCACCCTCCACCGCGTGACACCCGATGAGGCCTGCGCCCATCCCAACTGGGTCATGGGCCGCAAGATTTCGGTCGACTCGGCGACCATGATGAACAAGGCGCTCGAGGTGATCGAGGCGCGTTGGCTGTTCGACCTCACGCCGGAGCAGATCCGCGTGGTGATCCACCCGCAGAGCATCATCCATTCGATGGTGGTGTGCCGAGACAACTCGGTGCTCGCGCAGCTCGGCACGCCCGACATGCGCGTGCCGATCGCCTATGGCCTGTCGTTCCCCGAGCGCATCGAATCGGGCGCGAGTGCGCTCGATTTCACGACGCTGGCGGCACTGCAGTTCGAGCCGGCCGACATGCAGCGCTACCCCGGCCTGCAATTGGCGTGGGACACGCTGCGCGGCGCCGAGGGCAGCACCGCGGTGCTCAACGCCGCCAACGAGGTGGCGGTGGCGGCGTTCCTGGCGGGAACCATCCGCTTCGACCAGATTCACAGCGTCAATGCGCACACCCTCGATGCGATCACGCCCTCGTCCGATGCCTGCCGCTCGATCGAGGGGCTGCTCTCGCTCGACGCCAGCGCACGCCGCGCGGCCGAGCAGCAGGTGAGCCGCCTGCGCGCACCATGACCACTGTTCTCGCTTTCATCCTGACGCTGGGCGTGCTCATCGTCATCCACGAGTACGGCCACTATCGTGTGGCCCGTGCCTGCGGGGTGAAGGTGCTGCGTTTCTCGGTCGGCTTCGGCAAGGTGCTGTGGCGACGCCAGCCGCAACCGGGCGGCACGGAGTTCGTGCTCTCGGCGTTGCCGCTGGGCGGTTATGTGCGCATGCTCGACGAGCGCGAAGGCCCGGTCGAGCCGAGTGAGCTGCACATGGCCTTCAACCGCAAGCCGCTGCGCCAACGGGCCGCGATCGTCGCGGCGGGGCCGGCGGCCAATCTGCTGCTTGCGGTGTTGCTCTATGCCGCGCAGCACTGGATTGGCGTCGAAGAGCCGAAGGCGCTTCTGTCAGCGCCGGTTGCAGCGAGTGTGGCCGAGCGTGCCGGCATGCGCTCGGGCGACTGGGTGCGCGCCTGGTCGACCGATGGCACCGATTGGGAAGACGTGCGCTCGCTGACCGATCTGCGCTGGCAGGTGACCCATGCCGTCCTGGAGGGGCGCCCCATCCAGTTGCTGGTGACCAATGGCGAGGGCCATGGCCAGCGCACCGTCGTGCTCGAACTCGACAAGCTGAATGCCAAGGATGTCGACGCCAAGTTGATGCAAAGCATCGGGCTCGGTGCCCCCTATCGCGGCGACGCACCGCTGCTCGCATCGGTCAAGCCGGGTGGGGCCGGCGCCCAGGCCGGGCTCAAGGCGGGCGATGTGGTACTGAGCATCGATGGCACGCCGATGCGCACCATGGACCAGCTCTGGCAGACCATCCGCGCCAGCGCCGATCGTCGTTCGACCGACCCGCAGCGCTGGTCGGTGCTGCGCGAGGGTCAGGTGCTCGAGCTGGCGGTCAAGCCGGCGATCGTCACCGATGGCGACAAGCGGGTCGGCCGCATCGAAGCGGGGCTCGGGCTGCCAATCGAGATGGTGACCGTGCGCTACGGCCTGTGGGATGGCTTCGCGCAGGCGGCGTCTCGCACCTGGGAGGTCTCGGCGCTCACGCTGCGCATGCTCGGACGCATGCTGATCGGCGAAGCGTCGCTCAAGAACCTGAGCGGCCCGTTGACCATCGCCGACTACGCCGGCCAATCGGTGAAGATGGGCCTCGCTTACTATCTCGGTTTTCTCGCGGTGGTCAGCGTGAGCCTCGGGGTGCTCAACCTGCTGCCGTTGCCGGTCCTCGATGGTGGGCACCTCATGTACTATCTTTTCGAAGCCGTGACGGGGCGGCCGCCCTCCGAGGCGTGGTTGGATCGACTGCAGCGCGGTGGTGTGGCGCTGATGCTCGTGATGACATCGCTCGCCCTCTACAACGACGTGGCCCGCATTCTGGGCCTGCACTGAATACTGCATGCGCAATCTCCCTGTCTCGCCACGCCTCCGCCTGTCGTACTTCCGTCCCAGCGTCCTGTCGATTGCCTTGGGGTTGGCCTTGCAGGCCGGGTCGGCCTGGGCCGTCGCACCGTTCGTGCTGAAGGACATCCGCGTCGAAGGCCTGCAGCGCTCCGATGCGGGCACCGTGTTCGCTTCCCTGCCGTTCCGCATCGGTGACACCTACACCGACGAAAAAGGCGCGGCGGCCTTGCGGGCACTTTTCGCGACCGGCCTCTTCAAGGACGTTCGCGTCGAGGTCGATGGCGATGTCGTCGTGGTGATCGTCGACGAGCGCGCCGTCATCGCCAACATCGACTTCGTGGGCTTGAAGGAGTTCGACAAGGACGTGCTCATCAAGTCGCTGAAGGACTTCGGCATTGGCGAAGGCCTGCCCTTCGACAAGGCCCTGGCCGACCGCGCCGAGCAGGAATTGAAGCGTCAATACCTGACGAAGAGCCTCTACGCCGCCGAGGTGGTGACCACCGTCACGCCGCAAGAGCGCAACCGCGTCAACGTGACCTTCACCATCACCGAAGGCGGCCCTTCGCGCATCCGCGACATCCGCATCCTCGGCAACAAGGCGTTCTCGGAAGGCACGCTCACCGGGCTCTTCGACCTCAATGACGGCAGCTGGCTCAACTGGTACACCAAGGGCGACCGTTATTCGCGCTCGAAGCTCACGGCGGATCTGGAGACGCTGCGCTCGTACTACCTGAATCGCGGCTACCTCGAATTCGCGATCGAGTCGACCGAGGTGAGCATCTCCGGCGACAAGCAGGACATCACGATCACCGTCAACATCCGCGAAGGCCAGCCCTACACGGTCACCGGTGTGAAGCTCGAGGGGGACTACCTCGGCAAGGAAGACGAATTCAAGTCGCTGGTCAAGATCGAGCCGGGTGAGCCTTATCGCGCCGAATCGGTGGCCGACACTTCGAAGGCCTTCACCGACCGCTTCGGCACCTACGGCTACGCCTTCGCGCGTGTCGATGCTCGCCCCGACATCGACCGTGCGACCGGGCAGGTGGTGCTTGTACTTGTAGCCGACCCGCAGCGCCGCGTCTACGTGCGCCGCATCAACGTTGCCGGCAACAGCCGCACTCGCGACGAAGTGATCCGCCGCGAGTTCCGCCAGTTTGAATCGTCCTGGTACGACGGCAACCGCATCAAGCTGTCGCGCGACCGGGTCGACCGCCTGGGCTACTTCAAGGAAGTCAACATCGAGACCAACGAGGTGCCCGGGTCGCCCGACCAGGTGGATCTCACGCTGACGGTTGTCGAGAAGCCGACGGGCAACCTGTCGCTGGGCGCTGGCTTCTCAAGCGCCGACAAGCTCGCGCTGTCGGCGTCGATTAAGCAGGACAACGTCTTCGGGACCGGCAACTACCTCGGCATCGACATCAATACCAGCAAGTCGGCCCGCACGCTGGTGGTGAGCGCGGTCGACCCGTACTTCACCATCGATGGCATCTCGCGTGCGGTGGACGTTTTCTACCGCACCCAGAAGCCGATCAACAGCCAGGGTGAGGAGTACGAGTTCATCACCCCCGGCGCTTCCATCAAGTTCGGGGTGCCGTTCAGCGAGTACGACACGGTCTTCTTTGGCGCTGGCATCGAGCAGACGAAGATCAAGGGCAGCTTCGGAATGCCTGAGACTTACGTGCAGCACATCGCGCAATACGGCGAAAAGACCACATCGGTGCCAATCACCATTGGCTGGACGCGTGACGGCCGCGACAGCGCTCTGGTGCCCAACGAAGGCAGCTACAAGCGAGTCAACGTCGAGTGGGGTGCCGCCGCAGATACGCGCTACCTCCGGACCAACCTGCAATACCAGCACTACTGGCCTCTGTCGAAGAGATACACCTTTGCTGTCAACGCCGAACTGGGCTGGGGCGAGGGTCTGCAGGACAAGCCCTATCCGGTGTTCAAGCGTTTCTATGGAGGCGGCCTGGGCACCGTCCGGGCGTTCGACCAAGGCACTCTGGGCCCAGTGGACGTACAGGGTGGCTACATCGGCGGCACGCGGCGCCTGAACCTCAACAGCGAGCTCTATCTGCCAGTGCCCGGTGCCGGGAACGACCGCACGCTGCGCTTCTTCGCATACCTCGACGCCGGCAACGTGTGGGACGACAAGAGTGCCCTCGACCCACTGCGCGTCTCGGCTGGCCTGGGCCTGAGCTGGGTGTCCCCGGTCGGCCCGCTCAAGCTCAGCTGGGGCAAGCCGCTTCGCTACGAGCGCACGGATAGAATCCAGCGTCTCCAATTCCAGATCGGGACCGCGTTCTAATGAGCAGCTCATCCATCAAGTCGGTGATCTTTGCCGTCTGCCTGGTCGTTGCCGCCTCGCTCGCGCACGCCCAGAGTGTGAAGATCGCCTATGTCAACAGCGACAAGGTGATGCGCGATGCGCTCCCCAACCAGGCCGGCTGGGTGAAGCTGGAGGCGGATTTCAATCGGCGCGAGAAAGAACTCACCGAACTCAACAGCAAGCTGAAGGCGGCGGCCACGAAGCTGGACCGTGAAAGCGTCTCGCTGCCTGACGCCGAGCGTGAACGCCGCCAGCGCGAGCTGATCGATCAGGATCGTGAGTTGCAGCGCAAGCAGCGCACCTACCGCGAAGACCTCGCCCAGCGCCGCAACGACGAAATGATCGCGCTGCGCGAGCGGGTGCTGGCGGTGATCCGCCAGATCGCCGAAAAAGAGAACTACGACCTCGTGGTCCAGGAAGCCTTCCACGCCAGCCCGCGCATCGACATCACTGACAGCGTGATCAAAAAGCTCAACGAACCAGTCGGAAAGTAGGCGGTGGCTGAGGCTGCCACACTGGGTGAGATCGCCTCGCACCTGGGGGGCGAGCTGATCGGCGATCCTGCCCACCGCATCACGCGCATCGGGCCCCTGGAAGGCGCCACGCCGTCCACAATTTCGTTTCTTTCCAACCCGAAGTACCAGAGCCAGTTGGCCAGCTCCGAAGCGGGCTGCGTGATCGTTGGCCCGGCGTCCCGCGACGCGGCCATCGCGCGCGGCGCAACGCTGGTGACGGCCGACGCCTATCTCTCGTTTGCGCACCTCACGCAATGGTGGGCAGCGCGCAGCCGCCCGCGCGATCTGCCGGGCATCCATCCGAGCGCTGCCATCGACCCCTCGGCGCAGGTGGCCAAGTCGGCAAGCATCGGCCCGTTCGTCGTCATCGAAGCCGGCGCGGTGATCGAGGAAGACGCGGTGATCGGAGCCCACTGTTTCATCGGGCGAGACGCCAGGGTGGGGTGGGGTACGCGCCTGTCGGCGCGTGTGACGCTCATGCACGGAAGTCAGATCGGCGCGCGCGGCATAGTGCACAGTGGTGTCGTGCTGGGCGCCGACGGGTTCGGCTTCGCGGCCAGCCCGAGCGGTGCCGTCAAGATCGAGCAACTGGGCAACGTGCGCATCGGCAACGATGTCGAGATCGGCGCCAACACCTGCATCGACCGCGGTGCGCTCGACGACACCGTCATTGAAGACGGCGTGAAGATCGACAACCTCGTCCAGATCGGCCACAACTGCCGCATCGGCGCACACACCGCCATCGCGGGCTGCACGGGCATCGCCGGCAGCTCGATCATCGGCAGCCGCTGCATCATCGGCGGCGCCGCCATGATCACCGGCCACCTCAAGATCTGCGATGGCACCGTGATCTCATCGTGCACCGCAGTGACACGCTCGATCCTCAAGCCGGGAACGTACAGCGGCCTCTTCCCCATGGACGACAATGCGACCTGGGAAAAGAACGCGGCCACGCTGCGCAATCTGCATGCATTGAGGGAGCGCCTGCGCGCCCTTGAAAAGAAGACCCCATGACGACCATGATCGACATCCACCAAATCCTGAAGACGCTGCCGCACCGCTACCCCATCTTGTTGGTGGACCGGGTGCTGTCGCTCGAGAAGAACAAGCGCATCCAGGCGATCAAGAACGTCAGCATCAACGAGCCGTACTTCAACGGCCACTTCCCGCACCGCCCGGTGATGCCGGGCGTGCTGATGCTGGAAGCGCTGGCCCAGGCCGCGGCCATCCTTGCCATCGAGACGA
The DNA here is from genome assembly GCF_032681285.1 of Piscinibacter gummiphilus. Taxonomy (NCBI): domain Bacteria; kingdom Pseudomonadati; phylum Pseudomonadota; class Betaproteobacteria; order Burkholderiales; family Sphaerotilaceae; genus Rhizobacter; species Rhizobacter gummiphilus. The sequence goes on from NZ_CP136336.1 coordinate 2,500,563, forward strand.
TGGGCATCAAGCTCGACGACCAGACCGTCTTCTATTTCGCCGGCATCGACGGTGCTCGCTTCAAGCGCCCGGTGGAGCCCGGTGACCAACTCGTGCTTGAAGTCGACCTCGACCGCATGAAGGCCGGCGTGTGCCGCTTCAAGGCGCGCGGCCTGGTTGCTGGCGAACTGGCCGTCGAAGCCGAACTCACCTGCACCATGCGCCGCGTGGCGTGACGGCGGAGGGCTCGCGATGAGCAACAACATCCACCCGACCGCGATCGTCGACCCGAAGGCACAACTCGCGGGCTCGGTGACGGTGGGCCCGTATGCGGTGATCGGCCCCGAGGTGCGCATCGGTGAAGGCACGACCGTCGGGCCGCACTGCGTGATCGAAGGCCGCACGACGATCGGCCGCGACAACAAGCTCTACCAGTTCAGCTCCATCGGCGCGATGCCGCAGGACATGTCGCATGGCGGCGAAGTCACCGAACTCGTGATCGGCGATCGCAACACCATCCGCGAGTTCTGCACTTTCAACACCGGCACCTTCAAGGAGCAGGGTGTGACCCGGGTTGGCAGTGACAACTGGATCATGGCTTACGTCCACCTCGCGCATGACGTGCGCGTGGGCAGCCATACGGTGCTGGCCAACAACGTGACGCTCGCGGGCCATGTTCACGTGGGTGACTGGGCCGTCATCGGTGGACTGTCGGGCGTGCATCAGTTCGTGCACGTCGGTGCGCACACGATGATCGGCTTCCAGGGCCATGTGGCTCAGGATGTCGCACCCTTCATGACGGTCGACGGCAACCCCCTGGCCGTGCGTGCAGTGAATCTCACCGGCCTCAAGCGTCGCGGCTTCAGCGATGAGCGCCAACGGGTGATCCGTCAGATGCACAAGCTGATCTTCCGCAGCGGTGCCACGCTCGACCAGGCCAAGGCCGAAGTCGAAGGTCTGAGGGGGCAGGGCGGAGACGAAGACATCCAGACCATGCTGGATTTCCTCGCCGCGTCCACCCGCGGCCTCGTGCGCTGAACTGCGGGCTACCGATGACAGTGACGACAGGCCCTCGCCTGGGCATGGTGGCCGGCGAAACCTCGGGGGATCTGCTGGCGGGCCTTCTGCTCGGAGGTCTGAAATCACGTTGGCCCGACCTGGCCAGCTTCGGCATCGGTGGCCCACGCATGGCCGAGCATGGGTTCGACGCCTGGTGGCCGCACGAGAAGTTGGCGGTGCGTGGCTATGTCGAGGTGCTGCGCCACTACCGCGAGCTGGTCGGCATCCGCAATGCGCTGGGCGACCGTTTGCTCAAGGAGCGGCCTGATGCCTTCATCGGCGTCGATGCCCCCGACTTCAACCTCGGCCTGGAGACACGCCTCAAGTCGGCCGGCATCAAGACCGTGCACTTCATCAGCCCGTCGATCTGGGCCTGGCGCGGCAAGCGCATCGAGAAGATCCGCGCTGCGGCCGACCATGTGCTGTGCATCTTCCCGTTTGAGCCGGAGATCTATGCAAAGCATGGCATCGCCGCGAGCTACGTGGGTCACCCGCTGGCCGATGCCATTCCGGTCGAGGTGCCGCGTGCTGCCTCGCGGGTCGCGCTCGGGCTTGACGCCGATGTGCAGGTGGTAGCTTTGTTGCCCGGCAGCCGCCGCTCCGAGATCCAGTACAACGCGCCGCGCGTGCTTGCTGCTGCGCAGTTGATGAAGCGCGAACGCCCGGGCCTGCGCTTCGTGCTGCCTGCGGTGCCGAGCCTGCGCTCGATGATCGACCCGCTGGTGGCGCAGTACGCACCCGGAGCCGGCGTCCAGGTGCTGAACGGGATGTCGCACCAGGCGCTCGGCGCCTGCGATGTGACGCTCATCGCCAGCGGCACCGCCACGCTCGAGGCTGCGCTCTTCAAGCGGCCCATGGTCATCACCTACGTGATGCACTGGCTGACCTATCAGCTCATGAAGCGCATGGCCTACCAGCCCTGGGTGGGCCTGCCCAACATTCTGTTGCGCGACTTTGCCGTGCCGGAGTTGCTGCAAGCCGAGGCGACCCCCGACAATCTCGCTCGCGCCGCTTTCAAGTGGCTGGACGATCCCGAGGCGGGTGCCTCGCTGGTCCGGCGCTTCGAAGGCCTGCACCAGCAATTGCGCTGCAACACCGCCCAAGCCGCCACCGATGCCATCGAAAAAGTCCTCCGTGCCTGAACAGCTCGGCCTGAGCTTCGATGTGATCGGGCTCGTCGCGGGTGTCGATGAAGCGGGGCGCGGCCCGCTGGCCGGCCCGGTGGTGGCCGCGGCCGTGATCCTCGATGAGCTGAAGCCCATCCGTGGGCTCAAGGATTCGAAGCTGCTCACGGCGCTCGCGCGTGAGCGCCTCTACGACGAGATCCGCGCCAAGGCGCTGTGCTGCTCGATCGCCGAAGCCTCGGTCGAAGAGATCGACACGCTCAACATCCTGCATGCGACGATGCTCGCGATGAAGCGCGCCGTCGAAGGTCTGCGCCTGAAACCCGGCAAGGTGCTGGTCGACGGCAACCGCTTGCCGGTGCTCAAGATCGCGGCAGAGGCCATCGTCAAGGGCGATGCCAAGGTGAAGTCGATCTCGGCGGCCTCGATCCTCGCCAAGGTGCATCGCGATCGGCTGTGCCTCTCCTTGCACGAGGCCCATCCGCAATACGGTTTCGACGGGCACAAGGGCTACGCGACCGCCGAGCACCTGGCGGCCTTGCGTGCGCACGGCGCCTGCGTGCACCACCGACGCTCGTTCGCGCCGGTGCGCGAAGCGCTCGAAGGGCCCTGACGTGGCCGACGTCAAGGCGATCAGTTCGCGCGACAACCCTTTGCTCGTGCGCCTACGCAAGCTCGCGAGCGACCCGGCTGGATATCGCAAGCTCGGTCAACTGTGGATCGAAGGCGATCACCTGTGTTCGGCACTGCTGCAGCGCGGTGGCCAGCCGGCACACGCACTGATCTCGGAAGATGCCTGGGCACAGCCGGCGCTGCGAGACATCGCCAACCAGGCGCAGGCCGTCGCGGTGCTGCCCGCGTCATTGATGGCGGGCATCAGCTCGCTCGAATCGCCAGCGTCCATCGGTTTCGTCGCCGACTGGTCCGGCGCGGGTGAGCTTCAGCCCCATGCGCCCAGCGTGGTGCTTGACCGGCTGCAGGATGCCGGCAACGTCGGCACCATCTTGCGCACGGCTGCAGCCTTCGGCTTCACCCAATGTGTGGCCCTGAAAGGCACCGCGGCGCTTTGGTCGGGCAAGGTGCTGCGCGCCGGCATGGGCGCGCATTTCGGCCTCAACCTCGTCGAGCTGGCCGGTGACGCGCAACTCGATGCCCTGCGCGTGCCCTTGATCGCCACCAGCTCGCACGCGCAGCGTGCGTTGCACGAAGTCGACCTGCCCTGGCCCTGCGCCTGGGTGATGGGCCACGAAGGGCAGGGGGTGTCTGCGGCGCTCGAGGCCCGCTGCTCCCTGACCCTGCGCATTGCGCAGCCGGGTGGCGAGGAGTCGCTCAACGTGGCCGCCGCCGCGGCCGTCTGCCTTTACGAATCGACCCGCCAGCGGATTTAGTACATCAGCCGGTCGGGCCGGATGTCTCGCAGGATGGTGGTGGCGATCTCTTCGATCGACTTGTGCGTGGACGACAACCACGAGATGCCCTCGCGACGCATCATCTGCTCGGCCTGCGCGACCTCGCGGCGGCAGTTTTCCAGGTTCGCATACTGGCTGTTGGGCCGGCGCTCGTTGCGGATCTCCGAGAGACGCTCGGGCGCAATGGTGAGGCCGAAGCATTTCGCCTTGTGCGGCGCGAGGCTCTTGGGCAACTCGTTGCGCTCGAAGTCTTCGGGGATCAGCGGGTAGTTCGCGGCCTTGATGCCGTGCTGCATGGCGAGGTACAGCGAGGTCGGCGTCTTGCCGCTGCGGCTGACGCCCACGAGGATCACGTCCGCCTGCTCCAGGTTCTTGGCCGACTGGCCGTCGTCATGGGCCAGCGAGAAGTTGATCGCCTCGATGCGGTCGGTGTACTCCTGGCTCTTCGACACATCGGCGAAGCGCCCGATGCGGTGGTTGGACTTCACACCGAATTCGGCTTCCAGCGGCTCGATGAAGGTGTTGAACATGTCCAGCACCATGCCCTTGCTGGCCTTGAGCACGCCCAGCATGTCGGGGTCCACGAGGGTCAGGAAGACCACCGGCCGCACGCCTTCGAGTTCAGCCGTCTGGTTGATCTCGCGCACCACCTGGTGTGCCTTGTCGAGGGTGTCGATGAAGGGGCGTCTCACGTGGCGTGGCTTGCCCGGGAACTGCGCCAGGATCGAGTTGCCGAAGGTTTCGGCGGTGATGCCGGTGCCGTCAGAGACAAAGTACACAGTGCGGTTCGGCATATGGAATCTGGGACCGGGGAGTAAGGGGGTCGATCATAGGCAAATCGGGCCTAGAATCTTTTTTGACTCTTCCCAGTCGCACCAACGCATGCCACCGCCTGCACTCCAATCACAACTCGACACGCAGCGAGTCGCTTTGCCGCTTGAGCCCCTGATCGGCTCGCGGCGCTGGGAACACCCGGTTTACCAACATCACGGAGTTTTCCCATGTCTTCCATCAATCTGGCGACCGCCCTGGTCGTGCCGTTTGAACACCTGAGGATGACCGACGTCGAGTCGGTTGGCGGCAAGAACGCCTCCCTCGGCGAGATGATCAGCCAGCTGGCGGCCTCGGGCGTGCGGGTGCCCGGCGGCTTTGCCACCACGGCCCACGCCTTCCGGCGCTTCCTGGCGCACAACGGCCTGGCCGAGCGCATCAGCCAGCGCCTGGCCACCCTCAACACCGAAGACGTACGCGCGCTCGCCGAAGCCGGCGCCGAGATCCGCCGCTGGGTCGAAGACACCCCGTTCCCGGCCGACCTGCAAGACGCCATCACCACCGAGTTCGCCAAGCTCACCGCCGGCAACCCGGGGGCGTCCTTCGCCGTGCGCTCCTCGGCCACCGCCGAAGACCTGCCCGACGCCAGCTTCGCCGGCCAGCAGGAGACCTTCCTCAACGTCGTCGGCATCGACGACGTGCTGCACAAGATGAAAGAGGTCTTCGCCAGCCTCTACAACGACCGCGCCATCAGCTACCGCGTCCACAAGGGCTTCGCCCACACCGACGTGGCCCTCTCCGCCGGCGTGCAGCGCATGGTCCGCTCCGACCTGGGGGCGGCCGGCGTCATGTTCACCATCGACACCGAAAGCGGCTTCAAGGACGTCGTCTTCATCACCTCCAGCTACGGCCTCGGCGAAACCGTGGTGCAAGGCGCCGTCAACCCCGACGAGTTCTACGTCCACAAGCCCGCGCTCAAGAACGGCAAGCAGGCCATCATCCGGCGCAACCTCGGCTCCAAGCTCATCAAGATGGAGTTCGCCAGCCCCGAGGAGAAGAAGGCCTCCGGCAAGCTCGTCAAGACGGTGGACACCGCCACCGAGCAGCGCAACCGCTACTCCTTGACCGACACCGACGTCACCGAACTCGCCCAATACGCCCTCATCATCGAGCAGCACTACGGCCGCCCGATGGACATCGAATGGGGCAAGGATGGCAGCGACGGCCAGCTCTACATCCTGCAGGCCCGCCCCGAGACGGTGAAGAGCCAGCAAGAAGGCAAGGCCGAGCAGCGCTACAAGCTCAAAGGCACCGGCACCGTGCTCGCCGAAGGCCGCGCCATCGGCCAGAAGATCGGCACCGGCCCCGTGCGCATCGTGCACAGCCTGGCCGAGATGGACAGCGTGCAGCCCGGTGACGTGCTCGTCACCGACATGACCGACCCCAACTGGGAGCCGGTGATGAAGCGGGCGAGTGCCATCGTCACCAACCGCGGCGGGCGCACCTGCCACGCCGCCATCATCGCCCGCGAACTCGGCATCCCCGCCGTGGTGGGCTGCGGCGACGCCACCGACACCCTCAAAGACGGCGCCCTCGTCACGGTCGCCTGCTCCGAGGGCGACACCGGCTACATCTACGACGGCCTGCTCGAGACCGAGATCACCGAGGTCGACCGCGGCGAGCTGCCGTACTGCCCCATCAAGATCATGATGAACGTGGGCAACCCCCAGCTCGCCTTCGACTTCGCCCAGATGCCCAACTCCGGCGTCGGCCTCGCCCGCCTCGAGTTCATCATCAACAACAACATCGGCGTGCACCCCAAGGCCATCCTCGACTACCCCAACATCGACATCGACCTCAAGAAGGCGGTCGAGTCGGTGGCCCGTGGCCACGCCTCGCCGCGCGCCTTCTACGTCGACAAGCTCACCGAAGGCGTGGCCACCATCGCGGCCGCCTTCTGGCCCAAGCCGGTGATCGTGCGCCTGTCCGACTTCAAGTCCAACGAGTACAGGAAGCTCATCGGCGGCAGCCGCTACGAGCCCGAAGAAGAAAACCCCATGCTCGGCTTCCGCGGCGCCTCGCGCTACGTGAGCGACGGGTTCGGCGACGCCTTCTCGATGGAGTGCGAGGCCCTGAAACGTGTGCGCAACGACATGGGCCTGACCAATGTCGAGATCATGGTGCCCTTCGTCAGAACGCTCGGCCAGGCCAAGCGCGTGACCGAGATGCTGGCCGAGAAGGGGCTCAAGCGCGGGCACGAGGGCCTGCGCATCATCATGATGTGCGAGATCCCGAGCAACGCCGTGCTGGCCGACCAGTTCCTCGAGTTCTTCGACGGCATGTCGATCGGCTCGAACGACCTGACCCAGCTCACCCTCGGCCTGGACCGCGACTCGGGCATGGAGATCCTGGCGGCCGACTTCGACGAGCGTGACCCGGCCGTGAAGGCGCTCATCTCGCGGGCCATCACGGCGTGCCGCGCGGTGGGCAAGTACGTGGGCATCTGCGGCCAGGGGCCCAGTGACCATGCGGACTTCGCCGACTGGCTCGCGGCCGAGGGCATCGTGTCGATTTCGTTGAACCCCGATACGGTGGTCGAGACCTGGAGACGCCTGGCCACGCGCCGCTGATCGCCCACACACGCCTCGGCGAGGGTAGATGAGGATGGCACGGGGCCGCCGCGCCCCGTGAGAATGGCCCGCCATGGCCGGCCTCTCCGCATCCGATGACTTGAGCCCGCGGGCCTTCACCCGCCGGCTGAACCGGGTCTATGGCGCCTACGTGCTGGGGCTGCTGCTCTTCATCGCGGCGCTGGCCGGGCTTGAAGCGCTGGGCATGTCGCGCCGCTGGATCGGCGCGATCTTCCTGCTTTCGACGGTGTTGCTCTACGCGGGCATCGGCGTGCTGTGCCGCACCTCGGATGCCGATGAGTACTACGTCGCCGGCCGGCGTGTGCCTGCGGCCTACAACGGCATGGCGACCGCGGCCGACTGGATGTCGGCCGCGTCGTTCATCAGTCTGGCCGGCACCATGTACCTGCAGGGCTACGCGGGTCTGGCGTTCATCATGGGGTGGACCGGAGGCTACTGCCTCGTCGCGCTGCTGCTGGCGCCGTATCTGCGCAGCTTCGGCCAGTACACGATCCCCGATTTCCTGGGCGCGCGCTACGGCAGCCACGGCCCGCGCCTGATGGGGGTGCTGGCGGCGATCCTGTGCTCGTTCACCTATGTCGTGGCGCAGATCTATGCGATCGGGCTGATCGCGAGCCACCTTGTCGGCGTCGGCTTCGAGATCGGTGTGTTCCTCGGGTTGGGCGGAATCCTCGTGTGCTCGTTCCTCGGTGGCATGCGGGCAGTCACGTGGACGCAGGTGGCGCAGTACATCGTGCTGGTGGTGGCGTTCCTGGTGCCCGTGTTCTGGCTCTCGGTCAAGCAGACGGGCGTGCCACTGCCGCAGCTGGCCTATGGGCAGCAGCTGCAGAAGGTGACCGAGCGCGAGAACGCCTTGCGAGCCGACCCACGCGAGCTGGAGGTGATCGCGCTCTACAAGGTGCGGGCCGAGGAATACGCAGCCAAGCTGAAGGACATCCCGGCAGCACTTGCGCGCGACCAGGAATCCGCGCGCCAGCGCGTGCAGCAGCTGCGCGCGGAAGACGCACCGCTCGCCCGCATTCAGGCGGCCGAGAAGGCTCTGCTGGCCTTGCCCCGCGATGCAGAGACGGCTCGCCGCATGTGGTCGCAGGCCAAGGCGGCGGCTGAGGCGAGGGCTCAGCCTCTTGGAGGGCTGCCGGCACACGGCACTGCCTATGCGGGTGACCCGAAGGGCACGGCCGCGCAGCAGCGTGAGTTCGACGACTCCCGGCGCAATTTCCTGGCGCTGGTCTTCTGCCTGACCATCGGCACCGCGGCCCTGCCGCACCTCTTGATGCGCAGCTACACCACGCCCTCGGTGCGGCAGGCACGGCAGTCGGTGACGTGGTCGCTTTTCTTCATCCTGCTGCTGTACCTCTCGGCACCGGCATTGGCGGTGATGGTCAAGTTCGAGGTGTTCAACGTGCTTGTGGGCACGCCTTTCGACCAGCTGCCGGGTTGGATCGCCAATTGGGCCAAGGTCGACGCCGGGCTCCTGAGCGTGAGCGACATCAACCAGGACGGCGTGCTGCAGCTGGGCGAGATCCGCATCGGCAGCGACATGGTCGTGCTCGCCACGCCCGAGATTGCCGGGTTGCCCTTCGTGGTGTCGGGCATGGTGGCGGCGGGCGCTCTGGCTGCAGCGCTCTCCACGGCCGACGGCCTGCTGCTCACGATCTCGAATGCGCTCTCGCACGACGTGTACTTCAAGGTCATCGACGCGAGCGCATCCAACAGCCGGCGTGTCACCACCTCGAAGATGCTGCTGCTGGTCGTTGCCTTGAGCGCAGCGGCGGTTGCGGCGCAGAAGCCGGCCGACATCGTCTTCCTCGTGTCCGCCGCTTTCTCGATCGCGGGCTCGGCGCTCTTCTCGGCCTTGGTGCTGGGCGTGTTCTGGAAACGAGCCACGGCGACTGGCGCCGTCGCGGGCATGGTGGCTGGCCTCTCGGTCACGCTGTACTACATGATCCGCAACGAAGCCTGGATGCGTGACATCTTTCACGTCGTGGTGCCGGTGGACCTCTGGCTCGGCATCCAGCCGATCTCGGCGGGGGTGTTCGGCGTGGCCGCCAGCCTCGTGGTCACCATCGTGGTAAGCCTGCTGACGCCGGGCCGCTCCTCGGCGAGCGAGGCCTTCCTGGAGCGCATCCGCTCTCCGCGCGTTCCTCAGTAAGGGCTGCGCCGCCGCGGAGTGGTTTCAGAGTACAATCGCGGGCTTACCTTGCCACACCCGGTCTGATGGTCGCTTCGCCTGGATTTCGCCAGGCCTCCTGCCAGAAAGACAAGACGCTCACGGGGTGGCTTCCACACTGGAAACCAGAAGGAGTCTTATGCGTCATTACGAAATCATCCTGCTCATCCATCCGGATCAGAGCGAACAGGTTCCGGCCATGCTGGAGCGCTACAAGGGCATCGTCACCAACGGTGGTGGCAAGGTGCACCGAGTGGAAGATTGGGGCCGTCGTCAGATGGCTTACCTGATCCAGAAGCTGGCCAAGGCCCACTACCTCTGCATCAACATCGAATGCAGCAAGGAAGTGCTCGGCGAGCTCGAGACCGGCTTCCGCTTCAACGACGCCGTGCTGCGTCACCTGACCGTCGTCAAGGACAAGGCCGAGACCGGCCCGTCGGTGATGATGAAGTCGGTGGAAAAGGACGAGGCTCGCAAGGCCCCCCAGCAGGAGGCTTCGGCCTGATTGAAAGTGCCCCGGCGCTCCTCACGGCGAGGCTGGCATGAACCGAATGGTTCTGTCGGCGCAGCTGGTGGAGCGAGGTGCAGTGCGCTACACCCCCGCTGGTCTTCCAGCTTGCGATTTCGGGCTCAAGCACGAATCGCAGGTCACCGAAGCCGGCATCCCCCGCAAGGTCTCGCTGGAGATGCGCGCGGTGGCGATCGGGGATCTCGCACAGCGGCTCATGAAGCTGGAGATCGGATCGACCGGCACCTTCGCTGGTTTTCTGACCCACCAGCGCAATGGCCGAGGCACCGTCCTGCATGTGACCGAATTCGAATGAGCTGCAGTCGCCGAAGACCAGCTCTTGTTTGTTCCGGATTGAATTTCTAGAGAGGTGAAATATGCCCCCGCCACGTGGTAAAGGTCGGTTCTCGAAGGACCGCAAGCCCAAGCGCAACCAACAGTCCCTGCTGTTCCGCCGCAAGCGCTTCTGCCGCTTCACGGTGACCGGTGTCGAACAGATCGACTACAAGGACATCGACACGCTGCGCGACTTCATCGGTGAAAACGGCAAGATCACGCCCGCCCGCCTGACCGGCACGCGCGCGTTCTTCCAGCGCCAGCTCACCACCTGCATCAAGCGCGCTCGCTTCCTGGCCCTGCTGCCGTACAGCGACCAGCACAAGGTCTAAGGAGCAATCGACATGCAAGTGATCCTGCTCGAAAAAGTGGCCAACCTCGGCAACCTGGGCGACGTCGTCAAGGTGAAAGACGGTTATGCCCGCAACTTCCTGATCCCGACCCGCGCCGCACGCCGTGCGACCGAGGCCGCGATCAAGGAATTCGAAGCCCGCCGTGCCGAACTCGAGAAGGCCGCCGCTGAAAAGCTGTCGGCCGCTCAAGCCCTCGGCGAGAAGATGAACGGCCGCACCGTCCACATCACGCAAAAGGCGGGTGTGGATGGCCGACTGTTCGGCTCGGTGACCAACCACGACGTGGCCGAAGCGCTCAGCCGCATCGACTTCAAGGTGGCCAAGGCCCAGGTGCGCATGCCCAACGGTCCGCTGAAGACCGTTGGCGAGCACACCGTGACCGTGGCACCGCACACCGATGTGGTGGTCGAGGTCAAGGTCGTGGTGGTTGGTGAAACCGACTGAGGTTTACCCGCGCTCTGCGATGAAGGGTCGGCTCTGCCGGCCCTTTTTCTTTGCGGGCTCTTGATTTCCACCCAAGGCCCACCGAATTTCCCCAGGCTTGTCCACAGGCGTGGCAGGAGCCCCTTCGTATCATTTCCCGATGGCCGCCGTCTTCTCGAATAACGATTTCCCGGGCTCTTCCAGGGGGGACGACGAAGTCGCTCGCCTGCGCATCCCACCGCATTCCATCGAAGCCGAGCAGAGCGTGCTTGGCGGTCTGCTGATCGACAACAGTGCCTGGGACCGCGCCGGTGACCTGCTCAATGACAGCGACTTCTATCGCCATGAGCATCAGCTCATCTATGCGGCCATCGGTGGCCTGATCAACAACTCCAAGCCTGCCGACGTCATCACCGTTTTCGAGCAGTTGCAAGGGCTTGGCAAGGCCGAAGCCTGCGGGGGCCTCGTGTACCTCAATGCGCTCGCGCAGAGCGTGCCGAGCGCGGCCAACCTGCGGCGTTACGCCGAGATCGTGCGCGAGCGGGCGGTGCTGCGCAAACTGGTCGCTGCCAGCGATGAGATCGCCACCGCCGCCTTCAACCCGCAAGGCCGGCCGGTGCCGCAGATCCTCGACGAAGCCGAGAGCAAGATCTTCAAGATCGGCGAAGAAGGCTCTCGCTCGCGCCAGGGTTTCATCAGCATGGACACGCTCGTGGTGCAGCTGATCGATCGCGTGAACGAGCTGCACGAGAACGGCGCCGAAGAAGTGACCGGCGTGCGCACCGGCTTCTACGACATGGACAAGATGACCGCCGGCCTGCAGCCCGGCGACCTCATCGTGCTGGCCGCGCGCCCCTCGATGGGCAAGACGGCGTTCGCGCTCAACATCGCCGAGAACGTGGCGGTCAACGAAGGCCTGCCGGTCGTCGTGTTCTCGATGGAAATGGGCGCGGCCCAGCTGGCCTTGCGGATGGTCGGCTCGCTCGGCCGCATCGACCAGGGCCACCTGCGCACCGGCAAGCTGCACGACGACGAATGGGGACGCCTGTCCGAGGCGGTCGAGAAGCTCGGAAAGGCTGCCGTCTTCATCGACGAAGGCTCGGCCCTGAGCCCGAGCGAGCTGCGCGCCCGGGCGCGCCGCCAGGCCCGCCAATGCGGCCAGCTCGGCCTGATCGTGGTCGACTACCTGCAGCTCATGAGCGGCAGCGGCGGTGGTTCGGAAGAGAACCGCGCCACTGTGATCGGCGAGATCTCGCGCGGCCTGAAGTCGCTCGCCAAGGAACTGAAGTGCCCGGTGATCGCGCTCTCTCAGCTCAACCGAAGCGTGGAGACCCGCACCGACAAGCGGCCGATGATGAGCGACCTGCGCGAGTCGGGCGCGATCGAGCAGGACGCCGACGTGATCATGTTCATCTACCGCGACGACTACTACATGAAGGAGCAGTCGAAGGAGCCCGGCGTGGCCGAGATCATCATCGGCAAGCAGCGTAACGGCCCGACCGGCACGGTGAAGCTGGCATTCCTCAAGCCGCTCACGAAGTTCGAGAACATGGCCCCGGGGAGCGGGGGCGACGACTTCTACTGAGCCGCTGCCGGTGCGCGCCGAAAGCCGTGCCGCCACGAGGGGCAGACCTGCGCAAGAGCAAATCAGCGAACCTGGTCTCGGCATAAGGTGGGCAATCAACGCCACTCACCCGCTCGCAGCGGGTCTCACAGGAGCCACCATGCCATCGTCTCGCGCCGTTCTCTGGATCGACCACCACAGCGCTCAGCTCGCGCCGCTCGATGAACCGGCGAGTGAGGTACGGCGGATCCACGAGCACACGCATCACACGCGCCAGCATGGCAGTGCCGTGCGCAGCGAACATGAATTCTTCGCCGACGTGTGCGAGGCGCTTTCCGGGGTGGCCAAGGTGCTGGTCACGGGCTCTCATCAGGCACAGGCCGATTTCGCCCGCTACGTCGAAAAGCACCGGCCCGCCATCTCGCCGCGCATCGTGGGCTGGGAGACCGTGGATCACCCCACGCCGGCGCAGCTGCAGGCGCTGGCGCGCGAGTTCTTCGTCAAGTACGAACTCTTCGCGAGCGGCCCGACCACGCCGGTCTGAAGAAGGCCCAGCCGTCGGCCCTGCGGAGGATCATTCGGGGACCGGCGCGAAGACGATTTCGACCCGCCTGTTCATCTGGCGGCCTGCGGGCGTGCTGTTGTCGGCGATCGGAGATTCTTCGCCTCTTGCCTGGGTCGTGAGGTGGGCCGATGGCACGCCCAGGTTCACCAACGCCGCCATCACCGCATCGGCACGTCGGCCAGAGAGTTCCAGGTTGGCGCTTTCCGTTCCCACGCTGTCGGTGTAGCCCTCGATCGATGCAGTGCGTTGCGGGTCGCGCCTGAACGCATCGGCCAGCTTTGCCATGTTGCGCATGCCTTCGGCGCGGAGCTGCGACTTTCCGCTGTCGAAGAGCACGTCGCCCAGCGTGACCACGATGCCGCGCTCGGTCTTCTTCGCTTTCATGTCGGCAAGAAGCCCCTCCAGGTTGTTCACCCGTGCATCGCGGCGCTCGACCATCTCCTTGTCGCGTTCCGCCTGCGTCTTGGCCACGGCCAGGTCGGTGGTCTTCTGTGCGTTGATGCGCTGAGACTCGGCCAGTTGCTGTTTTGCGGTGTCGGCTTCGGAGGTGCGCACCGCCAGGCGGACGCGATCGCGCTCCATCGATGCCTGTGCGGTGACGGCCTGGTCGGCCAGGCTGGTGGCGGTGTCCTGGGCGATCGTCACGCGCTGGCCGGTCATGTAGGCGAGGTGGTCGATGGTGGCCGTGTTCTCGCCTGCCGACCAGGCTTTTTCCGCCAGTCGGAGGGTGTCGTCGGCCCGCTTGAGCTCTTGCGGGGCGAGTGACACCACCTGCGCGTCGCCCTGAGCCGAGCGCACTCGGGTGCGGGCCTGCTCAAGGGCGCCGTTGGGGGTGGGGCCTGTTGCACAGGCCGTGAGGGTGGCGGCCAGGGCCGAAAGACAAAGTGTGCGGTGGTTCATGACGGGCTCCGTTCAGCGCGTGGACTTGCGGTTGAGTTCTTCGCGAAGGGCGCGTGCGGCCTCACGCGTTTCCTGGGCCGCCAGACGAGAGCGTGCGGCCTCCGCCCGGACCTGGGCCACTTGGGCATCGATCTGTGCCTGCTCGGCCAGCATGGCCGCGCTTTCATAGTCGCTTCGCGCGTCGGCCCGCTGGGCGCTGGCGAGCTTGTCTTGCGCGCGCTGCAACTCGAGTGGGGCGAGCTCGGCCGTGCTGCCGGTGCTGGCGCGCCGGACGGCGGCGTCGGCAACCGCCATCTCCTGGGTGGGTCGCGGTGGGCTCGCGCAAGCGCCAAGCGCGGTCGCGAACACCAAGCAGAGTGCGGCGGTGGCAACGGGTGTGGAGATGAAGGCTCTCATGTGAATCCTCGGTGGTACAGCACGAACCGCATGCTTGCGGGCCGGCCCGAGGCTGGCGATCAGAGCCTGCAGTGTGGTGCGTCTCGTGCAGACGGTCTGTCTGCCAGCGCACCCTCAGCTGGCAACGTCAGGCGGCAGGAGTCGGTCGTACTCGCGCTTGACGACCGCGTAGCACTCGCAGGCGCGCTTCTCCAGCGCCGGGCGGTCAAGCACGCTGATGTGGCCGCGGCGGTAGCTGATGAGGCCAGCGTCCTGCAGCCGACCCGCGGCCTCGGTCACGCCTTCGCGGCGGACGCCCAGCATGTTGGCGATCAGCTCCTGGGTCATCACGAGTTCGCTGGAACGCAGGCGGTCCAGACTCAACAGCAGCCAGCGGCACAGCTGCTGGTCGAGCGAGTGGTGGCGGTTGCACACGGCCGTCTGCGACATCTGCGTGAGAAGCGCCTGGGTGTAGCGCAGCAGCAGGTGCAATACCGGCCCCGCACGGTTGAACTCCAGCATCATCACGCTCGCACGCAGTCGGTAGCCGCGGCCGGCACTCTGCACGACGGCACGGCTGGTGGTGGAGTCGCCACCCATGAAGAGCGAGATGCCCACCACGCCCTCGAAACCCACCACGGCGATCTCGGCCGAGGCGCCGTCTTCCAGCACGTAGAGCAGGGAGGCGATGGCGGTCGTGGGGAAGTAGACGTGGCTCAATCGCATGCCGCTTTCGTAGAGCACCTTGCCGAGCGGCATGTCGATGGGCTCCAACTCGGGCAGCCAGCGCTCCCGCTCGGCTGGTGGCAGCGCGGCGAGCAGATGGTTTTGCAGGGGATCGTCACCGATGGTCATGCGCGCGCCTCCTTTGCCCGAGGGCAACCCGGCCATCGCGTGGAGCATGACGCGCGGTGACAGCACCCGCGGTGCTTGCAACGAGTATAGGCAGGGGCTCCGGCGGCGGCAGGAGAACCCTTCGTCTGCCGTGGCGTCAGCGATTCAGGGTGACGCGCTTTGTGCAGCCCTCGCGACCGGCAGCGACACCCGGAACTCGCTGCCCATCAAGTGGCCTTCGCTTCGCGCGGTGACGGTGCCTCCATGGGCATGCACCAGGTCGCGCACCACCCACAGGCCCAGCCCCAGCCCGCCGGAATTCATGCCCACGGCTCGCGGCTCTTGCGTGAAGAGGTCGAAGATGTGCGGCAGCGCGTCCGCCGAGATGCCCAGTCCGGTGTCGCTCACCGCGACTTTCACCGCATCCGGCTCCACCACCACCGCCAGCGCGATGTGGCCCTCGGCGGGCGTGTAGCGAGACGCGTTGTCCAGGAGGTTGCCGAACACCTGCGTGAGGCGCACCGCGTCGCCTCTGACCTCGGGAACGCGCTCGGGAATGTCGATCTGCAGATGTTGTCGCCGCGATTCGATGGC
Organism: Piscinibacter gummiphilus; assembly: GCF_032681285.1. Taxonomy (NCBI): domain Bacteria; kingdom Pseudomonadati; phylum Pseudomonadota; class Betaproteobacteria; order Burkholderiales; family Sphaerotilaceae; genus Rhizobacter; species Rhizobacter gummiphilus. The sequence goes on from NZ_CP136336.1 coordinate 2,516,178, forward strand.
CGGTCGGCAGGCTTCCACCGAGCTCGCAAAGACGCCGTGCATGTCGACGACCGCGTGCTCCAGGCGAAACTTGCCCGTGCTTCCGCGGGCCACCTGCAACAAGTCACCGATCAGCCGGTCCATGCGGGCGACTTGCCGAGCGATCACGGCACCGAGCTTTTGCTGGCGCGCCTGGTCGTCTGACGTGCGCGCCAGCAGTTCGGCTGCATTGCGCAGCGGAGCCAGCGGGCCGCGCAATTCGTGCACCACCGCCGCGAGGAAGTTCATGTCCTGTTCCGGTGGCAGCGCAGGGCTGGCATCGCCGAGGGCCGCCTGGCCCCCGGCGGCCCCAGGCTCGGAGTGCCGGCGAGGCTCCTGTCGCGCCCCGGCGGGGCGGAAGAACGCCAGCCTCCCGCGCCCCTGCTGCTTGGCCGCGTACATCGCCTCATCGGCCCGGGCGATGAGCGCCGGGGCATCGGATCCGTCTTGCGGGAACAGGCTGATGCCGATGCTGGCCGACATCTCCAGCGCATTGCCCTCGGCTACAAGGGGCTCGGCCAGCGCGGCCAGCACCTTGCCGGCGATGGCGGCGGCGTCGGCCTGACGGGCTGCGTCCGACAGCAGGATCACGAATTCATCTCCGCCGTAGCGGCTCACGGTGTCGGTGTCTCGCACGGCCGATTCGAGACGCCGCGCCACCTGGCACAAGACCTCGTCGCCCGTCGCGTGGCCCCGCGTGTCGTTGATGTGCTTGAAGTGGTCCAGGTCCACGAAGAGCACTGCAAAGCCCGTCTCGTGTCGGTGGGCATGCGAGATGGCATGCTGCAGCCGGTCGATCAGCAGAGTGCGGTTCGGGGTGCCGGTGAGTTCGTCGCGTTGCGAGCAGCGCGCGAGTTCGTCGAGTGACTGCCGCGCCGATTCGGCTGCGTCGCGGGCCGTGAGTGCGGCCAGCACGAGTTGCTCGTTGGCTTGCACCACGAGCCCCATGTGCTGTGCGTCGACAGCTTGCTGCCCCGCGACCCTCTTCATGCGACAGGTGCTACCCATGGCGATTCCTCTGAGTCAGGTGCCCGGTGCGGACGACGCCGCGTAGGCTGGCCGCTCAGCAAGCCTTCGTGGTCGGGCAGCATCTCGCCGAGGTGGATGCCGTCGTCGTCGATGCTGAACAGGCGCAGCTGATCGGAATGTGCACTCACGCGCACCTTGACGACGGCCATCACCCGCTTCAGGTGGCTGTCGATCTCGACGTAGCGCTGCACGACGATGGCGTCGGTGAGGAACGCCGTGCCGTAGGGGCTGAAGCGAAGGTCGCTGTAGCGGTCTTCGAGCTCGGAGGTCATCAGCACCGACACCCCGGTGCTCGCAAGCGCCGCCACCAGGCGAGACAGCGCCTCTCGGAATTCGCCGCGAAAGGTCGGCGCGAGGGCCAGCTCGAAGCCGGAGAGCGAGTCGATGACCACACGGGTGGCCCGCCGGCGCGCGATCTCGGCCAGCAGCAGCTGAGCGATCTCATCGACCGACAGGGCCGGCGCGCTCGTGTCGACCACGGTCACCGCCCCCTGTTCGATGAGGTCGCCCATCTCGTGGCCGCGCAGGCGGTCGGGTTGCTGCTCGAACACCGCGAGCACTCCGGCCTCTCCTGCGCGGGCGCCTTCGGCGAGGAAGGCCGACGCCAGGATGCTCTTGCCCGATCCCGATGGCCCGGCCACCAGCAGTGAGTAGCCGCGCGGCAGGCCGCCGCCCATCATCGCGTCGAGCCCAGGCACGCCCATGTGCAGACGGTGCTCGGTCGGCCGCGGCGGTCTGTCCGACCCGGCATTGCGCACGATGACGGGTGGGGCAAACACGTGCAGGCCTCCTGCACCGATGCGAAACGTGTGCAGGCCCGGCAGGGTGGCCTGGCCGCGCATCTTGGTAATCTCCAGTTTGCGGACCATCGCGTTGTGCTGCACGCTCTGGCGCAGCCAGATGAGGCCGTCGGCCACCGTGAGGATGGGGTTCATGGCGGCGTCGTTCATGTCGTCGTCGACGAGGAAGGTGGTGGCCTGCCAACTGGTCATCAACACGCCGAGCTTCTGGACGAACCGTTGCAGGCTCAAGCCCGAGCGGTCTTCGCGCTGGCTGGCCAGGGCGACGGAGCGGAACGAGTCGACGAACACCAGCGCCGGCTGGTGGGCTTCCACCTCGGCGACGATGCGGTCGAGCACCTGGGCTGGGTCGCCCGCAGCGGTCTCGTCGGCGAGGTTGCAGAACCGGATTGCGCGATTGAGCCGGTCGAGGTCGAAGAAGTCGTACTGCTGCTGGTAGCGCAGCATCTTGATCGGCGGCTCGCCCACGAGGGTGAAATAGACGGCCGGCCGCTCGGCGCTGGCCTGCGCAAACATGATCTGGTGAGCGAGCGTGGTCTTGCCGCAACCCGGCGCGCCGGCGATGACGTTGAACGAAAACTCCGGAAGGCCGCCACCGAGCACTTCGTCGAGCCCGGGCACGCCGGTGGCGAGGCGGCGGATCGTGGCGGTGCCGACGGTCATCGCTCGAGCCCTGCCGAGCTGCGCAGCGCCTGCCGCAGGAGCGGCTTGCCGATGAGCCAGACCAGCAGCCCGTGGAAGCGCTTCATCAGCGCACCTTGCGCAAGCGCTGCCTGCCGACCCCTGCAGTGCCCCAGGGCGCCGTGGAGGGCGGCGAAGTCATCCGTTCCGCAGACGCCCGCGTGCGCATCGGCCAGCCAGGGGGCCTCTGGGGCTTGCTGCGTCACGCAGTGCCGATACAGGGTTGCAAACCCGAGCCGGCCGATGACGGGTGACAGCGCGGCATCGTGGCGCCGCCAGGTGAGCACGGCCACATCCGCGAGACGCCGGGCGTTTTCGCCAACGGCGGGCGGGCGCTCGAACGCGGCGACGTGATCGGTCGGCATGCATGTCATGGGGGGCTCCTGTGGTCGATGCGTTCGAGCCTAGCGAAACGGCAGGTTTCATCGGTGCGCCAGCGCACGGAGCGAAGGCCCCCGGACCGCCACACTGCGGCATGCCTGAGACCTCCACCATGAGCCGCGACGCCTTCTTCCACGAAGAATCGCGCGCGGTGCGCTTCTACGTGTCCATCGAAGGCGAGTTCGTCGGCGCCAGCATCGGACAGCTGACCTTGCACTACTGCTTTCGCCCGAACGGGCGCGAAGAGGATCCGATCGAGACCTTCAGGGCACATGCCGATGAGATCGAGGCCGCCGTGCGGCGGCGCGTCGAGAACGGTGCTTACAAGCCGGTGCTCCTGCGCGAGAGCGATCTGCGGCATGCAAAGGGCCCTGACTAAGTGCGCTGGCGCACAGACCGCCGGGCGCACCCGGTACAACCTGTGCAAAAGGCCGAGAAAGCGTCACCGTCGTGGCGCGCATGGTCAGAGGTTGAACTGCCATGAGTCTGGACAGCAAGCACACGCAGGACGAACGCCAACGCGCGCAGGCCGAAGAGGTCTTCACCGATGAGGGCGGTGCTGCCGCCAGCACGGCCGGGGCACGCCGGCCCGCTGCCAGCGACGTGACGCTGCCCCAGCCGGCATTGGCGGCGATCCGTCGCTTCCGGCGTGGGCGCTGGACGCTCATGGAAGACCAGCGCTGATCGCCGCGCACCGAACCGTGCGGCGCTCGGGTCCACAAGAGAGACTCCGATGATCCGGCTCGAGCTGTCGATCGAGTTGGAGTACGAGGTGAACGACCCGGCCGGTGCCGACTTCATCTTCAACCTGCACGCCGCCCAGACCTCCTGCCAGACCGTCACTGCCGAGCGGTTGGTGCTGAGCCAGCCCGTGGTGCCCGTGGTGGCCACCGACCCCACGACGGCGTCGCGCTTCATGCGCGTGCATGCCGATACCGGCACCCTGCGCGTCAACTACGACGCGGTGGTCGACATCCATCACCACCTGGCCGAGCCCGACACGCTGGCCGAAGTGCCCGTCCACCGTCTTCCGCTGGACGTGATGCCCTACGTGTACCCCAGCCGCTACTGCCAGTCCGACCGGCTGCTGCGGCTTGCGGCGGACGAGTTCGGCGGCTACTGGCACGGCTACAGCCGGGTGCTGGCCATCCAGCATTGGGTGCAGAAGCACGTCACGTTTCGATCGAACTCGAGCGACTTCACCACGTCGGCCGTCGACACGCTCCTCGAGCGCGTGGGGGTCTGCCGTGATTTCGCCCACTTGATGATTGCGCTGTGCAGGGCTCTCAACATCCCTGCGCGCATCGTCTCCGGCACCGACTACGGTGCCGATCCTGCGCTCGGCCCGCCCGATTTCCATGCCTACGTGGAGGTTTACCTGGGCGACCGCTGGTACCTCTTCGACCCGTCGGGCACGGGCATTCCGATGGGGTTCGTGCGCCTGGGCACGGGGCGCGACGCGGCCGACGTGGCTTTCGCCACGATGTTCGGCAGCGTGACGCCCGCGGCGCCGCGCATCTCGGAGCGCGCGCTCGACAGCGACGGCGCCGAAGCTCCGCGGCACTGCCGCGAGGCCTTGTCGACGTCGGACCGGACGCTGGCAGAGAGCGACATCGGCGCACCGCCGTCCCCGGGACGCGCTGCGCACGGCGATATGTGCCCGATCCGGCAATGGCCCCACTGAAATCCTCCTGAGAGAAGTCTTGCCGAATACTGTATAAAGATACAGTATGCAAAAGCCCGATCGCCCTCAGGAACAGACACCGGTCAGGGGCCGCGGCACTGGCTGGGCCATCGTTCACCGCTACGCCCGCCAATCGGGTGAAAGCTTCGACGATGGTTGGGGCTCGATCGACCAGCTCGCCGAAGAAGAGCACCTGCCGCGTGAGACGCAGATCATCGAAGAGCGGGTGAAGTCGGTGCTGTCCAGCAACGACTCGCCCGACATCGGCTTCGACCTCTCGGTGAACCCGTATCGCGGTTGTGAGCACGGCTGCATCTATTGCTTCGCACGGCCGACGCACAGCTACCTCAATCTTTCGCCCGGCCTCGACTTCGAGACGAAGATCATCGCCAAGGTGAATGCCGCCGAGCGCCTGCGCGAAGCCTTCGCAAGCCGGGCCTACGAGCCTTCGATGATCAACATCGGTGCGGCCACCGATGCCTACCAGCCCATCGAGCGCAAGCTCGGCATCACGCGCTCCATCATCGAGTTGATGCATGAGTGCCGGCATCCGTTCTCGATGGTCACCAAGTCGTCGGGCATCGAGCGCGACCTCGATCTCGTGGCGCCGATGGCGAAGCAGCGCCTGGTGGCGATCTACGTGTCGATCACCTCGCTCGACCCGAAGCTCGCGCGGATCCTCGAGCCACGGGCCGCGGCGCCGCATCGGCGGCTGCGGGTGGTGGAGACGCTTGCCAAGGCGGGCGTGCCGGTGGGTGTGAGCGTGTCGCCGGTCATTCCCTTCATCAACGAGCCAGAGCTCGAGCGCATCCTCGAAGCTGCCGCCGAAGCGGGTGCGCAGTCGGCCTTCAGCATCGTGTTGCGCCTGCCGTGGGAGGTGAACCCGCTTTTCCAGCAGTGGCTGGAGCAGCACTTTCCCGAGCGGGCGGCGCGCGTGATGGCGCGCATCCGCGAGATGCGCGGCGGCAAGGACTACGACGCGAACTTTGCCACCCGCATGAACGGCACCGGCGTCTGGGCGCAGCTGCTGCGCCAGCGCTTCGACAAGGCCTGTGCCCGCCTCGGGCTCAACAAGACGCGGATCGAACTCGACCTGTCGCTGTTCCGCAAGCCGGTTGTCTCGAGGGCGGGCATGCCAGCATCCAGCAAGCACGCACCGCCGGATGACCGGCAGCGCGAGTTGTTCTGACGATCAGGCCGCCTCCGCTTCGGGCGGAGTCTCGTCCGCCGCGGGTTCGGCGGGGCGCACATCGCGCAGGTTCAATGCACCGGGCTGGCGGCCACCGGCCTGGCCCAGCATGGCCGCGCTGACCCCCACGGCGTAGAGGTCGCGCAAGGCGTCGGCACGCTCCGACAGGCTCGCGGCGTCGTCGATGCGTGCGCCATGGCGCTGTAGCGTCATGCGGGCCATGTCGATCAACTTGGCGTTGTAGGTGCGCTCGGCGTGCGCGAGCAGGGCCTGCACGGCGGTTCGGTGGTTGCCCTGCACGGTGTGGGTTACGGCTTGCTCGGCCATTTCGCTGATGCGCAGGTGGGCGGCGCGCACGCGCTCGGCAAACGGCGGGTGCACGGCGGCGGCGCCGGCCAGCAGCTCGGTCAGGCCCTTCGAGCTGGCGAAACGCAGGCCGAGCGTGTCGACCCAACCTTCGGAGCCGTCGAGCTGGATCTCGCCTGCGCTCAGCTGCGCCAGCAGGGCCAGCAGGTTGCAGCCGGCCTCCACGTCGAGGTTGGGTTCGTCGAGTTTGCTGAAGAGGGAGCGCACCTCGGCCACCACTGCCGCCACCTGCTTTTGCAGCATCAGGTTGAGTGCCGAGGCGATGCTGGCAAAGCGCTGCAGGCGCTTGCTGTTCGGCGCGCGTTCGAGGGCGTGCTGCAGGTTGTCGATGCAGCGCTGCAGCCCCTTGCTGTCGCGCTGCTGGAAGCGGCTGAAGGCGAGCAGCACCAGCGACTGGAAGTCGAACATCTTCGAGCTGATGCCGAGGGTCGCCGCACGGTCGAGCATCTTGGCGGCTTCGTCTCGGTCGCCCATGAAGAAGGCCAGCATGCCGTGCTTCTGCAGCCGGGCGATCGAGCTCGGCGTGAGCGAGCTGGCCTTGCGGAAGGTGTCGAGCGCTTCGTTGAGGTTGCCTTGCTCGACCTGCACCCGGCCCATCACGTCGTAGGCATCGACGTGGCTCGGGTGGTCGCCGATCAGCGTCTCCAGCGTGCGCATGGCTTGCGTGGGCTGGTTGGCGTCGATCTGCGCACGGGCGATGCCCAGGCGCGCCCAGGGGAGGGCGCCGGTTTCAAGCACGGCTTCGCACAGCTTCTTGGCCTCGTCGTGCATGCCCTGGCGCAGCAGCAGCTCCGAGCCGATGCGCGCGGCGTACAGCCAGTAGACCGAGCGGCTGGCAAAGCGCTGCAGGCACAGGCGGGTCGCGTGCTGGTAGTCGGCCTGCTCGATGGCGGTGAAGATGTCGGCCAGCGTCTTCTTGCGCTTGCGCGCCTGCGTCAGCCGCTCGCCGAGCGAGGTGGCGGTGTGCGGCTTGAGCAGGTAGCTGTCGAGCGCCGACTCGGCGGCGTCGGCGACCATCGTGTACGAGGCTTCGCCGGTCACGATGATGAAAACGGTGGAGAAGGGCAGCAGCTGCGCGCGGCGCAGGTCGTCCAGCAGGTGCTGGGCGGTGTAGTTGGGGTCTTCCGCGTCGAAGCGGTGTTCGCAAAGCACCACGTCGAAGGGGCGGGCTTCGAGCTGCTTGCGCGCATCCTTGATGCGGCCGCATTGCACGACCGTGCCCACGCCGAACTCTCTCAGCTGCGCTGAGAGGATGCTGCGCGAGGTCGGGTTGCCATCGACAACCAGGGCCTTGCAGTCGGCGATGTCACGGTCCAGCAGTTGCACGGGGTCTCCAGGGGCGCGACAGCGTGAACTACTGCCTGCGCACGGCGCCATTGCGCCTTCTCCCTGGAGTTATCGGCCCCGGCAGAGGCCGACTTGAACGCTCAGGCTTACTTGAAGAGGTCCTTGACCCGGTTGGTCCAGCTCTTGGCGTTGGGCGAGTGCCTGTCGGGTGACTTGGCCAGCGACTCGTCGAGCTCGCGCAGGAGCTTGCGCTGGTGCTCGGTGAGCTTGACCGGCGTCTCCACGCTCACGTGCGCGTAGAGGTCGCCCGGGTAGCTCGAGCGCACCCCCTTGATGCCCTTGCCGCGCAGGCGGAAGGTCTTGCCATGCTGCGTGCCTTCGGGCAGGTCGATCTCGGCCTTGCCGCCGAGCGTGGGCACCTCGATCGTGCTGCCGAGCGCCGCGGTGGTGATGCTCACCGGCACCGTGCAGTGCAGGTCGTCGCCGTCGCGTTCGAAGATGTCGTGCTGCTTGATGCGGATCTCGATGTAGAGATCGCCGGCCGGGCCGCCGTTGGTGCCGGGCTCGCCATTACCGGCCGAGCGGATGCGCATGCCCTCGTTGATGCCGGCGGGGATCTTCACCTCCAGCGTCTTCGTCTTCTTGGTCTTGCCCTGGCCGTGGCAGGTGGTGCACGGGTCGGGGATCACCCGGCCCGAGCCGTGGCAGTGCGGGCAGGTCTGCTGGATGCTGAAGAAACCCTGGCGCATGGTCACCGTGCCGGCACCGTTGCAGCTCGGGCAAGTCTTGGCGTGCGTGCCGGGCTTTGCGCCGGTGCCGTGGCAGGTGGCGCATTCTTCCCAGCTGGGAATGCGGATCTGCGTCTCCTTGCCGTGCGCGGCTTCTTCGAGCGTGATCTCCATCGTGTAGCTGAGATCGCTGCCGCGATAGACCTGCTGTGCGCGGCGCTGGCCACCTGCGCCGCCCTGGCCACCGAAGATGTCGCCGAAGATGTCGCCGAAGGCCTCGGCAAAGCCGCCGAAGCCTTCCGCTCCCGGGCCGCCCGGGCGGAAGCCGCCCGCATTGGGGTCGACCCCGGCGTGGCCGTACTGGTCATAAGCCGCGCGCTTCTGCGGCTCGGAGAGCATCTCGTAGGCCTCCTTGACCTCCTTGAACTGCTCTTCGGCCTTCTTCGCACCGTCACCCTGGTTGCGGTCAGGGTGGTACTTCATGGCCAGCTTGCGGTAGGCCTTCTTGATGTCGTCCTCGGAGGCGTTCTTCGCCACACCGAGCACTTCGTAGTAGTCGCGCTTTGCCATGTGCTTGTGCTGCTGATTCAGGTCGCTGTCGTTTCTACCGGCGCGCTTTTAAACGCGAAATCCCCCGCGTGCTGGTTTCGCCAGCCCACGGGGGAATAGTTGGCAGCGGCGCCGCCGCCGTGGGCCAGATTACTTCTTGTCCTTCACTTCCTTGAAGTCGGCGTCGACGACGTTCTCGTCGGACGACGGCTTCGCACCGGAGCTGCCGCCGGCCGGGCCTTCAGGCTGCGCCGCGGCACCGGCTGCCGCCTGTGCGGCCTGCGCGTCGGCGTAGACCTTCTCACCGAGCTTCTGGCTGGCCGTCATCAGCGCTTCGCTCTTGGCGTCGATCGCGTCCTTGTCGTCGCCCTTGATGGCTTCTTCGGCTTCCTTCAAGGCGGCTTCGATCTTTTCCTTTTCAGGGGCATCGAGCTTGTCGCCGTACTCGGTGAGCGACTTCTTCACGCTATGCACGAGCGCGTCGGCCTGGTTGCGGGCCTGCACGAGCTCGACCTTCTTCTTGTCTTCCGCGGCGTTGAGCTCGGCGTCCTTCACCATGGCCTGGATCTCGTCTTCCGACAGACCCGAGTTCGCCTTGATGGTGATCTTGTTTTCCTTGCCGGTGCCCTTGTCCTTGGCGCCCACGTGCAGGATGCCGTTGGCGTCGATGTCGAAGCTCACCTCGATCTGCGGCGTGCCGCGCGGTGCGGGCGCAATGCCTTCGAGGTTGAACTCGCCCAGGCTCTTGTTGCCCGACGCCATCTCACGCTCGCCTTGATAGACCTTGATCGTCACCGCCGGCTGGCCGTCTTCCGCGGTCGAGAAGACCTGCGAGAACTTGGTCGGGATGGTGGTGTTCTTCTTGATCATCTTGGTCATCACGCCGCCCATCGTCTCGATGCCGAGCGACAGCGGGGTGACGTCGAGCAGCAGCACGTCGGTGCGGTCGCCTGCGAGCACCTGGCCCTGGATCGCGGCACCCACGGCCACGGCTTCGTCAGGATTGACGTCCTTGCGCGGCTCCTTGCCGAAGAACTCCTTGACCTTGTCCTGCACCTTGGGCATGCGGGTCATGCCGCCGACGAGGATCACGTCGTCGATCTCGCTCGTGTTGACGCCGGCATCCTTGATGGCGGTGCGGCACGGGGCGATGGTGCGCTCGATCAGGTCTTCGACCAGGGCTTCGAGCTTGGCGCGGGTGAGCTTGATGTTGAGGTGCTTCGGGCCCGAGGCATCGGCCGTCACATACGGCAGGTTGATGTCGGTCTGCGAGCTGTTCGAGAGTTCGATCTTCGCCTTCTCGGCCGCTTCCTTCAGGCGCTGCAGCGCGAGCACGTCCTTCGACAGGTCGACGCCTTGCTCCTTTTTGAACTCGGCAATGATGTAGTCGATGATGCGCTGGTCGAAGTCTTCACCGCCGAGGAAGGTGTCGCCGTTGGTGGAGAGCACTTCGAACTGCTTCTCGCCGTCGACGTCTGCGATCTCGATGATCGAGATGTCGAAGGTGCCGCCGCCGAGGTCATAGACGGCGATCTTGCGGTCGCCCTTGGCGGCCTTGTCGAGGCCGAAGGCGAGGGCTGCCGCGGTGGGCTCGTTGATGATGCGCTTGACGTCGAGGCCGGCGATGCGGCCGGCGTCCTTGGTAGCCTGGCGCTGGCTGTCGTTGAAGTAGGCCGGCACCGTGATCACGGCTTCGGTCACGGTCTCACCGAGGTAGTCCTCGGCGGTCTTCTTCATCTTGCGCAGCACTTCGGCGCTGATCTGCGGCGGGGCGAGCTTCTGGCCACGCACTTCGACCCAGGCGTCGCCGTTGTCGGCGGCCGAGATCTTGTAGGGCATCAGGTCGATGTCCTTCTGCACTTCCTTCTCGGTGAACTTGCGGCCGATCAGGCGCTTCACCGCGTACAGCGTGTTGCGCGGGTTGGTGACGGCCTGGCGCTTGGCCGAGGCGCCGACGAGGATCTCGCCGTCTTCCTGGTAGGCAATGATCGAGGGCGTGGTGCGTGCACCTTCGCTGTTCTCGATCACCTTGGTGGTGTTGCCCTCCATGATGGCCACGCACGAGTTGGTGGTGCCGAGGTCGATGCCGATGATCTTTGCCATGTTCGTTTACTCCTGAAGTCCGCTGGACTGAATTTGGTTGTTCTCGAGTTGTGGATAACTGCGGTCTTTTCAAGGGCCGCGAGTCTGTGGATCGTTTTACTTGGGCGCGGCCACCGTCACGAGCGCCGGGCGCAGCACGCGGTCGGCGATGAGGTAGCCCTTTTGCAGCACGGTGACCACGGTGTTGGCGTCCTGATCGGCGGGCACCACGCTGATCGCCTGGTGCTGGTGAGGATCGAACTTCGCGCTGGCCTGGGGGTTGATCTCGATCACCTTGTTGCGCTCGAGCGCCTGCGAGAGCTGGCGCAAGGTGGCGTGCACGCCTTCGAGCAGCTGCTCGGGCGTGGCGGCCTGGATGGCGATGGCTGCTTCCAGGCTGTCTTTCACCGGCAGCAGGCTTTCGGCGAAACCTTCGACGGCGAACTTGCGGGCCTTGGAGACTTCTTCCTCGGCGCGGCGGCGGATGTTCTCGGCCTCGGCCTTGGCGCGCAGGTAGGCGTCCGACATCTCGGCGAGACGCGATTCGAGGGGGGGTTCGGCGCTCGCGGCGGAGGCGAAAGCCTCGGCGGTGGCCGGGTTCGGGGTGTCGGCGGCGCCGGGGGCGGCCGTGTCCTGGGTGTTGTCGTCCGTGTTCTGCATGGGTCGGATTACCTGTGGAAGCGGGGCATGTGGGTCATGCCCCGGGGATTTCAAGAGCCGGAAGTGCGTTTTTTTGGCTGCTGTCAGTCCGGGTCGATGGAGGCGCTCCAGCGGTCCCAGTCGGCCAGCTTGCGGCGGTCGCGCTTGGTCGGGCGGCCTTGCTCGATGGCGAGGGCCGGCTCGGGCGTTTCGCGGCGCTGGCGGGCCGCCTCTTCCCGGCGGGCGATGCTCTCGGCCGTCTCTTCGTAGAGCGCCTGGGCCACCGGCGCCGGGCCCCGCACATGGCTGAGCGCCACCACCTTGATCGAGCGGGCGCTCTGGGCCGTCTGGCGGATCTCGAGCAGGTCGCCGGGCTTGAGCTCGCGCGACGGCTTGGCGGCCAGGCCGTTCACCTGTACACGGCCCTTGTCGATCTCCTGGGTGGCGAGGCTGCGTGTCTTGTAGAAACGCGCAGCCCACAGCCACTTGTCGAGCCGCACGCCAGGGGTCGCCTTGTCGCTCATGGGCGAGGGGTCGAGGCGGGCACCTGGGTGTCCCAGCCCTGCAGGTGGCGCAGCGCCAGCGCGGCGAGGGCCGCCATCCATTCGTGCTGATCGTTGAGGCATGGCACGTAGTTGAAGTCGGTGCCGCCCGCCTTCAAGAAGGCATCGCGCGCCTCCTGGGCGATTTCTTCAAGCGTCTCGAGGTTGTCGGCCACGAATCCCGGGCACATCACGTCGACCTTCTTCACCCCCTGCTTCGCCAGCTTCACGAGCGTGGGCTCGGTGTAGGGCTGAAGCCATTCGGCGCGGCCAAGCCGGCTCTGGAAGGTGACGACCAGCTGTTCGGGCTTCACGTCGGCTCGGGCGGCCACCAGGCGGGCGGTTTCCATGCATTCGTCGAAATACGGGTCGCCGAGGTCGCGGGTGCGTTTGGGCATGCCGTGGAAGCTCATCACCAGCCGCTCGCCCCGGCCGTGCGTCATCCAGTGGTCGGACAGGCGCTTGGCCAGCGCGTCGATGTAGCGCGGGTCGTCGTGGAAACGGTTGACGAAGCGAAGCTCGGGCAAGGCGCGTTCCTGCTTCGCCCAGGCGTTCACCGCATCGGCGGTGCTGGCGGTGGTGGCGGCGCAGTATTGGGGGTACATGGGCAGCACCAGCACACGGCGTGCCCCACCGGCCTTGAGCTCGCCGAGCACGGAAGGGATCGACGGGTTGCCGTAGCGCATGGCGAAACGCACGGTGACCCGATGGCCGCGCTCGCCCAAGTAGCCGGCCAGGAGCTTGGCCTGCTTGTCCGACCAGACGGTGAGCGGCGAGCCCTCGGGCGTCCAGATGCTGGCGTAGCGCCTGGCCGACTGCGCCGGCCGCGTGCGCAGGATGATCCCGTGCAGGATGGGGCACCAGATGACGCGTGGAATCTCGACCACGCGCGGGTCGTGCAGGAACTGCGACAGGTAGCGGCGCACCGCGGGCGTGGTCGGCGCGTCGGGCGTGCCGAGGTTGCACAAAAGGACGGCGGTGTCGGGGGCGGTCATTGGCGGGTGGGGGCAGGTCGCCGCCGAGGTGCGGCGGGCAGGGCGCGATTATCGTGGCGCCGCCGAGGGGGCGGCCCTCGGCCGTTCAGGCGCCGCCGTGGCTGCGCTGCAGGCACTGCTCCACGTCGGCGAGGATGGTGCCCACGTGGATCGGCTTGGTCCAGTAGCCGATGAAGCCGGCTTCGTAGGCGCGCTGCACGTCGTCGGGCATGGCGTCGGCCGAGCACATGTAGGCCGGCACGTTGTCGAGGCCGGGCAGGGCGCGCAGCAGGTGCAGCACCTCGAAGCCCGAGGCGCCGGGCAGGTGGGCGTCGAGCACCAGCATCTCGGGCGGCCACTCCTGGGCAATGGACAACGCCTGGTCGCCGTCTTCCGCCACTCGCAGCTCGATGCGGTCGCCATGCAGGCGCATCGCTTCCTCGAAGAGGATGGCGTTGATGCGGTTGTCTTCGACGTAGAGCATCCGCAAGGGGCGCACCTGCGTGGGCGTGGCGAGGGTCTCGGTCTTGGCCGGCATGGCCGCGGGTGCATCGGCCGGCTGCAGATCGAGGCGCACGCTGGTGCCCAGGCCCGCGCGGCTCACGATGGACAGCCGCCCGCCGATGGCCTGGGTGAGGCTGCGCGCAATGATGAGGCCGAGCCCGGTGCCTTCGATGGTGGACGTCTCGCGACCCAGGCGCTCGAAGGGCTGGAAGAGCCGGCTCATCTGCTCGTCGGTCATGCCCGAGCCGGTGTCTTCGATGCACAGCGCCACGCGGTCGGGCAGGGCGTCGAGCCGCCAGCGCACGATGCCGCCGGGGTGGTTGTACTTGATGGCGTTGGAGCCGACGTTGAGCAGCACCTGCCGCAGCCGCTGCATGTCGGCCTGCACCCAGGTGGCGGGCGGCACGCTCAGCTCGAAGCGCACGCCGGCCGCTTGCGCCAGGGGCATCAGCAGCTCGCTCGCGCGCGTCACGGCCTGGTGCAGGTCGACCGGATTGAGTTTCAGCGTGAGCGCGCCTTCTTCGATCTTCTGCAGGTCGAGCACGTCGTCGATCAGGGCGAGCAGGTGTTCACCGGCTTCGAGCACGTGGCCGGCGTAGTCGCGAACGGTGGCGCCATCGAGGCCCGACGGGCTCAGGTTGAGAAGCTGGGCGAAGCCGATCACCGCGTTGAGCGGCGTGCGCATCTCATGGCTCATGCGCGAGAGGAACTCGCTCTTGGCATGGCTCGCCAGCTCGGCGGCCTGCTTGTCGCGCAGGGCCTGCTCGGAGCGGCGCTGTTGCGTGATGTCGCGGAAGGTCAGCACCACCGCGAAGGTCTGCGCTTCGGGGCGAAGCTGCAGCGGATGCGCGTTCAGCGCGACCCAGCGCTGCTCGCCATCGGCTCGGCGCAGGGCGTGGATCTGGTTGACCAGCGGCTGGTCGTTGGCGATCACGCGCAGCACCGGGTGCTGGTCGCTCGCCAGCGGGGCGGCGTCGGGGCCCAGCAGCTCGAAGGGCCAGGCATCGCCTGGGGCGTTCATGAGGGCGGTCTGCTCGGCGCCGACGATGTCGCAGCCCGCAGGGTTCACCGCGAGGATGCCGAGGGTCGGGGTGACCACGAGCAGGCCGTCGCTGATGGCCAGCGCCACCGAGCGGTACAGCTCCTCGGACAGGCGCAGCTTGTCGGCCGCACGCGTCTGCTCGGTCACGTCGCGCTGCACGCCGATGTAGTGGGTCAGCTGGCCATTCGCATCGCGCACCGGCGCCACGTGCACGGCGTTGGAGAACACGCTCCCGTCCTTGCGCACGTTGCGGACCGTGACCGACGCCGAGCGGCCCTGGTCGATGGCTTCGCGCAAGGTGGAGCAGCCGGGCTCGTCGCGCAGGTGGCCCTGGAGGAAGCGGCAGTTCTGGCCAAGCGCCTCGGCCCGGCTATAGCCGGTGAGCCGCTCGAAGGCCGGGTTGACGTAGATGAGCGGCATGTCGGGCTGCAACGCGTCGGACACGCACATCGACAGCGAGGCCTCGGCCTCGAACGCGCGCTGCATGATGAGGACGTCGCGCTCGAGGTTGCGCAGCTCGGTGAGGTCGCGCGTCACGTAGAGCACGCGCTTGTTGGGCATGGGCGAGATGCGCGCCTCGAAGGTTCGCATGACGCCGTCGCGTGTGGTGAGGTCGTACTGGATGCGCTGCACCTCGCCCGTGGCCAGGGCCTGCCGGATGGCGGGCAGGGCCAGGTCGGCGATGGGGCGCGGTACGCCGCTGTCGAAGGGAAGGCCGCGCACGCTGTCCCATGAGTGCACGAGCATCGGGTGCTTGTCGGAACTGCAGGCGAGGTAGCGGCCTTCGTCGTCGAGCACTAACCACAGGTCGGGCACGGCGCCCAGCACGGCGCTCAGCTGGTCTTGCGATTCGCGCAGCTGCTCCTGCTGGCGCGCCAGGGCGAGTTCGGCTTCCTTGCGGTCGCTGATGTCGATGGACAGGTGCACCACGCTGCCGTCGTTGAGCCGCCGGTCGCTCACGATCACCCAGCGGCCTTTCCAGCGCATCTCGTGTTGCTCGCCGCGCGGCGAGGCGAGTGAGAGCCGCCAGCGCACGAAGTCGTCGCGGCCCTGGGCCGCCGGGTAGTCGCCCGCGTCGGCCATGCGCTGCACGATCTCGGGCCAGCTCGGGTCGCCATGCATGTAGGCGGCCAGGCTGCGCCGCCACACGGCATTCGCGACCACGACGCGGCCTTGCGGGTCGGAGATCATCACTCCCGCGGTGAGGCTGTCCATCGCTTCGCTGAGCAGGCGCTCGGCCGCCTGCGCCGCGCGCTGGGCTTCGATCCGCTCGGTGACGTTGCTGGTGGTGCCGCGGTAGCCGCGGAAGGTGCCGGTTTCGTCGAACACCGGCGTGCCGCTGATGCTCACCGTGATGCGCCCGCTGGGCGAGGGGCGGTGCGCCAGCACGTCGCGAAAGGGGGCCTGCCGCGAGCGGGCGTCTCGATACCGTTCCCAGGAGCGGGTGGCGTCGTCCTCCACGGGCTCGTTGATCTGCTGCAGCGTGCGGCCGATCACGAGGTTGGGCGGCATGCCGGTGTGGGCCTGCACGCCCGACGACACCCACCGCACGCGTCCTTGGTCATCGCTCTCCCAGAGCCAGTCGGTGCTGGACAGGCTGGCCTCGCGCACACGCTCGGCGTGATAGCGCCAGAGGCTTTCCTTGAGGCGCGAGTCGAGCATCGCGCCGGCCAGCGTGGCGGTTTCGCGCAGCGCGGCGAGGGTGCTGTTGTCGAGACTGCTGCCCGGGTGCGTGAGGCCGAGGATGCCGACCGCGTGCTGCTGCGCCACCACGCGGCATGCGGCCCAGCCGTTGCCCGATGGGTCGATGCCCTGCTGCAGCGCGGTGTCGTCGAGGGAGAGGGTCAGGGCCAGCTCGGTCGCCAGCAGCGGGAGCTTGGGTTCGGCCAGGCCGACTTGGGCCTTGAGGTGCGGGCGCTGGTGCTGGTCGAGCACGGCGAGCCAGACGGAGGCACCGGGAAGCTGGCGCGCGAGCATGCGCACCAGGATGTCGAACTCTTCTTCGGGGGCTCCACCGAGCTTGCTCACCGCGCGCAGCGTGCCTTCGCGGCTGGCCTCGACGGTGGTGGTGGCCATGACCGGCGCGGACGCTGTTCAAAGCGTCGCCAAAGCGACGTCAACGAGGCAAGAACCGGCCCACAACATGTGGACGACTTTAGCGGAGAAGCTCGAATCCAAGGGAGCAGGATCGCCCGCACTTCCGCGCAGTGATGCACGAAAAGCGAACGAACAACCCGGGCGAATTACAGCGCGTCTTGCGGCTGCGTGTCGGCGAACTTGAGGACCTCGAAGCGCACGCATGGTGCGGTCGGGTCGGTGAGCGTGGCGCCCAGGCCGATGAGGCCCGAGCCATGCAGCGTGCAGGTGCCGCGGCGCAGCGACACGATCTCAGAGCCGGTGGAGAAGCGCACGTAAGTGCCGTTGTAGCTGAGGTCGGTCAGCTGGAAGGCGCCGCCGTGCCAGTCGATGCGGGCATGGGAACGCGACACACGCGAGTCGTCGATGCAGTAGGTGACCTGGGGGCTGCGACCGAGCACCACGGGCAGGCTCGGGCCGGCGTAGACGCGGTTGAGGTCGAGCCACACGAGGCGTATGCCTTCCGGCTCGGCCTGCGGCAGCAGCTCGCCGTAGGCGGTGGCGGCGGTGTCGCCGAAGCGGCGGCCTTCGATGAGGTACACATGCACCGGCTCCACACGGCCGCGCAGCTGCACCTTGTCGAGGCTGCGGCAGCGCTCGCGCATGTCGGAGCTGAGACCGGCCACCACGCTGGCAGTGGCAAGGGTCTCGTTGTCACCGGCATGGTCGAGCAGGCGGGCGGCGACGTTCACGGCGTCACCAAAGCAGTCGCCCGACATCTCGACCACCTCGCCGTGGGCGAGGCCGACCTGCAGCTTGAGCACCGGCACGCTGCGCTGGCCGGAGGGCGGCACGATGCGGTCGAGTGAATCGTGCATCTCGTCGGCCGCGACCACCGCAGACACCGAATCGGCGAACACCGCCATCAGCCCGTCGCCCAGGGTCTTGACCACGACGCCGCCCGAGGTGGAAACGATCTGCGAGATCAGGGCGACGCTGCGCGTGACCACGGTCGTGGCCTCGGTGTTGCCAAGCGTCTCATACAGCGCGGTGCTGCCGCGCAGGTCGGCAAAGAGGACGGTGCGCTGAAGAATCTGCGTCATGTCAGTGCTGCCCGGCCGCCCGAAACCACTGGCCGCCCCCTCGGGGGGCAGGAGCGAAGCGACGTGGGGGTTGTGCCATCTGTGAAGTTTATGGCACTCCACAAGCAAAACGCCCCGGCGAAATGGGCCGGGGCGTCCTGTCTTTTTGGTAGATCAGAGATTGTCGAGATAGGTGCGCAGCTTGTCCGACCGGCTCGGGTGCTTGAGCTTGCGGATCGCCTTGGCCTCGATCTGGCGGATGCGCTCGCGCGTCACATCGAACTGCTTGCCGACCTCTTCCAGCGTGTGGTCGGTCGACATCTCGATGCCGAAGCGCATGCGCAGCACCTTCGCTTCACGCGGGGTGAGGCTGTCGAGGATGTCCTTCACCACGTCGCGCAGGCCGGCCTGCATGGCGGCTTCGATCGGCGCGGTGTTGTTGGTGTCCTCGATGAAGTCGCCGAGATGCGAATCGTCGTCGTCGCCGATGGGGGTTTCCATCGAGATCGGCTCCTTCGCGATCTTCATGATCTTGCGGATCTTGTCCTCGGGGATCTCCATCTTCTCGGCCAACGTCGGGGCGTCGGGCTCGAAGCCGAACTCCTGCAAGTGCTGGCGCGACAGGCGGTTCATCTTGTTGATCGTCTCGATCATGTGCACCGGGATGCGGATGGTTCGCGCCTGGTCGGCGATCGAGCGGGTGATGGCCTGACGGATCCACCACGTCGCATACGTCGAGAACTTGTAGCCGCGGCGGTATTCGAACTTGTCGACCGCCTTCATCAGGCCGATGTTGCCTTCCTGGATGAGGTCGAGGAACTGCAGGCCGCGGTTGGTGTACTTCTTCGCGATCGAGATCACGAGGCGCAGGTTGGCCTCGATCATTTCCTTCTTCGCGTCGCGCGAGGACTTCTCGCCCTCGTTCATGCGGCGGTTGATTTCCTTCAGGTCTTCCAGCGGCACGACGGCGCGCGCCTGCTGATCGATCAGCTTTTGCTGCAGTTCCTGGATGGCCGGCAGGTTGCGCGTGAGGATGGCGCTGTAGGGCTTGCCAGCCGCGGCCTCCTTCTCGGGCCACTTCAGGTTGAGCAGGTTGGGCGGGAAGTTCTTGACGAAGTAGTCCTGCGGCATGCCGCACTTGTCGACCAGGATCTTGCGCAGCTCGCGCTCATAGCGGCGCACGTCGTCGACCTGCGAGCGCAGGATGCCGCACAGCTTCTCGATGTTCTTGACCGTGAAGCGGATCGTCATCAGCTCGTCGCTGATGGCTTGCTGGGCCTTGTTGTACGAGGGCGACTGGTAGCCTTCCTTCTCGAAGGACTTGCGCATCTTGTCGAAGTTGGTGCGCAGGCTTTCGAACTTGATGAGCGCCGCGGCCTTCAGCTCTTCGAGCTTCTTGGTCAGCGCCTTGCTGCCGCCGTTGCCGTCGTCGTCGTCTTCCTCATCGAAGAAGTCGACGTCTTCCTCGGCCACATAGTCGTCGGCCTCGTCTTCCGAGACGAAACCGTCAACCACCTCGGAGATCTGCATCTCGCCGGCGGCGATCTTGTCCGCGTAGGCGAGGATTTCCGCAATGGTCGTCGGCGACGCGCTGATGGCCAGCATCATGGCCTGCAGGCCGCCTTCGATGCGCTTGGCGATCTCGATTTCGCCTTCGCGCGTGAGCAGTTCGACCGTGCCCATTTCGCGCATGTACATGCGGACCGGGTCGGTCGTGCGGCCGAATTCGGAGTCGACGGTCGAGAGCGCCGCTTCGGCGGCTTCTTCGGCTTCTTCTTCCGTCGCGGTGGCGGTGCCGCTGCCGGCGATCAGCAGGGTGGCAGCGTCGGGGGCCTGCTCGTAGACGGCGATGCCCATGTCGTTGAGCATCGACACGATGGCTTCGAGGATTTCCGCGTCGACCAGCTTCTCGGGCAGGTGGTCGTTGATTTCCTGGTGCGTCAGGAAACCGCGCGTCTTGCCCATCTTGATGAGGGTCTTCAGCTCCTGGCGGCGCTTGGTGACTTCCTCTTCGGTGAGGGCGGTCTCGTCGAGACCGAACTCACGCATCAGCGCGCGCTCCTTGGCGCGCGACACCTTCATGCGCAGCGGCTTGGCCTTGGCGGCCTTTTCTTCGCCCGCGTCGGCTTCGGCTTCGGGTTCACCGGCCAAGTCGGCTTCGATGTCGGAGAAGTCCTCTTCGGGCTCCTCCTTTTTGGCGGCGGCGCCGGCCTTGGGCTTGCGGCCCGGCTTGCCCTTTTCAGCAGGCGCGGCGGCCTTGGCGGCCGGCTTCGCAGGCGCAGCTGCGGCCTTGGTCTTCTTCTTGTCTTCGGCGTCGGCCTTCGTGGCCTTGGCGGGCGCAGCGGGGGCTGCCTTCGCGGGAGCGCTCTTCTTCGCGGTCATGCAAATCCTCGGATGGTGATGGGCGTCACGGCTTGGTGCCGGGGCCTCGAGGGCGCACCAAACGACGGACCGAACCTGCTGTAGATGCAGACGTGAACCGTGCGTTCAAGGGCGACGAAGAGAGACCCGGCATGGCGCAGCCACTTCAAACGGTCGAAACCGGACGAAGTAGCCGTGTGCGGACAAGCTGGCGTGACCATCGAAGAAGCGCAGCCCTTGCGGGAGAAGGTGGCCTTGTATGGGGACCCTGGGTCAGAGGGTGGCCGGGACCGGAGGTGCTGCTGTCACTCTTGCCGCGTAACAAACCCTCCATTATCGGCGAAGAGCGGGCTTACGTCAAAGAGGTCTGCGAAGCGCTCAATTGGCGGATGCGGGAGTCGAGCTCGCGCCAGCGTGCGAGCGCTGCCGGGTCGCTGCCAGCGCGCTCGATGAGCGCACGCTGGGCGTCTTTCAGGGCATCGATGCGCAGGCTGTCGACCACCCGGCGCAGGTCGGCGAACTGGATCTCGTCGGCCAGCACGCTTTCGGGCATCCAGCGGGTGACGGTCTCGGCCCATTCGGTGTCCTGGAGGGCTTGTTCGAGCACGGCCCAGGGGGTTTCGCCCTGGTCGTGCAGGTGGCGCTCCAGCCAGGAACACAGCGGCCCGTGAGGGGCGGGCAACTCAGCGAGCAGCTCATGGTCGTCGGCGTCGAGCTGCTGCCACCATTCGCTGTGCAGGAGCAGCATCCGCAGGGCCGTGTCTTCCTTGCGGGCCGGCGCGGCGCGGCCGGCAAAGCGGGGCGCACGGGAGCTGCCCCGGGGTGATGACTTCGCGGGGGGCGCGAATGATTCCCTCTCGTCATCGTCGGAAGGCGGAGGGCGCCGCGCGCCGCCAGCCGACTGCCACAGCCGTGACAGGTCCGGCCCGGACAACCCTGCCATTTGAGCCAGCTCGCCGAGCAATTGCAGCTTCAACGCGCCTTCGGGGAGCGCGGTCCAGAGCGGTTTCGCGTTCGCGAGGAACTTGGCACGGCCTTCTGCGCTGTCGAGATCGACGCCTTCACGGGCCGCTTCGACGAGCTGGCGCGACAGCGGCACCGCCTGCGACACATAGGCCTCGAACGCCTCCGTGCCGTGCTCCCTCACATAGGAGTCCGGGTCATGCTCGGTCGGCAGGAAGAGGAAGCGGATGCTGCGGACGTCGCTCGCATGGGGCAGCGAGGCTTCGAGGGCGCGCCCCGCGGCCCGGCGGCCGGCCGCGTCGCCGTCGAAGCTGAACACCACCGACTCGGTGAAGCGAAAAAGCTTCTGCACGTGCTCGGCCGTGCAGGCGGTGCCGAGCGTGGCCACCGCATTGGGAAACCCCAGCTGCGCGAGCGCCACCACGTCCATGTAGCCCTCGACCACCAGCACGTAGCCCTTCTGGCGGATCGCGGCCCGTGCCTCGTGCAGGCCATAGAGCTCGCGCCCCTTGACGAAGACCGGCGTCTCCGGAGAGTTGAGGTATTTCGGCTCGCCCTTGTCGAGCACGCGACCTCCAAAGCCGATCACCTCGCCTTGCACCGAGCGGATGGGGAACATGATCCGGTCGCGGAAGCGGTCGTAGCGCTTGCGCTCCTCCTCGGTGTCGCCCTGGGCGATCACGAGGCCGCTTTCTTCCAGAAGCGGGTCGTCGTAGTGAGGAAAGACGCTGGCGAGGCCGCGCCAGCCGTCGGGTGCGTATCCGAGGCCGAATGCCGCAGCGATCTCGCCCGTGAGCCCGCGGCCCTTCAAGTACTCCACCGCGCGGGGGCTGCCCTTGAGCTGCTTGCGGTAGTGCTCGGCGGCTTTTGCCAGCACGTCGGTCAGCGTGGCCTGCTTCTGCTTCAACTCGGCGGCGCGTTCCCGTTCCTGGGGCGAGCGGTCGTCCTCCGGCACGGTGAGGCCCACCTGCTGCGCCAGGTCGCGCACGGCATCGATAAAGCCCATGCCGCTGTTTTCCATCAGGAAACCGATGGCGTTGCCATGCACGCCGCAACCGAAGCAGTGGTACGTCTGCCGGGTGGGGCTGACGATGAAACTCGGCGTCTTTTCGCCGTGAAACGGGCACAACCCCTTGTGGTTGATGCCGGCCTTCTTGAGCTGGACGTAGCGGCCGACGACTTCGACGATGTCGACGCGGGAGAGCAGTTCCTGGACAAAGCTGGGCGGGATCACCCCGCCAGTCTAGAGCCTCACCGCAGCTTCACCGGGCCTCAGAGCGCGAAGTCGTCGAGCTTCTTTCCCGAGGCGATCGCGGCCTTGAGCCAGTTGGGCTGCAGCCCGCGGCCGCTCCAGGTTTCGCCGGTCGCGCTGTTGCGGTATTTGGGCGCGACCTTCGTGCCCTTGCCGACACCCGCCTTGGGGGCAGCGCCCTTCGTCGACAGGTCGGCCACCGTGAGCCCATATTCGGCCATGATGGATTTGACCTTTGCGATGGCGTCTTGGCGCTCCCGCTTTTGGGTCGCCTCGATTTCCTGTTCGAGTGCCGCGCGTTTTGCCAGCAGGTCTTGCAGTGACGACATGAGAATCTCCCTTGGGTAGCACCTGGGTATTAAGGCCGCGATTTTATGGCCTGGAAACTTTAGTGCGCCAAACTGGATTTGCACGTCGGGTCAAATGAGACTCGCTCCCCAGAATTGAGGAGTCGCCCATATTGCGCTTGCGCCAGATAAACGTCAGGCCGAAGGCGGCACATACCCCGCAGGCTGTTCGGCGCCCTCGCCGAAGAAGAATCGTTCCATCTGGCGCGCCAGATACTGGCGTGCACGCTGATCGGCGAGGTTCAGGCGGTTCTCGTTGACCAGCATGGTCTGGTGTTTCATCCACAACTGCCAGGCTTCCTTGCTGATCTCGTTGTAGATACGTTTGCCCAGCTCGCCCGGGTACGGAGCGAAATCCAGGCCTTCGCCTTCTTTCTTCAGATACGCGCATTGAATGGTGCGGGCCATGAGGTACTCCTGTGAAATTGAGAATCTGAAAATTGTCTTCAGGCCAGTTTCTTCACCAGCACCTGGGAGCGGCGGTCCCAGTTGTATTTGCGCTTGCGTGACTCGGGCAACCAGTCGGGGTCGACCTGCGCGAAACCGCGTTTGATGAACCAGTGCATGGTGCGGGTCGTCAACACGAAGATGCTCGTCATGCCCATGGCCTTGGCGCGCTGTTCGATGCGCTTCAGGATGCGCTCGCCGTCGCCTTGGCCTTGCACGTTGTTGCTCACGGTGAGCGCGGCCATCTCGCCGGTCTTGGCTTCGGGGTAGGGGTAGAGCGCTGCGCACCCGAAGATCACACCGTCGTGTTCGATCACGGTGTAGTGGTCGATGTCGCGTTCGATCTCGGTGCGGTCGCGTTTGACAAGCGTGCCGTCTTTTTCAAACGGTTCGATCAACTGCAGGATGCCGCCGATGTCGTCGGCGGTGGCTTCGCGCAGGCTTTCGAGCTTCTCGTCGACGATCATGGTGCCGATGCCGTCGTGGGTGAAGACTTCCATCAGCACGCCACCGTCGACGTTGAACGGCAGGATGTGCACCCGTTCCACGCCTTCCTTGCTGGCCTTCACCGCGTGCTGGAGATAGAAGGCGGTGTCGGTCGGCTGGGTGGGGTTGGGCAGCTGGGCGAGCAGCTTTTCGGCCTCGGCCAGCGCCAGCTCCTGGTCGATCTCGACGTCTTCATCGCGCGGGTCGCCGGCGTGCGGGTCCTGCGGGATGCCGCGCACTTCGGTCACGAAGAGAAGCTTGTCGGCCTGCAGTTCGATGGCGGCGCTGGTGGCCACGTCTTCCATGCTGAGGTTGAAGGCCTCGCCGGTCGGCGAAAAGCCGAAGGGTGAGAGCAGCACCAGCGAGCCGGCGTCGATGTTCTGGCGGATGGCGATGGCGTCGATCTTGCGCACGAGGCCGGTGTGCTGGAAGTCCACGCCGTCGACGATGCCAACGGGCCGTGCGGTGATGAAGTTGCCTGAGATCATGCGCACGGCCGCGCCGGCCATGGGGGTATTGGGCAGGCCTTGCGAAAACGCCGCTTCGATCTCATATCGGAGCTGGCCCGCGGCTTCCTGCGCGCAGTCGAGCGCCACCGGGTCGGTGACGCGCATGCCGTGGCTGAAGCGCGAGACGTGGCCCTTGGCCTGCAACTGCTCTTCCACCTGCGGGCGAAAGCCGTGCACCAGCACGAGCTTCACGCCCATCGCCTGCATCAGGGCGCAGTCTTGAGCGAAAGCCGTGAGCTTGCCCGCGGCAATCAGCTCGCCAGCGATCGCCACCACGAACGTCTTGCCTCGGTGTGCGTGGATGTGCGGCGCAACCGAGCGGAACCACGGGACGAAGGTGTGCGGAAAGATGAGGTCCATGCGCGCGCCACAGGCGAGAGGCTGAAATAATCCGCGATTTTGCACGACGACCCTTGACGACAGACGCTTCCGCGCGTCGCGGCCGGCCCGCACCGGTCACCGCGACGCCCTTGCCCCCGATCAACTTCCCTGAATCGCTGCCCGTCTCGGGCAAACGCGAGGAGATCGAACGCGCGCTGTCTGAAGCCCAAGTGGTGATCGTCTGCGGCGAGACCGGCTCCGGCAAGACCACCCAGCTGCCGAAGATTGCCCTCGCGATGGGCCGAGGCCGTGCCAACACCGGCAAGCTCATCGGCCACACCCAGCCGCGGCGCATCGCCGCATCGAGCGTGGCCAAGCGCATCGCCGACGAGTTGAAGACGCCGCTCGGCGAAATCGTGGGCTACAAGGTGCGCTTCCAGGATCGCCTGCAGCCGGGCGCGAGCGTGAAGCTCATGACCGACGGCATCCTCCTCGCTGAAACGCAGACCGACCCGCTGCTCAAGGCCTATGACACGCTGATCATCGACGAGGCCCACGAGCGCAGCCTCAACATCGACTTCCTGCTCGGCTACTTGCGGCAGATCCTGCCGCGCCGGCCCGACCTGAAGATCATCGTCACGTCGGCCACGATCGATGCCGATCGGTTCGCGCAGCACTTCGCATCGCGCCACGGGCCGGCGCCGGTGATCATGGTGTCGGGGCGGCTCTTTCCGGTCGAGCAGCGCTACCGGCCGTTCGAGGAAAGTCGCGAGTACGGGCTCAACGATGCGATCGGCGATGCGGTCGACGAACTCTGGCGCGAAGGTGCGGGTGACGTGCTCGTCTTCCTGCCCGGTGAGCGCGAGATCCGCGAGGCGGCCGACCACCTGCGCCGCCACCATCCGCCCGGCGTCGAGGTCGTGCCGCTGTTTGCGCGCCTGTCGCAACAGGAGCAGGACCGCGTCTTCGAGCCCCACAGCGCGCGCCGCATCGTGCTGGCCACTAACGTGGCCGAAACCTCGCTCACGGTTCCCGGCATCCAGTACGTGATCGACGCCGGCACCGCGCGCGTCAAACGCTACAGCTACCGCAACAAGGTCGAGCAGCTGCAGATCGAGGCCGTGAGCCAGGCGGCGGCCAACCAGCGCGCCGGCCGCTGCGGCCGCGTCAGCAACGGCATCTGCATCCGCCTCTACGACGAGAAGGACTTCAACGAGCGCCCGCGCTTCACCGACCCGGAGATCCTGCGCTCGTCGCTGGCGGGTGTGATCCTGCGCATGAAGTCGCTCGGGCTGGGCTTGGTCGAAGAGTTTCCGTTCCTCGAACCGCCCCCGCGGCGCGCGGTGGCCGATGGCTACCAACTGCTCAACGAACTCGGTGCCGTCGACGACCAGAACGAGCTCACCGCCACCGGGCGCGAACTCGCCAAACTGCCGCTCGACCCCCGTGTCGGCCGCATGATCCTGGAGGCGCGCAACCGCCAGGCCCTGGCCGAAGTGCTCGTGATCGCCTCCGCCCTGAGCGTGCAGGACGTGCGGGACCGCCCCATCGAGCAGCAGCAGGCGGCCGACAACGCGCACAAGAAGTTCGACGACGAGAAGTCGGAGTTCGTGGGCACGCTCAAGCTCTGGAAGTGGCTGGAAGACAGCAAAGGTGGCCAGGGCGAACACAAGCTGTCGAACCGCAAGCAGGAGCAGCTGCTGCGCGAGAACTTCATCTCGCCGCGGCGCGTGCGCGAGTGGCGCGACATCCATTCGCAGCTGCACACGGTCGTCGCCGAACATGGCTGGCGCCTCAACGGCTCGTCCGCCACCTACGACCAGCTCCACATGACGATGCTGGCCGGCCTGCTCGGCAACATCGGCCTCAAGAGCGACGAAGACGACTGGTACCTTGGTGCGCGGGGCATCCGCTTCTACAAACACCCTGGTGCCAACCTCAGCAAGAAGCCTGGCCGCTGGATCGTCGCGGCCGAACTCGTCGAGACCACTCGCCTTTTCGGCCGTGGCATTGCCAACATCGAGCCGCAGTGGCTGCCCATCGTCGGCGCGCACCTGCTGAAGACGCAGCTGCTGGAGCCGCATTGGGAGAAGAAGGCCGGCGAGGTGGTGGCCCTCGAACGCGCCACGCTCTACGGCATCGTGGTCTACAGCAACCGTCGGGTGAACTTCGGCAACGTCGACCCGGCGGCGGCCCGCGAGATCTTCATCCGCGAGGCGTTGGTGAACGGCGAGTGGTCAGACGAGATGGCGCGCCGCCTGCCGTTTCTCGCTGCCAACCGCAAGCTCATCGCGCAGGTCGAGGAGCTGGAGCACAAGTCGCGCCGGCAGGACGTGCTGGTCGACGACGAGCTGATCCACGCCTTCTACGACCAGCAACTCCCAGCCGACGTGATGAGCGCCTCGACGCTGGAGCGTTGGTACCGCGACGAAGTGAAGCGCCAGCCGAAGCTCCTGCAGCTCACGCGCGAAGAGTTGATGCGCCACGAAGCCGCGGGCATCACCACCTCGGCCTTCCCGAAGACCATCCGGCTGGGCGGGGTGGACTGCAGCGCAAGCTACCTGCACGAGCCGGGTGATGCCAAAGACGGCGTCACCGTCACCGTGCCCATCTTTGCGCTCAACCAGGTGAGCGATGAACGGTGCGAATGGCTGGTGCCCGGCATGTTGAAAGACAAGGTGCTCGCGCTCGTGAAGAGCCTGCATCAGCGGCCACGCTCGCGTCTGGTGCCGCTGCCCGACTACGCGGCCGAGTTCTGCGAGCTCACGCCGTTTGCGCAGGGTTCCTTGGTCGACAGTCTGCTCAAGGCGGTGCGCGAGCGCACCCAGCTCGCCGTGCAGCGCAACGACTTCAAGCTCGAACAGCTGGCGCCGCACCTCTTCATGAATTTCCGCGTGGTCGACGAGCACGGCCGGCAGCTCGCGATGGGCCGCAATCTCGCGAGCCTCAAAGCCGAACTGGGCGGGCAGGCGCGCTCGGCGTTTCAGGCACTGGCGGTGTTGCGCCCCGGCCTCCCGAAAGCGGATGAGCCGCCTCCGGCGCCCCCCGCCGCGCAGAGATCCAACGCGCCGGTCAAGGCCGAACTCGTGGCACCGCCGCCTTCCACCACCGATGTCCGCTACACCGACTGGACCTTCGGCGAGCTGCCCGAGTTAATGGAAGTGAAGCGCGGCAGCCAGAGCCTCGTCGGGTTCCCGGCGCTGATCGACAAGGGCGACCATGTGCTGATCGAGGTGTTCGACGAGCCCGAGATCGCTGCGGCCAAGCACCGCGCCGGCTTGCGCCGCCTGGTGGCGCTGCAGATCCGCGACGCGCTCAAGTACCTCGAGAAGAACATTCCAGATCTGCAGAAGATGGCCGTCTTCTACATGCCGCTCGGCACGGCTGACGAGCTGCGCCAGCAGATCGTCGACCTCGCGCTCGACCGGGCTTTCCTCGGCGAGCCGTTGCCCACCGACGCGCAGGCGTTTCGCAAGCGCATCGACGAGGGCCGCGGGCGCCTCACGCTGATCGCCAACGAGGTGGCGCGCAGTGCGCTGGCGATCCTCACCGAGTACGCCGCGGCGGCCCGCAAGTTGAAGGATGCCCGCCCGACCAAGGACGTCGCCGACGACATCCAGGCACAGCTCGCGCGCCTGTTGCCCAAGCGCTTCGTGCTCGACACACCCTGGACCCAGCTGGCGCACCTGCCGCGCTACCTCAAGGGTGTGACGATGCGGCTCGACAAGCTGCGCGGCGACCCGGCTCGTGACGCCACGCGCCTCGCCGAGATGCGCCCGCTGGAGCAGCGCTACCTGCGGCTGATGGCCGACCGGCGTGGCGTACGTGATGCACGGCTCGATGAGTTCCGCTGGCTGCTCGAGGAGCTTCGCGTCAGTCTCTTCGCGCAGGAGTTGCGCACCCCTCAGCCCGTGAGCGTGAAACGGCTCGAGAAAGCTTTGCAGCAAATCAACGCGTGAGCGCCCGAAGACCCTGGGTACAATGCGCGCCGATCGGAGCGTAGCGCAGCCTGGTAGCGCAACTGGTTTGGGACCAGTAGGTCGCGAGTTCGAATCCCGCCGCTCCGACCATTCTTCTGTGGGTCACCCCCTCACTGCCCGTAGCTCAACTGGATAGAGCAGCTGCCTTCTAAGCAGCAGGTCGGGGGTTCGAGTCCCTCCGGGCAGGCCAAGTCTGGCCGCCGTCTCACACCATCAGCCGAACAGTTGCCAGGCGAGGGCGCCAATGGTGGCGATCAGCACCGCGGCCATCGCGGCAATCACCGGCAGGCGTTGCTTCCACGGGTTGCGCGGGCGGATGCTCGGCATCGGCGTATAGGGCAATGGCTCGTAGTCGGATTGCTCGTCCACCGAGAGCGTGGGCAGCGAGTCGCGGCTTTCCAGGTCATCGAACGGGTTGACGATGCGCAACGGAGGCAAGGTGGGCTCGGCCTCTTCGGTGAGCGTGGGCACTTCCGGGACCTGAAACGGCTCCACGTCTTCTGCGGAAGGCGCCGGGCCACGCTCGAAGTTGGCGAGCAGCGCCAGCACGCTCTCGCTGGAGCTCAAGGGATACGCGGGCGGAGCCGGTGGGATGGGCTCACGCCTGGGGCGCTTGGCACGCTTCTTTTCAACCGTGCCGCCCGGCTCCAGCAGCGGGACGGGCGACGAATCGGCGGCAAACAGCGCGCGAAACTCGGTGATCGTGCCCGGCCCGTCCTGCACCGGTTGAGCCAGCGCCGCATCGATGGCGGCAAGGAACTCGGGTCTGTACTCCAACGCCGAGGCGCTGTCCTTGAAGCGCAGCAGCACGTCGGACAACGGCGGGTAGCGCACCGCCTGCCCGGGGCGCACCGGCGCCCAATCACCGCTGATCGCGAAGTGCAGCACCGCCGCAACCGCGCGCAGATCGGTGCTCATCATCGCCTCCACGCGCGCGGGGTCGGCATAGGCGTCGACGTAGGGCTTGTCGGGGTCGCTCTGCACCGCCTGGTGGACGGCGTCGAAGTCCATCAGCACGGCTTGGCCATCTTCGCCGATATAGATGTTGAGAGGCTCGACCTGGCCGTGTGCCAGGCCGGCCTGGAAGAGCGTCCGCAGGGCCTCGAGCAGACCTTCCAGCAAGGCTTCCATCTGCGCTTGCGAAGCGGGCTCAGCGAGGCCCGTCCGCCACGCCAGCAGCGTGGTGCCGGTGAGGTAGGGCATCGAGCGGTAGGCGGTGCCGTTGTCTTCCCACACGGCGCTCACACGCAGGAGGTTCGGTTGCTCGAACTGCGACAGCGTTAGCGCCTCGGCCAGGAAGGCCTGCAAGCCGCGTTCGAACGCCTGCACATGCGCTGGGTCGGTGACTTCGACCCGGCCATCGCGCGTGCGGATAGCCAGGCTCGACGGCATGTACTCCTTGATGGCGACCGTGCTGCCGTCTTGCAGCTGGCGGCCGAGGTAGAGCACGCCGAAGCTCGTGAGCCCGATCACCTGCACGATCTCGAAGTCGCACAGCCTTTCACCCGGAAGGAGCGTCTGGCCGGCGATGGCGGGCATCGGGCCTGAAGGCTGAAGTGGCTCGGACAAGTTCATCGGGCGCGCTAAACCATCGCCCAAGCGGGCGAAAGTGTGTATTTTGACGCGGACAGTACGCCCTTTCGCCGTTTTCGCGACCCCGGGTCTAGGGGGCGCAAGACACCGCGAACGTCACCGCAGACAGGCTGGTCAGCGGCGCTCGTACTGCTGCTTGCCGAAGAGCACGTCGCGCGCTTGCGAGTCGACGAGCGGTTTTCGCAAGTCGGCCAGCACCTCGACCCCGCGCTGCACGGCCGGCCGCGCAGCGATCTCGTCGAACCAGCCTTTGAGGTGGGGATAGTCGGCCCAGTCGATGCCCTGGTTCTTCCAGGAGCGCAGCCACGGGAAGATGGCGATGTCGGCGATGGTGTATTCGTTGCCCGCGATGTACTTGCTCTTGGCCAGGCGCTTGTCCATCACGCCGTAGAGCCGCTTGGCTTCGTTGGTGTAGCGGTCGATCGCGTAGGGCAGCTTCTCGGGTGCGTAGATGCGAAAGTGATGCGCCTGGCCGAGCATGGGCCCCACGCCGCCCATCTGGAACATCAGCCACTCGAGCGTCTCGTAGCGCCCGCGTACCGTGCTGGGCAGGAAACGGCCCGTCTTGCCAGCGAGGTAAAGCAGGATGGCGCCCGATTCGAACAAGGAGATCGGCTCGCCATCCGGCCCGTCGGGGTCGACGATGGCGGGGATCTTGTTGTTCGGGCTGATCGCCAGGAATTCCGGCTTGAACTGGTCTCCGGCGCCGATGTTCACTGGATGCGCGCGGTAGGGCAGGCCGCATTCCGCGAGCATGATGTGGACCTTGTGGCCGTTGGGGGTAGCCCACGAATACACGTCGATCATCGCTATAGTCTCCTGTCATCGCGGCACCTGCCGTGTGCCCACTCTAGTGGATGCCACCTCATCATGCTTGATGCCTTCAAGAAGCTGATTTCCCGCCCGGCCCCAGGGCCCGAGTGGCGCGAGGTGGTGGAATGGGCCCGGCACAACAAGCTCAAGTACAAGCGCGAAGCCGAGGGCGAGGGTTTCGTCATCACCGGCGGCATGGAAAGCAAACCGTGGCGTCTCGAGTGGGGCCCGCCGCAGCGCCAGTACATCGACGGGCATGAGCTGCGGCTGCGCATGGAGTTGGGGCTCTCGCACAACCTGCAGGTGCTGTTGATCTCGCAAGGTCTGCTCGAGAACCTGGAGCGCCAGGCCTTCGAGCGTTTCACCGAGAGCACGCAGACCGTGATCGACGCCAACACGCCGGAAGAGATGCGCTGGCTGGCGATGTTCCCGAAAGTGCCGTACAAGGCTGCGAAAGAGGTGCGCTCGCGCTTCGGTCTGGTCAGCAGCGCGCAACCCGAAGCGGCGTCGTGGGTCGAGGGTGCGCTGGCCAAGCAGCTCGAAGAGTCGCTGGCGGGCTTCCTGAGATCCGAGCCGCCTTTCGTGCTGATGCTGCTGCGCGGCCGCGCCTATCTGCGCATGCAGTTGCCAGAGCCTGAAGTGGCGCTCATGACGCAGGCGGTGGGCCTCTTCGAGGTGGCCGTGCTGCAGGCATTGCGCGTGGCCGGCGTGGGCGCCGAGGGTTCGCCCGATTGGCACAGCACCGGCTCCACGGCCTGGCAGACGCAGCTCGGCCCCGAAGACTCACCGAAGGGGCGCTGAGGCCCCTTCGGCCACTCGACGTCACGCGGCTGCGTAGCGCCCGAGTTCCAGCTTGGCGATCGCATTGCGGTGCACTTCGTCAGGGCCGTCGGCGTAGCGTAGCGTGCGGGCCATGGCGTAAAAGTAGGCGAGCGGGAAGTCGTCCGACATGCCGCCGCCGCCATGCACCTGCATCGCCCAGTCGATCACCTGGCAGGCCATCGACGGCGCCACCACCTTGATCATCGCGATCTCGGCCTTGGCGGTCTTGTTGCCGGCCACGTCCATCATCCAGGCCGACTTGAGCGTCAGCAGGCGGGCCTGCTCGATGCGGCAGCGGGCTTCGGCGATGCGCTCGCGCGTCACGCCTTGCTCGGCCACGGTGCGGCCGAAGGCCACACGCGAGCTGGCACGCTTGCACATGAGTTCGAGCGCACGTTCGGCCAGCCCGATCAGGCGCATGCAGTGGTGGATGCGGCCTGGGCCGAGGCGGCCTTGTGCGATCTCGAAACCGCGGCCTTCGCCGAGCAGCACGTTGCTCACCGGCACGCGCACGTTCTCGAACAGGATCTCGCAATGGCCGTGCGGCGCGTCGTCGTAGCCGAAGACGGGCAGGGGGCGGATCACCGTGATGCCCTTGGTGTCGGCCGGCACCAGGATCATCGACTGCTGGCTGTGGCGCGGCGCGGTCGGGTCGGTCTTGCCCATGAAGATGTAGATCGCGCAGCGCGGGTCGCCGGCGCCCGAGATCCACCACTTGCGGCCGTTGATGACGTACTCGTCTCCCTGGCGCTCGATGCGGGCTTCGATGTTGGTCGCGTCCGACGAAGCCACGGCCGGCTCGGTCATCGCAAACGCGCTGCGGATCTTGCCGTCGAGCAGCGGCTCGGCCCAGCGCTTCTTATGCTCGGCAGTGCCATAGCGAATGATGGTTTCCATGTTGCCGGTGTCGGGTGCCGAGCAGTTGAAGACCTCGCTCGACCACATCACGCGGCCCATGATCTCGGCCAGCGGCGCGTATTCCTGGTTCGACAGGCCGGGGCCGTATTCGGCTTCGCGCACCGAACCGTCGGCGCTTGGTGGCAGGAAGAGGTTCCACAGGCCCTGTGCGCGCGCCTTGACCTTCAGCTCTTCGATGGTTTCGAGCGGCGTCCAGCGCTTGCCGGCCTTGGTGTTGGCTTCGATCTCGGCGGTGTAGCGCGCTTCGGCCGGGTAGATGTAGTCGTCCATGAAGCGCAGCAGCTTGGCTTGCAGCTCCTGGGTGCGCGGTGAATAGGCGAAGTCCATGTATGTCTCCTTGGGTGATCCGGGGGTGAGAGAGGGGTCAGGCCTGCTGGGCGAACTGCCAGGCCATGTCGGCCAACGGGCGGGCGCTGGCGGCGACCTGGCGCGCTTCGGCGCTGGAGGCGGTGCCGTTCTCCACGCGCTTGGCGATGCCTTGCGAGATGCCGGCGGCGCGGAAGAGGTTGTAGGCGAGGTAGAAATTCCAGTCGGCTTCGACGGTCGCCACGTCTTTGCGGCCGGTGCGCTCACAGTAGCGGCGCAGGTAGTCCGCTTCGAGCGGGATGCCCAACGACACGAGGTCGAGCCCGCCAATGCCGCGGAAGGTCGCCTGCGGGATGTGCCACGACATGCAGTGGTAGCTGAAGTCGGCGAGCGGGTGGCCGAGTGTCGACAGTTCCCAATCGAGCACCGCGATGGCACGCGGCTCGGTGGGGTGGAACATCAGGTTGTCGAGGCGGTAGTCGCCGTGCACGATCGACACTTGCGATTCATCTCGCGCGCTCGCCGGCATGTGCGCCGGCAGCCACTCCATCAGGCGGTCCATCGCCTCGATGGGCTGGGTGATGGAGGCCACGTACTGCTTGCTCCAGCGTGCGATCTGGCGTTCGAAGTAGCTGCCGGGCTTGCCGTAGTCGGCCAGGCCCACGGCCTTCACGTCGACCTGGTGCATGGCCGCGATCACGCGGTTCATCTCGTCATAGTGCGCGGCGCGTTCTTCGCGCGACATGCCAGGCAGGGACTGGTCCCACAACACGCGCCCCTGCATGAACTCCATGATGAAGAAGGCACGGCCAATCACAGACTCGTCTTCGCACAGCAGGTGCATCTTCGGCACGGGCACGGCACTGCCTTGCAGCGCCGACATCACGCGGTACTCGCGCTCGATCGCATGGGCCGAGGGCAGCAGCTTGGCCACCGGCCCCGGCTTGGAGCGCATCACATACGAGTGCTCCGGCGTGACGAGCTTGTAGGTGGGGTTGGACTGGCCGCCCTTGAACTTCTCGATCTGGAGCGGGCCGCGGTAGCCGGGCAGGTGGGCTTGCAGGTAGCGTTCGAGCGCCTGCGTGTCGATCGTGTGGGAACTGGTGTCGGTACTCATGGGTCACCGGCACCAGGGTGCCGTCAACGTTCGGAAAGTGAAATCAGCTTCTCGCGCGAAAGCACGACGAGACGTGTGGGCTCGATGCGCACGGCACCCGCCCGTTCGAAGCCTTTGAGCTCCTGGTTCACGCGCTGCCGCGAAGCGCCGAGCAGTTGCGCGAGGTCTTCCTGCGCGAGCTGCAGGCCGATGCGGATCTCGTCGCCCTGCTTGACGCCATAGCCGCGCGCCAGCAGCAGGATCTGCTTGGCCAGGCGTGCCGACAGTGGCCGCGTGTTCAGGTCTTCGATCATGTCGAACATCAGGCGCAGGCGACGGCAGTTGAGGCGCAGCAGCGCTTCGTACAGCTCGGGGAATTGCGCGAGCAGCTCCTGGAAGTCGGGCTTGCGCACCACGAGCAGCGTGGTCTCGCCATGTGCGTATGAATCGTGCGTCCGCGGGAAGTTGTCGAACAGCGAGATGTCGCCAAACCACACACCGGGCTCGACATAGGTGAGCGTGATCTCCTTGCCCGACAGGGACACCGAACTCACGCGCACCGCGCCCTTGGCCACGCCCGACCAGCTCTCGGCCTGAGCGCCGCGCGACGCGAGCATCGCGCCATCGGCCAGGCGCCTCACATGCGCTCTCGACAAGATGGCTTCCCGCAGAGGCTGTGAGAGTTTGGAGAACCACGCGCCGGACTCGATGTTGGACTGCTCTTCGATTGTAAGAACGGGGCTGTTCATGGTTGTCTCTGTCGCGACAGCGTTGGCTGCGGTCTCTGCGCTGTGGTCTTACTCGAATGTCGGGGGCCGCTTGTCCAGGAAAGACTGAAGGCCTTCGCCGCTGTTCGGGTGGAAGAGGTTGTCGAGGAAATGCTCGCGTTCGAGGTCGAGCTGCTGAGCCAGGCTGCGCTCGGGCCACTGGTTCACGAGCTCCTTGGCGCTCGCGATGGCATTGGGGGCGCAGGCCGCGAGCTTCTCGGCGATGGCAAACGCCTGTGCGCTCGTCTGGCCTTTGGGCACGACCCAGTTGACGAGTCCGTGCGTGTGCAGCTGCGCTGCCGTCACGGGCTCGTAGAGCCACAGCATCTGCAGCACGAGGTTGC
The DNA here is from genome assembly GCF_032681285.1 of Piscinibacter gummiphilus. Classification (NCBI taxonomy): domain Bacteria; kingdom Pseudomonadati; phylum Pseudomonadota; class Betaproteobacteria; order Burkholderiales; family Sphaerotilaceae; genus Rhizobacter; species Rhizobacter gummiphilus. The sequence continues at coordinate 2,551,156 of NZ_CP136336.1, forward strand.
GTGGAAGGCGCTGCATGAGCTGCCAGGTAGCGCCACCATCGGGCGAGAGGCCGATGCGGCCATACGAGAGGATGAACTTCGCGTCGTCGGCGGCGACGATGAGGTCGCATGCCAACGCGAGCGAAAAACCACCGCCCGCGGCAGCGCCTTCGACGGCGGCGATTACCGGCTTCGGAAAGACGCGCAGCGCTTCGACGAAACCGTGGAAGCGCTCAAGCATGTTGTCTTGGACGGAGCGGTCCGCCTGGCGGCTGGACTTGAGTCGGTGCAGGTCGCCACCCGCACAGAAGAAGTCGCCGTCACCGCGCAGCACGATGCAGCGCACGCTCGGGTCGCTCTCGGCCACGTCGAGCGCCTCGATGCCGGCGGCGAAGACCTGCTCCGACAGCGTGTTGCGCGTGGCCGGATCACTGAGGGTCAGGACCAGGGCCGCATCACGGCGTTCGGCGTGCAGTTCTGAGGGCATGTGGCGAGTGTCGATAGGTGCTCGAGGCACACGGGGCATTGTGTCATGCAGCATGGAAGGCCGCTCTGTGCGCCCCGGTTCGCCTCGGAGGATGGGTGCTTCATGCTAGAGTGATTTGATACCCCCGCCGCCCCACGAATGCAGAGATTTGTCACCTCGCTCGCGCTGTCGCTCGCCCTCGGGCTGGGCACGGATGCCGCGACGGCGCTGGGGTTGGGCAAGGTCGGCACCACGGCCGCTTTGGGGCAGCAGCTCAACTTCACCATTGGCCTGCGCCTCGATGCGGGGGAAACCATCGAGTCCCGGTGCGTCAAGGCCGAGGTGAGCTTCGGTGACCGCGTGCTGCCCGACAACGTGGTGCGCACCCGGCTCGAGACCGCGACGACCACGGGCGAGCGCCGCATCCGCGTGACCACCACCCTGGCGGTGGACGAGCCCGTCGTGGCGGTGCACCTCCAGCTGGGCTGCCCGTCGAGCCTCTCGCGCAACTTCACGCTGCTGGCCGATCCGCCGGGGTCGGTGGCCGTGGCATCACCCTCGCAAGACCGTTGGGAGGCGGACCGAGCGGAGACTGCGGTGTCGCCCGTGCTGTCTGCCGTACCGCCCGCCGCGCAGGCGCCGACACCGGCTACGACTGCTCCTCGCACCCGCCCGCGGCGTGCCGAGACGCAGGGCACTCCATCGCCAGACGCTGCCGAGGCGGACGCGACCAACCGGCACCGCGCCAAAGTCCCGGTCGCCAAGCCGCGCGGGCCGGTGCTGCGGCTGGACCCGGTCGAGGCCGATGCGCTGATCCTGCCGCAACTGCAGATGGAGACCCGGCTGAGCCTGTCGCCGGAGGGCGCGGCCTCGGGGGCGACCCCGCGCTACGTCGATCCGGAGGTGGCGCGCAGACGCGAGGAATTGGAGCGCCTGAAGGCCATGGAAACCGCGCTGCAGAAGTTGCGAGTGGATGGCGAGGCCACGCAGAAGTCGCTCGAGCAGATGCAGGCGCGCGTGCGTGAAGCCGAAGCAGGCCGCTACGCGAACCCGCTGGTGTACCTGCTGGTGTTTCTCTGCCTGCTGCTCACCGGCGCCGTGGTGGCGATGTGGTGGCTGCGCCGGCGTGACCGCGCGGCCGCCGCATGGTGGGCCGAGCAGCCGGGCGCGGCAGGGGCTGCGCCCTCCGTTCTGGACGACGGCTTGGATGACCCCACCAAGGCGCCCAGCGTCTCCGGCGTCGTCTCGGCGCCATCGCCCCTGCCGGCTTCCGCACCGCCTGCCCAGAGCGTGCCGCCGGCCCCCGCTCCCGCGGCGCCGGTTCGAGCCTTGGAGCCCGATGCCGCGGTCGAGCCGCGCCGGCCCATGTCGGCCGAAGAGCTGATCGACCTGGAGCAGCAGGCCGAGTTCTTCGTCGTGCTGGGCCAGGACGAAGCGGCCATCGACCTGCTCATGGGCCATGTGCGCAGCACCGGCGGCGTGAGCCCGCTGCCCTACCTGAAGCTGCTGGAGATCTACCGCCGCCGCGGTGAGCGCGAGCCCTACGACCGCATCCGCGAACGCTTCAACCGCCGCTTCAACGCCTACGCGCCCGAGTGGGACGTCGACCCCGAAGCCGGCCTCAACCTCGAGGGCTACCCCGAGGTGATGCAGCGCCTGCAAGACGCATGGAGCCGCCCGTCACAGGCGATGGAGCTGCTAGACACTGCGCTCTTCCGCCGCGATGCCGGTCCGACCTTCGACGTGCCTGCCTACCGCGAGCTGCTGTTCCTCTACAGCACTGCGCGCGACCTGGCCGAGCGTGCCGTGGACGTGGAAGGCGTGGACCTGCTGCTGCCGATCGGCGATCAAGCCGTTTCGACCGTCACCAGCGTGCCGGCATCGCCCGAGGCCGCCGAGCCCCCAGCGAGCTTCTCGCTCGACCTCGACGTGTCGAGCGACCGGCCGCCGTTGACGCTCGATGACCTCGACTTCAAGGACGAGTTCAAGAACGACATCAAGAAGCAAAGCGATCGTTGAGCCGCTCCAGTGCGAGCTTCAGCGTTTCGTCTTTCTTCGCGAAGCAGAAGCGCGCGAGCTTCTGCTCGAAGCCCCCCGGGTAGAAGGCTGACAGAGGAATCGCCGCCACACCCACTTCGCTCGTGAGCCAGCGGCAGAACGCCTCTTCGCTCAGGTCGCTCACCTCGGAGTAGTCGACGCTCTGGAAATAGCTGCCCGTGGTGGATAGCAGCTTGAGCCGGGTCGATGCGAGGCCGTCACGGAAGAGGTCGCGCTTGCGTTGGTAGAAGCCGGGCAACTGCTCGTAGGGCGTGGGGTCGGCCATGTAGTCGGCGAGGCCGTGCTGCACCGGCGTGTTGACGGTGAACACATTGAACTGGTGGACCTTGCGGAACTCGGCCATCAGCGGTGCGGGTGCGGCGACGTAGCCCACCTTCCAGCCGGTCACGTGGTAGGTCTTGCCAAAGCTCGACACCACGAAACTGCGTGCCGCCAGCTCCGGGCTGCGTGACACGCTCTCGTGCTGCGCGCCATCGAACACCATGTGCTCGTAGACCTCGTCGGCGATCACGAGGATGTTGGTCGGGCGCAGCAGCTCGGCGAGGCGCTGCATGTCGTCGGCCGACCAGACGGTGGCACTCGGGTTGTGCGGCGTGTTGATGACGATCGCGCGGGTGCGCGGGCCGATGGCTGCGGCGATGCGGTCGAAGTCGGGCCGGAATGTGCGTGGGGTCAGCGGCACGTGCACGGCGCGGCCGCCCGCCAGCTCGATGTTGGGTTCGTAGCTGTCGTAGCTCGGGTCGAGCACGATGACTTCGTCGCCGGGGTGCACGATGGCGAGGATGGCGGTGAGGATGGCCTGCGTGGCCCCGGCCGTGATGGTGATCTCGTTCACCGGGTCGTAGGCATGGCCGTAAAGCCGGGCGAGCTTCTGCGCAATCGCTTCACGCAGCGGCAGCACGCCGGCCATGGGCGGGTACTGGTTGAGGCCGCGGCGCATCGCGGCATTCACCGCATCGAGCAGGCGCGGGTCGCAGTCGAAATCGGGGAAGCCCTGGCCGAGGTTGACGGCGTTGTGCTGCTGCGCCAGGGCCGACATCACGGTGAAGATGGTGGTGCCGACCTTCGGCAGCCGACTCGTGATCGCAGGAGGGGAATAGCTGGTGCTCATAGCTGGTAGTCGCTGGTGTCGGTGCCGCCCTCGCGAGACGACATGGCCTTGGTGATGAGGGCGCGGCTGAGCCGCTCTGACAGCATCTCGGCAAACGAGAACACGAAGTTGCGCAGGTACGCTCCGCGCTTGAAGGCCACGCGCGTGATGCTGCGGCCGAAAAGGTGCCCGACCGGGCGCGAGACCAGGTCGCCTCCGGGCGGGTCGTCGCGCACCGCGATCTCGGCCACGATGCCTACGCCGAGACCGAGGCGCACGTAGGTCTTGATGACGTCGGCGTCAATGGCTTCCAGCACGATGTTGGGCTTGAGGTGGCGCGCCGCGAAGGCCTGGTCGACCCGCGTGCGCCCGCTGAACGACGGGTGGTAGGTGACGATCGGCTCGCGCGCCAGGTCTTCCAGGCTCAGGCGCTCGTGCTGCGCGAGCGGGTGGTTCGCCGGCATCACCACCGCATGCTGCCATTCGTAGCAGGGCAGCGAAACCAGCTCGTCCACATCGCCGATGGATTCGGTGGCGATGCCGATGTCGGCCACCTCTTCCTGGAGCATCTGCGCCACCTGCGCGGGCGAACCCTGGTGCAGGCTGATGTTGACCTTGGGGAAGCGCTTGCGCAACTGGGCCAGCGGCTCGGGCAGGAAGTAGCGCGCCTGGCTGTGGGTGGTGGCGATGGAGAGCGTGCCGCTGTCCTGCTTGGAGAACTCTTCGCCGATGCGCTTCAGGTTGTTGACCTCGCGCATGATGATCTCGATGCTCGCCAGCACGTGCTGGCCGGGCTCGGTCACGCGGCGCAGGCGCTTGCCGTGGCGGGCGAAGATGTCGACGCCCAGCTCGCCTTCGAGTTCGAGGATCGCCTTCGAGATGCCGGGCTGCGAGGTGAACAGGGCCTTGGCGGTCTCGGTGAGATTGAGGTCACGCCGGACCGCTTCTTGGACAAACCGGAACTGGTGGAGGTTCATATATCCAGAGCAGTATGTGAGCTGCCCGGATTATTCCACTCGATGTATTAAGAAGCGAGACGAAGGGCCGCCTCCGCCATGGCCTGGACGACGCTGTCGACCTCGCCAATGGCTGGCTGGAGCGACCAGCTGACCTGTGGGTAGGCCGCGGCCAGGCTGGCCAGCAGGGCGGGCAGGTCTTTGCGCACATGGCCACCGGCCCCAAGGAAGAGCGGCACCACGGCCACTTCGGTGCAGCCTTGCGCGGCGAGCCGTGCGCCCGCTTCGGGCAGCGGCGGGCTCATGAACTCCAGGAAGGCCAGCTGTACCGGCATGTCAGGGCGTTGGGCGCGCACGAGGGCGGCCACGGCCTCGAAGGGCAGGGCCCAGTTCGGGTCGCGTGCGCCGTGGGCGAAGAGCAACAGGCCGGGCGTGCTCATCGGTATCGCACCAGCCAGCTGAAGGCGGCCATCGACAACAGCAGGTAGAGCAGGCTGGGCGTGGCCGCCACGATCCATGGCGTCCAGCCTCGCAGCAGCCCGAGGTGCTGGGCCACGTTGTTGAGCAGCACGAAGCTGATGCCCAGCATGATCCCGCCGAAGACCTTGAGGCTCACGCCACCGGCACGGCTGTGCAGGTAGGCGAAGGGCAGGGCCAGGCCGATCATCACCAGGCAGGCCAGCGGGTAGAGCGCACGCTTCCAGAAGCGGATCTCGTAGCGCTGCGCGGCCTGTTCGTTGTCGGCCAGGTGGTTGATGTAGCGGAAGAGTTCGAGCGTCGACATCGACTTCTCGGACAGCACGGCCGCCGCCACCACACTCGCGGGCAGCGAACTCGCCCAGTCGTAGGTGGCGCGCTTCTCTTCGGTGACGCTGGGCTGGAAGCCGGGGGTGTCGATGGTGCTCCAGTCGGTGAGAGTTACGTTGGCGAGCGACCAGACGCCATCCTTGCTGACGATGCCGCTGGCCGCGCCAATGCGGCGCAGCAGGCGGCCGTTCTGGTCGAACTCGAAGACGCGCACGTTGAGCAGCTCCCCGCCCGAGTTGGCGCGCTCGACGTTGATCGAGTACGAGCGCTCGCCTTGAGGCGTCATGGTCTTGTCTTTCAGCCACGCGCCCGAGCCGCCGACGCTGAAGCCGCCCTTGGCGCGCGACTGCACCAGGGTCGCGGCCCGCTCGCTGAGCGGCGCCACGTAGTCGCCCACCACGAAGGTCATCACCGCGAAGGCCACGCCGAGACCGGCCAGCAGGGTCAACGCTCGGCCTGGCGCCAGGCCTCCGGTGCGCAGGATGGTGAACTCCGACGACTGCGCCATGCGCGAGAGCGCATAGATGGTGCCGATCAGTACCGCGATCGGCACCAGTTCATACAGGTGCCCTGGCAACTCGAGGATCGAATGCAGCGCGGCATGGAAGGCGGTGTAGCCCTTGCCCACGTCGGCCAGCTCGTCGACGAAGTCGATGAAGAAAAAGAGCGACAGGAAGGCCAGCGCCACGAAGAACACCGACGAGACGATGTCGCGGTAGAGCAGTCGGCGGACGGTCCTCATGCCGTGGCCGCCTTCCGTGCCGGCCGCAACTGCAGGTGAGTGCCGTGGTCGCGCCACCAGATGAGCCCGACCGCCGCCACGAAGGCGCCGCCGTGGATCACCGCCAGCGCTGCGCCCATGTCGAGCCTGCCGCTCGACACCCACGCCTTGGTCAGGTTGATGAGGTTGTAGTAGACGACGAAGGCCAGCAGCGCGAAGAGCAGATTCCAGTTGCTCGCGCGGCGCGGCGAGGTGGCCGACAGGCCGATGCCCAGCAGCAGCAGGTTCCCCGCGCCGAGCGCGAGCCCGAGTCGCCACGCCAGCTCGCCGCGGCCGGCGGCGTCGGTGTCGCGCACGAGGTCGGCGCTGCGCTGCGCCTTGGGCGGGAGCTTCTCCACGTTGCTCAGAGCCTTCTCGCCGGCCTGCACCCGATAGGTCTCGAAGCGTGAGGCGGTCTTCTCGTTCGTCTTCAGGTTCTGCTCGCTGCGCTGGCCGTTGTCGAGCACCAGGAAGTTGGCTTCCGGCGTGTTCTCGATGCGCCCGCTGCGGGCCGAGGTGACCGATTCGCTGTCGCCGTGGCGCGCGAGGATGAAAACGTTGCGCGCGTCGCGGCCGTTGTCGGTGGTGCGCTCGATGAAGAAGACGCGCTGCCCGTCGCGCGAAGTCTGGAACTGGCCCGGCGCCACCCGCGACAGGTCGGAGCGCTGCTCGAAGCGCTCGCGCATCTCGTTGCTCTTCTGGTTGACCCAAGGCCACACGAAGAGCACCAGCAGCGCCACCACGAGCAGCACCGGCCAGCTCACCCGCAGCACCGGCCGCACGAAGCGCGACAGGCCCACGCCGCTCGCAAACCAGATGGCCATTTCGCTCTCGCGGTACATGCGCCCGAGCGTGGCCACGACCGAGATGAAGAGCGACAGGGCGAGCATCGTCGGCAGGTGGGCGAGGGCGAAATAGCCCAGCAGCAGCACCACGTCTTGCGGCGAAATGCGGCCCACCGCAGCCTGCCCGAGCGTGCGGATCAGCATCATCGTCACGACGATGGTGAGGATCACGACAAGGGTCGCGCCAAAGGAGCGCGACAGGTCTCGCCTCAGAGAGGAATCGAATAACATCGTTGGATCATTGAAAGGGCCGCCGCATTATGGACTTCCGTCATCAGATCGCCGCAGCTGCGGCCTTGTCTTCCGTCACTGCCGATGCACTGGTGCTCGTGGTGGCGGGCGAGGCGGTCGATGCGTCGCTCGATGCGAAGCTCGCGTCGCCGCTGAACGACGCGCTGGCCCAGCAAGACTGGAAGCTCAAGTCAGGCAACAAGCTCTACCTGCATCGCCCGGCCGGCGTGAAGGCCGCGCGCGTGGTCGCCGTGGCCGCCGGCAAGGGTGGGGTGAAGGAATTCAAGTCGGCCGTGGCGGCCGGCGTGGGCCAGGTCAAGGGCCTGGGCGTGCGCCATGTGGCGGTCGCGCTCGTCGGCGGAGAACTCGACGATGCGCATGCAGAAGCCGCGGCCACCGCCACTGCCGATGCGGTCTACCAGTACCGCGACACCAAGCCCAGCGCGCAGCCGGCCCCGCTGGTCGACAAGCTCACGCTCCTCTGCACCAAGGCCCAGGCCAAGTCCGTGCAGGCCGGCCTGGAGCGCGGCCAGGCCATCGCGGCCGGCGTGACCTTCGCCCGCAACCTGGCCAACCGCCCGGCCAACCACTGCACGCCCAGCTACCTGGCCGATCAGGCCAAGAAACTCGGCCGCACCCATGAACTCAAGGTCGAGGTGCTCGACCGGAAAGATGTCGAGAAGCTCGGCATGGGCTCCTTCCTTGCGGTGGCCCAGGGCTCGCACGAGCCCTTGAAGTTCATCGTCGCCCGCTACCACGGCGCGGCCAAGACCGAGGCGCCCGTCGTGCTCGTGGGCAAGGGCATCACCTTCGACACCGGTGGCATTTCCATCAAGCCCGCGGCCGGCATGGACGAGATGAAGTTCGACATGGGCGGCGCGGCGAGTGTGCTCGGCACCCTGCGCGCTGTCGCCGAACTCAAGCCCAAGCTCAACCTGGTGGTGATCGTGCCGGCCTGCGAGAACATGCCCGACGGCCGCGCCATCAAGCCGGGTGACGTCGTCACGAGCATGTCGGGTCAGACCATCGAGATCCTGAACACCGATGCCGAAGGCCGGCTGATCCTGTGCGATGCGCTCACCTATGCCGAGCGCTTCAAGCCGGCCGCCGTGGTCGATGTGGCCACGCTCACGGGCGCATGCGTGGTCGCGCTCGGCAACCTCAACACCGGCCTTTTCTCGCCAGACGACGCGCTCGCCGACGACCTGCTCGCCGCCAGCCGCGCCGCGCTCGACCCGGCCTGGCGCATGCCGCTCGACGATGAATACGCCGAAGGCTTGAAGAGTAACTTCGCCGACATCGGCAACGTCGGCCCCCGCGAAGGCGGTGCGATCACTGCCGCGATGTTCCTCAAGAAGTTCACCGGCAAGTACCGCTGGGCCCACCTCGACATCGCCGGCACCGCCTGGAAGTCCGGCACGGCCAAGGGCTCGACCGGCCGGCCGGTGCCCTTGCTGACGCACTTCGTGCTGGCGTTTGCCTCGCGACAGGCGGGTTGACGTCTCGTTCGAGCCGTGACCGAGGTCAGCTTCCATTTCAATGTGCCCGATCGCATGGCCTATGCGTGCCGCCTGCTGCGCAAAGCGGTGCGCCGTGGCGCCAAAGTGGTGGTCAGCGCACCAGGAGACGTTCTCGCGCGCTTCGACAAGCAACTCTGGGTCTTCGAGCCGCTCGACTTCGTGCCGCACGTTTATGCGCGGACTGGCCAGGAGCCTGCGGCACGCCTGCGCGACACCCCGGTGTGGTTGAGCGAGCAGGTGCGCGAAGCACCCCACCATGAGGTGCTGCTCAACCTCGGCAACGAGCTGGTCGACGGCTTCGAGGGCTTCGCGCGCGTGATCGAGTTGGTCTCGCACGACGGCGAAGACCGCCAGGCCGGCCGTGCCCGCTGGAAACACTACAGCGACCGTGGCTATGAGATCACCCGCCACGATGTCGCCCAGGAAGCGCAGCCGTGAAGCCGAACGCCCCGCCGCCACAACCGCCGCAGCGTGTCCCGGTGCTCACCGAGGTCGTGGTGCTGCCCAAGACGCAGCCCGTGGTCGAAGACGATGAATTCCCGCCGCTGCCGCTCGACCCTGCGTTCGCTGCGACGGCACCCACGCCGCTCGGCCGCCCTGAGCGAGCGGCGGTGGTGCCGGCTGCAGCCGTGGCACCGGCGCCGGCTCCGCTACCTACCCCGTCAGCGCCGGCCGCTGTCGTCGACGAGGCCCGAGTGGTGCAGCGCGTGCTCGCCGATCTCGACAAGCAGCTTGACCTGATGTTCGAGCACCGCCTGCGTGAGTCGCTCTCGCCGGTGCTTGCTCGGATGACCGACAGCCTGGTGCGTGAGATGCGCGCGCAGCTCGCTGCCAACCTGCGTGAGATGGTCGCCCGGGCCGTGTCGCTCGAACTCGACCGGCTGCAAAAGCGCTGAGCCGAGAGGCCCGCGTGGCGGGTGTTTTAGAGCAACACCTCGTATTGCTTTTTCGCCGGGATTCGAGATCATGGCGGCCTGTCTGAGACAGCAGGCATAGGCACAAGCTTTGCTCATCAGCTTTCCCAACCCTCAAGGAAACACTTATATGAAGAGATCGACCTTTGCGCTCTCCGCGATGGCCACCGTCGCCCTCGTGATGTTGTCGGCCTGCGGCAAGAAGCAAGAAGCCGCCGCACCGGCTGCGTCGGCACCCGCCTCGGCCCCCGCTGCCGCTGCCGCCACCGACTCGTCGGTGATCAAGATCGGCCACGTCGCACCCACCAGCGGCGCCATCGCCCACCTCGGCAAGGACAACGAGTACGGCGCGCGCATGGCCATCGACGAGCTGAACGCCAAGGGCGTGACGATCGGCGGCAAGAAGGTCACGTTCGAGCTGGTCGCCGAAGACGACGCAGGCGACCCCAAGCAAGGCACGGCCGCGGCACAGAAGCTGGTCGACTCCAAGGTCAACGGCGTGGTCGGCCACCTGAACTCCGGCACCTCGATCCCGGCCTCCAAGATCTACAGCGACGCCGGCATTCCGCAGATCTCGCCCTCGGCGACCAACCCCAAGTTCACCCGCCAGGGCTTCAAGACCACCTTCCGCGTGGTGGCTGATGACGTGCACCTCGGCGGCACGCTCGGCAAGTACTCCATCGCCCAGCTCAAGGGCAAGTCGATCGCCGTGATCGACGACCGCACCGCTTACGGGCAGGGTGTGGCCGAAGAGTTCGAGAAGGGCGTGGCGGCCGCAGGCGGCAAGGTCGCGGCTCATGAGTTCACCACCGACAAGGCAACCGACTTCACCGCCATCCTGACCAAAGTGAAGGCCGTCAAGCCCGACGTCGTGTTCTACGGCGGCATGGACGCGGTGGCCGGCCCGATGATCCGCCAGGCCAAGCAGCTGGGCATCAAGGCCAAGTTCATGGGCGGCGACGGCATCTGCACGGGCGAGTTGCCCAAGCTGGCCGGCGGTGCGATGGCTGATGGCCAAGTGGTGTGCGCTGAGGCCGGTGGTGTCGAAGGCGAACAGAAGGCCGGTCTGGAAGAGTTCAAGACCAAGTTCAAGGCCAAGTTCAACACCGACGTGCAGATCTACGCACCGTATGTGTACGACGCCGTGAACGTGATGGTCGCCGCGATGGTCAAGGCCGACTCGGCCGACCCCGCCAAGTACCTGCCCGAGCTGGCCAAGACGGCCGACTTCAAGGGCGTGACCGGCACCATCTCGTTCGACGAGAAGGGCGACGTGAAGAACGGTGCGCTGACGCTCTACACCTACAAGGGTGAGAAGCGCGAGCAGATCGCCGTGGTGCGCTGAGCTTTCAGTTCAGGGCAAAAGAAAAGGGCGCCGCGAGGCGCCCTTTTTCATGTCTGGCGGGAGGGCGGCGTCCACATGTCAGCGGCTATGGCGCATCAATGCTTGATTCCGGCCGCCCTGAGGGATTCGCATACCCCGATCCGTACCCCACGCATCGGAGCCCTTAGATGGGCTCGGGTGTGGACTGCCCAAAGGTGGCCACACGACCACGGTCGTCTCAAGAATCGTCGCGATGACGCAACTGAGCCCGGGTTTTCCGCGCCCCCGCGGCGGGGGGCATGGCCGACCTGTGTCGCTCGACTCGGCTAACCTGTCGCCCACAGGGAGCGGCGACGTCGCCGCCATGATGGATTCGGAGGACCGATGGCCAGCGCAGCCCAAGTAAAGCAAATCACAGAACTAGCGGGAGTGATCACCGATACACCGATTCGGGATCTGGTAAGCCAGCCGGCAAAGTGGGGCAGCATCAACTTTGAAGGTGCCACAACAGACCTCGAACTCATCTTTGGCCTGTGCAAGCATCTGAAAGAGCTACCGATCGAGATCCTGCCCCCACCAGTTGCGGACAGCTTTACTCAGGTCCTCGGCGTTGTGCGCGATGCAGTAGCCGCCATCAAAGGCTTCAGCTTGGAGATGTCCAACCCAGCTGGCCAGCGTGACTCAATGGTCCAGTCACTACATGGAGCAGCCGAGCAACTTCTCATGACGGTTCAAAGTTGGATCGCCTTTCTGGCTTACCAGAAAGGTGATGTGCAAAAGAACATTGAGGCGCTCAGCTCAGCTGTTGGTCAGGCATCAGACATCCTCGATGACGCGAAGGGTGATGTCGAGCAAAAGAAGACTGAGATCGCGGGAATCGTGACTGCAGCTCGAGAGGCATCGGCAAGCGCTGGCGTCGGCGTGTTCACGAGTGACTTTGCGGGTGAAGCCACATCGCTTGAGGACGAAGCGAAGGGGTGGCTGAAGGCTACCGGCGGTTTCGCTGCCGCGACTATGGCGGTAGCAGTCGGATCGGGCTTGTTTCATGTAGACCCAGCCGCAACAAATGCGCAAGTACTTCAGTTCATGACCTCAAAGATTGTTCTGCTCGTTGCGCTTCTAACTGCGACGATTTGGTGCGGGCGACTGTACAAAGCGACCAAACATCAAGCGTCGTCAAACAGGCACAGGGCGAACTCGCTGAAGACGTTCCAAGCCTTCATCAAGGCTGCGAGCGACGATGCAACGCGAAACGCCGTCCTGATCGAAACGACGCGATCGATATTCGCAGCATCACCGAGCGGATACCTTGAAACTTCGGAGCCGGCGGCGGACACAAGTACCAAGGTGCTTGAGATCATCAAAGGTAGTGCTAGCGCTAAACCGTAGCCTCATCGAGGGGACTAGCTCGAGACAACATGGGAGCACTGGAATGTTGCGAGTAGTTTGGATTTGGGCTTCAGCGGCCTTGCTGGCGCTGGTTACGGGCTGCGCATCGACGCAAAGCCAAGTGTCGCCTGGCGCGAACTTGAAGAGCTACAAGCAGGTCTTCATTGAGCAGCCCGCAGAGGACAAGTGGGCGATCTATCCAGCGCTGTTTGCCGAGCTCACCGACATGGGAATGGTCGTCGTCGGGAAGCCGTTCTCCGACCCCAAAGAGACTGACCTGATCGTGAAGTTCAGCTACGAAACTGGCTGGGACCTCACACAGTATCTGCATTCATTCCAATTCCAGTTCATCGAGGCGCAGTCGGGGCGCATCGTCGCTTTGCAGTCCTTTCACTCGAAGGGAATCTGGCTTGGTGTCCGCGATGGCCGATTGAAGGCCGCCTTCAACGAGCTGAGAGAGAAGAACGGCTATCCACCGACAAAGCAATTTCCGTAGTCGACGAGCCGGCCGCGGGAGGCAGCGGCTAGAGGAGGCGGTATGTTCGATGTGAACAGCGTGCCAGAGAGCCCGACGGATCAAGTGCTCGACTGGCTCCGAACCAGTCCGAAGACGAGGGTGTCCTCGTCAAGAGAGCACGCGAAGGGAAAGTTCACTGAGCGCCAATACGAGTGCGTGAGCGATGGCAACCCGGCAATTCGCTTCCGAGTCTTTGTCTCGTGGAATACGCGATACCCGCGGGTCTCTTTCTCCGCTGGCCTGCAAGCATTGCTGCCAAAGCGCAGCATCACGCTTTGCCGCTACAACGCGGGCGGGCACCTTCACACGAATCGTATCGAGAAGAACTGCCTTCGCAATGTGGCGCACATTCACCGTGCCACCCAGCGGTACATGGAATCTGGCGCCGATGCGGAAGGCTATGCCGAGGAAACGGACCGCTACTTGGACGTCGAGACGGCATTGCGCTGCCTAGTCAAAGACTGCAACATCAGGGGCATCTTGAAGGATGACCCAGATGGCTCCGTAAGATCGACGCCAGACCTGTTTGACCCGTCGTGAACTCGCCCACCGAACTCCAGCACCTGCTTTGTCAGCAATGGTGCGCCAGCGCAGACGTCTCCAACGACGATGCCGGCTTGCGCGTGTCTTTGCCAATGATTGAAGGCGATGGCGATCACGTCACGCTGTGGGTCCAACCCGAGCCGGGCGGCTGGGTTGTGCGCGACCTTGGCACAACACTCATGCGCATGTCCTACGGCATGGACACCGATTTGCTTGAAGATGGCCAGCGCGCGCGAGTGGTCGAATCGATCCTGGGCAGCGCAGACGTGTCGCTAGAGGATGGCGAGTTGCTCGCAAGGGTTCCTGAGGGAGGCTTGGGCCTCGCAATGATGCAGATGGGCCAAGCAGTTCTCAGGCTGCGCGACGTGCAGCTCTGGAACAAGTCTAGGGTCGCGACAACCTTCTACGAAGACCTAGCGCAGCGTCTGAATGCGCTTGCCGGAGGTGTTCGCCTTGAGCGCAACTACGTCGTGCCACAGATTGCGGACGCAGCAAGCTACCCGGTTGACTTCGCGTTCTTGACCGAGGGGCTGCCCTTGTACGTCTTTGGCGTCCCGACCAACGACAAGGCGAAGCTGGCGACCATCATCCTCCAGCATCTGCAGCAATCTCATCACGCCTTCAATTCGCTCGTGGTGGCGGCGGATCTGGAAGCTTTGTCGAAAGGCGACCGGAAGCGCCTCATCAATGCAGCAAACGACGTCGTCACCAGCCTAGACGAAACAGACGCCTTAGCCCGAAAGGTGCGAGCGCGCATCGCAGCCTAGGCACCGAGCCCGCCCATCCGCCCACCAAGCCCGCCGCGAGCGGGCTTTTTCACGCCCTTTCGGGTGCCCACCCCAGTGCGATAGCACCGCAGCCCGCCCGGTCGAACAATCCCGCCACCAACAAGGAGGGCGGGATGAACGAATGGCTGGAACAAGCCGCTAAGGGCCTCAAGGCATGGGCGCCTCTGCTCGATGACAAAGGCGCGCTAGAGATCGCGCAGGAGCTCTACATGGCGTGGGGGAACGACACACCCGGCATCGCTCTGAGGAAGTTTCTGCACGAGGTGCCGGTGGACTGGAACCAGATGCCCGAGCTGGCTTAGCGACGCCTGACCAGTTCCATCACCGCATCGAGCGGCAACGGCTCATCCGCCGGCTGGCAGATGCGACGAGCTCGTCAGCCACGCTCGTGCGCTGAACCGCCGCTGCGGCGCGGTCCTTCCCGCCGAGCAAACGGGCAAGCCGGTCGATCTCGGGCCTCAGTTCTCGATCCTTCGAGGCTGCGCTGTTGAGGATGTAGCGTGCATTCGTCGCCGCTTGGCCAGTCTGGTTCAGTCGATCGGTTGCCTCCTGGCGCTCCTGGTCATTCAGTTGACGCCCGCGGAAGGCTTGCTTCGCATCCTCATGAGCAGCTTCGGCAGCAGAAGCTGCATGCTGTGCCGACTTGAGGCCGACGGCGGCCGCACGTGCCCGCAGATCAGCCAGTTTCGTCCTGAGGGTCTCTTCGGTCAGTGGCATTGGTGAACTCGCCTTGTTGGGATTCATCAATGCTGCGGAGGCCGTTTGCCAACTCAGGGCCTGAAATGGCAGAACTTCGCGGCCCGAGATCCAACGCTGCGCTAATTACGCGGTACGCGGTTCGCTCGGACATTCCTTGCGCCACCAAGCGACCACAGACTCGGACGCGCGGCATGCTGGCCTCCAGCATCTGCAACGCCGCGCGGACCGCGATCAGGTGCTCCAGGTCTCGCAACGCGGCGCGATGGCCGATCTGCTGGACGAAGCGGCGCGTCGTCTCTTCGCCGGTCAGGTCGAGCATCTCCGACAGGACCGCGGCCGATCGGTCATCCATGGCCGCGCCTGCCTGGGTGCCGCGCAGCCTCGATCGCCGCCTCCGTGTATCGCTCGCTGCACGCATGGGCTTGAAGCACCAAAGCTGCCGACGCGCACAAGGCATTGAACATCGCTTCGGCGAAGACGGGCGGCAGTAGCGCCGAGTGTTCTTGCAAGGCGTCGCCAGCTTGAACGATGGCGGCCATCAGATCTCGGGCGGGCGAGCCTTCCTGAAGCTCAAGGAACGTGCTCATGGTTTCGCTGCGCCAAGAAAAAGCCCTCGGCAAACGCGC
The DNA here is from genome assembly GCF_032681285.1 of Piscinibacter gummiphilus. Classification (NCBI taxonomy): domain Bacteria; kingdom Pseudomonadati; phylum Pseudomonadota; class Betaproteobacteria; order Burkholderiales; family Sphaerotilaceae; genus Rhizobacter; species Rhizobacter gummiphilus. The sequence continues at coordinate 2,566,668 of NZ_CP136336.1, forward strand.
GAGGGCTGAAGGGGCAGAAGCCCCGAGGAAGACCCCCCGACGCACAGCGGCGGGTGTTGCCAGTCTACGGAGGCGATCAACATCGCTTAGCCCGCGTTACGCGCTGCGCGCACCGCCGCGGCGAGTTCCACTGAGCTCACACCCAGCATCTGATGGGAGAGTGGCGTGCCGCCAGGCCCTGTCACTTCGCGGCGTCCGGTGTACACGCCGCCTACCTCCTTCGCGGCAATCTCTAGGACCTTCATCACCATCTGCGTGTTGCCTCGCTCCTCGGCTTTGATCAACTCACGCTGGAGGGCGCGGAGCCGATAGGCCCGGTGAGAGATCGGGATCTCGTGGAGATCCGAGTGATGCGCCGCACGAGCTGCGTCGAAGACCGCTCGCCACTTCGCACTCACGTCCGAGCCTGACGCAGTTGGGTCGTATCGGCCAACGTGCTGACGTGGGACGTCGACGCCAAAGAGCTCCTTGATGCTGCGGCTGACTTGGCTCGGCGTCTCGTAGCACGCGAGTGCCCTGACGATGTGCAGCTTGATCTCTGCTGAAAGTTGAGGCATCTGGTCGAATCCGTCTAAGTCCTGTCAAGGAAATGCTAGGCAGCGGACGGGCGCGCTACGTGTTCACAATGTTCAGAAACTCGGCTGGCAATGAGCGGAAATTCACCCTCACAGTGGCCTCGGCCACTTGAGCAAGCGGAGGCAACTTGTTGCCCTGGTGGAGGTTTCGCCCGCCCCCGCTTTTGACGCGATGTGCGGAAATCGGCCGACTGCGCGGAAATTTGTTTCGAAGCTCATTTCGAAACGCATGCGTCGTTTCCATTGCGCGAGGGCTTCGATGGAACGCCTTGGGGAGCCCGATGGGGGTACGGCTTGCCATCACGCCTGCTCGCTTCCATCGTCTGCCTGGCGCGCGCTCCGACGTTCGGAGGCTTGCTGGTCAGCCACACCGCACCCTGCAGCCGCCTGGGCGAGCGCTGCGCGCCAAGCTTGCCGCTGGAAGGCAGACAGCCGGGCGCCACCCCGTTCCATGGTCCGCAGAGTGCGGGCCCAGTCCAGCTGATCTGCCGCGGGCCGGGCGCCATCGAAGCGGGCGCGGACGGCGGCCAGTTCACTGATCGGGGAGGGCGTCGCCGTTTGCTGCCGCTGCCGGTGCCTGAAGTTCATGTTCCGCCTCCGTGAGAAAGGTCGACGGTGGACTCGGACCACTGTTGCGTACCCCCTTGGAAGGCGAGTGCGATGCGCCCGCGGCGACCCTGCCGGTTTTTCGCCAGGATCGCAGCGATGAGCTGGGAGCCGTCTGGGAGGTCGTCCTTCGGGTGCAACAGCATCACGGTGTCGGCATCCTCCTCGATCGCTCCCGACTCTTTGAGGTCTGACAGAAGGGGCTCACCGTCGGCCCTGTTCGCGGCCTGCCGGTTGATCTGCGATAGCACGAGCACGCAGACACTCAACTCCTTGGCCAACTGCTTGAGCCCTCGGCTGATCGCTTCGATCTGGTGGTGGCGGCTCTCCTTGCCGCCAGCGCTCGCGCACAGCTGCAGGTAGTCCACCGCCACGACCTTGATGCCGTGAGCCTGTTTCATGTGCCGCGCCGTTGCGCGCAGCTCGAGCAGACTGAGGGCGGGCCGATCGTCGATGTAGACCGGCAGTCTGCTACCACGCTCTGCGGCCTCGCTGAGCCGGCCCCAGTCGCCATCTGCGAGCTTGCCCGTGATCACCCTGCCAAGGTTGACCCGTCCCAGGTTAGACGCGGCACGGTCCGCCAGATCGCCGGCCAGCATCTCCTGGCTGAACAGGAGCACCGGCTCGCCGTCGGCCGCCACATTGAGCAGAATCTGCAGCGCGAGGCTCGTCTTGCCGACGCTGGGCCTCGCCGCGAGCGTCAGCACCATTCCGGGTTTCAGGCCGCCTCCTAGAGCGCTGTCGAGAGTCGGGAGGTGCGTGGGCATGCCCGGGAGCGCGGTGCCGTTCTCGAGTGCTTCCCAGTGGGCCGAGCGCTGCAGCAGGGCATCGCCGATGCTGACCGGCTCACGCGCGACGCCGCTGGACCGCTGGAGAGCCGTGAAGAGCGAGATGACCTCCTCCAGCTTCTCCAGCCCATCGCCGGGCTGCAGGGCGATTTGCTGCGCGGCCTCCGCGGCCTCGACCAGCGAGCGGCGCAGCGCCCGGTCCCGAACGGTTTGGGCGTAGCGCTGGAGGTTCCGCGAGCTCGGGACGCTCTGCGCCAGCGCCGTGAGGTAGGCAATGCCGCCCGCAGCTTCCGCCTGACCGCGCTCGACTAGGTGCGAATTGACGGCGATGACGTCGACGGGAACCCGCTGCGCGCTCAGGGCTGAGATGGCGGCCCAGATGAGTCGGTGCGCCTGGCGGAAGAAGTGCTCGGGCTTAAGCGGCGCGCCGGCCATGCCATCGATCGCATCGGAAAAGCTGAGGGCCACGCCGAGCACGGACTGCTCCGCCTGCTCGTCAAAGGGGACGCGTTGCGGGTCCATCACGCCTCCGAGCGAAACTGATGATCAGCGCGAAGTTCTCCGGCTGGGCGGTGCCGCGCTCCGTTCCGGCCGCGCTCGGGGGCTTCGTCCATCCATCGCTCGTCGTTGAGCCACGAAGCTGGGTAGGGAATGAACTGCCCGCCATCGCGCTGCCACTCATCGGTCGCGCGCTGCTCTTCGATCGCCGCGACCATCCGGTCGACCAGCTCGGGCGTCGGCTTGCGCCTCGTAAAGGCTTTGAGCGCCGAAGGCCTAGCCTTTTTCTTCGGGTAGGCCTGCCAGAAGCGGTCAAACAGGGGGGTCTGCGACACGTGCGCAGAGAGTGTTTCCTGCTTCCTGCTTCCTGCTTCCTGTTTCGCCATACCCTTCGTGGGAGGCTTCGCCGATGGAGTCTCGAAAGGCTTCCCGCAAGCCTCTTGGAAAGCCTTTCCAAAGGCGTCGCTCACCTCTGTCAGAGCGGCCTGCAGATGCGCTTGGATTCGGCCCCGCATGGGGCATTCCGGGAGCAAATTCCAGTACGAACGCCACGACTTCACGACGTTGGGATTCGGCGGCATGTTGTGTTTGATGGCGTTCGGGATAAACCACAAACGAGTCTTTTCGTCGAACTCCACCAGCGCTTCGCGCAAAACTTCGGCAAAGGCTTTGGCGAAGGCTTCGCCGTCCCATCCAAGGGTCTCGGCCAGGGCGGCGCGGCCGACTTGGAAGACGCCGGGAATGGGCCCCGTGTGCGGGCCGGTGAGGAGGTACAGCCACAGGGCCTGCCCAGATGGCTGCAAGGGCGTGAGGCGCATGAATCGCTCGTCGCCGTACATCCGCACGGTCACTCGGCGATAGATGCCTTCGGCTGGAGGGCGAACGCTTTTCACGCCACCCCCATCTGCTCAAGGACGCGCTCGACTTCGCCGAGGTCCGCGAGCACGCGCACGTTTCCCCAACGGGCCAGGAAGAAGCGCTGCGGGCCGTCAGCGGCGTCGGAGCGCCAGAGCTGCCAGCCGCGCAGAGCTGCCTTCGCGGCGAGCGTGGACCAGGTCTTGGAGTCGGTCGTTTCGTTGGTGCGATCGCTGCTCATGCAGAAGCCTCCGAGGCCTTCTTGGCCATCCATGCGTCGATGGCGTTGCTGTCCCAAGCGGTGAGGCGAGGACCGAGTTTCACGGGTGCGGGAATCCGCTTCTCCCGGGCCCAGCGCCAGACGGTCGGCTCTGAAGCGGTGAGGGTCTTCGCCAACTCCTTGACGCGTATCCAGCGTCGAGGCTGAGCGACATCAATCGCAGGATTCGCCTGCAGCGGCGTGACTGATCTCATATTCGGCCTCACTGCTGGATAGGCGGAATGCCCAGAACCCGGCGCAGCTCGGCCGTCGGCCACAGCAGGCGGCCGTGGACGCGAACTGGCTTGATCGGCCCGATGGCTTTGCAGGCCCAGAGGCGCAGCGTCTGAGCCGAGCGGTTCAGGTGAAAGGCAGCATCAGCGGTCGGCAGGTTGGCCCGCTGCTCCCGATCGAGCGGTGGTGGCGCACAGTTGGTAGCCATGTCTGAATCTTTCGATTCGTTGAGATGGCGAAACTGTCGGGCTGCAACCCCGGTTGCACGCAAGACGATGTGTTCCGTCCGCGGGGAAGCCTTATTTCATGCGGGTTCTAGCCTCACGCCGCTGCAACCCCTGCAAGGGGTTTCACTTCTTTGCGCGCTTGGGAGAGGTGCGGCCAAACGGGTCGCTCGGCGGGTGGACTGTCCCGCGATCGCCCCCTGCCTCATACAGCGAGATCGTTGGGCGCGAAACACCAAACTTCCGGGCCAATGAGGCCTTCGATTCCCCGCGGCTAAGGCGGACCCGGATGTCGGTCTCCTGGTCGCAGGTGAGCCGCCGCACAGCGGCACCTGGCGCGGCTGGCGTCGACGCAACCCCCCCGGCGGCGAATCGCCGTCCCTCGAACTGCTCAGCAGCACTCAGCCTGCCCAGCTCGGCTGATCGGGCCAATTCAAATGCTTCCTGAAGTTGGATCTGCTTGATGCGATCGAGAGAGGTCCTGACGTCGGGGATCTGCGCAGCAACTGTCTCCTGGCCGCTGGCTGGCTCAGCCTGCGCAGACAAGAACCTGCGCGCGTCTGACAGGGGGCGCAAAGAATTTCCTACCTGCGATCTTGCCGTCGCAACCGCCGTGGCGAGCGCGAGCGCTGTCATCGCGAAGTCGAACGCAGCTCCCGCCCTCTCTGCGTCGGCGCGAGCTTGATCAATGGAGCGCAGCAGCTCGGTCGACCCCTCATACGAAACGCCGCAGGTCGACAGATGCTTCCAGGTCGGAACGCTATGCATGCTGCTCAACAGGGATGCGAAAGATGTGCAGGGCAGCGCGCCAGCGTTGGGCGCGGCGACGCAGGATCTGCACGCAGCCCCCTGGGGCTACCCCTTGAGCCTTCATCTTTGCCCGTCCTTCGGCTGGTCAAGGGCGAGGGCCGCGACGAATTCGAGCGCCGACCTGTCGCTCTTGGCAAGGTTGCATGCCGGGCAGGCCGCAACCAAGTTGATGGCGCTGTCACCGCCGCCCAGTGCCTTTGGCAGCATGTGCTCGATATGCCACTTCCCATTGAGCGTGAGGGGTGTGGTGCAGTAGTGGCAACGTCCTTCGCTGCGCCCGAAGATCTCGCGACGGCGACGAGACACAGCCTTGGCTTTGTCCGGGCGTGAGACCGGGAGCTCGTTGTCTGGCCAGAGCCCTGGCTGCTCCCATTGGTCGTCGTTGGCCGCGGGTGGGCTGGCAAGGCACAGGACACGTCGCGCGCTCGAAAGGGCCTGCAGCTTGTCGAAGGCAATGCTCAGCACGCCGCCGCTGTCGTCGATCACCATGAAGCGGACCGCATGCAGGCCATTCTGAAGGCATGGCTGAGTTGCGAGGGCGAAGCGCCCATCGCGGCCGAATGGACCGCCATAGAGCGGGCGATAGAGGAGGCTCATGTTGCTAACCCCTCTACCCACGAATAGGCAACGGGTCGCCTAGCGCGATATGTCGTCCAAGTACGTCGCCGAGGACGCTGACAACTCCCCTCGTAAAGGTCGGACTGTCGGCACACTCCCCGGCCACGTAGACCGAATAGTTTCTGTGTTGACGTACCTCGACCCACGCCAGGCCTTCCAGCTCGCCCGCTAAGGCTTGATCGAGAAGTTCTCTAAGTGCCAGCACGGTTTGCTGCGCAGCGCGAGACATGACTGGCATGCCGGATGCCTGCTGCGGCACGACCCGAAGCGGCACGACATTGCCGCGCATCGGCACTTCATTCTTCGCCGGGCGGTCGGACTTAGGCATGGTGACTCTCCCGTTCTAGCGTGGCCAACTTCCTAAGGACTACGTCATTGACTTTGTCGCGCGCCAACTCCATGAGGCGATACACGCCCCAAAGCACCTGCTGGTCCTTGTCCTCTGCAACTACATATAGAACCGAAGCTGCAACTGCCAACTTGCACGAGGCCGCCTCGAATGCATCGGTTGCGCCAGTCGCGCCAGGACGAAGCGCCCTAAACGCTTGATCGGCTTTGTCGTGGGCCACCTTCATCAGATCAAAGGCGCCATATGCAACGTCATCGCATAGGACCATGAGCTGCGTTTCAAGGATGGCTACGGCCTCACTCGCCATCGCCACGGCATCCATTGCTTCGAGCTCGAGATCGTTCCAAGCTTTGGAATGATCTGCGCCCTTTACAGTTCGCTTAGCCATAGTGCACGGTCCTTTCACGGTTTGTGCGTTGTGGTCAGGCGGGCCGCGAGTTGCACCTCGCGGTTCCGCCGCTTGCCTCAGGTCGCTGAGGCGCCGAGAAATCAAACCTCGGGGTCCTTTGCTTTGTCGATGCGATCACGCACCCATGTCGCGCCGCCGAGGCGCTGCAGCTTGTCGCGCTGAGCCGGCCTCATCTTTAAGGTGACAGGCACCATCGCTTCTCCTTCCGGTAGTGGTTTGCGGCCTTGACCGCGCCCAGCACCTCCGCGGCCATCAGGTGGTTTGCTCATGTCTATATGGTAATACCGAAATCAAAAGTCGCGCAAGCGGCTCACGCTGCTTTCAGGGGTTGAACTTGAGGACTGGCGCGCAGGCCATCGAGGTGATCAGCCCAGTCCTGCATCATCTTGGCTCGTTGGGGGACATAGGTCGCGTGGTTGTAGGCGGCCGACACCTCGTTCTGCTCTTGGTGGGCCAGCTGCAATTCGATGAGGTCGTGGCGGTAACCGAGCTCATGAAGGATGGTCGAGGCGACTCCGCGGAAGCCGTGCCCCGTCATTCGAGAGTGATAGCCCATGCGATAGAGCGCGTACAGGATGGTGTTGTTGCTCATCGGCTTTTCGTGGTCACGCTCGCCGGGAAACACCATCTCGCTCAGATTCCGGAATGTCTGAAGCTCGGCGACGACGGCCAGCGCCTGGCGAGACAGCGGCACGATGTGTGGCCGGCGCTTCTTCATCCGCTCGGCCGGGATGCGCCATTGCTTCGCGTCGACGTCTATCTCAGACCAGCGAGCGCCGATGAGCTCGGTTGTTCGCACGAAGGTGAGCGCCATGAGCTTGAGCGCGCATCGCGTCAGCGGGGAGCCGTCGTAGGCGTCGATGCGCCTGAGCAGCTCGGGCACATCCTTGGCATCGAGCCGCGCATGGTTCACCTTGCGGGTGGGGAGCAGCGCATCGGAAGGGCGCACGTCTGCAGCTGGATTTCGATCGGTCAGACCATGTGCTATCGCATAGCGGAAAATTTGGCTGCACCCCTGGTAGGCACGCTTTGCGATGTCGGCCGCGCCGCGGTTCTGAACTTTGAGGCAAACCGATAGCAGCATTGGTGCTGTGATAGTCGAGAGGGGAAGGGTGCCCAGATCCGGGAAAACGTCCGCCTCAAGTCGGCGAAGCACCTGCTCGGCGTGGCGCTCGGTCTTGTTCGCCTTCCAGTTCTGCCACCAGGCTCGAGCGACGCTTTCGAAAGAGTGATCAGTCGCCGTGCGGCGCAAGAGCTTGTCGATCTTCCGCAGCTGACCAGGATCCTCGCCCTCGGCCACCTGCTGGCGCGCGCGATCGCGTCGAGTGCGGGCGTCTTTGAGACCCACCTCAGGATAGGCGCCCAGCGCTAGCAGCTTCTCTTTTCCACCGAATCGGTACTTGAAGCGCCACAGCTTTGAGCCCGTGGGCTGCACAAGCAAGAAGAGGCCGGACGCATCGAACATCTTGAGCGGCTTGGCCGCCGGCTTTGCGTTGCGGATCGCAGTGTCAGTGAGGGGCATGGGGGTAGTTCCGGCAGCGCCAGGGGTATGGCGCTGGAAATCTACCCCCGCAGTTCGTGAGCTGTCAAAACCGCGCATGAGCGGTCCTGATAGGAACTCGCCCAGTAAAAACGAGCCCTTGCGGCCCGTTTTGATAGGACCTGAGCGGTCCTGATATGTATCCCTGGCGGAGAGGGCGGGATTCGAACCCGCGGAGGGCTATTAACCCTCACACGCTTTCCAGGCGTGCGACTTAAACCGCTCATCCACCTCTCCGGAAGCGGCGGATTCTAGCCGACTCAAACTGGTGTCTTCTGCTTGATGAGCGCCATCGACGTCGAGATCAGCGCGGCGACTTCGCTCATGTTGCCGGGCACGATCATCGTGTTGTTCTTCTGCGCCAGCTGAGCGAAGGCCTCGACGGCCTTCTCGGCCACTTTCAACTGCACCGCCTGCTCACCGCCCGGTGACTGGATCGCCTGCGCCACCTTGCGAATGGCATCGGCTGTCGCATCGGCCACGGCCACGATGGCAGCGGCTTCACCCTGGGCCTGGTTGATGTCGGCCTGGCGCTGGCCTTCGGAGCGGGCGATGAAGGCTTCGCGCTCGCCCGTCGCGATGTTGATCTGCTCCTGCTTGCGGCCTTCGGAGGCGGCGATCAGCGCGCGCTTCTCGCGCTCGGCGGTGATCTGCGCCTGCATCGCGCGCAGGATTTCGGCGGGCGGGGTCAGGTCCTTGATCTCGTAGCGCAGCACCTTCACGCCCCAGTTGGCGGCGGCCTCGTCGAGTGCGTTGACGACGGAAGAGTTGATCGCGTCGCGCTCCTCGAAGGTCTTGTCGAGCTCCATCTTGCCGATCACTGAACGCAGCAGCGTCTGTGCGAGCTGGGTGATGGCCATGATGTAGTTGCTCGAGCCGTAGCTTGCGCGCATCGGGTCGGTCACCTGGAAGTAGATGATCCCGTCGACCTGCAACTGCGTGTTGTCGCGGGTGATGCAGACCTGGCTCGGCACGTCGAGCGGCACTTCCTTCAGAGAGTGCTTGTAGGCCACACGCTCGATGAAGGGCACGACGAACTTCAGGCCCGGGGTGAGCGTGCGGTCGTATTTGCCGAGGCGCTCGACCACCCAGGCGTGCTGCTGGGGCACGATCTTGAAGGTGCGGACGATGAAGATGACGGCGATGACCGCCAGGATGAGGGCGATTTCCATGGGCGAGGGCCTTCTCAGTGGGGTGAAGCGGGGGCGAGCACCAGCCAGTTGCCTTCGACGGCCTTGACGAGGTGCGGGCCGGGGTGGGCAGGGCTGTCGGGGACCAGGCGGGCGGTCCAGAGCGTGCCGCGATAGCTGACGCGCGTGGTGCGGTCGCTGCCCCAGGCGTCGACCTGCACGCGTTCGCCGATGTCGAGGTTGACGTCGCGGTTCTCGGCCACGGGGGCAGACCTCGGGAGTTTCATGCGCCGCCAGTGCCACAGCGCGGTGGCGCCTCCGGCGACGACCGCGGCGATTGTGATCTGCAGGCTCGCCGACAGGCCGAGGTGCGCTGACACGGCTCCGGCAGCCAGGCCGAGCGCGATCATCAAAAGGTAGAAGGTTCCGGTGGTCAGCTCTGCGGCCACGGCCACACCGGCCAAGACCCACCAGAACGTTGCCGTTGAAAGGTCCATTCCTCCTCCAGGAAGGTTGTTGACGGGGCAGTGTATTCCCGTCGCATCCTGGTTCTACACTTCGCGCTTTTCCAAAGTTGCCTCCCCGGGGTTGCCATGCTGCGCTTTCGTTTTCCCATCGTGATCATCGACGAGGACTATCGGTCCGAGAACACCTCAGGCCTCGGCATCCGGGCGCTGGCGCAGGCCATCGAGAAGGAAGGCTTCGAGGTGCTCGGCGCCACGAGCTACGGTGACCTCGCGCAGTTCGCGCAGCAGCAGAGCCGGGCGAGCGCCTTCATCCTGTCGATCGACGACGAAGAGTTCGCCGGTGGCCCGGAGCTCGACCCCGCGGTGCTGAACCTGCGCAAGTTCATCCAGGAGATCCGCTTCAAGAACGCCGAGATCCCGATCTACCTCTACGGCGAGACGCGTACCTCGCAGCACCTGCCCAACGATGTGCTGCGCGAGTTGCATGGCTTTATCCACATGTTCGAGGACACGCCGGAGTTCGTGGCGCGCCACATCATCCGCGAGGCCAAGTCGTATCTCGACGGGCTGGCGCCGCCGTTCTTCCGCGCGCTGGTTGACTACGCACAGGACGGCTCGTACTCCTGGCACTGCCCCGGCCACTCGGGTGGCGTCGCGTTCCTCAAGAGCCCGGTGGGCCAGATGTTCCACCAGTTCTTCGGCGAGAACATGCTGCGCGCCGACGTGTGCAACAGCGTCGACGAGCTCGGCCAGCTGCTCGACCACACCGGCCCCATCGCGGCCAGTGAGCGCAACGCGGCTCGCATCTTCAACGCCGATCACTGCTTCTTCGTGACCAACGGCACCAGCACCAGCAACAAGATGGTGTGGCACCACGCGGTGGCGCCGGGCGACGTGGTGGTGGTCGACCGCAACTGCCACAAGTCCATCCTGCACGCGATCATCATGACGGGCGCGGTGCCGGTGTTCCTGCGGCCCACGCGCAACCACTACGGGATCATCGGGCCCATTCCCGAGAGCGAGTTCTCGAAAGAAGCCATCCAGCAGAAGATCGCCGCCAACCCGCTGCTGGCTGGCGTGGATCCGAAGAAGGTCAAGCCGCGGATCCTGACGCTCACGCAGAGCACCTACGACGGCGTGCTCTACAACACCGAGACCATCAAGCACTCGCTCGACGGCTACATCGACACGCTGCACTTCGACGAGGCCTGGCTCCCGCACGCCGCCTTCCACACCTTCTACAGCACGTATCACGCGATGGGCCGCGCGCGCCAGCGTCCGAAAGATCAGCTGGTGTTCGCCACGCAGTCGACGCACAAGCTGCTCGCCGGCATCAGCCAGGCCTCGCAGGTGCTGGTGCAAGATTCTCAGACCCGCAAGCTCAACCGCCACCTCTTTAACGAGGCCTACCTCATGCACAGCTCCACGAGCCCGCAGTACGCGATCATCGCGAGCTGCGACGTGGCGGCGGCCATGATGGAAGCGCCAGGCGGCCATGCGCTGGTGGAAGAAAGCATCCAGGAGTCGCTCGACTTCCGGCGCGCCATGCGCAAGGTCGACAAGGAGTACGGCAAGGACTGGTGGTTCAAGGTCTGGGGCCCGGAGAAGCTCGCGACGTCGGGCATCGGCACCAGCTCCGACTGGATGCTCAAGGCCGGTGAGAAGTGGCATGGCTTCGGCGACCTGGCCGATGACTTCAACATGCTCGACCCGATCAAGAGCACGATCATCACGCCGGGGCTCGACATGTCGGGCAAGTTCGCCAAGACGGGGATCCCGGCGAGCATCGTCACCAAGTTCCTCGCCGAGCACGGCGTGGTGGTCGAGAAGACGGGCCTGTACTCGTTCTTCATCATGTTCACCATCGGCATCACCAAGGGCCGCTGGAACACGCTGCTCACCGCGCTGCAGCAGTTCAAGGACGACTACGACCGGAACGCGCCGCTGTGGCGTGTGCTGCCCGAATTCGTGGCGCAGCACCCCCGCTACGAGCGCATGGGCCTGAAGGACCTGAGCCAGGCCATCCACGAGGCGTATGCCAAGAGCGACATCGCGCGCCTCACGACGGAGATGTACCTGTCGAACCTGCACCCGGCAATGAAGCCGAGCGATGCCTTTGCGCGCATCGCCCACGGCCAGACCGAACGGGTGGCGATCGACGATCTGGAAGGGCGCATCACCGCCTCGCTCGTCACGCCGTATCCGCCGGGCATCCCGCTGCTGATCCCGGGAGAGCGATTCAACAGCAAGATCGTCGACTACCTGCGCTTCACCCGCGCGTTCAATGCCCAGTTCCCCGGCTTCGACACCGACGTGCATGGCCTCGTCGAGGAAGACGGCGATGCGGGCACCCATTGCTACTACGTGGACTGTGTGCGCGATGAGTGAGTCTTCCTACCCCCGGCTGCTGGGCGATGTGGGCGGCACCAACGCGCGGTTTGCGTGGCAGGCCGCCCCGGGCCAGTTGATCGAATCCGTCTGCACCTATCCGTGCAAGGACTACGTCTCGCTGCTGGCGGCGCTCCAGCACTACCTGAAGGAGCAGGGCAAGCCCGTGCCGCATTCGTGCAGCATCGGCATCGCCACGCCGCTCGTGGGCGACGAAGTGAAGATGACGAATCACCATTGGTCGTTCTCGATCTCGGCCCTGGAGCGCGCGCTCGGAGTGAAGCGGCTGCTGGTCATCAACGACTTCACGGCGCTGGCCTTGTCCTTGCCCAGCCTGCCGGCCGAAGACCTGGTGCAGGTGGGTGGCGGTGCGCCGAAGGCGGGCGCGCCGGTCGCCTTGCTGGGGCCCGGAACGGGGCTCGGCGTGTCAGGGCTCCTGCCCGCGCCGCGTGGCGGCGGGCTGGTGCCGATCATGGGTGAGGGCGGGCACGTGACGCTGTCGCCGACGAATGATCGGGAAGAGGCGGTCACGCGTGCGCTGCGCGACCGTTTCGGTCATGCGTCTGCCGAGCGGGCCCTGTCGGGGCCGGGGCTCGTCAACTTGTACCAAGCCTTGTGCGGATTGGACGGCGCCAACGCCAGCCTGAGCACGGCGGCTGAGGTCAGTGATTCGGCGATTGGCGGCAGCAACACGCAGGCGGTGGAGTCCCTCGCGCTCTTCCTGAGCATGCTGGGGACGGTGGCCGGAAACCTGGCGTTGTCGCTGGGCGCTCTGGGTGGCGTGTATGTTGGCGGCGGGATCCTGCCGAGGCTCGGTGGCGACCGCATTGCACGTTCGGGCTTCCGGGCGGCCTTCGAGCAGAAGGGCCGCTACCGCGACTACATGGCGGCGATCCCGGTGTACGTGATCGTGGCCAAGCAGTCGCCCGCGCTGGCGGGTGCCTCGCGGGCGCTGGACGAGCTCTGATCAGCCTTCGCCGCCGCCCATCACCTGGCTGAAACCGCCGTCGACGTAGGTGATCTCGGCGCTGATGCCGGCGGCCAGGTCCGACAGCAGGAAGGCTGCGGCGTTGCCAACATCGTCGATCGTCACGTTGCGGCGGATCGGTGCTGCGGCGGCGAACTCGGCTTGCAGCTTGCCGAAGTCCTTGATGCCCGAGGCGGCGAGCGTCTTGATCGGCCCAGCCGAGATGCCGTTCACGCGGATGCCCTTGTCGCCCAGCGCCTGGGCGAGGTAGCGCACGCTGGACTCGAGCGAGGCCTTGGCCAGACCCATCGTGTTGTAGTTGGGCACGTAACGCACGGCGCCGAGGTAGGTGAGCGTCAGCAGGGCGGCGCCGGGGCGCAGGTGCGGCACGGCGGCCTTGGCCATCGCCGGGAAACTGTAGGCCGAGATGTCGTGGGCGATGCGGTAGTTCTCGCGGGTCAGCCCGTCGAGGAAGTTGCCGGCGATGGCTTCACGCGGGGCGAAGCCGATGGAGTGCACGAAGCCGTCGTACTGGCCCCAGGCTTCGGCGAGGCCCTTGAAAGTCGACTCGATCTGCTCGTCGTTGCCCACGTCGCAGTCGAACACCAGCTTCGAGCCGAATTCGGCGGCGTACTCGGTCACGCGCTCCTTGAAACGATCGCCGACGTGGCTGAACGCCAGCTCGGCACCTTCCCGGTGGCAGGCGCGGGCGATCCCATAGGCGATGGAGCGGTTGTTGAGCACTCCGGTGATCAAGAAACGTTTACCGGCCAGGAATCCCATGCTGTCTCCGCACTGTTGAGAAAAAAGTCAGGGGGCGATTCTGGCACGCAGGCCGGGCCTCACTCCCAGGGCGAGCGAACGCGACAACTCCTTGGCAGCCCTGCAAAACCTGCAGACTTGACAACCCAAGGTCTTGCCGGTACCCGCACTGCCCGCTACAATGCGCTTTTCGCAAGAAAACTGCATGGGCGGATTCTTCCAGCCCTTTTTTTTTGCTTCGCGCTTTTTGAAGCCTTTGACCCTGAACGCTGACGCAAGTTGAACTGGCAAGCTGTTGTTGAAAGTACCGTAACCGGCCTCGGTTACGAGCTCGTGGACTGCGAACGCAGCGCCAAGGGGCTGCTGCGCGTCTACATCGACCGGGTGGCGAATGACCCCGCGGGTGAGTTCATCGTCGTCGAAGATTGCGAGAAGGTCACGCGCCAGCTGCAGCATGTGCTCGAGGTCGAGGGTTGTGCCTACGAGCGGCTGGAAGTTTCGTCGCCTGGTCTCGATCGGCCGCTGAAGAAGCAGGCCGACTACGAGCGTTTCGTAGGCCAGGAAATCGACCTGGCCTTGAAGGTCGCGTTCAAGGGCCGCAAGCACTACAAGGGCACGCTCGAGGCGCTACCGGAAGGGTGGCGCCTGGTCTTCCCCGACGGCAAGACCGAGACGGCCCTGGATTTTTCGCTCCAAGAAGTAAAGGAGGCCCGCCTGGTGCCCCAACTGGACTTCAAGGGCCGGCGTTTTCTGCCGGCCACTGAATCCGACGTGGGCAACGCGGCGACGGCTGATGAAGTAGACGGAGATCACAAGCAATGAATCGTGAACTGCTGATGCTGGTGGACGCCATCTCGCGCGAAAAGAGCGTGGATCGCGAAGTCGTGTTCAACGCCGTCGAGGCCGCCCTCGCTTCGGCCAGCAAGAAGCTGCATGGCGGCGAGGTCGACATCCGCGTCACCATCGATCGCGAGAGCGGCGACTACGAGACCTTCCGCCGTTGGCACGTGGTGCCCAACGAGGCCGGCCTGCAACTGCCTGACTCCGAGATCCTGCTGTTCGAAGCGCAGGAGCAGATCCCCGACATCGAGGTCGACGACTACATCGAGGAGCCGGTCGAGTCGGTGACCATCGGCCGCATCGGTGCGCAAGCCGCCAAGCAGGTGATCCTGCAGAAGATCCGCGACGCCGAGCGCGAGCAGCTGCTGAACGACTTCCTCGCCCGTGGCGAGAAGATCTTCGTCGGCACCGTCAAGCGCCTCGACAAGGGCGACATCATCGTCGAGTCGGGCCGTGTCGAAGGGCGCCTCAAGCGCAGCGAGATGATCCCTAAGGAGAACCTGCGCTCCGGCGACCGGGTGCGTGCCTTCATCACCGGCGTCGACCCGACCCTGCGTGGCCCGCAGATCATGCTGTCGCGCAGCGCCCCCGGTTTCATGATCGAACTCTTCGGCCAGGAAGTGCCCGAGATCGAACAGGGCCTGCTCGAGATCAAGAGCTGCGCCCGCGACCCGGGCTCGCGCGCCAAGATCGCCGTGATTTCGCATGACAAGCGTGTCGACCCCATCGGTACCTGCGTCGGCGTGCGCGGCTCGCGCGTCAATGCCGTGACCAACGAACTGGCCGGCGAACGTGTCGACATCGTCTTGTGGTCCGAAGATCCGGCCCAATTTGTGATCGGTGCGCTGGCCCCGGCCAACGTGCAGTCGATCGTGGTCGATGAAGAGCGCCATGCGATGGACGTGGTGGTCGACGAGGAGAACCTTGCGATCGCCATCGGCCGCGGTGGCCAGAACGTGCGCCTCGCCTCCGAGATGACCGGCTGGCGCATCAACATCATGACCGCCGAAGAGTCGCAGGCGAAGCAGAACGAGGAGAGCGATGCGGTGCGCACGCTCTTCGTCGAGAAGCTCGACGTCGACGCCGAAGTGGCCGACATCCTCATCGCCGAAGGTTTCAGCAGTCTGGAAGAAGTGGCCTACGTGCCCATGCAGGAAATGCTGGAGATCGAAGGCTTCGACGAAGACACCGTCAACGAGCTGCGCACCCGTGCCAAGGATGCGCTGCTCACGATGGAGATCGTGCGTGAAGAGAAGGTCGACGATGTCTCGCAGAACCTGAAAGACCTCGACGGCCTCACGCCGCAGCTCATCGCCAAGCTCGCCGACGGTGGCGTGCACACCCGCGACGATCTGGCCGATCTGGCCGTCGACGAACTCACCGACATGACGGGTGTGGGCGAAGACGAAGCCAAGGCGCTGATCATGAAGGCGCGTGAACACTGGTTCACCACCTGATCGCCTCGACCGAACGCCCGCCCACCGACCGCAGCAGCACCGCAAGACCCACGCAAGGAATTCCACAATGGCTGTGACCACCGTTGCCCAGTTGGCCGCCGAGCTGAACCGCTCCGCCGCGGCGCTGCTCGAGCAGCTCCAATCGGCCGGCGTCGCCAAGAAATCGACCGAAGACGCGCTGACCGAATCCGACAAGGAGCGGTTGCTCGACTTCCTGCGCACTTCGCACGGCACGGCCGGCGCCGAGCGCAAGAAGATCACGCTGACGCGCAAGTCGACGAGCGAAATCAAGCAGGCCGATGCCAGCGGCAAGGCGCGCACCATCCAGGTCGAAGTGCGCAAGAAGCGCACCTTCGTCAAGCGCGACGAGGCTGCCCCCGAGGAGCCGGCCGCACCCGTGGTGAGCGAGGAAGAACTCGCCCGCCGCCAGGCCGAAGCCGATGCTCAGGCCGAGCTCCTGCGTCGCCAGGAAGCCGAGCTGGCCGAGAAGCGCCGCCTGCGTGAAGAACAGGAGCAGCGCGAGCGCGAAGCTGCCGAGCAGCGTGCCCGCGAGGCCGCTGAAGCCGCTGCCAAGGCTGCGGCTGAAGCCGCCGAGGCCGCCAAGGCGACCGCTGCCGCCGGCAAGGCCGCACCGGCTCCCGAGCCTGCGCCTGCCCCGGCACCTGCTGCTCCGGCCGAGCCTGCCAAGCCCGCACTGCGCGTGGTCAAGGCCGCCGACGTGGTGGACGAAGAAAAGAAGCGCGCAGAGGACTTGGCCAAGCGCCGCAAGGCTGCCGAAGACGAGGCGATGGCCATCCGCGCCATGATGAATGCGCCGAAGAGGGTGCTGCAGGCCAAGCCGCCAGAGCCGAAGCCGGAAGCGGCCAAGGAAGGCATCAAGGGCACCATCCACAAGCCGACCGCGGCCCCTGGCGCTGCGCCGGCACCCGGCACTGCGGCCAAGCCGGGCGACAAGAAGTCCGTTAAGTCGGAGAAGCTGTCGTCCAGCTGGGCCGACGATGCCGCCAAGAAGCGTGGCGCCGTCAAGGGTCGCAGCGATGCACCGGCCGGCGCCAGCGCGCGCCCGGGCTGGCGTGCTCCGCGCAGTGGCCGTCGTGGCGACCGTGGCGATTCGGGTCAGTCGACGTTTGTCGCGCCGGTCGAGCAGCAGGTGCAGGAAGTGCACGTGCCCGAGACCATCAGCGTGGCTGATCTCGCACACAAGATGTCGGTCAAGGCGTCCGAGGTCATCAAGCAGATGATGAAGCTGGGTCAGATGGTCACCATCAACCAGCAGCTCGACCAGGAGACGGCCATGATCCTCGTCGAGGAAATGGGCCACAAGGCGTTTGCCGCGAAGCTCGACGACCCCGATGCCTTCCTCGAGGAAGAAGCCGTCGAGGCGCAATACGAGCAGCTGGCGCGCGCGCCGGTGGTGACCGTCATGGGCCACGTCGACCACGGCAAGACCTCGCTGCTCGACTACATCCGCCGTGCCCGCGTGGCTGCGGGTGAAGCGGGCGGCATCACGCAGCACATCGGCGCTTATCACGTCGACACGCCGCGCGGCATGATCACCTTCCTCGACACTCCCGGCCACGCGGCGTTCACCGCCATGCGTGCCCGCGGCGCCAAGGCCACCGACATCGTGATCCTGGTGGTCGCGGCCGACGACGGCGTGATGCCGCAGACGAAGGAAGCCATCCACCATGCCAAGGCGGCGGGCGTGCCCATCGTCGTGGCCATGAACAAGATCGACAAGCCCGAAGCCAACCCCGAGCGCGTGAAGAGCGAACTCGTGGCCGAGGAAGTCGTGCCTGAAGAATTCGGCGGCGATTCCCCGTTCGTGCCGGTGTCGGCCAAGACCGGCCAGGGCATCGACGCTCTGCTGGAACAGGTGCTGCTGCAGGCCGAAGTGCTGGAACTCAAGGCAGCCAAGGACGCTCCTGCCAAGGGCCTCGTGATCGAAGCACAACTCGACAAGGGCCGTGGCCCGGTGGCCACCGTGCTAGTGCAGTCGGGCACGCTCAAGCGTGGCGACGTGGTGCTGGCCGGCTCGACCTACGGCCGCGTGCGCGCCATGCTGGACGAAAACGGCAAGAACGCGACCGAAGCCGGCCCGTCATTGCCGGTGGAGATCCAGGGCCTGACCGACGTGCCGCAGGCCGGTGACGAGTTCATGGTGTTGAGCGACGAGCGCCGTGCGCGCGAAATTGCGACCTTCCGCCAGGGCAAGTACCGCGACGTGAAGCTCGCCAAGCAGCAGGCTGCCAAGCTCGAGAACATGTTCGAGAACATGGGCGAAGGCCAGGCGCAGACCCTGCCGCTCATCATCAAGGCCGACGTTCAGGGTTCGCAGGAAGCGCTGGCGCAGTCGCTGCTCAAGCTCTCGACCAGCGAGGTCAAGGTGCAGATCGTGCACGCCGCGGTGGGTGGCATCAGCGAGTCCGACATCAACCTTGCCATTGCCTCGAAGGCAGTGCTCATCGGGTTCAACACGCGCGCCGATGCCGGTGCGCGCAAGCTGGCCGAGCACAACGGCGTCGACATCCGCTACTACAACATCATCTACGACGCCGTCGATGACGTGAAGGCGGCGATGACCGGCATGCTGGCGCCCGAGCAGCGCGAAGAAGTCATCGGCACGGCCGAGATCCGCACGGTGTTTGTCGCTTCCAAGATCGGCACGGTCGCGGGCTCGATGGTCACGGCTGGCGTCGTGCGCAGAAACGCGCGCTTCCGCCTGCTGCGCGAGAACGTGGTCGTCTACACCGGCGAAGTCGAATCGGTACGCCGGCTCAAGGACGACGTGCGCGAGGTGGCGGCTGGGTTCGAGTGCGGTATCAAGCTCAAGAACTACAACGACATCAAGGAAGGCGACCAGCTCGAGTTCTTCGAACTCAAAGAGGTTGCCCGAACGCTGTAAGGCGCGGAGTTGGCCTCGAACGCAAACCCCGCCCGCAACAAGGCGGGGTTTGTTTTTGAGGGGCCCGACAAAGGAGTACCCCGATGCGACACAAACGATCCATTCCCAACCGAGGCTTCCGCATTGCCGACCAGATCCAGCGCGATCTGTCGGAGCTGATCCGCGAGCTGAAGGATCCGCGCATCGGCATGGTCACGCTGCAGGCGGTCGAGGTGTCGCCCGACTACGCGCATGCCAAGGTGTTCTTCTCGGTGCTGGTCGGTGACGTGGCCGAGTGCGAAGCCGCGCTCAACGAAGCGGCCGGCTTCCTGCGCAACGGCCTCTTCAAACGCCTGCAGATCCACACCGTGCCCACGCTGCATTTCCAGTTCGACCGCACCACCGAGCGTGCGGCCGAGCTGAGTGCGCTCATCCAGCAGGCGAACTCCACGCGGGCCAAGGAAGACTGACCTGCCATGCAGCCGCAACGCGTCCGCATCCCCAAGCGCGCCGTCCACGGCGTGCTGCTGCTCGACAAGCCGCTTGGCCTGTCGAGCAACGACGCATTGCAGAAGGCCAAGCGCCTCTACCGAGCCGAGAAGGCCGGCCATACCGGCACGCTCGACCCGCTGGCGACCGGGCTGTTGCCCTTGTGCTTCGGCGCCGCCACCAAGTTCTCGCAGGTGAGCCTCGACGCCGACAAGCGCTACACCGCCACGCTGAAACTTGGCGAAACCACGACGACGGCCGACGCTGAAGGCGAGGTCACGAAGACCCGCGAAGTCGCTGTCACCCGTGAACAGATCGAGAGCGCCTGCCGCCGCTTCACCGGCGCCATCGACCAAGTGCCGCCAATGCACTCAGCGCTGAAGAAGGACGGCAAGGCCCTCTACGAATACGCCCGCGCCGGCCAGGAAGTCGAGCGCGAAGCCCGTAGCGTCACGATTCACAGCATCGACATCCTCGACTGGCAGCATGACCGCCTCGTGATCGACGTCCGCTGCAGCAAGGGCACCTACATCCGAACGCTCGCCGAAGACATCGGCGAGGCGCTTGGCTGCGGCGCGCATTTGTCCGCATTGCGCCGCACCGGCAGCGGCCCGCTGACGCTCACGGGCGCCGTGACCCTGGAACAATTGGCAGCCAAGACCGAAGCCGAGCGCGATGCGCTGCTGCAACCCGCCGACACGCTGCTGGCCGACTGTCCGCTGGTGCGCCTGAACGACGAAGACGCCGGCCGTTTCCTGAGTGGCGTGCGCCGCCGCACACCGCTCGCCGACACCAAACAGGTGCGTGTCTACGGCCCGCAGCCCCAGGCTTTTCTGGGCAGCGGCCACATCACCGCCGGTGAACTGATTTCAACGCGGCTCCTGAGTCCGCTGGAGGTGCAGGGCCTCCTCAACACCCATCCTGCGCAAGAGAGCTTCACATGACAAGACAGATCCGCAACATCGCCATCATCGCCCACGTCGACCATGGCAAGACCACCATGGTGGACCAGCTGCTCCGCCAGTCGGGTACCTTTGCCGAGCACGAAAAAGTGGTCGACACCGTGATGGACAACAACGCCATCGAACGCGAGCGTGGCATCACCATCCTCGCCAAGAACTGCGCGGTGAGCTGGCAGGGCACCCACATCAACATCGTCGACACCCCGGGTCACGCCGACTTCGGCGGCGAGGTGGAGCGCGCGCTGTCGATGGTCGACGGCGTGGTGCTGCTGATCGATGCACAGGAAGGCCCGATGCCGCAGACGCGCTTCGTGACCAAGAAGGCGCTGGCGCTGGGCCTCAAGCCCATCGTCGTGGTGAACAAGGTCGACAAGCCCGGCGCGAAGCCCGATGCGGTCATCAACGCCGCCTTCGACCTCTTCGACAAGCTTGGCGCCAGCGACGAGCAGCTCGACTTTCCCGTGGTCTATGCCTCCGGCATCAACGGCTGGAGCTCCCTGACCGAGGGCGCCCCTGGTGAGCAGTGGGGCCCCGACATGTCGGCGCTCTTCGACACCATCCTGAAGCACGTGCCGCCGAACGCCGGCGACCCGAATGCCCCTCTGCAACTGCAGATCTCGGCGCTCGACTTCTCGAGCTTCGTCGGCCGCATCGGCGTGGGTCGCATCAGCCAGGGCACGATCAAGCCCGCAATGGACGTGCTCGTGATGGAAGGCCCGGACGGCAAGGCCACCAAGGGCCGCATCAACCAGGTGCTGACCTTCCAGGGCCTGGACCGCATGCAGACCACTGAAGCCGGCCCCGGTGACATCGTGCTGATCAACGGCATCGAAGACATCGGCATCGGCGTCACCGTCACCAGCCCCACCGACCCGGCCCCGCTGCCGATGCTGAAGGTCGACGAGCCGACGCTCACGATGAACTTCTGCGTCAACACGAGCCCGCTGGCCGGCCGCGAAGGCAAGTTCGTGACCAGCCGCCAGATCTGGGACCGCCTGCAGAAGGAACTGCAGCACAACGTCGCCTTGCGCGTGAAAGAGACCGAAGAAGACGGCATCTTCGAAGTCTCGGGCCGCGGCGAACTGCACCTGACCATCCTCCTGGAAAACATGCGCCGCGAAGGCTACGAGCTCGCCGTGAGCAAGCCGCGCGTGGTCTTCAAGGACATCGACGGCGTGAAGTGCGAGCCGATCGAGCTCGTCACCGCCGACGTGGAAGAGCAGCACCAGGGCGGCGTGATGCAGGCCCTCGGCGAGCGCAAGGGGGAGATGGTCAACATGGAGCCGGACGGCCGTGGCCGCGTGCGCCTCGAGTACCGCATCCCGGCGCGTGGCCTCATCGGCTTCTCCAACGAGTTCATGAACCTGACCCGCGGCTCGGGCCTCATCAGCAACATCTTCGACGGCTACGAGCCGCACAAGGGCGACATCGGTGGCCGCAAGAACGGCGTGCTGATCTCCATGGACGACGGTGAAATCTTCACCTACGCCCTGGGCAAGCTCGACGACCGTGGCCGCATGTTCGTGAAGGCGAACGACCCGGTGTACGAGGGCATGATTGTCGGCATCCACAACCGCGACAACGACCTCGTCGTGAACGCGACCCGCACGAAGCAGCTCACCAACTTCCGCGTGTCGGGCAAGGAAGACGCGATCAAGATCACGCCGCCGATCGACCTCACGCTCGAATACGGCGTGGAGTTCATCGACGACGACGAGCTGGTCGAGATCACGCCCAAGTCGATCCGTGTGCGCAAGCGCCACCTCAAGGAACACGAGCGCAAGCGTGCTTCGCGTGAGGCGGCTTAAAGCCCTGGCTTGATCGCGATGCGGCTCACCCACGGCCGCGCGGCCGCGCTGATGGTGCTGGTGACGCTCCTGTGGAGCATCGCCGGCGTCGTCACCCGCCACCTGGATGCGGCCGCGAGTTTCGAAGTCACCTTCTGGCGCAGCGCCTTCAACGCGCTGGGGCTGGGCATCGCCTTGCATTGGATGCGCGGGCCGGCGCTCTGGCGCGGGCTGGTGCATTCGCCTTGGTCGGTGTGGGTGTCGGGGCTGTGCTGGTCGGTGATGTTCACCGCGTTCATGGTGGCCCTGACGCTCACGCGCGTGGCCAACGTGCTCGTGACGATGGCGCTCGGGCCCCTCATCACCGCGCTCTTCGCGCGCCTGTTCCTGCACCACAAGCTCGCGCCACGCACCTGGGCCGCCATCGTGGTGGCGGGCGCCGGCATCGGGTGGATGTTCAGCCAAGGTGCCTCGGCCAATGAAGCCGGCGCGTTGGCAGGCATCGCCGTGGCGTTTGCCGTGCCGGTGGCGGCGGCAATCAACTGGACCGTGCTGCAGCACGTGAACCATGGCAACGACGAGACGCACGACATGCTGCCCGCGGTGCTCATCGGCGCGGTGATCTCGTCGCTCGTGACGCTGCCCTTGGCTCTGCCGTTCAAGGCCACCCCGCACGACGTGGCGTTGCTGGGCATGTTGGGTGTGGTGCAACTCGCCATTCCCTGCCTGCTGGTCGTGCGGCTGAGCCGCGTGTTGCCGGCGCCCGAGCTCTCGCTGCTGGGCCTGCTCGAAGTGATCTTCGGCGTGCTGTGGGCCTGGTGGGGCGCGGGTGAAGCACCGGGCACGACGGCTCTCACCGGCGGCGCACTCGTGATCGGTGCCCTGGTGGCCAATGAACTGGTGGCGATGCGGTCACCGCAACGAGCGTCGGAGAAACAGACATGAGCGACAACGCCGTCCTCGCCGAGCTGCGGGGCCAGCTCGGCGTGATCACGCTGAACCGGCCCTCGGCACTCAACGCGCTGTC
Organism: Piscinibacter gummiphilus; assembly: GCF_032681285.1. Classification (NCBI taxonomy): domain Bacteria; kingdom Pseudomonadati; phylum Pseudomonadota; class Betaproteobacteria; order Burkholderiales; family Sphaerotilaceae; genus Rhizobacter; species Rhizobacter gummiphilus. Next base: position 2,589,593 of record NZ_CP136336.1, read on the forward strand.
GCTCTCGATGATCCGTGAGATCACCGCGGCGTTGCTGCGCTGGCGTGATGACGACGACGTGACGGCCGTGCTGCTGCGCGGCGCCGGCCGCGACGGCAAGGCACCGGCCTTCTGCGCGGGCGGCGACATCCGCTTCTTCCACCAGGCCGCCCTCGCGGGCGACCCGACGCTCGAAGACTTCTTCACCGAGGAATACAGCCTCAACCACCTGATCCACACCTACGGCAAGCCGACGGTGGTGTTGATGGACGGCATCACCATGGGCGGCGGCATGGGCCTCGCGCAGGGTTGCAGCCTGCGGGTGGTGACGGAGCACAGCAAGCTCGCCATGCCCGAAACCAACATCGGCCTGTTTCCCGATGTGGGTGGCGGTTGGTTTCTCGCGCGCTGCCCGGGCCACCTCGGCGAATATCTTGCGCTCACCGGCCATGCGCTCGGCGCGGCCGATGCCATCGGTGCCGGTCTCGCCGACGTGTTCATGCCGTCTGCCGAGTTGCCGGTGCTGGTGGAGTCGCTCACCGATCAGCCGATGGAAAACGGCGCCCAGGCGCTGGCCGCGGTGCGCGCGCGGGCTCGGCCGGTCGGGGCGGCGCGCCTCGCGGCCCAACGCGATGCGATCGACCGGCATTTCGCCGCGGCCTCCACGGTGGACATCGCCACCTCATTGGCGGCCGACCGCAGCGCCTGGGCGGTCGACACACTGAAGGCCTTGCGCCAACGCTCGCCCCTCATGCTGGCCGTGACGCTGGAGCAGGTGCGCCGCGCCTGCACGATGTCGCTCGCCGACGAGCTGCGCATGGAACGCGGGCTCGTGCGCCACTGTTTCCACCTGCGCCCCGGGGCGGCGAGTGAAACGGTGGAGGGCATCCGCGCGCTCGCCGTCGACAAGGACCACCAGCCGCGCTGGCAGCCTGGCGCCATCGAGTCCGTCGACGCCGCGATGGTGGAAGCGTTCTTCGCGAGCCCGTGGCCTGCACACGCCCATCCGCTGCGCGATCTGCGTTAAGGCCAAACCCCCAGCGCGACTAGAGGCGCTGCCTCACGCAAACGACATGTGGGCTGGGTACGATGGTCGCAACGCGACCACGTCTTCTTTTCCTGATGCTGCCCTCCGATCCTCATCCCGCCGACCCCAAGGCGCCCAATGCCTTGCTGCTGCTGATGGAAGGGCGTGCGCCGTGGGAACTGGCGGCAAGCGTGGTCGCCGCACCGCTCTTCCACCGGCTGCCGGCCGGCGACGGGCACCCGGTGCTCGTCTTCCCGGGCCTGAGCGCTCCCGACCTCACCACCTTCCCGCTGCGCACCTTCCTGCGTTCGCGCGGGTACACGCCCTACGAATGGGAGCAGGGCTTCAACCTCGGCCCGCGCGAAGGGGTGTTGGAGCGTTGCCGCGAGCGCGCCGAGAGCATCGTGCAGAAGCACGGCGAATCGCTGAGCCTCATCGGCTGGAGCCTGGGGGGCATCTACGCGCGCGAGATCGCCAAGGAGCTGCCCCAGCAAACACGCTGCGTGATCACGCTCGGCACGCCCTTCAGCGGCCATCCGCGCGCCAACAACGCCTGGCGTCTGTACGAGTTCCTGAGCGGCCACAAGCTGAGCGAGGCCGACCCGCTGATCGACCAGGTGCGCCAGGCGCCGCCGGTGCCCACCACCTCGGTGTATTCGCGCACCGATGGGGTTGTGTCGTGGCGTTGCAGCCTGAACGAAGCGTCGCCGCTGGCCGAGAACATCGGCATCCACGCCAGCCATTTCGGCCTCGGCATGAACCCTCTCGCGCTCTACGTGGTGGCCGATCGCCTCGCCCAGAAGCCGGGCGCGTGGCATCCGTTCCAGGCGCGAGGGGCTGTCAAGTGGCTCTTCAAGAGCTGACCGTTTCGCGGATCAGCAGCAACGGCGTTTGCCGGCAGCGCCAAGGTCGCTCCCCTGAATAAGCCTCAGGCCGCAGCGAAGAACTCGCTGCGAGCCGCTTCTTTGATGGCTGCAACGCCGGGATGGGAAATGCGCCGCTCGATCGAGATCGCGTAGAACTCTTCCACCAGATCGTCGGGTGCCCCGATCCTCTCGACCTCGAACTGGCGGGAGATTTCCTTGGCAAGCACGGCGGGCGCCGCGAACACGCCCAGGCCTTCGCGGGCGAACGCCTTCATCAAGGCCGTGTCCTGGAACTCGGCTGCGATGGTGGGGGCAATGGCGTGCTGGCGCAACCAAGCATCCAGTCGCGGGCGGAGTGCGGAGTCCGCGGCTGGAAGAAGCATTGGAAGCTGCTGGAGCGACTGAGGGAACTTCGCCCGGACCTGCCGCACGTTGGTGCCGTGCTTCTGAAGCATCTTCTCGGACGCGAAGAAGGCGATGCCACTGCCGCCCAGCAGATGTGTGAACGCCTTGATGCCCAGGTTTCCGGGCAGGGGCACATCGGAGATCACCAGGTCGACCCGTCGCATGGCCAGCTCGGCCATCAATGCCGGCAACTTTCCTTCCGGGCATTGCAGTCGAGGAGTCGGCACCAGACGCAGCGCTGGCTCGAGCACGTGGTACGCGATCAGCTTGGGGACTGAATCGACGAACCCGACCTTCAGCATCGGCGCACGCGGCGCCTCCTTGCCGCCGCGCAGTGCATCTTCCATCTCCTGCCCGAGGGTGAAGATCTCGTCGGCGTATTGCATGACCATGCGGCCCGCCTCGGTGGGCTCCACGTTGCGCCCGACCTTCTTCAGCAATGGCCGGCCCAGGCGTTCTTCCAGCAGGTTGATCTGGCCGCTGAGCGTCTGTGGCGAGAGGTGAAGCTCCTCGCTCGCTCTGAGCACACCACCAGAGCGGACGACGGTCCAGAAGTAGTGCAGGTGCTTGTAGTTCATGGACGATCCTCTTTTCTCGAATGGTTCGCTGGAAATTTCGATTATTCAGGACTGTCTTCGTTCCATAGAGTTGCGTTCAGCAACAAGGAGCGACTCATGTACTGCCCCACATGCTCGACCACACGTCTCGTGCAGACCCAACGCCAGAAGGTGGAGGTCGACTACTGCCCGCACTGCCGCGGAATCTGGCTCGACCGCGGCGAACTCGAGAAGCTGCTCGACAAGGCCTCCGGTGCGCAGCACGCCGTGTTCGAGCCACCTGCCGACGGCAAGGGCGGCGGGTTCGACCGACATCTTGGCCGGCGCCAGCGCCGCAAAAGCTGGCTTTCCGAAATCCTCGACTGAAAGGGGCGGACATGCGTCGATATCCCATCAATTCGCCTGAAGCGGCTGCGCGGGTGATCGCGATGACCCTGCTGGCCGATGGCACCGTCTCCAGGGGTGAACTCGGCTCGCTCACGAGCTCGGGGATGTACGAGCGCCTGGGCGTGGACCCCGATGTCATGCAGACGGTGCTCGTCGACCTCGCACGCGACCTCTATGAGTTCGGCGTGCCGGCCTGGGACCACACCGGTGGGCTCCATCCGATCGTGATCCGGAGCGTGCTCGACGATGTGACCGACCCGCAAGTGCGCGAGGAGATCTTCCAGGTCTGTCTCAGTGTCGCCGGGGCCGACACCCACTTGTCCGACGGTGAACAGGCGTTGCTGCATCTCGCGAGCTCGCAGTGGCGCCTGGCCGACCATCCTCATCAACCTGTCCAGAAAGGAACATCATGAAAGTCGATGTTCGAGGCGAGGGCCTGACGCCCGATCAGACCCACGCGGTTGCATCCACCGTGCGCACGACCTTTCGCGAGTTCGCTCAGCGCATCGCCTCCGTCCTGGTGGTGGTGTCGACTCAGGCGGAGAAGCGCCATGCGGCTCGCAACTGCGTGATCGAGGTGTACATGGCCGATGGTCATGTCGAGTACGTCCAAGAGCGCCAGCGGCGCCTGGGCTCTGCATTGCGGCGCGCCGTCCAGCGCGCGTGGAGGGCGGCTTGCACATGGCTCAAGCAGCAGCTGCCGGTACGCCCGGCTGCAACGCCCCCTCTGGCGATGGCCCCCGTTCCCGTGCTGTCATCCCGTGCGGCGCGTCCGGGCGATCGATGAGCCTGAATGAGACGAACCAGGATCTGACGTGACCGATTTCCTCCAAGCGGACCTTCTCGGCCAAGCCGTGTGGCTGTGGCTGGCCTTCATCTCGATCGTCGCGGCCTTGCTCGCGTTCGACCTCGGCGTCCTGCACAAGGACGACCGGGAGATCGGCGTCAAGGAGAGCCTGTGGCTCTCCTGTGGCTACATCGCCGTGGCGGCGATCTTCGGCGCCTGGCTGTGGTGGCATCTCGGGCCGCAGCGGGGCATCGAGTACTTCACCGGCTACCTGATCGAGAAGTCGCTGTCGATGGACAACGTGTTCGTCATCGCGATGATCTTCACCTTCTTCTCGATCCCGAGGCATTACCAGCACCGTGTGCTGTTCTGGGGCATCCTGGGCGTCGTCGTCTTGCGCGCGGTCATGATCGGCCTGGGCGTGGCGCTCATCAGCCAATTCGCCTGGGTCCTGTACATCTTCGGCGCGTTCCTGGTGCTCACGGGCATCAAGATGCTGTGGATGGCGGACCACGAGCCGAACCTGGAGAAGAACGTCGTGCTCACGTGGCTGCGCAAGGTGATGCGCGTGACGCCGCAGGCGAGAGGCAATGCGTTCTTCGTGCGCGAGCCCGATCCGGCGACTGGCAAGCCAGTCATGTGGGCAACGCCGCTGTTTCTCGCGTTGTGCATGGTGGAGTTCGTCGACCTCGTCTTCGCAGTGGACTCCGTGCCGGCGATCCTGGCGATCACCGACGACACGTTCATCGTCTACACGAGCAACATCTTCGCCATCCTGGGCTTGCGTGCGCTGTACTTCGCGCTGGCGGCCATGATTCACCGGTTCGCGTATCTCAAGTACGCCCTGGCCCTGGTGCTGATGTTCATCGGCAGCAAGATCTTCCTCGTCAACATCGTGGGCAAGATCCCCGCCGTCATCAGCCTCAGCGTGACGGCCACGCTGATCGCCGGTGGCGTCCTGGTGTCGCTGTACAAGACGCGAGGGCAGCCAGGTGCGAAGCCGCTTCGCAGCCTTCCGCGTGGCCAGTCCTGATCGACGGTGTGTGTCCAATGACGGGCCGACGGATGGTCGGCTCGTCGCTTCAATTCAAAGGAGTGGTGAATGACTGCAGCAATCTGGACCGTGTTTGCCGTCTTGCTGTCTCTGTGGACCGGCATCGTGTGGTTTGCGACCGCACTGATGCGGTGGTCATCTCAGGCGCTTGAGAGCGCCAGCGTGGGCGCGGTCGACTTGCCCGCGTGGATCGATCGGGCGCCAGCCTGGCTGACCGCCTGGATTCCCCCTGATGAGCTGCCACTCATCGTGGCACACGTTCAGCAGGTGGCACAGTGGATCGAAGCATCGTTGCCTTGGGCCGGTGCGGCGGTTGGCTGGTTGACACCGATGGTCTGGGTGGGCTGGTTCGTGGTCGTTCTCGTGATGACGGTTGCTGCCTTCCTGCTGCACGTGATCGTTCGGCGTTCGAGAGCGCACATCCAGCCAAGCAGTGCGTGACGCAGCAACCCATGAAGACCACGCCGGGCGCAGCGGTATCCGCCCCGCGCCTGCCGTCCATCGCCTGATACGGTTCACAGTCGTCGCTTCCAAGGAGAGCCGCCTGTGAATCCCCACGACACCCCCACCCGCACCGAGCACGACAGCATGGGTGCCCTGGCCGTGCCGGCCGAGGCGCTCTACGGCGCGCAGACCCAGCGCGCGGTCGACAACTTCCCGGTGAGCGGGCGCGGCATGCCGGCGGCGTTCGTCCGTGCGCTGGTGCTCGTCAAGCAGTCGGCGGCGCTGGCCAATCGCAAGCTGGGGCAGCTTCCGGACCCCATCGCTGCGGCGATCGACGCAGCGTGCCAGCAACTGCTCGCCATGCCCGACGACGAACTGCGCACGCATTTCCCGGTCGACGTCTTCCAGACCGGCTCGGGCACCAGCAGCAACATGAACGCGAACGAGGTGATCGCCACGCTCGCCACCCGCACGCACGGGTCGCCCACCCACCCCAACGACCATGTGAATGCAGGGCAGAGCAGCAACGATGCGATCCCGACGGCACTGCACCTGAGTGCCGCGCTTGAGTTGCATCGCCATCTGCTGCCCGCGCTCGACCACCTCGCGCAGGTGACGCGACACAAGTCGGCCAGCGTGCACCGGCATGTGAAGACCGGCCGCACGCATCTGATGGACGCGATGCCGGTGCGCATGAGCCAGGTGCTGCAAGGCTGGGCGCATCAGGTGGAGGCCGGTGTCGAGCAGCTGCGGGGTTTGCAGCCGGCGCTGCTGCAGCTTGCCCAAGGCGGCACGGCGGTCGGCACTGGCGTCAACGCGCATCCGCAGTTCGCGCAGGCCTTCGCAGCCGAGCTGGGCGAGCTCACCGGCCTTCCGTTTCGCCCGGCCGACAGCTTCTTCGCCGCGATGGGCTCGCAGGACACGGCGGTCGCGGTGTCGGGCGGCCTGAAGCGTGTGGCCGTGTCGCTGATGAAGATCGCCAACGACCTGCGGTGGATGAACTCCGGCCCGCTCGCCGGCCTGGCCGAGATCGAGTTGCAGGCGCTGCAGCCGGGCTCGTCGATCATGCCGGGCAAGGTGAACCCGGTGATCCCCGAGGCGACGACGATGGTGGCGGCGCAAGTGATCGGCTTCGATGCCGCCATCACCGTGGCCGGGCAGTCCGGCAACTTCGAGCTCAACGTGATGCTGCCGCTCATCGCCCACAACCTGCTGGAGAGCTGCAACCTGCTGGCCAACGTGAGCCGGCTGTTGGCCGACAAGGCGATCGCGACTTTCACCGTCAACGAGCGCCAGCTGCAGCAGGCCTTGGCGCGCAACCCCATCCTCGTGACCGCACTCAACCCGCTGATCGGCTACGAGCGTGCGGCCGAGATCGCCAAGCAGGCTTACCGCGAGGGGCGGCCGGTCCTCGACGTGGCCGACGAGAAGACCGACCTGGGGCGCGAGCGCCTCACTCAGTTGCTCAACCCGGAGAAGCTCACCGGGTCAGACTGACGGAGCAGGCGGAACGGCGATTGCCGCATCCAGCTTTTCACGCATGGAGCACCGCATGAACCGCAACACCGAATCAGCCGAACAGCGCATCGACGTGCAGCGCAGCGACGACCTGGCGCAATGGGCGCAAAAGCTCGACGCCTCTGAAGCGCAGATCAAGGAGGCCGTGCAGGCCGTCGGAAGCCGCGCCTCGGACGTGGAGGAACACCTCAAGGGCAGCCGCAGCACCACCAATGCCGAACGCACGAAGCAGGCGCTGAAGCCCGGCTCCGAGCGGCCCCGCTGATCCTTTGCGAAAATGCGGGCCCTGCGCCACCGACGGCGCAGCCTCCCGCATGGCTGCACACGAAACTTCTCCCTGGCGCTTGTCCGTCGCCCCGATGATGGACTGGACGGATCGGCATTGCCGCTACTTCCACCGCCTCATCACCCGCCACACCCGCCTGTACACCGAGATGGTGACCACCGGCGCACTGCTGCATGGCGACGTACCCCGCCACCTCGATTTCAACCCCGAGGAGCACCCCGTCGCGCTGCAGCTGGGGGGCAGCGAGCCCGATGACCTCGCCAAGTGCGCGAAGCTCGCGCAGACCTGGGGCTACGAGGAGGTCAACCTCAACTGCGGCTGCCCGAGCGAGCGTGTGCAGCGTGGCGCCTTCGGCGCCTGCCTGATGAACGAGCCCCAGCTGGTGGCCGACTGCGTGAAGGCAATGCGCGATGCGGTCACGATCCCGGTGACGGTGAAGCACCGCATCGGCATCGACCAGAGCGAGAGCTACGGCTTCGTGAGCGACTTCATCGGCACGGTGGCCGCGGCCGGGTGCGAGGTGTTCGTCGTGCATGCGCGCAACGCCTGGCTCAAGGGCCTCTCGCCGAAGGAGAACCGTGAGATTCCGCCGCTGCGCTACGAGGTCGTGCACCGGCTCAAGCGCGACTTCCCGTCGCTCACCATCGTGCTCAACGGCGGTCTCGAGACCCACGAGCAGATCGACGAGCAACTCGCGCATCTCGACGGCGTGATGCTCGGGCGCGAGGCCTATCACAACCCCTGGCTCATGGCTGATTGGGACGAGCGCTACTTCGGCGCGGCGGCGCAGACGCTCACCCGCAGCGAAGCGGAGGGGCGCATGGTGGCCTACATGAGCCGCCTGCAGGCGGCCGGGGTGCCGTGGTCACATGCGTCACGCCACATGCTCGGTTTGTGGAACGGCACGCCCGGCGCGCGCAAGTGGCGCCAGGTGTGGTCGGATCACAAGCTCAAGGGCGAAGCGCCAGAGCGTGTGTCAGACCTCGCGCACCGGCGCAGCGCGGCCGTCTCGGTCGCGGCCTGAAGGCCAGGTCGCGAGCACCACGCCCACGAGGGCCAGCGCAAACGCGCCGACCTGCAGCCCGTCGAAACGCTCGCCGAGGAAGAGCACGCCCACGAGCGCCGTGCTCACCGGCAGGAACACGGTGAACACGCCGGCCGACGAGGCCTGCACATGCTTGAGCCCCGTCATCCACAGCCACACCGTGACCATGCTGGCCGCGAGCGAATAGAAGACGAGCAGCGTCCATGACGGCATGGCGACCGCGCTGAAGTCGAAGCGCCAGGCCTGCCAGACGCCGAAGGGCGTCACGAGCGCGAGGCCCCACAGGTTCACGAGGGCGCTGATGCGCTTGGCCGAGACCTTGCCGGTGAGCTTCTTGCCGATCACCACGTAGCTGGCCTCGCAAGCCACGGCGCAGAAGAGCAACGCGTTGCCGAGCAGCGAGGTGCTGCCGCCGCCTTCATGCTTGACCAGCGACACGAGCGCGATGCCACCCACAGCGCAGGCAATGCCACCTGCCACCTGCGCGGTGATGCGCTCGCGCAGGGCCACCCACGACATCAGCGCCACCATCGCCGGAATGGCCGCCATGATCACGCCCGCCGCCAGCGCCGACGTCATCGACACACCGAAAAGCATGCACACCGAGAATAGGAAGTTGCCGAAGAAGGACTCGAAGAAGAGCAGGGTGCGGTCATGCCGGCTCAGCGGCGCCTCGTCGGGCGCGCGCCTGACCCAGGAGGCCATCGCGACGGCCGCGATGCCGAAGCGCAACCAGGCGAGCAGGAAGACCGGGAACACGATCACCAGCGTCTTCGACAGCGCGACATAGCTGCCCACGAGCGCCATCGAGCTGGCGAGGAAAAGGTAGGCGAGAACGGGAGGGCGGTGCGTCATGAGGCCGCGATGATGCGGCATCAACCGTCGATGCGCAGCCAGGTGGTCTTGAGTTCGGTGTACTTGTCGAACGCATGCAGCGACTTGTCGCGCCCGTTGCCGCTCTGCTTGTAGCCGCCAAAGGGCACGGTGATGTCGTCTTCGTCGTACTGGTTCACGTGCACGGTGCCGGCACGCAGCGCCCGGGCCACGCGGTGCGCGCGGTTGAGGTTGCTGCTCCAGACGCTCGCTTGCAGGCCGTAGGTGGAGTCGTTGGCCATCGCGATGGCTTCTTCCTCGGTCTTGAAGCGGATGACCGAGAGCACCGGGCCGAAGATCTCGTCGCGGGCGATCCTCATGCCGTTGGCGACGCCGTCGAAGACCGTGGGCTGCACGTAGAAGCCGCCCGTCTCGGCACGGGCCCGCTCGCCGCCCGCGACGAGCTTCGCGCCTTCCTGGCGGCCGGCCTCTATGTAGCCGAGCACGGTCTTGAGCTGCGTGTCGTCGACGAGCGCGCCCATTTCGGTCTTCGCATCAAGCGGGTCGGCCGGTTGGTGGGCGGGCGCGGTGGCGGCGACGACCTTCACGAAGTCGTCGGCAATGCTCTCGTGCACGAACACGCGCGAGGGCGCGTTGCACGACTCGCCCTGGTTGAAGAACATGCTGCCGGCGACCGTCTTGGCGGCGCGCGCGAGGTCGTCGAAGTCGGGAAAGACGACGAAGGCCGACTTGCCGCCGAGCTCGTTGTAGACGCGCTTGAGGTTGCTGCGGCCCGCGTACTCGAGCATCTTTCGGCCCACGCGCGTGGAGCCGGTGAAGCCGATGGCATCGACCTCCATGTGCAGCGCGAGGGCTTCGCCCGCCTCGTGGCCGTAGCCGGGCACGACGTTGAACACCCCCTCCGGCAAGCCCGCTTCGATGGCCAGCTCGGCCAGCCGCAGTGCGGTGAGCGGCGATTTCTCGCTCGGCTTGAGCACCACCGAATTGCCCGCCGCGAGCGCCGGCCCGAGCTTCCAGGCGGCCATGATCATGGGGTAGTTCCAGGGCACGATGGTGCCGATCACGCCCATCGGCTCGCGCGTGATGAGGGCGAGCGAGTTGTGCGGCGTGGGCGCGATCTCGTCGTAGACCTTGTCGATGGCCTCGCCGTACCAGCCGATGCAGCGCACGGCGAGCGTCACGTCGACCGACAGGCTGTACTGGATGGGCTTGCCCATGTCGAGCGTCTCCAGCAGCGCGAGTTCTTCGCGGGCCGCGTGGATCTTCTCGGCGAAACGCATCAACACCTGCTTGCGCGCGGCCGGCGCCTGGCGGGCCCAGCGGCCATCGGCGAAGGCCTTGCGCGCGCTGGCGACGGCGTGGTCGACGTCGGCCTCGCGGCTGCGGGCGACCTGCGTCAGCGTGCGGCCGTCGATGGGTGAGATGCAGGCGAAGGTTTCGCCGTCGGCGGCGGCGATGCGCTGGCCATCGATGAACGCCCGGCCATCGAGCCGCACCTGGGCGGCACGGGCATGCCAGTCGGGCAGGGGGGTGTTCATCGGTCGACCTCGCCTTTCACTTCAGAAGCTCACAACGACACCGAGGCCGATCAGGTGGTTGGTCTTCTTGTAGCCGCCGTTCTTCGCATCGAGGAACACGGCTTCGGTGGCGCGGTCGAGACGGTACTCCGCCTTCAGCGTGGTGTTGAGGTTGAAGAGGTAGCCCACGCCGAGCGAGAGGGCAAATCGGTTCGCTCCGTTGCTGCAACCTTCGGTGGCGGGGAAAACCAAGCAGTCAAGTGTGCCATCCGGACCAATGCCGTTACGGTCGTCTGAGGTGGTGTAGCCGAGCAAGCCGCCGCCGTTCTTTCGATTGTTGAGATAGTCCATGCGCATGATGCCCTCGAAGCGAGGTGTGAACTTGTGCGCCACGAGGGTTGAGAGTCCCCACCATTGGGCATCGCGTAGGTCATTGGTCACCGGATCGACTGTGACGGCGGCATTGCGCTGCATACCGTAGGTAACCTGGGCCTGCGCCGTCCAGTCACCGCGGATGAAGTAGGCGTCGAACTCAAATAGATTCACTGTTGAGTCTCGTTGCGGAACTGGTTCACCGAGGATATCGACGACGTTCTCGGTGAGGTTGGCCGCCTTGCCATGCACGCCCGCAAAACCGAAGCCCTGGAACTCGCCGCGCGAGTAGTCCACGCGGTAGGCAAACACCGGCGAGCGCTCGCGCTGGTCGCGCGTGCTCTTGTTCATGTTGGCGATCACCGCCTTGTAGATCCACTTGCCGCGAGTGATGTCGAACCCGGCGCCGGTGTACGCGGTGGGCAGCGTGAAGTCGAAGAGCAGGTTGTGGGTGATCAGCTTGTTGAGCGTGGGCTGCAGGTACTCGTAGCCCGACCAGTCGGGGATCTGCCCAGCGATGAAACGCGTCTGCAGGTCACTCAGCGGGATCGAGACCGTGGCCTCGTGCACCGGCGAGTTGCCGTCAAACACCGAGCCCACGCCGCGGTTGGGCGCGAGCGTGAAGCGCCACTTGGTGCCGCCTTCCAGTTCCTTCTGGAAGTCGAGGATGGCCATGCCGAAGTAGGAGTTGTCGTAGTTGTAGCCGCCGTCTTCCACCTTGTTCAGGAACTGGAAGCCCGAACGCCGCTGCAGCTTGTTGTAGATGAAGCTCGGGTCCATCTGCCCGCTGATCTTGAGCAGTCTGAAGCCCATCGCTTCTTGCGAATCCTCCAGCGCCTCGGTCTTGATGGCGATGCGGTTGAAGTCGCGCTGCTGCTCCTCGGTCATGCCACCGGAGGCGGGTTTGGCCTCCGCGTCTTTCAGCTTCTTTTCCAGCGCGTCGACCTTCTCCTTGAGCGCACGCTGCTCTCGCCGCAACTCGTCGATGGACTGCGCCTGCACCGCAAGCGGGAAGGCGGCAAGCAAAGCCAGGGGCAGGATCTTCTTCATTGGTTCTCTCCTAGTGGCTGCAGTGAGTTGTCGTCGTCAGGATCGGTAAGCTTCGGCCATCTCGCGCTGCCGCTGGCGTTCGCGGCGCGCGATCAAGAGGCTGGCGAATGCCACGCCGACGGCCACGAAGAGCACGATCAGCGTGGCCACGGCGTTGATGCTCGGGCTCAGGCCCAGGCGGGCGCGCGAGAAGATGACCTGCGGCATGGTGGTGGCACCCGGCCCCGAGAGGAAGGCGGAGACCACCACGTCGTCGAGCGAGAGCGTGAAGGTGAGCAGCCAGGCCGACAGCAGCGACTGCGCGATCATCGGCAGCGTCACCAGCATGAAGACCTGCGCGGGGCGAGCGCCGAGGTCCATGGCTGCTTCTTCGAGCTGCGGGTTGAGGTCTTGCAGACGGGCCTGGATCACGACCGTGGCGTAGGCCATGCCGAGCAGCATGTGGCCAAGCCAGATGGTGAGCATGCCGCGCTCGGGCACGCCGATCAGGCGCTGCACCGAGACCAGCGTGAGCAGCAGCGACAAGCCGATGATGACCTCGGGCATCACCAGCGGCGCGCTCACCATGCCGGTGAAGAGCGTGCGGCCGAAGAAGCGCTTGTACTTGACGAGCGCAAAGGCCGCGAGCGTGCCCAGCACCACCGAGCCGCAGGCGGTGAAGAAGGCGATCTTGAGCGAGAGCCAGAAGCCGGCGAGCAGCTCGTGGTCGTCGGCCAACTGGGCGTACCAGTGCAGCGTGAAGCCGCGCCAGATGTTGGGGACGGGCGAGTCGTTGAACGAATAGATGACGAGTGCCGCGATCGGCAGGTAGAGGAAGAGGTAGCCGGCAGAAAGCCACCCGCGCCCGAACCATTTCTGCATCCCGTTCATCGCCGCGCCTCCTGCGCCTCAGCCTGGTATTTGCTGAAGAGCGCCAGCGGCACGATGATGAGCAGCACCATCACCACGGCCACGGCTGAGGCCATCGGCCAGTCGTTGTTGCTGAACATCTCGTCCCACATCACGCGGCCGATCATGAGCGTCTGCGGGCCGCCGAGCAGCTCGGGCACCACGAGTTCGCCCACGCAGGGGATGAATACGAGCATGCTGCCGGCGATGATCCCGGCCTTCGAGAGCGGCACCGTCACCTTCCAGAACGCGACCCATGCGGTGGCCCCGAGGTCGGCTGCGGCCTCAAGCAGGCGCAGGTCCATCTTGGCGAGATTGGCGTAGAGCGGCAGCACCATGAAGGGCAGGTAGGTGTAGACCATGCCCAGCACGAGCGAGAACGGTGTATGCAGCAGGAGCCCGGGTGTCTGGATGATGCCGAGCGCGGCCAGCAGGTGGTCGAGCCCGAGGCCGGTGATGAGCTGGTGCGCCCAGCCGTGTTCGCTCAGCAGCCCCTTCCAGGCGTAGACGCGCAGCAGCAGCGAGGTCCAGAAGGGCAGCATCACGAGCATCAGCAAGGCGGGCTGCAAGGTGGCCCTGGCCCGGGCCATGAAGTACGCGAAGGGATAGCCGATGACGAGGCACAGCAGCGTGGCCACGCCGGCGTATTTGAGGCTCGCGAGGTAGGTCTTGAAGTAGAGATCGTCTTCGGCAATGAAGAGGTAGTTGCGCAGCTGGATGGCGAACTGCAAGCTGCCGTCCTTGAAGGTGATGAGGTCCTTGAAGTGGACGGCCTCCATCTCCGAGACGCTGATCTTCATGACCACCAGGAAGGGCAGCAGGAAGAAGGTCAGCAGCCACAGATAGGGCGCGCCGATCACCGCGCTGCGGCCCCGTGTGGCCGCATGGGCCAGTGCCTGCAGGCGCGTGGCGAGCTTCATGCGGTGAGCACCACTTGGGCGGTGGGCGACCAGTGCGCCCACACGCTGTCACCCCGCGCGATGGGCAGGTCGCAGTGGCGCTCGGTGTTGCTCTCGCTGACCTTGAGCTGCTTCCCGTTCGCGAGGAGCAGGTGGTAGACGGTGAAGCTGCCGAAGTACGACATGTCTTTCACCGTGCCCTGCAGCTGGTTGTGCGGGCCGTGGGGGCCGGCGGGCGGCGTGGCGTCGAGCCGGATCTTCTCGGGCCGCAGCGCCACCGTGACGGGCATGCCCACCGTGCCCGTGATGCCGTGGCCGACGTAGTGGGTGCAGCCCTCGCAGGTGATGACCACGTGGTCGGGCTCGTCGACGGTGAGCGTGCCGTCCATCAGGTTCACGTTGCCGATGAAGTCGGCCACGAAACGGGTGGCCGGTGTTTCGTACACCTCTTCCGGCGCACCGACCTGCAGCAGGCGGCCTTCGCTCATCACGCCGATGCGGGTGGCCATGGTCATGGCCTCTTCCTGGTCGTGCGTGACCATCACGCAGGTCGCGCCCACGTTGTGGATGATGTTGACGAGCTCGATCTGGGTTTCTTCGCGCAGCTTCTTGTCGAGCGCGCCGAGGGGCTCGTCGAGCAGCAGCAACTGCGGCTTCTTGGCGAGGCTGCGGGCGAGCGCCACCCGCTGCTGCTGGCCGCCCGAGAGCTGGTGCGGCTTGCGCTTCGCGTACTTGCCGAGCTGTACGAGCTTGAGCATGTCTTCGACCTGCGCGGCGATCTGGTCTTTCGGCAAACCGTCGCGCTTCAGGCCGAAGGCGATGTTGTCCCACACGGTGAGGTGCGGGAAGAGCGCATAGCTCTGGAACATCATGTTCAAGGGCCGCTCGTAGGGCGCGAGGCCGGCGAGGTCTTGGCCGTTGAGCACGATCCTGCCGGTGGTCGGCGTCTCGAAGCCCGCGAGCATGCGCAAGAGCGTGGTCTTGCCACAGCCCGAGGAGCCAAGCAGCGCGAAGATCTCGCCTTTTTCGATGTCGAGGCTGACGTCGTTGACGGCCTTGACGCCGTCAAAGTCCTTCACCACCTGCTCGATCTGCAGGAAAGCCATGCGGGCCTCCGAAGGAATCAGAGGCCGGTCTTGAACGAGGTGTAGGTGCGCGTCATCAGGCGCCGCAGATCGTTGGCGATCGCGTCGGGCGCCGACATCTTCTTCATCTCGGACTCGGGCGGGAACACCGTCGGGTTGTTGGCCACCTCGGGCTTGATGAACTTCTTCGATTCCTTGTTGGGGTTGGCGTAGAACACCTTGTTGGTGAGCGACGCATGCACCTCGGGCTTCAAGATGTAGTTGATGAACTTGTGCGCGTTGCCGGGGTGGGCCGCGTCGTTCGGGATCACCATCACGTCGAAGAAGAGCAGGCCGCCGGTCTTGGGCAACAGGGCTTCGACCTTCTGGCCGGTCTTGCCGTCGATGGCGCGCTGGCGGGCGATGTTGATGTCGCCCGACCACCCGAGCGCCAGGCAGATCGAGCCACTGGCCATGTCGTTGATGTAGCCCGACGAGCTGAAGAGCGTCACGTAGGGGCGGATGGTCTTGAGCAGGTTGGCGGCGGCCTGATAGTCGGCGGTGTTCTTGCTATAGGCGGGCTTGCCCAGGTAGTAGAGCGCGGCGGGCACCACTTCGGTGGGCGAGTCGAGGAATGACACGCCGCAGCTCTTGAGCTTGCTGATGTACTCGGGCTTGAAGACGAGATCCCAGGCGTTGTCGGGCATCGGGGTGCTGCCGAGGGCGGCCTTCACCTTGTCGACGTTGATGCCCACCGTGGTGTAGCCCCACAGCCAGTTGACCATGTACTGGTTGCCCGGGTCGAGCTTGGCGAGTTGCGCCTGCACGTCGGCGTCGAGGTTCTTGTAGTTGGGGATCAGGCTGCGGTCGATCTTGCGCAAGAGGCCACCGTCGATCTGCAGCTTGGCCCAGTGGGAAGAGGGCACGACGATGTCGTAGCCGGTCTTGCCGGCCACCAGCTTGGCGTGGACGATCTCGTTGTTGTCGAAGTTGTCGTAGCGGACCTTGATGCCGGTCTCTTTTTCGAAGTTGCGAAGCGTGTCTTCGGCGATGTAGTCGGACCAGTTGTAGATGTTGAGGATCTTCTCTTCCTCCTGTGCGTTGGCGGCCGTGCCCCAGATCAGGGCCGTTGCCGCCATCACTGCACCCACCACACCTGCCAATCGCTTCATCGCTCTCTCCTTGATGTTGGGATTCTTCGCTGCGCGAGTCTAGGCAGCGCGCCGACAGGGGGCTCTAGAGGCAAACCCCGTGCCATGTTTGGGACTCTGTCACCACCAGCCGCGCTGCTTCAACTCCTGTTGCGTCAGATCAAGACACTTGCGGATCAGCACGGCCATCTCGTCGATCTGCGCCTTGGTCATCACGAGCGGCGGCGCGACGATCATGCGGTCACCGACGGCGCGCATGATGAGCCCGTTGCCGAAGCAGTGCGCGCGGCAGACCATGCCCACTTCGAGCTTGCCGTCGAACATCTCGCCCGAGGCCTTGTCTTTCACGAGCTGCAGTGCGCCCATCATTCCGCAGGTCTGCACTTCGCCCACGAGCGGGTGCTCGGCGAGCGCGGCGAACGTCTCGGCGAGGTAGGGCCCGATCTCGGTGCGCACACGCTCGACCAAGCCCTCGCGCTGGATGAGCTTGATGTTGGCGATGCCCACCGCGCAGGCCACCGGGTGGCCCGAGTAGGTGTAGCCGTGGGCGAACTCGCCACCTTCCTCGATGAGCACCTTGGCCACACGCTCGCCGACCATCACGCCACCGAGCGGGATGTAGCCCGAGGTCACGCCCTTGGCGAACGTCATGAGGTCGGGCCTGTAGCCGAAGGTCTCGCAGCCGAACCACTGGCCGGTGCGGCCGAAGCCGCAGATGACCTCGTCGGACACGAGCAGGATGCCGTGCCTGTCACAGATGCGCTGGATCTCGGGCCAGTAGGTGGCCGGCGGCACGATCACGCCCCCGGCGCCTTGCACGGGCTCGCCGATGAAGGCGGCGACCTTGTCGGCACCGATCTCCAGGATCTTCTGCTCCAGCGCCCGCGCCGCCTTCAGGCCGAACTCGTCGCGGCTGAGTCTCCGGTCGCTCTCGTACCAGAACGGCTGCTCGATGTGCACGATGCCGGGGATGGGCAGGCCGCCTTGCTCGTGCATGCCGCTCATGCCGCCCAGTGAGGCACCGGCCATCGTGGAGCCGTGGTACGCGTTGTGGCGGCTGATGATGACGCTGCGCTCCGGCTGGCCCTTCAGGTCCCAGTAGCGGCGGACCATGCGCACGATGGTGTCGTTGCCCTCGGAGCCCGAGCCGCTGAAGAACACATGCTTGAACTGCGGCGGCGTCACCTGTGCGAGGAGCTCTGCGAGCTCGATCGCGGGCGGCGTGGTGGTCTGGAAGAAGGAGTTGTAGAAGGGCAGGGTTTCGAGCTGCTTCGTGGCGGCATCGATCAGCTCGCGGCGGCCGTAGCCGACGTTCACGCACCACAAGCCGCTCATCGCGTCGAGGAGCTTGTGGCCCTCGCTGTCCCAGAGGTAGATGTTGTCGGCGCGCGTGATGATGCGCGAGCCCTTGCCGGCCAGTGACTTGAAGTCGGTGAACGGGTGGAGATGGTGCGAGGCGTCGGCGGCCTGCCAGTCTTTGGTGGTTCTGGTGTTCATGGGCGGTGCCTCAGACGTGCAGCAGCAGGTGTTCGCGTTCCCACGGCGAGATCACCTTCATGAACTCGTCGTGCTCGATCTCCTTGATCTCGGAATAGACCGTGATGAACTCCTTGCCGAGCACGTCGTGCAGGTCTTTCTCGTCGCTGAGCCAGCCGAGCGCTTCGGAAAGCGAACGCGGCAACTGGTATTCGGAGAGATAGGCGTCGCCCTTGCATTCGGGCGAGGGCTCGATGCGGTTCTTCATGCCGAGGTAGCCGCAGGCGAGCGTGGCGGCCAGCGCCACATACGGGTTGGCATCGGCGCCGATCACGCGGTTTTCGATGCGGCGCGCCGAGGGCGTGGCCACTGGTGAGCGGATGCCGACCGTGCGGTTGTCGGTGCCCCACTGGATGTTGATCGGCGCCGACATCGAGCGGGCGAGCCGCCGATACGAGTTGACGTAGGGCGCGAAGAGCGCCATCGCCGCCGGCGTGTATTTCTGCAGGCCGCCGATGTACCAGTAGAACTCCTTGCTGGGCGTGCCGTCTGGGTTGCTGAAGATGTTCTGCCCGCTGCCGGAGTGCACCACGCTCTGGTGCACGTGCATCGCGCTGCCCGGCTCGTTGGCCATCGGCTTGGCCATGAAGGTGGCATACATCTCGTGGCGCAGCGCCGTCTCGCGGATGGTGCGCTTGAAGAAAAACACTTCATCGGCCAGGCCCAGCGGGTGGTCGTGGAAGAAGTTGATCTCCATCTGCCCGGCGCCCACTTCATGGATCAGCGTGTCGACGTTGAGCTCCATCTGCTCGCAGTACGCGTAGATGTCTTCGAACAGCGGGTCGAACTCGTTCACCGCGTCGATGGAATAGGCCTGGCGCGAGGTCTCGGCCCGGCCACTGCGGCCCTTGGGCGGGCGCAGCGGGGTGTTGGGGTCGGAGTTGCGCTCGACGAGGTAGAACTCGAGCTCGGGCGCCACGACCGGGTTCCAGCCCTCGGCCGCGTAGAGGTCGCAGATGCGGCGCAGCACCGAGCGCGGCGCGTAGGGAATCATGTTGCCGTCGCGGTCGAAGCAGTCGTGGATCACCTGTGCGGTCGGGTCCACCGCCCAGGGCACGATGCGCACCGTGCTCGGGTCGGGTCGCAGGTGCATGTCGCGGTCGGTCGCGTGGATGACGTCGTAGTACGGGCCTTCGTCCGGGAACTCACCCGTGACGCCGATGGCCACGATGGCCTCGGGCAGCCGCATGCCGCGGTCTTCGGTGAATTTCTCTCGCGGCAGGATCTTGCCGCGCGCCACGCCGGTGAGGTCGGGCACGAGGCACTCGATCTCGGTCACGCGGCGGTCGTTGAGCCACTGTTCGAGGTCGCTGAAGCTGAAGTTGTTCTTGTCCACCATCTGATCACCTGTGTAGTCGTTGAATCGTGTAGCGGCGGTCCGGCGCTGGCCGGAGCAAGACAGCTAGCGATCCGGATCAGGTTGCCGATGACGGTCGCGGTAGGCGCGGCAGGCGTCGCCGAAGGCGGTGAACAGTCGAACGGAGATGGGGTTGCTGGCGGCCTTCCACTCGGGGTGCCACTGCACGCAGAGGTTGAAGCCCGGCGCGTTGGCCATCGAGAAGGCTTCGACCAGCCCGTCGGGCGCTCGAGCCTCGACGCGCAGGCCGGGGGCGAGTTGTTTCACGCCCTGGCCGTGCGCGGTGTTGACCTGGAACTCGCGTGTGCCGACGACGGCCTCGAGCGTGCCGCCGGCTTCGACGAGCACCTCGTGCGCGAAGTCGTATTGCTCCTCGGGTGTCTTGTCGGTGATGCCGCGGTGGTCTCGCTGGCCGGGCACTTCCTGCACGGCCTGGTAGAGGCTGCCGCCGAGCGCGACGTTGGCCTCCTGGAAACCACGGCAGATGGCGAAGAGCGGGATGCCCCGGGCCAGCGCGCGCGGGATCATCGGCAGCGTCCAGGCGTCGCGGTCCTGGTCGAGCGGGAGGCTCGGGTCGTACACGTCTTCGCCGAAGTGGCTGGGGTGCACGTTCGACGGTGAGCCGGTGAGCAGCACGCCATCGGCATGGTCGAGCAGCTCGTCGAGCTCGTCGGATTGAACGAAGGGCACGATCAAGGGCAGGCAGCCGGCGAGCCGGATCGCGTCGATGTATTTCTTGCCAGCGATGTGGAAGGGATGTTCGCCCACCATGCGGTTGCAGGCGGGAACCAGGACCGCAGGCTTGCGGGCTGGCGCGGAAGCGGGAAGGGCGCTCATTGGGCTTGCTGCATGCCGGTTCTTGGCCGGTTTGCACTGGGCTTGCTGTTGACCATGTGGTTGCAAACAGTTTGCCCGGCTGCGGCGCGAAGTCAACAGCCAGATGCCCGCGGCATGGGCTTCGTCACAACAGATCGCGCAGCCGGTAGTACGCCATGCCGAGCACGAGCGCGGGCGTGCGCAGCAGGCGGCCTCCGGGGAAGGGGCGATGCTTGAGCCGCGCGTAGACATCGAAACGCTCGGCTTGCCCCGCGATGGCTTCGGCGACGAGCCTGCCTGCCAGCCCGGTGAGGGCCACGCCGTGTCCCGAGAAGCCTTGCAGGTAGTACACGTTGGGGTGCAGGCGCCCGAAATCGGGCGCACGGTTCATCGTGATGTCGACGAAGCCGCCCCATGCATGGGCGACGCGTGCGTTCGCGAGCTGCGGAAAGGTCTGCGCCATGCGCCGCTGCATGCTGGCGGCCAGGTTGGCCGGCGTGGCGGTGCTGTAGCTCACGCGGCCGCCATAGAGCATGCGGTGGTCGGCGGTCGGGCGGAAGTAGTCGAGCACGAAATTCGTGTCGCAAACAGCCGAGCGGCTGGGGATGAGGCGCTGGAGCAGGGCGGGGTCGAGCGGCTCGGAGGCAATGATGTAGGTACCGACCGGCATGATGCGGTCGGCCAAGGCGGGTGCGAGGCCCTGCAGGTAGACATTGCCGGCGAGCAGCACGTGCGCGGCGTGCACATCGCCGTGCGGTGTGTGCAGGCGCACGGTCGAGCCGGGCGTGATGGCGGTGACGGGTGTGCCTTCATGGATCTGCACGCCCAGCTCGCGCGCGGCGCGGGCCAGGCCCAGCGTGTACTTGAGCGGATTCAGGTGGCCGGAGCGTGGGTCGTGATAACCGCTGTGAAAGCACGGGCTGTCGATCCAGCGGGAGATCTCGGCTGGTGCGATCCACGTCGTGTCATACCCGTGGCGGCGCTGCATCTGTTCGAGCCAGTCCTGCAGGGCCCGCCCTTTGCGCGCACTGACGGCGAGACTCAGATAGCCGGGCTGCCACTCGCACTCGATGCCGAAGCGGGCGCTGCGCTGCGCGATCAGGTCCAGTGCTTCGAGCGTTGTGTTCCACACCATGCGGGCGTCGGCGTCGCCGAGCTGCGCTTCGATGGTGGACAGGTCGCAGGCGAGCCCCGCGATGGCTTGGCCGCCGTTGCGGCCCGAAGCACCCGTGCCCACCTGGCGCGCTTCGAGCACCGCCACGCGGTAACCCCGGTCGGCCAGCTCGATGGCGGCCGACAGCCCCGCAAGTCCGGCGCCGACGATGGCCACGTCGCACGCGAGATCGCCCTGCAGCGGGGGCTGTGGCGTCGGGCGCGCGGCCGTCGCGTCGTAGTACGAATCGCGGGCCAGCGCCTGGTCGGTGGCGAGAAAACCCACCACGAGAGCGTCAGGCGGCGCGCTTCAAGGCATCGGAGATCGTGCCGATGATCTGGTCGATGTGCTGGTTTTCGATGATGAGCGGCGGCGAGAGGGCGATCGTGTCGCCGGTGGTGCGGATCAGCACGCCCTTTTCCCAGCAGTCGAGGAAGACCGAGAACGCGCGCTTGCCCGGCTGCCCGTCGATCGGCTTGAGTTCGATGCCGCCGACGAGGCCGATGTTGCGAACGTCGATCACGTTCGGGTGGTCGCGCAGCGAATGCACTACGTTCTCGAAGGTGGCGGCCATCTTCGCGCCACGGGTCAGCAGGCCTTCATCGGCGTAGGTGTCGAGCGTGCCGAGTGCGGCGGCGCAGGCGAGTGGGTGGCCCGAGTAGGTGTAGCCGTGGAAGAACTCGATCAGGTGCTCCGGGCCGGTCATGAACGCGTCGTGGATCTTCTGGCTCGCGAACACGGCGCCCATCGGCACGCAGCCGTTGGTCAGGCCCTTGGCAACCGTCATCAGGTCGGGCGTCACGCCGAAATGCGTGGCGGCGAAGGGCGAGCCGAGTCGGCCGAAGCCGGTGATGACCTCGTCGAAGATCAGGAGGATGCCGTGCTTGTCGCAGATGGCGCGCAGGCGCTCCAGGTAGCCCTTGGGCGGGATCAGCACGCCAGTCGAGCCCGCGACCGGCTCGACGATCACGGCGGCGATGGTCGAGGCGTCGTGCAGCGCGACGAGGCGCTCCAGGTCGTCGGCCAGGTCGGCGCCGTGCTCGGGCTGGCCGCGGGTGAAGAGGTTGCGGGTGTCGTGCGTGTGGCGGATGTGGTCGACGCCCGCGAGCATTGCGCCAAACATCTTGCGGTTGGCGACCATGCCGCCCACCGAGATGCCGCCGAAGTTGACCCCGTGGTAACCGCGCTCGCGGCCGATGAGGCGGGTGCGCTGCCCTTCGCCGCGCACTCGGTGGTAGGCGAGGGCGATCTTGAGCGCGGTGTCGACCGACTCGGATCCCGAATTCGTATAGAAGACCTTGCTGAGGCCGGGCGGCGTGAGCTTCACCAGGCGCTCGGCCAACTCGAACTGCTTGGGGTGGCCCATGTTGAAGGGCGGGGCGAAGTCCATTTCGGCGGCCTGTGCGCGGATCGCCTCCACGATCTTCGGCCGCGCATGCCCCGCGTTTACGCACCAGAGGCCAGCCACGCCGTCGAGCACCTTGCGGCCTTCGGGGGTCCAGAAATGCATGCCTTCGGCGCGGGAGATGAGGCGCGGTGCTTGCTTGAACTGCCGGTTGGCAGTGAAGGGCATCCAGTAGGCGTCGAGCTGGTCGTTCATCTTTGCACTCCTCAGAGGGTGTGATTTATGGGTTGAATCAAATGGCCGTGGAACGGAGGGTTTGCGAATGAGCGGCGAGCCATCGTCGGGTGATCGTACGACTGCCGCGTTGTGCCGTCAGGCGGGCCGAGGATTCCACGTTGAGCACGATCAGTGTTGTCGCCGCTTTTCCACATCGAGGAATTGGCGTTTCACGATATGAGAGCCTGCGTTGTTGCGCCGCCGCAATTTCTCTCATATCGGAAGAAATGATTTCGTATACAGAAACAAATGCGCTAACTTGTTGATTTAATTCACTTCGACGGCGTGTCTTATATAAGACATAAGTCTTCCCCTTCTCGCGTTGCGCCGCTATCCTTCTTGCAGTTTTCCGACGCGTTCGTTTTCTCTCAACCTCTGGAGTTCGTCATGACCAGTCAGACCCGTGAGCAACAAATTGCCGCCCTTGAAAAGGATTGGGCCACCAACCCGCGCTGGAAGGGCGTGAAGCGCGGCTATTCCGCCGCCGACGTCGTGCGCCTGCGCGGCAGCCTGCAGCCTGAGTACACGCTGGCCAAGCGCGGCGCTGAAGTGCTGTGGGACAAGGTCAATGGCAGCGCCAAGAAGGGCTACGTGAACGCGTTCGGCGCCATTACCGCCGGCCAAGCCATGCAGCAGGCCAAGGCTGGCCTCGAGGCCGTGTACCTGTCGGGCTGGCAAGTCGCCGCCGACGGCAACACCTCGGAAACCATGTACCCCGACCAGTCGCTGTACGCCTACGACTCGGTGCCGACCATGGTTCGCCGCATCAACAACACCTTCAAGCGTGCCGACGAGATCCAGTGGTCGCGCGGCATCGGCCCGGGCCACAAGGAGTTCATCGACTACTTCCTGCCCATCGTGGCTGACGCGGAAGCCGGCTTCGGCGGCGTGCTGAACGCCTTCGAACTGATGAAGAACATGATCGCCGCGGGCGCTGCCGGCGTGCACTTCGAAGACCAGCTGGCCGCCGTGAAGAAGTGCGGCCACATGGGTGGCAAGGTGCTCGTGCCGACGCAAGAAGCCTGCGAGAAGCTGATCGCTGCCCGCTTCGCCGCTGACGTCATGGGCGTGCCGACCATCGTGCTGGCCCGCACCGACGCTGAAGCTGCGAACCTGATCACGAGCGACCACGACGCCAACGACAAGCCCTTCCTGACCGGCGAGCGCACGCAAGAAGGCTTCTACCGCGTGAAGAACGGCCTCGAGCAGGCCATCAGCCGCGGTGTTGCCTACGCGCCGTACGCCGACCTCGTGTGGTGCGAAACCGGCACGCCGGACATCGGCTTCGCCCGTGAATTCGCCCAAGCCGTGCACGCCAAGTGCCCGGGCAAGCTGCTGTCGTACAACTGCTCGCCGTCGTTCAACTGGAAGAAGAACCTCGACGACAAGGCCATCGCCGAGTTCCAGCAGAAGCTGTCGGACCTGGGCTACAAGTACCAGTTCATCACCCTGGCTGGCATCCACATCAACTGGTACAACACGTTCCAGTTCGCCCACGCCTATGCCCGCGGCGAAGGCATGAAGCACTACACGGAAATGGTGCAGGAGCCCGAATTCGCAGCTCGCGAGCGCGGCTACACCTTCGTGTCGCACCAGCAGGAAGTGGGCGCCGGTTACTTCGACGACGTGACCACCGTGATCCAGGGCGGTTCGTCCTCGGTCAAGGCGCTGACCGGCTCGACGGAAGAAGAGCAGTTCCACTGATCTTCTTCAACTCAGCTCTTCGATGAGCTGTTGATGTAGTGGGTTGAGGCCCGAGAGTCTTTTGGCTCTCGGGCTTTTTTCTTGGGCTACATCGACGCGGCGATGATCTCGCGGTACTCGCCCTCCGTGGCCACGCGCGGGTTGGTCTTGTGGCAGTGATCCTTCATCGCGCCTTCGATGATGCGGTCGAAGAGGTCTTCGCCGACACCCATCGCGCGCAGGCCGGACGGCAGGCCCAGCCGGCGGTTCAGATCGCGCAGCGCTTCGGCCAGCTCCGTGCCCTTCGAGTCGCACGAGCCGATGCCGATGGCGTGCGCCATGCGTTGCAGCCGCTGCTCCTTCTGGATCGACCCGGCCGCCGCGTTGAACTTCACCACCTCGGGCAGGAACATCGCGTTGAGCGTGCCGTGATGCAGCTTCGGGTTGGCTCCGCCCAGGCTGTGGCTGAGCGAATGCACCGCGCCGAGACCTTTCTGGAAGGCCATCGCGCCTTGCATGCTGGCGCTCATCATGTTCCAGCGGGCCTCGCGGTCGGCGCCGTTTTCAGTCGCACGCACGATGTGCTTCCATCCGCGCTCCAGGCCGTCGAGCGAGATCCCGTCGGCGGGTGGGTTCACGGCCGGGGCCATGAAGGTTTCCATGCAGTGGGCGATGGCGTCCATGCCGGTGGCGGCGGTGAGCAGCGGGGGCAGGCCCATCGTCAGTTCGGGGTCGCAGATCGCGGTCTTGGGCAGCAGGTGCCAGCTGTGGAAGCCGAGCTTGCGGCCGTCGTCGACGATCACGATGGCGCCTCGTGCGACTTCGCTGCCGGTGCCGGCCGTGGTGGGCACGGCGATCACGGGGGCGACGGCCTCGGTGATCTTGGGACTGCCGCCTTCGATGGTGGCGTAGGTCTTCAGCGGGCCGGGGTGCGTGGCGGCGATGGCAACGCCCTTCGCGAGATCGATGCTCGACCCGCCGCCGACCGCGATGAGGCCATCGCAGCCTTCGCGCTTGTAGATCTCGACGGCCGCACGCACCGCCGCTTCGGTGGGGTTGAACGGCGTCTGGTCGAACACCGCATGCGAAACCTTGCCGAGCGCAGCCAGGGCCTTGTCGAGCACGCCGGCCGCGCGGATGCCGGGGTCGGTGACGACCAGGGGCTTCTTCATGCCGGTGCGTTCGCACTCCTGCGGCAGCAGGCTCACGGTGCCGAAGTCGAGCTGGATCTGGGTCAGGTAGTAGATGAAGGCCATGTTGGAACTGCTGACGCGAGAGGAGGGGAGCGGCCAGTATGCTCTGGCCCTCCGCCCGGCTCCATCGGGTCATCCCATAAAGCTCACGCGTGAGTCGCCATCTCCTGACCCCCTCCATGCGCAGCCTGCTCGAGCGCATTCACCGCGCCGGCGTGCCGCCTCTCTATTCGCTGCCGGTGCGCGAGGCGCGAAAGGCCTACACGTTGCGCTCGGAAGTGCTCGACCTGCCGCGCGCGCCGCTCGCGCGTGTCGAAGACATCACCATCCCCGCAGCCGATGGCACCCCGCTCGCCGCGCGCCTGTATGCGCCCTCCAGCGCCGTGTTGCCCGTGATGCTCTACACGCACGGGGGCGGCTTCACCATCGGCAACCTCGAAACGCATGACAGCCTGTGCCGCCAGCTCGTGCTGCGCAGCGGCGTCGCGGTGGTGGCGCTGCATTACCGGCTCGCGCCCGAACACCGTTTCCCCGTTGCGGTGGAAGACAGCTGGTCGGCCATGACCTGGCTGGCGCGACACGGCGCCACGCTCGGGCTCGACGGCACCCGCCTCGCCGTGGGCGGCGACAGCGCCGGTGGCACGCTCGCCGCCGTGTCGGCCCTGCATGCCCGCGACATTGGCCTGCCACTCGCCCTGCAGCTGCTCATCACCCCCGGCACCACCGCGCATCAAGACACCGCCTCGCACGAGCAGTTCGAAAGCGGCTTCCTGCTCGAAGGCGAGGGCATCGCCTGGTTCTTCAACCACTACATCGACCGCGCCCACCGCGACGACTGGCGCTTCGCGCCGCTCAACGCCGACGATGCCGAAGGCGTGGCGCCGGCCTGCATCATCCTTGCCGAGTGCGACCCGCTGGTCGACGAAGGCATCGCCTACGCCGACAAGCTGCGTGCCGCGGGCGTGCCGGTCGAGCTCGAGCTCTACCGCGGCGTGACGCACGACTTCATCAAAATGGGGCGGGCGCTGCCCGAGGCGATCGCCGCACTCGACGCCGCCGCCCTGGCTCTCAAGAAAGCGCTAGCACCATGAAAAGAAACGAGTTCCGCTTTGCCGAACGCCTGCGTGTGCGCTGGGCCGAGGTCGACATGCAGAAGATCGTCTTCAACGGCCACTACCTGATGTACTTCGACACGGCCGTGGGCAGCTACTGGCGCGCACTGGCGATGCCCTACACCGAGACCATGGAGTACCTGGGCGGTGATCTCTTCGTGCGCAAGTCGACCCTCGAGTACATGGGCTCGGCGCGCTATGACGACGTGCTCGACGTCGGCGTGCGTTGCGCGCGCATCGGCAATTCGTCGCTGATCTTCCAGTGCGCAGTCTTCCGCAACGACCAGGCGCTCGTCACGGGCGAGCTGGTCTATGTGTTTGCCGACCCGGCCACGCAGACCTCCAAGCCGGTGCCGCAGGAGCTGCGTGAAGTGCTGCAAGGCTTCGAAGCCGGCAAGGCGATGGTCGATGTGCGGGTGGGAGGCTGGAGCGAGCTGGGCAAGGACGCACGCCAGATCCGCACCGCCGTCTTCATCGAAGAGCAGGGCATCCCGAAAGACATGGAGTGGGACGAGGCGGACCCCGACCCGGGCTGCGTGCACGCCGTGGCCTACAACCGGTTCGGCCAGCCGCTGGCCACCGGGCGTCTGCTGGAGCATGTGCCGGGCGTCGCCAAGATCGGCCGCATGGCGGTGTCACAGACGATGCGGGGCAGCGGCGTCGGCCAGTCGGTGCTGGAAGCGCTGATGAAAGCTGCCCGCGAACAGGGCTACCGCGAAGCGGTGCTGCATGCGCAGATGTCGGCCGCGGCCTTCTACACGCGGGCAGGCTTCGTCACGCGCGGGGCGATGTTTGAAGAGGTCGGGATTCCGCACATCGAAATGGTGCGGACCCTCTGATCAGACGCTCGGCGCTGGCGCCCGGCGCCGCCGCGAGCCTTCCGGCTTGAGCAGGCTGCGCACACGGGTCTTGCGGGCCGGCTCGGCCGTCGTCTCTTCGCTTTCGGTCACCACGCCCTGCGCCGCGGGCACCTCCGAGGCCTCTTCGGTGTAGCGCGGCGGCCAGTCCTTGAGCGACGAGCGGCGCAGGAGCGCCATGCCGCCGGTCGGGCTGTAGGTGCGCTCCAGCACGTGCGTGACGAGGCGCTTGTTGACGCGCTCGGTGATGACGAGCGTGGTGCTGCGGGTGCCGTAGGCGCCATCGGGCGTGCGGATGAAGGCCGGCGACAGCGCTTTCTCCAGTTCGTGCGGCACGCCGGTCATGGGCAGCTGCTCATCGGGCGCGGGGGTGCGGTCGTTCATCGCGTCGAACAACTCCACGGCGAGCATGTCGAGCGACTCGGCGCCATCGACGGACTCGCGCACCCGCTCCTTGAGCTGCGTGACCTTGGGCCAGGGGGTGTCAAGCGATGCGTTCGACAAGCCGTAGAGCCCGCGCTCCAGCCGCATTGGATTGGAGTCCTGGCTCGAGGCGAAGAAACACTCGCCGCGGCGGAAGTCGGCCGCCACGAGGTTGAAGCCGTTGTAGCCCGACAGCGCCGTGTGCATCCAGAAGCGGTCGGCGCTCAGGTCGCCGTTGAGCCAGCGGGTGACGATGCTGCCGCGCGACGGTGCATTCGGGTCGCGATTGGCCGGGTCGCGCACGTTGGTGATGAGGGCGAGCCGGCCCTTGGCCGTGAGGCCGAGCCAGGTGCCGCCGGCTTCGAGGTCGCGGCCCCCGAGGATGTCGGGCTGGCCTGCGCCGGGCGACCACCACGCCAGGCGTGCGGCCGGGCGTTGGAAAAACTCATCGCGGTTTGCCGCGATCACGAGCGGGAAGCGCCGCGATTGGTCGAGCGCGATGGCGACTAGGCACATGCGTCGAACTCCTCGGTGTGGCGTGGGCCTTCGATCCAGGGCGCGAGGGCCAGGGCGGCGCTTTCGATCGCACCTTGCAGTGCGCTGTCGATGCCGTCAGGGGAGGAGTAGGTTTCCATCCAGGTGTGCAGTCCATCTGCCGCTTGTGGGCGGCGCAGCAGCCGGGCTTGCAAACCGGGGTGGCGTGCGCGCAACTCGGTCTGCATGCGCGACACCTGGGCGTGCAAGACGCTGGCGTTCTCTTGTGTCGCTCGATAGTAGATGAACAACTCGCGCACGATCCGCCTCCGCCGAGCAGCGCCGTGAACTGTTGCCGCGCTGGCGCAGCGCGTTGTGTCAGGCCGTTTCGGCCGACGGCAACAAGTACGGCAATTCCTCACGAATCAGGGCCGGCCCGTCGGCCGCACCCGCGTGCACCGTGCCGCCGTCCAGCGCCGCAAGCTTGAGCTCGACAAGCGCCAGCCGGGACGCCGCGTTCACCACCAGACCGGCCGGCTGCGACGGGTCGGCGTCGTGGAAAACCTCCTGCCCGGCCTTCAGCTCGGCCGGGCCGCTGAAGAGGAAACTGCGCCGCTTGATCGTGCCGCGGTACTGGCTGCGCGCGACCACCTCCTGGCCCGGGTAGCAGCCTTTCTGGAAGTCCACGCCTCCCAGCACTTCGTAGTTGAGCATCTGAGGCACGAACTGGTCGACGGTGGCGGCTTCGATGCGGGCCACGCCGCTCTTCACTTCGCCCAGGCGCCATGCGGCCTCGTCGAGCGTCGGGAGCGCAGGGGAGGGCACGTCGAGCGGCGCGGCCCACAAATAGCGGCGTGCGCCCTCCACATCGGGCAGGCGCACGACGTCGGCGCCACCGTGCACGCTCTTGCCCCACACCTGCGTGGGCGCGGCCGCGCCGAGGAAGGCGTCGGCCGAGGGGCCGGCAAGGCCGAGCAGGCGCCACTGGCCCGAGGCATCGCTCAGCTTGCACTTGGCTCGCAGCACGAACATCGACAGGCGCTTCTGCGTGGTGGCCAGCAGGTCGGCGCTGCAGGCGAGCAGGATGTCGTCGGCGCTGCGCTTCCAGCCGATGAAGCTTGCGAGCAGTCGGCCCTTGGCGGAGCAGTAGCCGGCCAGGCGCGCTTCGGCGGTGCCGAGCTGCGAGAAGTCGTTGGTGAGCTGGCCGTGCAGGAAGCTTGCGGCGTCGTCGCCTTGCGCGCGGATCAGGCCCCAGTGCGGCAGCGGCGCCGCGCCGTCCAGTGAGAGAGAGGTCGTCATGCGGCGATTATCATCAGCCGCCATGATCCCAGTGCTTGTAGGTGTGATGTCGGGTGTGATGCGCCACGACGGCGGAGCGGGCCGCTCGTGAGATTCCTGAAGCGACTTTTCTGGCTGCTGGTGCTCGTGCTGCTGCTGGCCGCGGGTGCCGTGGCAGGTGCGGCCTATTGGTGGCTCGAGCAACCGCTGCCGCTGGCCAACCCGTCGATCGAAGTCTCCATCGAGCCCAAGACCTCGCCACGCGAGGCGGCCCAGGCCTGGGTGCAGGCCGGCGTGCAGACCGATGCGCGGCTGCTTTACGAATGGTTTCGCTGGTCGGGCCAGGCGCGCAAGATCCGCGCGGGCAGCTACCAGGTCGGCACCGGCGTCACGCCGCGCACGCTGCTCGACAAGATGGTCAAGGGCGACGAGGTCATGGCCACCGTCCGCCTGATCGAAGGCTGGACCTTCCGCCAGTTCCGCGCCGAGCTGGCCAAGGCGCCCGACCTCAAGCAGACCACCGCCGCGATGACCGAAGCCGAGCTGATGGCCGCCATCGGCTCGCCCGACCTGCGCGCCGAGGGCCGCTTCTACCCCGACACCTACGCGTTCAGCAAGGGCGCAAGCGACCTCGCCGTGCTCAAGCGCGCCCACCGCGCCATGCAGCGCCAGCTCGACGCCGCCTGGGCCGAGCGCAGTGCCGACACGCCGCTCAAGAGCCCCGACGATCTGCTCAAGCTCGCCTCCATCGTCGAGAAGGAGACCGGCGCGGCGAAAGACCGCGGGCTCGTTGCCGGTGTGTTCATCAACCGCCTGCGCATCGGCATGCCGCTGCAGACCGATCCGACCGTCATCTACGGCCTGGGCGAGCGCTTCGACGGCAACCTCCGCAAGGTCGACCTGCTGACCGACGGCCCGTACAACACCTACACCCGCGGCGGCCTGCCGCCCACGCCGATCTCGATGCCGGGGCGTGCCTCGCTGCTCGCCACCGTGCGGCCCGACAAGACGAAGGCGCTGTACTTCGTCGCCAAGGGTGACGGCTCCAGCCACTTCAGCGAGTCGCTCACCGAGCACAATCGTGCGGTGAACCAGTACCAGCTCAAGCGATGACCCGGCGCTTCATCACCTTCGAGGGCATCGACGGCGCCGGCAAGTCCACGCACATCGAGGCGCTCGCCGAGCGCCTGCGTCAGCGCGGCGGTGAAGTGGTGATGACGCGCGAGCCCGGCGGCACCGCGCTCGCCGAGAAGCTGCGCGAGCTGGTGCTGCATGCGCCGATGGACGCGCTCACCGAGGCGCTGCTCGTCTTCGCCGCGCGGCGCGACCACCTCCAGCAGGTGATCGCCCCCGCGCTCGCCAGAGGCGCCACCGTGCTCTGCGACCGTTTCACCGACGCCACCTTTGCCTACCAGGGCGCCGGCCGCGGCTTCGACACCGGAGTGCTCGGCGCGCTCGAAACCTGGGTGCAGCAGGGCCTGCAACCCGACCTCACGATCTGGTTCGACCTGCCGGCCGAGACCGCAGCCGAGCGGCGTGCCGCTGCGCGTACCCCAGACCGCTTCGAGCAACTCGACACCGCCTTCTTCAACCGGGTGCGCTCAGGCTATGCCACCCGCTTCGAGCAATCGCCGGAGCGCTTTGCCCGCATCGACGCCTCGCTGCCGCGCGAGCAGGTGTGGGCGCAGGTGGTCGACCACCTGGAGCGACGCGGGTGGTAGGCGCCGACGGCCAATTGCCGCTGCCCTGGCTCGGCAAGCCCTTGCAGGACGCGCTGCGCACCCAGCGCGGCCACGCGCTGCTGGTGCACGGGGCGCAGGGCACCGGGCAGTACGAGCTGTCGCTGTGCCTGGCGCAGGCCTGGCTGTGCGAAGGCGAGGGCGCACAAATGCCCTGCGGCACCTGCGCCAGCTGCCACCTCGTGCAGGCGCGTTCGCACCCCGACCTGCTGGTGCTGGTGCCCGAGGCCTTGCGCGAGTCGCTCGGCTGGGGCGGGGCGGACGATGGCGACGACGAGAAGTCGTCGAAGGCCAAGCCCAGCAAGGAGATCAAGGTCGAAGCCGTGCGTACGGCCGTGAGCTTCGCGCAGAGCACATCGGCACGGGGCCAGGGCAAGGTGGTGGTGATCCACCCCGCCGAGCGCATGAACGCCATCTCGGCCAACACGCTGCTCAAGACGCTGGAAGAGCCGCCCGGCGTTGCCCGCTTCGTGCTCAGCTGCGGGGCGCCCGACGCACTCCTGCCCACCATCCGCAGCCGCTGCCAGGCCGTGGCCCTGGGTCTTCCGCCCGCCGACGTCGCCAGCGGCTGGCTGGCCCAGCACAAGGTGGCGCAGCCCGAGGTGATGCTCGCGGCGGCCGGCGGCCAGCCGCTCGAAGCGCTGGCCTGGGTGCAGGACGGCATCGACGCGGTGAGCTGGACGCGCTTTCCCAAGCAGGTGGCCGGTGGCGAAGCCGCACCCGTGGCCGGCTGGCCGCTGCCGCTGCTGATCGAGGCGCTGCAGAAGCTCTGCCACGACGCCATGTGCGTGGCGAGCGGTGCACCGCCGCGCTACTTCCCGCCGGCCGCGCTGCCCGCCGGCGCCACCTTGCCGGCCCTTGCGGCCTGGTCGAAGGCGCTGCGCGACGCGCAACGCCACGCCGAGCATCCGTGGAATATGCCCGTGATGGCCGAGTCACTCGTGCTGCAGGCCGCGCAGGCACTGAAGTCCCCCTTGGCGGCGAAACCTCCTTCGGTACACTCGGCCAGATGAGCGAAGCGCCTTCAGCCCCCGTTCGAACCGCCGGCAACGCCCCAGCCGGCGCGCGCCCCAGCGTCATCCAGCTGGTGTTCCGCGAGAAGGGCGCGCTCTACGCCGCCTACATCCCGCTCTTCACCGACGGTGGCCTCTTCGTACCGACCACACGCGAGTACAAGCTCGGCGAAGACATCTACCTCCTGCTCTCTCTGCCCGACGACCCGCAGCGCTACCCGGTGGCCGGCAAGGTCGCCTGGATCACGCCGGTCAACGCGTCCGGCGGCCGCACGCAGGGCGTGGGCGTGCGCTTTCCGTCCGACGACAAGACGCGCGTGCTGAAGATCAAGATCGAGGAAATCCTCGGCACCTCGATCCAGTCGGCCAAGCCCACGCAGACCATCTGACGTTTCACGCCGGCCCGACAATGGGCAGATGTACGTCGATTCCCACTGCCACCTCAGCTTCCCCGAGCTGAAAGAAAAGCTCCCCGAGATCCGCGCCGCGATGGCCGCCGCACAGGTCGACCGCGCCCTGTGCATCTGCACCACGCTCGAAGAATTCGACGACGTGCACGCGCTCGCGATGGCCTACGACAACTTCTGGGCCACCGCCGGCGTGCACCCCGACACCGAAGGCCTGCGCGAGCCTTCGCTCGACGATCTGCTGGCCCTTGCCGCAAAACCGCGCGTGATCGGCATCGGCGAGACCGGCCTCGACTACTACCGCTTGAATGGCCGCAGCGTCGCCGACATGGAGTGGCAGCGCGAACGCTTCCGCACCCACATCCGCGCTTCCAAGCAGACCGGCCTGCCGCTCGTCATCCACACGCGCAGCGCCTCCGACGACACCATCGCCATCCTCAAGGAGGAGGGCGGAAACCACGGCGTCTTCCACTGCTTCACCGAAACGATGGACGTGGCCCGCGCCGCGCTCGACCTCGGCTTCTACGTCTCGTTCTCCGGCATCCTCACCTTCAAGAACGCAGCCGACCTGCGCGAGGTTGCGCGCTTCGTGCCCATCGAGCGCTGCCTGATCGAGACCGACAGCCCCTACCTCGCGCCGGTGCCGCACCGTGGGAAGACCAACAACCCGTCGTTCGTGCCCTTCGTGGCCAAGCTGATCGGCGAACTCAAGGGGCTCACCCCCGAGGCGGTGGGCGAACACACGAGCCGCAACTTCGAGCGGCTTTTTCTGCAAGCGAACGTCACCTCGGGCGCGTGAAATAAGCACGACGGGGTTTGCGAGCGATCCGGCCGCAAGCCCTTGTCCGCACAGCGTTTTCGCGCATTCCCAGGCGTCGCTTCGACCCCGCCGCCCTGACAGGCTTGTCAGGGAAATTCCGACCCGCGGTCTGGTGGCGACCTGACTTTCTGCACTCACCCCTTGAGGCCTACATTGGCTCCACTGTCATCGCATTACCTGGAGCACAACATGGCGACCCCCGAAATCCTGTCGAACCCGTTTGCCCTGATGATGAATCCCGCCGAAGTGCTGGAAGCCGTGGCCCGATCCACCCGTCTCGATCACCTGCAGCGCCGCATCTGCCGCCCGCTCGACAAGCCGGTGATCGCGAAGAAGGAGTTCTCGATGGACGACTACGACGTCGCCATCGACAACGAACTCGAAACCGACTGAGACCGAATCCCGTTTGAGCTGCTGCGGGTCCTGGCCCGCAGCGCCCCCGGCGCCGCCAGCAGTACCGCGGCGCCGGACCTTCCTCCCTCCGGCGCCCTGAGCGCGCCGCAGCAGGCACAGCCCTTGCCCATGAAGACTCTCGACGTGAGGGCTTCATGCACCACAGGCAAGGCGCGACACCCAATCCCCCTCCATCAGCGGTAAGGCATGCCGTCAAAGCTGCCTCGGCGACGCACGGCTTTGCCTGCCCATGCGCCTGCGGGGGCGCCGCGTGATGGCCGCTGCAACGCTCGGCGACCACGACGTCTACCTGTTCCGGGAGGGCACCCACGCCCGCCTGTACGACAAGCTCGGCGGCCGGCTCGACGGCGACGGCGCGCGCTTCGCCGTCTGGGCGCCGAATGCGGCCGAGGTCTCCGTCATCGGCGACTGGAACGGCTGGGACCGCAGCATCGACTTCCTCCACCTGCGCCCTGACAGCAGCGGCATCTGGGAGGGCCGGGTGCCCGCTGCGCGCCACGGCCAGGCCTACAAGTTCCACATCGTCTCGCGCCACGGCGGCTACCGTGTCGACAAGGCCGACCCGTATGCGCTCGTCTCGGAGCTGCCGCCGGCCACCGCCTCGCGCCTGTGGTCGCTCGACCACGACTGGCAAGACGCCGAATGGATGGCCACCCGTGCCGCCAAAAACGCCCTCGACGCGCCCGTCAGCATCTACGAGCTGCACCTCGGCTCCTGGCGCCGGCCCGACCCGACGGCGCCGACGCCGTTCTACAACTACCGCGAACTCGCGCACCTCGTGGCCGACCACGTGAGCGAACTCGGCTTCACCCACGTGGAGCTGATGCCGGTCACCGAGCACCCGTTCTACGGCTCCTGGGGCTACCAGACCACCGGCTACTTCGCCCCCACCGCGCGTTACGGCACGCCGCAGGATTTCATGTACTTCGTGGACCACCTGCACCAGCGCGGCATTGGCGTGATCCTCGACTGGGTGCCGTCGCATTTCCCGACCGACGAGCACGGCCTGCAGTACTTCGATGGCACGCACCTCTACGAGCACGCCGACCCGAGGCAGGGCTTCCACCCCGAGTGGAACTCGAGCATCTTCAACTACGGCCGCAACGAGGTGAGGAGCTTCCTGCTCTCGTCGGCGATGTTCTGGCTCGACCAGTACCACCTCGATGGCCTGCGCGTCGACGCCGTGGCCTCGATGCTCTACCTCGACTACGCGCGCAAGGCCGGCGAATGGGTGCCCAACGACAACGGCGGGCGCGAGAACTTCGAGGCCATCACCTTCCTGCGCACGCTCAACGAAGCGGTCTACCGCGAACACCCCGACACGATGAGCGTGGCCGAGGAATCCACCGCCTGGCCGCAGGTCTCGCGGCCCACCTCGGCGGGTGGCCTCGGCTTCGGCATGAAATGGAACATGGGCTGGATGCACGACACGCTCGCGTTCTTCAAGCTCGACCCCATCCACCGCAAGTACCACCACGGCCAGCTGACCTTCTCGCTGGTCTACGCCTTCCACGAGAACTTCGTGCTGCCGCTCTCGCACGACGAGGTGGTCTACGGCAAGGGCTCGCTGATCAACAAGATGCCCGGCGACACCTGGCAGCAGTTCGCCAACCTGCGAGCGCTCTACGGCTACATGTGGACGCACCCGGGCAAGAAGCTGCTCTTCATGGGCGGCGAATTCGGCCAGCGCCGCGAGTGGACGCACGAAGGCCAGCTCGAATGGTTCGTCACGCAGCAGCCGGAACATGGGGGCCTGATGCGCTACGTGCGCGACCTCAACCGCCTGCTGCGCGAGCATCCGGCGCTGTACGAGGTCGACTTCTCGCATGAGGGCTTCGAGTGGGCGGTGTCCGATGACGCCGGTGCCAGCGTGCTCGCCTTCCTGCGCAAGCCGAAGGGGAGGGGCGCCACGCTGCTCGTCGTCTGCAACCTAACGCCGCTGCCGCGCCAGCGCTACCGCATCGGCGTGCCACTGCCGGGCCACTGGCGAGAAGTGCTCAACAGCGACGCTGCCGACTACGGCGGCTCGGGCTGGGGCAACCTCGGCGGCGTTGACGCGCAGACCATCCCGTGGCACGGCCGGCCCTGCTCGGTGAGCCTGACCTTGCCGCCTTTGTCCACCCTCGTGCTGCAGCTGGATGCCCATGGCCCGCGCGAAACTGACTGAGGCGCCGGAAG
Organism: Piscinibacter gummiphilus; assembly: GCF_032681285.1. Classification (NCBI taxonomy): domain Bacteria; kingdom Pseudomonadati; phylum Pseudomonadota; class Betaproteobacteria; order Burkholderiales; family Sphaerotilaceae; genus Rhizobacter; species Rhizobacter gummiphilus. The sequence continues at coordinate 2,625,797 of NZ_CP136336.1, forward strand.
GCATGCCGCCCGATGGCCGCGTGCGTGCGGTCATCGATGCGGTGCTGCCTTGTGTCGACGGTGGCCGCTTCCCGGCGAAGTGCATCGCCGGCCAGCCTTTCCACGTGACCGTGCACGCCTTCACCGATGGCCACGACGCCCTGCGCGTGATGCTGCTGTGGCACCAGGAGGGCCATGCGGTGCAGGAAGTGGAGATGACGCTCAAGTGGAACGACGAGTGGCATGCGAGCTTCACGCCCTCGGTGCCGGGCCGCTACAACTACGAGGCGGTGGCCTGGGTCGACCACTTCCGCTCGTGGCGCACCGAGCTCGCGCGGCGTGTGGACGCCGACGACATCCGCATCGCCGCACTCGTGGGCGCCGAGCTGGTCGATCAGGCGGCCGCGCGCGTGAATCTCTCGAATGGCGAAGACCGCGAGGCGCTGCTGCGCTTCTCGGCCGCGCTCAAGAAGCCGGCAAACGAGCCGCATGAGGTCGAGGCGCTGAAGGCCCTGGCGCTCGACCCGCTGCAGGCCGCGCTGGTCGACCGCTACCCCGATCGCTCGCTGGGCGTGTCGTCCGGCAAGGTGCTGCCGCTGGTGGCCGACCGCGAGCGCGCCGGCTTCAGCGCCTGGTACGAACTCTTCCCCCGCTCGACGGCAATGGAAGCGGGCGTGCATGGGCGCTTCACTGATGTGGAAAGGCAGCTGCCCCGCATCGCCGAGATGGGCTTCGACGTCGTCTACTTCCCGCCCATCCACCCCATCGGCCGCGACAAGCGCAAGGGCAAGAACAACGCACTCACCACCGAGCCGGGCGACGTGGGCAGCCCGTGGGCCATCGGCGCGGCCGAAGGCGGGCACAAGAGCATCCTGCCGGCGCTCGGCACGCCGGAAGACTTCCGCCGCCTGGTGAAGCGTGCCAGCGAGCTGGGCCTCGAGATCGCGCTCGACATCGCGATGCAGTGCGCCCCCGATCACCCTTACGTGAAGCAGCACCCGCAGTGGTTCCGCTGGCGGCCCGACGGCACGGTGCAGTACGCCGAGAACCCGCCCAAGAAGTACCAGGACATCTACCCCTTCAACTTCGAGACCGAAGACTGGCAGGCGCTGTGGCTCGAACTGAAGAGCATCTTCGACCACTGGATCGGCGAGGGCGTGCGCATCTTCCGCGTCGACAACCCGCACACCAAGGCCTTCGCGTTCTGGGAGTGGTGCATCGGCGAGATCCGCAAGCAGCACCCCGATGTGCTCTTCCTCGCCGAGGCCTTCACCCGGCCGAAGGTGATGCACCGGCTGGCGAAGCTCGGCTACAACCAGTCGTACACCTACTTCACCTGGCGCAACACCGCCGAAGAGCTTACCGAGTACTTCACCGAGCTCAGCCAAGGCCCGGGCCGCCACTACTTCCGCCCCAACGCCTGGCCCAACACGCCCGACATCCTCTCCGAGCACCTGCACGGCCAGGGCCGCCCGGCGTTTGCGATGCGGCTCGTGCTCGCCGCCACGCTGAGCGCGAACTACGGCGTCTACGGCCCGGCCTACGAGCTGATGGAGAACACCCCGCGCAGCGCCGGCAGCGAGGAGTACCTGCACTCCGAGAAGTACCAGTTGCGCCACTGGGAACTGAACCGCCCCGACACCCTGCAGCCGCTGATGACGCGTCTCAACGCCATCCGCCGCGAGAACCGCGCCTTGCAAAGCAACGCCGGCCTGGAGTTCTTCACCACCGACAACGAGCAGCTCCTCGCCTACGCCAAGCGCACCCACGACGGCGAGAACCTCATCCTGTGTGTCGTCAACCTCGACGTGCGTTACCCGCAATCCGGCTGGGTCGAACTCGACCCCACCTGGCTCGGCCTCGCGCAGCCCGGTGATGCCTTCGAACTCGACGACCTGCTCAACCAGCAGAGCTTCATCTGGCGCGGTGCCCGCAACTTCGTAATCCTGCAGCCCGGCCAGGCCCATGTGATGCGGCTGCGCCGCGGCGTGCGCAACGAGCGTGACTCGGAGTCGTTTCAACGATGAACGCGCCGCACACACCCCACCTGCGTGCCGCTGAGAAAGGGCCGACCACGCCGGTCACCAATGCCGCGCTCTGGTACCAGGACGCCGTCATCTACCAGCTCAACGTCAAGGCGTTCGTCGACAGCAACGGCGACGGCGTGGGCGACTTCCAGGGCGTGACCTCGCGGCTCGACTACGTGAAGGACCTGGGCGTCAACACCATCTGGCTGATGCCGTTCTACCCGTCGCCGCTGAAGGATGACGGCTACGACATCGCCGACTACCTCGACGTCAACCCGCAGTACGGCACGCTCGACGACTTCAAGCAGATGCTCGACGAGGCGCACAAGCGCGACTTGAAGGTCATCACCGAGCTCGTCATCAACCACACGAGCGACCAGCACCCGTGGTTCCAGGCTGCGCGCAAGGCACCGCCCGGCTCGCCCGAGCGTGACTTCTACGTCTGGAGCGACACCGACGACAAGTACCGCGGCACCCGCATCATCTTCACCGACACCGAAACGTCGAACTGGACCTGGGACCCGGTCGCCAAGGCCTACTTCTGGCACCGCTTCTTCAGCCACCAGCCCGATCTCAACTTCGACAACCCGCGGGTGCTCGAGGCCATCTTCAAGGTGATGCGCTTCTGGCTCGACATGGGGGTCGATGGTTTCCGGCTCGATGCGATTCCCTACCTGATCGAGCGCGAAGGCACCAACAACGAGAACCTGCCCGAGACGCACGCGATCATCAAGCAGCTGCGGGCGGCCATCGACGCCAACTACCCGAATCGCTTCCTCCTCGCCGAGGCCAACCAGTGGCCCGAAGACGTGCGCGAGTATTTCGGCGAGGGCGACGAGTGCCACATGGCCTACCACTTCCCGCTGATGCCGCGCATGTACATGGCCATCGCGCAGGAAGACCGCTACCCGCTCACCGAGATCATGGCGCAGACGCCCGAGATCCCGCAGAGCTGCCAGTGGGCCATCTTCCTGCGCAACCACGACGAGCTCACGCTCGAGATGGTGACGAGCAAGGAGCGCGACTACATGTACGGCACCTACGCGGCCGACCCACGCGCGCGAATCAACCTCGGCATCAGAAGGCGCCTCGCGCCGCTGATGGACAACGACATCGACCGCATCAAGCTGATGAACAGCCTGCTGCTGTCGATGCGCGGCTCGCCCATCGTCTATTACGGCGACGAGATCGGCATGGGCGACAACATCTTCATCGGCGACCGCAACGGCGTGCGCACCCCGATGCAGTGGAGCCCCGACCGCAACGCCGGCTTCTCGCGCGCCGACCCGCAGCGGCTCTACCTGCCGCCGATCATGGATGCGATCTACGGCTACGAGGCGGTCAACGTCGAGTCGCAACTGCGCGACCCGTCTTCTCTCCTGCACTGGATGCGCCGCATGCTCGCGGTGCGCGGCACGAGTCGCGCCTTTGGCCGCGGCGAACTGCTCTTCCTCAAGCCGGGCAACCGCAAGGTGCTCGCGTACCTGCGCACCTTCGAAGATGAGGTGATCCTCTGCGTGGCCAACATGGCCCGCTCGGCGCAGCCGGCCGAGCTCGACCTCTCGGCCTTCAAGGGCCGCGTGCCCGTCGAGCTGCTCGGCCGCACCGCCTTCCCGCCCATCGGCGACCTGCCGTACATGCTCACGCTGCCCAAGCACGGCTTCTACTGGTTCGAGCTCAGCACCGATGCGGTCGAGCCGAGCTGGCACCAGCCCATGCTGCCCGCCGAAGACCGGCCGGTGCTGGTGCTCTTCGACGGCTGGAACAGCATCTTCCGCGACCAGGTGGTGCCGTGGCGCATCGGCCTGGCGGTGAAGACACGTGCCCAGTTCGAGACCGACACGCTGCCGCGCCACATCGAGCAGCAGCGCTGGTATGGCGCCAAGGGCACGGCCTTGCAGCGCGCGCGACTCGTCGACCACGCGGTGTGGGGCGATGCCGAGCGCGACGCGCTGGGGCGCTCCGACGGCTGGCTGCTGCCGCTGCTCGAACTCGATGGCCCCGCCGAGACTTCGACCTACTTCGTGCCGCTGTCGCTCGCCTGGGAAGACGCCAACCAGGAAGGCGACGAAGAGCGCTACCGGATGCTCGGCACCGCTGCGATTGCCCGAGTGCGCCAGCAGGCGGCCGTGGGCGTGATGGGCGACGCCTTTGCCGACGAGCGCTTCTGCCGCGCCGTGGTCGCGGCCATGGGCCAGCGCCGCGAACTGCGCACCGCCAACGGCACGCTGCGCTTCCTGCCGACCACCGCCTACACCGAACTCGCCGGTGCCGACTTCTACAAGCTGCCCGTCGGCCGCCCGCAGGCCGCGAGCAGCAACACCATCGTCACCTTCGGCGAGCGGCTCTTCCTCAAGGGTTACCGCCGTGTGCGGCCCGGCGTGAATCCGGAGTTCGAGGTCGGGCGCTTCCTCACCGAGGTGGCCAACTTCCCGCACTGCGTGCCGGTCGTCGGCGTGATCGAGTACCGCGGCACCGACGGCGGCCTTATGACGCTCGGCCTGCTGCAGGCCTATGTGTCGAACCAGGGCGATGGCTGGGCCTACACGCTCGCATACCTGCAGCGTGCGCTCGACATGCAACGCACCCATGGCGCGGGGCCCGAAGGCTGGTCGGGCGCGCAAGAAGCCCACGGCGCCTACCTCGCGCTTGCCGAGACCCTGGGCCGGCGCACCGGCGAGCTGCACGTGGCCTTCACCACGCCCAACGCCGACCCGGCCTTCAAGCCCGAGCCGCTCACCGGGAGTGACGTGGTGGCCTGGCGCGACAAGACGCTGGCCGAGGCGCGGCAGACCTTCGCGATGCTCGAGCGCGCGCTGCCCCAGCTCGAAGGCGCGACACTGGCCGACGCGAATACCGTGCTGGCCGCACAGCGCAGCCTGCTCGACCTCATCTCGCAGGCCGCCGCACCCATCGGCCGGGCACTCAAGACGCGCATCCACGGCGACTACCACCTCGCCCAGGTGCTGCTGGTGCGCAACGACTTCGTGGTCATCGACTTCGAAGGCGAACCCGGCCGCAGCTTCGACGAACGCCGCGCCCGCCAGTCGCCGCTGCGCGACGTGGCCGGCATGCTGCGCTCGTTCAGCTACGCCCGTGCCGGCGGGCTGCGCAGCATCACCGCGTCGGCCGACGAGATGGCGCAGCTGGTGCCGTTCGCGGCGCAGTGGGAGTCGGCCGCGCGTTCCGCCTTCCTTCGCGGCTACACGGCGGCGGTGCAGGGTGGGGCGCTCTATGAATCCTTCGACTCGCAACGCGGCCTGCTCGCGCTCTTCGAGCTGGAGAAGGCGCTGTACGAGCTGCGCTACGAACTCAACAACCGGCCCGACTGGGTGGGGATCCCGCTGGCGGGAATCCTGGGGCTCATGCCCCGCTGATGCCTGACGCACCGGACGGAGAAACGACCATGGACCGAGTCGACGTGATGCTGGAGCCCGTGCGGGCCTTCCTCGTGCAGGTGGGAGCCTTCCTGCCCAGCCTGGCAGTGGCGATCGTGGTGCTGCTGGTGGGCTTCCTGCTCGCCAAGGCCGCGCGCTTCGCGGTGCAGCGCGGCCTGCGTGCGATCAACTTCCACATCGTCACCGAGCGCTCGGGGATGGATGGCTTTCTCCAGCGCGGCGGGACGCAGGCCGACACCGCCGCGGTGCTGGCCGCGCTCGTCTACTGGCTCGTGATCTTCGCGGCGCTCGTGATCGCCTTCAACGGCATGGGCCTCGCGCACGTGACCGACCTCTTGAGCAAGGTGATGCTCTTCCTGCCCAAGGTGATCGTGGCGGTGCTGATCATCGCCTTCGGCGCCTACTTCGCGCGCTTCGTCTCCAACGCCGTCGTCACCTACTGCCGCGGCGTGGGCATCCGCGATGCGCAGGCGCTGGGCGTGCTCGCGCGCTACGCCATCCTCGTCTTCGTCGTGATGATCGCCTTCGATCAGCTCGACATCGGTGGCCACATCATCAGTTGGGCCTTCCTCATCGTGCTCGGCGGCCTCGTGCTCGCGCTGGCCCTGGCCTTCGGGCTGGGCGGCCAGGGCTGGGCCGCCGCCCACCTCGAACGCTGGTGGCCCGCGCCCAAGGCCGACGACCGCGACGACCTTCCCTAAGGAGAACCAGAACCCATGGCCCGCGACATGCCCATCACCACCGTCTGGCCGGGCCGGCCGTATCCGCGAGGCGCCACGTGGGACGGCGAAGGCGTGAACTTCGCTCTCTACTCCCAGCACGCCGAGAAGGTCGAGCTCGTCTTCTTCGACGAGCGCGGCCGCCGCGAGCGCCAGCGGGTGAGCTTGCGCGAGCGCACCGACAACGTCTGGCACTGCTACCTGCCGCAGGCGCGGCCCGGCATGGCCTACGGCTACGTGGTGCACGGCCCCTACAAGCCTGAAGAAGGGCATCGCTTCAACCCGCACAAGCTGGTGGCCGACCCCTACGCGCAAGACTTCGTCGGCAAGCTGCGCTGGAGCGATGCGCTCTACGGCTACACCGTCGGCCACCGGCGCGCCGACCTGTCGTTCGACCGCCGCGAGAGCGCGGCCTACATGCCCAAGTGCCGCATCGTCGACCCGGCCTTCACCTGGGACGGCGACCGCCATCCCCAGGTGCCCTGGAGCGACACGGTGATCTACGAGACCCACGTGCGCGGCTTCACCATGCGCCACCCCGGCGTGCCCGAGCAGCTGCGTGGCACCTATGCCGGCCTGGCCAGCGAAGCCTCCATCGACCACCTGCGCCGCCTGGGCGTCACCAGCGTTGAGCTGCTGCCCATCCACTCGTACCTGAACGACCGCCACCTCGACGAGAAAGGCATGCAGAATTACTGGGGCTACAACAGCTTCGGCTTCTTCGCGCCGGAGCCACGCTATGCCTTCAGCGGCGACCCGGTGCGCGAGTTCAAGAGCATGGTCAAGGCGCTGCACAGCGCCGGCATCGAGGTGATCCTCGACGTGGTCTACAACCACACCTGCGAGGGCAACCACCTCGGCCCCACGGTCAGCCTGCGCGGCATCGACAACGCCGTCTACTACGTGCCCGCCGACGACCCGCGCTACTGCGGCGACTACACCGGCTGCGGCAACTCGCTCAACGTGCAGCACCCGCGCGTGCTGCAGCTGGTGATGGACTCGCTGCGCCACTGGGTGGAAGAGATGCACGTCGACGGCTTCCGCTTCGACCTCGCCACCACGCTCGCACGCGAGAACGGCCACGTGGCCCACCGCGGCGCCTTCCTCGCCGCCGTGCGGCAGGACCCGGTGCTCTCGCGCGTGAAGCTCATCGCCGAACCGTGGGACCTGGGCGAAGACGGCTACCAGGTCGGCCGCTTCCCGCCCGGCTGGGCCGAGTGGAATGACAAGTACCGCGACGGCATGCGCAGCTACTGGAAGGGTGACGGCGGCGTGATCGGCGAGTTCGCCAAGCGCCTCACCGGCTCGTCCGACCTCTACGGCTATGCGCGCCGCCGCCCCACGGCCAGCGTCAACTTCATCGCCGCGCACGATGGCTTCACGCTCAACGACGTGGTCTCCTACAACGACAAGCACAACGAGGCCAACGGCGAAGACAACCGCGACGGCCACAACCACAACCTGTCGTGGAACTGCGGCGTCGAAGGCCCGACGGACGACCCCGAGGTGCTCGCCCTGCGCGAGCGCCAGAAGCGCAACCTGCTGGCCACGCTCTTCCTCTCCCAAGGCGTGCCCATGCTGCTGGCGGGCGACGAGATGGGCCGCACGCAAGGCGGCAACAACAACGCCTACGCGCAAGACAACGAGATGAACTGGCTCGACTGGGAGATGACGCCCGAGCGCGAGGCGCTGCTCGGCTTCACCCGCAAGCTCACGGCGCTCCGGCGCGACCACCCGGCCTTCCGCCGGCGCGACTTCTTTGGCGGGCACGAAGTGGGCGAGGGATTGAAAGATCTGGTGTGGCTGCGCCCCGATGGCGAGGAGATGACCGAAGCCGAATGGGCCACCGACTTTGCGCGCTGCCTGGGCATGTACCTCCCCGGCATCGCGCTCACCGGCGACGACCGGCGTGGCCAGCCGCTCTTCGACGACGACTTCCTGCTGCTCTTCAACGCTCATCACGAAGACATGGACTTCCGCATTCCGCCGATTGGCAGCGCGGCGTGGCAGGTGGCGATCGACACCTCGGTGGCATCGGGCACGCCCGAGGCCGCCGCACTCGCCCCCGGCGACACCTACACGATGAAGTGCCGCGCCATGGCCGTCTTCACGCGGCCCGCGCACGGGCGGGAGGCCTCATGAGCCTGCACCGCATGCCGTTCGGCGCCACGCTGCGCGACGACGGCCGCACCGATTTCCGCTTCTGGGCACCGGCCGCGCACGCGGTGGCGCTCGTGTTGGGCGACGGCCGTCGCGTGCCGATGCAGACGCGCCCGAACGGCTGGCACGAAGCCCTCGGCGTGGACGCACCTGCCGGCAGCCGCTACCGCTACGACGTGGGCAACGGCCTGCTCGTGCCCGACCCGGCCTCGCGCCACAACCCCGACGACGTGCATGGCGCGAGCTGTGTGATCGACCCGCGCGCCTACCGCTGGCGCGATGCCGGCTGGCGCGGCCGGCCGTGGCACGAGGCGGTGGTCTACGAGATGCACGTGGGCACCTTCACCCACGAAGGGACTTTCAAGGCCGCCGCGGTGCGCCTGCACGAACTCGCACAACTCGGCATCACCGCCATCGAACTGATGCCGGTGGCCGACTTCCCCGGCCAGCGGGGCTGGGGCTACGACGGCGTGCTGCCGTTCGCCCCCGATGCCGCCTACGGCACGCCCGACGCGCTCAAGGCCTTCGTCGACGCGGCCCACAGCCTGGGCCTCATGGTGCTGCTCGACGTGGTCTACAACCACTTCGGCCCGGAGGGCAACTACCTCCACGCCTACTGCCCGAGTTTCTTCAACGAGGCCAGGCACACGCCCTGGGGCGCAGCAATCAACTTCGACGGCCCGGGCAGCGAGACCGTGCGCGACTTCTTCCGCCACAACGCGCTGTACTGGGTGGAGGAGTTCCACTTCGACGGCCTGCGGCTCGACGCGGTGCACGCCATCCACGACAGCTCGCCGCTGCACATCGCCAGCGAGATCGGCCAGTCGCTGCGCAGCTTCGCCGGCACCCCCGGCGTGGACCGGCAGGTGCACCTGGTGCTCGAGAACGACGCCAACCAGGCCAGCATCCTGCAGCGCGCCGACGACGGCCAGCCGCTCTACGCCACGGCGCAGTGGAACGACGACCTGCACCACGCCGCCCACGTGCTCCTGACCGGCGAGACCGACGGCTACTACGGCGACTATGCCGACGGCCCCATCGGCCGCTTCGCCCGTGCGCTCGCACAAGGCTTCATCTACCAGGGCCAGCCTTCCGCGCACCGCGGCAACGTGCCACACGGCGAGCCGAGCGGCCACCTCCCACCGAGCGCGTTTGTCTCCTTCGTGCAGAACCACGACCAGATCGGCAACCGCGCGCTGGGTGACCGGCTGTCGAACCTCGCCAACCCCGACCGGCTCGATGCCGTCTACGTCTGCCTGCTGCTGTCGCCGCACGTGCCCATGCTCTTCATGGGCGAGGAATTCGCCGCGTCCACGCCGTTCCTCTATTTCTGCGACTTCGGCCCCGAGCTGGCGCAAGCGGTGTCGGACGGGCGCCGCAACGAGTTCGCCCGCTTCGCCGCGTTTGCCGACCCCTCGGCGCGGGCGCGCATTCCCGACCCCAATGACGAGACCACCTTCCGCATGTCCAAGCTGCGCTGGGACGAGCGCGACCAGGGCGCCCACGGCGTGCGCCTCGCCCTCATGCGCCAGCTGCTCGCCGTGCGGCGCGAGCTGCTCATGCCGCACATCGACCCGCGCCTGGGCGATGGTCGCTACCGATTCGACGGCGGGCTGCTGCACGTCGACTGGCCGCTCGCCGACGGCGCGCGCTGGCACCTCGTCGCCAACCTGACCGACACCGAGCTGGTCGGCATCGCAGCGCCCGAAGGGCGGGTGGTGCACCGCCAGCACATCGACGACGCCGGGCGCTGGAAACCCGGGTCAGTGCTCGTGGTGATGGAGGTGGAGACGGAGGCAGCGATGGAGGCCGAGGTGAACCATGGATGATCACCGCCAGGCCGTGGCGCGCTTGTGCGCCGAGCACGGCGTGCTCACCGAGTACCACGACGTGTGGGGCCACCGGCACGAGGCCTCGACCGAAGCCCTGGTGAAGTTGCTGGCCGAGCTGGGCGTCGACGCCAGCAGCGCCGACGCCGCCGCGGTGGCCGAGCGCGAAGCCCGGGCCGCGCGCGAGCGGGAGGTGGTGCCGCCCCTGGTGGCGCTCACCGCGGGCAGCAGCGACTGGTCGGTGCCGGTGCGCCTGCCCAAGCCCATGCGCTCGCTGCAGTGGACGCTGATCGAAGAGGGCGGCCAGGAGCACGCGGGCGAGACGCCGGTCGACGGTGAATCGCGGGACATCCAGCTGCGCATCGCGCGGCCCTTGCCCATGGGCTACCACCACCTGCGCCTGGATGGTCTGGGCGAGGTGGTGCAGCTCGTCTCGGCACCAGCCCATTGCTACCAGCCCCCAGCGCTCGCGGACCTGACCGATGCCGACGCCCCCGGCGCGAGCCGTGGCAACCGCACCTGGGGTCCGGCCGTGCAGCTCTACGCGTTGCGCTCCGAGCGAAACTGGGGCATCGGCGATTTCGGTGACCTCGCCACCGTCATCGAGCAGTGGAGCCGGCATGGCGCCGGCATCGTCGGCGTGAACCCGCTGCACGCGATGTTCAGCCACAACCCGCTGCACACGAGCCCCTACAGCCCATCGTCGAGGCTGCAGCTCAACACGCTCTACCTCGACGTGGAGGCACTGCCCGACCTGCAGGAGTGCGAGCCGGCGCGGCAGTGGATGGCCTCGCCCGAGGTGCAGTCGCGCCGGGCGGCGCTGCGCGCCGCGCCGAGCGTCGACTACGAGGGCGTGGACCGGCTCAAGACGGAGCTTCTGCGCAAGCTCTACCGCAGCTTCCGCCGCCGGCATCTCGCCACGGGCAGCAGCCGCGCCACCGAGTTCCGCCGCTTCCAGGCGGCGCGCTCGCCCGAGCTGCGGCTGCACGCGAGCTTCGAGGCGCTGCAAGCGCACTTCCACGCGCAAGACAGCCTGGTCTGGGGCTGGCCAGTGTGGCCCGAGGCCTACCGTCAGCCCGGGTCGCCCGAGGTGCAGCGCTTCATCGCCGAGCATGAAGACGAGGTCGAGTTCCACGAATACCTGCAGTGGCAGGCCGATCTGCAGCTCGCGCGTCTGTCGCGCCGCTGCCGCGAGCGGGGCATGGCGGTGGGGCTGTACCTCGACCTCGCGGTGTCGGTCGACCGGGCCGGCTCCGATACCTGGGGCCACCAGTCGGCATACGCGAGCGGCGCCACGGTGGGGGCGCCACCCGACGAAGTCAACCCGAACGGGCAGGGCTGGGGCCTGCCACCGCTCAGGCCCGATGGGCTCAAGCGCGACGTGCGCCTCTTCGTTGCCACGCTGCGCGCCGCCATGCGCCACGCGGGCGCAGTGCGCATCGACCATGTGATGGGCCTGATGCGCCTGTACTGGATCCCGCCCGGCGCCTCGGCGCGCGACGGCAGCTACGTGCTGTACCCGCTGCAGGCGCTGCTGGCCATCGTGGCGCTGGAGAGCGAGCGCAACCGCTGCATGGTGATCGGCGAAGACCTCGGCACCGTGGCCGACGAGATGCGCTCGGCCATGCAGCGGCGCGAGCTGCTGTCGTACCGGCTGCTGTACTTCGAACGCGAGCACGGCGGGGGCTTCAAGGCGCCCGAGGCGTACCCGCGCAAGTCGCTCGTGGCGGTGAGCACGCATGACCTCGCAACGCTCGCCGGCTGGTGGCGTGGGCACGACCTCGAGGTGCGGCAGTCGCTCAAGCTCTTCCCCACGCCGCAGATGCACGAGCGGCAGCGCGAGGAGCGTGCCCACGACCGGCTGCGCCTGCTCAACGTGCTGCAGCAGCGCGGCCTGCTGCCGGCCGAAGGTCACATCGACGCGAGCGGCACGCAGCCCATCGCGCCTGCCGTCTCGGAAGCGGTGCACGCCTATGTGGCCAGCACCCCGGCGCAGCTGATGATGGTGCAGCTGGAAGACGCGCTTGGCGTGCCCGACCAGGCCAACCTGCCGGGCACGGTCGACGAGCACCCGAACTGGCGGCGCAAGCTGCCGCTCGGGCTCGAAGCCATGGCGCACAACCCGCGTGTCTCGGCGCTGTGCGCGCGGCTCGCGTCGATCCGCCCATCGCCTGCGCGCACGGCGGCGGCGCGGCCGCAGGGCAGGGCGGTGGCCGTGATTCCGCGCGCCACCTACCGGCTGCAGCTGCACAAGGACTTCAGCTTCGACGACGCCGTGGCTGCGCTGCCCTATCTGGAGCGCCTGGGCGTGAGCCACCTCTACTGCTCGCCGATCTGGCGCGCGCGGCCGGGCAGCCTGCACGGCTACGACGTGGTGGCGCACGACGAGATCAACCCCGAGCTGGGCGGGCGCGATGGTTTCGAGCGCTTCGCCAACGCCGCGCGCGAGCGTGGCATGGGCCTGATCCTCGACATGGTGCCCAACCACATGGGCGTGCTCGGCGCCGAGAACCCCTGGTGGACCGACGTGCTCGAGAACGGCCAGGGCTCGGCCTTCGCCCGCCATTTCGACATCGACTGGCATCCCGTCAACGCCGATCTCGAAGGCAAGGTCCTGCTGCCCGTGCTGGGTGAGCACTACGGCGACGTGCTGGCTGGCGGCCAGCTGAAGCTCGCCTTCGAGCTCGACCGCGGCCGCCTGGTGCTGCGCTACTTCGACCACTGCTTCCCGCTCGCCCTGCGCAGCTACGAGCTGCTGCTCACGCATGCCGCCCAGCGCCTGGGCGACGGCCATGCGCGAGCGCAGGTCGAGGGCCTGGCCGACTCGTTCGCGGCACTGCCTGCACGCATGGGCTTCGACGCCACCGTGGCCCGCACGCGCGAGGAGCTGAAATCGCGCTTCGCCGAGCTGGCCCAGGGCCACGCCGAAGTGGCCGCGGCGGTCGACGCGGCGCTCGCGGCCATCAACGCCGAGGCGAGCCGCGACACGCTGCACGCCCTGCACGAGGGCCAGCACTACCGCCTGGCCTACTGGCGCGTGGCGGCCGACGAGATCAACTACCGCCGGTTCTTCGACATCAACGACCTCGCCGCGCTGCGCATGGAAGAGCCCGCCGTCTTCGAGGCCACCCACTCGATGGCGCTCGACCTCGCGGCGCAAGGCGTGGTCGACGGCCTGCGCATCGACCACCCCGACGGCTTGCACGACCCGGCGCGCTACTTCGCGCAGCTGCAGCAGGGCTACGCCGAGCGTGCCGGCCTCGCGCTGCCCGCGCCGGCGGAGGGCGAGCGGCCGGCCCGGCCGCTCTACGTGGTGGCCGAGAAGATCGCTGCCCCTCACGAAGACGTGCCGGAAGAGTGGGCCATCCACGGCACGACCGGCTACCGTTTCGCGATGGTGGTCAACGGCGTGCTCGTCGACGGCGGCGCCGCCGAGCGCTTCGACCGCATCTGGCAGCGCTTCAGCGGCGAGCGCGAGCCCTTCGCCGAGCTCGTGTACCGCGGCAAGCGCAGCGTGGCGCGCATTGCGCTCGCCTCCGAGCTGACCGTGCTCGCCACTGCGCTCATGCGCATCGCGCGCGCCGACCGCCGCACCCGCGACTACACCTTCAACGCGCTGCGCGATGCGCTGGCCGAGGTGGCGGCGTGCATGCCGGTCTACCGCACCTACATCCTGGGTCGCGCTTCCGCACAGGACATCCGCTTCCTCGACTGGGCCATCGCCCACGCCCGCAAGCGCAGCGAGGCACCCGACCGCTCGGTGTTCGACTTCGTCGGCCGCGTGCTGCGCGGGCAGGGGCCCGACGGTGCGCCGCTGCCGCCCGAGCATGCGGCGTGGCAGTTCGCGGCGCGCTTCCAGCAGTTCTGCGCGCCGGTCGCAGCCAAGGGCGTGGAAGACACCGCCTTCTACCAGTACCACCGGCTGGTGTCGCAAAACGAGGTGGGCGGCGACCCGGGCCCCTTCGGCATGACGGTGCGTGCCTTCCACGGTGCCAGCGGCGACCGCGCGGCGCGCTGGCCGCACACCATCCTCGCCACCTCGACGCACGACAACAAGCGCTCGGAAGACGTGCGCAACCGGCTCAACGTGCTCTCGGAAATGCCGGCCGCGTGGCGGCTCGGCCTGGCGCGCTGGCGCCGGCTCGCGCGCCTGTACAAGACCGAGGTCAATGGCGAGGCCGCACCTTCGCCCGCCGACGAATACCTGCTCTACCAGACCGTGCTCGGCACGCTGCCCGCGGAAGGGCTCGACGAGCAGTCGCTCGGCGACTACCGCGAGCGCATCGTGCAGTACATGCTGAAGGCCGCCCGCGAGGCCAAGCGGCACACGAGCTGGACCACACCCGATGAGGCCTACGAAAACGCGCTCACCGCCTTCGTGCGCAGCCTGCTGGCGCGTGTCTCGCCCAACCCGCTGCTGGGCGACCTGCAGGCCAACGCCACGGCGCTCGCGTGGTTCGGCGCGCTCAACAGCCTGTCGATGGTGCTGATGAAGTTCAGCTCGCCTGGTGTGCCCGATGTCTACCAGGGCAACGAGTTGCTCGACCTGAGCCTCGTCGACCCCGACAACCGCCGCCCGGTCGACTTCGCCCTGCGTGAGCGGCACCTGGCTGCACTGGAGGCGCTGCAGGGCTCGCCCGGCCTTTCAGAACGTCTGCGCGAGCTGGCCGCGCACCCCTTCGACGGACGAGCCAAGCTGTGGCTCACCTGGCGCTTGCTGCAGCTGCGCGCCGAACGGGAGGCCCTCTTTCGCGATGGGCGCTACGTGCCCCTCGCGGTGACCGGCGCCCGGCAGGAGCACCTCGTGGCCTACGCCCGCGAGCATGGCAACGAGGTGCTGGTGGTGCTGGCCGCGCGGCTCTTCTCGCGCTTGCAGCCCGAGCCCGGCGCACTGCCGCTCGGCGAAGCGGTGTGGGGCGACACCGCCGTCGACCTCACGCCGGTGGCACCAGCCGGTGTGCCCTTGAATGCCACCGATGCGCTCACCGGGCGCCCGTTCGATCTCTCGCTTCGCCCGCTGCCCGTGGCACGGGCGTTCGCGAGCTTCCCGGCCGTCGCCCTGCGTTTCACCAAGTGACATGGGCGACACGCGGGCGGCAATCGTTGCGGCAAAAGGGATCCACGGGAACGCCGAATGCCCATTCACAAAGCCCTCGTCGTGTCCGAAGGAGACCCCATGACCAAGGAACGCACCCAGGAACGAACCCGTGACCGGACAGACCGGCCGACCGCCAAGCGCGACCCACGCGCCGTGAAGCAGCCGGAAGAGCGCCTCGAAGGCAAGGCCAGCAAGCCCGCAGAGACCGTGCCCACCTATCAGGAATTGCTCGACGAAGCGCTCGACGAGACCTTCCCCGCGAGCGACCCCATCTCGCCCAGCGCCGCGATGGCCGCCGAGAAGCGCATCAGCACCGAGAAAGACACACACGACTGGACGCTGCGCCCCGGCGCCTGCCAGCCCCCGGAGTGTGACCCGCCGAAAACCTGACACCCCTGCGTGACATCGGTCACGCCGATGTCACCGTTTACGCGACGTAACGCCGGCACGTCGGCAGCAGGGCGGCGTCGCTCCCTACACTGCCCCGCATCGTCTGGATGCAAGGCAGTTCATGAGCAACCACCACGACACCGCGCTGTTGGCCCGCACCTTCTCACACCACGGCACCGACCACGCCACCACGCTGGTCGAGGAATGCAGCGCGCGGTCGCTGCAGTTGCTGCGCGACAACCTCACGCCCCAGGGCATCCTCGCCGCGAGCCGCACCGAAGCGGCCGAGGCCCGCAGCTACACCCGCATCTTCGGCCGCGACGCTGCCATCTGCGTGCTGGCGATGGCCGGCACCGGCGACGAGGCGCTCGAAAACGGGGCCATCGCGAGCATCGAGTCGCTCGCGCTGCTGCAGGCGCCCAACGGGCAGATCCCGAAATACGTCGACCCCGAAGGTCGCGATGCCGACTTCTGGTACCTGGGCTGCATCGACGCCACGCTCTGGTGGCTGATCGCCATCGACCACGTGCGCCGCCACAGCCGCATCGGCGGGCTCGACCAGCGCTGGGGCCCGCAGATCGATCGGGCCTTGCACTGGCTGCTGGCCCAGGAGCACCAGCGCTTCTTCCTTTTGCAGCAAAACGAGGCCAGCGACTGGGCCGACATCATGCCCCGCTCGGGCTTCGTGCTCTACACCAACGCCCTCTGGTACCGGGTGAAGCTGCTCTACGAACTGCCCAACCTGGAGCAGACGCACTACCACTTCAACCACCTCTTCCACCCGTTCAAGAAAGACCTGCCCGAGTACCGACGCGGCCGCCTGCTGGGCCACTATGCCCGCCGCGGCCTGCGCGACCCCGGGCTGTACCTGAGCTTCGTGAACCTGTCGTTCGCGGGCGAGGAGGGCGACGTGTTCGGCAACCTGCTGGCCGTGCTCTACGGCCTGGCCGACGAATCGATGGCGCGCGAGATCATCCAGACCTTCACCGAGGCGCGGGCCTCGGAGCCGTACCCGATCCGCGTGGTCACGCACCCGATCACCCCCGACGACGAGCTGTGGCGCCAGTACATGAACCGCCACCAGCAGAACCAGCCCCACCAGTACCACAACGGCGGCATCTGGCCCTTCGTCGGCGGCTATTGGGCGATGGCCCTGGCGCAGCTCGGCAAGAAAGACGCGGCCCGCCACGAGCTGAGCAAGCTGGCCCAGGTGTTGGCGCTCGACGACTGGCGTTTCACGGAGTGGTTCCACGGCCGTACGCTCATGCCCATGGGAATGGCGGGGCAGAGCTGGAATGCGGCTACGTTCTTGTTGGCGCAAAAAGCCCTCGCCTGAGCGCCGGCAAATCCTCCCGGAGGCTACGGCACGCGGTTTGCCCCTGTTCCGTCATGACGACGAGAACAGACCTATGAAAAACTCCGCCGACAGCGTGCTGGCTTTCGTGATGGCAGGGGGCGAGGGCACGCGGCTGCACGACCTGACGGCCCATCGCTGCAAGCCCGCGGTGCCCTTCAACGGCAAGCACCGCATCGTCGATTTCGTGTTGAGCAACCTGGTCAACAGCGAGATCTACTCGATCTACTTGCTGGTGCAGTACAAGTCGCAGGCGCTGATCGAGCACGTGCGGCAAAGCTGGCAACTGGCGCGCTTTCTTCCCGATCACTTCATCACCGTCGTGCCGCCGCAGATGCGCAACGGCCCGGAGTGGTTCCAGGGCACGGCCGATTCGGTCTACCAGAACCTCCACCTGATGGAGACCTTCAAGCCCGACATCGTGGCCGTCTTCGGCGCCGACCACATCTACCGCATGGACGTGCGGCAGATGATCGCCCACCACAAGGCCAACAACGCCGACGTGACGGTGGCCACGCTGCCGGTGCCGCGCGAGCAGAGCCCGAGCTTCGGCATCGTCGAGACCGACGACAACCTGCGCATCACCGACTTCCAGGAGAAGCCGCAGACCTGCCGCCCCATGCCGGGCAGCAAGACCCACGCACTCGCCTCGATGGGCAACTACATCTTCAACGCCGACGTGCTGATGAAGGAACTGCAGACCGCGCACGACAAGGGCGAGAGCGACTTCGGCAAGCACATCCTCCCGCGCCTGATGAAGACGCACAAGCTGATGGCCTACGACTTCGCGACCAATGTCGTGCCGGGGGTGGCCGACTACGAAGAGCAGGCCTACTGGCGCGACGTGGGCACGATCGACGCCTACTTCTCGGCGCACTTCGACACCCTGGGCGCCACGCCGCGCTTCAAGATGACCAACCCGGAGTGGCCCATCTATGCCAGCGCCGACCAGTCGGAGTCGGCCAAGATCGAATGCGGCGTCATCCGCCGCTCGGTGCTCGGCTCGGGCTGCGTCGTCAACGACGCGCACCTCGACCACGTGATGCTGCGCCGGGCCGTCAGCGTGCAACCCGATGCCGTGCTCGACCACTGCATCGTGATGGACCGCAACGTGATCGGCCGCGGCGCCAAGCTGCGCAACGCCATCGTCGACCTCGACAACTTCATCCCGCCCGGCGAGAGCATCGGCTACGACCTCGAGCGCGACCGCCAACGCTTCCACGTGAGCGAGAACGGCGTCGTCGTCGTGCCGCGCGGCCACTTCCCCGCAGCGCATGCATGAGCGCGCGTGCTGCACTGAAGGTTCTCTTCGTCACTCCTGAATGCGCTCCGTGGGTCAAGACCGGCGGCCTCGGTGACGTGAGCGCGGCGCTGCCCGCCGCACTGGCCGAACTCGGCCACGACGTGCGGGTGTTGATGCCGGCCTACCGCTCGCTCGCGCAACTGGCGAAGGAAGGCACGCAGCGCCTCACGCTCCCCGCCGAAGGCGTGTGGCCTGCGGCTGACCTCGT
This sequence comes from Piscinibacter gummiphilus, assembly GCF_032681285.1. Taxonomy (NCBI): domain Bacteria; kingdom Pseudomonadati; phylum Pseudomonadota; class Betaproteobacteria; order Burkholderiales; family Sphaerotilaceae; genus Rhizobacter; species Rhizobacter gummiphilus. Next base: position 2,644,262 of record NZ_CP136336.1, read on the forward strand.
GCGGGTGAATGCGGAAGGCTTCAGCCTATGGCTGCTCGACTGCCCGGCGCTCTTCGGCCTGCCCGGGGGCCCCTATGGCGACGAGCAGGGCGTGGACCACGCGAGCAACGCCGAACGTTTCGGCCTGCTGAGCCATGTGGCCGCGCGCATTGCCTCGGGGGCGTCACCCTGGGCCGACTGGCAGGCCGACGCGCTGCACGCCAACGACTGGCCCACGGGCCTCGCCGCCGCCTACCTGAGCCGCATGCCCGCACCGCGCGCCCGCAGCCTCTTCACCATCCACAACCTCGCGTTCCAGGGCAACTTCCCGCTCGACCGGCGCGCTGCGCTCGACCTGCCCGACGAGTGGATGCAGGTCGAAGGCGAGGGCCTCCTGCACTGGGACCGCATCTCGATGATGAAGGCGGCGCTGCGCCACGCCGACGTCATCACCACCGTGAGCCCGACCTACGCCCGTGAGATCCAGCAGGAGGCCCTCGGCTTCGGCATGGACGGCATGCTGCGAGCACGCAGCGCCAGCCTGCACGGCATCCTCAACGGCATCGACACCCGTGCGTGGAACCCGGTGAGCGACACGCTGATCCCGGCGCGCTACGGCGCGGGCTGCCTCGACGACAAGGCGGCCAACAAGCGCGCGCTGCAGGCCGAACTCGGGCTGTCGGTGAAGTCGCGCACGCCGCTCTTTGGCGTGGTGAGCCGCCTGACCGACCAGAAGGGCATCGACCTCATCCTCGACAACCTGATGTGGCTCCTCAAGCAGGGCACGCAGCTCGTCGTGCTCGGCAGCGGCGAGCCGCGCTACGAGCAGCGCCTGAACGAGGTGGCGGCCGAGTTCCCGGCGAGCGTGGCGGTGCGCACCGGCTTCGACGAGCGGCTGGCCCACACTATCGAGGCGGGCGCCGATGTGTTTCTGATGCCCTCGCGCTTCGAACCCTGCGGGCTCAACCAGATGTACAGCCAGGCCTACGGCACCTTGCCGGTCGTGCGCGCCACGGGAGGTCTTGCCGACTCGGTGCGAGACGCGTCGGAGCCCGACGGCACCGGCTTCGTCTTCCAGGAAGACAGCGCCCAGGCCCTGCGCGAGACCCTGGTGCGCGTGCTGCGCCTGTACCAGCAGCCCGCCCTCTGGCGCGGCGTGCAGCAGCGCGCGATGGCACAGCCTTTCGGCTGGCTGCAGAGTGCGCAACGTTACGCGGCGCTGTATCGCCAGCGCACGCCCGTGGGTTGAGTGCCGACCATTGGGCGCTGGAGGTCCGGGGAACTACGAGGAGTCGGCCCGTGGTGGCACCGTAGCAAACGATCCGGGGACTCAGAAAGATGGGCCCTTTTCAACGGGTCATTCTGATGAGCCTTCGCGTCAACCTTTTCGCTCATTCGCGCCGAGTGGTTCTCACGGCGTTCATTGCGTTTGCGGCCGCCGGTCTTCCAGCCTGTGGCGGCGGCGACGGAGGCACTGGTGGCGAGGGAAGCGTGACCGACTCGCCCATCGGATCAATCACGCCTTCGGGCGAATTCGGCACACTGACGATTTCGGGTACGGGAACGTCTATCTTCGGCACCACGGTGGCGACACGTTCGCGCGCCACCGCGTCGTCGCCTGACATTTCGCTCACCACGTGGCAAGACACGCCAATGACGTCACCGGCCATTTACCCGGCACGCATCGTGGCTCTGGGGCAAAGCGACGGATCGGTCACTGTCAACGTGGTCTACATCGCCAGCCCGCAGTCCATCCCGGGGTTTTGGGTTGCCTTTGACCCTCCGGCTGGTTCCGTGTTGGTCTCGTCGACCGGCGTGACGTTCGTCAACCTCGTGGTGCTGGATGAAGGTACGTCAGAGACGTCGCTCACGCTGAACGGCACGCTGCGCTTCTAACCCAGCGTTGCCGCCGCAACGACGGAGCCGGTTGACCCCGCTGCCTCGGCCTGCTGGCTGGCCTGGTGCCTGGCCAGTCGCAGGCAGCTGTCGCAATTGCCGCAATCTTCGCGTGGTGCGTCGCCTTCCAGGTGCTCCAGCAGCGCACGCCAGCGGCAATGGCCGCTCTGCGCGTAGGCGACCATCTGTTCGAGCTTGACGCGATCGGCCTCGCGCCGGCCCTGGTACTCGTCGGCCAGGCGGTGCAAGGTCTTGGTGTCCAGTGTGTCCTTCAGCAGGCGAAGGTGGCCCGTGGCATCGGCGCCGACGATGCGCAGGCGGCGCAGCAGGCTCACCGCCACCTGCAGCTTGGTGCGCGGGATGCCAAGGCGTTCCACCAACTGCGAGAGCGACTGGCCCGGCTCGCGCAGCAATGCCGCGTAGAGCGCGTCGAGCTCATCCAGCCCGGGGTAGCGGCCGGCCATGAAGAACTGCTGCACGGCCTTGTCGCGCTGGAGGAAGAGCAGGGTGCAGGTGGCGGGTGAGCCATCGCGCCCGGCGCGGCCCGACTCCTGGTAGTAGGCGTCGAGCCCCGAGGGCATCTGCCAGTGCAGCACGAAGCGGGTGTCGGGCTTGTCGATGCCGAGGCCGAAGGCGTTGGTGGCGACCATCACCCGCGTTTTGCCTTCCATGAAGGCGTCCTGCGCAGCGCGGCGCTCGTCGGCCTTGCGCTTGCCGTGGTAGAGCGCCACCGATTCGCGCGCGAGCAGCAGCGCCTCATAGACCGCCTCGGCCGCCTTGACGGTGGCGCAGTAGACGATGCCCGTGCCTTCCAGGCTGGCCAGCAGCGCCTGCAGTCGCTCGAGCTTGTGCGTGTCGTCGGTGACGAGTTCGACGGTGTAGTGCAGGTTGGGCCGGTAGGCCCCGGTGTTCACGACGCCCGCCGTGGGAATGCCCAGCTGCTGGCGGATGTCTTGCGTCACCTGCTCGGTCGCCGTCGCCGTGAGCGCGAGCAGCGTGGGTTGGCCGAGCGCCTTGGCCGCGTCGGCGATCTCGAGAAAGGCAGGGCGGAAGTCGTGACCCCACTGTGAGATGCAGTGGGCTTCGTCGACCACCAGCAGCCCGATCGGGTGCTGCTGGAGCTGCTCGCGGAAGCCGGGCTGCGCCAGTTGCTCGGGTGTGGTGAAGACGATGCGCGCCGAGCCGTCCGCCACGGCGGCCAGGGCCTCGCGGCTCTCGGCGCCGTCGAGTGCGCTGTTGATCTGCACCGCCGCCACGCCTTGCTCCACGAGCTTGTCGCACTGGTCCTTCATCAGCGCGATCAGCGGCGACACGACCACCGTGCGCCCTTCGATCAGCAGCGCCGGCAGTTGGTAGCACAGCGACTTGCCAGCGCCGGTGGGCATCACGGCCAGCGTGTGCTGGCCGGCGAGCACACGCTCGATGACGGCCTGCTGGCCCTCGCGCAGGCGGGCGATGCCGAAGACCGATTTCAGCGTGCGCGCGAGCCGGCGCGCCGGCGCAGGCTGCTGTGTGCGGCGCGCCACGTCAGTGGCGCAGGTCGTCGGATGCGTCTTCGTCGCCGGCTTCGCCCAGCTCGGGCTCGTCGGCCACCAGCTCGTCGACCTCCAGCCGGTCGGCATCGTCCAGCGCGTCGGCGGTGCGGATCACCCGGTCGGGCAGGATGTCGTCGCCGTCACGCGGCTCGGAGCCGGCTGCCGCGGCGCGCTCGCCGGTGCCGCGGGCATCGGTGTCGCTGTCGAGTTCGGCCGGCACGGCGCCGGTACCGCCGTCGTCGGCGTCGGTGGCGAGGGTGCGTTCGCCCTGCACGTCGCTGCCAGAGTCGGAGCTGTCGCTCGGGCCCAGCAGGTCGGCGCCGGTGCCGCGGGGTCGTTGTGGGGCGGCGCTGCCGCCCAGGATGCTGCTCGTTGCCATGTCGATGTCCTCGATGCGCTGGGTTCAGCGATGAGGCGACTTTCCCGCGCCACGCGGCCGGGGGCCATCGGAGCACAGGGCAAGTGCGTGTCGGGGATGTCCCACGTGGGCCGGGCTTGCGCGAACCCGTGTGAACGGTGCGCGAAGCTTCGGAACGTCACTTGCCAGCCGACAAGCATTGCCACTGAAGGAGTCGCTCATGGATCTCAGCATCGATGAAATCTACGCCCGCCTCACGCGCGGCGTGGGCCGCGAGCTGGTCAACGATGACAACGTATTCGCCCTCATCGAGCGCGCCGAGCGCGACCGCCACGCCATCCTCGCGACCGAGCTGCGCGAGTGGCAGGCGCCGTGCAGCTCGGTGCAGCAGGTGCCCAGCACCATCGCCCCCACGCGGGGCTTCAACCGGGAGAACGTGAAGCATTGAGCCAGCGCAAGGTGGGCTCGCCCGTGCGCTGCAAGCATGGCGCATGGGCAAACGAATCCTCATCCTGCAGGGCCACCCCGACGCGCACGCGCGCCACTTCTGCCACGCGCTGGCCGAGGCCTATGCCGACGCCGCACGCAGCGCGGGCCACACCGTCGAGACCTGCGAGATCGCCCAGATCGATTTCCCCCTCTTGCGCAGCAAGGCCGAGTGGGACGACGGGCCGACACCCGAAAGCCTGAAGCCGGTGCAGGAGGCCATCCTGCGGGCCGAACACCTGGTGCTCTTCTTCCCGCTGTGGTTGGGCGGCATGCCGGCTTTGCTGAAAGGTTTTCTGGAGCAAGTGGCGCGCCCGGGATTCGCGCTGTCGAAGATGGACGGGCAGGGCTTCCCGAAGAAGCTGCTCGCCGGCCGCTCGGCGCGGCTCGTGGTCACGATGGGCATGCCCGCGTTGGCCTACCGCTTCGTCTTCCGCGCGCACAGCCTCAAGGCACTGGAAAGAAACATCCTCGGTTTCGTGGGCATTGCGCCCATCCACGAGACGCTGATCGGCATGATCGAAGGTGACGCGAAGCATCGCGAACGCTGGCTGGTGAAGCTCGGGCGGCTGGGCGCCCGGGGAGACTGAAGGCCTCTGTTCATCCGGAACGTTGCCGACCGGCCGTGATCCCAGGCTGTCCGACGTACAGGAGACCGACATGGACTACAAGCTGCATCTGCTCGACTCGTTTGCCGCACGCGGCGCCGACGGCCAGACGTACAAGGTCTGCGCATACGAGCACCTCGTGCAAGACCGCTCCTTGCCCACCGATGGGCAGGAGCGCTGGGAGCCGAACGGCCAGGTCGAGTACCGGCTGGCCGGAGGAGAAAGCGTCGAGGAACTGCCCGACGGCAGCCTGCGCCTGCGCCACTCGCAGCTGACGCTCACGCCGGTCGGCCTGCGGCACTGACGAATGGACGGCCGCACGCGGTGGCGGCTATTCGTCCGAGTTCTGCTCCAGGGTCAGGCGCATGGTCGTGCCTTGTGCCCCGTTGCGCTCCAGTGTGGCCGTACCGCCGTGAAGTTGCATCACGCGCCGCACGATGTACAGGCCAAGCCCCTGACGGCGGCCCCCGAGGTGGTGCCGCTTGCGCCCCCCGCGATCGAATAGCCGCGGCAACATCTCTGCGTCGATGCCGGGGCCGCTGTCGATCACGTCGAAGATGACCGCGAGCGGGTCGTCCGAATCGGTGATCCGAACGACGACCTCCGAGTTGGGCGGGCTGAACTTGAGTGCATTGGAGAGCAGGTTGCGCAAGGCCAGGCGCAAGAGGTTGGGTTCGCCGGTGGCAGTGCGCGTGCCGCTCAAGCGCTCGATCCGCACACGCGGGGCCTCGCTGGTGGCCATGTCCGCGATGGCCATCGCGACCAGCGCATCGATGTCGAAGTCGACACGACGGATTTGCTTGTCGCCCACCAGTTGCGCTGCGACGGCCAGGGTGTTGTCGATGCTTGCGAGTACCTCGCTGAGCACGCCGTTGGCACGTGACAGCGGAGCGCGAATTTCTGGAGACACGCTGTTCTGGAGCACTCCGTTCGCCTGCTGGAGTGCGGCCGACGCGTTGTTGAGCGGCTGTCGTACTTCGTGCGCCAGCACGTCCAGCATCTCGCCGCGCTGCGCGAGCTGGTCGAGCGCGTCCTGCCGTGCCTCCTCGACCTCGGTAAAGGACTTCGACACCTCGTGGCGAGCGGAGGCCAGAGCCTCCTCGATCTCCCGAACCTCCTTGATGCCGGCGACGGGAGCTCGCCCCGGCGCGCCGCTCACGTGCCAGTCGACCACGCGGCGCAGCTGACGACCGATCGAGCGCGCGGTGTAGATCGCTGCGGCGATGCCCAGCAAGGCGCACAGAGCCCCACCGAGCAGAATGGTCGCCACTGAGTTGCGGACCTGCGCTTCGAGCGCGGCGGCCGGATGGCCGATGACAACGTACCAGCCCGAGCCAGGAACGGGCGCACCATTGGCCACGGTGGCAATGCCATCCTTGGTGATGGCCCGAAACGGCCCCTTGCCTTCGCGCAGGCTTTGCAAGAGACCGGGCGTGGAAGGTTGCCCCACGTACCGTTCGGCGTCGCGCGAGCGCGCGATGATGATGCCTCTCTGGTCGATGATCGCCGCAACGCCGTCGGCAAGCCACTCGACCTCATTGAAGCGGTTGCCGATGGCGTTGAGGCGGATGATGGCGCGCAACGCGAAGACGCCGGCCGGGCCCATGTCGATGCGCCGCGCCACACCAACGACCGGCTGCTGACTGACGGCACCCACGACGAGCGGCGACACGACGCGATCGGCCCGTCCTTCAAACAGCGGTACCAGCATCTCATTGACGTTGGAAGGGGGGAGCTCGGCGCCGAATGGCCGCCATGTGTTGAAGACCTGCCGCCCCGATCGGTCGCTCAGGCTGATCGACGCCAGGCGCGGGTCCGACTTGGTCAGCCGCAGCGCAAGCTCGTAGGTCGCCTTCATGTCACCCTGGCGTGCGTTGTCCGTCAGCGCCAGGGTGTCCAGTGCGATGAGCACGCCATCGAGCTCGTGGCCGATGGCGGCCGCGGTCGTGGCAGCGCGTCGTTCCATCATGGCGAGTTCCCGCTCCTGGCGCTGCGCGATCTCGCGGTACACCATGAAGGCCGAGAACGCCATCATGGGGATCAGCGCGAGAAGGCAAACCCCTGCCACCCAGGTCGTCAGACTCGTGCCGGATCGGGCCGCGCCTAAACCTGAGCCTGAGCCGCGCTCGGTGCGCACCTCTCCTGGCATCGCTCAGATGGCCTTCAGCGAGGCCTTGAAGACATAGCCCACGCCGGACTTCGTCTGCAAGGGGACCGTGACCGGCGTGGCCCGCTCGATGCGGCGGCGCAGCCTGAACACGGTTCCACTGACGCCGTCGGCGCTTGGGTCCTCGGGGCGTCCCAGACGCTGGCGAATGGAATCGCGCGGCACCACCTCACCGCTGGCTTCGAGAAAGCACTCCATCACGACCACGTCGGCCGCACTCAGCTCGACACGTGCGCCATCCGGCGCGATCAGCTGGCCCGCCCGGCGATCGAGCCGCCAGGCGTTCTGCGACTGGTCCGATGCCGAGGCACGCCGATGCACTGCCTTGACCGCCACCACCACCTGTTCGAACTGCACCGGCTTGGAGAGGTACATGTCGGCGCCGGCGTTGACGGCCTGCTCGAAGACGTCCGACGCGACGCGGCCCGACACCACCAGCACGCTTGCGTTGGTGCGCCTGCGCAGGATGTCGATCAGCGCGATGCCGTCGACGCCTGGCAGCATCAGGTCGACCACATAGAAGCCAAACCCGAAGGCATCGCGATGGGCGAGCAACTCGTTGCTGTCGCCGAAGACATCGACCTTCACGCCCAGGGCCTGCAGGTGGCCCGTGAGGGCCTGCGCGTAGTCGTGGTCGTCGTCGATGAGGGCGAGGGTCTTGGGCAGCACGGCGTCAGGGCGGCGGAATGAAGGCGGGACGGAAGGACTCCGCCCGATTCGAGCATGGCAATCGTCAGGTCAATGTCAACAAATGACCTGCCAATTCGTGCTTTATTCGTCACCCGCGAATATTTTCGCTAAAGCCCGGGAATCTTCGTGCCGATGACGCGGGAGTCTCGATTGCGACCTTGTGATGCCCCCCATGACAACTCCCGTGACGCACACGGCGCCTGCACAAGAGCAGAGCATCGCCCCCGGCTTCTTCAAGTTCCACGGGCCTTGGGCCCCAGGCGTGAGGCTCTTCCGCCGGCTCAGCTTCCAGGCGAAGGCGGCGTTGGTGTCCATCGGGTTCCTGTTGCCCCTGCTGATGCTGCTCGGGGCCTATCTAAAGAACGTACAGGACTCCATCGACTTCACCACGCGCGAACGGGCCGGACTGACGTTGCTGGCCAAGATCGAACCGTGGCTGATCGAGGTCCAGAAGCAGCGGCGGCTGGTTTTGTCGGGGATGAGCCCGAAGGTCGACGTTGCCGCGATCGACGCGACGCTGCGGTCGGTGCAGGTGGCGATCGCCGGTCGGCCCGAAGGTGTCGACGTGACCGGCGCGCTGGCGGACGTATTGAAAGTCCATGCGTCGGTGGCCGATGCAGTCGCCGCAGGTGCTGACGCGCGCAGAGGCGGCGTGCCGATTCAGGCCTATGTGGATGCAGTGCGCGCGATGCGCCAGACGGTGCTAGACCGCTCGGGCCTCGCCCTCGACCCGGAGCAGGCCACCTATTACCTGATGCTCGTGTCGACCACGGTCGTATCAGATGTCATCGAATCGGTGTCGCGCAGCCGCGGCCTGGCCGGTGCCGCCGAGCCGGACGGCAGCAACGCACAACAGCTCCGCGAACTCTACGGGGTATGGCACAGCGGAGAGCAGCAATTGCACTCGACCCGTGACGCCCTCGACCGCGCGCAGCAGGCCGAGGCTTCGCTTGCGTCTCGTGTGCCGCACACACAGGCGCTCGGCGCTGCCAGGACCTTCTTCGACCAGAGCCGCGCCGCGTGGTTCGGGCCTGGCTTCCGGCCCGACGTACAGGCACTGAATGGCCCTGGCCAGGTGGCGGTGGACGAACTGCGCGCCTTGTCCGCCAAGGGGCTCGCGGTGCTCGACGACCTGCTCGACCATCGGATCGCAGAGGCACAGCGCTTGCGCAATCTCACGCTGATGGGAACCTTCGTCTCGCTCGCGGCGGTGGGGTATCTCTTCTACTGCTTCTACCTCGTGATGAACGGGGGACTTCGCGAAGTCGAGCGCCACCTCCTGGCCATGACGCAGGGCGACCTCACGACCACGCCGCAGCCCTGGGGTCGCGACGAGGCGGCTGCACTGATGTTGACCCTGTCGGATATGCAGACTGCCCTGCGTGCCATCGTCTCGGAGGTTCGCACGACGGCCAACGGGCTCGTCTTCGCCAGCAACGAGATTTCGAGCGCCTCGATGGACCTGAGCCACCGCAGCGAACAGGCCGCCGCGAATCTGGAGGAATCGGCCTCGGCGATGGAACAGATCTCGGTCACCGTGTCGAACACCGCGCAGTCCACTGAGTCCGCGAGCCAGCTCGCAGCCGACAACGCCAAGGTGGCGTCTGTGGGCGGGCAGACCATTTCGGAGGTCATTGACACCATGTCTGGCGTTCAGGCGGCATCGGGCCGGATCGCCGACATCATCGGCGTGATCGATGGCATTGCTTTTCAGACGAACATCCTGGCGCTCAACGCGGCGGTAGAAGCTGCGCGTGCTGGCGAGCAGGGTCGGGGCTTCGCGGTGGTGGCCAGCGAGGTGCGCGCCCTGGCGCAGCGCTCGGCCAATGCGGCCAAGGAGATCAAGACCCTGATCACCGAAAGCGTGGAGCGGGTGGACAGCGGCAGCCGCATCGTCGCGCAGGCCGGCCAACAGATGGGCCAGCTCGTGGCGACCGCCGACCGCATGAAGTCGCTCATGGTCGATGTGCTGTCGGGCACCACCGAGCAGAGCTCAGGCGTGCGCCTGGTGAGCGACGCGCTGCAGACCCTCGACCAGCAGACGCAGCAGAATGCCGCGCTCGTCGAGCAGACCGCTTCGGCAGCGAGTAGCCTGCACTCGCAGGCCAATGCACTCGCGACGAGCGTGGCGCGCTTTCGCCTCTGAGCGGGGTCGACATCCACCAGGAGCAGCGGCATGCTCAAGAGAATCGCGACCGAGCAGCTGAAGGTCGGCATGTACGTCCACGAGTTCTGCGGCTCGTGGATGGACCACCCTTTCTGGCGCGCGAAGTTCGCTCTCTCGGACGAGGCCGACCTGCGGCGTATCCACTCGAGCAGCATCCGGGAAGTCTGGATCAACACCGCGAAAGGCCTCGATGTGGAGGGTGGGGTGAGCGCAGCCCATGCCAGGGCGGAGGTGGAGCGTGAACTCGAGTTCGCCGCCTCGCAACCGATGGTGTGGTTGCAGAACCCTTCGTCCCTCGTCGAGGAGATCCACCGCGCAAAGGCCATCTGCAGGAAGTCGAAGGCGGCGGTGACGTCGCTTTTTTCCGAAGCTCGGCTGGGCAAGGCGCTCGATGTCGACGAGTGCCTGCCCCTGGTGGAGGAGATCTCGGACTCGGTGCTGCGCAACCCCGCGGCGCTCATCAGCGTGGCGCGGCTGAAAAGCCGGGACGAATACACCTACATGCACTCGGTGGCGGTGTGTGCGCTGATGGTGGCGCTCGGGCGCAATCTCGGGCTCGACGCCGAGCTGTTGCGCGAGGCGGGGCTTGCCGGAATGCTGCATGACGTCGGCAAGACGCAGGTTCCGCTGTCGGTGCTCAACAAGCCGGGCAAGCTCACCGATGAGGAGTTCGGCTTGATGAAGAGCCACCCGGAGCGCGGCCACGAGCTTCTGGGGCACACGAAGATCCTCCCCGCGACGGTGCTCGACGTCTGCCTGCACCACCACGAACGGGTCGACGGCGGCGGGTATCCGCACCGGCTCAAGGGCGACCAGATTTCACTGCTCGCCAAGATGGGCGCCGTGTGCGACGTCTATGACGCCGTGACCTCCAACCGGCCGTACAAGGCCGGCTGGGACCCAGGCGAGTCGCTGCGTCAGATGGCGCAATGGAAGGGGCATTTCGATCCGGTGGTCTTCCAGGCGTTCGTGAAGACCGTCGGGATCTACCCGACGGGCTCGCTGGTGCGCCTGAAGTCGGGCCGTCTGGCCGTGGTGATCGAGCAGAACCCACAGGCACTGCTCACGCCCAAGGTCAAGGTGTTCTTCAGCACGAAGTCCAACCAGCGCATCCCGCCGGAAGAGATCAACCTTGGCGGCCCGTGGGTGCAGGACAAGATCGTGGCGTGCGAGTCGCCATCCGATTGGCCGTTCACCGACCTCGAATTGCTCTGGGGCGGAGATTCGCAGCGCCGCTGAGGCCAGGCCGCCCGATCATGTGCAGCGTCGTCGCCCTTGCGCGCGGCGACCATGACGGCGAAGCGCATCACGGCCAACGTCCACCCCAGCGCGACGGCGCAGAGGCCGATGGCGCCGACGACCTGCGCGAAGGCCGGGTCTCGTGCTTGCACCGAGAGCAGGAAGACGAGCCAGCCCACCAACTGGGGCATCAGGCAGGGCAGGAGCGTGCGTGCGTCGACGGCCGGTCGCTGCAACCACTTCGGGCCGGCGGTGAAGCGCAGTCCGATGAAGAAGATGGGCCGCAGAGGCTAGGGCCGCGCGGGGGTTGGCGCCTTGATCGAAGGCAAGAGGGTGCGTCTTCTCATGGACGCGTGCGCTCGGTTGCGAACTTCGACTTCCACGCAATGGCCGATGCGGCCACCGTCAGCACAAAGGCCACGATCGCCAGCGCATTGAGCGCCGAGCCCATGCGCACCAGCGATGGCTCGGCGTGCGACAGCAGCAGCCTCGCCACCAGCGAGCCGTGCAGCAAGGCGAGCGGCAGGTAGAAGGCCCACGAGAAGGCGATCTTCACGCGCGTGAGCGCCGGCAGGATCACCGGCGCGTGGCCGAGGATCATGCTGAAGACGAAGCCGAGCGCGAGCCCGTGCAGCGCCGCATCGCGCCAGGGCAGGCCGAGCGAGCTGCCGATCCACGCGAGGCCCGCGACGGCCAACCAGCCGTAGCCGAGCAGCAGGCACACCGCCATGTAGCGGCTGAGGCCGTGCGCGAAGAGCGTCTTGCGGGCGATGTCGAAGCGGAAGAGCCAGCCCGAGAGTGCGAGCAGGGCGGCGCCGTAGAAGAGCCCGCCGGGGACGACGCTGCGCTCGAACAACGACAGGCCGCACCCGACCAGCAGCACCACCAGCCCCGCGAGCAGCGTGGGCTGCGCGCCGGGCCGGCGGCGCATGAGCCGCGTCATCTCGAGCCGCTCGGCCGCGATGGTGAGCACGAGGAACGCCAGCCACCACGAGATCGCGCCCTGCGCCATGCCGCCCAGCGCATGGGTGAGGGCGCCGATCCACCAGGCCACGGCGGCGACGAGCAGGAGCACGGTGTGATCGGCACGCTGTCGGCGGACCACCACCACGTTGACCCACACGAAGGCGCTGGCCGCGAGCACCGCAAGCCATGCGGCGAGGTCTGCGAGGCCGCTCACCAGCAGCACACCGGAGAGGCCGGAGGCCGCCGGCGCGGTGAAGGCCGCGGGATGCTTGAGCGCCACCGCCCGCTCCAGCCCGATCACGGTGCCGAGAAAGGCCGACACCATCAGGAAGGCATGGCCGAGCACGGCGCGGGGCAACCAGCTCGTGCCCGACAGCGCCTCCCACGACACGCCGGCGCGCACCAGGCCGCCGGCGATGCCGGTCACGAGCGCAGTGGCCACCAAGGCCAGGAATGCAAAACGCAGCGCCAGGCGCTGCGTCACCATCCCATGAAGGCCTTGGCCCTGGCGCTCATGCGCTCGGGTGTCCACGGTGGTTCCCACACCAGCTCCAGGTCGATGGCCGTGCCGCTGGGGGCGACACGGCTGAGTTCTTCTTCCGCTTCGTCGAGGATGAGGTCGGTGACCGGACAGGCCGCCGAGGTCATCGTCATCACGACGTGCCAGCGGCCGGGTTCGACGTGGACCGAGTACACCAGGCCCACGTCGACGATGGTCATCGCCACCTCCGGATCGACCACGCGCCTGAGCGCGTTGTCGACCGGGGCCAACCACTCGGGCGGGCCGTCGTAGGTGAACGAAGGTTGCACGCTCATCTCACGCCTGCTTGACCTGCACTTGCGGCAGGGCCTGGCGGCCGCGGCGCAAGAGCTTCAGGGCATACACCGCGAGCCACACGCTGCCGGCAGAAAAGACGATGTCTCCTGGCACGCGCAGCCACACCAGCGTCTCCATCACGCTGGAGTGAATGATCTCCGGCGAGCGGGCGTACCACAGCCCTTTGGTGATGCTGGCCCAGGCCTGGTAGATGCCGGCCGGCAGCAGCGACATGAAGACCATCATGCCGAGACCGATGTTGAGGCACCAGAAGGCGGGCTTCAGGAACTGGTCGGCATGCAGCTGGCGCTCGTAGAGGCCGCGCAGGCAGAAGAGCATGAGGCCGATGCCCAGCATGCCGTACACCCCGAAGAGCGCAGCGTGCCCGTGGGCGGCGGTCATGTTCAGGCCCTGCACGTAGTACAGCGAGGCCGGCGGGTTGATCGCGAAGCCGAGCAGGCCGGCCCCCACGGTGTTCCAGAAGCCCACGGCCACGAACGAGAGGATGACCCACTTGTACGCACCGAGCCATTCCACGTTGCGGGCACGGCGCCAGGTTTGCAGCGCTTCAAGACCGATCAGCGTGAGCGGCACCACTTCGAGGGCCGAGAACACCGCGCCCACGGCGATCACCGAGGTGGGCGTGCCCGTCCAGTACAGGTGGTGCAGCGTGCCGAGGATGCCGCCGAAGAGGAACACGATGGTCTCGGCGACGATGGCACGGTTGGCCGAGGCGGCCCGCACCAGGCCCAGGTTGGTGAAGATCAGCGCAACCACGGCGGTGGCGAACACTTCGAAGAAACCTTCCACCCACAGGTGCACCAGCCACCAGCGCCAGTACTCGATCATCGAGTAGTGCGTGTGCTGGCCCCAGGTGAGCGAGGTGGCGTAGAAGCCGCCGATGCAGGTGGCCGAGAGGAAGACCATCGCGATCAGGCCGCGCGTCTCCGAAGCCTTCTTGAGCGCAGGCCACAGCGCACGCCCGAGCAGGAACACCCAGAACAAGAGCCCGATGAAGAGCAGGATCTGCCAGACGCGGCCCATGCTCGTGAATTCCAGACCCTGATTGCCGAGCCAGAAGCTGAAGTCCACGCCACGGCGTTGCATCGTGCCGAGCCAGCCGGTGATCACCGAGCCGAGCACGACCACGATGAGCGCCCAGAAGAGCACATCCACGCCGAGCTTCTGCAGCTTCGGCTCCTTGCCCGAGAGCAGCGGCGCGACGTAGAGGCCGGTGGCCAGCCATGCGGTGGCGATCCAGAAGATGCCGACCTGCGTGTGGATGGTGCGGCTCGTCACGTAGGGCAGGATGTCGGCGAGCGGGAACCCGAAGAACGACTGGCCCTCGACCGCGTAGTGCGCGGTGATCACGCCCATGCCGATCTGCAAGAGCATCAGCCCGATGACCACGAAGAAGTACTTGCGCGTGGCCTTCATCGACGGCGTGGCCTTGGCACCGGCCAGCGGGTCGGTCTTGGGCACCTGCGCTTCTTCTTCATGCTCGCCGCGGCCGTGCAGCCACAGCATGGCGGCGATGCCGGCGATGAGCAGGATGATGCTCACCATCGACCACATCGCGGCCGAGGTCGACATCGTGTTGCCCACCAGCGGCTCGTGCGGCCAGTTGCTGGTGTAGCTCAGGTTCTCTTCGTTCGGCCGGTTGGTGGCCGCGGCCCACGACGACCAGAAGAAGAACGCGGTGAGCGCCTGGCGGTCGGCCTGGTCGGGCAGGGTGCCGTCGGTCATCGCGTACTGCTCGCGCAGCTTGGCGAGCTCGGGGTCGCTGCCGAAGAGGGCGGTGTAGTGGCTGGCGACCTGCTTGATCGCCTGTGCCCGCTCGGGCGAGACCTTCACCGCGCCGCTCAAATCGTCATACGTGTTGCGGCGCATCTCCTCGCGCACGCGCACGGCGACGACGTCCTTGTCGTTCAGTTGCGCGGTGCGGATGGCTTGCAGCGCCAGCGCTTCACGGTGCAGCCAGTCGGCCGACCAGTCGGGCGCCACATAGCTGCCGTGGCCCCACACCGTGCCGAGCTGCTGGCCGCCAGCGGCCAGCCAGGCCTGCTGGCCGCGCTGGATCTGCTCGCCAGTGAAGATCACGTCGCCCTCGGTCGTCACGACCTGCTTCGGGATCGGCGGCGCGTAGAGATAGATCTGCCATCCGAGGTAGCCGAGCGCCCCGAACGACAGCACACAGATCAGCCCCAGCCATCGCCAGAGCCTCGCAGTCTTGTTCATCATGCACCTCCGCACATGCCGCAGCACGGGCCCTTGGCGGGCGACTTGCTGCTCGTCTTGATGATCCGCACGCGCCAGACGTCGGGGCCACCTTGCAGGTAGTCCCAGCGGAACTGGCCTTCCAGCTCGTGGAGGAACTGGTAGTACAGCGGCTTCGGGTTGTGGTCGTTGATCAGCTCCATCGACTCGTTCACGCCGAGGCCGTGGAAGGTCGAGAAGATCAACGGGTGTCGGTCGCGGGGCGCGATCTCGCGCACGTCGACCTGGGTGTGATGGGTGCTTGTCACCGTCATCTGGGGCTCCTTTTCTGGAGGTTCACAAAAGCTGCATTGCAGATGCACCTATGCTAGGAACGAGCCCTCGTGCGCAACTTGATCGACGTCAAGAACGCGTGGATCAGTCGCAACCTCTTGCATTCCGACCGGCGCGGCAAGGCAGCACAGTCAGCAGGGGCAAATGAAGAAAGTGCTGGACTCTCCCATCGTGGGAAGCTTCACAGTCACATCACACCACCACTTCCGATGGAGTTTTCGATGATCGTCTTCAATGTCAACGACATGACCTGCGGCCACTGCGTGGGCGCCGTGACCAAGGCCGTGAAGTCCGTGGCGCCGAGCGCCACGGTGTCGGTCGACCTCGGCACGAAGCGCGTGCAGATCGACGGCCGCGACAGCGACGCGCCGGCGTTCAAGGCAGCGATTGCCGACGCGGGCTACACGCCTGTCGAAGCGGCGCCTGCCGTCGACCCAGTCGCCGCGCGTGGCGGCTGCTGCGGCAGCTGCCACTGAGATCGGCACCACCTGCACGGGTCACAAGGCATGGAACACCACCACCATCACCATCACGCCGCGCACCACCCCGCGCCGGATGTCGAACCCACGCCCGTCGCAGGCGCCATCTACACCTGCCCGATGCACCCCGAGATCCGGCAGGACCACCCCGGCACCTGCCCCAAGTGCGGCATGACGCTGGAGCCGCTGATCCCCGAGGCGGCGGCCGACGACGACAACCCCGAGCTGCGCGACTTCACGCGCCGCTTCTGGTGGACCCTGCCGCTCACCGTTGTCGTCACCGTGCTCGCAATGGGGGGGCACCGCCTCGGCTGGATGCCGCCCGCCACGCAGAGCTGGCTGGAACTGGTGCTGTCGCTGCCCATCGTGCTGTGGGCCGGCTGGCCGTTCTTCGTGCGCTGTGCGCAGTCCTTCGTGCACCGCAGCCCCAACATGTGGACGTTGATCGGCATCGGCACCGGCGCGGCTTTCGTCTACAGCGTGGTCGCCACCGTGGCGCCGCAAGCGTTCCCGCAGAGCTTCGTGGCGCACGGGCGCATCGGCGTGTACTTCGAAGCGGCGGTGGTCATCATCTCGCTCACCTTGCTCGGGCAGATGCTGGAGCTGCAGGCGCGCTCGCAGACCTCGGCCGCCATCAAGTCGCTGCTGGGCCTGGCACCGAAGACTGCGCGCCGCATCGAGGCCGACGGCTCCGAGGCCGACGTGCCGCTGACGCACGTGCACGTGGGCGACCGCCTGCGCATCCGCCCGGGCGAGAAGGTGCCGGTCGACGGCGTGGTGCTCGAAGGCTCCAGTGCCATCGACGAAGCCATGCTCACCGGAGAGCCGGTGCCCGTCACCAAGCGCCCGGGTGACAAGGTCATCGGTGCCACGCTCAACACCTCGGGCACGCTCGTGATGCGCTCCGAGAAGGTCGGCTCGCAGACCATGCTGTCGCAGATCGTGCAGATGGTTGCCCAGGCGCAGCGCTCCAAGGCGCCGATGCAGCGCATGGCCGACCGGGTGGCCGGCTATTTCGTGCTGGTGGTCGTGGCCATCGCGCTCCTGTCGTTCTTCGCCTGGGGCGTCTTCGGCGGCGAGCAGGGCTGGCAATACGGCCTCATAAACGCCGTCTCGGTGCTCATCATCGCGTGCCCGTGTGCGCTCGGGCTGGCCACGCCGATGTCGATCATGGTGGCCACCGGGCGCGCTGCCACGCAGGGTGTGCTGTTCCGCGATGCCTCGGCGATCGAGAACTTCCGTAAGCTCGACACGATGATCGTCGACAAGACCGGCACGCTCACCGAGGGCAAGCCGGCCTTCGAGAAGGCGGTGGCAGTGGGTGGCGGCCGTGACGACGAGGTGCTGCGCCTGGCGGCCAGCCTCGACCAGGGCAGCGAGCATCCGCTCGCGCAGGCCATCGTCGACGCGGCCCGGCAGCGCCGGCTGACCCTGGCCCAGGCGGTCGATTTCGAATCGTCGAGCGGCATCGGCGTGCGAGGCACGGTGGAGGGCCATCGCCTGGCACTCGGCAACACCGCGCTCATGCAGCAGGAGGGCGTCGACGTCTCGCCGCTGCGCGAGCAGGCGGAGCAGCTGCGCCTGCGTGGCAGCAGCGTGATGTTCCTCGCCCGCGACGGGCTGGCGCTCGGCCTGCTGGCGGTGGCCGACCCGATCAAGGCCAGCACCCCCGAGGCGCTGCAGAGCCTGCACCAGGCCGGCATGCGGGTGGTCATGGCCACCGGCGACGGCCTGACCACCGCGCGCTCGGTGGCGCGCGAGCTGGGCATCGACGAAGTGCACGGCGAGGTCAAGCCCGCCGACAAGCTGGCGCTGGTCGACAGGCTGCAGCGCGAGGGGCGTGTGGTCGGCATGGCCGGCGACGGCATCAACGACGCACCAGCTCTCGCCAAGGCCGACGTCGGCGTGGCGATGGGCACCGGCACCGACGTGGCCATGAACAGCGCCCAGGTGACGCTCGTGAAGGGCGACCTGCGCGGCATCGCCCGCGCCCGCGAGATCTCGCAGAGCACCGTGGCCAACATGCGGCAGAACCTGGGGTTCGCCTTCGTCTACAACGCGCTCGGCGTGCCGCTCGCGGCCGGTGTGCTGTACCCGTTCACCGGCTGGCTGCTGTCGCCGATGATCGCGGCGCTCGCGATGAGCTTGTCGTCGTTCAGCGTCGTGACCAACTCGCTGCGCCTGCGTCGCGGTTGATGCGCGTCAAGCGGGGTCTTGCGCAGGCTTCTAAGCTGGCCGTCGGCCCATTTCGGCCGCTTTTCCGGGAGCCCGCCATGAGACCCACTCTCCACCTGCTGCTCGGCGCCGGCCTGGCGGCAACGCTGGCGGGCGGCTGCGCCACGACCGAGCCCACGCCCGCGGCGCCCGGCGCGATGGGGCCGGCCTCCATGTCGCACGACTGCATGGCGATGCCGATGCACGCCTCCGGTGACGACAAGCCCATGCCGATGATGAAGCCGATGCAATGCGCGGCGAAGGCCGCCGACCCGGCCTCTGCCGCTTCGCGCGATGACCACAAGCACTGACCGGCCGAGGAGCGACAGGATGCCGCTGGTCCCCCGGCGCATGGGCATCGACACGCAGCAGGAGTTCGTCGTCTACATGGACCGCGAATGCGTGGTCTGCCGCTCCGAGGGCTTCGACGCGCAGACCCGCGTGCTGGTGCACAACGGCGGTCACCGCATCCTGGCCACGCTCAACGTCACCGACCCTGGGCTGCTCTCACCCGGCGAGGCTGGCTTGTCCAACAGCGCATGGCTCGCCTTGGGCATACGCGCCTCGGACCACGTCCACGTGACGCATGCGCCGACGCTCGATTCGATGAGCGACGTGCGCGCCAAGATCTACGGCCACCGCCTGTCTGCACCGGCTCTCGACGCCATCGTGCAAGACATCGCCAAGGGGCGCTACCCCGACGCGCACATCGCGGCCTTCCTCGCCGCCTGCGCCGGAGGCCGCATGGACCGGCAGGAGACGATCGACCTCACGCGCGCGATGGTCTCGGCCGGGCAGCGCCTGGCCTGGGGCCGAGCGCCCATCGCCGACAAGCATTGCGTGGGCGGACTGCCCGGCAACCGCACGACGCCCATCGTGGTGGCGATCGTCACCGCCGCCGGCCTGACCATGCCCAAGACGTCCTCGAGGGCGATCACCTCGCCGGCCGGCACCGCCGACGTGATGGAAACCATGACGCACGTGGGGCTCGACGTGCCCGCCATGCGGCGCGTGGTCGAACGCGAAGGCGGCTGCTTCGTCTGGGGCGGCGCGCTCGACCTGAGCCCGGCCGACGACGTGATGATCCGCGTCGAGCGGCCGCTCGACATCGACAGCGACGCGCAACTGGTGGCCTCGGTGCTGTCGAAGAAGATCGCCGCCGGCTCGACCCATGTGGTGATCGACGTGCCCGTCGGCCCCACCGCGAAGGTGCGCTCCGACGCCGACTACCTGGCGCTCAAGGCCTTGCTGGAAGACGTGGCCAGTGCGTGCGGGCTCGAGTTGCGCATCGTGCGCACCCTCGGCACGCAACCGGTGGGCCGCGGCATCGGCCCGGCCCTGGAAGCGCACGACGTGCTCGCGGTGCTGCGCGGAGCCACGCACGCTCCCAACGACCTGCGCATGCGCGCGGTGGCGCTGGCCGGGCACCTGCTCGAGTTCTGCGGCCACAGCCGCGCGGGGGAGGGCCACGACCGGGCCTGCCAGCTGCTCGACACCGGCGCCGCATGGGCCAAGTTCCAGGCCATCTGCGAAAGGCAAGGCGGCCTGCGCGAACCGGCCGTGGCCGACATCCGGCACCCCATCCTCGCCGAGACGACCGGGCTGGTGCATGCGATCGACAGCCGCCGCCTGTCGCGGGTGGCGAAGCTGGCCGGGGCACCGGCCGACGCGGTGGCGGGCCTCGAGATGCACGTCAAGCTCGGTGAACACGTGGAGCGCGGCGCGCCGCTCTTCACCTTGCACACCGAAACGCCGGGCGAACTGGCCTATGCGATGGACTACCTGGCCTCGCACCCGCTGGTGACGATCGGCAAACCCGGGGCCGACGCATGAGCGTCGTCGTGCTGGCGCTGCCCGGCAACGAGGCGATGGCCGAGCGTCTTGCAACAGGGCTCGGCGCGCAGCGGGGCAATGCGTCGGTGCGGCGCTTCCCGGACGGAGAGTCGAGCGTTCGGGTGGTGTCGAGCGTCGAAGGCTGCCACGTCGTGATCGTGTGCACGCTCGACCGGCCCGACGACAAGCTCGTGCCCCTCTTGCTGCTGGCAGCGGCCGCTCGCGAAGCGGGCGCGGCATCGGTCGGCCTGGTCGCGCCGTACCTCGCCTACATGCGGCAGGACGTGCGATTCCAGCCCGGCGAAACCATCAGTGCGAAGCATGTCGCCAGCTGGCTCTCGCAAGGGTTCGACTGGCTCGCGACCGTCGACCCGCACCTGCATCGCATTGCCGATCTCGCCGAGGTCTACTCGGTGCCCACTCGCAACGTGCACGCCGCGCAGGCCATCGCCGACTGGTTGCGCGCCAACGTCGGGCGGCCGGTGCTGATCGGCCCTGACGAGGAAAGCCGGCAGTGGGTGGACGACGTGGCGCAGCGGGCCGGCGTGCCATCGCTGGTGTTGCGCAAGACCCGGCGCGGCGACCGCGAGGTCGAGGTGTCGGTGCCCGACGTGGCGCGCTGGCGCGGCCACACGCCGGTGCTGGTGGACGACATCGTCTCCACCGGCCGCACGATGATCGAGACCGTCGGCCACCTGAAGTCGCTCGAGATGCCGGCCCCGGTGTGCGTGGCGCTGCACGCCGTGTTCGCCGGCACGGCTTTCGACGACCTGCTGGCGGCGGGAGCAGCGCAGGTGGTGAGTAGCGACACGATCGCCCACCCGTCGAACCGGATCTCGATGGCCGACGAACTGGCCCGCGCGGTGCGCGAGCTGCTGCCGCGCTGACCTCAGCGCAGGCCGAGGCCGAGAAGCACGCCTGCCACCACCATCGACGCCACGTAGCCGACCCCCAGCGCGCGGCCGAGCAGCCGGCCGCCGGTGGTCCATGCCATCGCGGCCTTGAGCACCATGTTCGACAGCGCCGCCAGGGCGATGGCGACCGCGGCCACCGACGTCGGGACTGACGATGCCGCGTCCATGCGGGCGGCCGAGATGCTGATCGCGTCCACGTCCACCAGGCCCGACAGAAGGGCGAGGCCGTAGAGGCCACCGAACCCGAACCACTGCTTGCTCGCTTCGGTGAGCAGGGCCATCACGCCGAGGAAGGCGCCGAAGCCGAGCGCGGTGCCGAGGTCGAAGACCGGCAGGTCGGTCGCGGGTGCGGGTTGCGCGCCGCGTGGCCGGCGCCGCCAGTGCAGCGCCGCGAACACCATCAGCATGCCCGCCGCCCCGAGCATCGGCAACGGCAAGAGGCGGCCAAGCGCCGGCGACAGGAGCAGCACGATGACCGCCATGCGCAGGAACATGACCGCGCAGGCGGCGAGCGCACCCGCCGCCGTGGGTTCGATGAGTTCCTCGCGGCCCCGCAGCTGACGCGCGAGCGAGAGCGTCGCGGCCGTCGATGACGCCAGCCCGCCCAGCAGGCCGGTCAGCAGCGTGCCGCGCTGCGCTCCGGCGAACCGCATCGCCACATGGCCCGACAGCGACAGCCCGGCGATCAGCACCACCGCCCACCACAGCCGGTAGGGGTTCAAGGCGCCGTAGGGTCCGTAGGGCTGGTCGGGCACCAGGGGCAGGATCACCGCCGACAGCACCAGCATCTGCAGCGCCGCGGTCAGCTCGCGGTGTTCCATGAGCCGCAGCCAGTGGTGCAGGGTGGCGCGCAGGTTGAGCAGCGTTGCCACGATGACGGCGGCGCTCACGGCGAGCAGCGGCTGCCCGGTCGCCGCCAGCGCGCCGAGCCCGAAGGTGAGCAGCTGCGCGATGGCCGAGGTGGCGCTCAGCTTTCCGGAGAGCTTCACCGACTGCCTGTAGCCCACGCTCACCAGGACTGCCAGGCCGAGGCATCCCGCCGTGAGCAGCCACGGGTCAACGAGCGCCAGCACGCCGCCCAGCAGGCCGGTGAGGGCGAAGGTGCGCAGGCCGGCCACGCGCGTGCCGTCGGCAGCCTCACGCTCGCGCCAGCCGCGTTCGAGGCCGACGATGAGGCCCACGGCCAGCGCGGCGAGGATGGGGCCGAAGGCGAAGGGGTCGAGAGCGGTCAAGATGAAGTGAAGGGACAGGGCAACGTGTCGCGGTGCCCGCATATTCGACCATGCGCACACCGCCATGTTGAAGCGGAGGTGCGGGACTTGACCAGGCTCAACCCCGCTGGCCCGCAGCCATGCGCGCCGCCGGCTAGACTGAGCGCATGTCACGCGACAGGACCCACCGCCGCTGGATCGCAACCCTGCTTGCGGCCGTGCTGGTGTGCCTGCAGCTGGCGACGGCGGCCTACGCCTGTGCCACGCCGGGCAAGCCGGCCACCGTCGTCGTGGCCATGCCCGACATGCCCGACTGCCCGGGCATGACCGCGCTCGATGAGCAGTCGCCCCAGCTGTGCAAGGCGCATTGCGACCGCGACAAGCAGTCGGTCAACACCGCGCCCGCGGCCGATCCTGCACCGGGGCTGGCGGTCGACTGGCTGCTCAGCCGCCTCATGGTCTCGCTGCCCGAGGCTGCGGCGCAGACCCACGTGCTTCCGGCCGTGATGGCCGCGCACACCGGCCCGCCGCAGGGCGCGCCACCCGTCTACATCGCCTACCTCGTTCTCCGCCATTGACCCGTCGATCGATGGGGCCCGCTGCTGCACGCAGCGGTGAGCCCCTGTGCGTTCGAGTCACGGGTTCTCTGGAGAAACGACATGGTGATGTTGCGCAAGGCCGGGCAGGGTGCCCGGCCGCATCGGACCGGCACGGGCCCCTCGCGTGTGGCCGCCTTCCTCGTCGCCGGCGCGTTGTGGTCGCCTGCCTGGGCGGCCCCGCTCACATTCGAGCAGGCGCTGTCGCTGGCCGAACAGCAGGCGCCAGTGCTCAAGGCCCGGCAGGCCGCCACCGAGGAGGCGCTGCACAGCCGCACGGCCGCCGGCCAGCTACCCTACCCGAAGCTGGCGGTGGGGGTCGAGAACTACCCCGTCAGCGGCATGGATCGGTTCAGCTGGAACCGCGAATCGATGACGATGCGCCGCGTTGGCGTGATGCAGGAGGTGCCCAACGCCGCCAAGCGCGCCGCGCAGCGTGAAGGCGCGCAGGCGCGGGCCGAGCGAGAGCGGGCGATGCTCGACGCCGAGCGCCTGGCCGTGCGGCGGGAAGCCGCGCTCGCTTGGCTCGCCCAGCACTATGCAGAGCGCAAGCTGAAGACCTTCGCCGCCTTCGAGCACGAGAACCAGCTGCTGCGCGACACGCTGGCCGCCCGCATCGCCGGCGGCAAGGCCATGCCGGCCGACGCGCTGATGGCCCGCCAGGAAGCGCTGATGCTGGCCGAGCGGCGCGACGAGCTGCAGGCCGGGTTCGAACAGGCCCGAGCGGGTCTTGCGCGCTGGACGGGCGCGCCAGCCGAGACAGATGCCGCGGCACCCGTGATCCCGTTCGACGCGCCGACGTTGCTGCCGCGCTTGGAGCGCCACGCCGAGCTGCTGGCGTCGACGCCGATGCTCGCGATGGCGCGCGCCGAGGTGGCCGAAGCGCAGGCCTCGCGCCGCGGCGACTGGGGCTGGGAGCTGGCCTACGGCAACCGCAACCGTGCGTACGGCGACTTGCTGTCGTTCCAGCTCACGTTCGACCTGCCGGTGTCGCCGTCGACACGGCAGGAGCCGCAGGTGATCGCCAAGCAGAAGCAGCTGAGCCGGCTCGAGGCCGAGCGCGACGATGCCCTGAGACGCCTGCGCGCCGACCTGGAAAACCAGCTCACGGAACTGCAGCGGCTCGAGCGCGCGCTCGACCGGCAGACGGCCTCGGCCCTGCCGCTGGCCGCGGAGCGAGTGCAGCTGAGCCTGGCCGGCTACGAGGCCGGCCGCGCCGACCTGGCCAGCGTGCTCGCGGCACGCAAGGACGCCGCGGAGGCCCGCTTCCGCGCGCTCGACCTCGAAGCGCAGCTCATGGGCCAGCGCGCGAAGCTCGCCTACCTGATCGCGGAGTGAACACGATGAACACGATCCTCAAGACCACGATCGCCGCCGCCACGCTGATCGCCCTCGGCGCCGGGCTGGGCTACGGCCTAAGCACCTGGCGCGGCACCCGCACTGATCACCCGGCCCCAACGGCCGGCGCATCGGCCCCGGCGGAAGGGCGCAAGGTCCTCTACTGGTACGACCCCATGATGCCGCAGCACAAGTTCGACAAGCCCGGCAAGTCGCCCTTCATGGACATGCAGCTCGTGCCCCGTTATGCCGACGAAACGCCGGCCGGTGGCGTGGCCGTCGACCCGCGCTTGTCGCAGACGCTCGGCTGGCGCGCGGCCACCGTCGAGAAGCAGCGTGTGGGCGAGGGGGTGGACTCGGTCGCCACCGTGCAGCTCAACGAGCGCGACGTGGTCACGGTGCAGGCGCGCAGCGCGGGCTTCGTGCAGCAGGTGGGCCGCATGGCGCCGGGCGATGTGGTGGCGGCCGGCGCCTTGATCGCCGAGCTGCTGGTGCCGGAATGGACGGCGGCGCAGCAGGAGTTCCTGGCCGTGCGTGCCACCGGCGATGCGGCGCTCACCGCCGCGGCGCGGCAGCGCCTGGTGCTGCTGGGCGTGCCGGCGGCCACGATCCAAGAGGTGGAGCAGAGCGGTCGCCCGCAGGCGCTGATGGCCGTGCACGCGCCCATCGGCGGCGTGGTGCAGGAACTCGGCGTGCGCGCCGGCATGACGGTGGCTCAAGGCATGACGCTCGTGCGCATCAACGGGCTCGCGACCGTCTGGCTGGAAGCGGCCCTGCCTGAGGCGCAGGCCGCGGTCGCGCGGCAGGGCCAGCCGGTCGAGGTGCGCTTCAGCGCGTTTCCCGGCGAGACGCGGCAAGGCCGGGTGACCGCCGTGCTGCCGCAGGCCAATGCCGACACCCGCACGCTCAAGGTGCGCATCGAGCTGCCCAACCCGCAAGGCCGTCTGCGCGCCGGCATGTTCGCGCAGGTGCGCCTGGGGGGCCGCGAGCAGGAGGTGCTGGTCGTTCCGAGCGACGCCGTGATCCGCACCGGCCAGCGATCGCTCGTGTACGTCGTCACCGCGCCCGGCCGCTACCAGCCGGTGGAAGTGCGCGTGGGGCGCGAGTTCGGCAACAGGACCGAGGTGCTGCAAGGCTTGCAGGCGGGGCAGGAGGTGGTGGTCTCGGGCCAGTTCCTGATCGACTCCGAGGCGAGCATGCGAGGCGTCGCCCCGCTCGCGGCTGCCGCCACGCATGAAGGCAAGGGCAGGGTGATCGAGGTTTCCGACAAGGAGATCACGCTCGACCACGACCCCATCGCGTCGATGAAGTGGCCAGCGATGCAGATGCCCTTCAAGCTCGCGTCGCCGGCGCTCGCGCGTCGGGTGAAGGCGGGCGATGCGGTGCAGTTCGGCTTCACCCAGTCGGGTGACGACTACGTCATCCAGCGCATCGAGCGGACCGGAGCCGCCAAATGATCGCCGCGCTCATCCGCTGGTCGGTCGGCAACCGATTCCTGGTGCTGCTGGCCACGCTCTTCCTGGCCGCGGCTGGCGTGCTCTCGCTGCGCTCGACGCCCATCGACGCGTTGCCCGACCTGTCGGACGTGCAGGTCATCATCCGCACCAGCTACGCCGGCCAGGCGCCGCAGATCGTGGAGAACCAGGTCACCTACCCGCTGGCGACCACCATGCTGTCGGTGCCGGGCGCCAAGACGGTTCGCGGCTATTCGTTCTTCGGCGACTCGTTCGTCTACGTGCTGTTCGACGACCACACCGACCTCTACTGGGCGCGGTCGCGGGTGCTCGAATACCTGAGCCAGATGCAAAGCCGCCTGCCGGCCACGGCCAAGCCCTCGCTCGGCCCCGACGCCACCGGCGTGGGCTGGGTCTTCCAGTACGCGCTCGTCGACAAGACCGGCCCGCATGACCTGGCACAGCTGCGTGCGCTGCAGGACTGGTTCCTCAAGTTCGAGCTGAAGTCGGTGGCCAACGTGGCCGAGGTCGCCACGATGGGGGGCATGGTCAAGCAGTACCAGGTGGTGCTCGACCCGGCGCGGCTCGCCGCCTATGGCATCACCCACGCGCAGGTGCGCGAGGCCTTGATGAACGGCAACCAGGAGACGGGCGGCTCGGTGCTGGAGATCGCCGAAGCCGAATACATGGTGCGGGCGAGCGGCTTTCTGAAGACGCTCGCAGATTTCAAGGCGGTGCCGCTCGCCGCGCGCGGCGGTGTGCCGGTGCTGCTGGGTGACGTGGCCACCGTGCAGACCGGCCCCGAAATGCGCCGCGGCATCAGCGAACTCGACGGCGCAGGAGAAGCGGTGGGCGGCGTGGTGATCCTGCGCAGCGGCAAGAACGCGCAGGCCACCATCGCGGCGGTCAAGGAAAAGCTCTCGCAGCTGCAGGCCAGCTTGCCCAAAGGCGTGGAGATCGTCACCACCTACGACCGCAGCGCGCTCATCGAGCGGGCCATCGACAACCTGTCGATGAAGCTGCTGGAGGAGTTCGCGGTCGTGGCCGCGGTGTGTGCGGTGTTCCTCTGGCACCTGCGGTCGGCGCTCGTGGCCATCATCTCGCTGCCGCTGGGCGTGATGGCGGCGTTTCTCGTGATGCAGTGGCAGGGGCTGAACGCCAACATCATGTCGCTCGGCGGCATTGCCATCGCCATCGGCGCGATGGTCGACGCCGCGGTCGTGATGATCGAGAACGCACACAAGAAGCTCGAAGCCTGGCAGCACGGGCATCCGGGCGACGAGCTCAAGGGCGAGGCACGCTGGGAGGTCATCACCCAGGCGGCCATCGAGGTCGGGCCGGCGCTCTTTTTCTCGTTGCTGATCATCACGCTGTCGTTCGTGCCGGTGTTCACGCTCGAAGCGCAGGAAGGGCGGCTCTTCGGCCCGCTCGCCTTCACCAAGACCTATGCGATGGCGGCGGCGGCAGGGTTGTCGGTGACCTTGATCCCGGTGCTCATGGGCTACTGGATCCGCGGGCGCATTCCCGACGAGCAGCGCAACCCGCTGACGCGCGGCCTGATCGCGCTCTACCAGCCGGCGCTCGACTGGGTGCTGCGCTGGCCGAAGGTGACGCTCGTCATCGCCGGCCTGGCCCTGGCCACCACGCTGTGGCCGCTGGCGCGGCTGGGCGGCGAGTTCCTGCCGCCGCTCGACGAAGGCGACCTGCTGTACATGCCGACTGCCTTGCCGGGCCTGTCGGCGCAGAAGGCGTCGGAGCTGCTGCAATTGAGCGACCGGATGATCAAGACCGTGCCCGAAGTGGCCCGTGTCTTCGGCAAGGCCGGCCGCGCCGAGACGGCCACCGACCCCGCGCCGCTGGAGATGTTCGAGACCACGGTGCAACTGAAGCCGCGCAGTGAATGGCGGCCCGGCATGACGCCCGAGAAGCTCGTCGAAGCGCTCGACCAGGCCGTGAGGATTCCCGGGCTCACCAACATCTGGATCCCGCCGATCCGCAACCGCATCGACATGCTGGCCACCGGCATCAAGAGCCCGATCGGCGTGAAGGTGTCGGGCGTCGACCTGCTCGCGATCGATCGTGTGACCGCGCAAGTGGAGCGTGCCGCCAAGGAAGTGCCCGGCGTCAGCTCCGCGCTCGCCGAGCGCCTGACCGGCGGGCGTTACATCGACGTGCAGATCGACCGCGCCGCCGCTGCGCGCTTCGGCCTCAATGTGAGCGACGTGCAGGCGGTGGTGGCCGGTGCCATCGGCGGCGAGAACATCGGCGAGACGGTCGAGGGCCTGGCGCGCTTTCCGATCAACCTGCGCTACCCGCGCGAGTTGCGCGACAGCCCCGACAAGCTGCGTGTGCTGCCGGTGCTCACGCCGGGTGGGCAGCAGATCACGCTCGGCAGCGTGGCGAAGGTGACCCTCGCCGACGGCCCGCCCATGCTCAAGAGCGAGAACGCGCGGCCGTCCGGCTGGGTGTATGTCGACGTGCGTGGCCGTGACATCGCCTCGGTGGTGGCCGACCTGCGCCAAGCCGTGGCGACTCAAGTGAAGCTCGAGCCCGGCATAAGCCTCGCGTATTCCGGCCAGTTCGAATTCCTGGAGCGCGCGAACGCGCGCCTCAAGGTGGTGGTGCCGGCCACGCTGGCCATCATCTTCGTGCTGCTGTACCTGACCTTTCGGCGCCTCGAAGAAGCGGCGCTGATCATGGCCACGCTGCCGCTCGCGCTCACGGGTGGCGTGTGGTTCCTGTATGCGCTGGGCTACCACCTCTCGGTGGCCACCGGGGTGGGCTTCATTGCGCTGGCGGGCGTAGCGGCCGAGTTCGGCGTGGTGATGCTGCTGTACCTGCGGCATGCGCTGGAAGACCGTCTGCGCGATGGCGGGCCGCTCGATGCGGCCATGTTGATCGACGCCATCCGCGAAGGCGCAGTGCTGCGCGTGCGGCCCAAGGCGATGACGGTGGCAGTGATCCTGGCCGGCCTGCTGCCCATCGTGTGGGGCAGCGGCACCGGCTCCGAAGTGATGAGCCGGATCGCGGCGCCCATGCTGGGCGGCATGGTCACCGCGCCGCTGCTGTCGCTCTTCGTCGTGCCGGCGGCCTTCCTGCTGCTGCGGCGACGTGGTCTGGGTGGGCGAGGGGAGTCGCGCTAATCGGCTGATCGAAGTACCGCGGTGCGTCGTGGGCCGGGCTTGACCTTCCCACGCAGGCAAGGCTTTAAATCACGCCAGCCCACGATCCACAAGAGGACTTCTCATGCAGCATGCACTTCCGTTTCGCCTGGAACCCGGCGCCCGCCGGATGGCGCTCGCGGCCTTCAACACCCGCCAAGAGATCGTCTGGTTCGGTTTCAAGGGGGTGTTCGAGGAGCCGTGGGCCGCGGCGATCCATTTCGTTCCGACGCAAGCGGGCATGCTGGGCGGAGGCGGCACCGCAGTTGGGCGACAGAATCTCCCGTACTCGCCTTGACCCGCCTTTCCCAGGTAAGAGCTCGGGCTGGTACGGGGAATGGTGGCGCAGATCTGCGACAACATTGGCCGACCACAGGAGGCTAAGACAGAATTAGCCGACTGTGAGTGGCCAGCCGCGACGCAACCTACCGACTCGGGTGGTCAGCGAAGGCAGGCGGAGCTACACACAGCCGATGTCGGCGCCGCCCTCGCCGATCTGCCTCGTCGAAGTGACGACGCATCGGCGCCCCGCCGCTTAAACACCGGTCAAGCGGGTGCCGCTCGACGAGCTTGCATCGCGTTCAGGCCAAAGCCGAGCAACGCCGCCAACAGCACCGCAACCTGTGCAAGGCTGGTCTGAAGCGTGGGGAAGATGCCCAAGACCGGCACGCGCAGGCTGCCTACCGGCGTTGCGCTGAGCCAGCCGGCCTCCTGCAGACCTGAGACGCCCTTGCCGGCCAGCACTACCGCCAGTACCGCCACCAGGATCGAGCTGAGCGAGAAGAACGTTCCGAGAGGCATGCGGGCGCTCGTGCACAGGAACACGGCAGCGATGATGGCGAGCAGGATCAGGCCGACGGCCAGTCCGGCCAACAGCGCTGAGCCGTGGCCATCGGCTGCCAGCGCCGAGAAGAAGAGAACCGTCTCAAAAACCTCGCGGTACACGGCGACAAACGCCAGCAGGAACAAGGCCCAGGCAGAACGGCGGGTCATGGCGGCCGACAGCTTGTCGCGCAGATAAGCCTGCCAGCGCCCGGCGCTGCTCTTCTGGTGCATCCACAGGCCGACCGACAGCAGCACTGCAGCGGCAAAGAGTGATGACAGCCCTTCGGTGACTTCCCGGCTGGCTCCGCTGACGCCCACCACATAGGTGGCGATCCACCACGTGACACCACCGGCGGCGAGGGCGGTCACCCAGCCGCCGTGGACATAGCGCAGTGCTTGACCCTGGTTGGCCTTTCGGAGGAAGGCAATCATGGCGACTACGATCAGCAGTGCCTCGACGCCTTCTCGCAGCAGGATGGTGAGAGCGGCAATGAAGCTGGTCGTGGCGTCGGCGCGGCCGGCGCTCAGCTCGCCATCCACGCGGGAGAACAGCAGATCAAGTTCGTGGGCCTTGGCCACGACGACATCGGCCTGTTTTGCGGCGATCGCGGAACGGTACAGCTGCATGGTGCGCTCCACCTCGACCAGCAGGTCCTTGTTGCGCGACTCCAGGGCTGCTTCCAGCGGCTCGAACCCGTCGAGGTAGGCTGACAACGCCAGACGGATGGCCTCGGTACCGTTTCCCGTCTCGAAGGCCTTCAAACTCGCTTGCATCTGTGATCGTGCGAGAGGAATGCCGGCCAACTGGTTGCCTGTGATGGCCTGGGGCTGGCTGCGCGCAAAGGCCAGCAGGTCAGTGGCCTGGGCACCCAGGCGCTGCACCAACAAGCTCTCGCTGGCCGTGGTGAGCGCCGCCAGGTCCGGCAGCGCGGCACGCGCCTTGGGGTCGTTCTGAAGCATCGCCGCGCCGCGCTCACGGGCGGCCGCATCGAACGAGAGCGTCCCGACATAGAACGCGAGCGCCCAGCGGTCCTGGTCCGGCAGCGCCTTAAACGACGGCATCGACGTGCCTTCGACGCCCTGCGATGTCACCTGGTAGAGGGCAAGGATCGAGCGCGCACGGGCGCGTCCCTTGTCCGTGAAATCGACGGGCTTGGGGTCGAGCGACTTGGCCGCTGGACCGTCCCCCCCGCCCGTGGGCCCGTGACAGGCCGCGCAATGCACTTGGTACAGCCGCTGTCCCTGTGCCAGATCCGGGGCCACGCGCGGTGCGACCGGGATCGGGTACGCCGTCAGCAAGAGGCCGTTGGCCTGCTGCGCAAGGTCAGCGACGCGGTCCGCAGGCGCCTTCTGCAGGACGGCATTGCGCAGCTGTTCGGCAAGTGACACCAATTGGCCATGTGAACCATGCGGTGGCAAGGCCTTCGCCTGCGCAACGGCGTTGTCGCTGAATTCCCGCATCTCCTGGTACTCACCTTCGCTGGTCACCACCCCATTGGCCACGGCGCCCGGGTAGTCCACCGCCACGTAGTCCAAGAGCTGCCAGAGTTGGCGAACCTGCTGGTCGTTGTCGACCGGCGTGTCGGCGGCCCAGGCAGGAGCGAGGGATGCGCCGAGGCCGACGGCGATCGCCATGAGGCAGCGTCCGAGGAATGCGGTCATGTTGAGTTCAGGATAATGATTCTCTTTCGCATTTGACATCCTTCCCCCATGGGAAGGTCAAGAGCCATGACACCAACATGACGGAGTTGTCATCTTGGCGTTCGGTCTCGGTTAGAAACCGGTTCGTACAGTGGCTCTCGCTGTCGAAACAGACCAGGGGTCGCTTATGAGCGTGGAGAGGTTGCCGCCGGACAACTATGGCGTCCGGGTCATGTGCAAAGACGATCGCGTACGACTCCTCTGGCTGGCCAACCAAGTCGGCGAAGACGCCTTGCGAAACAGCGTGCGCCGGTACCAGCACCGGTTCATTGGCAGCATGCCCTTTGTGTCGAAGATGATTCGCTGGCACAGGCTGGAAGCGTCCCCTGAGTTGTGCGCGTTGCACCGGCCTTAGCCCAGGTTTTGCGCTCCTCGCCGGGGGGAGCGCAATGCAACCGGCCACAGCCCGCGACCAACGGGTCGGAGTGCGTCTCAGACGCTCAACGACGCATCCATGGTCGCAAGCTGTGCTCCGGCAGACGAGCTGACTTGAAGTTTGCGGTGCAGCGCCAACCCGGGAGGACCAGGGCAAGAGACTGAACCAGGTCCGGCGGGCCTTCCACGAGGAATGTGCCTGCAGTGCACCTGAGCACGTTGCCACCTGCGCCCTTGATCTTCAAGCGGGCGCGGCGCAGCTCCCGCGCATCGGGTTCATGAGCTGTTCGCAAGACGAATATGCAATGCCGGCGCACTGCCTACCAGCCTGAGGTGGCGGCAACGTAGGCTCGAGCCGCATCCAAGACGTATTCGAAGCGTGCCTCGGGATCGGCGGCAATGATGCTAGCCGCCACTGGCTCGAAGCCACGTTGTTTGATCGCGGCTCCCAGCAGCACTTCCACTGGCGATAGCAGTCCAAGTTCCGGACACTCCCCGGCAAAGAACAACTGGGGGTGGCCGTCGGACTGCGCGAGCACGGCGAGCAGCTGTCCGAGTTTGTCCCCGGCCAGTGCAGGCAACGATTGATAGCTCGGAAAGCGCTGTTCGCCAGACACGGCCGGCCCGACGGCGAAGAGCTCGCCCGCGGCGGCGCGATGCCGCACCTCCTCGACTGTTATCCGGAGTTGGGCGGCCAGCTGCGCGGCGCTCACCGCCGCGAACGGATCGGCCTCGCCATCGAACAGCGGCAACTTGGTCCGCGGCTCAGGCCTGCTGGACGTCCTTCTGCCACGCGGCATGGCCGGCAGTGCACCGAATAGAAGGGTTCGTTCACCCTTGGGTTCTTCCGCCTTCTGGTCGAGTGTGTTGGTGAACTCGTTGCCTTCGAAGTCCTGGAAGACCAGCACGCTGTGTCCGACCGATTGTTCGACCGTCCATACCCGTTCGATCTGCCGCGCTTCCCATCGGCCGTCGCCTTCGTGTGACGGCGTCATCTGCTGCACGCTGACTGGCCGGCGCCCCCCGTCGACTCTCAGGAGCTCTCTGAGGTCCACGTCCCATGAGCAACACACCGAACGCAGCATCTCCACGTCGTCGCCAGAGACCAGGCACGTGACGATGAACCACGGTGCGCGAATCGACAAGTGCATCGCCCGAAAGCAATGCTCACCGTCGCCGGCCAGGGCCGACATCATCGGGTCTTCGAAACTCTCATGGGCAACGAACATGGCGGATCATGCGCTCCTGCGGTATATAAAGCCGACAGTGTGATCATAAAGACCGTCGCCCGCAGCGGTCGCCTGAGATTCGCAGGGGCCGGCCTCGGGGTTAGATGCTCATTCGGCATACGGTGGCGACGCCGCTAGGCTGGCGCGGAAAGGTTGCCATGCCCAAGTCCCTGTACAGCCGACACAACGAAATCTTCCTCACGCTGCTGCGTGACAGCCGCGAGTCGGTGCAGTTGCGCCAAGCCGACTTGGCGCTCTTGGTCGGCAGGGATCAAACCACCGTGAGTCGTGTGGAAACCGGCGAGCGCCGGCTTGACGTCCTGCAGTTGCGGCAGTGGCTGCGCGCCCTTGGCGTGGACTTCCTCGCCTTTATGAACGAGCTGGAACGGCGCCTGGGCGAGTCGCCCATCCTGGAGACCGTTCACCGCCTGCCCCCCGCCACACCCCTCGTGGAATTGACCTCCGTGGAGCGACGCCGCAAACGCTGAAACAGACAAGCGCTATGTAGATCCACCTTTATATAGCGTGGATCAATTTGGGCAGATGCCGGACCCTCCGGCGCATGTCCACCCGTGTCGCAAAACCGAAGACTGGCAGGCCGCGCGGCGCGGGAAGCTTCGACTCCGAGGTGGCGACGGTCGTGGGCGACGTTATCCGCAAAAACCGGCTCGCGGCCGGGATCTCCCAGGAGACGCTGGCGGACATGGCCAATGTCGGGCGGTCCTACTGCGGCAGCGTCGAGCGCGGCGAAAGCCAGCCGACGCTGTTCGTCGTCCTGAAGATGGCGGCCGCACTTGAGATCGAAGGGCACACGCTCGTGCGCCAGGTCGAGCACGCGCTCGCCAGGCGCCGCTTCAAAGGCGCGACCAAGCCCAAGCGAAGCTGAGAGCCTGCTCGGGCGACTTCGCGGCAGTCAATTGCGGTTCAGCGGATCCTGGTCCACGTAGACGACGGTACTCGCGAAGTCGTGCGGCGCGATCTTCGTCAGCGGCACGCCGCGGTTGTCCATGCCGTTGAAGGTCCAGGCGAACTGTTCCGCGCCCTTCACGAACTTGACCGTCTCACCGTAGTTGACGCGCACGACGCGGGTGGTGGTCACGTCGACCGTGCGGGTGGCCACCTTGCCGTCGGCGGGTTGTCCGTAGAAGGAGGCGCCGTTGCGGAAGTTGCCGCCGTCGTTGGCGAACGCGATCAGGGGTGCGGCGATGGCGGCAAGGGTGAGGGTGCGGGCAAAGGTCTTGATCATGGTGAGACTCCGTTGAGTGGCAGCGATCGACCTCTTCGATCGCCTGGAGCTCACTGTAGAAATCAGCCCCGAACGTCACGCCCACGACGGCATGACAGTTTGGTCATGTGGGAGACGGCTGTGGCAGAGAGGGCAGGGCGGCGAGGCTGAAACCGATCTCGGTCCAGCCGTCCGAGCTTTGGGCGTGGGTACTGCCCCCGTGCATGAGGGCGATCGCACGCACGATGGCCAGGCCGAGCCCGTGGTGGCCGCTGCTGCGCTCGCGCGCGGCATCGGCCCGGAAGAATCGGTCGAAGAGCCTTGGCAGGACAGCCGGATCGATGGGGGCGCCGGGGTTTCGAACCGTGACGTTCACATGCTTGGGTCCACGACTGAGACGGATCGTGATCACACCGCCTCGGGGTGTGTATCGAGTGGCATTGGCGACGAGGTTCAACGTCGCGCGGCGCACGAGTGTCGGGTTGCACACTGCCGTCGCATCCCCCTCGACCTGCACCCGCTGCTGGCGGTCCTCCAGCAGTGGCTCCAGGTACTCGTTGACCCGTTGCGCTTCGAGGCGCAGATCGGTAGGCTTGAGGCTGTCCGCGAGCTGCCCTTGGTCGGCCCGCGCGAGGAACAGCATGTCGTTGACCAGGCCCGCCTGCTCACGCAGCACTTCCAGGTTGAGCTCGAGCGTCTCGCGCAGTTCTGCCACGGCCCGTGGACGTTGCAATGCCACTTCCGTGGCGTTGATCATGGTGGCCAGCGGTGTGCGCAGTTCGTGCGCCACGTCCGCGCTGAAGGCCTCCAGCTGGCTGTAGGCGGCTTCCACACGCGCCAGCGCCCGGTTGAAGCTCTCCACCAGTTCCTGGAGCTCGGAGGTCTCCACCGGCGACAGGCGTGCCGACAGCGCGGAAGGGCTCAGGGCCGCGGCCTCCCGCGACAGCCGGCGCACAGGCTGCAGCGAGCGGCGGGTGATCCAGGCGGTCAGCAGGACGGTCAGTGCAACACCGATCCCGCACAGGATGCCGATGGTGGTCCGGTAGCGCTGCAGCAGGGCTTGCTGCCCTCGCACGTCGATGGCGACGATGAGCTCCGCGTTCGGCAGCACATCATGCGCCGGCAACTTGATGCGCAGCCCCTCCAGGGCCAGGCCGTCTTCGCGCCGCACCTCGACCCGTCCGAAGGCATCGGGCGTCACGGCAGGGCGGCGCTTCCCCCCGTACAACACCTCACCGGCATCGGTGACCAGCCACAGCCGCATGAGCCCGTCACCGATCAGCACGTCGTCCAGCCGATGGCTGAGGTGAGGCAGGTCCTCCGGTGTTTCCAGCTCTTCCAGGAAGTGGCGCACCACGTCCACCTTGCCGGCGAGCTCCTGCTCCCGCGCGCGCATGAACTCGGCTTCCAGCGCGCGCTGCAACAGCACCGCAACGACGGTGAAAACCAGCACGGCCAGGACGCACAGGGTCACGGTCAGGCGTGCCGCCATGGACCGTGCAGGGCTCACTCGCGCATCTCCAGGACGTAGCCCACACCGCGCACCGTGTGCAGCAGCGGTTTGTCGAAGCCGTCGTCGAGCTTGGCACGCAGCCGGCGCACCGCCACGTCGATGACGTTGGTCTCGCTGTCGAAGTGCATGTCCCAGACCTGCTCGGCGAGCACCGTGCGCGACAGCACTTCACCCGTGCGGCGCAGCAGCAGCGTGAGCAGGCCGAACTCCTTGGGCGTGAGATCGAGCCGCTTGTCGCCTCGGGTGGCCTTGCGACGGGCGAGGTCAACCTCCAGGTCGGCCAGTCGCAGCTGCATGAGCGGCTGGGGATTCTTGCTGCCGCGGCGTAGCAGCGCTTCCACGCGTGCCAGCAGTTCGCTGAACGCAAAGGGTTTGACGAGGTAGTCGTCGGCGCCGCCCTTGAGGCCGCTGACCCGGTCCTCCACCTTGTCGCGGGCGGTGAGCATCAGCACCGGCGTGTCCTTGCGCTCGCGCAGCCCGCGCAGCACGCCGAAACCGTCGATGCCCGGCAGCATGACGTCTAGCAGCACCAGGTCGTATTCGCCTTCTGTGGCCAGGTGCCGCCCGTCGATGCCATCGTGCGCCACGTCGACCACGTAGCCGTTTTCGGTCAAGCCCTTCTTGAGGTAGGCGGCCAGCCGCACCTCGTCTTCCACCACCAGGATCCTCATGGCGCGAGTGTGGCCCAAGGCCGCCCGGCTTTGCATTACGAAACCGTAATGTGGGGGTTCGGCTGGCGTCCGCAGCCGATCCCTAGAGTGGCGTTCATGGGTGCTTCGGATCGGCCGGAGCCCCGAGTTCAACCACTGGAGTTTGAGGATGAACGTCAAAGCACTGATCCTGTCTGCGGCCCTCGCGTCGCTTGCCCCCTGGGCCGCCATCGCCGCCACGGACGCCCCGGCTGCAGGCGCCACCGCCAGCGTCGGCTACACCACCG
The DNA here is from genome assembly GCF_032681285.1 of Piscinibacter gummiphilus. Classification (NCBI taxonomy): domain Bacteria; kingdom Pseudomonadati; phylum Pseudomonadota; class Betaproteobacteria; order Burkholderiales; family Sphaerotilaceae; genus Rhizobacter; species Rhizobacter gummiphilus. The sequence continues at coordinate 2,680,725 of NZ_CP136336.1, forward strand.
GCGAGGTGAAGAAGGTCGACGCCGAGCAGGGCAAGATCACGCTCAAGCACGGCCCGATCGACAACCTGGGGATGCCCGGCATGACGATGGTCTTCCGCGCCGATGCGGCCGTTCTGGCCAAGGTCAAGCCCGGCGACAACGTGCGCTTCAAGGCCGACAAGGTCGATGGCGCGATCAAGGTGACCGAGCTGGTGAGCCAGTAAGGGACCTGGGCCCGGGGATGCCATCCGCGCTCCCCTGACCCGGCATCGGATATTCAACTTCCACCGATCGATCGCCTAGACTTCCGCCCATGTGGCTCATTGTCCGAACCGCGCTGATCTGGCTGCTGGCCGTCGCTTTGCCCGTGCAAGGCGCGGCCGCGGCCACCATGCTGTCGTGCGGACCCGGCCACCACGGCGCAGCCGCGGGTGCCCACGCACATGCCGACGGTCCTGCCGGGGTGTCAAGCCACCACACGCACAACGGCGACGAGGCCGGTGACCACGCCTCTGGCCATGCCCATCCCCACGGGTCGACTGCCGGCCATCACGGCGGCGACGCGGCCACTTCGCAGGACCTGTCGGCCGACCCGTCTCCGGACGGCAGCCCGGTTCACAAGACCGCTGGCAAGTGCAGCGCTTGCGCTTCCTGCTGCACGGTCGCCGTGCTTCCGACCTCGGTATGGCCGATGGGATCCTCCCAAGCGGTCGACCGTGTGGTGCCCCAACTCGTGGCCCAGACTGCCGTCTTCATGACGGGCGGTCCCGAACGGCCGCCTCGAACCTTCCTCGCCTGACCGCCGTCGCCGCGTGTGACGGACGCTGACGCGTCCGCCGCGTCGGCCTGTACGACCACGCCAGGGCCTGACCGGGCCGATGCCTGATGCCCTGGCCGCGAGGAATCCATGTCATTGCACAAAAACGTCTGCCTGCTGGCAGCACTGCTGGCCGCGTCCTGGGGCGCCAATGCCCAGCCGGCACGGGCGGCTGCGCCAGGCGCTTCATCGGCCAGTACACCGGCGCCATCCACAGCTGCCGCCAGCCTCCCGGTAAACAGCGGGGGCACAGGGGCCGCCTCTGACAGCCTGCGATATCGCTCGGCGTTCGAAGGCTACCGGCGCTACGCCGACGAGCCGGTCACGCCCTGGAAGGCTGCCAACGATCAGGTCGGCCGCATCGGCGGCTGGAAAACCTATGCCAAGGAAGCCGCCGGCGACACCCCGGGCGGGGCCCACGGCGAGCATGGCGCATCGCCCGCACCGGGCGCCGCGCCAGCTGAGGCCACGCGGCCGGCTGCATCGGGTCCCACGCCGCCGCGCGCCGGGACGGCCACGACCGACAAGCCGTTCGGCCAGAGCGATACCGCGACGCCGCCCAAGGCCGCCCCGCGTCCCACGCAGGCCGGCTCACAGCCGGCTGCACCGGCGTCCAGCGCGACCCCTCCGGCCAAACCGGCCGACCACACCAAACACCACTGAGGAGCCCCGCATGAGATTCAGGGCCGTACCAAGCCCCCGGCGCACCACGGTCGCCATCGCGGCCGTTGCCGCGGCACTGCTGCTGGGCGGATGCGCCAGCACGGCGATCGACAAGAACTTCCAGGACGTGCAGAGCCTGACCCAGAGCCGGCTCGGCGCCGAGGTCAAGTGGCTCAACAGCGACGCCGCACGGCGGCAAGCGCAGTCCGATGTGGACGCCTTGCTGGCCAAGCCGCTGTCCGCCGACGATGCCGTGCGCGTAGCGCTCGCCTACAGCCCGGCGCTGCAGAGTGCGCTCTTCGAGAGCGCCGCGGCCTCGGCCGGTGCCACCCAGTCGGCCCGCCTGCCCAACCCGATCTTCACTTTCGAGCGGCTGGTGCGGCGCTCGGGTGGTGATGTCGATGTGGACATCGGGCGCATGCTGGGCATCTCGGTGTTCGACCTGCTGCTCCTGCCGCAGCGCCTGCGCCTGGCCGACTTCCAGCAGCAGCAACTGCAGATGCGGCTGGCGAGCGACGTCGTGCAGGCGGCCACCGATGCGCGCCAGAACTGGGTGCGCGCGGTGGCGGCTCAGCAGTCGGTGCAGTACTTCGAGCAGGTCAAGCGCACCGCCGACGTGAGTGCCGAGCTGGCCCGCAGGATGCAGGCGGTGGGCAACTTCAACCGGCTGCAACGGGCTCGCGAGCAGGCCTTCGCGGCCGATGCAGTGGCCGAACTGGCACGGGCGCGTCAGGCGGCATTGAGCGCGCGCGAAGCGCTGGTGCGCTCGCTCGGCCTCACGGCCGCGCAAGCGCAGCAGCTCAAGTTGCCGGACCGGCTGCCGGACCTGCCCAAGACGGTGCGCTCCGAAGAATCGGTCGCGCAGCAGGCGATCGACCAGCGGCTGGACGTGCGCCTGGCGCGTGCCGACCTCGAGTTCACCGCGAGAGAGCAGGGGCTGTCGAGGATCACGAGCGTGGTCAACGGCTTCCACGTCGCGGCAGTGCGCAACAGCGAGACCGGCTCCCCCCCGCAGAAGGGCTACGAGCTCGAGCTCCCACTGCCGATCTTCGATTTCGGGGACGCGGGACGCGCCCGTGCCCAGGCCACCTACATGGCCGCGCTCAACCGCACCGCGCAGATCGGCGTGGAGGCCACGTCGCAGGTACGCGAGACCTATGGCGGCTACCGCACCTCGTACGACATTGCCCGCCACTACCTTGACGAGGTCGTCCCCCTGCGCAAGACGATCGCCGAAGAGAACCAGCTTCGCTACAACGGGATGCTGATCGGCGTCTTCGAGTTGCTCGCCGATGCGCGCGAGCAGATCGGCAGCGTCGTGCAGGCCATCGACGCCCAACGCGACTTCTGGCTAGCGGACGCGGCCCTGCAGGCCTCGCTGATCGGCAAGCCCTCTGGCGGCGTGTCCATGGAGGCACGCCCGGCGGGCGGCTCCGGCGGCGCGGCAGCCCACTGAACTTCTACGGAGACCCCATTCCATGACTACAAGTCGACGCGGCTTTTTGACCGGCACCGCAGCAGCGGGTGCCGCCGTCGCGGCCTCCACGGTAAGCAAGGTGGCCATGGCGGCCTTGCCTGAGCCGGTCATCCAGACCAACCCCCTGACCGCCCCGCCGCTGGTGCCCAACACCGGCCGTCCCTACAACCCGATGGTGACGCTGAACGGCTGGAGCCTGCCCTGGCGCATGAACAACGGCGTAAAGGAGTTCCACCTGGTGGCCGAGCCGGTCGTGCGCGAGTTCGCGCCCGGCATGAAGGCGCACCTGTGGGGCTACAACGGCACGTCGCCCGGGCCGACCATCGAGGTGGTCGAGGGCGACCGGGTGCGTCTGTTCGTCACCAACAAGCTGCCCGAGCACACCACCATCCATTGGCACGGCCTGCGCCTGCCCAACGGCATGGACGGCGTGGGCGGCCTGACCCAGCCGCACATCCAGCCCGGCAAGACCTACGTCTACGAATTCGTCGTGCGGCGCAGCGGCACCTTCAAGTACCACCCGCACGCCGACGAGATGGTGCAGATGGCCATGGGCATGTACGGGATGTTCATCGTGCACCCCAAGGACCCGAAGTTCATGCCGGTCGAGCGCGACTACGGCTTCATCCTGACCGCCTTCGACATCGAGCCGGGCAGTTTCACGCCTCGCGTGAGCGAGATGACGAATTTCAACCTGTGGACCTTCAACTCGCGGGTCTTCCCCGGCATCGACCCGATGGTGGCCAAGCTTGGCGAACGGGTGCGAATTCGCATCGGCAACCTGACGATGACCAACCACCCGATCCACCTGCACGGCTACGAGTTCATGGTGACCGGCACCGACGGTGGCTGGACCCGTGAGAGCGCCCGTTGGAACGAGGTCACGACGGACGTGGCCGTCGGGCAGATGCGAGCCGTGGAGTTTCTGGCGGACGAGCCCGGCGACTGGGCGTTCCACTGCCACAAGAGCCACCACACGATGAACGCCATGGGGCACGAACTGGCCACCATGATCGGCGTGGACCACACCGGCATCGCCAAGGAGGTCAACAAGCTCATCCCCGACTACATGGTGATGGGCGAGCGCGGCATGGCCGACATGGCGGAGATGGAGATGCCCATTCCCGACAACACGCTGCCGATGATGACCGGGCAGGGTCCGTTCGGTCCGGTCGAGATGGGCGGCATGTTCACCGTCATGAAGGTGCGCGCCGACCAGAAGCGCGGCGACTTCAAGGATCCGGGCTGGTACCAGCACCCCAAGGGCGAGGTGGCCTACGAGTTCACCGGAACGCTCCCCGAGCCCGCCCGTTCGTTCTCCGCGGGTGGCCAATCGATGCCACTCGCCAAGAAGGGCAAGAGCGTCGAGATGCGCGTGCGCAAGCCCACCGGCAACGGCGGGCACAACGGCCATTGATTCCCGATGAAGCCTGGCCAACTCCAATTCATTCATCCACGTCACCACTCTGATTCACCGAGGACTCCCATGAAATCCAAATCCATTGCCCTTGCCATCGCGCTTGCCCTGAGCGCCTCCGTCGCCTTTGCGGGCGGCACCCACGCTGGCGGTCACGGCGACGAGAGCGCCATCGGGGTGCCGGGCGTGGCCGCCAAGGTCACCCGCACGGTCGAAGTCAACATGACCGACAACATGCGCTTCACGCCCGCCAGCATCGATGTCAAGCAGGGCGAGACGGTTCGCTTCAAGGTGAAGAACTCCGGCCAGGTGAAGCACGAGTTCGTGCTCGGCACCGAGAAGGAGCTCAAGGAGCACTACCAGGTGATGCTCAAGAACCCGGAGATGGAGCACGAGGAACCCAACATGATCACGTTGGCCGGCGGCAAGACGGGTGAGGTCATCTGGCAATTCACCAAGGCCGGCAAGGTCGACTTCGGCTGCCTGCAACCGGGGCACTGGGACGCCGGCATGAAGGGCGCGGTGACGGTCGCTAAGGGCAAGGCGCCGGCGGCGAAGGCGGCCGACGGCCACAACCACAAGCATTGAAAGGGGTGACGCGATGAAGCGCCGCGAGATGCTGGTCGCCGGTCTGGCCGCCGCCACGATGGGCGCCCAGGCCAATGCCGCCAAGCCGTCGCTTGAGGTGTGGAAGTCGCCCGAGTGCGGCTGCTGCAAGGGGTGGATGACCCACATGGAGAAGAACGGCTTCTCGATTGGCAAGGTCCACAACGATGGCAACACCGACGCCCGCAAAACCTTGGGCCTGCCACTTCAGGTTGGCTCCTGCCACACGGCGAAGGTCGGACCGTACGCCCTCGAGGGGCACGTTCCCGCGCGCGAGGTGCGGCGGCTTCTGGCCGAGCGCCCGGCGGCCGTCGGCCTGGCGGTCCCGGCAATGCCGCTCGGAAGCCCCGGCATGGACGGCCCCGATTTCGACAACCAGACCCAACCGTACGACGTGCTGCTGGTTCTTAAGGACGGCAGCACCCGTGTTTTCCAGTCCTACCGCTAAGGAGTCACCATGAAGAACGCCATTTCTCTGCTCTCAGTCGCCCTCGTCTTCGCCACCGGCAGCGCCTTCGCCGGCGGTGACCACGGCGGCGGCCACGGCCACGACAAGTCCACGAACACCACTGTGGCCCAGGCGGCTGCCGGTGCCGACATGGTGGACGGCGAGGTGCGCAAGGTCGACGCTGACAACAAGAAGATCACCGTCAAGCACGGCGAGATCAAGAACCTGCAGATGCCGGGCATGACCATGGTATTCCAGGTCAAGGACCCGGCGATGCTCAGCAACCTCAAGGTGGGCGACAAGATCCGCTTCGCGGCTGAAAAGTCGAGTGGCGCCATCGTCATCACCCAGCTCGAAGCGGCGAAGTAAGAACTGCCGGGTGGGGCGCCATACCGCGCCTCACCCCTGAAGCGAGGCATCGACATGCCACACGAGCTGCGCGGAATCGAGCACCAGTCCGCCGAGTTCTACACACAGCTGTTCACGGCCGGGCTGGTGTTCGCGGTGGTAGTCGTCGCCTTCGCTTACTACCTGCACCGCAAGCACGGACACCTGCTCAAACGCCCCCCGCATGACGGCAAGGCGGTGCCACGCAAGCGCAAGCGTCATGGCCGACGACCACGATCCTGACCTTTCCATGGAGTCCAGCTTGAAACACCTGTCATCACGTCCCCATTCTGTCGCGGCGCTTGTTGCAGCCGCCATGGTGGGCACTCCCGCACGGGCAGAGCTCATCAACGTGCAGTGGGACGGGCAGGGCGCTTATGAACGTTCGGTGCAAATCGGGGCCGGCAAGCTCGTCGAGGTCTGCACGCGTCTCACGCGGGGCCAGACGATCGCCTGGTCCTTCAAGAGCCTGACGGCGCTCAACTTCAACGTCCACTACCACGAAGGGCAGAAGGTGGTGTTCCCAGAAAAGCGCGATGCAGTGGCCGAGCTGAGCGGCGAACTCAAGGTACCCGTGGACCAAGACTACTGCTGGATGTGGTCCAACAAGGCGGGCGTTGCGACTTCCCTCTCCGTGCGTTTGCAGCGTCAGCCTTGATGGCGTGAACCACGAGCACCCCCTTCAAAGACCTAACGAAATAAATGCGCATGTAGATTCAGCCGCACCGTCTACACGTCTTGCAACGCATTCACACGATGCCGACCTCACTGAGCCGGCAGGGTTGGATGCGTTTTGCGTTTCGTCTGTTTTGGGTGTTGAGCGCGGTGAAGTGCCAAGCGTGTTCGGGCCTTTCGCTTGCCCAAGGTTCTAGCCGAATCCGCGGCATCTGAGAAGGAGTACGAGATGGCCCACCAACAGTACACATCGTGTATCGACGCCTGCGACGCGTGCGCAACCGCCTGCAGTCATTGCGCAACGGCTTGCCTGCAGGAACCAGATGTCAAGGCCATGGCTCGGTGCATCGCGCTTGACATCGACTGCGCCGAGATCTGCAGACTCGCCTCGGCCGCGATGGCGCGTGACAGTGAACATGCGCAAGCGATTTGCCGCCTGTGCGCCGACATCTGCGAAGCCTGCGGTGAAGAGTGCGGCAAGCACCAGATGGACCATTGCCAAGCCTGCGCGCAGGCGTGCCGCCGTTGCGCGCAGGAATGCCTTCGCATGGCGCAGGCAGCCCGGACCACGTCGCCAACGGCCCGCTCGGCCGGGCACGCGCACTGACCCGGCCAACAGGAGCAATCTTCCATGAAGCACATCCACCACCATCTGGTTCGACTCGCCTTCGCGAGTGCGATGGCATTCGCCGCCTCGGCGTCTCAGGCTGTTTCACAAGCGCCTGGTGTCGGCCTCACGGCCGGCTACGAGATCGAGTTCATGCAGCTCGCGATCGACCACCACTACACCGCATTGCGCGCCACCGAGCTCGCCGCCGGCACCGACACTCAGCGCAATGGGGAGATTTCGCCCATGGAGGGCACATCTCCGACGCCGGGCTTCGCCGCCACCCCGGCGAAGGCCGCGCTCGACGACCTCAAGTCGCTGGCCCGGCGCAACAACCGGATGCAGCGCGAAGAGATCATGACCCTCAAGACGTTCCTGCGCGAGTGGTACGGCATCGACTACCAGCCGCGCGTCCGCCCGGACGGCCGCAAGATGCTTGCCTTGCTCGATCAGGCGAAGCCGGGCGCTGACTTCAACCACGTGTTCCTTGAGGTGCTCAGCCGCCACCACTACACCTTGATGGAGCCGGTGAACGGCTGCATCACCGGAAGCGACTTGCGACATGAAGCCTTGCGCCGCGAATGCTCGAGCATGTGGCACAGCCAGACGGCCGACATCCAGATGATGCGAGAAGAGTTGCACAAGCATTTCGGCATCGCGGACTACCAGCCGTTCAAGGGCCGCGACCCGCTGCGCGAGCCGATGGACACGCCGCGCGGGCAGCACACGGGCAGTTCCCAGGAAGCTCAATGAAAGGCTGGTGTGCCCAAGCTCGACGCACTCGCCGTGGCAATGCACCCACAGACTGCGTGGATAACGCGAAGAATGCTGGACTTTGCCACGGTGGGAAGCTTCACAGTTCCATCACACCAACACTTCCTGATGGAGCTTCAAATGATTGTGTTCAACGTCAACGACATGACCTGCGGCCACTGCGTGGGTGCGGTCACCAAAGCGGTCAAGGCGGTCGAGCCCGGCGCGACCGTCTCGGTCAACCTTGCCAACAAGCGCGTGGAAATCGAGGCGACCAGCGCCGACACGCAGACGCTCAAGTTGGCGATCGAGGAGGCCGGCTACACCCCAGTGGAAGTGGCCGGTGCGTCGCAGCCAGCGGCGGCCCGCGGGGGCAGCTGCTGCGGCACCTGCCACTGAGGCGTGGCTTGACGCCGGTCAAGCAAGCAGGAATGGCAGGGCGCGACGATGGTGGCCATGGCAACCTCCACAACACCCGCCGTGACCACCACATCGCGTTCTCGCTGGTTCCTGCCCGTTGTCGCCGCGGCCTGGCTCGCCGGCGCCGCGGGAGCGTATTTCCTGCTGACCCGGCATTTCGACCATGCCCTGCAGGCACTGCCGTATTTCATCCTGCTGGCCTGTCCGTTGATGCATCTCTTCATGCACCGGCGCCACGGTCACGGGCGGCAGCCACAAGACCCACAACAACACGACCGGTGACAACTGGGCGAGTCGCTCGCCCCATCGGCGGCCTGCAAGACCTGCAGGATTCAGGAGCACGAGATGGACGAGCGAAACACCCCCTCGCGGGGCGCAGCCCCTGCGCCCGCGTCAGGTCCGGCCGTTGATCCCCACGCGGGCCACCGCCACGGTCATGTACATCCGCAGATGAATCCCCACGGGGGAATGGGTACGCCGGACGCGGCATCTGAGGGCTACTACGTGTGCCCTATGCACCCCGAGGTGCGCTCCGACGCGCCCGGTCGTTGTCCCAAGTGCGGCATGAACCTCGTGCGTGACACAGGCGAAGGCCCAAGCGGCGTGGCCCATGGTGCGCAGCCGGCCTCTCAAGCTGTTTCCCATACGCACGCGCACCAGCACGCGCATCACGGCCAGAGCGAGGCGCTTGCGGTGCCGTCAATGGCAGTTCCCGCTTCCGCCCCTGCCTCGCCGTACGTGCCACCCGTCGATCGTGGATCACAGCCGGTGGAGCCCCAAGGGGCGACGGTGTACACCTGCCCAATGCATCCGGAGATCCGGCAGGACCGTCCGGGCAATTGCCCGAAATGCGGCATGACGCTGGAGCCGCTGATTCCGGAGGCGACGGCCGACGACGACAACCCCGAGCTGCGCGATTTCTCGCGCCGATTCTGGTGGACGCTCCCGCTGACCGTGGTCGTCACGGTGTTAGCGATGGCCGGACACCGTCTGGGCTGGATGGATCCCGCGCGGCAGAGCTGGCTCGAGCTGGTGCTCTCCTTGCCGATCGTGTTGTGGGCAGGGTGGCCGTTCTTCGCCCGCTGCGCCCAGTCCTTCCGCCACCGCAGCCCCAACATGTGGACGCTGATCGGCATTGGCACCGGCGCCGCATTCCTGTACAGCGTGGTGGCGACCGTGGCGCCGCAGGTGTTTCCTGCAAGTTTTGCGGCGCACGGGCGCATCGGCGTCTACTTCGAAGCCGCGGCGGTCATCATCTCGCTGACTTTGCTCGGCCAGATGCTCGAGTTGCGTGCGCGCTCGCAGACGTCGGCGGCCATCAAGTCTTTGCTGGGCCTGTCGCCCAAGACCGCGCGGCGCATCGAGGACGACGGCTCTGAAGCCGATGTGCCGCTGACCCATGTCCACGTGGGTGACCGGCTGCGCATCCGCCCGGGCGAGAAGGTTCCGGTCGACGGCGTGGTGCTGGAGGGTTCCAGCGCGATCGACGAAGCGATGCTCACCGGGGAGCCAGTGCCCGTCACCAAACGCCCCGGTGACAACGTGATCGGCGCGACGATCAACACCTCCGGCACGCTCGTCATGCGCTCCGAGAAAGTCGGCTCGCAGACGATGCTGTCTCAGATCGTGCAGATGGTCGCTCAGGCGCAGCGCTCCAAGGCGCCGATGCAGCGCATGGCCGATCAGGTGGCCGGATACTTCGTGTTGGTGGTGGTGGGGATCGCCTTGCTGTCGTTCTTCGCCTGGGGCATCTTCGGCGGAGAGCAGGGCTGGCAGTACGGCCTCATCAACGCAGTGTCGGTGCTCATCATCGCCTGTCCCTGTGCCCTGGGTCTGGCCACACCCATGTCCATCATGGTGGCCACCGGGCGTGCCGCGACGCAAGGCGTTCTCTTCCGTGACGCCTCTGCGATCGAGAACTTCCGCAAGGTCGACACGATGATCGTCGACAAGACTGGCACGCTCACGGAGGGCAAGCCAGCCTTCGAGCGGGCGCTCGCCGCGGCGGGGACGACCGACGAGGAAGTGCTTCGCCTGGCTGCCAGCCTCGACCAGGGCAGCGAACATCCCTTGGCGCAGGCGATCGTCGATGCGGCGAGGAGCCGCCAGCTCCCGCTCGCCGCCGCTGTCGATTTCGAATCGTCCACCGGCATCGGTGTGCGCGGCACGGTGGAAGGCCGCCGGCTGTCACTCGGCAACACCGCGCTGATGGAGCAAGATGGCGTCGACGTGTCGGTGCTGCGCTCGCAGGCGGAGCAGTTGCGAGAACACGGCAGCAGCGTGATGTTCCTCGCCCGTGACCGTCAGCTGCTCGGGCTGCTCGCCGTGGCGGATCCGATCAAGGCGAGCACCCCGGAAGCGCTGCAAAGCCTGCACGACGCGGGCATGCGGGTGGTAATGGCCACCGGCGACGGCCTGACAACCGCGCGCTCGGTCGCCCAGAAGCTGGGCATCGACGAGGTGCATGGCGAGGTCAAGCCCGCTGACAAGCTGGCGCTGGTCGATCGGCTGCAGCGCGAAGGACGCGTCGTCGGCATGGCTGGCGACGGCATCAACGACGCACCGGCGCTGGCCAAGGCCGACGTCGGCGTGGCGATGGGAACCGGCACCGACGTGGCGATGAACAGTGCCCAGGTGACGCTCGTCAAGGGCGACCTGCGTGGCATCGCTCGTGCTCGGGAGATTTCCGAGAGCACCGTCGCCAACATGCGGCAGAACCTCGGCTTCGCGTTCATCTACAACGCGTTGGGCGTGCCGCTTGCGGCCGGCGTGCTGTACCCGTTCACGGGCTGGTTGCTGTCGCCCATGATCGCAGCGCTGGCCATGAGCCTGTCGTCATTCAGCGTGGTGACGAACTCGCTTCGCTTGCGCTCAAAGCGTTGATTTGAGCCACGGTAAACGCCTTGCCCCGCGACCGCGGCACCCCAAGGAACCGTATCCAAACCAGCAAGAAGGAGTTCGACATGGACCACAAAGCTCATGCCCACGCCGAGCACGGTGAAGCCGCAGGCGCCGGGACTGCCCATGGCGGTTCGTCCAGCCAGGCATATTGGATGTTCGCGCTCAATCTGGCCTTGAGCCTGATTCCGATGTACCTCGCCATGTTCACCATGATCGACGGGTGGAGCGACTTTCGGAACAACGTGAACATGCTCTACATGGCGCTGACCATGCTGGCCCCGATGGGCATCATCATGCTGGCAACCATGGGCACGATGTATGGCAACAAGCGGCTCAACGTGGCGCTCTATGTCGGCTTGGCGGTCCTGTTCGCCGCTTCGCTGTTGGCAACACGCCGCCAGGCGCTGGTCGACAACCAGCAGTTCGTCGACTCGATGATCCCGCATCACTCGGGCGCCATCCTCATGTGCCGAGAGGCCAAGCTCACCGACCCGGAGCTTCGCAAACTTTGCGATGACATCGTCAAGGCGCAACGCGCAGAGATCACCCAGATGGAGGCGATCGCCGCGCGCCTGCGTTCAGGCAAATAGCCCAACGTGGACGGCCTCTGAGGCGCTTCTCACTAGCGCAGGTGCCCATCGCATGACCGGATTGTCACGTAGCCGACAGCGTCCCGTGGGGAGCGACTCCCTAGAGTAACTGGCATGGTGGCCCGTCGGCCGCTGCACGTCATCAAGGAGCGCTCCATGTCCAAGCACTTTCACTTTCTCGCCACGGCCGTTGTTGCCTTCGCGTCCATCACCGGGTCGGCTTACGCTGCTCATCCCAACGTGGATAGCTTCGACGGCATGAATCGGCTTCCCGCAACACATTCGCAGTTGCCACAGCGTCAGAGCGACAGCGACGCGGCGACGCACGCCAACTCCTCGGGCATCGATCGGTACGACGGGATGAACCGTCGCGAGGCCGCGAACACGGCGTCAAGCCACGGGGACGACGAATCGCACATTCACGTCAGCCCAACGAAGCGTGATCGCCGCGACGGCATGATGCCGGCCAAGCAGCGCTGAGCCTAGCGAGACAGTCGGTCGGCGTGCGGCGAGACGACAGGCCGATTCCCTTGGCCGGGGCGGAATCGCGCTATAACGGCGTCAGGACGCGGACGCCACATCGGCCGACCGCATGATGGATCGGCTCGTTGGCCACGCATGGATTCAGGCGTGCGAGACGATCGCCAGATCGTTTGCCACGGGACCGGGGGACCATGTCGCAGCCACTTTCATTGCTCATCGATCGCTGGAAGGCGGACGAACACGCCACGCATCGCACCTGGTTCCTGTGGGAAGAACGACTGAAGAACTTTCGGTCGATTCGACGTGGTATCGGTCAGGTAGTGCGTGAGGTCGAGGCAGGAACATTCGGGAACGCCTACCGGGGCTCCTCTTTGGAGACGGTCGTCGGATCCATCGCCGAGCAGCGGCAGATCTTCAAGGGCGCAGACCATGCTTTTCTGTGGAAGCCGAAACTGCGCATTCCCGACATCTACGAAAACCCGGTGAATCAGCGTGCGTTCGGCCAGTTGCTCCATGCATGCGACTGTTGCGACAACGCAGAGGCACTCGTGGAGGCGGTAAACCGCATCGATGCACTCAAGATCAAGGGGCTCGGTCCGGCCGTAGCGAACCTGCTGTACTTCATCCATCCGACCTTCGTGTTGCCGTTCAACACCGCCATCGTCAACGGCTACAACGCCGTGACGGGCAGCAATGTCAAGCTCGGACGCTGGGACCACTACCTGTCGATGCGCGAAGGCGCGATGAGGCTGAACGCCACCTACCGGCATCAGTTGTCCAACGATTTGGGCGCCATCGCCGGCCTGCTGTTCGACATTGGCAGTGGCCGCTACTCGGCGCCACCACGTGGAGACGATGCCCAAGGACTGGCAGCGTGGGAAGAGGACCTGTCGCGGGTGCGAGAAGAGTCCGCCGCGGCGGCGAAGCAGTGGGCTGCGGCGCGCGAGAGCGACACCACCCACACCCAGATCCAAGGGTGGCTGCGCGATCTGGGCAAACGCCTGGGATTCTCCGTGTGGATCGCATCGAACGACCGCGGGCGGGCGCATGAGGGCGGGCAGTTGGGTGACGGTTGCCTGACCGAGTTGCTCCCGGGCGCCATGGGAAGCGCCGACGCGGTGCGGCTGATCGACGTGGTGTGGGTCGAGCCGTCGACGCGGAAAGTGGCTGCGGCCTTCGAGGTGGAACACTCCACGTCCATCTATTCTGGGATCGTGCGCATGCTGGACCTGGCACTCGGAACCGAGGTCGGCGCGGCCAGCACCTTGTTCCTGGTCGCCCCCGATAACCGGCGTGACGATGTGGCAGCCCAGCTTCGTCGCCCGGCGTTCTCTCGAGTGTCGGAGCTCGGCATCCGCTATCTGCCGTACAGCCAGCTCCAGCAGCACCGGGACGCCATTGCCCGGTTCGGCAGCGGCCTCAAACCGGTCCTGGAGATCTCCCAGTTGCTGTGAGCGCGGGAGAGGCGAGAAATGTCTGGCCGTCTCCCGTGCCTGTGACCCTTGCGCGGTAAGGCGTTTTATTTGGATGCTTGACTCTCCCATTGTGGGAAGCTTAAGACTTCGTTTCATGCCGACAAGACGGCCATGAAAGGACTCCGATGAACACCGCCACCTTGCTGCACCCAGCCGTGCCCACACGCGAATGGTCTTTCCCTGTGGAAGGCATGACCTGCGCCTCCTGCGTGCTGCGCGTCGAGAAATCGCTCGCCGCCGTGCCCGGAGTCGCAGATGTGACGGTGAACCTGGCCACCGAGGCTGCGACGGTGCAGGCCGACGCATCGGTCAAGCCCGAGGCGCTACAGGCGGCCATCGAGAAGGCCGGCTACAGCGTGGCCGCGCAGACGCTGGAGTTGCAGATCGAGGGCATGACCTGCGCTTCCTGCGTTGGCCGCGTCGAAAAGGCATTGAAGCGTGTGCCCGGTGTCGTGAACGCCGAAGTCAATTTGGCCACCGAGCGAGCCCAAGTGAGGATGGCTGGCAGCGCGGACGCGGCAGCCCTCATCGCGGCCGTCGAAAAAGCCGGTTACACCGCCAAGCCTGCCATTGAAGCAGATCAGCCGTCTTCTGGCCTGGCGTCTTCGCCAAAGCTTCCCGACTGGTGGCAGGTGGCCGTCGCCGCCGTGCTGTCGTTCCCACTGGTCGTCCCGATGGTCGCCGACCTGTTCGGCCTCGACTGGATGCTGCCGGGATGGCTTCAGCTCGCTTTGGCGACTCCGGTGCAGTTCTGGCTGGGCGCGCGCTTCTACAAGGCGGGCTGGAAGGCGCTGCGCGCCGGCGCCGGCAACATGGACCTGCTGGTGGCACTCGGCACGAGCGCCGGTTACGGCCTGAGCGTGTACCAGTTGTGGGTGCACAGCGGCCACGGCATGACGCACCTCTATTTCGAGGCGTCTGCGGTGGTGATCACCCTGGTGCTGCTGGGCAAGTGGCTCGAAGGCCGCGCCAAGCGACAGACCACGGAAGCGATCCGTGCGCTCAACGCGCTGCGTCCGGAGCATGCCCGTGTGCGTCGCGCTGGCGTCGATGTCGACGTGCCTGTCGCCGCCGTCAAGGTGGGTGACCTGGTGGTCATCCGACCCGGCGAGCGGGTGCCGGTGGATGCCGAGGTGGTGGAAGGCGCAAGCCAGGTCGACGAGTCGCTGATCACGGGCGAGAGCCTCCCGGTGGCCAAGCACGTCGGTGACAAGCTGACCGGCGGCTCGGTCAACGCCGAAGGCCTTCTCATCGCCAGGACGATCGCGGTGGGCGCCGAGTCGACGCTGTCGCGCATCGTGCGCCTGGTGGAGTCGGCGCAGGCCAAGAAGGCGCCGATCCAACGCCTGGTGGACCGGGTGAGTGGCGTCTTCGTGCCGGTGGTGATCGGTATCGCGGCCATCACCCTGCTGGGCTGGGGGCTCGCCACGGGCGACTGGGAGGCGGCCATCCTGAACGCGGTCGCGGTGCTCGTCATTGCCTGCCCGTGTGCCCTGGGCCTTGCCACGCCGACAGCCATCATGGCCGGTACCGGTGTCGCCGCCCGTCACGGCATCCTCATCAAGGACGCCGAAGCCCTCGAAGTCGCGCACAGTGTGAAGGTGGTCGCATTCGACAAGACCGGCACGCTGACCGAGGGCAAGCCGGAGTTGGTGGCCTTCGAAGCCGCCGATGGTCAGCATGCCGCGCTGCTCGGCACCGCTGCGGCAATCCAGGCGAACAGCGAGCATCCGTTGGCCCGTGCCGTGATGGATGCAGCACGCCGTGACCAGGTCGGTGTGCCGATGGCGAGCGACGTGCGCGCCGTGGCAGGGCGAGGCATGGCCGCCACGGTGCGAGGCCGGGCGCTGCGGCTCGGCAGCACACGCTTCATGGAAGAGCTGCGCGTTGACCTCTCGCCGCTGAAGTCACGCGCGATCGAACTCGAATCGCAAGGCCGGACCGTGTCCTGGCTCGCTGAGGCGGGAGATCGACCGAGGCTGCTCGGCTTGCTCGCCTTCGGCGACGCGGTCAAACCCAGCGCTGCGAAGGCGGTTCGGCGACTGCGTGATCTGGGCGTGAAGACAGTGCTCGTGACCGGCGACAACCGCGGCAGCGCCCGCATGGTGGGCGAGCAACTGGGGATGGACGAGATCGAGTCCGAAGTGCTGCCCGAGGACAAGGCCAACATCGTCGGCCGCTTGAAGCTCGGAGGCGACCGGGTGGCCATGGTGGGCGACGGCATCAACGATGCGCCGGCGCTGGCCGCCGCCGACGTGGGCATCGCCATGTCCACCGGCACGGACGTCGCCATGCATGCGGCAGGCATCACGCTCATGCGTGGCAACCCGGCGCTCGTGGCCGATGCAATCGACATTTCACGCCGCAGCTACGCCAAGATCCGTCAGAACCTCTTCTGGGCGTTCGTCTACAACGTGGTCGGCATCCCGCTTGCAGCCTTTGGCTTGTTGAGCCCCGTGATCGCCGGCGCGGCGATGGCATTCAGCAGCGTGAGCGTCGTCACCAACGCCTTGATGCTGCGCCGTTGGAAAGGAAGCGAAGAATGAAGCACGCCGCGACAGACACCGTGGCCTCCGGTCCCTACAACATCGGGGAGGCCGCCAGCCGCTCGGGCGTCACCGCCAAGATGGTCCGACACTACGAGTCGCTCGGCTTGCTGCCCAAGGTCGGCCGGACCGACTCCGGCTACCGCCAGTACACGGACAAGGAGGTGCACACCCTGCGCTTCATCCGTCGCGGCCGCAGCCTCGGCTTCAGCATGTCGGAGATCTCCGAGCTGCTCAAGCTGTACCAGGACCGGCGCCGCGCGAGCGCGAACGTCAAGAAGATCGCACTCGCCCATGTCGAGGACCTGAACCGCCGCATGGAAGAAATGGCCGCCATGAAGCGCACGCTGGAGCGCCTGGCCGAGTGCTGTCACGGCGACCATCGGCCCGACTGTCCCATCCTCGACGAACTGGCAGATTGACATGCCCGTGATCAAGATCCTGCCGCACCCGGACTACGCGCCCCAGGGTTCCACCATCCAGGCTTTACCGGGCACCTCGATCTGCGAGGCGCTGCTCGAGAACGGGATCGACATCGAGCATGCCTGCGAGATGTCATCGGCCTGCACAACGTGCCACGTGGTCGTTCGCCAGGGGTTCGAGTCGCTCAACGAGATCGAGGAAGGTGAGGAGGACCTCCTGGACCGCGCCTGGGGACTCGAGGCGCAGTCCCGGCTGTCGTGCCAGGCCGTGCTCGCCGATCAGGACGTCACCATCGACATTCCCCGATACACCATCAACCACGCCCGCGAATGAGCCACGAACCCGAGAAGCCTCCTGCAGAGTCAAAGTCGCACTGGGAGGAGGTCTACAACACACGAGCACCGGAGGCCGTCAGTTGGTACGCCCCGCACCTCATGACCTCGCTTGCCTATCTGAAGCGCACGGGAATGCCGCACACCGTGGCCATCGTTGATATCGGCGGGGGCCAGTGCGTGGGTAGGTCAAAGAGGCGGTCAAGTCCGTCGAGCCTGGCACGACCGTCTGGGATCAACTTCGTCAACAAGCACGTCGCACCGAGGCGGCCAGCGGCAATACGCAGGCGCTGAAGTCGGCATCAACGAGGCCGGCTACACCCCATTGGCGGCCGCCCGTGTGGTCCAGCTGGCCCAACCCGCAGCGAAAGTTGCTGCGCCAGCTCCGATCGAGCCGTAGCTTGATGCGCGTCAAACGGCAGGAACGACGAGGCGCGACGATGGACGGGCCATGAGACCCGTACCAACCCAGAGATGCCACCACTTCCCATTCGCGCCGGTCTTTGTATCTGGTGGTGAGGCCGGGCGTCATGTCGACCGATGAAGGGAAGGGTTTTTGAGATTGAGGCGATTTGCCGTCGGTCAGGGAGAATAGGGCTTGTTGGTACTGCTACACGGATTGGGGGAACCCACCGGTACTGGGCCGGTGGGCCGGTGCCCTCGTCTATGCTGCCCGACGAACATGTGGGCCACTGCGCTGTCACGTCGCGTCGTCGGACACCCGCTCCCACGTCTCCTTCGCAACATCCCGCGCGAGGTGGCCGAAGACTTGGTCGCGCACACCATGGTGCCGTCGACCTCGTCGCTGTGGAAAGTTCTGTATCACCACGACTGGCACGGCGAGGCCGAGGCGACAGCGCAGACTCTCCCCGTACTGATGCTGCACGGCAGTGCCGACCTGACGGCGCCCCTGACTGAGGCTCAGAATCTGGCGAAGGGGCGCGCCACCAGGGAGCTGCATGTTCGCGGCGGTGTGGATCACCATCCCTGGCTGCGCGCACCGCGTGACTGCCTGGAACACATCGAGCAGTGGCTTTCGAATTTCAGGGAGCAGCCGCCATGAACGACGTGTCCTTGCCGGAACTGACGGGTATTGGCATGGCCCTAGCTGCAGGCCTGCTCATCGGACTGGAGCGCGGCTGGCATCAGCGTGACCTGCCTGACGGGCACCGAGTGGCCGGTTTGCGCACGTTTGCGCTGATCGGCTTGCTTGGCGGCTTGAGTGGTTTGCTGGCGCAACGATGGGGCGCAAGCATTTTGGTAGGCGTGTTGGCGGTGGTGGCCCTTCTGATCTTGAGCGGCTACATCGTGACGTCACGCATGCACGGCGTCATGGGTTTGACCACGGCCATGGCAGCTATCACCACGTTCCTCATCGGTGTGTTGGCGGCGGGTGGCAGCACGCTGCTCGCCGCTGCCGTCGCGGTGGTGACGGTCACGCTGCTGCAACTCAAGCGACCGATGCACAGTGGTATCGGCAAGCTCACGGAAGGTGAGTTGACCAGTGGCATTCAATTGCTGCTGATCAGTGTCGTCATTCTCCCGGTTCTCCCCGATCGAGGGTTTGGTCCGTTCGCGGCACTGAATCCCTACAAGCTCTGGTGGGCGGTCGTGCTGCTCGCGTCGTTCTCGTTCCTCGGATTCGTCCTGATGCGATGGTTTGGCGCCAAGCGTGGTCTGACTCTCACGGCACTGCTCGGCGGACTGGTGTCCAGCACCGCGACCACGGCGACGCTGGCGCGCTGGTCCAAGGAAGCTCCGCAGTGGCGGCCACTGGCTGCCGGGGGAGCCACGCTCGCTTGCGCGGCGATGTTCGGCCGAATGGCGGTGCTTGTTGGCGTCGCAGCACCAGCGCTCGGCACGGCGACGATCGGAACCCTTGGGGCCATGGCTGTCGCCGGGGCTGCATTCGGAGCGTACTTGACCACTCGCGAGCATGCGAAGGACCTTCCAAACCTCTCGACGCAGAACCCGTTGAAGCTGACCGCGGCCGTGCAGTTCGCGCTGTTCCTCGCAGCGGTGCTGCTTGTCGGCCGGTTCCTTGCAGACCGGTTCGGTGATGCCGGGTTGCTGGTCACTGCGGCAATCTCCGGGCTGGTGGATGTTGATGCCATCACCCTTTCGGTAGGCCGCATGGTTGGTGACAGCGTGGTGGGCCCAGCCGTTGCCGGCCTGGCCGTCTTTCTCGCGGCTGCCGTCAATCAGCTTTCCAAGCTGGGGCTGTTATGGGTGCTCGACAGTCGGTCGCTGGCGCTTAAGGTGCTGCCGGCGTATGTACTGATGGCGCTCGTCGGTGTCGCGACGGCGCTCACACTGCGCTGAGGGGGCCTGCTTTTGAACGTCGACGGCACGGCAAAGCGTCGGCGTAGAACGCACTCACTTTGTCGGTTAGAGCGCTTGCGTTCCCGCTCCGCGCGCAAACGGGCCGAACCGGAGTCCGTAGTGGGCTACGGAGGCATCGTTGATGCAGATCAAGCTGGATGTGAGACCCCGAAGCTATTCTGAGTTCAAAGAACCCGCAGTGTCTCAATAGCACTTCATCATGTTCAGCGATCGCCGACGTCTCCGCCGATGGGCAGCCCAGGTGCTGCTGGTGTGGCTGTTTGGCCTCGCGATGGGTGTTGCAAACGCCTGCACCCTGGAAGAGTCAACGCACCACCACGCCAACGCGGAAGCTGCGGTCAGTTTGGCGGAACACCACCACGGTGACGAGCAGGATGATTCTGGCAAGGCCAACTGCTTGAACTTCTGCGAGAAGTCGTCAATCGCTGCTCCGCAGCTGAAGGTTGTCGACGACGGCTTGGCTGCGTTCGGCTTAGCACTGACGGCCTTCGACACACTTGCGATATCCGGCCAGTCCCAGCCAACCGTTGACCGGCTGATGGTCAACTCGCCACACCTGCCCGGCGGGCCCCCGCCGCGCATCGCGTTCCAGCGCCTCGCGCTGTGACACGCCCGGGCGCGACGCGGACTTGATCCGCGCTGCGTCTTGCCTTCCGTCCACCCCGCCCCCGTCGCGGCGCTCTTGGTGGCGGTGTCGTCCGTTCCTGTTTCCTTTCCATGTTGTCCTCCCTCATCAGGAGTCTTGCCATGCGCACCACCCTCGTTCTGCTTTCGTCCTTTGTCGCCCTTGCGCTCGGTGCCGCCACCGCGATCGCGCAGGAGCGTCCCGCCGCCGCCCCTGCGGCGTCTATGCCGATGGACTGCAGTTCTGGCGGAATGACGCACCACGACCACGGCGCCGAGCGAAACGCGCCGTCGACGAAGGCGATGTCATGCATGCCGCAGGCTGCTGCCTCCGGTGTCAAGAGCAAGGCCAAGCCGACCCATGACCACGCAAAGATCCACAAAAACCAGTGACGGCCTCGTCAAACCAACCAGGAGTCTCGCTATGAACCACTCGCAAGAACACAGCAATGGCCGCCCTTCCGGCCCCAATTGGTCCCGCATCAACCAATGGGTGCTGTGGATCGGTCTGGCCTCGGCTGTGGTTTGGATGTTCTACCGCCACAACGCGCACCTTGGGCAATTGCTGCCGTTTTTGATCTTGCTGGCCTGCCCGCTGATGCACCTCTTCGGTCACGGCGGGCATGGTGGCCACGGCGGGCACGGTGGTGGCACGGACGCCAAGCCCAAGGATGAAACCCGACAGCGCCCCCCCGGTGACCACGGCGGCCACCAACATTGAAACCAAAGGAGTCTCGAAATGGAAACCACTGAACTCAAAGTCAACGGCATGACCTGCGGGTCCTGCGTCGCATCGGTCACCAAGGCACTCAAGCGTGTGCCGGGCGTGCAGGAGGTCGAAGTCAATCTCGGCAGCGGCATCGCGCGTATCAGCGGCGAGCATGCCGCCAATCAGGTGCCGGCGTTTGTCGCGGCCCTGGGAGATGCTGGCTATGAGGCTGGGCCCGCGACGGGCGCGCCGGCAGCGCACCCGCACCCGACCGGTGGCTGTGGAGCAGGCTCTGCCACCAAGGGCCGCGGCGGCTGCTGCTGCGGTTGAAACGTCATGGCGACATCGAACGTTGCAGCTGCGGCCTCTCCTACGCCAGGTCGCATGGTGACCCGCTACTGGTTTGATGCGCTCTGGCGCGCCACCGCGACGGCCGACACGCTGCGCGAGCGTGCGGCCAACATGACAGCTCACGAGGCCGCGGGCATGCCGCCGCTGCTCCACTTCGAGTCCGAGCAGATTGCAGATGGGCGGGATCTCGACCCGCCGTCGAACTACCGCCTGCTGCGCGTCACGCGCTGCGGCACCGACGCGCTCGAGAAGCACCTGCGCAAGGGCGCCGCCCCGGTGATCGTGGTCGATCCGCGCGCCGGTCACGGCCCGGGCATCGGTGGTTTCAAGCGCGACTCGGAAGTCGGTATGGCGCTGCTCGAAGGCCACCCGGTTTACTTCGTGGTCTTCGATCCGGAGCCGGTCGATGGGCAAACGATGGGAGCCGTCGTGCAGACGCTGGCGTCCTTCATTGACATCGTCGCCAAGCGTCATCGCGGCAAGGCGCCGATCGTCTACGGCAATTGCCAGGGCGGGTGGGCGATCGCGCTTGCGCTTTCGCATTGCGAGCACCGGGCGGCAATGGCGGTGCTGAACGGCTCGCCGCTGTCGTACTGGGCCGGCGAGCGCGGCATCAACCCGATGCGCCTGCTCGGTGGCTTCACCGGCGGCGTCTGGCCCGCGCACTGGATGTCGGACCTGGGCAACGGTCACTTCGACGGCGCCTGGTTGGTGCAGAACTTCGAGGCGTTGCGCCCCGAAGGCGTATTCAGGAAATACGACACGCTCTTTGCGCAGCCGGAGGCCGAGCACGATCGCTTCCTGGAGTTCGAGCGCTGGTGGAACGGCTTCTACCAGTTGGCACGTGAGGAGATGCTGACCATCGCCGGGGATCTGTTCGTCGGCAACCGCCTCGAGGACGGCGAGATCGTGGTCGACGAGCATTGCCGTGCAGACCTCAAGCGCATCGGGGCGCCCCTGGTGATCTTCAGCTCCTACGGCGACAACATCACGCCACCGCACCAGGCGCTGGGCTGGCTCAAGGAGGTATATGCGACCACCGAGGAATTGGTGGCTGCTGGCCAGCGCGTCGTCTACCTGCTGCACAAGCAGGTGGGCCACCTCGGCATTTTCGTGTCGGCAGGCGTCGCGCGGCGCGAGCACCGTGCCATCCTCCACCACACCGGAACGATCCAGGATCTCGCACCCGGCCTCTACGAGATGGTCCTAAATGAGGAGGGCGTCTCCGGCGACGCTGCCACCGGCGCTTGCTTTGAGCCGCGCCGCCTCGAGGATCTGCCGTTCGATGCCAACCCGGCTGGGTTCCACATGGTGCAGGCGATGTCGGAGGCGAGCGAGCGTGCCTATGCGCAATGGGTTTCGCCGTGGGTTCGCATGGCGGTCACGCCTGAATCGGCGCGCCAGTTGCGCGAGCTTCATCCAATGCGAATCAGTCGGCAGGTCTGGTCCGAGAAATCGACTCCAACCCTTGCCTGGTTGCCATGGACGCAGCACTGGCTCGAACACTGGGGCGCGCACGACGCGGATCGCACTGCCAACCCCTGGTACCAGTTGGAACGCGTCGGCGCGGATGCGTACGCCCAAGCCTTGGAGTCGTGGCGCACAAGCCGCGACCTGTTTGCCGAAGTTGTATTCCAGCAGCTCTATGCGAGTTGACTGGTCGACCAAACGCCACGAGGAGCCCACCATGAGAACCATCTTGTTGCAGGCTCAGTGCTGGCGTTTCGCGGCCACGACGTGGCTGTTGCTGCTGCTGATCACCATGCTGAGCCCGGCGCTGGCACAGAGCCGACTGGAGCGCTCCGGCGTCACCCTCTACTGGGGGTTGGTACCTGCCGCCGTCGTGGCGGACACGCACGCGCTCGCGGAACTCCACGGCGGTTCGCCCAAAGGCGGCGGTCAGATTCACCACCTCGTTGTTGCGCTCTACGACAGCGCAAGTGGCCGTCGAATCGAGGACGCGGTTGTGCGCGCGCAGATCAGCGAAGCCGGCATCGTCGACGAGCCCGCGAAGTACCTGGTGCCGATGAAAGTCAACGACCAGGCCAGCTACGGACAGGTCTTCGGCGTCGCCAAGGACGGACCGTACCGGTTCCGACTTTGGATGCGGCTGCCACCGCGGACCGAGGAGATCGAGTTCAAGTTCGAGGCCTGGTCGCCGCACCGCTCCGAGCGGTGAGGCAACCCGCGTTGATCGCCAGTCAGCCGGCTCTCGCAAAGAAGTCGGAAGGTTGCCCCGTGGAAATCATCGATCTTTCCGGCCGCAGAGGCCTCGTGGTCGGAGTGGCCAACGCCGACAGCCTGGCTTGGTCCGCGGCGCAGCACTTCCGCAATGCCGGCGCTGAGCTGGCGGGCCGCCGCCGATTGCGCGGAACCGGTGACAACGTTCTGCAGCGATGCGATGGCCGGCCTCGCATCCGATGCGCGACCGACCCCCAAACCCACGCGTCCTGCGAGACGCATTGACCGACAGGAGAAAAACCATGGCCATTAAGGAAGTTGTGCTCTGCGGCGCCGTCCGCACCCCCATCGGCACCTACGGCGGCGCGATCAAGGATGTCTCCGCCAGCGACCTCGGTGCCGCCGTGATCCGCGAGACCTTGCTTCGCAGCGGGCTGGCCGGGTCGCAGGTGCAGTCCCTCGTGATGGGCAACGTTATCCAGGCCGGCAATCGAATGAACCCGGCTCGCCAGGCGGGCCTTGCGGCGGGGCTGCCGGTCGAGGTTCCCGCCTTGACGGTCAACCGAGTGTGCGGATCGGGGGCGCAGGCCGTCGTGAGTGCCGCTCTCGAGGTGACGGCTGGTCTGGTCGACTGCGCGGTGGCGGGCGGCATGGAAAACATGGACCGCGCACCCTATCTGCTGCCTCAGGGGCGCTGGGGCGCGCGCATGGGCGACGTGACGCTCTTCGACAGCATGCTGCTTGACGGGCTGCACGACGCCGTCAGCGGGCAGCATTCCGGCTGGCACACCGAGGATCTGGTGACTCGGTTCGGCATCTCGCGCGAGGACCAGGACCGCTGGGCGCTACGCTCGCAGCAGGCGTTCTCGACGGCGCAAGCAGCCGGCAGGTTCGACGCCGAAATCGTCTCCTTGCAAGTGCCTGGCCGCAAAGGCCCGGTGCCGTTCGCGCGCGACGAGCACAACCGGCCGGACACGACGATGGAGTCGCTTGCGCGGCTCAAGCCCGCGTTCCGCAAGGAGGGCACCATCACCGCGGGCAATGCGCCCGGTCTCAACAGTGGTGCGGCGGCCATGGTTGTGGCCGAGCGGGGCTGGGCCGAGCGCCAGGGGCTCCAGCCCCAGGCGCGTCTGGCGGCCTTCGGCATCGGTGCTGTTGACCCGAATTTCTTCGGGCTCGGGCCGCTACCGGCTGTGCGCCAAGCGCTTGAGCGTGCCGGCTGGGCAATCGGAGACGTCGACCGGGTGGAGATCAACGAGGCCTTCGCAGCCATCGCGCTCGCCTGCCAGCGCGAACTCGGCTTCGCCGAGAACATGGTCAATGTCGAGGGCGGTGCCATTGCCCACGGGCACCCGATCGGAGCGACCGGAGCGGTGCTCACCACGCGGCTGCTGCACGCGATGCAGCGCGACGGCCTGCGCCGCGGCATCGTGACGCTGTGCATCGGCGGCGGGCAGGCCGTGGCGCTGGCGCTCGAGCGGATCTGAGCAATGCCCGCCAGCCTGATCACGCAGGAGCTTGACCCATGTGCAGCACCCGGGTTGAGACTTGTGGCTCGGGAGTCGACGCGGCCCTGCGCCGCCGGAGAACTGCGATGCGATTGATCGACTGTGCGCGACAGGCTGGCGTGACGACGGACACGCTGCGCCACTACCTGCGGGTCGGCTTGGTGGAGGTCGAGGACCGTACAGACAACGGCTATCGAACATTCTCGGAGCGCAGCGTCGCGCGCGTGCGCTTCATCCGCGGCGCGCTGGCCTTGGGTTTCACACTCAAGGACGCTGGCGAACTCATCGAGATGGGGCAGCGCGGCGAACTGCCATGCTCGCGGGCACGCACGTTGCTCGACCAACGCCTCGCAGAGCAGGGGCGACAGCTGGACGACATCGTGCGCCTGCATCGGCGCATGCAGCGGGCGGTAGCCGACTGGAAGAGGCGCCCCGACGGCGTGCCGGACGGCCACTCGGTATGTGGCCTCATCGAGGGTTTCGCGGCGAACCCGGTTTTGGCCGCGCGACGCGACCGCGGGGCCGCCGCTCCGAAGAGGGGCGAGGGATGAGCCACGTCGCCGATACGGCTCACCCGCTCCGGACGCCGGAGCCCGACCGCGAACCGTTGGTTCGGCAGGCCATCGCGCTCTTGCAGGCCTGGACGGCGGAAGCAACTCCGGCCCTCGTCTGGGACGCGACGTCCGTGGTCGACCGGCATGGCCTCGACCATCTCCCCGGGCACCGCACGACGCCAATCGTTGCGGCGATCATGGCTGCTGCGGGCGCGACGATGCCGCACTTCTCGCTGCCAGCCGGCTCGGAGGCTTGGAGCACCGCCGACGCCATGGCGACGCTCACCGGGGTGGAGCACGATCGTGCGGCCGCGGCCGGTATTGCCTCGCGCCTGGGCGCCTGCATCGTCCGTGCGGCCCCAGCCGGCGTGGAAGCGAACCTGTCTTGGAGTTCCGGTGCGGATGACGCCCATCTGGTGGCGTCGGTGCTGGCGCGCAGGATCGCTGCTGGCGTGGGGCACCTGCTCGTCAACGTGGCCGTGGGACGAGGTGCCAGGGTGCTCGACGACGCGCGTTTCCATCGACTGCAGACCGCGTTCATGGCTACCGGCTCGGCGGTCGGCCTGCAGGTCCATGTCACCCGTTCCGTCGGGTCACAGCCGGTGGGTCTGGGCGTCGGCCCGGCGCCCGAGGCGCTGGACGTTTTGGCCGTGCTGCGGGGCGCCGCGGCGGCGCCGGTTGATCTGCGCATGCACGCCCTTGTCGAAGCCGGTCAACTGCTCGAGCTGAGCGGCGTGAGCTGCCCTGGGCACGGTGAGCTCGACGCCTGGCGACTGCTCGACAGCGGCGCCGCGTGGGGGCGCTTCCAGACCCTGTGCGAAGCCCAGGGCGGGCTGCGCACGCCAATCCTCGCGCCCGTCGCTGAAACCATCGCAGCCGAACGTACGGGCCACGTGAGGTCGCTGGACGGCGCACACGTGCAGCGCGTCGCGGTGCTGGCCGGTGCACCGCGCGGGAGCGGTGCCGGCGTCGTGCTGCACACACGGATCGGCGAGCACGTCGACCAGGGGCAACCGCTGTTCACCGTCCACGCTGCGAGCCAGACATGCCTCGCGGCAGTTATGAGCGAGCTGCGACGCGCACCGTTGATCGTCGTCGGTGAAGACTCGACAGCGGCCTTCGCCGACTCACAAGACTCGCACCTGAAGACCTGAAGGGACAAACCGATGGAACACTTGACAACGCTCCCTCGGCCCGCGCCTGCCGACCTGCATGCCCCGGCGCTGCGCATTCTGCGCCGCTTGCTGGCCGGGATCGAGCGACCACCGGGGCTGAGGCTGGGCGATGCGCTGTTGCACGAACTCGAGTCCCATCCCGAGTACACGCTCGTGATTCGCGACCCGGCGCTGCTGCGTCGTCTCGTGCTCCGGCCGGATCCTCTGCTGCTGGCCGACGCCTACTTCCGAGGCGTCATCGATGTCGAGGGTGACCTGTACAGCGCTCTGGGTCTGAAGACCCACTTCGAGACGGTCTCGCTGTCGTGGCGCGACAAGCTTGCGCTGGTACGTGACGCGTTGATGTTGCGGGTCTCCGACCAGAACGGCTTGAAGCCGGTCGGGGGGCTGGCTTCGCGCGTGGCCCGGCGATTCGCGTATCGCCATTCACGCAAAACCGACCAGGCGGCGATATCGTTCCACTACGACGTGTCCAATGCGTTCTACGGCCTGTGGCTGGATGCCGAGCGGGTCTATTCCTGCGCGTACTTCGAGACGCCCGGGGACTCACTCGAGCAGGCCCAGCGCAACAAGCTGGAGCACATCTGCCGCAAGCTGCGCCTGCAGCCCGGCGATCGGCTGCTCGACATCGGTTGCGGCTGGGGCGCGCTGGTGTGCTGGGCGGCGCGCCATCACGGCGTTCGCGCACACGGCATCACACTGAGCCAACGGCAGCTCGAATACGCACGCGAGCGCATTCAGGCCGAGGGTCTGCAGGACCTTGTCACGGTCGAGCTTCGCGACTACCGCGATCTCGACGGCACGGCAATCTACGACAAGGTGTCCAGCGTCGGCATGTTCGAGCATGTCGGCCTGGCGAACTTGCCGGACTACTACGCCGCGGTCCAACGCGTGCTGCGGCCGGGCGGGCTGTTCCTCAACCACGGCATTACCCACGATGAGGAGGGCTGGAACAGGACTCTCGCGAGCGATTTCATCAATCGCTACGTGTTCCCGGACGGCGAACTCGACTGCGTCAGCAACATCCAGCTTGGCATGGAGCGCGCCGGCTTCGAGATCCACGATCTCGAGGGTCTGCGCCCCCACTACGCGTTGACGCTACGGCACTGGGTGCAACGGCTGGAGGCGCGCCGTGACGAAGCGCTGCGGGAAGTCGACGAGGTGACCTACCGCATCTGGCGTTTGTACATGGCGGCTTGTGCGCTCGAGTTCGAGGCGGGAGGTACGGGCATCTATCAGATCGTCGCCTCGAAGCGCGCTGGCGGAGCGTGGCCCGTCCCCCTGACACGCCGCGATCTCTACCGTGGATGAGAAGCCATGGTCGTCTCCTTCTCCGCCGGTGACAGGTGGCTCGCAATCGGACCTCTCGACCGGGGCCTTTGCAGCCCTGCTTGCGGCGGGGGCGGCGGTGTCGATGGCCTACGGCGTCACGCTGCCGCTGCTGCCCGCGCTGGTGGAGCGCACGGGGGGCCTCTCGGCAGCCGACGTGGAGAACCACACGGGCTGGATCACCGGCGTGTACACGCTGGTGCTGTTCCTGTTCGCACCCGCCTGGGGAGCGCTCGCGGATCGGATCGACCGACGCTGGGTGCTTGCCGCCGGACTGGCCGGCTCGAGCGTGGCGCTGTGGATCTTGACCATGCCCCTCTCGATGCGCGGGCTCTATGGGATGCGTGCGGTTGCCGGCCTGACGTCGGCGGCGGTGCTCCCGGCGGTGTTCGCCTACGTCGTCACCGCGTCTGCGCCGTCTCGCTTGCAGCGCCGCTTCGCTTGGGTCGCGTCGGCCACTGCACTGGGTTTCCTGGTGGGACCGGCACTCGGCGACGGGCTGACCGTTCCGATACGCGCCGCCCGCGGCGATGCCGCGTTCACCGCGCTACCGTTGGACGTTGTCGCCATTGTCGGATTGCTGGCTGCGGTGGGGGCGCTCGGCCTACCCCCCACCCGCACCATGGTGCCAGCGCCCGGCAGTGCGCGGCCCGGCGACGAGCGGCGCATCGTCCGCTCACTGCTGCTGACGGCCGTCGTCGTGCTGGCGATCACGGTGGCGGAGGTCGGCGTGACGTTGGCGGCGCGCCGCGCGCCGGCCGCCGGTGCGATGCCCGTGTCGGTGTACTTCGCGCTGTGCAGCGCCGTGATGATCGCCGTGCAATTCTGGGCCTTGCCGCGTCTGGAGCGAAGAATGGGCGAGCCGCGTCTGGTCGTCGCCGCGCTCGCGGTGCTCTCGGCAGGTGTCAGCTTGCTGGCTGTCTCAAGCGGGGGCTTCGTTACCGCCACCGCCTTCGTGCTGGCGGCTGCCGGGATTGGCGTGCTCATTCCGTCGCTGGCCGTGCGTATCTCGAGCGCAGCCGGTGTGCGGCAAGGCTGGGCCATGGGCCGGCAGGCCGCGGCGGCCAACCTGGGGCAGGCCATCGGCGCAGCGGCCACGGGCAGCCTGTTTGCGCTGGCTCCACCACTGCCGTTCCTTGTTGCGGGTGGGCTGGCCGTTCTCGCAGCCGGCGCGGCAGCATGGGAGGGCGCCGCGCGCCCCGCGCCGTGAACCCCACTCCACACCCTTTCAACGGCCTGGCACACGACGGCAGGGCACGTTTCCATTCATCGATCGGGGACGGGAGGACCCACCTGTTTTGTTCGGGGCACTGCCTGAGCGAGTTCCAGCTCAATCCGGTGCGATACGTCGGGGCGTCCGATGCGGCGCCAATTTCCACGCTTTATTCCACGCCAATTTCCACGGTGGTACGCGCTGCACCGACAGGGCTGGGCGGAACTACTAGTTCTGCAACGCCGGCTGCCAGCGCACCTTCGAATCGACGGCGCCCTCGGGCCAGATCCCGATTCCGTGGAGGAGTGTTTTTATGAACAAGAAGCAGATGTTCTCGCTTTGGTACGTGCTGGCTGCCCTTGTGGGCATGCTCCTGTTGCAGGAGTTCTTCGTTCCCCGGCACACGCAGACGCTGGCCTATAGCGAGTTCAAGCAGGCGCTGCTAGCGGGCAAGCTCGACGACGTGGTGATCGCCGACGGCATCGTGACCGGCAAGCTGCGTGCAGAAGGGCTGGACCAGATCCTGCCGAAGGACAAGCTCGAAGCGCTTAAGCGCGCAGGAGGCGAACACGGCTTCGCGACGGTGCTGGTCAACGATCCGGGCCTGGTGGCGCAGCTCGATGCCGCCAAGGTGCGCTACGGCGGCGTGCGTGAGAGCAAGTGGCTCGGCGCGCTGATCTCCTGGGTCGCACCGGCGCTGGTGTTCTTCGGCGTCTGGTGGTTCCTGATGAAGCGCGTGGGCGGCGGGATGGGCGGTATGGGCCACGGCATGTTGGAGATCGGCAAGAGCAAGGCCAAGGTCTACATGCAAACGCAGACAGGTGTCACGTTCAAGGACGTCGCCGGCATCGACGAGGCGCGCGAGGAACTCATGGAGATCGCCGAGTTCCTTAAGAACCCGGATCGGTACAAGCGCCTGGGCGGCAAGATCCCCAAGGGTGTGCTGATCGTGGGTGCGCCCGGCACCGGCAAGACGCTGCTGGCCAAGGCGGTCGCCGGCGAGGCCGGCGTGCCCTTCCTGTCGCTAAGTGGTTCGGAGTTCGTCGAGATGTTCGTCGGCGTCGGCGCGGCGCGCGTGCGCGACCTGTTCGAGCAGGCGGCGGCCAAGGCCCCATGCATCGTCTTCATCGACGAGATCGACGCACTCGGCAAGGCGCGCGGCGTCGGCCTCTCCGGCGGCCACGAGGAGCACGAGCAGACGCTCAACCAGCTGCTCGCCGAGATGGACGGCTTCGACACCAACCGCGGCGTGATCATCCTCGCCGCGACGAACCGGCCCGAGGTGCTCGACCCGGCGCTGCTGCGGCCGGGCCGTTTCGACAGGCACGTCGCGATCGACCGGCCCGACCTGATCGGACGGCGGCAGATCCTGGAAGTGCACGTGAAGAACGTCAAGCTGGCGCCGTCCGTCGACCTCGCCGTGCTCGCGGCGCGCACGCCCGGCTTCGCCGGCGCCGACCTGGCCAACCTCGTCAACGAGGCGACGCTGCGCGCCGCCAAGCGCGACAAGGACGCGGTAGACATGCAGGACTTCGAGGAAGCGCTGGACCGGATCGTCGCCGGTCTCGAGAAGAAGAACCGGGTGATGAACCCGACCGAGCGCAAGTTCGTCGCCTACCACGAGGCCGGACACGCCCTGGTAGCCGAGATGCGCAAGAACGCAGACCGCGTGACCAAGGTGTCGATCATCCCGCGCGGCATCGCGGCGCTCGGCTACACGCAGCAGTCGCCGACCGAGGACCGCTACCTGTTGCGCCGCAGCGAGCTGCTGGATCGGCTTGACGTGCTGCTTGCCGGGCGCGTGGCCGAGCAGCTGGTGTTCGAGGACGTCTCGACCGGCGCGGAGAACGACCTGCAGCGTGCCACCGACATGGCGCGCCACATGGTGACGCACTACGGCATGAGCGATGCACTCGGCCTGGCAACCTACGACGCGCGGCCCGCGCCGCTGTTCCTGAACGGCCCGACACTGCCCGAGCCGCGCACCTTCAGCGAGCGCACCGCCGAAGCGATCGACGGCGAGGTACGCCGGCTGCTCGACGAGGCGCGCGATCGAGTGACGCAGACACTGCGGGCGAACCGCGAGACGCTCGAAGCGCTGGCCGCTCTGCTGCTGGAGAAGGAGGTCGTGGACCGGACGATGCTGGACGGCCTGATGGCGTCGACGGCTGCTCCGGCTCAGCTGCGCGTGGCTGCCGTGGCACTGTCGCCGGCGGACGGTGCATCGTGAGCACGCGCCGCGAGCTTCTCCGTCTGGCTGCCGCAGCGGTTCCACTGGCCGCGCTCGCCGTGCCGGGTGTTCGTGCCCAACCGTCGGAGGGGCGCGAGATCCTCGACAAGGTCGAGAAGCTGCTGTGGGGCAGCACGGTGCAGGGCGAGTACGAGATGACGATCACCACGCCACGCTGGCAGCGCACGCTCGGCCTGCGCCTGTGGATGGATCGGCCGCGGCGCTCGTTCGTGCGCATCCTGTCGCCGGCAAAGGAGGCGGGGATCGGCTCGCTGCGCATTGGTACCGAGATGTGGAACTACCTGCCCAACGTCGAGCGCATCGTCAAGATTCCGCCGTCGATGATGCTGCAGCCATGGATGGGCTCGGACTTCACGAACGACGACCTCGTGAAGGAAAGCAGCATCCTTGAGGACTACACCCACAAGGTGCTCGCCACGGTGCAGCTCGACGGCGAGGCGGTCGTGCAGGTAGAGGCCGTGCCGAAACCCGACGCGGCGGTGGTGTGGGGTCGCATCGTCTACTGGGTGCGGCGCGCCGACACGATGCCGTTGAAGCAGGAGTTCTTCAGCGAGCGCGGCGAGCGCGTGCGGGTTTTGTCGTTCACCGACGTGCGCAAGGTCGGCGGGCGGGTCATGCCGACCCGCTGGGACATGCGGCCCGATGCCAAGCCCGGCAACTCGACCGCGGTGGTGCTGAAAGACGCCGTGTTCGACCGGCCGGTGGACGACGAGATATTCAGCCAGCGCAACCTGCAGAAGCGATAGGTTCAAAGTCTTCCCCGGCAACCAACCCGGGCGCCAAACCGCGTACTCACCTACATCGTCATGACCTTACCCACCTCGACATCCAGAACCTCCACGTGGTTGCTGACGGCCTGCGGCGCATGGCTGATCGCCCTGGGTGCGTATTTCGTTTTCGTGCGTCCCGCACTGTTGCCGGAGGACCCTCGCTTCATCGGCACGCCACTGGAGCGGCTGCGTGAGGCGGCACCAGGCCTGGAGGCCTGGTTGCGCATCGTGTTCACGGTGATGGGCGGCTTCATGGCGGGCGCGGGCGTGCTGACCGTGTTCCTGGCGCGAACCGCCGTGCCCGCGCGGCTGCGCGGCACCGGGTGGGCCATCGCGCTGGCAGGGTTGCCCACGGTCGTCTTGATGAGCGCGATGAACTTCGCCCTGCACTCGGACTTCCGCTGGGTCCTGCTGCTGCCGGCGCTGCTCTGGGTGGCGGCCGTGATCGCGTACGCGCGAAAGACCTGACGTTGATCGTTCGATGACCTGCCACTCCAACCGACACACACCATGAACCACAAGCTTCCCTGGGTCGCCGAGCGCGTGCGGCTGTTCCGTGAAAGCGATGCCGACTTCGCTCGCTGGGCGCGCGGGTTCGGACCCATCGTGCACAACGACCAGACTCAACTGCGCGTGCACGATCTCGCACAGGTGCTGGTCGCCGGCGGCAAGGCGGGCGACACGGCCAGCGTCTACCGCACGCTGTGGGCGGCGGACCGTCTCGCGGCGGCCGGCATGTGGCTGACCGTGCACATGACTTACGCCGACAAGGTCCATCCGGACGGGAGAGAGATGGCGCCCGAGGACTTCAAGGGAACGCCCGAAGGCCACACGGGCGGCTCGCTGAACATCGTGCCGGCCTACGTCGGCTACCTGGCCGCGAACGCGCTCAGCGGCCTGACGCGCGGCTGGCTGATGGGGCAGGGTCACTGCGTGGCGGGGATCGACGCCTGCAATCTGCTCGTCGGCAACATGACGCCGCGGCACGCCGAACGCTACGACCGAAGCGAGAGCGGGCTGACGCGCTTTGCCCGCGACTTCTACAGCTACGCGATCGACGCGGCCGGGCGGCCGGCCTCGCCGCTGGGCAGCCACGTCGGGCCGAACACCGCCGGGGGCCTGTCCGAGGGCGGGTACCTCGGCTTCGCGGAGCTGCAGTACGTGCACATGCCGCTGCCGGGCGAGCGGCTGGTGGTGTTCCTCAGCGACGGTGCCTTCGAAGAGCAGCGCGGCAGCGATTGGGCACCGCGCTGGTGGCGCGCCGAGGACTGCGGCTTCGTCGCCCCCTTCATGATCCTCAACGGACGCCGCATCGAGCAACGCAGCACGATGCAGCAGCAGGGCGGTCAGGAGTGGTTCCAACAGCACCTGCGCCTGAACGGCTTCGACCCGATGGAGATCGACGGCACCGACCCGGCCGCGTTCGCGTGGGCCGTGCATGCGATGGAGGAGCGGCTCGCGGCCTGCGCGGCAGCTGTCGCCACCGGCAGCATCCAGTACCCGGTGCCGCTGCACTACACCGTCGCCGAGGCACCGAAGGGCTTCGGCTTTCCCGGTGCGGGGATGAACGCCGCCCACAATCTGCCGCTGGCCGGCAATCCACGCATCGACGCATTCGCGCGGCAGCAGTTCAACGAGGGCGCGCGTGCGTTGTTCGTGCCAGCTGGCGAACTCGACGAGGCGGTAGCCGTGCTCTGCCGTCATCGGGACCAGCAGCGCCCGCTCGAGCGCGACCACGCGCTGGCGCACCGGCAGGTCGACGCACCCGCGTTGCCTGCGGCGCAATGGCACGCCGTCGGCGCGGGCCAAGTGTCCCCGATGGGCGCGCTGGACGGGGCCTTTGCCGCCATCGTGCAGGCAAACCCCCAGTTGCGCCCGCGTGTCGGCAACCCGGACGAACTGCGCAGCAACCGGATGGGCCAGACCCTGGACCTGCTGAAGCACCGTGTCTTCGCGCCCGAGCCCGGCCTGGCGGAGGCGGTGGACGGCGCGGTGATCACCGCGCTCAACGAGGAGGCGGTGGTCAGCGCGGCCCTCGGCAACAAGGGTGGCATCAACCTCGTGGTCTCCTATGAGGCCTTCGCCGTCAAGATGCTCGGCGCGCTGCGCCAGGAGATCCTGTTCGCCCGCCACCAGGCGGAGGCGGGCAGTCCGCAGGGGTGGCTGTCGATCGTCACGGTGGCCACCTCGCACACATGGGAGAACGGCAAGAACGAGCAGTCGCACCAGGACCCGACCTTGGCCGAAGCGCTGCTGGGCGAGATGTCGGACACCGCGCGCGTGCTGTTCCCCGTCGATGCGAACAGCGCGGCAGCCGCGCTGCGTGCTGCCTACGGCACCCATGGGCAGTTCTGGACCCTTGTCGTGCCCAAGCGGCCGATGGCCAACCGCCTGACCGGCGAGCAGGCGCAGCGCCTGGTCGAAGAGGGGGCCTGCGTGGTCAAGGCCTGCGAGGCTCCCCAGGTGCTGCTGATCGCCATCGGCGCGTACCAGCTGCAGCAGGCGCTGCTGGCAGCGCACCGGCTCGATGCCGCCGGGCATCGCACTGCGGTCACCTGCGTTGTCGAGCCCGGCCGCTTCCGGCTGCCGCGCGACGCGCGCGAGCGCGCGTTCGTGGTCGGCGATTCGGCACTGGGGCAACTCTTCCCTGCCGCAGCCGCGGCGCGCGTCATCGTCTCGCACATGCGGCCCGAACCCACGCTCGGCGTACTCCGCCGCGTTGACACCGGGCCGCAGCAGACCCGCGCGCTGGGCTATATCGCCCGGGGCGGCACGCTCGATGTCGCCGGCATGCTGTTCGCGAACCGCTGCACATGGGCTCACGTGGTGGCCGAGGCCGCTTCCGCGCTTGGCATCGATCCGGCGCAAGTGCTCAGCACCGACGAATGGGCGGCCGTGCGCGGGCTCGGCGATCCGCACATCGTGATGACTTCGGAATGAAGCCCATGTCGATGCCCTGCGCCATCGTCCGTGTCGACAAGGCTACGAAGATCTACCAGCGCGACAGCATCCCGGTGCCGGCGCTGCACGAGACCAGCGTCGAGATCCTGGAGGGCGACTTCGTGGCCCTGGTCGGGCCCTCCGGCTCCGGCAAGACGACGCTGCTGAACCTCATCGGTGGGCTCGACCGCCCGACGAGCGGTCGCATCTGGGTCGGCGATCAGGAGATCACGTCCCTGGGCCGCAAGGCGCTCGCCGAGGTTCGCCTGCGCCACATCGGCTTCGTGTTCCAGGAATACAACCTGGTGCCGGTGCTCTCCGCGCTCGAGAACGTCGAGTACGTGATGCTGCTGCAAGGTGTCGACGAGGAACGCCGCCGCCAGGAGGCGATGCGCCTGCTGCACGAGCTCGGCCTGGAGGGTCTCGAGAACCGCCGGCCCAATGAACTGTCAGGCGGCCAGCAGCAGCGTGTGGCGGTGGCGCGCGCCATCGCCGCGCGGCCGATGATCGTGCTGCCCGACGAGCCGACCGCCAACCTCGACTCGCAGTCGGGCTCGGCGCTGATGGACATGATGCGCCGCCTGAACGAAGAGCAGGGCACCACATTCGTCTTCTCGACGCACGACCCGATGGTGGTCGAGCGCGCCCGCCGCGTGATCCGCCTGCGCGACGGCCGCATCGAGGCCGACGAGCGAAAGGCAGCGTCATGATCTGGAAGCTGGCGCTGCGCAACGTCATGCGCAACCGCCGCCGCTCCGGCATCACGGTGCTGTCGATCGCGGTCGGACTCGCCGCGTTGACCTTTCTCTGGGGGTTCATAGACGGCCAGAACCGCCAGATGGTGAACAACACCACGCGCTACTTCGCCACCGATGCGCAGGTGCACCTGAAGGGCTACCACGACGACCCGAGCCTGGACCGCGCCATCGAGGCCGGCGATCGCGTGCTCGCGGCGGTACGTGCCGACCCCGCTGTGGCCGCGGCAACGGTCCGGCTCGAAACGACCGTGCTCGCGAGCCGCGCGGACCGCTCGCGCGGCATCATGGCCTTCGGCGTCGATCCGGCGGGTGAGTCTGCGGTCAGTGATCTGTCCAAGGCCATCGTCGACGGCCGCGACCTCGACGGGCCGGGCGACAGCGGCATCCTGATCGGCGCGGATCTGGCCGGGGCCCTGGCCCTGCGCGCCGGAGACGACCTGGTCCTGGTAGGCCAGGCCTACGACGGCTCGGTGGCGAGCGCTCGGGTGCCCGTCCGCGGCGTGTTCCGCACGAAGATCGACGATCTGGACGGCTATGTCGCCGTGATGCCGATGGCGGTGATGCGCGACTTCCTTGCCGCGCCGAGTGCCGTGACGGCCGTCGCGGTGCGCTTGCGCGACCGGGGCGCGCTGGCTGCGGCCACCGAGAGCCTGTCCATCCGTGTCGGTTCCGACCACGAGGTGGTGGGCTGGCCGGTGCTGCTGCCGATGGTGGCGGTCAGCACACGATTCCACGAAGTGATGGGCATCGTGGTGCTGACGATCTTCTTTGTGATGGTGGCCGCCGGCGTGGCCAACCCGGTGTTGATGGCGGTGCTCGAGCGCACGCGCGAGTTCGGCATCATGCTCGCGCTGGGCACCAGCCAGTCGCTGCTGTTCCGGCTCGTGCTCGCGGAGGCGGCGCTGCTCGGCGCGGCCGGGCTGCTGCTCGGCAACGCGGTCGGGCTGGGCGCCACGGCGGCGTTCGGCCGGATCGGCATTGATCTCGGCGCGTTCGCGGCCGGCCTTCGAACCATGCCCGGACTGGAGGATGTCATCTATCCGGCGGTGCGCGCCGAACGCAGCCTGTTCATCTCGGCGATGGTGTTCTTGATCGCGCTCCTGATGGCGCTCTACCCAGCGTTCCGGGCCGCCACGCTGGAGCCGGTCGCCGCGATCCGCGGCATCGGCGACCGCGGCAAGGCGCGCATGGGGGGACGGGCCGAACCAGCACCGGCCCGGCGCAGCCGGTGGCCCGTCTTCGTGTTGATCGCCACGCGCAACCTGCTGCGCAATCGCAAGCGCAGCGCCATCACGGCCTTCGCCGCTGCCTTCGCGATCGTGGCCTACGTCTTCCTGTACGGCTTTTTCGACGGCTTCGCCGAGCAGATCGTCGGCAACTCGACCGGCTACCTCACGGGCCACCTGCAGATCGAGCGCCAGGGCCTGCGACGAGACTTGGCACCCGAGCTGGCCTTCGAGGACGCCGCCGGCGTCCTGAAGGCGGCGCAGACCATGCCTGGCGTCGCTGCGGCGGCGCCACGCGTGCAGGCGCAGGCGCTGGTCAGCAGCGCAACGAAGTCGGTGGGGGTGATGCTCTATGGCGTCGACCCTGATCTCGAGCCGAGCATCACCATCCTGCACCGAACCTTCGTCGAGGGCACGCCACTCGCGCGCGGTGCCGAACGCGACATCGTCATCGGCCGGCGGCTGGCCGAGAAGATCGGCGCAAGGCTTGGCGAGAAGATCGTCATCATGGCACCGGGGCTGGCCGGCGAACTCGGAACGGCTGCATTCCGCGTGCGCGGCATCTTCGCCACCGAGAGCAGTTCGTTCGACGGTGCCATGGTCTTCGTCACCTTGCCGGCAGCGCAACGCATGCTCGGCCTCGGCGACCGGGTCTCATCGGTCAACCTGAGGCTCGTGGACCGATCCCAGGTAGACGCCGTGGCCCGCCAACTGGCGCCGGTGGTGGCGAGCCGTGGCCTCGTGGCCTCGACCTGGCCGGAGTTGCTGACACGCGTGGCGGACATGGTGGGCTTGGTGCGTGCCATCCGCACCGTCATCGTTGCGGTCTTCTTCCTCGTCGTGGCGCTGGCGGTGATGAACACCGTTTTCATGGCCGTGGCCGAGCGGACTCGCGAGTTCGGCGTGATGATGGCGCTCGGCACACCACCCGATGCAATCGTTCGCATGGTCGTCTACGAAACGGTGGCGCTGATGCTGCTGGCCTCGGTCGTGGGTTATGCGGTGGGCGCGGCCATCGTGTCGGCGTTCGGCAGCGTGGGCCTGGACCTGTCGCGCTTCTACAAGGACTACAGCGCGATTCCCGGGCTCACCGGCATCGTCTACCCGCGGCTCGAATGGGCGAGCCTTGTCGGACCCGGCATCGGCCTGTTCCTGGCTAGCGTCGCGGTGTCGCTCTACCCGGCGTCACGGGCCGCACGGCTCGACCCGACTGCCGCTATCCGCCATACGTGATGCGCTGCGCGATGCTGCCCGCGCAGTTTGCCGGCTTGATCATGCTGGTGGCGGCGCTCTTCGTCGGCGCGCCTGCGCAGGCCGAGGGGTTGGGGTTAACGGGTAGCGCGAAGAGCCTGTTCGTGCGCTCACGTACCGTGAATGGCGAAGCGTATGGGCTGAGCCTGAACCGGCTGCGCGTCGAGGCCAAGGGTGACGTCGCCCCGGGCTTCGCACTTGACCTGCAGTACGACAACGAACTTCTGTTCGGCAGCTACCTGGATACGGCGGAGTTCCAAGCCACCAAGGGCATTGCGCCGCCGCAATATTGGCGCGCCGACGCGAACTATCTGGACCGAGGCGATGCCTATGGTCGCCATCGCCTCTACCGGGCCGCTGTCACCGCGACAGCCGGCAATGTGGACGTTCGGGTTGGGCGCCAGCGGATCGCTTGGGGCACCGGACGCTTCTGGAGTCCGCTGGACATCCTCAACCCGATCAATCCACTGGCGCTGGAACGGGACGAGCGTGTCGGCCTCGACGCCGTGCTTGTCGAGGCCAAGCTCGGGCCGCTGTCAAGGGCGTCTCTGGTCTACGCACCAGCCCCTGACCGGGGGCCTGCGAGCCGAGCGTTGCAGTGGCACGGCAATGCGGTCGGAGCGGACGTTTCGCTGGTCGTTGGCAGATTGCTCGGGCTCGAAGTGATCGGCATGGATCTGGCCGGCCAGATCGGCACGGCGGGCATTCGCGGGGAGGTGGCGCGCCTGCGGCCGCCCTCCGGGGCCATGTTCAACCGCTTGGTGGTGGGCATCGACTATGCATTCACGAACGGCCTCACGCTCAGCGCCGAGGGCTACTACAACGGCGCCGGCGCGCGCGACCCTTCCGCCTACGACCGGGCCAGTCTGAGGGCAGGCCGCGTCTCCAGTCTGGCGACCCGCTATGTCGGGTTGATCGCGTCGTACGAGGTGACGCCGCTGCTGAAGTGGGTGACGTACGCCGTGTTCAACGCCGATGACCGCAGCCGGGTCGTGGACAGCCGCCTGGTGTGGTCGGTTCGCCCAGACCTCGACCTGACCGTGGGTGCGCAGGGCTTCCGAGGAGGAAGGAACAGTGAATTCGGTGTCACTCCGGCCGCGTGGCAAGGGCAAGCCCAGTGGTTCTTCTGACCGGCAACGAGGCGTACTCAAGGGACGCTTCCAGCCTGCCGCGTCAGCGCAGGAAGTCGCGCCGCATTCCCAGTGACGCGTCGGTCTTCGCGATCGACTTCACCGGGTCCATCTCGAGACCCGTCAGAGCCCGGATCGCATCGATGGTTTCGGGGACCACGATCGCCTGGTTGAAGACCTGGTAGGTGTAATACGCCTGGTCGCCATCGACGGCCAGCACATCCTCCCACAGCGCTACCTCCCACATATCGCCGCGCGGGCGGCCAAGGTCGGCCATCAGCTCGACCGTGCTGTTCAGTGCCACGATCCCGTCCGACGAACGCACGAACGCAATACGTGGCACCGCGCGGAATGCACCGAGCACCTCGTCACGCGTTGCAGGCCGAGTCAATTCCACCCACCAGGTGTGCAGGTGGCTGGAGTTGTGTGCGGCCTTCACGGCGATCGTCACGACGTCGAGATCCGGGATGACGGTGCGGGCGTCCGGACCCTGATGACTCGGAATGACTTTCTCGGGGACCACCGTGTTGACGATGCCGTCGGCATGCGCTTCCCAGGGGTCGGAGGCGCGCCGGATCAGCGTACCGCGCGCACGTTTCAGCAGTCCTGCCGTTCGCAGCGCTCCGAGGGTGCGAACGATCGATGTCGTGTTGCACGACACGACGCGCGTCGACGAGCGCCCGAAGGCAGACGCGTAGTTCGCCTGGGCGACGAAGGAATGACCGGTGAGCGCATGCGATTCTCCGCCATGGAAGATGGCCTTGACGCCGGCTTCCTCGTACACCCTCTTGTTGACTGCGGCCACCTTCTTCGGCGTGCAGTCGACGACGGCGTCGGATTTTGCGAGCAGTTCGGCGAGGCCGCCCACAACCGCGATGCCGGCCGCGCGCATGGGTGCGTCGGCCTGCGGCGTGGCCGCGTGCACCGGCAGTCCGGCCTGGGCTGCCACCTGTATGCGGTAGTCGTTGGCGACGTCGGCCACACCGGCGAGCGCCATGTCATCCTGCAAGCAAACTGCGTCGGCCACGCGCTTTCCGATCACCCCGTAGCCGTTGATGGCAACCCTGATCCTGTCCATGAATACTCCTTTGCAGTGGTCTCGCTGCGGTCGCCCATGTCAGGGCACGCGGTGTCGCGTCTGGCCGGCTTGCCACGCCGCAATGTTGTCGATGGTCTCGTGCAGGATGCGCGCGACCGCCTCGCGGGTGTTGAAGCCGACGTGGGGTGTTGCGAGCACGCGAGGGTGACTCAGCAGCGGATGCGACGTTTCCCAGCCGCGGTCGCAGCCCAGGCCTTCGCAGCCCATCGGCGCTTCAGGCGAGGTGCCGCCTTCGTGCTCAAGCACGTCGAGGCCGGCCGCAGAAACGGCGCCGCGGTCGAGCGCGCGCAGCAACGCTTCTTCGTCGATCAAACCGCCCCGCGCGGTGTTGAGCAGCACGACACCGGGTTTGATGCGGGCGAAGGCGTTGTCGTCCAGCAGGTGGTGCGTTTCCGGGGTCAGCGGCACGTGGAGACTCAGGATGTCACTGCGTTCGAGCAGTTCGGACCATCCGACCAAGTCGATGCCGAGGCTGATCGCGACTTCCGGACGCGGGTCAAAGGCCAGGACTTTCATCCCGAAGCCCCGGGCGATACGTGCCACATGTGTTCCGATACGACCGCAGCCGACGACCCCCAGCACCTTGCCTTCCAGCTCGAAGCCGGTGAGGCCGCGGTACGAGAAGCTGCCCCTGAGAGCCCGGGCGCGTGCCTCGAACAGGT
Organism: Piscinibacter gummiphilus; assembly: GCF_032681285.1. Classification (NCBI taxonomy): domain Bacteria; kingdom Pseudomonadati; phylum Pseudomonadota; class Betaproteobacteria; order Burkholderiales; family Sphaerotilaceae; genus Rhizobacter; species Rhizobacter gummiphilus. The sequence goes on from NZ_CP136336.1 coordinate 2,721,798, forward strand.
GGCGGGCGAGCGCCAGCAACAGCGCGAATGTGTGCTCCGCTACCGTGGCGGCCCCATAGTCGGGCACATGGACGACCGCGATGTTGCGTTCGCGGCAGGCGTCGAGGTCGACGTGGTCGACGCCGGCGGAACGCGTCGCCACCAGCTGCAACGCCGGCATGCGCTGCAGCAACTCGCGTGTTACCGGTGTGCGGACGAACACGCACAGCACCTGGGCCAGCGCCGCGGCGCCGTCGTTCTCGTCAACCTGAGTGTCGTGCGCGAAGCGCGACCACCACAAGCGCGGGCACAGCGCTTCGAGCATGGCCTGGTCATCGGCGGCGACGTCCAAGAAGAGCACGCGCAAGGCCCCGGGCGGACTGCCTGCGGCCGGCGGCTCAGGCGACACGGACTCGCCGGGCGTAGCGTTCATGCCATGTCCCCGGCCGAACGTTGGGCCCGGGCGGCGGCGCCTTTGACCGCCCGGTACAGCGAGACGATGCCAAGAGCGGTGGGAATGCGGCGCGTTTCCTCAACCTGGTGGAAGCCCGCGGAGGCGAACAGCACCGGCAGCATTCCGGCGACGTTGTCGCTCGTGGTGTCGAAGCCATCTAGCAACTGGACCGCCAGGAACGCGGTCCGGCTGAACGGGCCGCCCGCGCGACCCCAGTCGGCGACGTGGAGTTCTCCGCCGGGACGCAGCACGCGAAGCATCTCGCGCGCGGTCAGCAGCTTGCCACCCCATGACAAATGGTGGAAGAAGAGGCTCGACACGACGCGGTCGAATCGTTCGTCAGCGTAGGGCAGGGCGGACGAGCGGCCCAGGTCGAACACGATCTCCGCGCCGGCACGCCGTGCCTTGCGCCTTGCGATGTCGAGGACCGTTCGATCTGCATCGAGCGCCGACATCTGCACGCCCGGCTGTCGGTGCTGCGCCTCGATGGCCAGCGTGCCGGTGCCGCAGCCCACATCCAGCACCTGGTGGCCGGGCTCGATGGTTGCCTGGTCAAGCAGCGCCTGCTTGAAGGTACGCTCGCGCGTCGTCAGTGCCACCACGCGGTCGTACAGCGGCGTGAGGGCGTGAAAGCCGAGCGCGGGCGTGAAGCCCTTCGTCCCGCCCATCAACGCGCCTCCAGTTCCCGGCTCGCAACGGGAACCCGCGCGGTTCGGCGCCCATCGGTGAAGTACAGAAGCACGACGACGCTGAGCACCCCGGCGAAGAAGCACCACACCGAGATGAACCAGGTGGCGTAGAAGGCGTAGGCCGCCACCGCGGAGACGAACGCAGCCACGCCGAAAGCAAGGACCCGCACGTGGCTGGAGAACATCAGGCTTGCGCAGGTGCCCAGCAGGTACAGCGACATCGCCGCCAGCGCATAGAAGTGCGGCGACTCATAGGCGATGTGCTGGCCGGTTACGGTCGCCACGATCGGCAGCGTGAACAGCGTGGCCAGCAGGTACAGGCCCACGGCGCTGCCCGCGATGGCAAAGGCGATCAGAACCCGCCGCCGCCAAGGCACGGTCTCCAGCGCCAGTCCGGCCAGCGGCACGTAGATCGGCCATAGCACATGCGAGAAGAACGAGTAGGCGTGCGTCAGCACGGTGTTGAGAAGCGGCGCGCGGTCCGGGAAGGTCAGCCACAGAGCGCCTTCAAGCAGCTGCTGAATGCCAAAGAGGACGGGGATCCAGGCGTACGGCAACTCCGAGCGCGTCCGCGCTCGCCGCACGGTGACCGTACCGACGATCAGCAGCACGACGCCGGCGGTGAAACTGGCTTCGGCAGAGAAGCACATCAGGCGCTCCTTTCGCGGCTGCCCGCTGGAACGACTTCGGTGCCCGCACGGCCCTGCACCATGGCCTCGATGTGATCCAGCGAACCGATGACGGCGCGGCGCCCGGTGTTCGCCACAAAGGCGCGGGCCGCCTCGACCTTCGGGCCCATGGAGCCAGCAGGGAACCGCATCTCGGCAAGCGCTTCGACGTCCACTTGGCGCAACGCGCGTTGGGTCGGTGTACCGAAATCCAGGTAGACAGCATCGACGTCGGTCGCGATCACGAGACAGTCAGCCCCTAGCTGGCGTGCCAGCAGACTGCTGCAAAGATCTTTGTCGATCACCGCCTCGACTCCTCGCAGTGCCCGGCCGTCCCCCATCGCCGCGACCGGAATGCCACCGCCGCCGGCTGCGATCACCAGCGTCCCGTGTGAAAGCAACCACTGGATCGGCTGCAGGCCGAGCACACGCTGTGGCGATGGCGATGCGACCACACGGCGGACACCCTTGCCGTCCGGTGCCATCGCCCACCCGTGCTGGTGGCCGATGCGTTCAGCATCGGCGGCCGTGTAGACAGGGCCAATGGGCTTGGTCGGGGAGGTGAACGCCGGATCGGAAGGATCGACCTCAACACGAGTCAGGAGCGTTGCGATCACCTGCGACGGGAGGATGTTGCTCAGCTCCTGCTCCAGCAGGTAGCCGATCATCCCGTCGGTTTGCGCGCCCAGCACGTCCAACGGAAACCCTTCCCCTGTTGCTTGCTCGGCTGCCTGCAGCGCGAGCAGGCCGACCTGCGGGCCGTTGCCGTGGGTCAGCACAAGCTCGTTTCCTTCCACGATCCGGGCCAGCTGTCCCGCCGCGCGGCGGATGTTGGCGAGCTGATTCTCCGAGGTCAGCGGCTCCCCTCGGCGCAGCAGCGCGTTGCCTCCCAGGGCGACGACGATTCTCATGTGGTATCCCTCTGCGGCATTTCAGCCGAGTGTCGCGACGAGCACGGCCTTGATGGTGTGCATGCGGTTTTCGGCCTGGGTGAAGACGATCGAGGCGTCTGACTCGAAAACCTCGTCCGTCACCTCAAGCTCCCTGAGGCCGAATTGCTCATGAACCCAGCGGCCGACTTCGGTGTCGAGGTTGTGCAACGCCGGCAGACAGTGCATGAAGCGGGTTCGCGGATTGCCAGTGGCGGCCAAGAGGTCGCTGTTCACCTGGTACGGCAGCAGCTGGTCGATGCGGTCTTTCCAGACCTCCTGCGGCTCGCCCATGGAAACCCACACGTCGGTGTAGAGGAAATCCGCTCCTGATACTGCGAGTCGTGGTTCGGATTCGATCGTCACTCGGGCTCCGGTCCTTTGGGCCAGCGCACGCATCCTGGCTACCAACTCCTCTGGAGGGCGCAGCGCTTCAGGGGCGGCGATTCGCACGTCCATGCCCATCTGGACACCACCGACCAGGAGGGAGCAGCCCATGTTGAATCGGGCGTCGCCGAGGTAGCAGAAGGACATCTGGTGAAGCGGCTGTTGGCCGAACTCTTCCATCGTCAACAGGTCCGCCAGAATCTGCGTCGGATGCGCTTCGTCGGTGAGACCGTTCCACACCGGAACGTGGGAGAAGCGGGCGAGTTCCTCAACGACGCTCTGGTGGAAGCCGCGGTACTCGATGCCGTCGTACATGCGTCCGAGCACGCGGGCCGTGTCCTTCAACGACTCCTTGTGACCCAGCTGCGAGCCCGCCGGGTCGATGTAGGTGACGTGCCCACCCTGATCGTGAACCGCGACCTCGAACGCGCAACGCGTTCGCGTCGACGCCTTCTCGAAAACGAGGGCGATGTTCTTGCCCTTCAGGCGTTGGTGTTCGTTGCCGACGTACTTGGTGCGCTTCAGCTCCGCCGACAGGTCGAGCAGGAAGCGGATGTCTCGTGGCTCGAAATCCTCGAGGTCAAGCAAGCTGCGATTGCGCAGATTGAAGCTCATGGGTGTTCCTTGGTGTTGATGGGTAGCGGTGATAGCTCAGACGGGGTCTCGCTCGATCGGACAGGACATGCAGTGGCTGCCTCCACGACCGCGGCCCAGTTCCGCGCTGGGGATCGTGATGACCTCGACGCCTGCTTTGCGCAGCAACGTGTTGGTGTAAACATTGCGGTTGTAGGCAACCACCACGCCGGGGGAGAGAGCGAGCAGGTTGTTGCCGTCATCCCACTGTTCACGTTCGGCTTCGTAAGCATCTCCCCCTGTCGTGACCACCCGCAGGCGTTTCAGTTTCAACGCTTGCGAGATGACATCAAGGAACGGCCCGGGTTCGGCTCGGACGTCCAGGCTTCCCTCTTTGTCACCCGGCCTCAGGCTGTGCGCCCTGATTTCGGAGACGACCCCTGGAAATGTGGTCACGAGATCGACGTCGCAGAATGTCAGCACAGTGTCCAGGTGCATCGCGCCACGAGACTTGGGCATGCGGGCGGCTATGAGATGCGTGGCCGCTCCGCTTTGAAATAGGCGGCGTGCCAGTTGACTGACCGCCTGTGGCGAGGTGCGTTCCCCCATCCCGACCAGCACGATGCCGTTCCCGAGCGGAGCCACATCCCCACCTTCCAGCGAGGCCATCCCGTGGCCGCGGTCGGGGTCGCCCCACCACTCGACCACCTGACCCTGGAATGCCGAATGGAAGCGGTAAATCGCAGTCAGCAGCAGCGTCTCCTGGCGCCGCGCCGGCCAGAACATCGGGCTCAGCACGACGCCGCCGTAGACCCAGCAACTGGAGTCGCGGGTGAACAACGTGTTCGGCAGCGGCGGGAGCAGGAAGTCTGAGGGCGACAGGCAATGCGCGGCCAGTCCTTCCAGTGCGACGGGGACCTCGCCTCGAAGGAGCCCTCCTATCAGATGTTCGGCCAGGCGATTGGGTGGCAGCGACTCAAGCCAGGGGCGCAATCCAGCCGCCGCCTCGGGATCGATGAAATCCTCGCCGAGCTTGCGATCGAGCAACCATGCGCGTGCGGTTGGTTGGGCCACAACGCTGGCCAGCAGGTCGTGCAGCTCGAGCACCTCGACGCCTCGCTCGGTCATCACGTTGGTGAAGGCGTGGTGATCGTTCTTCGCCTGGGAGACCCAGAGCACGTCGTCAAAAAGCAGCTCGCGACAGTTGGCGGGTGTCAGCCTGGCCTGGGCGAGCCCTGGCCTGCAGACAAGCACCTTGCGCAATTGACCTACCTCAGAAAATGCTCCGAGTGTCATGTGAAAGCTCCTGTCGGATCAAAGGTTGCGAAAGGGAATTGGTTCACAGGCTGAGACCGCCACTGGCTAACAAGTAGGCGGCCACTGCTGCCAGCAGCAACAAGATGGCGGCAAGCCCGAGTTCGAAGCCTTTGAAGGGGCGCGCGCGCTGCTCACGCCTGCCCAGCACGTACAACACCGCGCCTGGCACATACAGCAACGAGCTCAACAGCAGGTACTTTGGACCCGCGGCGTACAACAGCCAGACGCAGTAGAGAGCGGCCAGAGCTGAGACGGCCAGGTCCGACCGGTGGATGCTGCCGGCAGCCCCCTCTCTCCTGACTGCGAGCATCACGCCGTAGACCGCGCTGAACAGGTACGGCAGCAGGATCATCGCCGTTGACAGCGAGATCAGTGCCAGGTACGAGGCTTTGGAGAACAGGGCCACAAGCAGGAAAACTTGCACCATCGCGCTGGTCAACCACAGTGCATTCGCGGGCACGCCTTGGGCGTTCTGGCGCGCGAGACCGCTGGGCATCACGCCGTCGGTGGCGGGCGAGAACAAGGATTCTGCGGCCAGCAGGGTCCACGCCAGGAAGCCGCCTCCGACGGAGACGATCAGACCGCCGTAGATGAGCACGGCGCCCCACGTGCCGACAGCCTTCTCAAGTACGCCAGCCATCGAAGGATTTTTCAGGCCGGCAAGTTCGGGCTGCTGCAGCACGCCCAGCGACAGAAGCGAGACGGCCATCAACAAGACCAGCGTCACGATGAAGCCGAGGACGGTGGCTCGACCGACGTCCTCACGGCGGCGCGCGCGGGCAGAGTAGACACTGGCCCCTTCGATTCCGATGAAGACCCAGACGGTGACAAGCATCGTGCTCTTGACCTGATCGAAGGTGCTGCCGAGCTTCGCGCTGCCCCAGAACTCCATGTTGAAGGTCTCCAAGCGGAAGGCGGTCGCAACAAGAGCAATGAACAACAGAAGTGGCAGCACCTTGGCGAGCGTCACCACTGCGTTGAGGACCGCCGCGCCGCGAATGCCTCGAAGCACCATGAAGTGCACGAGCCAGAGCACGATCGACGCACCCGCCACGGCGGCCGCCGTGTTTCCGTCGCCGAAGGACGGGAAAAAGTAGCCGAGCGCTCCAAAGGCGGCGACGAGGTAGCCTACGTTGCCAATCCATGCACTGACCCAGTAACCCCATGCCGAGTTGAAACCGACGTAGTGGCCCGCGGACTCGCGTGCATACACATAGATGCCATTGTTCAGTTGCGGCTTGCGCAGCGCGAGCATCTGGTAGACCCGGGCGAGTGCGAGCATGCCGATGCCAGTGATGAGCCAGCCGATCAGAATCGCTCCCGCTGACGCTCCGGAGGCCATGTTCTGCGGGAGTCCGAAAATGCCGCTGCCAAGGATGGATCCAACGACGAGGGCGGTCAGCAATCCGAGGCCGAGTCGGTCGTTGGTGCGAGCCGCCTGCCGAGATGGCAAGGCCGCGTCGGCTGCTTCAGGGGTGTATGTGCTCATAGGGGTCTCTCTCGTAGTTTGCGGGTGATGGAACGAATTGCACAGCAGGCGGTGTTTGCATCACTGCCTGCGCACAACGGGGCGCTGACCCAGCTCGACGGCCAGCGACACCGCCTCCGGACCTCGCAGCACCTTGAACTGCGCCGTGCTCCCGGGGCTGAGCGATGCCGTTTCGTTGACCAGGGATGCGGTGTCACCGATCGGCTTGCCGTTGATGGAGACGACGGTGTCGCCGGCACGCAAGCCCGCGCGTTCGGCCGGGCCGCCGCGCTGCACGGCGACGAGCGCAGCGCCGACCGCCGCACCAGTCGTCTCGTGGATCACGTCGCGGGCGCTCACGCCGAGCCAGCCGCGGCTGACGCGGCCGGTGGCGATGATCTGTTCCATCACCTGCCGCGCCAGGCTGACCGGGATCGCGAAGCCGATGCCTTGCGATCCGCCGCTGCGCGAATAGATCGCGGTGTTGATGCCCACCAGGTGGCCGGATGTGTCGACCAGCGCGCCGCCCGAATTGCCGGGGTTGATTGCTGCGTCGGTCTGGATGAAGTTCTCGAAGGTGTTGATGCCGAGCCGGTTGCGGCCCGTCGCGCTGACGATGCCCTGCGTCACCGTCTGGCCCACGCCGAACGGATCGCCAACGGCCAGCACGATGTCACCGATCTGCACCGAGGCCGGATCGGCGAATGTGATCGGCTGCAAGCCCTTGGCCTCGACACGCAGCACCGCGAGGTCGGTGTCGGGGTCGGTGCCGACGACGCGTGCCTCGGCCACCTTGCCGCCCGGCAACATCACGGCGATCTCATCGGCGCCGTCGACAACGTGGTTGTTGGTCAGGATGAAACCCTGGGTGGCGACGATGACCCCGGAGCCCAGGCTGGATTGGCCCTGCGCCGCCTCTTCGTCGGCGCCGCCATAGGGTCTCAGCCATTCGGGCGGCTGTCGTGGTGGGGCCTTGCGCGTGTAGATGTTGACGACCGAGGCCGAGGCCTTGGCAGCCGCCGCGCGGAAGCCCCCTTCAAGGCGCGTCATGACGGTCTTGCCGTTTGGCCCCGACGCCGAGGTGTCGGCGTGCGGCGCCTCTCGCAGCGCCACGACATCGGTGCGTGTCGGCGTCATGGGCTCGGGCCCGAAAGCCTTCCAGGCGATCAGCAGCCCGGCCGACACCGCGATCACCTGCGCGATGAGCAGCCACAGCCGCCATGCAAGGGACGGTCGGCTGTTGTTCACGATGCGATTTCCCCCATCAACTCCTCCAAGGCGTGTGCCAACGGTTCGACGACGCTGATCTCGTTGGATGCGTGAGGAACCGTGTCGCAGGTGAGCACGCGGGCCGGCCGGCTGGCCAGCAGTTCCTCGTACGCAGCCGGTGCGAACAGGGCATGCACGCCGATGCACACCGGCGCCGGCAATCCGACGCGGCGCACGCTGGCCACGGCCTGGATCATGGTGCGTGCGCTCGAGACGATGTCGTCCACCAGCACCGGCTGGCGGTCCCGCCAGGCCGACACATCCGGCAGGCTGACCTCGACATCGCGGTCACCGCGGCGGATCTTCTGCAGCACGATCCAGGGCGCGCCCGCGGCGGCGGCGACTTCCGCGACCCATTGCTCGCTCTCCGAGTCGGGGCCGATCAGCAGCGGGCGCTCGACGTGTGTCGCGACCCAGCGGGCGATGAGCGGCGCCGTGTGCACGACGCGCGTCGGGATGCGGTAGATCTCGTCGAGTGCGTGGTAGCGGTGCAGGTGCGGATCGGCCGTCACGAGTCCATCGAAAGCGGTCGACAGCAGCGCCGCGTAGGAGCGCGACGTCACGGCCTCGCCGGCATGGAAGCGCCGATCCTGCCGCAGGTAGGCGAGGTAGGGCGCTGCGAGCAGCACCTTCGCGGCGCCAAGGTCTCGCGCGGCGTCGGCCGCGAACAGCAGCGGCAGCGTCTTCTCGTCGGGCCGCGCTAGGCTGCAGGTGAGCACGACGGTCCGGCCCGTGACGTCCGCATCCAGGCGGACCAACGACTCGCCGTCCGGAAAGCGGTGCAGTTCCAGCCCGGCCGGCTCGGCCTGAAGCGTGCTCACCAACCGGTTGGCAAAGGCCTCGTCGCCGGGCAGATGAAAGACGATCGGTTTCAAGACACCTCCGAGATTTGAAAGATGGGGGGCCGGGTTTCGATGTACTGCCGCGCGTAAGCCAGTTCCCCCGGAGCCTGCGCATGCAGCGTGAAGAGTGGTTGTCCGGGCCGCACGATGTCGCCGAGCCGGGCATGCACGTCGACACCCGCGGCCGCTGCCTTCGGCGCGCCGGCGAGCTTGGCGGCGCGCGACAGCACGCGGTTGTCGATCGCCGTGATGCGCCCCCCTGATGGGGCCTCGATGACCCGCCGGTGCGATGCCAGCGGCACCTCGCGCAGGCCCCCTTGGGCTTCGCAGATGGCGGCGAACTTCGCCCAGGCCCGTCCGTCGGCGAGCACTTCGGTTGCCAGATCCAGGCCGGTACCCGCTGGCGCGGCACCGCCCAGCTCGAGAATGTCGCCGGCCAGACGCAACGCGCGCTGCCGCAGATCGTCCGGTGCGTCAGCTTGGCGACGCAGAACGGCCAGCACGTCGCGCGCTTCCAGCGCGGGGCCGATGCCGCGCCCGACGGGCTGCAGACCGTCGGTGACGCGCAATGCCACCTCCAATCCGATGGCCCGGCCGACCTCGACGAGCCGGCGCCCGAGTGTCTGCGCGGCCTCGGCGCTGCGAACCTTGGCTGTCGGCCCCACCGGCAGGTCGATCAGCACGTGAGTTGAGCCAGCGGCCGCCTTCTTGGACAGCACGGAGGCGACCAGCTGTCCCTCGCTGTCGAGATCGAGCGGGCGCTCGACACGGATCAGGATGTCGTCGGCCGGGCTCAACCGGACCGATCCGCCCCAGACGATGCAGGCACCGGTTCGTTCCACCGTGCGGCGCATCGCGGCAATGTCGAGGTCGACCGGTGCCAGCACCTCCATCGTGTCGGCCGTGCCGGCAGGGGAGGTGATCGCACGCGACGAGGTCTTGGGCATCGTCAGACCGCAGGCCGCGACGATGGGCACGACGAGCAGCGTCGTGCGGTTGCCTGGCAGGCCACCGACGCAATGTTTGTCGACGACCCTGCCGCGGCCCCAGTCCAGCCGGTCGCCCACGTCGATCATCGCTCGCGTCAACGAGACAGTCTCTGCAAGGTCGAGGTGGTCGCCAGCGCACGCGGTGATGAAAGTTGCCAGGTGCAGGTCGGAGTAGCGGCCGGCGGTGATGTCGCCGACAACGGCGCGGAAAGCGTCGCCACCGAGGCGGTGGCCATAGACCTTCGCGCGAACATGGCTCAGCGAATCAAGGCTCGGTGCATGCGACACAAGCAGCGACGCGCCCTCTGTCGGCTGCAGAGCAGCCCAGGCCGATTCCGATAGCCCCGCCTGGCCTTCGGCCAGCCAGTCGTCGACTACGTTGAGCGTCGCAATGATTCGGCGCGGGCCGCAGTCGAGCTGGACCCGGGCCTGCGCGGTGAAACCCTCGGAGCGGCACACCGCGCAGTCGCGCCGCATGTAGACCACCAGTTCCTGGTAGGTGTCGACACCCACGCGGCGTGCGCTCATGGTGACGGAGGCGTGACTGATATGTTCGTGCGTCATGCTCGCTCCGTCAGGTCAGGTCGACGGTTTCCAGATAGTCGGGCACGCGACACGGCCAGCCCAGCTCTCGCTCAATGCGCGAGCGCATGGCATCGGCTGGCCCTGGCTCTCCATGCGTGACAAAGGTCTGCGTCGGGGGCCGTTCAAAGCCGCTGAGCCACTGCAGGATTTCGCCGGCGTCAGCATGCGCGGACAGGCTGTCCAGCGCTGCCACTTCGGCGTTGATCGGAACGTCCTCTCCGTGAATGCGCACCGAGGAGGCGCCCTGCAGGATGGCGGCGCCGCGGGTACCGCCAGCCTGGTAGCCCGCGAACAAGATCGTGTTGCGACGGTCGGGCGCAAAGGCCTTGAGGTGGTGAACGACGCGCCCGCCTGTGGCCATGCCGCTAGCGGAGATGATGACCATCGGCCCACGCCGTGCGCTCAGCGCCCGCGAGTCATCGGGCTTGTTGACGATGGTTGCCGCATGGCACATCGCCTCGCACTGTTCGGGGCTCAGGCGGTGCTCGTCGCGGTGCGCGTGGTAGATACGTGTCGCATCGGTGGCCATCGGGCTATCGAGATAGACCGGCAGGTGGTGGATGACGCCGCGCTCCTTGAGCAAGTGGATGCAGTACATCAGGTTCTGCGCCCGCCCCACGGCGAACGCCGGGATCACCACGGTGCCGCCGCGGGCCGCCGTGCGGTTGATCACCTCGCCGAGCTTGAGCAGCGGGTCGCTTGCCTCGTGTTGGCGGTCGCCGTAGGTTGATTCGACCACCGCGTAGTCGGCCCCCGGGACGCGTGCCGGCGCCACCAGCACAAGATCATTGGGTCGTCCGATGTCGCCGGAAAACAGGATCGAGCGACGACCGTCGTCGATTTTCACAAAGGCCGAGCCCAGCATGTGCCCAGACGGATCCAGACGTCCCTGGAGCCCGGGAGCAGGGCTCCATGGGGTGCCGTAGGGCCGGGGCACGAACTGTTTCAGGCAGCGCTCGGCATCCTCGCGGGTGTAGAGCGGCAGCGCAGGCTTGTGTTTGGAGTAGCCACGCCGGTTGGCGTACTCGGCTTCTTCTTCCTGCAAATGGCCGCTGTCGGGCAGCAGGATGCGACACAGCTCGTAGGTTGCCTCCGTGCAATAAACCTTGCCCTTGAAACCTTGCCGCGCAAGCAGCGGCAAGTAGCCGCTGTGGTCGATGTGGGCGTGGGTCAGAACGATCGCGTCGATGTCCGCGGCCGTCACGGGCATCGGCGCCCAGTTGCGCAGGCGCAATTGCTTGTAGCCCTGGAAAAGACCGCAGTCGACGAGCACGGTCGCACCCTCGTGGCGCAGCAGGTACTTCGACCCGGTGACGGTGCCGGTGGCACCGAGGAATTGCAGTTGCATGGGTTGTCCTTGTGATGGTGTTCAGAGCACGAGCGGCGCGTCGGGCAGCTCGTTGCGGTCGCCAGGTTGAAGTGGGAAATGGCGCGTCAACAACGAAGTGACGGCTTTGATGCCATGGACCGCGCCGCTGCCAAATTCGCCTGCGGAGAATTGGCTTTCCATGCCACGGCAGATCGCAGACCAGGCCTCGGCACCGGCCTTGGCGTGGATGCCTCGGTCGGCGACGATCTCGACGCGGTGGTCCGCGAGCAATACGTAGATCAGCACGCCGGTGTTGCAGGCGGTGTCCCAGACGTGCAGTTGGGCGAAGAGTTCGATGGCGCGTTGGGGCGCCGTCTGGCCACGAAGCAGCGGCAGCGTGTCGAGCGCGCCTTCGACCACGAAACGCAGTTCGCCCGCGTGTGAGGCTTCGCTCGCGGCGATCGCTTGCTCGATAGAGCGCAGCGCGGAGGCGGGGAAGGCTCGGTGCGTGCCAATCGATGTCGTTGCCAAATGGCGGAGGAGTCGTGTGATATTCATGCTCACCACCTTCCGGAGGCACCGCCGCCGCCAAAACCGCCGCCGCCTCCGCCAAAACCGCCGCCGCCTCCGCCAAAGCCGCCTCCGCCTCCACCAAAGCCACCGCCCCGACGCCCGCCGTGCCCGTGCATGCCGCCGTGGCCACCCATGCCGATCCCCAGCAGCGTGACGAAGAAGCCGGTCAGCCCCGCAGCCGCGGCGACCGCCAGGGTGCCGAGCGCGAACCAAGCGACCACTCCAAGCACGCCACCGGCCGCCAGCGCCCCGGGGATGCGGCCTATCGCCCGCCGCAATACGCCACCGAGCACCAGCGCGCCGATGAAGAGCAGGGGCCATATCTGCCCAATGGCGTTGTCGCCCTGCGGCGTTCCCAGCCCCGTCGCGGCAGGCAACGGCTCGCCATCGAGGACACGCACCATCGATTCGACTGCTGCGCTGATGCCGCCGTAGTAGTCACCTTGTTTGAACCGCGGAGTGATGGCTTCGCTGATGATTCGCGCGGCAGTCGCGTCATTGAGTGCACCCTCAATGCCGTAGCCAACCTCCAGACGCACCGCGCGATCTTCCTTTGCGACGAGCAGCAGCGCACCGTCATCGACCTTGCGGCGCCCCAGCTTCCACTGCTCAACGACCCGCAGGGCGAACGGCTCGATCGCCTCGGGTCGCGTGGTGGGAACGATGAGCACCGCGATCTGTGTTCCCTTGCGCTCCTCGAAGGCGCGCAGCGACTGCTCAAGCGCGGTGTTCTGCTGCGGCGTCAGCGTGGCGGTGAGGTCGGTCACACGTGCCTTCAGCGGCGGCACTGGGAGCAGATCCTGAGCCGCCGCGCCGAGCCCCGCCGCGCACATGAACAGGAGCGCGGCGAGCCGACGCACGTAGCGTCCGACCGGAGCAACGGCGTTTGTCACTTCTTGGCACCCGAGGCACCGATGCCGCCCAGATCGACCTTCGGCGGAACCGCGAGCGTCGCCTCGTCGGTGACGCTGAAATTGGCTTTGGCGCCATAGCCGAACACCATCGCCGTCAGGTTGCTCGGGAAGGTGCGGACGGCCACGTTGTAGTCCTGCACAGCCTTCACGTAGCGGCCACGGGCCACGGTGATGCGGTTCTCGGTGCCCTCGAGCTGCACACGAAGATCCTGGAAGCCCTGGTTGGCCTTCAGGTTGGGGTAGTTCTCGCTGACGACCAGGAGCCGCGACAGCGCACTCGTCAGTTGACCCTGCGCAGCCTGGAACTTGCCGAAGGCCTCGGGGTTGTTGACCAACTCGGGCGTGGCCTGGATTGAGGTGGCTTTGGCACGCGCCTCGACCACCTTGGTCAGCGTCTCCTGTTCGAAGTTCGCCTCGCCTTTGACGGTGGCAACAATGTTGGGGATCAGGTCGGCGCGGCGCTGGTACTGATTGAGCACTTCGGACCAGCTGGCCTTGATCTGCTCGTCTGTCGATTGGAAGGTGTTGTAGCCACAGCCGGACAGCGCGAGCGTCAGCGCGGCAAGAAGGGCGACGAAGAAGTGGTGCATGGTTCGGGCTCCTGGTGTTGTCATTTGGGAAGGGGGGCGGGAGAAACACGTGGCGAATGCGGTGGCTGACTCTCGGTCGACCACCATGCGGGGCGCACGATCAGGGTGCCCAGCGTCGCCAGCAGCGGCAGGGCGAGCCAGGCGAAGCTGAACTGGGCCACCGCACCGAAGAGCCAGCCGGCGGCCGCCGAGCCGAGCGTCTGGCCGAAGCCCGCTGCCGCGGCCAGCCCGCCCATCGTGGCGCCCAGCCGCCGTCGCCGGGAGGCTCCGGCCGCGAGGTAGGAGATGGTCGGCAGCACGAGCCCGGTGCCGGCCGCGGTGAGGCTGACGCCGATGTACATCCAGCCGTCGCTGCGGTGCTGCGCCAGCATCGCCAAGCCGGCGATGGCTAGCACGAGCCCGGCCGCCATCACACCGCGTCCGGCGGCCCGCTCGAGCAGCCCGGTGAAAAACAGCAGCGCGTTGACGCCGAGCATCACGAGGCTGCACTCGGCGAACATCAGTGAGATCTCGCGCGACGACAGCGTCGGATGCTGTTGACCCTGCAGCACGATGCCGAGCTCGAAGCCGGACAGCACGAACATGACCGCACCGTTCAGCCCCCACAACGCCATCGTGCGCCTCCGGTCGCCAGACTGGGGTTGGATGTTGTCATCGACGGCGGCTGGTGCGACGCGGGGCAGGGTGGTTGCCAGCCCCAGCATCATCAGCGCGCCCAGGGCCGCCGACGTCACGATGACTAGATTCGTTGGATCGAAGGTGCCGGCGCCGACGCTCGCGAGCGTGGTGGACATCTGCGCGGCTGCGGCGTTGAGGCCCGGGCCGAACAGGAAGCCCAGCAACGACATCGCTCCGAGCCACGCGAAGCGCCGCGCGCGCTGGTCTTGCGGCGTGTGTTCGGCGACCAGTGCAGGCACCACGGGGACGACTGCCGCCACGAAGAAGCCGGTGGCCCCTCGGGATGCGTAGATGCCGGCGAGCCCGATCCAGTCGGGCCACAAAAGGGGAAGCAGGCTGGTGACGTAACCGACCAGACCGATCACCAGAATGCGGCCCCGTCCCCAGCGGTCGGAGACCAGGCCCCACAGCGGTGCACCGACCAGCACCCCAGCAGCGTAAAGGCCGCTGAGCAGTCCGACGTGGCGCGCCACTTCGGCTTGGCCATCCGCGGCCATCAGCGGTGCGAGCCAGGCCGGCAATAAGGGCATCAACGCCCCGTAGCCTGCAGAGACGACGAAGACAGCAGCCGCCAACCACGCGAGTTGCCACGCTCCCAGCCCGAGCGAGGTCGGCTGCCGTTCGATGCGGGGCGGGTTCGTCATCGAGTCAATCTCGCCGTGGGTCAGAGCACCAGCCGCAGCCCGCCGCGCACCGAGTTCAAGCCCGCACCGGCATCAGGGCCGCGCTGCCAGTGGCGGCCGATCTCGACGTAGGGGGCCACGGCGCGAGTGATCTCGTAGCGCAGGTTGACGCCCCATTCGGACGAAGTCGCACCGGCCTTGATGCTGTCCGACGGGATCGAGCGGGCCGCCCAGTCGATGCCGATGAAGGGCTTAGCGATGAGGCGGTTCGTGAACAGCAGGTCGTACTCGACGCGAGTGCGCGCGAACAACCGCCCATCGCTGCGTACGAACGCGGCCACGTCGACATCGAAGGCATAGGGCGCCAGGCCGCGCGCGCCGATCACGGCGTAGTTGCGCGCCGCGGGTTTGAGTTCGCGCCGCAGACCGAGCTGCAAGTCCCAGAAGGGCGCGACATAGCGGCTGTACAGCCCCTGTACCTCAGCGTCCTCGAGGCGGCCGTCGCTGCGCGTGCCTTCAACGCGCCACGCGAAACGGTTGTAGTCGGTGCCGATCCAGCCGTCGGCGCGCCAGGCCGCGATGCTCTTCGAGTCACTGCGGCCCGCATCGACCTCGATGCGGGTGGTCTGGAAGATCGCGTCGTCCTCCATTGCACGGGCGGGGCCGGCCAAGCCGGCCAGTGTCGAGGCGAGCGCGAGGCACAACAGGCGCCCCGGGTGGATGTTCTTGGTGTTCATGCGTGTGTGTTCCATGGCCGGGCGGTTCACTTGACGACGATGGCCTGGATCATTCCGGCGGCCGCGTGATAGAAGAGGTGGCAGTGGAAGACCCAGGGCCCCGCCTCGTCAAAGCTGGTGTGCACCGTGATGGTCTCGCCGGGCTTGACAATGACGGTGTGCTTCAGCGGCGCGCGCTCCCCTTTGCCGTTCTCGACCACGAAAAACGCGCCATGCATGTGCATCGGGTGTTCCATCATGGTTTCGTTGATCAGGCGGATCTCCAGACGCTCGCCGACGCGTGCCTCGAAGAATGTGGCCTGCGAAAGTTTTTTGTCGTTGATCGACCAGATGTAGCGGGTCATGTCTCCTGTGAGTCGCATGTCGATCTTCTTAGCCGGGCCCGCGGGCAACCGCAATGGCGTCAGGGCTTCAAGATCGGCGTAGGCGAGGCGGTCTTTCACCCCGACGGCGGTCGCGTCGGTCGCTGTCTCGCCTGCCATTGGCGTACTCCCCATGCCGGGCATCACCTCCATGCCTTTCATGCCGCCGTGCATCGCGTGCGGGGCGGCCTGCGCCGGGACCGGGACGGGCACAGCGCCGTGTCCGGCATGCGGATCGGCCGCTCTAGCGGTCTGGGGAGCCGACGCGCTCGCATGGCCACCACCGTGTGTGCCGGCCATCTCGTCCATGGTGCGCACCGGCCGCTGACCCATCGGCGGGATTTCGCCCTCCATGCCGAGTTCGGGCGCAAGCGTGCCGCGCGCGAAGCCGATGCGCCCCGAGGTCGCGGCGAACAGTGTGTAGGCCTTGCGCTCGGTGGGCTGCACGATGACGTCGTAGGTTTCACCGTTGCCCATGCGCAATTCGCGAACCCGTACCGGGCGCACATTCTGCCCGTCGGCCTGCACGACGGTCAGCTCCAAGCCCGGGATCGAGACATCGAAGAAGTTCATGGCCGACGCATTGATGAGACGTAAGCGGATCCGCTCGCCTGGTGCGAACAGCGCTGTCCAGTTGTCCTCGACGCGCTGGCCCTGCATGAGGAACTGCCACTGGCTTCCGCCGTCGGTGGCATCGGTGGGATCCATGCGCATGCGCGCCCAGGCCATACGCTCGCTCCAGATCGCCTCGCGCTTTTGCGGACTGCCCGCCGCCTTCAGTTCGGCATAGAGGTCAGGCAGGGTTTGGCGGCGGTCGTTGTAGTAGCCCTCCACCTTCTTGAGGTTTGCCAGCACCTTCGCCGGCGGCGTGTCGACCCACTCGGACAGCATCACGACGTACTCGCGGTCGTAGCCGAACGGCTCGCGGCTCTGCGGGTCGATGATCAGCGGCGCGTAGAAGCCCGCGGGCTCCTGCAGGATCGCGTGGCTGTGGTACCAATAGGTGCCACTCTGGCGCAGATTGAATCGGTAGTTGAAAGTCTCACCGGCCTTGATACCCGGGAAGGTGACGCCCGGCACACCGTCCATGTTGTTCGGCACTTTGAGTCCGTGCCAGTGCGCTGCGGTCACCTCGTCGAGCCGATTGGTCAGGGCGATTGCGACTTCGTGACCTTCCTGCATGCGCAGCAACGGACCCGGTACCGTGCCGTTGAGGGTGATGGCCGACGTCGGCGTGCCGGTGAAGTTGACCTGGGTGCGCGCCAGGGTCAAGTCGAACTTGGTGTCGACGCGTGAGGACGACAGCGGCAAGGCGAGGTGCGATTTCTTCACGACGGCATCGGCGCCGAGAGGCCAGACCAGCATGGCGGCCATGCTGGCGGCGCCCTGCAGGAAGCGGCGCCTGGGCTGTGCGTGGCCTGGCGCGGCCCCCCGGGCGGAGTGGTGGTGGTTCATCAAAGGGTTCCTGTTGATTCGACCGAACGGGTCGTGGATGCGCGTGACTGCCGCTGTTGCTCAGGCCGCCGCGCCTTGCGCGACAGTAGAAGGCGCGTTCGACGAAGGTTGGGGGCGGCGGATGCCAGCGAGCTTGGTGCGCTTGAGCATCAGCGCGTTGATCGCGACGATGGCCGAACTGCCCGACATCGACAGCGCAGCGACCTCGGGCGACAGCGTGAACGGATAGAACACGCCGGCCGCGAGCGGGAAGGCGATCACGTTGTAGCCCACCGCCCACCACAGGTTCTGGTGCATCTTGCGCAGCGTCGCGCGCGACAGCTCGATCGCACCGACGACGTCGTAGGGGTCGCTCTTCATTAGCACCACCTGGGCGCTTTCCATGGCCACGTCGGTGCCCGCGCCGATGGCGAAACCGACATCGGCTTGCGTCAGGGCCGGCGCATCGTTAATGCCGTCGCCGACCATGGCGACTTTGTGACCCTGGGCCTGCAGTTCCTTGATCTTCGAGGCCTTCTGACCGGGCAGCACGTCGGCGAGCACGATGTCGATGCCGAGTTCCTTGCCGATGCGCTCGGCCGTGGCCTGGTTGTCGCCGGTGATCATGGCGACCTTCACGCCGCGCTCTTGAAGCTTGGCGATCGTGGCCTCGGAAGTTGGGCGCACGGCATCGGCGATCGCGATCAGGCCGATCAGGCGGCCTCCGCGGGCCACGTGAACAACCGTGCGGCCGCCGCCTTGCAGCCGTGCCGCCTCGGCGGCGAGTTCTGCGAGGTCGATTCGCTCGGCTTCCATCAGCTTGCGGTTTCCGAGCAGCACGTCGTCGCCGCCGATGGTCGCGCGCGCGCCTTGGCCGTCAATGTTGGTGAAGGCGGTCGCTGTCTCCGGCGTGTCCGGGCCGGCGCGCTTGAGCACCGCCAGCGCGAGGGGATGCTCGGAGAACTTCTCCACCGCGGCCGCGGTGGACAGCAGCAGTGATTCCGTTACACCAGGCGCCGGCACCATCTCGACCACGTCCGGCTGGCCCAGAGTCAACGTGCCGGTCTTGTCGAACACGACCACCGTGAGCTTGGTCGCGTTCTCCAGTGCCGCGGCGTTCTTGAACAAGATGCCGTTCATCGCACCGAGGCCGGTGCCGACCATGATCGCCATCGGTGTTGCCAGCCCGAGCGCGTCGGGGCAGGCGATCACGAAGACGGTGATGGTGAGCGTCAGGGCGAACAGCAATGGCTGGCCGAGCACCCAGAACCAGACCGCAAAGGTGAGCAGGCCGACGAGGATGGCCGCGAGCACCAACCATTGCGACGCCTGATCGGCCAGCAACTGGCCCGGTGCCTTCGAGTTCTGCGCCTCCTGGACCAATTTGACGATCTGCGCGAGCGCCGTGTCGGCGCCGACCTTGGTGGCCTCGTAGCGGAAGCTGCCGCTCTTGTTGATGGTCGCGCCGATCACGGCATTGCCGACCACCTTCTTCACCGGCATCGACTCGCCGGTCAGCATCGACTCGTCGACTTGCGACGCGCCGTCGATGATCTTGCCATCCACCGGGATCTTGTCGCCCGGCTTGATGACCACCGTCTCGCCGACCAGCACCTCGGAAGTCGGCACCTTGGTCTCGACGTTGTTGCGCAGCACGGTAGCCATCGGTGGCGCCAGATCCATCAGCGCGCGGATCGCATCGGAAGCGCCGGCACGGGCACGCATCTCCAGCCAGTGGCCGAGCAGGATGAACACCAGCAGCACGGAAGCGGCCTCGTAGAAAACTTCGCCTTCGTAGAAGAAGGTGGCGCCAAGGCTGAACACGTAGCCGGTGCCGACCGACAGCACGACCAGCGTGGCCATGTTCGCCACCTTGTTGCGCGCAGCACGAAAGCCGGCAACGAAGAATGGCCAGCCGGGATAGGCGATGGCACCGGTGGCAGCGATGAACAGGAAGAGGTTCCGGTCCATGCCGAATGGTGTCGCGAAGTCGCCGAACATCTCACCCATGGGCGAGTAGAGGAATACCGGAATCGAAAACAGCAGCGCGACCAGGAAGCGGTTGCGCATGTCGTTGGCCATGTCCTGCATTGACATGCCGGGCGAATGGCCCATGTCGTGCATCATGTCGCTCATCTGGTGCGCGCCTTCGCCGCCGTGGCCCCCATGGGCCGCGTGCCCCTCATGCGAAGCAGCCTTGGCGGTGAGTGGTGCCGAGGCGGCAGCCGTCGCGGCGCCGTGCGTCGCGTGATCATGAGCGGCATGGCCGCCGTGCGCGGCGTGGTCTTCATGTCCGGCGTGCCCAGCGTGCCCAGCGTGCCCCTCCGGCGGGCAGATGTGCGCGGGCAGCATCTCGCCGCGGCAGTGGTAGCCGCACTCGACGATGCGCTTTCGGATGGCCTCAAGCGAGGTCTTCGTTTCGTCGTAGTGCACGGTGGCGCTGCCGGCGACGTAGTTGACGTCGACGTGGTGGACGCCCGGCAGCGCCGCAATCTGGCGCTGTACGCCGGCGGCACTCAGGCTGGAGACCAGTTCGCCGACTTCTACGGTGCTTGTCTTCATGAAAGATCCTTTGGATGGGATGTCAGCGGGCCAGGCGATTGGCCTCGAGGCAATTGGGAGGGAACGGGAACCCGGCCTCAGGCAGCCGAGGCGCGGCCGCGCAAGTCGGGAAAGAAGCGCGGCGTGCGCGCGGCGTAAGCGTCGAACTCGGCGCCAAAACGCTTGCGCATCTCGCGTTCCTCCGTGATGGCAAGTCGCCCATACATGGCGACGAGGATCGGGAACATCACCAGCGTCAGCAGCGTGGGCCACTGGAAGAGGAAGCCCAGCAGGATCGCCACGAAGGCAACGTACTGCGGGTGTCGGATGCGGGCATAGGGTCCGGTCGTCGCCAACCGATTGGCACGCTGCGCCTGGTACAGCACGTTCCAGGCCGCGGACAGCAGGTAGAAACCGAGCCCGAGGAAGACGTAGCTCGCGATGTGCAGCACCCCGAAATGGGGGTCGCCCTTCTCGCCGAGCAGCGTTGACCAGAGGTGCCCGGTGTTGTGCGACATCAGGTCCAGGCTCGGGAACTTTGTCTGCAACCAGCCCGACATCAGGTAGATGGTGAGCGGAAATCCGTACATCTCGACGAATAGCGCGACAACGAAAGCTGCGAATGCGCCGAAGGTGCGCCAGTCGCGGCCGGTCTGCGGCTTGAAGAAGCTGAACGCGAACATCAGGAAGATGGCCGAATTGAGGATGACGAGCATCCACAACCCGTAGCCCGGTTGGTCGTGATTCATTTGCAGTTCTCCTTAGTGGTGGCGATGTGTCGCCTTGGAGCGCCCGTCAGGCTTGTTGGTGTCGGCGGTGTGATCGCTGGTTGTGCCCTCACCCTCATCGGCTCCACCGTGCCCGTGGCCGCGGTGCATGAAGATGTGCATCAGCGGGCAAGCCGCCAGCAGCAGGTAGGGCAAAACACCCAGGGTGTGGGCGCGGTGTTCAGTGAGCAGGAAGAAGAGGGCAATCGCAGCAAAGATCAGCAGTCCGATGCCGTAGCGACTGCTCCAGAAACTGCGCGCGGGGCGGTTTGGCTCGTGCGTGTCATGGTTCATGAAGGAACTCCTATGCGTTGTCCACGCGGTAGATCGATAGGTGGGGCCGGGGCTGCACAAAAGTGGTTCACTTGCCCGTCGTAGACGATGACATGGGCATGTGGTCCATCATCATTTGCATCATCGACATGCCCTCTTTCATGAGCTTCATGTGCTCGGCCATCAGGGCTTCGCGCTGTGCTGGAGTCTTCGCTCCGGCCATCTTTTCGTGCATCGCCTGCATGGCTTTCATGTGCTTGTCCATCATGGCCATGTCGGGCATGCCCATTGGTTTGCCGGCAACTGGCGGGGGCACTACCGCAGAGGCCGCATCGGCAGGGTGATGGGCTTTGTGCTGGTCGTCCTGAGCGAACGAAGTTGCGCATGCGGCTGCCACGGTGGCGGCGACGGCGAGGGAATGGAAACGGGTCATGGGAAGTCTCCTGGAAGGATGGGCACGCCCGGGCGTGCGTATGGCCGGCTGGGGGCCGATAGTGGATGTGTCGACGAGCCAAACGTCCGATGATGCAGTCCGTAGTCACCTACGGAGTCAATGCGGAGTCAGCGAATCGCAGCTACTCGGCGCACGTCGCAGCGTGTTGGAGCTACCCGCGACGGCTCGGGGAGCCGTGCGCTACAGCGCGAGACGGGAAAACCAAACCCTTGGAGGGGGCGAGGGCGGCGGAACCGCTGCGACGTGAGTGCGCCCCGGAGTGTCCGAAGCGCAGAGAAGATCGACAATCCACGCCTGGCTTGGCAGTGCGACAGCCTGCAGATCAGGCGTGTCAAGCTTGGGCTGTTGTTTCAGCAGGGTCTGCGAAGACTCGTCGCACGATCTTTGGCATGGGGCCTTGTCGAGGTGCGAGTCGTGATGATCCTGGTCGGCCGCGTGGGGATGCGGAGCGTCCAGTGCCGAATGATCAACCTGTGAAACGGTCGCGCCGCCATGGGCCTTGTCATCATGCGGCTCCGTCAGACACGCATTCGCCACACCTGACAGCAGCGCGAACACCCACACGAACAGCATCGTGAAGGCGATGCTGCGCTTGCGGTGGCGGCTGGCAATGAGGATGATCATGAATTGGGCTGGGTGTGGAAATCGCAGATTCCGTAGAGAAAGTTTCGTCGGATATTGCAGATAAGAGGTTGATTTGCATCAAGTCTGCTCTGGGGTCAACTACGGAATGCGGGGGTAGCATTCCTTCATGAAAAAAAAGACGGTCGTTGGCCTTCAGCCGTTGTACGGTCATTCTTCCTTGACCATTGGGCGACTCGCAAAGGCGGCGGGAGTGGGCGTGGAGACAGTCCGCTACTACCAGTCGCGCGGGCTTCTCCGCGTGCCGCCTGCCAGCGGCGCATTTCGCATCTATCCCTTGGCAGCAATCGACCGCATCGCGTTCATCAAGCGTGCGCAGTCGTTGGGCTTCTCTCTAGATGAGGTGCACAGCCTGCTGGACCTAGAGGACGGGCGCAATCGCCGTGCCATCCAATCGGTTACCCAAGCGCGGCTGGCGCAGATCGACGATAAGCTGGGGGAATTGAATCGCATGCGCGGAGTTCTGTCCGACTTGCTGAACCGCTGCAGACAGACCGGGCAGATGCATGTCTGCCCGATCATCGAGACACTCGCCGGCGCGAGGCCACCTACCTGATCGCGCCGACTCGCACGAGCAACCCTTGAAGTCGCTTGGGATGCGCCGGTTGAAAACCCTACACATTTGCGCGCGCCCCGCGCGTTATCGCAGCCAGTCGCCGCGCGCCTTGAGCGACGGTTGCTTCACGCAATGGACGAACAGATTGCCGCACTAGGCCGGGCACTGCTAGCAAGAGCGCGACAGTTCTCTGTCGATGTTGCGTCTTCGAAATCTGCTTCCCAGGGGTGGCAGCGACGTGTCTCCTGCGTTGACACGTGGGCACGCTTGCCAACCGGAGCAGTCGACGGAGGACCGTCGCCGGGATCGACCGGCCTTCGCAGCGGGCACTGGAAAGCAACTGAACAATGACTCAAGCCACCCTCAATTCAGGTGAACCTCGGTGAGGTCGCTGCAGGAGCGCGGGAGCGCCGCCGTGACAGCACCCCACCGCACGTTTCGTGGCGGCTATTCCTTGCATGCACCGATGCAATTCTTCGGCGTGGGCCAATGCGATGTTCTCACGTTGGCCTGCGGACAACTTTTGGCGCTTCTGGGAGCGTTGTTTGCTGAGCATGACCACCCTCGTCAACACAAAGGAACTCCCATGACCCACATTTCCGCTTCCGCCAAAACCGCGTCGATCCTCCTGGCCATCGCGCTGGGCCCTGGCATGGTCTTCGCCCAGACAGCCGGCCACGGTTCCGATCAGATGAAGAAATCGATGGAGTCGGGTATGAAGAGCATGCAGTCGATGTCCATGAGCGGCGACACCGACAAGGACTTCGCCATGATGATGAAGATGCACCACCAACAAGCCTTGGAGATGGCCAAGGTAGAGGCCGAGCACGGCAAGTCGCCCGAGCTCAAGACGATGGCCGCCAAGATCATCAAGGACCAGACCAAAGAGATCGAGCAGCTCGACAAGTGGATGATGAAGAACAAGTGACCCTTGGAGGGCGGCCGTCCGTCCAATCCTTGACGGCGCTCAATCTCGTGGGCAGCAAAGAGAACGTGCCGCCCGTTAGACTGACGGCATGACGCAGAACCGGGCACATCGGCGCTGGATCGCAAGCTTGCTTGCGGCCGTGCTGGTGTGCCTGCAGCTGGCCACTGCCGTCTATGCATGTGCGACTCCCGGCAGTGCCACCCAGAAGGTCGCCGTGATGCCCGAGATGCCGAACTGCCCCGGCATGACGGAGCTCGACGACCAGTCGCCCCAGCTCTGCAAGGCGCACTGCGACCGCGACAAGCTTTCGGTCAACACCTCCCCAGCGCTCGATCTCACCCCCACGCTCGCCGTCGACTGGCTGCTCAGCCAGCTGGTGGTGTGGCTCCCCGGTGCCTCCATCGAGGCGGACACGCTTCCGGCCGTGATGGCCGCTCACACCGGTCCTCCTCTTGGAGCGCCACCGGTGTATCTCGCCTTCCTCGTCCTCCGCAATTGATCCTTGAAGGACCGGATGTCGCTGCTCGCGCAGCGGCGCCCATTCATGCCTTCATGTCGTTGGATCTTGTGGAGAACCGAGATGTTGAACTTCGAAATGGTCGGGCGAGTGGCTCGGCCGAATGGCGCCGCCGATTTCCGTTGGCGAGTGGGTTTGCGTCTGGTCGCTGCCGCTGCCTTGGGGCTCACAACGAGCGCGTGGGCAACACCGCTCACGTTCCAAGACGCTTTGACCCTGGCGGAGCAGCGCTCGCCAATGCTGCAGGCCCGGCGCGCCGCCCTCGAGGGTGCGCAACAGAGCCGAACTGCGGCGGGACAGTTGCCAGATCCCAAGCTCGCCGTGGGCGTTGAGAACTACCCCGTGAGTGGTGCGGATCGATTCAGGTGGAACCGGGAGTCAATGACCATGCGGCGCATCGGTGTGATGCAGGAGGTGCCGAACGCGGCCAAACGCGCAGCTCAACGTGAGAGCGCCGACGCCAAAGCCGAGCGTGAGCGGGCCATGCTGGA
This sequence comes from Piscinibacter gummiphilus, assembly GCF_032681285.1. NCBI lineage: Bacteria > Pseudomonadati > Pseudomonadota > Betaproteobacteria > Burkholderiales > Sphaerotilaceae > Rhizobacter > Rhizobacter gummiphilus. Next base: position 2,746,336 of record NZ_CP136336.1, read on the forward strand.
GGCCGAGCGCTTGGCCGTGCAGCGCGAGACGGCTGTCGCATGGCTTGCCCAGCACCACGCCGAGCGCAAGCTCAAGCTCTTCGCTGCGCTGGAACGAGAGAACCAGGTTCTGCAGGACACGCTCGCCGCCCGCATCGCCGGTGGCAAGGCCATGCCGGCCGACGCGTTGATGGCCAGGCAGGAAGCGCTGGGTCTGGCCGAACGGCGCGACGAGTTGCAAGCCGCCGTCGATCAGGCGAGTGCTGCGCTCCAGAGGTGGACCGGCAGCGCGGGCGAAACAAGCGGGTCATCGCCCGTCATCCCGCTCGACACCACCAGCCTGCTGCAGCGCCTGGCTCGCCACGGTGAGCTGCTTCCCTCGACATCGATGCTGGAGATGGCCAAGGCGGAGATCGCCGAGGCACAAGCCTCACGCCGCGGCGACTGGGGCTGGGAGCTGGCCTACGCGAACAGGCACCGCGCCTATGGCGACATGGTGTCGTTCCAGCTGAGCTTCGACCTGCCGGTCTCGCCGGCGACACGCCAGGATCCGCAGATCGCCGCCAAGCGCAAAGAACTTGATCGCCTCGAGGCAGAGCGCGACGACGCGTTGAGGCGGGTGCGCGCAGAGCTGCAAAGCCAGATCTCGGAGCTGCAGCGACTGGAGCGTGCGTTGGAACGCCAGGTGTCCTCCGTCCTTCCTCTGCTGGGCGAACGCGTCCAGCTGACGCTGGTGAGCTACGAAGGCGGACGCACCGACCTCTCAAGCGTGCTGACGGCTCGCAAGGACGCTGCCGAAGCCCAGTGGCGTGCTTTGGATCTCGAAGCACAACTCATGAGCCAGCGCGCTCGACTTGCCTACCTGATCGCGGAGTGACCGCCATGAACAAGACCCTCAAGACCTCGCTCGTTGTGGCGATCCTGCTTTTGCTCGGCGCGGGGCTTGGCTACGCCATCGCCACTTGGCGCGGAACACAAGACCCGGCGGCCAACGGCGGCGCAACCCTATCGGCGGTGGGCGATGGCCGCAAGGTCCTCTACTGGTACGACCCCATGGTGCCGCAGCACAAGTTCGACAAGCCGGGCAAGTCGCCATTCATGGAGATGCAGCTCGTGCCCAAGTACGCCGACGAAGCGTCTGCGGGCGGCGTGGCAGTCGACCCGCGCGTTGCGCAAACGCTTGGCTGGCGCACCGCCACCGTGGAGAAACAGCGCATCGGTAGCAACACGGAGGCCGTCGCCACCGTGCAGCTCAACGACCGCGACGTGGCGGCTGTGCAAGCGCGCAGCGCCGGCTTCGTCCAGCAGGTAGGCCGCATCGCCCCGGGCGACGTGATCGCCCAGGGTGCGCTGATCGCGGAGCTCCTGGTGCCGGAATGGGTCGCAGCTCAGCAGGAGTTCCTGGCCGTACGCGCAACCGGTGATGCCGCGCTGACCAACGCTGCCCGGCAACGCCTGTCGCTGCTCGGAATGCCCGCGGCGACCATCCAGCAGGTGGAGCAAAGTGGCCGGGTGCAGTCGGCGGCGACGGTGCACGCGCCGATTGCAGGTTTAGTGCAGGAGCTCATGGTGCGGCCGGGCATGACCGTTTCCCAGGGTATGACGCTTGTTCGCATCAACGGGCTGGCCACGGTGTGGCTGGAGGCGGCGCTGCCGGAGACGCAGGCAGCGGCAGCCAAGCCGGGACAGCCAGTCGAAGTGCGGATGTCTGCGTTTCCCGGTGAGGCCTGGCAAGGCAAGGTGACGTCGATCCTTGCGCAGACCAATACCGACACGCGCACGCTCAAGGTCCGCATCGAGTTGCCAAACCCGAAAGGGCGGTTGCGCGCAGGCATGTTTGCCCAGGTCCGGTTTGCTGTCGATGAACAGGAAGCCCTTGTCGTCCCGAGCGACGCCGTAATCCGCACCGGGCAGAGAGCGGTGGTCTACGTGGTCAGCGCACCGGGGCGCTACCAGCCGGTCGAAGTGCGTGTGGGACGCGAGTTCGGCGACAAGCTAGAAGTGCTGCAGGGGCTGCAGCCTGGCCAGCAGGTGGTGGTGTCGGGCCAGTTCCTGATCGACTCAGAGGCCAGCATGCAGGGCGTGCTTCAGCGCCAGGCACCCGCCGCGTCTGCTGCCAGTCCTGCGAGCACTGCAGCAAGCAGCCAAGCGGCGTCCGCGTCATCTCCTGCCCAAACCACGCACGAGGGCACGGGCAAGGTGATTGCGGTGTCGACACAGGAGGTGACGCTGGACCATGGCCCCATCGCCTCGATACAGTGGCCGGCGATGCAGATGCCGTTCAAGCTGGCACGGCCCGAGCTGGGTCGTGGGCTCAAAGCCGGCGACCCGGTGCGCTTCAACTTCACGCAGTCGGGCGATGCTTATGTGGTCCAAAGCATTGAACGCGCAGGAGCCGCCAAATGATCGCCGCGCTGATCCGCTGGTCGGTGGGCAACCGGTTCCTGGTCCTGTTGGCCACGGTCTTTCTCGCGGTGGCCGGTGTGCTCTCGCTGCGCGCCACGCCAATTGATGCGCTGCCGGATCTGTCGGACGTGCAGGTGATCATCCGCACCAGCTACCCCGGCCAGGCGCCGCAGATCGTCGAGAACCAGGTCACCTATCCGCTGGCCACCACCATGCTGTCGGTGCCTGGTGCGAAGACGGTGCGTGCCTATTCGTTCTTCGGTGATTCGTTCGTCTACGTGCTGTTCGACGACAGCACCGACCTGTACTGGGCGCGCTCACGTGTGCTCGAGTACCTGAGCCAGGTGCAAAGCCGCCTGCCGGCGACCGCCAAGCCGTCACTCGGCCCTGATGCGTCGGGCGTCGGCTGGGTGTTCCAGTACGCGCTGGTGGACCGCAGCGGCCAGCATGACCTGGCGCAGCTTCGCGCGCTGCAGGACTGGTTCCTCAAGTTCGAACTGAAGTCGGTCGCCAACGTGGCCGAGGTGGCCACCGTGGGCGGCATGGTCAAGCAGTACCAGGTGGTGCTCGACCCGGCCAAGCTGACGGCGTATGGCATCACCCACGGCCAGGTGCGCGAGGCCTTGATGAACGCAAACCAGGAGACAGGCGGTGCGGTGCTGGAGATGGCCGAGGCCGAGTACATGGTGCGGGCGAGTGGATTCCTGAAGTCGTTGGCGGATTTCAAGGCGGTGCCGCTCGCCGTGCGTGGAGGTGTGCCGGTGCTGCTGGGTGATGTGGCCACCGTGCAGCTGGGCCCGGAGATGCGCCGCGGCATCACCGAACTCGATGGTGTCGGTGAAGCGGTGGGCGGCGTGGTGGTCCTGCGCAGCGGCAAGAATGCGCAGACCACGATCGCGGCCGTCAAGGAAAAGCTCGCGCAGCTTCAGTCCAGCCTGCCCAAGGGCGTGGAGATCATCCCCACCTACGACCGCAGCGCCTTGATCGAACGCGCCATCGAGAATCTCTCGATGAAGCTGCTGGAAGAGTTTGCGGTGGTGGCCGCCGTGTGTGCCATCTTCTTGTGGCACCTGCGCTCGGCCCTGGTGGCCATCATCTCGTTGCCGCTGGGCGTGATGGCGGCCTTCCTCGTGATGCAGTGGCAAGGGTTGAACGCCAACATCATGTCGCTCGGCGGTATTGCCATCGCCATCGGCGCGATGGTCGACGCAGCCGTGGTCATGATCGAAAACGCCCACAAGAAGATCGAGGCGTGGCAGCACGCCCACCCCTCCGACGAGCTGAAGGGAGAGGAGCGGTGGGAGGTGATCACGCAGGCGGCCATCGAAGTGGGACCGGCGCTGTTCTTCTCGCTGTTGATCATCACGCTTTCGTTCGTGCCGGTCTTCACGCTCGAAGCCCAGGAAGGCCGGCTCTTCGGGCCGCTGGCCTACACCAAGACCTACGCGATGGCGGCCGCGGCGGGGCTGTCGGTCACGCTGATCCCGGTGCTGATGGGCTACTGGATACGAGGCCGCATTCCGGATGAGCAGCGCAACCCATTGACCCGCGGCTTGATCGCCGTCTACCAGCCCGCGCTGAACTGGGTGCTGCGCTGGCCGAAGCTGACGCTCGTGGTTTCAGGCCTGGTGCTGGCGACGACGGTGTGGCCACTGATGCGGCTGGGTGGCGAGTTCCTGCCACCTCTGGACGAAGGTGATCTGCTGTACATGCCGACCGCACTGCCGGGCTTGTCGGCGCAGAAGGCGTCTGAGCTGCTGCAGCTGAGCGACCGCATGATCAAGACCGTGCCCGAGGTCGAGCGTGTGTTCGGCAAGGCCGGCCGTGCCGAGACGGCGACCGACCCGGCACCGCTGGAGATGTTCGAGACCACGGTGCAGCTCAAACCTCGCAGCCAGTGGCGACCGGGTATGACGCCGGAGAAGCTGGTCGAGGAGCTGGACCAGACCGTCAAGATCCCGGGGCTCACGAACATCTGGATCCCACCGATCCGCAACCGAATCGACATGCTCGCGACCGGCATCAAGAGCCCCATTGGGGTGAAGGTGTCAGGTGCCGACTTGCTGGCGATCGACCGGGCGACCGCGCAGGTGGAGCAAGCTGCCAAAGGTGTGCCGGGTGTCAGCTCGGCGCTGGCCGAGCGACTGACAGGCGGCCGTTACGTCGACGTCCAGATCGACCGCGCGGCAGCGGCGCGGTTCGGCCTGAACGTGAGCGACGTGCAGGCCGTGGTGGCCGGCGCCATCGGCGGTGAAAACATCGGCGAGACCGTCGAAGGCCTGGCGCGGTTCCCGATCAACCTGCGCTACCCGCGCGAGCTGCGCGACAGCCCTGAGAAGCTGCGCATGCTGCCGGTTCTGACGCCAGGCGGCCAGCAGATCACCCTCGGTACCGTCGCACGCATCTCGCTCACCGATGGACCGCCGATGCTCAAGAGCGAGAACGCACGCCCGTCAGGGTGGGTGTATGTGGACGTGCGCGACCGCGACATTGCCTCGGTGGTCGCCGACCTGCGGCAGGCAGTCGCCACGCAGGTCAAGCTCGAGCCCGGCATGAGCCTTGCCTATTCGGGGCAGTTCGAGTTCCTGGAACGCGCCAATGCGCGGCTCAAAGTGGTGGTGCCGGCCACGCTCGGCATCATCTTCGTGCTGCTGTACCTGACCTTCCGGCGAATTGAAGAAGCGGCCCTCATCATGGCCACGCTGCCTTTGGCCCTGACGGGCGGCGTGTGGTTCCTGTACGCGCTGGGCTACAACCTTTCGATCGCCACGGGGGTCGGCTTCATTGCCTTGGCAGGCGTTGCGGCCGAATTCGGCGTGGTGATGCTGCTGTACCTGAAGCATGCGCTGGAGGACCGCGTTCGCGCTGGTCAGCACCTGGACGTGGGCACGCTGCTCGATGCCATCCGCGAGGGCGCGGTGCTGCGGGTGCGACCGAAGGCAATGACGGTGGCGGTGATCCTGGCCGGCTTACTGCCGATCGTCTGGGGGAGCGGCACGGGTTCCGAAGTGATGAGCCGTATTGCCGCGCCCATGCTTGGCGGCATGGTCACGGCGCCTCTGCTGTCGCTCTTCGTGGTGCCCGCCGCCTTCCTGCTCATGCGACGGCGTACGGTGAATGTCGGCAGAACTTGAGGATTTCGTGCCGAAGCGTAGAGGTCTCCGTGCTCAGCCAAACGGAGAACTGTTCGGGGCTCAAGCCGTCTACTCGGTAGCGGCGGCTTCGCTCCCGAGTGTTGAGCTGAGCTTTTCGGCAATGGCATCGATGCTCGGAACGCCGCCGTAGAAAGCAATCCTGCCGTCGACCAGGAGCAGCGGGAAAGCTGCCAAGCCTTGGTTCTGGAACAGCGCGCCCAGCTGATTGCGGAAGTCGAGGGCGACGGCATTGATCGCGGCACCGGCATCTCGCAGTTGCTGGCGGGTACCGGTCAAGGTGCCAAAGGCGACCGGGCGTTGGAGGTTTGTACGCTCCAGTGCGCTGCCGAGATTGGCCGCCAGCTCCTCGTCTTTCGGTGTGCTCGTCGCATCACAGCAGGCTGCCGAGACGACGGCAACCGAGCCTCTGCTCAGCAATTCCTCCAGGCGGGCGCTGTCGCACCTCGTGGATGCAGAAGTCGGATTGAACAGTTGTTGCAATGCTTGCAGGCCAAACATGGGGGTCTCCTCAAAGTAGACGGGAAGCAACATCCAGCACGAGGCCGATCACCGTCGCGGACACGACGATGGCGACGACATGCCAGACGACCAAAGGCGCCCGGAAGAGCCGGACGAGAAGAATCATTTCGGGAATGCTGGTGCCAGCCGCCGACACGAGGAACGCTGCCACTGGCCCGATGCCCAGTCCCTTGTCCAACAAAGCGACCGCGATGGGCACCACCATGGCGGGGCTGACATAGAACGGCACGCCGACCAGCGCCATGGCTAGGACCAGCGCCCCGCCGGGCAGATTTGCCTGCAACTGGGCCAGCACCTCGTGCGGCATGTAGCCGTAGATGGCTGCGCCCGCCAGCACGCCGACGGCGAGGTACGGTGCTGAGGCCTTGAATTCAGCCCATGCGGATCGCGCAGCGAACTTCACCTTGGCGGCCAGAGGAACGCGGATGGGCTTGCCGTCAGCCACCTTCACCGCCCCGCCGACGCCCGGGTCAGGGAGTGCCTTTACGTAGCGACCCATTCCGATGCGGTCGAGCGCCACACCGAACGCGACGGAGAGGGCGAACGCCGTGACCCCGAACACTGCAGCCTGCGCGAAAGATTGATGGCGCAGCAGGACCAACAGCACCCCTTCGTTGATGACCGGCGAGGCGATGAGGAATGTGAAGCACACACCAAACCGCACGCGCGCCTGCAGCATTCCCGATAGAACGGGAACCGTTGAGCAAGAGCAGAAGGGCGTCACCGCGCCGGCCATGGCGGCCATCGCGGAGCCCGTCTCCAGTGAGGTCTTGCCCAATGCATTCGTCAGCCGTTGGCCGGCCGATTGCTGGATCATCGCGATGACGAATGCCACCGCGAAGAACAACACGGCTAGCAGCGCGCCTTCCCTGAAGACGAAACCCAGGGCGATGTCGAGCGCGCTCACCGTGCTTCCTTCGGCAAGATAGTGCTGCGCATTAGGAGCATGTCTTTGAGCTGGGGGCGGGCTCCATCCCGGAGGCCAACTTCTCCGCTGAACGCCAACGGATTGCTGAAGGTGCCGAACAGCATGTCCCAGAGCGGCAGCTCAGAGAAGTTATGGCCTTCGTCGTTGACGGCGTGGTGAACGCAGTGCGACTCGGGGCGCTGCACGAAGTAGCCCAACACCCGCGGAGTCTGGACATTCCAATGCTGGAAGAGGCTCAACATCGCCACGATGGTGTTGACCAGACTCGCTGCAAGCGGCGTCAAGCCGAGCAGGAAGGAGGCGACCACCGTGCTCATGGCCACCTTGAGCAGCACCTCCAATGGGTGGGCAAAGTAGGCGCCGGCCATGTCCACCCGGGCGGGGCTGTGGTGAAGCTGGTGGGTAGCGCGCCATAGCCAGCCGTAGCGGTGTTCGGCCCGGTGCAGCCAGTACCCCGCGAAGGTCGTGGTCAGCAACCCGAGTGGTGTCGCCCACAGACCGAGAGTGCGCAGGTCGAGCAGGCTGTGCGCGGAAAGCGTTCCTGCGGGAATGAGCAGCGGAGCCAGCCCGCCGATCAGCAAGGTCAGAATGAAAAAGGCCGCACCCAGCCATTTCCATCTGTGCACGTGGGTGAACTGCCGTGCGGGCCTGGCGGCTTCGATGATGAGCATGGCGACAAAGAGCAAAGGGACGCTGAGCCCCAGCAAGGATTCGGTTTTCATGGCTACTTGTGTATAGGTGCACCCATATGCACATAAAGGGGAAACGATTGACCCACGCATCACACCTTACGGTTCAGCGCCCTCGCCCGGGGCAGCACATGGGAACGATGGCTTCGAGCGCAGAGGTCACTTGCGACATCCGGTCGACAACGGCAGGCCCATCAATTTCGTAGAAGGTGTGGCGCCCCTCCACTTGCGAAGTCAGCAGGCCAGCACGCTCCATGAGCTGCAGATGCCGAGCAATCACCGAGCGGTCTTGCGGCATCTCTTCAGCAATGGTGTTCACGTCGGCTCGCCCTTTGAGGATGAGCTGGCGCAGGATCTCAACCCTCACCGGTTCGCAAAGTGCTCGGAAGAAGCCGGTGTCCAGCATGGCGACGCATGCATCAGCAATCTGTTCCCGCGATTTCGACTTGACCATGCTAGAAGCATATGTGCGCTGATATGCACATGTCAATGTGTTTGTGGCCCCTCACTGAGGACTGTTTCCCTCACTCCCGCCAGAAAAGCACTCTGACCGAACATGGATGTGCATCTGCTGGGGGCTCGGTCGTGACGCGTGCCTGCGTGGACCTCGTCTCAAGCTTCTTCATCTGTCAGGGTCTGCCGTACAGCGCACCGACGGTTGATCGGTAGCTGCCCATGCGGGTGACGACAGTACGACTGCGCTCACCACGGCGGCTGTGACTTTTGCGTACATCATGAAGGCTCTATCTGTTGATGGAGACTTCTCGGTGGCGAGGCGATGCTTTCCGAAAGAGAACGCCTACATGACAACTCTGTCACTCAGCCCAGGATGTGCACGAGGCTTGTTCGGGCAACAAACGCACCGCACTCATCCGGCACGAAATCGCACGTTGCCGCTTGACCCTATAGCGGGTTCAGGGTTTCCAATGCCAACAACCCAAGCCGTTACTTGGCCGTGACCGATGTCCCAGCTTTGCAACGGGTGAGCCCCACAACTTCAAAGTTCGACCTCTATACTCCGCCGCCATGCGTCGCTGGTTGACCATCCTGCTGCTTATCATGTTGCCGTTCCAGTTCACCTGGGCTGCGGCTGCGTCGTATTGCCAGCACGAAACGGCGCCCGAGACGCAACACATCGGTCACCACCAGCACGAGCACAAGACTGCGTCGGATGCCGGCAAGGTCGAGACCGATGCGCAGGACGCCAAGAGCGCCAAGCTCATGGCCGACAACGACTGCGGCTACTGCCACTTGAACGCCGCCAAGTCGGTGCAACTGCAAGCCCTCGAGGTTCCTGCCTTGAAGGGTCCCGCAGTTCAGCACGCCGCGGTCCAGCCGCTGCCCACGCGCGATCCGGAGCGTCACGAACGCCCCAATTGGCGCCTCGCCTGATTCGGCGAGCGCACCAATTTCCAGGCAAGACTTTCTCCTGACCTGATCACCGCTGCTCTCGTCGAATCCTTCCGGCTGCCTTAGCAACCTCTGGAGTATTCGATGCGCAGAACCTGCGTGCCGCTTCTGTGTGCGGCACTGATCACCCCCATTGCACATGGCCAGGCCACGACGCCTGCGACCAGTCCATCCCTTCAACCTTCCCCGGCCGCGAGCGCTCCAGCCGCGGCGGCCTCCACCGCCAGTGCCGGCCTTTCGCTGGACGCTGCGGTGCAAACCGCGCTGCGCCAGAACCCGTTGCTGCGCGCTGCCGAAGCCGATGTCGCGGCGAGTCGCGGTGCGATCGACCAAGCCGGTGTGCTGCCCAATCCGTCGCTTGGGGTCGACCAAGAAGACACCCGTCGCGAGACGCGCACAACCACCGTCATGCTGAGCCAGGCCTTCGAACTGGGAGGCAAACGCGCTGCTCGGGTCGAACTGGCTCGCAGCGGCCGCGACTTGGCCATGGCCGACCTCGCAGCCCGCCAGGCCGACGTCCGAGCCGGCACCATCCAGGCCTTTTTCGACGCGCTGATCGCGCAGGAACGGGTCAAGGTCGCCGAGGAATCCTTGGGCATCGCCGCAAGCGGCAGTGCCGCCGCGTCCCGTCGGGTCACCGCTGGCAAGGTCTCACCCATCGAAGAGACGCGCGCTCGGGTGGCCGAGGCCACGTCGCGCATCGAGCTCCGCCAGGCGCAGGCCGACCGCCAGTCTGCGCTGCGTGCCTTGAGCCTGGTGATGGGCGTCGCTGAAGGCGCCGTGAGCCAGTTGGACGGTCGCGCAGACACCTTGCCGACGCCACCCACTGCTGAGGCGGTCGCTCAGCGTCTGTCGCAGGCACCAGCGGTGCGTCGTGCGCAGAGTGAAGTGCAGCGTGCCAACGCGGCCTACGAGCTGGAGCGAGCACGCCGCGTGCCCGATGTCACCGTCAGTTTGGGCGCCAAACGCGCCGCCGAGATCGGTCGCAACCAGCCCATGATCGGCGTGTCGATTCCGCTGCCGCTCTTCGACTCCAACAAGGGTGCACAGCTCGAGACGCTTCGCCGCCGAGACGCCGCGCAGGCGCTGGCGGAATCCGAAGAAAGGCGCATCCGCTCCGAAGTGCTGCAGACCGTCGACCAGTTGCAGGCACGCGCCAGCGAGGCGCAGACGCTGCGCCAAGACGTACTGCCTGGCGCCCAGAGCGCCTACGAGGCGGCCAGCCGCGGCTTCGAGCTCGGCAAGTTCAGCTTCCTGGAGGTGCTGGACGCCCAGCGCACTTGGCTGCAAGCCCGCACGCAGTACCTGCAGTCGCTTGCTGAAGTGCATCGCGCCACCGCAGAGCTCGAGCGCCGCCTTGGCAGCCCCAACGATCGCCCGAGCACGGGCACCCAACAGTGAGATTGAAGATGGACACCAAGACGAATCTGGTCGAGCGCATGCGTGACAGCGTGGGCAAGAAGCAGCTAATCGCGATTGCGGCGGTGCTGGCGTTGGGCGGCCTGGGCGCCGTGGCGATCCTCAACACCGATCGCGCCAAACCAGCCGCCGAAGAAGGCCATGGGCATGGCCACAATGAGGCCAAAGGCCACGGCGACGGCGAGCACCACGGCGAGAAGGCCAAGGATGGGCACGATCACTCCTCTGGCCATGCCGACAACGAGCACCACGAGGAAGCCAAGAAGGGGTCACACGGCGGCGAGATGCTGACCGAGGGTGACTTCGGGGTCGAACTGCTGCTTGCCGAGGAAGGCGGCGTGCCTCGCATGAAGCTGTGGCTCTACCAGGGTGGCAAGGCCACGGCTCCGACCGCCGGCACCGTCACTGGTGAGCTGACGCGCCCGGGCGGCGAAGTGGAAAAAGTCACCTTCAAAGTCGAGAAGGACGCGCTGGTCAGCACCCAGCCGGTCGCTGAGCCCCACATGTTCGAAGGCACGCTGGCCGTGCAGACGCCCAAGGAACCGTTCCTCTTCACTTTCTCTCAGCGCGAAGGTGTGATTGCCTTGTCGCCCGAGCAGTTGAAGGCCGCCGGCGTGGGCATGGACGCCGCAGCACCCGCCACGATCCGCTCAACGCTGCAGCTCCCCGGCGAGATCCGCTTCAACGAAGACCGCACCGCGCACGTTGTGCCGCGTGTGGCTGGGGTCGTCGAGGCCGTGCCGGTCTCGCTCGGCCAGCAGGTCCGCAAAGGCCAGGTGATGGCCGTGGTGAGCAGCCCGGCGATCTCCGAGCAACGTTCTGAGCTGCAAGCGGCAATGACCCGCGAGAAGCTCGCGCGATCGACCTACGAGCGCGAGAAGAAGCTCTTCGAGGAAAAGATCTCTCCGCAGCAGGATGTGCTGCAGGCCGAGAACGCGCTGCGCGAAGCCGAGATCGCGGTCAATAACGCACGCCAGAAGCTGCAGGCCGTCGGTGCCGGGCCCGGCACAGGCAGCCTGAACCGCTTCGAACTGCGTGCGCCGTTCGACGGCACCGTGGTCGAAAAGCACATCTCGCTCGGCGAGCAGGTCAAGGAAGACGCACAGGTCTTCACCATCTCCGACCTGCGTGTGGTCTGGGCACAGATCAACGTGCCCGCCAAGGATCTGCCGCAGGTGCGTGTCGGCGAGCGTGTGACCATCCGCTCGACGGCCTTCGACCAGACGGCCAGCGGCACGGTCGCCTACGTCGGCTCACTCCTCGGTGAACAGACCCGCACGGCGCAGGCGCGTGTCGCGGTCCAGAACCCCAGCGCAATCTGGCGCCCAGGACTCTTTGTCAACGTGGAGATGAGCGCCAGCGAAGCCGCCGCGCCCATCACCGTCTCGGCTGACGCCATCCAGACCATGGGAGACAAGACCGTCGTCTTCCTGCAGACGCAAGGTGGCTTCTTCGCCCAGCCGGTGCAGACCGGTCGCAGCGACGGCAAGCGCGTCGAGATCCTCAAGGGGTTGAAGCCGGGTGCCCGCTACGCCAGCACTGGCAGCTTCGTCGTCAAGTCCGAAGCCGGCAAGTCGTCGGCGACGCACACCCACTGAACGGCAATGACGAGGCTCCTTCATGTTTGAACGAATCATTCGCTTTGCCATCGAGCACCGATGGTTGGTCATGCTCGCCGTGCTAGGAATGGCGGCACTCGGTGTCTTCAGCTATCAGAAGCTGCCGATCGACGCCGTGCCCGACATCACCAACGTGCAGGTGCAGATCAACACCGGCGCACCGGGCTACTCGCCGCTCGAGACCGAGCAGCGCGTCACGTTCCCGATCGAGACCGTGATGGCCGGCCTGCCGGGCCTGCAGCAGACCCGTTCGCTGTCGCGCTACGGCCTGTCGCAGGTGACGGTGATCTTCAAGGACGGCACCGACATCTACTTCGCACGCCAACTGGTCAACGAACGCATCCAGACGGCACGTGACCAGCTGCCGCAAGGCGTGACACCGGCGATCGGCCCGATCTCCACCGGCCTCGGCGAGATCTACCAGTGGACAGTCGAAGCCCAGGACGGCGCCAAGAAGCCGGACGGCAACCCCTACACGCCGACCGACCTGCGCGAGATCCAGGACTGGATCATCAAGCCGCAGCTGCGCACCGTCCCGGGCGTGACCGAGATCAACTCCATCGGCGGGTTCGCCAAGGAGTACCACGTCGCGCCAGACCCGACCAAGCTCTCGTCGTACGGGCTGACACTCGCGGACCTGGTCAACGCACTCGACCGGAACAACACCAACGTCGGTGCCGGCTACATCGAGCGCAAAGGCGAGCAGTACCTCATTCGCGCGCCCGGCCAGGTTCGTTCGGTCGACGACATCCGCAACGTCATCCTGCGCAACGACGCCGGCGTGCCGGTGCGCATCCGCGATGTCTCCACGGTCGAAATCGGCAAGGAACTGCGCACGGGTGCGGCGACCGACAACGGCCGAGAGGTGGTGCTCGGCACCGTCTTCATGCTGATTGGCGAGAACAGCCGCACCGTCTCCGAAGCAGTGGACAAGCGGATGGTCGAGATCAACAAGAACCTGCCCGCAGGCATTCACGCTGTGACGGTCTACAACCGCACCGTCCTGGTCGACAAGGCCATCAACACCGTCAAGAAGAACCTCCTCGAGGGTGCGGTACTCGTCATCGCGATCCTGTTCCTTTTCCTCGGCAACATCCGGGCGGCCATCTTGACGGCGATGGTGATCCCGCTGTCCATGCTCTTTACCTTCACGGGCATGGTGAACCAGAAGGTCAGCGCCAACCTGATGAGCCTGGGGGCACTCGACTTCGGGATCATCATCGACGGCGCGGTCGTGATCGTCGAAAACTGCGTGCGGCGCCTGGCGCATGCGCAGGCGCACCACGGGCGACCGCTGACGCGATCCGAACGATTCCACGAGGTGTTCCTCGCGTCGCAGGAAGCACGCCGGCCGCTGATCTTCGGGCAGCTGATCATCATGATCGTCTACCTGCCGATCTTTGCGCTGGCGGGCGTCGAGGCGAAGATGTTCCACCCGATGGCGTTCACGGTCGTGATCGCGCTGATCGGCGCCATGATCCTCTCGGTGACCTTCGTGCCGGCGGCGGTCGCGCTCTTCATCGGCGACAAGGTGGCCGAAAAAGAGAACCGTTTGATGGGCTGGGCAAAGCGTGCCTACGAGCCGCTTCTGGACCGCGTGATGCAGGCCAAGCCACTGGTGCTGACGGTTGCCGCCATCACCGTCGTGCTCTCCGGCCTGCTCGCCACCCGCCTGGGCAGCGAGTTCGTGCCGAGCCTGAACGAAGGTGACTTCGCGGTCCAGGCCTTGCGCATCCCGGGCACCAGCCTGTCGCAGTCGGTCGCGATGCAGCAGCAGCTCGAGAGCACGCTCAAGGCCAAGTTCCCCGAGATCGAGCGGGTCTTCGCCCGCACGGGCACGGCCGAGATTGCGGCGGACCCAATGCCGCCCAACATCTCGGACAGCTACGTGATGCTCAAGCCTGCGAAAGACTGGCCGGAGCCGCGCAAGACCCGCGAGGAACTCGTGGCAGCCGTCAAGGCGGAGGTGGCCAAGCTGCCGGGCCAGAACTACGAGTTCTCCCAGCCGATCCAGCTGCGCTTCAACGAGCTGATCTCGGGCGTGCGAGCCGACGTGGCCGTCAAGGTGTTTGGCGACGACATGGACGTGCTCAACGACACGGCCACCCGCATCGCCGGGGTGCTGCAGGGCATCTCCGGTGCCGCGGAGGTCAACGTCGAGCAGACCACCGGCCTGCCGATGCTCACGGTGCAGATCGACCGCGAGAAGACCGCGCGCTACGGCCTCAACGTCCAGGATGTGCAGGACACGCTCGGTACCGCGATCGGCGGCCGCGAAGCCGGCACGCTGTTCGAAGGTGATCGCCGCTTCGACATCCTCGTTCGCCTGCCGGAGCACCTGCGCTCGGATCAGGAGGCGATCCGTCGCCTGCCCATCGCCTTGCCCAAGGGCGCGGACAACGCACAGCGCTTCATTCCCTTGAGCGAAGTCGCGACGCTGTCGCTGGCACCCGGGCCGAACCAGGTCAGCCGAGAGGATGGCAAGCGCCGCATCGTGGTCAGCTCGAATGTGCGTGACCGCGACATCGGCAGCTTCGTGGCTGAGGCCGAGCAGGCCATCCAGCAACAGGTCAAGCTGCCAAGCGGCTACTGGATGACCTGGGGCGGCCAGTTCGAGAACCTGCAGTCGGCCACCAACCGCCTCAAGGTCGTCGTGCCGGTGTCGTTGCTGCTGGTTTTCACGCTGCTCTTCGCCATGTTCGGCAACATCAAGGACGGCCTGCTGGTCTTCACCGGCATTCCGTTCGCATTGACCGGCGGGATCATCGCGCTGTGGTTGCGCGACATCCCGCTGTCGATCTCGGCGGCGGTGGGTTTCATCGCACTGTCCGGCGTGGCGGTGCTGAACGGCCTGGTGATGCTGTCCTTCATCCGCAACCTGCGCGAAGGTGGCCAGCCGTTGGATGCGGCCATCCATGAAGGGGCGCTGACCCGGCTGCGCCCGGTGCTCATGACCGCGCTCGTGGCCTCGCTCGGCTTCGTGCCGATGGCGCTGGCCACCGGCACCGGCGCCGAGGTGCAGCGCCCATTGGCCACCGTGGTGATCGGCGGGATCCTGTCCTCGACCGCGTTGACGCTGCTGGTGCTGCCCGTTCTGTACCGGATCGCCCACCGGCGCGACGACGAAGAGGATGAGGTGGCGGAGCGCCCACCTGCAGCGGCGGCGGACATGCCCGCATGACAGCCAATGGCGTGACCTCACCGGTCACGCCAGGAGCACACCATGGGATCGAACCATCAACACACATCGTCCGCCCCGAACAACGAGAAAGCCTTGTGGCTGGCCTTCGGCCTGACGTTTGGCTTCCTCGTCGCCGAGGTCGTCGCCGGCGTCCTCACCCGAAGCTTGGCGTTGATCTCGGATGCTGCGCACATGTTCACGGATGCTGCAGCGCTGGCGATTGCGCTGGCCGCGATCCGGGTGGCCAGGCGACCGGCTGATCTCAAGCGCAGCTTCGGCTATCACCGCTTCGAAATCCTGGCGGCGGCCTTCAACGCACTGCTGCTGTTCGGCGTAGCGATCTACATCCTCGTCGAAGCCTGGCAGCGCTTCAAGCAACCGGCCGCGGTCGAGTCGACCGGCATGCTAGTGGTCGCGACGCTCGGCATGGTGGTCAACCTGATCAGCATGCGGCTGCTGGCAGGCGGCAAGGACGCGAGCCTGAACATCAAGGGCGCCTACCTCGAGGTCTGGAGCGACCTGCTGGGCTCGATCGGCGTTATCGTGGCGGCCGTGGTCATCCGCTACACAGGTTGGTCCTGGGTCGACAGTCTCGTGGCCGTGGCCATCGGGTTGTGGGTGCTGCCGCGGACCTGGGTGCTGCTCAAGGAAAGCCTGAACATCCTGCTGGAAGGTGTCCCTGAGGGCATCGATGCGCAGGCGGTGTCGCAAGCGATCCAGGGCGTGCCGGGGGTAACCGGGATCCACGACCTTCATATCTGGGCTCTGACCAGCGGCAAGACCAGCTTGAGCGCACACGTCGTGCACGAGACGGCGTTTGCACCCGGGGAGCTGATCGCGATCCTGCGCGCGCTGCTGCACGACCGCTACTCGATCGAGCACGTGACCTTGCAGTGCGAAACCACGCCCTGTGCGGACGCACTCGACAACTCCCACTGGACAGAACCTCGCACCGCCTTGGCGGCGCGCGCAGAAGCGGTGAATGCAGCGACTGTCAGCCCTTCAGCACCTCGCCCGTGATCGCGGGCATTTCTCTCAACCAACGATTTTCAACCCACGAAAGGCAACTCATGAACTTCCGTCTCATCTCCATGCTCGCTGTCTCCCTCGCCGTCGGCAGCACCCCCGCACTCGCCGCCGATGACCACAAGGGCCACGACCACGGCGGCAAGGCCGGCGGTCATGCCCACGAAGCCAAGCCGGTGCACGGCGGCGTGGTCAGCGTCGTGAAAGACGTCAATTACGAGCTGGTCGCCAAGGCTGACACCTTGACCCTCTACGTCAGCGACCACGGCAAGCCTGTGGATCTCAAGGGCGCAAGCGCCAAGCTCACGCTGTTGTCGTCAACCGGCAAGGCCGATGTGACGCTTGCCCCCGCCGGCGACCGCCTGGAAGCCAAGGGCAGCTTCAAGGTTGGCGCAGGCACCAAGGTGGCCGGCCAGGTCACCTTGGCTGGCGGTGCCGTCACGAGCGTTCGCTTCACGCTGAAGTGACCCGAATGTGTGTGGCTTCGCCGGAATGCCAACGACATGAGTCCCGCAGAGGAGACTGCGCACGCCTATTTCTGGGTGTCGGGCATCGTCGGGCTGGTCGTGGCTGTTGTGCTTGCCGTGGTGCTGGCGGTTCGCGACCGCAGGCGTCGAGCCGCCCGTCGGGAAGCGCGCCGCGCAAGTCGCCGGCGCAAATGAGCGAGACCCACTTCCGATGAGGGTCCTGCTGGTGGAAGACGAGGCCAAGCTCGCCGCCTACCTCCACAAGGGGTTGAGTGAGGAAGGCTTCGTCGTCGACGTCGTGCACAACGGCATCGACGGCCTGCACCTCGCGACGGAGTGCGACTACGACGTCCTGTTGCTGGATCGCATGCTGCCCGGCCTCGATGGCCTATCGCTGCTGGCGGCTCTGCGCAAAGTCAAGACGACGCCGGTGATGATGCTCAGCGCTCGCCAGCACACCGACGACCGTGTCGAAGGCCTGCGTGCTGGCGCCGATGACTACCTCGTCAAACCCTTCGCGTTTTCCGAGCTGGTGGCCCGCTTGCATGCGCTTCTCAGGCGAGCTCGCCCGGCGCAGGCCCCTGGCGTCGAAACCCTGCTGCGCCTCGCCGACCTGGAGCTCGACCTGCTCAAGCGGCGAGCGGTGCGTGCCGGTCAGCGCCTCGACCTGACGGCCAAGGAACTGCAGCTGCTGGAGCTGCTGTTGCGTCGCCAGGGTGAAGTGCTGTCGCGCACCGAGATCGCCGAGCGCGTGTGGGACATGAACTTCGACAGCGGCACCAACGTGATCGATGTCGCCGTGAGGCGCTTGCGCCACAAGCTGGACGCGCCGTTTGAACGACCGATGTTGCATACCGTGCGTGGCTTCGGCTATGTGTTGGAGGATCGGGGGTGAACTCCGTGGCGCCCGGGTCGCTCACCCGGCGGCTGTCGGTCGGGCTCGCGCTGCTCAGCCTGACCGTCCTGGCGATGGTCTGTTCCGCCGCGTTCGGGTGGGCCTACCTGGGCCTGAGCGAACAGCAGGTCGAGCGCCTGGACCGTACGCGGGTTCAGCTCGAGCACCTGTTCAAGGAAGCCCGCGAAACCGGGGATGAACGCCTTTTGACCCACAAGCTCGGGGACGTGCTGGTCGGGCAGACCTTGCTGTCGGTCGAGATCCTCAGAAACGATGGCAGCTTGTTTTTCCGGTGGTCGGGAAACAGTCCGGGAGAGGCGCAGCGGTTGCTCCGCTTGGCGTTGCCAGCGCCGGACGCGAGTGGCAGTCTGTGGCAGACCCGCCTCGCGTTGGACGTGAGCGCGGATGCCGCCACGCTCAGCCTGTTGGCGGCGTCTCTGTCCGCTGCGGCGGCAGTGGGTGCGCTACTCATCGCCGCAGGCGGCTCGGTACTCGTTCGGCGAGGGCTGCAGCCTGTGAGGCGTCTGGTCGTCCAGACCCGTGCGCTGTCGGCGGAAACGCGGGACCGCCGGTTGGACGGCTCAGCACAGCCCGATGAGCTGGCGCCCTTGGTGCTGCAGTTCAACCAGTTGCTGGGGCGTTTGCAAAGCGCCTTCGACCGGCTGGAGGCCTTCAACGCCGATGTCGCACACGAGCTGGCCACGCCACTCTCTACCCTGATCGGCAGCACCGAGATCGCGCTGCGGCGCGATCGATCGAACGAGGAGTTGCGGGTGGTGCTCGAATGCAACCTAGAAGAGTTGCAGCGGCTTGCCCGGATCGTGCAAGACATGCTCTTCCTGGCGCATGCCGACCATGGCACCCAGGCACGCCGCCAGCCCGTCGCGAGCTTGGCGCAGTTGCTTTGGCGCGTGGCGTCCTTCCACGAGGCGGCGCTGGCGGAGCACTCGCTGATGGTCCAGGTGCAAGGCGATGCCGCGGCGGACATCGACAGCTCGCTGATCGAGCGCGCTGCCTCGAACCTCCTGTCCAACGCCGCGCGGTACGCGCGTCGGGGCTCCATCGTGCAACTGGTCGTGAGAACCGACCGGGAGGAGGTTCAGCTGCAGGTCGAGAACGAAGGCGAAACCATCGCGGCAGACCGGGTCGGCCGCGTCTTCGACCGCTTCTACCGAGCGGAAACCTCTCGCAAGAACGCAGACCGACACCACGGCCTGGGCCTGTCGATCGTCGCTGCCATTGCACAGATGCACGGCGGGAGCCCGTTTGCCCACTCCTCGCAGGGCCGCACCACGGTCGGTTTCACCCTGCGGCGAACGGCTTCATCCGAGGCCGTTTCCGCCCCGTTGCCCACCGAGCCATCCGAATCTCACAAGACCAAGGAGGTCACCCCATGAGCAATCCGCAGCGACTGAACCTGGAGCTTTCCATCGTGCTGCCGTCCGTGGCAGACGAGCGAGATGGCTGCGTGCAGCGACTGACCAAGGCCTTGGAAGAGCAACCCGGTGTCGACAAAGCGCACATCAAGACCGACGGAGATCACCCGCAGCTGTGCATCCACTTTGATCCCGATCAGGTGCCGCTGCGCAAAGTACGTGAACTTGCATTCGCCACCGGCGCCCAGCTGACCGAGCGCTACGGCCACCTGGTGGCCAGGCAAGAACCAACACACGCCCGCGCGGCTCGGCGGCTGACAGAGCAGTTGCGTGCCATCCCTGGGGTACTGGAGGCCGACGCCTCGGCATCGGGGGTTGCGCGGATCGAGTACGACCGGCAGGTCTTGCCGGACAACCAGTTGCTCGGCCGGTTGAAGGCGCTCGACCTGCGTGTGGACGATGCCACCAAACCGGCAAGTCCCGCCACCGACGCGACGGCTCATCAACACGCTGATGAGGCAGGCGCCGAAGCGCACAAACACGAGCACGAGCACAACCACGGTCAAGGCCACACCAGTAAGCAGGGTCACCAGGACCATGATCACAGCCATGGCGGCATCTTCGGCGCCAACTCGGAACTCATCTTTTCGCTGCTGTCTGGCGGCTTCTTGTTGGTGGGGTGGTTGCTCTGGCGAGCCCAGGTGATCTCCAACCCGGTCGCACTGGGGTTCTTCTTTGCCGCCTACATCTTTGGCGGGTACTACACCTTTCGCGAAGCGGTCGAAAACCTCCGCGCCCGCCGGTTTGAGATCGACACGCTCATGCTGGTGGCAGCCTTCGGCGCTGCCTGTCTCGGTGAGTGGGAGGAAGGCGCCTTGCTGCTGTTCCTGTTCAGCCTCGGCCACTCGCTGGAGCGCTACGCGATGGGCCGCGCCAAGCGCGCCATCGAAGCGCTGGCGAAACTCGCTCCCGAACGTGCGCTTGTGCGCCGCGACGGCCAGGTGGTAGAGGTCGACGTCGGCGCCCTGAACCTGGGTGACGTGGTGCTGGTGAAGCCGAACGAGCGACTGCCAGCCGACGGCATCGTCGTCCTCGGCACCAGCAGCGTCAACCAGGCACCCGTGACTGGCGAAAGCGTGCCGGTGGACAAGCAGCCGGTGTCCGATCCTCAGGCTGCATTGGCGTCGTTCGACCGTCTGCCGCCCGAGCACCGGGTCTTCGCGGGCACGATCAACGGCTCCGGCGCCCTGGAGATGATGGTCGCCAAACGCGCCAGCGAGTCGACGATGGCGCGCGTGGTGCGGCTGGTGACGGAGGCACAAGCGCAGCGCTCACCGACTCAGAACTTCACCGACAAGTTCGAGAAGATCTTCGTTCCGTCGATCCTCATCCTGGTCGCGCTGTTGATGGGCGCTGGCCTGGTGATCGACGAGCCCTTCAGCGCCACGTTCTACCGGGCGATGGCGGTTCTGGTGGCTGCGAGCCCCTGTGCGCTCGCGATCTCCGTGCCGAGCGCGGTTCTGAGCGGCGTTGCACGGGCGGCGCGCAGCGGCGTCTTGGTCAAGGGCGGCGCACCGCTGGAAAACCTCGGCACGCTGACCGCCATCGCTTTCGACAAGACCGGAACGCTCACCGAAGGCAAGCCGCGCCTGACCGACGTGGTCCCAGCCAGGGGAGCGAGCGAGGCAGAGCTGCTGTCTGTGGCACTGGCGGTTGAGCACCACAGCGACCATCCGCTGGCCACAGCGATCGTGGCGGGTGCACGCGTCAAGCTCGGCGGGAATCACCCTGCGCTGGAGGTGAGCGACGTGCAGAGCGTGACTGGGCGCGGCGTCCAGGCCAAGCTCGGCAACGACGCCGTCCACATCGGCAAAGCCGTGCTATTCAAGGAGATTCCAGGGACACAGCTCCCGCCCGAGGTGGTGGTCGAAAACGATCGCCTGGTCTCCCAGGGTCGAACGACCATGCTCGTGCGCCACGGTTACCGCTACCTGGGAATCCTAGGCGTGATAGACACGCCGCGGCCGTCCGCGCCGGCAGTCATGCAGTCGTTGAAGGCGCTCGGGATCGAGCGACTGATCATGATCTCCGGGGACAACCAGCGCGTGGCCGATGCGGTGGCGCAGTCGGTCGGGCTCACCGAGGCCCAAGGGGACTTGATGCCCGATGACAAGGTGGAGGCGATCAAGAAGTTGCGCGGCGACACGGGCAAAGTGGCCATGGTCGGAGACGGTGTCAATGACGCACCGGCGATGGCGAACGCGACGGTCGGCATCGCCATGGGTGCTGCAGGCTCCGACGTGGCCCTGGAGACCGCCGACGTCGCGCTGATGGCCGACGACTTGGCGCAACTTCCGCTTGCGGTGGGGCTGTCACGTGCCACCAGCCGCGTGATCAAGCAGAACCTGTGGGTGAGCCTCGGAGTGGTCGCGATGCTGATTCCCGCCACCATCCTCGGCCTCAACATCGGTGTCGCGGTGCTCTTCCACGAGGGGTCCACGCTGCTCGTGGTCATCAATGCGCTGCGACTGCTGGCCTTCAAGCAGCGAGGGGTCGAGCCGACGACGACCGCGTAGATGACGCAAGTGTCATCTGCCCGTTCCCGTGTGGTCAGCGCTTGATTTCTACATTTCCTTTTGCGTGATCAACGTGGGCTTGATGAGCGAGCCCCGCACTCAAAGGAACACCATGAACCCCTCTCGCGTTTTTCGCATCGCCGCACTGACCATCGCCACTGCCGTTCCGCTGCACGCGATGGCGACCGGCAAGGATGTCTTCCGCAACGGCGAGTCGATATTTGGTCAACCGGCAGCTGCCGGTGCCACGTCATCGCTGGTCGTCGACGTCGCCACGACCAAACATGTGACGGTGCCGTATGGTGAGACCGTCACCTTCCAGGCGCCCAACGGCAAGCAGTTCGCCTGGACCTTCAATGGTTTGGATCGCAAGGCCGTGCCGGTGGCGAAGATCGCGCCGGCTGACTTCCCGGCGACTCAAGGCCAGGTCTACGTGCAACAGAACCCGCTGACCCGCAACTGAGCGGACAGCCGCTCAAGCCTCAACGCAAACCCGAGTCTCGGGTGGCTCTTGCCGCGGCGATGAGGCGAGCGAGATCGTCCGGGATGGGCATCGGCTTGAACGGGCTGACGTTCGCGCCACCGGTGTTGCCCACCGGGATCCAACACCCCGTTTTGGTGGCAGCACCGACGATTCGCATCACCTGTCCACAAACCTCCTTGACACGGCGGTGGCGTACTGCCCACACCAGCATGTGAAGGTGCGCTCTGACGTGCTCCACGGTCGAGGCCTGCCCCAACACATGCGCACGCTCCAGACGGCGAAACGACTCCTCCGGCCGGCCTGCAGCGTCAGCCGCCTCGGCCGCTTGCAGTTCCTGGGTGACAGAAGGACGAATGCGTTC
Source organism: Piscinibacter gummiphilus (assembly GCF_032681285.1). Lineage (NCBI taxonomy): Bacteria > Pseudomonadati > Pseudomonadota > Betaproteobacteria > Burkholderiales > Sphaerotilaceae > Rhizobacter > Rhizobacter gummiphilus. The sequence continues at coordinate 2,768,826 of NZ_CP136336.1, forward strand.
GGAAAAGCCCATTGAAGGTCTCCTGAGTAGATGCTGTCCAGGGATTGGAAACTCTATAGCCCATGTAGAGTCAACAGCACCGCAATACCCCGTGGGAGCCATCATGAAGATCGGAGAACTGGCCGACGCGACGGGAACACCCGTCGTCACCGTGCGCTTCTACGAGCAGCAGGGGCTGTTGCCGATTCCGGCACGCACCAGCAGCAACTACCGGATCTACGGAGGCGAGCATGTGGATCGGCTGGCCTTCATTCGCCATTGCCGAACCTTGGACATGACGCTCGAAGAGATTCGCCTGCTGCTTGAGTTCAAGGACGCCCCCCAGGCGGACTGTGGGGCGGTCAACGCGCTGCTGGATGCACACATCGACCATGTGGCCGAACGGATCGCGGAACTCAAGAGCCTGGAGAAGCAGTTGAAGGCGTTGCGCTCCCAATGCGAAGACATCCAGGCGGGCAAGGATTGCGGCATCTTGTCCACACTGGTGGTGTCGGCCAGGACGCCAGCGGCGAAGCGCGTGCACGAGCATGTGCACGGTGCTCACCCGAAGACGCCTCGCGCGGCCAAGTGATCACACCCGGCCTTCGCCGCTTCAGTGGTGCTTGCGCTTCTATCAGTTTGTCTGGGTGAGCCATCGTCACATCACGCCGGGTGAGATGACACCTTTGTCATCTGAACGTTCGGCCCTCGACAGGGGCGGATTTCTAGACTTCTTCTCAATGCCTCAGTAGTTGGCATCTCCGCGCGAACAGCAGTTGCGCGGACATCTTGAGAAGGAGATCTGTCATGCGTTCGACCTCAACCCTCATCGCCGCCCTCGTGCTCGGCGCAGCGTCATTGCCTGCATCGGCGAATGACGTCTTCCGAAACGGCCAGTCCTTCTGGGGCCAGCCGGCGGATCAAAGCACAAGCGCGAGCGCGCGTGCGGTTGACCTCGGAACGGCACGCCACGTCAGGGTGGCCTATGGCGAAACGATCAAGTTTCGTAGCGAAGGCAAGGAGTTCTCCTGGACCTTCAACGGCCTGGATCGACGGGCGGTCGACCTCGCCCGATTCGCACCGGCTGGCTTCAGCAGCCAGCCTTTGATGGTGCACGTGGCGCAAAACCCGCTCAATCGCCGCTGACGCCAGCACGGCGTGTCGTCGCCGGGCGGTGGGATCGCCTGGTTTTCAACAGAGGTGCGGCCAGTCTCGCGACCGGCCGCTTGTCCTTTCGCCAATCGAGGCGATCAAAAATTGTGGCGAACGCCCAAGGCGAGCGAGCTGTAGTCGGCGACGTAGCCGGTGGCGGCCTCGGCGTTGATCTTGGTGAAGTACGTGTAGACCTTGGTGCGCTTGCTTAGGTTGTAGTTGTAGCCCACGGTGAACTGCTGGGCATCGCTGTCGGCAATGCCGTCGCGTTTGCCAGCCAAGCCGGCATTGGCGTGGAACTCAGAAGCGCCCAGTGTGTACATCCCGGCCAGGCGGAAAATGTTGGCCTTGCCACCCGTTGCGTAGATGTCCTTGAAGCCGGTGCGCTGGTAGTAGCCACCGAGCGTGAAGGCGCCAATCGTGTACTGGCCACGCACCGCGACTTGCTTGTCTTCGCCGTCTTTGGTGAAACCCAGGCCAAGCGCGAGGTCGCCGACGTTGTAGTTGGCGGCGAGTTCGAAGCCATTGCTGTTCCGGTCGGAAGCCGGAGCTACGCCGGTTTCGCGCAGGCCGTACTGGAGCTCCACGGTGGCGCCAGCCAGCGACGGAGTTTTGTACGCGATCTTGTTCTTCGTATACCAACTCTGGAAGCCAAGGTTGTACAGAGCATCAGACGAAGAGCCGGTGTCGTGGTTGTGATAGCTGACGTAGTCGGCCGTTGCAAAGTAGGCGGTGCTGATCATGCGGCCCAGGCGCAGGTCACCGTAGTTGCTCGACAGCCCAACCCAGCTGTCGCCAGACCAAAAGTCACCGGCGGCTGTGCCGGTGTCAGGGCGAAAGCGGTGCTCGATCAGGAAATTGGCCTTCAGGCCGCCCCCGAGGTCTTCTGAGCCCTTGAACCCCAAACGAGAAGCGTTGTCGTTGACCACGGTGCGACTGTTTCCAGCGACCTTTTCGCGCTCAACGGTCTCGTTGAGACGACCATAGATGGTGACGTTGCTTTGTGCGAGCGTTGAACCCGCTGCAAGGGTTGAAAGAGCGGCGATGAATAGAGAGCGCTTCATGTGAGCATCCTTGTTGAGTGGTTGAAATTGTGGCCACCACAGGTGCCACCTGTGGTGGCCCGACGGCTGAGTCTGACGTTGCTATCAGTTGCACGTACCCGGCCGACTGAACTGCGCATCAGACCCAGCAGCACTTAACCCGGCCAGCGCACACGCTTCGGGAAGGTCTCTGCTGAGCGGCGCTGAGCGGGTGTAGCTCTTCTGTAGCGGCGGCAATTCGGCTACGTGGGGCGGACCTACACCCGCCGCTGCGTGAAGAGTCGGCTGCCTAACGGACGTACTGCGGCACGCACACTTCCGGCGGTACCTCCAGCCTGTGCCATCGCAGCATCTTGGAGACGTAAGGCATGGTTCCGATGAACCGTTGCTGGTAGTGGCGCGCGCTGTCGCGCAGGCGTTTTTCACCGACCTCGTTCGCCAGCCAGAGCAGGCGCACCCGGTCGTCTCTGCACGTGACCCGAACACCGTAGTTGTCCTCGGGCAATCGATCCACGCTCATTGGAGCCTTTCGTTGTCTTCCCGCAATTCGGGCGACTCTACGAAGCGATTTATGACGCCAGGCGAACATGTAGATGACAAACGTGTCATCTAGGGGCGGGTTTGGCTCAGCGCGCAGCTGTCCCAGGCTTGCGGCCGTGGGTGTCCCCACCGCGCGGCCTGGCACGGTCGGCGCCCGAGCGGTTCGATGCCCGGGTCAGCTCACCCAAGATCCCGCAATCCTTGGCGGGGCGCGCATCACCGCATTGGTCGCGCAGCTGTCTCAGCTCACGTTCAAGGGCCTTGAGTTCGCGGATGCGGTGCCCAACGTGTCCGATGTGCTCATCGAGCAGGCTGTTCACCTCTCCGCAATCCTCGTCGGGCGCGTCGATAAAACCGAGCAGGCGGCGGATCTCGTCCAGCGTCATGTCGAGCACGCGGCACTGCCGGATGAAGGCGAGTCGCTGCACATGGCGCTCCTCGTAGACGCGGTAGTTGCCAGAGCTGCGGCCCGGCGCGGGAAGCAGACCTTCGCGCTCGTAGAAGCGGATCGTCTCCACCTGGGTCCCCGTGTGCGTTGCAAGTTCGCCGATCTTCATACGAGGCTCGTGTTGGAAAGACTTGACTTTATACCGGGTACAGGGTTTCAAATGCGAACGGGAATCATTGTCCTTTACCAAACATGACCGCATACCTCTCGCGCCGATTTCTGGCGTTCGTACTTTCCGCCTGCGCGTTGGTTGCTCCGCTGCGGGCCGCAGACGCGCCTTCGGGGCAAGAACAGCAGATTCGTCAGCTCTGGCAGCTCCTGGACTACGTGGCCGTCGACTATCCCGGCGCGGTCGCGAACGGGAAGGTGACCAGCGAGGTCGAGTACCAGGAAATGCGTGAGTTCAGCGACAGCGCCTTGTCGCAGTCCAAGGTGCTGCCGCCGCATGCGTCCCGTGCCCAGCTGGTGGGACTGGCCGAGCAGTTGCGCGAAGCCGTGCAGCAGAAGGCACCCGCCGAGCGGGTAGCTGCGCTCGCGCAGCAGGCCAGCGGTCTGCTGCTGACGGCTTACCCGATACCGGTCGCACCGCGGGTGGCGCCTGACCTTGTCCAAGGACAGCGTCTGTACCAGGCGCAATGCGCCACCTGTCATGGTGCAACGGGTGCCGGTGACGGGCCAGCCGCCAAGCAGCTTGAACCAGAGCCGATCGACTTCACAGACAAGGAACGGGCCCGTGCCCGTTCGGTACTAGCGCTTTACCAGGTGACATCGCAAGGTGTCGAAGGCACGTCGATGCCGTCGTTCAATGCGCTGCCAGAGCAGGACCGCTGGGCGCTGGCGTTCTACGTCGGCACGCTTTCATTCGACGCAGGCGCCAAGGAGCGCGGCGCGACGCTGATGCAGCAGGATGCGAAGGCACGTGCTGCCTTGCCGGATCTGGCGTCCCTCACCACGGCCACGGAAACCGCGCTTGCTCAGCGACTGGGCGCGCAAGCTGCCGACGTGCTGGCCTTTGCGCGCAGCCAGCCTCAGGCCATCGCGGGCACCCAGGCAACAGGCATCCCGCTCGCGCGTGAACAGATGCGCGCCAGCCTGAAGGCTTTCGAGGCAGGGAATGGTACCGAGGCCACCCGCCTGGCCTTGTCGGCCTATCTGGACGGGTTCGAGCCGCTGGAAGCGGCGCTGGAGTCGCGCAACAAGGACTTGCTGGTCGACGTGGAGCGAAACATGCAGCTGTACCGGGCAGCGATCGCTGCGAAGCAGGCCAACGCGGTGGCGACCAAGGCCCGCGAACTCGACCTGTTGTTCTCGCGCGTGGAAGACGAGTTGAGTGCCGGCCGAGTGGACGCCACGACCAGCTTCGTCGCCGCACTCACCATCCTGCTGCGAGAAGGTGTGGAAGCGCTGCTGATCGTGGTCGCGATGATCGCCTTCCTCCGCAAGGCCAACCAGGCTCAGGCGCTCCGCTATGTCCACGGTGGCTGGATCGCAGCACTGGCCGCCGGGGGAGTCACGTGGGGCATTGCGACTTACGTCGTGGGTATCAGCGGTGCCAGCCGAGAAGTCACGGAAGGTTTGTCGTCGCTCTTTGCGGCGGCGGTGCTGCTGTCGGTCGGTTTGTGGATGCACCAGAAGAGCAGCGCTGGGCGCTGGCAGGCCTATTTGCGCGACAAGCTGTCTGCCGCGATGACTCGGCGCTCTGCGTGGGCCTTGTTCCTCCTGGCATTCGTGGCCGTGTACCGCGAGGTTTTCGAGACGGTGCTCTTCTTCTCCGCGCTCGCCGCCGATGGGCATAGCTCTGCGTTGCTCGCCGGCCTGGCAGTCGGGCTGGTGCTGCTGGCCATCATTGCGGCGATCTTCTTGCGTACCAGCGCCCGGATGCCCATTGGCAAGTTCTTCTCGCTGAGCTCGATCCTGGTGGCGGTGCTCGCCGTGGTGCTGGCCGGCAAGGGCATTTCGGGTCTGCAGGAGGCGGGCTGGCTCACCGCCACGCCGGTGGGAGGTCTGCGCGTGCCGGCCCTGGGCATTTACCCCACGCTGCAAACCACCGCCGCCCAGTTGACGGTACTGCTGGCAGCGCTCTGCGGATTCAGTCTCAACGTGCTGCAGAACAGGAAGCAGATCCGTCTTAGTCCTTGAGAATGTCGCGAATGTGCTTCTCGTAGATGGCCTCGACGCCGGACTCGTATCCAAGGTGGGAAAAGCGTACGCGGCCTTTGCGGTCGACGATCAACGTTGCCGGCATCGCGCCCATGTCGTATAGCCGCGTGACGTTCTTGTCCGTGTCGAACAGAACGGGGAACTTGACGCCTACGCGCTCGGCCATGGCCGCACCGACTTTTCGGTCTTCGTCGATGTTGACCCCAAGCAAGGTGAAGCCGGCTGAACGGTACTTTTCGTGGAGGCGGACCAGGTGCGGCATCTCCAGCCGGCACGGCGCGCACCAACTCGCCCAAAAATTGATCATGACGACACGACCTCGGAGGTCTTGCAGCCGCACTTTGCTGCCGCTCAGCTCGTCGAGCGTGAAGTCCGGGGCTTCGACCCCAACGGGGACCTTTGCTGAGGCGTTGAAGGAGATCGTCGACATGACGACAAACAGCATGCATACCAGACTCATGCAGAGCCCGGTCGCCACAGGCCGCACCGGTGCGAATTCGGTGCCACGGTGGATGATGTTCATGTCTGTCTCCTTGGTAGGTTGAGATCGGGAATCGGCCAGGACGTGGGTGTCGTTTCCCCAGGTCACATCCTTCGTTGCTCTCGGTCAGCCCGTCGCGGGTGTCCTCAACGGATTGCAATCGCTGTACTAGGTCCAGAGTCAAGCACTACGATGAAACAGTCCGTTTTTTGAGCGCCGAACTCAGGCCTTCAACCTGCGCTCAGAGAGTCGGGGGCGACCCTATTGGCGGCGCGTTGCCTCGTCGGCAACACACTGCAACACCGTGTTTCCAGCGCCCCCTCGCGGGGCGACCGGACACAGGTCTTGAATGGCGGGGACTTTCAGCCGCTTGACTCTGTACCGACTCCAGGCCCAAGAATCGCGCGTTGATCCCACTTCCCACGCTCAACATGGACCGCCGTCATTTCTCGAAAGTCGCAATCGCAACACTCGCTTCCACACCGATATTTGCCACTGCTCAGGCACGAGTGATCGAAGGCACGCACTTCGTCGCGATCTCGCCGCGCCAGCCGACTCGCGACCCCAAGCAGATAGAGGTGTTGGAGTTCTTCGCGTATGGCTGCTCGCATTGCAATGCGTTTGAGCCTGCTATAGACGAGTGGCAGAAGAATTTGCCAGCCGATGTACTGTTCCGCCGCATTCCAGTCGCGTTTAGAGAAGTGCCTTTCGTGATGCACCAAAAGCTCTTCTTTGCGATCGAAGCCCTCGGCTTGGTCGAGCAACTGCACCGCAAGGCCTTCACAGCCATCCATGTCGAACGCCAGCGCCTAGAGACACCGAAGGAGATTGGCGACTTTGCGGCCAAGAATGGCGTAGACAGAACTCGCTTTGTGGACATGCTCAACTCGTTCGTGGTCGCCACCAAAGCGAAGCAGGCGACGGCGCTGGCGGCGGGCTACAAGGTCCAAGGCACACCGTCCATTGGTGTTGATGGGAGGTGGCTCACATCGGGGTCGATGGCGGGATCGAACGAACAGTCGTTGGCCGTGGCGGAGCACTTGATCAGCGTTGCAAAGAAGCGTGCTTAAGCGGGGCGCCATGCGGGTGCCATCAAAAACACTGCCCTTATGACGCACAGCTTCCTACACCAAGCGATCAGTGCGATCGTCTTCGGAGTCTGCGCAAGCGTCGCTCAAGCTCAGCTATTGGGAAACGCCGGAGGCTCGAGCGTCGTGACGACCGAGCGAACGCGCGCGGAACTGGTGGCTCACGCCCCAGAGGGGCTGGGGCCGAACAAAAAGGTGTGGCTAGGGTTGCGGCTCGCCCACCAACCTGGCTGGAAGTCGTACTGGTTGAATCCTGGCGACGCTGGGTTGCCGACACGCTTGCAATGGGACCTTCCGCGCGGAATGCTGGCCGACGAGATCAGCTGGCCGATGCCGACCAAGTTCCTGTTGGGCTCGCTCGTCAACTACGGCTACGCGGGCACCGTGTTGCTTCCGGTCCCAGTGCGCTTCTCGCCCGAGTTTTCGCTGGACGACCACATGTCCGCCGGTCTGCAGGTAAGGCTCAAGGCGCAATGGCTTGTATGCAGCGACGTGTGCATACCCGAAGAGGGAGAGTTTGGCCTGCGTATCGCACCCAACAGCAGTCACGTGTCCGATGGGGCAGCGTTTCAGGCAAGCTTGGGCGCGCAACCACGTGTGGTCAGCGGCAGCAGTCGCATCGACATTGACGGCAACTCGCTCGTCGTTCGTGTCGGCGGGCTGACGGCTTCTCTCGTCGGGCAAAAGCTCGACCTCTTTCCTGAGTTACCGGGAGTCATCAATGCTTCCGCGTCGTGGTCCCAAAAGTGGGAGGGGAACGTCTGGACCGCTCGTGTCCCGCTTGCCGTACAGCGCTCGGATAGCCCGGAAACAGTACCGATCGTGCTCACGAGTGCGGAAGGAGGCTGGCGCACGGAAGCCAGAGTCTTCGGCGATTGGCCGGCCGCCATACCGACTGGGGGCATCACCGCCGCACCTTCGCACGGCGAGGCCGAAAGGATGCGGCAACCGGAAGCAACCAGCTTGACCATCTGGCTGGCGCTGCTCGGGGCGTTCATTGGCGGCCTCGTCCTCAACCTGATGCCGTGCGTACTTCCTGTGCTTGCGATCAAGGTGCTAGGGTTCGCCCGGCACGGTACAGACGCTAAGGGACGGCGTGTCGACGGCTTGGCCTACGCTGCCGGTGTCGTGTTGTCATTCGTGGCACTTGGTAGCTTGGTCGTTGGCCTGCGAGCTGCCGGTGAACACGTCGGCTGGGGATTTCAGCTCCAAAGCCCTTCGATGATCGCTGCCCTGGCGCTCCTCTTCACGATCATCGGATTGAATTTCGCCGGCGTGGTCTCGTTCGGACGCCTGATGCCGGCATCGTGGTTGGCGTACCAAGCGCGCCACCCAGTGGTGAACGCGTTCCTTTCCGGTGTGTTGGCGGTGGCCGTTGCATCGCCGTGCACCGCGCCTTTCATGGGGGCGGCACTTGGCTTTGCCGTCACATTGCCAACGCTGCAAGCCACCGCAATCTTTGCCGTCTTGGGGCTTGGGATGGCAACGCCCTATCTGCTCGCCGCTTGGACCCCCGCAGCGGCGAGACTGCTGCCGCGACCTGGTGCCTGGATGGACACGCTGCAGCGACTACTGGCGTTCCCAATGCTCGCAACCGTCGTGTGGCTGCTTTGGGTGTTGGGAACACAGACCGGGCTCGATGCAGTCATCGCCACCCTGTCGCTGTTGGTGGCGACGAGCCTGTTGGGTTGGGCAACGAGTCTGCGTGGTACCGCGCGCGCCGTCATCGGACTGCTGGCCATGGCCGTCTTCGCGGCCACGTCCGCGCTGGCCTTGCGAGAGATCCGAGCGGGCTCGGTCGGTCACCCTGCGGCCAGTCTTGTCGCCGGCTGGGAGCCATGGCACGCTGGCAAGGTCGATTCGATCTTGTCTCAGGGCAAGCCGGTGTTTGTCGATTTCACGGCTTCTTGGTGTGTGACTTGCCAGTACAACAAGAAGTCCACACTGTCCGATCCCGCCGTCTTGGCGTCGTTTCGAGAGAGGAACGTGGTACTGCTGCGGGCAGACTGGACAAGGCGCGATGCGAGCATCACGGCAGCTCTGGCCAGCTTTGGCAGAACCGGCGTTCCCCTGTACGTGCTCTACGCACCTGGAAAGGACCCGCAGGTGCTGTCGGAAGTTCTCACCGACACTGAGTTGATGTCCGCGCTCTCGGGCTTGTCCAAATGAAGCGGTACCTCCTTCCCCTTCTCGTCTTCCTGGTGATGGCCGGTTTCCTCGCGGCGGGCTTGCAGCTCAATCCGCGTAAAGTGCCTTCGCCGCTCGTCAACAAACCAGCGCCCGCGTTCGACCTGCCGCAATTGCATGAGCCGGCATTGCGGGTCACCGCGCAAGAGATGAAGGGGCAGGTCTGGGTGCTGAATGTCTTTGCGTCGTGGTGCACACCGTGCCTCGAAGAGCACCCCTACGTGATGCAACTTGCCAAACAGCCAGGCATTGCGGTGGTCGGACTTAGCTACAAGGACCAGCCCGAGGCTGCCAAGCGTTGGCTGCGCAAGCACGGTGATCCCTATACCAAGATCGCCGTTGACTCGGATGGCCGCGTCGGTATCCACTATGGCGTGTACGGCGTGCCTGAGACCTACCTGATCGACAAGCAGGGCGTGATCCGCCACAAGCAAATCGGTCCGATCACGCCGCGGGAGCTGAAGGACACCATCCTGCCCATGTTGGCCGATCTCAACGGGTGAGTCGGCCCGAGCGGTCGCGTCGAGTTCAGGCCGGCCAGGCGATCCAGCCCGCCTCGGAGGTCAAGAGGATCAACGAACCAAAAACGATTCGGTACCAGCCGAATGGGCTGAAGTCGTGCGTCGACACATAGCGTATGAGCCAGCGGATGCAAACGAGTGCACTGACAAATGCCAAGACGGTACCGGTGGCGAACAGAGGGGCGTCCTCGACCCTCAGTGCATTGCGGTGGTGCCACATCGAATAGCCCGCCGCTGCAAACAGGGTTGGAATGCCAAGGTAGAAGCTGAACTCCGTGGCCACCTGCCTGGGCAAGCCGAGCATCATCGAACCGATGATCGTGGCACCCGAGCGACTGGTACCGGGAACCAGCGCTGCACATTGGACCAGCCCGATGCGCAACGCGTCTTTCGCGGTCAGATCTTCCACGGAGCGGATGTCGGGGCGCCGGGGAGTGCTAGAGAGGCGCCGCCGATGCGAACGTTCCACCACCAGGATCACAACGCCGCCCACGAGGAACGCTGACGCCACCGTGGCCGGGTTGAACAGGTGGCTCTTGATAAGCGAGCCGAACAGCAGGCCCGAAATGGCCGCCGGTATGAAGGCAATCAACAGATTGAGAACGAACCGGCGACGCACTGGATGGGAAGCAAAGCCCAAGGCGGTGGCGAGCAGTTGCGCGCGGTAGTGCCAGACAACAGCGAGCATTGCGCCGGCTTGAATGGTGATTTCGAACACCTGCACTGCGTGGTGATCAAAAGCTAACAACGATGAGGCCAGGATCAGGTGCCCGGTTGAAGAAATGGGAAGAAATTCGGTGAACCCTTCCACGACACCAAGCACAGCGGCCTGCGAGAGCAACAACAAATCCATGATGATGCTGCCTCTCTTCAGGGGGTGCCGCTGAGCGGAAGGCCGTCGGCCGTGAGCGTTGGGTTGAGGCGATCGTCGCAAACGATGCGTGCTCCGCGCAGTAATGCCGGCCGCACGCCGAACGTGGCGATGAAGGTGCGTGTCAGGTGTGCGCTGTCGGCGAAGCCGGCCAGGTGAGCGGCTGCGGTCAGTGTCGACCCGTCGGCGAGCACGCGAACCGCGCGCTGCAACCGCAACCAGCGCACATAGGCTCGAAACGACAGCCCCGACACCTCCGCGAACCAATGCATGAAGCGTGAAGGGGACAGGCCAACCGCTTTGGCTGCGTCGTTTGCTCGCAGCGTGCCATCCAGCCCCGCTTCCATCCAGCTGAGAACACCTTCCCATCGGGGAGTGGCGAAGTGCGCTGGAAGCTGCGCAGTCGGCAACGGCTCGCCTTGCAGCCACGCATGCAACTGGTTCTCGAGATGAGTGGCTTGCATCGTGGTGATGGGAGACACATCCGGCCGAAGCCCCATGGAGGGCGCTCCCGCGGGTTCCTCAAACACCATCCGCACCGGCCGCTGTGCTGACAGCTTGTGAGGAATGCCGGCTCCGATGGCGTGGCCAGATGCCTCCATCGCACCCCAGGCGCCCTCTAGCAGCAGTGTGCCGTGTTCGCACCACGCGAGCTGCGTTGCTTGGTGCCGGTGCGGCCGGCCGGGTTCGAGCGGACCCGCATAGACGGCCCAGCCGCGGCCGATGATCAGCAATGGCCGGCTGGATGTGACCAGTTCATCCATTGGCGTCGTGCAGCGGCGTTTTGCCAAAGAACGCGTGGGCGACCATCGATGCGGCGCCGAGGGTGATGCCAACATCGGCCATGTTGAAGGCCGGCCAGTGATGCGGGCCCCAGTGCACGTCGATCCAGTCCACCACGGCGCCGCGCACGATCCGGTCGAACATGTTGGCCAAAGCACCGCCGAGGATCAGGCCGAAGCAGATTCGCTCCGTGCGCGGCGTTCCGGCACGCCGGATCATGAAGACCAGAAAGATCGATACCACGAACGCGATGACGATGAAGAAGATCCGCTGCCAACCGCCGGCGTCGTGAAGAAAGCTGAATGCCGCGCCGCGGTTGAGCACATGCACGATGTTGAGTATCGGCAACCATTCGATGGCCGTGCCGTACTCGACCCAGGCAACGATGACCGACTTGGAGACCATGTCGATCGACAACACCAACGCCGCCAGCATGAAACCCAGGCGAACGCCGCGCTCAGCCGGCATGGTCACCATCGCGGGGCGCCGGGCGGCCCAACAGACGCAGTCCATTGAAGACGACGACGAGACTTGCTCCCATGTCCGCCAGGATGGCCATCCAAAGGCTGGCGTAACCGGCGAAAGCGAGTCCCATGAAGATCGCCTTCGTGCCAATCGCGAAAGCGATGTTGGCTTTGAGCACGCCGCCCACCCGGCGCGACATCGCGATGAACTCGGGCAGCTTGCGCAAGTCGTCCTGCATCAGCGCCACGTCCGCTGTCTCGATTGCGGTGTCGGTGCCGGCTGCCCCCATGGCGAACCCGATGTTCGACTTGGCCAGTGCGGGTGCGTCATTGACACCGTCGCCCACCATGCCAACCGGACCCTGGGCGGCCAGTTTTTCGATCGCCGCCAGTTTGTCGTGCGGCAGCAGGTCGCCGCGAGCGTCGGTGATCCCAACCTGTGCAGCGACGGCTTCAGCCGTCTTGCGGTTGTCGCCGGTCAGCATCACAGGTTCCACCCCGAGTCGTTTCAGCTGGGCGATGGCCTCCTTGCTGCTGTCGCGCACCGTGTCGGCGACCGCCAGGACGGCCAGCGCCTGCTGGTCGGTAGCGAGCACTACTGCCGTCTTGGCTTGGCTTTCCAGCTTGTCGAGCAGCGCACGCACCGCTTCCGAGGCCACACCCAACTCGACCGCCAGACGCTGATTGCCGATGTAGTAGCGTTGGCCGTCGATGTCGCCCTTGACGCCACGACCTGCCAACGCCTCGAAATTCTGGACGGGCGCATGCGGTTCGTTTCCATACCCCGCCACGATGGCGGTGGCCACTGGATGCTCCGACAGCGCATCCAGGCTCGCGGCGATGCGCAGTACCTGCGCCTGCGTCAGTGATGCCAATGGCACCGTGTCGGTCAGCGCCGGTCGACCGTGGGTCAGCGTACCGGTCTTGTCGAGGGCCACCGCACGAAGGAGACGTCCCTGTTCGAGGTAGAGGCCACCCTTGACCAGGATGCCGCGGCGAGCCGCCGCGGCCAAGCCGCTGACCACGGTCACCGGTGTGGAGATGACCAACGCGCAGGGACAGGCGATCACCAGCATCACCAGCGCTTTGTACGCCCAGTCGAACCACGCGCCGCCAAAGAAGAGTGGCGGGATGACGGCGATGGCCATCGCCAGTGCAAATACGGCAGGGGTGTAGACGCTCGCAAAGCGATCGACGAAGCGTTGGGTCGGCGCGCGTTGGCCCTGCGCTTCCTGCACCGAGCGCGCAATGCGGTCGAGCGTGGTCTCACCCTTGCGCGAGCGCACCTCGAACTCCAGCGTCCCGCGCTCGTTGATCGTGCCCGCAAAAACAGTGTCGCCGCTTTTCTTCTCGACCGGCATGCTCTCGCCGGTGATGGGCGCCTGGTTCACCGAGGACGCCCCTGATGCAACCACACCATCGAGCGCGATGCGTTCGCCCGGACGCACGCGAACCATTGCGCCGAGGGGGACCGACTCTGCCTGGACCTCTTCCCACCGCCCGTCGGCTTGCCGCACAAGCGCCGTCTCTGGCGCCAGATCCATCAGCTTGCGTATGGCGTTGCGCGCTCGATCCAGGCTCAACGCCTCGATCATTTCTGCGATACCGAACAACCAGATCACCACCGCAGCCTCTGGCCATTGGCCGATCAGCGCAGCGCCAATGACGGCGATCGTCATCAGCAAGTTCATGTTCAGCGACAGTGTGCGCAGGGCGATCCATCCCTTCTTCAAGGTCTCCAGGCCGCCCAGCGCAATGGCAGCCAGGGCGGCGGAGACCACCGGCAGCGACGATTCGCCCAGGCCAGAGAACGCCATGACCTCCGCGCCGATCGCAAGCACCCCGGCAGCCGCCATGCGCGCCCACCGAGCTTTCGAGATGCCGGTCCCAAATTCGCTGGTGACTGCAGGTGCTGGCCGATGACTGTCCTGCAGGACTGGCGACATGCCCAGTCGTTCTATCGCTGCGGCGATCGGAGCCTGGTCCGGCAGCGTGTGGCTGACGGTCAGCCGGCGGCCGATCAGGTCGAAATGCAATGCGCTGACGCCAGGCATGTTCTCCAGCGCTTTGCGCAGCAATGCTTCCTCGGTCGGGCAGTCCATCTTCTCGATGAGGTACACCGCCTGTCCGTTCGGACTCGATCCCGCCTCCCGTTCGACAGTCGCCTGCATCCCGATCTCGCGCAAGGCGTCAAGAATGGGCGCCGGATCGCCAAGTCGGTGCTGCACGCCCAGGCGGCGATGGATCAGGTTGAATTCGAGCCGGTCCACCCCGGTCACCTTAGCAAGGTGTTTGCGGATCAGTGCTTCCTCGGTCGGGCAGTCCATGTTCGTGATGACGAACTGGGTCGTGTTGCCGCTGGCTGCCGGCGCGAATGATGGCTCGGGTTTGCCGCACGGACCACAGCCGGCCTGCACGTCGCACGCCGGTGCTGCAGCCTCGGCTTGGTCCGCCAAGCGGGCGTGCATGCCGATCGCGTGCAGGTGCTCGAGGATGGGTTGAGCCGAGGGCAAAGTGTGCTGGACGGACAAGCGGCGAGCTGGGAGGTCGAACGCCAGCGTGCTCACGTCGGGTAGCACTCCAAGCTTTTCCCGGATTGCAGCCTCTTCGTTGCGGCAGTCCATGTTCGGAATCGTGAAGACGTCCGTCGACGGCACTGGCGTTGCGCCGCAACCGCCAGAAGAACAAGCGGAGGAACCGCAGGAGCTCGGCGCAGCGACAGCCACTTCCAGGGCGGCCTCCATCCCGATCTCGGTCAATGCGCTCAGCAGCGACTGGGGCGTTGCCAGCGAATGCTCGATCGTCAAGCGTCGTTGCGGGAGATCAAAGGCCAACGACCGGACCTCGGGCACTTCGGCAAGCCGGGCGCGGATGGCCGCCTCCTCGTGGCGGCAGTCCATGTTAGGGATCCGAAACGCGGTGGACGTGCTGTCGGAGCCTGTGGCGCTCTTGAGCGCACCGGTCGCATGAGACTGATCGAATTTCATTATTTGCCCGTTCCTGTTTTGCAGCATTGCACACCCTGAAGTGGGTACGGAGTCAAGCCACATCTTTGTGTTGAGCAGCCTTCTCATCCGCTTCGGCTGCTTCAGCCAGGATCTCCCTGCCGCCGTTGGCTGCGACCCCCGAAACCACCACACCCAGCACCAAGTCCGGCAGGTTCGACCCCCAAAACATCACAAGCGCGCCGGACAGGACGATGGCTAGGTTCACGATCGAGTCGTTGCCCGTGAAGATCGCGGACGCCTTGAAATTGACGTCCTCCCCACGGTGGTGCTTCAAGAGCCGCAGACAGACGATGTTCAGCCCCGCATTGACGGCGGCCATGGCCATCATGGCAGGCCCAATGGGCGGTTCACCCCCGAAAAACCGGCGTAGCACCTCCACCAGCAGCAGCAACGCCAGGCCGATGAGCAGCCAGCCGGAGAGCCGGGCGGCACGGACCTTGATCGCCGGCGACCGGCCCACGGCATAGAGGCTGACACCGTAGACGGATGCGTCGGCCAGATTGTCGAGCGCCGCACCAATGAGTGCGGTTGAAGATGCCCACACGCCAACACCCACGCCCGCTAGGCATTGCCCGAGATTGATCAACAAGACGAGCGTCAGGATCCGACGGTCAGCCGCTTGGCTTGCGTCCAGGTGGTGTGCTTCGTTGTCGGCGCAGTTGTCGCTCATGGCACGTCCTTCTGATGGTCACACCGCGATGGTGTGTACCCGAAGGATTGCAAGCCCTGTACTCGGTACAGAGTCAAGGCATTGGCGAATAGCCCGTTTGTTCAAGCGTGCTTGGACTGGTTTCGAAACACTCCCAGCGAACAGTCGACAAGGAGTTCTCGTGGCAATACGTTCCCTGGTCCGTTGGGGCGCCTACCCAGCCGTCATGGCCCTGGCGGTCCTCGGTGTGGCACTCGCACCGTCGAAAAGCATTCCGCTTGCGTGGCTCGCCGGCGTCGTGGCGTGCGGCTTGTTGGCGGTGGCTTTGCTTGAACGCGCAGTGCCCTTCGATCTCCAATGGCAGGTGGCGGACTCGGATTTCGCGGCAGACGTCATCCATGCGTTTGTGAACCTGGCCGTGATGCACGCTGCTGTCCTCGGTTTCGTACTGCTGCGATCAACGGCTGGCTGGGAGGGCTTGTGGTGGCCAAGCGACTGGCCCTTCATTGCCCAGGTGTTCCTCGCGGGGCTGCCGTTGGACCTGTCGCTGTATGTCGTTCATCGCATGAGCCACCGCTACGGTGTTCTTTGGCGCCTGCACAGCATCCATCACTCGTCGCGGCGGCTCTACTGGCTCAATGGAGAGCGCCGGCACCCGTTGCACGCCGCCTTGATGGCAGGCCCGGGCTTGGTCGTTCTCGGCATGCTGGGTACCCCGGCCGAAGTGGTGGGGGGGTGGTTTGCGATTCTCGGTGTTCATCTCGCCTTTCAGCACGCCAATGTGGACTACCGCGTTGGTCCTCTGCGCCATCTGCTCGGTGTTGCGGAACTCCACCGGTGGCACCACCGAGAGAGGTTCGAGGACGCTCAGGTGAATTTCGGCGAGTTCTGGCTTGTCTGGGATCGCCTCTTTGGAACCTTCTATCAGCCATCATCTTCTCTTGGTCGAGTCGGCATCGAGGGCGATCCGGTTCCTCACGGCTATGGTCAACAGCTGCGTTACCCCTTTCTCGCGGACCACGAAATCCGGCGGAAATGAAATCGGGTGCGGAGGCTCACGAGCTGCGGCGAGGCGCCTGTAACGTGAAGTCCACGCTTCGCTGATCGTCAGGCGCGACACGCCTCCGGTGTGCATCCAGAATGGTGGGCATGGGGCATGGGACCATTGACGACTACCTGCAGGCTGCAGATCGCGAAAGCACACTGCGCAGCTATGCCGCCTGCATTCGCCACTTCGAGCAAGAATGGAAGGGGCTGCTGCCGGCATCGCGGCTGCGTCCGAGAAGCCACCGCAGGCGACACAACCTAGCGCTCACGCAGGTTTGCAGCAGGTGGTTTGGTTGCTTTGCATAGGAGGGCACTTGCGAGTCCCGAAGGAGCAGAAGACGCAGCAATCGCCGGGCTTGGGCGTCAGTAGCGTCTTGCAGGACTCGCACTCATAGAACCACACGCACGCGTCGACGGGCATCGCCTCATCCTTGGCATGACCGCAGTGGGGACACGTCAGCCTGCTCTGCAGTTCTTTCATTTCGCTCATTTCCTGAGAGACAGTAGGTCAGCAGCACTTAGGACTTTGAACGACTCTCGCGTTTTCCGCCGGGACGGCCAGGTCCTCGAGGATGGTGCAGTCGACCGCTGGGCCGCCAGCACATGCGGCCTCGCAGCTGCATACGAATGCGCTCAGGCTCGCTTCCAGCGCCCTGAGTTCATCCAGCTTGCGACGCACCTGTTCCAAATGCGTGGCAGCGATGTCACGAACCTCCACGCACGGCCTCTCGGGTTGGTCGACCAGGCAAACGAGGTCACGCACCTGGTCAATGGAGAAGCCGAAGTCTCGGCACCGTCTGATGAAGACGAGGCGCGTGACTGTCGCCTCGTCGTAGCTTCGCTGTCCGGCGTCCGTCCGCTTCGCCGGGGGCAGCAAGCCGATTTCCTCGTAGTACCGAACGGTCGGTACCGTTGCGCCCGTACGCCGCGCGACCAAGCCGATGGATAGATTTGCGCTCATGACCACATGTTAGGGTCAGCCACAGGCGCCTGGTGCGCAACCGCAGCGCCTTGACGGCACTGCCCGCGGTAAGAATTGGTCGAACAGCCAGCGGGCGTCCCGTTCCAGCCCTTCAGGCGCCCGGATGGTCAGCGCGACGGTGGCTGGCCCACCTTCGAGGTTGAACTCGAGGAAGCTGCAGCAGTCCTGTTCCCCGGCAACGATGCGTTCCAGTTGTGCCTTGGCGTCATGCTGGTACGTCAGGCGAAGGGCACGCTCGCTCAGGTGGTGCGAGATCAGGTGTTGCTCGGTGACCTGTCGAATCCACGCCAGGCGCTCCGACAGCGCAGCCGTTGGCAAGGTGCATGCGAGGGGTGCGTCAGGCGCTGCGCGCATTGCAAGCTCCTTCACAGCTGGAGGTATTGGCGGTTTGGCGTTGGCTTCGGCGCTTCCACCAAATGAACCCGCCGCCCACAGCAGCCAGGCCAAGCAAGATGGCTCCTGGCACCGCGAATTCATCGGCGCACGCCAGCAACGCAGAACCCGCGGCCGCGAGGGTGCCGGTGCCCACGGTTAGCGCTGCGGCCCCACCAAGAAGTGGGACTGCGCAGCAGGCGGCACAGGCCGCGCCAACGCCCAAAACTGCTTTCCAAGGTCTCATCGCCAAGTCTCCGATGCTTGGGCACAACGCCCACACCAAGACGGTAGGACCTCAAGTGGCTTGAGGGTCAAGCGCTCGACCGAAAATCGCTTCCATGGACCTGCTCAAGACCTTCCTTCTGTTCGTGGCTACGGCTGTCGCGGAAATCGTGGGGTGCTACCTGCCTTACCTGTGGCTCAAACAAGGCAAACCGGTGTGGCTGCTTGTTCCGGCTGCAGGAAGCCTGGCGCTGTTTGCCTGGCTACTGTCGTTGCACCCGACCGCCACCGGGCGTGTCTATGCTGCCTACGGAGGCGTCTATATAGGCGTTGCGGTTCTATGGCTCATGGTGGTCGACAAGGTTCGACCGACAACCACGGATTGGCTGGGCGTTGCCGTCAGCCTCGCTGGCATGGCCATCATCATGTTTGGCCAGCGGCCGGCCGAATAACCAAAAGCTCATGTGCACAGGCGAACCCCACTTCAAACTTCCAGCACTCGTCTGAACCTCATCATCCATCGCCGCTCTACCAGCGGCGGACTCGTCAGCCCGCCGGCGGCGACATAGAGGCTTCCGGCTCCCAGTTGACTCGGTGACCGGCGTTTGTTGCGTCATGTCGCGCGTCATCTTCCGAATGCACGTAGATGCTCGTTGTGGCCAGGTTGGCGTGCCCGAGGTTGTCGCGCACCGCCTTCAAGTCGACCGAGTCGCTCTGGTGGCTGCCAGCCGTGTGGCGCAGCCAGTGCGTGGAGGCGCGCTCGATGTGCGCGGCGGCGGCTTCATGCTCCGGTCCGCGAACCCGCAGGCGGGTGGCGGTCTGGCGTACAACGTCCTTGACGATCTCGTGCACGGCGCTGCGTGCCAATGCCTTTGGCTCGCCGATAAGGGAGCGCAACAACGGAGAGTCGTCGCCGGCCGTCGGTAGATCTGAGAGCCCGCAGCTGCGGCGGTAGCGAATCAGTTCAGCCATCAGTTCGTCGGTGGCAGGCACCAGCCGCGTCTTGCCGCCTTTTCCGGTCACCTCGAGCCACCAGCGTTGCCGGCCATCGGGGCTGCGCCGGCTGAAGAAGCCAATCATCGTGGTGAGGCAGGCCTCGGAGACCCGCAGCCCACCGATGTACAGAAGCGAGAACAGCCAGCGCGTGCGGGCGGCACGCGCGGCGTCGCGCTCTGAATCGGTGGGCATGCCACTGATGGTGGTCTTGACCTCATGCCAGTGCTCGTGCGGCAGGAAGCGGCTCATGCGGGCGGCGCGGGGCGCAGCCTTGCGACGGCTGAGTGCCAAAGGGTTACCAGCGAGATAGCCGGCCTCGACGAGCCAGTTGAAAAGGCCGTTGAGGATCGAAAGCGCTTGGCGCTGCGATCCTGGGCTCAGCGGCCCGGCGAACGGCCGCCACAAGGGCGATGACCTCGGCTGGCGAGCTCCGGCAGCCATCACCCAACGCTCAGCCGGCTGGGGGTTGGCCAGAAAGCGCTGGTACACGAGCAGATCTTCGTGACTGAGATCTGACAGCGCCCGCCCGTGCTGGACCACGCACCAAAGCAACAAGCGTTCGGACTCTTTGCGGTAGTTCGCCAGCGTTGCCGGTGAGTCGGCGAAACGCGCCAGCCAACTTAGGACCGCCGAGCGATCGTCGGCCGCAGCGATTTGGCTTCTACCTCGTGCGCGATTGGCGCCGCTGGCCCCCGAGAGGGTGCAAGGTACTTGGAGACTGTCCAAGGTGACGAGGTCAGACACGAGCGGCGTTTGGAAGCGGCGGCGTAGACATTATGGACATTAGAGTACTTATGTCCATAGATTCGCCGGAAGTGTTAGATAGTCAACGTAATACGTCGTACTATCAACCAATGAGCACCGAGAACGAGATCCTGGCCGAAGTCGAGTCGCTGAAGGCGCGTTTCAGCGAAACGAAATCGCTCTACCGCGAGGTCTGTGCGCTGCTGTTCTTCCGGTACGGCATCACGCCCACGACCAATAAGCTCTACCAGTACGTGCGCAAGGGCACGATGAGCACCCCGGCGGAAGCGCTGAGCAAGTTCTGGGATGAGCTTCGCCGCAAGGCGCGAGTGGAGATCGACCATCCCGATCTGCCCGAGGAGCTCAAGGCGACGGCCGCCGAGGCGATCGCCGGCATCTGGCACCACGCCATCGCGACCGCCCGAGGCGAACTGGAAGTCCTTCGGATCGAAGCTCGCGCGGAACTGGACGAGGCGAAGCGAGAACTTCAGGAGGCCAACGCGGCGGTCGAAGAGGAGCGGGCACGAAACGAGGAACTTGCATCTTCCATGCGTACCGCCAACGAGACGGCGCAATCGGCACGCACCGAGCTTGAGGCCGAGCGCCGTGCACACACGGGAACCGCGGCACGGCTGCAGGAGGTCCAAGCCCAGCTCGGCCAAGCCCGTGAGCAGCAGCAGCGCCTTCAGGACGGCTTCAGCGCGGAGTTGGCTAAGGTGCGCGACGCTGTGACCCAGGCCGACCAGAGGGCTGCGGCGGCCGAGCGCCGCGCTCTGATGGAAGTGGAACAGGAGCGACAGGCGCGTGCCAAAGCCGACAAGCTAGCAGAGGCATTGCGCGGCCAAGTGGCGATGCTGGAAGCACAGGAGCGCCGCGAGGGTCTGGCACACGCTGAGGCCGTGGCCCGCCTCCAAGCGCAGGTCGACTCGCTCAGTTCAGCGGCCCAGCACCAGGGCGCGACGAACGAATCGTTGGAAATCCAAGTCGCGCAGTTGCGTGACCAGCTCCAGGCGAGCCAGCAGGAGACAACCCGGTACCGAGCCGAAGCCGAGACCGTTCAGGCGCTACTGAACCGGCTTACGCCAAGTTCGGCCCCCAAGGCGCCACGTCAGAAGCGGACGACGCCGTAGTAAAGGCTGCGGGTAGTACCGACCGAGTTCGACAGGCAGATCTGGCTGACCGCTGTCCGAAGCAAGCCTGCCGCCGTCACGCCTATCGATTCAGCACGTCGAAGCCGGACTCGCGCTGCTGGATCAGCTTCCGACCTCACCCTCTGGCTTCTTGGACTTCGTGGACGTGCGCTTGCGCGCCGAGGTGGTCTTGGCCGCGGTACCGGCGCCGGGTTCCTTCGGCCCTCCCTGTTGCTTCAAGAGGACCTCTGTCGACAAAATGAGTTGGCGCCCGTAGGTTCTGGCAGCGTCCCAGACCGCATCTTGACGGACGGCCAATAGCATGTAGGCAGCGTGACCTGCCGCGACGATCAACACCACGATGATGCGTTTGCCTTCTGCGGATCGCAGATCCCAGGCCGAGTACCAAAGCATCGCGGTGCAGATGACCACCACGCCGAGGTTCAACAGAAGTGCCAGCCATTTGACGCCGAGCAGATTGCGGCGGAAGCCGTAGGTCACGTTCTCGCCGAACAGCAGCGCAAATTTCTTCGTGTCGCGGGTTTGCTCACGTAGCCAGACGCCGCATTGGTCATAGAACGAATCAGCTGCACCAACGTCCGCTTGCTCCGCTTCAAGGCCGGGAACGGGCTTGCCAAGTTTGGCGGCCAAAAAAGTCCGATAACGTTCCTTGGACCCTTGGTCGATCGTCGGGTCGCTGTACCGGAACATGGTGACTGAAGGCATGCCACCTTTCGAGGCGTACAACTTGCGCTCCACAGCCCGTCCTCGTTCTCTTGCGAAGTCCGCGATGGCGAAGAGAAGGACCACCAACGCCAAAGTTGCAACCGTGTTGGACAGCTCGAGTGACTTCCAGGAAATCAGCATTGCGATGGCGGCCAGGGCGGGCGAGGCGGCAATGCTGGCGGGAAAAAGCCTGGCGCGCATTGAGTAGGCGTCGAAGACCTTGAGCATGCTGATCATGGCGCTTCGACCTTCACCGCGAACTCTTCCGGCACCGCTGGCCTCATCTGGTCGTGTCCCTTGCCCTTGTAGTGAGAGATCCAGCCGTTCTTGTTGGTGTACACCTTGTAGCCCCGACGAATAAAGGCGTTTTTCACTTGTCCGCGCGGATAGTCGTGTTTGCCAGCTCCGATGGAACAGAAGGAGACGCCAACGACGGTGCCTTCAGCCTTGCGGGGTCCGAGCCATCGATCGAGCACCTCGGGGGTGACGTTGTGTCGGCTCCCGTGATGGGGCATCTGCACAAAGCGCGGACGATTCAGGCCGAGTTCGGCTGCGTAGTCCGCCGCTTCTTCCAGACCCTGCGGGCCGACATCAGCGGTTAGCAGCACGTGATCGTCTGGCGCAAGCTCAGCGTATTGCACGACGCAGCTTTCATTTGACGCCGACGTCGGTGGCTGCGGGTTACTGGAAAGTGTCTCGACGCTCCAGTTCTCTTCCAACCATTTCTTGGCGGCCTCGACGAGCGCTTTGAAAATGCCTGAACGCTGTATGCCGGCATCCTCAGTCCGGTACGAGGTGGGTGTTTTCTCGAAATCTGGAATCAGTTCTACGTAGCGCTTGCGCGACGGCGCAAGGACCCTGAACTTGCCGATCTGAGCTCCCTGGAAAACCTCGTGGATCTGCGCTCCCTTCTTGAGTGCGATTTCTTCCAACTCGACAAGGTAGGGATGCCGCTCCTTAATGTCCGCAATCAATCCCTCCAGGGTGAAGTTCCCATGGAAGTGGTGGAGGACCTCGTGCGCGTACAGCCAAGGACGGTTCATCCACAGGTGGTTGACCCTAAAGTGTTCCAGCACGCCCACCAGCCCGCAGGCGTGGTCGTTGTCTGCATGCGAAAGCACCATGTGGTCGATGAAGTAGCCCGGATAGTGCTTCTCGATGTGCTCGATGATGGTGTCGGCTGTGTCAATTCGGCCGCCGTCGACGACATGAAGCGTATTTCGAGTGGTTTCATCGCCATACCGGACGACGATGGCGTCGCCATAACTCTCCCCGACCGGCAGGAAGTCGACTTCGTAAGACATGTGCGCTCCCAGATGAACGCTCACGGCCTCGAGGGCTGAGAGCGGCGGCACCAAATGTTTGTGGTGGAATGTGCCGCGTAGGTAATAAGTCAGGAGCTTATGGCGCAGATGCGGTTCGCAACGTCGGAGCCTTCTCAAACTTCGGGCATCTACTACCCCTCGCTCAAGGGAAGGCCTCGGTGCCACCGGGCATCCGAGTACACTTGTTGCACCGGTCACACAGGAGAAAGCATGAAGCCAACCTCACGCATTCCCGCGGTCCGCGAAGCAGCAAAGGCGGCCACTGGCCACTTGCAGTACTACCAAACCATGATGCAGCAAGCGAAGACGTCCAGTCAGCCGCTGCCGCGTCAGCCGGCGCCGCCGGCGAACGGCAACAAGAAGTAGGACCAAGCACAAGAACGAGCCACCCCCGAGGGTGGCTCTTTTTTTTGGAGGGGCAATGCTCTAGACGAAGCCTGATTCCGCGCGAGTGGTGCCAGAAGAGGGCCGAAACTCTACCGGGGGGCGAACGCCGTTCAGACAGGACTTCGGACGGCTGCTGCACTCACCCTGCTTTCGTCGCCTTCAAGGAAAGACTCAGCTCTTCCCAACCCACGAGTCGGACTTTTTCCGCAACCGACTCACCCACTCGTTGGAGGTGGCGCAGGTGGCCAAGGCCATCGCATTGCACATCAACGCGACGGTCGCTGAGTTTGAAGACGATCCCATTGACACCGACTTGGTCGAAATGGCGGCCCTCGCCCACGACCTCGGCCACCCCCGTTCGGGCACAACGGTGAGGAGGCCCTGGACGATTGCATGAAGCCTTGCGGAGGTTTCGAAGGGAACGCACAGACACTTCGGCTGCTGGCGCGAATCGAGAAGAAGACCTTCCGCGGGAGCGATCCTCACGACAGTCAGGGCACGTATTGCGGCATCGGTCAGGATGGCACCGACTACCGCGCTGGGCTGAACCTGACGTTCAGAAGCCTGGCCGCGGTCCTGAAGTACGACAGGCCGATTCCGTCATGGCGACAGACGGGCGACAAGCTGGCGAAGGGCTACTACCAGTCTGAAGCGCCGCTGGTCGACGAAATCAAGCGAATGGTCGGCGCGCCGCCCGCAGAGGTGCCGTTCAAGACCATCGAGTGCCAGATCATGGACTTGGCCGACGACATCGCCTATTCGACGTACGACCTCGAGGACGCCATGAAAGGCGGCTTCACACACCCGCTGGCGGTGAGAGCCAGTCTGTCGAGCAACCCGGAACTCGTGGGGCGCGTCTATGCCAAGGTGGTCGACGCCGTTCCGGACACCACGGAGGCCGAGGTGTTCGCCACGCTTCAGCATCTCTTCGATCTGAGCGGAAACGGTGACGGAACACCATCCGGCGATCCCGCGGCCGACGCGCTCTACGCGTATCACCAGTCCACGTTGCTGGCGTCACAAGGCAAGCTGCGCGTCGGATTCACATCGCATCTGGTGGGAGACTTCATCAACGGCATTCGCGTTCGACCACGCGCTGGCCGCGCCAGGAAGTTCTCAGCGGTGGAGCTCGAGCGGGGGATCTTGTTGCAGATCGAATCCTTGAAGCACCTCAACTACCAGACGATGATCATGTCGCCGCGCTTGAAGGTGGTGGAGAACCGCGGCTACGACCTGGTGTGCGAGATCTTCAACAGCCTCAGCAAGCCGGATGGGCATCACCTCCTTCCGGAGGACTACCGGCTCATGTACCACCGAGCCGCCAACGACGCGGATCGGCAGCGGTTGTTGTGCGACTTCATCGCGGGCATGACCGATCGATACGCCGCCGAGTTTCACAGCCGAATCTCCGGCACCGGAGCCTCGATCTTCAAACCGCTTTGAGTGGCGCCGCACCGGAGCCACTGGCGAACGAAGTTAGGCTATCGATAGGTATTTCCTAATTGACGCCATCGTCAGCTTTGACGATGCTGCCGGCGCATGAGCTACCCCGGCGGCAAGGGCGGACTGTTTCGCCAACTGATCAACCTCATTCCGGTGCACTCGACCTACATCGAGAGCCACCTGGGCCATGGGGCCGTTCTGCGGCACAAAGCGCCCGCGGCCCGAAGCTTTGGCGTGGAAGTGGACGCTGCAGTGATCGAGCGCTGGGCAGGGGCATCGCTCCCCGGCTTGGAGCTCATCCAGCAAGACGCCACCTGCTTCCTGAGGTCGTTCCCCTTTGTCGGCGACGAATTTGTCTACGCTGACCCGCCGTACCTCCCAGCCTCACGACGGCGCAGTCGCGTCTACCGCCACGAACTTGATGAGCGAGCCCACAGCGAACTGCTCGATGTGCTCGATGCCATCCCGGCCAAGGTCATGTTGTCGGGTTATGGCTCGCCGCTCTACGACCAACGTTTAGCCCACTGGAAACGGATCGAGTTCGACGTCGGCAGCCATGGCCTGCGCCACCGCGAAGTGCTCTGGCTGAACTACGAACCGCCGGCCGTTCCCTGTGACTTGCGCTTCATCGGCTCGACGTTCCGAGAACGCCAGCGCATCCGGCGCAAGCAGGAGCGCATGCAGGCCAAGATCCGCGATTTGCCCGCCTCGGAGCGCGCGCTCTTGATGCAGTGGCTGTCCGCCACCTATGGCGCAGGCGAGGGCAGTGCTGCATGAACGCCTCCGTTACCCGCTACCCGATCCTGCGGCAGCGCCAGATCTTCGAAATCGAGCTGCCATCACCGCAAATCGAAGTGCTGCCAGGGGTGCCTTGCGGTCGACCGGAGGAGTTCCTGTCGCCTGCCTACTGGGCCTATCAGGCCAGCGCGGCGGAAGAGTTGTGGGACGACGGGCACGGGCTGCAGGCCGACGCGTCGCTTTGGCAGCAGATTGCCTTCTGCCTGCTGGGAGGCCATGGCATCACCTTCGAGATGAATCGAATGGCGTTCGAGCACCTGATTGCCAGTGGCGTTTTCGGCAGCGGGGAAGTTCGTGCAGAAGACATCGAGGCCCTGCTGCTCGAGCCGCTGCAGGTCGAAGGGAAGGCTCGTCGGTATCGGTTCCCGCGCGTCAAAGCCAGGTTCCTGGCCGACGCTTATCGACGGCTGAACTCCGTGGCCAGTCCGGCCGAGCCGCGCGAGCTGCGGGACTGGCTACTCGGCTTCAAAGGGATCGGCCCGAAGACCGCGTCCTGGATCGTTCGCAACCACCTGGG
This sequence comes from Piscinibacter gummiphilus, assembly GCF_032681285.1. Classification (NCBI taxonomy): domain Bacteria; kingdom Pseudomonadati; phylum Pseudomonadota; class Betaproteobacteria; order Burkholderiales; family Sphaerotilaceae; genus Rhizobacter; species Rhizobacter gummiphilus. The sequence goes on from NZ_CP136336.1 coordinate 2,794,892, forward strand.
CAGCGACGACGTCGCGATCCTCGACATCCATGTGCTGCGCGCGGGTCGGCTGATGGGGCTCTTCACGGCCGAAGACGATGTGGTGCGGCACTACGCATCGATGGAAAACCGTTTCCTGCGGCTGGCCCGCGGCTTGGGCGTCAAGGCCTCGCAACTGGACATCGTGATGTGGCGCCAGATGCGGCGCTCGCCCACAGCCGTTCGAGCAGCATGCGAGCGGGCCGGGATCGCCTTCAACGACTAGCCTGCAAGTCCATCAGGCCGAGCGCATTTAGGACGTCGAGGCGCTTGACGCAGCCTCGACAGGTGCCGCAGGCCAAGTGCGACACCTGGCAGGAATGGGACCACATCAAAATCTCGGGCGGCACGCCGGATGTTCTGACCAGTGCCTCCGTGCTCATGGCCTGCGCCGGCGCGGTGATGCGCGGTGCGTATTCCTGAGCGGCCACCAGCTGGTTGATCGACGCATAGAACGTTGGTGTCCCGTCGGCATGGAGCTCGTCGCCGGCCACGGTGCCAAGCATCAGTTCATCGGCTTGGCTGTTCACCAGGCGCATCAGCGCGAGGGTGATGAGCAACTGGTTGCGGAACGGCCACCACTCGGGCGACGGGCCGTCCAGTACCGGCCGGTCATCGACTAGCGAACCCCGCCCCAAGGCGGAGCAGTCGACCGTGATGACTTCCTGCTGCATGCCGAGCGCCTTGCAGACTTCAGCCGCCGCGGTCAGCTCGGCGCGCGCTGGACGTTGCCCATAGTCTATGGTCACGGCAATCTGAGGCCGCAGCCAGTAGGCGAGGGTGATCGAATCCAGGCCGCCCGAGAGCAGGATGGCTTTCATGTGCAGGCGGTTCCATAGGCCGCCCAGGCGGTCATGTACACCGCCGTCGCAAAGTCGGCCGTGACCTCCGCGCCGGAGCCACCGAGCATGGTCAGGTCACCGTCGTGGCCCGAGCGTGCAAAGCACACGACGGGCTTGCCGCTGCGGGTGGCGTATCCGATCTCGAAGAGGGTCCCCGGGTCGAGGTCTTCCAGCATCGCCACCATCACGTCGGCCTCGTTGAGCCCCTTCAGGTCCAGCTCCACGATCTCCTCTTTCGACCGACCGATTCCGACCTCGTGAAATGGCGAAAACACATCAAGGCCCACGTGGCCGAGTTCCCGCCTGGCTTCTTCGATCAGCCAACGCTGTGCCATGGTAAAGAAGGGGCCTGCGAGGTAGACCCGCGGCCGTGGTGCTAGCGGACGTCGAAGCGTCACCGGCACGAGCGCGGCCGCTTCGGTGGCCATGATGTCCTGGGTCGGAAAGCTCATCGAGCTGCAATAGAGGGCCGTGGCCCGCGACGCGAAGTCCGCGGCTTCCGGTGCCGGTCGACCTTGGGCCATCCAGGCCTGAGCGAAGGCGGCGGTGAACACGTCGCCCGATCCGATGGGGAAGACGGACGCGGTGCGATAGCTGGGGATGACGTTCAAGTGGCCGTCGGACACGACCCAGGCGCCGGCGGCGCCCGCCTTCACCACGGCCACTTTGGCGACCTTGCCCAGGTGGACAGCGCAAGCCTCAGGTCCAAACTGCGCCGTCAGCTGTTCGGCCTCGCCCAGGTTGCACACCACGGCCAACTCCTCGGCCCGAGATCCGTTGGCCGCGAACTGCGCCGGCGACACCGGGGTTTGCGGGTCGTACACGCACTGCCGGGCTTCCACGACGGCGTCACCCTCCAACATGCCGAAACGGATGACCTGGTCGCCCTTCACGTGGATGTGCCGGGTCGGATCTTCCAGGGGCTCGAAGGAGGGCACGTACTGCACCGGTGTGAGGGCGTGGAAATACTCGAACAACACTTCCGGTGCGCCTGTAGTGCAAAGCGCCTCGAAACCGAAGGCATCGGCCAGCGCCTTGCGACGGGAGGTGCTCGCCGCGTCCGCGAAGGTATGCAGGCGCGCTGGCACGCCCAGAGTTGCCAGGACGGCTGCAGCCCGGCCGCCGGACCCGAAGAACTGATGCCAGGCGGGATAGTGGCAAAGCTCTTCGTATGTTCCCCCAGCGACCTCGATCACGACGTCGGCTTTCCTGACTGCACCCAGATGACGCAGCGCGCACCGCTGATCTCGGTCACAACGCCGAAGAAGGGGTACCCCTTCTTCATGCAGTCGATGAGCTTGTCGAGGTCGTTTGCGAACAGGGTCCCAAGGAGCGCCCCGCGGAGCTTGACCTCGACGATGTCACGATTCCCGTGGCTGACCAGTTCCAAGGTAACGACGGACTCTTCCTTCACGAAGGCCATCGCTCTGGGCTGTTGCGAGGCCAGCAAGCCGTCGATGTTGACCGCCTCGCAATTGTTGAACTGGTCAGCGTTGCCCCCGCCACCGGGCCGGCTACCCTTGTTTTTTCCCATGGGCTCCCCTTTGCGCATCAAGTATGAAGCTGATGCCATCCAGGCTGCAAGGCAGCCACGCCATGTGCCGAAACAAGCGTACGGATGCGCTGCGCGAACCGCCGTCGGTTGCGCCGGGCTGCTGCGAAGTTAGCCACTTCGGCGCCAACCTGACACAAGGTTCACCAGTGGCCGAACAGTGTGGGCGATCGACGGTCAACCAAGTGGCACGAGGCTCCGCCTAGCCGAGGCGTGATGCAAGGTCTAAAACTCGCATCAAGCGCGCGGCCTGAAGCCTGAGCTGAGGCCTGCCGGAATAGCTGTATATTTATACAGACTATTCGGGCTGATGGTTCCCAATCCCGCGCTTTCGTCATAAACTTCGTCAATTCTTGAGCCGCTGGCTCCAATGGAATGGATGACGGAAGTACCGCAGTGACACAAGATTTTGACGAGATTTCATCAGACTTCGCCACATTGGCGCGCCTGGCATCTGCCCAGTCGTACGAAGACGTGCGCCTGTTGCTCGCTCGGTTGGTGCGCAAGTACCGAAGCCAGCATCCACAGCTCGCCGCACAACTCGACCAGAGCCTGAAAGCCACCCAAACGCGGGCGGCGGGCGCCTCGCCTTTGCGCCGTGAACTCACCGCTCCACCTGCGCATGCAGGAGACGCCCGACTTGAGCTGATCAAGGTCTTCGACGATCTCGGCGGCATGGAGCCGCCTCTTCTGCCGGCACAGCTGATGCAGCAGATCGAGGCCATCGTGCTGGAGCGCAAGCAACGCGATGCACTGCTCGCCCGGGGCATTTCGCCCACCCGATCCGCCATCCTCGTCGGGGAGCCCGGCTTGGGCAAGACACTCTCGGCGCGCTGGATCGCCCATCAGCTGAACAAGCCTCTTTGGGTGCTAGATCTCACCGCGGTCATGAGTAGCCTGCTGGGCAAGACCGGCAGCAATCTTCGCGCTGCACTGGACCACGCAAAAGCAAGCTCTGCTGTCCTGTTGTTGGACGAAGTCGACGCGATCGCTAAGCGACGCAGCGATGAATCCGACATCGGTGAACTCAAGCGCCTGGTCACCGTGATCCTGCAGGAGGTCGACCAATGGCCGGACACCGGCTTGCTCCTAGCTGCCACCAACCATCCCGAGCTGGTGGACCCGGCACTGTGGCGTCGCTTTGACGCCGTGTTGACCTTCACGGCACCGGAGGCGGCCACCACCGCCGTGGCGATTCGTCGGTACCTTGGCCAGGACCTACATGACCTCGAGTCCTGGGTGGAAACGCTTGCCGCCGGGTTGCAGGGCAAGTCCCTGTCGGACGTAGAGCGCACTGTTGCGTCCCTTCGACGCGCCCACGCGCTGAACCACACGCCACTCGAGGCCCTGGTACGCCAAGCAGTGGGCGAGGGCGCCGGCGAGCTCAGCAAAGCGCAGCGCCTCGAGCTCGCCGTGCAAATGGCCCGCACGGGGCAGCACACCCACCAGGAAATCAGCCGGCTGACCGGTGTGGCGCGCGACACGATTCGAAAGCATGCCGGGCCGTCGCCGCGGCGGGGAAGGGGGATGAAATAAATGGCTACCCGCTACATCATCGCCAAAGGTGAGTTGCTGACCTATCCGATCGGAGCGCCAAAGAAGGAGCCGGGTGAGAAGAACCACCCGTACACGCTCGCACAGGCGAAGGCAGCGCTGTTGCCCCAGATCGATGAGGCGACGCATGAGTTCGATCGCTTGCCGCCGCAGGCATGCCCAGGCGACATCGCAGTGGCGTTGGTGACGTTGCACCCGGCCTACCTTGCCAAGTCATATTTCCCAAGGCAGTTGCTGCAAACGGCGGGGCTTGAGTCGCTCGGCAGTCGCAGCGAGCGCATCCGACCGCGCCGAGTCACGCGCGCCAATGCACCGCCCGAGGCCGATACCACGCAGCTGTTTGTGGCAGGGCGTCGCTCGGCCATGCGCGCGTTCCGTGATTTCGCCGCGCACTTGACGGAGGGTTCGCGCGAGGCGGCGGAGTTTGCGCAGATCGAAGATTTTCAGGCGCTCACAGCGGACAACCGCGTCCGAGGCGCGGCCGACCTTGAACGCATTCCGAGCCGTCAAGGCGTGTTCGAGGTCGGGCTGCACGTGCCGTCGGTGGCAACCACGGATCGACTGCGTGAGGTGTTTGCCGCGTTCGCCAAGACCTGTGGCTTCGAGCTCAACCCGCACTTCCGCTTCGACGCCGGCAGGCTGCTGTTCGTGCCGGTCGAAGGCGACGCTGATCGGCTGCAAGAGCTCGCGCAGTTCTCTCTGATGCGTGTGGTGCGCCCAATGCCCAAGCTGCGCGCGGCTCGACCGATGCTGCGCACGAGCCCCGTGGCCGTACCGTTTCGGCTGCCCGAGGGCGATGTCCTCAGTCGCGAGCCACGGGTCGCCGTCTTGGATGGTGGGCTGCCGCAAACGCACATCCTCGACCGCTTCGTGCGGCGCTATTTCGAAGCCGACGAGGATGCTGATCCGGTCGACGAGTACCTGGCCCACGGCTTGGGCGTGACGTCCGCCTTGCTGTTCGGGCCGATTCCACCCGGTGGCCAGGCACCCCGGCCCTTTGCCGCGGTCGACCACCACCGTGTGCTCGACTCGGTGTCGGACACCGAGGACCCCTACGACCTGTACCGCACCCTCGGTCACATCGAAACCATCCTGATTTCGCGCACCTACCAGTTCGTCAACCTCAGCATGGGTCCTGACCTGTGCGTGGAAGATCACGAGGTGCACGCCTGGACGGCCGTGATCGACGAGATCTTGAGCGACGGCAACACGCTTCTGAGCGTGGCCGTGGGCAACAATGGCACCGCCGATGCGGCGGCCAGGCTCAACCGCATCCAGGTGCCCGCCGACTCGGTGAATGCGCTCGCTGTCGGGGCTGCTGACCGCAGCAGCGCCGGCTGGGAACGTGCCGACTACAGCGCCATTGGTCCGGGTCGCAGCCCGGGGCGACGCAAACCCGATGTCGTCGCGTTTGGGGGATCAGGGCACGAATACTTCCACGTGGTTGCCCCCGGAGCCCGCCCTGATTTGTCGGCGACGCTCGGCACGAGCTTCGCGGCGCCCCTGGCATTGCGAGCCGCCGTGGGCATCCGCGCAGTGCTCGGCAGTGACCTCTTTCCGCTGACGACGAAGGCGCTCCTGATCCACGGCTGCGAGGCGAGCGTTTTCGACGGGACCGAATCCGTCGGCTGGGGCAAAGTGCCCACCGACGTGATGGACCTGATCACAAGCGACGATGGCGCCGCCCGGATCATCTACCAAGGCGAGCTGCGCCCAGGAAAATTTCTTCGAATGCCGGTTCCGTTGCCTCTCGCGCCGCTGGCAGGAATGGTGACGCTCACCGCGACGTTCTGCTACGCCTGCCCCGTGGACCCGCAAGATGCCAGTGCGTACACGAAAGCCGGACTGGCAATCACCTTCCGCCCGCATGCGGACAAGCGCAAGGACGGTGCGGCCCACGCCAACACCTACAGCTTCTTCCCGTCCAACGAGTGGCGGACCGAGGCGGAGCAGCGGGCCGACCTGAACAAATGGGAAACCGTGCTTCACTCGTCCCACACATTCCGCGGCTCGAGCTTGAAGGGGTCGGTGTTCGACGTCCACTACAACGCCAGAGACTCAGGCGCGCCTGCCACCGGCGCAGAACGCATTCCGTATGCGCTGGTGATCACCGTACATGCGCCTCGCCATCTCGACCTTCACCAGCAGATCCTCCAGGCCCATGCAGTGCTGGAAACGCTGCAACCGGCCGTCAATTTGCAACTCGACACCTGAGGTTGCCAAAAGCCAGCTCACACATGTTCGATGTTTCTGCTCTGACACCTGAAAGCATTTCAAGCCTGGACCTGGAGCGCCGTCTTGACGGTGTCGCGGCAAGGGAGTGCCATGCATACGCTATGGCGCTGACAAAGGCGCTGGACGAAGAGAACGATGAGGCGATCAAGTCCACGTTGCGCTTCGTGGTGCAAGTGCTGTCAATGGCGTTTCGGCCGTGGTCACCCAATGAGCCCTTCGGCGCGCTGTGGGAAATCGACGACCATCGGTCAATGATCCCGACGGATCTCCCGAAGGAGTGGCTGAAGTCTCTGACGCCGTGGGCTCTTGCACTGAACGACGCCGAGCTGCGTAGCCGCTTCCTCGACGTGATCTGGCTCCAGGCGCGCGACTTCAAGGCCGCTCAAGCTGCAATCGGCGCCTACGTTGAAGCTGCAGGACAACTCGGCGACGCGGAGGTTTCCGACGTCCTGGTCGCGCAGCGGTACGAGCGCGCGCTCCGCCTGGCAACCAGCCTTGGGCGAGGAGCCCTCGCGGAACGCGCGCAGGTTCTTCAAGCCGTCGACGCACTGCTGCTCAGCCCCGTACCGCCACATCAGCATGTGCTCTGGAAGTTGGTGCCGTTTCTCTTGGACAGCGGGCATGGGGAACCTGCGAGCTACGCCGCCGTGGCCGAAGGACTTGCCGCCCGACACCACAAAGAGGGGAAGTTCTGGATCGCCAAAGACCTGCACGAGCTCGCCGCGCGTTGCTACCAGGCGGCGAACGACGAGGTCAACCGAGAGTCCCAAAATCGTCTGGCTGCCGAGTCGTTGGTCAGTGAAGCAGAGGCCGCGCATCAACAAGGCAGAGGCGCTGCCGCGGCAAGCTCGATCCTCTCGCAAGCCGTGAACATGCTGCGTCAGGCAGGAGGCGGAAGAGACCGGATCGATGCTCTTCATAGCCGAGTGCTTGAACTGCAGAAGTCGTCGGTGGACGAGCTTCAGGGGTTTCGGGTCGAGCAAGACGCTTCGCAGCATGTTCAACGAGCCCTCGCGGCGATCGATGGCAAACCGATGCGCGACGCCATCATCACATTCGCGTTGATGAGCAAGCCGCCTTTGGTAACCGACCTGATATCAGCGGTCCACGAGAGGGCGAAAAAGGAAGTGCTGGGCTCGCTGGCGCCCATGGACATCATCAATGCCAGGGGTCAGGTCGTTGCGAAGCTACCCGCCCTCGAACCGGCATCCACAAACATCGAAGACGCGGGCTTGAGGGGACGGGTCTTCAGGCTGGCTGGCGAGCGCAGGAGCATGCTGGTTCAGGTTGTGATCAATCCGGTTCGGCGCCGAGTCGTGGAGCTACATGCCCCGACCCCACAGGACCTCCTCGCTCTGGTTTCGGCAAGCCCCTGGGTCCCTTCCGATCACACGAGCACCGTCGTGCGCGCCTTGATCGCTGGCTTCTATCTGGACATGGAAGTGGCCGCGACGCTCGTACCGATCCAGATAGAAGCTTTGGTGCGGCACGTTGTGAAGGCCCAAGGCGGTGCAACGACCATGCTGGACGCCGAACGCATTCAGCAGGAGAAGCCCTTGGGTCCACTTTTGGAAATGCCTGAGGCCGTCAAAGCGTTCGGTCAAGCCGGAATACTGGAGATGCAAGACCTACTGACGGAGGCGATAGGAAGCAACCTGCGCAACGAGGCCTCGCACGGCCTTTTGACTGACGAAGGGTGCTATTCGACCCAGCCTCTCTATGCGTGGTGGCTGTTGCTGCGCTATGCGTTGTTGCCCGGGCTTTTGCCTTGACTGCTCGAACATTTGGTGCAACAGGATAGTGTGGACGCTCCAAACTTCTAGCTGGCTCCAGCACTGCCTTATTGCAGCGCGTGACCTCGCGCCTCATCCCGACTACGTACATGTTGAAGTCACGCAACGGCCGGGAGGAAGTCATTCATCGGTTGCTTGCGGGCAACTAGACTGACTTGATCGTTGAGCGGAGGAGAGCAGAGATGGATGCGGCAATATCGAAGGGGAGTTGGCGTGGCCTGCGTGCGGGCATATGCGCCGTTGTTGGTCTATTGCTCGTTTGGTCGGTGGCGTCAGCACTCGTGGGAAACAGCCTCGACAAGCCGGCGCAGCAGGTTGTTTTTCAAGCGGCCGCCGTGCTGATCCTCTTGTCCCTGCACCACTACTTCAACAGCGACACGCCGATTAGCTCAACCGGCGCGTTAGGCAGGGCAGGGCGCATCGCCACGGCTGGAAGTCTCGGTGTCATCGCGATCCACGTCGTTGCATTCGCACATGCAATGTTTTTTGATGTGCCGGTAGAGCCCAAGATGATGGAGATCCGTGCCACCGAAGGCATTGGAGCTTGGTCTCGCTTGCTTCTGTCTGCCGTTGTGCTCGCACCAATTTGGGAAGAGCTCTTCTTTCGTCGCTTCCTACTGGAATTGTTTCCTGTGCAGAGAAGTTGGCTTTGGGCGGCCTTTGGCGGGCTGGCGACCGCAGCCGCGTTCGCCGCCTTTCATTATTCGTACATGTACCCTTCAACGTTTGTGTTGCTTGGCGTACTTGGATTGATATTTGCTTGGGTGCGAATTCGCAGCGGCACTCTATGGGCGCCCATACTTCTCCACGCCGTGGCGGCGGTGACCGGCCTCCTACTCAACTTGCTGCGATAGACCCAGTGTCGGCCGTCCGAATAGCTTGAGGAAAAGCAGTCCGGGACGGATGCGCCGATTGATTTTTGGCCTAGCGCCGGGATCTGGCAGCGGCGATGGGTCTGACGACGAACGCAGAGCAATGTGAGCCTGATCCAGACCCACCCCCGTTTCCATCAACCAACCATAGCTGGCATCCACCATGGACCTGAAGAAGCAAACCCCTCAGCAAGCGGGCAAGGAGCTTGTGCACGCGGTTCGTCAAGCCGCCGGTGGACAGGGCGGCGACGTGATGGTTACTGCTGCAATCAATAGGCTAGAAACTTTCGTTCGGATCAGCGTCGAAGCCATCGAGGAACTGCAGCAAGAGCTTTCCAGGCTACGCGAAGAGGTCAGGCGCTCGAAGATGTAGTGAGGCACTGATCCTTCGCCATTTGGCTCGCTCGCCTTGACACTTCAGTTCCGGGTCTGCCAAGCCTCGATCTCACTCTGCTCGCCGCGGCAGGAATTTCGCGGACATCTGGTCCGGGGCGGCTGCCCATTGACGCCTCAGGGGCACAGAGCTGACACTGACAGCGTGGATCGCGAAGAAGAAGAGCCAATGCAGTTGGCCGAATAGCATTCCAAGCAGCACGAAGCTGCGCCCATCCATCTCACCAGGTCACGAGGCACAGAGGTGTCTTCGTGGATGTTCATGGGCGATAGGAGTGCTTCCATGGCAATCAACTTCGATGGTGCCCCGCTGCAGGTGCTGAACGCGGCGGAGGAATTCCGGCAGGTACTGAACCTGCTTCGAACCCTTGACCTACGGGATAAGACACGCGACCGTCTCGATGCGAGGTCCCGGTTGCTGTCCGAGCGGCTGCACTCGTTCGGGATTGACTCGAACCACCTGTTGCACGACCGGGAATGGGCACGCCGGCCAGTCGCGGGCGCAACCTTCTGGTCGCTCGGGAGTGAATCCCAGCCGCGTGGCAAGATGTTTCCGGGTTAGGCGGAACGCCATTCGTGGCCGAGGCCTGCGATCAGTTCTGATTCTTGCGACACAGGCAGTAGATGAACTTCTGAACGGTGCCAAACGGCGTGTGGTGCTCTTCACGTTCCTGCTCAAGTAGCGTGAACGGAGCACCGAACTGCGCATGAAGTCCGTCGGCGCTGTAGCGCATCACGGGCAGGCCACTGCATTTCTCTGGGCCATCCTCGGCGAACGTCGCCACGATGACGTGACCGCCTGGCTTGACCGCACGCAGCACCGCTTGGACGTAGGCTTCACGCTCTTCGGAGGTTGTCAGGAAATGGAACACCGCACCGTTCACACGTCGTCATGTCGACAACGCCAAGTGACGCGCACACGAGCCCTCCAAGCCAAGCTGAAGTGTGCACCCGTCGTGCTGGCGCGTGTTGCCTCGGCGGATCGACGCCGCTTTAGGCACTAGCCCGGTTTAGTCGGTGCGGAATCGGCCACCTGCCATGCTCATGGACTGCATGAATCTGGCCATGTTGTCGTCGCCCTGCTTACGGAGATCGAGGTATCTTGCAATCTCGACATGTGCTTTGGCGAGCGCACTTTCGGCGCGAGAACGGGAAACCATGATGGACAGCTCAGCCAAACTATTCACCAATGCCGCCGGACACCGAACTTCGTCGTCGAACGCGAGCATGCCAATGTCCAAGGGATTGGCGCCACGAAGTCTCGCGACCAGGGAAACGGCACTGTTCAATGCCTCATCACTGCCTTGATCGACGGCCACGACGTGGAAGCCTGGTGCGCTGACGTAAAGCAGTCCGGAATCCGGGTCACGATGCGGGTCCATGGGCTGATCCTTTACGCACTTCGATGCGCTCGTCGCTCGCTGGCGGAAGAGAAAAAGGGGCTTGATGGCCCGCTTCACGCGCGGTGCTGCCGTTGAACTCTTTGAACAATCGCTGGAGCGCGATTCCCACTCACTGAACGCCTAGCGAGAAGCGCCAGTGTTTCGACGTACCGTGGCAGTCCGAATGCCTTGCAGCCGGAAATGTGACTGCAGATCGCCTGGGAAGTCCCTTGAGTTCTTCTTCCGGCCCGGCTTGCATTGCGAGCACAGGCCATGCAGGGTCACCTCATGGCTTTCCACGCTGTGCTGCCGGACCTTCGAGACATCCAGCTTGCACTCCTTCAGAACATAGGCTCGCTGGCACGATCTGCACAGAAAGTAGTGCCTGGGTCCGATGCGTGGCGCCTCGTAGCGCGCGACCTGACCGGGCAACATCACAAGGTCTATTTCGCCCGCTTCGAGCAAGAGCTTGAGCGTGCGGTAGACCGTCGAAATGCCGAGTTCGGGCACGTCCCGCTGTGCCTCGTCCAGGATCTCGTGAGGGTTGAGGGGGCGTCCAGCTGATTCGATCGCCATGCGGATAGCTCCGCGCTGACGTGTCGACCGCTCTTTGTGAAGGGCAGGGGAGATGGGCGTGTTCACGCCTTCATTGTCGCCGTGATCCGTCAAGTGCCCGCAGACGGGACTAAGCGATCAATTGCAGCAGCACGTCTCGCAAATGCAACGAGATTTGCGACACAACAGGGCGACTGAAGACTACTTTGGACCTAAAACGCCGACTGGCATTGACAGCGCTGTGCGCGCGCCTGTTTACTGGCAATCCACTCTAGCAACCAGTGAGGCTTTAGCGCTGAAACAAACCGGGTAAAGAGGAAGGCCGTTAGCGCGACCCCCTCTTTATTGACCCCGAATCGCCCCTTTTCGCAAAGAACGATGTGTGCAGATTAGGCGTCGCCCGACGCCGTGTCAACACAGCGGAGGGAGTCCTCCGCCCAAAGTTTACGAAATCGTAAGTTTCGCGCCACGTTGAGAACATTGCATCTCAGCGAACGCGAGAACACATGGTGCCAAAAGCGTCATGGGCCCTGTTCGCTCACGCGATGCATTACATGCGCCGCGGCGAACGGCATAAAAATTTGCATGAAGCACATCGAGGGTTTGGTCACCCCGGTTTGACAGCGCGACTCCTCCTTTCATTCGAGGATCGCAATGTCGAAGAAATCTCCCACGAAGTCGGCTGAGGCAAAGGCCGAAGCCAGAAGCTCGGAGAAGCAAGCGCGTCTAGGCACCCAGATGCGCGGAAGGCTCGCCGAAGCCTACGATGCCCGCGGACATTCCCGAGGGACGCTGAACTATCACTACAGCCCCAAGTGCCGACGTGACGTCGTGCTGATGGGGCATGCCGAGCTTGGCCACTTCCTCACGGTCGAGTACAACGCGCGGATCGTCGAGGTGGACTATGCCCCGCGGGACAAGGTCAAGGGAATCGCCGGCGATGAGCTGGGCGAGTTTATTCACGCGAGCATCAAGCTGCGTGATGGCACTAAGGTGTGGCGCCACATAAGCGCAGAGAACCCCGGTGACAAGCACGACGTCATCGAAGCGAACCTCAATCGCCTGATCGCCCACAAGACGCATCCCGACCTGCCGGATCGCTACGAGAAGTGGATATGGGAAGAGAACCGGCTCAAGCCGCAACTCATCCACAACAGCTTGCGAATGGTGTCGTGGCTCGCGCAAGCGAGGGAATGGCCGCTCCTCGAAGAGTCCAAGAAGATTCTGGCGCTGGTGGCCGCCAACGGGGAGATAGCAGCAAGCGATGTGATGGCCCTCGACTCCTCCCCAGCCCAGGCCCTTTATTTGGCTGCGATGAGCAAGCTGGTCTTGAGCGGTCAATTGGACAGCGACCTCACTCATCTGCCTCTGTCGCCCATTTCGCGCCTGTACAAGCTGGAAGGAGTCCGGCATGAGCAATAGCCGCATGAGCCGCCGCGCCACCTCCTTCAAGAGGATCCCGCTCGCCTCGAGGGATCAAAGCACGTGGCTAGCCGCCGACGAGATCCAAATCAGCGATAAGGACAAGGACCGCTTCCAGCGGTTCGTGCCGGCGATTCGCCATTACCTGGACACCGGCAAGCTGGCAGAGAGCGCCGAGCTGGCCGACTGCACCCGACAGACTCTCCTGGACCAGGTCGCGCGTTGCGTCACGCTCAGACCCGACGGCAAGCCGTATGGGTGGGCCGGACTGATCGCAAACCTCAGCGTGTCAACTGAAGAGCGACGGGAGCCGACGTCAGTGCCGAACGGGGATGCAAACAAGGCAGGCGCCGGCGCCTTCCAGAAGTTTCTGCAAGAGCACCCCAAGCTACGCGAGGTACTCCTCGAGCTGATTCGCAAGGGCGGCAAATGAGCAGCGGCTGCCCTAAACGCGGTACCACCAGCTTCAAGAGGATCCCGCTTGCCTTGAAGGATCACAGCACGTGGGAAGCGGCCGACAAGATCCAAATCAGCGATGAGGACAAGGACCGCTTCTGGCGGTTCGTGCCGGCGATTCGCCACTATCTGGACACCGGCAAGCTGGTAGAGAGCGCGAAGCTTGCCGACTGTGCCCGACAGACTCTTCTGGACCAGGTGACGCGGTGCGTCACGCTCAGACCCGATGGCAAGCCGTATGGGTGGGCTGGGCTGATCGCGAACCTCCGCGTGTCCACCTACACGCGACGCGCGCCGCTGCCAGTACCAAACGGCGACGCGAACAAGGGAGGTGCCGGCGCCTTCGAGAAGTTTCTGCAGGAGCACCCCAAGCTTCGCGAGGCACTTCACGATCTCATTCGCAAGGGTGGCGGCAGCGGCAGTGCGATCCCCTCCAAGCCGTCCTTCAAGGGCGTCGCTGCAGCGTTCCTCAAGCTTTGCTACACCATCGGCCACCTCACGGACAACGACTATCCGCTCAACTTCCCGGACAAGGCTCGCCAGTCTGTACGGCGATACGCCCGCAAGTTCCTGGCGCTCGACACCAAGGCGATCAGGGCCTGGTACGGAGAAACCGCAGCGGCCCAGCTGTCGTTGCAAACCGGCCATCACTCATTCGACTTCTTCTCGACCGTCTTCGACGTGGTCGGTGCCGACGCGCACAAGTTCGACTGTGTCGGCGTGTTGATGCTGCAGGGTCCCGTCGGACCACAGATCGTGCCCATCAAGCGCATCTGGTTCTACCCGGTCGTCGAACGCAAAAGCACGGCAGTCTGCGGCTACACCGTGTCCATCACCACGGAGATCTCCTCGGCGGTGGTGGAGGAGGCCGTTGTTGCCTGTTCCACTCGGTGGACGCCCAGGGCGATCCGCATCAAGGGGCTCAAATACATCGACGGAGCGGGTTTTCCGGTGGGCACGATCGAGGGCCTCACCGCGGTTCGCCCGTCCGTCGTGGTGTTCGACAACGCCGCGGTGCACTTCAGCACCCGAGTCACCGAGCGTATGCGCCGCTCGCTCGGTTGCATGGTCAGCTTCGGCGGTGTGGGCTCTTGGTGGAACAACGGCTTTGTCGAGCGCCTGTTCGGTAGTTTGGAGGCGCTTGGCATTCAGGCCTTGCCGTTTGGGACGGGCACCGGCCCGGGCGACCCCATGCGCAAGGATGCGGCCGCCCAGGCGATCAAGCACAAGGCGACTTGGGAGGAGTTGCTCGACTTCTTCGATGTGGCGGTCGCCAACTACAACGCCACGCCCAAGGCTTCGCTCGGCCATCAATCGCCGCTGGACGTCATCCGGCGTCACATGGAGACCCATCAGTGCCTTCCCCGCACAGCGCCGCCTGTCTCAGCCTTGTCGCCGGCACTCGGCATCACGGTGGAAAACCTGCGCGTGGCAGGGCGCCTCAAGCGCGGTAGCGCCGCCGGGGTGTACATCCAGATCGATCATGTGAAATACACGAACGACAACCTGAAGCGCCGCTTCGAGCTCGTCGGTCAGCACTGCAGCGTGCACATCCCCGAGAAGGACATGCGCACGGTGACGGCGTTTGCGCCTGACGGACAGTGCCTTGGCACCCTCACGGTGCTCGACAAGCGATGGGCGCAAACCCCGCACAGCCGCGACTTGCGGCGCACCATCATGCGGCTGGTCCATGCAGGCGAAATCCCGCTGGACGTGCAGTGCTACGTCTCGACCTACATGGAGCACCTGGCCGCGAAGGCCGCCGACGAGGCCCGCAGCCGGCCCAAGAGCGTCTCGCCGTCCGCCACGAAGCTGGCCGACACGGCTCGCCAGACCGGTGCGCCGCTCCCAGCGTTGCCAGCCCCAGCGCCTTCCACGCGCCCGCTGGACCGCGCCACGCGCGCCTCGCTACCCGGCTATATCAAGCCTCCGGCTTGGTGAACTCGACTCAACCCCACCTGATCCACATGACCTCCAAGCAATCCGCACACCCCGCCATGACCGACGCCAACGTGCCCGATTCCGACACCGCTGATCTCGATTACGTCCAGTCCACACCCTCGACAGAACCCAAGACGCAAGGCCCGTCCCGTGCGTCGCTGCGTAAGTCCGCCCTTGATGAAGGGCCTGAGCGCGACCGCTGGTACGCCAAGCACCCCTTCACCAACAACGAACTGCAAATCGCAACACCACAGGTCAAAGCGGTCTACGACAGGATCGTCACCGCGATCATTCACCGAACGCCTGGGACGGTGTTCGTCGGCGAATGGCGAGCCGGCAAGACTTTCGCTACCGAGATGGTTGTGAGACAGCTGGCCAACACGTTCCCGGAGCTTCCCACCGGCCTGGTGGTGGCGCGAGGCTCAAAGACGCCGTCCCGCGGAGGATGGACGACGATGGTCCTTAATGGGCTCAAGCACGCCGGCTCCGGTTCCGGCCGGGTCGCCAAGCTCGAGGATCGGCTCGTGAAGACGCTGGCAGCAATGGCCAAGCGCACCGATAGCAAAGCCTTCCTGCTTTTCATCGATGAGGGGCAGGAATGGCATGAGGAGGAATACGCCTACCTGCGTGATGCGATCAACCTCCTGCGCTCCGATGAACATATCACCCTCATCACCGTCATCTTTGCCTCCGAGGCCATCCAGGCCGTGAAGGACAAGTTCCTGTCCGACCGCCGCGGGGACCTTGTCATGCGATTCATGCGCACCTTGAACCGCTTCGACGGAATTTCGTCGGAAGCCGAAATGGCGGAGATCTTCGCGGCGCTCGACGATCCGTTGAAGCACAGCTTTCCTGAAGGAAGCGGGCTTGCCACCTCGGAGTTCTACGCACCAGGGCCGTTTCGCGATGGCTGGCGACTGGCGCACCATGCCAAGATCGCTTGGGGTGCTTTCTCGTCGGTGGCATCACGCCATCGCAAGACCGTGACGAGCCTGGGCATGACCTGGGTCATGGCTGCGGTTCAGCACGTGCTCTTCACCGCTGCCGCAGACCCGCAACGACTGCTGACCCATGCCGAAGAGCTTTGGGCGGCGGGCGTGCACCTGTCGGAGTTCGAAGACTTTGTGCTGGTCAGCTGAGGGAGCCGCGAAGATGGACCTACCTCTTCAAGACGGCGCGGCATCGGCCTTCGGCGGGCGCATTGAGCGCAAGGGCCCAAACGGTCAGCCTGGCGCCTTGTTCACCCCTCTCGAATCGGGCCTCGTCGGCTGCGAGCGATGGACGCATGCGCTGGAAGGGCCCTTTACCCGCCTAGCCAAGCTCACGCTGATCAACGTGATGCCTCCGTCCGAACTTTGCCCGCTGCTCTTCGGGCGGCGCCTTCGAACCAGCCATGCGCGGCGTGTGCACGGCAACAGCCTGCTGGACACCTCCTGGGTCGCCCACAACGCACCGCCGATTGGCATGTCATTGGTGGAAGCTTCGCTCGATCGCGCGACGGCCAAGTGGTATCAGCATGTCGCATCCGACCAGCGTCTGCGGTTCTGTCAGGAATGCGCAGACGTGGGCTTCCAGAGCGCCCTGCATCAGATCGACGCACTGGAGTGTTGCCCGCTGCATGGAAGCCGGCTCCTCGACGCCTGCCGTCAATGTGCGGCACCCACCCCTCGCTACGCGCTCACGCCAGAGGGCTTCGAGCGTCCCATGTGCTGCAACACCTGTGGTCGGCCGTACGGCAAGGCCTGGGAATGGGGGCTGAACCTGGAACGGTGCTCGTCTCCGATCGACGATGGGCCGTTTCGCGCGCTGTGGTCACAGCTGCAGCGATGCGACAACTTGGATATCAGCTGGCCCGAGGTCAGCCGCTGGCACCAAGATCCACGTTCGCCGGAGCCGGAGCGTGACTTGCGTGCGGCTGTGTTCCTCACCCTCTCTCAGCTGGCTCCAGCCGGCGATGAATCGTCGGCACCGAGCGTGGGTCAACCGTCAACGTGTCCACCTGTCGAGGTGCGTCACTACCCGTGCGAACTCCCGAACCCGAGGGAAGAGTACATCTCGCCTGAGGACGTGCAGGAGCGCGTCGCCGTCTACAAGTCGATTCGCCGTCGATTCACCCGTTTGCATGGTCTGCATCACGAGCTGGAGACGCTCGATCCATCCAAGACGTTCTACAGCGACTGGAACACCGACGCGAAGGTCCCCGTCACGAGTGCATCTCCGGCGGAGCTTCATGCTCTGGTGCTATGGCGGCATCGCTTCGAAGAACAGTTCGTCGCGGAAGCGCTTGAGCGGAGCTGGAGATCCCTCGATCGTGCGAAGAGCAGTTTGAAACTGCGCAAACGTTTGCTTTGCTGGCCCTTGGATTGGCGAGTTGATGCGCGCACTTGGGGTCACTTCGTGCATGCGTGCCTGGTGGAGGACCTGTGGACGGCTCGGCGCTGGCAAGCCTGCACGTCGTCCCTCGGCGACCCGCTCTCCAGTGCCACAGCCCGAGACGATGCGGCGAAGGCACGTCGTGCGACGTATCTCGAGCACTTCACGACCTGGCAGGCACGCATGAGCATCAAGCTGCAAGCCTGGCCTCAAAGCGTCACGCACCTGCTCTTGCGGCCGGAACACAACTCCGAGTGCAGCGGCGATCTTCGGCTGGTGGTGGCGCGAGTGATCCGAAACGAACGGGAGGTCGAGGCCGATGAAGCCGTCTAAAACTCCAACTCCCGATCCGGAGGCGGCCGAACAACTGAAGAAGTGGACCGGCATCGCGCCGCTCGAGCGCTTCGTCTTCCCACCGGGCCTGGACGGTCGCAATGGCAAGTACCGCTGCGAAGAGCCATGCCGTGTCACCGTGCAGACCGATCTCGAGGCGATCGAGCAATGGATCCACCATGACACGGAAAGCCTCGCGACGATCAAGGGCCGCCGCTCCGCAGCGGAGAAGCTGCTCAACTGGTCAGTGTTCCAGATGAAGAAGCCCGTCTCCTCGCTCGAGCGCTACGAGCTAGACGAGTTCGCCCGCTTCCTGTTAGCGCCGATTCCCTACGCCACCTGGGTGACCAGGCTGTCGCCTGAGCGCAGCTCGTCCGACTGGCGCCCGTTCAGGGGACCCCTGAGCATTCCGAGCCTCTACGCCACGATGGCCCATGTGGCATCGCTCGCGTCCTGGATGCGGTTACAGCGTTATGCCGACCTCCTTGTGGGCAGCTACTGGGACGACCGGAACTACCGCATTGCGGGCTCCGCCTCGAAAGCGCAACGCTCTCAGGTGAGAGAGTCGGCAGAACCCATCACGCTCGATGAATGGGTCTGGGTACGGCGAGCCATGGCAGAGATGGATGAGCGTCCTGACGGTTTGAGAGGCCGCCTGGTGGTCGAATTGCTGTACTACGGCGGGCTCTTCGTGCAGGAACTGATTGAACTCGATGAGGCCGATGTGGAGCAGCCAAGTCGAGTCTGCCCGTGCTGGTACTTGAATGTCTGCGGACGGAGTAACGCGCGTGGCGGTTCGATGTTCTTCTTGCCGCCTCCTCTGGCCCAAACCTTGGAAGCGTGGCTCAAGGCCAAGCAGAAAACCGTCGGTCGCCGCCTCTTCGTCGAGCTCGGGTTGAGCAAGGATGGCGCGTCGCTGGTCGGGTGCACAGCCGACGAAGCACTGCGGCATGCCCGCGCCGTCTTGCGCCTCGCCTCTCGCAAGGCTCTGGACGCGGGCAAGACAAGCGTCGGTCGCTTGTTGCAAGAACGCACGGTGCCGTCTTTCAGGCTTGCCTTCGAGCGTCACTGTCGTCGCGCGCCGGAAGACTATCAAGCGTGGAAGCTGACAAGCAATCTCGGGTACCAGACTGACTTGTTGGGCGCGATGAACCTGACGTACAAGCGGCGCAGCCTCTGGGACTGGTCGCTGGCGGAGCACTTGTGGGCGCCTTTGCCCTGATGGGCGTCGTATGGGGCGACCGAAGGGCTTCAGCGAGATCTCGGCAGACGGCGCACGCTTTTGTGATCGCGAGCGCCCGATGTGGGGAGGGGGCGGGTCGGCCGAGCGTGCGATGCACCACGTGTACCACGCTCTGCAGCGACACATCAGCCGCCACGTGGTGCCGCAGGCGAACGCCCGGATCGCCAGGCTCATCGCGCTGCAGGACCCCAGCGCGTTAGGGCAGCAGATCGCAAAGTGCCAGAAAGATCGGCTCGCCTGGGCGTTTCTCCTGTGGTTGTGCTCGATAGAGCCCAACGTCTTGCAACGTCGTTGGGGCAAGCGTGCCGGTCTTCCACAGCGCGGCAGCTTCGCCAGGCAGTCCATCCACCTGGACTTTGGTCAATTGCTGCACCACCTGCCCGTCAGCATCGACCGCGAAGCGAAGTCGAAGGGGCAGGCCCAGTGGCTCCAGTGGCACGCCGCCGAGACGGTCCTGCTCGATCTATGGGGAAGGGCGGTCAGCGCCGCAGAAGACATGGCGGCATGTGGGTTTGCCACCAGGGAATCGCGCATCGAGGCGGACCCACCGATCCTGAGAGGGCAGGTGAGGGCAGACGGCTCTGCCACGTTTCGCAGGCCCACTGGCTCCGTGCCGGGGAGGTTGCCGCCCGCACCACGCTCGAGCAAACATGTGCGTCGGGAGCGGCAGGCGAAGAAACAGTCGGGCCGGTCCGACTCCCTCAAAGCCGTCGCTCGCGGCCCCTGCCTCAGATTCTCTTGGGAGAACGGGTGGCAAGTCATGGACGCCGCAAAGCCACACCGTGGTTTGGATAGTCAGGACATTCGACGGTTTCGCTTGTTCGAGAAGGGCAGACCGCACGCCTACCTGATCAGGACCGCAGAGGGGTTTGTCGGTCGGCTTGCTGCGCCGAGCATAGAAGTGGTCGACACGACCGCCTGGAAGGCAATAGACCTGCTGCGGACGGCCTACCGCCGGCACTGTGAGCAGTTTGCACCGCGCCAGGCGGAGACCGCCTCGCGATGATGTTCAGCTGTGTCGACTTGAGATGGAGCGGCTGGTCCGCACCGAGCTACGACGAAGCCGCATCGCCCTGGAAAGCCTGCCAGAGCGAGCTGGTGGTGAACCACTGGGGAAGTTCGTCGCTATGCAGCGTCAGCTCCTCACCATCCGTGATCTCGGCAAGCCAGACGTGGCGATCCCCCGAGTTGTCGAAGATGTAGGCACGGTTCGTGGCGGCCACAGCGTCTTCCAAGAGTGCGATCGACTCGTAGTAGCGCTTCCTGATCTTCTCCTCACACACCGGGTGCCCGTCCAGTTCCACCCGTTGCTTGACCCGAGCCACATTGATAGCCGGATCGTCTGTCGCGATGAAGTAGAGGTAGGTTCTATAGCCGGACGCTTGAGCCTTGCGCAAGAGCTCTACCTTGCTCGCATGAGACATCACGCTTTCGAAGGTGAACGTCATCCGCAGCTCGAGCAGTTCTTGGCGAATGAAATCCGTCGTGGCGGCTGGGAGGTATGAGTTGACCTTCCCGGGGTCCACGAACAAGGTGGTTCCCTCCACCTTGATCGCGCCCTCCAAGGCTTGCAGCCGTGCAGCGTTCATCAAAGGGGAAGCTTGAAGACTTGGCCACCAGCGTTTGGCCTGTTCCTCGCCGAGCTGATACCTTGCAAGGTCATATGAGCCGGTGCGCTTCCAAGCTCGCTCCAGGTCATCTGCGTTGACGTAGACGCCCAGTTGACTCCGGGTCAGTACTTCGACCACAGTGCTTTTGCCGGAGCCGTTCGGCCCAGCAAATAGCCGCAAGCGCGGCTGATCAGGAGACGTCACTTGGCTCGGCGCTTGAGCACCAAGCCCTTCTTGACCAAGGTCGGCTTAGGCAAGGGCGCGAGGGTCCGAACAGTCCCATCGGCGCTGGCTTCGACGATTTGCCCATTCAGGCTTCGCACAACCTTTCCAAGGCGATTCATGGCTCGGTTATGCGCGTGCCAACCAGCCTCTGCAGCTACCTTCGGGATGTCGTCGCCAGACATCTTGGACTCGCTGAACTCGGGGTACTTCATAAGCTCCCTTTCAGGAGGGCTCGCCGGAAAACCCGGACGATAGCGAACGAACATTAGCGGACTAATGTTAACCAGTATTCGTAACAAGTGTTGCGTTGACGGAATTCGCCCATGTACGAACTAGTGGGCTCCACAAGGGCTAGGCGTACGGGGTACCCGTGAATCGGTTCGGGCTGCCCAAAAAAGACAGCGGCTCGTATGACATTGCAAGGTGATGGCTAGCCTGAACCTTGTGCAGCTGATCCTGGACTACCTAACTGATCAGAAGCTTGCGACCGGAGTAGTCATCCGGGACATCATCCTGCGACTTCGATGGCGCTCGGAGCCTCGTTGCGACGCAAAGGAGCGACCCAAAAAAACTGCGTGCCGTTTGCGCAGTGCATAGATAGGATCTGCTCTTAGCAGACGTGCATCTGTGGTTCAGTTGGTTGGTTAGGCCGTAGCGAAGCAGGATTCAAGTCAGAAGTCTGGTCCGCCCGACCCAGGCACAAGAGTCCGACTCATGGTTCATGCGACAACACTGGGCGACCGGGGTGCAAGCTCAAATGCAGAGAAGGTGCGTGCGATCACAAAACAGCGACCAACGAAAAGTCTGGAAGTTGTTGTCGCAAATCGGCTCAAACGTTATGGAGCTTTATGTCGTCCAACTTCCTGGTTTGAGCCGCCGAGGGGTGGGCGGCATCACGCAGGAGTGGGCAAGCCACGCTCCGTACCTGTTCGAACTTCGCTTCTCGTACTTTACATAATATACATTGTCGCGCTATCGGATGTGGTTAGAACCCGGAACGCGGGCTGGCTCTGGGTGCCGCACAGAAATGTGTTTCCACCCTGACAGCAAATCTGTTGCAAACCGTCGATTTCGGGCTCGGTGGTCGCTGCTGCAACGGAATCTCCGCCAACGCGAATGCCTCGTTGCGGCAAACCCGTTGTCTAGCTGCCCGGCTCCGTGATGAAGAACTCCCACAGCTACGGCTACCGATAGTCGTGAGTTGAGCAGCCTACACACATGGCGATCATCGACTCTACAATTCCGCAAACCCGCCCTAGTTGTGCCATTGAGTTGGTGTCGGCCTGGGAAGAAAAGGCCTCCACATCCCTGGAGGCCTTTTCGCTTCCTAATGGGTGACGCACGCAAGACCCGTTGCGAGCCCGCGCAACAGCGCCCATGGCTTCGCCTACTCGCCTGGCCGACTTGATCACCTACGCGCGTCTAGAACCTTGAGGCGCTCCGTGCCTGCATGACACACCAGGCGATGCTGAGGAGTGCATTTGAGCGTAATGCGCTGGATGGCAGTGCGGCAATCAGGTAGCCTTAGTGCCATGGACTTGAATGTGACGCTGGCTTTAGCGGGCTTACTCAGCCCAAACAAGCTCAATCTGAGTCAGCAGGAAGAGTATCTGGACCAAGTCGAGGCCCGCTTGCTCTTACCCAGCCCACTGGAAGAAGCGTTCTTCGCCGAGCGCCGACGCCGTGGTGTGGGGGTCGGAATGGACGACGACGGTCGAATCGTTTTCCAGCATGCATAGGCCGCGCTATGCATTTCCTTCGGCAGTTGCTCGAAGAGTTCCGTGTGGCAGCGGCGGAGGCGCCCTACATCTTTATCGCGCCGCCGCTTGGAGCGTTGGCCGGGATACGCGCTGAGTACGCAAGGTTGTACAGCAGGCGTCCAAACTGACCCGCCCCGGCACGCGCCGGCGCAGACATTCTGCGCGTAGCCGACTAGCTGCCGAACCCATCGGTTCGATTAGGTGCGGCGGGCTCAACTCCTCTGACCATTGGACGAACCATCACTGCCGGCTAGGTGCGCACTTGAACAACTGCTGATCTGCCGCATATAACAAGTTAGCGTCCCGGCAAGCCAGAACGCCTCAAGCACGACGCTCCCTGTGTAGTACTCATGGGTGTGCCGAATCATCAGTCTCCTTAGCAGGAGGTTCACCCATGGAGGTGACACTCAGAGAAATTCATGGGCCGTGGGACGCCGGCTGGGTGCTTGACAAGCACATGATCAAGAGCACATTTCTTGGCCACGACGCGTTCGGGAATCCGCAGTTTGAAAACCTTCGCACCGAGGCCGGGGAAGCAACCTACCAGCTGAAATACCGGAGCGACTGGAGCCAAGCCAAGCCGCTGGCTCAGGCTGTGGCCGACAACATTTGCCCGAAGCTCCAGAGCATCGGCTTCATCGTGCCGATGCCTGCGTCGCGGTCGCGCAGCCGGCAGCCGGTTACCGAGGTTGCGAAGGAATTGGGCGGGCTGCTGAATGCTCCGATGTTTGACGGAATTCTTCTCAAGGCGCCAAACGGCAAATCACTGAAGGACTTGGCCACGAAGGCTGAGAAAGTTGAGGCGATTGGCAAAAGTCTGAGCGTTAAGGATCAAATCACCAACGATGGCTCTTGGAACGTCCTCTTGATCGACGACCTGTACGACAGCGGGGCTTCTATGGAGGCGGCATGTAAAGTGCTGCGTGGATACCCAAAGGTGCGGAAAATCTACGTGGCCGCGCTCACCTGGAAATAGCTGAATGACAACGAAAGTCTTCATTGCCGGTTCGATGAACATCAAGCACCTGGACCCTAAGGTGAAGGAGCGCATCGACAACATCGTGTCCCAGGACTTTGAAGTGGTCGTAGGTGATGCCGATGGTGCTGATACATCTATCCAGTGGCACTTATTCAACCTCGGCAAAGCTAAGACTACTGTGTTTTGCAGCGGACACCGTCCGCGCAATAACGTGGGCGAATGGCCTGTGGAGTCCGTCGAGACAAAGCATGCAGAGGGTTCACGAGCGTTCTTCACCGCCAAGGATCTACGCATGGCGGAGATTGCCGATTTCGGGCTGATGATTTGGGATGCGAAGAGCACCGGGACTCTCAACAACGTCATTGAGCTATTGAGCCGCAAGAAAAAGTCGGTCGTGTTCGTCAACAAGGCCAAAGCCTTCAAGAACGTGGGCACGGTCGAACAGCTCGAAGAGTTGCTAGGCCTAATGTCCCCTCACGCTAAGCAAAAGGCAGACGAGAAAATCCGACTCTCCGAACGTATCGAGGCGATCAAGCACGACCAGTCGCAGGGCCAGATGTTCGCGTAGCCTCCGTTAGGCGCCCGCCCCGCCTCGAACGACAGACGCGTCCGACTGGTTACTGACTTTGCCGTTGAGTTTCTCGTGGCGCTTCGTTGGGCTCGCGCTTCCGATACCCGCACTTTGCGATCTTGATTCACAAGTGCGAGATTGCCCGCGGTCAACGCATCGACGCCACGTCGAATCGCATATGGCTGCTGCTCAAGTCGTTCTTGCGGGTCGATTTAATGCCCTTAGACGGCGCCAGCATCGAAGACGTCTTCATTGCGCAAGAGCCCCGTTCCTCCTCAAAGTTATGCTTACGCCCAGACGCTAGCTCCCATGATGAAGGGCGAGCGCAATTGGATCGGAGGAGCGGACACATCATGAGCGATTGGCAGACGGAATGGATGGCGTTGGACCCCACCCAAAAGTCGCTTGCGGGCGGTCAAGGCTCCGTGATCCAAGTTCGTCACAAGCATGACGGACGAGTCGGCGCTCTTAAGCGGATGCATGACCAGCACCAGACGTCGACTGAGCGTCGGTATCGAATGCAGCAAGAAGTCAACGCCCTGCTCGCGCTGGATGGAAGAGGCGCTCCCAGGGTTTTCGCCAGCAATGCCGACCAGTGGCAGGACAAGGCCGTCCCGCTCTGGGCAGTCATGGACTGGATCCCGGGCCCCAACTTGCAGAATCACATCAACCAGCACGGCTCCTTGGCACTTGACGAGGCCATCCGAATCACTGAGCAGTTGCTCCTGGTGGTTAGCGAGTGCCACAAGCTGCAGATCCATCATCGTGACGTGAAGCCCGACAACGTCGTTCTGCGGGACGACGATCGCCAACCGATCCTGGTCGATTTCGGCATGTCATGGACCCGTCCGCTCGATGATGAGGAGCCTGACTTCCGAACGCAACTGGACCAGGAGCTCGGCAACCGCTTCTTGAGGTTGCCGGAACACGCTGCCGGCCGCCACACGCATGACAACGTCTCGGATATCACGATGGTGGTCGGCTTGTTGTTCTTCCTGCTGACCAAGTCCGCACCCCGCGTGTTGCAGGACTCCCAAGGGCGCATGCCGCATGAAGTCGCCGAAGAACGCTTCGGTGCGCTCAGGGAGGATCCTCGGTGGCCGCGGTTGCGGCGCCTGTTTGGTGTGGGCTTTCAATTGGTGGCAGAGCATCGCTTCCAGACCGCGCAATCGGCCCTGGACCGGCTGCGAGACCTGAGCCCCCCGGCCCAATTAGGTGCAGACGACGATTGGCGACGTGAAATGGAGCTCATCGAGGACATGCGCAATTCCGAGCTTGGCCGAAGCATCGAAGCCCGCAAGGCGCTCATCCTGACGGCCAGCCAACGCTTCCTCACGTCATTGCAGCTCAAGCTCCACGGCACCGGCTTCGTCACAGGTGGGGGCGGCCCCAATCTGGTGGAAGGCAACCGAGCGGCGGTGCTTGATTTCTTCATCGTTCCTAACGGGGCTTCTCTGCCCACGGTGCGGTATGCACATCGGGTCGAATCCAAGGACGCAGGGGTTGTGGCCATCGTGACCATCGAAGACGAGTTGCCGGACCTCTACTACACCGGCCCCGTGGCAGACGCCGAGACTTTGCAGGAAGCCGCCGAAAAGAAGGTCCCTCAAGTCCTGGGGAAGCTGATCTCGAAGATGAGAGTCAAGCTGGCCGGTTTCTATACCTGACAGCGGCACCATCTGTTTGCAGGCCAAGTGGCGGACCAGTTCCAGCTCGGTTGTTCCACGCGAGGCACCATTCTTCAGCGCTCGATGGACGAACACTCGGACATCAACTACATGGTGGTGTTCTCGTGCAGCCACTTCGCTCAGAAAAGCTACCTCGTCCGACTGCGACATCATGTTCGACCAGATACCCTGCCCCACTGTGGTCCGGCTGCCGCTCCCGATGGGCATGGCGGCTGACAAGCCAAGGGGCCCTGCGCCGGTTGACAAAATGTGAAAATTGCAGGAAAGTTGGTTGACAGATTCGACTTTTTGCAAGGATCGCCAATGCTCGCCACCTCCTCGTCTCATTACTACGCTGAGCTTTCTGACGAGGCGCTGCGTGTGGTTGCTGTGGCCCTCCTTGACATGCGCTACGCGACGCTCAGCGAGATGCACTCCCCCTACGACGACAACTACACCCGCGAGAGCACTGTGTTCGGCCGCTCGCGCAACATGCTGATCGAGCTGGCGACAAGCCGCAAGTACTCGTGGATGACTTTGGCGCACGCCGGGCTGGACGTGACGTTCAACATCGGGCGAGTGCCCTGCCGCTTCTTCCGGGATGATCCTGAAGATCCCGAAAAGGCTGGGTTCTTCCGCCGCAACCTCAGCGACAGCTTGTTCGCCGAAGATGAGGCTGCTCCAGTGATGTGGCGCTTCGTGGTCGAGAAAGCCATGACGGCCGACGACGAGGACCGCGTCCACTTCGTTGGGTATAACGTGTTCCAAGAGAAAGTGGCGCAGTGGATGTACCGGCCCTCGACACCCACGTTGCACAGCGTCGACCGCGAAGTGCCGCCGGCCGTCATCCTGCAGCCCGCCTTGGTCAAGTTGCGCGATGAGTCGGTGGAAGAAGAGGATCAACAGCAAGTCGGGAATGAGCGCTGATTGGGCATGGAGACTGGATTCAATGGGGCGCAGCTGCGCCTGGCCCGCGTATTCAATGGATTTTCGCTGGATGACGTCGCCGAGCGTGTCGGGCGGACCCGGCAATACCTGCATAAGCTCGAGATCAACAATGGGGAGCCCACAGCCGAGCTGAGGGAGCACTTGGCGGATGCGTTGCGTGTCAACGTCGCGTTCTTCTACCAACCCCGCGCCGAAGTTTCTGAAGAGCAGTTCCACTTTAGAAAGCTCTTTACGACGCGGGCAATGGTTAAGCAAATGACCTTGGCCCGCGCTGAGCTGTTTGGCCGGTTGGTGAACTACCTAGACACCTTGCTGTCCCTGCCCAAGGTCAACATTCCAACTGTTGAGGCCAAGAGTCAGGACGACATTGAACGTGCCGCCGAGCATTGTCGGCAGCACTGGAGTCTCGGCCTTGGTCCCATTGAGAACATGACACGCCTGGCGGAGAACGTTGGCGCGATGGTGACGAGCTTCCAGGGCATCTCCACCGAGGTCGACGCCTTGTCGGTGGCACTACGCCGGCCCGTGATCGTGCGCAACGAGGCCAAGCAAAGCGCTTGTCGCCAGCGTTTCGACGTGGCCCATGAGGTCGGCCATTTCGTACTCCATGGCGGGCGCCCTACCGGAGATCGGGCCACAGAAACCGAGGCGAATCGCTTCGGCAGTGCTTTCCTGGTGCCGCGCACCATGATGGCCAAGCTCTTTCCTCGATCGCGTGGCAGCCGCCTCGATTGGGTGGGCCTGCGCGACTTCAAGATGACCTGGAAGATCAGCAAGGCGGCCGCGCTCTACCGTGCCCATCAACTGGACCTTATCAGCGAAGACCAGTTCCGCACTGGGATGATCACCTTGCGCCGCACCGGCGAGGCCACCGGCGAACGGGAAGACGCCTTGATTCCACGGGAGGAGGCCGATCTCCTGCGAAGGTCGCTCGAGTTGCTGGCAGAGCGCAAGCAACTCTACGGAAATGAAATCGCCGCAGCGCTCAAGATTCATGAGAGCACTCTTGCCGACCTGATTGGCTTCAAACCGCCAGCTCGCCCCGGCCACGGCGGCCCTTCCCTTCGCCTGGTGTAGTAGCTAGGCTCAATTCCAACAAGAGCGCCTATGAACGCACCCGTTGATACGAAGTCCGCTGTCACGCAAGAACTCCACCGCATCGAGGAGGATTGCATCCACTCCGGCAAAGCACATTTCAACGCTGCGGCCCGCTGGGCAGCGTTGCACTACTGGCTAGGCATACCCTCGGTGATGTTCTCTGCTGTGGCGGGTGCGGCGTTCCTCAAGAGCGAGCCCCTCACTCGATGGCGCAACGAGAAGATCCACCGCGCCAAAGACATCCTTGAGCAGACCCGCGATTACGAAAGCTCCGGACACGCCGCATTGGCCGAACGCGAGATCGAGAAGCTGATACCGGAGTTCTGACGATTCAGAACCGTGTGGACGGAGTGACGTCACGAGATGCTCAAGCGCTGGGGCACCGACGAACTAGTCGTTGGTGACGTTCGCTGAAGCGCTTTGTTGTATTTCATCGATGAAGTGGGAGAAAGCGTCAAATGAGTCTCGCCGGAACTCGTTCGGATCAAGGCGACGCGTACCAGACCCAGGTTGCAATCTCCTGGGCCATATCCATGCTGAACGACCAGAACATCGTGGCATTGGAGGTGAACTCGACTGCGATCGACGGCGGTGAGCCCGTCCAAGTCGATGACGTTGTTGTGCGTCACGCAAATGGGCCAACGATCTATTGTCAATGCAAGAAGAACGTACAAGAGTTCAAGGCATGGACAGCCGCGTCGCTCAGCGATGAACTCAAGAAGGCGCTGTCTCTGCTTCGATCCATTCCAAGCGCGCTCATCCACTTTTACTCACGTTCTCCGTTCGGTGAGTTGGCCAAGCTCCGCGACTATGCGGATACGCAGCCAAATCCGGCAGCCTATTCGATGTCGTTGTCGGATGAGTTGCGAAAGGTGCATCTTTATGTGCTCGGTCTCGATTCCGCTGCCACTGAAGAGAAGGTTTTTAAGTTGCTGAGGCAGACCACCTTTCATCATTCGCCTGACTTCTCGACTCTAGAGGCTGAACAACTTGAGCGACTGCGGCCTCTAGTCACGTCGGCTCAGACTGTTCATGCCAGTCTCTGGAGTGCGATCGATCGCCTAGGCGCCAAGCTACCAGCTGTTTCGACCTATGCGTCAGAGGCTCAACACTCGATCGATCGACCTCAGCTCCTGAAGTTGGTTCAAGATGCTGGATCGGTGATTGCGCCTATGCGCTCCCTGCAGGAAGCCATGGCGCCGCTGCAGTTGCTGTCCAGCGTCGGGCGGGCCTGGAAAAGAGACGTCGGTGGCGCTCGCCTGACCAGGTCGGCAACGTCTCAGGTTCAAGCGGCACTCGGCGGCGCCACCCGGTCGATTCTGCTAACCGGGGGCCCAGGTACTGGGAAGTCCTGCGTCCTTCTCGATCTTCTCGATGCGGCCGAATCGGACGGATCATGCTTCTGCGTTTACATGCAGTCCCGAAGCTTCGCAGAGTGCCGCACGGCACAGGATCGACAGTCGGCTGGGTGGCCCGCCGACGTCGTCGGATCGATTGCTCGCGTCGCCGAAACCAAACCCGTGTTGGTGCTGATGGACTCTCTCGACGTGCTCTCAGTCGCGCGAGAGCACCAAGCACTCAATTTCTTTCTGTCACTAGTAGATCGCCTTGTGGAGTTGAACGGGGTTACCGTCGTGGCCACGGTCAGGACCTTCGACGCCGCGTACGACGCACGCCTCGCGACACGCAACTGGGATCTAAAGATCAGCCTTAGCGATCTCGATTGGACGATAGATGTCGCTCCACTGGTTCGCTCCTGGGGCATAGACGTGGATTCGCTGGTTGCCGAAGCTCGCGTACTTCTGTGCAATCCAAGACACCTCGCTCTGTTCAAAGATTTGGTGGAACGGGGGACTGTTCCAGTCGAAAAGACACACTTCGCACTGACAAGGAAGTACCTCGAGGTGGTCGTTCGGCAAGACCCGGCGCTGGGCGACGCGGCGCTCCGGTCTCTCGAAGAGTTGGCAGCGCAGATGCTGCGCCGTCGTTCTCTCGCCGTGGCGCCCGTTCGCGCGAACCTGGACCGAAAGGTGGAAGCCGGACTGCTTAGCGTCGGCGTTGTCCAACTGACAGGGCGCGGAACACTAGAGTTCACGCATCAAACGTTGCTTGATGTCCTGGCGATCGGCTCGTGGGAGCGGACAGGTCGAGGTTTGCAGGAGTTCGTCGCATCGCTTCCAGCAGTTCCCTTCGTCCGACCGACGATTCGAGCGTACGTTTTGACCATCGCAGCTATTGATCGGAAGGAACTTAGGACACACGTCAGAGGCATCGCGAGCGCAAACGTCCCTCATCACCTGAGCCGCCTGGTCGTCGAAACGTATGCCGACCTAGAACCGGAAGATGAGGACTGGCCGATGGTGCGCTGGCTGTTGCAAAAGCCGAGTCTCTTCCTCGCACTGTTCGGCAAGGCCAACACGTTGTTGTGGCATCACTTTTGGTTCAAGTATTTGGCACCACTAGCGTGGCAAGACCGGGATGGATCTCGCCTGATTCATCTTGCGCATCGGGCTGAATCTCACATGTTGTCAGATGGCGATCGAATCCTAGCCTTTTGGCTTCGGGTGCTGGAGACCGATTGGATTGATCGTTCGCACTTCGCGATGTGGGTTGCCTACAAGATCGGCGAGTACAGAGGGCCACCAAGGAATGGGATCGGTCCGTTGGTGTTGAAGCTCGTGCAATGGCCAAAGATGGACCATGACTCGGTCGGCGCTGCTGTCATGAACGCCGTGAATCTTGGATGTGTGTCGGACGACGTTTTGTGGCAGTACATCGCAGGCTCGGTAGACGAGGACGCTGTGACGAGCTATGGCATTGACAATGCGCTTCGCTGCGACAGTCATACCTTCGGGGACGATCAGTTGGCCAATCGGATGAGAGCGTCCGATGACTTGCTGAACCTCGCAATCACAACGGTCGAGGAGTGGCGACGATCGATGGAAGCACGTTACCGCTCCGAATCGGCTTGGGAGCAAGGGCAGTTGCGCTCTACAAGTTATGAGACCGATCACAGGGAAGGCCCCCTCCACATCTCCAATGATGACCTGCTCTTCCGGGCGATTGAAGCTGGGGTGTTAGAGCGCGCCAGGGAGAAAGCCCCATGGTGGCAAACAAACAAGAAGCGCCTCGCTGAAAGTAGAGAGGGAGCAATGCGCTTCTGGGTGGTGGAAGCCCTCACGGTGAATCCACTACTCGACCTGGAAATGGCAGCGGAACTGGCCTCGCAAGCGTCGATGTTGGATTCGATGCTCTCGCACGAAATGGGCGAAATGATCCGCGTGAAATCACCGCACTGGAGCGTGGAACAACTCGAGCGTATCCACGCGGCCATCAATGCGATAGAGATCCCGCAAGACCACCGTGACCACTACCGAGCGCAACGGTGCCGGCTGATCAAAGCCATGCCCAGCTGCTATCGATCGCCAGATCTTCAGGCGGAACTGGACCAGGTCGAAGAGAGGCTTGGAACCGTCCACATAAAGCCCGATATTCACTCGTCCGGCGGCTGGGTCACGCCTCCATTTGGGATGGAACGCTTTCTTGAGGCCGATGACGAAGACGTAATTCGCCTGCTCAAGCACTACCAAGAAGGCAAGGCGAGGGACTGGGGGGACTTCGTCGGCGGTAGCGAACACGTGGGCTACCAACTCGCTGACGCGGCCTCCCGTGCCCCGACCCGCTTTCTCAATTTACTTCGCGACCGTTGGCCGGAGATCCCCGACCGATTCAGGTCCCCCATCGTTGATGGCTGCTCCAGCCACCTCGGCCGGCGCTCGGGTGTCCTTCAGGACCCGGGCGGGACTTGGCGAACCGACGACACGACCGGAACAGACGTTCTCTCCGCCGCCCTGTTGGACGAGCTCGAGCGACACCCTTGCTTCTGGGAGGCTTGCCGATCAAAGGCCAAAGCTCTCGAAGCGCTTTCGTACTGCATCGACCTCGCGCTGGCGCCAAGAGTCGCGTTCCAGTTAATGGCGTTCCGAAGTGGCGACGCAGAGTTCAAGCACAAAGACCCAGTGGTGGCTGGGCTTAACTCGAAGACGGGCGAAGCGGCCTCCGCGGCAGCAGCGTTGCTGATCCGGCTCCTTGATGAGGGAAATGAGGTTCCGCCGCTGTTGCTTTCTGCACTTCGTGCATTTAGTGGGCTCGAGGATTCTGGACCGCGAGCAATGATTCTTCGCCGCCTGGCATACATCATCCACAAAGACAGGCCGCTCGGACTGGATCTGTTCGAGCGATGTATGACGCAAGCTTCCCCAGCTCTTTGGAAGGTTGCGGAGCCGTGCCTCTATCACTCGTATCACGCTCACTTTGAGTGGGTAGCACCCTCTCTCAAGCGGCTTCTCTTGTCTGCCTCAAGCGAATCAGACGACGCGTCCGAACAGCCTGGCGCTGACCGCCAAGAAAAGGATCCGAAAGCGATGGCGACATGGAGTCGCATCTCTGCGCTCTCGTCCCTTACCGGCCATATCGAACTCAGGTCCTTTATTGAAACCTTGAGGCGGCTGAACGATGTAGCGGCCTGGCGTGGAGCCGTGGGAGTCTGGAGTTGCAATATGAATATCGTGCAGCATGAAGCTGCCTGCGTGGAAGGCATTGTGGCAGCCCTATCGACTGAGAGCACTCCTCCGAGCGTAGTGACGGAGATCGATCAAATCTTCGATCTCAAACAGGGGCGACTGGCCGTTCCAGACAAGCTGATCGAACTCTTGTTCCGCAAACTTGGCGAAAGCAAGAGTAGTGGCGGCCACTACTTCGCTCACGACTTTGGTGGGTGGCTGGAATCAACCGCGTTGGCGAACCCCGAAGCTGCACTCTCTGCGTTTGAGCATTTGATGCGCTACTTGGAAGGCAGCGGGCGCGCGTTGTACGACCGCGGCCACGCTGTACGCGCACTAACGTCTCTGTACCGAGAGGCGGAAGAACGCGAGCTGGAAGATGGCGGGAGTCTGCTAACCCGCGTAGCTTCGTTGCAAGACCGGCTGTCTCGCTCGATCAGTGACAACTTGGACAAGTGGCTAAATGCAGCGGAGCGGCCATAAAACCATTCCGCACAAACGCATAGCTAGGGCCTTCTCCAAAACGCCTCGCGCATCTGCCTTGCCCGCCGTGCCTTGTCCGTGTGCAGGTAACCCGACGTCGTACTGATGGACGCGTGGCGCAGGTTCTCCTGCACTGTTTTCAGGTCAACTCCGAGCTCCAGCGCATGCGTCGCGTGCGTGTGGCGCAGCCAATGTGGCGTCGCCTCTCGAAGCTTGTGCGCCGCTGTTGCGTTCACTGGTTCCAGCCGATCCGCGGCGAAGAGGAAGAACCGCTCCAGCAGCGCCCGCAGCCGCCCCGTGCTGATGCCAATCTCCGGCTGCTGCAGGCTCGGGATTAGCGGCGTACAGGGGTTCCACCGGCTGCGGGTGGCCGGCAGGCCTCGCTGCACCAGATAGCGCTCGAGCGCACCCATGGCGGAGATGGGCACGGCAACATCGCCCACCCGGCCCCCCTTCCCCACCACCTGAATCCAATCGTCGCCGGCGTCGTCGCGTTGGATCTTGCCCAGGCAGGACTCCGCGAACTCGTGCGGCCGCAGTCCTGTGTCGCGCCAGAAGTCCAGGGTAAAGCGAAGCCGCTGCGCCGCTGGGCTTGTCCACCCCGACTCGTACTCGAGGCCATCGGCAGTGCCCCGGAGCAGCGCCCATTCGTGCTGCGTGAAGACGTGTGAGGCCTCCACCGCCGGTCGTCGGTTTGCACCTCGCACCTTGAGGCCGGCAAAGGGATTAGCAAGCAGGTAGCGCTGCTCAATGAGCCATCGGAACATTGCCCCGATCACCGACAGCGCGTAGGCCACCGACCGTGGAGACAGCTCGCCCTGGAAGGGCCTCCAGTCCGGCGCAGACCGAGGCCTGGCCGGTCCCACCCAGCGTGATGTGGGGGTAGGTTTGCGCAGGAACTGCCGGTAGGCCACGGCGTCTTCGGTCGTCAGCGACGACAGTGCCCTACCCTGCTCGAGGATCGCCCAGAGAATCAACCGCTCGGCCTCCTTGCGGTACGCACGCCGCGTGGCGTCCGAGTCCTGCAGGCCGAGCCAGGTCTGGACGGCCTCGTAGTCGTTGTCCGCGCGCAGGGTGCAGGTCTGGCGTGGGGCGCGGAAGGCGCCGTGCGTGCCGTCCACGTCGGCCGGTACCACCAGCTCTTCCCACGGCCGCGCTTGGCCGGGCTGCTGCTCGACCAGGGCGCGCGCGCGTTCGGTGAGGTCTGGATGCTGTGCGAAAAAGAGCTCGATCCTGGCCGCCTGCACGGCGCCCAGGCCGTCGATGGCTACCCACCAACGCCGCCTACGCGGCACCCGGACCGTCAGGTCGGCCAAGGTTCGGATGGCGTGCCGGTGCAGTGCCGTGACCGCTCTCGTCGGGAACCAACGCGCCACGTCGTCGGTGATCGTGGGCTGGGCCAGCGGCAGGTGGCGGATTGCGTTAACGGCGGCGTTCACCGCCTTCCTGCGCGCGAATCGTTCTGCCGGCGCGTGCAGGAAGACCTCTTCCAGCTCCTCGCGTCCGCGGGACCTAGCGTACTGGGCCAGCTGGCGGCGGACGGCCGTCAGCATGGCGCGCGACGACTGCCCGGTAGCTTTTTTCTCGCCGAGGTAGCGCTCGACGACCTGCCTTGCCGGCAACCCCGCATACCAAGCGCGCAGCGCGGCCAGCTCGTCCGCGCTCGGGAAGCTAGAGACGTTGTGGCTGGAAGCCGGGACTGGAGCGTTTCTCATGGCCCCAGTTTAGACAGTCGAGCTATCTATTGCGATAAGAATAGTTATCGCTATAGCCATGTTTGAATGAACACCGCCAACCCGATTGGCCCGCCATTCGCTCACCGAACTGGCCTAGTCCGACATCGCCCGCAGCTTGGCACCACCGTCGACTGTCGAAGAAATTGTTTGCACACGGCGGTCCACCTGCGCCGAGAACGGCGTCACTTGCTCGAATAGTCTGGCCACCTTACCGGGAATGAATCTCGTCAGCGTCGCGTTGATGTAGCTGTCGCCGCCACGGCGTTGTTGACGAACGTAGAAGCGCTGCGGCGTGATCAGGTCAAGGTGATGCTTGGCGCGGGTCATGGCCACGTACAACAGTCGCCGCTCCTCTTCGATGTCTTCTTCTCGATCGGTCGCCATGTCAGACGGCATGCAACCATCGACAACGTTGAGCACGTAGACGGCGTTTTACCCCTGGCCTTTGGCGGAATGGATGGTCGAAAGAATGAGGTAGTCCTCATCAAGGTGCGGAGCGCCCGATTCGTCACTGCTGGCCTTGGGCCGCGCAAAAGCGCGCGCTGCACCGTCAACCTCTAAGGCCTGCCGCAATGATGTCAGTTCGGCCCGAGCAGCAGCGGTTGGAAACGTCAGGTCGCAGCCGCCAAGAGCAGTTGACCAAGGCGCGGACCGCAGCCGGATGAGGGCCGACCGGCTCATAACGAAAGTGAACCAGTAGTTCGCGGAATCCAGGGTCGAAGTGGGCTTTACGGCGGATGCCGTCACTAGGGCCGGTGCTGGTCGCCGATGTTCGCCGAGGGGGCGATCTGAAGTAGTGCCGCAAGGATGCGTGCGACCGGCAAGCAATACGGTGCAGTTCTGCGCGCCCGGTAGGCGTGGCTACAGCTGACCCAACTGAGCATGCCGCTGGCTGCTGGCCTTCCGCCGTTGCGTCGACTGGTGGCGGTGTCCCGCCGCTCCTGTCAATAGGCCACATCGATCCGTCGTTGCTACCGGCTGTGACGAAGCACAGTTGGATCGAGGCGCACCCGGTAGGCTAGGCAAATCAAAGACTTAGGATCGAGGCGAACCTAACACCTCTGCTTCCGGCGTCCGATGACTTCAGGCAGTGATGCTGTTCCAGAGCGCTGATTTCATCGTCATTGGCTGTCAGCGATCCAACTCTGCGCGCTACTGGCTATGAACGTACCGCC
Source organism: Piscinibacter gummiphilus (assembly GCF_032681285.1). NCBI lineage: Bacteria > Pseudomonadati > Pseudomonadota > Betaproteobacteria > Burkholderiales > Sphaerotilaceae > Rhizobacter > Rhizobacter gummiphilus. The sequence continues at coordinate 2,830,670 of NZ_CP136336.1, forward strand.
GTTGCTGTCGCGATCACAACGAAACGGCGTTCCTTACGCTGCGTACACAACGCTACAACATTGCTGTCAAGCCACCTCTACGCCACCGCTCCGACCGCCTGCAACGCACACAGTGGGTCCTACGTTGACCAACAACGGGCCCGTCTGCTGGCAGCTCAATTTGCACTAGTCTTGCGCCATCGCCAATCCCACGCCAGATAGGAGCGCGGATGTCCGCCAACAAGCATGAGTTACTGGCCAGCATGACCAACCTGGCCTTGGCTGAGGTCGCGAAGGCGTTGGGCCTGAGTCAAGACGCTGTCCTGCAGGCCGAGAGCGAAACGGCGAACTGTTTTCGGTCGTGTGGCCAGATCGGGACCACGCAAGCGAGTACCCCTGGTTCCAGACCTGGCCGGAGCTTCGAGGGGACGCGGGATCTGCTACCTCACCACTTGCGCGAGTGCTGCGAGCCCTTGGTGCGCCAGTGACCAACGGTTCATCGCTCTATGGGTTCTTCTGTTCGACCAATGACCTGCTGGGTGACAGCACCCCAGTTGAGGTGCTGGCGGGTCGGGTCACTGCAAAGCGAACGTTGGACCCCGAGGCGCTCGAGCTGGTCAATTCGCTTCCCGAGCGCCGGCTCGACCGTTTTGGCTGCGGCCGGGGCGTACGCAGCCGACCTCGCTGCCTAAACTGGATGCTGGCGCCCTGCTCTGCTTGCTGTTTCGCGCACATCGTTCCCTGTCCTTCCACCTGGTCATACGGGCTGATCACAACGCGCCGCCATTGCATCCGTTTGAGCCGTCGACGACCCGGCCCGTGGCATGTACTCGCCACGGGCCGTCTTTCTTCTCGGCCGCGTCCCCTCGACTGCCATCAGCTCCTCTGGGACGTATCGAGTTCCGCCAGATTGAGACCTTCCACCTCTAGCTCAAGGCCCCCAATTCGCCGCAATGACGGGCACCAAAGTCTCCTGATAGTTCGAAGGTAGTGTGGTTTGCCCGGCAGCAGGCGGCGCGAATGAGGCCATGGCATTCACTAGATCCTGTACCTTCGAGTCGAGCAGAGTCAGACCGTCAGAAGACTTGAACTGCTCGACATGGTATTGGTTGCCAAGGTACCAGTTCTGCACCGTCAGCTTGTCCGTCGTGCCGATGATGCTGACCTCCAGATTGTTGCTAACCCTGCGAAACCAAAGTCGGTCGGCGGATACCGCGTCGAGCATTTGCACCACGTCCGTGTTCCCAGCGGTTGCATCAACGTCCGTGATGACGTCTGAACCGCCACCTAAGCCGAAGCGATAAGTGTCGCTGCCAATCCCGCCATCCATGGTGTCGTTGCCTTCGCCACCATCAAGGATGTCATTTCCATTGCGACCATAGAGAAAATCGTTGCCCGCGAGGCCGGTTAGTACGTCATCAGAGACATAGCCGGTGATGGTGTCAACGCCAGCTGTGCCTTGCAGCACCATGGTCTTGACCGTGGCCACGTCCCAGCTGGTCCCGTCTTCGAAGCGGATCTGCTCCAGGGCATAGCCCTGCGTGCCGAAGCCATCGTTGTTGAAGTAGTTCGAGATGATGACCTGGTCGGTGGTGCCGTTGATCCGCACGACCAGGTTGTCGCCGCTGCGGGTGAGCGTGACGTCGCTGGCCAGCACGCCGGCCTTGAACTGCAGCACGTCTTGCTTGCCCACCGTGGGGTCAGCGTACCCGCTGTAGCCGTCGGAGCGGTTGCTGATCGTGTCCTGCCCGTCGCCACGGCCGAACAGGTAGGTGTCGCTGCCGTAACCGCCCACGAGGGTGTCGTTGCCAGCACCACCGTCGAGCACGTCGTTGCCACCGTTGCCGCCGTACATGCCGTCGCCGTACAGGTTGTCGTTGCCCGCCCCACCCATGAGCGTGTCGGCACCAACCCCGCCGGTCAGCGTGTCAGCACCTTCACCACCCAGCAGCACGTCGTTGCCGTTCTCGCCATTGAGCGTGTCGGCGCCGTCACCACCGTCCAGCGTGTCGTTGCCGTCACGGCCGTACAGCGTGTCATTGCCGGCCAGACCCGCAATGGTGTCGTCGGTGGCATAGCCGGTGATGGTGTCAACGCCAGCTGTGCCTTGCAGCACCATGGTCTTGACCGTGGCCACGTCCCAGCTGGTCCCGTCTTCGAAGCGGATCTGCTCCAGGGCATAGCCCTGCGTGCCGAAGCCATCGTTGTTGAAGTAGTTCGAGATGATGACCTGGTCGGTGGTGCCGTTGATCCGCACGACCAGGTTGTCGCCGCTGCGGGTGAGCGTGACGTCGCTGGCCAGCACGCCGGCCTTGAACTGCAGCACGTCTTGCTTGCCCACCGTGGGGTCAGCGTACCCGCTGTAGCCGTCGGAGCGGTTGCTGATCGTGTCCTGCCCGTCGCCACGGCCGAACAGGTAGGTGTCGCTGCCGTAACCGCCCACGAGGGTGTCGTTGCCAGCACCACCGTCGAGCACGTCGTTGCCACCGTTGCCGCCGTACATGCCGTCGCCGTACAGGTTGTCGTTGCCCGCCCCACCCATGAGCGTGTCGGCACCAACCCCGCCGGTCAGCGTGTCAGCACCTTCACCACCCAGCAGCACGTCGTTGCCGTTCTCGCCATTGAGCGTGTCGGCGCCGTCACCACCGTCCAGCGTGTCGTTGCCGTCACGGCCGTACAGCGTGTCATTGCCGGCCAGACCCGCAATGGTGTCGTCGGTGGCATAGCCGGTGATGGTGTCAACGCCAGCTGTGCCTTGCAGCACCATGGTCTTGACCGTGGCCACGTCCCAGCTGGTCCCGTCTTCGAAGCGGATCTGCTCCAGGGCATAGCCCTGCGTGCCGAAGCCATCGTTGTTGAAGTAGTTCGAGATGATGACCTGGTCGGTGGTGCCGTTGATCCGCACGACCAGGTTGTCGCCGCTGCGGGTGAGCGTGACGTCGCTGGCCAGCACGCCGGCCTTGAACTGCAACACGTCTTGCTTGCCCACCGTGGGGTCAGCGTACCCGCTGTAGCCGTCGGAGCGGTTGCTGATCGTGTCCTGCCCGTCGCCACGGCCGAACAGGTAGGTGTCGCTGCCGTAACCGCCCACGAGGGTGTCGTTGCCAGCACCACCGTCGAGCACGTCGTTGCCACCGTTGCCGCCGTACATGCCGTCGCCGTACAGGTTGTCGTTGCCCGCCCCACCCATGAGCGTGTCGGCACCAACCCCGCCGGTCAGCGTGTCAGCACCTTCACCACCCAGCAGCACGTCGTTGCCGTTCTCGCCATTGAGCGTGTCGGCGCCGTCACCACCGTCCAGCGTGTCGTTGCCGTCACGGCCGTACAGCGTGTCATTGCCGGCCAGACCCGCAATGGTGTCGTCGGTGGCATAGCCGGTGATGGTGTCAACGCCAGCTGTGCCTTGCAGCACCATGGTCTTGACCGTGGCCACGTCCCAGCTGGTCCCGTCTTCGAAGCGGATCTGCTCCAGGGCATAGCCCTGCGTGCCGAAGCCATCGTTGTTGAAGTAGTTCGAGATGATGACCTGGTCGGTGGTGCCGTTGATCCGCACGACCAGGTTGTCGCCGCTGCGGGTGAGCGTGACGTCGCTGGCCAGCACGCCGGCCTTGAACTGCAGCACGTCTTGCTTGCCCACGGTGGGGTCGACACTGCCTCCCCATGCATCGGCGTAGTTGCTGATCGTGTCTTGCCCGTCGCCCCGACCGAACAGGTAGGTGTCGCTGCCGAAGCCACCGACAAGGGTGTCGTTGCCGGCGCCTCCGTCGAGCACGTCGTTGCCACCATTGCCTCCGTACATGCCGTCGCCGTACAGGTTGTCGTTGCCAGCCCCACCCATGAGCGTGTCGGCACCAACCCCGCCGGTCAGCGTGTCAGCACCTTCACCACCCAGCAGCACGTCGTTGCCGTTCTCGCCGTTGAGCGTGTCGGCGCCGTCACCACCGTCCAGCGTGTCGTTGCCGTCACGGCCGTACAGCGTGTCGTTGCCACCCAGACCTATCAACACATCGTCTGTGGCATAGCCAATGAGAGTGTCGTTTCCCGCCGTGGCTTGCATCATCGCTTTGACCGTGGCCACGTTCCAACTGGTCCCGTCTTCGAAGCGGATCTGCTCCACGGCGTAGCCTTGCGCGCTGACGCCGTCTCCGACGAAGTAGCTGGAGATCGTGACCTGGTCGGTGGTGCCGTTGATCCGCACGACCAGGTTGTCGCCGCTGCGGGTGAGCGTGACGTCGCTGGCCAGCACGCCGGACTTGAACTGCAACACGTCTTGCTTGCCCACCGTGGGATCGGCACTGCCGCCCCATGCATCGGCGTAGTTGCTGATCGTGTCTTGCCCGTCGCCCCGACCGAACAGGTAGGTGTCGCTGCCGAAGCCGCCCACGAGGGTGTCGTTGCCAGCACCACCGTCGAGCACGTCGTTGCCACCGTTGCCGCCGTACATGCCGTCGCCGTACAGGTTGTCGTTGCCCGCCCCACCCATGAGCGTGTCGGCACCAACCCCGCCGGTCAGCGTGTCAGCACCTTCACCACCCAGCAGCACGTCGTTGCCGTTCTCGCCATTGAGCGTGTCGGCGCCGTCACCACCGTCCAGCGTGTCGTTGCCGTCACGGCCGTACAGCGTGTCATTGCCGGCCAGACCCGCAATGGTGTCGTCGGTGGCATAGCCGGTGATGGTGTCAACGCCAGCTGTGCCTTGCAGCACCATGGTCTTGACCGTGGCCACGTCCCAGCTGGTCCCGTCTTCGAAGCGGATCTGCTCCAGGGCATAGCCCTGCGTGCCGAAGCCATCGTTGTTGAAGTAGTTCGAGATGATGACCTGGTCGGTGGTGCCGTTGATCCGCACGACCAGGTTGTCGCCGCTGCGGGTGAGCGTGACGTCGCTGGCCAGCACGCCGGCCTTGAACTGCAACACGTCTTGCTTGCCCACCGTGGGGTCAGCGTACCCGCTGTAGCCGTCGGAGCGGTTGCTGATCGTGTCCTGCCCGTCGCCACGGCCGAACAGGTAGGTGTCGCTGCCGTAACCGCCCACGAGGGTGTCGTTGCCAGCACCACCGTCGAGCACGTCGTTGCCACCGTTGCCGCCGTACATGCCGTCGCCGTACAGGTTGTCGTTGCCCGCCCCACCCATGAGCGTGTCGGCACCAACCCCGCCGGTCAGCGTGTCAGCACCTTCACCACCCAGCAGCACGTCGTTGCCGTTCTCGCCATTGAGCGTGTCGGCGCCGTCACCACCGTCCAGCGTGTCGTTGCCGTCACGGCCGTACAGCGTGTCATTGCCGGCCAGACCCGCAATGGTGTCGTCGGTGGCATAGCCGGTGATGGTGTCAACGCCAGCTGTGCCTTGCAGCACCATGGTCTTGACCGTGGCCACGTCCCAGCTGGTCCCGTCTTCGAAGCGGATCTGCTCCAGGGCATAGCCCTGCGTGCCGAAGCCATCGTTGTTGAAGTAGTTCGAGATGATGACCTGGTCGGTGGTGCCGTTGATCCGCACGACCAGGTTGTCGCCGCTGCGGGTGAGCGTGACGTCGCTGGCCAGCACGCCGGCCTTGAACTGCAGCACGTCTTGCTTGCCCACGGTGGGGTCGACACTGCCTCCCCATGCATCGGCGTAGTTGCTGATCGTGTCTTGCCCGTCGCCCCGACCGAACAGGTAGGTGTCGCTGCCGAAGCCACCGACAAGGGTGTCGTTGCCGGCGCCTCCGTCGAGCACGTCGTTGCCACCATTGCCTCCGTACATGCCGTCGCCGTACAGGTTGTCGTTGCCAGCCCCACCCATGAGCGTGTCGGCACCAACCCCGCCGGTCAGCGTGTCAGCGCCTTCCCCGCCCAGAAGAACGTCGTTGCCGTTCTCGCCGTTGAGCGTGTCGTTGCCGTCGCCTCCATCGAGCAGATCGTCACCCGATTTAGCACTAAAAACGTTTGAGCTAGCGTCACCAAAATAGATATCGGCGCGGCTACTGCCGACGGAGACTGCCGGGCTATATAGATCAAGTGACAGAAGCTCTGCGCGGAGTGCGGATTCCGCACCCAAAGAATCAACCCATGAACGCAACAGCCCGACAGCATCGAACCCAGTAAGTTCAAGGGCTCCGTTCGCATACTTCGTTAGTTCAATCAGATCAATCAGCGCCTTGCGCTCATCAGCCAATTTTTGGTCATCAAGCTTCCCGCTTAGAGTCGAGGTGTCGAAGTGCAGTCCCGCTTGGTCAACAACAGGAGTGATGCAGTCGAGGTATGGTTTAAGGCGCGTCTGAAGTACCAATGCCTCATAAACTGAACTCGTGAGCGCCTCATACGCTTGGTTAATCGAATGGATCTGTTGCGTAGCAAGCGTGATCCACCAATTGACCTGAAGTCCCGGTGCCAACATGCCGCCACCGCCGCCTCCTCCACCGCCGGACGATGAACTGGCGCTTCCCCCTCCGGTCCCCTGCGTCGCCGTAAAGTTGATAAAGCGTTGGCCATTGAACGCCTCCAAAATCGCGAGCCTGCGAAAGACCTCCAGCCCCGCATCGTTTAACACCTTCGCGGATTGCTGACCTGCCTGAATGTACGTGTAGTACTCATTGCCCTCCAGACCGATGCCAACGCCCTGGGTATACGACGTCGGGCTCATCGTTTCATAGAAGATCGGGTCAACCGTGGAGTAGCGATACGTGGCACTGCTGCTCGTTTGGGATACCAAAGTCGCTTGCACGGCTCTATGCCAACGGTCATCAAAGCGCCCGCTCGTCTTTGCCCATAGTTCAACTAGGGCGTCAACTTCGGCAAGTTGCTCGTCACGACTGCTTGCAGCCGAGTACTGCGCGACCTTGCTTGCAAAGCTGGCGGCCGCCGTGGTGCTTAGGCTCATTGCCTCGCGCAGGTCTCGAAGCCATCCAGAGCCCTGCATTTGGGCAGCCGTTCGCGCCTGGGTGGTCAAGGGAATGACATCCCCAAACTCCCTATAAAACGGGTTGTCGGCTAGGTTCAAATTGCTCGCAGTTAGATCAACACTGTCTATCTCTGTGATGCTCCCGTCGGCGCGGGAAACTGTGGCTTGGCCCGTCACCGTGTTCCCATTGTTGAGATTGATGGTCGTCGTGGTCGCTGTCAGGGCGATCGATGTGATGCCCTGCTCTGCCAATGAAATCAGTTCGCTAGTTTGGCTTATGCCGTCTTGGTTGATGTCTCGCCACAGTCTGACGTTGACGAACTCCGCGTCTCGCTCGTCAAAGACTCCGTCGCCGAAGCCTGCAGAACCTGCACTGCCATCACCTATGTCCAGCGCCCGCAACGCCTCAAAGCCGCTTGTGGCATTGCGTGAGAACGTTGTCGGCTGTGTACTTCCTGGCAGTGTCTCCGTAACCGAAATTTGTGTGTCTGCGCCGAAAAGCTCCCGGCCACTGTCGATCGTGCCGTTGCCGTTGCGGTCAAGCACTAGCCAGGCATCGTCGCCCTGGAGCCAACCGGTACCCGTCTTGATGCCGTCGGCGTTGTGGTCGAAAAGGATCGGAGCGCCGGACGCGGAAATGCCCACTGTTTCAATCCCGTCCCCATCCAAATCGATGGCCAATGGATCCCGTCGGGGCGGTGTTAGCGCCTGTTGCCAGTTGCCGTTTACCGATGGATCAATCTCCGCACCAGGCCACGGCATGCCAGTGGCTGGGTCTCCCGCAATCGGAAAATCTATACCGTCGCGGAAGCGATCCCAAAAGGCCGGGTCTGTAATCATGTCTCGAATGCCCGGGTCCGAGAGAGCACCAGCCGTTATTGCAACAGCAGTCATCCCCAGGACGACCGGTAAGCTCACCGTAGCACCAACGGCCATTCCCGCAAGAGACATCGCGGTGATAATTTTTGAGGCTAGATCTAAACAGCGCGCGTCAATTTGCACGGTGCCGCCGTCGCCGAAGGGCACGAGTCTTGGCTCTCCACCCAGTGCAGATGCAGAAAGTAGCGCATTAATAACAGCGTTCGGTAGCACGACGGCGGGCCCGACGATCGGGGCGGCCACGGCAACCAATAAGCCGTTTCCGGCAGTAACTACCGAAACGCTTCCAGAATCATATATGGACATAGATCACCTAGATTTTTAGGAGCCAGAACAAGAAAATCACCAGCCAAACGAAAGTCAAGGCAGAAATTGCTCTCCACCGATATATCGAAGCTCTGTAAGCGAATCGATCGACGAGCCGCGCAAGTGCTGCGACGATCCCTTTCTTGGTCGCCAGCCTTTGTTGATACTTTTCGTGCACTATCGTTAGTTCTTCTCGTGGCGGATAAAGAAACGAAACGGAGACAGCACAGAATATGACCACAAGCAATACAAAGAGCAGTACCGGCATATTAAAAAACTCCCCAAGGTAATTGGGTTTTATCTTTCTCCAAGACTCTCGCTCACGGTCCTTTGCAGCGGACTCAACAAATAGTCGAACACGCTTCTTCGACCGGTTTTGATCTCCGCAGTGAGATTCATTCCAGGGCTTAGATGGATGCGCTTCCCGTCCACGAGGATGTCGTTGTCCCTGAGCGTCAGCGTGGCCGGGAAGATGGCGCCGCGCTTTTCGTCGTTCACCGCGTCAGCAGTGACGCTGTACACGTTCGCTTCGACCGTACCGTAGCGCGTGAAGGGGAAGGTTTCGAGCTTAATCGCCGCGATCTGCCCCGGATTGACGAAGCCGATGTCCTTGTTGTCGATCACCACCTCGGCGGTCACCTGTGCGTCCTTGGGCACGATGACCATCAGCACCTGGGCCTCGGTGACCACGCCACCCTCGGTGTGCACCGCCACCTGCTGAACCGTGCCGGCCACTGGGGCGGTGAGCTGCGTCAGCCGGGTGCGCTGCTCGGTCTTGCTGCGCTCTTGGGTCAGCTGGATGCGCTTGGTGCTGGCCTGGGCCTGGCGGTCATTGAGGGTGCGCTGGGTTTCGGCGAGGTAGGCGCTTCTGGCGTTGTCGCTCTCGGTCAGCGCGGCCTGAGCTTCGGCCAGGCGGGCTTTCTGGGTGGCGAGGTCACGCTCCTGTTCGATGCGCTCGCGGGTGCGGTCTTGCCGGGCGTGGTCGGAGATGAAGCCTTCGCTGGTCAGGCGCTTGAAGTCGGCTTCGCGCTGCTGGGCCAGCGGCAGTGTGGCGTCGAGCTTGGCGATGGTTTCCTGGACGGTGGCGATCTCGGCTTGGCGCCGTGCGTGTTCGGCCCCCAGCTTGGCGAGCTTGGCGTTGATGTCCTGCCATTCGGCTTGCAGCTGGGCCTGGTCGCGGCCGCTGGCGCCTTTCATGACGGGCGCGTGGCCCGCCTTGAGCGCTGCCAGCAGCGCCGTCGTCCGATCCTCTTCGGAGGCCGCGGAGGCAAGTTGCTCTTGCACGCTGGCACCGTCAGCAGCAGCCATGGTCGGGTCCAACTCCACCAGCACCTGGCCGGCTTTCACGAGATCGCCGTCCTTGACCAGCACGCGCTTGACGACACTTCGCTCCAGGGGCTGCAGCGTCTTGGTGCGGTTGCTGACGACGATGCGGCCGGGGGCCACGGCCACGATGTCGACTTGGCCGAAGATGGACCAGACGAGGGCGATCAGGAAGAGCGCACAGATGACCCAAGCCACGCGCCGCGGTGCGGGGTGAGCGGGGGTCTCCTGCAGGCTTAAAGCGGCTGGCAGGAAGGCGGCCTCGTCGGCCATACGCCTGGGGCCGGTCATCTCATGCCGCAAGGCCCAGGCGGCTTGCAGCACGGCCTTGTAGCGGGCGAGCAGTTCGAAGGCTGGGTGGCGCGGTAGTGGCGCGGCTTCGTTGGCAGCTTCGCTGGCGACGTGGTGGGCGGCGCTCATGGCTGGCTTCCGGCCTGCATGGCCCAGAGGTGGGCGTAGAGGCCCTTCGGGTTCTTGAGCAGCTCATCGTGGGAGCCTTGCTCGACGATGCGTCCCTTGTCCATGGCGATGATGCGGTGGGCCTGGCGAACGCTGCTTAGGCGGTGGGCGATGATGATCACGGTGCGGCCCTGGCAGATGCCAGCCATGTTGCGCTGGAGGATGGCTTCGCTCTCGTAGTCGAGGGCGCTGGTAGCTTCATCCAGGATGAGCACTCGGGGGTTAGTGAAGAGCGCTCTGGCGATCGCGATGCGCTGGCGCTGCCCGCCGGAGAGGCTGCTGCCCTGCTCGCCGACGATGGTGTCGTACCCCTCGGGCAGCTCGCTCACGAAGTCATGCGCCCCAGCTAGCGTGGCGGCGTGCATCACGGCTTCGATGGGGGCTGCCGGGTCGGTGATGGCGATGTTCTCGCGCACGCTGCGGTTGAAGAGCAGGTTCTCCTGCAGCACGACGCCGATCTGCCTTCTGAGCTGGGCGGCATCGATCAGGCTGATGTCGATGCCGTCGACGAGCACCCGGCCCTGCTCGGGGGTGTAGAGGCGCTGAACGAGCTTGGTGAGGGTGCTCTTGCCGGAGCCGCTGCGGCCGACGATGCCGATCACTTCGCCGGGGCGGATCTGCAGGCTCAGGGTGTGCAGGACCGGGGGCGCTTCGGGACGGTAGCGGAAGCTGACCTGGTCGAACTGGATGGCGCCTTTGAGCGGGGGCAGCTGCGCCGCGGCAGCAGGCGGCACTTCAGTGCGTGTGTTCAGGATGTCGCCCAGGCGGGCCATGGAGATGCCGGTCTGCTGGAAGTCGGTCCAGAGCTGCGCCATGCGCATGATGGGCTGCGCGACGCGCTGGGCGAACATGTTGAAGGCGACGAACTGGCCGACGCTCAGCTGCTGGTCCATCACGAGACGGGCGCCGTACCACAGGGTCGCGGCACCGACAAGCTTGCCAATGAGGTTGATGCCTTCGTGGCCGTAGCTGGCCAGCGTGCTGGTCTTGAAGCTGGCTGAGACGTAGGCGGCGAGCTGGTCGTCCCAGCGCTTCGCAGTGGCGGGCTCGAGGGCGCTGGCCTTGACGGTCTGGATGCCGGTCACCGCCTCCACCAGCAGGGCCTGGTTCTCGGCGCCGCGGGCGAATTTCTCGTCGAGGCGGGCGCGCAGGATGGGGACGAGGATGACGCTCAGCGTAACGTACAGCGGCAGGCTGGCCAACACGATCAAGGTGAGCGGGACGCTGTAGAAGAGCATCACCGCGATGAAGATCACCGAGAAGGCGATGTCGAGCACGATGGTGATAGCGTTGCCGGTCAAAAAACTGCGGATGTTCTCTAGCTCGCGCACGCGGGCTACCGAATCACCCACTCTTCGGGCCTGGAAGTAGGCCAAGGGCAGTTGCAGCAGGTGGCGGAAGAGGCGTGCGCCAAGTTCGACGTCGATGCGGCTCGTGGTGTGGCTGAAGACGTAGGTGCGAAGCGTGGTGAGCACGCTTTCGAAGAGGACCACAACGACAAGCCCGATAACCAGCACGTCGAGCGTGGAAACGCCCCGGTGCACAAGTACCTTGTCCATCACGACCTGGAAGAACAAGGGGCTGATGAGGGCGAAGAGCTGCAGGAACAGCGAGACGAGCAGCACTTCGCCGAGCAAGCGCCGGTATTTCACCAAGCTGGGAATGAACCAGCTAAAGTCGAACTTCGCGAGAGCGCCCGTCAGGGAGGCGCGGCTAGCGATGAGGATGAGCTGACCGCTCCACTCCTCGGTAAAGACGCCCACCGGCTCGATCGTCGGCCGGCCGCCGGGCTCTTGCAGAAGCACGCGCTGACCGTCGCACTGGGCAAGGACAACTGCGCGGCCATCGCGCGTCAGCGCGATGGCCGGTAGTGGGGAAAGGCTGAGCCGATCAACGGTGCTGCGGGCGAGTTTGGCCTTGAGGCCGAGGTGCTTTGCAGCCAGCAGCAGGTCAGCCGCTGAAGGGGAGTAGCTTGGTGTCCAGCCGAGCTGATGGGCTATGTGAGCCGGATCAGCGGCCACGTGATGCAGACGGGCCACGAGGCAAAGCGCCCCCAATGACGCCTGCCTCGCTGGCGCATTCCCATTGTCTGCCGCATCTGACTGCGGCAGTGCGCGTTCAACACGCAGCTGCGCTTCGCCCCCCCCTCCCAGTACAGCCACACCGGCCTCCCTTTAAATCTTTGCGGGCATTGTGCCGTGGGATCGCCCCATTGAATGCCCCCTTTGGAGGGCTAAGCTGCCGAGCGATACCCTAGTGACAATCGCATGCAGGGGAAGACAGCAGTCGCGGGACTTCGGTTGAGCGAAGGTCCGGTGTCGCACTCACTGCCGTCCATTAATACGATTGACCAATGACTCTGGCCAGTCGAGGCTGTGTGAAAACCCCCTGAGCGATTAGCGCCCTCCTGCGTAGAGTGAAGACCCGTCGCGGCAAGCTGCCAAGTGGGCTAAGGCGTTGTCGAGATAGAGCAGATCGACTAAGGCGAAGCGGAGCTCTGGAAAAAGGTTGACCGGGTAGTCCGCTTCAGGCTTCGGTGGTGACGGGTAAACCTTCGGGACTTCAGGTGGGCCGCTGATCGCATCCCACAACACGATCAAGACGTCGTTCGCAGCAACCTTCTTGGAGACGACCAGTCGTCGACTGAGTACAGCGCCGGAGCCAACGTCCACAAGGCGCAGCTCGGAGAGTCGATGTAATGGCGCGGAGATCTCCCCGCGCTTCGGCGCAGGAAGCGTGCAACGGGCATTTACGTCGAGGTCAACTTCGTCCAATTGCCAGACTTTGTATGGACCGAGCAGACGTTTTGATTCGCCGTCTCCTTCTGCATAGTCTTGAGCTTGCCCGGCCGCTGGTCCGTAGCTATCGCGCACCCACCTCGAAAGGTGTCTGGGAAGATAGGCCTCCTTCATCCACTTCTTGAAAGCGCGGAAGCCGCGATCGCCGGAGGTGAAGGGGTAGTCCTCTGCGCCCAGACCACAATCTTCTCGACAGGCGTCGAGAAAGTCTTTGTGCGCATTCCTGAACCAGTGCGGTGGCGACCCGAGCTTGTAGCGCGCCCGCAGCAGCAGGCGCTTCTCAAATGTTCTTTCAAGTTCCGAGTGATCGACGAACAGCATCCTGAAGACGCCAGCCCCCGGGTTTCCGTGCTTTGAAGCGGGCTGCTTACGCTTGTATTCACCTACCCTTGAGCCCAACTTCAAAGCGCGAGCTCCCTGGATGCGACCATCGGGATGAGGCGCAATGCAGCGCTTAAAGAGGACACCAAATCGTTGGCGTGACATCTTCGCCTGCGCGACAACCATCGCGATTGGTTGGTCGTTCAGGTAGTGCTCGACTGCTCTTGCCAAGCGCTCATAGCGAAGTTGATCCCTTCCCTTAAGTAACTGGGCATCGACGCCGGGCCAGTCTGCAAAATTGCTGTACTCAGCCCTCCAATCCTCAGAACCGTCAAATCGAGATGATGGTCTTCGTCCCATAGGGCACCTCGGACAGGTTCAGTTTGACGGTTCCATCTGCAAAAAGTCGGAGTAGCGCCGCTTCCACACGGATGCTGACGTCTACAGTCGATTGGGTTTGCGCGCGCGACAGGAGAAGCGCCAGTTTCATTTCCGGCTCTTCCTGCAAGGCGTGCAAGGTCGCGCGTTGCTCGGCCGCCAGGTCAACGTTGACGTGCATCGCCAACGTCTGTCGGACGTGGTCCAGGTTGGCCAGCAACACCTGATTGCTGCGAATGGTGTCCCGTGCTCTCACCGAAACTTGGACCGGATGACTTTTCTCAAATGGGACGACCGCTTCGAGATCGCAAGGCTCTACGCTTCCCTTCGCGACAACCCACTCGACGATGCGTGAGCCTTTCTCGTTGCGGAACGCAAGCGCCGGCTGAGATTCGGTCCGCTTGCCATTTCGCATCTGCGCAAGCCGCTTGGGCCTGATGTCCAAGTCTTGTATGGCCGCGTCGAATCGACGCAGCAACCAGTTGTCGTATTGAAGTTCTGTCTTGAACGCCACGATGTCGGCGCTGACAGGGTCGAGCGCCTCGACCATGCCGTTTGGAAACGCCTTGTACCGTTTGCGCAAGCCGCCGAAACTGCGACCACGGTCAAACCACATGTTCCGCTCCTTTCAGAGCTGGACGGTGGAGTGACAGTGGAATGAAGCGCTGGCTGCTGCGAACGAAATACTTCGCGCAGGCGCCCTCCTTCGGGATGCCGAATGTGCTCAAGACAAACTCCTGGACGGTCCCGCAGCGAGCTGGGGACGAGTTGACCTAGTAGCCGTCTGAAGCCATACTGAGAGTGCTTAGGAGCTCAGTAATGTGCTTCGGGACGGCCACCTTTCCTTCGGGACTGGTGGCTTTCTTTTTTGGCGATTCACATAGTTGACGTCACTCCTGATTCCTTCGCTTGCGAACGCGATTCAGACGCCAATCGTTCGGCAATCTCAGCGATTTCGGAAGTCAACGCGAAGATGCCCGGACGGCCGCCGAGCTTGATCGGCGTGAATGGCAACTGGCCGCGAGCCTTGGCTGCTGCAAGCGCTCCTCTCGTCGGGTAGTACAGAACCTTGCAGATCGCAGCACTGTCAAGGAACGGGCCGTATTGCTTGAGCAGTAGTTCTTCTACGAGGCTGACGCATCCGCTGTCTGTGCTCATGACGTCGAGTCGTTACTAGTCGATCTCCGTCGAAGATATTCCAGCGCAATTGCCTTGTGAAGTGCCGCATCGGCGCGCCGATTTGCACAGACGCAAGGCGCATACGAATCGCAGGCGATTGTGTGAAACGGCGACCTTTAAGAAATTCGCTGTCTAACGCGATAGCGTCTACTTCAGAGGCGGGGCTATGTACCGTTCTAGGTCAATACATTGATATTGACTGCGGCAGGACAAAATATTTTGTAACCACCGCGTCGATTGGTTGTTATGGAAATGGATTCGTCGCATGTGGGCTTCCTGGAAACGAGATCCGTGATTTACGGGAGCGCCGTCAACGGGTTTGCCCCGCCTCGACTAGTAGGAAACCCGGTGCGATCGGTTAGGACATTCCATGTGAATCAAGGACTTACCTTCTGCGATCCGACAACGGATTCGCTGAGGTCACCCAGGCTCGTCGGCCGCCGAGGCGAGACTTGCCCCCGCGCCACCGAGCCTGCCATGCAAAGACTGCCGCGGGAACGCCGCTAGCGCGTGAACCTGCCGTCGGCGGCGATGATGGACAGGTCGACGAAGTCGAAGCCGGTGTGGTCCGTGGGCGAGTAGGAAAGTTCGAGCCCGCCGATGTCGAGCCGCTGCATGCCCTCCAGCGCGCTCAGCAGCGACGCCCGCGTGGGGCTTCGCCCTGCCCGCTTGATCGCCTCGACCAGCACCTTCGCCGCAGCAAACCCTTCCAGCATGGCGGGCGACAGCTCTGTGTTGCCACGCCCTTTGGCCAGCTCGAGCGCGTGCCGCACGAAGCGGGGCCCGGAGGCGCGCTCATACGGGAACACCTGCGTCACGATCGTGCCTCGCGCGTTCTCGCCCATCTGCTTGATGAACGCGCCCGAGGCGTTGTTCGACAGGGTGACGATCTGCGCCGACGAGCCCGCCGTGCGGATGGCCTTCGTCGCATCGACCACCGCTGTCGCCGAGCCGATGATCAGCACCGCCTGCGCGTGCGTGTGCATCACTTTCGACGCCACGCCGGAGAACGCCGGGTTCTCGCGCTCGAACTCGTGCACGACGACCGGGCTCTTGCCGATGTTCTCGAAGCCCTTCAGTGCGCCGAGCACGGCATCGGCGCCGAACGAGTCCTTCACGTGCAGCACCGCCACGCGGCTCAGGCCGATCACGCCCAGGTGCTCGATCGCCCGCATAGCTTCGCGTTGATACGTGGCCCTCACGTTGAACACATACGGGTGCGGCGGCTGGTGCAACACCATGGCGCCCGTGGAAGGCGCGATCAGGGGCACCCGGTGCTTCGCGAGATGCGGCAACACTGCCTGGGTGTGCGGCGTGCCCCGAGTCAGGAAGAGCGCGAGCGCGCCTTCCTTGACGATCAACGCTTCCGCGTTGGCCGCCGCGAGCCGGGGGTCGAACTTGTCGTCCAGCTGAACCAGGCGGATGCGCTGGCCGTTGACACCGCCGCCTGCGTTGACGAAGTCGAGGTACAGCTTGGCGCCGAGCGACAACTCTTCGACGCTGCCTTTCACCTGGCCGGTGAAACCGCTGGTCTGGCCGATCACGATGTCGGCTCTCGCGGCCAGCGCGCACAGGAGCATCGCCAGTGCGGCCGCGGCCTTCAGCACGATCCGTTGGTACAGCATGGGGGCCTCCCGCTTCAGTCGAGCTTGAGCTTTTGCTGCTCGACCACGCGCTTGTAGACCGCGTACTCGGCCTTCGTTTCGGCGGCGAACTGCTCAGGGGTGTTGCCGATGACGATCGAGCCGGTCTCCTCGATGCGCTTGCGCGTGGCCGGGTTCTCCAGCGTCTTCTTGACCGAGGCATGCAGCTTCGCCACCACCGGGCGCGGCAGGTTCTTCGGGCCATGCAGGCCGTAGTACGCCATGCGGTTGACGGGCTCCAGCCCCAGTTCCTTGAAGGTCGGCACGTTGGGCAGCATGGGCAGGCGGTTGGGGGCCGCCACGGCCAGCGCAAGCAGGCGGTTGTCCTTGATGAAGGGCAGCGCCGAGGGCAGGTTGTCGAAGATGATCGGCACCTGCCCCGCGATGGTGTCGGTCAGCGCCGGGCCTGCGCCGCGATAGGGAATGTGGGTGATGAAGGTGTTGGTGATCGACTTGAACAACTCCATCTGCAGGTGCCCGATGCCGCCGGCGCCCGAACTCGCGAACGAGTACTTGCCAGGGTTGGCCTTCACGAGCTGGAGGAAGGCCTTGAAGTCCTTCGCGGGAAACGAGGGGTGCACCGCCAGCACGTTGGGCGTGGCCGCGATGTTGATGATCGACGTGAAGTCGACCGTCGGGTCATAAGGTGTCTTGGGGTTGAGCGACGGCACGGCTGCCGTCGTGGAGACGGTTGCGATCCCGACGGTGTAGCCATCGGCCTGCGACCTGGCGATCTCGGTGGCGCCGAGCATGCCGCCGGCCCCTCCCCTGTTTTCCACGATCATCGGTTGGCCGAGCGACACCTGGATCTGGTCGGCCACGACGCGCGCAATGATGTCGGTGGTGCCGCCGGGCGCGAACGGCACGATCACGCGCACCGGCTTGTCGGGGTAGTCGGCCACCGCCGCCAGAGAGACGCTTGCCAGCGCCGCTGCCAAAAAGATTCTTGTCGTGCTTTTGAGAGTCATCGTTTGTCTCCGAGTGAATGACGCGGCCTCCATTGCATCGGCCGTGCCAAGCGCCGCAAGCGTGAAGCAGCTCGCGCTTTCCCTGGTGAGGTGAGAACTCGTTCGCGTTTTGGCGCGCCGCCCTGGCTGGAAATCCGCACGGCCGGAGCCTGCGATTGCGGATGTCCGGAATGCAAGGCCCGCCCGTTCTTCACGCCGCGTAAGTAGCTTCCACGACGCGCCACCGAACGAACGGCTCAACACTCCCCGTCACCGACACATGCGCTGCAGGCCAATGCTTTCGCATCACATCACCGTGGGCCACGTGAGCCACCCGACCAAGGGCTGGCCTCGCTTCTCGTGGACGGTGCTCGCCTTCATCGGGTGTGTGGCGCTCGGGCTCTTCGCGTATCGCTTCCTCCTCGAAAGCCGCCTGCAGGAGCAGCAGCGCAGCGGCGCCAAGCGGCTCGAGTTCTTCACCCTCACGCTCGATGCGGTGCTCACGCGACACGAGGTGCTGCCTGGCGTGCTGGGGCTCGAGCGCCAGCTGTCGGCGGTGCTCGAGTCACCCGACGACAGCACCCGCAACGCGGCGAACCTCTTTCTGCAGGCGGCCGCCGCGAAGGCGCAGGTGAGCGCCGCATACCTGATCGACGACTCTGGCATCACGCTGGCCGCGAGCAACTGGAACCAGAAGACGAGCTTCGTCGGGCGCGACTATGGCTTTCGCCCTTACTTCCTCGACGCGCTCGACGGCCGCCTCGGCCGCTTCTACGGCGTGGGCGTCACCAGTGGCGAAGCGGGCTACTTTCTCGCCACGCAGATCCGCACGCTGCGCGGCGCGAGCGGCGTGATGGCGGTGAAGGTCACGCTCGAGGGCTTCGAAGAGGCCATGCGCCAGAGCGGTGAGACCGTGCTGCTTGCCGACCAGGAAGGCGTGGTGTTCCTCAGTTCGGCGCCGGAGTGGAAATACCGCGCGCTCGGCCCGCTGTCGGAATCGGTGCGCGAGCGCTTCCGGCAGACGCGCCAGTACGGCGACGCCCCGCTGCAGCCGATTTCCGACCGGAAAGAGGCGCTCTCGCCCTTCGGCACGGTCGCGTTGACGCGTGGCGGCACGACGCGCGATTACAGCGTCATCAACCACCCCATCGGTCCGCTGGGGTGGCAGATGATCCTGCTCATGGACCCACAGGAAGCGCATCGCGCGGCCTTGACCGGCGCGCTCGTCGTGACGCTCAGCGGGGGGCTCGTGCTGGCCCTCGCCGTGCAGTGGGACCTGCGCCGCCGCAGGCGCAGCGAGCGCCGCGCCGCGGAGGCCCGGCTGCATGCCGCCCATGCCGAGCTCGAAGGGCGCATCGCACAGCGCACGCTGGCCCTGTCGGACGCGAACGCGCAGCTCGAGCGCAAGGTGGCCGAACTCAAGAGCGCCGAAGCCATCGTGCGCGAGACACAAGACAAGGCTGTCCAGGCAGGCAAGCTCGCCGTGCTCGGTCAGCTGTCCGCCGGCATGAGCCACGAGCTCAACCAGCCCCTCACCGCCCTGCTGACGCTCTCGGGCAACGGCGCGAAGCTGCTGGGCAAGGGCCGGATTTCCGAAGCGCAGGAGAACCTCGCGCTCATCAGCGAAGTCGCCGCGCGGATGGGGCGGACCATCACACAACTCAAGGCGTTCGCACGCAAGGCGCCCACGTCTGCGCAGCGTGTGGATGTGGCCAACGCGGTGTCGCAGGCGGCGATGCTGGTCGAGCCGAGGCGTGAGGAATTGCGCGCCACCATCGACCAGCACGACGTGCCGCCCGAGCTCTGGGTCAAGGCCGACGAAACGCGGCTGGCGCAGGTGCTGGTCAACCTCTTGCGCAACGGGCTCGATGAAGTGGCGCGTCAGGAAACGCGGCACGTCGCGGTCAGCGCCGAGCGCGCCGGGCCGCGCGTGATCCTGCGCGTGCGCGACTCGGGGCCGGGCATCGCGCCCGACGTGCAGCCCCATCTCTTCGAGCCCTTCTTCACGACGAAGCCTGCCGGCGAAGGGCTGGGCCTGGGGCTCGCGCTGTCGCTCGGCATCGTCGAAAGCATGGGCGGCCGGCTGCGGGCCCACAGCACGCCCTCGGGCGCCGAGTTCTCCATCGAGCTGGAGGCGGCATGAGCCAGCTTGCAGCGTCGGTCATGCTGGTGGAAGACGACGCGGTGGTCCGCAAGGCATGCGAGCAGGCCCTGTCGCTCGCGTCGATGGCGGTGCGCAGCTTCGCCAGTGCCGAGGCCGCGCTGGAGGAGTTCCACCGCGTGCAGCCGACCGTGGTCGTGACCGACGTGCGCCTGCCCGGCATCGATGGCCTGAAGTTCCTGGAGGAACTCCGCGGCCGCGACAAGGGCCTCCCCATCATCGTGGTCACCGGCCACGGTGACGTCGGCATGGCGGTCGAGGCGATGCGCGACGGGGCTTACGACTTCATCGAGAAGCCGTTCTCGTCGGAGCGCCTGGTCGAGTCGGTGCGGCGTGGCCACGAGCGCTACTCGCTCATCGCCGAGAACCGACTGCTGCGCGAGCGGCTGCCGGCGGCGGGAAAGTCGGCCCTCATCGGGCAGAGCAGCGCCATCCTGCAGGTGCGCCGCCTCGTCAGCGCCCTGGCGCCGACTGACGTCGACATCCTCATCGTCGGCGAGACCGGCGCCGGCAAGGAGGTGGTGGCCAAGGCCCTGCATGACGAGAGCCGGCGCACTGGCCACTTCGTCGCCTTGAATTGCGGCGCCCTGCCCGAGTCGGTCATCGAGAGCGAGATCTTCGGCCACGAGGCGGGCTCTTTCACCGGGGCCCACAAGCGGCGCATCGGCAAGATCGAGCACGCCAACCGCGGCACGCTCTTCCTCGACGAGATCGAATCGATGACCCCGGCGATGCAGACACGCCTGCTGCGCGTGCTGCAGGAGCGTGAGATCCAGCGCCTGGGAAGCAACGAGTCCATTCCGGTCGACTGCAGGGTGATCGCCGCCGCCAAGGGCGACCTGAAGCGGCTGTCCGACCAGGGCCAGTTCCGCGCCGACCTGTACTACCGCCTCAACGTGGCGTGCATCGAGATCGCACCGCTGCGCGAGCGCCTGGACGACATCCCCTTGCTGGCTGCGCATTTCATCCAGTGCGCAGCCGAGCGATACCGCGTCGAGCCGCCCGAGCTGACGGTGGAAGTCATCATGCGCTGGCAGCAGCACCATTGGCCCGGCAACGTGCGCGAACTCAAGAACGCTTCGGAACGCTTCTGCCTCGGCATCGACGACGGCGTGGCCGCGGCCAAGAGCACCGGCTACTCGCTGGCCGCCCGGATCGACGTGCTGGAGCGCTCGATGATCAGCGAAGCCTTGCGCAACACGGGTGGCAACGTGGGCAAGGCGGCCGACCTTCTGCAGATGCCGAAGAAGACGCTCTACGACAAACTGCACCGCCACGCGCTCGTCGCGGCTGATTTCTCGCCCGAGCCCGGCAAGAGCGGCGCGCGCTGAGCGGCTTCAGGTCTCGGCCTGAGCCTGCAGGCGCAGCGTGCGGCGCCGCATGGCCTGCGCATGGCGCGAGGCTTCCACGTCGGTGCCCGGCACCAGCGCCGGCACCTCGACCGGCCGGCCGCCCTCGTCCATCGCCACCATCGTGAAGAAGCAACTGTTCGCGTGGCGCGTCGTGCGCTCCTGGATGTTTTCGGCCATCACCTTGATGCCGACCTCCATCGAGGTGCGGCCGGTGTAGTTGACGCTCGCGAGGAAGGTGACCAGCTCGCCCACGTGGATGGCCTCGCGGAACGTGACATGGTCGACCGACAGCGTGACGACGTAGCGCCCGCTGTAGCGGCTCGCGCAGGCATAGGCCACCTGGTCCATCAGCTTGAGGATCGTGCCGCCGTGCACGTTGCCGCTGAAGTTGGCCATGTCGGGCGTCATCAGCACCGTCATCGTCAGCTGATGGGTGTTGGGGATCATGAATGTTCCTCCTGCTGGGTTGTCGTGTTCGCGTTCTTGGGCTCGGGCAGTTCGCCTCGGGCGGCTTCAACCGCCTCGCCGATGGCAAAGGTGCGGCGCCCGCGCTTCTTGGCGTCGTAGAGGTAGGTGTCGGCGCAGTGGCAGAGCGCCTGCAGGCCGATTGTGCGGTCGTGTGCACGCCAGGCCACCCCGACGCTTGCGCCGATGTGCACCGTGAGGCCGCCGTCGATGGAGAACGGGCGTTGCGCCAGCTCGACGATGGCGCTCGCCACCCGTTCGGCCACGCCCACGTTGGCGATGGCCGGCAAGAGCACGGCGAATTCGTCGCCGCCGAGCCGGGCCACCACGTCGTCTTCGCGCACCAGGCGCGCCACACGCTTGCCAAACGCGGTCAGCACCGCGTCGCCCGCAGCATGGCCGTGGGTGTCGTTGACGGGCTTGAAGCCGTCGAGGTCGATGAAGAGGAGCGCGAGGTAGGTACCCGGCACCGGCTCGCGCGACAGCGCCGACTCGAGCCGGTTCTCGAAGCCCTTGCGGTTCATCAGCTGCGTGAGGTGGTCGAGCTGCGACAGGCGGGCCAGGTCCTGCAGGCGCTGGCGGGTCTGGGTCACGTCCTGCGTCATCACGTGAACGCCGGTGACCGCCGTGCGGTCGTGGTTCCATTCAGGGCGGTAGGTGGCTTCGAAGCAGCGGTAGAGCCGCATGCTGCGGTACTCACGCTCGAAGACCACGGTCTCGCCGGCCAGTGCCCGTTTCATCTGCGGCTGGGCGGCCTCGTATTCCTCGGGGTCGAGCACCTCCCACACGCCCTTGCCTTCGAGCTCGCGGGGATTGCGGCCGTACTGCTGCGCGTACAGCGCATTGGCGAACACGTAGCGCTGCTCGCTGGAGACGAAGCACACCATCACCGGCAGGTTGTCGACGACCGCATGCAGCCGCTCGCGGCTCTGGCTCAGCTGCTCGCGGGAGCGCTCGCGCTCGATCGCCCGTGCGCGGCGCTGCCAGGCGAAGAGGGACAGCGCCAGCACGAGTGCAGCAGCCAGCACGCCTGCGATCGCCCCCAGCCAGCCGGCCGCCCGTGCGCTGCGCATGTCCTTGAACGACACGATCTGCCAGCCCCGGTCGTCGATGCGGTGCCACACCGCCTGCATCGGGCGCAGCGGATCGGCGTACGAGAGCGCGGGGCCCAGGCGGTCTGCATAGCGCTGCGTCGCGGCCAGCGTGGCGAGATCGTGGCGGCCGAGGGGCTGCACCGGGCGGTACAGCAGCGACGGGTCGGAGCTCAGGAACACAACGCCGAATTCGTCGACCACGGCGACCACCTCTTCCCCGTTGTCGTCGGGCGTCTTGAGCGTCGATTCGAGCGCCACCTTCACCACCACCACTCCCTTCTTGCCATCTGCTGCCTGCACGCTGCTTGCAAGAAAGTAGCCAGGTTCGCCCGAGGTCGTGCCCACCGCATAGAAGCGCCCGGTGCCCTGCGCCAGCGCATCCTTGAAGTACGGCCGGAACCCATAGTTCTTGCCGACGAAGGAGGTCGGCTGGTCCCAGTTGCTCGCGGCGAGCGCGGTGCCGTGCGCGTCGGTCAGAAATGCGGCGAGCAGGTTGCCGCGCTGGGCGATCCCGGCCAGGTAGGCATTGGTCTCGCTGATGGCGGCGGCGTTGGCCGGCTCCGCGAGCGCGCGCCCCAGGCGTGGGTCGAGTGCCAACATGCGCGGCAGCGCCTCGTGGCGAACCAGCATCGACCCGAGTGCCGCCGAGACCGACGCCAGGCTGTGCGAAGACGCGGCCATCTGCGAACGTGCCGACACGGCGTGCGCCAGGCGATAGGCCACGAGCCCGCTGGCGGCGCAGCACACGAGCGCCAGGCCGATCCACAGCGCGCGCGACCGAAGCCATGCTCGACACCACGCGGGCGGGCGCACCTCACGGCGTTGAGGGACGGAGTCATCTTCCATCGCTTTCTTGTCGGTCGGCGCACCGCAATGCTGAGGGCCGTTACACCTGCATTCCGGGTTACTGCACACCACGCGCTCCCAGAGGCCGGACTTCCACGCGACTTCCCACGCCGCTTTCCATGCCGCCTTCCATGCCGCTTTCCACGGCCTGCCCGGACAGTTCCGCCCAACCCCAAGGAGCTGACATGAACCACCCCGACACCCTGGAAGCCGACTATGTGATCACCGGCGCCGGCACCACCGCCATGGCGTTTGCCGACACGCTCTTGAGCGAAAGCACGGCCACGATGGTCATCGTCGACCGCCGCGCCAAGCCGGGCGGCCACTGGCTCGACGCCTACCCCTTCGTGCGCCTACACGGCGCCGCCTCGGTCTACGGGGTGAACTCGCAGCCGCTCGGCCAGGGTGCGGTCGACGCCGTGGGCCTCAACCGAGGCCTGGGCGAGCTGGCGAGCGGCGCCGAGATCTGCGCCTACTTCGACCGCCTGATGCAGCAGCGCCTCTTGCCCAGCGGCCGCGTGACCTACCTGAGCCGGCACGAGGTCGGCGCCGACGGCGTGGCCACCTCGCTCGTCAACGGCCAGCGCACGCGGCTCAAGGCGCGCCGCAAATGGGTTGACGCGGCGCGTGCCGACAGCCAGGTGCCCGCCACGCACGGGCCTCGCTTTCGGGTGGCCGACGGCGTGCGCTGCGTGACGCCGACCGAGCTCACGCAACTCACCGAGCCCGCCCGCGGGCATGTGATCGTGGGCGGCGGCAAGACCTCGATCGACACCGCCTTGTGGCTGCTGGAGCACGGCGCCGACCCGGACACCATCACCTGGGTGCGCCCGCGCGACGCCTGGCTGCTCAACCGCGCTTGCATCCAGCCCACGCTGCCCTTCGCGCACGGCACGCTGGAGGCCATCGTGTCGGAGCTCGAAGTCGCGCGTGACGCGGCCTCGCTGCCCGACCTCTTCGCCCGGCTCGAAGCTCGGCGCCTGCTGCTGCGGATCGACCCGCAGGTGGAACCCACGATGTACCGCTGCGCCACCGTGAGCGAAGCGGAGCTGGCGCAGCTGCGGCGCATCCAGCGCGTGGTGCGGCTCGGCCATGTGCAGGCCATCGAGCGCGACCGCATCGTCTTCGCCCAGGGCGAGCTCGCCGTTCCGCCCGGCCAGGTGCATGTGCACTGCTCGGCCAGCGGCCTGCCGCGTGCAGGTGTGGAGCCGGTGTTCCAGGGCGAGCGCATCGTGCCGCAGTACGTGCGGCGCTGCTCGCCGTCGTTCAGCGCGGCTTTCATCGCGCACATCGAGGCCACCCTCGAGAGCGATGACGAGAAGAACGCGCTGTGCCGCCCGGTGCGCGTGCCCGAAGTGCCGCTCGACTGGCTGCGCATGCATGTGGACAGCGCGGCCAACCAATGGCGTTGGTCCCAGCAGCCGGCGCTGCAGGACTGGCTGCGCCGCTCCCGGCTCGACGCCTTCATGGGGCTCTTCGAGCAGGCCGGTCGCCAGGCGGCCAGTGAAGGCGACGTGCGCTGGGCCGAACTCCAGCAGCGCCTGCGCGATGCACGCGCTGCCGGGATCAAGCGGATGGGTGAACTGCTGGCCGCCTGAAGGCGGCCAGGTCCGTCACTTCAAGCGCCTCACTTCGGCATGACGACGGTGTCGATCACGTGGATCACGCCGTTGTCGGCCGCGATGTCGGTCGCGGTCACCTTGGCGTTGTCGACCATCACGCCACTGGCCGTGGCGACGGTGAGCTCGGAGCCCTGCACCGTCTTCACCTTGCCGGGCTTCACATCCTTCGCCATCACCTTGCCGGGGACGACGTGGTAGGTGAGCACGGCGGTCAGCTTGGCCTTGTCCTTGAGCAGCGCGTCGAGGTCGGCCTTGGGCACCTTGGCGAAGGCCGCATCGGTGGGCGCGAACACGGTGAACGGGCCGGGGCCCTTGAGCGTGTCGACGAGGCCTGCGGCCTGAAGCGCCGTGGCGAGCGTCTTGAAATTACCGTTGGCCACGGCGGTGTCGACGATGTCCTTGGCTTGTGCAGACAGTGCGGCGGCGGCCAGGGCGGTGAGAACGAGCAGCTTCTTCATGGATGACTCCTTGTGTCGAGAGGGAAAGGGAAAGTGACGAGCACTCACAGCGTCGGGATCAGCACCTTGCTGATCACGTGGATCACGCCGTTGCTGGCGCGGATGTCGGTGGCGGCGATCGGCGCCGGCGTGGCGGTGGTGTCGACGATGCGCAGCGGGGTGTTCTGGATCGTGATCGACTGGCCCGAGACGGTGGCGACCGGGGTGCCGAACGGGATCTGAGTGGAAAGCACCTGCGAACCCAGCACGTGGTAGGTGAGCACCGTGCTCAGCTGAGTGGGCGTGAGACCGGCGACGGTGGAGGCGATGTCGGCGAAGGCCTGGTTGGTGGGCGCGAAGACGGTGAACGGCCCTGCCCCGCTGAGCGTGGTGGCGAGGTTGGCGTCGACCACCGCATCCACGAGCGTCGAGAAGTCGGGGTTGGCCTGCGCCATCTGAACCACGTTGAGCACGCCTGGCGGCACGAGCACCTTGTTCACGACGTGCACGATGCCGTTGCTCGCCGCCACGTCGGCCGTGGTGACGGTGGCCTGCGTGAGCACCGCATCGGTCAGCCTCACGCCGCCCGTGGTCGACACCGCCAGCGTGGCCGGGCTGCCATCGAAGGTGTAGGCCGTGGCGCGCGTGGCGGCACCGGTGCTCAGCTGGGCCGCGGTCTGCCGCGTGGGCAGCACGTGGTAGTTGAGGATGTTCGCCAGCGCCGTGGGCGACAGCGCCGTGACCATGGCGGTGGCATCGGCAAAACCGAGTTGCGTGGCCAGGGTGTTGAAGGCGGCATTCGTCGGAGCGAACACCGTCAGGCTGACGCTCGTGTTGGCGAGCGTGGCCGACAGGCCGGCCTTGTTGGCGGCGGCGAGCAAGGCGGTGAGGTTCTGTTGCTGCGCGAGTGCGGCGATCGTCGGCGGCGGTGGCGGATCGTCGTCGCCGCCACCACAGGCCGCGAGAAGGCCTGCGGTGACGCAGGCGGTGAGCAGTGTCTTGAGCCAATGCATCATGGTTTCTCTCCTTGAGTGAGGAAGGGAAGGCGGGGCAAGAGCGGTTCGGCCAGAGCACTCTTGCGAGCGGCGGTGGCGGAATTTGAACTGCAAAGTTCGCATAGTCAACCGTGTGGTCATTTAGTGAACTAAGCAGTATGCGCTGTGAGCGACCCGGTCTTGAGAAGTTCCGCGACGCTTGCTCGAGGCCCTGTGCGGACGAAAATCGCGCCCGTCCTACGCCCTGCATTGCCGACCCATGAACCGACTGCAATCCGAAGTACGCCGCCTCTACTTGCCGGATGCTTCCGATGACGCCAGCCCGCTGATCGATGCGAGCGGACAGGTACGCGCGCTGGTGATGGAGCTGGCCCGCCCGGCAGAGTGGGGTCTGCTGGCCAAGGCCTGGCTCGGCGTGCAGGACGATCTCGGCCTGCCGGCGCCCGCCATCGCGGTGTCGGGCACCGACGGGCTGCAGCTGTGGTTCTCGCTGAGCGAACCGGTCAGCCTGTCACAGGGCGCGGCGTTTCTGGAGCACTTGCGTGCGCGCTACCTGGCCGGCGTGGCAGCGGCACGCGTGCGCCTCTACCCGTCCGAGGCCGATCCGCAGCGCCATGCCGCGCTCGTGCCGGCCTGCCAGGCGGTGACCGGCAACTGGTCCGCCTTCGTCGCACCCGGCCTGGCGCCGGTGTTTGCCGACACGCCCTGGCTCGACATCCCGCCCGGCACCGACGGCCAGGCCGAGCTGCTGGCGCGGCTCGAGAGCATCAAGCCGTTGGCATTCGAGTCGGCCCTGCAGCGACTGCAGCCGCCGACGCCTCCTGCCTCAGCGCATCGGGCGCCGCCAGCAGGCCCGACCGTTGAAGGCGGCGACGTCGACCCGCGCCGCTTCTTGCAGCAGGTGCTGAACGATGAAGCGGCGCCGCTCGCCATGCGGATCGAAGCGGCCAAGGCGCTCCTGAAGCACGGCGGTTACACGCCGATGTAGCGGTGCCAGAGCGAGGGGTCGGCCGCCAACGCCGCCGAGCCGCCCTGCCACACCACCTGGCCACGCTCGATGAGCGTGTGGCGGTCGGCCAGCTTCACCAGGCGCTGCACGTATTTGTCGATCACGAGGATGGTCTGGCCCTGCGCGCGCAGCTGGGCCAGGCAGCGCCAGATCTCTTCGCGGATGCGCGGCGCGAGGCCTTCGGTCGCTTCGTCGAGGATCAGCAGATGCGGGTTGGTCATCAGCGCGCGGCCGATCGCGAGCATCTGCTGCTCGCCGCCCGACAACTGGTTGCCCATGTGGCCGAATCGATCGGCCAGCGCCGGGAAGAGCGCCACCACGCGGTCGAGCGTCCACGGCGTCTCGCTCGCGTTGCGGCGCGCGGCGAAGGCGAGCAGGTTTTCCCTGACGGACAGGTTGGGAAAGATCTGCCGCCCTTCGGGCACGACCGCGAGGCCCATGCGGGCAATGCGGTCGGGCGACAGCGCTTCGATGCGCTCGCCTCGGAAGCG
Source organism: Piscinibacter gummiphilus (assembly GCF_032681285.1). Lineage (NCBI taxonomy): Bacteria > Pseudomonadati > Pseudomonadota > Betaproteobacteria > Burkholderiales > Sphaerotilaceae > Rhizobacter > Rhizobacter gummiphilus. The sequence goes on from NZ_CP136336.1 coordinate 2,858,231, forward strand.
CACCTGCCCCGCCTTCGCGCGGGTGAGCCCGAGCAGCGAACGCACGGTCGTCGTCTTGCCCATGCCGTTGCGGCCGAGCAGCGTGGCCACCTCCCCCTGGCGGATGCTGAGGTCGATGCCGAAGAGCACCTGGCTGCTGCCGTAGGCGGTCTCCAGGCCCACGACTTCCAACAGCGCTTCGCTCACAGCGTTTCCTCCGCGTCGTCGCCCAGATAGGCGCGTTTCACCTCGGGGTGCGCGCGGATTTCGTCGGCGCTGCCGGTGGCGATGATCCTGCCGAAGACGAGCGTCGAGATGCGGTCGGCCAGGCGGAAGACGGCGTCCATGTCGTGCTCGACCAGCAGCATGGTCACCTGGCCACGCAGGCTCTGCAGCAACGCGACCATGCGCTCGGATTCTTCCGGGCCCGTGCCGGCCATCGGCTCGTCGAGCAACAGGAGCTTGGGGTCGAGGGCGAGCGCGAGACCCACTTCGAGCTGGCGTTGTTCGCCGTGCGACAGCGCCCCGGCCACGCGCTCGAGTTGCGCGCCCAGGCCCACACGCTCGGCCACGCCGGCCGCCGCCTCGTAGCGTGCACGCTCGGCGCGCGCCGGCCGCCAGAAGCGCAGGCTGCTGCCATCGCGCGACTGCACCGCGAGCGCCAGGTTGTCGAGCACCGACAGGCGCTTGAAGACACTCGTGATCTGGTACGAGCGCACGAGGCCCCGGTGCACGCGGTCGTGCATGGCCACGTCCGTGATGTCATGGCCATCGAAGTGGATGTGGCCTGAACTGGGCGCGAGCGCTCCCGAGAGCTGGTGGATCAGCGTCGTCTTGCCGGCGCCGTTGGGGCCGATGAGTGCATGCAGCTCGCCCGCACGCACCACGAGGTTGGCGTGGTCGGTGGCCACGAGCCCGCCGAAGCGCTTGACGAGCTGTTCGGTACGCAGCAGGTCGGTCATGGCGACGCCTTCCGCTTGAAGAGGCTCATGAGCCCGTTGGGCGCGAGCAGCACCACCGCCAGCAACACCGCGCCGAGCCCGAACTGCCAGTGGATGGTGTAGCCCACCAGCACGTCTTCCAGCAGCAGGAACACCGCCGCCCCCACCAGGCCGCCATAGAGGTAGCCCACGCCGCCGAGGATCACCATCACCATCAGCATGCCGGACTGGCTCCACTGCATCAGTGCCGGGCTCACGAAGTTGCCCTGATTGGCCAGCAGCGCCCCGGCCAGGCCCGCGATGGCGCCGGCGAGCGTGAAGGCGATCAGCTTGTAGCGGAAGACGGCGAAGCCGAGCGCTTCCATGCGGGTCTCGTTCTCGCGGATGCCCTGCAGCACATGGCCGAAGCGCGCGTTGAGCAGACGGGCGATGAAGAAGAAGGCCAGCACGCTCACACCGAGCACGACGTAATAGAACTGCGCATCGTTGGCGAGGTCGAGCCCAAGGCCCACGCGCGAGCGCGACATGAGCGACAACCCGTCGTCGCCGCCCCAGGTCTTGAGCGACACCATCAGATAGAAGAGCATCTGCGCGAAGGCCAGCGTGATCATGATGAAGTACACGCCCTGCGTGCGCAGGCTCACGAGCCCGATGACGAACGCAAAGAGCCCGCCCACCACGAAAGCCGCCGGCCAGGTGACCCAGGCCGAGACCACGCCACCTTGCATCAGGATGCCCACGGTGTAGGCCCCCATGCCGACGAAGGCCGCATGGCCGAAGCTCACCATGCCGCCGAAGCCGAGGATGAGGTTCAAGCTCGTCGCGGCTAGCGCAAAGATCAGGATGCGGCTGGCCACGCCGATGTAGAAGGTTTCGCCGAGGGCGTTGAGCACAGAGGGCAGCGCGGCCAGCACGACCAGCAGCGGGATCGCGATGCGCAGGTCGAGGCGATGGTCCAGCAGGCTGCTCGTCTGCTGGTTCTGGAGGGAAGCACTCATGTCAGCCGTGGGAAGGGAAGAGACCGCGCGGCTTCCAGAACAGCACGCCAGCCATCAGCACGTAGATGAGGATCGAGGCCACCGCGGGCCCCGCCGTGGCCGCCGCAGCGGGCCCGAGCAACTGGCCGAAGAGCACCGGCACCAGCGTGCGGCCCGCCGTGTCGACCAAACCCACCAGCAGTGCGCCGAGCAGCGCCCCGCGGATGGAGCCGATGCCGCCGATCACGATGACGACGAACGCGAGGATCAGGATGCTCTCGCCCATGCCCACCTGCACCGCCAGCAGCGGGCCGAGCATGCCGCCCGCCACCGCGCACAGCGCAGTACCCACGGCGAAGAGCGACGTGAAGAGCAGGCGCACGTTGGTGCCCATCGCCTGCGCCATCTCGCGGTTCGACGCCCCTGCCCTCACCTGCATGCCCACGCGCGTGTGCGTGACCAGCAGGTACAGCAGCAGCGCGACCGCCAGCCCCACGCCGATGATGAAGAGACGGTACGCCGGGTAGCTGAAGCCGGGCAGCAGTGCCACCGGGCCAGAGAGCGCCGCCGGCATCGCCATCGGCACCGGCTGCGAGCCCCACACCATGCGCACGGCCTCGTTGGCCATCAGGAGGATGGCGAAGGTGCCGAGCACCTGCGAGAGGTGGTCTCGCTCGTAGAGACGGCGCAGCACGGTGAGTTCGAGCAGCACGCCGATCACGGCCGTGGCCGCCACGCCGCCCGCGAGCCCGATCCAGAACGAACCGGAGGCCGCGGCGATGGTGGCGATGAGATAGGCCCCGACCATGTACAGCGAGCCGTGCGCCAGGTTGATCATGTCCATGATGCCGAACACGAGCGTGAGCCCGGCCGCCAGCAGGAACAACATCAACCCGAACTGCAGGCCGTTCAAGGCCTGCTCCAGCAGCAGGATGCCGGTCACGGGGTCTCAGCGGGCATCTTGCAGTCGCCGGCGTAGGCATCGGCGTGGTTGTCGAACACCTTGCCCACGGTCTTGTTGGTGACGCGGCCTTGCGCGTCCTTCACCACTTCGCGCAGGTAGTAGTCCTGCACCGGGAAGTGGTTGGTGTTGAACTTGAACTCCCCGCGCACCGACTCGAACTTCGCGGCTTCCAATGCCTTGCGCACGGCGGCCTTGTCTTCGATCTTGCCGCCCACCGTCTTCACTGCGCCGTCGATCAGGCGCGCCGCGTCATAGCCTTGCGCTGCATAGAGCGTCGGCAGGCGGCCGTATTCCTTCTGGAAGTCGGCCACGAAACGCTTGTTGGCCGCGTTGTCCATGTCGTGCGCCCATTGCGAGCTGTTGAAGATGCCGAGCATCGGCTCGCCCACCGCGCGGATCACATCCTCATCGGCCGAGAAGCCGGGCGCGAAAAGCTTCATCTCTTTGTTGAGGCCGGTGCTGGTGAACTGCTTGATGAAGTTGATGCCCAGCCCACCGGGCAGGAAGATGTAGACGGCATCGGCGCCCGAAGCGCGGATCTGCGACAGCTCGGCGCCGTAGTCGAGCTGGTTGAGCGGCGTGTAGGTCTCGAGCGCAATCTCGCCCTTGTAGAAGCGCTTGAAGCCGGCCAGCGCGTCCTTGCCTGCCGGGTAGTTGGGCGCGAGCAGCGCGATCTTCTTCACCCCACGCGCCTGCACCGTCTTGCCCACGGCCTCGTGCATGTTGTCGTTCTGGTACGAGGCGCTGAAGAAGTACGGATTGCATTGCGCGCCTGCGAGCTGCGAAGGGCCGGCGTTGGCGCTGATGTAGAAGGTGCGCGACTGGAACACCGGCGGCGCCACGGCCAGCATGATGTTCGAGAACACGATGCCGGTCATGAAGTCGACCTTGTCGCGCTTGAGCAGGCGGTCGGCCGTCTGCTTGGCGGCGTCGGGGCTCATCTGGTCGTCGGCCACGATCACCTCGGCCGGCAGGCCGCCGAGCTTGCCGCCTGCGTGCTTCACCGCGAGCTGAAAGCCGTCGCGGATGTCGATGCCCAGCCCCGAGCCCGCGCCCGACAAGGTGCTCATCAGGCCGACCTTGACGCGGTCGGCGGCGGTGGCGGGCAGCGCCAACACGGCGGCGGCGGCGAGGGCGGCCAGGCGAAGGGAGGAGTGCTTGCTCATGGGTGCTTTCATGGAATGAGGCGGGAAACCGGAATTGGGACGCGATGTTGTAGCCGCTGCACGCGATCGTGTCATCGGTACGAGCCACAGGGCGGGCGCCTGCGCGCCCAGGCCATTACTGGATCGTGGCCGACAGCGAGTTGATCCAGGTCTGACCCGCGCCCGACATCACTTCGTTGCCCAGCTCGATGTTCGACACGTAGTGCGCGGGGTTCACGTACCCACGGGACACCGCGTCGGCGAGGATGGCCTTGATGTCGAGCGTCGCCGCGAAGGTGCTGACGGTGGCACGGTAGGCGATGTAGCTCCACTTGTTGGGGTTCGCGCCGGAGAGGTCGCCCCAGTCCTGCGCGTACCAGACCTCGAAGATTTGACCGCCGATGTTGGCGTCCGGCTGACGCTGGCCACCAGGAGGGAAGCCGCTGCCGGCCGTCCAGATCATCATCTCGTTGGCGATGTCTTGCGGGTTGGTCCCGGTCGGCGTGGCGCCGGTGCGTGTGATCCACAGCGAGGTGGCGACGTTGTAGCTGCCGCCCGTCGAGACGCTCAGGTCGTATTGCCAGTCGAAGCGCTGCAGGGTGTTGATGCGGGCCGGCAGGTGCGGGTGATTGCTGGTGCCGCCGTCCCAGGGCTTCCAGCCGACAATGATTTCCGGGTAGGCGTAGACCGTGGAGCCGTTCGTCGGCCAGCTCCAGGACCAGCCGTATTGCGTGGTGGCGCCGACGGACCGGCTTTGCAGGCACTGCGTGGCCGCGAAGTTGCCGGCCGCGGCCTTGTTCCAGGTGTTGTTCGTCAGGCGCCCAAGTCCGCTGACCTCGAGGGTGGCGAAGTCGCCGCATGCCGGCAGTTGCGTGGCGGGCGCCGGTGCGGGGGCCGACGAGCCACCGCCACCGCCTCCCCCACCTCCGCAAGATGCAGCGAGGAGTGCAAGGCTCAGGGAAAGGAACAGGACGGGGTACTTCTTCATGGTGGCTGTGATGGGGCAAGGCCGGCGCGCCACCAGGCAATGCCGCACGCGTGCGGCCCCTCCCTCCGTGACTGCTTCCCTCGGTGTTTTCGATGGCGCGGGGCTTCATCGGCCCCGCGTCTTTGCCACGGGCGAACCTGCGGCTGAGCGCAGTTTACGGAGGGCTTGAAAACGTTGTCGCCGCGGAACCCGGGATTGACGCCATAGCCCGCGCCTGTCCACTTCGGCTTGCAAATTGTCCCGGCCGGCAATGGCAGACGCGAAGGCGGCAAGGTCGAATCGTCGGCACTTCACAAGGAGCCTTTCACGATGAGCCCAGCACGCCGGTTGGACGTGGACGACCCGCTCGACGACTTCGAGCGCCGCGACATCACCATCGACAAGATCACCAAGCGCGTCTACGTCGCCGGCCGCGGCCCCGGCGTGATAGTGATGACCGAGATGCCCGGCATCAGCCCGCACGTGGCGCGCTTTGCGCGCTGGGTGCGAGATGCCGGGTTTACCGTCTACATGCCCTCGCTCTTCGGGCGCGACGGCGCCGTACCGCAGGCCGCCGAAGGCATCGAGGTCTTCAAGCGCGCCTGCGTGAGCGCCGAGTTCCGGGCGCTCGCCGCCAACGAGACGAGCCCGGTCACGCAGTGGCTGCGCGCGCTGGCGAAGCTCGCGCATGCGGAGTGCGGTGGCCCCGGCGTGGGCGCCATCGGCATGTGCTTCACCGGCAACTTCGCGCTCACGATGATGCTGGAGAAATCGGTGTTGGCCCCGGTACTCTCGCAGCCCACGCTGCCGCTCAAGGACCCGGCCGGGCTGGAGATATCGCCGGCCGACCTCGCCGCGGTGCGCGAGCGCCTCGACCGTGACGACCTGAGCGTGCTCGCCTACCGCTTCGATGGCGACCCGTACTGCCGCGCCGAGCGCTTCGCGGCCTACAAGGCGGCGCTCGGCCCGCGCTTCGTCGCGCGTGCTCTGCCCGACAGCGCAGCGAACCCCGACACCCCGCCCTTCTTCCGCCAGGCCGTGCCGCAGCCGCACAGCGTGGTCACCGCGCACCTGATCGACGAGGCCGGTCAGCCCACGCTGCAGGCGCGAGACGAGATCCTCGACTTCTTCCGGCAGCGGCTCGTGCCCGGAGCATCACCCGCCCGAAGTGGAGGCGAAGCAGGCTAGCCTGCAGCGCGAGACGACCCCACCGTCTCGCGCAACACGTCGACGAAGCGCTCGGCCAGCGGCGACAGCGGCACGTTGCGCCGGGTGAGCACGCCGATCTGGCGCGGAAAGCGCAGCTCGGCCAGCGGCAGCGCCTGCAGGTGCTGGCCTGCAGGGCTCGCGAGTTGCAGCTCGCTCGTGATCGCCAGCAGGTCGCTGTGGGCCAGCAAGCCGGTGAGCTGGGCCACGGTGTTGCTCACCTCCACCGCCACCTGCGGGCGTGGCAGGCCGGCCCCGGTGAACAAGGCCTCCAACTTGCGCCGCGCCTCCACCTGGGGGCTTGGCAGCAGCCATTGCGCCCGTGTCAGGTCGGCAAGCTTCAGGCGCCGCCGCGCCAGCAGCGGGTGCCCGTCTCGGGCCACCACGTAGAGGTCATCGGTGATGAGGGGCACGGCCAGCAGGTCCTCGGGCATGGTGGCGGGCAGCGCATTGATGCTCAGGTCGATGTCGCCGCTGCGCAGCAGGGGCATCAGCACGTCGTTGAGGTTGATGTTGACGAGCAGGCGCGCGGCCGGCCGCTGGCGGTGCAGCTGCAGGCTGGCCGGCACGAACACCCGCTGCGTGTACAGCGGCGACACCCCCACCCGCAGCACGCCCATGGCGCCCAGGTGCAGGTCGGCGGCCTCCTTGATCGCATCGCCCAGGTCGGCGCGCAGCGACTGCGTGCGCTGGTGGAAGCGCTCGGCCACCGTGGTCAGCCGCATGCCGCGGATGCTGCGCACGAAGAGCGGAAAACCCAGCTCGCGCTCCAGCCGCTGGATGCCCTTGGTGATGGCCGGCTGCGAGACGTCGAGCGCGAGTGCGGCGCGGCGCACCTGGCCGTGCTGTACCACTGCCAGGAAATAGTCGATGTCGTCGAGCCGCATGGCCATATGCAAACTTCCCTTTGATAACGCTGCGTCATCGCTCAAACCCGTTTGATTATCGCGTTGTGACGCCCGCGTTCCTAGACTGGGTCGCAGGAGATACATCACGATGAACCTTGGCATGTACCTGGCGCGCAGCGCGCGCTTCTGGCCCCACCGTCCGGCCGTCTTGTTCCGCGACGGGCAACTCAGCTACCGCGACCTGGAGCTGCGCTCCAACCGCCTCGCGCATGCCTTGCAGGCCCTCGGCCTGAAACGCGGCGACCGGGTGGCCATCGTCTCGCCCAACCGACCCGAGATCGTGGAGTTCGAATGCGCGCTCTACAAGCTCGGGCTCGTGAAGGTGGCGCTGAACTCGCGCCTCGCGCCGCAGGAGCTGGCCGATGCGCTGGCCAACGCCGAGCCGGTGGCCGTGGCGGCAGGCCCCGAGCACCGCGGCATGGTCGATGCGGCGACGCAGCAGCTCGATTCGTTGCAGCACCGCATCGCATTCGAGCCAGCCGGCGGCGACAGCAACTGGCGCCCCTACGAGCCGCTGCTGGCGGCGCAGCCCGACACCCACGTCTGCATCGACATGCAGGCCGACGACCTGGCCGTGCTGCACTACACCTCGGGCTCCACCGGCAAGCTCAAGGCCGCGATGCAGACGGTGGGCAACCGCCACGCCTCGCTGCGCAAGATCATCATGGGCCGCATGCACGCCGGGCCCGGCGACCTGCTCATGCTGTGCGGCCCGATCACCCACGCGAGCGGCATGTTCATCCAGCCCATGCTGTTCCAGGGCGCGAGCATCCTGCTGATGGAGCGATTCCAGCCAGCCGAGATCCTCGAAGCGATCGAGAAGCACCGCGTCACCCACTGCTTCATGGTGCCGGCCATGATCCACGCGCTGCTGGCCGAGCCGTCGATCCGCACGCGGGATCTCTCGAGCCTCAAGCTCCTGAGCTACGGCGCCGCGCCGATGTCGCCGGCGCGCATCCGCGAAGCCTGGGCCGCCTTCGGCCCGGTGCTCGCGCAAGGCTATGGCGCGGGTGAGACCACCGGCGGCGTGCTGGCCCTCTCGATCGACGACCACCGCCGGGCCATCGAGGGCGACCGCCCCGAGTTGCTGCTCGCCTGCGGGCGTGCGGGGGGCGAATCCGACGTGCAGGTGCTCGACGACGCCGGCCGCCCCGTCGAGGGCGATGCGATCGGAGAGATCTGCGTGCGCGGGGCCGACGTCTTCGCCGGCTACTGGCGCGCCGAGCCGCAGACGCGCGAGGTGCTGCAGCCCGATGGCTGGCTGCGCACCGGCGACCTGGCTCGGGTCGACCACGAGGGCTACATCTTCATCGTCGACCGCAAGAAGGAGATGCTGGTCTCCGGCGGCTTCAACGTCTACCCGAGCGAGGTGGAGAAGGTGCTGGCCGAACACCCGGCCGTGCACGAGGTGTGCGTGATCGGCGTGCCCGACGACCACTGGGGTGAAGCGGTGAAGGCCGTCGTCGTTCTGCGGGAAGGCCAGGACGCCGACGGCCCCGACGTGATGGAGTTCTGCCGAGGCCGGCTCGCCGATTTCAAGCGGCCGCGCTCGGTCGACTTCGTGCCAATGCTGCCCAAAAACGCGAACGGCAAGCTCTCGCGCAAGGACGTGCGCGAGCCCTACTGGCTCGGCCGCGAGCGCCGCGTCAACTGAACCCAGGAGCCCACATGACCACCACCCTCTTCGAAGGCTCCCCGGCCGCCGCCGAGTTCATCGCCCGTGTCGACGGCTTCATCGACGGCGAGCTGCGCCCGCTCGCCACCGAACACGGCATCACGCACGAGAAAGGCCCGTCGCGCGAGCTGCTGCGCCAGGTCTGGAAGCGTTCCCACGCGCTCGGCTTCTACGGCATGACGCTGCCGCAGCCCATGGGCGGCGCGGGCTTCAGCCTCGTCGACCACGTGCTGGTGAAGGAGCACCTCTATGCGAGCGGCACGCCCTTCGCGCCGCACATCCTCGGCGAGCTGTCGGGCCCGCCGCGCCTCGGCGCGCTGGTGAAGCAGGCCACACAGGATCAGATGCAGCGCTTCATCCTGCCGGTGGCACGCGCCGAGATGGCGGTGTGCTTCGCCATCACCGAGCCCAACGCAGGCTCCGACGCCGGCGCGCTGGAAACCCGCGCCGTGATCGAAGGCGACGGCTTCGTGCTCAACGGCACCAAGCGCTTCATCTCCGGCTCGCCCTTTTGCGACGCGGCCGTGATCATCTGCGCCACCGGCGAAGACCCGGCAAAACGCGAGACCACCGCCTTCTTCGTCGAGCGCGATCGCCCGGGCTTCCGCATCGAAGAGGGCTACAAGACCATGGCCGGCCAGTCGCACACCGGCAACATCGTGCTCACCGACTGCCGCATCCCGCTCGGCAACCAGATCGGCGAGCGTGGCAAGGGCCTGGCGCTGGCGCTCGGCCGCATCACCGTCAACCGCTTGCTGCACACGCCCGCGATGCTGGGCCTGGCCCAGCTCGCGCTGCAGGACGCCGTGCGCCACGCGCAGACGCGACGCCAGTTCGGCCAGCCCATCGGCGGCTTCCAGGCGGTGCAGCACCTGCTGGCCGACATGGCGACCGAGCTCGCGGCCGCACGCGCGCTGATGCTGTCGGTCGCACGCCGGCTCGATGCCGGCGCCGATGCGCGAGCCGAAGCCTCGATGGCCAAGCTCTTCTGCTCCGAGACCGCCTTCCGCATCGCCGACCGTGCGGTGCAGGTGCTTGGTGGCGAAGGCATCGTGCAGGGCAGCCGCGTCGAATTCCTCTTCCGCCTGCTGCGCATGTACCGCGTGCTCACCGGCACCAGCGAGATCCAGCGCAACACGATCGCCAAGGAGCTGCTGGCGCCCGCCGCAGCGGCCTGATTTCACACAAGACCAGGAGACAAAGTCATGAATGCCATCACCCGCCGTGCCCTGCTCGCCCTCGGCCTGAGCACCGCCTTTGCCGCACACGCCAGCGACGCCTGGCCCGCCAAGCCCATCAAGTGGATCGTGCCCTACCAGGCCGGCACTTCGCCCGACCAGACGGTGCGCGTGGTGGCCGATGCGATGTCGGAAGTCTTCAAGCAGACCATCGTCGTCGAAAACAAGCCCGGCGTGGCCGGCAACCTGGGCGCACAAGTCGCCGCGCGTTCAGCCGCCGATGGCTACACCTGGGTCTACTCCGGCTCGCCCATGTCGACCAGCATGCGGATGTACAAGAAGCCGGGCTTCGACGTGATGAAGGATTTCATCCACATCGGGCGCATCGGCACGTCGGACCTCACCATCGTCACCGGGGTCGGCTCGCCCTTGAAGTCGATGCGCGACCTGATCGACATCAGCAAGCGCGCGCCGGGCAAGCTCTCCTATGGCACCGGCGGCATCGGCTCGCCGGCGCACATGGGCGCCGAGCTGATGCTCAGCACCGCCGGCATCGAAGCCGTGCATGTGCCCTACAAGGGCGCTGCGGAGTCGGCCAACGCCGCCATCGGCAAGCAGGTCGAGTTCACGCTGGCCATCACCTCGGTGGTGCTGCCGCACATCCAGTCGGGCAAGCTGGTGCCGCTGGCCATCACCTCGCCCAAGCGCCACCCGCGCCTGCCCAACGTGCCCACGCTGGCCGAAGCCGGCGTGCCGGTGGAGCTGGTGTCGATGGGCGGGCTGGCCGTGCCGGCCGGCACGCCGCAGCCAGTGGTCAAGCGCATCGGCGAGGTGCTCAACAAGGTGCTCGCCGACCCGGTGGTCAAGACCAAGCTCGAAAACATGGGCGGCAACATCACGCCCAGCACCCCCGCCGAATTCACCGAAGGGCTGCGCGCCGAAATCGCGCTGGCCGAGCGCATGATGAAGGCGGCCAGGCTCGAGGCGCAGTGACGCCATGGCCCTTCTTCGCATCGCCGCCGTGGCGGCGTGGCTGTTCGCCATCGGCACTGCCAGTGCCCAGCCCAAGCCGGCCACGGAGGCCACACGCGCCTTGCAGCAGGCCGCCCGCGCTACCTTGCCGGCCGATGGCCGCCAGGCGTTCGACGACGCGAAGCGCGGCCTGATCGAAGACGCAACCGACCTGGTGGTCGAAGGCCCGGGAGGCCGGCCGATCTGGCGCCTGCGCGACTACGACTTCCTGCAGCGCGAGGAAGCCCCCGACACGGTCAACCCGGCGCTGTGGCGCCACGCGCGGCTCAACCTCGCGAATGGCCTCTTCAAGGTCACCGATCGTCTCTACCAGCTGCGCGGGCTCGACCTCGCCAACATGACCATCGTCGAAGGCGACAGCGGCCTGATCGTCATCGACCCGCTGCTGTCGGTGGAGACGGCGCGCGCCGGCCTCGCGCTCTACTACAAGCATCGCCCGCGCAAGCCGGTGGTGGCGGTGGTCTACACCCACAGCCATGCCGACCACTTCGGCGGCGTGCGGGGTGTGGTCGACGAGGCCGAGGTGAAGGCCGGTCGCGTGCAGGTCATTGCCCCGGCCGGCTTCCTTGAAGAAGCGGTGGGCGAGAACGTGATCGCGGGCCCGGCGATGGCGCGCCGCTCGCATTACCAGTTCGGCACCTTGCTGCCACGCAGTGAGCGTGGCCAGGTCGACGCGGGGCTCGGCAAGGCCGGGCCGCCCGGCACGGTGAGCCTGATCGCGCCGACACGCCTGGTGTCGCAGCCCGTCGAGCGGCTGCGCATCGATGGCATCGACATCGTGTTCGCGCTCACGCCGGCAGCCGAGGCGCCGGCCGAGATGGTGATGCACTTCCCCCAGCTGCGCGTGCTCAACATGGCCGAGATCGTGACGCAGAACCTGCACAACCTGTTGCCCATGCGGGGCGCGCAGGTGCGCGATGCGCTGGCCTGGTCGCGCCACATCGGCGAGGCGCTGCAGCGCTTTGGCAACGAGAGCGACATCCTCATCGCCCAGCACCACTGGCCGGTGTGGGGCCACGACCGGCTGCAGGCCATGCTGAAGAACCAGCGCGACGCCTACAAATACCTGCACGACCAGAGCGTGCGGCTGATGAACCACGGCGTGCCGGCCGACGAGGCGGCCGAGCGCATCCAGCTGCCGGCGTCGCTCGCGGCCGAGTGGTCGACCCGCCCGTTCTACGGTCACCTGAAGCACAACGTACGCGCCGTCTACCAGCGCTACCTGGGTCACTACGACGGCAACCCGGCGCGGCTGGAAGCGCTGCCGCCGGTGGCCGCGGCACGAAAGTCGGTCGAGTACATGGGCGGTGCGGATGCCGTGTTGCGCCGGGCGCGCGAAGACTTCGCCCGCGGCGAATACCGCTGGGTAGCGCAGGTCGCCTCGCAGCTTGTCTACGCCGACCCCTCCAACCTAGCCGCCCGTGCGCTCGCGGCCGACGCCTACGAGCAGCTCGGCTACCAGCAGGAGTCGGCCACCGCACGCAACGCTTTCCTGCAAGGCGCCACTGAGCTACGCAACGGCGTGCCGCGCCTGCCCGCACGCGGGCCGCAGTCGGGCGACATGGCGCGTGCGCTGCCGCTCGACCTGTTCTTCGACTTCCTCGGTGTGCGGCTCGACGCCGCCAAGGCGCAAGGCCATCGCATCGTGCTCAACTGGCGCTTCACCGACACCCACCAGCAGCACCTGCTCAACCTCGAGAACAGCGCCCTCACCCACGTGCCCGGTGCGCAAGACCCGCAGGCCCACGCCACGCTCACCTTGACCCGCGCCACGCTCGACGACATCGCCCAGCAGCGCACGACCCTGCAGGCGGCGCTGCAAGCCGGGCTCGTGCGCATCGAAGGCGATGCCCGCCAGGTGGGCGCGCTCTTCACCATGCTCGACAGCTTCGACCGCGCTTTTCCCCTCGTCGAGCCGAAGTGAGCCCGCCGGCTTCGGCACGGGAGTGCCGAAGTGCGCCTCGAACGACGGGCGTTCAGCCCGGGTGCGTCGGGTCGATCCAGCGCACCTCTTCCGGCGGCTCGGCCGGCGCGATGTCGAGGTTGATCGCCACGGCCTCGCCGTCGCTTCGCACCAGCACGCACTCCAGGGTCTCGGTGCGGCTCGCGTTGATCTCCTGGTGCGGCACGAAGGGCGGCACGTAGATGAAGTCGCCTGGGCCCGCCTCGGCGGTGAATTCGAGCCGCTCGCCCCAGCGCATGCGGGCGCGGCCCTTCACCACGTAGATCACGCTTTCGAGCGGCCCGTGGTGATGCGCGCCGGTCTTGGCGTTGGCGTGGATGTGCACGGTGCCGGCCCACAGCTTCTGCGCGCCGACGCGGGCGAAGTTGATCGCGGCCTTGCGGTCCATGCCGGGGGTCTGCGCGGTGTTCGCATCGAGCGAACCGGCGGGCACGACGCGCACGCCGTCGTGCTTCCAGCGGGGGTCTTGGGACGGGGCGTCGCTCATGGTGGGGCTCCTGTCGAGTGCGTCTGCATTCTGGCGCGGCCATGCCATTCGCGCATATCAGCTAGGACGAGTCCCCGCTAGGCGATGCGGCGGCGCGCGACCAGAATCGTCGCTCCTTCGGCACCGTTTCGCATCCGCATGAGCACCCACCCCCTGTGCGCAATCTCGTCGATGGCCACCCGCCAGGTGCTGGCCGAGCTGGCCGAGCGCTACCGGCAGGCCACCGGCACCGAGGTGCAGGTCGAATCCGTAGGCGGCGTCGACGCAGCCCGGCGCGTGGAGGCCGGCGAAGCTTTCGACCTCGTCTTCCTGGCAAGCGACGCCATCGACAAGCTCGCCGCACTCGGCCATGTGCGTCCCGAAAGCCGGCGCGCCGTCGTCGACTCGTCGGTGGCGATGGCGGTGAAAGCCGGCGCGCCCCAGCCGGACGTGGGCACGGAAGACGCCCTGCGCCGCGCGGTGCTCGCGGCGCGCAGCATCGGCTACTCCACCGGGCCGAGCGGCACGGCCTTGCTGAAGCTGTTCGAGCGATGGGGCATCGCCGAGTCCGTCAAGCCGCGCCTCGTGCAGGCCCGCGCCGGTGTGCCGGTGGGCTCGCTCGTGGCCAGCGGCGAGGCCGAGCTCGGCTTCCAGCAGCTGAGCGAGCTGATGAACCTCGAAGGCATCACCCTCCTCGGCGGCATGCCGCCCGGCCTCGCGATCACCACCACCTTCACCGGCGCGGTGGCCGCCAAGGCGCAGCACCCGCAAGCCCAGGCCGCGCTCGACTTCATGGCGTCGCCCGACACGGCCGAGCTGAAGCGCCGCCACGGCATGGACGTGCCGCAGGGCTGAGCCCGGGCGGCACTCAACTCGCGAGCTGGCGCCGTGGCTCGGGCGAACGCCGCTCGGCTGCCTGCGGCTCGGCTGCCGGGTGCGACAGAACAACCGTGCGCGTCGGGTAGGCGAACTCCACGCCCATCGAGGCCAGCTCCTCGGCGAGCCGGATGTTGATGCGTTGCTGCTCGTCCATGTACTGGTTGTAGTCGGGCCCGAGCACGATGTAGACCACCTCGAAGTCCAGCGAGCTTTCTCCGAAGGCCTTGAAGTGGGCCCGGTCGAAGCGCAGGGCCTTGCTCTCTTCCACGATGGCCTTGACGGACCCTGGAATGCGCTTCAGTTGCTCGGGCGTCGCCTGGTAGGTCACGCCGAATCCGAAGACGATGCGCCGCTCCTGCAGGCGCTTGTAGTTGCTCACGGTCTGCTTCAGCAACTCGGTGTTCGACATCACGACCTGTTCGCCGCCCAGGCTGCGGATGCGCGTGGTCTTCACCCCCACCACCTCCACCGTGCCGGCGATGCTGCCGAGCACGATGAAGTCGCCCACCTCGAACGGCTTGTCGACCGCGATCGCCACCGAGGCGAAGAGATCGCCCAGGATGTTCTGCGCGGCCAGCGCGACCGCGATGCCACCGACGCCGAGGCTCGCCACGAAGGCCGTCACGTTGACGCCCAAGTTCGAGAGCATGGCCAGCAGCACGATCGCCCACAGCACCGAGCGCAGGCCCCACGAGATGAGCGTGGCTGCGGCACTGGCCGTCTGGGTGCCTGAGGCCGCCGTGCGCTGCACGTGGCGGCGCAGCCCGAGCGTCACGGCCGTGTTGGCCCAGAGCGCGATCTGCAGCGCCAGCGCCACTAACCACAGCTGCGAGACACGCCCGGCCCAGCGATCGGGCAGGTCGAGCACGCTCAGGCCGATCAGCAGCGACACCACCAGCATCAAGGCGCGGTTGGTGCTGCCCAGCGTCTCGACCAGCATGTCGTCGGCGCGCGTGGAGGTGTGGCCTGCGAAGCTCTTCAGCCGCTTGAGTGCCAGGCGCACCGCCTGCGTGATGAGCAGGTAGGCCACGAGCGCCACCAGCGCCGCCGACAACAGGTTGGCCACCGAAATGCCAAACAGGGTCGTGTCTCTGAACCAATCCATCCAAATCTCTGTCATACCCATCTCCACTGAGCTACGCCGCCGGGGCGCGGGTCATATTTGCACAAATATAGAATCCTCCCCCCGCGTCTCTGGAAATCATGTGAACACGCTGAGGCTTCAGCTTCGCTTTCTCGTGCCGCTGCTGGCAACCCTGGGCCTCGCCGCTTCTTTCGCGCTGCCGTTGATGGATCAGCTGACGCTGCGTTGGTTCTCGCGCGACCTGAACCTTCGCGGCGAACTCGTGACCAACGCGCTGGCCGAGGCCATTGCCGATGCGATGGTCGAGTCCAACACCGCGCGGCTGCAGCCGATGATCGACCGTGCCGCGAAAGACGAGCGCGTTGTGGGCATTGGCCTGTGCACCCGCGAAGGCACGCTCGACCGGCGCACCGAGGGCTACCCCGCTGCCCTCTCCTGCGACCGAGCCCGTGCCGTGGCCGACTCGGCGCCGCCTGTGCTCGCCATCGAAGGCGGCACCGTGCACGTGGGCGTGCACCCGGTGCAGACGAGCGCCGGCGTCGCCGCAGAGTTGGTGCTGCTGCACGACCTGAGCTTCATCGAACGGCGCAGCCAGGACACCCGCAAGTACCTCATCGCGTTCATCGCCGTGCTGGGTGCGGCCATGGCCTTCATCACCGTCGTGGTGGCGCAGCTGAGCTGGCGCGGCTGGGTGAGCGGCATCCGCGGCCTGCTGCGCGGCGAAGGGCTGCTCAGGCCGCTCGCGCCGGGTCATCACCTGGCACCGCTCGCGGCCGACATCCGCCTGCGCCTGAGAGACCTGGAAGACGAATACCGGCGCGCCCTCGGCCCCGAAACCGAGTGGGACGCCGATCGCCTGCGCGGGCTGCTTCGCACCAAGCTGCGCGGCGACGAAGTGATCGTGGTTTCGAACCGCGAGCCCTACATCCACGAGATCGACGAGAAGGGCGACCTCTTCGTGCGTCGGCCGGCGAGCGGGCTCGTCACCGCCATCGAGCCCGTGATGCGCGCCTGCTCGGGCACCTGGGTCGCGCACGGCGGCGGCAGCGGAGACAGGAAGACGGTCGACGCGCACGACCGCATCAAGGTGCCACCGGGCCGAGACGAATACTCGCTGCGCCGCATCTGGCTCACACCGGATGAGGAACAGGGCTACTACTACGGGTTCGCGAACGAGGGCCTGTGGCCGCTGTGCCATGTGGCGCACGTGCGCCCCGTCTTCCGCGAGAGCGACTGGCAGGCTTACCAGCAGGTGAACCGGCGCTTCGCCGATGCGGTGATCGCCGAAGCGCGCAGCGACGATCCGATCGTGCTGGTGCAGGACTACCACTTCGCCCTGGTGCCCGCGATGATCCGCGAGAAGCTGCCCGGGGCGACCATCCTCACCTTCTGGCACATCCCCTGGCCTAACCCCGAGTCGTTCGGCATCTGCCCGTGGCGACGCGAGCTGCTGCAAGGTCTGCTGGGCAGCACCATCCTCGGCTTCCACACCCGCTTCCATTGCAGGAACTTCATGGAGACGGTCGACCGCTACCTCGAAGCCCGGATCGAGCAGGAACACTCCATCGTCTCGGTGCAGAACACCGAAACCTACGTCGAGAGCTACCCGATCTCGATCGAGTGGCCCGCGAAAGACATCGCCGCCCGATGGCGCCCCGCCGAAGACTGCCGCGCCGCGGTGATCCAGCGGCTCAAGCTCACGCCAGGTCACCGCATCGCGCTCGGCGTTGACCGCTTCGATTACACCAAGGGCATCCTCGAACGGCTGCACGCGGTGGAGCGCCTGCTAGAGAAACACCCCGAGTGGGTTGGGCGCTTCACGCTCGTGCAGGTGGCCGCCCCCACGCGCAGTTCGCTGGAGGAATACCGCTCCTTCCAGGACCGGATCGAGCGCGTGTGCCGGCGCATCGCCGCGCGCTTCGGCTCGCCGGGCTACGAGCCGGTGATCCTGCTGGTCGAGCACCATGAGCATGAACAGCTCAACGAGCTGTATCGGGCAGCCGACGTCTGCCTCGTCACGAGCCTGCACGACGGCATGAACCTCGTCTGCAAGGAATTCGTGGCCGCACGCTCGGACGAACAAGGCGTGCTCGTGCTCAGCCGCTTCGCCGGTGCCGCGCGCGAGATGCACGAGGCGCTGGTGGTGAACCCCTATCACGTTGAGGAGTGCGCCGACGCGATCCACCAGGCACTCGTGATGCCCGCCGCCGAGCAGCGCGAACGCATGGCCAGCCTGCGCATGACGGTGCGCGAGTTCAACGTCTACCGCTGGGCCGGGCGCATGTTGTCCGACGCCGCGCGCATGCGGCTGCGCCAGCGCATCGAAGCGCGTGTGCAGCGCCACGGCGCCACGGAGGCCACGTGAGATCCATCTTCAGTCCCGAGGGCGCCGTGGCCCTGCGCCGCACCGTCGAGACCCAGGCGCTGCTGGTGTTCGACTTCGACGGCACGCTCGCCCCCATCGTCGACGACCCGGCCGATGCCTTCACGCCCACCGCCACGGCCGGGCTTCTGCTGCACCTGCTCGGCCACTTCAAGATCGCCGTGGTGTCGGGGCGGTCGACCCAGGACCTGGCACCTCGCCTGGGCTTCTCGCCCACCTTCGTGGTGGGCAACCACGGCGCCGAAGGGCTGGGCGATGCGCCCTCGGCCGGACACCTCGAAGCCGCGGCATGGCTGATGGCCCGCCTGGCGGCGCACCAGCCCGAGCTCGACGCCGCGGGCGTGACGTTGGAAGACAAGCGGCAATCCTGGACGCTGCACTACCGGCAGGCCGCGGACCACTCGCGCGCCCGGCAGGCGATCCAGCGCGCCATCGAGCCACTGGACGAGCGGCTGCACGCCTTCGGCGGCAAGTGCTGCGTCAACCTCGTGCTGGCCAGCGCCTCGACCAAAGGCGATGCGGTGGAGGCGCTGGTGGCGCAAGCCGGCGCGTCGGGCGTTCTCTTCATGGGCGACGACGTGACCGACGAGTCGGTCTACCGCATGTCGCGCCCGAGCTGGCTCACCATCCACGTCGGCCGCACCGAGCATGTGACGGGTGCAAGCTTCTACGTCGATACTCAGCGCGACGTGGCCAGCGTGCTGCGCCGCCTCGTCGACCTCACGCACACGCTCGGCCACTGAACCCACCCACATGTCGAGACACGACCCCACGATCCCCGATGCGGTCAGGCGATTCGTGCTGACGAGCGTGCCGTCGGTTCCATTCCTGGAGGCCGCGCGGCTCTTCCATCTCGCGCCCGGCGTGCCGCAGACGCCCGACAAGATCGCCTCGGCGCTCTATGTGAGCGTGCCGGTGGCCGAGAAACTGCTTTCGCAGCTGGCCGCGGCCGGCATCGTGGCCGCGGCCGACGGCGCCTACCGTTACGCTCCGCGCGATGCCGAGCTCGCCCAGGCGCTGTCGGATCTCTTTGCCTGCTACCAAGCCAACCTCGTCGGGATCACCAACCTCGTGCACGACGCGACACAGCGCAGCGCCGAGCGCTTCGCCAACGCCTTCAAGTTGAGAAAGGACACGTGATGGCCGAGATTGCCTATGCCGCCTGCGCGATCACGGCCGGCCTGTGCGCCTGGTTGCTGCTGCGTGCCTTCATGCGAAGCCGCTTCCGCCTGCTGCTGTGGGGCGGGCTTTGCTTCGTCGGCCTGACCCTCAACAGCGTGCTGCTCATCTTCGACAAGATGGTGTTCCCCGCGCTCGATCTGTCGGTCTTCCGCTTGTCGATGGGGCTCGTGGCCCTGCTGGTCCTGCTGACTGGCCTCATCCTGGATGGTGACGCATGAACAGTGCCGCCGTGTCAAACGTCCTCATCGGCGCCATCGCCGCCAGTTCGTTCGCCATCGGGCTTTTCTTCCTGCGCTACTGGCGCAGCAGCCGCGATCGCTTCTACCTGCTCTTCGCGGCGTCGTTCCTCATCGAAGCCGTCAACCGCGCGGCCATGGGCGTGATCGGCGTGAGCGAGCTGGAGCCGCTGCACTACTGCATCCGCTTCATCGCCTACGCCGTGATCGTGCTCGCCATCTGGGACAAGAACCGGCGCCGTTGACCGTCAGCAGCGTGAAGCATTTGTCCGAATGCATGATCTATTTGGACAAATCTGCGCTTAACATCCCGGCGCGCCGGGGCCCAGAGGGGGCTCCGACAACCCCAGGAGACAGCGTCGTGAACAAACTCGTTTCAGTGGCAGCCGCCGGGCTCGTGATGGTGCTGGCAGCATGTTCCAGCACCCCGACGGACAAGACCTCGACCACACCCACCGTGCCCTCGGGCGCAACAGCCGGTGCCGGCAAGTCGGGCGCTACCGACGGCACGGGCCAGGCCGCATCGACGGTCCGTTCCACCGCCCTGCCGGCCCACCTCGACCCCAACAGCGCGCTGAGCAAGGAGCACAGCGTGTTCTTCGGCTTCGACGAAGCCGCGATCGGCCCCGAAGACGCCCGCGTGATCGAGCAGCACGGCAAGTACCTTGCAGCCATGCCTTCGCTCAAGGTCAAGATCGAAGGCAATGCCGACGAGCGCGGCAGCGCCGAGTACAACCTCTCGCTCGGTCAGAAGCGCGCCGAAGCCACGCTGAAGGCGCTCAAGATCTGGGGCGTGCGCGACTCGCAGATGGAGCCCATCAGCTGGGGCGAGGAGCACCCGCAGGACAAGGGCCACGACGAATCGGCCTACACCCACAATCGCCGCGCCGACATCGTCTACGCCAAGCCCTGAGCCGGGCCGGCCTTGTCAGACCACCTGGCCGAGCGGGATGTTGGCGGAGCCCTCGTCCGGGTTCAGGCGCGCCAGCAGTTCGGCCAGATCGAGCTCGAGCCGCACAAGCGTTTCGGGTTGAAGCTGGGCCAGCGCATCGGGCAGCACGCCGGTGAACGGGCCCGGCGCCTTCTTGAGCAGGCGCGTTCCGGACGGCAGCACCTTCAGCTGCACGCTGCGCCGGTCGAACGGCGCCTTCGTCGCCGCCACGTACTCGCGCTCGACCAGCGTCTTCACGAGGTTGCTGGCGGTCGACTGGTGCACGTCCATCGCCTCGGCGAGCGCGTTGACGCCGATGCCGGGGGTGGAGCGGATGATGCTCAGCGCCCAGAGCTGCGCACCCCCCACGCCGGTCTTCTTCTCGACCTGCTGGAAATGCGTCTTCACGGCGTTGAACACCTGACGGAATTGCCGCAGCACGCGGGCTGCGGAGGCGTGGTCGCCAATCGCGCCGGACGTGTCGGGCGTGGCGGAGCGGGATGTGCGCTTGCGGGTGGCCATGCGGCCATCATAGGACCGCCGCGTACCGCAGCATGAGCATGGAGCCGCGCTTCCTGCACAACGTGCGCCGCGAGTTTGTCGACTGGCGGCTCTGGGTCGCGCGCGCCGTGGTCATCGCGATGGCCGCCGGCGCCGGGCTCACCATTGTCGGATTCACCTGGCTCACCGAAAAGGCGCTCGGCACCTTTCACGCGCTGCGCGCCGTCGCCTGGTGGTTGCCGCTGGTGTGGACGCCCCTGTGCGCCGCGGCCGTGGTGTGGCTGATCCGGCGCAGCTTCGCGGGGGCGGCCGGTTCGGGCATTCCGAGCGTGATTGCGGCACTCGACTCGTCGGTCGACGCCAACAGCCGCAGCCTCTTCGTCTCAATGAAACTCGCCGTGGCCAAGATGCTGCTCACCGCGGTCGGCCTGCTGGGTGGCCTGTCGATCGGGCGCGAAGGTCCGTCGGTACAGATCGCCGCCGGCATCATGCTGGGCGCCAAGCGCTGGCTGCCGGCGCGCTCGGCCGTGACCGAGCATGGGTTGCTCGTGGCCGGTGGCGCGGCCGGCGTGGCAGCCACCTTCAACACCCCGCTGGCCGGGGTGATGTTTGCCATCGAAGGCCTGTCGCGTGCGCCCGAGCACCGCAACAGCGGTCTCATCATCGCGGGCATCGTGCTCGCGGGCCTGGTGGCGGTGTCCATCCTCGGGCCGGGCACCTATTTCGGCGCCATCCATGTGCCGCACATCGGGCTCGATGCAGTGCTGCCGGGTCTCCTGATCGCGCTGTGCTGCGGCGCGCTGGGCGGCCTGCTGTCGCGGCTGCTCATCCAGTCACTTTCGGGCCGGCCGGCCGGGCGCATCACGGCCTTTCGCCAGCGGCGCCCGGTGGCGTTCGCCGCGGCCTGCGGCCTCGTGGTGGCGCTCCTCGGTGTGGTCACGCACGGCGCCACTTTCGGCAGCGGCTACACCCACACACGCGGTTTGCTCGACGGAGCGGAGTCGACCCCGGGCATCTTCGTGCTCTTCAAGCTGCTGGCCACCTGGGTGTCGGCCTGGTCGGGTGTGGCGGGCGGTGTGTTTGCACCCGCGCTGGCCATCGGTGCGTCGCTCGGCCACGACATCGGCGTGCTCCTGAGCTACCCGCACGCGCCCGCGATGATCGCGCTCGGCATGGCAGGCTTCCTGGCCGCCACGACGCAGACGCCCCTCACCTCATTCATCATCGTGATGGAGATGGTCGACGGCCATGCAATGGTGCTGAGCCTCATGGCCTGCTCGCTCGTGGCGAGTGCCGTCTCGAAGACGCTCAGCCGGCCGCTCTACACGAGCCTGGCCGATGTGCAGCTTGCGCGCCTGCCGCCTGCACCGCCCGCGAAACCGCCCGCATGACGTCTACTTTTCACGCTTGTGGCGGATCGCTCGCCACACCCGGGAAATGCCCGGGTCGAAAATCAATTTGAACAAATACACTTTGCCTGTCCGTGACCTCTCGAGCGGTGGCGGACGCCGACAGAAGCGCTTGTTCTTGGAGCCCCGCCTGGGGCTCCCTTTTCTTTTGGCGTTCAGCTTTCCTTTCGGCCCTCTTTGAGCCTCGGGGCCGAAGGTCATTGCGCATCTGGCAGATTCCGGCACATGCTTGCCAAGAACCTGTGCCGCGCCATCGACTTCGCCGCGCCATCGGTCGAGGTCGCACGCGCGCTCATCGGCACGCTGTTGCTGGTCGACGGCATCGGGGGCCGCATCGTCGAGACGGAAGCGTATGACGTCGACGACCCCGCCTCGCACAGCTTCAGCGGCCCCACGGCGCGCAATGCTGCGATGTTCGGCCCGCCAGGCCACGCCTACGTGTACCGCTCCTACGGGATCCACTGGTGCCTCAACTTCGTGTGCCGCGAGTCGGGGCACGGCGCGGGGGTGTTGATCCGCGCCCTCGAACCCACGCAAGGCCTGGACACGATGCGCGCGCGCCGCCGCGTGCTTGACGAGCGGCTGCTCTGCTCGGGCCCGGGGCGAGTGGGCGCGGCGCTTGCTATCACCCGCGAGGCGCACGACGGCCTGCCGCTCGATCGCCCGCCCTTCGAGCTGCAGCCCGCGCCCATGCCGGCCGAGGTGGTGGTCGGCGTGCGCATTGGCATCTCGAAGGCGAAAGACGCGCCCTGGCGCTTCGGCCTGCGCGGCTCGCGCTTCGTGAGCCGGCGTTTCCTGTGAACCGAACATGACCCGACTGCACAGACTCTGGCATCGCACTCAACACGCCGCCATCGCCGCGCCGGGACTCGGCGTGATCCTGCTCGCCATCCGCAACTACGTGCTGCACCAGAGCGCCAACCAGGCCGGCAGCATGGCGTTCTCGTCGGTGCTGGCGATGTTCCCGCTGCTGTTGCTGATCTCGGCGGGCGCGGGCTTCGTCGGCCAGCCGGGCGATGCGGCGGCGCTCGCCTTGCGCGTGATGGACTACACCCCGCCCGTCGTGCGCGACGCGCTGCAGCCCGTGATCGACCAGGTGCTTGCCCATCGCAACCAGGCCCTGCTCACCATCGGCCTGGTGGTCACGCTGTGGACGGCCTCCTCCGGCATGCAGGCCGTGCGCACTGCGCTCAACCGCGCCTACGGCATCGAGCGCGGCATGCCCTTCTGGAAGGCCCGCATCAAGGTCACGCTCTTCACGGTGGTGGTCGGTGGCGGGGTGCTGCTCACGTTCAGCTCGGTGATCGTCATGCCCTACGTGTGGCAGGCGATCGAAAACAACGTGGGCGTGGGGCGCGAAACGTTGTGGCTGCAGAACAGCGTGCGCTACAGCGCGGCCTTCGCGGCGCTCACCGTGCTCTACGCGCTGATGTACGGCTGGCTGCCCGACATCCCGCAGCGCCTGCGCACCGTCATTCCGGGTGCCCTCGTCGGGGCGGCGCTGTGGGTCGGTGCGGCGGCCACCCTGTCGTACACCCTCCGCACGGCCGGCAAGCTGGCACTGATCTACGGCAGCTTTGCCGGTGTCGTCGCGACGCTCGTGTTCCTGTATGTGGGCGCAACGACGCTCATCTTCGGTGCCGAAGTCAACGCCGTGCTGCGCGAGAAGCTGCTCGCCCCGAAAGCCCCGCCCGACTCCTGACCCGCGCAGGGCACGCCCCTTGCCCCGTCGGCCACTGCCACCCCGACGGATTCATGAGCATCGGACGACGACCCCCCGGCCTTGCCGGCCTTCTCCTGGCGACCTGCATCTGGCTGGTCGCGGGCTGCGCCACGAAGGGCGATGAGGACAAGAAGAAGCCCCCGCCCCCGGTGCGCCTGGAGGTCGAAGCCCCGCGCGAGCTGAAAGACCTGCTCGGCACGCACCTCGACCTCGCACGCCTCGACGTCATCGCCCCCGGCACCTCGCTCGACGAGACCGAACTCGCACGGCTCGTGTCCGCCACGCCCGCGCAGGCGCGCGAGTTGCTCCAGACCGAGGGCTACTTCAATCCGCAGGTCGAGGTGGAAAAGCTTGCCGGTGACCCGCCCGTCGTGCAGGTGCGCGTACAACCCGGCCCGCGCGTGCAGGTGCGTGACGTGAGCATCGAAGTGCGCGGCCCGCTGGCCGAGGCCACGGCACGCGACGAGCCGCATGCCCGCGAGGCGCAAAAGGCGCTGCGCCACAACTGGCCGCTGCCGCCGGGCGCGCCGTTTCGCAACCCACTGTGGAGCGTCGGCAAGCGCGACGCCCTGGCCCAACTGCGCGCCCAGGCCTACCTCGACGCCGAATGGCAAGACACCGCCGCCCGTGTCGACGCCGACCGGCAGGCCGCCGAACTCTCGCTCGTGGCCGAGAGCGGACCGCTCTACCGCACCGGCCCCTTGCGCATCCGCGGCCTGAAGGCACACGACGAAGAGACGGTGCGCAACATCGCCAACTTCGACCCCGGCACCATCGCCACCGAAGAGCTGCTGCTCGACTTCCAGGAGCGACTGCAGAACAGCAACCTCTTCGACCGCGCCACCGTCACCGTGCGGCCTCAGGCAGACGACCCCTCCGCTGCACCCGTCAACGTGCGGCTGCGCGAGCGCAAGCTGCAGGAGGCGACCTTCGGCGTGGGCATCAGCGCCGACGTGGGCGTGCGCACGACGGTCGAGCACATCCACCGCCGCCCCTTCGGCTGGGCCGCGGTGGCACGCAACACCTTCGAGGTCTCGCAGCTGCGCCGCTCGTGGCAGGGCGAGCTCAGCACGCACACCCTGCCCGGCCTCTGGCGCAACCTCGTGGGCGGCGGGGCCGAGCGCATCGAGTCCGACACCGACACGGTGGTCTCGGGCCGGCTGCGGGTGGGCCGAGCGCAAGACACGCGGCCCATCGACAGGCTGGTGTTCCTCGAGCTCGAGCGCTCGTTGCGCCGCAGTGCGCTCGGGCGCGAGCAGTCCAACGCGCTCGGCCTGCACTACCACGGCATCTGGCGCGACGTCGACGACCCGCTGCTGCCCACGCGCGGCAACGTGTGGGTGGGCCAGGTGGGCGCGGGCATGGCCGAGTCGGAGCCCGGCGGGCGCGGCCCGTTCACCCGCCTCTACGGCCGCTACCGCGGCTACTGGCCGGTGGGCCGCTGGTACACGCAGGCGCGGGTTGAGCTCGGCCAGGTATTCACGCGCGACGAGGTGCTCGTGCCCGAATCGATGCGCTTTCGTGCCGGGGGCGACGACTCGGTGCGCGGCTACGCGTATCGCTCGCTCACGCCACAGGTGAACGGCGTCGACACCGGCGGGCGCGTCATCTTCACCACGAGCGTGGAGGCGGCACGGCCGTTTCTCAAGCGCATGCCGGAGCTGTGGGGGGCGGTGTTCGTCGACGCCGGCCGCGCGGCCGATCGCTTCGGCGATCTCAAGCCTGCCTTCGGTGCGGGCGTGGGCCTGCGCTACCGCAGCCCCATCGGCCCGGTGAGTCTCGACGTGGCCTACGGCGAAGAGGTGCGCAAGTTCCGCCTGCACCTCAACGTGGGCGTCACCTTCTGAGCGTCGGCATGTCCGAGACAGCACCGCCGCCACCACCGCCTCGCCGTGCGTGGCGGCGCGCCGCTGCGGCACTCGGCCTGCTCGTGGTGGTGCTCGTGGTCGGCGCCGCTGTCGCGCTGAGCTGGCTGCGCACCGAGCACGGCTTCGGCTGGGCCCTCGGCCATGTGCCGGGCTTGCAGGCCACCGGGGTGCGTGGCCGGCCCGATGGCGGCGGCTTCTCGGCCGAGCGGCTGCAATGGCAGTCGCCCACGATGACGGTCGAGGTGGAGCGCCTCGCCTGGCGGGACCTGCAATGGCGCTGGCGGCCCCACCCCGGCGCCTGGGTGGGCCTCACGCTCGTCGAGCCGCAGGCGCAGCGCGTGCTCGTGCAGACACGGCCGAACCCCGAGCCCCAGCCGCCAAGCCCCGGCGCGCCCAAGAACGTTCGCCTGCCGTTGGAGCTTGCGCTGCGCGGCCTGCAGGTGCGCACCTTGCAAGTCAACACCCTGCCGCCGATCGAAGCGCTTGCCGCCGACCTGCACCTCGGCGCCGAGGCCGGCGCCGTGCACCGCGTGCAGCGCCTGTCGGCGCGCATGCAGCAGCGGCAGGCCGATGCCCAGCTCACGCTGCGCAGCGACGGCGACATGGCGCTCTCGGGCCACGCGACGGTGGCGAGCCCCCCCGGCGCCACGCAGCCGCTGCAGGCGCGCGTGGACCTCGCCGGCACGCTGCCGCGCCCCCAGTTGCGCGCGGCGCTCGAAGCCGGCGCCGGCGCCCGGCTTCAGGCCGATGCAACGCTCGCCCCGTTCGAGCCCTGGCCCATCGCAGCGTTGCAGGCGAGCACGCGCGACCTCGACCTCTCGACCCTCGCCCCCGGCCTGCCCAGCACGCGCCTGAGCGGCACCGCCGTCGTGCAGGGCGACGGCCGCCAGCAGCCGCTGGCCGTGCAAGTCGACATCGCCAACGGCCTGCCCGGCCCGTGGAGCGCGCTGCGCCTGCCGGTGCGTGAGCTGCATGCGCTGGTGCAGGGCGACCCCGCGGCCCCGTCGCGGCTCGACTTCAAGACGCTCGACCTGCAACTGCACGGCAGCCGCCCCGCCGGCCGCGTGCAAGGCAGCGGGCGGTGGGACGGGACCTCGCTCGCCCTCGACCTCACGTTGGCCGACGTCGCCCTCGCGCAATTGCACGACGCGGCAGCGCCGGCCACCTTGGGCGGGCCGATGAAGCTCAAGCTCGACGGCGTGCCCGCGCCCGTTGGCGGCACGCCGGCCGCCCCACAGGGCCTCACCGCCACGCTCCACACCGACCTGCGCGGCACGCTGCGCCGCGGTGCCCCGCGGCCGATGCAACTGCTGCTCGATGGCAGCTTCGCGCTGCCGGCCGACGGCAGCCTGCACGCCCGCGAGCTGCGCGCCACGCTGGCAGCCGGCGCCACGCAGGCACGATTCGACGCCGACGTGCAGCGCCAGGTTCAAGGCACATGGCAGGGCCGCAGCCGCGGCACGCTCACGCGCTTCGACCCGTCCGACTGGTGGTCGGGCCCGGCCAATGCCCCCGGCTGGCGGCGTGGCCCGCATGTGTTGAACGGCGAGTGGAACGCGTCGTTCACCCTGCCGCCAGCGCCCGCAGCACCGGCCCCGTTGCCGCTGCGCGATCGCCTCATGAAGCTGCAAGCCGACGCGACGCTCGCGCTGCGCGACAGCCGCCTGGCCGGCGTGCCGCTGCGTGGCGATGTCGCGCTGAAAGCCGGCCAGCGCACGGCCAAGCTCGACACCGACCTGCACGCCGGCAACGCACGCGCCAAGGCTGCGCTCGCGCTGGCCGCCGACCCGAAGGCCGACCGCGGCCAGATCGACGTCGACGCGCCCGCGCTCGCCACGCTCACTCCCCTCTTCAACCTCATCCCCGGTGCCACCGCGTGGGCCCCGCGCAGCGGCTCCCTGCGCGCCGAAGCCAGTGCTGAAGGCGCATGGCCGGCCTTGCGCACCGAAGGCCGCGCCAGCGCAGCCGGCATCGACGGCGGCAGCTGGCGCCTCGGCACGGCAGACGCTCGATGGACCGCCACGCCCACCAACGCCGATGCGCCGCTCGTGCTCTCGCTCCAGGCCAGCGCCCTCACCCGCGGCGAGCAGCGGCTCGACCGTGTGCAGGCCGACGTCGACGGCAGCCTGCGCGCCCACCGCATGACGCTCCTCGCCACGAGCCCGCTGCGCCCGCCGGCGTGGACCGACGCAGCCGTGTCCCAAGGCCAGGCGCCACCGCGCGGCGGGCAGCTCTCACTGCGCGGTGAAGGCCGCTGGCAACCGGCCACCGCGGGTGGCGGCGAGTGGCGCGGCAGCATCGCCGAGCTGCGTGCAGCCCCCGCGCAAGACGGCGCCACCCCGTGGCTGCAGGCGCGCGGCCTGCAGCCAGTGCTGAGCTTCGGGCCAGCGGGCGGGCTCACGCAGGCCATGCTCGCGCCCAACACCCTCGAGCTGCTGGGCGCCACGTTGCGCTGGCAGCAGGCGCGCTACCAAGCCCCGGCGGCCAGCGGCGCGCCCCCTCGCCTCGACGTCGACGCACAACTCGACCCCCTGGCCATCGGCCCGTGGCTCGCCCGGCTGCAGCCGCACATGGGCTGGAACGGCGACCTGCGCGTGGGCGGCCGGCTGAAGGCCACGAGCGCGCAAGGCTTCAGCGCCGACCTGGCCCTCGAGCGGGAGAGCGGCGACCTGCGCTTGAGCGATGCCGCCGGCCCGCGTGCGCTGGGCTTGAGCGAGCTGCGCCTGTCGGCCACCGCACGCGACGGCCTCTGGCGCCTGAGCGAGTCGGTGCGCGGCGGCGGCCTGGGCGAGCTGAGCGGCAGCCAGACGCTGCGCGCCGACCCCACCGCCGTGGTGCCCGGTGCCGAAGCGCCGCTCGACGGCAGCCTCACCCTGCGCGTGGCCGACATCGGCGCGTGGAGCGCGTGGCTGCCTGCCGGCTGGCGCATCGGCGGTCGCCTGCAGGCCGATGCGGCCCTCGGCGGGCGGCTTGGCGCACCCGAGTACCGGGGCCGCGTGGCCGGCTCCGGCCTCAAGGTGGCCAACCTGCTGCAAGGCGTGCAACTGACCGAGGGAGAACTCGCGCTCGTGCTCGACGGTGACCGCGCCACGCTCGAGCGGCTCGTCTTTCGCGGCGGCGACGGCAGCGTGCGCGCCGAAGGCAGCGCCCAGCTCGGCGCAGCGCCGCAGGCCAGCCTGCAACTCAAGGCCGAGCGCCTGCTTGCCCTCGCCCGCGTCGACCGCCACGTGGTGGTGAGCGGCGACGCCAACCTGCGCCTGCAGGCCAAGGCGATCGACCTCGACGGCCGCTTCACCATCGACCAGGGCCGCATCGACATCTCGCAGGCCGACGCCCCCACGCTCGACGACGACGTGACGGTGGTGCAGGTGCGCGGCAACAACCCGGCCGTCGCCCCAGACGACGCCTCGCCCGGCGCGCTCGCCGGTGCCAACGTGCAACTCGCCCTCGACCTCGGCCAGGACCTGCGCCTGCGCGGCCGCGGCCTCGACACACTGCTCAAGGGCCGGCTTCGCATCACCACGCCCGAGGGCAAGCTCGCCATCAACGGCACCCTGCGCACCGACGACGGCACCTACACCGCCTATGGGCAGAACCTCGCCATCGAGCGCGGCGTGATCGCCTTCAGCGGCGACCTGGCCACGCCCCGGCTCGACATCCTCGCCGTGCGGCCCGACATCGACGTGCGCGTGGGCGTGGCCGTGCAAGGCAGCGCCGCCGACCCGCGCATCCGCCTCTACAGCGAGCCCGAGATGAGCGAAATGGACAAGCTCTCATGGCTCGTGATGGGCCGCGAGCCCGAAGGCATGGGCCGCGCCGAAACCGCACTGCTGCAGCGGGCGGCACTCGCGCTGCTGGCCGGCGAAGGCGGCAACCCGTCGGGCGGCACGCTCAAGAAACTCGGGATCGACGAACTCTCGGTTGCGCGCGGCGACTCGGGCGAGGTGCGCGACACGGTGGTCACGCTCGGCAAGCAGTTGTCCAAGCGCTGGTTCGTGGCCTACGAGCGCGGCCTGAACGCCGCGGCCGGCTCCTGGCAGCTCATCTACCGCGCCGCGCGGCGTTTCACCGTGCGCGCCCAAAGTGGCGACGAAAGTGCCGTCGACGTGATCTGGACGTGGCGGTGGAACTGACGCTGGCCGGATATGGAGACGGTGCGCCCAGTTTCACGTAGGGGATGTCCTAGGCCATTTCGCGACCCCGCAGGCGTGCGGACGTAGCATGATTGCTGCACTGCACCATTCATTTGCGCCCCGTGAACAGCACCTTCATTTCCGACACCATCCGCCAGGCGCTGACCCAGGCCGGGCTCCAGCGCGGCTCGCAGAGCGGCGGCATCGACATCCACCGCGTGATCGACGACGCGCTCGCCGCCGCAGGGCTCTCGCCCGGCGGCTCGGCAATCGCACCGCGCTTCAACGATGCGCCACCCACCGTGCCCAAGGCCCACGGGCCGCAGCGGCCCGCCGCGCTCCCCGGCGAATTCGTCTGGAAGCGGCACACCGGCCCGCACGGCAGCCGCCAATACCGCCTCTACGTGCCCACGACGAAGCAACCCGGGCGCAAGCTCCCGCTCGTGCTCATGCTGCACGGCTGCAAGCAGCACCCCGATGACTTCGCCGCCGGCACGCGCATGAACGCGCTGGCCGAACGCCACGGTTTCCTCGTGGCCTACCCGGCGCAGACCCAGCGGGCCAACGGGTCGAACTGCTGGAACTGGTTCGAGCCTTCGCAGCAGCAGCGCTCGGGTGCCGAGCCTTCGCTGCTCACCGGCATCGTCGACGACATCCACGCCGCCCATCCGGTCGACCGGAACAAGGTCTTCGTGGCCGGCCTCTCGGCCGGTGCCGCGATGGCGGTCATCCTCGGGCAGACGCACCCCGACGTCTTCGCCGCCGTCGGCGCGCATTCCGGCCTGCCCCAGGGGTCGGCGCACGACGTGGCCTCCGCCTTTGCCGCCATGCAGGCCCGCGGCCCGCAGCGGCCGTCGCGAGGCGGCCGACGGGCCGTGCGCACGATGGTGATCCACGGAGACGCCGACACCACGGTGAACGCGATGAACGGTGCGGCGATCGCCGGCCAGGCCGTGCAGGCGTTCACGCAGAGCGGTGTGGGCCTCGAGGCACAGCCCGCCGCCCGCTTCGAGCGGGGTGGCCGGCAGTGCACCGCCACCAGCTTCTGCGACGAACTCGGGATCCCGCTCGTGGAAGAGTGGGTGGTGCACGGCGGTGGCCATGCGTGGTCGGGTGGTGACCCGGCCGGTTCGTACACCGACCGCGCCGGGCCCGATGCGTCGGCCGAGTTCGTGCGCTTCTTCCTCGGCGCAGACGCGGCCCTCCCCATCGTGGGGGAAGACGGGCCGGGCTGAGCCGCCGATCAGGGCATGGCCGCGAGGGTGGCGTTGGCGCCGTTCACCAGTTCGTTGGCCGAGACCTGAGACAGGCGGCCCTTCGCCTTGAGGCGCTGCACGTCGTCGACGTAGTCGTTCAGCGTGTGGCGCACCACCTTGTGGGCAAACGCCTGCGCCTGGCCGCCGGCCGCCTCGCCACGGGCCAGGGCCTTGATGGCGAGGATCACCTTGTGCGTGAGCTCGTCGTCGGCACCGCTCGTGTACAGGTAGAAGTAGCTGGCCTCCAGCAGGTCTTGCGCGGCCCGGCAGGTGGCGCTGCACGGGGCGCCCGAGCCCACGATGCTGTGCGCGGCGAGGTGCTTGGTGCGCAGCGCGTCCTGCCACAGCACGTAGCCCTCGCGCACCGTGTCGTGCGCCTGGTTGAAGACCGGCACCACGTAGCCGCCGTGCGTCGGGTAGAGCTGGTCGAGCACGCTCTGCTCGAAGGGGATGTAGCTGCCGTAGAGGATGCAGAAGGCCGCGCCGGTGTTGGCACCGCTGTTGAGTGCGGTGGGCACCGCGAACTCGGCGAGGCGGATGCCGCCGAGCGCATTGCCGTAGGCATCGCGCTGGACCGCCGTGCCCACGGTCGTGATGGGCGGCGCGCTCGGCGGCTGCACGCCTTCGCGCACCCAGCGCACCATGTGGTCGTAGACGGCATTCGTCACGTATTGGATCGGTACGCGCGGATACGGCGGGCGGGCGCAATCGCCCACCGTCGGCGCCACGCCATCGCGCGCCAGCAGCGGACGCGTGTTGAGCACGGTGCGGCGGCCCGAGTGGCTGGCGCCCGCCACTTCCCAGAAGCGGAAGAGCGGCGTGTCGGGCTGGCGTGCAGCCACCTGCACCGGCACGTCGGTCTCGGAGATCAGCTTGAAGATCGGCACGGTGAGGTCGCTGCGCACGAGCCCGCCGCCGATGTAGAGCAGGTAGGCGTCGACCGGGTCGCCGATCAGCGGGTGCAGCGCGTTGATGAACACGTGCAGCCGCCCCGCCGACTGCGAGGCGCCGATCGCGAACACGCGCCTGGCCTCGAGCTTGCCGAGCGGGCGCACGCCGGTCGGCTGACGCAGCGCCTGCAAGGCCTGGGCGTAGATGTCATACGAGAGCGAATCGTCGACCACGGTGCCGCCGGCCGTCACGTCGAGCGAGCCGTAGCGGGTGGTGCTCCAGTTCTTCAGGCCGTTCGGGGTGCCCTGCACGCCGACACGCTGCGCGGAGATGCCGACCCACACGTAGCCCGAGCGCACGATGTGCTCGAACGAGGCGCCCCACATGGCGTCGAGGTCGTAGCCGGCCGTCACGTTCTGCCATTCGGCGAGCACGGTGCCGTTGAACTTCCACGGGCTGATGGGCCGCCGCACGATGATGCGCGTGCGGTACGGGTGGCCACTGCTGACCACGGAGGCATTCGTGCCCAGCGGCACGGCGGTGTTGTAGCGGTTGGCCGTGCCATCGAGGAAGAACTCCTCCTCCACGTAGCCCACGGCGGCGAGGTTGTGCATCGTGGCCATCCACGGGTAGTCGCGCGAGGCGCTGCCGGGGGCTTGCGAGGGCACGGGGCCGGTCACCGTGGGGCTGGGCACCGCCGCCTCGGCGGCCGGTTGGAGGAGAAGGCCCGCTGCCAACAACGTGGCGGCGCAAGCCCCTCGGATAACGGCACATGAGCGCGCCATGAAGTGCTGAGTCACGCGTGTCTCCCTTCGTGTGGGTGGATGAAGCCTCGACGGTGTTGAACCGTTTCAAAGGCGCGCGAATCTAGTGCGTCGGCACCCGGTTTGGCTTGAGTACACCGCCTGGTGTACGGGGGTATTGCGGGCCACGGCAGCGCGCGGCACCTCTTGACCTTCCACCTGCTACAGGGTTTTCAATACCGGCACCTTCACCACTTGCCACGAGACTCTGATGAGCTTCGCCCAACGCATCCGCCCGCGCGTGCGCCACGAGCTGCAGGCCGCCGCCGCCGCAGATCGGGCGGGCCACCAAGACGCCGCCTTCCGCCACCTGGAGCGCGCCCACGTGCTGGGCCAGGCCTCCACGGTGGAGCACGTGCGCGCCCATGTGCACATGCTGCTGTGGGCGCTGCGCCACCGCCGCGCCCGCGAAACCTGGGGGCAGCTGATGCGGATCGTCGGGGCGGCCACCAAGACCGTCTTCTGGATCCCGGTGGGCAACACTGGCGGGGCCGACATCA
This sequence comes from Piscinibacter gummiphilus, assembly GCF_032681285.1. Taxonomy (NCBI): domain Bacteria; kingdom Pseudomonadati; phylum Pseudomonadota; class Betaproteobacteria; order Burkholderiales; family Sphaerotilaceae; genus Rhizobacter; species Rhizobacter gummiphilus. Next base: position 2,891,411 of record NZ_CP136336.1, read on the forward strand.
GCCCCTTCAGGCGCCTGCCCGTCGCGCCCGATCTGGCACAGGCGATCCGCGATGCGCGCACGGCCGATGCGCCCCGAGAGTCCAAGCGCTGACAAGAAACTTCTTGCTTGCTTCCATTATTCGAACATAATGGAAGCATGGAAGAAAAAGACGTCATCCGCGCCCTCGCCGCCCTCGCCCACGAACTGCGCCTGAAGGTCTTCCGTGCGCTGGTCGTCGTCGGCCCCGAAGGCCTCACGCCCGGCACCATGGTCGAGAGCCTCGACGTGCCGGCCGCCACGCTGTCGTTCCACCTCAAGGAGCTGGTCCACGCCGGCCTCGTGAGCCAGGAGCGGCAGGGCCGCAACCTCATCTACCGCGCATCGTTCGGCCACATGACCGACGTGCTGGCCTACCTCACCGCGAATTGCTGCCAGGGCGAAGCCTGCCTGCCCGAGGCCAGCACCTCTTGCAACTGTTGAACCCGGAGATTCCCATGAAGCGATTCCACGTCCATGTGCATGTCGAAGATCTCGCACAGAGCATTGCCTTCTATTCGAAGCTGTTCGCCGAGCAGCCCACGCGCAGCGAATCCGACTACGCCAAGTGGATGCTCGACGACCCGCGCATCAACTTCGCCATCTCGACGCGCGGTGGCACACCCGGCGTCGACCACCTGGGGTTCCAGACCGACAGCGAAGAGGAACTCGCAGAACTGAAGGCGCGCGCCGATGCGGCCGACATGCTCATCGCCGACAGCGGTGAAACCACCTGCTGCTACGCCCGGAGCGAAAAGCACTGGGTCACCGATCCGCAGGGCGTGGCCTGGGAGCACTTCCACACGCTGGCCGACATCCCGGTCTTCAGCGAGAAGACTGCGTCGCCAGCGGCAGCCGAGCCGAATGCCTGCTGCACCCCCACCGTGCGCGGCAAGCCGATCGGCATTCCTGTCGCGGCCGACCGTTCATCCTGCTGCTGAACACCCGCCGGGACCCAGATGACCACCCACGTTCTCATCCTGTGCACCCACAACTCGGCCCGCAGCGTCCTGGCCGAAGGCATGCTCAACCACTGGGCGAAGAAGCTCGGCCTGGACGTGCAGGCGCACAGTGCCGGCAGCGCACCGAGCGGCCGCATCAACCCCTTCGCCATCGAGGCGCTGCAAGCGGCCGGCGTCGACACCCACGGCTACCGCAGCAAGAGCTGGGACGAGTTCAGCCGTGACGGTGCACCGCCCCTGTCCGTCGTGATCACGGTGTGCGACAGCGCCGCGGCAGAGCAATGCCCGGTGTTCTTCGGCGGCACCGGCGGCCAGCCGGTCAAGGTGCATTGGGGCTACCCCGACCCGTCGAATGCCGAAGGCGGTGATGAAGGCAAGCGCCGCGCGTTCGAGCTCACGCGCCAGGCAATCGGCTACCGCATGCTGCAGCTGCTGCAGCTGCCCCTGGGCACGCTGGGCAAGCCCGAGCTGCAACGCGCGCTGGCCGACATCTCGGGCAGCTGACCATGAGCCTGCCTCGCAAACTCGCCGCGGAGGCGCTGGGTACGGCGCTGCTGCTCGCCGTCGTCATCGGCTCGGGGATCATGGGCGAGCGCCTGGCCGGCGGCAACGTGGCCATCGCGCTGCTCGCCAACACGCTCGCCACCGTGGGCGGCCTCTACGTCCTGATCGAGGTGTTCGGCCCCGTGAGCGGCGCGCACTTCAACCCGGCCGTGAGCGCCGTGTTGGCCTGGCGCGGGGCGCTGCCGGTCAACGCGCTCGCGCCCTACATCGCCTCGCAACTCGTGGGCGCCGTGCTCGGGGCGTGGCTGGCCCATGCGATGTTCGACATGACGATCGTGCAGTTCTCGACCAAGCTGCGCACCGGTACCGGCCAGTGGATTGCCGAAGCGGTGGCGACGGCGGGGCTGGTGCTCGTCATCCTGCGCGCGCCGGCGGGCCGCGGCGCGGCCATGGTCGCGTGCTACATCGGTGCGGCCTACTGGTTCACCGCGTCCACTTCGTTCGCCAACCCCGCGGCCGTGTTTGGCCGCATGTTCAGCGACAGCTTCGCCGGCATCGCGCCCACCAGCGCGCCCGGTTTCGTCGTGGCCCAAGGTGCCGGGGCCGCCCTGGCTGTGCTGATCCACCGGCTGCTCGGTGCCGACGCGCCGAGCCGCGAGGCGGCACCCGTTTAGTTGCCAGTCACCACCATGAAGGGAGTTGCCATGTTGGAACAGGGCGCATACGACGCCATCGTGATCGGCGCCGGCCAGGCCGGCCTCGCCGCGGGCTTTCATCTTCGCCGCGCGGGCCTGCGCTTTCTCATCCTCGAAGCCGGCGATTCGGCCGGCGGCTCGTGGCGGCACTACTACCGAAGCCTGCGGCTCTTCTCGCCGGCCCGCTACTCGGCCTTGCCAGGCCTGCCCTTCTCTGGCGACCCGGGTCACTACCCGACCCGCGATGCCACGATCGACTACCTGGCGCGGTACGCCAACACGCATCAGCTTCCGGTGACGACCCACTGCCGGGTGGATGCGATAGACCGTCGACCCGACGGCCTGTTCGAGGTGCGCACGCTTCGCGGCACCTTCCTCGCGCGCAGCCTCATCGCCGCCTCGGGGTCGTTCCAGCGGCCACGCCTGCCTTCGTTGCCCGGGCAGCCCGCCTACACCGGCCAGCTCCTGCATTCACTGGCCTACCAGTCGCCCGACGCCTTTGCGGGCCAGCGGGTGGTCGTCGTCGGCGCAGCGAACTCCGGGGTGCAGATCGCCACGGAACTGGCACAGGTCGCCAAGGTGTGGATCGCGGCGAGACGACCACCGAGTTTCGTCCCCCAGCGCATGCTGGGGGCCGATGTGCACGCCTGGTGGTCGGCCTTCGGCCTCGACACCGCCGAGATCGGCACCTGGCGGGCAAGCCTCTTCAAGCGGATGCATTCGAAGACGGGCCCCGCGGTGCTCGACGCGGGGCTCTACCGGGCCGCGGTGGCGTCCGGCCGCCCTGGTGTGCGACCGATGTTCCGCTCGTTCAGCCCCGACGGCGTGGTCTGGCACGACGGCGAGGCGGAGCCGGTCGACACGGTGATCTTCGCCACGGGCTTCCTGCCGAATCTGCAATACCTGCAGGCGCTGGGCGCACTCGACCTCCACGGCGTGCCGCTGCAGCGGCGCGGCGCGAGCAGCACCGTCCCGGGCCTCTACTACGTGGGTTTGTCTTACCAGCGGACCTACGCCTCGGCCACGCTGCGCGGCGTGGGGCCAGACGCAGAAATCGTCGTGAGGCAACTGCAGCGCCACTTGGGGCAGACGCAGGCAAGTCGGCACGCAAAGCCGGGCGCCCGCCCACCGCTTGGGACCGCGCCGCGGTCGACGGCGCCCTGCTGTCCTTGACGCTTCAGGAAGACACCGCCGCAATCGCCGCAGCGAAGCGGCGCTGTCCTACTCTGCCTCATCCCCAGCGCCGACAGCCGTGCCGGCTCGGGCTCTCTATCGTGTGCCCGTCCTCCCGCCGAGGCCGGCATGCACCCCCAAACCGCCAGCACCAAGCCAACGAACGCTCTCCAGATCTGCACGGCATGCGGCCACCGCTACCTGCCGATGTCGACGCTCGCGTCCAGCGTGTGTGACCGATGCCAGGTGCGCGAATTCGAGGAGGAACTCGCGCTGGAAATCCGCCGCGCCACCTCGCAGATGCCGCCGCGTCTGCCCATGGCTGACGGTCCACGCGCCTGAACACGGCGCACACCAGCCGGGGCGGCGCCCCGATGCTTGCCTTCCGTGCGGCACACTGGCTCGATGTCCACCGCCAGCGTTCGCACCATCCTTCCCCTTGCCGTCATCACCTGCACCAGCATGCTGGCGATGGATCTCTACCTGCCGGCCGTGCCCACCATGCAGCGCGGCCTCGGCCTCAGCGTGGCGCAAGGCCAGGCGACGGTCGCCGTCTTCCTGGCCGGGCTCGCCGCGTCGCAACTGGTGTGGGGCGAGGCACTGCATCGCTTCGGCCCTCGCGCCTGCGTGAAGGCGGGCTTGTGGGTGCTGATCGCGGCCAGCTTCGGCTGCGCGCTGGCGCCTGAGCTGTGGTCGCTGCTCGCGATGCGACTGCTGCAAGGCATCGCGGCGGGGGCGTCGACCGTGGTGTCGCCGACAGTCATCCGCGCCACCCTGCCCGACAAGGACGGCGTGCGGGGCATGGCGGCGATCTCGATGATCGAGGCCATCATCCCTGCGGCCGGCCCGGTGCTCGGGACGGCCTTGCTGCTGGTGACCGACTGGCGCTCGACCTTCGCGATCATCGGCGCGGTGGCCCTGCTGTCGATGCCATTCGCGCTCAATGCCACGCCGCGCCAATTGCCGCACCACGACGACAGCGCGCCGAGCGGCTATCTCGCCTTGCTGGGCAACGCGCGCTACCTGCGCCTGGCCTTGTCGCATTCGCTGTGTTTCGCTGCCCTGCTCTGCTTCGTGGGCAGCGGGCCGCAGGTGCTGCAGGCGGTGATGCAGTGGGGCGACGGCGCATTTGCCACCGCGCAGGTGTGCGGGGTGGCGGCCTTCATCGCGGTGGCCAGCCAGTCGGGCCGCATCAGTGCGCGGCTCGGGCCGGTGCGCGCGGTGCGCGCCGGGGCCGTGGTGCACGTGCTCCTGTGTGCCGGCTTCTGGTGGGCGTGGCAAGACGGCCCGCTCACCTTTGGCTGGGTGCTGGCGTTCTGGATGGTCTTCTGCGGCACGCTGGGCGCGCGCGGGCCGGCGGCGTTCAGCGAGGCGCTGCGCGTGCCGATGGTGCAGATGGGGCGCGCGTCAGCGCTGATGGTGCTGATGCTGCTCGTGAGCAGCGCCGCCGCCACGCAGGGCGTCGCGCCATTCCTTCAGCAGGCCGGGCTCGAAGCGGTGTTGGTGACGATGCTCGCGCTCTCGGCGGCGAGCCTGCTGCTGCTCTTGAAGCTGCCGGCCGCCGCGCCCGCGGCTAACGCATGAAGCCGAGGCTGCGCTCGCTGAAGTGGCGCAGTCCGGGGAACACCATCGAGGTTTCGGTCTCGCTCAGGCCGAACCAGCGTGCGAGCGTGGCGCCGATCTGATCGACCGAGGTGCCGGGGATCAGCACGCCGTTGCCCACCTGGTCGGGGCTGCTGTCGAAGGCGTTGCTGTTGGCGTTGCGCATGCCGAGCACCGGGAAGCGTCCGTACAGGTCGCCACCTTTCACCGCGCCACCGAGCACGAAGTGGTGCGCACCCCAGCCATGGTCGGTGCCATCGCCATTGCTCGTGAAGCTGCGGCCGAAGTCCGACGCGGTGAAGGTTGTCACGCAGTCTCGCAGGCCCATCGCGCCGACGGTGGTGTCGAAATAGCGCAGCCCATGGGCCAGCATCGCGTAGAGGTTGGCGTGGGCACGGTTCTGGTTGTCGTGGGTGTCGAAGCCGCCGAGGCTCACGAAGAAGATCTGGCGCTTGGCCTGGATGCCGGCCGAGCCGCTCGCGTCGATCATGCGGGCGACCGTCTGCAGCTGCAGGGCCAGGTTGTTGACCGTCTTGGCGCCGGTGAGCGGGTGCTCGTAGAGCAGCTTCGGGTCGGGGCTCACGCCGGGCGTGCCGAAGAGCGGGTCGCTCGCGTCCTTCATCGCGAGGCGCAGGATTTCCTCTGCCTCGATCGAGCGGTTGTTGATGTCGGCGATGTCGCGCTCCAGCGGGTGCGTGCCGCGGGTGCTGCGCACGATGCGGCGCAGCGCCTCGCCCACGCCGAGCTGGCCGTAGATGGCGTTGGTGGTGCCAGACGTCGCCATGCGGATGGCGCCACTCGTGCTCACCTGGTACTGGCGCACACGCTCGCCCGAGAGCCACACCGCGTTGCCCGAGGTCGAGATCGAGGTGAAGACGGCGCGGCCGTTCTGCGCGGCCAGGAGATCCGCCATCAGGCCGCCCCAGCCCTTCGTCGCCCCTTCGGGCTGGAACGACTGCCACATGTTGGCCTGGTCGTTGTGCGAGAAGAGGTGCGCGGGCTTGGGGTGCAGGCTGTTGGCGTATTGCGCCTTGGTGGTGGGCACGACCAGCGGCCCGGCATTCGGCACGATGGCCAGGCGCTTGTCATCGTTGAAGAGCGATTGCAGCGCGCCCAGCATCGGGTGCAGCGCAAAGCTGCGGCCTTGCGGATTCGCCGGCAGCAAGGGCAGCACGCCGCCCAGCCGCGCGGGCGAGCCGGCCGCCGCACTCGCCAGCGGCGCGGTGCCGGGCGCGAGCAGCGCGATGGAGTCGGGCAATTGGTTGCGCACCGAGGTGTAGGCCGCCCATGAGGCCGCGTCGGTGGGCAGCACCATGTTCATCGAGTCGTTGCCGCCGTGCAGGAAGAGGCACACCAGCGCCTTGTAGTCGCTCGCCGTCTGCGCGGCAGCCGAGCTCATGGCCGAGAGGTTGAGCGCGAACGGTGCCGCGGCGCCCAGGCCCGCGAGTGCGGCGGCCTGGCGCAGGAAGAGGCGGCGTGCGCCGTCGTGCTTGAACTGGGGGCCGTTCGTCATTTCTGCACCTGGTATTCGGGCGAGGCGAGCGTGAGCAGCACGGCGGAGGTCACGCGCACTTTCTTGCCGAGGTCGATCGCGGCCTGGCTGTGGGTCTGGATGGGCACGCTCGCCACCGCCGCCACGATCTCGGCCTTGAGGGCGGCGGGCATGCTGCCGCCCATGAGCTTGGCGTCGAGGCGGTCGACGAGTTCGGCAGGCCGGTCGGCCACGGCGAGTTCGCCGCGGTAGTCGGCCTGCACGTCGGCGCGGTTGAAGGGCGCGCCGTTCACCACGCCCACGCCGCTGAAGACCACGCTGCGCAGGTAGTTCACGTAGCCCGCCGCACTCGTCTCGTGGGCGATCTGCAATTCGGGCGCCACGAGGCCGACGCTGGCCGTCGCCGAGCCGGGCGGCACGTAGCCCGGCCGGTAGAAGTTGAAGACCGAAGGCGAGCGCAGCACCGACTGGCCGAGCTTGCTGCCCGGGTCGTCGGTGTTGCCGATGCGCCAGTGTCCGCCGTCCGAGGTGGCGTTGAAGGCGCGGTAGTAGGCCGTCATGCGCAGCAGCGGCTCGCGCACCTTGCCGACCGTGGCACTCGGTGTGCGCGCCTCGGCGTGCAGCAGCAGCGCCTTCACCACCGCCTTGAGATCGCCGCCGGTGGCGGTGAACACCTGGGCCACGTCGCGCACGTAGGCCGGGCTCGGGTTGCTGGTGACGAGGCGCTGGATCAACTGCCGAGAAATGAAAGGCGCCACGTTGGGGTGCGAGGCCAGCGTGTCGAGCGCGATGCGCAGGCTGGTCTCGCCATCGGTGTTGGGCGGCACCACCGCGCCGAGAAATCGTTTCTCTTCGGGTGCGTGCATCCCGGGGTACAGGATCATCGGTTTCATCGAGCGCTCGGGGTCGCTGCGCGACGTGCCGTTCACGCTCACCGAGCCGGTGGAGAAACAAGTGGCATTGGTGACGGTGGGCGCCACCGGGCAGGCCCAGCTCCAGCCGGTGAACACGCGCGCGAGGCCGGTGATGTCGGCCGGGCCGTAGGTCTCGATGGGTTGGCCGTCGGCGAGCTGCTGCGTGCCGTCGGGGTTCAGCCGGTACAGGCCAATGCTGAAGAGCTGCATCACTTCGCGGGCGAAGTTCTCGTCGGGCACGCGGCCGGTGCGGGTGTCGGCCTTGCGGTTGCCGAGTGAGCTCAGGTAGCGGCCCATCATCGGGTGCAGCGCCACGCCTTCGAGCAGGTCGCGGTAGCGCCCGCTGCCGCGCGCGGCCAGCATGTCGAGGTAGTGGGCCACGGCGCGCGGCTCGTTGCCGACGAAGGTGTCCTGCATCGAGATCACGAAGATCTCCGACAGCGCCAACGCCACGCGCTGGCGCAGCTGGTCGTCGCCGGTCACGGCGGTGCGCCAGAAGGAGTTGAAGACGCCGTCCTGCCCGGCCCAGGCACTCGGGTTCACGGTGCGCAACTGGGCGGTGAGCGCGTCCCAGTTCGCCACGTGCGAGCTGGCGGGCACGGCGAACTGCTCGTCGATCCAGCCGGCGTAGCCGAGTGCCCGCACGCGCGCGACCGAAGCCTCGTCGGGGCCGAAGCTCGCCTGCGTGAGGAAGCGGGCAGCGGCGGGCCGGTCGGGTGCGCTCTCAGGTTCCGGTGTGGGCGGTGTGGGTGGTGTGGGCGCCGGAGCAGGTGGTGCGCCGGGCGAAGGTTCGGGCGAAGGGCCAGGCCCCACGGTCTCGACGGGCGCGCTGCCGCCACCGCCTCCGCTGCCACCGCATGCGGCAAGCGCCGCGGCCAGCATCGCCATCGTCGTGATGCGCATCACGCGCGCGCCGTATCCCCAGCGCAGGGCTTGCGCTTCGTTCGTCAACAAATCCGTCACCGTCGAGAAAAACTGCCTGGAACCTGCACGACGGGCGCGTGTCGACGCTTCTCTTGTGCCACCGCGGATTGTTCTCGCCGTCTCGCGCTGCGTCAGGCGCAGCAAGGGGGTGTAGACCGCGCTTTTCAGGCGATTCCTTGTCAGGGATCAAGGCTCGCGCCGACCGCCTCCAGATACTGGCCGCATCGAGTCGCCACGCGAGGCCGCCATGCATGCCACCCTCCAGATCATCCGCAGCGAGCACCAGGCGCTCACTGCCATGCTGCGCACCATCCGCCTGTTGCTGTCGGAGCACCGCCGCCGCAACACGTTGCCCGACTTCTCGGTGCTGCGCGCGATGCTCTTCTACGTCGACGAGTTCCCGGAGAAGCTGCACCACACCAAGGAAAGCACCCTGCTCTTCCCCAAGCTGCGCGGCCAGGGCAGCGAAGCCGAAGCGGTGCTCGACAAGCTCGACGCCGACCACGCGCGCGGCGAAGCGGCCATCCGCAAGCTCGAGCATGAGCTGCTCGGCTTCGAGATGATGGGCGCCACCGAGCAGGGCCCGCGCCGCCGCGAGCGCTTCGAGCGGGCAATGGAGGAGTACATCGATTTCTACCTCGGCCACATGCATGTGGAAGAAAGCTTCGTGCTGCCGCTGGCCGAGCGCGTGTTGAGCGAAACCGAGTGGCGCGAACTCGACGATGCCTTCAGGCTCAACCGTGACCCGATCGCCAACTACGACGCCGACGGCCCGTACCGTGCGGTTTTCCAGAAGGTGCTCATGCACCTGCCGGCGCCGCTCGGGCTCGGGCCTTCGTTCGAAGCGCGCAGCAGCGACGTGCAGCAATCACCGGCTCTTGTACGCACTTAGCGAGGGTTGGCGCGCAGTGCAGCACCGGCGATCCGCATTCACCCTTGAATGAGAGTTAGCCAGTAGAGACAGCTCCGACCTCCCACCTAGACTGGTTGTCGTTGTGGGAGGAGGAACCTGTTCATGAACGATTTGCCGGTGCCCGTCGCGGCACACCCAGCGCCACGCGCCGCCCGGCCCGCCAGCGCCGCCACCGACCGCTCGACCGCCCCGACACCCGATACACCCACCGAGCATGCCTACGTCGTGCACGGCGGCGTGATGTACACCGCCTCGACGCTGCAAACCTGCACCATGCTGCGCCGCTGCGGCGGCATCGTGATCTCGATCGACGGCAAGCCCTTCGAGCTGCACGCCGACGACGAGGTCACGCTGCACCAGGCGCTCGTGGTCAAGCCGCTGGTCGCGCACAAGCTCGTCGCCGACGACACGAAGGTCGTGTCACTGCTGGTCAACCCGCTGCACCCGCTCTTTCGCATGTTCCGCGGCATGCCGCGGCATGGCGTGATGTCGCTGCCGCGCGAGGCCTTCGCCTACCACGACCCGCAGCTGGAAGCCTCGTGGCGTGGCGGGCTCGATGGGGCCCAGGGCGGCTCGCTCTACAACGGCCTCATCACCACCGTCTCGCGCTACCTGCCCACGGTCACGCGCAGCGCCATCGACGACAAGGCCGACCATGTAGTGGGCCTGCTGCACGCCGACGTCAACCGCAGCCTCGACGAGCTGGCCAGGAGCGTGGGCGTGTCGTACACCCGCATGTCGCACCTCTTCACGCAGTCGCTCGGCATCTCGCTGCGCAACTACCAGCTGTGGCTCAAGATCCACAACGCGCTCAACATGCTCGATGCCGGCGCCACGCTGACGCAGATCGCGCGCACCACCGGCTTTGCCGACCTGGCGCACCTGTCGCGCGTGTCGCGGCAGGCGCTGGGCGCGCCGCTCACCTACTTCCGCGGCAACGCGTCGATCCGGAAGATCTACTGCCCGGCGTAGATCTATTGCCTGGCGTGTGGCGCATCGGCGAGTGAATCGATGATCGGGCAGTCGGGCCGGTCGTCGCCGGCGCAGCAATGCACCAGGTGCGACAGCGTCGACTTCATCGCCTGCAACTCGCGCAGCTTCTTGTCGATCTCGTCGAGGTGCTCCTGCGCCAGCGCCTTCACCTGGCGGCTCGGGCGGCGGCGGTTCTGCCACAGGTCGAGCAGCGCGCGGATCTGCTCCAGCGAGAAGCCGAGGTCGCGCGAGTGGCGGATGAAGCGCAGCGTGGCCAGTTCCTTCTCGCCATACAGCCGGTAGCCCGACTCGGTGCGACGCGCTTCCGGGAAGAGCCCCACGCTTTCGTAGTGGCGGATCATCTTGGCCGACACGCCGGTGGCCTGCGCGGCCTGGCCGATGTTCATCGATTCGTTCATGACTGTTCCTCTCCTACCGAAGACCCTCGCCAGCGGCGCAGCATCAGCGCATTGGTCACCACGCTCACGCTGCTGAAGGCCATGGCCGCGCCCGCGATCACCGGGCTCAGCCAGCCGAGCGCGGCCAGCGGAATGCCCAGCACGTTGTACGCAAAGGCCCAGAAGAGCCCCTGGCGGATCTTGGCGTAGGTGCGGCGCGAGACGTCGAGCGCATCGGGCACCAGCAGCGGGTCGCCGCGCATGAGGGTGATGCCGGCCGTTTCCATCGCCACGTCGGTACCGGTCGACATCGCGATGCCGACCTGCGCCGCGGCGAGGGCTGGCGCGTCGTTGATGCCGTCGCCCACCATCGCCACCACCTCGCCGTTGGCGCGCAGCGACTGCACCACCGCGGCCTTGTCGGCGGGCAGCACCTCGGCGCGCACATCGGTGATGCCAAGCGCTTCGGCCACGGCACGCGCGCTGCCGCGGTTGTCGCCCGTCAGCAGCACGGTCTTCACGCCGAGCGCATGCAGGCGCTTCACGGCCGGCGCGGCAGATGGCTTCAGCGTGTCGCCGAAGGCCAGCAGGCCGAGCAAGCTGGCCGTGCCGTCGCCTTCGATCGCGAGCAGCCACGAGAGCGTGCGGCCGTCGGCTTCCAGCGCGTCGGCGCGGGCCTGAAGTGCGCCGGCCTGCAGCCCGGCCTCGTGCAGAAGGCGTGTACTCCCGAGTTGCAGCTGGCGGCCTTCGATCTCGGCTTCGAGCCCGCGGCCGGGCAGTGCCTGCGCGGCTTTCGACGGTGGCACCGCCACCGCATCTGCCTGCGCCCGCGCCAGCACGGCCAGCGCCAGCGGGTGGCTGCTGCTGCGCTGCAGGCCGGCGGCCAGCCGCAGCACCTCGGCCGCGTCGACACCCGCTGCCGGCTCGATGGCCACCAGCGCCGGCTTGCCTTCGGTCAGCGTGCCGGTCTTGTCGAAGGCGATGGTGGTGACGGCGTGCGCCACTTCGAGCGCCTCGGCGTCCTTGATGAGTATGCCTCGGCGTGCGGCCACGCCGGTGCCGGCCATGATGGCGGTGGGCGTGGCCAGGCCCAGCGCACACGGGCAGGCAATCACGAGCACGGCCACTGCGTTGATGAGCGATTGTTCGAGCCCGCCGCCGGCGAGCATCCAGCCGACGAATGTGACCAAGGCGATGCCCAGCACCACCGGCACGAAGACCGCGCTCACCCGGTCGACCACGCGCTGGATCGGCGCCTTGGCCGCCTGCGCCGACTCGACCATGCGGATCACGCGCGCCAGCGTGGTCTCGGCGCCGATGGCCAGCGTCTTCACCAGCAGGGCACCTTCGGCATTGATGGCGCCGCCCGTCACCCGGTCGCCCACGTGCTTGGCGACCGGCCGGCTCTCGCCGGTGATGAGCGATTCGTCAAGGTGGCTCGCACCTTCGACCACCTCGCCGTCGACCGACACCCGCTCGCCGGGCCGCACGAAGACCAGGTCACCCACCTGCACCGCCTCGATGGGCAGTTCCTGATCGGTGCCGTGGCGGCGCACGGTGGCGGTGGTGGGCCGCAGTGCGTTGAGCGCGCGGATCGCGTCGGCCGTCTGCCGCTTCGCGCGCTGCTCGAGCCACTTGCCCAGCAGCACCAGCGTGATGACCGCGGCCGAGGCCTCGAAGTACAGGTGCGGCATGCCGTCGTGGCCGGCGTGCTGCCACATGAGGTAGACCGACAGGCCGAAGGCGGCCGAAGTGCCGAGCGCCACCAGCAGGTCCATGTTGCCGGCACGCGCCCGCAGCGCTTTCCAGCCGGCGATGTAGAAGCGCGCGCCGAGCCAGAACTGCACCGGCGTGGCCAGGGCCAGCTGCCACCACGGGCCGAGCATGGCCTCGATGCCCACGAGCGACAGCGCCATCGGCAGCACCAGCGGCAGCGTGAGCGCGGCGCTCACCGCCACCGGCCACCAGCCCGGCACGCGCGAGGCCGCGGCCTGCCCTGCCTGAGCGGGCGGCTCGGCCACCGCCTCGTGGGCGGTGTAGCCGGCCTTCTCCACGGCGGCGAGCAGGTCGGCCAGCGCCACGGGCGGTGCCGCGGTGACGGTCGCCTTCTCGGTGGCGAGGTTGACGGAGGCGGTGCTCACGCCTTGCACCTTGAGCAAGGCTTTCTCGACGCGAGACACGCACGAGGCGCAGGTCATGCCTTCGATCTGCAACTGGATATCGGCAGGGATGGTGTTCATGAGGCCAGTTTCGACCCTCCCATCGTGGGAAGGTCAAGGCCTGAATGTACAGATGGGGAAACGGCGCGCTTCGATCCACGTCAAACCGTGGCGAGCGGGCGCGTGCAGAGGCGCCGAGAGAGGATCGGATCGGCGCGGGTCAGCCGTGCGTGACCGCGTCGTCGTCGCTCAAGGGGATTGGCGGAGTCTTCTCGGCCAATGCGGCCGATGCGGGGACAACGGGCGGGGACACTTCGATGTCCTGCAAGAGCTTGCGCGTGGCATCGAGTTGCTGGCTGAGCTGGTTGAGCGAGCCGCTCAGGTCGAGCTGATCCTTTGCGGGCATGCCCGCAAAGTCCGATTCGCGAAACGCAGGTTTCGGAGGGTGACGATCTGCTGTTTTCTTTCCCATGGCTGCAACCTGCGCGGATGCTAGGCGCCGGTTGCGGCAATTTGTAGTGTTCGAATGCCGCTTGCCGCTGTGGGAATCCTCCTACACGCAGGCCCGGGACACGTAGGCGCGCTGTGCTAGAAACAGTGGATGCGGATCCGCTCCCTTCTCCTGCTCGTCACCACCGTCATCTTCGTGCCAGGCTTTCTTGCGGCGGTGATGGCCGTGCAGAAGGTGCGAGAAGGCGAGCGTACAGCGGCGATCAACGGCCTGCGCGAAACGGTGCGTGCCTCGGCGCTGCTGGTCGACGTGGAGATCCAGCGCTCGATCGGCGCGCTGACGGCGCTCGCGCAGTCCGACTCGCTTCGCGAAGGCGACCTGCACGCGTTCTACGAGCAGGCCCGAGGCGCCAACCGGCCGCCGCACGTGTGGACCCTGCTGTTCGACGAGGATGGCAACCAATTGCTCAACACCCTCGAGCCCTTAGGCACCCGGCTCCCATCCGTCGCGAAGGAACGGGTGCAGCAGGTGCTGGATGGCGGGGAGCCGGTGGTGAGCGACCTGCTGGTCGGCCCCGTCTCCGGCAAGCTCCTGACGTCGGTCTACGTGCCCACCAAGGCATGGAACGGCAAACGCTACGTGGTGGCACACGCCTACGCTCTCGAGCACTGGCGCGCCACCGCCCTGCAGGTGGAAAACGGCTCGGCCGCCACGATCGGCGTGATCGACCGCACCGGCCGCTTCATCTCGCGCAACGTGAACGCCGACGACACGCTCGGCAAGCCGGCGCGCGCCGAGCTGGTGGCCGCGGCCGCGTCGGCCAGCGAAGGGCTGATCCGCCACCAGACGCTGGAAGGCGTGGACGCCTACGACGCCTTCACTCATTCCGAGAAGACCGGCTGGACGGTGGCGGTCGCGATGCCGGTCAGCACGGTCGAACGCTCGGCCATCCAGGCAGTGCAATGGCTGGCGGTGAGCGGCCTGCTCGCGCTCGGCGCGGGCCTGCTGGCGGCCTACTACCTCGGGCGGACCTTCATGCAGGTGATCGACCAGGCCTCTCGTGCGGCGCTGGCCGTGGGGGTGGGCCAGGCGCCCGACCTCGGCCCGACCCGCCTCGTCGAAGTGAACACGTTGTATGACGCCCTCGCCGGCGCCGGCCGCCTGCTCACGCAGGAGCGCCAGTCGCGAGAAGCAGCCGAGCGCGAGCGCGAGCGGCTGCTGGCCCGCGAGACGGCACTGCGCGAAACCGCAGAACGCGAGAACACCGCGAAAGACCAGTTCCTCGCCCTGCTCGGCCACGAGCTGCGCAACCCGCTGGCCGCGATCTCCGGCGCCACCGCCGTGCTCAGCCACCAGCGCAGCACGCCCGAGGCGCGCGAGAAGTTTCTCGGCATCATCCAGCGCCAGAACCGCCACCTGAGCCACATCGTCAACGACCTGCTCGACGTGAGCCGGCTCATGTCCGGCAAGATCGTGCTCGAGTCGCGGCGCCTCAACCTTGCCGACTGGGTGACGAGCTGTGCCGATGCGCTGCGCACCACCGAGAAGGCCGCCGGCCACAAGATCACCGTGCAGGCCGACGACGTGTGGGTGCTCGGCGATGGCGTGCGCATCGAGCAGATCGTCAACAACCTCGTCTTCAATTCGCTCAAGTGCTCGCCGGCTGGCTCGGAGGTGCGCATCACCGTGAGGGCCGAGGGCGACGATGCCGTGCTCACGGTGCAGGACGACGGCGTGGGCATCGGCGCCGATCTGCTGCCGCACATCTTCGAGCCCTTCGTGCAGGGGCCGCCGCCCCCCGGGCGCATGTCGAGCGGCCTCGGCATCGGGCTCGCGCTCGTGAAGCAACTGGTGGCGCTGCACGGCGGCGAGGTGCAGGCCTACAGCGCGGGCCCGGGCCAGGGCGCGACCTTCACCGTCAAGCTGCCGCGCGCCGAAGCCGGCACCCTGCCCGGCCAGCGCCTGCCCGCCCCTGGCGCGGGCGCACGCCGCGTGCTGCTGGTGGAAGACGACCGCGATGCGATGGCCGCGATGTCGGAGCTGCTCCGCCTCATGGGCCACGAGGTGGTCACTGCGCGCACCCGCGACGAGGCGCTCGCCGCCCTCGACGCACAGCCCGTCGACCTCGCACTGCTCGACATCGGCCTGCCGGTGCACGACGGCTATGCGGTGGCCACCGAGCTGCGGAACCGCGCAGGCTCGCGCACCCTGCCGCTCATTGCGTTGACGGGCTACGGCCGCGAGGCCGACCGCGCCCGCGCCTTGGCCGCCGGCTTCGACGCCCACCTGTCCAAGCCGGTCGACCCCGATCTGCTCGCACGCACCATCGAGCAGGCGACCGCCGCGAAACCCCCTGCTTGAAGGCGGCCGGTGGCACCGTCTTTGCCGGGTAAAGGCAATGAACGGTCCGCCAGCGCTTTTCGAGTCAGATTTGCTCACCTGCCGCACCCATCTACCGATCGGTGCGCTGCCCTCGGCTGGTGACGCGGGCGTGTCGTTCCGGGTCTGGGCGCCCGAGCGCAGCACGGTCGAGGTGGCCCTCGACACCGGCTCGGGCGTGCAGCACCACGCTTTGCAGAAAGATGCACAAGGCTACTTCGCCGGGCTCGTGCGCGAGGCGCGCGCGGGCTCGCGTTATCGCTTCCGCCTCGATGGCGGGGCCGCGTATCCCGACCCCGCGTCGCGCTCCCAGCCCGAGGGGCCGCACGGCCCGTCCGAAGTGGTCGAGGCATCGCGATTCGAATGGGGCGATGCGGCCTGGCCCGGCCTGCCGCTCACAGGGCAGGTGCTCTACGAACTGCACGTGGGCACCTTCACCCGCGAGGGCACCTGGGCCGCCGCCATGCGCGAGCTGCCGGCACTTGCCGAACTCGGCATCACCGCGATCGAGCTGATGCCGGTGGCCGAATTCCCGGGCCGCTTCGGCTGGGGCTACGACGGCGTGTGCTGGTTCGCGCCCTCGCACCTCTACGGCACGCCCGACGACATGCGTCGCTTCGTCGACCGCGCGCATGCGCTCGGCCTCGGCGTGCTGCTCGACGTGGTCTACAACCACTTCGGGCCCGACGGCTGCTACCTGCGCGAGTTCGCCCCGGCCTACTTCAGCGCCAGCCGCCGCAGCGAGTGGGGCGACACGCCCAACTTCGACGGCCCGCTCGCACACGGCGTGCGCGACTTCGTGCTCGCCAACGTGGCGCACTGGATCGGCGAGTACCACCTCGACGGCCTGCGACTCGATGCCACGCAGAGCATCTTCGACGACTCCGCCCCGCACATCCTCGACGAGATCGGCCAGTGTGTGCGGCACAGCGCCGGCCCGCGCGCCACGCTCGTCGTCAACGAGAACGAGCCGCAACACGCGAAGCTCGTGCGCTCGCGCGAAGACGGTGGCCACGGGCTCGACATGGTGTGGAACGACGACTGGCACCACAGCGCCGTGGTCGCCGCCACCGCCCAGGACGAGGCCTACTACACCGACCACCGCGGCAACGCGCAGGAGTTCGTCTCGGCCGCGAAGTACGGCTTTCTGTACCAGGGCCAGTGGTACCGCTGGCAGGCGCAACGGCGCGGCGCCCCGGCCTACGACATCGCGCCGCTGCGCTTCGTGCACTTCCTCGAAAACCACGACCAGGTGGCCAACTCGGGGCGCGGCGAGCGGCTGCACCAGCAGTGCAGCCCGGCGCGCTGGCGCGCGCTGACCGCGCTGCTGCTGCTCGGCCCGCAGACGCCGATGCTGTTCCAGGGGCAGGAGTTCGCGAGCAGCACGCCCTTTCTCTTCTTCGCCGACCACCGCCCCGATCTCGCCGCGCAGGTGCTCAAGGGTCGGCGCGAGTTCACCGCCCAGTTCGCGAACCTCGCACCGGCAGACGTTGCCGACACGCTGGCCGTGCCGCACGAGGTGCTGAGCTTCGAGTCGTGCCGGCTCGACCACGGCGAGCGACACCGCGGTGCCCACGCCCAAGCGTGGCGGCTGCACTGCGACCTGCTCGCCCTGCGGCGCAGCGACCCCTGCCTGCGCCGCGCGCAGCAGCAGCGGCATGTCGATGGCGCGGTGCTCTCGCCCGACGCCTTCGTGCTGCGATTCTTCGGCGAAGCCGCGGGCGACGACCGCCTGCTCGTCGTCAACCTCGGCCGCACGTTGCACCTCGACCCGGTGCCCGAGCCCCTGCTCGCGCCACCGGCCTCTGGGGCGTGGCAGGTGGCGTGGTCGAGCCAGGACCCCCGCTACGGCGGCCTCGGCACGCTGCCGCCCGACGCCGCCGAGGCCGACCGCCAAGTGCCCGGCCGCGACGTCCCCCGCCCATTCGACAGCTGGCGCGTGCAAGGCGAGACCGCCCTGCTGCTCGCGCCAGCATCCAGACTCAAGGAGCAGCCCCTGTGAACCCTGCCGTTACCGCCTCCGTCGTGCGCCGTGTCGAACCGCACGTGCACGACCCCGACGTGGCTCTCGGCCGCGAATGGCTCGTCACCAACGGCATCGGCGGGTACGCCTCGGCCAGCATCGCCGGCCTCGGCACCCGCAAGTACCACGGCCTGCTGGTGTCGGCCCTGCCCAACCCGCTCGGCCGTACCGTCATGCTCAACCACCTGGTCGAGACCGTGGTGCTCGACGACGGCACGCGGGTGCAGCTGAGCGGTGAAGAGCGCACCGGAAGCCGCCTGTCGCTCCCCGGCGTGGAGCACCTGAAGGAATTCCGCCTCGAAGCCGGCCTGCCGGTGTGGACCTTCCAGCTCGACGGCCATGTGATCGAGAAGAGCGTGCTCATGCCGCACCGGCAGAACACCACGCTGCTGCTGTACCGCCTGCTCGAGGGCCGCTCGCGCCTGCGCCTCGAGCTGCGCCCCGCGCTGCACTTCCGCCACCACGAGGGGGAGCTCACCACCGAGCTGCAACCCAACTACCGCTACAGCCTGGGCGACGTGCACGAGATCACCTGCGACAACGGCCCCGCCACGCTGCGCCTGCGCGCACACGGCACCGAGGTGGCCTTCCAGCAGCAGGCCGAGGAGCTGACCGAGCTGCACTACCGCATCGAAGCCGAGCGCGGCTACCGGCACGAAGGCCGCCTGTGGAGCCCGGGTGTGCTGACGATGGCGCTGCCGCCGGGCGACACGGTGGCGCTCGTCGCGTCCACCGAGCCGATCGAGACCATGAACGCGATGTCGCCCGAAGAAGCCGTGGCCGCCGAGCTCGAGCGCCGCGCGCGCCTGCTGCGCCGCGCGCCGCGCGAAGCGCGCAAGGGTGTCGCGGCCGAGCTGGTGCTCGCGGCCGACCAGTTCATCGTCACGCCGGCCGGCCGCCAGCGCGACACCGCACGCGCCTGGGCCGAAGGCGACGAGATCAAGAGCGTGATCGCCGGCTACCACTGGTTCACCGACTGGGGCCGCGACACCATGATCAGCCTCGAAGGCCTGACCCTGTGCACCGGCCGCACGCAGGAGGCGGAAAGCATCCTGCGCACCTTCGGCCAGTACGTGCACGACGGCCTCCTGCCCAACATGTTTCCCGACGGCAGCAACCAGGGCCTGTACCACACGGCCGATGCCACGCTGTGGTTCTTCCACGCGCTCGACCGCTACCACGCGAGAACCGGTGACGACGCGCTGCTCGCGCGGCTGCTGCCGACGATGGTGCACATCGCCGAGAAGCACATCGAAGGCACCCGCTTCGGCATCGGCGTCGACCCGGAAGACGGCCTCCTGCGCCAGGGCGCCGAGGGCTACCAGCTCACCTGGATGGATGCCAAGTGCGACGGCTGGGTCGTGACGCCTCGCCGCGGCAAGGCGGTGGAGATCAATGCGCTGTGGTTCAACGCGCTGCGCGTGCTTTCGGGCTGGCTGCAATACGCCGGCCGCACGCGCGACGCCGAGCAGTACAACCGCCGCGCCGACCAGGTGCGAGAGAGCTTCAACCAGCGCTTCTGGTTCGCGCAAGGCGGTTACCTGTATGACGTGGTCGACGGCCCGCAGGGCAACAGCGCCGAATGCCGCCCCAACCAGATCTTCGCCGTCTCGCTGCCCCACCCCGTGCTCGACCGCAGCCGCTGGGCCGAAGTGCTGCAGGTGGTGCGGCAACGCCTGCTCACGCCGGTGGGCCTGCGGTCGCTCGCCCCCGGCAGCGCGAGCTACGCGCCGCGCTACTTCGGCAACCTGAAGGAGCGCGACGCGGCCTACCACCAGGGCACGGTCTGGGCCTGGCTCATCGGGCCCTGGCTCGATGCCTGGCGCAAGCAGCACCCGGGCGACGACGCCGGAGCACGCGCCTGGCTCGATGGCCTCGTATCGCACCTCGGTGACTTCGGCATCGGCTCGGTGGCCGAGGTGTTCGACGCCGAGATCCCCTACACCCCGCGCGGCTGCATCGCGCAGGCCTGGAGCGTGGCCGAGCTGCTGCGCCAGTTGCTGGCCTGCCGACCCGCACCTTGAACACGGCCGAGAAGAGACACCCGATGAGTGCACACGCCCCCGCCACGCCCCACCCCACCCCGAAAAGACCCGACGAACTCGACCGAGAGCGCCGTCTCCTGCTCGAACGGGCCCGCGAGCTCGGCGTGACTGCCGAAGAGTTGAGCGCGGAACTCGAAGCGCTCGCCTTGCAGGCCGAAGCGGTGTTGCACCGCCTGCGCGGCGGCCGCGTGCACTGAGCGCGCGTCAGAGGGCTGGCGGCGCCTCGGGCTGCCGCTCGGCGGCGTTGGCCAGCAGACCCCCCAGCACGGCCGGATCGACCGGCTTGGTGAGGTGGTGATCGAAGCCGGCGCGCATGGCCTCTTCGCGGTCGCGCGCCTGGCCCCAGCCGGTGATGGCCACGAGCAGCGTGGCGTCGAGGTCGCGCTCGGCGCGCAGCTTGCGCGCGAGTTCGTAGCCGTTGAGGTGCGGCATGCCGATGTCGAGCAAGGCGACCTCGGGCGGGTGGCGCTTCGCGGCGGCAAGCGCGGCGGCGCCATCGTGCACCACCTCGACGGTGTGGCCGAGGCCGCGCAGCAGCTCGGCGAGGCTGGTGGCGAAGTCGACGTTGTCGTCGGCCACGAGCAGGCGCATCGGCCGGGCCGCGCTGGCGGCCGGGCGCGGCTCGGGCGACGAGGCCGACGATGTGGTCGGCGATGTGGGCGATGAGGGCAGCCGGTCGACCGGCTCGAGCGGCAGCCGCACCATGAACCGCGAGCCCTTGTTGCGGCCTGCGCTGTACACGGTGATCTCGCCGCCGTGCAGCTGCACCAGCTGGCGCGCCAGCGTGAGGCCGATGCCGAGGCCCGCGCTGCCGCGCTCCAGGCTTTTGTCGCCCTGCTCGAAGAGATCGAAGATGCGGTGCTGCAAGGCCGGCTCGATGCCCAGGCCGCTGTCTTGCACCGCCACCTCGACCATGTCGTCGGTGCAGCTCACCGAGACCGCGATGCGCCCGCCCAGCGGCGTGTAGCGGCAGGCGTTGGTGAGCAGGTTGCTGAACACCTGCGCGAGCCGCGCCGCGTCGCCCGCCAGCGGCACCGTGATGCCGGGTTCTTCGAAGCTCAGCGAGAGGCCCTTGTCGCCGGCGAGCCCCTGGAACATCTCGACCGTGCCGCGCAGCAGGTCCACCAGCTCGACCCGCTCGATGCGCAGCGAGAGCTTGCCGGTCGACACGCGCGAGACGTCGAGCAGGTCGTCGATCAGGCGCACCAGCTGAGCGAGCTGCCGCTGCAGGATGGCCATCGACTTCTCGCGCACCTCGGGCGGGCTCTTCTCGCGCCGGATGAGCGCAAGCGCCGTGGTCATCGGGGCGAGCGGGTTGCGCAGCTCGTGCGCGAGCGTGGCGAGGAATTCGTCCTTGCGCCGGTCGGCCTGGCGCAGGCCCTGCTCGGCGCGCACCCGCTCTGCCATCTCGACTTCCAGCTCGCTGGTGCGCGCCTGCACCTCGGCCAGCATGTTGTTGAAGGCGTTGACGAGCACGCCGATGTCCTGGTACTCGGTCTCGCGCGCGCGCAGACCCCAGGCGCGCTTGGTCATCACCTCCTGCGCCACCTGCGTCATCTCGTCGAGCGGGCGGGCCACGCGGCGCAGCAGCCGGTTGAAGAAAAGCACCGCGATGCCCAGGCCCATCGACATCACCGCGATGAGGATGAGCCCGTAGGTCGCGATGCGCCCGAGCATGTCGTGCCCGCCTTCGATGTAGACCGTGCCCACGCGCTCGTCTTCATGCCGGATGGGGTAGGCGAGCGTCATCGACGAGCCGCTGAACACCACGCCGGCCCGCAGCAGCGCCGGGTCGACGGTGCTCGGCAGCGGCTCCTGGCCCTGCGCACGGAAGAAGGCGAAGACACGGCCGTCCTTGTCGTAGATGGCCGCCGTGTGGATGCGCTGCTGCAGGTGCAGGAGGGAGAGGTTTTCCTGGGCGGCGCGCGGGTCGTTGAACACCAGCGCCGCGGCGCTGTTGTGCGCGATGAAGTCGGCCTGCGTGCGCATCTCGGCCGCCCAGTTGCTGCGCGAGGTGATGTATTCGTAGGTGAGCAGCGCCGCCGAGCACACCAGCAGCACGAGAAAGGTGGTGAGCAGCGAGGCCCGCGTCAGCTGCGACTGCAGCGTGGTGAGCTTCATGGTGCCGTCGCGCTTCATTTCACCACCCGCTCGGCGAGCGGCAGCAGCCGCGAACTCAGGCGCAGGCCCGCGGCTTCGGCCGCCGGCACCGAGGCCTCGAAACGCACCCGGCCTTCGCTCTCGATGAAGCCCAGTGCCGCACCGCGCTCCAGGCCCTGCGGGAGATCGGTGATCACGAGCACGGGCCGGCCTTTGACTGCGGCAACCCATTCGCCCGCGCGCTTCGAGGCGCCTCGCCCGATCATCAGAATGTGCACTGCCGTGCCCTGCTTCGGCTCGGCCAGTTCCATGACCTGCATCGCGCGGTTCTGCACCAGCCGGCCGGCGACGACCTGCGCCAGCTCCTTGTGCAGGCCCGGTGCACCGACGATGCCGATCACGATCGGCGCATCGGCCGACGCGAAGCTGCTCACGGGCCACTCGACGAAGCCGGCGAAGCGATGCAGGTGGCCCGCCTTGGTCTCGTCGAAGGTGGGCGGCGGTGGCGGTGGTGCCGCCGATGCGGCCGCCCCTTGCGCAGACGCGCCCACGGCGGCACAGCACAGTGCGACCCCTGCCGACCAGCGCGCCAGCAGGCGCACCAGCCCGTGCCCGGCGAACTGCATGCAGGGTTGACGACGGAGTGCCAGGCTCATGGCGGCAGCAGCGGGCTCGGTCATGAAGCGGGCGATGGTAGCGCCGCGATCGGCCGTTTCTACGTCATTTCTACAGCCCGTTGCACTTGCACAAATGTGCGTTTCAAAGAGAGCCGGGCCGCTCGATCAACCCGCCGGCGCGAGGTGCCCCGTGAACCAGTCGCTCGCCAGCTGCGCCACCACGTCGAGCGTGCCGGCTTCGAGGAAATGGTGTGTCGCACGCGGCACCACATCGATGCGCTTCTCGCAGCGCATGCGCGTGAACGCTTGGCGGTTGATCTCGACGATCTCGGGGTCGCCCGCCGCGACCACCAGCAGCGTGGGAAGGCGCACGTCGCCCAGCACGTCGCTGGCGAGGTCGAGGCGCCCGCTGCGCGACACCAGCGCACGGATGCCACGCGGCCGGCACGCGGCCGATCGCAACATCGCCGCGGCGCCGCTGTCGGAGCCGAAGAGAAGGAGCGGCAGGTCGCGCACCGACGTGGGCAGCAGGTCGAGCGCATGGTCGAGCCGCTGCGCGAGCAGCTCGCTGTCGTTCAGGCGTTCGGCGTCGTCAGCTTCCTCGGGGGCGAGCAGGTCGAGGTCGAGCGTGGAGAAACCGCGCGCCTGCAGACGCAGCAGCACCGATTGCAGGCGCCTGGAGGTGTTCGCACCGCCGTGGGGGTGCACGCACACGATGAGCCCCTGCGCACCGCTGACCTGGCAAAGGTCGGCGGGTGCGAGCGAGGCGCCGAGTTGGACGATGGTGTGCTCCAGCATGAGGCCCCTATCGTCGGCGCGCGGGCTCGTCGGAGGTTTGCGCCTCCGCAAGGTCTTGCAGGCCGGCGTTCGTGGCCTCCGCGGACAAGGCCCACGTCTTGTCCAGCGTCATGACGTGCGGAATGTGCATGAATGGTTCCTTCCAGTTCAGAGGGTGATCAGGCGGCCGGCATCGGCGGCCGATGGTCTTTGCCGTGCTTCTATGGCATTAGCCCGCCGAGCCATTCAGGGGAAGTTGCTGCGGGCCTTGACGCGCGCGGCGGTGAGCGAACTCGGCGCATCGAGGTGCGCACCGTCATGCACGCCCACACCGAGCCGGTCGACCAGCTCGCCGCCGAGCCATGCGGTGATGAGCGAGAGGAAGGCACCACCGAACGAGAGCACGTGCGCCAGGATCTGCGGTACCTCGGGCGCATCGCGCCGCAACGCCCAGCTGCCGGCAAACAGCGCCAGCACGATGACGTTGCCGACCGCATGCAAGGCCCCCACCGACTTCGCGCGGGTGCCCTGAGGGATGGCCATCCAGTCGATCGTGCCGAATGGCGCGGCCACGAGGCCGGCGATCAGTCCACCCGCGATCAGGTAGTGCGCAACGACGGCCATCACCGGACTGTCGAGCACCCGGTGCAGCACATCGAAGGCGACAGAGGCGCCGAGCAGGCCGAGCGGGAACACCACCAGCATCTGGTGGATCGGGTGTCCGAAAAGACGGGCTTTGCTTTCCATGGTCAATTCCTTTCAGTGGCGATGCGCCGATGCGCGAGATGCCGCAATTTCTTCATCTTCCCGGGTGCTCAGCCGGCACCCAGGCTATTGGCCACGGCGGCCAGCAGGAAGAAGGCACTCATGAGGAAGAAGGCTGCCGCCTGGCCATGAACTGTTCCGATGCGTTTCAAGGTGGGTCTCCTACAAGTTCCGTGATACGAAAGCCCGGCAAGCCGTGTGCACACGCAACACGCAAAAGCCGCGCACCCGGCACGGCAGTTGCCGGATGGAAGCACCGGAATCTTTCCGGCATCACTGAAGGAGATCGCAAATGACTCAACAGAACCGGGACCAGCAAGACCAGGCCAATCAAGCCAACCAGCAAGGCCAGCAAGGCGGCGGCAGCCGCAGTGGCCAGCAGCAGCAACAAGGTGGCCAAGGCGGTCAGCAGCAAGGCGGCCAGCCACGGCGCCAGGAAGGTGGCCAGCAAGGCAACCAGGCCGACCGCGACCAGGACCGCCAGCGCGACCAGGAGCGCTGAAACCGGAACGCGCGTTCCCTCGACGGTCGACCCGCGTTGACCCGAGGCCCGCGCAGCGTCCGCCCTTCACGGGGCGGGCGCATCTGTGCGTCTGCACCCTGGGTTGGCACCGCGCCGACTGAGGGCATGGCAGGTGGTCAACAATGCGCGCATGACCACGCCACCTCGACTCTCCGTTCCGAAGAACAAGCTCAAGTTCGTCCTGCTCGAAGGCATCCACCCCTCGGCGGTAGACCTCATCAAGCGCGACGGCTACTCCGAGGTCGTGACCTCGCCCAAGGCCCTGGCCGGCGAAGCGTTGCGCGAGGTGCTGGCCGATGCGCACTTTCTCGGCATCCGCTCGCGCACGCAGCTCACCGCCGAGGTGCTGCGCGCCGCGCCCAAGCTCACCGCGGTGGGCGCCTTCTGCATCGGCACCAACCAGATCGACCTGCCGGCGGCAATGCAGCTGGGCATCCCGGTCTTCAACGCGCCGTTCTCCAACACGCGCAGCGTGGCCGAGCTGGTGCTGGCCGAGATCATCATGCTGATGCGCGGCATTCCGCAGAAGAATGCCCTGCTCCACCGCAATGGCTGGTCGAAGAGTGCCGAAGGTTCGTTCGAGGTGCGCGGCAAGACGCTCGGCATCGTGGGCTACGGCCACATCGGCACCCAGATCGGCGTGCTGGCCGAACAGCTTGGCATGGTGGTGGTGTTCCACGACATCGAATCGAAGCTCACGCTCGGCAACGCGCGCCAGCTCGCCAGCCTCGACGAGGTGCTGACGCGCTCCGACGTGGTCACGCTTCACCTGCCCGAGCTGCCCTCCACCAAGGGCCTGATGGGGCGCGCGCAGATCCAGGCCATGAAGCCCGGCGCACACCTCATCAATGCCTCGCGTGGCACGGTGGTCGACATCGACGCGCTCACCGAAGCGCTGGAGAGCGGCCACCTGGGCGGTGCCGCGATCGACGTCTTCCCGGTCGAGCCGCAGGGCAACGATTCGGCATTCGAATCGCCGCTCACCCGCTTCGACAACGTGATTCTCACGCCGCACATCGGCGGCTCCACGCTCGAAGCCCAGGCCAACATCGGCCGCGAGGTGGCCGACAAGCTCATCCGCTACAGCAACAACGGCTCCACCACCTCGGCGGTCAACTTCCCCGAGGTGGCGCTGCCCGAGCACACGGGCAGCAGCCGGCTGCTGCACATCCACCGCAACGTGCCGGGCGTGATGGCGCGCGTGAACGAGCGGCTCTCCAAGGCTGGCGTCAACATCGCGGCGCAGTACCTCAGCACGCGTGAAGACGTGGGCTATGTCGTGATCGACGTGGACAGCGGCTCCCCCGAGGTGGCGATGGCCGACCTGTGCAGCCTGCCCGACACGATCCGCTGCCGCATCCTGTATTGATCTGGATCGCTGCCGCGCAGGGCGCGACAGCGGGTTGATCTGGATCGCTGCCGCGCAGGGCGCGACAGCGATATGCTCTCGGCCGCCCCCACGACCGAGAAAACAGAGTGTCCACCGCTGCCGCCCCCCGTGCCCGCCGCATGGCCCCCGAAGAGCGCCGCGAGCAGCTGCTCGACAGCGCCGTGGCCTACGTCCTCGAACGAGGACTCTCCGATTTCTCGCTCGAGAAGGTGGCCGCGATCGCAGGCGTGAGTGTGCCGCTGATCTACAAATACTTCCCGAAGCGGGAAGACATCCTGAAGGCCGTGCTCGAGCGCGAGTACCAGTACCTCGGCGCCCGCAAGCTCTCGGCCCTGCCGGCCGACACGCCGCTCGAGCCGCTGATCCGCAACTCGCAGAAGCACGGCTTCGAATATCTCTATGAACGCGGCCCGATCATCCGGCTGCTGGCGGCCGACCGTGCCGTCTTCGACCTCGTGCGCCGCCGCGGCAAGGACGAGCGCTCCGCCATCACCGAGCACTTCATCGACCGCATCGTCGAGACCTATGGCGTGCCGCGCCAGGTGGCGCTGGTGTGCTCGATCCTCGTGGTCAATGCGCCCATCCTCTCGGGCCGGGCCCTGAAACGCGCCGGCGTGACCGCCGAGGAAGCCGCCAACATCTGGACCGACTTCGCCCTCGGCGGATGGGAAGGCCTGCAAAAGCGCTTCGAGGCGAAGCGTGCGCCCGAAGAAGCCGCGCCCAAACGAAAAAGCAAGGCCACCAAGGCCAAGGCCTGAGCGCGCTTCAGGGCTTCTGCTGACGCCTCGTTAGTAGAACCAATCTATATTAACGGGCATGTTCAGCCCGCAAGACTTTCGTTCGGCGCTCGGCCATTTCGCCACCGGCGTCACCGTCGTCACCTGCCGCGATGCGGAGTTCGGCCTCGTCGGGCTCACCGCAAGCTCCTTCAACTCGGTGTCGCTCGCGCCGCCGCTCGTGTTGTGGAGCCTGGCGCACACCGCCTCGTCGAGCCCCATGCTCAAGCGCGGCACGCACTACGCCATCAACGTGCTCGCGGCCGATCAGCAGTGCCTGGCAGAACGTTTCGCTCGCAAGAACGTCGACCGCTTCGCGGGCATTCCCTGGCGCACAGGGATTTGCGGCGCCCCTATCCTCGACGGCGTGGCAGCGGTCTTCGAGTGCTTCAACCGGAGTCGATACGAAGAAGGCGACCACACCATCTTCGTCGGCGAGGTCGAGCGCTGCGAGCGCCGCGACGATGCCGAACCCCTCGTCTTTCATGCGGGCCGCTTCTGCACTGCGCTGGCGCGCTGATCCGTTGACCTCCATGCCTGATCGCTCCATGACGAACTCGACTTCCATCCCCTCGCGGCGCCGTGCGTTTGTCGCGGCAGCCCTGCTGTCTGTCGCGCCCGTGTGCGCGCTCGCGCAGGGCACCGCCGCCGAACCACCGCAGTACGGCGGCGGGCTCAACATCGGCACGCTGATGTACACGCTCAACGCCGGCTCGTTCGACCCGGCCGACTGGTCGTGGAAGCTCAACAACGACGTGGGCCTCGCCTACGAGCAGCTCATCGCGGCCGACCTGTCGAAAGCCAAGGGTGCCCACGGCGGCCCGCACCGTTTCATCTCCGATGCCTGGCTGCCGCACGACGGCATGCGCGGCGAGCTGGCCGAGAGCTGGAAGATGCTCGACAACCCGCTGCGCGTGGAGTTCACGCTCCGCAAGGGCGTGATGTTCCCGGCCAAGCCCGGTGTGATGGAAGCGCGCGAGCTCACCGCCGAAGACGTGGTGTTCAGCTTCAACCGCCTCAACACCAGCCCGAAGAAGATCCCCGGCTACTTCGACCACGTGGCCAAGGTCGAGGCCACGGGCAAGCACACCGTCGTCTTCACCTTCAAGAACTACAACTCCGAGTGGGACTACCGCTTCGGCTGGGGCTACTACTCCGCCATCGTGCCCAAGGAGGTGGTCGCCGCCGGCGCCAACAACTGGAAGAACGTGAACGGCACCGGCCCCTTCATGCTCACCGACTACATCCAGGGCAACTCGTCGACCTTCACCAAGAACCCCAACTACTGGGACAAGGAAAAGATCGGTGGCAAGGAGCACAAGCTGCCCTTCGTCGACAAGATCAGCTACCGCGTCATCAAGGAAGAAGCCACTGCCCTCACCGCGCTTCGCACCGGCAAGCTCGACGTGCTCGAGCTCGTGAGCTGGTCGGCCATCGATGAGCTGAAGAAGACCGCGCCCAAGCTCAAGACAGCGCGCTGGCTCGGCATCTCGGGCACGGTGATCGGCATGCGCGTCGACACCAAGCCGCTCGACGACGTGCGCGTGCGGCGCGCACTCAACATGGCCATCGACAAGCAGGCCATCATCAAGGGCTACTACGGCGGCAATGCCGAGATGTTCGTGCACCCGCAGCACCCCGACTACACCGGCTACTACGAGCCGCTGTCGGCCATGCCGGCGTCGATCCAGGAGCTGTACACCTACAACCCCAAGAAGGCCAAGGAGCTGCTGACGCAGGCCGGCTACCCCAATGGCTTCGAGTTCAAGGTGCAGGTCAGCGGGAACACGCAGAACCACGACCTCGTGACGCTGGTCTCGGCCTACCTCGAAAAGGTGGGGGTGAAGGTCAAGCTCGTGATCACCGAGCCGGGCGCGATGCAGAAGGCGCTCTTCACCGGCACCAACGAGCCCGGCTTCTATTTCGTCAACACCATCACCAACCCGACCACATCGCTGCGCAAGAACTTCACCAGCAAGGCGACCTTCAACCCCTCGCGCTGGAAAGACCCGAACTTCGACAAGAAGATGGAAGAGATCGTCGCCGAACCCGACGAGAAGATCCGCCAGGTGAAGGTCAGGCTGTTGACGCGCGAGATCCTCGATCAGGCGCCCTACATCTGGCTGCCCACGCCCTATGTCTACACCGCCTGGTGGCCGTGGGTGAAGAACTACGGCGGCGAGCTGCGTGCGGGTGCCGAGCGGCCCGGCCCGATCCACAGCCGCATGTGGGTGGACCAGGCGCTCAAGAAGAAGATGGGCTACTGACGGGTGTAGCCGCGCAGCTGGTTGTAGGCCACAACCTGCTCCTGAGAAAGCAGCGCCTTCGTCTGCAGGTGCGCGACCAGATGCACGGCGCGCAGCTGGCCCTGGAGTTCGCCGATGCGCGCCGCCGATTCGCGCACCAGCGCCTCATCGGCCGCACCCGAGGCGAAGGCGCGGTCCAACCGGGATTCGGCCTCGACCACCTGGCGCCCGAGCGATTGCGCCTGCTCGCGCATCGCGGCGGTGATGCGCTCCAGCTGCGCCGCCTGAGGCGGGGTGACCTTCAACGGCTCGCGCAACTGCAGCACGTGCAGCGGCCCGGGCACGCCGTTGAGTTCGGCCGGCAGCGACGCTCCCATGCCCCTGCCCTCGTGCAGATCGGCGATCTGCTCGCTGGAGAGCGCCTTGATCGCGCGGCTTTCCATGCCGCTGTAGCCACTGTGGGTGTGTGATTTGGGGTTGTGCTCGGCGTGCACCGGCGTCATGGCGCCTGCCATGCCCCCGGACACCACGCCAACGACGAGCAAGGCCAGCAGGAATGAACGCATGGTGGTCTCCTTGGAACGGATGCAGCTCATTTGGCCGCCTGGATCGACGTGACGGTGAAGGCGCCGTTCACCTTGTCGGCGGTGAACTTCACCTTGTCGCCCTGTTTCACGGCGTCGAGCAGCTTGGCATCCGAGACGCGGAAGACCATGGTCATGCCCTCCATCTCGAGGTTGGGAATCGGCCCGTGCTTGAGCGTGATCTTTCCCTGCTCCTTGTCGATCTTGCGCACCTCGCCATTCACGAGCGGCGCGGACTGGGCGAAGGCGGATGCGGAGAACGCCACGGCGATCGTGGCCACGAAAGATGCGAGTTTCATGAGGACTCCTTGGAACGCTGGGGTTTGGAAGTGACGGTCACTTTGCCGACCATGCCGGCCTCGAAGTGACCCGGGATCAGGCAGGCGAACTGGAAGACACCCGGCTTCGTGAACTGCCAGACGATCTCGCCGCTGGCGCCGGGCTTGACGTGCGCCATGTGCGGCTCGTCGTGTTCCATGCCGGGGTGCTTCTTCATCATCTCGGCGTGCTTCCTGAGTTCATCGGGCGTGCCGAGCACCATCTCGTGCAGCACCTGGCCCTTGTTGGTGGCGACGAGCCGCACCGTCTCGCCACGCTCGACGGTGATCTCGGCCGGCGTGAAGCGCATGGTGTCGGCCATCTCCACGCGGATGGTGCGTCGTGCCTTGGCGGGGTCACCCTCGCGGCCGAAGGCGGTGTCTTCGACCCGGCTGGCGTCGAAGGAGCGCGCCGTGCCGGCGTGCGGGGCGTCGCCGTGGGCGAAGGCGGCTGCCGCGCTGAACGCAGCGGACACGAGCATGAGCTTCAAGGTGAACATGGGGCTGTCCTTTCGAATCAATGGTGGCCTTCGTGGCCGCCCGTGGGCTTGCGCACGTCGAGCGTCTTCGCATCGGGCTTGGGGGCGTCGGCCCGCGTCGGCGCGGGCACTTCGCCGGTGTACTCGTAGGCCACGCTGCCCTGCGGGTGCTTGAACCAGCCCGGGTCCTTGTAGCTGCCACGGGCCACGTCGTCGCGCACCTTCACCACGCTGAACATGCCGCCCATCTCCAGCGGGCCGAAGGGGCCGGTGCCGGTCATCATCGGCAGCGTGTTGTCGGGCAGCGGCATCTCCATCGAGCCCATCTCGGCCATGCCCTTGTCGCCCATCACCATGTAGTCGGGCACGAGCTTGGCGATGCGCTCGGCCACGCCCTTGTGGTCGACGCCGATCATGTTGGGCACGTCGTGCCCCATCGCGTTCATCGTGTGGTGCGACTTGTGGCAGTGGATGGCCCAGTCGCCAGCGATCGCATCGAACTCGAAAGCGCGCATCTGGCCCACGGCCACGTCGGTCGTCACCTCGGGCCAGCGTGCCGAGGGCGGCACCCAGCCGCCATCGGTGCCGGTCACCACGAAGTGCGGCCCGTGCATGTGGATGGGGTGGTTGGTCATCGTGAGGTTGCCCACCCGCACGCGCACGCGGTCGCCGGTGCGGCACACCAGCGGGTCGATGCCGGGGAAGACGCGGCTGTTCCAGGTCCACAGGTTGAAGTCGGTCATCTCGGCCGTCTTCGGCGTGGCAGCGCCGGGCTCGATGTCATAGGCGGCGAGCAGGAAGACAAAGTCGCGGTCGACGCGCATCTGCCGCACGTCCTTCGGGTGGATGATGAACATGCCCATCATCCCCATCGCCATCTGCGTCATCTCGTCGGCATGCGGGTGGTACATGTGCGTGCCCGGGCGCAGCAGCGTGAATTCGTAGACGAAGGTCTTGCCGGGTGCGATCTGCGGCTGCGTGAGGCCGCCCACGCCGTCCATGCCGTTGGGCAGCAGCACGCCGTGCCAGTGCACCGCCGTGTGCTCGGGCAGCTTGTTGGTGACGAAGATGCGCACACGGTCGCCTTCCACGGCCTCGATGGTCGGCCCCGGGCTCGAACCGTTGTAGCCCCAGAGCTTGGCCTTCATGCCGGGCGCCATCTCGCGCACCACCGGCTCGGCCACGAGGTGGAACTCCTTGACGCCGTTGTTCATGCGCCAGGGCAGCGACCAGCCGTTGAGCGTGGCCACCGGGTTGTACGGGCGGCCGTTGGGCGGCACGAGCGGGGGCTGCATCGTCGGCGAAGTCTGGTAGACCGCTTCGGGCAATGACGCCGCGCCGACGCGGCTGACCGCGGTGGCGCCGAGCGCCAGGGCGCCGGCGGTGCGGAAGAAATCTCTGCGTTGAGACATGGTCGTTCTCTCAGTGGCCGGCCGGCGCTTCGGCGCCGGTAGCCGGTGTCATGGACGAGGCGGCGCTCGCAGCGGGCGAGCGGCCGGTGAGCGCGGTCTGCAGATTGGTCTCGGCGACCCAGAAGTCGCGCAGGGCCTGCACGTATTCGGTGACGCTCCTCACCTGCTCGCGCGAATCGGCCAGCAGCTCGAAGACGCCGATGAGCATGCCGTTGTAGCGAAGCAGGTTCTCTTCCGAGATGCGCTTGCGAAGCGGCACCACCTCGTCGCGGTAGTGCCGCGCGAGCTCATACGCGGTGCGGTAGGCGCCATACGACTCGCGCACCTCCGAGCGGGCGTTGAGCGCCACCTCCGCCGTGCGGTGCACCGCCTGCATGTAGGCGGCCTCCGCACGCCGGCTGCGCACGCTGCCGAAGTCGAAAAGCGGCAGCTCCAGTTCCAGCTCGTAGCCGTTGGCGCGCGGGCTGTCGGTCTCGCTCTTGTTCTGGTAGCCCACGTGGAGCGCATTGACGAAGCGCGTGGCGCGGGTGAGCCCGAGCGACTTGGCCGTGGCTTCGGTGCCGCGCTTGGCCATCAGGACGTCGAGGCGCTTGTCGAGGGCGGTCTGCTCGGCGTCTTTCGGCTCGGTGGGCGCTTCGGGCAGGTCGGGCAGACGCTCGGGCAGCGTGAAGCACAGTTGATCGCCCGAGAGGCCGAGCAAGCGCGTGAGCCGCTCGCGGTCGGCCAGGGCCTGCTGCTGCGCACGCGCGAGCCCAGCCGTCGCGTCGGCCTGGAACGACTGCTCGCGCATCTGCGCCAGCTTGTTGAAGTTGCCCGCGGCGAGCATGCGCCGGGCCAGCTCGCTGGAGGCATCGGCCGCATCCTTCACCTGCTGGAAGTAGCGCACCAGCTCCTGCGAGGCCACGGCGTTGAAGTAGGCACGGCGGGTGTCCGAGGCCACGCCCACCGCCTCATACGCCGCCTGGAACTGCGACTGCTCGAACTGGCGCTGCTGCGCCTTCCGGGCCATCGGCATCGTGACGAGGCTCAGCACGTCGAACATGATCGCGCGCTCGATCTCGACCACGCCGGCGGCGGCGAGCCGGCCGAAGCTGAACACCGGGTTGCGCATGCGCCCGGCCTGCACGAGGTCGGCCTCGGCCACGCCGAGCTGGCTGAAGCTCGCCTGCAGGCCACGGTTGTTGAGCAGCGCGAGCTCGACGGCGCCATCGGCGGTGAGCGGTGCCTTGAGAAGCTCCGCCACGCGGGCGCTGACGGTGTCGGCTTGGTCAGGCGAGCGCTGCAGGCTCACCCGCTGGCCCGTGCGCTCACGCGTCAGCTCGGAGACCGCACCCATGCCGCCATCGGGCGAAAACGAGGCGCAGCCCGCGAGCAAGATCACCGCGGCCGAGGCGGCCACGGTGAGGCGGGCCCCTGCGGGCACACGCCGTGGAAGTGTGTGGTTCATGGTGTGGAAGACATCTGAGTCGCCCTCTCGAACCCCAGTGAGGGATCGGTCGGGCCGTGCCCGTGCGTCGTGCGCACGAGCGCCATCGGGCCTCGCGCGGAGGCCCCCGATGGGTCAGATGCTTCGGGGTGGGCGCTCGGGGCCGCCCGACTGGAACGTGGGCGCCGGCGCGTCGAGGTCGGCGAACTGCGTGGCGCCCACCGTGGCCGGCTCGGGGAGCTGGGGCACGGCGCTCGGCAACGGGGTGGCCGAGCAGAAGGCCGAGCACATGGTGCACTTGTTGTCGTGGCCGGCGCCATCGTGGTGGGCCTCGCCGGCGCCGGCAGCCTCGCCATGATGGGCGTGCGCCGCCTCGGCGCCCGCGTGGTGATGCCCGTGATGCTCAGGGGCGTCGACACGCTGCTCGGCATGGCCCGACGTCCCCATCGGCCCGCACAGCATGGCCGCCGCCATGCCCCCGCGCACGGGGAGCAAGGCAACGAGCAAGACGATGAGCCAGAGGCGGAGCTGCTTCACGACGGCGAGGTTATCAGAGGGCCTCGTCACAAGGCATGACGGGATGAGGGGCACTCTAAAGCTTCCCCCCGTGGCAAGGTCAAGCCAGGGCAACGCTCAGCCCGCTGCGCACCAGTCGCGGCGGGCCCTGGTAGTCACGGAAGGCCTGGCCGCCGATGCTGTCGAGCCAGGCGTTGGCCCGCACGCGCTCGCTGCCGGAGAGGCTGACGTAGACGTCGCGCGCGCGCTGCATCATCCAGAGGCTGTAGGGCCGCACGATGCGCTCGCCCTCCTCGCCTTCGAGCACGAAACGGTGCGAGCCGATCGCGCGCGGAATGCGCTCGCCCGGGTGGCTCGCGAGCCAGGCTTCGAGGTGGCGGGCACTGTCGGCCAGCACCGGCATCTGCTCGCGCATCTGGCGGCGCAGCACCGGCAGCAGCGTGGGCGCGATCTCGTCGCCGGGAAGGAAGTCGCCGGCGAGCGGCGCTGTCTGCGTCTCCAGCCGCTGCACCCAGCGCGCCACGTTCGGCGCAAGCCGGCGCATCAACGCGCCGCTGGCCGGGTCTCGGTACTGGTGGGCGTAGAGCGGGCCGTAGAGGCCGAAGTCGGCGGTCGACGGTCGCGTGCCGAGCGCATACGGCAGCTGCGAGAAATGGGCATCGAGTTCGGCCAGCAGCGCCTCATATGAACGCTCCACTGCCTGCTGCATCGCCGGTGTGGCCGCGCCCAGCAGCACGGCGGCCTGGGCGAACGGGCCGGCGCGCTTGGTGCCGATGGCGAGCTGCTCCTCGGGTGTCGCATGCGGCATGCTGAGTTCGCCGAAGGCGCGCATCGCCCACTCGCGGTTGTGGTGCCAGCGGTAGTGCATGGCCGGAATCACCAGCCATTCATCGCCATAGAGTTCCAACAGCGCAGCGGCCAGGCGCTGCACGCCGGTGGCGGGCACCACGGCCGGCCCGCCTTGCCGCGCCTCCAGCGCATCGATGATGTCGGTGCTGTCTTGCAGGGTCTCGCCGCGGTCGCTCGTGACGACCGGGATGACGGCGAACCCCACGCGCGGCAGGATCACCTCCTTGTAGACCTCGGCGCTGGCGAGCACCTCCCGGTAGGGGAGCTGCTTCCAGTCGAGATAGGCGCGGACCTTGCCGGTGAAGTAACTGATCGGCGAGCCGTAGAGGGTGTAGTGGGGGCTGTCGTAGATGGGGTCAGGCATTCAGAAATTGTGCGCGATGCCCGCCTGGATCGCCCGCGCCGTGCCGCCCGCCACCGGGTTGAAGCCCGAGGAGATGTAGTTGTAGCTCGCGGTGTTCTTGTTCTCGATCTGCACGGCCGTCACGTAGACCGCGGTGCGCTTGGAGAGGTTGTTGGTCACGCCGAGCGCGATCTGCCGCGAGTCGGCGTTCTCGCGCCCCTTGTCGTCGCGCAGCACATACGAGGCCTTGAGGGTGTACGTGCTCAGGCCCCAGCTCACGCCGACGAGCGAGTCGGTCACCTCGCGGTCGAGTTCGGTGCCGATGCTGGGCGTGGCCAGCGAGCCATAGCGGTCGAGCGTCTGCGAGTGGCGGAAGCCCATGATCTTCACGTTACCCGGCAGTGTGTACCAGGCGCCGAGCGACCACACCATCAGCTTGTTGTCGGACGAGACCGTGGGCGCAGTGAGCGCGGTGCCCATGTCGGTGAGCGGCGCATCGGTGCGCGAGATGCCGCCGGCCACCAGCAGCGGCCCGTTGAGGTAGGTGCTGCCGATGCCCATGAAACGCGGGCCCGTGCCCTCGCCTGCCGCGCCTTGCACATACACCTGCAGCCCGTTCACCCAGCTGCGGGGGATGTGATAGGCCACCGAGTTGCTCACCCGCACGAGCGTGGGCAGCGCAAGCGTGCCCTTGTAGATGGGCTGGTGGTTGACCGAGCTGCCCACACCGGCGGTGCCCCACGGGTCGAAGTACGCGACCGGCGCAAACGGCGGCGTGTAGTCGCGCCCGAAGCGCACTTCGCCCATCGGTGTGAAGAGGCTCA
The DNA here is from genome assembly GCF_032681285.1 of Piscinibacter gummiphilus. Classification (NCBI taxonomy): domain Bacteria; kingdom Pseudomonadati; phylum Pseudomonadota; class Betaproteobacteria; order Burkholderiales; family Sphaerotilaceae; genus Rhizobacter; species Rhizobacter gummiphilus. The sequence goes on from NZ_CP136336.1 coordinate 2,926,978, forward strand.
CCGTCGCCTTGCGGTTCCAGGTGAGGCCGCCACCCGTGCTCGAGCCGGTGACGCGGTTGTTGGTGTTGGTGGGCACGCCGTTGCCGGTGTCGCTGCTTGCCTGCGATTCCAGATAGAAGTGCGCGCGGTAGCCGCCACCCAGGTCTTCGTTGCCGGTGAAGCCGATCTTGGTGACGTAGTTGCCGGCATCGCGCACCTGCCACATGCTGCCGCGCCCTTCCGAGCGCACGCGGGTCACATTGCCGTCGACACCGCCGAAGATGGTGACGCTCGACTGCGCCGAGGCGCCCACAGCCGCGAGCGCGCCCGCCAAGGCCACGGCCGCACGGGCCGCGCTTGTGCATTTCATGTTTGTCTCCTCGATGTTGTGTGTGCGTGCAGCGCTCAGGCGGCCTGCATCATGTCTTCGAAGTTCTTCGAATAGAACTGCGTGCGTGCCTCGTCGGACAACGCCCCCATCGAACGCTCGAAACGGCCGATCGGGTCGTTGGTGCCTTCGGGGTGCGGGTAGTCGCTCGAGAAGAGGAAGAGCTCGGGCCCCGCATCGGCAATCATGCGACCAACGTCTTCGCTCGGGAACGGCGTGAACTTGAGCGCACGGCGGATCTGCTCCGAGGGCTTGAGCTTGAACGAGGCAAGCATCGGGTCGCTCTTGGCGAAGATGCCGTGTGCGATGTCGAGGCTGCGCAGGAACTGCGGCACCCAGCCCGCGCCCAGCTCGATCACACCGCCACGCAGCGTCGGAAAGCGCTCGAAGACCCCGTCACTCACCATCGACGAGATGAAGAGCTGCGGCGCCATCGGCAGCGCCACCAGGTCGCGGAAGCGCAGGTTCTCGCCACCGCCATGCACATCGGGCGGGCGTGGGCGGCCGGTCTGGTCGTAGCCCTTGGGCTGGATCGACGCACCTGCACCCACGTGCAGCATGAAGGGGATGCGCGACTCGCTCAGCTCGCGCCAGATGGGGTCGAGGTCGGGGTGGCCGGGGGCACGCTCGCCGGCGGGCTGGCTCGGAATCCAGAAGGCACCGCAGCCCATGCGGATGCCTTCGCGGATCTCGCGCAATGCCAGCTCAGGCTCCGAGAGCGACACCTGGCCGACGGCGATCAGGCGCTTGTCGACCTTGCAGAACTCGGTGATGCCGCGGTTGTGCGCGCGGGCGCCGCCGTAGCGCACCTCCACCTCTTCATGCGAGAGGTACTGCCCACCCGCGAAGGTGGAGAAGACCAGCTGGCTCGCAAAGCCCAGGTCGTCGAGCGCCTGCGGGCGCTCGGCCGCGGCAATGGCGCCGAGGGCAGCCCAGCCTTTCGGGCCGGCGACGACATTGCTGCTGATCGCTGCGGTCTTCTCGGCGTCTTTCACCCGCTCGACTTGGCGTTGGATGTGCTCGTAGGTGCTGCTGCCGGCCTTGGCGAGGTTGAGCGGCTTCAAGCGGTCGCGGATGTCGGGGTCGGCATAGGACGAGATCCAGTCCGGCGTTTCCATCAGGTGGCTGTCGGCGTCGTGCATGACGCGCTGGGTGGCGTAGGGCATTCGTTCTCCTGTCGAGTGAGCGGTCGTCGTAGTAGAGAAATTCTCTACTAGCGGATGCAACCAGCACAAGCGAGGGAATTCCCTTCGGCGCCCGACACCTGCGTGACAACCCGGTCTGCCCACGGGAATGGCACTTGCCGCACCCCGAGTGCCAAGCACTGCCACAGAGGATTCCAAAGATGTACCTCCGATTGCGCAAGCGCAAGAAGCCCCTCCCCACCGACCCGCTGGAGACCGCCCCCGCCGAGGCCACCGTCGAGCCGGCCGCAGGCCCGGGCGAATCGCCCTCCTCGCCCAGCAGCGACTGGGTGCCCGCGGAGCCCAACGAGGAGACGCCTGGCGCGAGCCACGGCATCAGCACCCCACGCCACCCGAACCGGGGCAAGGCCCGCGAGTCCGCCCGCGGCTCGCACCGTTGACGGTAGAAAGGACCGGCCATGACCCAAATTGCCGACGTGATGACCCGTGGCGTGCGGACCCTCTCTCCGCACGATTCGGTGATCAGCGCCGCGCAGGCGATGGAAGAGATGGACGTCGGCGTGATCCCCGTCTGCGATGGAGACCACCTCGTCGGCATGGTCACCGATCGCGACATCGTGCTGCGCGCCGTGGCCCACAACCGTGCCAACGACCAGACGCCGCTCAGCCATGTGATGACGGCCGAGCCTTGCTGGTGCTATGAAGACCAGTCGGTCGACGATGTGATCGAGGCGATGCGGGAAGCCCAGCTGCGCCGCATGCCGGTGGTCGACCGCACACAGCAACTGGTCGGCATCGTCTCGCTCGGAGATCTCGCGGTGAAGGCCGACGAAGGCAAGGCCGGCGAAGCACTGGAGCAGATCTCGGAGCCGGCCGCGCCAGCACGCCCGGCGCCTCAGACGACGCGTTGAACGCTGTCGCCCGTCGCCCTCAGCGCTTGCGGCGGCGCCGCGCCCAGGCCAGCACCCCCAGGCCCGCGGCACCGAGCACCATCGAGGCCGGCTCGGGCACCGCCGCCACCTGGCCGAAGTACAGGTTGTCGATCGAGGTCGACAGACGCGACCCGTAGGCATCGTAGAAGCTCAGCGCGGCAATGCCCGAGGCCGCCGAGAAGCTGACGTAGCGGTTGGCCTGGTACGGCAGGTCCTGGCCTTCGTAGGGCGGCTCTTCATTGCCGACCGGATAGGTGCCGCCGGTGCGGCCGCGCCCCACCACGTTGCCCTGGGCGTCGAGTGCCGCCACGTAGGACTCCGACGCCGCGCCATAGGGCGAGCTCATGTTGAAGCTCACGTGCGTGGGCAACGAGGCGCCGCTGAAGGTCACCCGCATGTCGTGGGCCCCGAGCAAATACTGGTTCGGGTGCGCAGGCGGGTTCGACGGGTAGTAGGTCTGCAGCAGGTAGCCCAGATCGAAGGTCACGCCGAGCGAGGCGTACTGCGTGTCGACCGGGTAGTCCGCGAACGACTCGATGGGGCGCCAGGGCAACTCGTCGAAGGTGGTGAGGGTGGCCTGGGCCGGTGACGCGAGCGCCGCCCAGGTGCTCACGACGGCAACAGAAAGAGCAACTCGCATGGCAGCTCCCGTGGGTGGTTGGCGTCAGTGCAGTGTGTACGGCTTGAGCGCCGACGGCGTCTGCAGGTCCTGTGCCGACTGCATTGCCTCGCGCGCCTTGCCGCGCATCTCGTCGGGCGGGAGCGCCATGCCGACACGATCGCTGTAGTCGCGCGGCGGCTGGGCCGTGCGGGCGGCCTCGCGGCGCGCGGTCTCGGCGGCCCACACGTCGAGTGCCGTGACCCCCATCACCGCGATCATCGCCATCGCGGTGTTGCGGCGCTTGTGGCTGTTGGAGACGAGGTCGGCCGCCAGCGTGGCGAGGTCGAGCGCGTCGCCGGCCACACGCCCCCACAGCCAGGGCTGCGGGTCCTTGGAGGTGAGCAGGCCGATGCCGGTCGCGATTTCCCGCACGCCGTAGGCTTGCAGCAAGTTCTTCCCGTAGTTGACGCCAGTGGCCTGCGCGGTGGCCTTCGGCGCGAGCAACTCGGCCACGCCGAGCGCGATGCTGAACCAGCCCAGGCCCTTGGCCATCGCCTCGGGTGTGAGCTGCATGGCCTTGGGCTTGGCCGGGCCGCTCGACGGCTTGTCGAACTCGTTCTGCCCGGTCATGGGCTTGTCGTTCGCGGGATCGGGGATGGACGTGTTCTGGGTCTCGTTCATCTTCTTCCTCCTTGGGGTCTGATCAGGGCTTCAAGACGACCTTGATGCAACCGTCCAGCTTGTCGCGGAAGGTCTTGTACATCTCGGGCCCCTGTTCGAGGCTGGCCGTGTGGGTGATGACGAAAGATGGGTCGACCTGGCCATCGACGATGCGCTGCAGCAGGTCGTCGGTCCAGCGGTTGACGTGGGTCTGGCCGGTGCGCACGGTGAGGCCCTTGTTCATCAGCGCGCCCATCGGCAGCTTGTCGATGAAGCCGCCGTACACACCGGGAATCGACAGGATGCCCGCGGGCCGGCACACATAGATCATCTCGCGCAGCACATGAGGGCGGTCGGTCTCGAGCATCACCGCCTGCTTGGCGCGGTCGTAGAGGCCGTCGATGGCGTGGGTGGCGTGGCTTTCCATGCCGACGGCGTCGATGCATTTCTCGGGGCCCTTGCCCTTGGTGAGCTGCTGCAGCCGCTCGATCACGCTTTCTTCCTCGAAGTTGATCGTGATGGCGCCGCCCGCCTTGGCCATCGACAGCCGCTCAGGCAGCCGGTCGATCGCGATCACCTGTTTCGCGCCCAGCATCACCGCGCTTCGGATGGCGAACTGCCCCACCGGCCCCGCGCCCCACACCGCCACCGTGTCGGTGGACTGGATGTCGCAGGCGACAGCCGCCTGCCAGCCGGTCGGGAAGATGTCGCCGAGGAACAGCACCTGCTCGTCGGAGAGCCCGTCGGGAATCTTCACCGGCGCCACGTCGGCAAACGGCACGCGGACGAACTCTGCCTGCCCACCGGCATAGCCGCCCGTGAGGTGCGTGTAGCCGAAGAGGCCCGCCGTCGTGTGGCCGAACACCTTGTCGGCCAGGTCCTTGTTGCGGTTGGTCGTCTCGCAGACCGAAAAGTTGCCGCGCCGGCACTGCTCGCATTCGCCGCAGCAGATGGTGAAGGGCACCACCACCTTGTCGCCGACCTTGAGCTTCTTGTTCTCGGGGCCGACTTCCATCACCTCGCCCATGAACTCGTGGCCCATGACGTCGCCCTTCTCCATGCCGGGCATGAAGCCGTCGAAGAGGTGAAGGTCGGAGCCGCAGATGGCGCAGCTCGTCATCTTGATGATGGCGTCGCGCGGGTGCTCGATCTTGGGGTCGGGCACCGTGTCGTAACGGATGTCCTTCTTGCCGTGCCAGCAAAGGGCTTTCATGGTGCGGTCTCCTGCGCAGTCGTGTGGACGGCGCAGCAAACCGCGTTCCGTGACGGCTAGGCGAGCGTGCCGTCCTGCATGGCCTTGACGGTGTCGCGGATCAGGTGGCCGGAGACCGAAAACCTCGGCGGCACGTTGGGCAAGGCGTCGAGCGGGAACCACTGCGCGTCTTCGATCTCGTCTTCCTGCCGCACGATCTCGCCGCCCGCCCAGCGTGCGGTGAAGGCGCACATCAGGCTGTGCGGGAAGGGCCAGCTCTGGCTGCCGTAGTAGCGCAGGTTCTCGACGCTCACACCCACCTCTTCGGCCACCTCGCGGTGCACGCACTCTTCGAGCGACTCGCCCGCTTCGACGAAACCGGCGAGCGCGCTGTACATGCCTTTCGCGTAGTGCGGCGAGCGCGCCAGCAGCAGCTCGCCCGGACGCCACACCAGCGCCATCATCGCGGGGCTCACGCGCGGGTAGGCGGTGTGGCCGCACGAGGGGCACACCCGCGAGCGTTCTCCCGGGTGCAGGTCGGTGGGCGTGCCGCACACACCGCAGAAGCGGTGGCTGCGGTCCCATTCCACCACCTGCGCCGCACGGCCGGCGAGTGCGCTCACCTCGGGCGGCAAGGCCATCATCGCGGCGCGCAGCGGCGTGGGCCGCCAGCCCGGCGGCGCTTCGGGCAGCACCAGCGCCCAGCAGTCGACGCTGGCGAGCGTACCCAGGTAGTGCTTGCCGGTGGCCAGCGGCGCCAGCAGCGCGGCGGTGAGCGGCTGCAGCGCGATGCTGTCGGCTTCGGGGATCAGGAGCTCACGCCCGACGAAGGCGAAGTGCCAGGCGTGGTCGGTCAGCTGCGAGGAGGAAGGACGGCTGGCGGGAACGAAGCTCATGCGGCGATGAAGCGGTGGTCCAGGAACCCCCGCATCATCGCCGGATTCGCCTTCGGCCGCTGGGCCCGCTCACCTCAGGCGGCGCGCTCCGTCCAGTACTTGCGCAGTGCGCTGCGCGGGTCGTCGATCACGGTCTCGTGGTCGGTGTCGATCACGAGCGTCGAGCGGGCGGGCAGCGTGTAGCTCGGCCAGTGCGGGAGCTTGTCGTTGTTGGGGTTGCCCTTCGCGGCAAACGACGCCCACACCGACGACATCATCCTGGCCAGGCGGCGCTGGCTGTCCATCGGCCCGTTCAGCGCGCGGCGGATGTCGTGCATGCTCGGGCCGATGTCGACGCCGTGCGTCGCACCGAATCGGCCGCCATACGCGGGGCTCGGGGCACGCCAGAGATAGGCCCACACCGGCGCGCCGAGGGCGGCCGCCTTGCGCTCGGCCTGCAGGTGGGCGGCGCGGCGAAACCCCATGTCGGTGTCGAGCCTCACCTGCATCAGGTAGGGGCTGGCGTTCGGGTCTTCGTCGCGGTATTCCTTCAGCAGCAGCTCGGCGTCGGCGCCCGCGCGCTGCTGGAAGAAGGCTTCGAGCCCGGCCTGGTCGAGGTCGAAGTTGACGGTGCGGTAGCTGCGCTCGTCGAGCGTGGTGCCGATGATCATGGGCACGTGGGCCGACACCTCCGGCGCATCGGGCTCGAACGGGTGGCGCGGCAGTGCACTGCCCGCCTGCGCCACCGGCGCGAAGCTGCGCGGCGCTTCGCCTCGCGAGCGGTCGCCCATCTCGAGCGTGACCTGCGCGGCCAGCAGCTGCTGCATCGGCATCTCGTGCAGGCGCGGGATCTGCGCGCGGCTGAGGCCCAGCACCTGCAGGAAGCGCTCGGCCTGGGCGGCGGCGTATTCGGGCGTCGCAAGCTTGAGCACCGAGCCGCTCATCACCCCGGCGCGGTGGAAGAGCCCGGCCGCCTTGGGCATGGCCATGAGCGTGCTCGTCTTTGCACCACCGCCCGACTGGCCGAATACCAGCACGCGCTCGGGGTCGCCTCCGAAGGAAGCCACGTTCTCGCGCAGCCAGCGCAGGCCGGCCACGATGTCGAGCATGCCCATCACGCCCGAGTTGGCGTAGTCGTTGCTGAGCGACGAGAGGTCGAGAAAACCGAAGGCGCCCAGCCGGTGGTTGAGCGTGACGACGACCGCATCGCCATGCTTCGCGAGCATCGCGCCATCGCAACCCGGCGCGTTGCCCGAGCCACCGTACCAGCCGCCGCCGTGCAAGTGCACGATGACCGGCTTCTTCGCGTTGCGATGGAGCGTGGGGGTCCAGAGGTTGAGCACGAGGCAGTCTTCGCCCATGCCGCCGCCCTGGATGTCGAAGGTGATCATGTCGGCGTAGTCGCGCTGGCGGCTCGACGGCGCCTGCGGTGCGAACTGGCCGTAGTTGGTGGCGTCGCGCACGCCCGTCCAGGTGGGTGGCGGTTCGGGCGCGCGGAAGCGCCGCGCGCGGCCGGTGTCGGCACCGTAGCGCAGGCCCTTGAAGGCGTGCACCCCGTCGCTGCTGAGTCCTCGCACCCGCCCCTGGGCCGTCTCGACCTCGGGGAAGAGGTCTTCGGCGTGGATCATCCTGTCTGTGGCTTTGGGGGTGGGTGCGGCGAGGCTCATTTGCGAGGCTTTCTCTTCTTGGCCGCGGGTGGCGGCGTGGGTTGGGCAGCTGTCGGGTTGGAGGAAAGGGTCTCGGCGGTCGTCTGCGCGGCCAGCACGAGCTGGACCATCGCGTCGCCACCGAGATCGATGTGCTGGTGCATGGCCCGTGCCGCCGCCGCGGCGTCGCCGTCGCGGATGGCCTGCACGATGGTGCGATGCTCTTTGTCCGACGCCTTCAGGCGGCCGGGTTTGTCCATGCTGCGCTGGCGGTAGGCAGCGAGCGTGCGGCGCACCGAGCGCACATGCTCCACCAGCACCGGGTTGCCGCTCGCCTTGTAGATGAGCTCGTGCAGCACGGCGTTGGCTTTCTCGTAGCCGCGGCGGTCTTGTGCTTCCGCGAACCCTGAGGCCTTGACCAGCGCAGCCTCGAGTTCCTTGCACTGCTCGCCGGTCGCGCGGCGCGCGGCGAGGCTCGCGACGATCGACTCCAGCTCCGACAGCGCTTCGAGCGTGGCCACCAGCTCGGCCGGTGTGGCCTTGCGCACGTAGATGCCGGAGCGAGGCGCGATCTGCACCAGGCCTTGCGTGGCCAGCACCAGCAGCGCCTCACGCACCGGCGTGCGCGAAGTCTTGAACTGCGCGGCGAGCGCCTTCTCGTCGATGGCACTGCCGGGCGGCCAGCTGCCCGAGAGGATCTCCTGCTCCACGGCGATGCGGATGCGGTCCTGCAGGCTCGCGCCGGAGCCTGCAGCAGTTTGACGGGCCAGAATCAGGTCCATGATCTAATATATCAAAAGTCACTTTATATATACAACGCACCCTGATGAGCACGCTGCTGCGTCCTGCTGTCCTCGCCCGCCGGCATGGCGGCCCCGAAGTTCTCGAGTTCACCGACATCGAGGTGCCCGACCCCGGCCCAGGCGAGTTGCGCATTGTTCAGCACGCCATCGGGCTCAACTACGCGGATGTCTACCAACGCCAGGGCGCGCACGGGCCGCACGGCGCCACGCAGTTCCCGGTGGTGCTGGGCTCGCAGGGGGCGGGTGTCGTCGAATCGGTGGGCGCGGGCGTGCAGGGCTTCGAGGTCGGCCAGGCGGTGACCTACGTGCACCCCGGCGCCTACGCCGCCATGCGCAACGTGCCCGCGAGCCGCACGCTGCTGCTGCCCGCGGGTCTCACCCTGGAGACGGCCGCGGCCACGCTGCTGCGCGGCATGACGGCCGAGTACCTGCTGCACCGGCTCTATGCCGTGCAGCATGGCGACCGCGTGCTCGTGCATGCGGCGGCCGGCGGCATGGGCGTGATCCTCTCGGCGTGGTCGCGCGCGCTCGGCGCCGAGGTGATCGGCACGGTCGGCTCCGAGGCCAAGCGGGAGATTGCGCTGGCCCACGGCTGCCACCACGTCATCGACTACCGGCGCGAGAACTTCGTCGAGCGCGTGCGCGAGATCACCCACGGTGCGGGCGTGGCGGTGGTGTACGACGCGGTCGGCAAGGACGTCTTCATCCCTTCGCTCGACTGCCTGCAGACGCGAGGGATGGCCATCAACTTCGGCACCGCCTCGGGCGACGTCGAAGCCTTCGACCTGCAGCGCCTGCACGCCAAGTCGCTCACCGTCTGCCGGCCCACGCTGCGCAGCTTCATCGCCACGCGCGAAGAGTTGCAGCACTCCGCGTCGGTCTTCGCCGCCGCCGTGCGCAAGGGAGCCGTCAAGGCCGAGGTCGACCGCCGCTATGCGCTGCGCGACGCGCAGCAAGCCCACCGTGAACTCGAAAGCCGCATGACCACCGGCGCGGCCATCCTCGTCCCATGAGCACACCTTCGACCGACAGCTTCACCCTCTTCCATGGCTGGCGCTCCAGCGCCTCGCGCCGCGTGCGTCTGTGCCTGGCCGAAAAAGGCATCGCCTACGACAGCCGCCTCGTCGACATGGTGAAAGGCGAACAGCATTCGCCCGAGTACCTTGCGATGAACCCCAACGGCGTGGTGCCCACGCTGCTGCACGGCAAGCGCGTGCTGTACGAAAGCTCGGTGATCGCTGAGTACCTCGACGAGCTCTACCCCACCCCGCCGCTGCGCCCCGCCGACCCGTATGCGCGCGCCGTGATGCGCAACTTCGTGCGCTGGATCGACGAGCACTGCCTGCCCAAGCTCATCGTCTTCAACTGGAGCATCTCGATGCAGCCGGTGGCCGGCCAGTGGAACGATGCCCAACTTGCGGAGCGCCTGGCCCGCATCCCCACCGCCGAGCGCAAGGAGGCCTGGACGCGCGTGGCCCGCAAGCCCTACACCGACGACGAGAAGGCCGAGGCGATGCGCGGCCTGCTGAAGCTGCTCGACAAGATGGATGCGATGCTGGAAGAGAGCCCGCACGGCTGGCTGCTCGGCGAGGGGTACTCCATCGCCGACATCGCCGCCGTGCCCTTCGTGATGCGCATCGGCGAGCTCAACCCCGGGGCGCTCGCCATCCACCCATTGACGGTGGCGTGGTGGGAAAAAGTGCAGGCGCGGCCCTCGTTCAAGATGGCCCGCATCGAGCCTTACGAAGCGTCGCTTCGCCGACCCGACTGACCCTGCGTAGGCCTTGTCCTACACCGCCCTTCGACCGGGGCGCCAGGGGTAATATCGCCCGTCATTTCCCACCGTCGTTCACTCTCAGAGAGACTGCATGAAACAAGAGAACAACGCGATTGCGCAGCTTCTGAAAGCGCACGGCCCGCAGGTCCTTCAAGACTGGCTGAAAGAAGTCGCCACCTCCGCGACCGGCCCACAAAGTGCGAGCGCGCAAGCCGATGCCTCGGGGCTGCTGCAGGCATTCGACGCCGGCGTGCAGGGCGGCGGCGACATGGCGCGGCTCGACGACGCCTCCTGGGCCGCGCTGCGCAACCTGCTCGGCAACCTCTCCCGCTCACGCGCCGCGCAAGGCTCCAGCGCCTCCGAGACGAGCCAATTCGTGCTGTCGTTCAAGCGCCCGCTCTTCATGGCCATGCAAAAGCAGCTCGCCGACAAGCCGGCCGAGATGGTCGCTGCAACCTGGGCGCTCTCCAGCATCGTCGACCAGATGGCGCAGCACACGATGGCCACCTACCAGCGCACGCGCGAAGAGGTCATCGCGCGCCAGCAGGAAGAGTTGCTGGAGCTGTCGACCCCTGTCGTCAAGCTGTGGGACGGCGTGCTGGCCACCCCCATGATCGGCACGCTGGACAGCGCCCGCACGCAGCTCGTCATGGAGGCACTGCTCCAGCGCATCGTCGAGACTGGCGCCGAGATCGCCATCATCGACATCACCGGCGTGCCCACCGTGGACACGCTGGTGGCACAACACCTGCTCAAGACCGTCACGGCCATCCGTCTGATGGGCGCCGACTGCATCGTGAGCGGCGTTCGTCCGCAGATCGCACAGACGATCGTTCACCTCGGCATTGACCTGCAGGGCGTGACCACCAAGGCCACCCTCGCGGATGCGCTGTCGCTTGCACTGAAGAAACTCGGCTACACCGTCTCTCGCAACAAGGTTTGAGCGTCCCCACCATGCAGAAGATTCCGATCCTGCAAATGGGCAATTGCCTGCTGGTGACCATCCAGGTCGACCTGCAGGACCAGATCGCCATGGCATTGCAGGAAGACCTGGCCACCCGGATCGAAGCCACAGGCGCACGGGGCGTGCTCATCGACATCTCGGCACTCGAGATCGTCGACTCCTTCATCGGGCGCATGCTCGCCGACATCTCCGGCGTGGCGCGCGTGCTCGATGCCAAGACCGTCGTCGTGGGCATGCAGCCTGCCGTTGCCATCACGCTGGTGGAGCTCGGCCTTTCGCTCGAAGGCGTGAGCACCGCGCTGAACGTGGAGCGTGGCATGCGGCTCCTGAACGCTGCTGCCCAGGAGGACGGCCTTGACTCCATCACCGGCTGACGAGGCGCTCAGCGGCAGCGCGCCCGTGCGGTCCGAGCAGGACATCGTCCTGAGCCGGCAGCTCGTGCGCAAGCTCACCCAGCAGCTCAAGTTTTCGCTGGTCGACCAGACCAAGATGATCACCGCCGCCAGCGAGCTCTCGCGCAACACGCTCGTCTACGGCGGCGGCGGCGAGATGCGCTGGGAGATCGTGAGCAACGGGGCGAAGACTGGCCTGCAGCTCGCCTTCGAGGACAAGGGCCCGGGCATTCCGGACCTCGAACAAGCCCTCACCGATGGCTGGACCTCCGGTGGCGGCCTGGGCATGGGCCTCTCGGGCAGCCGACGCCTGGTCAACGATTTCGACATCCGCACGGCGCCCGGCGAGGGCACCTGCGTGACGATCACCCGCTGGAAGTGACGCGTTGGGCTCGCACCTCGCGATCGACCTCCTCGATGCCAGCCAGGTCGGCGAAGCACGGCGCGCCGTCGCGCGCTTGTCGCAGAGCCTCGGCTTCGATGAAGAGACCAGCGGCCGCGCGGCACTCGTGGCCACGGAACTCGGCACCAATCTCGTGCGCCATGCCCACGGCGGCCGCCTGATGCTCGCCGCGCGCCACGACCTGCCCACAGGTGGAGGCGTGGAGATGCTGTCGGTCGACGAGGGCCCGGGCATGGCCGATCTGGCGGCCTGCCGGCGCGACGGCTATTCGAGCGGCGGGACACCCGGCACCGGGCTGGGCGCGATCGAACGCATGTCCGACGAGTTCTCGATCACCTCCACCCCCGGCCGCGGCACGATCGCGGTGGCCCGTGTCTTCGCCCAGCGGCGCGCGGTGGCCAGCGGGAGCTTCCGTGCGGCGGGCCTGTCGACCTGCGCACCGGGTGAGACTGTGTGCGGCGATGCCTACGCCCTCCGCATCAACGGCGCGTCGGCCAGCGTCGTCGTGGCCGACGGCCTGGGCCACGGCCCCGGCGCGGCCGAAGCCTCGCTCGCGGCGGTCAAGGTCTTCGACACCGCCGCCGACGGCGCGTCACCGGCGCAGATCCTCGAACGCAGCCACGCTGCCCTGCGCGTCACCCGCGGCGCCGCTGCCGCCGTGGCGCAGCTCGATGCGGCGCGCGGCACCGTGGTCTTCGCGGGCGCGGGCAACATCGCCGGACGCATCATCTCCGGCGTCGACGATCGTTCGCTTCTCTCGCAGCACGGCACGGTCGGCTTGCAGATCCGGCGCATCCAGGAAGCCTCTTACGAGTGGCCGGCACATGCGCTCGTGGTGCTGCACTCCGATGGCGTTGCCAGTCGCTGGACGCTGGCCGACACGCCCGGCCTGCTGCAAAGCGACCCGCTGGTGATCGCGGCGTGGCTGCTGCGCGAGCACAGCCGTGGCCGCGACGACGCCACGGTGGTTGTCATCCGGAGGTCGTGACCATGGCCGACGAAGACTTGATCGCCCAGCTGCGCCAGCAGGTGCAGACCTTGCAAGACGAGCTGGAAGAAACCAATCGCGGCGTCGTCGCCTTGTATGGCGAACTCGACACCCAAGCCCACCACTTGCGCCAGGCCACCGAACTGAAGAGCCGTTTCCTCGCCTACATGAGCCACGAGTTCCGCACGCCGATCTCGACCATCCGCAGCCTCTCGCGCCTGCTGATCGACCACGTGGACGGCCCGCTGACGCCCGAGCAGGACAAGCAGGTCCGCTTCATCCAGGGCACGGCCGGGGAGCTTGCCGACATGGTCGACGACCTGCTCGACCTGGCCAAGGTCGAAGCCGGTCGTGTCGACATCTCGGAAGCGTGGTTTGAACTCGTCGACCTCTTCTCAGCCCTGCGCGGCATGTTCAAGCCCGTGCTGACCAACCCCGACGTGACCCTCGTTTTCGAGGAGCCGCAGCAGTCGCTGCCCATGTACAGCGACGACAAGAAGCTCTCGCAGATCCTGCGCAACTTCGTCTCGAACGCGCTCAAGTTCACCGAGAAGGGCGAGGTGCGCGTCTCGGCCACCCGGGTGGGTGACGAATCGATCACCTTCGCCGTGGCCGACACGGGCATCGGCATCGCCAAGGAATTCCAGCACGCGATCTTCCAGGACTACGTGCAGGTCAACTCCCCCATCCAGAAGCGCCTGCGGGGCACGGGGCTTGGCCTGTCGCTCAGCAAGAAGCTCGCCGAGCTGCTGGGCGGCTCGGTGTCGCTGCAGAGCGAGCTGGGCAAGGGATCGGTGTTTTCCGTCACGCTGCCGCTGCGCCGCCCCGACGCGCCGGCGCAACCCATCGCGAGGTGACGCCATGACCCTCGACACCCATCGCAGTGCCTTGCCGCACCCGATCGACCGCACGGCGCATGAACTGCTCGTCGTCAACGACGACCCGGCCAGCCGCTATGCCACGGTGCGCACGCTCCAGAACGCCGGCTTTCGTACCCGCGAGGCCTCCACCGGCCTGACGGGGCTCGAGGCGATCGACGAAAGCATCTCCGTGGTCGTGCTCGACGTGCACCTGCCCGACATCGACGGCTACGAATTGGTGCGGCGCCTGCGCACGCGCGCCGATACCGCGCGACTGCCCGTGCTGCACCTCACCGCAGCCTTCACCAGCGACCAGGACAAGGTGCGGGGCCTCGACTCCGGGGCCGACGCGTACCTCACCCACCCCGTCGAGCCGGCCGTGCTCGTGGCCACCGTGCAGGCTCTCGTGCGCACGCGTGCGGCCGAAGAAGCCATGCGGCGCGGCGAGCGGCGCTTTCGCGCCATCTACGACCAGGCACCCGGCGGCATCTGCCTGCTCGGCGAGGACTACCGGGTGCGCGATGCCAACGCGAAGATGCTCGACTTGCTGGGCCGGGGCTCCGCAGAGGTGATCGGGCAGGAGCTCGTCGCCTTCGTGCCGTCCCCCTGGGACAACAACCTTCGCGCCTGGCTCGGCGCCCCTCAGGCGGGGCACGGCAAGGCCGAGTTCCCCGTGCGCACGCCCGCAGGCGTCGAGGTGCAGCTCGCGTGGGTGCTGTCGCGCGACGTGGAGCCCGGCCTGCACATCGCCGTGGCAACCGACGTCTCCGAGCGCAACCAGCTCGTGCATCAACGCCAGCAGCTGCTCGACAGCGAGCGCATGGCGCGCACCGCCGCCGAACGCATGAGCCGGATGAAAGACGAGCTCATCGCCGTGCTCTCGCACGAGCTGCGCACGCCGCTCAACGCCATCATGGGCTGGACCCACGTGCTGCAGAAGCGCGGCGGCGATGCGACCTACACCCGCGGGATGGCCGCCATCGAGCGCAACGTGCGCATCCAGGCACGGCTGATCTCCGACATCCTCGACACCTCCCGCCTCAACATGGGCAAGCTCATGCTGTCGTTCGAGATGATCGACCCGGCCGCCTTGTTGACCGAAGCGCTCGCCGCCATGCAAGACACCGCGGCTGAGGCAGGGGTCTCTCTGCGCGTGAGCCTCCAGCCCCGCCATCGCCCCATCCGCGCCGACGGATCGCGGCTCCAGCAGGTCATCTGGAACCTCGTCAGCAACGCGATCAAGTTCTCGCCCCCTGGCACCGAAGTGCGGGTCGAGCTTCGCGACGAGGCCGACGCGCTGCACCTGTCGGTGATTGACCAGGGGCGCGGCATTTCCTCGGCCTTCCTCCCCTATCTCTTCGACAGGTTCACTCAGAGCGACGCGGGCAGCAACCGCAAGCGGGGCGGTCTGGGGCTCGGCCTGTCGATCGTGAAGCAGTTGGTGGAAGCACACGGGGGTGTGATCACCGTCCAGAGCGACGGCGAAAACCAAGGCGCCCGCTTCGACATCGTGCTGCCCTACGACACCGGCCTGCAAGGCAGCTCCGACCCGGTCACGGCTTTCGACGAGGCCCTGGCCGACGAAGCCGAGGGCGGCCTCAATGGCGTGCGCGTGCTCGTGGTCGACGACGACGCCGATGCGAGCGCCATGCTCAACATCATCCTCGCGGACCGCGGCGCGCTGGTCGAGATGGCATCGAGCCATGACGACGCACTGGGTGTGCTGGAGCGCAGGGCGCCCGACGTGATGGTCAGCGACATCGGCATGCCGGGAAAAGACGGCTACGACCTGATCCGCGAAGTGCGCCGGCGCGAGACTTCCTCCGGGCGCCGCCTGCCTTCGATCGCCCTCACCTCGTTCACACGCGATCAAGACAAGCAGCACGTGCTCGAGGCTGGATTCGACCTGCACTGCGCAAAGCCGCTGCAGCCGCTGCAGTTGGTGCAAGCCGTGGCCACGCTGGCACGGCGCGGTGCGTCGCGGGCTTCGAGCTGAGAAGCTCCGCCACGCTCGGCGCAACCGCCGCTGTCGAGCTCTTCAGGTCGGCGTGAAACACGGCACTGGCGTGCCGTCTTCGCTCGGCTTGAACACGAGCTTCACGCTCTGCCCAATGGCCAGCGCATCGACGTTGCAATCGACCAGGTTGGTCATCATCGTCGCCCCTTCGGCGAGCGTCACGTAGGCCAGCGTGTACGGCGGGTCGACGCGCCGCATCGGGCTGAAGGCATAGATGACGCCACGGCCACTGCCGGCCACCCATTCGGTGGCGCTGCTGAAGCAATGCGGGCACACGGCGCGCGGGTACCAGTGCGTCTTGCCGCAGTCGGCGCAGCGCTTGAGCATGAAGCGGCCTTCGCGTGCGGCGGCGTAGAAGGTTTCGGCCTCGGCGTTCATCGGCGGGCTGGGAAGGGTTCTTTCTGTCGTGCTCATGTTCATTCACGCTCGAGGATGATGGTCGAGCTGCCGTGGCGGCTCGCGAGGTTGCCGCCGGTGCCGGTGGCCAGCGCCAGGCTGCAGTTCTTCACCTGCACCGCGGGGTGCGCCTCGCCGCGCAGCTGGCGCACGGCTTCGATCACTTTCGTGATCCCGCCGCGGTTGGCCGGGTGGTTGTTGCACAGGCCACCACCGTCGGTGTTAAAGGGAAGCCGGCCCACGCCAGAGATCAGGTTGCCGTCGGCCACGAAACGGCCGCCCTCGCCTTTCTGGCAGAAGCCCAGGTCTTCGAGCTGCACGAGCACGGTGATGGTGAAGCTGTCGTAGACCGAGGCGTACTGGATGTCGGCCGGCGTCACCCCCGCTTCGGCAAACGCACGCGGGCCCGAGATGGCGGTGCCGGAGACCGTGAGGTCGATCTCACCAGGGTGCGGAAAGCGCACCGTCTCGCCACTGCCGATGAGCTTGACCACCGGGCGCTTGAGCTGCCGCGCAATCTCGGGCCGCGCCACGATGAGCGCGCCGCCGCCATCGCTCACCACGCAGCAGTCGAGCCGGTGCAGGGGGTCGCTGATGATGGGGGAGTCGAGCACGTCTTTCACCGTCACCACTTCGCGCAGCATTGCGTGCGGGTTGTGCTGTGCGTGGTGCGACGCGGCCACCTTGATCCACGCCAGCTGTTCGGGCGTGGTGCCGTATTGATGCATGTGGCGCTGCGCGACCATGCCGTAGCCGTTGACGGTGGTCAGCCCGAAAGGCGACTCCCAGGGCATGTCGGGCGCGGCGGCACTGCGCACACGCGGGGCGGTGCCGGTCAGGCCCTCGCTGCGTGGGCGGCCGGCGAGCGTGATGAGCGCGACGTTGCAACGGCCGGCCGCGATGGCGTCGGCCGCGTGCGTGACGAGCGAGATGTACGAGGTGCCGCCGAGGTCGGTGCTCTCGGCGTGCGTCACCTTGAGGTTCATGTATTCGAGCATCGAGGTCGGGCCCATGCCGGGGGCGTCGCCCGAGCAGAAGTAGCCGTCGATGTCGTCCTTGGTGAGGCCGGCGTCTTTCAGCGCGCCAGCTGCCGACTCGGCGTGCAGCTGGGCAACGGTCTTGTCGGGCGCCTTGCGTGTCGGGTGCTCGTAGGCGCCGACGATGCAGGCCTTGGCGGGTCTTGCCGTCATCGGGGGTCTCCGTGAGATGGACCAGCCTTCATTCAAGCGCGCGCCCGGGCCGCGCGCCGTCACCTGCACGACGCCCGTTCTGGCCGGGGCAACTCCGGGCCTTGCGTTGCGCCCTGCGCTGCATATACTGTTGTTTCATACAGTACTCGCGAAAGGCACCCCATGAATGCCCATCTTCGACAGAACTACCGCCCTGCCCGCCGCGTGCCGTCGTGGCTCGTGCACCTGTGGCGCTGGCTCTGACCCGGTAGCGCCATCGCGCCGCGGGCCCACCGAGATCAGGCCACGAGCATCCGCCGGATCGTCGCCACGATTTCCGAGCGCAGCTTGCTCTTTTGCACCTTGTCGTCGAGCAGCGCCTGTGCGGCCACCCCCCGCAGCATGCCGAGGATCATCACCGCCTGCGCTTCCGGGTCGAGGTCCTTGCGCATCTCGCCTCGCTCGATGCCCAACCGGATCTGATTCGCATAGAACTTGCGCGAGGTCGCCGTGAACGCGCGCATGTCTTCGAGCAGGCTGCCCCCGCCCACGATGGCCTCGGTGAGCATGACGTTCACCGCACGCGAGGCCGGGCCCGTGCCCGAAAGGTAGAGCTCCACATTGGCGATCAGCGCATCGAGCCCGGGCTCGTGGTGCGTCTGCTGCTCGGCATCGACGAAACGCTGCCGGAGCGACTGCGCCACCACCCGCAAAAAGGCCTCGCGGCTGCCGTAGTGGTGCGACACCAGGCCGCGGCTATAGCCCGCCATCTCACCCACCTCGCTGAGCGTCATGCCGTTCACGCCCTTGCGGCCGATGAGTTCCACGGCACTGTCGAGCAGCCGCTGCTCGGCGTCTTGCTTGCGTTCGGTCTGGGTGCGGCGTTTCGGGGGCGTGGCGGGCGTGCGCGGCGGCATGGGGCGGCGGGGTCTTGTTCTGGAGGCCGGGAAGAATAACCGCAGGTATTCGCGGCCCCGATCAGCGCTTACCCACGATGCGCCACCACCAGCTTGAGCGACCCTTCGAAGCTCGGCTGCTGCCGCAGGTGGCCGTGGCGGCGGTCCCACTCGCCGCTGTCGAGGTCACGCCGCAGCGCGTTCACAAAGCGCTCCACCACCTCTGCCGACACGAAGCTCCATGCTGAACAAGCCTGGCGCGCGCCAGGGTCGAGCAGCCGCTCGGGCCGGCCGTAATAGGCCTCGCCGAAACCGTCGCTGCACGCGAGCGGAATGGGCACCGGCCACACCTCGACGCGCCCGCCCAGGTGCGATGCGATCTCGTCGATGCGCGGGAAGCGCTTCGCCTCCACCTCGATCGCCTCTGGCGCGTAGTCCTGCAGCCAGAAGCGGTCGAGTTCGTCGGGCGCACAACTCATCACCACCACCGGCCCGCGCGTCACGCGGCGCATTTCGCGCAGGCCGGCGCCAAGGTCGGCCCACTGGTGCACGGTGAAGGTCGCCATCGACGCATCGAAGCTCCCGTCGGCAAACGGCAGCTGCTCGGCCTGCGCATCCACCGCCACCGGCAGGTGCGCCGGCCGCTGCGCCCGCATCGAGGCCGAGGGCTCCACCGCCGTCACCGCCAGGCCCTGCGGCTCGTAGGAGCCGGCGCCCGCGCCCACGTTGAGCACCGTCTTCGCATCGCCCAGGGCTCGCCGAATGAGCGCGGCAATCTGCGCCTCCGGCTGCCGGTAGTTCACGTAACCCGCACCGATGCGGCCGTAGTTCGCATCGCCTGCGCTGCCATCGCGGTGTCGTGCCATCCGGTGGGTCTCCGTGCTGCTTGGATGGCAGACATCTTATGCACCATGGCGGGAACGTCGATTGCCCGAGCGGGGCAATGCAGACAGAAGACCTCCAACGAAAAGCATTCGTCGCCCTGCTGGTGGCCGTGTCGGCCGCCTTCCTGTGGGTGATCTTCCCGATGTTCGGAGCGGTGTTGTGGGGGGTGACTTTCGCCATCCTCTTCACACCACTGCACAAGCGCCTGCAGGCGAGCTTGCGGCTCAAGCCCACCTGGGCCGCCGTTCTCACCACGCTGCTCGTGCTGCTGCTGGTGGTGCTGCCTGCAGTGCTGGTCTCGGGCATGGTGGTGCAGGAGGCGAGCACGCTGGTCGAGAAACTTCGCTCGGGCGAGATCGACCTCGGCGCCTACTACCGCCAGTTGATGCGCGCCTTGCCCGCCTGGGCCACGCGCCTGCTCGAAGGGGCCGGGCTTGGCGATCTGTCGAGCGTGCAGGAACGGCTGAAGCAAAGCGCGGCCGGCGGCTCGCAGCCCATCGCCAAGCGTCTGTGGCTCGTGGGCCAGGGCACGCTCGATTTCGCCGTCAACTTCTTCGTGATGGTCTACCTGCTCTTCTTCCTGCTGCGCGACGGGCCGCGGCTGATGCAGCGCATCCGCCACGCCACGCCGCTCGACCCGGCCGTGCAGGCGCGCCTGGCCAAGAACTTCAGCGCCGTCGTGCGCTCCACCGTCAAGGGCAACATCCTCGTGGCGCTGCTGCAAGGCGCGCTCGGCGGCGTGGCGCTCTTGGTGCTGGGCATTCCGGGCGCCGTGCTGTGGGCGGTGGTGATGGCCTTCCTGTCGCTGCTGCCAGCCGTGGGCGCGGCGATGGTGTGGGGGCCGATCGCGATCTACCTGCTGTCGATGGGCCAGGTGGCGCAGGGCGTCGGCCTCATCGCCTTCGGCACGCTCGTGATAGGCCTCGTCGACAACCTGCTGCGCCCCATCCTCGTGGGCAAGGAAACGCGCATGCCCGACTGGGTGGTGCTCATCTCCACCATCGGCGGCATGTCGCTCTTCGGCATCAACGGCTTCGTGATCGGGCCGGTGATCGCCGCCCTCTTCATCGCGGTGTGGGACCTGACGACCGACGATTCGAGCGCGACGCCCGAGCCCTCGCAAAAGCCGACGCCTTAGCGCAGCCCTCAGGGCAGGATCGCCACGATGCGCCCGATCGACCAATACGCCGCGATGGCCCCCATCGCATAGAGCAGCAAGGGCCGCGCCTTCGGCGAAGCCGGCCAGCGCGCCAGCAGCCTGTGCAGCGCGAAGGCAGCGACCACCACCATCAGCTGCCCCAGCTCCACACCCGCATTGAAGGTGACGAGCGCCACCGCGAGGTGATGCTCCGGCAGGCCGATCTGCTGCAAGGCGCCGGCAAAGCCGAGGCCATGCACCAGGCCGAAGAGAAACGCCACCACGGCCGGCCAGCGGCGCGAGAGCGTCTGCTCCTTGTGCAGCGCCTCGCCGGCCACCAGCATGATCGACAGCGCGATCGTCGCCTCGACCGGCGGCGGGTTGAGCACCAGCCAGCCGAGCGTGCTCAGCGCGAGCGTCACGCTGTGTGCGAGCGTGAAGGCGGTGATGGTCCAGACCAGGCGGCGGTTGAAGCCCACGAGGAACAAGAGCCCCAGCACGAAGAGCAGATGGTCGAAGCCGCCGAGGATGTGTTCGACCCCGAGCACGCCATAGGCCCACACCACCTCGGCCGCGCCGCGCTTGTCATCAGCGGCGCCGTAGAGCGGCACCGACGATTGCGCCGCCGTGAGCGTGTAGACGCGCAGTTGCCCGTCGAGCCAGTACACCTTCACCAGCACGGCCGAGAAGCGCTTGCCGACGCCCTCGATCCCGAGGTGGCCTTGCAGGCCGTGTGCGCCACAGCGCAGCACGCCGTCGGCTTCGGCGCAGCCCTCGGGCCACACGAGGCGCATGCCGCTCTCGGGCCGGTTGCCTGCGGTCCACTGCCAGAGGAATTCGTTCGGGCTGGCCTGGCGCAGCTCCATCTCGGCCATGCTGATCTCGTGGGCCCAGCTCGCCATGCTCGCCAGGCACAACAGCAGCGCGAGCACGACACGTTGCAAGGCCTTCATGGCGTGGGCGCCTCCACCTTCACGGTGTACTTCTTCGCCAGCTTGCGCACGGCGGCGCTGCGCTGCTCGGCCATCACGCTGTCGGTCCAGTCCTGCAGCACCACGTTGCGCAGCATGTCGAAGGAGGCCTGCCGCGCAGCCGCCACGGCGTCGAGCCGCACCACCTTCCAGCCGTCGCCCTGGCGCAGCGCCTGCCAGCGGCCTGTGGGCAAGGCCTCCAGCGCCTGCGCGAACTCCGGCCCGTAGCTCTGCACGATGGTCGGCAAGGGCCGGGCCTTGAACACGTGCAGCCCGGCTTTTTCATCCGAGGGCGTGCCGGCATTGAGCGCGGCGGCAAACGCGGCCGCCGTGGCCTCCGACGCATCGCCGGCCAGCGCGGCCTCTTGAAAATCCAGGCGCGCCGGCTCGTCGTACTTCACGCGGTTCTTCTCGAACCACGCCTTCAGCGCGACGTCGTCGACGGGGGGCCGTTGCAGCCCGGCGTTGACCATCGACAAGGCCTTGAAGATGACCCGGTCGCGGATCGCCTTGTCGCCCTTGTCCATCTGCAGCGCCAGGCCCTCGCGGTACAGCACCTCGTTGTCGAGCCACACGCGCCGCAGCCCGTAGAGCTCGTCGCCGGTCGGCGCGCGGCCGCGCGCGTCGCGGAAGACCTTGACGGCCTCCGCGTCGACGGCCGCGTCGACCACGATCGTGCGCGCCTCGTCGGGTGCACCGTTGACCGCCCGGTCCAGCCCGAAGAGGGCCGCCCCCAGCACGATGAAGTGCAGGAGCGGCTCACGCCACCAGCGCACGCGGCGGGCCGCCGCGGCGCCTGTCGCGTCTGCGTTCGTCACTTGGCCGCCGTCAGCTGGCCGTGCTCCGACGGCACGCCGATCACGCGCACCCCACCCGCCACCTCGACGAAGATCGGGTTGCTGTAGAACCACAGGTCCGACCACGCGGCCACGTCGAAGGCCACCATGCGCTGGCCGTTGACGGTGGGCAGGTGGTTCGGGCACCCGTCGATTCGCGGCTGGCCCACGCCGGTGTAGAGCGCGCCGTTCTCGGGCACGTTCTTGCCGACGGTCTTGCACGGGATGCGCAGCATCGCGAACTCGGGGAACTCGACCGCGCTGCTGTTCTTCGCCGTGATCGAGCCCGAGTTGGTCCACAGGTCCGACAGCGGGTTGCCGGCGGTGTCGGTCTCGAAGGGCACTGCCGGCGGCAGGTTGGTGCCGCGCAGGCGCACGTATTGCGACGACTGCACGCCGCGGATGCGCAAGCTCATGACCTTGAACTCCCGCTCATGGCGCGGGCTGCTCCAGTTGGCGCCGGTGAAGGTCTTCACGACCGCGGCGGTCTCGTTCTTCGCCGCGGCCGGCACCGTGGCCAGCGAGCGAAGCTGCTGTGGGTTGGCCATGTCGACCCAGTCGTCAGGCCACGCACCGGCGTAGTCGGCCGCGCCCGGTTGGCGCAGGCCTGTGACCTTGCCGCGGATCACGTCGATGTGGTCGAGCACCGGCTCGTCGATCAGCTGGGTGATGCCGACCTGCTGCAGCGACGGGTTCGGGAAGCTGTAGGGCGAGTAGTTCTTGCCCTTCGGGTCGCGCACGGCGATGGCGACCACGACGTCGGAGCCCGGCTTCACGACGAGCTTCTCGCCCATCGTCGCGCAGTTCGGCAGGCCCTTGTCGTCGGTGTTGTGGGCGGCAGCCTTGAGCGCCATCGCCTCGACGGCGGCCTCGCCCAGCGCTTCGAGCGCGCGGCCACTGGCGTGCGCCACGCGCGGCGGCACGGCACAGGCCACGAAGGCCAGGCGGTCGATCAGCTGCCCCGAAGAAGCCCAGTTGTTGCCCGTGCGAAGGCCGTCTACCACCATCTGCGGGCTCACCTGGCGCACGTCGGTCTTGCCGTGCTTCACGAACGTGTAGTTGCGCTGGTATTCGCCGGGCCAGAAGTCGTTGTCGCTGCGGCGGTCGTCGACGCTGAAGGCGCCGCGGGAATGCCAGTCGGAACTGGCGAAGAACCACCAGTTGCGACCTTCGCCGAGCAATGCATCCCACACACCGCCGACCTGCGCGGCATAGACGCCGGTGCCGCCGAACGTGGTGCCGCCGACGGAGTCGAAGCGCACGCCGCCGATGTTGTTGCGGCGTGGCGAGTATTCGCCGCGGCGGTCCGAGGCGCCGTGGCCGGGCTGGCTCTCGAAGCCGAAGGCCACGCGCGGGCCGGCGTTGTTGAAGTTGCGAAGGTGCTCGACGTTGAAGCCGTTGTTGCCCGTCGGGTTGAACGGGCCGGCGCGCTCGAGGTGGGCCGGCACGTAGTAGCTGCCGTCCGGGTGCTTGGCCGCCATCCACTTGATGGACTCGACCGTCTTCGCATGGCCGAGTTCACCGGAAGCACCATTGAGCTTGGCGGCGGCGATGTTCCAGTCGGGGCTGCCGCTGTTCGGGCTGCCCGGCACCGAGCAGTCCCAGTTGTTGCCGACGCCGGTGTTCACGTTGCCCGGCTGGGTGGTGGTGTTGCCACGGCTCGTGTCGCTGTTGCCGCGGTCGAAGCAGTACAGCCATTGGGCCAGCCCATTGGCATTGCCGAGCGGGCTGTAGCCCGCGGTCTGGGGCAGCTTCTGCTTGTAGATGGCCGCAGGCATCTGCCCGGTGACGACCGCCATCGAGGTGTGCTCGTGCCCGGCAACGACCGACTCCACGCCCATGAAGAGCGGCTCGTTGCGGTAGGCGGCCAGGTACTCGAGCAGCGGGTACTGGTAGGTCTGGATGGCGTTCCAGCGCCACATGTTCTGGTTGGCACCCGAGCCCGACTGGTCGCCCTTCGGCACGACGCTGGGGTTGGTGTTGCGCCAGGTGGTGGTCGGGCCCTGCAGCGTGGTGCCGTCGGCCGCGTAGACGAGCGGGTAGGCGGGCGTGGCGAGGCTCGCGTCTTCGGCGAGCGTGCAGTTGCGGTTGCCCGTGCCGCCGTGGCCGGCCTGCACGAACCAGTCGAGGCCCCAGGGCGTGGCCTCGGTGCGGTCCATCGACTTCTTCACCTTCTTCTGCAGCGACACGGCGCCGTCGGAGCAGGTGCTGTGGTTGTGGAAGTCGCCCGCGAGGTAGGTGCCGGACTTGCGGTCGGCCTTGTGGTCGTGCGGTCGGTCGTGGTCGGGGCCGTTGGCGCCTGCGGCGGTGGGCGCGCTCATCAGGGTGGCGGCGCCGAGTGCGGCCACGGCGAGTGCGATGTGGCGTTTCTTGAATTCGAGGCTCATGGAGTCTCCAGGAAGGTTGTGACGTCTGAGGAATCTGTCTTGTGCTACGACGCCTGCCGGACCGCACAGTCGATCGTCGGCCGCGATGCTAGGAAGCCCCTGTGTCGACGTCGTGACAAACGCACGGCGCTGCGCGCGGGCGCGCATGACAGGTTTGCGTGAAGCGCTCGTGACGGCCCCTGCCCCTCGGTCGGGTTTGGCCATCGGCACGCATCGGGCCGGAACAATCCACCGATGCACGATGAAGTCTTCGGCCTCTTTCCCATTCCCGTGTTGCGTGCGCCGGGTGTGCTGCCCCACGATCTGGTGCGCAGCCTGGTGACGCATTTCTCGTCGCGCACAGACCTCGCCAACAGCTCCTCGCCCAACCTCAGCCACACCGCATTGCTGAGCCCGGCCGACAGCCCGCTGCTCGTCACCGTGGCCGAGTTGCTCACGCCCAAGCTCGCCGAGTTCGGCGCCCTGCTCTTCGGCGAGGCGCTCGGGTGGTCGATCAAGGAGATGTGGGTCAACCTGCTCGAAGCCGGTGGCCGGCAGGCGATGCACAACCACGCCAACAGCTTCATCTCGGGCGTGCTCTACCTGACGCCCACGCATCCCGACTCGCGCACCGTCTTCATGAAGTCACCCGGTGGCAGCGAGTTCTCGTTCAAGAACGATCACGCGGGCGTCGCGACCAACCCCTACAACGCCGAGAAGTGGATCAGCCCGCAGCCCGAGCCGGGCGACCTGGTGCTCTTCCCGAGCTACCTCCTGCACGCCGTGCCGCCCAACGCAGGCGAGCGGCGCATCACGCTGGCGCTCAATGCCATTCCCACGCAGCTCGACTCCTGGGGCTACCGCATCCGCTTCGGTGGCTGACGACGCCTGCGCGCCGATCACCGCCGAGATGCAGGAGGCGGCGCAGGCCGACGCAGACCGCTTCTATGGCGACACGCCGGTGCCGCCCTGGCCCTCCGGCCATGACGACAACGCCCCATCACCGTGGCCCTGGGGGCTGGCGGGCGCCGTGCTGCTCCTCGGTGCGGCCGCGGCCTTCGTCGCCACGCGCTACGTGGACGATCTGACGACACCACGCTCCGCGCACATCACACCGACACGCGAAGCGACCTCGCCCACCGGCGACCCAGACGAAGACCTGATCGACGAACCGGTGCCTGCGTCGAGGCCTGCCGGGCAGGCGCC
The DNA here is from genome assembly GCF_032681285.1 of Piscinibacter gummiphilus. Classification (NCBI taxonomy): domain Bacteria; kingdom Pseudomonadati; phylum Pseudomonadota; class Betaproteobacteria; order Burkholderiales; family Sphaerotilaceae; genus Rhizobacter; species Rhizobacter gummiphilus. The sequence goes on from NZ_CP136336.1 coordinate 2,952,463, forward strand.
GATGCAGCCGGGCAGCAGGCAGTTCACGGTATCGCACCAGCGCCGCGAGTGGCGCATCGAAGCCCACGGCGCCTCGCGCCTGCTGGTGGCACAGCGCCTCGCCGAGGCCACCGGCTCTTCGTTGCGCGGAGACCTCTCGCTGCTCGACGCCACCCGGCCGCTCGATCTGCAGTGGCAGGGCCGCCGCGCGGCGCAGGCGTGGCAGGCCGTGCTGGGGCAGGAGCTCAGCTTCCTCACGCAATGCAGCGGCTCGCGCTGCCGCGTGTGGCTGCTGCAGGCGGGCAACCCCGACGACATCGTCTTTCGGCTGCCACCCCAGCGGCCGGTCATTCCGCTGCCGTCGGCCGATGCGTCCGGCGCTGCGGCAGCCATCACGACACGCCAGAGCGACAGCGCCGACCCGCGCGTCGCAGCTCACCATGACTGACCTCGCCATGCCCCGGCCCGCCCTGCTCCTCCCGTTGCGCTGGCTCGGCCTGCTGATCGTGATGGCCAGTTCCCCATCGCACGCGCAGCCCGCCATCGCGTGCCACACCGAGCAGGCCCGGCACGACCGCCTGGACGTCCGCTGCCCCTGGCCCGCCGACGCACCCCGCCTGCGCTTCGAAGCCCACTTCGCCGGCAGCCACGACGACACCACCGCCACGCTCGTCGCCACGGTCAACGGCACACCGCTCACCTGCGCGGCCGGCAGCAAGACCAGCATCGACGGCCAGGACGAAGGCGACGTGACGCTCACCTGCACGCTCACGGCCCCACCCTTGGCCCGCGGTGCGACGCACGTGCGCTTCGAGCTCCGATGGCATCACGCGCGCTACGGCGGGTTCGCCGTGCGGGTCGAGCCCGGCGGCTGAGTGCACTCGGGGCCATGCCTCGCCCCGATGCTTCCTCCCATCAGAACAACACTCCTGGCGACACGATGCTTTAAGTGCTAAAACCGGCTCCCCTCAAGGAAAGCACCCAGGCATGTTGATCGGGTACTACGAAACACCGCTGGTCCTGCTCTCGGTTCTCGTGGCCATCCTTGCCTCCTACACCGCGCTGAGCCTCGCGGAGCGGGTCTCGCGCACGCAGGGCCGGGTGGCCCGCTGGTGGATCGCAGGGGGTGCGTTCGCGATGGGCACCGGCATCTGGGCGATGCACTTCGTGGGCATGCTGGCGTTTCGCCTGCCCATCGCGCTGGGCTTCGACCTCGGCATCACGCTGTTGTCGTGGCTCCTGCCGATTGCCGTCTCGGCCGTGGCGCTGTGGCAGCTCGGTGGGCCGTCGCTCTCATGGCCGGCGCTCGCGCGCTCCGCGGGGCTGCTGGGCATCGGCATCACGGCGATGCACTACGTGGGCATGGCGGCGATGCGCATGCAGCCGGCCATCGTGTACGACCTCGCGCTCGTCGCCGCGTCGGCCGGCATCGCCATCGCGGCGGCAGCGGCGGCGTTGTGGATCGGCTTTCGGCTGCGGGCTAGCGCGTCGCCGCAGGTGTGGATGTATCGCGCAGCGGCGTCGGTGGTCATGGGCTTCGCCATCGTCGGCATGCACTACACCGGCATGGCCGCAGCGAGTTTTCCAGACAACAGCATCTGCGGCGCGGCGACGGGCGAGTTCACGCTCACGCAGCTCGCCACGGTGGTGGTGGTCGCCACCGTGGGCGTGCTCGCGATCGCGCTGCTCACGACCGTCTACGACGCGCGGCTGGAAGCGCGCACCGCGGTGCTGGCGCTTGCCGAGCAGACGGGCAAGGAGCGCCAGCAGATGCTCGAGCGCGAGCGTGCCCTTCGCCTCGAAGCCGAGCGCCTGAGCGCGCTGAAAGACGAGTTCCTCGCCACGCTCTCGCACGAGCTGCGCACCCCGCTCAATGCGGTGCTCGGCTGGGCGCAGATCCTGCGCACGCGGCACGACGAAGAGCTGCTCAAGAAGGGCGTCGACACCATCGAGCGCAACGCGCGCCTCCAGGCCCGCCTGATCGACGACCTGCTCGACATGAGCCGCATCGTCTCGGGCCGCGTGCGACTCGAACCCGAACTCATCGAGCCGTGGACGGTGGTCGAAGCGGCAGTGGAAGCCGTGCGCCCCGCCATGGTATCGAAGCAGATCGAGCTCAGCGCCGACCTCGACCGCGCGAGCGGCCGTGTGTGGGCCGACCCGAGCCGCCTGCAGCAGGTGATGTGGAACCTGCTGTCGAACGCCTCGAAGTTCACCCCCGCACAGGGCCGCGTGCGGGTGGAGCTCTGCGCCGAGCGACGAGACATCGTCGTGCGCGTGACCGACAGCGGCATCGGCATCTCGCCCGACTTCCTGCCGCACATGTTCGAGCGTTTCCGGCAGGCCGATGCGTCGACCACGCGGCGCCAGGGCGGCCTCGGGCTGGGCCTGGCCATCTGCCGCCAACTGGTCGAACTGCACGGCGGCGTGGTCGAAGTGGCAAGCGACGGCCCCGGCAAGGGCACGACCTTCACCGTGCGCCTGCCGCGCGCCTCGGCCCTCACGCCCCTGCGCGGATTCACCCGCGCAAGCGACGCCGACCCGAGCTCGCGCGAAGCAACACCCCCGCAGGAAGACCTGACCGGCGCCACCGTGCTGGTGGTCGACGATGAAACCGATGCCCGACTGCTGCTCCAGCAGATCCTCGGCGACCGCGGCGCCCGGGTGATGGTGGCCGACAGCGCGCGTGCCGCGCTCGAGGCGCTGGGCCGCGAGACTCCTCACGTGATGGTCAGCGACATCGGCATGCCCGATGTCGACGGCTTCGAGCTCATCCGGCGCGTGAGAGCGCACCCCGACCCGGGCGTCGCCAGCGTGAAGGCCGTTGCACTGACCGCATTCACCCGGTCGGAAGACCACGCCAAGGCCTTGCGCGAAGGCTTCGATGCCTTCCTGCCCAAGCCGGTGGAGGCCGGGATGCTCGTGTCGCAGGTGGCACGGCTGGCCGGGGCGAACCAGCCGCATTGCCCGACCTGAGCCCCGCCAGCGTCCAATTCCGGTGAGATTGCTCACCGCGGCCCATTCAACTTGGCGCCGCCGCGGCCGAAATCCCATGGAGGATGTGTTTTGCGCATCCCGATTGCACTGCGCCCATGCCGACCCCCCGTTCCACCGAGCCCCGCCGCAAACGCCGCCTGAAAGACAAGCTGGCCGACTGGGTGCTTGGGCCTGAAGGGCCGCAGCGGTTCAGCACCAAGGTGTCTTCCACCGGGCTTGTGACCTACGTGCCCTGCATGCTGCTGGTCGTCTACTGCGGCTGGGCCGGCCTCACGCCGCCGCAGCTCGTGGTGCCCATCGTGCTGGCGATGCTGCTGACCGTGGCAGGCTTTTATGCGGCGCTGCGCAGCGGCTGGTCGAGGCGCTTCGCCGATGCAGGGCTCATCCTTCCGCAGATGCTCGCGTCGATCACCTGGGACGCGATCGGCTACGTGCTCATGGGCGCCGCGCACGCCGGCATGTTGATGCCGGCGGCGTTGACGGTGACCTACGGCGTATTCGCCCTGCACGGGCGGGGTGCCTATGTCGTGCAGGCCTACGCAATCGTGGTCATCGGCGGCACGATGGCCGCGATGTGCGCCATCGATCCGGCCGTGTTCCCGGTGCGCGAAGCGGTGATGGTGTACACGAGCTTTGTCGTGACCGTCCTGATGCTCGGGTGGACCGGCCGCCAGATCGCACAGCTGCGCCAGCGCGAGCGCGAGACCCGGGCCCAGCTGGGCGCCACGCTCGAGCAGATCCAGCAGCGCGCCACCCACGATGGGCTGACGGGCCTGCACAACCGCCGCCACATGCAAGCGGCGCTGGCGCACCACCTCGCACGTGCCGAGCGGGATGGCGTGCCGCTGGCGTTGGCACTGCTCGACATCGATCATTTCAAGCAGGTGAACGACCGGCACGGCCATGCAGCGGGCGATGCCGTGCTCGCGGCCTTCGCGCGCATTGCCGAAGCCACTCTGCCGCCCACCGAGATCATCGGCCGCTGGGGCGGCGAGGAGTTCCTCGTGCTCAGCACGCGGGGCCTGTCGTGCGACCAGCTCCAGGCGCAGGTCGACCGCATACGCGACCGTCTGCTGCAAGCGCCGATCGACGTTCCGACCGGCAAGCTGCGCATCGACTTCTCGGCCGGCGTGGCCTTGCACCGGCGCGGCACTGCCGCAGCAGCGCTGATCGACAGTGCCGACCAGGCGCTCTATGCCGCCAAGCAAGGCGGCCGCGGGCGCAGCGTCATCGCCGGCGCCCCTGCGCTGCCGCCGGCCGGCAACCCCGACCTCCGGAGTCCCGTGCATGCAGGCGCTTGACCCCATCGCCGCGACACGATCGCCATTCGGCACGGTGAAGGCCGACGCATCGCCTCAGCGCTTCACCTGGCTGCTGGGCCACGAACGGAAGATGCGGACGTACCTCGGCCGCACCTTGATCAACTGCCTGCCGTATGCGGTGGGCACGCTCATCGCGTACTACTGCGCCTTGGTCGGCATCATGTCCACCAGCCTCGCCACCGCCCTGGTGGTGAGCCGGGCGCTCTCGCTGGTGGCCATCTATGCGGCCCTGCGCAGCGGGTGGAGCCAGCGCTTCCGCGACCCGTCGCTCGCGCTCATCCAGGTGGTGACCGCGCTGCTGTGGACCGCCACGATGTACCTGGTGACGGGCCCGCTGCACACCGCCCTGCTCCCGCTGCTGGTGTTGTCGATGGCCTCGGCCACCTTCAACCTCGATGCGTCGCGCGCACGCCTGGTCACCTGGTTCGCGGTGCTGCTGATGACGGTGGTGATGGCGTCGGCCACGCTGCTGGACAGCACCGTCTACGCACCGAAGGTCCAGTTCTGCCTGTGGGTGATCATGGCGAGCATCCTGCCGACGGGCCTGCTCAACAGCATGCAGCTCAAGCGCCTCAAGCACCGGCTGAAGACGCAGCGCGAAGAACTTCGTGTCGCCCTCACGCGCCTGCACGACCTCGCCACGCACGACGAGCTGACGGGCCTGGCCAACCGCGCGCACATGGGCGAGATGCTGGAGCAGTATCTGCAGCGCCACCGCGACGGCGGCGAAACCTTCAGCATCGCGCTGATCGACCTCGACTTCTTCAAGCGCGTGAACGACACACACGGCCACGGCGTGGGCGACGAGGTGCTCAAGGCGTTTGCCGACGCCATGCGCCGCACCGTGCGCGAGAGCGACCTGCCGGCGCGCTGGGGCGGCGAGGAGTTCCTGGTGCTGCTGCCGCAGTCGAGCGCCGACAACGCGCGCTGCGTGCTGGAGCGGCTTCGTGCGCATTTCAATGCGCAGGCGGTGTCGCCGACCGTGCCGTCGCTGCGCGCCACGTTCTCCGCGGGCCTGGTGAGCCCGAAGCCGGGCGAGACCCTCGCCATGGTGCTCGAGCGGGCCGACCGGGCGCTCTACGCCGCGAAGAACGCCGGCCGCGATCACTGCTACGTCGGCTGAGGCGGCGCGGTGCCAACGCCGTGCCCTCCGGGGGCCTGACCCTGCAAGTCTTACGTCCTGCCCGACCCAGGCGACGACTTTTTGCCTTCTCGACGTGGCTGGCGGAGCGGTCTGAAGCAGCACAGACGCGAAAAGCGCGGCATCTGGTTTGCTCAACGGACTTGTGGAAAGTGCAATCCGCACTTTTCCAGCATCGACATGGAGAGGTCCGCCCCTTGTCTGCAGCCGTGATGCGCCGTGTTCTATCTGTCCTGTGTCTCGTCCAAGCCTTGACGCTGGGGGCCTGCGCGCTCAATCAGGCACCCTCTGCGTCCGCGCCGCTCGCCAACGATTCGATTGCCAAGACGCCCTCGACCAAGGCGCCGGCGCCGAGTGCGAAGGTAAAGGCCGCAAAAGCCGCAGAAGGAAAAGCCGCTGCTGCGAAGGCCGCACGACAAGCGAAAGCCGAAGCCGCAAGGATCGCCGCTGCAGAACGAGCCGAGGCAGCGAAAGCTGCGGCGGCCGCGAAAGCCGAAGCTCGCGCAAGAGCCGAAGCCACGGCGAGGGCGGAGGCGGCGGCCAAAGCCGACGCGCTGGCCAAAGCCGCGGCCGCGGCCAGAGCCGAGCGCGTCGCGAGGGCCGTGGCAAAAGCGCGGGCCGATGCCATGGCGAAAGCCGACGCCGCCGCAAGGGCCGATGCCGAAGCACGAGCGCAGGCTGTGGCGCGATCCGAAGCTGCAGACAAAGCCGCTGCGACGGCGAAGACCGCAAGCGCGAAACCTGTCGCGCCAGCCCGCCCGCCCGAGTTCGTGGCGGCAGCGTCCCCGCCCGCCACCCATGCGATCGCGATGCCCACGTCGCTGGTGCCTCGGCCGACGCCTGCCCAGCCGCTGCCTGCCGAGCCTCGCCGCGACTACGCCGTCGCTGGGGGCGATGTTCTCCGAATATCCGTGTACCAGAGCCCCGATCTGTCGCTCGACGCACGCGTGTCCGAGAGCGGCACGATCTCCTATCCGCTGCTCGGGCAGGTGTCGGTCGGAGGGCTGTCCATCGCGCAGGTCGAGGCCGCGATCGCCCGAGGGCTGCGTGACGGCCATTTCCTCAAGCGGCCGCAGGTCGGTGTGCTGCTCCTGGAAGTCCGCGGGAACCAGGTCTCGGTTCTGGGCATGGCCAACAGACCGGGCCGCTATCCGATCGAGGTCAACGGGATGCTGCTGAGCGAGTTGCTCGCGCTGGCGGGTGGTGTCGCGCCGGGCGGCAGCGAAGTCGTCACGCTCAGCGGCATCCGTAACGGCCAGCCGTTTCGGCAGCGTGTCGACATCAACGCACTTTTCGCGGACGGCGCTGAAAGCAGCAACCCCATGGTGCACAACGGCGACACGCTCTACATCGACCGCCTGCCCAGCGTGTACGTCTATGGAGAGGTTCAGCGCCCCGGCGCGATCCCGCTCACGCCCGACATGACGCTGATGCAGGCCGTGGCCAGCGGCGGCGGGCTGACGCAACGCGGCACAGAGCGGGGCTTGCGGGTGCACCGGCGCGACGAGTCGGGCGAGGTCCAGGTGCTGAACCCCGCGATGGACGACGTCCTCAAGCCGGGCGACGTGGTCTACGTGCGCGAAAGCCTCTTCTAGGCATCCCCTAGCCGCACTGCCCCACGTAACCACAGGCGGTGCAGAAATCGCAGCCGTCCTTGTGGATCACGTTAGGGTTGCCGCATTCGGGGCACACCTTGCCGCTGATGAGCAACGGCGTGGCGCCGGGGCGGTCTTCGGGTGCTTCGAGCACGCCCATGTCGCGCACCGGGTAGCCCTCTTCGGTCAGCACGCCCAGCATGGCGTAGCGGTGGATGATGAGCCGCGCGAGGTAGGCCACCGTCGACGGCCACGTCTGCTGGCGCCGCTCGCCGTGGGGCAGGCCGGGCACGAAGGCCATGAAGTGACCAAGGGGCTCGGCATAGTTCAAGAGCTTGCGCAGCTTCATGCCGATCCAGGCCGGGTCGATCACGCGCATGTCGAGCGAGAGCACGCGCGCCAGGCCATCGAGGGCTCGCGGGTAGTTGCCCGAGAAACCCACCGCGCACGGGCGCGTGACGGCCACGCCGTCGGGGCCGGGCAGCGTCACCTCCTTCAGCGTGAGCGTGAAGGCTTCGTCGGTGGCTGGGTTGTGCACGTCGACCGCCCACGCGAGCGTGCCCGAGGGGCCGGTGTGCGGCTCGTCGCGCGCAAACATCGCATCGATCACCGGCGTGGAGGCTTTGCCGCCCAATCTCGGCAGCGCCTTGAGCTGCTCGCAGCGCCAGCGGATCACCGCGGCGGTCGCCGCCACCACGCCGGGGAAGAGGCGACGCTCGCCGTTGGGCGGGAACGGCATCTCGAAGGCCCGCTCCTCGGCCACGGTGGCCAGCACGTCGAGCTTGAGCTGCAGCCACGCTGGGTCGTTGGCGCGCAGGTCCATCGACAAGGTCTTGGCCAGTGCGCCCAGTCCACGCGGCTGCTCGGCGCCGTTGACCCACACCTCGAAGGGCTTGGGCGCGCCGTCTTCACCGGCCAGTTCGCCGACGAAGAGCGCGAACTCGCCGAACGGGTGGTGGACCATGAAGGTCCACGCGGCGTTGCCCCCGGGCAGCTCGGGCCGGCCGGGCCAGCGCAAGGACGACAGCACCGGCGCGGGCAGGCGGTCGAGCGCGAGGCGCTGGTTGGCGTCGTTGAGCGTCATCACGGCTGGGCCGGACTTTTGACCTTGGGGCGTGGTGCTCAGCACCGAGCCCAGCACCGCGTTGGGCCGGTAGGTCGCCAGCCCCTTCAGGCCCGACTGCCAGGCCTGCATGTAGAGGTTCTGGAAATCGGCATACGGGTAGTCGGCCGGCACGTTGACGGTCTTGGAGATGGCGGTGTCGATGCACGGCGCCACCGCGGCCACCATCGCGGCGTGGTCTTGCGCACTCATCTCGAGCGCCGTCACGAAGGCTGGCGTGAGCGGTGCGTCGTCACCCTTCAGGTGGCGGTAGAGGCGCCACGCGTGGTCTTCGACCGCGTATTCCTTGAAGCCGCCGTCGGGCATGCGCTTCTTGCGGGTGTAGCTCCAGCTGAACGGGGGTTCGATGCCGTTGCTGGCGTTGTCGGCGAACGCAAGGCTGATGGTCCCGGTGGGCGCGATCGACAGCAGGTGCGAGTTGCGCAGCCCGTGTGCGCGGATGCGCTCGCGCAGGCGCTGCGGCAGGCGTGAGGCGAAGTTGCCCTTGCGCAGGAAGAGGTCGGCGTTGAAGAGCGGAAAGGCGCCGCGCTCCTGCGCGAGGTCGACCGACGCGTCGTAGGCCGCATCGCGCATCACCTCGGAGATGCGGCGCGCCATCGCGCGGGCCTCGGGCGTGTCGTAACGCAGGTTGAGCATGATGAGCGCGTCGCCCAGGCCGGTGAAGCCGAGGCCCACGCGCCGCTTGTTGCGCGCTTCCTCCTGCTGCTGCGGCAGGGGCCAGACGGTCACGTCGAGCACGTTGTCGAGCATGCGCACCGACACCTTGCACAGCTTCGCGAAGCTTTCGTCATCGAAGCGCGCAGTGGGCTCGAAGGGGTCGAGCACGAAGTGCGTGAGGTCGATGGAGCCGAGGCAGCAGCAGCCATAGGGAGGCAGCGGCTGCTCGGCGCAGGGGTTGGTGCTGGCGATGGTCTCGCAGTACGAGAGGTTGTTGTCGGCGTTGATGCGGTCGAGGAAGAGCACGCCCGGCTCGGCGTGGTCGTAGGTCGACCGCATGACCTGCTCCCACAGGTCGCGCGCGCGCACCTTGCGGTAGACCCACACGCCACCGGCCTGGTGGGCGCCGCCCTCCTTTTGCGCCACGCCCGGCTCGGCGCGGTGCACGAGCGCGAAGTCGGTGTCGGCCTGCACGGCTTCCATGAAGGCGTCGGTCACACCGACCGAGATGTTGAAGTTCTTCAGATCGCCTTCGTCCTTGGCGTGGATGAACTCCTCGATGTCGGGGTGGTCGCAACGCAGCACGCCCATCTGCGCGCCGCGTCGGGCACCGGCCGATTCGACGGTCTCGCAGGACCTGTCGAACACGCGCATGTAGCTCACCGGCCCGGAGGCACTGCTCTGCGTGCTGCCCACCCAGGCGCCGCGCGGGCGGATGCGGCTGAAGTCGTAGCCCACGCCGCCGCCGCGGCGCATGGTCTCGGCCGCCTCGGTGAGCGCGATGTAGATACCGGGGTGGCCGTCGTCCACATGCGAGATGGAGTCACCCACGGGCTGCACGAAGCAGTTGATGAGCGTGGCCGACAGCTCGGTGCCGGCCGCCGACTGGATGCGCCCCGCCGGCACGAAGCCCTGGCGCAGGGCCTGGGCGAAACGCTCTTCCCACTGCGGGCGTGCCGCACCCGGCTCGGCCTGCGCGAGCGCGCGCGCGACGCGCTGGCACACGGCGGCGATGCTGCGCTCGTCGCCCTTGGCGTATTTCTCGATCAGCACTTCCTCGCTGATCTCCTGCGCCGGAAGGTTGGCGCGCGTGTGGGCGGTCTGGGCAGTGGTGTCTTGCATGGTGCGGGGTCTCCTCGTCGTCGGTGGCGCACGGTACGAGCGTGCAGCATCCGGCGTCATTGACGTGCATCAGTCGACTGTGAGGCATCGAAGGCCCTTGACCCACCGCAAGACCCCGCGCGCATCATGCGCATAGCCTCGGCACCCGCATGGGGCCCTACGTGCGCAGCACCTCCTCCTTCATCGAATAGAGCACGCCCACCACTTCGCCGACCACGGACGGCGCGTGACCCTGGCCCTGCAGCGAGGCCACGATGTCGTCGATGGCGGCCATGAATTCCTGCTCGCTGATGTTCATGCCCGCGTGCGCCGCCCGCATGCTGCGGCCCTCGTAGTGCTGCGGGCCCCCCGAGCCCATGCAGAAGAACTGCGTGCCGAGCTGCTTGAGGCGCGGCAAGTCCTTGCCACGAAAGCGCGGGGCCAGGAGGGGATTGGCCGCGTGGCGGTCGAGGGCGTCTTCGACCACGGCGGCGATGCGCTCGGCGCCGCCCAGGCGCTGGTAGAGGGTGTCTTGCATGGCGATGTCCTTGCGGGAGAAGGGTTGAGGGAAACGCCAGCATCGCGAGCGGGCGTTCCTGAAGCGTTCCTCGGCCTGCCACTGGTTGTGGCGCGCCGTCGTGCTCGGCACACTGCCGCCATGGACAGCCGCATCCCCTCTGCCGTCGACCCCTCGCAGGTCGAGGCGCACCTGCTTGGCACCTTCAGCGTCACCGTGGGCGGCACCCGCCTCGCCGACGAGCGCTGGCCGAGTCTGCGATCCGCGCATCTCGTTCAGCTGCTGGCGCTGGCGCCGCAGCACCACCTGGCGCGAGACCAGGTCATCGAATGCCTGTGGCCGCACCTCGACCCGGACGCCGGCGCCGCCAACCTTCGCAAGGCGGCGCACCACGCCCGCCAGGCGCTCGGCCGGCAGGATGGCGTGGTGCTGCAAGGCGGACAGGTGCAGCTCGCACCGGCGTCGCGAGTCGTCGTCGATGCCGTCGCCTTCGAGCAGCAGGCACAGGCCGCGCTGGCGTCGAGCGAGGCGCAGGCCTGCGCCGCGGCGGCCGATCTGTACACCGGCGACCTGCTGCCCGCCGCACGCTACGAACCCTGGACAGAAAGCGCCCGCGAACGGCTGCGCTCCCTGCAGACCGCCCTGCTGCGCGCCGCCGGCCGCTGGGAGGCGCTGGCCATGTTCGAGCCGACCGACGAGCCGGCACACCGCGAGCTCATGGCGCAGGCGCTCGAATCGGGCAACCGGGCGGTGGCGATCCGCTGGTACGCACGGCTGCGCCAGGCGCTGCAACAGGAGCTGGGCGTGCGGCCCGACGCTGCCACGCAGGCGCTCTACCGCCGCGCGATCGAGGGCCTGGAGCGAAGCGGCCCGATGCTGGTCGGCCGTGCGCTGACGCGTGCGCGCATCGATGCCTGGGCCGGCATGCCCCCACGCGAGCGGCCCGCGGGTCTTGTCGTGCACGGGCCGGCGGGCATCGGCAAATCGGCACTGGGCCGCGAGACGGCGAGCGAGCTGCGCGCTGCGGGGTGGACGGTGATCGAGGTCGCCGCCGCGTTGCCGGGCCGCTCGTTCGCGGCGTTGGCCGCGACGGTCGAGCCGCTGATCGTCGCCCGCCCGGAGTTGCTCGACGCGATCGGCCCCGCCGCGCGCTCGGTGCTGGCCCTGCTCACCCCGCTGGCCCTGCCCGCCGCGCCCCTGCCCGGGCCGCTCGGGCGGCACCAGTTGATCGGCGCGGTGCGGCGCCTGCTGTTGGCTGCCGCTGAGGGCCGCGATGTGCTGCTCCTGATCGACGACGCTCATTGGCTCGACGAGGCCGAGGTCGACGTGGTGATGCACCTCGCCTCGTCGGGCGCGCCGCTCTTCGTCTGGCTCGCGGCGCGGCCGCCGGCGGCCGGCTCGCCCCTCGCGCGCGGCGCGGCGCGCCTCGTGGCCGGTGGGCGGATGCAGGCGATCGACCTGGAGCCGCTCGCCGACGACGACATCCGCCTGCTCGCGGCTCAGGCGAGCCCCGCACCGCTTGCACCCGAGCTCGTCGATCGCATCGTGGCGCTGGCCGAGGGCAACCCCTTCGTGGCCACGGAGCTGCTGCGCGCCGCGGCACAGCCGGGCGCACGGTTGCCAGCCAGCGTGGCCGAGGCCATCACCAAGCGGCTGTGCGACCTGCCCGATGCGGCCCTCGACCTGCTGCGCCGTCTGGCGCTGGCCAACGACAGCTTCGATGCCCCGATGGCGGTGACGCTGGCACCCGCCGGCGAGGCGCAGGCCTTTGCGGTGCTCGATGCCGCACTGGCGAGTGGCGTGCTGGTGGTCGACGACGCGCGCTACCTCTTCCGTCACGAGCTGGTGCGGCAGGCGCTCATCGAACAGGTGGCACCGCACCGACGGCTGAAGCTGCACCGCGAGATCGCGCCTCGGCTGGCCGAGCTCGACGTGCCGGCTGCGCTCGTCGCGCGGCACTGGTTCGACGGTGGCAGCGTGGCCGAGGCCGTGCCCTGGCTGCTCGCCGCGGCCCACGAGGCCCTGCGCGTGGCCGCTTTCAGCGACGCGCTGCGCCACCTCGAGCCGGTGCTCGCGCATGCGCCATCTCACGCCGAGGCTTTGCGCCTGCGCGCCGAAGCGCTCGACGCGATGGGCGATGCCCGGGCGATGACGGCCTACCGTGCCGCGGCCGATGCCGAGGCCGGGCCACTGGCCGAAGACCTGCGTGTGAAGGCCGCGCTGGCGCAGATCAAGCAAGGCGACCCGAAGGGCGGCGTGGAGGCGCTGCAAGGCCTCAAGCCGAGCACGCCCGACGGGCGGCTCGCCGAAGCGCTGGCCTACAGCGGCGCGGCCGCGCTCGGGGCGATCGACCCGTCGATCGGCAGCGCCAAGTCGGCCGAGGCGCGACGCCTGGCGATGGAATCGGGCGACACCGCGGCGGTGGTCATCGCCTCATGGGCGCACGCCGCGGCGGCGCACGCACGCGGCGAGCTGCACCGCACGGTGCAGGCCGACCTGCACGACACCCGCCAGCTGCCGCACCTGGCGATGCGGGTGTTCGACGGGCAACTCTGCATGGTGCAGCGCTTTCTCTACGGCGCTCGCCCCTACCCCGAGGTGATCGCGTTCGCACAGGCCCTGGCGGATGAAGCGCGTCGACTCGGCGCCGCGCGTGGCGAAGCTTTCGGCATCACGATCCGCGGCGAAGCGGAGCTGCTGGCCGGGGATCTCGATGTGGCCGAGCGCCATCTCATGCAAGGCGCCGAACTGCACCGCACCATCGGTGCCGCCACGGGTGAATCGTTCGCGCTGCAACGGCTGGCCGAAGTGTCCATCCACCGCGGTCGCCTCGACGAGGCCCATGTCCGGCTCGACCAGGCGCTCGACCTCGCGCGCCAGACCGACGTGGGCTTCCACCTGCTCGACCGCATCTACGGCACCCGCATCGCACTCGCCGATCTCGAAGGCCAGGGCCGATGGGCACTCGACGACGCGCTGGAGGCGGTGCGCGGTCCACTCGAGACCTGTCCGGGTTGTCGCATCACCTTTGCGGTGCCGGCGGCGATCGCGGCCGCACGCGCCGGCGACGTCGCCCAGGCCGAGGCCCTGGGCGAGCAGAGTGCCTATCTCGCCAGCGTGGTGATGCGGCTGCCCGCGTGGCACGCGGCGCACGACGAAGTCGAAGGCCATCTCGCGCTGGCGCGCGGCACGCCGCCCGCTGATGCGCGGCGGCACTTCGAGACGGCGGCCCGGAAGTTTGCCGCTGCCGGCCACCCGCTCGATGCGGCACGCTGCCGCGAGCAGGAGCGCCGGCTCGAAGGGTGAACCCACCTCGGGAACGATCCAGGAACGGCCGCTGCGCAGCATCTCCACCCGTGCAATCCGCACGCACGACACACAGGAGATCGACATGCGCATCAACCGAGAAAACATCCCCGCCAAGATCGACGTGCCAGGCGCCCTGGCGCGACAGCAGCCCGGCTTCGGCGACGCGAACGGTTGCGGCGGCATGGCCGCCGAGTTCTTCACCCTGGGTGCCGGCACCGACATCGCGCCGCTGCTCAAGGGCCTGAAGGACGACTGCTGCCAGGCGCCACATTGGGGGTACATGATCCGAGGCGAGGTCGAGGTGAGCTACCGCGACGGCAGCGTCGACGTCTGCACCGACAAGGACCTCTTCTACTGGCCACCCGGCCACAGCGTGCGCGTCGTGCGCGACGCGGAGATCGCGCTCTTCAGCCCGGCGCACCAGCATGCCCACGTCATGGACCACATGCGCGAGGCGATGAAAGGCTGAGGCGGCCGACTCGATCAGGCAGTCGCCCGCAGGCTCTTCAGCACCTCCGTGGCGCCGACGAAATCGAAGCGCTGCAAATGGCGCTCGATGTCGTGCGCTGCCTCGCCGAAGCGGGCGTGGAGCGACTGGGCCAGTTCGGCGAAGCGGGCGATGGAATCGAAATTCGAACTGCCGAGAAGCGAGGCAAAGCCATCGAGCTCGCCGTCGGTCGCCTCCCGCGTTGCGGCCTGCGACGCGGCGGGCGCCGTGGTCGCCTTCGCCGGCAGCGGCTGCTCGTCGAGCGCCGCCTCGCCCGCGCGAGGTGGCAGCCATGCACTCAGCTCGGCATAGAGGCTCGCCGGCACGACCGGCTTGGTCACACGGCCATTCATGCCGGCGGCCAGGCACACCGCCAGGTCTTCGTCGAAGACGTTGGCGGTCACGGCGAGGATGGGCAGTCCTGCCAGCGCCGGGATCTGGCGGATGCGCCGCGTGGCTTCCAGCCCATCCATCTCGGGCATCTGCATGTCCATCAGCACCAGGTCGTAGCGCTCGCGTTGCACCTGGTCGAGCGCTTGCGTGCCGTTGCCCACCACGTCGACACACAGGCCTGCAGCGCGCAGGAACTCCAGCGCCACCTCCTGGTTGATGGGGTTGTCTTCTGCCAGCAGCACACGCGCGCCGCCGTGGCGGGCGCGCACGCTGTGCGCATCGGGCGCCTGTGCGGGCGTGAGCGCCTGCGCCGTCTCGCCCAGCTGCAGATTGGCGGTGAACCAGAACTCGCTGCCCACGCCGGGCTCGCTCGTCACACCGACCTCGCCGCCCATCCGCGCGGCCAGCCGCTGGGTGATGGCCAGGCCCAGGCCCGTGCCCCCGAAGCGGCGGGTTGTGGACGCGTCGGCCTGCACGAACGCGGCGAACAGGCGGTCGAGCTTGTCGGCCGGAATGCCGATGCCGGTGTCGCGCACCGCGAAGCGCAGGCGCACGCCGTCGTGGCGCCGCTCCAGCAGATTCACGCGCAGCGCGACACTGCCTTTCTCCGTGAACTTGACTGCGTTGCTCAACAGGTTGAGCAGCGCCTGCTTCAGGCGCGTGGCGTCGCCGCGCAGGCCATCGGGCACGTGGTCGGGTTCCACCACCACTGAGAGCCCCTTGGCCTCGGCGCGGTCGGCCACGAGCGAGCGGCTCGCGGCGAGCACGGCGCGCAGCGAGAAATCGGCGCTCTCGAGCTCGAGCTTGCCCGCTTCGATCTTCGAGAGGTCGAGGATGTCGTCGATCACCTGCAGCAGGTGCTCGGCCGCGCCGCTCACCTTGTCGAGCCGGTCGATGTCGGCCGGCGCGGTGGCGTCACGGCGCAGCAGGTAGGTCATGCCGATGATGGCGTTCATCGGCGTGCGGATCTCGTGGCTCATGTTGGCCAGGAAGACACTCTTGGCCCGGTTCGCGGCCTCGGCCCGGTCGCGCGAGAGCACCAGCTCCGCATTGGCGTCGTGCAGCTGCAGCTCCGTCTGGCGCACGGCGTCGAGGCTTCGGATGAGCGCGGCATTGAGTTCGTCGAGCTGGCGAGTGCGCTCCTTGACGAGCTCCTGCAGCCGGTGTCGATGCCGGTCGAGTTCGGCGCCCATGCGCTTGCGCTCGGTCACGTCTTCGCCGATGCACAGGTAGTGGGTCACCTGCCCGTCGGCCTGGCGGATGGGCGCCACGTGCACGAACTCGTCGTAGCCCTCGCCATCGCGCCGCACGTTGGTGAACTCACCGCGCCAGGTCTCGCCACGCAGGAGCGCCGCGCTGAGCTCGTCGCCGCGGGCGGCGGGCGCGCGCCCGAGCTGGAGCAGGTCGTCGTGAACGCCGACCGCCACGTCGCGCGTGTAGCCGGTGATCCGGGTGAAGGCGTCGTTCACGTACTCGATGCGGCCGCGCGTGTCGCGGATGGTGATGCCGATGGGGCACTGCTCCACCGCCATCGACAACTTGCGCAGCTGCTCCTCGGCGAGGTGGCGCTCGGTGATGTCGCTGAACGAGGTGACGACCGAACTCATCTCGCCGGCCGGCCCGTCGCACACCGGCTCGGCGTTCACCGTCAGCCAGCGCAGGGTGCCGCCCGATGGCGTGACGCCCACCAGCACGTCGTGGCAAGGCTTGCCGGTGGCGAGCGTGCGCGACAGGGGCAGCTCGGCCTCGTCCATCGGCGAACCGTCGGCGTGGCACGGAGAAAAGTGGTCCATGCAATGGCCCTGCCGCAGTTCGCCGAGCGCCATGCCGAAGAAGCGCTCAGCCCGCGGGTTGCAGGCGATGAGGCGGCCCTCGAGATCGAAGACCATGATGCCTTCGTCGAGCGCCGAGACGATCGAGCGGTACTGCGCTTCGCGCTCACGCACCGCGTCTTCGGCCAGGCGGCGATGAGTCACGTCGGTATGCACCGCCACCGCGCCCGCGAGGTCGCACGGCAGAGGCGTCACGCTCATCTGGAACCAGCGCTTCCCAGCCGGCGAGCTGCACGCGTATTCATGGGCGAACACCGGCAGCCGACCCGCCAGCACCGCCCCTACGCCGTCGGCCACGCAGGCGGCGTCTGCCTCGGAGAGGGAAGCGGCGAGGCGGCAGGCGTGGAGGTAGTCCGCCCCTTCGCCATACAGCGCCGGGTCGAGCCCACCAGCCTCGGCGAAGCGTTTCCACGCGGCGTTGAGCCCCACGATGCGGCCCGTGCCATCGAGCACGGCCATGTGGTCGAGCACCGAGTCTTCCACCGCCTGCAACAGCCGAGACGCTTCGCGCAGCGCCTGGTCGGCGCGCTCGCGTTCGGTGATGTCGCGGGCGATGCCGAACATGCCGGTCACCTGCCCGGCCTCGTCGCGCAGCGGTCCCTTGGTGACGAGGAACACCCGCGAGCCCTTGGCGGTGCTCAGGGCCTCTTCGTAGGTGCGGGTCTCGTTGCCCGCGATCACGGCGGCGTCGTTGCGTTGAATTGCAGCCGCTTCGGCGGGCGAGAAGAACTCAGCGTCGCTGCGGCCGAGCACGCTCTCGTTGCCGGGCGCGAGCACCCGCTGGGCCTCGCGGTTGCACATCAGGTAGCGGCCCTCCAGGTCTTTCGCGAAGATCGCGTCGCTGGAGCCGTCGGCGATCTCCTGCATCAACGCGAGCGCCTGCAGGTGGCGCAGGTGGCGGTCGCGCGCATCGCGGGCCCGGTCGTACTTGCTCAGCACGCAGTAGAGAAGCGCTGCCGTCAGCGCGACGAAAACCCACCCCTTGGCCGACGACAGCAGGGCGAGCGTCCCCACGTCGTGCACCACGGCGGCGAGCAGCCAGTCGGAGCCGCCGATCCAGAAAGAGCCCGCCAGCAGGTAGCCGATGGCCGGGCGAAGGGCCGAGCGTGCCATGCCCGTCAGGCCATTCGTTCTGCTGGTTCGGTGGCGGGCTGCGCAGGCGCCGGCTCCGCGGCCGGCACCTCGTCCGCATCATCAGGTCGGCGGCGGGCGATCTCGCAGAATTCGTCGAACGCTTCGAGGAAGATGTCCAGGAGGACAGGGTCGAATTGCCGGCCGCGCCCGGCGGCCATCGTCTCGCGCGCCACGGCAGGCGGCATCGGGGCCTTGTAGCTGCGCCGCGAGATGAGCGCATCGAACACGTCGGCAATCGCCATCAGGCGGGCCGCCAGCGGAATGGCGTTGCCGGCCAGGCGGTCGGGGTAGCCGGTGCCGTCCCAGCGTTCATGGTGATGGCGGGCAATCTGCGTGGCATACATCAGGAAGCCGGGGGGCTGCTGCAGGTCGGCCACCGCGCGGCCGATGGCGTCGGCGCCCAGCGCCGCATGGGTCTTCATCACCTCCCACTCGTCGGCGGTGAGCTTGCCGGGCTTCAGGAGGATGCGGTCGGGGATGCCCACCTTGCCGATGTCGTGCAATGGCGCCGACTTGGCGATCAGCGCCACGCTGCGCTCGCTGAGCTCGTCACAGAACTGCGGCAGCAGGCGGGCGCGCTGCGCCAGCAGCTGCACGTATTCCTGCGTGCGCAGGATGTGGTTGCCGGTCTCGTTGTCGCGTGTCTCGGCCAGGCGGGCCAGCGCGCGCATGGCCACGTCCTGGATGAGCCGGTTCTCCTGCATCTGCCGCAAGACCTCCTTTTCTAGGCCGGCCTTGTCGCGCTTGAGCGCATCGCGTGCGCGCTTCAGCGCGAGGTGCGTCTGCACGCGTGCCAGCACGATCGCCGGCCGCAGGGGCTTGGTGATGTAGTCGGCGGCGCCGAGGTGCAGGCCCTGCTCCTCTGCCTCCGTCGCGCACATGGCGGTGGTAAAGATGACGGGGATATCGCGCGTCTCGGGCGTGGCTTGCAGAGCGGCGAGCACCTGGTAGCCGTTCATCTCCGGCATCATCACGTCGAGCAGGATGAGGTCGGGCCCGGGCTGGCGCGCGGCCAGCTGCAGGGCCCGCAAGCCGTCGGTGGCCGCGAGCACGCGGTAGTCGTTCTTGAGCAGCTCGCCGAGCACCGTGAGGTTCTCGGGGCTGTCGTCCACGATGAGGATCGTTTCTTGTGACATGAAGGCTCCCTGGGTCGTCGGCCCGGGGGTTGTCTCTGTCGGGCGATCGAGTGGAGGCGAGTGTGTGGACCTCGCCCCGCACGCCCCTTGACGGCCGTCAAGCCCTCGCGGCAGCCGGCGCGCACAGGGCTGCCGCCCGTGGCGTGCGTCACGCCCTGCGGGCGAATCAGGGGCCGCTGCCGATGCTGAAGTAGAAGGTCGCGCCCTGCCCCGGCCGGCCTTCGGCGCGGATCTGGCCCTGGTGCCGGTCGATGATGCGCTTGACGATCGACAGCCCCAGGCCGAAGCCCTCGTAGCGTGCACCGTGCAGGCGCTGGAAGGGGTGGAAGAGGCGCTCCGCCTGCGCGTCGCTGAAGCCCACGCCGTTGTCGCGCACGAAGAAGACGGGGTGGCCCTGCTCTTCGCCCGCCCCCACCTCCACCTGCGGCGCCGACCCCGCGCTTGCGAACTTCACCGCGTTGGTGATCAGGTTCACGAACACCTGGCGCAGCAGCGTCGGGTCGGCGTCGACCTGCGGCAGCTCGCCGACGGTCACCTGCACCGGCGGCCGGTCGGCCGGCTGCGGCAGGGCCGCCACCACCTCGCGCACCAGGGCCTGCGTGTCCACCCGCTGGCGGTGCAACTCGGCCTCGCTCGCGCGGGCCAGCGCGAGCAGCGCGCTCACCAGCCGCTCGGTGCGCTCGGCGCTCTGGGCGATGAGGCCGAGCATCTGCGAGGCGCGGTCGAGCTGCCCGGCCTCGAGGAATTCGCCCGCCTTGCGCGACGCGCCGGCGATGCCGCCGAGCGGGCCGCGCAGGTCGTGCGAGACGGTGCGGTTGAAGCTCTCCAGCCCGCCGATGATCTCGCGCAGCTGCGCGGTGCGGCTTTCCACTCGCTGCTCCAGCGTCTCGTTGGCGATCTGCAACTGCTCGGCGCTTTGCTTCATCGCGAGGTAGAGGCTGCCGTTCTCGTAGATGCGGCCCGCCTGCGCGGCGTGGATGCCGAGCAGGCGTTCGTCGTCGGCGCTGAAGGTTTCGGCGCCGAGCTTGTCAATCAGCAGGATCCACCCATACGACTGCTGCAGCGACACGATGGGCGCCACGAGCCCGCTGGTGAAGGGCGGGCAGCTCGCGGGGAACCCGAGCCGCGCCGGGTCGCCCGCGGGGTTGAGGAAGCGGCGCGGCACACGCTCCTGCATCACCAGGCCCAGCACGCCGGCGGTGAGGTCGCGCGGGTCGAACGGGGTCGAGCTTTCGGGGTCGAGGCCCCAGGTGGCGAAGTGCACCGTGTCTTCGCCGTTCTTGTGCCGAACGCCGAGGATGGCGTAGCGCGCACCGATCAGGTCGCGCGCGCCGCGGCACACCTGGTTGAGCAGTGCGAAGGGGTCACGCTCGGACGCCAGGCGCAGGTTGAGCTCGGTCAGCGCCGAGAGCCGCTGGTTGGCATGGAGCAGCTCGTTGGATTGCGCCACCAGCTTGTCGGTCACGAGGCGAAGGTGCTCGCGGTCGAAGTCGTCGGCGGCAACCGCGGGCTCGCGCGGGCGCTCGTGGGCGAGCGCGGCGGTCACCACATCGAGGATCTCCTGCGGCTCGCAGGGCTTGAAGAGGATCCGGGTCACGCCGCACGAGGCGGCGAGCGTGCGCGCCTCGCTCTCCATGAAGGTGGCGGTGCAGAAGATCACGTCGGTGTGGGCGATGGCCGCGTCGGCGCGCAGGCGGCGCACGAACTCGTAGCCGTCCATCGTGGGCATGAGGATGTCGCAGATCACGAGCGAGGGCTGCGCTGCGCGCACCTTCACCAGCGCCTCGGCCCCGTCGGCCGCCTCGTCGACCTGGTGCCCGGCATACCCCAGCAGCGTGACGATCAGGTCGCGGTTGGTGGCATGGTCGTCGACGACGAGTACACGGGCCATCGGCGTCACCCCGGGGGCAGGAAGGCCTCGATCTGCTGCACGAAGGTCTCGGGCTCGATGGGCTTGGAGACGTAGCCGTCGAAGCCGGCCCGCCGCACCTTTTCTTCGTCGCCCGCCATCGAAAACGCCGTCACGGCGACGATGGGCACGCTGGCCATCGACCCGTCGCCCTTGAGCTGATCGAGCACCCCGTAGCCGTCGAGCACCGGCATCTGCAGGTCGCAGACGATGAGCTCGGGCCGCTCCCGGCGCGCCATGCTCACACCCGCCTTCCCGTCGGTCGCCAGGAGCACCGTGTGCCCGTGGTGCTCCAGCAGGTATTGCGCGAGTTCGAGGTTGGCGGGGTTGTCTTCGATGACGAGGATGCGGGCCATGGCGGTGTTCCTCAGGCTTGGGGCAAGAGTTGCAGCACGAATCGGCTGCCCTGCCCTGGCGTGCTCTCGAAGGTGATGCGCCCGCCCAGCAGCTCGGCGAGGCGCTGGCTCAGGTGCAGCCCGAGGCCGGTGCCTTCGGCCGCACGCGGGCGCATGCTGCCGGCCTGGCTGAAGGGGACGAAGAGCTTGGCCTGCTCCTCGGGCGGAATGCCGACGCCGGTGTCGTCGACCGTGACCTGCAAGGCATCGCCCACGCCGCTCGCGGTGACCGTCACGCTGCCGCTGTCGGTGAACTTCACCGCATTGCCGGCGAGGTTGAGCACGATCTGGCTGAGTGCGCGGCGGTCGGTCGTCCACACCAGCGGCGATGCGGGCAGCACGGCGACGAGCTGCAGGCCTTTCGCCTCGGCCTGGTTGCGAAGCGTGGCCACCACCTCGTCGATCACCGCGCAGCAGTCGACCGGCGCCAGCGCGAGGTCGACCTTGCCGGCTTCGATCTTGGCCACATCGAGCAGGTCGTTGATGAGCGCGAGCAGGTGGCGCGCGCTCGTCTGCACGGTGCGCAGCTGCTTGTACTGGTCGGGCGTGAGCGGCCCCGGCAGCCCCATCAGCAGCGTGCCGGTGAAGCCGATGATGGCGTTGAGCGGCGTGCGCAGCTCGTGGCTCATGCTGGCGAGGAACTTGTCCTTCGCCTGGTTGGCGGCGGCGAGTTCGATGTTCTTTTCCTGCAGGGCGCGCTCGAAGCGCTTGCGTTCGCTGATGTCGCGGATGGCGCTCATCACGAACGCGGTCTCCTCGGTGCGCAGCGGAGAGAGGCTGATCTCGATGGGGAACTCGGTGCCGTCCTTTCGCACGCCAGCGAGGTCGAGGCCGGAGCCCATGGCGCGCTTGCGCGGCTGCAGGAAGTAGTTGGAGCGGTGCACCACGTGCGATCGGCGGTAGCGCTCGGGCAGGAGGATATCGACCGGCTTGCCGCGCAGTTCGCCCGGCTCGTAGCCGAAAAGGCTTTCGGCCTGGCCGTTGGCGATGACGATGTGGCCGGTGGGGTTGGCCATCACGATGCCGTCGGGCGTGGACTCGAGCAGGTCGCGAAAGCGCGCCTCCATGAGCTTGGCGTCTCGCTGCACCTTGATGTCGGTCACGTCCTTTTCCGACATGAGGATCAAGGGCCGGCCCGTGTTGGCGAGCAGCTTGGTGGTGACGTCGACGCAGAGCATGGAGCCGTCTTTGCGGCGGCGCACCGATTCGAAGGTCACGGATCGGGAGTCGATGGTGTCGGCGAGCGCCTTGCGCTGCTCGGCCACACGATCCGGCGGCACGACGAGCTCATGCACGCTGCGACCGATGGCTTCGCTGCTGTCATACCCGAAGCTCGCCTGTGCGCCCCGGCTCCAGTGCTCCACCCGGCCGTCGGGGCTGAGCACCATGCAGGCGTCGGGCAGCTCCTGGGCGAACAGGGTGGCAGCATCGAAGGGGGCGTCGGCAGCCGCTGCGTCCATGCGAAGGAACAGGTGTTGGGGTGCCGACCATTGGAGCATCGGGCACCCCCGGGTGCACCTGTCACACCTTGCACGGGTAGGGGCATAGCCGCCTCGCACGGCGGCGAGGGGTATGCGGTGCTACCGGCCCTTTCAGGCAGCTGCGGGCATGGGGCTCAGAAGCCGATCCAGCAGATCGCGCACGCTGCGGATCTGCGGGCCGAAGGGCAACGCGCCCACGCCGCGGAAGAAGAGGCCCTTCCGCGTGTCGCCGCGCAGCGCCGCACCGAGCTGGTGATCGATGCAGAACTGACCCCAGCCGGGCAGCCCGTCGCGCAGCCCGCATTGCGCCAGGCAGTCGAAGGCCTTGGTGCAGCGCTTGCGCGCATGCGTGACCTTCTGCAGCCGGTCTTCGATCTTCAGATAGGCGCGCAGCCACGGCGTGCCCACGGCGCGCGCCGGCAGGCCGGCCACGCTCGTGAACTCGACCATGTCTTCATCGCGCGCTTCGGCCAGCACGCGCTTGAACGCGATGTCGGCATCGCACTCTTCGGTGACGGCGAACGGCGTGCCCAACTGCACCCCCGCCGCGCCCAGGCCTTGCAGGCGGGCGATGTCGCCGTGGCTGCGCACACCACCAGCGGCGATCAGCGGCACCTCGCGTTCGAGGCCCGCCGAGCGCAGGAACTCGCGCGCCTGCGGCAGCACGTTTTCGAAGTCGAAACGCGTGTCCTGCAGGTCGGCCACGCGCGCCGCACCCAGGTGGCCGCCGGCCAGTCGCGGGTGCTCGATCACGATGGCATCGGGCACGCGCTTCTTGCGCTCCCACTTGCGCACGATGAGCTGCACACCGCGCGCGTCGGAGAGGATAGGAATGAGCAGCGCCTTCGGATGGTCTTGCGCGAGGTCGGGCAGGTCGAGCGGCAGGCCGGCGCCGACCACCACCGCGTCGATGCCGCACTCGAGCGCGCGCCGCACCGAACTCGCGTATTCGCTCACCGCACGCATCACGTTGATCGCGACCATGCCCCTGCCCCGCGCAGCCTTGCGCGCAGCGTTCACCTCGCGCTCCAGGGCTTCGAGGTTCGCCTCGTCGATGCAGGCCTTAGCTTCGGCCTCGCGGCCGATCTTCGCGGCCAGGCCCTGGGTGCGCTCCATGAGGTCGGGGTGATGGCGGCGCAGGTCGACCGACGAGATCGTGCCCACCCCGCCCCAGCTCGCCACCGCACCGGCCAGACGATGCGCCGAGATGCCCACCCCCATGCCCCCTTGCACCACGGGAAGGAGCGTGCGACCGGCCAGGGTCATGGGCGCCAGGCCGCTGTGCGCGAGCGCAGGGGCGATGGACGGGTCGATGTGGGGCAAGGCTATGGGCGCGTTCATGGCCGGCGAGGCTACCGGGCGGGCCGGCGCTGCGCATTGCGGTGCATCAAACACCTCGCGGGAAAACGATAGGCCTCGGTGCAAGCCGTTCGCAAGATCGTGCAATTCAAACCTGCAGGAGCGCCCCACACTGCGTCGCCAAGTCCTGAGCCTGCGATCTTCGTTTTTCAGGCGCCCGCGATTTCCTGTGGTGTCTCCTACTCTTTGCACCGGGCGCCTCTTTTCTTGTTCCCCTAGGCACAAACCATGAGCAAACCGACAACAAGCTACAAGCCTTGACGAGGGAGTGGCGGCACCATCTCAGTGGCCATGTCCACCCTGTTGAACCTGAGTTCCCGTCTGCTGTCGCTGTCGAAGGACGCATGGCTCCACATCTTCAGCCACGGCTTTCTGTTCGTGGGGAATGGTCTGGCCTATGAGTCGATGCGCATCACCGCATCGATCCTGATCTCGCTGACAGGGGAGCCTTTCGAGATCGAAGTGGCTGGCGGGCGGCAACGGGGCAATGCCTTCCTGCTGCGGCCTGGTGTGTGGCGCTGCATCGCCGCCCAGGATGTGCCAATCGTGAGCATCGGCCTGTGCCCCACGCACGACACCTTTCGCGCCTTCAGCACCTGCACCGACCCGGTCGACGCGTGGGAGCTTCCGCGAGAGCTCTTCGCCGATTGCGACGACCGCTTCCACGCCGCTCGCGCGGGCCTGCTGAGCCCGATGGAAGCCGCGGCCACGTCCTCGCTGGTCATCGACCGCACGCGCCAGCTCCTGCCACAGACGGCCCCGCTCGACCCGCGCATCGAGCGCGTGCGCGAGCTGCTCGACGAAGCGCCCGACACTTCGATGAAGCGCCTGGCCGGTGAGGTGGAGCTGTCGTACCACCGGCTGTCGCACCTTTTCTCGCAGCAGATGGGCATCACGCTTCGCATGTATGCCATCTCGCGCAAGCTCGACCTCGCAGCCATGATGGCCGGCCAGGGGCTCAACCTGACGCAGATCGCGCTGAACTCGGGCTTCGCCGACTCGGCGCACTTCTGCCGCACCTGGATGCGCTCGATCGGGAGCCCGCCTTCCGCGCTGCTGAGCAGCCAGAAGGTGGGGATCCGGTCGCTCTACGGTCCAGGCTGAGCGGGCTCAGGTCTTCGCCGCCGCCAGGCGGCTGCGCAGCGCGTCGAACGACATCGCGGCGTGCAGCGACGCGGCGAACTTGTCCGGCAGGCTGATCACCGTCTCGAAGGGGCGGAAGTCGGCGTTCTCACGGTCGTCGAGGAAGCGGATGGCGATCGAGCCGCCCTCCTTTTCCAGGAACGCGCGCACGGCATCCATGCCGACCCCGCGGCCCGACACCTCGGTCACCTGTTCGGCGGTCGAGAAGCCCGAGCGGAAGATGAGCTGGGCCACTTCCTCGGCGCTGGTGCTGGCGCCGCGCGTGAGCAGGTTCTGCTCCAGGGCCTGTTTGCGGATCTTGCCGAGCGCGAGACCGCGACCGTCATCCTTCAAATGGATCCACAGCTTGCCGTCGTCCACGCGCAGGCGCAGGTCGATGCGGCCCGCTTCGGCCTTGCCGGCCTGGGCGCGCTGGGCCGGTGCTTCGATCCCGTGGTCGACCGAGTTGCGCAGCAGGTGGGTGAAGAGGTTCTTCAGGAGCGACGACGCCTGCGTGCGCACCATCAGGCCGTGGTCTTCGATGTGCACCTGCGGCGCCGCCTTGCCCAGCTCCTGGGCCAACGACGGCAGCGACTCGATCGTGCCCGCGAGGATCTCGCCGATGGGCTTGGTGCCCAGCATGTGCAGCGTGCTGCCCACGTGCTGCAGCGCGAGGCGCATCGCGTTGGCGTCGCTGTGGTCCACGCCCATCAGCAGCGAGAGCGTCTCGGCCACGGTGTCGCGCTCGACCATCAGGAACTTCTCGACGGCCGCACGCCGGCCCGGGCCCTTGCGGCCGAGCACGGTGTCGTTCACATGGGCGTACTGCTCGATCAGCTCACTCACTTGCGCGAGTTCGGCCAGCAGCACCGGCTGCTCCCACGCGGCTTCGGCATCCTTGCGCAGGTCGTCGTAGTGCTGCTCGGTGGTGTGCACCTGGTTGGTGAGCCCAAGGAAGCCATACGTCCGCGCGTTGCCCTTGATGGTGTGCATGTTGCGGAACAGCAGGTTGATCGCGTCGAGGTTCTTCCCGGCCGTCTTCTCGATCAGCGCCTTGTTCTCGGCGAGGAAGCCGCGGGCCGAGTCGATGAACTCGTGGAACTTCTCCTGGCTCACCGCGAGGATCTCGCCGATCACCTGCAGCTCGCGCTTGCGGGCGTTGGCTTCGGCTTCCAGGCGCTTGAGTTCGGTCACGTCGCGCACGCAGAGCATGAGCTTGTCGACCGTGCCTTCGTCGTTGGCAATCGGCGACCACGAGAGGGCCAGCGACTTCACGCTGCCGTTGGCCAGCGTCTTGTCGAACTCACTCACCAGCAAGTGCGAGTTGAACTCGTAGTTCATCTCGTCTTCGCCGATCACCGAGGCGATGGCCGCATCCACCTGTGAGAGCAGGTCGGCACCCAGGCTGGTGTTGGTGAAGATGAGGTCCATCAGCGAGGCACCGGCGATCTCCTTCGTCTCGAGGATGGTCTCCAGGTAGGCCGAGTACTCGGGGTGGATGGTGCCGCCCGAGACCACCGTGAGCACGCCCTGCGGCATGTTCTGCAGCATCGCGTTGATGTCGTTGGTCTTCTGGCGCACCTGGGCGGTGCGCTCGGCCACGCGCTTTTCGAGCGAGGCATACAGCAGCGCGTTGTCCAGCGAGACCGAGAGCTGGCCGGCGATCAGCGCCACCGAGTCGAGGCGGTCGCCGCTGAAGGCGTTGCGGCGCTGCCGGTTCTCGAGCACCAGCATCGCGTGCAGATGGCCCTGCTTGACGATCGGCGAGAACATCATCGAGCACTGCTCGAGCTTCTGCGCAAAGGCGTCTTCCGAGAATCGCTCGTCGCGCACCACGTCTTCGATCAGCAGCAGCTCGCGGGTGCGCTCGGCGTAGCGGAAGGCCGAGAGGGCCAGCTCGCCGGCCGCACCGGCCTCGTCCACCGTCTGCGGCTTCGCATCGCCCAGCGTGTGCGCCATCACCCAGTCGGTCGAGCCCTCTTCCGGCCGCACGATCAGCTGCACGCCGGTCGCGCCGGTGATGGTGCCCAGCACCTTGCCCACGCGGTCGGTCAGCCTGGCGAGCACCGTCTCGGAGCTCAGCGCCTGCGAGGCGCGCAGCACGGCCATCAGGTCGAGCATTTCGGCGCCGACCACGGCCGTGGTCTTGCCTGAGTCGCTGCGCGAGAGGCCCTTGCCCGAGCGCAGGAAGGCATGCTGGCGGCGCAGCTCCTTCACCTTGCCGGCGGCGCCCCAGGCGTCGTACATCTCGCACGCAGCCGAGAGGATGGGCTTGGCCGCTTCTTCCATGCCCTGCGACAGGCGGAAGAGCGCCGCTCGCTCATGGATCAACGCCTTGTGCCACGGGCGCGACACATCCTTCGCGGCAGCCAGGGCGGCATCGAAGGCCGCACCGGCCGTCCACACCGACTCCAGCGCCCAGGCACGCTCGGCGTCCAGCCACACCGCAAGGTGGGCGAAGTTGGCCGGCGCGTCGGCGGCACGCGCCTTCACGAAGGCCACGGTCGTGTCGAGTTCCTCGATCAGCTTGGCACGGTCTTCCTCGGCGGCGCTGCGCAGCTGGTCGGCCAGCGAGACGCCGCGCAGCACGCGCGCCACGGCGCCGAGGTAGTAGCCCGGCGTGCGGGGCGACAGCGCCACCGCCATCGCACTGTGCTTCGCCAGGGCCGCCATGTCGCCAAACAGCGCGGCGCGGATGGTGGCCACCATCTGGTATGTCGCAGCCGTCGTGCCGGTCGGGTCGATCTTGGTGATGTAGTCGGCTTCGTCGAAGCCGTCGTCGCTCAGCGAGCCGGCCGCCTTGGTCTCGCCGCGCAAGGCCCGCTGCAGCTGCAGGCGCGGCTGATAGCGCTGCTGGAAGTCCACGTTGCGCTGCGACACGGCAAAGTCGAGCCCGGCCTTCACCTCCGGCGTCGCCTGGGCCAGCGTGGGCATGCAGTCGAACGCCACGTCGCTTGCGACGTAGCTGAAGGCGACGAAGGGCTCGCGCATGCGCATCAGGTCGGCGCGGGCGCGGTGGAATTCCGCGAGGATCGTCTCGAGCGGGTCGATCCAGTGCGCAGCCGAGATCGCGAAGATGCAGCGGCCCAGCGCCTGTGCCTGCTCGAAGCCGCGCCTCTCGCACACCTCGATCACGTGGCGGCCCACGGCGTGGGCACCGCGGAAGTCCTGCGGGGCCCCGACCAGCACGAACGGCAGCGACGAGATCGAGCCGGCCAGCCGGCTGTGCGGGCCATGTTCGACCCAGATCTTGTGCGCGAGCAGCGTGAGCCAGGCCCATGTCGGCGGGTCGGCAAAGTAGGCCGGCGTCGTGGTCTCGGGCAGGCTCTGGGCCTGGGCCAGCTCACGCCCGCCGCTGATCTCGGGTCGGTCGAAATCGCGCAGGCGATCCTCGCTGCGGATCCAGCCGACCAGGCGCCCCACGCCGGCCGCGAGGTCCGGGCGGATGTCGGCGGGCTTCGGCAGATCCAGGCGCGCCAGCAAGTCGAGGCCGGCCTTCATGGCGTCGACAAACTTGCTGCGCGCCACCAGGCTGTAGATCTGATGGCGCAGTGCACCGCTCAGCAACTCGGGCGCGAAGCCGGCCTCGAGCATCGATTGATAGACCGCGTCCACATCGTTGTGGCGGCCGAGTTCGAAGAGCGCCTGCAAGCGCTTGACGCCCAGATCGAACACCACCTGCTGCTCGTCGGCGCCTGCCACCAGCTCGAGCGACTGCAAGGCGGCGTGCAGGAAGCGCTCGGACGCATCGATCTGGCCGCGCGCACGCAGCGCATCGCCCTCGCCTTCGAGCAGCTTGGCGACGCGGCGGCGCTCGCTCGCGTCGAGCGTGTCGGCGGCGGTGAGGCCGGCGTGGAAATACTGCGTGGCGACCAGCGCTTCGGGCCGCTTGGCGGCGTCGAGCTGGCGCGCGAAGCCCAGGTGCAGCGCGCGGCGGTCGGCATCGGCGAGCGTGGCCAGTGCAGCCTCGCCCACGCTGGGCCGCGGCAGCGCGGGCCCGTTGTCGCCTTCGACCACGAGGCCGTCGTCGATGGCCGGGGCGAGCGCCTTGCGCAGGCGTGCCTTGGTCTGGCCGGTGGTGGCAATGAGGTCGTCCCAGCCGGCGTGGCCACCAAGGGCCGCGAGGGCGTGGACCCCTTCGACCGCCGCCTTCGGCAGCGCGGCGATGCGCGCCTGCAGCTCGGCCGGGCTGGCGGCGCCGACATAGCGGCGCACCGCATCGGCGTTCCACTCCCAGCGGGCGTCGCCGAGGGTCAGCACATTGTCGGCGCGCAAGGCATTGAGCAGCGCGAGGATGCGGCCGGGGCGGTGCTGCGTGTGGCGCTCGAGCGTGGCCGCGAGCGGGCCGGCCTCGTCGACCGACATGCGCAGCACGCTTGCGATCATCTGGGCGGCAGCGTCGGCCGAGAGCGGCGCGACGGCGAGTTCGACGGGGGCAGCGTCCTTCAGGCGGCCGGCCAGCTCGGCCGGGCCGGCGCCCACCAGAAGCAGGCCGGGGATCGGCTGGCGCCGGGCTTCGGCGCTCACGGCGGCCAGCAGCTTGAAGGTGAGCGACGGCGCGTGCTGCAGGTCGTCGGCCACCATCACCACCGGCCGCTCGGCGCTGGCCAGCGCGCGCAGCAGGCGCACGGCGGCGTCGGCGATGGCCGCTTCGGCATCGCCTTCGGGTTCGACGGCGGGGTGCTCGCCCAGCAGGCTCTGGAACTCAGGCAGCTGCGCCACGCCATAGCCGAGGCGGCCGTCGAGGGCGGCCAGGAGCTTCTCGCGCATCTGGGCCAGTTGATCGGTCGGCAGGGCCACCAGCTGGCGGCCGAGGGTGCTGAAGCCGCCAAGCGCATGCGCGCTGACGTCCGCCGACTGAGGCGTGAAACGACCGCCGGCATACCAGGCGCGACGCGTGGCGGCGATGGTGCGCAGCTCTTCGATCAGGGCCGACTTGCCGACCCCGGCGTCGCCTGCGATCCACAGCACGGGTTGCTGGCCTTCAGCCGTGGCGTCGAACACCGCGCGCAGGCGCGCGATTTCCTTGTCACGGCCGAAGCGGGTGGCCGGCGCCTTGAATTCGGCACCGAAGTCGAAGGCACCGAGCTCGAACGATTCGACTTTCTTTGCGGCCAGGCCGCGCTGCAAGCGCTGCAGGTCCTGCGCCAGGCCCTCGGCGCTCTGGTAGCGCTTCTCGGGCTCCTTGGCGAGCAAGCGCATCACCATGTCCGACAACACGGCTGGCAGCTCGGGCACGCGCGCGGCGGGCGCCTCGGGCATCTGCACCAGGTGGGCGTGCACGAGTTCGAGCAGGTCTTCGGTCTCGAAGGGCTTGTGGCCGACCAGCGCCTGGTAGAGGGTGACGCCGAACGAATAGAGGTCGGAGCGGGCATCGGGCACACGCCCTGTGCGGCCGGTGTGCTCAGGCGACATGTAGGCCCAGGTGCCGGCGATCTCGGCGTCGCCCTTCGCCTCGGCTTTGGCCGCGATGTCGGCTTCAGCCAGCATCGAGATGTTGAAGTCGATCAGCGTCGGCGCGAGGGTTTCGGGGTGGATCAGCAGGTTGCCGGGGCCGATGTCCTTGTGCACCACACCGGCCTTGTGCACGGCGGCGAGGATGCGGGCCGCGCCCAGCGCGTAATCGACCGCCTGCGCCACGCTCAGGGTGTGCTCGCGCAGGTAGTCGGCGAGCGACATGCCGCCGTCGTCGCGCAACACCAGGGTGTCGGCCGCGGGCGTTTCCAGCACCACCGGCACGCCGGCCACATGCGCCACCCGGCGCAGCATGCTCAGCTCATGGCCGAGGCGGCGCACGGCCGGGGCACCGATGGCCTGTTTCACCACCACACGCTGGCCGTCTGGCTGGGTGCGACGCAACACGCAGGCCTGTTCGGTGCGGTAGAGCACCACTTCGGTCGGCTGGAGGGCGGGCACGCTGGCGGCAGTCGGCTGGGTTCGCTTTGTCATTTGGGGTGGGACCTTGTGGTGAAGACCCGGGCGAGGCGGCCCAGGGGTTGTCTACGTTCGATATCGGCCGACCGTGCGTTTCATTGAGACGGGTAAGCCCTGAGCCGAATGAAAGGTTCTTCACGAAACCAGGCCCTATGCTCCCGACCCAGCGCCATCGCGACCCCTTGTGCATGCCCGGCCGAAAACCCACCGCTGAACCTGCCACCCGCGCCCGGCGCATGTCGCCCGAGGCGCGGCGCGAGCAGATCCTCGACAGCGCCGTCTCCTACATCGTGGAACGGGGCCTCTCCACCTTCACGCTGGAAAACGTGGCCCACGAAGCCGGCGTGAGCAAGCCGCTGGTCTACAAATACTTCACGCGCCGCGAAGACCTGCTGCGTGCGGTGATGGAGCGCGAATACGTCTACCTCGGCAGCCACAAGCTCGACGTGCTGCCCGACGACGTGCCGCTGGAGCCCCTCATCCGCGCCTCCAATCGCAACGCCTTCAACTACCTGTATGAGCGCGGCCCGGTGATCCGCCTGCTCGCCGGCGACCGTAGCGTGGCCGAACTCGTGCACCAGCGCGAGCGCAACGAGCGCAGCGCCATCACCGAGCACTTCATCAAGCGCCTGATGAAGACCTACGGCGTGCCCAAAGACGTGGCCTTCATCTGCACGGTGATGACGGTGAACGCGCCCATCCTCTCGTCACGCGCCCTGAAGCGCGCCGGCATCACGGCCGAGCGGGCGGCGCAGGTGTGGAGCGATTTCGCGATGGGCGGCTGGCATGCGCTGCAGGCGCAGCAGTCCGATGCCGGCAAGCCTCCCGTGGCAAAGACGGTCAAGCCCAAGGCGGCGAAGGCAAAAGCCGCTGCTCCCGCCTCCAAGCGCCGCAAGGCCTGACTCGCGCATCGCATAACCCTCGAATCTGCGGGTTGCCCCTGGCGCGCGTTATTACACGATCGTTATACTAATTTTCAGACCCTGCACACATCGTGGGGCGCAAGGAGATCGTGATGACCTACGCCGCGAACCGCGTCTGCCACGACGCCGACAGCCACATCATGGAGACGGTCGACTGGATCGCCCGCCACACCGACCCGGCGCTGCGCGACAAGATGCCGCCGCTAAACCTGTCGAAGTCGGCGACCAACAGCTACGAATTCATCAACCAGGAAGTCGAGAAGCAGAAGGAGCGCGCCGCCCGCGGCGAGCAGCCCAACGACGTGGTGCATGGCCTGAAGGGCTGGCGTGCGCCCGGTGCCTTCGACGCCGCCGAGCGCAAGGCCGCGCTCGACGATCTGGGCTTCCACCGCCAGCTGGTCTTCTCCACCTTCTCGGCCGGCCAGTACCTCCAACACGAAGACATGGACGTGCGCTACGGCGGCGTTCGCGCGCACAACCGCGCGATGGGCGAGTTCTGCGCCGGCGACGACCGACTCATCGCCGTCGGCCAGCTCTCGCTCGCCGACCCGAAGCGCTGCGTGGAAGAGATGCACGAAGGCGTGCGCCTGGGCTGCGGCGCGTTCTGGATCCCGGGCATGCCAGCGGGCAAGAAGTCGCCTGGCCACTCCGACATGGACATCGTCTGGCAGGCCTTCTGCGACCTGCGCGTGCCCTTCATGCTGCACGTGGGGCCCAACAGCAAGACCAAGATCCCCGAGTACGAGAACAACGGCCTGCCCAAGCCGAGAGACATCACCGGCGCCGAAGACGGCGAGAACCTGCGCGTGCGCGACTTCATGGTGCTGTCGATCGCGCCGCAGCAGTTCCTGACGGCGCTCGTGTTCGACGGCGTGTTCGAGCGCTTCCCCAAGCTTCGCGGTGGCGTGATCGAACTCGGCGCCGGCTGGGTGCCCGAGTTCCTGCGCCTGCTCGACCTGTCCCAGCGCATCTTCAAGAAGGGCGACCCGACGCTCGCCGCGATGCCGATGAAGCCCTCGGAGTACATCCGCCGCGCGGTGAAGTTCACGCCCTTCCCCGGCGAAGACGTGGGCCGCATCATCCGCGACGCAGGCCCCGAGCTCTTCCTCTTCTCTAGCGACTACCCCCACCCCGAAGGCACCAACGACCCCATCGGCCGCTTCGAGCGCACCTTCACCGACATCAGCGAGGACGCCAAGGAAATGTTCTACCGCACCAACTTCGAAAACATGATGGCGGTGCCGGCATGAGCAACAACACGGGCCTGGACGCCGACCGCCTCGGCCTCATCACCGAGCACCTCAACAAGCACTACATCAAGCCCGGCAAGCTGCCCGGCTGCCAGACGCTGGTGGCGCGCCACGGCAAGATCGCGTACCAGAGCGCACTCGGCCTCATGGACCGCGAGCGCAACAAGCCGCTGCGCGAGGACACCATCTTCCGCATCTATTCGATGACCAAGCCGATCACCTCGATCGCGCTGATGCAGCTCTACGAACAAAGCCACTTCCAGCTCAACGATGCGGTGTCACGCTACATCCCCGAATGGAAGAAGCAGCGCGTGTGGGTCTCGGGCTCGGGCCCGACGATGCAGACCAAGGTGCCCGACCGGCCGGTGAGCTTCCGCAACGTGCTCAACCACAGCGGCGGCATCACCTACGGCGGCGGGCCGCTGGCCATTCCCGGCGCCACGCTGCACCCGGTCGACCAGGTCTACAGCGACCTCGGCCTTACCCGCGGCGCGCGGCAAGACCTCGAAAGCTTCGTCAAGAAGCTCGGCCAGGTGCCGCTGCGCTACGAGCCGGGTGAGCGCTGGATGTATTCGTTCTCCACCGACGTGTGCGGCTATCTGGTGCAGGCGATCTCGGGCATGCCCTTTGAGGACTACCTGCAAAAGCACATCTTCGGCCCGCTCGGCATGAAGGACACCGCCTTCCAGATCGCGCCCGAGAAGGTGGACCGCTTCGCCGCCAACTACGTGCGCCGTGAAGACAAGACGCTCGAGGTGATGGACGACCCGCTGGCGAGCAGCTATGCGAAGCCACCGGTCTTCGTGTCGGGCGGCGGCGGCCTGCTCAGCACCATGGCCGACTACCACCGCTTCTGCGAGATGCTGCGCCGCGGCGGCGAGCTCGACGGCGCCCGGATCGTCGGCCCGCGCACGCTGCGCCTGATGACGCAGAACCACCTTGCCGGTGGCAAAGACCTCACGCAGGTGGCGCTCGGCAACTTCTCCGAGACCGCCAACGAGGGCATCGGCTTCGGCCTGGGCTTCGCCACCACCATCAGCGAAGTCGCAGCCGGCAGCTACGGCCCGGGCGACTTCTACTGGGGCGGCATGGCCTCGACCATCTTCTGGGTCGACCCGCGCGAAGACCTGGTGGTGATCTTCATGACGCAGCTGGTGCCCTCGGGCACCTTCAACATTCGCGGCCAGCTGAAGAACCTCGTCTACTCGGCCATCGTCGACTGACTGACGCTTGCAGCGAAAACGGCGTCACCGGGCTGAAGATCAGCCCGGCTTGCCGGACTCGGCATTGAAGTAATACGCGGTGCGCCTGCGCGGCGAGAGGTAGTCGAACACCGCCGGCGGCAGCTGCGAGGGCTTCAGGGTCTTGCTGACCGTGACCTCGGGCTCCTGCTCCAGGTCGACCACGATGGCCTCGCTCTTGGGCACCGCCGGGTCGTAGACCAGCACCGTGGGCTTGAGCGGACGCGAGGTGTTGACCGACACCACCAACGCAAGAGCGCCGTTCGACAACGCGACCACCGTGCCGGGTGGGTACACGCCCATGCAGCGCACGAAGGTCGTCATGGCCAGGGGATCGAAGCGATCGCGTCGCTGCGCATACAGCGTCGACAAGGCCTCGTGTGGCGTCATGGCGTTGACGGGGTTCGGCGGGTTGCAAAGTTCGTCGTAGGCGTTGACGAGCGCGACGATGCGCGCCAGCAGCGAGATCTGCGGTCCGTGCAGGCCGCGTGGGTAGCCGCTTCCGTCCACACACTCGTGGTGCTGAAGAATCACCGCCTGCACCTCGGGAGGCAGCCCGAGCTTCTTGCCGATGTCGACGCCATAGGCGCAATGCTGTTGCAGCAATGCAGCCTCGGCCTTGGTCAGCGCATCGCTCTTGCGCACGATGCGCTCGGGGATTTCGACTTCACCGGCGTCATGAAAAAGCGACGCCAATCCGACCAGCTGGATGCCGGCGGCCGGCGCCTTCATCTCCTTGGCCAGCATCATCGACAGCAGGGCGACGTTGAGCGAGTGGTAATAGGCGTCTTCGTTGCCGATCTTGTCGGCCATCAGCCGGATGGCGATGTCCGCGTCCATGAGCATCGAGTCGGCCATCGTCTTCACCAGCTCGTCGGCCTGCTGCCGAACGACCGCGGGCTGCGAGAACATGTTCTGGTTGATGCCCTTGATCACCCGGGTACTCGACAGGAACGCCTTCTCGCACGCCGCCGATTTGGCCCGCTGGGCTTCCAGGCGCTCCAGGCGGGCCCGCTTGGCCTGGTAGAGCGAGTCGTCATCGGCGATGGCCGCCGGCGCGGCCGATGCCGGCGATGTCGCCGGTTCAGGCAGGGGCTCGCCATCGCTCTTGGCGGGCGAATAGCGCACGCGCTGCAGGCCCAGCGACTGGATGGTGGCGATCTGCTCCAGCGTCTTGATCTTGAAGCTGGAGAAGGTAAAGGGATGCTCCACCCACGAAAGGTCGAGGTGCACATGGAGGCCCAAACACAACTGGTTGGGCGCGACGTAGTGCTCTTGGGGCGTGATCTTGTCGTCCATGAGGTAAAGAAAATGACCGAGCGCTCAGCCAACGGGTTGTCGGCCGCTCGGCGAGAGAACTTGAGGCTTGTTTCAGCGCCCCGCGACGTCGCCGAACTCGCCGTCGAGGCGCGGATCGGCATATCGCTGCGACCCCAGGGGCGAAGCGTGCCGCGCCCTCCGACATACGCTAGGCTCGGCCCGCACCACCGCGCTTGACGCACGTCAAGCCTCGTCAGGCGCCCGGCGCTACCTTTCGCTCAGACCTTCCCAACATCAAAACGAGGCCTCCTCATGAAGATCCTCCTGGCCGTCGACGGCAGCAACTACACCAAGCGCATGCTGGACTACCTGGCTGCCCACCCGGAACTCCTGGGCAACACACCGGAGTTCACCGTGCTCACGGTGGTCGCACCCGTGCCGCCGCACGTCACCGGCTACATCGACCGCGCCACGCTGCAGGGTTACTACGATGAGCAGGCCGAAATGGTCCTGAAGAGCGTGCGCGCCACCCTTGCCGACAAGCCCTGGAAGCCAACCTACGCCATCAAGGTGGGCCATGCGGCCGACACCATCGCCGCCACCGCCAAGGAAGGCCATTTCGACCTCCTGATGATGGGCTCGCACGGCCAATCGCCGCTCAGCTCGCTCGTGATGGGCTCGGTCACCTCGCGCGTGCTGGCGCACTGCACGACGCCGGTGCTGATCGTGCGTTGACACTTCTCGCGCAGAAAGGCCCCGCCATGAGCCCGATCCGGCAGATCCTGCTGCACCTCGATTCCTCGCCCCGTTGCGCGGTTCGGCTGCAGGTCGCACGCCAGCTCGCCATCGCCCACCAGGCGCGCATCACGGGGCTTTTTGCCGTGACCTCGAGCTTCGTGGAGATGCCCTTCGCCGCGGCCGAAAGTTCGCAGGCGGGGGCCTTCGTGCTCAAGCTCGATGCCGACCGGCGCGACCGCGCGCGCGCCACCTTCGACCGCTCGGCCCACGGGCCGGGCCCGCAGGTGGAGTGGCGCGACCTCGGCACCGCGCCGCCGGTGTGGGGCGTGGCCCAGGCGGCCTTCTGTGCCGACCTCCTGGTGCTCGGCCAGCACGAGCCGGGCGTGCCCAGCGCGCGCGACGTGCCGGCCGATTTCGTCGAGTCGGTCGTGATCGACAGCGGCAAGCCGGCGCTCGTGGTGCCCTACGCGGGCGACGTGGCCACCGTCGGCCAGAACGTCCTCGTGGCCTGGAACTCCAGCCGCGAATCGGCCCGTGCACTCACCGCCGCCCTTCCCCTTCTCGCGCAGGCGAAGCAGGTGCACGTGGTGAGCTGGAACGATCCGCAAGGCGCGGCGCAGGCCTCGGCCGACCGGGCCCAACTGGAGCAGTACCTCGCGAGCCACGGCATTGCCGCCACGCTGCACTGGTATGGCGACGGCCCCGGCCAGCCCGGCGAGCGGCTGCTGTCGCTCACCACCGACCTCGGCAGCGACGTTTTGGTGATGGGGTGCTACGGCCACAGCCGTGCGCGCGAGCTGGTGCTCGGCGGCACGACCCGCACCGTGCTCCGCTCGATGACGGTGCCGGTGCTGCTGGCCCACTGACGCACCCGCGGCGGTCGGGAGCGCCGTGCGCAACCTGCTCGTCCACCTGGATGCGTCGCCCGCCTGTGCGGTGCGGGTGCGCGTGGCCCGGCAGTTGGCGGCGCGGCACGGGGCGCGCGTGAGTGTGCTGTTCGCGGTCACCGTGGGCAGCGCCGACCTGCCATCGTCTTTCTCGGCCAATGTGCTGGCCGACGCAGCCCGCCTCGCCGACATCGACGGCCGCCACCGTGCACGCGCGGCAGTCGAGAAGATGGTTTCGCTCGGCGGCCCGGAGGTCGACTGGTCGGAGACGACCACCGCGTCGCCGCTCGCCGCCCTGACCCGTCGTGCGCTCTTTGCCGACCTGCTGGTGCTCGGCAAGCGCGCACACCACGGCCCCCGTGCCGACCAGCTGCCAGCCAACTTTGCAGAAACCGTGGTCGTGCACAGCGGCAAGCCCGCCCTGGTGGTGCCCGACGAGCTGAGCACCGGCGAGCCGGGCCGGCGCATCGTCATCGCCTGGAAGCCCTCGCGCGAATCTGGCCGAGCCGTCGCCGCCGCATTGCCGCTGCTGCAAGATGCCGACGAGGTGCACGTGCTGATGTGGGACGAGCCACACGACACGCGCACGCACCCCGAATCGCCCCTCTCCCTCGACACCTGGCTACGCGCGCATGGCGTGGCCGCGCAACTGCACACGCTCGGCCGCGCTCCCTCGCGCATCGGCGAGGCCATCCTCGCGCAGACCCAGGCCCTGCGCGGCGACCTGCTGGTCATGGGCTGCTACGGCCACAGCCGCGCGCGCGAACTCGTGCTCGGCGGTGCCTCGCGCTCGGTGCTGAAGCAGGTGCCGCTGCCGGTGCTGCTGGCGCACTGAGCGCAAGCGCTCAGCCGCCCTGCTGGCCCGAGGCGTCTTCCGCCTTCTTGGCGCCGCGCAGGTTCAGCACGAAAAGGCCCACCTGCAGCGCGATCAGCGCATAGGCCTGGGTGTGCCAGCCCCACGCGACCCACAGCAGGTTGCTGGCGATGAAGCACCAGAAGCCGACTGCGCGTCGGCGTGCGCTGCGCGCGGCCACCAGCCACGACGCGAGCAGGGTGACGACCATGGCCGGCCACTGCACGGCGTTCAAGAGATCTTCCATGCCACGGTGCCGGCAAGTTCGATGCCGCCCCCGCGATCCGCTGTGTCGACTCAGAACCGCGACGAACGGAATTGCAGCACCCGGCGCTGGTCTTCGCTCAGCCAGCAGGCATAGGGTTGCAGGCCCGAGAACACGCCGTACTGCGTCTTCGCATCGATGGCGAGGTCGTAGCGGTGGGTGGCGATGGGCTTGCCGGCGTACTGGATCACCTCGCTGCGGCGCTCGCCGATCGGCTGGATGCGCGCCGTCTCGGGCTCGGGCGAATTCGCCATCTTGCGCGCCGCCGCCGCACACAGCTCATAGCCGCTCAGGCCGCCCGCGGCCTCGGGCGTGGCCGACGACTGCACCGGCTTGGCCACCGCATCGGGCGCGCAGGGTGTCTGGCTGAAGGTATTGCCGCACTTGTACATCTGCTGGGCCGAGGCGAAACCGGCGTGCGCGCCGAGCGCGATGGCGGCGATCAGGAGGGGTGTCTTCATGGGGCCTTGCGGGAGTCGGCACCGAGTGTGCCAGAGCCTGCGCCAGATCAAGCGCAAGCAGAGCGGGCGCTTGGCGTGGGCCGGGTGCGCGCGTAAGCTCGGCCGCACAAGGTCTGGAGGCCCCGATGAAGATCCTGCTGCCGGTCGATGGTTCGGAACATGCGCTCGACGCCGTGCGGCACGTCATCGCGCTCGTGCGAGACGGGCTCAATGCCACCGTGGTGCTCATCAACGTGCAGGAGCCGACCTACCTCTACGAGATGGTGCTCGCGCCGAATGCCGATGTGCTGGAGCGCGTGAGCGGCGCCGCCGGCCACCACTCGCTCGAAGGCGCGGAAGACCTGCTGCGCCAGGCCGAGATCGAGTTCGAGAAAGAGCTGCTGAGCGGCGAGCCCGCCCCCACCATCCTCGAAGCCGGCGAGCGCTACGACTGCGATGCGGTGGTGATGGGGGCGCGCGGCCGTGGCGTGGTGCGCAGCGCGGTGCTCGGCTCGGTGTCGCAGCGGGTGCTGCACGGCTCGCCGGTGCCGGTCACCATCGTCAAGAGCGGCCAGGTGCACTGGGTGCAGAACACCAACGAGTGAGCGCGCCGCGGCGCTTCAGCGCATCGGTTTCAGTGCAACGCCGCCTCGGTGCGGTAGAGCATGTCGGACCACTGCTTGCCCAGGTCGACCCAGCGGTTCCAGGCCTGCGTGGCATCGGCGCCGTCGGGCTTGGCCGGTGCTGCTTCGGCACCCGTGTACCCAGTGGCAGCGCTCGCCTCAGTGGCCGCGCGGCCGAGCTGCGTGGCCGAACGGGTGAGGTGCTCCAGCGTCTCGGCTTGAGCGGCCGTGCAGATCGAGGCCATGCGCTGCCAGTACTGGCTCGCACTTTCGAGGTCGTCGCGCAACATCTCGGCCTGCACGTTGAGCAGCTCCGTCGGGTTGACGGCTGACGCGACATCCGCACGGGCTTTGTCATGGCGCTTGCGTGCCTGCTGCGCGGCGTCGAGCTGGCAGCGGCGCAACTCTTCCGCGCGCTTGAGCACCAGGTCGGCCAGTGCCATGAGCGATTGCATCTGCTGCTGCGCCAGCGCGAAGCCGGACGACGCCGCCGCGTCCAGCATGGGAATCGACTCCTGCGGGGTGCTGGCCCGCGAGGCGGCTGTCTTCTGGTTTCTGCTGGCCATGAATGCCTCCT
Source organism: Piscinibacter gummiphilus (assembly GCF_032681285.1). Lineage (NCBI taxonomy): Bacteria > Pseudomonadati > Pseudomonadota > Betaproteobacteria > Burkholderiales > Sphaerotilaceae > Rhizobacter > Rhizobacter gummiphilus. The sequence goes on from NZ_CP136336.1 coordinate 2,992,443, forward strand.
GAATGCCGTGGCGAACCTGCATTGAAGCGCGCGGCGGGCACCTTGGCGCAATGCCCCTTACGACGTCGCACATATGCGTCGCCGACGTGCCTCGCGGATGTGCTCGCAGATGTCGCAGTGCAGCACGAGACAGCGCTTGTCGACCCACAGATCAGCGGCTATGTTCTTGGCTCGGGCGCATGCCGTCCGGAGTTGCATCTCGATAGAAATTGATCGTTCTCAACGACGCTAGCCGCGCCAGCCTTCAAGCTGCCGCGGGTAGTCCAAGGAGGCGATGCACTCGATGGAGCTCTCCATGACCAACCGTAGCAAGGACCTTCCCCCGCGTCCGGCGCAACCGGACATGATTCTCCTGGCCTTGTTCCAGAGCCGCCTGCGGGAACGCTCGCTCTACCTGGGGGAAGAGATTCGCGCGCAGCGCAGCCGCCTGTCGACGCATGCCCAGCGCGCCCGCATGGGCGACATGCCCAAACCCGATGACGGCGGCACCGTGCTGGCCCGCATCGAGCGCGCCGAACAGGCCCTCGCCGCGGTGCGCCAGGCGCAAGACCGCATCGGCCGTGGCCGCTACGGGCTCTGCGACGAGTGCCAGCAGCTCATCGGCTGGGACGAGCTGCTCGAAGCGCCCGAGCAGACCGTCTGCCGCAGCTGCAGCCGTTTCGGCGAGCTCGACGTGCTGTCGACCGGCACCTGAGCCTCGCCAACGGCGCCGTTCGCGCCAAGACATCACCCGTCATAGGCCTTCTCTTCCGAAGGGCATTCGGCACGCGAAAGAATGCCCCGCAGGCCCGCAGAGTCCACCAGGACCACCTCTGCGAGGAACGGGCTGCCGCAGGGACACGATTCAGGGAGATGGCCTCGACCGGAGTGCTGCCGCATGCCCCTGCCCGACGATCAGCTGGCAAGGATCTTCCCTGGAGACAGCGAGATGGCCCGCCGCATGCGGGCGTTCGACTGGTCTCAAAGCGACCTCGGCATGCCCGAAGCGTGGCCCGCGAACCTGCGCACCGCGCTCAACATCTGCCTGACAACCCGCTTCCCGATGCTGCTGTGGTGGGGCCCGCGCCTCACCATGCTCTACAACGACGCCTACATCACCTTTCTGAGCGACGCCAAGCACCCGCGTGCGCTCGGCCGGCCCGGGCGCGAATGCTGGGGCGAGATCTGGGACACCATCGGCCCGATGCTCGATGGCGTGGTGCGCACCGGCGAGGCCACGCGCCCTGACGACGTGCGCCTGATCATGTCGCGCCGGCTGCCGCGCGAAGAGGTCTACGTCCGCTTCACCTACTCGCCCATCCTCTCGGTCGATGGCAGCGCGGTCGAAGGGGTGTTCACGCCCTGCACCGAAACCACCGAACAGGTGGTCGGCGCGCGCCGCTTGGAGACGCTGCGCAAGCTCGGCGCGGGCCGTGGCGAAGGCCGCAGCGTGGAAAGCGCCTGCGCCCAGACGATGCAGGTGCTGGCCGAGAACCCGCACGACATGCCGTTCGCCGCGGTGTACCTGATGGACCGCGGGCGGGCCCGGCTGGCCGCATCGAGCGGCGAAGCGCAAACGGGCCTGTTGCCGCAGGCCGTCGAACCCGACGATGCCCCTGGCCCCTGGCCGCTGGCCGAGGTGGCCCGCACGCAGGAAGCGCTCGAGATCGCCGACCTGGGCGCCTTCACGCTGCCCGGTGGCCCCGATGGCGAGCCTGCGAGCCGCGCGATGCTGCTGCCCATCGGCAGCGCCACCGACGGCGTGGCCGCCGTGCTCATCGCCGCGGTGAGCCCGCAGCGGCCCCTCGACGCCGGCTACCGCACCTTCCTAGAGCTGGTGGCCCACCACATCGGCACCGCCATCGCCGACGCGCGCGCATCGGAGCACGAGCGCGCCCGTACCGAGGCGCTCGCACAGCTCGACCGGGCCAAGACCGAGTTCTTCAGCAACGTGAGCCATGAATTCCGCACGCCGCTCACGCTGATGCTCGGGCCCCTGGAAGAGGCGATCGCACGCGCACCGCAGCCGGTGCGCGAGTCGCTGCAGATCGTGCAGCGCAACAGCGAGCGGTTGCACAAGCTCGTGAACACCCTGCTCGACTTCGCGCGCATCGAGGCTGGCCGCTTCAACGCCCGCTACCAGCAGACCGACGTGGCCGACCTGACCGCCGACCTCGCGAGCAGCTTCCGCGCCGCCTGCGAGCGCGCCGGCCTAGCCCTCCGCGTGGAGATGCCGAACGAGCCCGCCTGGGCATGGGTCGACCGCGACATGTGGGAAAAGGTGGTGCTCAACCTGCTCTCCAACGCGCTCAAGTACACGCTGGCCGGTGAGATCGCCGTGTCGGTCGACACCCCGGGCGACCGCTTGCGGCTGCGGGTGGCCGACACGGGCGTGGGCATCCCGCAGGCTTCGCTCTCGCGCGTGTTCGAGCGCTTCCACCGCCTGCAGGACGGCCGCGGCCGCAGCCACGAAGGCACCGGCATCGGCCTCGCGCTGGTGCAGCAGCTCGTGAAGCTGCACGGCGGCAGCATCGAGGTGGCCAGCGAACTCGACCGCGGCTCGACCTTCACCGTCGAGCTGCCCATCGGCTACGAGCATTTGCCGCACGACCAAGTGGTGCGTTCGCCAGAAGCCGCGACCCAGCCAAGCCACTCGCATGCCTACATCCAGGAGGCGCTGGGCTGGCTGCCCGATGCCCCGGCGACCCAGGCCTTCGCCCCCTCGCCTGCCGGCGTAAAGCGGGCTCGGGTGCTGGTCGCCGACGACAACGCCGACCTGCGCCACTACGTGCAGCGCCTGCTGGAGCCCGAGCACGAGGTGATCACCGCGCACGACGGCGCCGAAGCGCTGGCCCTGGCCCGCGAGACGCCGCCCGACCTCGTCGTGAGCGACGTGATGATGCCGAGGCTCGACGGCTTCGGCCTCCTGCAAGCCCTGCGCGAAGACGACGCGCTCAAGTCGGTGCCCATCCTCATGCTGTCGGCCCGCGCAGGCGAGGAAGCGCGCATCGAAGGCCTCGCGGCCGGCGCCGATGGCTACCTCGCCAAGCCCTTCAGCGCCCGCGAGTTGCGCAGCCGCGTGAACGGCCTGCTGGCCGGCGCGGCAGCCCGCAGCCAGGCGCTGGCCGACTTGCGCGAGCACAACCAGCAGGTCACGGCGCTGCTGGAGCACGTGCCGGTGGGGGCGCTGCTCATCGGGGCCGACTTCCGCGTCCAGCAGATCAACCCGCTGGCCCGGCCGATGTTCGAGGGCATCGAGGGCGGCATCGTCGGGCGTGACTTCGGTGAGGTCATGCACCAGCTGTGGAGCCCGCATTTCGCCGACGCGGTGGAGGCCGTCTTCCGCCGCACGCTCGCCACCGGCGAGCCCTACGCCAACCCCGAGACGGCCGAGCGGCGGCGCGACCGCGGCGTGGTCGAGTACTACGAGTGGCGCGTCGACCGCATTCCCATGCCCGATGGCCGCCACGGCCTCGTCTGCTACTTCCGCGACATCTCTCGCCAGGTGCTGGCCCGCAAGGAGCTGGAGGCAAGCCACGCCGCGCTGCATGACGCCGACGACCGCAAGAGCGCCTTCATCGCCACGCTCTCGCACGAGCTGCGCAACCCGCTCGCGCCCTTGCGCAACGGGCTGGAGATCCTGCGCCGCGTGCACGACGGCGCCACGCAGGAGCGGGTGCGCGCGATGATGGAGCGACAACTCGCGCACATGGTTCGCCTGATCGACGACCTGCTCGACGTGAGCCGCATCAGCCGCGGCAAGGTCGAGCTGCAGCGCACACGCACCGAGCTGCGGCAGGTGCTGCAGCACGCGCTCGAAGCGAGCCGGCCCTTCATCGAACAGGCCGGGCACACGCTGGAGGTCGACATCCCTGCGGAGCCGATCGAGGTCGATGCCGACGTGACACGCCTGGCACAGGTTTTCATCAACCTGCTCAACAACGCCGCGAAGTTCACGCCCCACGGCGGCCGGGTGTCGGTGCGGGTGGAGCTCGCCGACGGCAACGCGCTCATCCGCATCACCGACAACGGCCTGGGCGTGGAGCCGCAGATGCAGCACGAGGTGTTCACCATGTTCACCCAGGTGCAGCGCGGCGGCCAGGGCGGGCTGGGCATCGGCCTGGCGTTGGCACGCGGGCTGATGCAGATGCAAGGGGGTGACATCACCCTGCGCAGCGCCGGCCGAGGCCAGGGGAGCGAGTTCACGGTCGTCATGCCGCTCGCCACGCCGCTGCGCGAGCACCCCGCCACCGAATCGCAGGCGCAGCCCGCCGCGGCGCCCGTGCACCAGCTGCGTGTGCTCGTGGCCGACGACAACCGCGATTCGGCGCGCAGCCTCGGGCTCATCCTCAAAATGCAGGGCCACCACACGGCCGTGGCCTTCGACGGCAACGAGGCGGTGACGCTGGCCGAGCGCTTCAGGCCCGACGTGATGCTGCTGGACATCGGCATGCCCGGGCGCGACGGCTACGAGGTGGCGAGCACCGTGCGCGCCACCGACTGGGGGCAGGACGTGACGCTGATCGCGCTCACCGGCTGGGGCCAGGCGGAAGACCGCCGCAAGTCGGAAGCAGCAGGCTTCAACCACCACCTGCTCAAGCCCGTCGACACCCGACTCGTGGAGCAGTTGCTGCGCGACGCGCCGGTGTCGCAATGGCCGCCACTGGCGAGCGACGAGCTGCCGCCGCTGGCCCCCCAGGCCGGCCCTCAGGCCGCACGCAAGGGCAGCTCGTTCACGTCGTAGACGACCTTCAGGCCGAGCTCCTGCGCGCGGGCGACGTCCATGTCGGCCCCGCGCGAAGCGCCGGGCAGGCGCAGCACGGCATCGCAACGCTCGATCAGCCGGTGCGCAACCGGGTACTGATAGGCCTGGAACACCTCGTCTCCATGCTCCTTGCCCCCGGCCGAATGAATGATCGGCAATGCCATCCACTCGCCGATGAGCGGCAGGTGGCCACGCTCGTAGATGGGCAAGGCGTGGCGCTCCAGCTCGGCGCGGTTGGCAGCGATGCGCGCCGGGTCGCCGTCGGTGCCCGACATGTAGGGGCCGGCAATGAGGACGAGCAAGGGGCGGTTCTGGGTCTGTGCGCTCATGGCAATCTCACGTAGTTTCGTGCAACTTCGTGCAATCATAGGACGCCATGGCACCCAGCGCAAGCCCGCGACGAGAATCCGCACCCATGCTCACCGTGCAACGCAAGCAGCTCATCCTCCAGCGCCTCGCGGCCGAGGGCCAGATCGTCGCCAAGGACCTCGCGCAGGAACTCGGCACCTCCGAAGACACCATCCGCCGCGACCTGCGCGAGCTGGCCCAGGCCGGCAAGCTGCAGCGGGTGCATGGCGGCGCCCTCCCGGCCTCTGTGGCGGTGGGCGACCTCACCGTGCGCGAGGGTGTGTCGATCGACGAGAAGGTCGCGCTCGGCCGGGCCGGCGCCGCGATGATCCAGCCGGGCCAGGTGGTGATCCTCGACGGCGGCACCACTGCCCTGCAGGTCGCGCGGCACATCGACCCGTCGCTGCGCGCCACGCTCGTGACCCACAGCCCCAACGTCGCCGTGAGCCTGGCGGCGCACCCGCGCCTGGAGATCCTGATGCTCGGCGGGCGGCTCTTCCGCCACTCGATGGTCAACGTGGGCGCCGACGTGATCGACGCCGCCTCGCGCCTGCGGGCCGACCTCTACTTCATGGGCGTGACCGGCGTGCACCCCGAAGCGGGTTTGAGCACGGGCGACGCCGAAGAGGCGGCGGTGAAGCGCGCGCTGCACCATCGTGCGGCCGAGACGGTGGTGCTGGCCTCGTCCGAGAAACTGCTGGCCGCCTCGCCTTTTCTCGTGACCCCGCTCCGCGACGTGAGCCAGGTGGTGGTGCCAGCCGGCACCCCCGCCCGCACGCTCAAGGCGCTGCGAGCAGGCGGGGTCAAGGTCGTCACTCCCTGAGCATCGGCCAGAGACCTGCGAGGTTTCAGGCTTCCAGGCGGAAGACCGACACCACCTTCACGAGTTGCTGCGCCTGGCCCTTGAGGCTCTCGGCGGCGGCGGCGCTTTCTTCCACCAGCGCCGCGTTCTGCTGCGTCACCTGGTCCATCTGCGTCACCGCCTCGCCCACCTGGGAGACGCCGGCGCTCTGCTCGGCGCTCGCGGCGCTGATCTCGGCCACGATCTGGCTCACCCGCTGAATCGCGCCCACCACCTCGCCCATCGTGCGGCCGGCCTCATCGACGAGTGCGGTGCCCTGTTCCACCCGTTCGACGCTGGCACCGATCAGTCCCTTGATCTCCTTCGCCGCCTCGGCCGAGCGGCTGGCAAGGCTGCGGACCTCGCCCGCCACGACCGCGAAGCCGCGGCCCTGCTCGCCGGCACGCGCGGCTTCCACCGCCGCATTGAGGGCGAGGATGTTGGTCTGGAACGCGATGCCGTCGATCACGCCGATGATGTCGGCGATGCGCTTGGAGCGGGCGTCGATGTCCTTCATGGTGTCGACCACCTGGCCCATCACCATGCCGCCGCGGTTCGCCACCGCGCTCGCGTCGGTCGCGAGCTGGTCGGCCTGGCGGGCGTTGTCGGCGTTCTGCTTCACGGTCGAGCCCAGTTGCTCCATCGAGGCGGCCGTCTGCTGCAGCGCCGAAGCCTGCTCCTCCGTGCGCTGGCTCAGATCGGCGTTGCCCTGGGCAATCTGGCTGGAGGCCGTGGCCACGCTCTCGGAATTGCTCCGCACGGCTGACACCACCGAGGCAAGCGAGGCCTGCATCGCCTGCAGACGGGCCATGATGCTGTGCTTGTCGCCTTCGCGAAGGGTGATGCGGGTGCCGAGGTCGCCTTCAGCGACGGCCTGCGCCACCGCCACCACTTGCGTGGGCTCGGCGCCGAGCTGGCGTGTCAGCGAGCGCGACATGAGGTAGCCGATGGCCACGCCCGACATCAGCGCCAGTGACACGAGCCCGATCATCCAGGCACGGCTCGACTGGTAGAGCTGCGTGCCGAATTCCGACGCGTCTTTGGCGTTCTGGCCCTTGAGCTCGGCCAGACCCGTCATCTGGTCATCGATGTTGTTGGCGAGCTTGGCAAAGTCGCCGAAGAGGAAGCGCGCCACGTCTTCCCGCTTGTCCAGGTCGGCCGAGACGATCTTGGATTTCAGCACCGCGCCCTGGCGGTGATATTCGGCCAGGTCGGCCTCGAGCGCCGCGAACTTCCCCTGGCCCTTGGGTGTCACGAAAAGCGGCTTCGCCTTGTCGAGGTTGGTGCGCATGCGCTCGAGGCTCTCGTCGGCATGCCTGAGGAAGGCCTCTCGCTCGGCGGCGCTGGGCGCCAGCAGCGCACTGCGGCGATCGCGGGCGATGTAGATGAGGTTGATGTTGGCCTCCTTCATGAACGAGACACCGAGCAGTTCCCGGTCGTACATCGCGTCGGCGACGTCGTCGAGGCGCCCCATGTTGTAGATGCCGACGGCGCTCACGATGGCGCCCAGCAGGCAGACGAAGACGAAGGCCGCGATGAGGCGGGTGCCGAGCTTGAAGTTCTGCAGATTCATGTGAGCTCCCTGGACGGTGAAGGTGTCGGCTGGCGCCGGTTCAGCACGGCCGATCCCAGCTTGTCGGGTGACGTGCTTCCCTCCTGAAGGGATGACCCTGTAACGATCTGATCTGCGTCAAACCCCGGTGTGGAGGTAACCTTGGCGTGTGACTTCTTCCGCGCCCTGCCCACGCCCGTGACGACCACCGCCACCCACATCGCCGTCCTCGACGACGAACTCGACATCACCCAGCTGCTCGGCGGCTACCTGCAGACGCACGGCTACCGCGTGAGCCAGCTCCACAACGGCCGGGCCCTGATGGAACTGATGGCCCGCGACGCCCCGGCTCTCGTGCTGCTCGACCTCGGCCTGCCCGGCGAAGACGGCTTCACGATCGCCCGCCAGCTGCGCGAGCGCTGGCGCTGCGGGCTCGTGATCGTCACCGGCCGCGGCGATGCGGTCGACAAGGTGGTGGGCCTGGAGGTTGGCGCCGACGACTACGTGACCAAGCCCTTCGACCTGCGCGAGCTGGTGGCCCGCATCAAGGCCGTGCTGCGCCGCATCGAGGGTTCGCCGGCAGCACCCGCGGCGGCAGCGCCGGCCCCCGCCAACCCCGACCGCCTGAAGTTCGAAGGCTGGCAGCTCGACACCGCCGCACGCCGCCTCACCCACCCCGCGGGGCACGACGTGCCGCTCACCTCGGGTGAGTTCGACCTCCTGTGCGTGCTGGCGCGCCACCCCGGGCGCGTGCTCTCGCGAGACTTCCTGCTGGAGCAGACGCGCGGCCGTGAAGCCGCCCCCTTCGACCGCACGATCGACGTGCAGATCGGCCGCCTGCGCAAGAAGATCGAGGCCGACCCCGAGCAACCGCAGATCGTGAAGTCGGTGCGCAGTGCCGGTTATGTGTTCGTGCCGCCGGTGAGCCACACATGAGCATGCCCGGGCTCGACGAGCCGACCCTCTTTCGTTCGATCTTCTCGGCCTACCCCGATGCGCTGCTGCTGGTCAACGGCCAGGGCGTGATCGAGCTGGCCAACCCGGCCGCCGAGGCCCTGCTCGACTACAGCGCCGACCAGCTCGTGGGCCTGTCGGTCGACGCGCTGGTGCCCGACAGCATCCGCCCGCGGCATGCCGAGTACCGCGCCACCTATGCCAAGAACCCACGCCCGCGCCCGATGGGCACCGACATGGAACTCGTGGCCAAGCGGCGCGACGGCAGCGAGGTGATGGTCGAGATCTCGCTCAGCCCGCTCACGAGCCAGGGCCTGCCGCATGTGGTGGTGGCCATCCGCGGCATCGGCAACTACCCGCGCGTCAAGCGGGCGCTGCAGCGCGCGCATTACGCCGAATACGTCGCACGCATGGGGCGCCTCGCCGTCGACGCGCGCGACGCCAGCCTGCTGCTGGAGCAACTGCCGCAGGTGGCCAAGGAAGCCCTGCAGGTGCAGGTGGCGATGGTCTTCCTGCTCGAGCCCAACCAGCTCGAGTTCCGCATCGCCGCCGGGACAGGCCTCCTGCCGAGCGAGGTGATCGGGCGTCGCATCCCCAACCGGCCCGACACGCCGCCCGGCTTCGTCTTCGCCCAGAGCAAGCCCGTCATCGTGCCCGACTACCGCGAGGAGCGGCGCTACGCCGTGCCGCAGGCGTATCTCGATGCCGGCCTCGTGAGCGCGATGGCCGTGCCGCTCTCCGACCGTGGCCAGGTGGTGGGTGCACTCGCCGTGCGCTCCACGCAGACGCAGCGTTTCGGCGACGACGAAGTGCGCTTCCTCGAATCGCTGGCCAACCTCCTGGCAGCCACGCTGCAGCGGGTGCAGTCGGAAGAGTCGCTGCATCACGCCCAGCGCCTGGAAAGCGTGGGCCAGTTGACCGGCGGCATCGCGCACGACTTCAACAACCTGCTGACGGTGATCCAGGGCAACCTCCAGGTGCTCGAGGAGCTTCCCGCCGTCAACGGCGACGCGTATGCGCAGCAGCTCGTGAGCGCAGCGGCCCGCGCGAGCAAGCGCGGCGCCGAACTCACCGGCAAGCTGCTCGCGTTCTCGCGCCGCCAGGTGCTGAGCCCGAGCCGCATCGACGTCCCGTCGCTCATTGACTCGCTGGCCGACATGCTGCGCCGCACGCTCGACCAGCGCATCCGCATCGAGGTCAACGCACCCGACGATTGCCCGCCCTGCGTGGCCGACCCCGGCCAGCTCGAATCCGCGCTGCTCAACATCGCCATCAACGCGCGCGACGCCATGCCCAACGGCGGCACCCTGAGCTTCAGCGGCCGGCTCTGCGCCGCGCTGCCGGTGCAACTGCGCGGCGACTTCGAGCTGAAGGCCGGCGACCAGCCCGGCGCGTACATCGCGATCTCGGTCTCGGACACCGGCTCGGGCATGTCCGACACCGTGAAGGAGCGCGCCTTCGAGCCCTTCTTCACCACCAAGGAGCTGGGCCGCGGCACGGGCCTCGGCCTGTCGACGGTGTACGGCTTCGTCAAGCAGTCGCATGGCGCCATCACGCTCGACAGCAGCGTGGGCCAGGGCACGACGGTCACGCTCTACATCCCTCGCTATGCGCAGCCCGAGCAGGCGGCCGACGACGCTGCGGCCCGCCCCGGCGTGATCCCGCCCGGGCTCAAGGTGCTGCTGGTGGAAGACGAGCCCGAGGTGCGCACGGTGGCCATGCGCTTTCTCGCCACGCTCGGCTGCGAAGTCACGCCATGCAGCAGCGCCGAGCAGGCCTTGCCGCTCCTCACGCAAGACGCCGCCTATGAACTGCTGCTGAGCGACATCGCGCTCGGCCCCGGCATGCGCGGCACCGACCTCGCCCGCGAAGCGCAGGCGCGCCTGCCGCACCTCGCAATCCTCCTGATGTCGGGCTTCTCGGCCGAGCTGCTCGACACCAGCCAGAGCGCCCCGCTCTCGTGGGAGCTGCTGGCCAAGCCCTACTCGCGCGAGGAGCTCGCCCACGCGCTCGCCACCGCGTTGCAGGCGGTGAAGGGTTGAGCTTCAGTCGGGCTTCTTCTTCTGGATGCTGAAGCGGCCGTCCGATTCGAGGAAGGCGAGCTTGAGATCGGCCAGATCGCAGTCGCTTTCACGCAGCGCCTGCTCCACTTCCCCCACACCGACGCGCTCGCGCCTGAGCACGTCTTCGAACAGCTTGCCATCGCGACCGATCAGCACCGGCGTGCCTTCGGCGATCTCCTCGACCTTGCGGCTGCGCGACCCCGCGATGGCCAGCACCATGTTCAAGAGCACCAGCGTGCCGGCGAGGATCAGCCCGCCGGTGACCGAGTTGTCGTCGGCCGACAGCGCGTTGCTCACCGACTCGCTCAGCAGCATCACCACGAGCAGGTCGAACGGCGTGAACTGACCCACCGTCCGCTTGCCCGACACGCGCACCATCACGAGCAGCGCGACATACACGATGGCAGCCCGCGCTACCAGCTCCCACCACGGCAGGTTCAGCTCGAACATGGGCGTGGGGCCCACAGCGGGCGCGGATCGGGGTCGCGGGGTGCAGGTTGCATGAGGTCTCCTTCCGCCGGGCGGCGCTAGGGCTCCGGCAAAGCACGTGCCGCTTGGCGTGTCGACACGAGCACGTCGGCGCGGCCTCGGGCCAGGACCTCCCGCGTCACGCTGCCGAGCAGGAAGTCGACCGTGGCCGACTGGCCGTGCTTGCCGAGCACGACCAGGTCGCAGCCCTGCGTTCGTTCGGCCTCGACGATGCGGCGAGGCGCGGCACCTTCGACCACGCACGGCTCCCACTCCGTGAGCGAGAGGCCCGCCTCATGCGCGAGCTCGTGGAGCCGCTGCCTCGCCTGCGCATGCGCCTGCTGGCGGTAGCGCACCACGGTGGCCGCATCGACACCCGCGTAGTGGAGCTTTCCTTCGAACGGCACCTCGAACGCGGTGAGCAGCAACATCCGCGCGTGCGGTGCCATCTGCCGCGCCAGCCGCAGCGCCTCGAGAGACCAGGGCGAGAAGTCGACTGCCACCAGCACGCGCCGGTACGGCCCGCGCGGCGTTTGCCGCACCACGAGCAAGGGGCGTTTCGTGCGGTGCATCAGGCGCAGCGACATCGTGCCGAAGACGAGGCGGCGCCACAGGCTCGCGCCGCGTGCGCCCAGCACGAGAAGGCGCGCATCCAGGCGCTCGGCGCGGTGCAGGATCTCCTCCAGCGCTCCGCCTGCGGCGCTCTCGGTCGCAACCGGCGCATGCCGAGCCGCGGCCAGCTCGGCGGCAAGCGTGTTCAGCCGGCGATGCGCGGCCCGGTGCAGCGTTCGCTCACGCTCGAGCCCGCGGTCGACACCCAGCCAGCCGCGCACCTGCGCAAGCGGCTCGCCGGGCAGCACGTGCATCAGGGTCAGCGGCGAACGGGTCTCGTGCGCCACGCACGCGGCGCGCGTGGCGGCATGACCGGCATGCACCGAGAAGTCGGTGGCCGCCAGGATGGGGCCGAGCGCGCTCATGACGACAGCCCTCGTGGCAGGCTCGCAGGGCCCGAGTCGAGCCAGGTGCGGCGGGCCGGCACACGGGCGCCCTCGCCTTGCGCGAGCTTGGGCATGACGAGCACGTCGCAGGTCGCAGCCGACAGCACCCGCCGAGGCACACCGCCGAGGAGGAAATTGCACAGGGCCGAGGCGCCGTCCTGGCCAAGCACGATGAGGTCGGCGTCGACGGTGTGCTGCATCTCGAGCGTCAGCACCCGCGGGTCGCCGTGGTCGACCGACACCTGCGCGCCCGCATGCCCGATGGCGGCGAGCATCGACTGCAGGCGCGCCGCACCGCGCTGCCGTTCGCTGTCGGAGACTTCGCGGATCACCTCGGACGGCACGCCGCTCATGCGCATGCGGTCGGCGCGGCGCGTGCTCAGCGCGTGGAACACATGCAGGTCAGCCCCCGGCGCCAGCGCGCTCGCGCTGTGCAGCATGTCGCCAAAGGCCGTGTCGAGGTCGACCGCGACGAGCACGCGCTGGTAGCGCTGCGCGGCCTCGCGCTTGACCACAAGAACCGGCCGCCTCACGAGGCGCACCAGTTGCTCGGTCGGCGTGCCGAGCATCGAGCTTCTGAGCGGGTTCACGCGTTTGGAGCCGACCAGCAGCAGGTCGGCCTCGGCGGCCGCAGCGCAGACCTGCTCGAGTGAGCGACCGACGCGGACCACCGGCGTGGCCTGCACGCGGTAGCGGCTTTCGAGCTCGGCCACCAGGCGGTCGAGCATCGCCCGCGCGACCGACACCTTGTGGTCGATACCGGCCTGCGATGCGAACCAGGCACGCGGCCCCTTGAGCGCAGGCGGGTCGACGACGTGCAGCAGGCTCAGGCGCGCACGGTGGCCGGCGGCCATCAGCGCGGCGCGGCGAACGGCGTTGCGGGCGTCGTCCGAGAAGTCGGTGGTGACGAGGATGGAGGTGAGGGGAAACATGGGAATCTCCGCGAAGGACATGGGCACGGCGATCCAGCGGGCGCGGGTCGGCAACGGGCGTGCAAAGGCACGCGCCCCGGGCCGAGCGGCGCGCTCGTGTTGGATCAGCGGGAAGTGGCGTGCGGACGCACGCGGCGGCGGCTACGTCGTGTAATCGCCGCTGGCCTCGGGCTGGAAGAGCAGTGCCACCACTTCTGCAGCGCCTTCGTCGCCATGGGGCGTCTGCCAGCGGGCGATGCTGCCCACGCGTCGGCCGATGAGGCTCGCGCCCACCGGCGACAGCACGGAGACGAAGCCGGCCGACGGCTCGGCGTCATGCGGGTAACACACGGTGAGCCGCTGCCGATGGCCGGTGGCCAGATCGGCGAGTTCGACCTGCGAATACATCGTCACGACATCGGGCGAGACGGCGCGCGAGGACACGAGTTCGGCCGAATCGAGCAATTCGTCGATCAGGCCTTCGTCGCCGGAGGGGAGGGTCAGCCGCGCGAGGCGGATGTGATCCAGTTCAGTGAGCGTGCGCTCGGTCAAGACTTCCATGGGTGCACTCCTGTCGAGTAGCGGCGGCGCCTGCAGGACGCAGACGCGCACCGACGCGCTGGGCGAGGAGCCCGGCGATCGAAGGTTTGCGCAAGTGGTGGAAGGTGATCGCCGGGCTCAGGGATGTGCGGCCGGCTGGAGCAGGCGCGACAGGCCCGCGCTGCCGGCCCGGAGGGCGGCAACGGTGGGCACCGTGGAAGACGCGTACATGCTCATGGAGGAGATCGTAGCCTCGAAGCCGCGCAGGCTCAAACCGCGCGCGATTTGGCCTTGTCGGCATTGCCGATATGGCCCGGGCACGACGGCGCTCGCGTCACTGCAGCATGCCTTCGGGGGCCACGCAGCGCTGCACGCAGGCCGACAGCACTCCGAGATCGGGAATGCGCACGTCGCGGCGGCCGCCTTCGCTGAACTCGATGATGCCGTCACGTGCCAGGCGCGAGAGCGCGCGGCTCACGGTCTCGAGCTTCATGCCGAGGTAGTTGCCGATCTCGGCGCGCGTCATGCGCAGCGTGATCTGGTCGGTGCGCAGGCCGCGCTCGGAAAGCGACGAGGCCCAGTTGTGCAGGAACTCCGCCACGCGCGCATCGGCCGGCAGCGTGCAGATCGACAGCAGCGCATCGCGGTCGCGCGTCATCTCGCGGCTCATCGCGCCGTGCATCACCGCCATCAGCGCCGGCTGGCGGGCGCTGGCCTGCAGCAGGCTGTCGTAGCGCACCGTCCAGACTTCGCCGGTGTCCATCGCGACCGCATCGCAGCTGTGGCGGCCGGTGGCGATGCCATCAAAGCCGAGCCAGTCGCCCTTGAACTGCAGGCCCACCACCTGCTCGCGGCCGTCGGGCGACAGGTTCACGAGCTTGAAGATGCCCGAATTCACCACGTGCAGCGACTCGAAACGCTCGCCCGCTTCGTAGACCGAGTCGCCTGCGTGCAGCAGCCGGCGCGTGACCGCCAAGGTGTCGTTGATGAGCTTCAGGCTTTCGGCGATGCGGTTGCCGGCAGGCGACACCTCGCGCTTGGGTTGCCCGACCAGGGCGACGTTGGCAGCGTGGTTCTGGGCGGTGGCGGTTGCAAGCATCGTGGGCTCCTGTGGGGCGGTGTGTTGATGAAGTGACTTTAGGAAGCCACCGACAACCGCTTGCGAACCGCCTGCGACGCTGGGTAACAGCAGGTGAGGCCTGTGTAAACGCTCTGTATCAGCGGGCCCCAGCCTGAAAACCGATGGCAGTCGCTTGATGCGGGTCAAGCCCGCCGCCGGCCGCACGAATACGCTCTCCTCCACACGATCATGACCCTCAACAGCCCTCTTCATCACCGCAGCCTCTGGTCGCTCGACGGCCTGACCGGACGGGATCTCGCCTCGCTGCTCGACACCGCCCGGTCGCTGAAGGCCGCCGAGCTCGCCGGCCATCCGCAGCAGCCGCTGCGGGGCAAGAACATCGCGGTGATGTCGGAGGTGGCGGAAGGCCCTGCCCTGCAAGGCTTCACGGCCGCCGCCACCGCGCTCGGTGCGCGGGTCGCCCACATCCGCCCGAGCGTCTCGCAGGAAACGGCGCAACTGCTCGGCCGCCTCTACGACGCCATCGAATGCGAAGGCCTGACCGGCGATGCGCTGCGCGACATCGACCGCAGCGCCGGCCGCCCCGTCTTCAACGGCCTGGGCGAGCCGGGCCACCCGCTGCGGGTGCTCGGCGACCTGATGACCTTGCGTGAGCACAGCGGCAAGCCGATGAAGGACATCACCGTCAGCTTCCGCGGCAACACCAACTCACCCGACGCCCGCGCCTGGCAGCAGTCGGCCGCGCTGGCCGGCTTCTCGCTTCGCATGGGTGAGCCGGTGCAAGCCACGAGCTGCACCGAGGGTGCCGGGTGCACCGACTTCATCTGGGACGAACAGCGCAACCACCGCTGCGCGGACGGCCGCGTGGAACTCGCCTGCGGCTGCAACGCCGGCAGCCCCGCACACGCCCCGCTCGGAAGCGAGCAGATGGCCAACCAGCGATACGCACTGCAAGCCCTGTTGTGCAGCGCCGTGGCCTGAGACTGCTCACGCCATGACAGAGCCCGATTCGCCGGACCCGCGCGAACGGCTGGCCGACATCGTCGAGACGGCGATGGACGCGATCATCACCATCGACGCGACGCAGCGCATCGTGCTCTTCAACGAAGCCGCCTGCCGCATGTTTCTACTCGCGGCCCGCGATGCGCTGGGCCAGCCGCTGGACCTGCTCATTCCCGCCGTCCACCGCCCGGCGCACCGCGAGCACGTGGCCCGCTACCACGAGGGAGACGATGCCGCCCGGCGCATGGGCCCGGTGCGGGCGCTGAGCGGCCTGCGAAGCGACGGCACCGAGTTCCCCATCGAGGCCACGATCTCGCGCACCGGCCGTGGCGCCGACATGCTGATGACGGTGATGGTGCGAGACGTCACCGCGGTGCGCGAAGCCGAGCGCACACGCCTGGCCCGTGCCGCCGCGGAGGCCGCCAACCGCGCGAAGAACGAGTTCCTTTCGCGCATGAGCCACGAGTTGCGCACCCCGCTCAACGCGGTGCTGGGCATCACGCAGCTCCTGCGCGGCCGGCCCGGCGCGCGACTCGGCGGCAACGAGAACATGCAGCTCGAACTGCTGCACGCTGCGGGGCTGCGGCTGCAGGTGCTGATCGACCGGATGCTCGAATTCAGCCGGCACCCCGGCGGCGACTTCCCCCTGCACTTCGCCGCTGAGACCAGCGCCGACGAGCCGCCTGCGGGCACCGTGCTCTACATCGAAGACAACGCCGTCAACGCCTTGCTGGTGGTGGAGGTGCTGCGCCAGTGGCCCGACGTGAAGGTGGTGGTGGCAGCGACCGGCACCGAGGGCGTTCAGCAGGCACGCGAGCTCGACCCGAGCCTCGTGCTGCTCGACATGCGCCTGCCCGACATGTCGGGCGACCAGGTGCTCCACCAGCTGCGGGTCGACCCCGCCACCCGCGGCCTCACCGTCGTCGCCCTCTCGGCGAGCGCCATGCCGCTCGATGTGGAACTCGCGATGAACGCAGGCGCGCGCGCCTACTGGACGAAGCCGTTCGACTTCCCGTCGTTCCTCGCGAATGTGAAGGCCTTGCTGAGCGAGGCGAAGCGAAAGCGCCGCCTCGACAGCCCCGCCGTCAACCCGCCGCCTGCTTGACCTGCCCGCCCACGGCGTAGCCGGGGTTGCCGAACTCCATCACACCGTCGTCGATGCGGCCGAAGCGCAGCAGCAGCAGGTCGCGCAGGTAGTTCTGGTAGAGCTTCCACGGCGCCTTCGAGCCCTGCTTGGGCATGTGCTCGGCGGCGCGTTGCACGTAGCCCGAGGTGAAGTCGATCCACGGCTCCGCCTTCAGCTCGGGGTCACGGTTGCGCGGCGTGCACTGGCGGTGGCCGTGGCGCTTCATGTAGTTGAGCAGGCGGCAGACGTATTCGCAGGTCAGGTCGCACTTGAGCGTCCATGAGGCGTTGGTGTAGCCGAACGAGACCGCGAGGTTGGGCACGTCGCTGTACATCGTGGCCTTGTAGCCGAAGGTCTTGCCCGCTTCGACTCGCCGGCCGTCGACCTTCAGGTCCATGTCGTCGAGCGAGCTCAGCACGAGGCCGGTGGCGCTCACGACGAGGTCGGCCTCGAGCTCCGTGCCCGACTTGAGGCGGATGCCCTTCTCGGTGAAGGTCTCGATCTCGTCGGTCACCACCGTCGCCTTGCCGACGTAGAGCATGCGGAAGAGATCGCCATCGGGCACCAGGCACAGGCGCTGGTCCCACGGCTTGTAGCGGGGGGTGAAGTGCTTCGCGACGTCGACCTTGCTGCCGATGGCCGCCTGGATGCCGTCGACGATGTACTTCTTCACCCGCTCGGGCCGGCGCTTGCAGAGCCGGTAGAAATACATCGAGAGGCTGACGTTCTTCCAGCGTGTGAGGAAATAGGCCCAGCTCGCCGGCATCACTTTGCGCAGCGCATTGGCGATGCGGTCTTGCGCGGGCCGCGACACCACGTAGGTCGGCGAGCGCTGCAGCATCGTCACGTGGGCGGCGGTCTTGGCCATCTCGGGCACGAGCGTCACGGCGGTGGCGCCGCTTCCGATCACGACGACGCGCTTGCCGGCGTAGTCGATGTCGCTCGTCCACTTCTGCGGGTGCACGAGGCGGCCGCCGAAGCGGCTGACGCCGGGGAAGTCGGGCTGGTAGCCGGCCTCGTACTTGTAGTAGCCGCTGCACATGAAGAGGAAGTTGCAGGTGAAGGTGACACGCTCGCCTGTGCTTCGTTCGACTTCCACCGTCCACCTCGCCTCGGGCGTCGACCAGGACGCGCCGACCACCTTGTGGCCGAAGCGGATGTGCCGGTCGATGCCGTTCTCGGCCGCCGTCTCGCGGATGTACTGCAGGATCGACGGGCCGTCGGCGATGGCGCTCGCGTTCGTCCAGGGCTTGAAGCGGTAGCCCAGGGTGTACATGTCGGAGTCGGAGCGGATGCCTGGGTAGCGGAACAGGTCCCAGGTGCCGCCGATGGCCTCGCGGCTTTCGAGGATCGCGTAGCTGCGGTCGGGGCACTCGGTCTGCAGGTGGTACGCCGCGCCGATGCCGGAGAGGCCGGCGCCGACGATGAGCACATCGGTGTGGGTGGTGGACATGGGCTCGTGTGGAAGTGGAAGCCGGTAGCATCGCGCCGATTGCGGCTTGGCGTTCTAAGGTATTCACCTTATCCTCTGCCTGGGCCGGCAGGCCATCCTCTCACGACCTGGCCGAGAGCCCCTGGCGCCTCAAGGGCCGAAGCAGATCGCCAACACCCGTGCCCACAGGCCGTGGCCCAGCGCCCAGCCCGAAGCGGCGACGAGCCCTGCACCCGCGAGGCGCACCGCCCACTGGCCGGCCACGAGGCCCGCACCCGCACCGCCCGTCAGGCGCAGCCACAACGCCGGCCCCGCGATGAGGCCCACTGATGAGGTGATGGCAAAGGCTGCCATCACCGCCGCACCCGCGGCTGCGTGGCCAGCGAGCGTGGCGACGACCAGCGCCGACTGCAGCAGGCCGCAAGGCCACGCCAACCAGAGCGCACCGGCACCCGCCGCGCGCACTGGGCCTTGCACCCGCTGCCAGCCCTGCGCCGCCAATTCAGGCGGGAGCGAGCGGCCCTGCCCTTGCATCCAGGCGGGCTGACGGCCGGTCCAGAGCAACCAGAGGCCAAAGCCGAGCACGGCCAGGTGCAGCAGCACCCAGATCGGGCGCAACGCGGGCGCCGCCTCGCCCAGTTGGCGCAGCAGCGCCACGCTTGACGCGGCCACTGCGCCGCCCGCCGCGTAGCCGGCGAGGCGGCCGAGATGGAAGCCGAGGGTGGCGTGGTTCGCGTTGCCGCGGCTGCAGGCGCGGATCACCCCCGCGCTCGTGCCGCCGCACATCGCCAGGCAGTGCGGCACGCCGGCCAGGCCCATCAGGGCCGCGCTGAAGATGAGCGCCAGTTCCATCGTGGACTGCGGCTCAGATGATGCGAGAGAACCTCTCGCGCTGGCGGTCGGCCTGCAGGTGGCGGTCGAACACCATCGCCACCGCGCGCACGAAGTACCAGCCCATGCGGGTCACCTGCAGAGCATTCGGTTCAATCTCGACGAGCCCCTGCTCCGCCAGCGCTTCCATCTGCGCGAGCTCGCTTCTGAAGTATTCCCGCACGTCGACCAGGTGCGACAGCTCGATCGATTCGAACTCCAGCCGCCCCTGGCACATGAGCGCCATGATGACGGCGCGGCGCACGAGGTCGTCGCGCGTGAGCGCGAGGCCGCGCACGATGGGCAGCTGGCCCTGGGCGAGTGCGTCGTAGTACTCGGGCAGGGTCTTCGCGTTCTGGCTGTAGGTGGCGCCGATGTGGCCGATGGCCGAGACGCCGAGCGCCACGAGGTCGCAATCGGGCTGCGTGCTGTAGCCCTGGAAGTTGCGGTGCAGCCGGCCTTGGCGCTTGGCGACGGCGAGTGCGTCGTCGGGCAGCGCGAAGTGGTCCATGCCGATGTAGACGTAGCCGGCGGCAAGGAAGGCCGCGATGGCATTGCTCAGCATGCCCACCTTCTGGCCGGCGGCCGGCAGCTCTTCGGTCGAGATGCGGCGCTGCGGCTTGAAGCGCTGCGGCAGGTGCGCATAGGAGTAGAGCGCGATGCGGTCGGGCCGCAGCGAGTTCACCTGCGCCACCGTCTTGGCAAACGACACCGGGTTCTGCTTCGGCAGGCCGTAGATCAGGTCGACGTTGACCGACTCGAAGCCGATCTCGCGCGCCGCTTCGATCAGGAAGCGCACCGACTCGAACGACTGCACGCGGTGCACCGCGCGCTGCACGTCTTCGTCGAAGTCCTGCACGCCGAAGCTCAGGCGGTTGAAGCCGAGCTGCGCGAGATGCTGCAGCCGCTCGCGCGTCACGGTGCGCGGGTCGACCTCGATCGACATCTCGGCGCCGGGCGCGATCTTGAAATGGTGGCGCAGTGCGGCGAGCAGCCGGCTGAGTTCGCCATCGTTCAGGAAGGTGGGCGTGCCACCGCCGAGGTGCAGCTGAGAGACGCTCTGGCCCACGCCCAGCAGCGCGGTGTGCAGTGCCATCTCCTTTTCGAGCGCGTCGAGGTAGGCGGTGGAGCGGCCGTGGTCTTTCGTCACCACCTTGTTGCAGGCGCAGTAGTAGCACACCGATTCGCAGAACGGGATGTGCACGTAGACCGACAGCGGTGCGGCCGCCGCGCCCTGCACGCGCAGGCGCGCGGCATGGGCGTAGTCGACCTCGCCGAAGGCTTCGACGAAACGGTCGGCCGTGGGGTAGGAGGTGTAGCGCGGGCCGGCCACGTCAAAGCGCTGCAGCAGCTCGGGCGTGATCTGGAACTCGGGGGCCGCAGCGGCTGAGGTGGGGGGGCACAGGACTTCGCTCATGGTGCCCATACTGTGCCAAGGCGACCAGAGCGCGCCTTGATGCCGGTCAAGCGCTGCGGAGGGCCCGGGAAACAGAATTCCCGGGAGCTTGAGATACCTCATATGCCTGATACCGTCCCGCCCCCAACCACCCCTTCGACCGTCCGGCGCACGCGCGCGATTGCACCCGCACCGACGTTGAAGGTCGCCTGTTCCAGCTGCAGCTTGCGCGAGCTGTGCCTGCCCGTCGGCCTGCCGCCGACCGACATGGAGCGGCTCGACACCCTCGTCACCACCCGGCGTAGCGTCGCCAGGGGCGACTTGCTCTTCCGCTCGGGCGACCCGTTCCAGTGCCTCTACGCCGTGCGGACGGGCTTCTTCAAGACCTGCGTGTCGCTGGAAGACGGGCGCGATCAGGTCACCGGCTTCCAGATGGCCGGCGAGCTGCTGGGGCTTGACGGCATCGGCGGCGAGCGGCACAGCTGCAATGCCGTGGCGCTGGAGGATTCACAGCTCTGCGTGATCCCCTATTCGCAGCTCGAATCGCTGTCGCGCGAGTTCGGCGAGTTGCAGCGGCAGTTCCACAAGATCATGAGCCGCGAGATCGTGCGCGATCACGGCGTGATGCTCCTGCTCGGCTCCATGCGGGCCGAGGAGCGGCTGGCGGCCTTCCTGCTGAACCTCACGCAGCGCTTGCAGGCGCGTGGCTTCTCGGCCTCGTCGCTGGTGCTGCGCATGACACGCGAGGAGATCGGCTCCTACCTCGGGCTCAAGCTCGAGACGGTGAGCCGCACCTTCTCGAAGTTCCACGACGACGGGCTGCTGGAAGTGAAGCAGCGCGACATCCGCATCCTCGACGCAGAAGGCTTGAAGCGCCTGGTCAACAGCGCTCGTTGCTGAGCCGCTGCCGTCGACCCTGGGTTTTGCGGCCCAGGATCAGAACGGGTCCTGCCGGTTCATCTCATCCGTCGACCGCATCAGCAGCATCGTCAGCGCCCCCGACAGCGCCATCACGCCCCAGAAGATGAAGAAGGTGACGGTGTAGACCGCCTGGCGCGGCCAGTCGAACGCCACGCCGCCAAACCACTGCAGGTTGTCGGGGTCGACCACCGCAAACAGCAGCATCTCCAGCACGCCAGCCATCAGGAACGATGGCCAGAGCACCTGGAGCGCCTGCTGGCGGAACGCAGGAGACCACATCACGGCTGCGGCGTGGCCGCGTGGTTGCGCGCCTTGAGCGCCGGGCTCATCGAGGCCGAGGTGTCGGCCACGGCGGCCGGCACCTGCACCACCGGGTCGATGTGCGTGATGGCGATGCGCAGCGTCACGAAGCCGGCCAGCACCACGGCCGCGGGGCCGGCGAGCACCAGCCACACCATGCCGACACGCCACCACGGGGTGGATTCAGGACTTTGGGTCTTCGGGTTCATCTCGGGTCTCCTTCCACTTCAGCATCGGCATCCACTTCACGCCACCGTCATCGCGGCACGACGAAGGTCGACTTCTCGACCACGTCGACCGAGCCGTCATCGCCACGCGCCAGCCGCTCGACGCGGAAGCGCAGCGGGTGGGCACCCGGGCCCAGCGCGCGAGTGGCCGCATGCGGCACCTGCACGCTCACCGGCCACCAGCGGGCCTCGGCGGCACCTACTTCGAACTCTGCCTTCGAGGTGATGGAGGCGCCGTCCAGGCCTTCGAGCGTCACGCGGTAGTGCTGCGTGGCCTCGGTGGCGTTCATCACCTGCAGGCGGTAGACGTTTTCGATCGCGCCGTCGTCCACGAGGCGTGCCAGGGCTCCACGGTCGCGCACCACGTCGACCCGGAACGGGCTGCGCAGCGCGAGGCTCACCACGAAGCCGATGCAGATGAGCGCGAGCACAGTGGTGTAGACGAGCACGCGCGGGCGCAGCACACGCTTGAGCGTCTGCAGCTTCGACCAGCGGTTGGACAGGCCGTTCTGCGTCGCGAAGCGGATGAGGCCGCGCTCGTAGTTCATCTTGTCCATGACCTCGTTGCACACGTCCACGCAGGAGGCGCAGCCGATGCACTGGTACTGCAGGCCGTTGCGGATGTCGATGCCGGTCGGGCACACCTGCACGCACAGGCCGCAGTCAATGCAGTCGCCCAGGCCCTTGGACTTCGGGTCGACCTTGCGGCCGCGCGAGCCTCGTGGCTCTCCACGGGCGGGGTCGTAGCTCACGATGAGCGTGTCGCGGTCGAACATCGCGCTCTGGAAGCGCGCATAGGGGCACATGTAGGTGCAGACCTGCTCGCGCAGGTAGCCGGCGTTGCCATAGGTGGCGAAGCCGTAGAAGAGCACCCAGAACCATTCCCACGGCCCGAATCCCAGCGTGAAAGCCTCGCTCCAGAGCACCTTGACGGGGGTGAAGTAGCCGACGAGCGTGAAGCCCGTCCACAGGCCGATGGCGATCCACACCGCCTGCTTGCCGGCCTTGCGCCACAGCTTGTTGAAGGACCAGGGCGCCTCGTCGAGCCGCATGCGGGCGATGCGGTCACCTTCGAAGCGGCGCTCCACCCAGAGAAAGATCTCGGTGTAGACGGTCTGCGGGCAGGTGAAGCCGCACCACAGGCGGCCGGCCACCGCCGTGAAGAGAAAAAGCGAATAGGCGCAGACGATGAGCAGCGCCGCGAGGTAGACCAGGTCCTGCGGGTGCAGCACCAGGCCGAAGATGTAGAAGCGGCGCGCCGCCAGGTCGAAGAGCACCGCCTGGCGGTCGTTCCACTGGAGCCACGGCAGGCCGTAGAACACGATCTGCGTGAGCCACACCATCGCCCAGCGCCAGTTGGCAAAGGTGCCGGTGACCGAGCGCGGATAGATCTTCTTCTGCTTCTCGAAGAGCCAGCCGCCCTCGCCTTCGACCTCACTCGCCGCTTCGGCGGCGACGATCGGGATCACGCGGGGATTGGTACTGCTCATAGGGTAGGGATCGCGCGTCGCTGGGGTTACGGCCCGGAGCTCGCGCCGCGGGAGAGGCTCCACACATAGGCACCGAGCACATGGATCTGCTCAGGGGTGAGCCGCGAGGCGTGTGCGGGCATGACGTTGGTCTTGCCGTTGTTGACCATCGCGACGATCGCCTCCTCGCCCCAGCCGTGCAGCCACACCTTGTCGCTGAGGTTGGGTGCGCCGAGCGCCTGGTTGCCCTTGCCGCCCACGCCGTGGCAGGCCGCGCAGGCGATGAACTTCTCGCGCCCCGCCGCCGCCTGGATGGCGTTGTGCGGGCTGCCCGAGAGGCTCAGCACGTACTGCGCGACGTTGACCACGTCTTGCGCCGAGCCCACCGCGGCGGCCATCGGGGGCATGACACCCTGGCGACCGTTGGCGATGGTTTCCTTGATGGTCTCGAGCGAGCCACCGTAGAGCCAGTCGTTGTCGGTCAGGTTGGGGAAGCCCTTGCTGCCGCGTGCGTCGGAGCCGTGGCAGGCGGCGCAGTTGTTGACGAAGAGGCGCTCGCCGATGCCCATCGCGCCGGCGTCCTTGGCCAGCACTTCCGCCGGCTGGGACACGTAACGCGCATAGACGGCGGCCATCGCGTTGGTGGCCTTCTTCTGCTCGGCCTCGTACTGGCCGGTGCTCGTCCAGTTGAGCGTGCCGGCGCTGCTGCCAAGGCCGGGGTACAGGAAGACGTACGCGCCACCGCACACCACGGTCAGCACGAAGAGCACCATCCACCAGCGCGGCAGCGGGTTGTTGAGTTCGACGAGGTCGACGTCCCACACGTGGCCGGTGGTGTTGTCGTTGGCCATCGGCTTGCGGCGCGACGCGATGACGAGCAGCGCCAGACAGGCGACGAGCGACACCACCGTCGCAACCGCGATGAAGGTCGACCAACCGCTGTTGAAGAAGTCACTCACGGCGGGCTCCTTCATCGTCGGCGGTCATGAACGGGATGCGTGCCGCTTCATCGAAGCGGTCGCGGTTGCGCTTGGCCCAGGCCCAGGTGCAGATGCCGGCAAAGGTGGCGAGCGAGACCAGGGTCACGAGGGATCGGAGGTCGTTGATGTCCATGTCGTTCTTCCTGTCCGTTCTTACTTGAGCGCGGTGCCCATCACCTGCAGGTAGGCGATCAGCGCGTCGAGCTCGGTCTTGTTCTTCACCGCTTCGGTGGCACCGGCAATGTCGGCGTCGGTGTAGGGCACGCCGGCCACGCGCAGGGCCTTCAGGTGGTTGGGCAGCGATTGCCCGTCGACCAGGTTCTTGTTGAGCCAGGGATAGGCCGGCATGTTCGACTCGGGCACCAGGTCACGCGGGTTGATCAGGTGCAGGCGATGCCAGTCGTCGCTGTACTTGCCGCCGACTCGGTGCAGGTCGGGGCCGGTGCGCTTGCTGCCCCACTGGAAGGGATGGTCGTAGACGAATTCACCTGCGGTGGAGTACTTGCCGTAGCGCAGCGTCTCGGCACGGAAGGGCCGGATCATCTGCGAGTGGCAGTTGTAGCAACCCTCGCGGACGTACACGTCGCGCCCGGCGAGCTGCAGTGCGGTGTAGGGCTTCAGGCCTTCCACCGGCTGGGTGGTCGAGCGCTGGAAGAACAGCGGCACGATCTCCACGATGCCGCCCACCGCCACCACGAGCAGGATGAGCACGATCATCAGGAAATTGTTGGTCTCGATCTTCTGGTGGCTGAAGCCGGATTCGTTTTGCTGTTGAGCCATGATGGTTCTCGGTCTCAAGGTTCAGGCGTGGGCGGCGGCAGCAACGGGCGGCACGACCACCGGCACGGCGCGGCCGTTCAGCGCGGTCTTCACCACGTTCCAGCCCATGATCAACATGCCGCTCAGGTACAGCAGGCCGCCGAGCAGGCGCACCACGTAGAACGGGAAGGTCGCCTTCACGCTCTCGACGAAGCTGTAGACCAGCGTGCCGTCGGGGTTGACCGCGCGCCACATGAGGCCCTGCATCACACCGGCGATCCACATCGCGGCGATGTAGAGCACGATGCCGATGGTGGCGATCCAGAAGTGCAGCTCGATGGCCTTGGTGCTGTACATCTTGGTCTGGCCGAACATGCGCGGGATCAGGTAGTACAGCGTGCCCATCGAGATGAGGCCCACCCAGCCGAGCGCGCCGCTGTGCACGTGGCCGACCGTCCAGTCGGTGTAGTGGCTGAGGGCGTTGACGGTCTTGATCGACATCATCGGGCCCTCGAAGGTGCTCATGCCGTAGAACGACAGAGACACGATCAGGAACTTGAGGATGGGGTCGTCACGCAGCTTGTGCCAGGCACCGCTCAAGGTCATGATCCCGTTGATCATGCCGCCCCAGCTCGGCGCGAGCAGCACCAGCGAGAAGATCATGCCCAGGCTCTGCGCCCAGTCGGGCAGCGCGGTGTAGTGCAGGTGGTGCGGGCCCGCCCACATGTAGGTGAAGATCAGCGCCCAGAAGTGCACGATCGACAGGCGATACGAATACACCGGCCGCTCGGCCTGCTTGGGGATGAAGTAATACATCATCCCGAGGAAGCCGGCGGTGAGGAAGAAGCCCACCGCGTTGTGGCCGTACCACCACTGCACCATCGCGTCCTGCACGCCGGCGTAGGCCGAGTAGCTCTTCATCCAGCCGCCCGGGATGGCCGCGCTGTTGACGATGTGCAGCAGCGCCACCGCGAGGATGAAGCCGCCGAAGAACCAGTTGGCCACGTAGATGTGGCGGATCTTGCGGATGCCGATGGTGCCGAAGAACACGATCGCATACGCGACCCACACGACAGCGATCAGGATGTCGATCGGCCACTCGAGTTCAGCGTATTCCTTGCCCTGGGTGTAGCCCAACGGCAGCGAGATGGCCGCGGCCACGATCACCAGTTGCCAACCCCAGAACGTGAAAGCCGCGAGCTTGGGCAGGAAGAGAGGCACCTGGCAGGTGCGCTGGACCACGTAGTAGGAACTCGCGAAGAGCGCGCAGCCGCC
Organism: Piscinibacter gummiphilus; assembly: GCF_032681285.1. Taxonomy (NCBI): domain Bacteria; kingdom Pseudomonadati; phylum Pseudomonadota; class Betaproteobacteria; order Burkholderiales; family Sphaerotilaceae; genus Rhizobacter; species Rhizobacter gummiphilus. Next base: position 3,018,700 of record NZ_CP136336.1, read on the forward strand.
GAAGGCGAAGATCACCGCGTTGGTGTGCAGCGGGCGCAGCCGGCCGTAGCTCAGCCACGAGATGCCGAAATTGAGTTCGGGCCAGGTCAGCTGCGCGGCGATGATCACGCCGACCAGCATGCCGACGATGCCCCACAGCACGGCTGCGAGCGCGAAATTGCGCACCACACCGTCGCTGTAGACCGGCGTTGCAAGGGCCGGAGAGCTTGTGTTCATGGGTCGTTCCTCGGGGTTTCTTGAACTGGTTCAATTGTCAGAAGCGCCCTCGGGAAGACCCTTGACCGGGATCAAGCCCCTGGCGGGGCGTGCTCGCGAGAAGGCACAGATGTGAGTTCGGCCTCGCCGTCCAGCACGCGCAGGCCCTCGCGTTCGAGGTCGTCGAACTGGCCCGACTGCACGGCCCAGCCGAAGAGGCCGATCAGCGCGAGCACGAGCAAGACCGACAGCGGCAGTAGGAGATAGAGGCTTTCCATCCGGGGCTTTCTTCAGCGTGAAAGTCGCAGCGCGTTGAGCACGACGAAGAGCGAACTCGCCGCCATGCCGAGCCCTGCAGCCCAGGGCGGCAGGTAGCCGGCGAGTGCAAGCGGCACACAGGCGGCGTTGTAGGCGAGCGCCCAGCCGAGGTTCTGGCGCATCACGCGCACGGTCTTGCGGGCGCGGGCAAGCGCCGCGGGGATCTCGCCCAGGCGGCTGCCGAGCACGATGAAATCCGAGCGCTGCTGCGCCAGGGCGCTGCCGTGCGCGAGGGCAAACGACACGTCGGCACGGGCGAGCACCGGGCCGTCGTTCAGGCCGTCGCCGACCATCAGCACACGATGGCCCTGCGCTTGCAGCGACTCGATGGCGCGCAGCTTGTCTTCGGGTGTCGCCTGGCCGTGGGCCAGCTCGATGCCAAGGCGCTGCGCCACGGCCTGCACGCTGCCTTGCGTGTCACCCGACAGAAGCCGCACCTGCAAGCCGTGGGCGGCCAAACCTTGCAGCGCTTCTTGCGCGTCGGTGCGCAGCGCTTCGTCGAATTCGAAGAGCACCTGCTCTTCCGCCGTGGCGCCTTGCGGCGCGCAGGCCACACGCGGGCGCGTCGCCTCCGTCGGGCTGCTCGAGCCCACCCAGCCTGGCGCGCCGAGGCGCCAGCGGCGGCCCTGCTCGTCACATGCCTCGATGCCCTGCCCTGCCGTTTCGCACACCTCGCTCCAGGCGTGAGAAGCGCCTGGCAAGGCCTGCACGAGTGCCGCCGACAACGGGTGGCGCGACAGCGCCGCCAGCGAGGCAGCCCGGGCCAGCAGCGCGGCGCGGTCGGCCTGTGGCGCAAGGTGCGTGGCGGCCAGCACCAGGCGGTCTTGCGTGAGCGTGCCGGTCTTGTCGAAGACGGCAATGTCGACCGCGCCCAGCGCCTCGATGGCGTCGAGCCGCTGCACCAGCACGCCGCGGCGTGCGAGGCCGCCGGTCGCGGCGAGGAGCGCGGCCGGCGCCGCCAGCGAGAGCGCGCACGGGCAGGTGACGATCAGCACCGCGACGGCGACCCACACCGCCCGGGTCAGGTCGATCACGCTCCACACGGCCGCAGCACCCGCCGCGAGCACGAGCACGCCCAGCAGGAACGGGCCGGCCCAGCGGTCGGCCAGGCGCAGCACGCCGGGGCGTTGCGTGAGCGCGTGCTGGAGCAGTTCCACGATCTGCTGGTAGCGCGTGCCTTCACCAAGTTTCTGCAGGCGCACGGTCACCGGTGCCGCGAGGTTGAGGCTGCCGCCCACCACCGCGTCGCCCGCCGCGCGCTCCACCGGGCGCGATTCGCCGGTGAGCATGGCTTCGTCGACCTGCGTACTTCCTTCGAGCACCAGCGCATCGCCAGGGAAGGCCTGGCCCGCGGCCACGCGCACGCGGTCGCCGACCTGCAGCCGCGCCACCGGCACGGTCTGGGCGGAGCCATCGTCGGCGAGCCGCTCGATCGCATCGGGCAGGCGCTGCAAGAGCGCGTCGAGCGCCTCGGTGCTGCGGTGACGCGCACGCAACTCAAGCCACCGCCCGGCGAGCAGGAAGCTCACGAACATGGTCATCGAATCGAGATACGGGTCGGCGCCGAAGAGGCCGCCCGGCTCGAAAGTGGCCACGGTGCCGGCGACGAAGGTGACGGCGATGCCGAGCGCCACCGGCACGTCCATGCCGACACGCCGCTGGCGCAGCGCATGCCACGCACCCTTGAAGAACGGGCCGGCCGAGAAAAGCAGCACCGGCAGGGTCAGCACCCACGCGGCCCAGCGCATCAGCGCCGCGAGGTCGGGGGCGATCTCACCGGGCGCGGACAGGTAGCCGGGCGTGGTGAGCATCATCACCTGCATCATGCAGAAGCCCGCGACGAAAAGACGCCACAAGGCCTGGCGCGACTCGCGCTGGCGTGCCGTGCGGGCCGCCTCGTGCTCGGCCGGCAGCGCGCGGTAGCCAGCGGCCTGCACCGCGTCGACCAGCGCCGAGGCACGGGTGCGCGACGCGTCCCAGCGCACCAGGGCCCGCTCGCTGGCGGCGTTGACCTCGGCGCTGTCGACCCCGGGCACACGCCTGAGCGCGGCTTCGATCACGCCGGCACAGGCGGCGCAGTACATGCCCTGCAGGGCGAAGACGGATTCGGCCTGGCGCTGCCCGTCTGCGGACTGGCGCCAGCGCGTGCAGCGCGCGAGCGAGGCGTCGTCGTCGAGCGCGGCCTTCTCGCGCGGCGTCAACGGAGGCAGGGGCAAGGCCAGGCCGGCCTGGGAGGAGGTCATGCGCCGACTCTAGGAAGCACGGCCCGCCAGACGCATGACGCAGATCAATTCCGCGGCCTCGGGGCGGCCCCAAGATGGCCGGTCATGGATTTCTCACACTCCGCCGCCAACCTGGCGCTGCAAGGCCGCGTGCGCGACATGATGGAGCGGCTGGTGCTGCCGTCGAATCGCGACTGGCATCGCTGGGCCGATGCCGGCGAATACCCGCTCGATGTGATCGAGCCGCTCAAGGCCTGCGCGAAGGCCGAAGGCCTGTGGAACCTCTTCCTGCCGGGCCTGAAGCCCGACGAACCCGGCACGCGTCTGTCAAACACCGAGTACGCGCCGCTCGCCGAGATCATGGGCCGGGTGCCCTGGGCCTCGGAGGTGTTCAACTGCAGCGCGCCCGACACCGGCAACATCGAGCTGCTGCACCTCTATGCCACGCCCGCGCAGCGGGAGCGGTGGCTGCGCCCGCTGCTGGAAGGCACGATGCGCTCGTGCTACGCCATGTCGGAGCCCGACGTGGCCTCGTCCGACCCGACCAACCTCGAGACGAGCATCGTGCGCGACGGCGACGAGTTCGTCATCAACGGCCGCAAGTGGTTCATCACCGGGGCCTTGCACCCGCTGTGCGAGCTGGTGGTGCTGATGGGCGTGTCCGATGGCTCGCCCGACGCGCCGCGCCACCGTCGCCATTCCCTCGTGCTGGTGCCGCTCAAGACACCGGGCCTCGAGATCGTGCGCAACATCCCGATCCTCCAGCACCACAGCGTGGAAGGCCACGTGGAGCTGGTGTTCCGCAACGTCCGCGTGCCTGCGAGCGCCCTGCTCGGCGAACCGGGCGAAGGGTTTGCGATGGCCCAGGCCCGCCTCGGCCCAGGGCGGGTGCACCACTGCATGCGCACCATCGGCCAGTGCGAGCTGGCGCTGGAGCTGATGGCCGAGCGGGCCCTGGAGCGGCAGAGCTTCGGCCGCAAGCTGGCCGACTACGCCAACGTGCAGGACTGGATCGCCGAGAGCCGCGTCGAGATCGATCAGGCGCGGCTGCTGGTGATGCGCGCGGCCTGGCGCATGGATACCGAAGGCAACGCCGCCGCGCGCACCGACGTGGCCGCGATCAAGCTCGTGGCCGCACGACTGCAGACGCGGGTGCTCGACCGCGCGATGCAGGTGTTCGGCGCCATGGGCCTGTCGCCCGACACCCCGCTCGCGTTTCTCTACACCTGGGGTCGGGCGATGCGCTTTCTGGACGGGCCCGACGAGGTGCATCTGCGCACCGTGGCCCGCACCGAACTCGAGGCCGCCCGCAAACGACGAGGGGCTGGAACGGCACATTTCGTGCCGCCAGCCCCTCTTGAAGCCCCGCTCACGCGGGGCTAGACCTCACGCCGGATCAGTCGCGGTCCAGCGTGCCATTGGCGTCGCGGTCGACACCGATGCGGGTGCCGTTGCCCGGCGGCACGCAGGTGAAGGTCAGCGGCGCGGAAGCGGCGCTGGCCTGGCTCAGCAGGCCGCTGAGCGTGACGGCCGACTCAGACGACTTGTTGGGCACGAACTGCTGGCTTGCGTTCATGACCCAGCCGCGCGCCTGGCCCGAGATCACGCCCTTGGCGACCAGCTCGCACTCGGGCACCGGGCTCGTGATCTGCGCGCGCGCCACGAGCAGGTTCAGACGGGCGCTCACGTCGGACTGGTTGGCGTTCGCCGGCGTCACGGTGACCTGCTGGCCGACGATCGGGTTGACGTCGGACGGCGCGGCCAGCACGTATTGCTCGAGCTGCTGCTTCTGCGTGGTCGAGAGGGCGTTGAACACGTCTTCCGAGAAGAACTGGACGAGCGTCCCGAACTTGCCGGCGTTGTTGTAGCCGAAGCCCTTGACCTGGTCACCCACGTTCGCGAACAACGAGCGGCTCGAGTTCGTGCCGAACATGCCGACCTTCTGGTACATGTTGCGGATGTGCGGGATCTTGAAGTCCTGGTCGAGCTGGGCACCTTCGATCGACATGGTGCCGTCGGAGCCGAAGAGCTTGCGCGACGGATCGACCGTGTGGCAGCCGTTGCAGGTGGTGATGGTGTCGGACGTCGTGTTGAAGTACACGTTGCGCCCGGCCGCCTGCACCGTGGTGAGAGAGTTGTCGAGGTTGGTGATCGGATTGGGCGGGTAGATGATCTCCAGCGCGAAGTCGGCGAAGGCCTTCATCTCGGCGGCGGTGAGCTGAGACTCGCGACCCAGCAGGCCGGTGAAGGCCACGTTGAAGTCTTCGAACGCCTGGTGCTCGATCGTTTCACCCGAGCTGCGGCTCTGGCCCGTGCGGTCACCGCGCCAGTGCAGCGGGCCGTGGTTGGCCATGCCGCGGAAGCTCTGCGTCGTCATCGGCCCCTTCATCGGGTGGAAGTTGGCCTTGCGACCGAAACGCGGCACGTTGGTGTTGTACGGGTTCGGGCTCGCCACCTGGCTTTCGCTCGGATTGCCGAGGTCCCATGCGATGTGGTCGATGTCGCCGAAGATGTGGCAACCCGAGCACGATGAGTCGCCGCGGCTGGAGGTGTAGTTCGCGTCGTACAGGAACTTGCGCCCTGCCTTCACGACAGCCGGCTCCGGGTTGTACATCGTGACGTGGGCGGTCTCGGAGAAGGTCGAGGTGTTGACCACCGAGACGCCGTTGTCACCACGGGTGGTGACGTAGGCCACGTTGCGCGACGGGTCGAGCACCACGCCGGTGGGCAGGCCGCCAGTCAGGGTCACGTGGCTGCTGGCCGAGGGCGTGAAGGTGTTGCCTTCGAGCGCCGCGGTGCTGAAGCGCCCCAGCTTGTTGGAGCCCATCGCGGCCACGTACATGGTCGAGCCGTCGGGCGTGATCGCCATCTCGAGCGGGGTGGCGAGCGAGGCGGCCTTTTCGGCTGCCGTGCCCACGGCCTGGTCGTAGCTGGTGATGTGCTTGTTGAGATGGCGTGGCAGCACGTTGCTGCCGTCGATCACGGTGATGCGGCTCTCGACGAAATGGCCGCGCACGGTGGTCGAGCGGGTGCCCGGGCCTTCGAAGCGCACCCGGTTGCGGGCGTCCTGGTTGCTCACGTAGACCTTGCCCGACGACGGGTTGACGGCCACGTTGAACAGCGTCGTGCCCACGCCGGTCGTGCGCGCCGTCACCGTGGGCGTGGAGCCCGAGGTGTCGATCGTGAACACGTCGTAGTCGGGCAGGTTGATCTTCACGCGGCTGCTGTGGTCGCGCGGTGCCACGCCACGCGTGGGGTCACCGTCGTCCATCCAGCGACCGTTGGCGTCCTTCTGCACGATCAGCGGGTTGCGCGGTGCGGTGTTGCCGGCGGCGTCGGTCGTGGGCGACGGCAGCGTCAGGCCGCCGTTGCCCAGGTCTTCGTTCAGCACGGTGGTCTTGTTGCCGGAGTTGAACACCGCGGCGTAGACACGGGTGCCGGCGGCGTTCTTCGCCAGGCCGCGCAACGTGTCGCCGAACATGTTCAGGCGGGTCAGCGGCTGGCCGCCGAGGCGCGTGCCGACGTTGGCCACGTCGTACACCCAGACGTCGGCGCGGCCGACGCCCGGGGTGGCGAGCTGCGGGTCGAAGCCGGCGTTCTGGCCGCGGTGCGCAGCGGTGATGAAGGCCCACTTGTTGCCAGCGCCCGCGAACACGATGTCGCGCGGCTCGTCGCCCACCAGCAGCGTGTTGATCACGCGGGCAGGCGTCGTGGAGACATCGACGATGCTCACGCTGTCGGACAGGTGGTTCACCACCCACAGCTGGTTGTCGTTGGCCAGCGCCACCGACACCGGCTCCAGGCCGACCGGGATCGACTCGATCAGCGCCGGGGTGCCCGAGGAGGTGTTGTAGACCTCGACGCGGTTGTCAGGCGTGTTGACGACGAAGAGGCGGCTGCCGGTGCTGTTCAGCGCCATCGGGCGGACGTGGCCGCTCTCGAAGGTCGCGAACTTGCCGATGGGCGGGCGCGTGGCGCCGGTCGGCGGGTTGGTGGTGCCGCTCGTGCCGGCCAGCACGACGTTGTTGACGCGGTAGCTTTCGAGTGCGCTGTTGGCGTTGACGCGGAAACGCACGACCACGCTGGTCTGGTTGGCTGCGTTGGACGGCAACGTGAGGGTCACGCGGCTGGTGGTCGCGGCCTGGGTCGACTCGACCTGGGTGAACGCGCCGCCGTTGATCGAGACCTCGGCGATGCCGGCCTCGCCGGTGTCGAGGCCGGTGGTGCTGCGGTCGAACGCGAGGGTGATGCCGGTGTAGCCCACCGTGCTGATCGGAGACGAGGTGATGGCGCCGTCGGTGCTCAGCAGCGAGGCGGTCATGGTGGCGCCGAGGCTCGACGTGCTCACCGAGCCGGCCGACGAGAAGCTCCCGAGGCCGCTTCCGAAGGATTGCTGGAAGAGGGTGGTCTGGGCGTGGGCGCCGAAGGCGCACACCGTCAGACACGAGGCGGACATCACACGTCCGAATTGCCGTTTCACGGCCGACCAACTCAATTGCATGGCAGTCTCCTTTGTGGTGTTTTGCACGGGAAACGGCGATGCCACGGCGCGTTTCTCCTGCTTGCCCAATGGTTGCACTGCCGTGCTTTTCTAGCGATTAACGCTTCTCCCTAGACTTTCGTGCGCAAGTTGGCAAGTCAGTACATGCACGATGCGAAATGAGGGGAACTTGTGGGCCCGCGATATGTCGCGCCGAGCCTCTTGCGGCGGAATTCACGCGTCGGGCATATCAATCGCGCACTCCACGACAAGGGTCATTGGCATGAAGTCACGGCGAACCCGATCCGCCTCAAACGCCAACTAAGTCACACCTCGTCATGGCGGCGTCGGGGTCCGCGCAACAAGCTCGCCACCGGCGCTCAGGGTGTACCCGCATCCATGCTCTTAGGGATACGTGCCGCGATTTTTTGAATCAACAATACGCGCTGCAATGCGCCCCGCACGGGCGTGACGACCTCGATTCATTCACCTGACAGAGGCACCCGATGAGCCAAGTGTTGTCCGGCATGGCATCTCAACGTGGCGCATCTGCGGTGCCGCAAGACCACGCAAACGTGCTCGCAGCCGAAGAAGCGGTTCGCCAGATGTCCAAACTCCTGATCGTTGACGACCACGCCCTCGTGCGCGTGGGCATCGTGACCAGCCTCGGCGCGGTCGACAACGCCAACCTCCAGCTCCTCGAAGCCAGCACGCTGCACGATGCGATGGAGCTCTACCGCAGCGAGCCCGACATTGCCCTCGTGCTGCTCGACCTCAACATGCCCGACTGCAAGGGTCTGCAGGGCCTGAAGCAGTTCCTCGAAGCCTTCCCGCAGGCGCGGGTGGCCGTCATCAGCGGCACGCAAGACGAATTCGTGATCGGCCAGGTGCGAGCGCTCGGCGCGGTGGGCTATGTCACCAAGGGCCAGGCACCGCGCCAGATGTGCGACACGGTGCTGGGCCTGCTGGCCACGGCGCAGGGGGGCGTCACGGCGCCCTTCCCGCGTTTTCCGAGTTCGTCGCGCTACGACCGCGTGGCCGAGCTGGGCCCGCGCCACCTCGAGATCCTGGAGCTGGTGCTTTCGGGCTGCTCCAACCAGGAGATCAGCACGGCTACCGGGCTATCGCTGGGCACCATCAAGAACTACGTGTCGACCATCCTGCTGGCGCTCGACGTGAAGTCGCGCTCCCACCTGATCAGCCTGTTCAGGTAAGCAGGTACGCGAAGGGTGCGCTTCCAGCTCTCGCCATCCGCCAGCACCGGCATCCCGCAAGCATCGAGCGACGAAGGGCCTGAGCGCCGCCGCGAGCGCACCCGCGCCTCGCAACTGATGAAGCTGATGCGCCACGGCGACGTGAAAGTCGCGGTGCTCGCCGGCCTGGCCGTCGCCTGCTGGCTTTCCTTCCTGGTCTGGATGCCCCATGGCACGGGGCTGTGGGTCTGGGCCGGCTTCGTGCATGCAGTGCAGATGGCGCACGCGGCGCTCTACTGGTCGTTCAAGCAGGCCGGCCGCACCGCCCTCACCCAACCCTCGCGCTGGCTGCACCGTTACCAGGCGGTGGTGTTGCTCTCGGCGGTGAGCTGGGGCATCGCCCCGGCGCTGCTGATCGATGACTTGCGCTGGGTGCCCACCATGCCGCTCGTGCTGCTGTTGCTGGGCCTGGCCGCGGCCGGCGCGCACCAGGTGGCGGCGCAGCGCTGGGCCATCTACCTGTGGCTGGTGCCGCTGCTCACGCCGCTGATCGCGTTCATGCTCTACCTCGGCACGCCGATGACGATCACCATCGCGCCGCTGGTGGCCGCCTTTCTCTTCGCCTGCATCTACCACGCGAGCGCCCGCCACCGGCTCCTGATGAAGGAGCTGCAGACCAAGCTCGACAACGACGCGCTGGTGCGCGCGCTGCGCCAGCAGGTGGTGCTGGTGGAGCAGGCCAACCGCGAGAAGAGCCGCTTCCTCGCCTCGGCCAGCCACGACCTGCGCCAACCCATGCACGCGCTCGGCCTCTTCACCGCCACGCTGGAAAAACGCCTGCAAGGCACCGCGCTGCAGCCGCTCGTGAAGAACATGATCCGCTCGATCGACGCGCTCGAGCAGAGCTTCACCTCCATGCTCGACATCTCCAAGCTCGATGCCGGCGTGATCGAGCCCAACCTGCAGCCCTTCCCCATCCGCGACCTCTTCCGCGTGCTGCACATGCACTGCGCCGGCCAGGCCGAAGAGCTGGGTCTCGGCCTGCGCTTCAAGGCCGGCGGCAAGATCGTGATGAGCGACGCCCACCTCCTGGAGCGCGTGCTGTCGAACCTCATCCACAACGCCATCCGCTACACGCAGGAAGGTGGCATCGTGGTGGTGGCGCGCACCCGCGCAGACGCCATCAGCATCGAGGTGTGGGACACCGGCATCGGCATCCCCGAAGACGAGCTGCCCAAGGTCTTCGACGAGTTCTACCAGGTCGACAACCCCGGCCGCGACCGCTCGCGCGGCCTGGGCATGGGCCTGGCAATCGTCAAGCGCCTGGTGCTGCTGATGGGGCACCAACTGGAGGTCTCGTCCAAGCCGGGCAAGGGCACGGTGTTTCGCATTCTCATCAAGGCCACGCCGTTCGACGAGATGGACAACATCGCGGTGGCGGCCGATACCGTGCCTTCGCCGATCGATGAAAGCCGCACGCTGCTGCTCATCGACGACGAAGAGAGCATCCGCGTCGGCATGAGCGACCTGCTGCAGACCTGGGGCTACAAGGTGCTGACGGCCGCCACGATCCAGGAGGCCTGCACCGAGGTACGGCGCCACGCCGGGGTGATCGACATCGTGATCTCCGACCTGCGCCTGGCCGATGGCGAAGACGGCATCGACGCCATCGAGCGCGTGCGCGGCGTCTACGGTGCGCCGCTGCCGGCCCTGCTCATCACCGGCGACACCTCGCCCGACGAAGTCAAGCGCGTGCACAGCAGCGGCCACCAGGTGCTCTTCAAGCCGGTTCGCACCAAAGAGCTGTACGCCGTGCTGCGCAGCGTGCCCTGAGTTCCCGTAGGCGCCCCCCTAGAACATGGAAGCGGCGCCTCACCTTGGTCACTTTGAGGCGCCGAAGGTGGCTCCTAGCATCGGCCGCAACTTCAAGAAGGGGAAGTCCGTGAGGGCCTTACATCGCATCCTCCTGCTGGGCGCCGCCACCGTGTGCGCGTTCGCCGCCCAGGCGCAGGACAACGGCAACAGCATCGCGCGCGACGCCCTGGCGCGCCACCGCGACGCCAACGGCATCCTCGCGCTCAGCGCCGAGGGCCGTGCGCTGTACGAGCGCGACGTCATCAAGCTCGACGGCTACGGCTACTGCGGCCGCTCGGTCGCGCTGGCCGAGCAAGGCGAGTTCCGCCAGAGCATCCGCGCCGCCGCGAAGGCCCTGCACCTCGGCAGCAGCACCGACAACGAAGACCTGCGCTCGCTCGCACAACGCGACCTCGCCATCGCCTACAGCTACGCCGGCCTGCTCGACGAGGCCGAGAAGTTCGCCAACGGTGCGCTGGCGCTCAAGCCCAAGAACCCGCAGCAGGCGCACGCGCCCTCCCACAAGGTGCTGGGCGATGTGGCCGCGCGCCGAGGCCGCTACGGCGATGCCGCCGATGCCTACACCCGCAGCTACGCGTTGGCGAGCGAGCGGTTCCGCCCGCTGGTGCTGGTGTCGCTGGCCAACGCCTACACGGCCGCGAGCCGGCCCACCGAGGCGCTTCAGCAGCTCGACAAGCTGCCCAAGGGCGAAGCCGACAAGCTTGGTGCCTTCTACCTGCGCAGCCGTGCCAACGCCCTGCTCGCTGCCGGCGTGGCCGACCAGGCGCACACACTCTTCCAGCGCATCGCCGCCGACGCCAGCGGGAGCGATGCGCTCTACCACCGCCTGTGGGCCACCGAGGGCCTGGGCCGCGTCGAGCTGCAGCGTGGCAACAAGCCCGCCGCCCTCAAGGCCTACCTCGACACCGTCGCCCTCGCCGAGCAGCTGCGCGGCAAGTTCCAGAGCGACGAGTTCAAGACCGGCCTTTTCGGCGACATCCAGAAGGTCTTCGACACCGCACTCGACCTCGCCATCGCCCAGCGCGAGTTCGAGACCGCCTGGGTGCTGTCGGAAGCCTCGCGCTCGCGCCAGCTGCTCGACGCCGTGCGCGACCGCGCGTCCGACAGCCTGGCCGATCACCGCATCACCCTCGCCGAGCTGCAGAAGAGCCTCGCCCCCGGCGAAGCGGTGCTGCAGTTCCATGTGCTGGACCAGCGCAGCGTCGTCTGGCTCGTCACCCGCACGGGCCTCTCGGCGGCCGTCATCGCACAAGGCCAGTCCGGGCTCGCCCCGCTGGTCGAGAACTTCCGCTCCAGCGTGATCGAACGCCGGCGCGACACCTCTACCCTCGCCGCCAACCTCTACAAGCTGCTCCTGGCCGACGTCGACCTCGCCCCCGCGCAGCGCCTCTACGTGGTGCCGCACGGCCCGCTGCACTACCTGCCCTTCCAGGCGCTGCACGACGGGCGCAGCTACCTCATCGAGCGCAGCGCCCTCACCGTGTGGCCCTCGGCCGCCATCGGCGCGAAGCTGCTGGCCCGCGGCAGCGTGCCGGCGCCGCAGTTGCTCGGCTTCGGCAACCCGAGCACCGACAAGAACGTGCCGCTGCCCGGCGCCGAGCGCGAGGTGCAGCAGGTGGCCAGGCTCTTCAACGGCAGCGAGATCTACCTGAAGGAAGACGCCACGAAAGACCGCTTCAAGGCCAGCGCCGGCCGACACAACATGGTCCACATCGCCGCGCACGCCGAGCTCGACGACGTGGACCCGCTCTTCTCGCGCATCCTCTTCGCCAGCACCGGCAGCGAGACGGGCCTGCTCGAAGCCCGCGAGATCTACACGCTCGACCTGCGCGGCGTGCGCCTCATCACCCTTTCGGCCTGCGAAAGCGGCCTGGGCCGAGTGGCGCGCGGCGACGAGATCATCGGCTTCACCCGCTCGCTGCTCTCGGCGGGGGCCAACAGCATCGTCGCCTCGCTCTGGCCGGTGGCCGACGACTCCACCGACCTCCTCATGAACCGCCTCTACCGCGAACTCTCGACCGGGCGCGACCTCATGGCCGCGATGCAGGCCGCCCAGCTCGAAGTGCAGAAGAACCGACGCTTCGCCCACCCCTTCTTCTGGGCCCCGTTCAACGTGATCGGCAACGGGCGCCTGCTGGTCGCCAGCGAGGCCGCACGATGAAACCGTTCGCCCTTTCGCTGGTCGCGCTGGCCGCCACCTCGGCGGCACATGCACAGCAGGCCCCGCTGCGCAACGCGCCCACGCCGGCCGCTGCCGCCTCGGCCCCCACGCTCGCCCCCACCACACAAGGCCGCTTCCTGCTGAAGGAAGTGCGCTTCCGCCAAACACGCGCGGTCAGTGCCGCCGAGTTGCAGGCCGTCGTCAAACCCTTCATCGGCCGCGAGATCGACGCCACCGATCTCAGCGTGATCTCCACCGCGCTGCGCCGGCTCTACGAGGCCCGTGGCTTCGGCATGGCCGGAGTGGGCTACCCGGCGCAAGACCTCACGGCCGGCGTGCTGCAGGTGAGCATCGTCGAGCCGCAGGTGTCGCAGCTCACCGTGGAGTCGCCACCCAAGCCGCCCATCTCGCCGGAGCGCACGACCCGCGTGCTCGACGGAGCCGGCGTGCGCAAGGGCCAGCCGCTCGACCTGCAGGCGCTCGACCGCGCGATGTACACCCTGAACGACTGGCCCGGCGTCTCGGCCCGGGCCACGCTGCTGCCCACCGGCGACGAAGGTCTCTACAAGGTCAACGTGCAGACCGAAGCCCGCCGCGCGTGGGACGCGAGCATCGACCTCGACAACCACGGCTCCGACGCCAGCGGCCGGTACCGCCTCGGCACCCTGCTGCGCTGGAACAACCCGGCCGGCATCGGCGACAACCTCGACCTGCGCCTCCTCGCCTCGAGCGGCGCCGGCACCACGGTCGGCCGCCTGGGCTACGAAGCGCCGATCGGCGCCACGCCCTGGCGCGCGGGCATCGGCTTCTCGCGCGTGGGCTACGAGCTGAGCGAAGAGTTCACCGGCGCCACCGGCACGGCCAACGTGTTCGATGCGTCGATGTCCTACCCCGTGCTGCGCGGGCGCGACCGCAACCTCGTGACGCGCGTCGCCCTGCAGCACAAGAAGCTGGAAGACGACATCGCCGACGTGATCGCGGTCGACAAATCCATCACCGCGCTCGACACCTCGCTCGCCTTCGAGTCGCGCGACGCCTTCGGCGGCGGCGGCTTCTCGGGCGGCAGCCTCGGTGTGATGGCGGGCCGGCTCAAGTACGACAGCGCCACGCCCGCGGGGGCGCCGCACGGAAGCTTCGCCAAGCTGAGCCTGCAGGCATCTCGCCTGCAAGCGCTCGGCCGAGGCTTCTCGCTGCTCGCCGGCCTGGCCGGCCAGTGGACCGACAAGACGCTCGACAACGCCGAGCGCTTCACCCTCGGCGGCGACAAGGGCGTGCGCGCCTATCCGGTGGCCGAAGGCTCCAGCGACCTCGGCGCCATCGTCAACCTGGAGCTGCGCCATTGGTTCAACACCACCTGGAGCGGCTACACCTTCTACGACTGGGGCCACGGGCGCGACAAGTCGCAAGACGCTCTCACCGGCTCCTCGCGTCGCACGCTGCACGGCTATGGCCTCGGCGTGCAGTTCACCCACCCCGACTTCTTCACCCTGAAGGCGAGCCTCGGCGTGCGCGGCAAGGAGCCGGTGCGCTCCGAGCCCGACAACCCCAAGGCCCGCCTGCTGGTGCAGGTTCAACGTTCCTTCTGAGCCCGGCTCACATGAGGACTGACATGCGTACTCCTTCGTTCAAACGCTCCCCCCTCGCGCTGTGCGCGCTCCTGGCCCTGGGCGCGGTGCCCGCGCAGGCGCAGGTCGCGGCCAACACGCTGCCCGTGCTGCGCCCGGGTGGTGCCGTCGTCAACGCGACGGTCGGCACGCCGGCCGGCAACACCCTCGCCATTACGCAAACGCAGAGCGCAAGCAACCGCGGGCTGATCGAGTGGTCGAGCTTCTCGATCGGCAGCGCCGCGCGCGTCACCATCGCGCAGCCGAATGCGCAGAGCCTGCTGGTCAACCGCGTCACCGGCCCGAGCCCGAGCGCGAGCGAGATCCACGGCGCCCTGAGCGCCAATGGCCGCGTGATGCTCATCAACCCGGCCGGCGTGATCTTCGGTTCGAGCGCCCAGGTCAGCGCCGGCTCGCTGGTGGCCAGCGCCCTCGACCTCGACTCTTCCATGTCGGCCAACAACTACGCGAGCCTCGTCGGCGGCGACGACATCGCGCTCTCGGGCGGCGCCGGTGCCATCACGGTGCAGACAGCCAACGACCCGCGCCAGCCGCAGATCCAGGTCACCGAAGGCGGCTCCATCGTGCTCCTGAGCCAGTCGCAGATCGAGCACCACGGCGTGATCTCGGCGCCGCGCGGCGAGGTCAACATGAGCAACGGCTCGGCCGCGCTGCTGCGCTCGGTGGGCACGAGCGGCTTCGTGCGGGTGCTGCAGGTCACGCCCTCGGAACCGTCGTCGAGCTCGCTCACCACGGGCCTTGGCTCGCAGACGCTCGCCGCAGGCGGGCGCATCGTGATCGGCGGGCAGCCGCGCGAAGAAGGTGATGCGCGTGTCGACAACCTCAACATCGCCGGCGTCCTGAGCACGGCCTCCGACACCGGCAACGGCGGCAGCATCCACATCGACGCGGGCGGTGGCGGCTCGCTCAACCTCAACGACGCCAGCGTCGATGCGTCCAGCAGCAGCGCGAGCGGCGGGCAGGTCACGCTGCTCGGCCGCCAGATCACCCTGCAGCGCGGCGAGCAGCCGACCGGGCCCGAAGTGCTGGCCGACGGCGCCACCGGCGGCGGCCGCATCGAGATCGGCGACGCCCGCACGCGCGCCCTGCTGGTGAACGACACCGTGCTGCTCTCGGCCGATGCCACCCGCAACGGCAACGGCGGCCAGATCGCCTTGCGCGCGATGTACAACGACGCCTCCGCCACCTCGCCCACGCCGCGCATCCACTTCGGCGTGACCGAGGTCTACGGCACGCTGCGCGCCCGCGGCGGCACCGAGGGCGGCAACGGCGGCCAGATCGAGACCTCGGGCATGGCGGTGACCACGGCGCTCGCCAACTCGGGCGGCGTCTACAAGCGCGGCACGATCGACGCCCGCGCCCGTGCCGCCGGCGGCACCGCCGGCGCCTGGACGCTCGACCCCTACGACGTCACCATCTCCAACGCGGCACCGCAAGACGTGGCGGGCAGCTTCGAGCCCATCGGCCCTGGCGCCAACGTGCAGGCGAGCGACATCGTGGCCGCCCTCGACGCCGGCACCAGCGTCGTGATCTCCACCGACGCAGGCGGCGCCGGCTCGCAGGCCGGCAACATCAGCATCGCCCCAGGCACCAACATCACCCGCACCGCCGGCACCGGCGCCACCACGCTGACGCTGCGCGCGAACAACAACGTGAGCATCGACGGCACGATCATCGGCTCGTCGGGCGCCGGCCCCGTCAACCTGAACCTCTTTGCCGACCTCGACGGCAACGGCACGGGCGGCGTGTCCATCACCAACTCCAGCCTCTCCACCGGGGGCGGCTCGGTCACCGCCAGCGGCGGCCTCGACCCGGCCACCGGCTATGCGCGGGGCGATGCGTCGAACGCGGCCATCAACATCGCCACCACCGACATCGACACGAGCAACCTGCAGACCGGCACGGCCGGCGACATCGTGCTGCGCGGCCGGGCGAGCACCACCCCGGGGGCCCCGGCGGCGGTGCGCCTCGCGGGCAACTTCACCTTCGGCAACCTCACCATCGACGGCCGCGCGAGCCACGGCACCGCCGTGCTGCTCAACGGCGCCAACCTCAACGCCACGGGTGCCGGCAACATCGACATCCGCGGCATCGCCACCCGCACCGACACGCTCACGGCCAGCCTCGCCGGCATCGAAGCCGACGGCACCCGCATCGTCATCCACAACGGCACCGCCACCCTCGCCGGGCGCGGCGACGACGCCGCCTTCGGCCCAGCGGGCGCGGTGGGCCTGCGCATCGGCGATCTCGAGATCGTCGGCGCCGGTTCGACGCCCGGCACGGTGAAGCTGGTCGGGCAGTCGACGGGCGGCTCCATCGCCCCGGGCATCCAGATGGTCGGCTCGGCCACCACCGGCCTCGTCGTCGACGACGGCGATGGCGGCGCGGCCAACCTCAACCTCGTGATCGGTGCTCTGTCAGACGTACGCGCCAGCTCGCTCGAGCTGGGCGTGGCCGGCGTGCCGCCGCAGGTCGACGTGAGCGGCACGGTCAACATCCGCCCGCTGGGCGTGAGCGGCACGACCGGCGACCTGGTCGAGCAGCCCACGGTGGGCATCACCGTCATTCCGCGTGGCGCCAATGCGGGCGCAGGCACCATGACCGTGCTGTCGGACATGCTGGCCGCGGGCGGCGGCATCGCGGCCGCTGGCGGCGTGGTGATCGGCTCGCGCAGCCACACCGGCGCGATCGTGCTCGACACCAACGCGTTCGGCGCCGCGGCGCCCGCGGCACGGCTGACGCTGCAGAACGAAGGCGCGGGCTCGCTGGGCATCACGGTGCGCGGCGGCAACACCTTCGGAAGCCTCGGCCTGCTGAGCGCCGGCAACATCGGCCAGGTGGGCAGCTTCACCACCGGCGACCTCGTGATCCGCGGCGGTGCAGCGAGCACGGTCACGCTCGACTCGGCCGCCAACCAGATCAACGGGGTGCTGGCCTTCGACCCACCCGCGTCGCTCACGGTTCGAACCGCGGGCGACCTGACGGTCGACGCAGCCACGGCCGCCGCCTACGACGCCGCATCCGCCACGCCCTTCGCGCCGCTGGCGATCACCACCAGCCTCGGCGGCAACACCGCGGTGCTGCAGGCCGGCGGCAACATCCTGATCAACCGCCCGATCACCATGACCGGCACCGCCACGCCCCGGCTCGACATCGTCTCCCCGGGCACCGTGACCTTCGCGACGGGCGCCGCCCTGAGCGCGCCGGGCGGGCAGTGGCGCGTCTGGGCGCCCACGGTGGTCAACCCGACGGTCGCCGGCAGTTTCAACAACCTCTACGGCTGCGTGTACGGCGACACCACCACCTGCAGCATCTCGGGCATCGCCCTGCCGACCACCGGCAACGGCCTGATGCGCGCCACGCAACCCACCATCACGGTCGCCGCCAACCCCACCACCGGCGTGATCGGCGCCCCGCTGCCGCCACTTGGCTACACCGTGACCGGGCTCGTCAACGGCGACACCGCGGCCGGCTCCCTGAGCGGCAGCCTGTCGGCCACGCCGAGCGGCACCAACACCTATGCCATCGGGCAAGGCACGCTCGCCTCGCCGCTGGGCTACAACATCGTGTTCACCCCCTCGGTGCTGACGCTGCGCCAGGCCGAACTCACGCGCCACATGCTGATGGACGCCTTCCACGCCGAGAACAGCTCCGACGTCTACGGCCGCAACCTCGACCAACCTTACGTGTGCACCGCCGCCTCGGTCATGCGCGGCGGCCTGGCCGAAGGCGCCGACGCCGACAAGCTCGCCTCCGAGTGGGGCAAGGTGCGCAACCAGCCCCAGCTCTCGGGCTGCCTCAACGTGAGCGACGGCGGCTCGTGCTCGGCCTTCTGAGCGCCGTCACGGCGGTGACCTCGGTCATCCGGCCCAGATGACTTTCGGCTGATGCTGGTCACCCCGCCGCTTCCTACAGTCCACCCATCGTGATCGAAACCACAAAACGCACCACATGAACGCCCTCCCCGTCGAAGACCTGCTGGCCTCGCTCGGCGACGACGCCCCCTGTGGTGCCGACCTGGAATACGACCCGGCCTTCCTGGCCCTCGAGGAAGCCGCCCGCGGCAAGCCCGAGCAGCAGTTCGGCGACACCGTGATCGCAGCCGAAGGCCCCGACTGGCGCACCGTGAGCGAGCAGGCGCTGGAAGTGGCCCGCCGCACCCGCGACATCCGCGTGGCCGTGCTGCTGGCCCGTGCCAGCGCCCGGCTGAAGGGCGTGACGGCCTATGCCAGCGGCATCACGCTCATCGCCGGCCTGCTCGAGCGCCACTGGGACCACGTCTACCCCCAGCTCGACGCCGACGACAACAACGACCCCACCATGCGCCTGAACGCGCTGGCCCCGCTGGTCGACAGCGCCGCCGGCCTCGCTGACCTGCGCGCCGCCAGCATCGGCGGCGGCCGGCCGGCGGTCACCGTGCGCGAGATCGAGCTCGCCTTCGGCAAGGCCGAGCCGCTGGCCGACGAAACCGTGCCCAGCGCCGACGGCATGCTGCAGGCCCTGCAGGCGGCCGAAGCGCAAGCTGCCGGCACCCTGGCCGCGCTCAAGCAACTGCACGCCGACGTGTCGGGCATCGAGAAGCTCCTGATCGACAAGGTCGGCGGCGCCCAAGGCCCGGAGTTGCGCCCGCTGCGCGTGCTGGCCCAGGCGCTCGCCACCGCGGCCACGCAGGCCGAAGGCGGCGCGGCACCTGAAGCCGCCGGTGACGACCAGCCCGCCGCCGCGGGTGGCGCGGCGCCCGTGCGCGGCACGCCCGGCACGATCGTGACCCGCGAAGACGTGTTGAAGAGCCTCGACCGCGCCTGCGAGTGGCTCGAGAAGAACGAACCCACCAACCCCGCGCCGCTGCTGATCCGCCGCGCGCAGCGCCTGATGGGCAAGAACTTCCTGGAAATCATCAGAGATTTGGCGCCTGCCGGCATCGACCAGATCGAAAACATCGCCGGCACCCACAACGAGTAACCCGTTCGTCTTCCTGAACAACCTGTAAGAGGAGTTCCACCATGGCCACCAGCAGTCAGAAATTCATCGCCCGCAACCGCGCCCCGCGCGTCCAGATCGAATACGACGTCGAGCTCTATGGCGCCGAGAAGAAGGTGCAGCTCCCCTTCGTGATGGGTGTGTTGTCTGACCTGTCGGGCAAGCCGTCGGAACCCCTCGCCCCCGTGGCCGAGCGCAAGCTGCTCGACTTCGACGTCGACAACTTCGACAGCCGCATGAAGTCGATGAAGCCGCGCGTGGCCTTCCAGGTACCCAACACCCTCACCGGCGAAGGCAACCTCTCGGTCGACATCACCTTCGAGAGCATGGACGACTTCTCGCCCGCCGCTGTGGCCAAGAAGGTCGACTCGCTCAACCAGCTGCTCACCGCCCGCCAGCAGCTCAGCAACCTCATCACCTACATGGACGGCAAGACCGGCGCTGAAGAGCTGCTGGCCAAGGTCATCTCCGACCCCGCGCTGCTCAACAGCCTGGCTTCTGCAAAGAAGACCACCGACGAGCCCAAGGCCGAGTAAGCCCGCAACGCACTGAACACGGAGAAACGAAATGGCAGAAGCACAAGGTCAATCGTCGGCCCTGCAGGGCGTCGAGTTCCAGGGCGGTGATTTCGCATCGCTCCTGAAGAAGGAGTTCAAGCCCAAGAGCGACGAGGCGAAGTCGGCCGTCGAAAGCGCGGTGCTCACGCTCGCGCAACAGGCACTCGCCAACACCAAGGTCATCGGCAGCGACGTCGTCGCCTCCATCGAGGCCATGATCGCCGAGCTCGACCAGAAGCTCAGCTCGCAGATCAACCAGATCATGCACAACCCCGAGTTCCAGCAACTCGAAAGCGCATGGCGCGGCCTGCATCACTTGGTGAACAACACCGAGACCGACGAGATGCTGAAGATCCGCGTGATGAACATCAGCAAGAACGAGCTCGGCAAGACCCTCAAGCGCTACAAGGGCACCGCCTGGGACCAGAGCCCGATCTTCAAGAAGGTCTACGAAGAAGAGTTCGGCCAGTTCGGCGGCGAGCCCTTCGGCTGCCTGGTCGGCGACTACTACTTCGACCACAGCCCGCCCGACGTGGAGCTGCTGGGTGAGATGTCGAAAGTGGCGGCTGCGGCCCACACCCCCTTCATCGCCGCCGGCTCGCCGGGGCTGATGCAGATGGAGTCGTGGCAGGAACTCGCCAACCCGCGCGACCTCACCAAGATCTTCACCACGCCCGAATACGCCGCCTGGCGCTCGCTGCGCGAAAGCGACGACGCGCGCTACATCGGCCTCGCCATGCCGCGCTTCCTGGCGCGCATCCCCTACGGCGCCAAGACCAACCCCGTCGAAGAATTCAACTTCGAGGAAGACACCGCCAACGCCGACCACACCAAGTACACCTGGGCCAACTCGGCGTACGCGATGGCGGTCAACATCAATCGCTCGTTCAAGCAATACGGCTGGTGCTCGCGCATCCGCGGCATCGAGTCGGGCGGCGCAGTGGAAGGCCTGCCGACGCACACCTTCCCGACCGATGACGGCGGTGTCGACATGAAGTGCCCGACCGAGATCGCCATCAGCGACCGCCGCGAGGCCGAGCTCGCCAAGAACGGCTTCATGCCGCTGGTGCACCGCAAGAACAGCGACTTCGCCGCCTTCATCGGCGCCCAGTCGCTGCAAAAGCCCGCCGAGTACGACGACCCCGATGCCACGGCCAATGCCAACCTGGCCGCACGCCTGCCCTACCTCTTCGCCACCTGCCGTTTCGCCCACTACCTGAAGTGCATCGTGCGCGACAAGGTGGGCTCCTTCAAGGAGAAGGACGACATGGCCAAGTGGCTCAACAGCTGGATCATGAATTACGTCGACGGCGACCCGGCCAACTCGTCGGAGACCACCAAGGCCCAGAAGCCGCTCGCGGCCGCCGAGGTGGTGGTCGAAGAGATCCCCGGCAACCCCGGCTACTACTCGTCCAAGTTCTTCCTGCGGCCTCACTACCAGCTCGAAGGGCTGACGGTGTCGCTGCGCCTGGTTTCCAAGCTGCCCTCACAGAAGGCGGCCTGATTCACTGAAAGACAACCGAAGACGACCTGCAGCCCTCGTCTTCCTTACCCGCGGTTTTCGCGTCCCTTTACCAGCAACTTCGTTTCCTCAGACTACTGAACTCAAGGAGAGATTCACATGGCTTCCATTGACACCCACATCAAGTTTGCCGGCGTTGACGGCGAATCCACCCACAAGGACCACAAGGGCGAGATCGAAGTCCTGTCGTGGACCTGGGGCGTCTCGAACGACTCCATCGGCGCCGGTGGCGGCTCCGGTAAGGGCAAGGCCACGCCGGGCGACTTCCACATCACCCACATCTACGACAAGGGGTCGCCGGTGCTGGCCAAGTACTGCGCCTCGGGCAAGCACTTCCCCGAAGTGACCATGACCAGCCGCAAGGCCGGCGAAGGCCAGAAAGACTTCCTCGTCATCAAGTTCAAGGAAGTGTTCATCAAGTCGGTGCAGCCGTCGGGCAGCTCGGGCGGCGACATCGTCGAGAGCATCACCTTCGCCTACAAGCAGGTCGACTTCGCCTACAAGCCGCAAGACGACAAGGGCGGCCTGGGTGGCGAAGTGAAGTTCGGCTGGAACAACGCCACCACCGAGATCACCTGATCGGCACACGCCGACGGCATGCGGTTGCCGCCTGGGGCCTGGCTCCGGGCGGCCATCCCACACTTCACAGGGAGTTCTCATGGCCACCAGTGCAGCCGTTGTGCAAGCCATCGCACAACAAAACCCCAACGGCGTCAGCATCGACCTCGAAAAAGGCCGCATCCTCGAAGGCCCGGGCTACTGCGTCGCCTACGACGCCACCCAGAACCAGTTCGGCCATGCCGGCTGCGTGTTCGCGATGAACCACGCCGCAGGCCCCGGCGGCTCGAACATCGTGGGCGCCTGGTTCAACCCCGGCAACAACAACTACTACTTCGACAGCGTCAAGAAGTACACCACGCGCGAAGCCGCGGTCGAGGCCGCCAAGAAGGAGCAGCAGATCGCGATCTATGACCTTCAGCGCCGTGTCGTCGAAGACATCATGACCCCCGGCGTCAACGCCGTACCCGGCTCGCCTGGCACCTTCACCCCGGCCCTCGCCGCCGGCCGCAAGCGCGCGCACAGCGTCTGACGCGGCGACCCGCGTAGCGCGACCCACCCCACACCGCCATTGACGAGGCCCTCATGCCTGCCGCCCAAACCTCTGCTTCCGACATCTTCCTGAGCGTCCAGACCAAGCGTGCCGGCAAGGTCAAGGGCGAAGCGCTGAACCCGGGCCACGAGGAAGAGATCGTCGTCAAGGGCTGGCACTGGGGTGTCTCGGCGACCTCGGCCCTGGGGTCCACCCAGGCCACCTCGCGCCGCGCCTACAAGGGCCTCACCATCGTCAAGCAGATCGACTCGGCCACCACCGCCCTGATGGCCGCGCTCGCCACCAACGACGAAGTGAAGGAAGCCAAGCTCACGATGCGCAAGGCCGGCTCGGAGCAGATGGACTACTTCCTCGTCACGCTGCAGAAGGCTCGCGTCTCCTCGGTCGACCATTCCACCGACGAGGCCGGCAACACCCTCGAGACGGTGACGCTGCAGTTCAACAAGGTCTCGGTCGAGTACCGGCCGCAGAAGTCGGCGGGAAGCCGCGGCGCCTCGATGACCTTCGAAGACGAAATCCTCAACACCTGAACCCCACACCATCATGGCCACCGCCCAGGAACTCGTCGCCGCGGGCGACCCCCAAGCCGCCCTGCAAGCCCTGCAGCAGCAGGTGCGCGACAAGCCCGGCGACGCCAAGCTGCGTGTCTTCCTGTTCCAGCTGCTCGCCGTGCTCGGCCAGTGGGAGCGGGCGATGGCGCAGCTCGATGTCTGCGGCCAGCTCGACGCCAGCACGCTCGCGATGGTCAACACCTACCGCGAAGCCATCAAGTGCGAGGCGGTGCGTGGCGCCGTGTTTGCGGGCAAGACGACGCCGGTCGTCTTCGGCAAACCCTCGGAATGGATCGCCTTGCTGATCCAGGCGCTCTCGCATGACGCACAGGGCCAGCCCGAGCAGGCGCAGGCGCTGCGTGCGCAAGCCTTCGAGGCGGCGCCCACCACGGCCGGCACGATCAACGGCGAGACGTTCGACTGGATCGCCGACGCCGACTCGCGCCTGGGCCCCGTGCTCGAAGTGGTGCTCAATGGCCGCTACACCTGGGTGCCCTTCGACGCGCTCTCGGCCGTCAACATCGACGAGCCCGAAGACCTGCGCGACATGGTCTGGGCGCCTGCGCATCTCACCTTCGCCAACGGCGGGGAATCCGTCGCGCTCATTCCCACCTGCTACCCCGGCACACGCGAGCAGCCTGACGGCAAGTTCAAGCTGGCACGCGCCACCGAATGGCTGCCGGCCGGCACCGACCAATACGCCGGCCTGGGCCAGCGAATCATCTCCACCAGCAGCGCCGAGTTGGGTTTGCTCGAAGTGCGCGAGATCAGACTCACGCCGGCTGCATGAGCGTCAACACCCGCGACCGCCTTCAGCCCGTCCTGCTCGACCGGCTGACCGACACCGCGCCGCTGTCGCACGTCGAAGCCGAAGACAACCGCGTGATGAACAAGGCGCAGATCCGCGAGGCGGTGCTGCGCGACCTGTCGTGGCTGCTCAACTCGGTGCAGCCGCTCGACAAGGAGCTCGCCAAACGGTTCCCGGCCGCGGCCGACTCGGTGCTCAACTTCGGTCTGCCCGCGATGTCGGGCCAGCTCGCGTCGAAGATCGACGTGAGCCTGCTCGAACGCGCGATCAAGCAGGCCATCCTGCGCTTCGAGCCGCGGGTGATGGAAGACTCGCTGCAGGTCACCGCGCTCGACGCCTCCAGTGTGCTCGACACCCACAACGTCATCGAGTTCGAGATCCAGGGCTTCATGTGGGCGCAGCCCGTGCCGCTGGAGCTCTTGCTGCGCACCCAGGTCGACCTCGAAGCCGGCCAGGTGGAAGTGCGTGACATGGCCAGTGGCACGGTGAGCCGGCGCGCCCCCCGCTGAGCGCGCCCCGACGGGTGTGACCAAAGTAGCTGTTCAGCCCGCGCCACATCGACAGAATTCCCGCTCATGGACCCCAACCTCCTGCGCCACTACAACGACGAGCTGACCCACCTGCGTGAGGTGGGCGCCGAGTTCGCGCAGGAGTTTCCGAAGATCGCTTCGCGGCTGTCGCTCGACGGGCTGGAAGTCACCGACCCGTATGTCGAGCGCCTGCTCGAAGGTTTTGCCTTCCTCGCCGCGCGCATCCAGGTCAAGCTCGATGCCGAGCAGCCCAAGCTGATCCAGCACCTGCTCGAGACGGTGTACCCCGGCTTCCTGTCGCCGGTGCCGTCGATGGTGGTGGCGCGCATGCGGCCCGACCCGCTCGACCCGAACCTCACCAAGGGCTTCACGCTCAAGCGTGGCACCGCGCTGAACGCCGAACTCACCCGCGGCCAGAACACGCGCTGCGAGTTCCGCATTGCGCATGACGTGACGCTCTGGCCGATCGAGATCGCTTCGGTCCAGTACTTCACCCATGCGCCCGACCTGCCGCTGGCCCACCTGCCGGTCGCACGCCAGGTCAAGGGGGGCCTGCGCATCAAGCTCAAGCTGCACGGCGGGCTGAACTTCAAGCAGCTCAGGCTCGATCGCCTGGCGCTCTACATCTCGGCGCCCGACGAGGTGGCCTTCCGGCTGCACGAGCTGGTGCTCGGCAACACGGTTGCCACCTGGGTCAGCAACAAGCGCCCGATGCAGGGCTTCGCCGATGCCGCCTCGGTGCAGCCCCTCGGCTTCAGCGACGAAGAGGCCCTGTTGCCCGAGACGCTGCGCGGCTTCAGCGGCCACCGCCTGCTGCAGGAGCTGGCCGCGATGCCGCAGCGCTTCCTGTTCTTCGATGTGCAAGACCTCGCCCGCCGCCTCGACCAGGTCGATGGCGCCGAGGCCGAGATCGTGCTTCTGTTTTCGCGTGGGGACGCCGCCCTTGAATCGCTGGTGGACGCCGGCAGCCTCGCGCTCTTTTGTACCCCCGCCGTCAACCTCTTCCCCAAGCGGCTCGATCGCATCCAGCTCGGCACGGATAGTTGGGAGAACCACGTGGTGCCCGACCGCACGCGGCCGATGGATTACGAAGTGCACACGATGGAGTCGGTGACGGGCTATGGCACGGCGCAGGTGGCGGAGCAAAAATTTCTGCCGCTCTATGCGAGCTACCACGACGAATCGCGCAACCACGGCGCCTACTTCACCGTGCGCCGCGAGCCGCGGCTCCTGTCGTCGCGCCAGCGGCAAGACGGGCCGCGCTCGGCCTACGTGGGCCAGGAAGTCTTTCTGTCGCTGGTCGACCCGCAGGCGGCGCCCTTTCGCGAAGACATCCGCCAGCTCTCGCTCACGGCGCTCGTGACCAACCGCGACCTGCCCACGCTGCTGCCCGGCAACGCCACCACCTGGACGCTCGACGCCGCCGGCCCCGCCGGCCGCATCGAAACCCTGCGCGGCCCCACGCGCCCGGTGCAGCGCCTCGCGCGTGGCGACGTCGGCTGGTCGCTCGTGAGCCTGCTCACGCTCAACTACCTCAGCATCGCCGGTGACGACCCCAAGCGCGCGGCCGCCTCGCTGCGCAGCCTGCTCGCCTTGCATGGGCCCGAGCAAGACGTGGCCTGGGCCAAGCAGGTCGAGAGCCTGCAATGGGTGGAAGCGAAGTCGGTCGTGCGCCGCCTGCCCTTCCCCGGGCCGCTGACCTTCGGCTGCGGTGTCGAAGTCACTGCGCTGGTCGACGAGCTCGGCTTCCAGGGCAGCAGCGCCTTCCTGCTCGGCCAGGTGCTGTCGCACCTCTTCGCCCGCCAGGCCTCGGCCAACAGCTTCTGCGAGACCGTGCTGCGCTCGGCGACACGAGGCGAGATCTTCCGCGCCAAGCCCCGCATCGGAGAGAAAGCAGTCCTCTGACACCTATGAAGCAGGACGCCCGCGAGCTTCACGAACGCCGAGCCCGTCTCTACGAGCAGCTCGCAGCGCAGCCGTGGGCGCACGACTTCTTTGCCGTGCTGCGGCAGATCGAATCGCTCTCGCCCGACGCTCCGCGCCTGGGCAAGGCCTTGCGCCCTGGTGTGGAGCCTATCCGCCTCGGGCAAGACCCGGAACTCGACTTCGCACCGGCGGCGATCATGTCGTTCAAGGCCGAGGGCGCACGCCCTCGCCTCGGCAACCGCTTCTTCGGCCTCTTCGGCCCGATGGGCCCGCTGCCGCTGCACCTGACCGAATACGCTCGGGACCGGCTGCGCAACCACGCCGACCCGACCTTCGCGCGTTTTGCCGACGTCTTCCACCACCGCGCGCTGCTGCTCTTCTACCGCGCCTGGGCACAGAACCAGCCCACCGTGCAGGCCGACCGCCCGCACGACGACCAGTTCGCCAAATGGGTGAGCGCGCTGTTCGGCCAGGCCCCGGCCTCGATGCGCGGCGCCGACGCCGTGCCCGATGCCGCCAAGCGCCACAGCGCCGGGCTGCTCGCCAAGAGCACGCGCAACCCCGAAGCCATCTCCAAGGTGCTGCGCCAGTATTTCGACGTGCCCATCCGGGTGGAGCCGTATGTGGGCCACTGGATGCCGCTGCGCACCGAAGACCGCAGCCGCCTCGGCCGCCCGGGCGCGCGCCGCAGCGCGCCGCTCGGCGTGTCGGTGGTGGCCGGCGCCAAGGTGTGGGACCGCCAATACAAGCTGCGCCTGCACATCGGCCCGCTCACGCTCGAGCAGTACCGGCAGTTCCTGCCCGGCCAGCCTTCGCTGATCGAGCTGCGCGACTGGATGCGCCAGCTCGTGGGCTTCGAGCTGCTGTGGGACGTGCGCCTCGTGCTCAAGGGCGGCGAAGTGCCCAAGCTCGACATGCGCGGCAAGGCGCAACTCGGCCGCACCACCTGGCTCGGCCGCAAGACACCGCACCCCGACCGCGGGGAACTCCATCTGCATCCCTCGCGCTTAGGGCCTGTTAACGCTATGGGAAGGCACGCGTGACTCGTCAAAAGGACATCCGCAAGGCGCACGGCGCGGCCCGGGCTTTCTGCCCGGGCAAGCCGTGCAACGCCGCGGATGCCCTTTTGACGAGATCACCCTTCGGGCCGGTGGCTGGCAAAGCGCTGGGCCGCGTTGCATCGCTTGCCCGGGCGGCCAGCCCGGGCCGCGCGATGCGCCTTGCCCAGCGCTTTGCCAGCCGCCGGCGCGTACCTTCCCATAGCGTTAACAGGCCCTAACGGCGCAACCACTCTGAACGGGAGACTCTCATGGCAGAAATCAGCCGCTCCGCCCTCTTCGGCAAACTCAACCCGCTGGCCTACAAGGCGATCGAAGGCGCCACCGTCTTCTGCAAGCTGCGCGGCAACCCATACGTGGAGCTGCAGCACTGGCTGTTCCAGATCCTGCAGAACCAGGACAGCGACATCCACCGCATCGCCAAACACTACGGCATGGACGCGTCAAACCTCGTCGCCGACCTTCAGAACTCGCTCGACCGGCTGCCGCGCGGCGCCTCTTCCGTCACCGACCTCTCCACCTTCGTGGAAGACGCGGTGGAGCGCGGCTGGGTCTACGGCTCGCTGATGTACGGCGGCACCCACGTGCGCACCGGCTTCCTCATCGTCGGCCTGCTCAAGACCAAGAGCCTGCGCAACGTGCTGATGTCGATCAGCAAGCAGTTCGAGAAGATCCAGACCGACGACCTGACCGAGAACTTCCTGAAGATCGTGGGCGGCTCGCCCGAAGACCAGCAGGTGGCAAGCGAGTCGGGTGCCGCGCCGGGCGAAGCCAGCGGCGCGATCTCGCCCGCCGCGATGGGCAAGCAGGAAGCGCTCAAGCAGTTCACCACCGACCTCACCGAGCAGGCCCGCAGCGGCAAGATGGACCCGATCGTCGGCCGCGACGACGAGATCCGCCAGGTGGTCGACATCCTGATGCGCCGCCGCCAGAACAACCCCATCCTCATCGGCGAGGCCGGCGTGGGCAAGACCGCGGTGGTCGAAGGCTTCGCGCAGCGCATCGCGCGTGGCGACGTGCCGCCCTCGCTCAAGGAAGTGGAGCTGCGCTCGCTCGACGTGGGCCTGCTGCAGGCCGGTGCCTCGATGAAGGGTGAGTTCGAGCAGCGCCTGCGCTCCGTGATCGACGAGGTGCAGGCGAGCGCCAAACCCATCATCCTGTTCATCGACGAAACGCACACGCTGGTCGGCGCCGGTGGCGCGGCCGGCACCGGCGACGCCGCCAACCTGCTGAAGCCCGCTCTCGCCCGCGGCCAGCTGCGCACCATCGGCGCGACCACCTTCGCCGAGTACAAGAAGCACATCGAGAAAGACCCGGCGCTCACCCGCCGCTTCCAGAGCGTGACGGTCGACGAACCCGATGAGCCGCGCGCCATCCTCATGATGCGCGGCGTGGCCTCCACGATGGAGAAGCACCACAAGGTGCAGATCCTCGACGAGGCGCTCGAAGCGGCGGTGAAGCTCTCGCACCGCTACATCCCCGCACGCCAACTGCCCGACAAGTCGGTGAGCCTGCTCGACACGGCCTGCGCGCGTGTCGCCGTGAGCCTGCACGCCACCCCGGCCGAGGTCGACGATTGCAGCAAGCGCATCGAAGCACTCGAAACCGAGCGCGGCATCATCGCCCGCGAGAACGCCATCGGCATCGACACCACCAAGCGCTCGGCCGAAGTCGAAGCCATGCTCACCACCGAGCGGGCCCGGCTCGACAAGCTTCAAAGCCGCTGGCAGGCCGAGAAGGGCCTGGTCGACAAGCTGCTCGACCTGCGTGCCAAGTTGCGCGGTGGCCTGGAGCCGGTGGAAGGCACGGGCAGCAAGCTCGAGAAGAGCGCCGAAGCTGCGGCGCCCGAGCTGGTCAAGCTCTCCGATGCCGAACGCAGCGCGACGCTTGCCGAGCTGAAGAAGGTCCAGGAAGAGCTGAGCTCGCTGCAAGGCGAGAGCCCGCTGATCCTGCCGACCGTCGACTACCAGGCCGTGGCGAGCGTGGTCGGTGACTGGACGGGCATTCCTGTCGGCCGCATGGCCGCCAACGAGATCGAGACCATCCTCAACCTCGCGAAGAACCTCGGCGAACGTGTGATCGGGCAAGACCACGCGATGGAGATGATCGCCAAGCGCATCCAGACCTCGCGCGCGATGCTCGACAACCCGAGCAAGCCGATCGGCGTCTTCATGCTGGCCGGCACCTCGGGCGTCGGCAAGACCGAGACGGCGCTCGCGCTCGCCGAGGCGCTCTACGGTGGCGAGCAGAACGTCATCACCATCAACATGAGCGAGTACCAGGAGGCGCACACCGTCTCCACGCTCAAGGGCTCGCCCCCGGGCTACGTGGGCTACGGCGAAGGCGGCGTGCTGACCGAAGCCGTGCGCCGCCGCCCCTACAGCGTGGTGCTGCTCGACGAGGTGGAGAAGGCCCACCCCGACGTGCACGAACTCTTCTTCCAGGTCTTCGACAAGGGCTGGATGGAAGACGGCGAAGGCCGGCTGATCGACTTCAAGAACACGATCATCCTGCTCACCAGCAACGCCGGCAGCGACCTCATCATGAACCTGTGCAAGGACCCGGAGCTGATGCCCGGGCCCGACGCCATCGCCAAGGCGCTGCGCGAGCCGTTGCTGAAGGTGTTCCCGGCCGCGCTGCTGGGCCGCATCGTCACCATCCCGTACTACCCGCTGTCGGAAGACATGATGGGCCGCATCGTCACGCTGCAGCTCAACCGCATCAAGAAGCGCGTGGAAGCCAACCACGACGTGCCCTTCACCTTCAACGACGAGGTGGTGAAACTGGTGGTGAGCCGCTGCAACGAAGTGGAGAGCGGCGGCCGCGTGATCGACGCGCTGCTGACCAACACCGTGCTGCCGCGCATCAGCCACGAGTACCTCACGCGCCTGGCCACGGGCACGCCGCTCGCGAAGGTGGAGCTCACCGTCGCCGACGGCGATTTCGCCTATGCCTTCGACTAGACCCGGCAACACCAAGCAACCCGAGCTGCCGCAGCGCCAGCTGCTGCAGCGTGCCGTCGCGCACCTGCGCGGCGGCCAGCTCGACCTGGCCGAGCCGCTGCTCGTGTCCATCCTGCAGCGCTGGCCGGGCTACCCTGACGCGCTGCACTTCCTGGGCGTTCTGGAGCATATCCGCGGTCGCAGCGAAGAAGCGGTGAGCCTCATCCGCCAGGCCATCGTGCGCCTGCCGGGTGAAGCGGGCCCGCTCAACAACCTGGGCAACGTGCTCGTCGAGACCCAGCGCTACGACGAGGCCGAAAAGGCCTACCGCGATTGCCTCGCGTTCCAGCCCGACCAGGTCGACGCGCTCACCAACCTCGCCACGCTCTTGCGCAAGCGCCGCCAGCATGCGGAGGCCGAGGCACTGTGCCGCCGTGCGGTGAAGGCCAGGCCCGACTTCGCGCTCGCCTGGTACACGCTGTCGCTCGCGCTCGTGGAGCAAGGCCACATCGACGAGGGGCTCAAGGCCCACGCGCGCGGCGTGGCCCTCGCGCCGAAGCAACTGCAGGCCCGCAACGCCATGCCCAAGGCGCTGGTTCACAAGGGCCGCCTGGAAGACGCGGCCCAGCTCTACCGCGCGTGGCTCGCCATCGAACCCGACAACCCGGTGGTGCGCCACCACCTCGCCGCCTGCGTAGGCGGCACGGTGCCCGAGCGTGCGAGCGACGCCTACGTCGAGAAGACCTTCGACGCCTTCGCTGCCACCTTCGACGCCAACCTCGCTGCGCTCGACTACCGCGCGCCGCAGCTCGTGACCGACATGCTGGAATCGCTGCTGGCGCCACCCTCGCGGCAGTACGACGTGCTCGACCTCGGCTGCGGCACCGGCCTGTGCGGCCCACTCGTGCGCGAGTGGGCGCGCGAGTTGAGCGGCTGCGACCTGTCTCAAGGCATGCTGGCTCAGGCCGGCCGCCGCCGGGTCTACGACAAGCTCGAGCACGCCGAACTCGTGGCGTACCTGAACGACAACCCGCGCCGATTCGACGTGCTCATCTGCGCCGACACGCTGTGCTACTTCGGCGAGTTGCACGATGCCCTGCGCGCCGCGGCCGCAGCGCTGCGCCCGGGCGGCCGCTTCGTCTTCACCGTGGAGGCGTGGAAGTCGGACGGCGGCGAGTCGTACAAGCTGCAGCCGCACGGCCGCTATGCCCACCACCGCGGCTACCTGCGCCGCTTGCTGTCGCAAGTGGGGCTCAACGAGCTGGCCTTGAACGAAGAGCAGCTGCGTGTGGAAAGCGGACAGCCGGTGATCGGCTGGCTGGTCGCCGCGCAGCTTCCCTGAACACACCGCCTGGAGCTTTCCCATGGCCAACGACGGCAACCTCGGCCCGCTCGGGTCCGACACCAACCAGCCCGCCATCGACGGCGGCACCAATGCCCTGACGAAGAACTCCCCGCCCGGCGCCGAAGGCCCGCAGATGTATGCCTACACGCCCACCGCGTGGGAGAGCGCCGTCAAGAACACGAGCGAATGGTTTGCCGAGGCCAACGAAGCGGCTGGCAACCTCGTGTGGTGGCTGATCGGCTCGCCGTCCCTCGGCCTCAAGAACGGCGACCTCGAGTTCGGCCCCGAAGACAGCGAGACCAAGCACATGCGCAACACCCCCGCCTTCGTGGAGGCGGTGGAGATCTACCAGGACTGGATCGCGCACGGCCGCCCGTCGGGGGAGTACAGCATCAACAACGTGACCTGCTACTGGGTGCCGAGCAAGGGCCACTTCTTCGTGCAGGGGCGCACCGGCGGCGGCCAGCAGGGCCGCAAGGGCAAGTTGTCGGAGCCGCTCGCCTACCCGCTGTGGGGCTACACCGGCAACTTCTCCATCCGCTTCAAGGAGGCCGACTGGATGGGCCCCAACCTCGTGCAGGTGGAGATGGAGAACTACACCTCGCTGCCCTCGTACCTGCATGGCCTCGACCAGGGCAACGCCTTCCTCGACAGCCTGTACACCCGCGAGTCCGGCGTGCCCATCGTGTCGCGCAGCCGGCAGGTCTACCGCTTCATCACCTACATCGCACCCAAGCCGCCGGTCACCACCACGAAGTGAGGCCGGCGCGGCGGCGCCATGACTTTCGTCGCTTACCGCGAGGGCGCTCACGCCCTATCTTCACGCCCACACCCAGGACGCGTTCCAGGTAGGACTCCATGCCAGCACCCATCACCCTGAGCTCCCCTCTTCCGCCTGCGGACCTGCTGTTCGAGTCGATGACGACCACCGGCGGGCTGAGCGCGCTCGAGGACATGCAGCTCAACCTCCTGAGCGAGAAGGCCGACCTCAAGCCCGCCGACCTGTTGGGCAAGCCGATCACCGTGAACGTGGCGCTGGCCGACGGCAAACGGCACCTCAATGGCTACGTCACGCGCTTCGCGATGGGCGGCCACCAGGGCCGCTACTACCGCTACCACGCCACCGTGCGGCCGTGGCTGTGGTTCCTCACGCGCACGAGCGACTGCCGAATCTTCCAGGACATGACCGTCCCGGACATCGTCAAGAAGATCTTCGACGACCACCGGGTGGCGAACTTCAAATTCAACCTCTTTCGCACCTACCGCAAGTGGACGTACTGCGTGCAGTACCGCGAGAGCGATTTCAACTTCATCGCCCGGCTGCTCGAGCACGAGGGCATCTACTGGTACTTCGAGCACAAGGACGGCGAGCACAAGCTGATGCTCGTGGACTCGCGCAGCGCCCACAACGCGGTGAAGGGGCACGACACCCTGCCCTTCTACGAGCTGGGCGCCGCCCCGCCCGACACCGAGTCGGTCTCGCGCTGGACCTTCTCGCGCGAGATCCGCCCCGGCAAGACCGTGCTCGACAGCTACGACTTCGAGCGCCCCTCGGTCGACCTCGCCGTCGAGAAAGACACCACCCACGACCACGACCTCGCCGACTCGGAGATGTTCGACTACCAGGGCGACTACATCGTGGCCGCCGATGGCAGCCAGCAGGTCGAAGACCGGCTCGACGAGCAGCAGTCGCGCTTCCACGTGGTGCAGGCCGCGTCCAATGGGCACAGCATCCAGACGGGCAGCCTGCTCAAGCTCACCCGCCACCCGCGCGACGACCAGAACACCGAATACCTGATCGTGGCCACCTCCATCCAGGCGAGCGTCAGCGCCAACGAGTCGGGCACGAGCGGCGCCAACACCTTCCACTGCGACTTCAGCGCCATCCCGTCGTCGCAGCAGTTCCGCCCGCCGCGCCGCACGCCCAAGCCCTTCGTGCAGGGCCCGCAGACGGCCGTGGTGGTAGGCCCCGGCGGTGAAGAAATCTTCACCGACAAGTACGGCCGCGTGAAGGTGCAGTTCCACTGGGACCGCGAGGCGAAGAAGAAAGACCTGAAGGAGAAGAGCAGCTGCTGGGTGCGTGTGTCGCACCCCTGGGCCGGCAAGAACTTCGGCGCGATCCACATCCCGCGCATCGGGCAGGAGGTGGTCGTCGGTTTCCTCGAAGGCGACCCCGACCAGCCGCTCATCACCGGCCGCGTCTACAACGCCGAGCAGATGCCCCCGTGGGACCTGCCGGCCAACGCCACCCAGAGCGGCATCCTCACGCGCTCGTCGAAGGGTGGCGCGTATGCGAACGCCAACGCGATCCGCTTCGAAGACAAGAAGGGCAGCGAGCAGCTGTGGATCCACGCCGAGAAGAACCAGGACATCGAGGTCGAGAACGACGAGACGCACTGGGTCGGCCACGACCGCACCAAGACCATCGACCACGACGAGACGGTGCATGTGAAGCATGACCGCACCGAGACGGTCGACAACGACGAGACCATCACGGTTCACCACGACCGCACGGAGACGGTGGACAACAACGAGACCATCACCATCGGCGTGAACCGCACCGAGTCGGTGGGCTCCAACGAAGACATCACGATCGGTGCGAACCGCACCGAAGCCGTCGGCGCCAACGAAACGATCACGATCGGCAGCAATCGCAGCATCACGGTCGGCGCGAGCGAAACCGCGACCGTCGCGCAGCAGCGTACCCACACGGTCGGCATCAACGAGACGATCTCCGTGGGCGCTGCTCAGGAGATCACGGTCGGTGCGATGCAGGCCATCACGGTGGGCGCCAACCAGACCATTTCGGTCGGCGCCAACCAATCCACCAGCGTGGGCGCGAAGCAGAGCAACGAGATCGGCTCAGACCGCAGCCTCACCGTCGGTGGCGCACAGGCCACGACGGTCGGGAAGAAGCGCACGACCAGCATCGGTGAAGACGACTCCCTCACGGTGGGCAAGAACCTCACCATCACCGCCGCCGACTCCATCACCATCAAGACTGGCAGCGCCAGCATCACGATGAAGAAGGACGGCACCATCTCGATCAAGGGCAAGGACATCACGATCGATGGCTCTGGCAAAGTCAACGTCAAGGCCAGCAGCGACATCGTGATGAAGGGCTCGAAGATCCTGCAGAACTGACAACGAGGCACGCGATGCAACGCGAACACCTGAGCGACGAACAGTTGATGCTGGCCGAAGCGCCGACTGGCCCGTTGGAAGCTTTACTGGGCGATCGCCCCGCCGCCCTTTCCAGGGCGCCCTTGCCGGACGTCGTGGTCGGCGAGATCGTCGCCATCACGGACGGCGGCTGTACGCCGCTCGTGCTGTTTCCCGGCCAGCCCGGCACCGCTGCGCTGCGCGCACGCACCGTGCTCGACCTGCACGGCGCCCATGTCGGCCAGCAGGCGGTGCTCTCATTCGAGAACGGCGATGCGAGTCGGCCGATCGTGATGGGCGTGCTGCGCCAACCCGGCGACCGTCCGCTCGACGCACCGGGCCAGGTGCACCTCGACACCGACGGCGAGCGCATGATCGTCAACGCGAAGCAGGAGCTCGTGCTCCAGTGCGGCAAGGCGAGCATCACGCTGACCAGCGCCGGCAAGGTGCTGATCCAGGGTAGCTACGTCTCCAGCCGCTCGACGGGCGTGAACCGGCTCAAGGGCGGCTCGGTGCAGCTCAACTGATCTCGACGACCCGAGCCCCACATGGAACTGATCAATGCCACCCGCATGACGGCTGGCTACAACATGGGCCTGGAGCCCAGCGGCCGCGAGCTGCTGGTCGTCGTCATCAAGGGCACGTTTCGCTTCCCGCAGGCCGGCGAGCCTCACACCCACTTCGCGCTGCACGAGGAGCAGCTGCCGCTGGTGATGGCCGACACCTTCACCGGCGAGCCGGGCCTGTCGGCACCCGTCTATGAAGTCGACTTCGCGCCACGCAAGCCGCGGTGCGACATTCTTTTGCTGGGCAGCGCGTACGCGCCGCAGGGCCGTCCCGCCACACGCGTGGACGTCGGACTGCGTGTGGGCCCCTGGCACAAGCGCTTCGCCGCCGTCGGCCCCCGTCACTGGGACTGCGGTCTCGCCACTTTGCGTGCGTCCGCGCCGGAGCCCTTCATCAAACAGCCCGTCTCCTACGACGTGGCATTCGGCGGCGCCGATCTGGCCCACGAAGACCCGGCCCAGCACGCCGCCTTCATGGCCAACCCGGCCGGTCGGGGCTTCCACAAGCACCTGCGCAGGGAATGGGTCGACGGCAAGCCGCTGCCACTGACCGAAGAGTCGGGGCACAGCGTGACCGACACCAACGGCAACTACCGCCCCATGGCCTTCGGTCCCGTCGGGCGCGGTTGGGAGCCGCGCTCCAGGCTCGCCGGCACCTACGACGACAAATGGTTGGAGCAGCACTTCCCCTTTCTGCCGCCCGATTTCGACGAACTTTATTTTCAGGCCGCACCTGCGGACCAGCAGGTGCCGCTCGACACGTTCGGCGGCGGCCCGATCGAAGTTGCGCTGACCAACCTGACCCCCGAGGGTTCGACGCAGTTCACCATTCCGGGCCTGGTGGCGCCGGTGCACGTCTTCCCCATGCGCGGAGACGTCGAGAACTACAACGCTGCTCTCGACACCATCGTCATCGAACCCGACCTGCAGCGCTTCAGCCTCACATGGCGCATGACCCGACCTTTGCGAAAAGGCATGCATGAGATTGCGCAAGTGGTGGTGGGCAAGAAGGGCCGCGAGTGGTGGCAGCAATGGGAGCGCGCGCCGTTCCCCCTGCCCATCAAGGTGGTGCCGATGCACCCCGAAACCGTGGGAGAAGCCTGATGGCCGCCACGGCTCTGGCCATCCGGCGCGCCAGCCTCGTCACGGCCGTCGGCCTGAGCGGGCCAGCCGCATGCGCCGCCATCCGCGCGAAGGTCACGAACCCGACGGAGACGCGCTTCATCGGCGGCGAAGGCAACTGGCTCATGGCCCATCAGGTCGAGCTCGAACGACGCTGGAGCGGACGCACGCGCCTCGCCAAGCTGGCCGCCATGGCGATCGATGAAGCGCTGGCCGACCTGCCATCGGCCGATTGGTCGTCGACCCCTTTGCTGCTGTGCATCGCCGAACCCGATCGCCCCGGGCGTCTGCCGGAGCTGGACACCCTCTTGTTTCCTGAGGTGCTGCAGGAGCTCGGCGCCACGTTTGCGCAAAGTTCAGCAGTAGTGGCACACGGCAGGGTGTCGGTCGCGGTCGCGATGGCACAGGCCCGCACCCTGATTGCGGCAGGTGCGCCGCAAGTGCTAATCGTGGCGGCGGACAGCCTGGTCCACGGCCCCACGCTCGCGCACTACTTGCGCGAAGCCCGCCTGCTCACGCCGTCGAACTCGAACGGGTTCATGCCCGGAGAAGGCGCCGGCGCCCTGCTCGTCGGCAAGCCCGCGGGCACGCCGGCGCTGGTGTGCACCGGGATCGGCCTGGCGATGGAGGGTGCGTCCATCGATTCCGGTGAGCCGCTTCGAGGCGACGGGCTCTCGACTGCCATCAAGTCAGCCCTCGGTGAAGCCGGCCGCGAGATGCACGACATGGATTTCCGCATCACCGATCTGTCGGGCGAGCAGTACTACTTCAAGGAGGCCGCACTGGCGCTGACCCGCGTCCTTCGGCGCCGGAAAGAAGAATTCGAAACCTGGCACCCGGCCGAATGCATCGGCGAAGCCGGTGCGCTGGCGGGTGCGGCCGCGGTGGCCGTGGCCGACATGGCCTGCCGCAAGGGTTACACGCTGGGCCACGAGATCCTGGCCCACATGTCCAACGACGCGGGGCAACGCGCCGCGATGACGCTTCGCTTCGGGGCTGCGTGATGGGAGTTGCCTGATGGGAAACAGCGTCTACGCCAACGGAATGGAGGTGTCGTGCAAGTCCAGCTCGGGCAAGTCGATCTGCGCCTTCCCCGATGTCTGCTTCACGCCACCGCAGACGCCGGCCACGCCGCCCGGCGTGCCGATCCCCTACCCGAATACGGCCATGGCGTCGGACACCTCCGACGGTTCCACCTCCGTGAAGAGCTCGGGCCAAGAGATCATGCTCAAGGAGAAGAGCTTCTTCAAGACGAGTACGGGCGACGAGGCCGGCTCGGCACCCAAGAAGAACGTCATCACCAGCAAGACCAAGGGCAAGGCGTATTTCATCGCGTGGTCGATGGACGTGAAGGTCGAAGGCGAGAACGCCGTGCGGCACATGGACATGACCACGCACAACCACGGCTCCAAGCCCGCCGGTGCGCCACCCACCTTGCACGCCGCCTTGCAGGCGATGGGGACCATACCCGACTGCGCGCGCGATGCCGACACCGTCAAGGAACGTTGCGACCCGTGGAAGGACAAGGCCAAGTGCCCCGAGAAGACCCAGAAGGCGATCACCGCCGCTGAAAAGGCACGCCAGAAGGCGAAGGACACACAGGGCGAAAGCTCGAAGGCCTACCAGAACGCCAGCGCAAAGGTCCGAGATCTTTACAAGGACTACGCGGTCGAGATCGAAGCCAATGACTGCCGGCGGGCCTTGCGCTGCGTGCTGGTGCCATACAACAAAGTCAAGAAGGTCGGTTGCTCCAAGCAGACGGGCGACCACCTTGTCGAGAAGGCCACCGTCGAAAGCAACCCCAACTACAGTGCGAGCACCGCCCCCACTGCCATCGTTGAAGGGCCGAGCTACCACATCGGCACTCACGGGCTTGGCCACGAGCGAAGAACCCAGGCCGCCAAGAAAAAGAAGGGCAAGTTCACGGTGCAGAAGTCGGCCGAAGTCGGTGGGCAGGAGCACTGCAAGGTGTTTCCTCTGGCGGAGTGCGACCCCAACTGCATTACCAAACAATTGGTCAAGGGGCACGAAGACATGGGCATGTCCAAGAACGACCCGGCCGACAAGCCCACCCTCAACTCACAGCACAACCAGGACTACCAGGCCGAGTGGGATGCCGACATGGTCGACCTGGACGCCAGCCTTTCCTGAACCCGCAAGGAGAAGACCCCCTATGAGCCGATGGACGGAAAAGTTCAGCTACTGGACCGGCACGCAAATCGCACCCGATCTCCATGCGTTCCTGTTGGGCCGCGACGACCTGATGGAGAAGCGCACGCCGCACACCGTGCTTGCAACGCTCGACAAGGGAACCTGGGTGGCCAAGAGCTTCCCCTGGACGTCCGTCGGTGTCTGCTGGGGCCAGAAGCCCGTGCAGGAACTCGTGCTCGTCGGCCACGAAGGCCACATCGCGGCGGGCCCTGTCGGCAACCTGGCAAGCGAAGACGCCATAGACATCGAGCCGGAAGACGGCAAGGTCGGCCACCTGCGCTGCGCGCGCAGCATCGGGGGGCGTGTCTACATCGGCGGCATGGACCGGCAGATGTACCGGCGCATCCCAGGCGGCTGGGAGCCCCTCGACGAGGGCATGCCGGGTGCAGACGAAGACGTGGTGGGCTTCGAAGCCATCGACGGTTTCAGCGAGAAAGAGATCTACGCCGTCGGGCACGAAGGCGAGATGTGGGAGTTCAACGGCAAGAAGTGGCGCCAGATCTCGAGCCCCACCAACCTCATCCTCCTCGGCGTGCATTGCGCACCCGATGGCTTCGTCTACGTGTCGGGGCAGGCGGGTCTGGTCCTCAAGGGCCGGCACGACGAATGGGAAATCGTCGATCAAACCGCCACGCGAGAAGACATCTGGGACATCGCCTGGTTCAAGGGCACGCTGTACCTCGCAACCCGCGGCGTGCTGTACCACCATCGCGACAACACCACCGAGCCGGTGGACTTCGGCGACACCGACATTCCCTTCACGTTCTACAAGTTCATCGTTTCGGCCGACCAGCTGATCACGGTAGGCTCCAAGGACGTGATGCGCTTCGACGGGGCCACCTGGTCCCGCATCGACTGACGCCATGCCGACTTACGCCCGGCCTCCGGTTTCTGTCGTCGTGCAGCAGCACGTCGACGACGCGATCGCGCAGAGAACAACCCGTTCGGTCCTGGTACGTGCGCCACACGTGCGCCTGCGCCATCTGCGCCGTCTCGACGATCGCCTGGCCGCCAGCCTGGATGGTGTCGCCGTCGCAGGTGCGCCCGGGATCGACATGTGCCGTGCGGCGCTCGCCGAGCCGAACCCAGGCGTCGTCTTCACGCTGGCTGTGCAGGCCATCGATGCGCGCGACACCGACACCCTCGGCCGCCTGATGGCCGTCGCCGAGAGCGTTCCACGAGTGCGCTCTGGCCTGGTGTCGGCCTTTGGGTGGGTCACACCCTCGGCGCT
This sequence comes from Piscinibacter gummiphilus, assembly GCF_032681285.1. Taxonomy (NCBI): domain Bacteria; kingdom Pseudomonadati; phylum Pseudomonadota; class Betaproteobacteria; order Burkholderiales; family Sphaerotilaceae; genus Rhizobacter; species Rhizobacter gummiphilus. Next base: position 3,058,391 of record NZ_CP136336.1, read on the forward strand.
GCGCGGCATCACCACGAGTTTGCTCGCATCGGACAACGGCTTTCTGCGCGGCATCGGCCTGTCGGCTTGCGCGGCCCACCATGTCGACCCCAGCCAGGCCTTGCGAGCTGCGATGGTGGAGCCCGCCTTGGCGCGCCTCGCCACCCGCATCGCGGGTCACCTGGGCCTGCGCGATCTGTTGGGGCAGTGCCTCGACACGCTGCAGATCACTGATGATCTTGCCCTTCGGCTGGCAGCGGCACGTGCCGCTGTCTTGCTGGGCGACCGTGCGACTGCGATCACCAAGCTCCACGCGCTTGCATCAGGGCCGGCCCCGCTGGGTCTGGAGGCGCTGCGTGTCTTGTTGAAACTGCAGACGGCCGATCAGGCGCACGCCCTGCTCAAGGAACTCGCACGGGACGCCAAACAGATCCGGGTCCTCATCACGGCCACGGGCATCAGCGGCGACCCGCATTACGTTCCCTGGCTCATCAAGCAGATGGCCGACCTCAAGCTCAATCGGCTGGCCGGGGAAGCCTTCAGCATGATCACCGGCGCGGACCTGGCCTACATCGATCTCGACATGAAGCCGCCCGAGGAAGCGGTCTTCGGTCCCAACGACGACCCCGCCGATGCCGATGTGGCCATGGACGAAGACGACAGCCTGCCCTGGCCCGACGCGGAAAAGATCAGCGCCTGGTGGCAGGCCAACGGATCTCGGTTCCGCCCCGGCACCCGCTATTTCGTCGGCGAGCAGCCGACGCTGGCGCATTGCCTCTCGGTGCTGAAAAACGGCTTCCAGCGTCAACGCGCCGCCGCCGCCGAGTACCTGTGCTTGCTGAAGCCCGGTACACCGCTGTTTAACGTTGCGGCACCCGCATGGCGGCAAGAGCGCCTGCTGGCGAAGATGGGAAACTGAACCATGCCCAACATCGACGCCAAGACCATCCTCGCCATCTTGGGGCCACTGTTCCTGTTGCTTGCCACCTGGCGCGCCGTTCAGGCCGGTGCACTCGTGCCCCAGGCACGCACCTGGTTCATCGTCGGGACAATCTTTTCGCTCGTCGCCCTGTGGCTCTGGTTCGGCCAGGCGCGCTGACCCTCAAGCGCTATTCCCGATACACCCGAAACCCCATCGTGCTGCCCGCCAGAGTGGGCTCCGCACTCAGCACCGCCTGCGGGGTGAGCGCGGTCAGCGGCGAGGCCCAGCTGCCGCCCTTGAGCACGTATTTCTCGCACGGCGACTTGCCCGCCACGGCGCAGGTCGACGTCCACTGCCACACGTTCCCCGCCCAGTCGTACATGCCGATCGCGTTCGGCAGGAACACACCCACTGGCGAGGTCTGCGGAAAGCCGTCGTTGCACGCCGACTCGCGCCACGGGAAGCCCGCCACCAGCGCGGCCGAGCGGTCGTAGCCGTTGCCGGAGCGGCATTCGACGTAGGGCACCAGCTGGCGGGTGCTGCCTTCGCCGACGTAGCGGCCGGCTTCCACCGCCTCGGCCCATTCGGTTTCGGTGGGCAGGCGGTACTTCTCTTTCGTGCGCTGGCTCAGCCACTGGGTGTACTTCACCGCGTCGTGCCAGCTCACGTTGATCGCGGGGTGCTTGTCGACGCCGAATTCGCCCACGTCGCGCTTCTCGCAGCCTTTGGCGCGCACGCATTGCTCGTAGTCGGCCACGGTCACGGGGAAGGCGCCAATCGCCTTCGATCCCTTGCCCAGCACCACCATGCGCGGGCAGTCGGGGCAGTCGCGCACATAGCTCGGCTCGACGGCGCTGCGCGTGGGCTCGGCGGCGATCACGCTCTCGTAGGCCGCGGCCACCTGCGTGCGCATGCGGCCGGTGGGCGAGAGTTCCAGGTACTTGCGCAGCTCGGCCTTGTTGCGGGTGGCGATTGCCATCTGGAGGCGCTGCTGCTCCGCGTCGGGCGCACCCGGCGTCGCCGTGTCGCCACTCGGCGGGATGAAATAGAAATCGGTCGTGAGCGAGGTGTTCTCCCAGGGCACCTGCTGGCCCTGCGACTCTTCGGTGACACCGACGCGCACACGCTTGAAGACGTCTTCCACCCGCATGCCCGGGGCATTGAGGTTGGCCAGCAAGTGCTTGGTGTAGACGCCGTTGCGGCCCTTGCCGTCGAGCGCCACCTTGCCGGGCGAGGTGGCAAAGGCGACCAGGCTGCCCTTGGGCGCATCGACCGCGGCCAGCCCCGAGCCCTTGGCCGAGGTGAAGGGGTTGTTGCGGCAGGCGTCAAGGATCACGAGGTTGATCGCGGCGCCCTTGCCCTCCAGGCGCTGCAACACGGCGTCGATCTCCACGCCCTGCTCCACCACGTCGCCTTCGCTCTGCACCTTGGCGTCGACCGGCAGGATGTAGTTGCGCCCACGCACCTGCATGCCGTGGCCGGCGTAGTAAAAGAGCGCCACCGTGCCGGGGGTGATCTGGTCGGCGAAGGCGCGCACGCGCGAGTTGATGTCGCGCTTGGTGGTGTTGAGGGCCACCACCGTCTCGAAGCCCCGTGACTTCAACGCCGTGGCGAGGTCGGCCGCGTCGTTGGCCGTGTTGACGAGCGGGGCCACCGCATAGGCGGAGTTGCCGATCAGGAGCGCCACGCGCTTCTGCGCCCACGCCCCACCGGCTGCAGCCAGGCAGACGAACGCCAGCAAGCAGCGGGCAACGAGCCTCACGTGCCGAATCGCGCGGCCGAGCGCGCCTTTGCCTTCTCGGCTTCCACCTCGCGATCGCGCGGCGGTGCGGTCGTGACGAGAGAGCTGATCAGCACGCGCGCCGCCTGGGCCACCTCTTCCACGGCCTTGTCGAACGCCGCCTCGTTCGCCTGCGAGGGCCGGTTGAAGCCCGACAGCTTGCGCACGAACTGCAGCGAGGCATCACGGATCTCGAGCTCCGTGGCCGGCGGCTCGAAGTTGAACAAGGTCTTGATGTTGCGGCACATGCGGAACGCTCCGGCGACTACTTGGCGACCACCACACGGTAATAGGTCTTCGCCTTGTCGGTCTGCAGGGCGACATAAGCCCCGTTGCCCACACGGCCGACGCTGAGCTGTGCCTGCTTGGGTGCGCCGGCAAGCTTCAGTCGGCAGGTCTCGGCGCCGCGCTCCACGTCGTAGCACGAGAGCACGTTGCCGGTGGCCACCACGAGGTAGCGCCAGTTGCCGATGAAGCCGCAGGCGATGGGTGCCGAGGTGCCGTCTTCGCCCGACTCGCGCTTGCCCACCGGGTGCACGGTGTGCAGGTTGAATTCCTGCGCGGCGGCCGTGTCGACCAGGTGCACCCGGCCGCCGTAGGTGCGGCTCAGGCCGCCAAGCCGGTCGACCGCCCAGGTGTAGCCGCCGACCGCGCCCACCTGCCCGTCTGGCGAGACGGCCACGCAGGCCTTGTCTTCGCCGCGCCACATTTCCTTGTTGAGCTTCACCGCCGACACCCAGGGCGCTTCTGCTACCTCTGCCGAGGCCGGGGCCAGCTCCGTCTCGGGCGGGGCACTGGCCACCGCTTCGAGCACCAGCGGCACGCCCTTGGGCAAGGCCGGGCTCACCACCGTGAGGCCGGCGCGCTGGGCGGCACCGTCGATGGCGCGCTGGATCGCGTTGCTGATGGCCGCGCCTTCGGTCAGGCCGTCGGACGGCGGCACGCCGCGCGTGCCCATCTCGTTGAGCGTGAAGGTTTGCACCTTGGCCGACTTGTCGACCAAGCGGAACTCGGCCGTGGCGGTGGCAGTGTAGAAAAGCCCGAGCACCGGCTTCACGCTCACGCTCACGCCCACACGCACGATCTTTTCGATGTCGTACTTGCCGGCGCGCTTCACGAACTCTTCGGCGGTGATCACATGACCCGGGTCGGCGAGGTCGACCCAGCCCTTCTTGAGCTGGCGCGCCTTGGCTTCGTCGAGCACCACGTACTTGGAATCGTTGAGCAGCTCTTCGGCACGGGCCTGCGCCACCTTTTCATAGGCCGCGTATTTCGCGTCGCTCATGTAGGCGGCGACGGAGACCTTGGTGCCCTCCTGGGCCACGGCCAGGCCGGTGATGAAGACACACGCGAGGACGGCCCAAAGTCGTTTCATTGCCAGCTCTGCCCGATGCGCTCGACCAATCGTTTCGCAGCGCTCAATGCCAGGATGTCGGTGGCCATCGCGTCCGACACCGGGTTCCAGCCGGTGAGCGCCTGGTAGGTGTCGTCGATGGGGCTGTCGAGCCCGCGCACCTGGCTCTTCACCGCGCCTTCGAAGCGGTAGCCGGTGGACTTGTCGTCCGGGTCCTGGCGCTTGCCGATGCGGCCTTCGGCGTCGAGGCGGATCTGCGTCACCCCGGACACGGGCTTGGCAGCAGCCGATGCGACCTGCGTGCGCGCCCCGAGCTTCGCGAGCGACTCGCCGAGCGACGCACACGCCTTCACCCACGGCTCGGCCTTGCCCGCGAGGCGCAGGCTGCAGCTGAGTGTGACCTGCCGGCCGGCGAAGTATTCCTTTTGCCGCTCCTGCGCCAATGCCTCGGGCGCACACCCCTGCGCCTCGTTGGCCGCCTTGCGTGCGAGGCACGGGTAGCCGGCTTCGTTGAGCAGCGATACCAGCCGCGGCTGCGCGGCAAAGCCGATCACCGATTCGTCGGGCACCCACGACGCCGCCAGCAGCGTGCGCAGCGGGCGCAGCGCGCGGCCGGCAGCTTCGAGCCGCTCGACAGGGTTGGTCGCGCTCTTGAACTCCGCATAGGCCTGCACGTGCGACTGCGCGAGGCCGAGCAGGCGGGTTTCGTCCTGCTTCATCTTCGCGAGCATCTTGTCGACGCCCCCGAGGCGCGACCTGAGCGCCGCCACCGGCACCTCGGGCACGTCGCGGAAATCGTTGCTGCCGAGCAGCGCTGCGGCAGCCGCTGCCGAGCCTTCGCGCTGCACGAGAGGCTTGGTCGCGTCTTCGGCCAGCGTGAGCATCGCGCCCACCTGCTTCGACAGGCCGATCAGCAGGTCGCGCTTGCGCGCGCGCTCGAAATCGGCACGGCCGATCGACAGCCGCACCCAGGCCTGGCAGCGGCGCGCATCGACCCATTGCTGGTCGGCGCGCACGTTCTGCAGCGTCACGTTGGTGGTGGCCTCGGCCACCGATTCGATGGACGAGCGCAGCACCTGCTTGCCGCCCTCGCTCACCTTGCTGTCGTTGAGCTTCACGCTCGAACTGACCGACACGCGGATGCGCTCGGCCAGCTCCTTGAGCGCAATCGTTCGCGCTGCGGCCAATGCTTCGGGCAGGCGGTCGCCATCGATGCTGGCGGAGCCCACGGCACTCACGGTCGCCGCGTCTTCTGGCGCTTGCGGCGAAGTCCACGCCGGGGCGGTGTCGCCATCGCCGATCACCTTGCAGGCGGCCGATGCAAAGGGGCTGACCGCCAGGCACACCAGCGCCACCACCAGCGCGCCGAACAAGCGGTTGTGTGTCACGTCACTGCACGTTCTTCTGCGACACCTGCGACGGCACCGAGCGGCGGCGGAACTGCTGCAGCAGCATCTCCTCCACGTCGGCCGACGCGGTGGTGTTGGTCTTGGCCACGGCCTCCTTCACGAGGCTGCGGGTGCCGGCGGAGTCGAGCGTCACCTCTGCGCACAGCCACTTGCCTTTGCCGGCAGAGACTTCTTCGAGGCGCGAGACGCGGGTGTTGGTGAGGGCCTTCTCGCTCAGCAACTTGGCGTTGGAGCGGAAGGTCTGCGACGCCTGAGCGCCGGTCTTGGACGCGACCAGCTCGTCGCTTGCCTGGATGTTCACTTCCAGGTTGCGGGCGAGCGTGACGCGTGCGGCAGCCGCCGCCTGCGTGCGGTCCAGCGACAGGTTGCCGCTGGACTCGACGCACTCGGCCGCCGCCACGCCGCCCCCAGCATCGGGCTGCAACACCCAGGCCGGCCAGGGTGAGGCCGGTGGGGTCGATCCACAGGCTGCCAGGATGCCGGCGAATGCCCCGATGGCGAGGATGCGTGGCGTGTCCATCAGAAGCGGATCTTCAGGCCGATGTTGAACACCACTTCGTTGCGGGTGTCGTTGAAGACGTCGGTGCGCTGGTAGCCGAGTTCCTCGAAGAGGCTGGTGGCTTCGCTCAGCGGCTGCTCCAGGCCGGCGAAGATGCCGATGGTGTTGCCGGTGTCGCTCTCGATGGGGCTTTCGGCGCGGGTGATGCCCACGATGCCCTTGCCGTAGAAGAGCATGTTGGACGCCTGCGAAGGCCGGCCGATGTAGTAGGTGGCGCCTGCGGTGATGCCGAGGCTCGTGCTGTCGAAGCCACCGAACTCGAACTTGGTGTAGGTGGCGCCGACGGCGATCGACAGCTTGTCGGTCACGAGGCGTTCATACGTGCCGTTGACGTTGGCCGTCGAATAGTCGTTGGACGAGGTGATGTTGCCGAACAGCGAAACAGCGTTGCGCTTCTCCTGGGCCTGCGCCGACACGGCGGTGGCGCTCAGCGCGACCGCTGCGGCCAACAGTGCAAGTTTCTTCTTCATGGGGTGTGTCCCTCTGTCGGAGCGCGGGCTGCTTGCAGACAGGCCTTGCAGTCGTGGGGCCTCGCGGCCGGCAGGCAGGTGCGCTCGTGGGTGGTGGTCGACTGCGGGCGAAAGTGTCGCATCGGCCCTCCGCGCGGCAACGTGACAAAGGTAATCCGTGGGCCCTTGCGGCAAGAAGCGCCATGGCATGTGCGCAGGCGGTCCTGTCACCGGGGTGGAACATCGGGCACACCCATTGCCCGAGGGGTGGAGCCGCAGCGCGGCTTCCTCAAACCCGTCTACGGAGACTTCACCATGCAGTTCAAATCCACACTCACCGTCATCGCCGCAGCCGCCACTGCACTGGCCATGGGCCTCAGCTACGCTCAGTCGGGCACGGGCGGGACCGCCGGCGGTTCCACCGGCGGCACGGGCAGCACCGCAACCCCTGGCACTCAGGGCTCGCCCAACGGCACGTCCGGCGCAGCGGCCAACCCGGGCTCCTCGGGCACGAGCGCCACCGGGACCAGCACCAGCCCTTCGACCGGTACCACCGGCACGGGCACGATGGGTGGCACGTCTTCCGATCCCAGCAGCACGAGCACCGGCACGGGCACCAGCTCGAGCACCATGGGCACGGGCACCGGCACGAACTCCAGCACGATGGGCACCACCGGCACCAGCCCCAGCACCATGGGCACCGGAACCAGCGACACCCGCAGCAACCGCTCGGGCACCTTGCCGGCCCGCGCCGACCGCGGCTGAGCGACGGCTCAGGAGGCGCTCAACCTTCCATGGCCGACGCGCCCTCCTCCCCCCTCTGGGACGCCGCCGTCATTGGCGGTGGACCGGCGGGTCTCACCACGGCCACCTATCTCGCGCGCTTCCGGCGGCGTGTGCTACTCGTCGACTCGGGAAGCAGCCGCGCGAGCACCATTCCGCTGTCGCGCAACTACCCCGGCTTTCCCGATGGCATCTCGGGCGCGCAGTTGCTCGCCCACATGCGGCGCCAGGCGGAGCGCTACCCCGTTCACACCGTCGAGGGTCGTGTCGACACGCTGGAGCGCAGCGACACCGGCTTCACGCTGCACGGCGAGTCTCTGGGCGCGCCAATCCAGGCCCATCACGTGCTGCTCGCCACCGGCGTCGACGACATCTGGCCCAGCCTGCCCGAGGCCACCACCGCACTGCGCGAAGGCGTGCTGCGCTTCTGCCCGGTGTGCGACGGCTTCGAGGCCGCAGGTCGCCCGGTGGGCGTGCTCACGCGCAGCGTGGCCGGCGTGCGCGAGGCGCTTTACCTGCGCCACTTCACCGACGACGTGACCGTCTTTCTTTCCGACCGCGAGGCGGTACTTCCGGCGGACGAACTGCGCCGCCTGGCCGAGGCCGGCATTGCGGTGGCACAGGCGCACCCCCACGCCTTCGCGCTGTGCGACGGTGGAGTGCAGGTCCGCTTCGGCGACGAGCTGCGCGTCTACGCCGCCCTCTACTCCGCCTTCGGCGTGCAGGTACGGTCGAGGCTCGCGACCGCACTCGGCGCGGCCACCGACGCGATCGGCTACCTCGTCGTCGACGAGCACCAGCAGACCAGCGTGCCCGGCCTCTTCGCCGCGGGCGACGTGGCCAGCGGTCTCAACCAGATCAGCGTCGCCGTGGGCGCCGCGGCCATCGCAGCCTCAGCCATCCACCTCTCGCTCGGCCTGCCCTCCGCCCACGGCCGATAGCCGGCCGCACGGCCATGCACAGGCGCCGCATGACTTTCGTTCATTGCGGGTCTTGGCCCCAACCCGGATAAACGCAACTGTGGGGCCGCCACGCCCGAAGCCGGCAGCCCGTCCCTTGGAGCTCTCATGCATCTCGTGATCCGCGCGCACACCCTGAAAGGCGAAACCCTGTCTCAGGCCATCACCGGCCTTTTCGACGAGCGCGGCGGCACCATCGGCCGCTCAGACACCAACACCCTGAGCCTGCCCGACCCCGAGCGTCATATCTCGCGCCTGCAGGCCGAGGTGTGGTTCAGCAACGGCGGCTTTTCCATCCGCAACGTCGGCAGCGCCAACGCGATCACCGTCAACGGCCGCCCCATCAACCCGGGCGAAGGCACCAACCTCGCCAACGGCGACGAGATCGTGGTCGGCAGCTACAGCATGCGCGCCACGCTCGGCGCGGCCGTCGACCCCGCCGCCACGCAGCCGGTGGCGGTCGACCCGCGCACGGTGATCAAGTCGTCGGCGACCGAAGGCAAGACCAACCCACGCCCGCGCTCGTCCCTGGGCGGCGCCACCATTGCCGGCACGACGAGCGCCTCCAATCCCTTCGCCGACCTGCTGGGCAGCGCGGTGAAACCCGCTGCCGACGACCCTTTCGCCGGCCTCTTGGGCGGCCAGCCGGCCAACCCGCCGACCACCGCCGTGCACGTGCGCACGCCGGTACCGCCGGCCCCTGCAGCACCCGCCCCGGCGCCCACACCGGCCCCGGTGGCCGTGCGCCTGCCCGACGACTTCGACCCCTTCGCCGACCTCGCCCCGGCGCCGACTGCCAGCCCCGCGCAGACGGGCCTGGCCGGCTTCATGGCTGGCAGCCCTGCCGCGCCCACGCCGCCGTCGGCCCTGCCCGCCGACCTGGGCCTCGGCGACCTGATCGGCTCGCCGCCCGCGCAGTCGAGCAGCCTCGATGCGATGTTCGGCCTGGGCGCAGCGCCCTCGCCCGGCGCCGACCCGCTGGCTGGCTTCCTGGCCACGCCGGCCTCGGGCGCGAAGGATGCGCCGCCCGACAACAAGGACCCGATGGCCATGTTCGGCGGCGCCGCGTCGGCCCCGGCAGCACCGGCCGCGCCCACCGCCTCGAACCACACACCCGAGCTGCGCGCGGCCTACGTGCCTCCGGCCGTGCAGGCACCCAAGCCGGTGCCAGCGCCACCAGTTCCGGTTCAGGCGCCCGCGCCCGCGCCAGCCGCCAGCCTCTTCAAGGCACCGCCCCCGCCCGCACCGCGCAGCGATCCCGAGACGGTGCCCGGCGTGAAACCCTCGCGCCTGGTGTTCGACTCGGCGCATGCGCCGCTCGACGAGATCCCACCTGCCACCGCCCCGCAGGCACCCGCCGCCGCAGGCCCATCGGCACCGCCCGACGCGCTGTGGGCCGCCTTCTGCGAAGGCGCCGGTGTCAACATCAAGCTGCCGCAGGGCCTCACGCCCGAGATGATGAAGATCATCGGCCAGGTGATGCACCACGCCATCGACGGCACCATCAAGCTCGTGCACATCCGCGCCGCGGCCAAGCAGGAGATGAAGGCCGACGTGACCACCATCCAGGCGCGCAACAACAACCCGCTCAAGTTCTCGCCCGATGCCGGCGTGGCCATCGAGCAGCTGCTCCAGCCGCCCATGCGCGGCTTCATGATGGGCCCGGTGGCGGTGAACGACGTGATGGACGACCTGCTCGGCCACGCCATCGGCACCATGGCCGGCATGCGTGCGGCGCTCACCGGCGTGCTCGACAAGTTCGAGCCCGGCAAGCTCGAGAACAAGCTCGCCGGCAACTCGGTGCTCGACAGCGTGCTGCCGATGAACCGCCGCGCCAAGCTGTGGGAGCTGTACCTGCAGCACTACAAGCGCATCCGCGAAGACGCGCAGGAAGACTTCCACGACCTCTTCGGCAAGGCCTTCGTCGAGGCCTACGAAGAGCAGCTCGATCGCCTCGACCAGGCGCGCCACCCTTCCGTCTGACCCGTGCGAATGCTCGAGATCGAGATCGCCGCCCGCAGCGAGGTGGGTGGGCGCAACCACAACGAAGACGACCTGCGCCACGGGCACAACGGGCCGTTCTGGTACGCCGTGCTGTCCGACGGCGCGGGCGGCCACAAGGGCGGCGCCATCGCGTCCGACCTGGTGGTGCGCCTCACCGCCCATGCGCTGCAAAACGCCGTCCAGGCCTCACCCGGCGAGCTCACGCAGCTCGTGCTGCAGGCACACGACGCGGTGGTGCAGCAGCAGGAGAAACAGCAACGCGACCGCATGCACGCCACGCTCGTCGCCCTTTGGATCGACACGCGGCGCGAGGAGGCGCTGTGGACGCACGTGGGTGACTCGCGCCTCTACCTTCTGCGCCACGGCCGCGTGCTGCACGTGACGCAAGACGACAGCGTCGTGCAGCAGATGGTCGCGGCCGGCTACCTCACCCCAGAAGAAGCGCTCAACCACCCCAAGAAGAACCAGTTGCTGGCCGCGATGGGCACCGAAGGCGGCATCGAGCCCAACACCACCGAGCGCGCCGCACCTGTCGAAGACGGCGATGCGTTCCTGCTGTGCAGCGATGGCTGGTGGGAGCACTTCGGCCCGCGCGACATCGAGGCGCACTTCGCCGTGGCCGCCTCGCCCGCCGATTGGCTGCAGCGCATGGCCGAGCACATCGAGCGTCACGCGACCCCGCGACAAGACAACTACAGCGCCATCGCGGTATGGGTGGGCGACCCGGCCGAAACCACCCGGCTCAACAGCCTCTGGGGTGACACCGTGCCCGGGCCGCTGCCTCCGGGGGCCGGGTGACCTTGGTCGCTTTCACGCAGGCCCCGTTTCGTTCAATATCCAGACCGTCAGAAGACCCGCAGGAGATCGCCATGCGCACCACCCCCCGCCCCGCCTTGAAGCTCGTCGCCACCTTGCTGGCCGCCACCCTGTGCGCCTCGCCCTGGGCGCAGGAGAGCACCACGCTGCTCAAGGGCAACAAGGTCACCGAGGCCAACCTGCTGG